>OZ246422.1:0-3507414 GCA_965231185.1 Tepidiformaceae bacterium | reverse complement strand
GTGTCAATCAGGCGCATGTAGCCTATCGCGAGCTACTCGGTCGCTGTGCGGTTGAAACGGAAGAGCCCGCCGTGCTGGCCGTGCGACGCTTCTACGAACACGGCGGGGTTGACCAACTCGACCTCGGCGAGGAGTGGGACTACGGACTGAAGGTCACTTTCGAGGTGAATCTCGACGATGGTTCGCGCTGCCGTCCGATCGACTTGCCCGCGGTCCAGGATTTCTGGCTTTCGGTGAACACCCCCGACTCGGATACCAGTGATCAGTGCCTTGTGTGCGGCGAGCACAAGCCCGTCCTCGACCGCTTGCAGGCGAAGATCAAGGGGATCCGCGGGGGGCAGTCCTCCGGAACCTCGATCATCTCCGCCAACTCCAAGGCATTCGAGTCGTACGGCCTTGAGGCATCCCGGATCGCGCCGACCTGCCGCGAGTGCGGGGAAGCGTTCACGCGGGGCCTTAATCGCCTGCTTGCGGACGAGCGCTCTAGCATCGCCGTCGGGGGCGCGACGTTTGTCTTCTGGGCGAAGCGGCAGCAGGTCGGCTTCGACTTCGGGAACTTCATGCGGGAACCCGATGCCGCCCAGGTGCGGGCGCTCCTCGAGTCTGTGCGAAAAGGCCGGCGCGCCGAGGTCGAAGACGAGACGGCGTTCTACGCTGCGTCCCTCTCGGCCAGCGGGGGCCGCGCCGTCGTCCGTGACTGGATCGACACAACCGTGAGCGCCGTCGCCGAGAGCGTTGCGGCGTGGTTCGAGCTCCAGCGGATCGCCGACCCGAGGGCCGAGGATCCACCGGGCGCGCATCCTCGGCCGCTCAGCCTCTTCCAGCTCGCAGCTTCGACCGTGCGAGACGCCCGCCGCGACCTCCCCGTCGCAACGCCACGTGCGCTCGTCCACACAGCCCTCGCCGGCACGCCCCTGCCACTGGACCTCGCCTACCAGGCGGTCAGGCGCTGTCGCGCGGAGCAGGGAGTGACCCGGCCCCGTGCGGCTCTCATCAAGCTCGTCCTGCTTAGCCGGGACCGGGAGACGCAACAGTCAAAGGAGAACTACATGGTTGCCCTTGAACCCGAACATCCATCCACCGCCTACCACTGCGGCCGCCTGCTCGCTGTCATCGAGGATGTCCAACGAGCGGCCCTGCCGGGCGTGAACGCCACGATCGTCGACCGCTACTACGGCGCCGCCTCGTCCACACCAGCCGTCGTGTTCGGGGCGCTGCTGCGAGGCGCGCAGCCCCACCTCGCGAAACTAGAGCGTGATCGCCGCGGCGCCTACGTCAACCTTCAGCGCCGTCTCGAGGAGGTCGTGGGCCAGATCAGCGACTGGCCCACAACCCTCGCCCTCAAGGATCAAGCGCTGTTCTCGCTGGGCTACTACCACCAGCGCGCGCATGAGCGCGCCGAAGCTGCCGCCCGTCGTGAGGCGCGCGACAACAAGAACGACGCCAACAGCGACACCGCGAAGGAGAACCAGCCATGACCAGCCCCTCGACCACAACCATCACCACAGACGTCACCCGACGACACGACTTCGTCCTCCTGTTCGATGTGCGGGACGGCAATCCCAACGGCGACCCCGATGCCGGCAACCTGCCCCGCGTTGATCCCGAGACGATGCAGGGGCTCGTCACGGATGTCGCGATCAAGCGCAAGGTGCGCGACTACGTCGACATGGCTCATGGCGATGGGCGCTTCAAGGTCTACGTGCAGCACGGCCAGTTTCTGGGAGACCGCCGCGCGCGCGTCTTCGGCGAGCGCGCGAACGGTGAGGCGACCCCCAGCGTGAGCGACGCCCGAGGCTGGATGTGCGAGGAGTTCTACGACGTGCGCATGTTCGGCGCGGTAATGTCCATGAAGGAGCACAACGCAGGCCAGGTACGGGGACCGATGCAACTGACGTTCGCGCGGTCGATCGACGGCATCGTGCCCCTCGACTCCAGCATCGTCGGTCCGGCCCAGAACCGGCAGGACGTGAACCGCGAAGAGAGCGGAGAGCAGGCGACCAACTTCGGGACGATGGGGCGCAAGTCCACGGTTCCCTACGGCCTCTACCGGGCGCACGGCTTCTTCAATCCCCACTTCGCCGAGAAGACCGGCGTTGACAGTGAAGACCTCGCGCTCTTCTGGAAGGCCCTCGAAATGATGTGGGATGTCGACCGCTCCGCCTCGCGTGGTGAGATGGCCTGCCGCGGCCTCTACGTGTTCAGCCACGAGAGCAAGCTCGGCAACGCCGCCGCCCACCGTCTCCTCGACCTCGTTCAGGTGTCGGAGAGCGAGTCGGATGCGCCGCGCTCGTTCTCCGACTACACCGTCGAGCACCCCGCCGACGGACCGGTCGGAGGCATGCCTGGGGTGACGCTGACGACGCTGGTGGGATGAGCGGCGGGCAGCCAGGCGCGGAGATGGACATCCTCGTTCCCATATCCGCGCTCGAACACTTCAGCTACTGCCCACGGCAGTGCGCGCTCATCCACGTGGAGCAGACGTTCGATGAGAATGTCTTCACCGTGCGTGGGCGGCTCAGTCACGAGCGGGCCGACCTCGGGGAGACGACCACCCCCCGGGGCGTTCGTCAGTTGCGCGCCTTGCCGCTGTGGTCAGACGAGTACGGGCTGACAGGTAAGGCCGATGTCGTCGAGCTTCATCTGGAAGGGCCAGTGCCGGTCGAGTACAAGGTCGGACGTATCACCGGCGGCCACGCGGCGCTCCAGCTCTGCGCGCAGGCGCTCTGCCTGGAGGAGATGTTCGGCGCGCCGGTACCGGCCGGCGCGCTCTACTCGTACGCGACGAAGCGACGGATTCGTGTCGCCATCGACGAGGAGCTACGGGAGCGCACGCTTGCCGCCGTCGCCGCCGTGCGGTCGCTGCTCTCCGAGCAGCAGTTGCCGGTCCCCGTGAACGACAGCCGCTGTCCTGACTGCTCGCTCATCAACGCGTGCCTGCCTGCGGTCGTGGGGGAAACGCCGCGTGTCCGCGGCTACCAGGGAGCGCTCTTCAGACCCGTGAGTGATGAGGCCATCGAGGGCTGGTTCGATGTTTGAACTGCTCAACACCCTCTACGTGCTCACGCCCGGGGCTTCCCTGCACCTGGACCACGATGCCGTCCGGGTCGTGATCGAGGGCGAAACGCAGTTGCGCGCCCCCCTCATTCGACTCGACAGCATCGTCGTATTCGGACCGGTATCCGTGAGCCCCTTGCTCATTCACCGCTGCGCCGACGATGGACGCACGCTGACCTTCATGAGCGGCAGGGGGCGGTTCAAGGCACGGCTGGAGGGTCCGGTACGTGGAAACGTCCTCCTCCGGCGAAGTCAGCACCTGGCGCTCGACGACCCTGGCTGGCCTTCACGCATCGCCCGGCAGTTCGTGGCGGGCAAGATCCAGAACAGCCGCCTCGTGCTGCTGCGCGGCGCGCGCGATGGCGCCGGTGAACCATCGGATCTTCTCCGGCACGCTGCCGGAGAGCTCGCGGGCGTTCTCAAGCGCCTTCACACGATCGAGGAGTTGGATGTCGTTCGCGGCGCCGAAGGCGAGGCGGCGAGGGTCTACTTCCAGGCGTTCAGCGCCCTCATCCGTGTGGAACGGGAGACTTTCACGTTCGAGCGCCGATCGCGCCGTCCTCCACGCGACCGCACGAACGCCCTGCTCTCCTTCCTCTACGCGCTGCTCCGGGAGGAATGCGCCGGCGCCCTCGAAGGCGTGGGGCTCGACCCGCAGGTGGGTTATTTGCACGCGCTACGCCCCGGCCGTCCGGCACTCGCCCTCGACCTGATGGAGGAGCTTCGGTCGCTTGCCGCCGACCGCCTCGCCGTCACCCTCATCAACCGCCGCCAGCTTCGAGCGGACAGCTTCGAGGTGTTGGAGGGGGGCGCGGTGCGGCTCACGGACGAGGGGCGGCGTACCGTCCTGTCAGCGTACCAGGAGCGCAAGAAACGCCCGGTCACACACCGCCTCCTCCGCCAGAAGGTCGCCCTTGGACTGGTACCGCATGTGCAGGCTCGGCTGCTCGCACGTCACCTCCGCGGGGATCTCGCCCACTACCCGCCCTACGTGGCTCGCTAGGCAGCGCGCATGGAACTCCTGGTTGTGTACGACGTGTCGACGGAGACATCCACCGGGCGGGCTCGTTTGCGGCGTGTCGCGAAGATCTGCGAAGCCTACGGCCAGCGTGTCCAGAAGTCGGTCTTCGAGTGTGTGCTTGCGCCCGAGCAGGTGGAGCTGTTGCAGAACGACCTGGAAGGGGCAATCGACAAGCAGGAAGACAGCATCCGCATCTACCGGCTGCGCGAGCCGCACGGCCGGAACACCTTCATGGCGGGGCGGCAGCCACGCTACGACATCCGAGATCCCCTTGTGCTCTAGCCGGCGCGAACCCCCAGCGATCTGTCTGGGCCGGGATGTTCGCAGCCTATAGTGGGGCGCGATCGGGAATCCTCCAAAGATGGCCCCCCACCTGGGGAAAAGGCTCGCGATCTTCGGCAGCAAAGGAGGAATTACCGAAGTTTGGGAGCGTCGCGCCCACCCTCAGCGGTGGGCGAGGATTGAAACGAGAGCTCCAGCGATTCGGCCATCGTGATGCTGCTGGTCGCGCCCACCCTCAGCGGTGGGCGAGGATTGAAACGAACAGTATGGCCGTTTCGTAGACGCGGCCCGTCACGTCGCGCCCACCCTCAGCGGTGGGCGAGGATTGAAACGCGCGGTCGGTGAGGATGAACCCCTTCCCCGGCGTCGCGCCCACCCTCAGCGGTGGGCGAGGATTGAAACACGCACGTCGGGGCTCGTGCCGTCTCGGCTGACCTCATGTCGCGCCCACCCTCAGCGGTGGGCGAGGATTGAAACGTCGACCCCGACGGGGTGGACCGCAAGGGGTTCCTCGGGTCGCGCCCACCCTCAGCGGTGGGCGAGGATTGAAACTGGACGGCCCGGCGGGTACACGACGCCATCGCGGCGTCGCGCCCACCCTCAGCGGTGGGCGAGGATTGAAACAGCTCGCGCCAATGACTGATCACCTCTTCGCGCTGTCGCGCCCACCCTCAGCGGTGGGCGAGGATTGAAACACTGAAGACGACGACGTGGACGCCCCGACCGGCTACACGTCGCGCCCACCCTCAGCGGTGGGCGAGGATTGAAACTCGGATGGCGTGACCCTCTGGGCGATCAACAACACTGTCGCGCCCACCCTCAGCGGTGGGCGAGGATTGAAACGTGGCGATTTCCCGAAGCACGCCCAGGGCCGTGGCGTCGCGCCCACCCTCAGCGGTGGGCGAGGATTGAAACTTGTACCAAGCTCCTGTCTCGTCGTCGCGGTACGTGGTCGCGCCCACCCTCAGCGGTGGGCGAGGATTGAAACGGTTGCTTCGACTCGATGACGATTTCCACGGCGCTGTCGCGCCCACCCTCAGCGGTGGGCGAGGATTGAAACGAGAGGCCACCCTTGACCGCGTCAACAACCGCCCCAGGTCGCGCCCACCCTCAGCGGTGGGCGAGGATTGAAACCCCTTGGCCAGCTCTCGCGGCTTCAGGAATTCCGGTCGCGCCCACCCTCAGCGGTGGGCGAGGATTGAAACGGGACGGGCAACAAGGTGTTCTGGGAGATCGGGATGGTCGCGCCCACCCTCAGCGGTGGGCGAGGATTGAAACCCGCACTGTGTGGGGCCGGGGATCACGATTCTGCGGTCGCGCCCACCCTCAGCGGTGGGCGAGGATTGAAACCCGTGCGCAGCGACGCGCTGCATGAGGGATGGGCGGTCGCGCCCACCCTCAGCGGTGGGCGAGGATTGAAACAAGTCCACGAAGATCTGCCAGGGGTCCGCCGCGAAGTCGCGCCCACCCTCAGCGGTGGGCGAGGATTGAAACACGGTGAGCTCGATCTCCGCCGTGCGCTGGTTGTAGGCGTCGCGCCCACCCTCAGCGGTGGGCGAGGATTGAAACACTGTGAGTGATGCAGCGTGAGCGGCCATGGCTGTGGTCGCGCCCACCCTCAGCGGTGGGCGAGGATTGAAACATCCACTACTGCAACGTTCCCGAGTGGGATGCGGCGCGTCGCGCCCACCCTCAGCGGTGGGCGAGGATTGAAACCCGAAGGGGAGCCAAGGTGCCCTGCTCAAGGGCCGTCGCGCCCACCCTCACCGGTGGGCGAGGATTGAAACGACCTGATCTACGTCACCGAAGACGTGGGCCAGACCTCGCGCCCACCCTCACCGGTGGGGGCGAGGATTGAAGCACGGTGTAGGTGTTCTGGACAGCCATGTGCTATGCCCGTCGCGCCCACCCTCACCGGTGAGGATTGAAACGGCGTACACACAGCCGCTCATCATCACCAAGCAGAACAGGCGCTGCAGCTCGAGGACATCGCGCATGCGTACGGTGAGCCGGCCCGACGCCACGGTCCGCTGGAGGGTGCGAGCGCTCACGTCCAGCAACTCCGCCGTCTCCGGCAGGCCCTCGCGGCGAATCAGCTCCCGCAGCAGGGCCAGCAGCCGCTCGTCGCCAGGTAGACGAACGCAAGCGACAGCAGCAGCTTCCAGACGAGGCCGCTGCGTGCACGCTCGTTGCTGTCTGGATTCTGGCTGTCCATACCGTGCGTCACGGGGTGACAGTCTGTCGTTTCCCGTGGAACGAGCCCTTCTGTCCAGGTGTTTCCTGAACACCGCCTGTAGGGGCGCTCTTTCCGTTGGTCTGACTGGGTTTCCGGGGGACACTGCCCCACTTCGACAAACGTCGATCTCCTGTACAGGCCAATGACATCACAACCGCCCCATTTGGCGTGAGGTCCCAGAGGGGACTTCATTCGTGCAGTCCCCTCCAGGGGGCTCCCCCTAATCGCCCGGACCGCGACACTCCCTCGCTCAGAACAGGCGTTCTATCGCGAGGAGGCATCCAGTGAAGCGACCCGAAGGAATCACGACCGGTAGGGGAAGGCGGCGGCGCATCGCGTTGCTCGTAGCGGCGCTGCTGCTGACGGCGGCCGTGGCCGTCCCCGCCGCCCTCGTCATCGCCCAGGAGCCACCCCCGGGCGAGCTCGCCTTCGTTAACGCGGAAGAGGACCCCGTCGAGCGCAAGGGAGACGGGCGCTTCATCGCGCGGCCCACCTTCAGCCGCCAGGTCGGGTCCCTCTACTACGGCGTGCGCGACCCCGACACGGGCGACTGGCTCACGACCCTGTACCGCGTGCAGGGCGGCGAGAAGGAGCGCCAGGACGGCTGGGAGTACTCCTTCGAGTACCCCTTCGAGGACGACCAGTTCCAGCTCGACAAGGAGCGCCCCTACCTGCTCGTCCTGGCGGTCTCGGAGGGCGGGCAGCAACACACCTTCTACGCCGCCATCCCCGAGCACCGGCCCGGCGGCATCTGGAACAAGATCCTGAGCGCGCTCGACCCCAAGGAGTGGGGACGGGCGATCGCGGGCTGGGTGATCGAGGGCACGCACGGAACGCTCTGCGGGGTGGTCGAGCAGGCCACGGGCGACGACGCCGACCGCTGCCGGGAGCGGTAGTCCCATGCACGACATCATCACCGGCACCCCCGCGGACCTCACCTACCTCCACCCCATCGTGCGCGAAGCCTGGATGGTCGTCTGGGCCATCACCTCCGCCGCGCTCGTCCTGATCCTCGGCTGGATGGGGCTGAGCTTCACCATCCAGGAGCACCTCGGGCGGGTTCCCGCCGGCTGGCGGGAGATGGTCCCGCGCCTCCTCCTTGGGCTCGTCGCGGCCGCCACTTCTCTCTGGTGGTGCGCGCTCGTGCTCGACGTGGCCGACGCCGTCTCCGGCTTCGTCGCCGCCTCCCTCGACCTGAGCGCGGGCGACCTCCTGCGCTCGTCCGCGCAGACGCTGCTGACGGCGGTTGAGGTGGGGAGTGTGGGCATGGCCCTCGTGCTGGCCCTGCTCTACCTCGTCTACGGCTTCTTCGTCCTCTACGTGCTGCTGCAGCTGATCATGCGGTTGGCCCTCATCGACCTGCTGGTGGTGCTCGCCCCGATCGCCCTCGGGCTCTGGATCCTGCCGCACACGGCGGGCTGGGGGCGGCACTGGCTGCGGCTCTTCCTGACGACCGTCTTCCAGCAGGCGATCCAGCTGATCGCCTTGGCGATGGGCTTCGGGATGCTGAACCAGTTCGCGGACATCGCCGCCTTCGAGCCGATCCAGGACCTCGTCTGGAAGCTGCTGCTGTCGCTCGCCTTCGTCTACCTGGCGACGCGCGTGCCGTCGCTGCTGGGCAACGCCGGGACCTTCGACTCCTGGATGCACACCCTCCACTTCGGCATGGCCCTGCCCGGCAGCATGGTCCGCTCCGCGCGCAGCGTGGGGATGCTGACGCGGGGCGGGGGCGGCGCGGGCAGAGCGGCGGCAGCGGGAGCAGGAGCAGGAGCGGCCGGGGCGGCAGCGGGCGCGGTGGCGGGAGCGGGTCTGGCCGCGGGAGGCGCGGTGCGCTCCGCCGCCGACATGGGCACGCCCGCCGGAGGGACGGGCGGAGCCCCCAGGAGCGCCGGCGAGTAGCGGCGACCAACGACACCAATCACCGGCGTGGAGCAGTCCACGCCGTTCACCACCCGAGGAGAGGGAGCGATGTGCCAGTAACGCGACGGAGCAGCCCCAGCGGCAACGACCGGACACACGCACAGGAGTAGCGAACCCAATGGAAGACCTTGTCCAGACCATCTCCAACATCGTCGGCATCCTCCTCGGCCTCGTGGGGGCCGTGGGCGTCGGCTTCTTCATCTTCGGCGCCTACCTCTACCTCACCGCCAGCGGCGCGCCCCACCAGATGGAGCGCGGCAAGAGCGCGATGATGACCGCCCTCGCCGGCATCGTCCTGGCGATGGTGGCCTACGGCATCGTCGAACTCGTCATGGGCGCCGTCGTCGACCCCGTCGTCGACATCGAAGACGTGCCCGTTCCCACCACGTCCCTCATCGGGACGCTGCGCGGGTAGGCGTCCACATGCAAGCACACGAAGTACCTACCCACGTGCAGGCCGAGGACCGCGTCCTGCTGTGGTTCACCTTCCCCCAAATCGTGGCCCTGACGGCAGTCGCGGCGCTCGCCTACGGCGCCTACAGCCTCGCCCCCTTCGGTCCCTCCGGGGTACGGATGGCGCTGGCCATCCTCATCGCGCTAACGGGCGTGGCCGCGGTCGCCGGCAAGATCGGAGGCCGGCGTCTGCCCCTGGTGGCGGCCGACCTCCTCCGTTTCTGGCTGGGGCCCAGGCGTTACGCCGGGGTCCCGGCGGAGCTGGCGCGGAGCGAGCCGCCCCCGCCTCCTCCGGCCCGTCCCGGTCCCCTGCGGCTCATGGCCACCCGCGCGCGGCGTGGCCTGCGCAAGCTGCGCAAGAACCGCACGCGCCGCACCGGCCGGCGTCCCTTCCGGGCGCACTGCCGCTTCGGCAAGCGCTTCAAGCGGCGGCAGGGCCAGAACGGCAACGGCACCGGCCACCGCGTCGACATCCGCTCTGTGGCGCAGCGGGGAGGGCTTGTCCTCCTCGTTGCCTCGGTGGCGATGGCGACGGTCTTCGGGGTGATGGCGCTCTGGTCCCAGCCGGCCAGCGCCGACGGGCACGACCAGTGGTTCGGCGAGGAGCTGACGATCCCGGAGCCCGTCCCCGGGCAGCGGCTCTTCGTCGAGCGTCTCTCCGTCACCGGCGATGTCGCCACGCTCACGTTACGGGCGGCCACCGCCCTGGAAGTCCAGGTGCGGGGCTACGGCGGTGACGACGGGGAGACGCTGGTCTTCCGCGCCGCTTCAAGTCTCACGACGGGCGAGCGGGTCTCCTGGGACCTGCCCCTCAGTGGGGAGTTCCCGTCGGTCACGGTGTCCTGGCAGGACGAGCTCGGAGAGGCAGGCGCCCTCAGCCTTGAGGGCGCGCAGCTTCCCCATCCTCTGCCTTCGGTGACGGGGGAGATTTGCTCCCTGTCGGTCACCTCCCTGGTCTGGACGCCGGGGAGCATTGCGGGGACGGTGGCATCCATCTGCTCTTCCTCGGTCGAGGAGCGCGTGGACCTGCCGATCGCCAGCGGCCACCACGAGGCGTCGGTCACGGCCCTCATCAAGGCCAGCGTCTCCGATCTCTCCGGGACCCTCACCATCACGTCCGGGACGCGGTCCGCCACGGCGACCCTCGTCCCCAACGGCAGTACGCCCTTCACCCTCCCGATAGGGAGCGGAGCAGCGGTCCATGCGGTCGCCATCGAGGCCGCCCTTGCGGCGACCGTGACGGCGCCCCTACCGGCGCTGGTGGAGCTGACGCACCACCCGGAGCGCACGGAGCTCCTCACGGAGACGGCGGCGGTCACCATCCCCGCCTTCGGCGACACCGTGACCGAGACGGTGTCCATCCCCAACGAGGACGGCGCCTCCACCGAGCACACCGTCTCGGCCAGCTGTTACGTCCCCCAGTCGACCGTCCGCCAGGATGTCGTCTTCACCATCGTCCACCCGGAGCACGTGCGCGCCGAAGTCGTCGCTCGCGCTGCCCTCGTCCGCGCCCGGAGCGAGTCTCTCGCCCTGGCCTCGAGCGTCGCCTCCGACGACCCCTACGAGCCGCTGGTTCCGCCGGAGCCGGAGGAGGAGCCGCCCCTGTCCACCCAGACCGCCGTCACGCCCGAGGAGCTGCAGTGGCTGCTCGGCGTCCTCAACGGGCAGTAGCCATGTTGAGACGCGGCCTGACCGCCCTGCTTCTCGCCGGCGTCGCGCTCCTCTCAATGGGCGCGGCGCCGGAGGAGGAGCAGGCAATGCTCGAAGCCTTCAACGAGGTCCTCACGGCGATGGCCTACGCCGCCTCCGGGCTGGCCGTCTTCGCCATCGTCTGGGCGGGCTTCGTCCTCATGGCGGAGGGCGCCGAGGCGCGCGGATCGGGAAAGGCCCGCAGCGCCGTCGTCATGGCGGTGGTGGGCCTCGTCCTCGTCCTCTCGGCCAAGGGCATCGCCCTCGCCCTCATCAACGGCGTCATCCCGATTTTCTGACAAGAAGGAGAACTCACCCATGCGAACACCAGCATTCATGCGAACCGCGCCGCCGCTCACGGAGAGCCCCGACAAGGCCCCTCCCGAGGCAGCGAAAGCTCCCGAGCCGAAGCCGCCCCTGCCGTTGCCGCTCTGCTTCCTCCTCTCGCACCTGGAGGAGGCGGCGGTGGTGCGGCTCGACGGCGTCAAGGTGGGCGTCTGCGAGGTGCAGGGGCTGGAGCTGGACGAACCCAAGCTCGGGGCCTTCGCCGGCTTCCTCAACGCCCTCGACTTCCCCGTCCAGCTGCTCGTGCGCCAGCACCCGCCCGACCTCGGTCGGATGCGGGAAGCCCTCCAGGAGGAGCAGCCCGAGGGGCTGCCCCCACAGACGCGGGAAGCAGCGGAGTCCCTTCAGCGCCTGCTCGGAGACCTCGAGTCGCGCGAGGGCATCCTCGACCGGCGCTTCTATGCCTGCTGCGAGCTGGAGCGGGCGGAGGAACTCCAGTCTCTCCTCGCCAGGGCGGGCCTCTCCGTCCACCCTCTCAAGGGCCGCGCCCTCCGCCGCCTGCTGCTCGCTGCCACCCTGGGCGGCACGCCCGCCGGACGCGACGAGGAAGCACCGGTCGAGCTTCAGATAAACCGCCGCGACCTGCGGCTCGGGGACCACCTCGCGCGCTCCCTTCACCTCGGGAGGTGGCCGCGCTCGCTCGCCCCCGGCTTCCTCCAGGGGCTGATGACGGCGGGCGTGCCCATGGACCTCGCGCTCCACCTCGGCTCCATCCCGGCGGACCAGGCGGCGCGCACCCTGGAGTGGCAGAAGGTGCGCTTCGAGTCGGCCCAGAGCCTTTCCGTTAGCAGGGGCCGCACCCTGTCGTCCGAGGCGGAGATCGCCCTTGAGGACGTCACCCGCCTGCGGGACGAGGTGCAGCGCGGGCGTGAGCGGCTCTTCCACGCCTCCCTCTCGGTGACGCTCCACGCCCCGGACGAGTCCTCGCTCAGTGACCTCACCCAGCGGGCGAAGGCGCACTTCGCGGCCACGCTGGGGAAGCTGGATGCGCTCGCCTTCCGCCAGCGCGAAGGGCTGCTCTCGACGCTGCCCCTCGCCCTCAACGCCGTCGCCGCCTGGCGCACGCTCGACACCTCGTCGATCGCGCGCCTGTACCCCTTCTCCCCGCCGGACCTCGACACGCGCAGCGGCACGCTCGCCGGCATCGACCTGCGCGCCTGCGCCCCCGTCGTCTACGACGCCTTCGACGGCACCCACCTCAATGCCAACACGGCCGTGCTCGCGCGGTCGGGCTCGGGGAAATCGTTCGCGACGAAGCTGGGCGTGCTCAGGGGCTTGATGCGGGGCGTCGTCGCCTACGTCATCGACCCGGAGGGCGAGTACGCCTCCATGGCGCGCGCCGCGGGCGGGCGCGTCATCTCACCGGGCGTGCCCGGTCAAGGGTTGAACCCCTTTGTCATCGACCGCCGCGACGGCGAGGAGCTGCTGCAGCGCATCGGCAGCCTCCGCCGCCTGATCGAGGTGATGGTGGGGGAGCGCCTCGGGGCGGAGCGCCGCGCCGCCCTTGACCACGCCCTCGCGGGTTACTACGCCGAGCCCAGCGAGGGGGCCGGCTTCGCCTCCTTCTACCGCTACCTCCAGGAGAGCGACGCGGACCTGGCCAAGCTCCTGCGGCCCTTCGCCACGGGCAGCCTCCGCCACCTCCTCTCGGACGAGGGGGACGACCTGCTCGCGAAGGAGGCCTTGGTGACGGTCTTCGACCTGCACCTGCTGGAGCCGGAGCTGCGGCCCGCCGCGGCGATGGTCTGCACGGAGACGGTCTGGGCTGCCGCCGCGCGCGATCCAAAGCCCCGCCTGCTGGTCGTCGACGAGGTCTGGTCGATCATGCAGCACCCCGAGGGCGCGGCCTTCATGCTCTCGATGGCGAAGCGCGCGCGAAAACACCGGCTGGGGCTGCAGTTCATCACGCAGGACGTGCAGGACCTCCTCAGCGAGGACTCCTCCCGCACCATCACCGGCCACTCGGGCAGGGCCCTCCTCCAGAACGCCGCCTTCAAGCTTCTCCTCCAGCAGGACGCCGCCGCCATCAGCACCGTCGGCGACGCCTTCGACCTGCCCCCCGACCTGCAGCGCTGGCTGCTCTCCTGCCAGCGCGGTGACGGGCTCCTCCTCGCAAGAGGCAACCGCTTCCCCATTCGCATCGAGGCCACGCCCGAGGAGCAGGCCCTCATCGAGTGGACTCCCGGCGCCCAGCACTGACCACACAACCCACTTCACGTTCCAGAAAGGAATAGCCCATGCGACTCAATCCCTTCACCCGCTCCGCCCCCAGGCTCCCCGTGCTTCTGGAAGTGACGCCGCCCCGCAGCGGCGAGCGCACGCTGCTCGGCGTCGAGAACCTCCTCGCCTCCATCGCCGTGCCCGAGCCCTTCGCCCTCGAACTGGCGGGCGACGAGCACGGCCTCACCCTCATGGTGCGCTGCCTCGACGACCAGGTCGTGCGCGGCCAGATCGCCACCCACTACCCCCAGGCCCGCATCCACGAACTGCCGGCGGAGGAGGACCCCCTCCTCCTCGCCGAGGGCGAGCAGGCCTGGAGCATGACCCTGCGCGCCAGCGGTCCCGAGTACGTCTCCCTGCGCGTCTTCCGCGACGACGACCTGCTCGACGCCGGCTCCGACCCCCTCCTCTCCCTGCTCGGCGCGCTCTCCGCGCCCGCCGAGGGCGAGCGCGTGGTGGCGCGGCTGCTGCTGCGCTCGCTCGGCCCGGAGTGGGCGCAGGCCCACCAGGTGAAGGCCTACGAGCGCCCGCTTCCGGAGCAGCGCCAGACCGCCCCCACCGCCCAGGTCCGCAGCCAGGGGACGGAGGGGCTGGCCATGGCCGTCCTCGCCGTGGTGGGGCTCGGCGCGGTGCGTGGCTACCAGTGGGTGCAGGCGGGCGAGATCTGGAAGACGGTCGCGCTGGGGGCGGGCATCGCCGGCGTCCTGGCGCTCGCCGGCTGGGCCCGCCAGCGCTGGCAGCGGTCGCGCAACCGCGTTCACGACCCCCTTCTCATCAAGGAGAAGGTTTCACGGATTGCCTTCGACGCGGAGATCGAGGTGACCGCCATCCTGCCCGCCTTGGAGCCGAAGGAAGGCCGCAAGCGGGCGAGGGCATTGCTCGATCCGGTGGCCGCCGCCTACCGCCACTACGACCACCCCGCCGGCGCGCGCTTCACCGTGAGCAAGGTGCGGCCCGCGCTCCCCGACGCCGCCAACCTGCACCCGTCCTCCCCAGGGTTCTTCGGCAGCCGCAGCGTCCTCGGCGTGCGCGAAGCGGCTGCGCTCTGGCATCCGCCGGGAGCGAGGGACGAGACGCCCCTCGTCGAGCGCACCGGCGCCAGGGTCCTGCTGCCCTCCGCCAGGGGCGTCAGGGGCGGCGCCCACGTCGGCGACACGACCGCGGCCAACCCCCGGCCCGTCCACTTCTCCGCCGACCTCCTGCACCGCCACCACCTCTACGTGGCGCGCACGCGCATGGGCAAGTCCACGCTCATGCACCACCTCGTCACCCACAAGCTGCGGGAGAAGGCGGCGGGCCGCGACGGCGACGCGATCGTCGTCGTCGACCCCCACGCCGACCTCGTGGCCGGCCTGCTCGAACACGTCCCCGAGTCGCTCATCGACCAGGTGCGCCTCGTCGACCTGGCCGCCCCCGGCGGCTTCCCCGGCATCAACCTGCTCGACACCCGTGTCTTCGCCGACCGCGACCGCACGGCCGACTCGGTCGTGCGCGTCGCCCGCGGCCTCTGGGAGCAGTGGGGGCCGCGCATGCAGTCGATCCTCGAGCAGACGGTGAAGACCCTCCACGAGGCCAACTCCCACCCCGCCACCGCCGCGGACGACCAGCACACCATCCTCGACGGCCTGCCGCTGCTCTCCGACGACGGCTTCCGCGCCCGCGTCCTGGAGCGGGTCTCCGACCCTTACCTGCTCGACTGGTGGGCCAGGGACTTCGGAGGCTGGCGAAGGGAGTACCGCGCCGAGGCGCTGGCGCCCGTGCAGACGCGGCTCTCCTACTACGCCTCCTCGAAGCGGGCGCGGGCGATCCTCGGCCAGCCCCGCTCCACCATCGACCTGCGCCGCACCATCCTCGACGGCGGCGTCCTCTTCGTCTCCACCGCCCAGGGCACGGCCGGACGCGTCGTCGCCGCCCTCGTGGGGGCCTCGATCCTCAATCTCGTCGACAGCGTCATCCGCGAGCAGGGCGACCTGCCGTTCGATCAGCGGCGGGGTGCGCTCGTCGTCGTGGACGAGATGCAGTCGATGCCCGGCGTCGACTACGAGTCGATGCTGTCGGAGCTGGGCAAGTTCGGGGCCTCGTTCGTGCTCGCCACGCAGAGCCTCGACAAGCTCGAGGACCTCTCACGCACGATGCGCAGCACCCTCCTTGCCAACGTCGGCTGCCTCGCCGTCTTCCAGGTGGCCGGCGGCGACGCCCAGCAGCTCGTCTGGGAGCTGGACCGCGACCGCATCTCCGTCGAGGACATCGTCTCCCTGCCCGTCCACCACTGCTACGTGCGCGCCACGGTGGGAACCGAGCGCATGCCCGCCTTCTCCATGAAGGTGCTCAAGCCCGAGGCGGGCGACCCGCAGAGGGCCGCGCGCATCCGCGACGATGCGGCCTCCTACCTCGTCAGCGAGGAGGAGGTCGCAGCCCGCCAGGCGGAGGGACGCAGGCGCGTGGACGAGTACCGCGCGGGCCTTGAGTCCCTCCGCGAGGGCGAGCGCCCGCAGTCCGGCGAGGAGGCCGCCGACCCCGGGGAGCCCGCGCGCAGGAAGCAGCGCAGCAAGCACCTTCAGCCGCCGGCGGCTGGGGCCTCCAGGGAGGGTGAGGAGTGAGACCGGAGCGCGACCTGCTGCGGCTGCTTGGAGCCATACCCTTCCTCGACCGGCTGGAGCTGGTCGCCCTCTCCGGCTGGTCGCGGGGCGCGGTCTACGGGAGCGTCGCGGCGCTGGAGGAGAAGGGGCTGGCCGCATCCCTCCCCCACGCCTCGCAGCTCATCGCCCCGACGCGGCGCTACGCCCTCACCGCCGCGGGCTTGCGCCGTCTCGCCCACGAGGAGGGCGAGAGCCTGCACGAACTCCTTCGCTCACGGCCCCTTTCCGCGCACTGGCGGCGCATCCTCCTGGAGCGCCTCGACGCCGTCGCGACCATCTACCGCCTCGCGGCCACCATCGCCGGCATCCACTACCCCATCCGCTTCCGCTGGTACCGCGCCATGCCCATGGATGCGGCCCTCACGCTCCCGGACGGGCGCACGGTGGCCATCGTGCGGCAGGGCCACGCCACCGACCGCACGGCCTTCGCCAAGCGCCTCTGGCGGCTGCGCGAGGGGACGCGGCCGGGCGCGGTCCTGCTGCTCGCCCCCGACGAGGTGCGCCTGCGACACGCCCGCCGCCTGATGGCCGGTTCGCATGCTCCGGCCTTCCACGCCCTGGAGCGCGACGCCGTCGCCGCGGGTCCGGGCGCCCGCATCTGGCGCACGGCCTCCGGGTCCCCCCTCCTCGCCCTGGACGAGGTCCTGTCCCATGTCGCGACGCGAGGCGCGTGGCCGGAGGAGCAACCGCCGGCACGCGCCACCTTCCCGCTCGACCTTCAGGAGGTGGACGCGCGCGAAGCTCCCGGCTGGCTGCTGCCCGCCCTGCTCGGCCCTGCCTCGAAGCGCGTCCTCGACCTGGTCGCCGACTGGCACTGGATCACGGCGGGCGACCTGGGCGGCCTTCTCGGCGTCTCCGGTTCGCGCGTCTCGCAACTCGTGCTGCCCCTCGAGGAGGGCGGCCTCGTGACCCGCATCGCAGGCGGACGCCTCGCCCTTGGCGACCGCGGCCTGGCGCTGCTCGCCCGCCGTGACCGCGCCGCCGTCGCTCTCGCGCGGAGGCGCTGGAGCGCCGCGCCCCTGGACGCGGACGCTTCGTTCTCCTGGCGCAACGTCGCCGGCAGGCGCAGCCGCCAGCTGCTGCGCAACCTGGAACACACCGCCGCCGTTCACGGATTCGTCGCGGGGGTGGCGAGGCAGGCCCCCGACCTCGGCTGGCACGTGTCCCAGCTCGACCCGCCGCACCGGGCGGCGCGCTACTTCCGCCACGGCGGGGTCCTGCGCTCGGTCCACGCCGACGCCTTCGGCATCCTGCGCCGGGGCGACACCGTGTGGCCGTTCTTCCTCGAGTGGGAGCGCCGCGCCGTGCGCCCGGTCACAATGGCGGCCCGGCTCGCCCCCTACCTCCGCTACTACGCCTCCCACCGGCCCACCGACGACCATGGCGCCCCTCCCGCCGTCCTCGTCGTCTTCGACGGTGAGCTGGCGCAGACCCACTTCCTGCGCGTGGCGCGCGTGGCGATGAAGCGTGCAGGCGTCGAGGTGCCGCTCTGGGTCTCGCACCGGGCGGTGATCGACGAACTGGGACCGCTCCAGCCGATGGCATGGAGGAGACCCGCAGAGAGCGGTGTTGGAGCGGGGGCTGCTACCCGACGGACCGCAGGGGAGAAACGAGGTGGCCGCCGTGCGGCTCTACTACCTTGATGAGCGCGAGGGCGCCGGCTGCTTCGTCCGGGCGGCTGTGGGAGTCGACGCGGAACGCTGGAACGACTTCTTCCGGGATGTGATCGAGTGGCGGCTGCAACTGCACGCCCGCTACGGCATCCACCCGGCGGCCGAGCTTCAGCCCCTCGACCTGCTCCTCTCGGGAGCGGGCGAGGATGACGGCGCGTGGCTATCACCCGGAGAAGGCGCGCAGATCTTCATGAGCGGGCTGCGTCTCATCGAGCACGCCGCACGCCGCGGCGGGGGCATCGAGGTCATCACGGTCTGCCTGCCCACGACCGGGCGAGGGCGCCACGGGGAGGTCAGCCTCGGCCGCCTCCTCACCCGCATCAACACCTCTGTCATCGCGGCGGGCGCCCATGCCTTCCTCATCTTCGACCAGGTGCCGGAGGAGCCGATCACGCGCCTCTACCGGCGGCTCTGCGTCCGCAACCCCATCCCCAGCCGCTTCCAGGCCTGGGGGGACGGCGCCCCCACCCGCAACATCCCCCTCACGCGCATCATCGGCGGTCCCGCCTTCCGCAGCGCCGGCGACGACCACCTCCTGCAACTGGCCGGGTTCGTCGCCCACGCCCTTCTCCTCCAGGAGGAAGGCGCCGTGCCCGGAGGGGGAGAACTCGGCCTGGAGCGGGCCTTCTCCATCCTCGATGTCGCCCTCAACCGGAAGGCGTCGCAGAGGGACCCCCAGGGTGTGGTGAGGCGGTGAATCCCGCGAGAGCCCCTTGGGGCAGCGGCCACGGGTGCGCTCGTAAGTGAGGCCTCGTCCGATGTACGGCCCTTGCGCGGATCGCTGACCGGGTGGAGTCGACGACGGCTGTGTGACCCCTTACGGCGCGAGCGTGTCGATGCGCAAGGAACCGCCTGTCGCCAATGTCTGCCCGTCACCGGTGCAACGCGTCACCTTGCGTAGGTCCTCTGGGCGCTGCAATTCCATCCAGTGCGGTGCGCCACCGGGTTCCATCCAGCGGGGCCAATCACCCGAATCCACTCGGTCTTGGTTCTCGCCGCGACAGCAGCACGAAGTGTGGTGACATAGGCATTGGCCGGGATGACCACACCCAGTTTCTCGCTCAGCTCCGTACGGAAATCCTCGTCAAGATGTCGAATCTCGCTACGGGGAGCTCGCCGCCCGCATGGCGCTGGGTGAACACAGCAAGGCCATTGAGGACTTCGAAGAGTTCATCAGCCAGTATCCGCACTACGAATCCGCCGCCTGACGGCGCCCCCACGATCGCCGCCGGCCGAACCGCTGCGGCGTGGCGGGCGCCACTCGACTCCCGTCACTCAGCGCGCCGTCACACGGAGTCGGTCGGCAGAGCCCTCCCGGCATGCGGACCGGTCTGCCCCCAAGCGTTGTTGAGCCCACCCTCAGCGGTGGGCGCGACCTGGCGCCTCCCGCCCCGCGGGCAATCCGGCGAGCGCACGTCCCGCCGCCGTCAGCGTGATCGCGCGCGAGAGACCGGGCTCGCGCACCAGCAAGCCGGCGCTCTCACACGCGTCCATCCAGTACGTCACCACCGAGGTCGAGCTGAACCCGGTCCGCACCACCAACTCGCGGATGGTTGGCGGGTAACCGTGCACGGCCCCGTGGTGGGCGATGGCCCCGACCAGCGCGCGCAGCCGGTCCTCACGACGCGACATCGTGACCCTCAAGGAACGGCGCCCACTCGCGCACCAGGCCGTCTGGGACCCCGAAGTGCTCGGCGATCTCCCAGCAGTGGACGAGACCCTCGCGGCGCGCCTCCTCCACGTCAACGAGGAGCGCACAGGCGAACTGGTCGGCCTCGCGCTCGTTGCGGCGCCGCTGGTGCTCCGGCAGTTCGAGGTGGTTGCCGCGGTGGAGCAGGCGGTGGCCGATGGCGTGCGCCGTCTCCCAGCGCCGCTCCTCCGGACCGAGCCGCTCGGCCACCAGGATCTCGCCGTTCATCATCATCTCCGTCTGCACCTCCATCCACCACGGCCGCACCGACAGCCCGAGGCTCGCGGCGACCGCCTCCGCGTCGACGCGGCCGCGCAGTCCAGCTGGCGCCGCATGTCCGCCCCCCGCCGCTGCGCCCCGTTCATGGCTCCGCACGCCTCCTCCTGCGCCGCTCCGCCTTCACGAAACGGATGTAGTTGCGGATCGACTCGACGTCCTCCAGGGGGAGGCCTGACACGGCGTCACGGAAGTAGAGCTCCGTCTCCTTGAGCAACTCCGCCTCGACGACATCCCGTCCCTCGAGCTCCGCGACGCTCGTCGCGCAGTGGAAGGAGAGTTCGACCAGGTTCTCGTGGTTGGGCTTCATCCGCCCCGCCTCCCAGCACCAGACGGTGTGCGAGCGGACGCCGACGAGCTCGCCGAGCCGCTGCTGCGTGAGGCCCACCTGCTCGAACAGCGGCTCGAACGCCACCAGCTACCGCGACGACGGCGTGTCGCCGGAGCAGAGCTACGTCTACCGGGTCAAGGCGGTGAACGGCCACGGAACCAGCGGGCAGTCGAACTATGTCCGGGCCGACACCCCGGCGGCTCCCGCCAGCGCGAAGCTCCAGGCGGGGAACGGCGTGAGGCAGGCTCCCCCCGACACCGAATCGACCGACGCCGACCTGAGCGCGCTCAGTCTCAGCGCCGGGACGTTGGTTCCCACCTTCCACCGGGTGACGACGTCCTATGCGGTGTCGGTGGAGCATTCGGCGTTGACGATCACGGTGACCGCCACAGCGCGCGGTGTCGGCGCCACCGGCGCTCGAGTCCAGCACCGGATCGCAGGCGCCGCCGCCCGGGAGCGAGTCAGGCTCGCTTCTCGGCCGATCAGCAGGGCGGCTTTGATGCGCGCGCAACGGCTCGATCTCCGACTACACGAGTGACGGGGTGCGGGCGAGAGAGAGACTCACAACAACTCACCATTAGCGACTCAATAGCTGACAGATAACTCATACATAAGACGTACTCTCTTTGTGCTCTCATGGGTTACGTGTTGAACATGGACGCCGTAACTCGCGCGATTGCGCGGACAGCAACTGGAATTGTTGCCGCTTCGAGTGCGCGCACGCGGATGACCAGCGCGGCCACGGTTGCGGTGGCGGCGCGTCCCAACCGACCTGCCACCGGAGCGCCGACGATCAGCGGGACGGCGCAGGTCGGCGAGACGTTGACGGCGGACGTCTCCGCGATCGCCGACGCGGACGGCCTGAGCAATGCGGTCTACGAGTACTAGTGGCTGGTCGGCGGTCTGGTTACCGAGATCACGGGCGCGAACGGTTCGGCCTCCCCCGCGGTCAACCGCAGCGTTCCGATCAGATCGCGATGGCGAACGGATCGGCTGACCGAGCCGGCCGGCGGAAGGTCCGGTCGCGCGAGCAGGAAGGACTCATGACGCAGGCAACCGGAGACCGGGGCGGCGCCCCTGATGGTCACCCTCCCTCCATGGCGCTCATGCTCGACGTGTTGTCAGGCTAATGCTCCGCCTCGCCCGGATAGTCGCTGTTCGCTCGATGATTGGCGCACTGGTCGCGCTGGTCGCGCTGCTGGCCAGCCTCGATTCTGCTCATGCCGACCCGGCCTGCGCGCTTCCGCCCATTGGCCTCGACAGCGCCCTGGACGAGGGTGGTGCGGGCATCATCCTGACCTGGCAAGCGTCGCCCTGCGACCCAGACCGGTACGCCATCTATCGCCGCGACATGAACGACGCCGGGGCCAGGATGCTGCGCCACGCCACCGTGCCGGGCGACGCGCTCTCTTATCTCGACGCCGATGTCTCGGCTGGCGTCACCTACCGATACCGGGTCAGGTCCAACGACAGCGGTCGCCGTTCAGACTTCGCCGATATCACGACGCCATCGGCGTCCCGCGCATCGCAAGCCTCGACCGACGCCGAGCTGAGCGCGCTCAGCCTCAGCCCCGGGACGCTGGACCCCGCCTTCGACCGGATGACGGACTCCTACACGGCGTCGGTCGAGCATCTGCAATCCCCGATCACACTGATCGCCACGGCGTCCGATCCGGTCAACGCCAAGGTCGAGTTCCTGGACGGCGACGACATGCCGCTGGCGGACGCCGACGGCAACACGGCAGGCCACCAGGTGGACCTCGCCGTGGGCGAGAACACGAGCAAGATCAAGGTGACCGCTGAGGATGGCTTGACCACTCGGACGTACACGCTGGTCGTGACCCGCGCCGGGCCGAACACCGACCTCAGCGATCTGCGGGTGAACGGCGTCAGCGTGCCCGGATTCGACTCGGACGTTAAGTACAAGTCGTCCGGCGTGCAGCGCGGCGTGGCCGCATCGGTGGCGCAAGCGACGATCGAGGGCGTCACCGACGATCCCGACGCCGCGGTTGCCTACCTGGGCACGGACACCGACGAGATGACCGACGGCCACCAGGTGAACCTCAGCGAGGGCCGGAACGAGATATCGATCGTCGTCACCGCGGCCGGCGGCGTCACGACCAGGACCTACCTGCTGAGCGTCAACCGGGGCTCGGACGCGCCCTTCGGTTGGAGGGCGCAGGACGACTTCGACACCCTGCGGGCGGCCGGGAACGCCGAACCCGAGGGCCTCTGGTCGGACGGCACGACCATGTGGGTGGGGGACGACCTCGAACCGTTCGAACGGCTCTTCGCGTACGCGCGGGACACCACGTTGCGCGATCCCGACAAGGACTCCAACAGCCTGTGGGCGGTTTGGAACAGGAGCGTCCGGGGCATCTGGTCGAACGGCACGACCATGTGGGTGGCGGACTGGTGGGACGAGATGATCTACGGCTACGCGATGGATACGTGGCAACGGGACTGGGGCATGTTCATCAACGGCCTCGGTCAGGATGGGAACGGCGATCCCGGGGACATTTGGTCTGACGGCGAGACCCTCTGGGTGGCGGACAAACAAGATCCAATGCTCTATGCCTATCGGCTCGGCACCGGGGAGCGGGACTCGGCCAAGGACTTCAACACCTTGGCCGCCAACCATTCCACGACCTGGGGTGTCTGGTCCGACGGCACGACCATCTGGATCGGAGACAATGCAAAGGACGAGATTTACGCCTACGACCTGGCCACCGGGAAGCGCGACCCCGACGGCGTCTTCAACACGCTGAGAGCAGTCGGCAACACATACATCAGCAACTTCTGGTCCGACGGCACGATCATGTGGGTATCAGACCGGAGAGATGGCAAGCTCTACGCCTACAACATGCCCGGCAACGCGGACCTGAGCGGGCTCAATCTCAGCGCCGGGACATTGGAGCCGGCGTTCCACCGGGTGACGACGTCATATGCGGCGTCGGCGCCGAACGCCGTGTCCACGATCACGGTGACCGCGCTGGCGTCCGATGCCGGCCAGGCCACGGTTGAGTTCCTCGACGCCTCGGACGAGACGCTGGCGGACGCCGATCTCAACACTGCGGGACACCAAGTCGCCCTCGCCCCAGGTGAGAACACGATCAAGATCAAGGTCACCGCCGAAGACGGCGCCACGACCCGCACCTACACCCTCGTGGTCACCCGACTGGGGCCGCTGGAGGTGAGCTTCGGATCGCCCTCGTTCCGCGTCGCAGAGGGTGGCTCTGTCACGGTGACGGCCGTTCTGGAGCGGGCGACCGAGCGTGACGTGGCGGTCCCGCTGATCGTCACAGCCGGAAGCGGCGTCAGCGACGATGACTACTCCGGCGTGCCGGAGAACCTGATATTCGCTCGCGGTTCGTTTTTCGCGACCTTCAGTTTCAAGGCCGAGGGCGACGTCGTCGTCGAGGACGACGAGGTCGTCACCGTGTCGTTCGACACGTTGCCCGATGGCCTGACCGCGGGTACTCCGACAACGACCACGGTCACAATCGAAGACGACGACGAACCGAACTGGTTGGTCTCGGTGGTTCCGGCGTCGATTGCCGAGGCGACCGAGTCAGCGGCAACGGTGTCGGTGAGCAGCGGTGGTGTGACGTTCACAAGCGCCAGGACGATCAGCCTCGGCTTCCGTGGTTCGGCGACCGAGAACACCGACTACACGGTGACCACCAGGACGCTGACCCTCGCCGTGGGCCAGGACGAGGTGTCGACCACGGTCGCCGCGCTGGACGACGATGTCTCCGACGCGGGCGAGCGCATTCTGGTCAGGGCGACGCTGGACGGCGCCAGGATCGGCGCTCGGCAGACGATCACCATCGCCGACGACGACGAGGCGGCCGGCGGCATCGCGCTCGGGGTGGCGCCGACCCGGGTGGGCGAGGACGCGGGGCGCACGACCTTGACGGTGACGGGCACGCTCGACGGCTCGGCGCTCACGACCGACACGGTGGTGTCGCTCACGCTCGCTGCCGGCACGGCGACCGCGACCACCGACTACACCGTCAGCTCGAACACGGCCACGCTCACGATCCCGGCGGCGTCGACATCGGGGACGGCCAGCTTCCGGCTGACCCCGGTCGACGACGTGATCGACGACGACGACGAGACTGTGACAATTGAGGCGTCGACGACGTCGGCCCTGACGCTGTCGACGTCGTCGCTGACCGTCACGATCGCCGACAACGACGAGCCGAACGCGGCGCCGGTGTTCACGCCGCCGGCGCTGACGCGCAGCGTGGAGGAGAACAGCGCAGCAGGCGTCGCCGTGGGCGACCCGGTGACGGCGACCGACGCGGACAACGACCGGCTGCGCTACTCGCTGGCCGGCGCCGGCGCCGCATCGTTCACGATCCACTCTGCGACCGGGCAGATCGGCACGGCGCCGGGCGTCGCCTACGACCACGAAGGCTCCAGGAACAGGTACGTGCTGACGGTGACCGCCGACGACTTCCGGGGCGGCCTCGCGAGCGCGACGGTCACGATCAACATCAGCGATACGGATGAGCCGCCGCCCGCGCCCGCTGCGCCGGCGGTGTCGCCCACGCGCGGCGCCACGGACAGCCTGGATGTGTCGTGGACCGCTCCCAGCACCGCCGGCCGGCCGGCTATCAGCGGCTACGAGCTGCGCTACCGCAGCGGCGGCGGCGCGTGGGCCGGCTGGGCTCACCCGGGCACGGGCATCGTGGCCACGATCAGCGGACTGATCGCCGACACCAGCTACGAGGTGCAGGTCCGAGCCGGCAACGATGAGGGCGCGAGCGGCTGGTCCGCGGGCGAGGGCTCGACGTACTCGGAGGAGGACCTGTGTTCGGCAGCGGGCCCGGCGCCGACGCTGGTCGCGGTGACGTCCGTGCCGATCGTGGTCGCCTCCACGGCCAACGTGTACTTCGTGCTCTATGTCACGCACGAGTTGGACGGCGTTGAAGTCTGGACGCCAGTCTTGGTGACCAGGGGAACAGCCGTCAGCACCACGCTCACCGAGAACGTGGCAGGCCTGCCCGCCTCGCGCTACCGGGTGGAGCGCTACCTCGTCGCCGACCCGGCCGACATCGACGGCGACTGTGTCGACGACCTCACCGAACTCGACGCCCTGGGGCAAATGAACCCACTCAACCCCGCCCCCGCCATCACCGTCACGGACGGCGCCGTGGCCATTCCCGCTCGGGACACGTTCGAGACGCTCTCCTTCACCGATCCGAACGCGGAGTATCAGTATGTGAAGTTCACGCTGCTGGACATGGACAGCGAGCGCCCGCTGCTCTACTTCATCAACTCCACCACCCACGTTCGTCACCCGATCGCCTTCTTCCTGGAGGAGATCGGCCACACGGGGCCGGATCTGCCCTGGGCGATCCCCGGTGAGATCGTCTACGACCCCGACCTGATCGCGGCCGACGGCACACGCGGCGTCTACTACTTCTGGTTTGTTCGCTACGACGGCCGCTACACCCCCGGTCTGCTGGAGCGTGCCTATGCGCTGCTCACCGCCGCGATGCCGCTGCTGGGTGACAACCTGCCCATGTACATCCCAAACCATCGACTGGCCAGTTACCAGGCCGATCTGGCGTCGCTCAGGGCATCGCGGATCCCGCTCCTGTTCAACGAAGACGTCTTCCCCGACACCGAGTTCCTGGCTCTCAATACCGGGACAGGCTACGGCCGGCTGCGGGTCATGTTGGCGGGTGAGCGTCCCAGCCCGCGCGACATCGTGATCTACGAGGCGCTGCCCAACGAGCTGCCCCGCGTCGCCGGGATCATCACCAGCGTGCCGCAGACGCCGCTCTCCCACGTCAATCTGCGCGCCGTCCAGGACGGCGTCCCCAACGCCTACATCAAGGAGCCGCTGGAGGACGACGAGATCGACGACCTGGTTGATCGCTTCGTCCGCTACGAGGTGACAGCCGAGGGCTACGAACTGCGCGCCGCCGCCAAGGCCGAGGTCGACGCTCACTTCGCCCGCTCCCGACCCGCCCATGTGCAGACCCCGGAACGCGACCTCACGGTCACCGCGATCAGCGCGCTCCGCGAGATCGGCTTCGGCGACTGGAAGGCCTTCGGGGTCAAGGCCGCCAACGTCGCCGAACTGGGCAAGCTCGGCTTCCCCGAGGGCGCCGTGCCCGACGGCTTCGCCATCCCTTTCTACTTCTACGACGAGTTCATGCAGCACACCGCCCTGGGCGAGGAGACCGTCTTCGGCAAGGGCAAGGGCGCCGACGAGGACAAATTCACGCTGCCGGCCGAGACCAAGCTGATCGACGCCGCCAAGGCGATCCTGACCCACCCCCAATTCCAGACGGACTTCGAGATCCAGGACGAGATGCTGGATGACCTCCGCGATGCGATCGAGGACGCCCAGAGCCCGCAGTGGATCATCGACGCCCTGACCGCCATGCACGCGACGTATCCGGAGGGGCAATCGCTGCGCTACCGGTCGAGCACGAACAACGAGGATCTGCCGGGCTTCAGCGGAGCGGGGCTGTACGACTCCAACACGCAAAAGCCCGACGAGACCGTGGAGGACGGCATCGACAAGTCGCTGAAGCAGGTGTTCGCCAGCCTGTGGAACTTCCGGGCGTTCACCGAGCGGGAGTTCCATCGCATCGACCACCTGGCCACCGCGATGGGTGTGCTGGTGCATCCCAACTACTCCGACGAGCTGGCCAACGGCGTGGCCGTGAGCTTCGACCCGATCCGCGGCTACAGCAACTACTACTACCTCAACACGCAGCTCGGCGAGGACCTGGTCACCAATCCCGACGCCCTCTCGGAGCCGGAGGAAATCCTCGTGCACCGCAGCGGCGACTTCTACGAAGTCCTGGCGACCTCCAACCAGGTGGCGCCGGGCGCCCTGCTGATGAGCGACGAGCAGATGGATCAGCTGGCGGAGCACCTCACCGTGATCCACGAGCGGTTCGCGGGGCTGTACTCCAATCGGCCGTTCGCGATCGAGATCGAGTTCAAGATCACCGTCGATGACATCCTGGCGATCAAGCAGGCCCGGCCGTGGGTCTTCAGCGTGGCGCCCACCACCACTACCCCGACCTTCGGCGGTGGCGGCGGTGGCGGGCCGACCGGCCCCTCTCCGAGCGAGGCGGACTTCGAGTGGAACGTGAAGCGAGACATCGAAGCGCTCGACAGCGGCCACGACACGCCCTCAGGCCTGTGGTCCGACGGCGCCATCCTCTGGATACTCGAGAACGGCGATGGCGCCGACGACGCCATCTACGCCTACCTCAAGACCGGCGAACGCGTGGAGGAGCGGGAGTTCGACCTCGATGAGCGTAACCGCGCACCACGCGGCCTCTGGTCCGACCGCACCACCCTCTGGGTCTCCGACAGCGGCCAGAACCGGCTCTTCGCCTACAACCTCGAGACGGGCGAGCGCCTCCCCGACTCCGACCTCCAACTGCACCCCGACAACGACGACGCGCGCGGCATCTGGTCCGACGGCGAGACCATGTGGGTGCTCGACGGTGGCAAGGACAGCCTCTTCGCCTACAACCTCCCCACCGCCGAGCTGCTGGCCGAGTACGCCCTCGACTCAGCTAACGCCGATCCCCGCGACCTCTGGTCCGACCGCGTCACCGTCTGGATCTCCGACCATGGCGCGAAGCGGCTCCTCGCCTACCGCCTGCCGGCAAGGCCGGAAACGCCGGCAGAGGACGGCGCGGAACGGCAGGACCTCAAGCGTGTCGGTGAAGAGGAGTTCAAGGAGTTGTCGAAGGCCAGTAACAACAGCCCGCGCGGCATCTGGTCGGACGGCGACTTCATGTACGTCGTCGACGAGAGCGACGACAAGGTCTACACCTACAACATGCCCGACGCGATCGACGCGCGCCTCGCCTCCCTCAGCCTCAGCGGCATCGACATCGGGGAGTTCGACCGCAACCGGACAGAGTACGAGGGCAGCGTCGCGGAGGGCGTGACGGAGACCGTTGTGACAGCGGAGGCGATCCAGCGCCGCACGGATGTCGAGACGAAGCCCCACGATACCGACGGCGACGATACGAACGGCCACCAGGTCGCACTCCAGGGCGTCGAAGCGATCACCGTCACCGTCACCTCGGCCGACGGTAGCCGCACAAAGACCTACCGCGTGGCCTTCGCGCCCCCGGTGACGGACCTTGTGCTGAACCCCACGTGGACATCGTTCACGTGGCCCGGCGCAGATGGCACGGCCGTAGTCGATGCACTACGGGACGCCGATATCGCGGACAAGGTGGTGGTCGTCTACCACTGGGACGAGGCCACGGGGGCGTGGCTCGCCTTCTTCCCTGGTCTCGAGGATGTGCTGGGCCTCAACACCCTTACCACCCTGGAACAGGGACGCGCCTACTGGATCGCCGTCACGGAGCCTGCCACCTGGACCGTCGCAACTCCCTAGCATGCCGCCCACGGCGGAAGCGCGTCCTCTTCTCTTGCCGTTCCTTCGATCTCGAGCAGGACGCGCGACTGAGAGCCCTCGTGGGCAACCAGGACGAGGTCGAGCGTATCCGTGTGGGTCTGCTGGACGAAGACGCTGTCCGCTCGGCGATTGATGCCTCTGGGCTGGCCGTGCAGTATTTGAGCCAGGAGCAACTACAGGTTCTCTCGACACCTCTCCACCTGTACCTGTTCCTTGAGGCTTCCCGCTACGGAGAGGTCGACTTCCGGGCCCCCGGGGATCTATTCGACGCCTTCTGGAGCCACAAGGAGAGGGCGGTTGGGGCTCGCCTGGCCCCACGCCCGTCAGGCTGGTACGCCGCCATCTCCGCCCTCTGCGACGCCCTGAGCGAGAGACAGTCAACCTCTACGCCGACTACTCGCTGGATGCCCACAGGGAGGCGTTGGAAGCGATGGTGTCTGAGGGCGTCGTCTCCATTCACGGTACCAGTGTGGGGTTCTTCCACGAGTCATTCTTCGACTACGCCTTCGCCAGGACGTTTCTCGGAGCTGACAAGGACCTTGTCGACTGGCTGGTGCAGGATGAGCAGCCGCTCTTTCGTCGGTCTCAGGTCCGACAAGTCCTCGCGTTCCTAAGCCCGAATCCACCGATCGAAGCTTGATGGGGCGGGATGCTGGGCTGCCGGAGAGTTCGGTGGCGTGCCGGCGTTCGCCGGGCGGTGCCGGGGGCGGGCCGGAGCGAGGAGCCGTCGCTCAGCGCGGCTCGGCGGCGCTGAGGGCGCGGGCGCGAGGGTGCGCGGGCATGCTGGCGCGAGCCTCGGAGCCGGGCCGGCGCTGTGAGCGGGCGTCAGGCCGGGAGCGGTAGCGCCCGTAGTCGCGCGAGGGCGGCTGCCAGCTGCCCAGCCCAGGGCCAGCGCTTCGGGAGGTGCAGGGTCCAGCGCCGGGCAGAGTGGGTGAGCCGTCCGGCGAGAGCGAAGTAGCACCGCCTGAGCGTCCTGGTCGTCACGATTCCCTCGCCGAGCCCGAGGCGCGCCGTCCAGCGGGCGAGGTTGTGCGCGATCACCTGCACCGCGAGCCAGGCCGCGTTCGCGGCGAAGCGGCCCGAGGGGAGATGGTTCAGTCCGACGCCGTACTTGAGGTCGCGGATCGCGTTCTCGATCTCGGCGTGCCGGCGATGGTCGGCCTCGAGCTCCATCATCTCCCCCGCGCGATCGGTGATGAAGGCGTGGTAGCTGTAGTCCACGAAGAGCGCGAGCTGTGAGCCGGGCGTCGGCTTCACGCGCCGCACGATGAGCCGCACCGCGGTGGCGCCCCCCGTGTGCTGGAACGGCGTGTAGGTCGTCTCGGCGACAGCGGCGCCGCCCGGCAGCCAGTACGGGAGCGGCCTCCAGTCCGCTTCCGGGATCGCCTCGATCAGCGTGCGTACGTTCGGCTGCTGGCGGATCGTGACCGAGAAGCGGACATCCAGCGCGCGGCAGGCGGAGACGACGGCGTGGTTGTAGAAGCCGCTGTCGGCGCGCATCGTCAGCTGCCCACTCGCTCCGGCAGCGCGCACCCGGCCCACCGTCTCACGCAGGAAGTGTGCGGCCCCCCGAGCGGTGTTGGCGCGGCCCTCACGCAGCCGCGCCATCAGCACCTCACCCGTCCCGGCTGCAACCGCGAGCAGCGGGTGATAGCCGCGCGCGCCGCTGTAGCCGGGGTGGCGGGCACCCTCCTTGGCGAGGCCGTAGGTCTCGCAGAGCGTCGAGTCGAGGTCGATCGTGAGCGGCGCGTCGCCTGGTCCCGCCCCGGCCGCCCAGCTGCGGGCGAGCAACTCGCGGCTGAGGCGGTCGAGCTGGCGGACGTGGCCCCAGCGGAAGCTGCGCAGGAAGGTCCCGAGGGTGGACGGCACCTTGACCGTGCAACCCAGCACGCTCGCCGTCCCGCCTGAGCGCAACGCATCGGCGTCGGCGATGCAGTCACCGCCCGCGAGCGCCGAGGCGACCAAGGTCAGCAGCTTGTCGCCGGCGTTCGCCCGCCCCGCTGCGTCACCGAGGTCGAGGTGGGCGTCCGCCAGTTCACGGAGGCCGAGCCGGCCAGCGAGCGTGGCGGGGAGCAGCAGACCCGCGTGGTCCACGAGGCGGTCGTCGTCGAAGGCGATGTCTATCCGGTCGGGGTTGCTCGTTGGTAACATCGAATGGGTGCTCCCTGTGGCTGGTACGTGATGTCGACCAAACCCATTGTCCCAGCTACAGCGGAGCACCCAACCGCAGCCGCTCGCGCGCTCTTCTTCGGTGGATCAGGGCTAAGGTGCGGTGGCCGACTGCTCACCGCACCGGGAACCCCAAGTCATCCGCATCGTATGCTCCGACGGCCTGGTATGAACCATCCCGGTAGCCGGCAGCAAAGAAGGTAAGGAACCGGGTTTGGCTACTATTGAGTAAATTTACTCAATAGCGGTATCATGAGGCCATGAGGTCGTTCCAGCGCTCGGGTGTCACCACCCTCACCGAGCGGCTCGCCGAGCCGCCGAGCAGGCTCATCGCTGTCTTCGGGCCCCGCCAGACCGGTAAGACGACGATGGTTCGCCAGGCGCTCAGCCAAATCAACCGGCAGAGCCTCTACCTGCCGGTCGACGAACCTGAGCCATCAACTCCGCGCATTACGCTTGCCGCGTCCTCGGGGGACACCGTCCCGATCGGTCAAGAACACGATGCAGCGTGGCTGGTCAGCGAGTGGGAGGAAGCCCGGCGCCGGGCGGAGCAGTCTCCGCAGGGTTTCGTGCTGGTGTTCGACGAGATTCAGAAGGTCCCCAACTGGTCCGATACCGTCAAGGGGCTGTGGGACTCCGACCGTGCGCGAGGCTGTCCCCTTCACGTCGTCATCCTGGGCTCAGCCCCGCTGCAGATGCAGTCAGGACTGAGCGAGAGTCTCGCCGGTCGCTTCGAGTCGATCCGCATCACGCACTGGTCGTTCCCCGAGATGTCCGCAGCCTTCGACCTCACGCTCGATCAGTTCATCTACTTTGGCGGCTACCCGGGTGCAGCGGGCCTTGTCGCTGATGAAGAGCGTTGGCACGACTACATCCTCCACGCACTCGTTGAGCCACATCTTGAGCGTGACCTTCTCGCGATGACGCGGGTGGACAAGCCCGCGCTGCTCAAGAACCTCTTTGAGCTGGGAGCCTCCTACTCTGGGCAAATCCTCTCGTTCAACAAGATGCTCGGGCAGCTTCAGGACGCTGGTAACACGACGACCCTCGCACGCTACCTCGATCTGCTTGCAACGTCTGGCTTGCTCACGGGACTGCCGAAGCACTCAGGAAGCGCGCAGCGACGCAGGGGGTCGAGCCCCAAGCTCAATGTCCTCAACACGGCTCTCATGACAGCTACCTCCGGCTACTCCTTCGCCGAGGCGAAGGCAGACCGCACCTTCTGGGGGAGGGTCGTGGAGAGTGCGGTCGGAGCCCACCTGATCAATACGGCCGCACAGAGGCTGGAGGTCTCCTACTGGAGAGAGAGTTCCCAGGAAGTCGACTTTGTACTGAGACGCGGGGCCAACGTCCGCGGCGTCGAGGTCAAGAGCGGTGACGGGCGTACGAATGACCGCGCCATGCTGGAGTTCGAGAGACAGTTCAAGGCGCCACGGTCACTGGTCGTAGGCGAGGACGGCATACCACTCAACGAGTTCCTCTCCGCGCCTGCCCACGAGTGGTTCGGGCAGCCATGACGCACCTCGTCGCACGCACCTGCACTGAAGTTCGGCCGCCTGGAGAGCGAACCGGCCGCCCACCGGAATCCAAGCCCCTTAGCGCATTCAGGTCCGACCCCGCTTACGTCCTGCTGGGTGACCCAGGCCTGGGCAAGACCACCGCCTTCAAGCGTGAGTGCGAGGAGCTGGGGGAGGCTGCTCTGCTGATCGACGCCCGCGACTTTGTCTCCTTCCATCCGGACAGCCATCCAGAGTGGCGAGGGAAGACACTCTTCATCGACGGACTCGATGAGGTGCGGGTCGGCAGCTCCGACACTCGTACACCGCTCGACTATCTCCGCGGTCGCCTTGACGCCCTTGGGCGCCCGCGCTTCCGCATCTCCTGCAGGGAAGCGGATTGGTTTGGTGAGAGCGATCGGAGTCGTTTGGCTGCCGTGGCCCGCGACTCAACGATCGCGACCTTGAGGCTCGACCCGCTAACTGACTCCGACATAGAGACAATCCTGAGTACGCGCCCTGGCATCGATAGCCCCCAGGTCTTCATTGAGCAGGCAGAGGTGCGAGGCGTTGATGGGCTCCTTACTAACCCCCAGACGCTGAACATGCTGGCGGATGTGGTTGGCGGGCGGGGAGGTTGGCCGCAGAGCCGACTCGAGACATTCGAGATGGCGTGCCGCCAGATGGCGGCGGAACATAACGAGGAGCACTCCCACGCGGACCAACTACCACCACGCAACGTGCTGCTGGACGCCGCTGGCTATCTGTGCGCCGTTCAACTCGTGACAGGCGCTGCGGGGTACTCCTTCGGTCCTGGAAGGGTCGATTCCGATTGCATCGCTCTGGAGGACTGCGACTATGCAGACCCCGCCGCCCTGCGGCACGCGCTCTCGACGAAGTTGTTCAAGGGCGTTCACGAGAGGCGTTTCGCCCCCATCCACCGCCACGTGGCGGAGTTCCTGGGCGCTCGTTACCTTGCCCGGCGCATCACCGAGGGGCTTCCCGCGAGGCGTGCTCTCGCGCTGATCAGCGGGGCCGATGGGGTTGTGGTAACCGAGATGAGGGGTCTCTCGGGTTGGTTGGCGTCGCAATGCATTGGCGCGAGGGGCCTCCTCATCGAGCGGGACCCCATAGGCGTCGCGCTCTATGGCGACATCCGAGACTTCTTGACTCACGAGAAGACCAGGCTCCTGAGGATGCTTGGCAGACGCGAGGTGCTAGCCCCCGTCTGGAGGGAGACAACGTGGTTCGAGATTGGCTCGGTGTTCGGGGCGCTCGCTTCTCCTGACATGTGGCCGGTGATCGATGACATCCTCTCCGAACCGTCCCGCAACTCCGACCATGAGGGGCTCATCCAGTTTGTGCTGAGCCTCCTGTGGCAGGCCCCCCCTCAGACGAGTCTGGCGCCCCCCCTGCTCAAAGTGGTGCGCGATGAGAGCTGGCCGCCACGCGTTAGGTCATTCGCCCTGGATGGGTTCCTCCACGCAACGGGAGGCGGCGAAGGCCACACGACCGAACTCAAGGAACTCTTGGCCGGGATTCACGCAGGGACCATCCCCGACCTGGACCATGAAATGCGGGGAGCACTACTGGCCCGCCTGTACCCGGCGGAGGTCCCCTCTTCCACCATCTGGGACTATCTGACGGAACGTGGGAACCCACATTTGATGGGCCACTACTGGGCCTTCCAAGAACACCACCTTCTCAGTCAGTCGGCCGACAACGACGTCGCCGAGCTCCTGGATCAGCTGCCCGACCGAAGGTCAGATGTGCAGCCCGCCCTGGAGTCTGACCACGCCGACGCCCTTCCCTTGCGCCTGCTGGCTCGGGGACTGGAAGCTCACGGCGACAGTCTCGCCATACCGCGCCTCTTTAGATGGCTGACAGGAGCTGCTCCTCCGTCGTGGCAGAGCCCCGATCCTGAGGATGGTGCCCTTCGCTTCGTCCGTGACTGGTTGGGGCAGCGTCCTGAGACGCAGAAGGCCGTACTCGTAGAGGGACTCACAAGGTGCCCTGACAGCGACGACTACCATCTTGCCTCCTACGCGGTCTGGGGCGCGTTGCACGGTAGCTCGCCGCCACCAGACTTTGGGCTGTGGTGTCTTGGCGAAGCCGTCAGGCTGGCCCCCGTCCATACCAGAGCAGCGGACGACCTGCTGTGGAGGGCCTTCAGGGAACAGGACAGGGACCACGGCCTGTCCTTTGAGGTGCTGACCGAACGTGTCCGGGGGCACGGAGCGCTGGAGAAGCGGCTGTCGGCTCTGGTGGAGGGCGCGGTCGAGCACGAAGCAGCAGCAGCCCGCGACACAGCCGAAGGGAGGAAGGCGGAAGAAGAGCGGGCACGGGAACGCGAGGAGGAAATCGCTTTCGTCCGGTCGAATGCCGAGGCTCTGCGTGAGAACCGAGCGTCGCTGGCACTCGTGGGCGGCCTGGGCCAAGTCTCCTTTCCCTTCCGCTGGCCGCAGTCGGGACAAGCCTCGGCGGCGCAACGACTGGCGGAGTTCCTCGGCGGAGACGACAGCCTCGTCGAGGCAGCGCAGACCGGCTTGCGCGGAACGCTCTGGCGGAGCGACATCCCGGACTTCGAGGAGATCATCCGGCTGCATGAGGCGTCCCAACGGCACCCCCTTGACTTCGCGTTTCTGGCAGGCCTGGACATCCTTCAGCGGGAAGAACCCAGCCGGGTCGGACAGCTCAGTCAGGGTCAGATGCAGACCGGGCTGGCGTTCTACTACGTCACGCCAGCAGGTTTTGCGGAGACGCCCGCGTGGCACACGACGTGGACCGACCGTTTCCCTGAGGTCGTGGCAGACGTCGCAGCCAGGTGCGTGCTCTCTGCGGTCCGGCGCGGTGACGGGTACTCTCCGGCCCTGGAGACCATCAGGCTCCTCAAAGGGCACCCGACCATCAGGTGTGAGACTGCTCTTGAACTGCTCGGGAAGTTCCCGCCCCGGGCTGGCCTGAAGACGTTGTCGACGCTTGGCAGCCTGCTCTGGATTGCTCTCACCCACCCCGACAGGTCATCCCTTCTGGACCTCATCGCCACGAAGCTCTCCCTGAAGAGCATGGGCGTCGCGCAGCGGGTTCGATGGCTGGCAGCAGGCGCCGTCGCCGCGCCGGAGGCCTACGGAGCGAGAATGGAGGCGTTCGTCCGTGAGGGGGAGCGTCGCGTCAGAGGGCTCGCCGCTTTCTTCGACTCGCGTGAGTCCTCCTTTCCTCTCCCCTTCCCGAACGACGAGTCTTGCGCGCCGGCACTCGGGGCCCTCATTGCCCTGATGGGTCGCTCGTTCGCCCCTACCGAGGGTGCCGGCTTCGTGACCCTCGAGATGACCGGGTCCGGTCAGATCAGCCGTCTCATACGGCAATTGGCCTCGTTGCCTGGAGGCGATGTCCTGCAGGCGCTGGACTCACTGGTGTCCCAACCCGACCTTGTCCACTGGCGCGATCAGCTTGTGCGAGCTCGCGATGACCAGCGAGCTGTCCATCGGGATGCGGCCTATCGCCACCCGGACCTTGAACAGCTCCACCGTGCCTTGAAGGACCAGGAGCCCGCTAACGCGGGTGACCTTGCCGCCCTCGTCCTCGACCGACTGAGCACAGTGGCTTCAGTCCTTCGAACCGGCAACACCGATGACTGGCGGCAGTACTGGAACGAAGACTCCTACGGCCGACCGCGAAAGCCCAAGCACGAGGACTCCTGCAGAGATGCGCTTCTTTCCCGGCTGCGGCTGAAGCTGCCAGAGGGAGTGGACGCTCAGCCAGAGGGGCAATACGCCGGTGACAAGCGCTCCGACATCCGTGTCGCCCACAGGGGTTGCAACGTCCCCGTCGAGATCAAGAAGAACACGCACCGTGACCTCTGGAGCGCCATCAGGCGCCAGTTGATCGAGCAGTACACGCGCGATGTCGAGACAGGTGGGTACGGAATCTACCTCGTGTGCTGGTTTGGCGTGACTGGGATGCCACATCCACCCACCGGCACCCGCCCGACGACGCCCGGTGAATTGCAGAAGCGCCTAGAAGAGACCCTGACAGCAGACGAAGCCCTCAAGATCGAGGTCCTCGTCGTTGATGTCAGCCCCGTAAGCTAGAGCCGCTCAGAGGAGCGCGCGGGCTACCCAGTCGCCGTTGGTCACATGGATCGGTATCTTCACCGACCTAGCCCTCCTACATGCAGTGCGCCGAGCGACCACCTTGTGCGGACGACCGGCGCGCCTTGAAGGCCCTACCCATATGTCACCTAGCGTGCCAATTGCTGCCGAGAACTCCTGGCTCCACCGCTTGTTCTCAGGCGGACCCCAGCGCATCTCGTTGACCGGTGAGACGATCCGCCTCGGGAGCGGCTCCGGCGAGCCGTTGGCGGAGATGCCCATCGGCTCCATCGAAGCCATCACTGTCAGCCCATCCTGGTTCTGGAGCCGGCTGACGCTCCAGTTCCCAGACGGAGTCGAGCGCTGCATCGGGGGACTCGGAGAGCGCCAAGCCTCTTGGGTCGCCGAGGCGGTGCAGGCGGAGGCCGCCCGCCGAGCCTTCGCCCGCGGTCCGCTGCTGGACGAGGTCCTGTCCCATGTCGCGACGCGAGGCGCGTGGCCGGAGGAGCAACCGCCGGCACGCGCCACCTTCCCGCTCGACCTTCAGGAGGTGGACGCGCGCGAAGCTCCCGGCTGGCTGCTGCCCGCCCTGCTCGGCCCTGCCTCGAAGCGCGTCCTCGACCTGGTCGCCGACTGGCACTGGATCACGGCGGGCGACCTGGGCGGCCTCCTCGGCGTCTCCGGTTCGCGCGTCTCGCAACTCGTGCTGCCCCTCGAGGAGGGCGGCCTCGTGACCCGCATCGCAGGCGGACGCCTCGCCCTTGGCGACCGCGGCCTGGCGCTGCTCGCCCGCCGTGACCGCGCCGCCGTCGCTCTCGCGCGGAGGCGCTGGAGCGCCGCGCCCCTGGACGCGGACGCTTCGTTCTCCTGGCGCAACGTCGCCGGCAGGCGCAGCCGCCAGCTGCTGCGCAACCTGGAACACACCGCCGCCGTTCACGGATTCGTCGCGGGGGTGGCGAGGCAGGCCCCCGACCTCGGCTGGCACGTGTCCCAGCTCGACCCGCCGCACCGGGCGGCGCGCTACTTCCGCCACGGCGGGGTCCTGCGCTCGGTCCACGCCGACGCCTTCGGCATTCTGCGCCGGGGCGACCCGTGTGGCCGTTCTTCCTCGAGTGGGAGCGCCGCGCCGTGCGCCCGGTCACAATGGCGGCCCGGCTCGCCCCCTACCTCCGCTACTACGCCTCCCACCGGCCCACCGACGACCATGGCGCCCCTCCCGCCGTCCTCGTCGTCTTCGACGGTGAGCTGGCGCAGACCCACTTCCTGCGCGTGGCGCGCGTGGCGATGAAGCGTGCAGGCGTCGAGGTGCCGCTCTGGGTCTCGCACCGGGCGGTGATCGACGAACTGGGACCGCTCCAGCCGATGGCATGGAGGAGACCCGCAGAGAGCGGCGCCGCAGCGGGGGCTGCTACCCGACGGACCGGAGGGGAGAAACGAGGTGGCCGCCGTGCGGCTCTACTACCTTGATGAGCGCGAGGGCGCCGGCTGCTTCGTCCGGGCGGCTGTGGGGGTCGACGCGGAACGCTGGAACGACTTCTTCCGGGATGTGATCGAGTGGCGGTTGGAACTGCACGCCCGCTACGGCATCCACCCGGCGGCCGAGCTTCAGCCCCTCGACCTGCTCCTCTCGGGAGCGGGCGAGGATGACGGCGCGTGGCTATCACCCGGGGAAGGCGCGCAGATCTTCATGAGCGAGCTGCGTCTTATCGAGCAGGCCGCACGCCGCGGCGGGGGCATCGAGGTCATCACGGTCTGCCTGCCCACGACCGGGCGAGGGCGCCACGGGGAGGTCAGCCTCGGCCGCCTCCTCACCCGCATCAACACCTCTGTCATCGCGGCGGGCGCCCATGCCTTCCTCATCTTCGACCAGGTGCCGGAGGAGCCGGTCACGCGCCTCTACCGGCGGCTCTGCGTCCGCAACCCCATCCCCAGCCGCTACCAGGCCTGGGAGGACGGCGCCCCCACTCGCAACATCCCCCTCACGCGCATCATCGGCGGCCCCGCCTTCCGCAGCACCAGCGAGGATCCGCTCCTCCAGTTGGCCAGCTTCGTCGCCTCCGCCCTGCTTCTCCAGGAGGAGCCCCGTGACAGGGTACGGGGCGACGGCTTGGAGGGAGCCTTCTTCATCCTCGACCGCGCCCTCAACCGCGAGGCCTCCAGCCGCGATCCCCAGGGCGTCGTCCGGCGCTAGGCGGCTCACAGGTTACAAACACACTTCACTGCTGCCCTCATGGTCCGAGGACAACCGTTCACCTCTACCAGGCTTAGCCCGGGGGAGCCAGCATGGGCACTTGCCAGTCGCTCAGGGCCGGTCGGCGCTCAGTCCTGCGACACGCTGTAGGTACCGCCCCCAGAGGGGCAATTGGCGGACCCCACCCAGAGCTGTATCGCGTTCGCGGCCGCAGACTGGGAGGAAGCCGAACCGGCACCGCTACCACCGCCGGCGTTGCAGCTTGCCGTCCAACTCCACGTGGTCGAGGAGAAGGTGCTGAAAGTGCCATTGCGCGCCTGGACCGAGCGAACCGACGTGCTGTCCGTTCCCGATGGGGGTGAATCGAGGTCGTCCATCGTCAATGGCGTGGGCAGTGCCGAGAGCGCCGCCGTGATTGCACCCTCAAGCTGTACCCGAGTCACCGTCCGGGACTCTGGCAGCGACAACCCCGCGAGCGCGGCGCCGTTGGCGCACACCTTCAATCCCAATAGCCCCCCCGCGAGGACCGCCTCCAGCGTGGCGGCCGGCCCCACTGTGAAGCTCGTGCCGTTGTCGCAGGTGACCTCTGCGTATTGGCCGTCGTCAGCGACGTAGGTCGAGAAGCCACCAGCCTTCGGCGCTGGTGTGGCATCCTGCCGCTGAGGGACTTCCGGCAGCGTCAAGTCGTCCAGGTTGATCGGGGTTGGCAACGCTGAGAGCGCTGCCCGGAAGGCATCCCGCACCTGCGCCAGCGTCAGCGGAACGTTCGACGGCAGGTCTAAGCGCAACCGCCCGAACCCACACGTGGACACCCCAAGCCCTCCAGCCGTGCTGGCCGCACCCGACGTACTGAATGGCCCGAGAGTGAACGATGTGCCGCTGTTGCACGTGACGGTGGCGTACCAGAAAGTCGTCCCCGTCAAGGTAGTGGTGACGCCCCCAGCAGGGCACGCCGCCTTGAACGCCTGACCTGCCGCATTGGCCGCGTCCTGGGAGAGCCCCGAACCGCCGCCTGTTGTGCCCTGGGCGTCGTAGCAGACGCCCGACCAGCCGTAGGTTGCTGTGGCTGTGGCTGTGGCTGTGGGCGTGGGCGTTGCTGTGGCTGTGGCTGTGGCTGTGGGCGTGGGCGTGGGCGTGGGCGTGGGCGTGGGCGTGGGCGTGGGGGTCGACGTGGGTGTGGGTGTGGGCGTGGGCGTGGGCGTCGACGTGGCTGTGGCCGTGGCCGTGGGTGTGGGTGTGGGTGTCGACGTGGGTGTGGGCGTGGGTGTGGGTGTCGACGTGGGCGTGGGCGTCGACGTGGGCGTGGGCGTGGGCGTCGAAGTGGGTGCGGGCGTGGGCGGCGTGGGGATCACGGAGGGCATGGCGCTGGCCTCGGCGCTCGGCTCGCTCGGTCCACCCGCGTTCACCGCGCGTATCTGGATGGAGTAGGCAGTTCCGTTTGTCAGGCCGGGAATCGTGTACCTGGTCAGCGACGCTGACCTCACGCTCGACGTATCTCTAGAGCCCGACTGCCCGCCGGTGCCAGTTGGGATGTCGTTCCATGCACCCCAGTCGGCGTCGGACGGTGTCTTCAGGCGGTACTGGTAGCCGGTGATGCTCGGATCGGTGGGGTCGGTCCAGTTGAGAGTGATGCTGCTGTTGCCTCCCACCGCCCCCAGCCCCGTGGGTCCTGCGGGCTTCAGCGTGAAGTTGGCGATGACAGTGAAGTGTCTGGTCGCCGTGATGCTGTAGGGATTGTCGGTACTAGCAGGCTCCGAAGTGCTCGACCAGCCGGTGAATGCCCACCGGGGCTTCATTGCTGCTGTGAAGGAGACGCTTGCGTTGGGGGGCACGACGATCTGCGAACCATCCACGATCGTGTCGTCAACCCTGATCGTTACCGAGCCACATTCCCGTGAACTACATAGGACAGGGAACATCTGTCCATGAGGTATTGTCCGCAGTTCCACGGCCATCCTGTGCCCGAAGTGCGCCACCACGGTCCTGTTCGTGTCCATCCTGACCGTGCGAACGTGGGGCGTATCGTCCGAACTCACCCCGGGCCCTTTCCACTCATCGAAGGCGTAGCCGTCTGCCGCCAGCGCCGACACGGCAATGTTGGTCCATTGGGCAACTTCCCCTTCGCAGCCCACCGGGCCTCCGAACACGGTGCACGTGACGCTCCCGCCTTCCCCCGCGGATGCACTCAGCGTGCGCGTCGGCAGACGAGGCAGCGCACTGCAGCCCTCTGTTGCGGGAGGGCTGGAAGGCTTGCTGGGTGTGGAGGTTGCCTCGCCCGGCACCAAGACTGAGATCATGGCTGACGAAGGCCCACGGAAGTGATCCTCCCCCTCGTGAGGGAACGCTTTGGTAATGGAGGAAACCGCGTAGTACTGCTGCCCTCCAGGCTGGTTCTCAAGGTCGGCAGAGTCCTCGTCGAAGTTCACCGTCCCCTCGCTAACCCATGCGGTCCCATCCCATCGCAGAACCTCGAATCCCATCTCCACGTGGACGTTCTCCGGGTTCCACTTGATTGTGACCTTGCCGTCCTCGTCACCCGGCACCCCTGACTCAGATCCGTCTGGCCCTAGTAGGCCGGGGAACTCGGGCAAATAGGCCTCACAGTAGTCGTCTAGCTCCATCTGCGTGGGTCTGTCGTTCGGTGAGTTGCACCCCTTGAGTTCGGTGGTCGAGTTCATCAACGTGCGCACGCCACGGAGTTGGTCCTGCGGGCGACCGTACGCTGTCGTACAGTAGTAGTCTTCTAGAGCAATAATATGGCCGAACTCGTGAGTGAAAGCCCTCTTCACTCGGGCAGAGGTTAGAGTGGCGTATTCAGCTTCAACATCGTTGACCACGATGTCCGGCTGGCCGAAAATAGTGTGATACTCTATGTCCCCACTAGCATCGCCCCCCCAGTACACGCACATGTGAGCGTTGAAGCGCTTTCCACACGACCTGTAGGCCAAGTCACTGTCGATGTAGATCGTAACGCTCGCCACACCGAGGTGCCTGGGTTTATGCGCCTTCAGACAGTCGGAGGAGTCATAACTCTTCCAGGAAAAGAGATCGATGCCCAAGGCATCCTCCCATCGTTTTATGGCCTCCTTTACCGCTGTTTCTAGGTTGGCAGGGGCACAGACTTCCATGGGAATGCCGTTGACGATGCTCCTGTTGACATAGTTGTAGTAAATGACGCTCCCGTCATCTAGTTCTTCTGTGTAATGAACGAGGTGGCCACTTTGGTGGACAGCTTCTGAGTTCCGTAGTTCACTAAACAGGATGATTGACACGCCTGCAATAAGGATCGTGGCGAGAGAAGGTAGTGCGAACCTTAGCATGGGCTACTTGCCGGCTACCCGGGGTACTTTTCGCGCAGAGGCAATAATCTGGTCGAAAAGCGTGCCCACACTCCGCGAGTCACCTGCAACAGCCTGGATCAGGCGCCCCAACTCCTCGCCCGTGTTGATGTCAAGGACGAGGTAAGATCCAGTCGCCACATCTTCGAGCCCGACGGTGTATCGGCCGCGGCCGAAAGCCCATCCTGTGTAGCGGACAAGGGTCATCTCTTCAGGAACATCAACGGCGAGCGTCGAGAATGGAGCAACGTAGTAGCTCGCCCCTCCCGGTACCGGCTGGTCCATGAGCATGGTCGGCAAGCCACCCTGGGGATCAGAGTGGGCGGCGGGGGGGTGCCACCGAAGTTCCACGTCAAGTTCGCCCGCAAGAACGTCGTCGACGCACATGAGATGGGCGACTGGAAGCCACTTGACCGCGAAGCGTTTGCGGGGCGGCTCACCCGGAGGTTCGGGGAGGAGCGCGGTGATCTTGTACCGCAGCCAGCAGTCCTCGTAGCCGACCGGATACCACTCGACCACGTCGCCCACCTCGATGTTGTTGTAAAGCGCTGCCTGGGAAGCCCCGTCGCTATCGGAGACGTTGACGACGATGGCTGCTGCGTCCAGGAGGTCATCGTGAGTGTTGACAGTGCTCGTCGTGGAGCCTGCATCCGTCAAGAAGGTATGGCTGCCCGCCGTGGCGACGGCCCCCGTGGTGTCGTAGGTGTCGTAGCGCGGGGCGGTCGTCGCCACCGAGAACACCGTGGTCACGACGGTGTCGCCGATCTCGGGCTTGTTGTCGGGCCGGGGGCGGACGAAGGGGCGCGCCCGCTTCAGGTCGAAGGTGATGAGCGTGGCGGCGGCTTCGTCCTCCGTGACCGTGAAGGTATAGGTGGTGCCCACCGGCTTGATGAGCTGCGAGAGGCTCACCGGCCGCGGCTGCCCGAACTCCAGCGGGCTCATCTCCAGGTAGAAGCGCGTCCAGCCCTCCGGCAGCGGCGCCGCCGTCACGACCGTGTACTGCTGCCCGCGCTCGACGTAGTAGCGCCCGTCGCTGTTGGGCGTGAGCAGCACGTCGGCGGGGATGTCCTGCACCTGGGCGTAGTCCCCGGGCGCACCCCGGTAGACGGCGAGCGTGCAGTCCGCATCCGCCGGCGTGGCGCAGCGTGTCGCCGGCAACGCCGTGAAGGTCGCCGTCACGTTCTTGTTCGCGTCCATCGTCAGCACGCAGGTCGAGACCGTCGTCCCGGCGCACTCCCCGCCCCAGCTCAGGTCGTGCGTCGCGTCGTTCCAACTCGCCGTCAGCGTCACCTCGTCGCCGTGGTAGAGCGTCGCCCCGCCGTCGTGCGTGACGCCTCCGCCCTCGCCCGCCGTGACCGTCAACGTGCGCGTGATCCGCGCGAACCTGACACGCGCCGTCTTGTCCGCGTCCATCGTCAGCGTGCAGGTCGTTGCCGTGAGGGCCGGCTGGCAGTCACCGGTCCACCGCGCCACCTGGTAGCCCTCGTTCGGCATCGCCGTCACCGTCACACTCGACCCGTTCAGATAGGCGTAGCGCCCGGGGGGCGGACTGCTCCGCCCGTTCGGACCGGCCGACATCGTCAGGTCGTACGTCGTCGTCGTCGTGCAGTCCGGCAACCCCAGGTCGTCGAGGTCGTGGAGCGACACATCCCGCAGCCCCTGGGGGATGCACCCCGTCAGCGGGTTCCCGCTCAGTTGCAGGAGCGTCAGGTTCAGTTCGCCCAACCCCACCGGAATCGGCCCGCTCAACTGGTTGCCGTCCAGCAGGATCCCCTGCATGTCGAACCGGTTCGCCGGGATCGGCGGGATCGACCCCGTCAGCTGGTTTCCGCTCAAGTCCACGTAGTCCAGGTACGTCAGCCCGAACAGCGCCTCGGGTATCTCGCCCGTGAGCCGGTTGCCGCCGACCCTGAGGATCTGCAGCCGCTCGATCATGACCAGCTCTGCCGGCAGTGGACCCGTGAGGTCGTTCCCTGCTAGGTGCAGTAACCAGAGCTTTGACAGTCCGCCTAGCTCTCCGGGAATCGTTCCCGTCAGCGCATTGTCTCCAAGGTTGAGCTGCTGCAGCTCCTCCAGCCCGCCCAGCGTGGCCGGAATCGTCCCGTCCAGGCCGGCGTCGGTCACGACCACCCGTAGGACGCGCTGCGGTGTCCCGGCGAGCGTGATTCCCGTCCACTCCGCGACCGCCGTGCTCGCATTCCAGTCGAGCGTCGCCGTGCCCCGCAGCGTGTCCTTCGCCGCCAGCAGGATGGCGCAGTCGCGTACGAGGCCGGGGTTGTTACTGGGGTCGGGAACGGCCGCGCCCTGCTCGCAGGGGGCCTGCGCCGTGGCCGTCTGCTCACTGGAGGTTAGGAAGAGGACGCCGTAGACGACCAGCAGGGCCACAGCTCCAGCGAGCACACCGCGAAGCAGCCCGCCGCGGAAGGTGGAACCCGTGATCGGCGCCGGTGTCACAACAGTTCCTCCCGCAAGAAACGCCCCCGCGGGGCGCCTCGCGCCGGCAGGCTAGCACGGTTGTGCCACCACCGCTACTTCAAATATGAGAACACAGTGATTATTCGCGGATTATACGTGATGTTTTGTGAGTACAGTCCCGCTGGTGTCGTCGGCGCGGGGACTGGCGTTCCCTCAGGGGATACCCCCCAGCAGTTCTACCAACCCGTACGCAATCGCCAGAGTGGCGGCGAAGCCGACGACGATGCCGAAGACCCCGCTGCGCCAACCCCGCGTCTTCACGGCTGTGCCCGAGGCGGGGGCTTGGTCGCGGGGGAGGTCCGTTTCCCGGGGAACAGCGTGCCCCCGCGCAGACAACGGAGTTCGCAGGTACGTCGAGACGCTGGGGCATGCTCAGGGGGCCCCCTACCGCGCATCGTTCCAGGCCCGGTCGTCGTCGGCTCCATCCCTTCGCCCTCCGTTCACAGGGCGCCTGCTTCACCATTGCGAGGTGGTGTGCCTCAAACGGTGCAGGGAGCCCCGTCCCAGAATGCCGTCCTCAGGCCACGATCTCCAGTATGAGCAGGTCGTCGAAGTCCGTGACGCCCAGAGTCTCCATCAACCGCATTCGCACCTCAAGAGCACCGCCTGCTCACGTGAACACGGGCTCGCGACCGCATCCAGCGTCAGCGACCACGCCTGCTCCCCCTCCCGGAGGCGCAGGGGATCCTCCGCAGGCGGCAGATCATCGATCACGGCCTGGGGGTAGTGGGTGGCGAGCTGGCCGGCACGGTCTGATAGTCGAGGCAACGGGCCATGAGGGTGACGCCGTTGGCGTCGCCCGCCAGCTCGAGGGTGGGCGAGGATTGAAACGATGGTGGTCTGCATCTTCGTGGCCCCCTATGACCTGTCGCGCCCACCCTCAGCGGTGGGCGAGGATTGAAACTGGCAGCAGCCGGATCATCAGACCGGGCGCACGAGTCGCGCCTACCCTCAGCGGTAGGCGAGGATTGAAACCACTATCTTAGGGACGCCAAAAAGGTGGGGCTGAGAAGTCGGGGTTGTCGCAATGCGAGGTGATTGCCAGGGTGGAGCAGCCGGTGTCCGATCGCGTGGGTGATCGACCAGCGCCGCCACTCGGGATTGAGCCGCTCGGCCACCACGATTTCCCCGTCCACGAGCAACTCCTTCTGGACCTCCATGAACCAGGCCCGCACGCCCAGTCCAAGGTTCGCCGCCACTGCCTCGGCGTCCACCCGGCCTCGCAGGCCCAGCTCCCGCCGCAACGCCGCCCCCCGCCCCTGCGCCCGGTTCGTGGCGCCGCACGCCTTCGCCTGCGGCGCTCCGGCCGGATGAACCGGAGGTAGTGTGGATCGACTCGATGTCCTCCATCGGAAGGCCGGCAACGGCGTCACGGAAGGAGACCTCCGCCTCCTTGAGCAGCTCCGCTTCCAGCACCTCCCGTCCCTCCAGCGCGGCCACGCTCGTCTCGCAGTGAAAGGCCAGCTCGACGAAGTGTTTGTGGTTGGGCTTCATCCGCCCTGCCACCCAGCAGCGGCTCGTGGATACGTGTGCCGAGTTCCTTCCATGGGTAGCCGCGTTGCTTGGTCATAGGCGTCTCCTGAGGCTCGCGTCAGCCGCAGGGTAGAACATCTGTTCTTGACATGCACCGTGATCGAATATACAGTTTGTGTCTACTACAAACACCGAAGCGAGGACCCCCATGCGACGCCCCCAACGCAACGTAGCCACGCCCAGCCGGGAGGCGCCCCGGGAGCGCCCGGGGAGGGCTTCCGTGAGTTGTTCGCCCTCTAGCCAACACACGACGAGTAGGGCGACACCCCGGCTGCCCAGCTATCGCGGCGGCCCCGTGATAGCTGGACGCGCCGTACCCTGCGGGAGCGGCAGGCTGCCCCGGGACTTCGCCCAGCGCATCGATCGCCTGAAGGAAGCGAGTGGCCTCACCTGGGACGATTTCGCCGAGCCTCTCGGGGTGGAGCGCAAGCAGGTGCTGCGCTGGCGCCGGGGGGCGGAGCCCTGCGGCGGCTCTTACCACGCCCTCATCGAGCTGGCCCGGTGGGTCCCGGGCGGCCTCGAGATCCTCATGGGCGCAGCCTTCCTCGCGTCCTGCGAGGAAGGTTGACTCCATGCCGCGCGGGCGCACGCATTCCCGACGGGAGGACTACGCCTACTCCGGTGACTTCGGCCAGGCGCTGGTGCTATTGATGGAGACCTCGGGGCTGACGTGGGCGGAGCTGGCCCGCCAGCTCGGCACCAGCACCCTCAACCTCTGGCGCTGGCGCAACGGCGTACGTCCCAACGCACACCACCTGCTGGCCCTCCAGGACCTCGCCCGCCGCCTGAATCTCGCTCACCTGCTGCCCACAGCGAGTGTCCGGCGGCGTTCCTAGGCCTGGCCATCCGCTATCCGCGACGAGCCCACGGTGCTCGTACACGCGGCCCGGTATGCCCGTCCCTGTGCGGTGAGGCGAAGCGAGGGATGTCCCGCATTCTCCACGAGCGGGCGGAAGTTTCGCCTGGCAACCCCCTGAACCGGCTCCGGAAGCCGTCCGAACTGCCTCCATGAACCGGGGCGTTATCCGGTGCTCCTACAGCTCGTTAAGAGCGCCGTGCTCCCTCGCCTCGCGGGCCTCCGCGAGCAGGAACTCCAGCTTGCCCGCCTCCGAGTCCGCGTCGATCTGTCCGTCCCGCAGACCGATCGGTCGACTCACGCCCCTGTGTGGGGTTTCACCGATGAAGTCCCGTCCGTGGGATTACCTCCCCGGCGCGCGTCCACCACTCTTGACCGTGGAACAGGCGCCTTGCGCGAGCGGCGCGCCTGCACAGCGGGACGGACGGAATGGAAGCGGCGAAGCAGCCGGGGCGCACCGGGCGTGGCCACACCAGTGGCCCGCAGCCTCGCGTGGTCGCCATCAAGGTCCGGCCCGCCCCGGACGCCGAGGCGCGGCTGCGCCGCATCGCCGCGATCCTGCTCGACCACGCGACGCGCGCCGCCCCGCAGGTCAGCGACGGCGACGGCGAGGGGCCGGAGGGCCGGTAGAAGAAACCGGCCCGGGCCGGAGGCTTTGACCGCCTCACCCCGGCTTCGCTACGCTGGCGGGACGAGGTGGCCCGGCGGTGCTGTGAGCACCCCGGGCCGTGGCGCCGCCTGCGGGAACAGGTGACGCGGGCCGCATGCTACCGCTCGCGGACCCGCCCCCGCAGGGAGGCGGGTCTTTGTATTCGGAGGAGGCAGCCATGCCGGGAACCAGAACACCACGACAGTCCGAGAACCGCCGCGCCGCCATCTACGCGCGCGTCTCCGACAAGAGCCAGGCCGAGGACGACAAGACCTCCCTCGCCGAACAGATCGGCGACATGGAGGCCTACTGCGCGGAACGCGGCTACACCATCACCGCGCGCTACCAGGAGGTCGGCCGCGGCTGGTCCAAGCAGCGCCCCGAGTTCCAGCGCATGCTCGCCGACGCCAGGGACGGGCGCTTCGACACCGTCGTCTGCTGGAAGTCCGACCGCCTCAGCCGCGGCATGTACCCCGCCGCCGCCCTCATGGAGGTCGTCGAGGCGCAGCGCATCGACATCGAGGCGGTGATGGACGCGGTCGACATGAAGACCTTCGGCCTCATGGCGGCGATCGGCAAGATCGAGCTCGACAACTTCCGCGAGCGCGCCTCGATGGGCAAGCGCGGGGCCGCCAAGCAGGGCCGCATCCCCGTCAACCGCGTTCCCTTCGGCTACCGCATCACCGAGGAGGGCGCGCCCGCCGTCGACGAGGAGCACGCCAAGGTGGTGCGGCGTATCTTCCGGCAGTACGTCCACGAGGGCATGGGCGGGCTCGCGATCGCCCAGCGACTCACGAGCGAGGACGTCCCCACGGGCGGGCGCGCTTCGCGCTGGCACGCGCCGCAGGTCAACCGCATCCTCCGCAACGAGACCTACCTGGGCACCTGGTGGTACGGCAAGGCCCGCCACATCGCCACCGACGACGGCACCCGCATCCACGAGCAGCCCCGCGACAGCTGGATCGGCGTGCCCTTCCCCCCGCTCGTGGACGACGAGATCTGGAAGCAGGCGCAGGCGGTGCGGGTGCGGCGGCGGATCCGCTCCTCTCGCAATACGAAGGTGTTCCACCTGCTCCAGCACCTCGTCCGCTGCAGCGAGTGCGGCATGCTGATGGGTCCCATCGCGAAGCGGCGCCACACCGTCAGGCGCGGCGGGAAGACCTACCGCTACGACTTCGATACGCCACGGCGCTACTACCAGTGCTACGGGATGAAGGCGCCGCACTCCCTGCGCTGTCGCGAGCATCCGATGATCCGCGCCGAGCGACTCGAGACCCTGGTCTGGGGCGAGGTCAAGCGCGTGCTGGAACATCCGGACCTGATCGTGGCCGGGCTGGCGGCGCTGGACGGCGATGCGGATGACGACGTGGCCGGCGAGGTCGCGCGCACGGAGCGCGAGCTGGCGGGCGTGCAGATGGAGGAGGACCGCGCCATCCGCCTCTACGTGACGGGGAAGATCACCGAGGAACAACTCGACCACCAGCGCCGCTTCATCGGCGAGCGGCTGGAGCGCCTTCGGGCACGACTCGACGAGTATCGGACGAGGGCGTCGGCGCACGCCGACCAGCGCCTCGTGCTGGAGCGCGTCGTGGAGTGGACGCAGCGCGTCGGCGACGGCCTCGACGACCTGCCTGACGAGGAACGGCGCGAACTCCTCAACCTGCTCCTGGACGAGGCCACGATCGACGGCGAGAACAACGTCACCCTCACGCTCGCCATCCCGGGCGATGGGGATGTTGTGTCAATTGCGGAACAGGGACCACCGACCACCGACCACCGACCACCGACCAGGCTCCGGCCTGCCGATCCGGTCTAAAGTAGGTGCCCGTTACGGATGGAGGGGTTCACCATGACGTCGCCTGCTGCTCAGAAAATCCTCTGTGTGCTCTATGCCGACCCGGAGGAAGGGTTTCCTCCCAACTACGCCCGCGACGGGATACCCACGCTTACCCACTACCCCGATGGTCAGTCCTTGCCGGCGCCGGCAGCCCTCGACTTCACTCCCGGGCAGCTTCTGGGGTCCGTTTCCGGGGGACTCGGGCTGGAACGTTTCCTGACCGAACTGGGGCACCGCTTCGTCGTAACGTCGGACAAGGATGGGCCCGACTCCGTCTTCGAACGCGAGCTGGCCGACGCGGACATCGTCATCTCCCAGCCCTTCTGGCCCGCGTACCTCACGGCCGAGCGAATAGCGAAGGCCCCCAGGCTCAAGCTGGCCATCACCGCGGGCATCGGTTCGGACCACGTCGATCTCACGTCGGCCATCGAGCGCAACATCACCGTCTGCGAGGTGACCTGGTGCAACAGCGTCAGCGTGGCGGAGCACGCGGTCATGCAAATCCTGGCGCTCGTGAGGGACTTCATTCCCCAGTACGGCTGGGTGGTCAGGGGCGGCTGGAACATCGCCGACGCCGTTTCCCGGTCGTACGACATCGAGGGCATGGACGTGGGCGTCGTCGCGGCGGGAAGAATCGGCCTGGCCGTCCTCAAACGGTTGAAGCCGTTCGACGTCAAGCTCCACTACACCGACAGGCACCGGCTCCCCGCCGACGTCGAGCAAGAGTTGGGCGTGACGTTCCACGCGAGCGTTGAGTCGCTGGTCGAGGTGTGCGATGTCGTCAGCATCCACTGTCCCCTCCACCCCGAGACGGAGAACATGTTCGACGACGCGCTCATCAGCAAGATGAAGCGCGGCTCCTACATCGTGAACACCGCCCGCGGCAAGATCTGCGACCGGGACGCAATCGTGCGCGCCCTCGAGAGCGGCCAGCTGGCTGGGTATGCGGGCGATGTCTGGTTCCCGCAGCCGCCCTCCAACGACCACCCCTGGCGCTCGATGCCCAATCACGCCCTGACCCCGCACACCTCCGGCACCTCCCTTTCCGCTCAGGCCCGCTACGCGGCCGGCGTCCGCGAGATTCTGGAGTGCTGGCTCGATGGACGCCCAATCAGGGACGAGTACCTCATCGTGCAGGGAGGGGCCCTCGCCGGCACGGGGGCGCATTCCTACAGTGAAGGGGATTCCACGGGCGGCTCGGAGGAGGCTGCGGGGTTCACCGCCGGATAAGGTTCACTCCCTGCTTCCCCTGCGGGCCGCTCAGTGGAGACCATGCACCCTCCGCTGCTCGGCGGCGCGCTCCGCACCCGCCTCCGCCTGCGCGTCCAACGACGCCAGCACTGACTCGCCGCCCTCGGAGGCGACACGATCGCGTATCGCGATGATGCGCTCCGGCAGGTCGCGGTTTGTCAGACCGCGCCCATCGAGCAGGCCGCCGTCCATCACGTTGTAGCTGCCGGTCATGTACTCGGCTTCGTCGCTGGCGAGCCAGCAGACGAGGTTCCCGATGTCCGCCGGCTGGCCCACGCGCCCGAAGGGGAGCTCCCGCTCCAGCGTCGCGCGCGCGTCCTGCCGCGCCGCTACCGCCCCCCAGAGCCGCGTGTCCGTCATCCCCGGCGCGATGCTGTTCACCGTGATCCCGAACGGCGCCAGGTCGAGCGCCCAGCAGCGCGTCATCATCCGCACCGCCGCCTTGCTCCCGCAGTAGGCCGAGGAGCCCATCTCCGCCCGCTCCCCGCTCACCGACGAAATCACGACCACCCGACCCGCGCGGCCCTCCCGCACCATCTCGCGGGCGCATGCCTTCACCGTCAGGAACACGCCCTTCGTGTTCACGTCGAACACCGTGTCGAGGTCGTCCTCGGTCAGCGTGAGCACGTTCGAGCCGCGCGCAATGCCGGCGTTCGCCACCACGATGTCGAGCCGCCCGAGCTGCGCGACAGTCGCCGCCACCGCCTCCTCCAGCGCTCCGAGGTCGCGCACGTCGACCGCCGCCGCCAGCGCCTCCCGACCGATGGCGCGCACCTGCGCCGCCGTCGCTTCCGCGCGCTCGAGGTCGAGATCCGTGCAGGCGACGTCGGCCCCCGCCCGCGCGAGCGCCAGCGCCGATCCCTGTCCGATACCGCTCCCGGCTCCCGTTACGAACGCGACCTTCCCTGTCAGGTCCAGCATGTGCTTCCTCCCGCCGCGCGACTGCCGGCGAGCGCATTATCGTGCTCGCTGCAAGCCCTTGGGGTGAACCCATCTGGCTGCCCTGTCATAGTGGAGAGCGAGATGGGGGAACGACCCCCGCCAGGAGGGTGTGCCGGTGTCGATCCTCCCCCGGCGTACCTCCACGCGACTGGCCATAGTCGTGGGTGTCGCCCTGGCCGTCGCCGCGATAGTCGTCCTCTCCTTCGTGCTCCGCGAAGGTGACGTTCCCGCCCCCACCGACGGCATCGGGGACATCCCCACCGCCCACCTCGTCCCGGAGGATGCGGCCCTCTACGTCGGCCTTGCCACTGACCTCGATTCGAGCCCCTGGACCGTCACGTTCGCCCTCCTCGATCGGCTCGGTATCGAAGACCCCCTGGACAAGGTGCGCGAGGGCCTCGAAGGCGAGGGCGAGGGCGAGGTCGATTGGGATGAGGAGATCGCGCCCTTCCTCGGCGGTGCCGCCGTGCTCTTCGTTTCCAGCTTCGACGCCGAAGACGACGGTCCCGCGGGCGCCGTGATCTTCCGCGCGCGCGATGCACGGGGCGCCGAGGCCGTGATTCTCAGCCGCCGCAGCGACGGCTTCGATGAGCGCAACTACCGCGACATCGCCTACAAGGTCATGGACGAGGGCGGCGTCCTTGCCGTCATCGGCGACCACTTCGTCTACGCCGTGGACGAGACGACTCTCCAGGCCATCGTCGACACCAGCCTCGGCGATACCCGTTCAATCGCGGACTCCGCCGACTTCCGCCGCCTCCGTAATGCCCTCGATGGCGAGGCCCTCGCCTTCGTCTACGTCCATCCCGGGAGCCTCATGGAGGAGGCCCTCGATGCGTCCCCCGAGGAAGGCGCACCGGACATCCTGTCTATCGTCGGCCTCGGCGACCTCTTCGCTGAGCCCATGGGCGTGGTCGTGCGATCCGGCGAGAGCGCGTTCCGCGTGGAAGCCGTCATGCTCGGCGACCCCGGCCCAATCGTCCGCCTCCTCCGCCCCCGCGAGTCGCGCTTCGCCAGGCTCGTGCCCGCCGAGACCGCTATCTTTCTCTCCACATACGATGTCGCTGGGGTCGTCGATGACTTCTTCGGCAGCAGCGGTTTCGGTGAGCTCCTCCGCGACGCCGTCGACGATTCCGACGGCGAAGTCGGCGAGATCGCCCGCATCGAGGAAGTCCTCTCGCTCCTCGACGGCGAGGTGGCCCTCGCCATCTGGACCTCCGACGGCGGCGAACTGACCGAGATCGTGCTCCTCGCCGAGGTCGACGACGAGGACCGCGCCCGCGAGCTACTCGAAGAGTTCGTCGGGGACTCCCTCACCGAGGGGGAAACGGTCCTGTCCGTGGAGGACGGAATCGCCATCATCGGCTCGAAGGCCGCAATCGAATTCGTGCGCTCGCCCAGCGGCCCCACCCTCGCCGGCTCCGAGCGCTACGCCGCTACCGTCGCCCAGCTCGATGCTCCGCTGGCGACTTTCGCCTACATCGACATCTGGCGGCTCATCGCCTCCGGCGAGGACGGATTCGAAGGACTCGACCTGGATGGCGACGCCCTCGGCCTCATCGTGAACCTGGTGTGGGAAGACGACCGCGTGCAGGTCGAAGCCGCCCTCTCTATCAGCGGCGGCGGCGACTGATACGCCCTCGCGCGGTCGCCCATCCCCGTGCGCTATTATTGCCGCCCCGCCAGACGGCGGCTGAGGAGCGCTCCATGCCCGTCGGACCGAACGATCTCGAGACCGCCCGCAAGCTCTTTGAAGAAGGCGGCTGGGGCAGCGGCGACCCCTATGGCCCCGACCAGTGGTTCGCCGAAGACGCCGTCATGCGCGACGTCGTTGGCCACGCCGAGGCCCTCCACGGACTCGAGGAGATCCGCCAGTTCTGGGCCAGCCAGAAGGTCGGCATCACCCTCCGCGTCCCCGTCGAGGAGCTCTACGTCGCAGAGGGCCACCGTGGCGTTACGGTCCTCTGGATGGCCTACGTCCAGATCATGGACGAAGAGAACGAGAACTACGCCAAGTGGATCACCTTCGAGGGCATGTCCCGCCTCGAGTTCAACGACGAGGGCAAGGTCACCCTTGAGGTCGACTATCACCACGGCCCGCAGGGCGTGACCGATAGCTGGGTCGCGCACTGGAACGCGCGCCGCGCCCGCCCCTGGAAGGAACTCGGCGAGATCACCGGCGAGTAGCCGCCGACCGGAGTTCCCGCGCAGCAACGGTAAAGCCCGCGCTATTATTGCCGCCCCGCCAGACGGCGGCTGAGGAGTGCGCCATGCCCGTCGGACCGAACGATCTCGAAACCGCCCGCAAGCTCTTTGAAGAAGGCGGCTGGGGCAGCGGCGACCCCTACGGCCCCGACCAGTGGTTCGCCGAAGACGCCGTCATGCGCGACGTTGTCGGCCACGCCGAGGCCCTCCATGGCCACGAGGAGATCCGCCAGTTCTGGGCCAGCCGGAAGGTCGGCATCACCCTCCGCGTCCCCGTCGAGGAGTTCTACGTCGCCGAGGGCCACCGCGGCGTCGCCGTCCTCTGGATGGCCTACGGCCAGATCATGGACGAAGAGAACGAGAACTACGCGAAGTGGGTCACCTTCGAGGGAATGTCCCGCCTTGAGTACAACGACGAGGGCAAGGTCACCCTTGAGGTCGACTACCACCACGGCCCGCAGGGCGTGACCGATAGCTGGGTCGCGCACTGGAACGCGCGCCGCGCCCGCCCCTGGAAGGAACTCGGCGAGATCACCGGCGCCTGAGCGCCGCTACTCAGTCAGGAACACGGGTCCGGGGGGAGCGCTCGCGGCGGCCGCTTCGGCATTCGTGAGCATGTCGCGGATGCGTTCCGCCTCGCTCTCGATCTCGGCCGGCGTGAGCGAGTAGGCGTGCCTCGCGATGCCGCCCATCCCGTGGGAGTCCCACTCCACCACCAGATCCTCGATCACACTGAGCACGGGGCCCGGCACGGCCTTGCGTGGCAGCCGCAGCTCCGCAACGCGCGTCCACGCCGCTGCCAGCCCCTGCGGTGTCGGGGTCTCCGCGCCGAGGTCGTCCACGGCCGCCCGCAGCCGCGCGATCGTCGGCGCCAGCTGGTGCGCCGTGTACGTCGCGTCGTCGTGGTCGCGCAGGATGTCGGGCAGGTCGAGGTTGATGGGCATGGCCGCAGTGTAGCGCCCGGAACGGCCCCCGGGGACCCGCGTGCATCCCAAAGTGGTCAGGTACTGGTACGATAGTGGTCATATCGACACGGGAGAGCATGACGATGGTTACGGAGAGGCGCACCATGAAGGCGTCCGAGTTCAAGGCCAGGTGCCTCGCTCTCATGGACGAGATCGCCGAGAGCGGCGAGGAGATCATCATTACCAAGCATGGCAAACCCGTTGCCAGGCTCGCCCCCTGCGAGGACAAGTCTGCCAGCTGGTTCGGGCGCGGGGGCGACATCATCATGCACGACGACCTCATCGAGCCCGTGGATGTGGAGTGGGAGGCCGAGACCGATCCCGACCGCGTGCTCAATCCATGATCCTGCTGGACACGCACGCCCTGGTCTGGTTCTGGCATGCTCGCCCCCCGCTGGGTCGCGATGCCCGCGAGATCATCGAGCGCGAGTGGCAGGCCGGCACCGCCGTCGTATCTGCCATCACCTTTTGGGAGGCCGGTGTGCTGCAGGAGAAGGGGCGCATCCAGCTGCCGGCCGAGCCTTCCGCGTGGCGCGCCTCCCTGCTGCGGGAAGGACTCATCGAAATCCCCGTTGATGGCGCCATCGCCGCCCGCGCCGGATCCCTGCGCGACATCCACGGCGACCCCGCCGACCGCCTCATCCTCGCCACCGCCCTTGAGGGCCACCGCCTCGTCACCGCGGATGCCCGCCTGCTCGACTGGCCCGGCCCCATCGCCCGCCTCGACGCCCGCGAGTGACCGCCGGGCACGCGGCCACTCCTGCACCACCACCAGCCGTCCGCGCTACACTCCCGCCATGAGCACAACCAGCGACATCTTCGAAGTCATGGACACCTGCCGCGCCATGCGCCGGCTCAAGCCCGACCCCGTCGACCGCGACCTTCTCCGCAAGCTCGTGCACGCCGCCACCCGCGCCCCCAGCGCCGGCAACACCCAGCTCTGGGGCTTCCTCATCGTCGACGAACCCGAGGGCAAGCAGTTCCTGGGCGAACTCATGCGCGAGCAGTTCGGCGCGCGCTTCCAGGCGCCCGAGGGGGATGAGCCCCCCGCCCGCATGATGCGCGCCGTCGCCGACCTCGTGAACGGCTTCGACCAGGTGCCCGCCATCATCTTCCCCTGCGTCGAGAACGCGTATCCGCCGGGGGGCGAGGCGAACCCCATGTTCATGTGGTCGACCATCTACCCCGCTACCCAGAATCTCCTCCTCGCCGCCCGCGCCGTCGGACTCGGCGCCGCCATGACGACCTTCCACATGGCGGGCGAAGACGCGATCAAGGAATGCTTCGGCATCCCCGAGAACGTCTCCATCGGCGCGACGATCCCCGTCGGCTACCCGAAGGGCCGCTTCGGGCCGGTCACGCGCAAGCCCGTGGAGGAAGTCATCCACTGGAACGGCTGGAGTAGCTAGCGAGTCTTAACTCCCGTCGCGCGGCGGCAGCTCGACAGGGACCCCCACCCACGCGCCGATGTTCGCGCCCGTGCGCCCCTCCGGGCCCTCACGCAGGAGATCGAGCACGAGCCCTGCGATCTGCTCCGGCCGGATCCACGTCTCGACGCGATAGGGGAACGGTCGCCCCTGCCAGTAGGCGCGAAGCATGGGCGTGTCCGTCTCGCCCATGCAGATGGCGTTCACGCGCACGCCCTGCTCCCGCAGCGCTCCCGCCCACGCCTGCGTCAGCCCCGTCAGCGCGAACTTCGAGGCGCTGTAGAGGTCGGTGAAGGGCGGGCGCTCGCCCACGATCGCGAACTCCTCCGCCGTGCGCGGCATCAGCGGCTTCGGGGGAACCACGTAGTAGGTGCTCATGTTCACGATGTTGCCCCCGCCTCGCTCGATCATGATTGGCATCACCGCTCGCCCGAACAGGAAGCACCCGCGCAGGTTCGTCCCCATGATCGCCTCGTACTCCGCGAGCGCCTTCGCCCGCGGGTCGCGAACGGTGTGGTCGGCCCATACGGCCGCGTTGTTCACGAGGATGTCGACCCCGCCGAACCGCTCCGTCGCCAGGTCGACCGTCGCGTACACGTCTTCCGGCTCGGACACGTCCGCGACCACCCCCACCACCTCGCCCCCGCCCTGCGCCGTCACGTTGGCCGCGACCTCCTCCACCAGCGGGCGCACATCGCAGGTCACCACGCTCGCACCTTCGGCCGCCAGCGCCTCCACGCAGGTGCGCCCGATCCCCATCGCCCCGCCCGTGACGATCGCGACCTTGCCCGCGAGGAACGTCCTGCTCACGGATCAGCCGTTCGCGTAGATGCCCGCGTCGACGATTAGCGTCTGGCCCGTCATCATGCGGCTCTCGTCTGAGGCCAGGAAAAGGGCCGTGCCCGTCAGGTCGCGCGGTTCGAGCGATGTCCCCAGCGCCGCCTGCTGGCGCATCATCTCCGCGAACGCCTCCGGCACCACCTTCTTCGTCGCCTCCGACATCGTTACGCCCGGCGCGATCGCGTTCACGCGGATGTTCGAGGGTCCCGCCGTCTTCGCCATCGACTTCGTCAGGTACACCACCCCCGACTTCGAGAGCCCGTAGGCGTAGCTGGGGAAGTTCTCCACCTCGCCGGGCGGCTTGTTAAACATGTAGGAGGCGATCGATGAGATGTTGATGATCGAGCCGCCCCCCTGCTCCTTCATCTGGGGGAACACGGCGCGCCCGCACACGAGGATGCCTACCAGGTTCACATCGAGCACCCGCCGCAGGTAGTCGATGCTCGCGTCGCCCACCTCCAGGTCGTAGTAGATGGCGGCGTTGTTCACGAGGATGTCGACCCGCCCGAAGCGCTCGACCGTCTCCGCCACCATCCGCGCCGCCCCCTCCTCGTCCGCCACGTCCGCGTGGATGGCAAGCGCCGACCCGCCCGCCGCCTCGATCTCCGACTCCACCTGCTTCGCCTCCTCCGCCCGGATGTCGGCGATGGTGACGGAGGCGCCCTCCTCGGCGAAGCGCAGGCTGTACTCGCGCCCGATGCCCTGTCCCCCGCCCGTCACGATCGCGACCTTGTCCTGCAAGCGCATGGCGCTCCCCCTGGTGCGTGTTGGCGGGAGCTTAGCGCGCCACTCGCCGCCGTGTCCCAGGCGGTACCATCCCCGCGCAGTCGACATCCCGAGGAGACCCCCCATGGACGACCGAGAACGCGCCAACGACGAACTGGTCACCCGCTTCTGCAAGGAGTGGGACGCCCCCCACCTCACCTCTGAGGCCATGGCCACTTACTTCACCGACGACGCCGTCTACCACAACATCCCCCTGCCCCCGATCGAGGGCGGCGCGACCATCGTCGCCATGCTCGGCGGCGGTGGCGCCCCGCCCGAGGAGCGTGGCAGCAAGAACCTTGGCTGGGTCGTTCACAACCAGGCCGCCAACGGCGACGTGGTCCTCAACGAGCGCACCGACAGCTTCGAGGTCGCGGGCAAGCGCTGGGACGTGCCCGTCTGCGGCGTCTTCGTCATCCGCGACGGCAAGATCGCGCGCTGGTCCGACTACTTCGACATGGACCACACCTGGCTCCCCCGCCCGAACGCCTAGCCCCGCTGCGCAACAAGAAAGGGGCCGCTCAGGCGGCCCCTTTCTCCGGGGGGATGACGTTCGCCGCCGGCGCTAGCCGGTCGCGATCTTGATCTGCTTCGGCATGGCCGCCGCCGGCACCGGGATGCGCAGCGTGAGCACCCCGTTCCCGAGCTCGGCGTTCACCTCCGCGTCGTGCAGGACGCCGGGGAGCGCGAGGCGCCGGCTGAGCGTCGCCCACCGCCGCTCGCGGCGGTGGTAGCGCTCGTCCTCGTGGGCCTCGCTCGTGTTGTACTCCGCCTTGATGGAGAGCACGCCCTGGTGGAGCTACGCCTTGTCGAAGAGGATGTGGAGCTCTTCCAGACCCCGCAGGATGTAGCTCGTCTGGTGCTTCGGCGCCGGATACTCCGGATCCAGGCGGAAGTTCTTCATCCGCTTCAGCACTTCCTCGAACGCCACCCGGATCTCCATCCGCGCCAGCGCCGCCCCGATGCAGTAGTGCGGCCCCGCGCTGAACGCCATCTGCTCGCGTGCATTCTCGCGCTCCACCTCGAAGTCGGCCGCGTTCTCGAACTGGTTCTCGTCCCGGTTGGCCGCCGCGTAGATGAGCATCATGAGCTGGCCCTCGGGCAGATCCACGCCGCCCAGCGTCACCGGCTTCGTGGTCGTGCGGAAGAGTGCGCGTACGGGCGTCTCCGCGCGCAGCGTCTCCTCCACCATGTTGGGGATGAGCGAGGGGTCGGCCTGGACCTTGGTCAGCTCGTCCGGGTTCTCGATGAAGAGCAGCATCGTGCTGCCGATGCAGTGCGCGGTCGTCTCCTTCCCCGCCACCTGGAGCTGCTGCAGGATGCTCAGGATCTCGGAGTCGTTCAGCGGCCGCGGGCCGTCCTCCGGATGATCCATCTCGGCCGTCGCGAGCGTCGTCAGGATGTCGTCCTGCGGGTTCTCGCGGCGCTCCTGGGCGCGCATCAGGAAGTACTCCTGCAGCTCCGCTGCCCCCTTAAGGATGGCGCGCTCCTCCTCCGGCGGGATCTGCCGTTCGATGCCCCCGATGGCCGCGTCCGCGCGCTTCTTGTAGTCCTTCAGGTCTGCCCGCGGAACCCCGATCTGGTTCGCGATCACCGCCATCGGGATCTCATCCGCGAACTGCTTCGTGAAATCACACTTGCCGGCGTCGATGAAGTCGTCGATCACCCCGGTCACGAGTTCGCGGACGTAGCCCTCCATGCGCGCCACCCGCCGCGCCGAGAGCGCCTTGTTGACGAGCGAGCGGTAGCGCATGTGGTGTGGTGGGTCCGCCGCCAGCAACGTCGGCGCGCTCGAGCGCAGGTTGATGCGCCGCAACTCCGCCAGCTCCTCGTCGACGGCCTCCGCCTGCTCGCCGACCAGGTCCGCGGGCCCCGTGGGGATGGCGGACGAGTAGGTGATCGGGTCGTGGACGACCTCGGTCAGCAGGTCATACGTGCTCACCACGGCCATCCCCAGTTCGGGCACGAAGTGAACGGGCGCCTCCTCGTGAAGCGCCTCATAGAACGGGTACGGACACTCCAGAGTCTCCGGCGCAATCAGGTTGAAATCGGAAACGGCCATGGCAACGCACTCCAGTCGCCCTGCGGGCGTGGTCGCGTAACCCTACGGATATTGGCTCTCAGCCGCATCCCCGGGATCGTGGTCCTCGGCGCCCCCGGCCCGTACGCGTTCCCCCCTCGCGGCGCAGACCACCAGGAAGGCTTGAACCTGCTCCGGCCCAGAAATTAAAGAATCTGGGAGAGGAAGAGCTTGGTGCGCTCCTCCTGCGGGTTCTCGAAGAAGTGCTGGGGCGTGCCCTGCTCCACGACTGCCCCCTCGTCGAAGAAGACCAGGCGGTCCGCTACCTCGCGCGCGAAGCCCATCTCGTGCGTCACCACGATCATGGTCATGCCCGAGCGCGCCAGCTCCTTCATCACGTCCAGCACTTCCTTGATCATCTCCGGGTCCAGCGCCGAGGTGGGCTCGTCGAAGAGCATGATCTTCGGCTGCATCGCCAGCGCCCGCGCTATCGCCACGCGCTGCTGCTGCCCGCCCGAGAGCTGCGCCGGATACTTATCCGCCTGCTCCGGGATTCCTACCCGCTCCAGCAGTTGCATCGCCAGCGCATCCGAGTCCAGCTTCGGCATGCGGCGCACCTTGCGCGGCCCCAGCGTGATGTTGTTCATCACCGAGATGTGCGGGAACAGGTTGAACTGCTGGAACACCATCCCCACCTCGGAGCGGATCGCCCCCAGGTTGCGGACGTCGTCGTTCATCTCGATCCCGTCGATCAGGATGCGCCCCGAGTCGTGCTCCTCCAGCCGGTTCAGGCAGCGGATGAAGGTTGACTTGCCCGACCCCGAGGGCCCCAGCACCACCACGATCTCGTGCTCCCGAATGTTCAGGGAGATGTTGTCCAGCGCCTGGAAGTCGCCGAACCACTTGTCCACGTTCTCCGTGATGATGATGTCGTCCGCCTGCTTGATCTCTTCGCGCGCGGCGGGGGCGGGTGTGGTGGTCTCGCTGCTCATGATCCTGCTCCTCTCTCGATCCTACCGCTCGCCGACGCCCAGCGAGCCCTCAACGCGTTGCGAAATGCGCGACATAATGAAAGCCACGACCCAGAACACCAGGGCGACGAATACGTACGCCTCGATCCGGTCGGGCGTGAACTCGAACTGCGCGATCGCCGAATCTGCGTTCCCCTTCAGCTCCCGTAACGGCAGGATGACGGTTACCAGCGTCGTGTCCTTCCAGATGGAGATCGCCTGCCCCACGATCGGCGGGATGGAGATGCGCAGCGCCTGCGGCATGATGATCAGCTGCGTCGACTGGAGCTGGTTGAGCCCCACGGCCTGCGCCGCCTCGGACTGGCCGTGCGGGAGCGCCTGCAGGGCCCCGCGGATGTACTCGGCCATGTAGGCGGCGGTGAATACCGCCAGCACGACCATCGCCCGCACGATCAGCTCGCCCCCGATCACGTCGTCCAGGATGAACAGCGCGACGAACAGCCAGCCCAGCAGTGGCGCCCCCCGCACCACCTCGATGTAAGTGGTGCAGGTCCACGAGATCGCCTTCAGCCGCGACGCGCGCCCCAGGGCGAGCGGAATCGCCAGGATGAGGCCGCCGGCGATGCCGACCGGCGCGAGGATCAGGTTCAGCACGAAGCCGTCGAGCTCGCGCGGCCGCGCCCCGCCAAAGCCCAGCAGCACGATCAGGATGATCGGAAGCGCGGCAATCAGCAGCCCGCCTACGACTCGCTGCTGCAGCGTGCGATTCGGCCCCGCCTCCCGTGGCATCCGGATCGTGATCGCGTAGCCGGCGTACAGGAGCGCAATCGCGATCAGGAACCACAGCGATGACCAGAGGGCCGCGCCGCCGTGGGCCATCAGGAAGACCACGAAGGCGGTGATGAGCAGGATGAAGAAGTGGTCGCGTCGTCCCAGGCTCGCCCACGTGCCGTAGGCCAACCCGATTAGCGTGAAGACAAAGCCGATGCTGAACCAGAGGCGCCACGCCTCCTCGTGCGGGTACCCGCCGGCGAACAGCAGCCAGCGGTTGTCCGTGATGACGCGCCAGTTCGCGTCCACGAAGACGAAGTACACGACCCCGTAGATCAGCAGCCCCAGGATCGCCGCTGTGATGATCGTGAGCACCGACCCCCACAGCGAGTTGAAGAGCTTGCGGTGCACCCACTCGCGGAGCTGGACGGAGCGCGGCCGTCGCGCCCGCTGGCGGTGGGGCGGCAGCACAATTCGCTGCGGATTCGGAGCCGGCATGTCGACCATCAGCGCCCCTCCCTAAACCCGCTGCGCCGTGACGCGCGCGTTGAAGAAGTTCATCACCAGCGAGATCGCGAACGAGATCAGCATGTAGGTGACGATGATTACGGCGAACATCTCGAGCGCGTGCCCTGCCTTGTTCTGCACGATGTTGGCGACCCGGAACAGGTCGTCGTACAGGACCGCGTAGGCCAGCGAGGAGTTCTTGTTGATGTTGAGGTACTGGTTCGTGACCGAGGGAATGATCTGCCGCAGCGCCTGCGGCAGGATCACCAGCGTCAGCCGCTGGTAGCCGGTCAGCCCGATCGCGTTGGCCGCCTCAGACTGCCCCCTGGGAAGCGCCTGGATGCCGCCCCGCACGATCTCCGCGATGAAAGCGCTTGTGTAGAGCGTGAGTCCGGCCACCAGAGCGGTGAACTCCGGCTCCATGAACATCCCCTCTTCGTAGTGCGTGCCCTCGATGATCGGGCGGTCCATGCTCACCGGCGCGCCCAGTACAAAGAAGGAGACCAGCGCGCCCGCGGCGAACATCCCCAGTGCCCAGCGGTTGGCGTAGTGAGGCTGCCCCGTGTCCCGCTCGAGCGCCTGCCGGTTGGCGCGCAGCCGCATCGCGGCGAAACCCAGCACGAGGAGCGCCGCCACCCACACGCCCACGAACCAGTCGGGCGTGCCCCAGAATCCGGAATCCGGGACCGGCCACGGGAAGGCAATGCCACGATTCGAGAGGAAGAGGAAATCGCCCAGGTTGGCGGCGTTCTCAATGAGAGGCGCTCCCACCAGCAGGATCGTGTAGACGAGCACGACCTGCACCAGCAGCGGCGTGTTCCGGAAGGTCTCCACAAACAGCATCGCCAGTTGCGCCACCAGCCAGTTCGACGAGAGCCGCGAAACACCCACCAGCACGCCCACCACCGTCGCCAGCGCTATCCCCACGATCACCGCCCGCAGCGTCGACCACACCCCCACCAGGTACATCGTGATGCGGGAGTTCGTGACTCCGTCTACGTCCGTCAGCCACTGGTTCCCGACCTTGAAGCCCGCGGGATCGTTCAGAAAGCCGAAGCCGAACTCCCGCAGGTCCAGCGCGTTGAACACGTAGCCGAGCACAACCGCCGTGATCGCCACGTAGACGCCCTGGATCATTAGCCGCCGGGTGCCCCGTCGGTAAATAAAGGGGACGCTTTGCTCTGGAGGGGGCGCGCCCGCAGTTACCGCCATGCGTCCCTAACCCGCCGCTGTTTGGCGTGCAATTGGGCGGGCACTTCCACGGCCGGTTTGGAGTCTGGCGCCTGCTGGGTCAATTTCAACCCCTTCCCTCCGCGCATCGCCAGAGCGCACGCCCACAATAACGGGATCGAAGGAAAATGGGGACAAGAAGGGACAAAAAATGGGGATAGGAAGGGAGCGCCCATTGGACGCTCCCTTCCTCTGTCGTTTCTCCTACAGGCCGGGATTCCGGCCCGTAGTTGCGCGGCTTAGCGGTACGGCAGCGCGTACTGGATGCCGCCCTGGCCGTCCGGGCAGTTGTCGTTGTTGATGACGAGATCGTTCAGCGTGCAGGCACGCGGAATTTTGTCGCCGATCTCACGCTCGTAGATCTCGCCGTAGTTGCCCACGGCGGCGATCGCGCGCTGGAGGAACTGTGCGTTTACGCGGTCGAAGCCAAGCGTCGCCACGGAGCCGCCCTCATAGGGGACGCCCAGGAGACGCGCGACCGTGGTGTTCGGCGGGTTCGCCGCCATCTGCGCCACGTTCGCCTGCGTGATATTGAGCTCCTCAGCCGCGATCAGGCCGTGCACGACCCAGTTCACGACGTCCTTCCACTCAGTGTCGTAGTCCCGCACGCCCGGGGCGAGCGGCTCCTTCGAGATGATCTGCGGAAGGATCTTGTAGTCGTCCGCGTTGTCGCGGACGGCGATGCGCGAGGCAAGGTCGGAAGCGTCGGCCGTCAGCACGTCACAGCGCCCGGCGAAGAACGCTTCAGCTACGTCCTGGCTCAGGCCGCCCTGCGGGTCGTACACGAGGCCGATGTCGGTGAAGTGGTCGGCCACGTTCTGCTCGGTGGTCGTGCCGGTCTGCACGCAGATCGTGGCGTCACCCATGTCCGATGTTGAGTTGTAGGCAGAGTCCTTGCGGACTGCGAAGCCCTGGCCCGTGTAGAACGTCGTCTGGGCGAAGTCCACGCCCAGCTCGCGGTCACGCGAAGCCGTGATCGTCGTCGTGCGAATCAGCACGTCGATCTGCTCATCGGCGAGCAGCTCGAAGCGCGTGGACGCATCCGAAGCGTCGATGTACTCGACCTTGTCGGCATCACCCAGGACGGCCGCCGCGATCGCCTTGCAGATCTCGATATCGAAGCCTACGACCGTGCCGTCAGCCTCACGGAACCCGAAGAGCGGCTGCGTCTGCTTGACGCCGCACTTCAGCTCTCCGCGGTCCTGCACCGTCTTGAGTGTGTTGCCGCGACCACCGTCGTCGCCGCCGTCACCGTCGCCGCCGATGCAGGCCACCGCAACGAGCGCCACCATCGCCACTATGACAGCGGCAAATAGGCCAAATCGGGTTTTCCTCATAGTTCCCCCTTCGCTTTCGCGAACATATTGCCTGCGGAGTCTAAACGCCCGATCCCGCTTGGGCTACCCGGTAGCCCTCTGCTTTTGCCTTTACGTTGATGCCGTCCGCAGGGCGTCCGCGGTCCGCCTGGTGAAGCCGAGGAAGCCGCCCGTGCCGATCGCGACCATGTTCAGCCCGTAGTTCCGCCCCTCGTTAAACACCTTCAGCGTCGCGATGTTGGCGCAGGCTGCCTTGAAGTAGTTGAAGATCTCCCAGTAGCGGAGTTCGTCGCCGCCGATCTCGAATTCCTCCACCTCCCGCAGCAGGTCAAGGATTGGCTCCGGGGGCCCGAACATGCGCCCCTTGATATAGGCGAAGAAGGCCACGTCCTCCATCGGGTCCCCCAGATTCGACCACTCCCAGTCGACGTGCGCCATGATCTTCCCTTCGTGCAGCAGGAAGTTCCCCGCGCTGAGGTCGCCGTGATTGAGCCGCACCGGGCGCTTCGGCTCCGGAATGTTGCGCCGCAGCCACGCGATCGTCTCGTCCAGGAGCGGCTCGCGCGCGTAGCGGTAGCGTTCGTAGCGACCCTCCCAGAGTGCAAGCTGCTCAAGCGTGCTCTCGCGCGTGTCCCTGGGAATGCCGAGGTCGTGCAGCCCCAGCTCCTCCGGCGAGTGGCGGTGCATCTCCCCGATCGAGGCGATGTAGGTGCGCAGGATGGTTTGCGTCTTCTCCGGGTCGGCCAGGTAGCCGAAGCCCCCGTCGCCCTGCACGCGCTCCGTCACCATGAAGGGGTAGCCGAACCACTGTGGGTCATCCTCGAGCCAGCGCGGCTTCGCCACCGGTACGGGACCGCCGTGCAGCGCCTGCAGCAGCCGGAACTCCGGCTCGCTCTCGGTGCCCAGCACTCCTCCCTGCTCGATCCGGAACACCAGCTCGGGCTCATCCAGCTGGTCCGTCTTCACCAGTAGCGTCTCCCGCGACTGCCCCGAAGCGAGCCTGCTCAGCTCCACCACCTGCACCGGCTTCCCCAACGCGTGCGAAAGGAAGGCCGCCGCGTCGTCCCTGCGAACCTCGGGCTGGTACGGCATTGCGCTACCTCCGCCGGCCCGGGTAGCTGAACCCGATCGGCTGCCAGAATTGGGCCTGCTCCTGGTTGATCTCCATGAGCGCGTTCGTGATCCCCAAGCGGTCCGCCGGCAGGTCGTTGAAGCCGTACTCGCCCTGCGCGTAGGCCGCGTGGATGGCGGCGGTGATTGCCTCCCGCAAGGCGGCGTTGTGCTCGCGCAGCCCCTCCAGACTCTCCCCGGCGGGCGCCTCCGGTACTGCCACGGCATCCTCCCCCAGCGCCCCGTTCGCCTTCGCCAGCACGTCCTCAAGCTTCGCGTTCTCCCCCGCGAGGAAGCCGGGCTCGCGTTCGGCCCGCCCCTCCAGGTGCTGCAGCATGAGCGCCATCTGCGTGCCCATCGCCTTCGCCCAGTCGGACTGCAGCTCAGGGATGAGCACGTCTTCGAGCACGTTGCGCATGCCCACGATCAGCTCGTCGGTCGTCGGTCGCACGCCTGGCCCCTCCACCCGCCGCAGGCTCGTCCCGGCCCTCCGGCAGGCCGCAGATGATACCTGCGCCCCCGCCGAACCGCTCCCTCGCTCCCGGTTGACGCGTGACTAAAAAGCTTATGCGCTATAGGCTTTCAGCAGTTTCACCGTTCAGGAGGGCGAAGACGCCATGAACAAGACTGAAATGGTGGCCGCGCTGGCCAAGAAGACCGAGATTACCCAATCGAAGGCCGCTGAGGTCGTCGAGGCGCTCTTTAGCACCGTTCCCGGGCAGGGCCTCATCGCCGGCGAGCTCCAGGGCGGCGGGGAAGTCTCCATCGGAGGCTTCGGCAAGTTCGAGACGCGTGAGCGAGGCGCCCGCCAGGGCCGCAACCCCGCTACCGGCGAGACCATCGAGATTGCAGCCAAGCGCGCTCCCGCCTTCAAGGCCGCCAAGAACCTCAAGGACGCCATCTAGGCTCTGCGAGACAAGGGGGGCGAGCTCATGGGCCGCCCCCGCTCTGCCCGCATTGCTTCGGGCGAGCGTCGCCACCACTTCCCCACACCCCCGTCGGCGGTACGATCGCGTCCATGACAAGGGTCTCCGCTCCCCGTGGCGCGCGCCGTGTGCTCCTTGGACCGCTCTGGCAGTGGGCCATCATCATCGCCGTCATCGCTGCCCCGGCGCTCGCGCTCGCCGCCTGGGGCGGCGCCTTCAGCGACGGCGCCGGGACGGTCGCGCGTCACGCGCTCCGCGTCTGGGCGCTCGTGCTCGTCAGCGCCTCCATCGCCTGGCTCCTGCTCGTCCTTCCCGCGGTTGTGCTCAGCACCATTACCGCCCGTCGCCGGGGGACGCCCGGTCTCGTGGGGCAGGGCGCCTCCCTCTTCTGGGCCGGAATCTTCCTCGTGGCGACAGCCCTCGTCAGCTCCATCGTCGTCTGGCTCGCACTGGGGAACTGGCCCCGCTAGGACTCCCCTGCGTCGAAGGCCGCCACGAGCCGCCTCGGAGCGATCGCCCGCCGGCCGTCCTCCACGAACCCCGCCAACTCCTCCGTGGGGCCGCCCAGCGCTACGACTCGAACTCCACCTGCACGTTCCCCCGTATCGAGGGCTGCCCGTCCTCCATGAGCGTCACCACCTCCATGTCGACCAGCTTGTGGCCCTCCTCTTCCCGCTTGTCCACCACCCGCCCCGAGATCACGAGCGGATTGCCCGCGAAGTCGGGCCGCCGGTAGGCGACTCGCACGCTCCGCACCGCCGCTCCCGGCCCCGCCCAGTCGCTCGCATAGCTCGTGATCCACGCCAGCTTCATCAGCCCTGGCACCACCGCCCCGCGGAAGCCCTCGCGCTGCGCCGTCGCCGAATCGCTGAAGCGGCTCTTCGTCGCCGGCTCCTGCCCCATGAAGCGAAGCGCGTCGTTCTCTGTTGGCGTGCGCTCCAGCGGCTCCAGCTCGTCGTCGATGTTCACATTCTCGAAGCTGGTCATCGCGTCCTCCTTGCCCGCCATGATGATACGGACGCGCGCAACCCCGCACCGAGTCCCCCGCACTGAGTCGTTGACCACCTGCCGGCCGTTCTGCCACGCTACCAGCGGATGATGCGTATTGCCGCGTGTCGTGTCCCCGGAGGCATCCAGTGGAAGACACCCTCATCGAGCAGTTGAAGGACGAGATCCGCTACGAGTTCTCGCGCGAGGGTCCCCCCGAGGGCTTCCCCAGGTTCCCCGACATCCCCGGCGGTCGCTACACCGACCCCGACTTCTTCGAGCTTGAGATGAAGGAACTCTTCCCCCGTACCTGGCTCATGGCCGGGCGCCAGGAGGAGCTGCCCGAGGTTGGCAGCTACTGGCTCTGGGATTCGCTCCCCGATACCCCCGTCGTCCTCGTCCGCGATGCCGCCATGCGTATCCGCGCCTTCCGCAACGAGAGCCCCAACCGCGCCCCCCTCGTCCCCTGGCGCGACGACAGCGCCCTCAAGACCGAGGTCGAGTTCGACGCTCCCGGGAAGCTCTTCCGCCAGCAACACTTCCCCCGCCGCACCCTCCCCGAGGGCGTGCTCCGCTGCCAACGCCGCGGTTGGGCCTACGACACCACCGGCAGCCTCGTCTCCGTGCCCTTCGGCGAGGATTTCGACGCCATCCCCTACGAGCAGCGCCATCTCACCGAGTACCGCTGCGAGGTCTGGGGCGGCTGGGTGTTCGTGAACCAGGACCCCGACGCCATGCCCCTCATCGAGTGGCTCGGCCCCATCGCCCGCCAGATGGCCCAGTTCAACGGAGAGAACCTGCGCCTCTTCGAGAAGGACTCCCTCGTCATCAGCTGCAACTGGAAGGTCACCGTCGAGGCCTTCCAGGAGGTCTACCACTTCAAGCACATCCACCAGAAGGAGGGGGTCACCTCCCTCGATCAGCGTGGCGCCACCATGGGGCTCTTCCCCAACGGCCACTCGCGCATGGTCACGCCCATCACCAAGCGCGCCGCCTCCGCCGCGGGTATGGAGCATCCCCTCGACTGGAAGCCCGGCGCCAGCATGATGCGCGGCTTCGGCTACATGGGCCCCATCCGCAAGATCGAGACCGTCGTGCCGATGATCAGCTGCACCAGCACCGCCTTCAGTATCTTTCCCAACCTCATCACCCCCGTGGGCGCCACCGGCATGCCCTTCCTCCTCTGCTGGCCCATCGACATCGGCCACACCCTCTTCGAGTGGGTCACCTTCCAGAACGACTGGGGCGACGACGACAACCCCGCCATCGTCGAGATGCGCGCCAATCGCCTCCACCAGCGCACCATCGTGATGGAGGAGGACACCCGCAACATGACCCCCATGCAGAAGTCGCTCGACTCCCCGGGCCTCATCGGCATCCCCGTCAGCTACCAGGAGCGGCGCATCTGGCACTGCGCCGAGACGCTCGACCGCACCATCGGACCCGAGCGCATCCCCGAGCACCTGCGCGTGCCCCAGCTCCTCGAGCCCTACCTCGAGCGCTAGCGCCCGATCACGCGTCCGCGGGCGCCGAGAAGTTGAGCAGGTTTCCGTCGGGATCGCGGACGATGAAGCCCTTGAGACCCCAGGGCTTCGTCGTGAGTCGGAGGTAGAAGTCAACGTCCTTGCCGGCGTACTCCCGGTAGAGCCCCTCGACGTCATCGGCCTCGAGGTAGGCTGCCAGCAGTTCACTTCGCTCGGCCGCCTCCCGGTCAAGGACCGGCGCGTTGACGAGACGCATGTTGAGTCGCACCGCGTCCCGGCTTAGCTGCGCATACACAGGCGGCTCCCCGAAGAGGAAGCGGACATCGAAGCCCAGCTCCTCGCGGTAGAACCGTGCGGCGCGCTGCATATCGCTCGTGAATAGCTGCGGATAGGCGGCGATGACCCGGGCCGGCCCGTCGTCCCCTGAGGCGCTCATGTGCCCTCCGTCGGGTCTCGTGGCCGGCCGGGCTAGATTGGTCGCGAGGCTGCGAGTGCGCGCTGCGCCCTTGGCGTCACCAGCGGCAGCTGGTCCTGCACGTCCATCGGGTAGCGGTCGGTGAAGCAGCCGTTGCAGAGCGAACCCTCGGGTTGGCGCGTCGCCCGCACCATCCCTTCCACGCTCAGGTAGCCCAACGAGTCCGCGTCGATGTGCTCGCGGATCTCCGCCACCGTGTTGTTCGCCGCGATCAGCTCCGTGCGCGTCGCCATGTCCACGCCCAAGTGGCAGGGCGCGATGATCGGCGGCGAGGCGATGCGTACGTGCACCTCTTTCGCCCCCGCCCGTCGCAGCAGTTCCATCACGCGCGGCTTCGTCGTCCCCCGCACGATCGAGTCGTCTACCACCACCACGCGTCGTCCTTCCAGCACCTCGCGCATCGCGTTCAGTTTCAGTGCGACGCCGACGTCGCGGATGCGCTGGTCCGGCTGGATGAACGTGCGCCCCACGTAGCGGTTCTTCACCAGACCGTCGCGGTAGGGCAGCCCCGACTCCCGCGCGAACCCGATCGCCGCTGGAATGCCCGAGTCGGGCACGCCAATTACGAGGTCCGCACTCGCCGGCGCCGGCTGCTCGTGCGCCAGCTCCTCCCCCAGCCGCTCCCGCGCCAGGTAGATGAGCTCACCGGAAAGGCGGCTGTCGGGCCGCGCGAAGTAGACGTACTCAAGTGTGCACCCCGCCGTTCGGCTCGATGTCCCCAGCGGGAAGAAACTGCGGATTCCCGTGGCGTCGATCTGGATCACCTCACCCGGCTCCACCTCCCGCTCGATGGTCGCCCCCAGGTGGTCCAGTGCGCACGACTCCGAGGCCACGACCCAGCCCTCGCCCAGCCGCCCCAGGCAGAGCGGGCGCACGCCCAGCGGGTCGCGCACCGCGAAGAGTGTGTCGGGCGTCATGATCGTCAGCGAGTAGGCGCCGTGGACGCGGCGCATCACGTAGTGGAAGCGCTCCTCCCACGTGCCCGCGGGCGCCAGCGTCAGCAGGTGTGCGATCACCTCCGTATCGGCCGTGCCCCGCAGCGTCACGCCCATCGCCGCCACGTCCTCGCGGAGCACGTCCGCGTTCACGAGGTTGCCGTTATGCGCGACCGCGATCTCCGTGCCGCTCTTGGGATCCTGCACCACGATCGGCTGCGCGTTCCGCGCGAACGACCCCCCGGACGTGCTGTAGCGCGTGTGTCCGATGGCGAGATGGCCCTGCAGGTGCGCCAGATCCTCTTCGTCGAACACCTGCGAGACCAGCCCCATACCCGTGCGCAGCCGTATCGGTCCGCCGTCGCTCGTGGCGATGCCGGCGCTCTCCTGGCCGCGGTGCTGGAGTGAGTAGAGCCCGTAGAAGGTAAGCCGAGCGACATCTTCCCCGGGCCCGTAGACGCCAAATACGCCACAGGCCTCGCGCGGATGGTCGCTGCCCTCGTCCAAAGGCTGGCCCGCCCTTCGCGCGTGGCTTCGTCGCCTCGCACGCTCAGTATAGCGCCCATGCCCGGAGGGGCTATGCGGGCGGGATGCGGCGGCCCGATTCCCGCGAACAAGACCCCCTTCTTTCAGCGCCCTGCTAGAGTGAGGTACCCGCTACCTCCCCTCAAGGCGTATTTCGTTGCACCCCACACACAGGCTCGTGTTCGTTGCGCTCGCTGGGCTACTGAGCCTCTCCCTGATGGCTGTCGTAACCGCGCAGTCGGAACCGGGGTCGCCAGCCGAACCCGCGTCCGCGGATGTCGAAGTGACGGTGTGGCGGCGCGTCTCGAACCCATCCCTGCTCTATCTCAGCACTCGCCCCGAGGGCGGAAGCTGGCAGACGCAGGACCGCGCGCTCGACATGTCCCGCTTGAGCACGTCGCGTATCTTCCACCAGAGCGACGCCGTCCGTGTGACGGTACCGCTGGGGAACGGCGCGACGGCGACCGTCGAGGTGACAGTGTGGCGGCGCATCTCGAACCCATCCCTACTCTATCTCAGCACGCGCCCGGAAGGCGGAAGCTGGCAGACGCAGGACCGCGCGCTCGACATGTCGCGCCGGAGCGGGTCGCGTCTCTTCCACCAGAGCAGCGCCGTGCTCGTCGAGGTGCCCCTGCCGAGCACCACGCTTGCTGCTACATGCGTCTTCATTGAACAAATCGCTCGGGTGTCGGCGGCGACCTTTCAGGTGCAGACCGCCAACTCCACCGGCACAGCCTTCTACATCGGCGACGGCGAGTGGATCACGAACCACCACGTGGTCGAGGCAGTCGCGGACACCTACCTCGTACGTGGCGAAACGCGCATCAGCGCATCAGTCGCGGGAAGCCTGCCTGATTTCGACCTCGCACTGCTTCGCGCGCAACCCACCGCTTCGGTACCCGCCTTGAGATTCGTCGGCAGCCGACCTCCTGAGTTATCGGAAGTCTCGGTCGTTGGCTTCCCCTACGGGGTCCGGGACACCCCTTCGGTAACTGGCGGCGTAGTTTCAAAGCACGGCCCTCTCTCTCAGTTCTCGGGATTCCCGAGCGGCGGCATGTTTGTCCAGGTGGACGCCAACTCCAACCCCGGGAATAGCGGGGGACCAATCGTCGATGACTGTGGCGCTGTCGTCGGTGTCGTGTTTGGGGGGATTGAGGAGACGCCGAGCGGTAGAGATGTCGACGGCGTCGAATTCGGCATCGCGGCCGAGACGGTTGCTGCCCAACTCGCGAACCTGCGATCTTCCGTACACAACCCCGGTGACACGCCTCAAGGGGACAGCTCCCTCACGATCTCAGCGTTCTGCACCTACTGGTCGAGTGAGGATCTTGGTGCGGACGAGTGCCACGACCGTTCCCGGGTTCTGGATACTTCACAGGACCACTGGACGGTGTGGGCCGCCGCCGTTGTCGACTTCGACAACGTCGGGTACCGATTCAACGGCGGATCGGAGCTCGTTGAGGCGGGGGTGTGGGACGCTCTCCTGGCGCTCGGCGCCGGCTGCCATGAACTCGAAGTCGCGGAGGATGGCATCTCGACGCACTGGTCTGGGTCATATGAGTTCTGCTTCGTCGACTCGCCGCGTCCGGCAGACTCATCGATCCCGGCCACGCCGACGGGCCTGTGGGTCGCCAAGCTCGACGTTGCGTTCGCCCCCGACGACATCAGGGTGACCTGGAACGCCGTCCCAGGGGCTACGTGGTACGAGCTCTACCACGCCGCTGGCGACGGCGAGTGGACATTCAAGGCCACGGTCACGAACACGACCTACGTCGACACTTTCCCGAGTCTGCTATTCGCGGACTCGTACACCGTCAATGCCTGCAACAGCGCTGGCTGCTCCGCGTTCAGCGCCGTCGCCACGCAATACTGAGTCTGGCCGCAGCGCTGGCGATGCAACAGTTTGGTCTCGCCCCGGGCCCGGATCGACGGTCGCTACCAGGCATCCCCGGTCACGAATCGCCGCTGTCCTCGAAACACTCGGGAAGCAGCTCGCTGGGCAGGGCAGGCAGCCTGATCACGATGCCGCTCACACCCTCGCCGTCAACGACTACGACCGTGGCCTCGCTCTCGTCCGTCGTGAATCCCCCTTGTTCCTCGTACCACCCCAGCAAGCCCGACGACTGCGGGCAGACCATCGTGACATCGAGCCGGTAGGCGCCGTCGGGAGAACGCACGGTGAACTGCCCATTCGATGCCGTCACTCCCTCGCTGCCCGAGCCGTCTGTGAGAGCGGCGTGGACGAAGAGCAGGGGGTCATAGATCGGTGCGCCGTCCGGCCCCAGCACGCGACCCGAGATGGCCCGCCGGACCACTGTGACTGCCGCGCGATGAGCGGCGTAGCCACGGTAGGCGGCTTGCGGTGAGAGCCCGAACGTCTGCGCGAACGCTTCCTCCCAGCTCTCGCTGGTCGGGAGCGCCCGGTAGTAGGCCACCAGAGCGTCCTCGCCTGCCCGGCCAACGAGCCACTCGACCGCCATCGTCGCAGTCGACAGGGTCTCCGAGCCCAGCAACTCCGCCCGCGTGGGCGACTGCCTCTCAAGGGCCTCAAGAGAGGTGTCGTCGTAGCTTGCCGCCCACCGCACCAGGCTCAGGGCGTCCACCAGCAACTTCTCACCCCTCCAATGGCGAAAGAGGTGGGCCGCGTACATCGCTGCTCCCTCGCCCAACCACTCCGGCCCCAAGTCCCGGCTTCCCGCCGTGTTGTCCTCAAAGGCCTCGAAATAGAACCGCTCGATCCAGTCCAACGTCTTCGTGGCGTGGACGAAGATGGAGCCCTCGGCGTAGTGGGCCCGGTTGACCACTAACTCGCGGTCAAGCGGCCTGCCCAGCGCTGCCTCGAGCGCCTCCTCGTCGCTTGCGACGTGAATGCTGAGGTTCGGCACACGGATGCCGAGGCGTTCGTTGAAGAACTCGACCATGTCGTCGACTCGCGCGTGAATCGCGTCCTGCTCCGCAGCCGGAACACTGCCCCAGAAGCGGATCGTCGGGGGATCCCACTCCTCCTCCGTCTCCGAGGGCGTGGTTGCCGGGGTGGCGGTTGCTTGCGGCGTGGCGGCTGGCGTGGCGGCTGGGGTCGCAGAGGGAGAGACCGTGGGGGTGTCTCCAGGGCCCTGCTGGGAGCCCGGCAGACCTGGCCCATCCGCGGACTCGCCGGCACTCACGACGACGAATGCGAGGACTCCCGCCACAAGCGCTCCCCCACCCACGATGACCACCGCCCCCGCGACCGCCGCCGGCTTCCAGAACCCGAGGAGCAGCCCCAGCGGGGCCAGCAGCTTGCGCCCCTCTTCCCGTGTGGGTTTCGGTTCCGGACGCCAGGCCGCGAGGTCGTCCCGGTCCTGCAGTTCCAGCTTGCTGCGAATGTTCCGGATGTGGAACTTGACGGTCGCGATGCTGACCCCAAGGCGAACCGCGATCTCCGCGTTCGGCGCGCCCGTACGCAGCTCCGCCAGGACGCGCCATTCGGCTGGCGTGAGCACATCGGGATGCGGCGGGCACCCGCGCCGTCGACCAAGCATCGAACCTAGTTTAGTGGCTGCAGGGGACCGCCTTCGGCGGGGGGTGGCCAGTTACGCGCTAGCTAGCGTCCATCAAAGGGGTCCGTCGGCGGCTTGTCGTAGTCGAGGTACGGCGGCCACAGCGACTCAAGCTCGCGGCGGATCGGGTCGCCATCCGGCAGGTAGCGGTGGAACTGCGGCTCCACGTCGCGACGCTGCCAGCCGTCCGCGATGGAGTCCTCCTTGATCTTGTCCTGGAGGAGCATCAGACCCGTCAGCAACGATTCCGGGCGCGGCGGGCAGCCCGGCACGTACACGTCCACCGGCAGCAGCACGTTCACGCCCGGCGTCACGCTGTAGGCGTAGGCGAACGGCCCGCCCATCGTGGCGCAGCCGCCCATGGCGATCGCCCACTTCGGCTCCGGCATCTGCAGCCACACGCGCCGGACGGCGGGCGCCATCTTCCAGGTCACCGTCCCCGGCACGATCAGCAGGTCCGCCTGCCGTGGTGAAGCGCGGAAGATCTCCGCGCCGAAGCGCGCGATGTCGTAACGCGGCATCGCCGTCGCGATCATCTCCATCGCGCAGCACGCCAGCCCGAACATCGCCGGCCACAGCGAGGAACGCCGCGCCCAGTTCAGCACCTGGTCCACGCTCGTGACGAGCACGTTCTGCTGCAACTCTTCTTCCACGCCCGTGATGTCGTGGAGAGGCAGCGACTCGTAGACCTTTGTCCGATGTTCCGGCATCGCGCTCAGCCTAAGGCGACGTTTGGCCTGACGCTAGCGCCGGCCTGAGTAGTACGCCCCGTCGTTGATCGGCTCGTCGATAAAGAGATCGCCGTTCCGGATCTTGATGTTGTAGCCGCACTCCGGGTTCGTGCACACCCATGCCTTGTAGTGAATAGGCGCACCCTGACTTCCGAAGTCCGAAAGGGGAACCAGATCGCCGTCGTCACACCGACGGCAGCGCGGAAAGTTTTCCATACCGCCACCCCAGCCCTTGGTAGTGCCCGAATCCTACCAACCGTCCCCGCTCTGGGGCAACGGCCACAGGGATCGAGTTCCCTTCCAAGCGGTCAATTGAGGATGAAAACCTCCCCTTTTCGTCGGATCCACTTCGGGTCGGGCTGCCCGGAGCCGCCGAGCGTGCCATCCGGTCTCAGGTACCGGTGGACCGTGAGGACCCGCTCACCGTCGGGGTCCAGATAGTCCAGAATCTGGCTCCGTGTCCCACGAGGTTCCCCCGGCGGGAGTCGCCCGCGCTCCTTGTTCCGCCGGAAGGTCGGCGCGGGGGTAGGGTATCCAGACTGGATCTGTGCACCCAGGCCGTCCTCGGCAAAGATCTGCCGGAGGCGTTATGCAGATACTTTTCGACGAGGAGGCGCAGCCATGAGCGACTACACGCTGGCTGATGTACGCGCTGCAGTCCGGGGCTTATATATTAGAGTTGACTGCCTGTCTGGGGGACGCAGAGGGAAGCTCCCGGCCTGCTTAGCGCAGTACGATGGTCGTAACGATCGGCTCGCAGACACGCTCCTTTCGTGGTGGAACAGAACCCTCCACCGGCACACTCCTGCAACTCTGATCTGGCCTCCCTAGCGGACCTTGCTTTGCTCGTTCCAGCTCCTCAGAACTGAGGACGCCGTAGTCGACGATCTCAGCCTCTGTCAAGCAGCCAGTAGAACCGTACTGCCCACCCCCCTGTGAAGTGACGTAGTAGCAAGGCCCTGGAGGAAGGGTATGTTTCAGTTCCTTGGAGATCTCTTCCAGAACAGGACGGGTATACGGTGCAGGGTCATGGACGGGCTCAGGGTAGTTAGTATCCTCTCCTCCTCCTCCGCTATTCGGGGCTGCCTCTGTGGCGGGCGCGCGGTCCTGCCAAGCGTCAATCCACATCCTCAGCTGGGCGCGGGTGAGCGTACGGACTGTCCCACCCTCAAGCCAGTCCGCCCACGAGAAACCCGTCACCGCCTTGGTCTCCGCGTCGCCGCTCAACGCGGCAAAGCCCAACCAGACCTGCCCTGGCGTGACAGCCAAGTCCACCTCGTCGGTAGGGTTCCCGCCTGCTATAGCGTCCCGCAACTCAGTTTCCGTTGGGTAGTTCGCCGCGAACCACGCGTCCAGCTCACTGAACCTCAGCGTGTCTTCGGCCCTCGCGGTCGGGACCAAGAGGCATGCAATCCCTAGCATCAGGGCGAACAGTAGTCCAGTGATTCGGCGCATGATAATCCCGCCACGACGGCTTCCGCTACTGAGCATAGCGCCCGCGCCGCCCCTGTTAACCATAGCATATAACCCCCCTACAGTCGAGCGGTACTTGGCCCGCGAGATCGACGCCTCGGAACTGGAGGCCCGCCTCCTCCCAATGGTGTGGGAAGAGGATGGCCCCAAGGATGCCCTCGACTTGGCCCACGAAGTCATTGGGCTTCGGTTTGAGCAGTCGGGCGGCTTTGTCACGGAAGACCAGCTTCGGGAAGAGCTCCGGAAACTCGTGTCCACGGCCGCGCTCCCATAGGTTAGCTGCCGCCAGCGGCCCTTACGCCTTCGTCGGAGCCGTTCGCGCTGCCTCCTGCAGGTCCCCCAGCAGCAGCTCGAAGTCGGCCTCCGGGATCTCCCGCAGGTTGCCCTGGTAGGCCAGCGTCCAGTGCTCGCGCGGCCACCTCTGCGTCCACGTCAGGCGGTCGTGGTAGGGCTCGGCGTCGAGCCACTGCTCCTCGTCCAACTCCACCAGCGGCTCGGTGTCGACGCGGAAGGGATAGAGCTCGTCCGGCTTCTTGTTGCTCTGCCAGATGCGCGTGCTTTCCTCCGCAACCGGGGACGTGACTCGCACCGCCCCCGCGAGCTGTTTCTTGCCGGTCACGTAGAAGATGAGCGCGTCGCCCGGCTCGATGCGGTGCACCATCTTGCTGCGCGTGCTCTTGAAGGCGTGGCGCTCGAATCCCAGCTCGCGCGTCTTGCCGAAAATCTCCGGTCCGTTCACCACCACCCAGTACTTCGCCATCGTTCCGCTCCTCCCGGTGTGTCTCCCGTTGCCTCTACTGTAGCTGCGGCGACCAGTCCCCGGCGTAGCCCCGCACGAGGATGTCCTCGCCGAACTCTTCGATGGTGCGATCCCGCAGCCTGAAGGCGTCCGCCGCCCGCACGACGCCCGCCCCGCCCACGGCCGCCACCCCGTCCCCGCCGATGATGCTGGGCGCGAGGAACGCCCAGACTTCGTCCACGTGCCCGCCCTCGAAGAGCGAGCCCAGCACCGCCCCGCCTCCCTCCGCCCAGATGGAGAGCACTCCCCGCGCCGCCAGCGTCGTCAGGAGCTGGTCCAGATTCAGCCCTGACCCATCGTGCTCGCATTCGACCACCTGCGCCCCCGTCCCTGCGATCGCCGCTTTCCACTCGGCGCTCGCCTCGTGCGAAGTCGCCACCAACGTCCGGCCCGGCTCCGAGAACAACCTCGCCTCGGGCGAGAGCCGCCCCCGCCCGTCGAGCACGATCCGCAGTGGCTGGCGTTCAGCCGTCCGACCCCCCGGCCGCGCCGTTAGCGATGGGTCGTCGGCCAGCGCCGTGCCGCTCCCCACCAGGATGGCGTCGACCCACGCGCGCTGCTCGTGCGCTCGCTCGCGCGCCGCCTCGCCCGTGATCCACTGCGAATCGCCCCCGGCTGCGGCGATGCGCCCGTCCAGGGTCGCCGCGAACTTCGCGATCACGTACGGGCGCCCCGTCTCGCGGTGCTTCAGGTAGGGCCGCAAGAGCGCTTCCGCCTCCGCCGCCCCGTCGCCCACCTCCACCTCGACGCCTGCCTCGCGCAGCAGCGCGACGCCCCTCCCCCGCACGCGCGGCTCCGCGTCCAACATCGCCACCACGACCCGCTCGACGCCCGCCTCCACGATCGCTTCCGCGCACGGGCGCGTGCGCTTCCCCGGGAAGGGCGCGCACGGCTCGAGCGTCACGTACAGCGTGCCCCCACCCTCGCTCCCCGCCAGCGCTTGCGCCTCCGCATGCGGACCCCCGTCCGGCGAGGTCGCCCCCTCTGCCACCACCCTGCCGTCGCGCACGAGCACGGCCCCTACCCAGGGATTGGGGCTCGTGCGCCCCCGCACCCCGCGGCCCGCCGCCAGCGCCCGCTGCATGAACGGTGAAGCCTCGACCATCCCGCTCAGCTTAGCCGCCTCCCTCCCGAAAGGGCTCGTGGGGGGCCTCGTAGTAAGCTTGAGGGACGCCTCCGTAGCTCAATGGACAGAGTACCTGGCTTCGGACCAGGGGGTTGTGGGTTCGACTCCTGCCGGGGGCGCCAGCGAACCACTTTGTGTCCCGCCCCTACAATGACGCCCCATGGACACCGTGCTCGCCGGCGGCGTGGGCGCTGCCCGATTCCTCCAGGGTCTCGTGCAGGTCGTCGACCCCGCCACCGTCACCGTCATCTCCAACGTCGCCGACGACGTCGAGATGTTCGGCCTCCATGTCTCACCCGATACCGACATCGTCATCTATTCCCTCGCGGGCGTGATCAATCCCGAGACCGGCTGGGGTCTGGAAGGCGACACCTTCGCCGTCGTCGACGCTCTCCGCCGCTTCGGCTACGGACGCTGGTTCAACCTCGGCGACCGCGACCTCGCCACCGCCGTCCACCGCACGCGACTTCTTCGCGAAGGCCGCCCCATGCACGAGATCGTCGCCGACCTTACGGAGGCCTTCGGCGTCCAGACGGCCATCCTGCCCGTCACGAACGAGCGGATCGCCACGCACGTCCTCACCGCCGAGGGAGAGATCGCCTTCCAGGACTACATGGTCCGGCTCGCCACCGAGCCCGATGTGACCGGCACGCGCTTCGCCGGCGCCGGCGAGGCCGTCCCCGCCCCCGGCGTCCTCGAAGCCATCCGCGAGGCGGAGAGGCTCATCATCGCCCCCAGCAACCCCTTCGTCAGCATCGGTCCCATCCTCGCCGTTCCCGGTGTGCGCGAGGCCGTCACCGAGAGCCGTGCCCGTCGCATCGCCATCAGCCCGATCGTTGGCGGCCAGGCGATCAAGGGCCCGGCGGCGAAAATGCTTGCCAGCCTCGGTCACGAGGTATCCGCCGTGGGCGTCGCCGCCATCTACCGCGACCTCATCGACGTCATGGTTATCGATGACCAGGACCGCGCCCTCGCTCCGCAAATCGAGGCCCTCGGCCTCACCTGCGCCATCACTGACACGATGATGACCAGCCCTGAACGCAAGGCCGAGCTGGCGTCCTTCCTCCTTGACCTCTAATCCTTTGTCCCACTCAGCGCGGCGCTAGCAGCGCGCCTACCCTCCTCCTCCTCCTCCTCCGTGTATCCCACGCTGGCGTATGAGCTCGCGCTCCAGCTCCATCTCCCTCTGGAGCTGTTTCCGTACCATCTCGCGGTCCACAGCCGTTGCGGGCTCCCCGCCGTTGTTTAGCAGGCGGTTCGTCTTGGCCAGCAGCCGCTTCCAGGGGAACTTCATCATTGCATCCTTCCCCAAGCACACTCGACGCAATCACAGTACTACCCATCCTCCTGCCCTCGCGAACCCTAAAAGATGGGGTTGACGATGATCGCCTGCTCGCGCTCCGGACCCACCGAGATCAGGTCCACCGGGGCGCCCAGCAGCGACTCCACCCGCCGGATGTAGACCTGCGCCTCCGCGGGCAGGTCGTCGAAGTTGCGGAGGCCCGAGGTCGGCTCGGTCCAGCCCGGCAGCTCCTCGTAGACGGGCTTCGCCCGCCGCAGCGCCGAAGCGCTCGCCGGCATCGTCGTCACCATCTCGCCGTCGATCTCGTAGGCCGTGCAGAGCTTCAGGGCCGGCAGTCCGTCGAGCACGTCGAGCCGCGTCAGCGCCAGCGCCGAGAGCCCGTTGAAGCCCACCGAGTAGCGCGCCGCCACCGTGTCGAGCCATCCGATGCGTCGCGGACGGCCCGTCGTCGTGCCGTACTCGCCCCGGCCGAATTCCTTGCCGTGGTCCCGCAGCCGGTCGCCGATCTCGCCGGAAAGCTCCGTCGGGAAGGGTCCGTTGCCGACCCGTGTGCAGTAGCTCTTGAAGACGCCAATCGACCGCTGTACGTCCGTCGGCCCGATGCCGATGCCCAGCGTGGCCCCGCCGGCCGTGCTGCTCGGTACGCTCGAGGTCACGTATTCGTACGTGCCGTGGTCCAGGTCGAGGAGCGAGCCTTGCGCTCCCTCGAGCAGCACGTAATCGCCCGCCCGCAGCGCGTCGATCACGATGGCTTGCGTATCCGCGACAAACGGCCGCAGTTGCTGGCCGAACTCCGTGTACTCCGCGAAGCACGCGTCCAAGTCGATCGGCTCGCCGCCGTAGACGCCCGTGATAACCCGGTTCTGGTAGTCAACCACCGAGCGCATGCGCGTCAGCAGGTCTTCGGGTTCGAGCAGGTCAACGATGCGGATGCCGCGCCGCGCCACCTTGTCGGTGAAACATGGCCCGATGCCCTTCCCCGTCGTCCCGATAGCGTCGGCTCCAAGCCGCTCTTCCTCGAGCCGGTCGATGAGCCGGTGCCACGGCATCACGACCTGTGCGCGAGCGCTCACGGCCAGCTTGCTCGTGTCGATGCCACGCGACTGCAGCTGCGAGATCTCGCCCAGCAGCACCTCAGGGTCGACTGCGACCCCGTTTCCGATGAGGCATGTCTTTTCGGCGTAGAAGATGCCGGCGGGCACGAGGTGGAGCTTGAACTCCCCGAGTTCGTTCACGATCGTATGCCCGGCGTTATTCCCCGCCGAATAGCGGGCAACGACACGTGCTTTTCGGGCCAGCAGGTCGACGATACGGCCCTTGCCCTCGTCGCCCCACTGCCCACCAACAACCACAACAGCAGGCATGGTGGACTCTCCGGGCGCTCCCTTTTCGCGGGAGCCCGCCCGTTCACAAAGTCTACAGCAGCCCGTCTCCCACGCGAGCGGGGCGCCTGTGGCTGGCCTAGCAGGGTGCTGAAAAAGTCCGCAGCGGTCGTTTTGGGCTGATTTTGCGCCGGTCGCGAAATCGAAAAGGCCAATGTTTCTGGGCGCTACGAGAGACTGCCGGATGGCCAGTCAGGGCCTCAGGCCCAGGATCATGCATTTATCAGCACCCTGCTAGCCCTCCGCTAGCAGCGCTTCAACCTCACTTGCGAGAGCTGCCAGACCACTTCCCAACACGTCCCAGACCAGTCGGTCGTCCACGGAGGTGTAGCCATGCACCAGGACGTTCCGGAACGCAATGATTCGACGGTAGTCGCTAATACGAGAGGCTGTAGCAGGGTCGCCGCTCGCCAGCTGCGCCATGGCTTCGCCGACGATTGTGAACTCCCGCTCCACGGCGGCCCTCAGCATGGTGTCCCGTTCGTAATCCGCGAACGTCTTGCCCGCCGAAAACTCCTCTATCAGCCGGGTCGCCTGCTGAATGTCGTAGAGGTACTTCTTGGACTCACGCTGCATAGACCGGCGTCCGGGACTCCTCGACTGACTCCAGGAAGTAGGGATTCTTGATCGCCGAGCCGATGACGAGATCGACGCTCCGTCCGAAGAGTTCCTCAAGCGCCTCCAGCAGACCGAAGTAGGCATCGGCCCGAGCGCCGGGAGTCTCTGTCGGCTGGAACTCGACGACAAAATCGAGATCGCTGTCTTCCGGGTCAAAGTGGCCGGTGGCGGCCGAGCCGAAGAGGTCGAGCTGCTGGACACGGTGCGCCAGGCAGAGCCGCTCAAGCTCATCTGCATGATCTGAGATAGCCGACAGAACGGTGGTCATCGCTCGTTTCAGTATGGGCAGCGCCGCAACCCCCCGCAATCGTGCCAACACCCCTCGCGCCCACCCGCCCCGGCGCGGTAGAGTGCCGCCGTGGCCGCTATCGATATCCCCGCCCCCATGTCCGGTTCCGTCTTCGAGGTGCTGGTGAGCCCGGGCGTCGCCGTGAGCGCCGGCCAGGAAGTCATCGTCCTTGAGTCCATGAAGATGGAGATCCCCGTCGAGAGCCCCGAGGCCGGTGTCGTCGCCGAGGTTCTCGTGGCCCCCGAGGAGACCGTCGAGGAAGGCCAGACGCTGGTGCGCGTCGAGACGGCCTAGCCGCCTTCCCCCCGCATGCGCTCCTCCAGGAACGCGGCCCACAGCTCGTCGCGCTTGCGCGAGCCTCGCCGGTACCCCACCTGTCCGCAGACCAGCGGTCCGAAGAGCTGCGCGAGCAAGTACCCCCCGCCGATGAGCGCCAGGAAGGCGACCCCGAGGGCGATGCTGCGGCTCCCCACGAGGTCCGTCCCCCACACCACGAGCGCCACGAACACGCCCGCCGCGATCAGCAGCCCCACCATCGCCCCGCTGTACACCCACAGCTCTTCCGTGCGCTTCTTCGCGCGGTAGATCAGCAGCGCTTCCTGCGGCACCGACTCCACCGTCGGGCGCTCGGTCGTCTCCGTGGCGCAGTAGGGGCAGCGCTCGATGTCGCGGGCTAGCCGCGCAAAGCAGAACCCGCAGAAGCGTCCCGAGTTCGGCACCTGGCGGTCCAGGATCTCGTCCATGCGGTCCTGCAGCCGCTTCACGTACGGATACGGCGAGACGTACCCAGCGACCTCCTCTGGTTGCGCCACCGCTTCCTCCCGGGCGATCAGCCCGGGTGAATCCGCACGGTCCCGGCGAGGCCGTCGACCGTCACCGTGGCGCCATCGGGGATGCGCTCGGTCCCGAATTCGGTGCCCGTGACGCACGCAATCCCGTACTCGCGCGCCTCGATTGCGGCGTGCGAGAGCACCCCGCCCTGGTTCGTCACGATTGCGCCGGCCGTCGTGAACACCGGCATCCAGGAGGGCGCCGTGAAGGGACAGACCAGAATCTCGCCCTGCTCCAGCGTCTCCGCCTCCTCCAGGCTGCGGACGACGCGCGCGCGGCCCGTCACAACCCCGCGGCTGGCGCCCTTCCCCTTCAGCAGGAGTGGGTCCCCGGTCTCCTCGGCCGGTCCTCCGAACATCAGCCCGATCGGATTCGGCGGACCCCCCGGCGGTGGCGGGGGCGGGGGTGGCCCCAACGTGAGCGGTGGCGGCATCCCCGCCCACGAAACGAGGTCCGCCTTCCGCTCGCTGATCGTCTCCAGCAGCGCCGGCGACGGGTTCGCCGCCAGCGGCCCGATCTCGCTCAGCCGCAGGTGGAACACGTCATCGGTCGCCGCCAGCGCGCCCCGTTCCACCAGCTTCCGCCCCAGCGTGAGGCACGCCGGACGGAGGGCGCCCACGCAGTTCTGCTGCCAGTGCGCGCGCCCCTCGATCACGAACACGTAGTCCGTCGTCCCCTCCACAAGCTCGCGGAACCGTTCGCGGTCCGCCTCGTCGGTAATGGCGGCCTCGCAGCGCTCGATCGTGGCCGTGCGTTCGGCCGTCGAGCGCCCATGCGCCGCGACCGGCGCCCGCGAGGCGTCCGCGACATAGCCGGCCAGCAACCGCAGGGCCGCCCCCGGCTCCTCGCTCCAGGTCGGTGTCTGTAACTCCCACCACGTCTGTGAGCCGTGGCCATAGCGATCCATGTAGCCGTCGAAGGCCTCGCCGAACGCCTCCCCGCCTTCCGCCGCTCGCGCCGCCGCGAGGTCGCCCGCGCGGGCCGCCGCCAGCAGTTCCGGCGACGCCTGCACGAGCGGCGCGAGCGCTTCCAGCTCCAGACCGCGCGCTGCCGACTCGTTCTCGACGCCCTGCAGCAGCGCCGCCACCAGCGGGTCGCGGTCGTCCACGTGGGCGAGCTTCTCCTCGCAGAAGACCATCAGCGCGCTTGCCGGTCCCGCCACGATCGGGAGCGACTGCATCGTGTAGGCGAATCCACGTCCCGCCTCGGCCACGTAGCCCGGCAACGCCTGCGCGATCTGCTCCATCGGCCAGGCGTCGTAGTCCTCCGACCGCAGCCCCTCGCAGATCTCGCGGACGAGAGGCAGCGCGTGCTGCTCCCACGCCTCGCGGCCGGTGCTGTAGGGGGTAGGCTCCATTGCCGCTGCGGGCTGGCCGCTACCGCCGCCGAGGTAGGTGTAGCCGTTGATGTGTACCGCCCGGCCCCCGAACGCCAGCATGAAGGTCTCGAACATCTCCTGCGCGAGCGGCGGCAGGGGACGCAGCACGTGGGGAATCAGCCGCAGCGAGGTGTCTTCCATTCCCGGGGGTGGCTCGAACAGGTTGGCGGTTGTCATAAACGCTCCAGGGCCGGGGTGTGGGCATTGTACGAGCGGTGGCCCTGAAGGGCTCCCCGCGCCCCGGTTGGATCGCGCTCAGAGCCCCTGCGCCCTCGCCCGCTGGTGCTCGACCTTCGTGCAGCGGTTCTGCGTCGCGACGAGCCCCGCCTCGCGCGCACGCGCCACGGCGGCATCGTTCGTGATGCCCAGCTGCAGCCAGACGGCTCTGGCCCCGATCGCGATGGCGTCATCGACGAAGGGACCGGTGTGGTCCGGCCGCACGAACACGTCGACCAGGTCCACGTGCTCGGGGATGTCGTGCAGTGAGGCGTAGGCGCGCTCGCCCAGCACCTCGTCCGCGGGTTGCTGTACGGGCACGGGGATGATGCGGTATCCCTGCGACTGCAGGTAGGCGGCGACCTCATGGGCCGCCCGGTGCGTGCGCGCATCAAGCCCTACTACCGCGATCGTCTTCGCCTCCAGCAGGGCGTCGAGGGCGGCGTCGCCACTCATCGCGGACCTCCTGCGACTTCTTCCTCGGGAAGCTCGATCAGCTCCCAGCCCTCCGGCAGCACGACCTCGGCGCCGGTCACGTTCCCGATGGCGTTCGCCACGGCCAGGGTGCGGTCCATGCCGTCGCTCTGGTCCCCGGCGGGGACGGGCACCTGCGTCAACGTGAGCCGTTTCCCCGATTGCTTCACCAACACGAGCGAGAACTGCCGAAGCACGTCCCGCTCCTCGCGCCAGCGGTCCGGCGCTTCCCCCTCGATCGTGATGGCGAGGTGGTCGATCTTGGCGAACGGCACGAGTTCGCGCGTGCCTACCCCCATCCCCAGGAACCCCTGCTGCCACGTCGCGGCGCCCTTGCGCCCGTCGATCACCACGTCCGCCCCGACGACGGCCGTCACCAGCGCCATCGTGGAGATGGGGACGGCGAGCAGGGCGAACAGCAGCAGCCCGACCAGCAGGACGAAAGGCAGGTTCCCCGCCTCGATCGCGATGAGCGCCCCTGCCCCAGCGCCCAGCGCCACACCCAGCGCCGGAAGCAGGACCGTGCTGCGGGCGCTCCGTATCTCCACCTTCTCGTCGCCGATGAGGGCCAGCGAGCGGTGCAGGAGCACCTCGTACCGCCCGTCCCGGCGGCGCGCGGTCACGTGGCTGGGGAGGGCGGCGTCGACCATGAAGGAAGCGTAGCAGGGAGGCGCGGAGGGCGCGCCACCGCTCGCGGGTGGTCGGGCGCGGCTGCTACGCTAGCGAGAGATGAACGAGCTTCTGCGCTCGCGCACCCGTGTCGTCGTGACTGGCCTGGGGGCGGTGACCCCGGCGGGTACGAACGTGCCCGCCTTCTGGGAGAGCATGCTCGCCGGTCGCTCTGGCATCGATCGCATCGTGTCCTTCGACACGACCGACTTCCCCTGCAAGTTCGCCGGGGAGATCACCGAGTTCGTGCCGGCTGACTTCATGGACCGCAAGGCAGCCCGCCGTATGGGCCGCTTCTCCCAGCTCATGGTGGCCGCCGCCGGTGAGGCCATTGCGGACGCCTCCCTCGATCTGGAGGCCCAGAACCGTGATCGCGTGGGCGTGATCGTCGGGAATGGCGGCGGCGGCTATCCCGGCATCCAGGAGGCCGCCTACACCCTCTTCAAGCGCGGCGGTATGCGCATGGACCCGCTCTTCTTCTCCAAGCAGCTGGCCAACATGGCCGGCGCCCAGGTCGCGATGCAGTTCGGCTTGCGCGGCTACAACGGCACCATCGTCACCGCCTGCGCGGCCGGCACGCAGGCCATTGGCGAGGCCGCCCTCATGATTCGCACCGGCCGCGCCGACGTCATCCTCGCCGGCGGCTGTGAGGCCGGCATCAGCGAGCTGGGCCTGGCTGGCTTCTGTGTGATGAAGGCCGTTACCAGCTTCGAGGGCGATCCCGCGAAAGCCAGCCGCCCCTTCGACGCCGCCCGCGATGGCTTCGTGCCCTGCGAGGGCGCGGGCGCCGTCGTGCTCGAGAGCGATGAGCACGCCCGCCGTCGCGGTGCCCGCGCCTACGCCGAGGTGGCCGGTTTCGGCTGCACCTCCGACGCCTTCCACGTGGTCGCGCCCCCCGAGGGCGGCGAAGGCGCCGCCCGAGCCATGCAGGAAGCCCTCGACGATGCCGGCGTCCACGCCGACGAGGTGGGCTACATCAACGCCCACGCCACCAGCACCCCCGCCGGCGACGCCGCCGAGACGAGCGCCATTAAGACCGTCTTCGGCGAACGCGCCTACCAGGTCCCCATCAGCGCGACCAAGAGCCTCATCGGCCACGGCCTCGGCGCCAGCGGCGGCATGGAGACCGTCGCCGCCATCAAGACGCTCGAAACCGGCTTCGCCCACCCCACCATCAACCTTGAGAACCCGGACCCCACCTGCGACCTCGACTACATCCCCGAGGGCCAGCGCCGCGTGGACCCGCGCGTGGTCATGAAGAACAGCTTCGGCTTCGGCGGCCAGAACAGCTGCCTCGTCCTCTCCCGCTACGAACCGTAGGAGTCGGCTGGCTGTAGGATTGTTGTTGGGCAAGGAACTTCTCGAATGACGACTGTGGAAGCTGACGCTGCGGAGCCGCTGGCCATCGAACTGGAGTTGTCGTGCTCTGAGTCTGGCCACTGGGTCGCTGTCGACCACCTTGTCGGCGAGTACGGCGAAGGTTCGACCTGCGAAGAAGCGGTGCGCGACCTCATTGGGACGCTCTATGAGAGCCGGGAGTTGCTCCGCGAGAGAAGGGCACAGCTCAGCGACCACTTGGCCCAGCAGCTTGCCGTACTCGAAGCGTCCCTTCCGAACGAGCTGCCATAGCTACGTGCCCACCTTCAGGAAGCAGGACCTTCGCACGACTTTTGCGCGGAAGTGCCGTGGCGAAGAGACGGTGCGCGACCATGTCTGGTTCCACTTCCGCATCGGTGACACCGTCTACGCCCAGACCAAGGTCTCCCACGGTCGTGGGACCGTGGATGCCCGAATTGCGGGCCGCATCGCACGCCAGATCGGCCTTAGCCAGCGTCAGCTTTCAGAGCTGGTGTCCTGTCAGATGGACGCAGACACCTTCTACGCCAATCTTGAAGCCAGGGGGCCGCTAACCGGTCGCGTGGGCCTGTAATTCTGCTGTCGCTCCGGCCCCCTACGCCGACCCGTGCCGCAGGAGCTGGCCCGGAGTCGCGCCCGTGCAGTCGCGGTCCTCGAACGTGACCTCGCCGTTCACGAGCGTGTAGCGATAGCCCTCGGCCTTGCGCACGCGCCGCCAGGCGCCCGCCGGGAAGTCCCACGCCTTCTCGATGGGCAGCATCTCCAGCTTCTCGTAGTCGTAGACCACGATGTCCGCGGGAGCGCCCTCGCGGATGCAGCCCCGGTCGCGGAAGCCCGCGGCCAGCGCCGGGTAGGCGGAGAGCCGCCAGTGCGCCTGCTCCAGATCCATGATGCCCGCGTCCCGCACCCACCGCGCCAGGAACTCCGTCGGGTAGGCGCCCAGCGTGATGAACTTCGTGTGCGCGCCACCATCCGAGACTCCCGGGATGGCGACCGACGAGTTCGCCACCTCCGCCATCGCCTCCGGGTCCGTCGGTCGCGGCGGCGTCACGAAGGTCGCCTGCAGGTCGTCCGCCAGCGAGAGATCGAGGAAGGCGTCGATGATGTGCTTCCCCTCCCTCTCCGCGATCTCCGCCAGACCGTGCCCCTCGTAGTGCTTCAGGTCGGGGCTCTCGACCTCCTCGACGGTCAACTGCGCGATGCCGGAGACGTTCGCGCCCCCGCCCGCCGCCTTCATCTGTGATTCCGTGCCGCCGCCCGCGATCGGACCGTGGCCGGCGTCGAACTCCTCCCGGAGCGCCCGGCGCTGCTCGGGCTCGCGCATCTTGCGCATGCGCTCCTCGCGCGTCCCGATCGTGACCTCGCGCCACACCGGGCTCGAGTCGAACAGGTTCCAGTCCTCCAGGTTGAACTCGAACCCCACGTCTACCGTCAGCGCCTGCGCGAAGATGCGGAGACCCTTCGCGTTCGCCTCCTCCAGCTTCTCGATCATCAGCCGGTGGGGCGGCGTGTTCTGGCCGTGCTGGTCCGTCGCTGGAGCGAGCAGGTTCCAGATGACCGGACGGCCGCTCACCGCGGCCACCTTCTCGGCCGCGTCGAACGGCCCCGAGATCTGTGCGAAGCCCTTGCCAACCTTCCCCATCACCGCCGCGAACGCCAGCAGGTCTTGCTCCGACATCAGGTCCGTGATCATGGGCGTGCCGTCGTAGTCGCGTTGCACGCTCCCCTCGCCCCCGAGCTGCACCGAGAACCCACAAGCTCCCGCCTCCAGCGCCTCCTCGAACAGGCGGCACATCTCGTTCCGCTCCGCCTCCGTGGCGGGACGGCTCTTGGCCGCCTCGATCCCCATCACGTACGCCATCAGCGGGTTCAGGCCGACGTAGCTGAGCACATTGATGCCCTTGGGCGTGCGTTGCAGGCTGTCGAGGAACTCGGGGTAGGTCTCCCAGTCCCAGGCCATGCCCTCTCGCATCGCCTCCATGGGTACGGCCTCGTTGCGCGCCATCGTCAGCATGGCCCGCTCCTGGTCCTCCGTCCGTACCGGCGCGAACCCGAACCCGCAGTTGCCGATGACCACCGAGGTCACCCCGTGCCAGCCCGAGATGGAGCAGTATGGATCCCAGTACACCTGCGAGTCGTAGTGCGTGTGCAGGTCGACGAAGCCGGGCGCGACGATGAGCCCCTCGGCGTCGAGGACGCGCGCCCCGTTCTCGTTGTGGATGCGCCCGATCGAGGCGACCTTCCCGTCCTTGATGCCGATGTCGGCGCGGAAGCGCGGCGTGCGCAGCCCGTCGATCACGGTGCCGCCGCGGATGATGGTGTCGAACATGGTGAGGTTGCCTCCAGAGGTCTCCCGGCGAACGATCCGCCCCGCGAGGGGGCGCGCAGTGCCGTCCCCTGAGGGTACCACCGCGCCGCCCCATTTGGGATGGCCGGCATTCGAGATTGCGGATACATCGGGCGACCCCGCCCTGTCGCATACTGACGCCCATGCCCTGGGTGAACGACGAGAACGCCGCCGCCTTCGTCGACCTGTACGAGCTCACGATGGCCGCGAGCTACTTCGCCCACGGCCTGAACGAGCCAGCCACCTTCGAGCTCTCCGTGCGGAGACTGCCGCCGGGCCGTGGCTTCCTCGTCGCCTGCGGCCTGGAGGACGCTCTCGCTTTCCTCGACGGCCTTGCCTTCAACGTTGCGGCCGTCGACTACCTGCGCTCCCTGGACACTTTCGACCAGGCCTTTCTCGACGCCCTCGGACGCCTGCGCTTCACGGGTGACGTCTGGGCCGTGCCCGAGGGCGAGGCGGTCTTCGCCGAGGAGCCCCTCCTGCGCGTCACCGCCCCGCTCATCGAGGCGCAACTCGTCGAGACCTTCCTCCTGAACGCCACTACCTTCCAGACCATGATCGCGACGAAGGCAGCCCGCATCGCCCTCGCCTGCGGAGACCGCACCTTCGTCGACTTCTCCGGCCGCCGCGACCACGGCGCCGACGCCGCCCTCAAGGTCGCCCGCGCCTCCTTCGTGGGCGGCGCGTCCGCCACCTCCAACGTGCTCGCCGGCCAGCTCTACGGCCTCGACCTGAGCGGCACGATGGCGCATGCCTACGTGCTCTCCTTCCCTTCGGAAATCGAGGCCTTCCGCGCTTACGCCCGCGACTTCCCCGAGAGCGCCGTCCTCCTGATCGACACCTACGACACGGTCGAGGGCGCTCGCCGCGCCGCCTCCGTCGCGAACGAACTGCGTGGGGAGGGGGTCGCCATCCGCGGCGTGCGCCTCGACTCCGGCGACCTTGGCGCGCTCGCCCGGGCCGTCCGCGATGTGCTCGACGCCGAGGGCTGCGAGGACCTCCGCATCTTCGCCTCCAGCGACCTCGACGAGTACCGCATCGCCAAGTTGGTGGCGGGAGGAGCGCCAATCGACGCCTTTGGCGTGGGTACGCGCCTCGGCACCAGTGCCGACGCACCCTCGCTCGGGGGCGTCTACAAGCTGGTCGCGGGCCCGCGGGGCCCCGTGATGAAGCGCTCGACCGGCAAGGCCAGTCTCCCCGGCGTGAAGCAGGTCTACCGCCAGGAGCGCAACGGCGAGTCCGTCGCGGACACGATCGCTCTGGCGGACGAACCGGTTCCGGCCGGCCGCCCCCTCCTCGCGCAGGTGATGGCGGGAGGCGAGCGGCTCACGCCCCCAGAGCCTCTCGCGACGCTACGGGAGCGCCGCGCCGCCGCCGTGGCGCGCCTGCCCGAGGCCGCGAAAGGCCTCGACGCTTCGCAGGGGGCCTACCCCGTGCGTCTCTCCGGCGGACTGACCAGTTTGATTGAACGGCTGGGAGGCTGAGCGCTACTCAGCCGCGTCGGCGACGCTCCCCACGTACTCCTGGATCGCGTCGTACACGCGCCAGAGTTCGCGGTCCTTCTCGATGGGGTAGGTGGGAGGGGCGATGCGCACGCCCGGAAAGGCGTCGATCACCTCCTGGTGGTCATCGATCACGTAGTCGGGCGTGAATGGCACCCCCAACTCCTCGAGTCGCTCGTGGTGGCGGTAGAGCGGCTTCCAGTAGCAGTCGATGATGTGCTCGTGCAGGTCGAAGCGCCGCACGATCTCCCAGCGAGGCCCGTTCCCGCTCCAGAGGTAAACTTCGTGGCCCTGCGCGCGCAGCTGCTCGAACACCTCCACCACCCCCGGCCGCAGCCGCACGTCCCACGTGATGATCGTGTCGTCGACGTCGAAGAAGATGCGCATGGCCCTCGATTCTCCGCGATCCTGCGGCTAACTGGCCAGCCCTACTGCCCCGCCGCCAGTCTCAGCGATGCCTGGAAGACATCGTTGAGGATCTTTGTGCGCACCTCGCCCTCCGCGAACACTGGCCGGTAGAGGTCCTCGATCACGTACGGCGCGAAGCGCAGGTTCACCAGCCGCGCCCCCCAGAACGTCGCCTCCAGCAGGTATCCCTGCGTGTGCCCCTCCAGCCGGTTCTGGTCGTAGATGAAGTTCCCCAGCGCGTAGGCGATGAAGGCCTCCGCCCCCGGTTCGATCGCCTGCGCGTGGTGTGCCTGGTTCCCCACGATCAGCGTCGCCCCCGCCCCCACCGCCGCCCGCAGCGCCTTGATGCTGCGCGGGCTCGGATCGTGCGTGTCCTCCGTGCCCGTCTGCACCTGCACGATGACCACGTCCACCTCCTCCGCGAGCGCCCTGATGCGCGACCGGAAGCGATCCAGGTCCAGCTCCGAGGCGGGGCGGAAGAACGCGGGCTCGCCCGTGGCGTTCTCGTCGCTGTAGTCGTCGTCCAGCGGCGCCGTCCCGGGCCAGGTCGGACCAGCTTCCAGCGAGTACGCCGCCACATCGTCGAACCCGAGAATCCCGAAGGTCGTCTCGCCCACTGTGAAGGTGGCTGGCGCCAGGGCCGCCTCCAGGTTCTCCCCACCGCCCACCACCGCGATCCCCGCTGCCTCCAGAAGCTCGATCGTGCGCAGGAACGCGTCCGCCCCGCACGGCTCCGCCCCGCAGTCGAACACGTGGTTCGTGGCGACCGTCACCTCGTCGAAACCCGAGAGCGTCAGCGCTTCGATTACCTCTGGCGGCGAGCTCAGGTTGACGTGCGGGAAGCACCCGAGCGGCTCGGCGATGTCCTGGATGCTGCCGTCCACCGACCCCAGCGTCAGGTCCGCCGAGGCGAGATACTCGCCCACCGGTCCCCGCAATGCCGCCCCCCAGTCCCCGGTTGCCCGGATCCGGGTCAGCGAGCAGCGCGACTGGAGGATGTCGCCGGTCGCGATCACCGTCACCGCCTCGGGCAACGGCGCCGAGTGCTCCGCCACCAGCGCTTCCGCCGCCAACCGCCCCTCTTCCGTGAACGCCACCAGCGTTACCGCCTCCACGAAGGGCCACTCGCTCGCGTCGCCGCGCCCCCGCACCAGGTCGATGCCGCTCACCGCGACCGCCGTGACCGTTGGCCCCACCTCCTCGATCGGCAGGATCGCCCACGCCCCAGAGTCGAGTGTCATCGCGTCCAGCAGCTCCTCATAGGTCGCAAACGTCTGCTCCGGCGTCACCGGCGCAAAGGCGGTCATCGCCTCGTCTCCGGCCCCCGGCGCGACCGCGAAGGCGCGAACCGGCCCCGCGATCCCCCCGACTTCCGCCCAGTCCGTGATCGCCCCCCGCCTCAAGTCCTCCATCTGCGTGAGCGTGAGCGCGTCCACCCCCGCCCCGATCGCCGCCACCGGCACGTAGTAGCGACGCACGATGCGGTACGCCTCGCCGCCGCCTCGCAGGAAGGCGAGGTCGGTTGCCTCGCTCGCCGGCTGAAGGTTCGGACTTGCGAGCTCCGGCGGCAGGTCACCCCAGTACAGCACCTTGGCCGGCATCGTTGCCGCGGTGGCAGTCGCGGTGGTGGTTTCCCGGGATGCCGGCGTCGATGGTGAGGTGGCCGTGGGCGTGGGCGTGGCCGCGGCTTCCGTCGCGGTCGCGGTCGCCGTCGAGGCGGCGGGCTGAAGTGTGGGCTCCTCTCCGTTCATGGACCGGTCGAGCACAAGGACGAGGAGCGCACCCAGGCTTGCCGAGAGGATGAGGAGCGAGACGAACGAGGCCCGCTTCGCGAGCCGGGCGCGTCTCCCCGGCGCCGCCTCCCCATTCCCGTTGTCCGGCCTGCGCATCCCGCCATGATCGATGCGCGACGCATGAGTGGTCAACGGACGCTCCGCGAATGTGCTCCCCGTTGCGCGATCCCCGCCGCCCCTTCACGATGCGCCCATGAGTGAAATGCCCCGCCTCGTCCTCGCCTCCGCCGACCCCGACGAGCGCGCCGACCTCCGTGCGCTCCTCGCGGACGCCCCCGTCGAGTGCGTCGATCCCGAGACGCCCCCCGAGTCCCCCCGCGGGGGCGACTACGCCGCCCGCGCCACCGTTCGCGCCCGCGCCTGCGCAGAGGCCACCGGCGAGCGCGCCATTGCCCTCTGCGCGGGTATCGAGGTGTACGCGATGGACCTCCAGCCCGGCCCCCTCACCGAGACCTTCCACGCCGGCCTCTCCGACGAAGAGCGCTGCCAGGCGCTGCTCGCCCGCCTCGCCGCCACGCCCACGGGCCAGCGCATCGCCATGGGCCGCGCCGCCGCCGCCCTCGCCACCCCCGGCGACCCCAACGTCGCCGTGTCCGTCTCGATCATCGAGTGCGAGGTCCCAGCGGAACCCCGTGGCGACGGCGGCTACGGCCTCGACACCGTCACCCAGATCCTCAACGGCAAGACCCTCGCTGAACTGGACGACGCCGCGCGCAACCGCCTCGGCCAGCGCGGCAAGGCCGTCCGCCCCCTCATCAACCGCCTCGGCTAGGCCCTACGCCCCCGACTCCTGAGCCTCGTGCCAGCGCGGGCGCGAGAGCGTGCCCGCCCGGTGCGCCGCGACCGTCTCCGCGATGGCCGCATCGATCGAAGCGAGGAACGCTTCCGGCGACCTGTCGTTGTGGAAGATGCGGTCCGCCGCCGGCGCGCGTTCACGCCAGTCGCGCGCCGAGGCCAGCCGCTGCTCCGACTCCTCCCGCGAAAGCGAGCGCGTCTCCATCAGCCGGGTGACCGCCGTCGCCTCGTCCGTGACCACGAGCCACGCTGCGTCCGCCTTCGTCATGTAGGCGTTCTCCAGCAGGTTCACCGCCTCCAGCACCGCGATGCCGTCCTCTGGAAGCTCCTCCCGCCAGCGGTCGAGCAGCGCCATGAAGTACGCCGGGATGTCCCCGATCGCCGTGCGCAGGGCCGCCATCCGCTCCGGCTTCCCGAACACCATGCCCCCGAGAACGCGCCGGTCGATGACGCCGTCCTCCCCCACGATCTCCTCGCCGAACTCCGCCACCACGCGCTCGAACCCGGGCGTGTCCGGCGCGTACATGCGGTGAACCTCCCGGTCGGCGTCCACGTGAATCGCGCCATGCGCCTCCGCGAGGCGCCCGCAGAGCAGACTCTTTCCCGCCGCGATCGAGCCGGTCACACCGAGTAAGAGGGGCACGCCGTATTCTAGACATCCGGACTCCATGGAATCCTGCGAAGCAGCCGACGCCATCCACCGCGCCTTTCCCGACCTCGGCGAGGCGCCCGCGCGCGCCCTCGATCAGGGCTGGTCGCATTGGACCTTCGCCCATGGCGACCGCGTATTCCGTTTCCCCCGCACCGCCAACGACGCCCGCCTCCTCGACCGCGAAATTCGCCTCCTGCCCGCGATCGCGCCCCACCTGCCCGTGCCCGTCCCCGTCCCCCGCTGGATAGGCGAGTGGCGGGGACGCCCCTTCGCCGGGTATCCCGCCATCGAGGGCCGGGGGCTGCGGCGCGAGATACTCTTCGGACCCGGCGGCGGCGCCATCGCGCGGGATGTCGGCGCCTTCCTCACCGCCCTCCACAACGTTCCCCTCGAGCAGGCCGCCGAGGCGCTCGGCACGCTCGCCCCGCACCACCTCCCCGCGCCCGGGGACTGGCTCGAATCGATCCGCATGCGCGTCTTCCCCCGCCTCTCCGCCACCCTCCGCGTCGCCGTCGATAGCGGCTTCACGCGCTACGCCCGCGACCGCCTCGACCCGCCCCCGCACCTCGTCCACAACGACCTCGGTTTCGGGCATCTCCTCGAACACGAGGGCCACCTCGCCGGTGTTATCGACTTCGGCGACGCTGGCTTTGGCGATCCCGCCATGGACTTCGTCGGCCTCCTCGCTGAGGGCGGCTGGCACGCGGTCGACGACGTGGCTCGCTTCTACGACCGTGCCCTCGGACGCGCCTTCCACGAGCGCGTTGAGTTCCACTACTGGACCGTGCCCCTCCACGACATCATCTATGGCCTCGATACGGGCGAGGAGCGCTACGTCGGCCTCGGACGCTCCGGCCTCGCCCAGCGCATGCGCGAGGTCGGCATCCTCCCCGCCGGCGCCCTCTTGCCGCGCTAGAATGCGCCCGCTCACAGAGGGGGCTGTCATGGATATCCAGGGGAAAGTCGCCATCGTCACGGGAGCCGGGTCCGGCATCGGGCGCGCCACCGCCCGAGCGCTCGCCGCCGAAGGCGCGAGTGTCGTCGTTGCCGATATTGATGCCGAGGGCGGCGCCGCCACCGCCGGCGAGATCACCGGCGCGGATGGCGCTGCGACCTTCGTCCACGTCGATGTCACCCGCCCCGAGAGTATCGCCAACCTCTTCGCCGAGGCGGAGGCTGCCTACGGTGGCGTCGACATCGTCTACAACAACGCCGGCATCTCCAGCGGCGAGCCGCACTGGCCCCACGCCTCCCTCGAGCGCATCGCCGAGGAGACCCACATCAACACCAGCGGCGTCATGATGGGCACGCGCGAGGCCATCCACGCGATGCGCAAGCGCGGCGGCGGCGTGATCATCAACACCGCCTCCACCGCCGCCGACGGCCACCTGGCCTTCGACCCGATGTACTCGGCCACCAAGAAGGCCGTCGTCTCCTTCACCCAGAGCTGCGCCCCCTTCGCGGCGAGCGACAACATCCGCGTCAACGCCGTCTCGCCGGGCATGGTGAGCACCGCATTCCAGAGGAAGACCGGGGACGGCGTACGCCCCGCCTCCTGGCTCCAGCCCGCGATCGAGCGCAACAAGGACGCCATCCTCCAGCCCGAAGCGATCGCCGAGGCCGTCCTCGACTTCATCCGCGACGACTCGAAGGCGGGCGAAGTCCGCACCGTCACCAACAGCTAGCGGCGTATCATCTCCGCGGACGGCGTCCCCATGGCGGAACTGCTCGACGACATCCGCGTCATCGACCTCAGCGAAGGCCCCATTGGTGGCATGACCACCATGGTGTTGGCCGACTTCGGCGCTGACGTCATCAAGGTCGAGCGCCCCGGCGGCGACCCCTGGCGCTCCCTCGCCAACGCCCCGATGTGGCTGCGGGGGAAGCGCAGCGCCATCCTCGACCTGAAGACCGAAGCGGGCCGCGAGTCCCTCGCGCGCCTCGCCGATGGCGCCGATGTCGTCGTCACGAGCACCCGTCCCGGCAAGGCCGCCCCCCTCGGCGCGGACTACGAGCGCCTCGGCGCCCGCAACCCCGCGCTCGTCTACTGCGCCATCACCGGCTTCGGGCCGCAGGGACCGTACGCCGGCTATCCCGGCTACGAGGCTGTCGTCGCCGCCCGCATGGGACGCATGCTCAACTTCAGCGGCCTCCCCGACCGCGAAGGCCCCGCCTACGCCGCCGTCCAGGCAGGCTCCCACGCTACCTCCCAGGCCGCCCTCCACGGCATCCTCGCCGCCCTTCTGGCGCGCGAGGAGAGCGGCTGCGGCCAGCTCGTCGAGACGAGCCTCCTGCAGGGACTCTGCGCCTACGACCTCGGTGGACTCTTCCGCGCCCAGCTCGGCGAGCGCTTCCCCGATCTCTTCGCCGGGCTCGCCATGCCCGCCATGCCCACCCTCAACTACCACGCCCTCCCGACCAGCGACGGGCGCTGGCTCCAGTTCGGGAACCTCATGGCCCACCTCTTCGACAACTACCTCGCCGCCGCCGGCCTCGCCGACATCTTCGCCGACCCCGACTACGAGGGAACGCCCGCGCAGTGGTCGGAGGACGCCCGCGAGCGCCTGCGCGACCGCATGTTCGAGCGCATGCAGGAGCGCACCGCCGCCGAGTGGATGGAGACCTTCATCGAGCACGGCGGTGTGGCCGCCACCCCCTTCCAGAGCACCCAGGAAGCCCTCGACGACCCCGACCTCGTCCTCAACGGCCACGTCGTCGAGCGCGAGCACCCCACCCTCGGGACCGTGCGCCAGCTTGGTCCCCTCGCCCGCCTCACCGCTACCCCCGGCGCCGCCGGCGAGCCCGGCCCCGAGCCCGGCGAGCATACCGAGGCCGTCCTGAGCGAAACCGCCCGCCCCCGCCCGGCTCCCACCCCCTCTGCCCCCGCCTCCGGTCCGCCCCTGCGCGGCGTCACCGTCCTCGAGTTCGCCACCGTCATCGCCGCCCCCCTCGGCGCCGCCATCCTCGCGGACCTCGGCGCGCGCGTGATCAAGGTCGAGCCCATCGGCGGTGACCCCTTCCGCGCCATGGGCGTCGCCTCCATGGGCGCCGGCCGCTGTAACGGCAGCAAGGAGAGCATCGCCCTCGACCTGAAGAGCGCCGAAGGCCAGGAGATTGTCCAGGCTCTCGCCCGCGAGACCGACATCGTCATCCACAACTACCGCCCCGGCGTGCCCGAGCGGCTCGGCATCGGCTACGAGACGCTCAGCGCGATCCGCCCCGAGCTCGTCTACGTCTACGTCAACGGCTACGGACGCAGCGGCCCCGGCGCGCACCGCCCCTCCACCCATCCCATCCCCGGCGCGGGCCTCGGCGGCGCCCTCATGCAGATGGGCAAGGGCATGCCCCCCGCCTGCACGACCATCCCCGAGCTGCGCGAGGTCGCCCGCAAGTTCTTCCGCGCCAACGAACTCAACCCCGACCCCAACACCTCCGTCGTCGTTGCCTCCTCCTCCCTCCTCGGCCTCTACGCCCGCCGCCGCTTCGGCAAGGGCCAGGAGGTGTTCGTCGACATGTTCGGGGCGAACGCCTGGGCCAACGCCGACGACTTCATCTCCTACGAGGGCAAGCCCCCGCGCCCCACCCTCGACGCCGACCTCTACGGCCTGAACGCCACCTGGCGCCTCTACCCTGCCGCCGAGGGCTGGGTCTTCCTCGGACTCGCCGTCCAGCGCGAGTGGGAGCGCTTCTGCGACCTCGCCGGCCGCCCCGACCTCGCCGCCGACCCCCGCTTCGCCACCCCCGACGCGCGCGCCGCCAACGACCACGCGCTCGCCGACACCCTCACCGCTCTCTTCGCGGCGCGCCCCGCCGACGACTGGGAAGCGCTGCTCGCCACCGAAGGACTCGGCTGCGTCCGCGCCGACGCCGCCCCCGTGCACGAGTTCATCGCGAAGGACGGCCACGTCGCCGCCAACGGCTTGCGCGTCTCCGTCCGCAACACGAACTACGGCGAGTACGAGCGCTACGGTCCCCTGACGGCCTTCAGCGCGAACAAGCTGGAACTGGGTGGCTTCCCCCTCGCTGGCGAGCAGGGCGACTCCATCCTCGCCGAGCTTGGCTACGACCCCGCCGCCATCGACGCCCTCCGCGCGAAAGGCATCGTCTGGTCCGAGACGCCCGCCCCGCTCGCCACCGGCGCCTCCTGACGATGCCCGACTCCCTCGCCGGCCGCCTGCTCGTCGCCACCCCCAACATCGAGGAGCCAAACTTCCGGCGCACCGTCGTCCTTCTCTGCGCCCACGACAAAGAAGGCGCCTTCGGCCTCGTCCTCAACCACGCCATGAACGGCGAAACGGTCGCCGGCCACCTGCCCGAGTGGGTCGGCCACGCCGTCGAGCCGTCCGTGCTCTTCCGCGGTGGCCCCGTTTCGACCACCTCCGTCTTCGCGATGGCCACCGGCGACGACCTCCCCGTCGACCGCTGGGGTCTGCGCATCTCCCCCGGCCTCGGCCTCGTCGACCCAGGGAAGGGTCCCGATCACTTCGAGGGCCGCCTCGGCCGTATGCGCTTCTTCGCCGGTTACGCTGGCTGGGGCGCGGGGCAGCTCGAGGGCGAGATCGCGACCCACGGCTGGTTCACCGTCGCCGCCCTCCCCGACGACCCCTTTGCCAGCGACCCCGCGGAACTCTGGCGCGAAGTGCTCCGCCGCCAGGGCGGCGAGCTTGCGCGCTTCGCCACGCATCCCGCCGAGCCCGGCGTCAACTAGTGGCTGGCGGTTAGCGACTGGTGGCTTGCCCCGCCCCCAACCGGGGCTGGGGGCGGGGTGGGGACCGACCACCGACCACCGATCACCGACCACCCCCCATCGCTGGTAGCATTCGCCCGCATTCACGCCGAACTCAGGAGGGAACCGATGGCCGCATACGTGCTCGCGCAGGGTCGAGTCGAGGACCGGGAGAAGCTCAACCAGTACCTGGCCGGAGCGGGCGGCACGCTTGCCCCGCACAACGCCAAGGTGCTCGCCTACACCGAGGAGCCCGAGGTCATCGAGGGCGAGGTGCCGAACAATCGCTTCGTCCTCATCGAGTTCGCCGACGTGGAGACCGCCAGGGCCTGGTACAACTCCGACGGCTACGCGGCCGTGCGCGGCCTCCGCATCGAAGGCGTCCCCGGAACGCTGGTGATCCTGCCGGGAATGTAGCCTGGCGGTTAGTGACTAGTGATCAGTGACTGGTGACTAGTCCCCCCGCCACTCCCGAGGAGGGGCCGGTGGGACCGATCACCGACCACCGATCACCGATCACCGACCACCAGCTCACATCGCCTTGATGCCCTGGTACTCCTGGGCGAAGACGCACTCCTGCAGCCCGAGCCCGACGTCGCTCGGGTCGTCGATGTTCGTGTAGCGCGTGTACAGCTCCGCGAAGTGACCGCCGGGCCGCTGCTTCACCTCGTTGCCCTCCAGGTCGCGCACGATCACCGGGTGGGAGACATCCCAGACCTCCCCCTCCACCACGTCGTCGCGGTAGACGCCCCGCCCCAGACCGTCGTCCCAGCCGCCCCAGTAGCCGCCGCCCTGCATGTAGACGGGCTTGCTCACCGTCTCCAGCAGGAAGCGGTCGACGCCACCGTCTGGCCGCGTCAGGTCGACCCGCGCGCTCTTCAGCCGCGGGAACCCGTCCTCGAACTCCGTGCTGATCACGTCCACGTCCGTGTACGCCCAGCCCTCTTTGCCTGAGCCGTAGGGGTAGTCGATGCGGCTGTGGACCCGCCCGAACTCCGCCAGGTTGGCGCCGCCCGTGCCCGAGGCCACGATCGTGCCGTCGTTCTGGTGGCGGAACGAGCAGTACATCGAGCGGTCGGCGAAGCGCACCAGCGCCCACCAGCGAGCCCCCGGCGTGCCCCACGGGGAGCGCCGCTGCTCCGACGGCGCCGCGTGGCGGTTCGGCTGCTCGCCCTCGCCCGTGTTCGCCTGCCCCCAGGAGTGGTCCTTCGCCCCCACCCAGCCGTCCTCCAGCTCGAAGTGGTACTCCTTGCCGCCCACCTTGAGCCAGCCCGAGAGGTTACCCAGCTGCACCAGGTTCGATCGCTCCCCCACCATCCGCCCGTCCTGGTACATGCGGATGCCCTGGCACTCGTCGTAGGGCGGCGCCGAGCTCTCCCAGAGGATGTCGAAGGAGCAGTCGACATCCGTCTCCTCCAGCCCCAGCCGCAGCGTCCGCAGCCCCTTGATGATCTCCTGCGAGAACGGCCCCACCGTCAGATCGTCGATGTTCGGGCGCAGCTTGCGCGTGGCCCGCACGTTGTACTGCTTCCCGTCGCCCGTGCTCAGGATCGAGTACGCATCGATCGTGTTCGTGTTGTGGTACAGCCGCAGCGCCGTGATCAGGTTCACCTCGCCGTCGGGGTCGCCCACGCAGTGCCAGTAGCCGTCGCTCCAACCCGGACTCGGGTTCGCGATGATGTCGAAGGTGTCGATCGTCTGGTGGCGGGGCCACTCGTCCAGTTCGGTCAGGACGCGTCGTGCGGGCATGGGGATACCTCCTGCGGTTCGTGCGAGCGCAGGGTAACCGTTGCGCAAGGCCTCGGGGTGAACGTCGTGCGTGCAAGGCAGCCGTCCGTACAATCCCTCCCCCGGAGGTTTCGCTATGTCAGACGACGTGTTCTCGATGGAAGGCAAGGTGGTCATCGTCACCGGCGCGAGCTACGGGCTCGGCGTCATCTGGGCGAACGCGCTCGCCGATCGCGGCGCCGACATCGTCGTTACCTCCCGCAGCCTCGACCGCCTCGGCGATACCGTCGCCATGGTCGAGGGCAAGGGCCGCCGCTGCCTCCCCGTTGCCTGCGACGTGACCGACTACGCACAGGTCGAAGCCCTCATGAAGGCCGCCTGGGACGAGTTCGGTACTGTCGACGTGCTCATCAACAACGCCGGCATCGCCGACCTGCGCGCCTGGCGCGCGGAGCACTCCGACAACGACATCTTCCACGAGATCGTCGATACCGATCTCAAGGGTCTCTGGTACTGCTGCCGCGCAGCCGCCCAGTACTTCCTGCGGCAGGGCCACGGCAACATCATCAACCTCAGCTCCATCTTTGGCATCGGCGGCTTCGAGGGACGTTCTCCCGGCTACTTCGCCGCCAAGGGCGGCGTCAGCAACCTCACGGAGTTCCTCGCCGTCGAGTGGGGCGACCGCGGCATCCGCGTGAACGCCCTCGCCCCCACCATCTTCGACACGCCCATGACCCACGACGGCCTCATCCAGAGCGGCGTCATGGAGATGCTCGAAGGGCGCACGCCCATGCGCCGCATCGGCCAGACCGAAGACCTCATCGGCCCCATCGTCTTCCTCGCCTCCGACGCCTCGCAGTACGTGACTGGCGTCGTCCTCCCCCTCGATGGCGGTCTCACCGCCAGCCGCGGCTACCAGCCCGGCCCCTTCCCCATGGACAACTTCGACCCCGACGGCCGCGGCCGTCCCATCATGCCCGGCGACCCCTGGGACTAGCGGCTCGTGGCTAGTGGTTCGCGGTTCGTCCCCACCGACCACCGATCACCGACCACCAACCACTACCCCGCTCCGCACATCCGCCGCGTGACCTCGTAGATCATCTGGCAGCTCAGCCGGAAGCTGTCCAGCGTCATGCGCTCGTTGTGACCGTGCACCGTGCGCGCCAGGTTCGGAGGCGTCAGCCCGCCCGAGAAGCCGTAGGCGACAACCCCCTGGTTGCGGAACACGCGGCTGTCGGTGAACCCCGCCGTCACCCCCGGCGTCACCACTGCGTCCTCCACCAGCTCGCGCACCACCGACTCGATCGTCGCGAACAGCTCCGTGTCGTGCGCGCTCGTGTCCGAGGAACCCGCGAACACTCGCTCGATGCGCACCTTCGGGTCGTCGATCACGCGCGCCACTTCCGCCTCGAACGCGTCCGCATCGACCCCCGGCAGGAGCCGGCAGTCGATCGTCGCTTCCGCCCGCCCCGGGATGACGTTGTGCTTGATGCCCGCGCTCGCCGTCGTCGCGCTGATCGTGTTCGTCAGCAGCGCGCGTACGCGCATGTCGTTTGCCGCCGTCTTCCGCAGTTCTTCGATCGAGGTCCCCCCACCGTAGATGCCCGCCCGCTCCAGCCGCTCGAAGTATTCCTCCAGCGCCGGCGAGAGCTGCGGCTCCCGCTCCCACTCCTGCAGCCGCCCGAGGGCGCGCACCAGCCGGTCGAGGGCGTTGTCGTTGTGGGGAACCGAGCCGTGCCCCGCCCGTCCTTCCGCCACCAACCGCAGCCAGAGCGGCCCCTTCTCCCCTGTCGTGATCGTGAAGACGGGCCGTTTGACGCCGAACAGCTCCGTCGAGCCGCCCCCGCCCTCGTTGATGACGTACTCCGCCACCAGCGCCTCGGGATGAAGCCGCTCGAGCCACTCGATGCCGAGCACCCCGCCCGCCTCCTCGTCCGCCACCGCCAGGAACACGATGTCGCGCGCCAGCGGCAGCCCCGAGCGCTTCAGCAGCAGCACCGTCAGCAGTTCCGCCACGCCCAGCCCCTTCATGTCGAGCGTGCCCCGGCCCCAGATCTCCCCGTTCCGGATGAGCCCCGCGAACGGCTCCTCGTCCCAGTACTCCCGCTCCACCGGCACCACGTCCGTGTGGTTGAGCAGCATCAGCGGCTGCCGGCTGCCGTCGCCGCTCAGGACCGCCCGCAGCGAGACACGATCGTCCCCTGGGTCGAACAGCTCGTAGTCGATCCCCTCCCGCTCCAGGATCTCGCCAAGGAAGGTGCACGCCAGCCGCTCCCGGCCGGGCGGGTTCGACGTATCGATGCGCAGGTACTCCTGCAGGATGTTCAGGGCTTCCTCGAAGGCTGCGTCCCAGTCGACCCGTGGCTCGGTCGCCGTCACTCACCCACCCCGTACACGGCCGCCGAGTTGTCATGCAGGATCTTGCGTAGCACGTCCTCGGGCAGGGCGCCCAGCTCCTGCTCGATGAAGTCCTTGGGGTAGATCGCCGTCGTGTTCGGCCCCGGCGACATGCTCGTCGGATGGGGGAAGTCGGTCTCATAGAGGATATTGTCCGGCCCGAGCTGCTCGATCGCCTTAATCGCGCTTCCCCGCTCAAACCAGAAGCAGGCGTAGCACTGCCGCTTGAAGTACTCGCTCGGGAGCAGGCCCATCTCCGGGTGCTCCTCCGGGCAGCCGCTGTTGACCCACTGCCAGTCCATCGCCTCCAGCAGGAACGGCAGCCAGCCGATGCCGCTCTCGACGGAGACGAACTTCAGGTCCGGGAAGCGGTGGCAGATGCCCGAGAAGATGATGTCCATCACCGCGTTCGAGTTGTCCAGGAAGAACTGCACCGTCGCCTTGGCAAAGGCCGCCTGCCGGCCGTTGTGCACCTCCGTGTCCCGGATCGCCGTGAGGTCGCCGGAGCCGATGTGGAAGTTGACCGAGAGCCCCAGATCCTGCGCCTGCGCCCACAGCGGGTCCCAGTGCGGGTCGCTGATGCGGGGAAAGTCGAACATGTCGGGCTGGCTCGTCATCAGCACGCCTTTGTGGCCCCGCTCCGCCGCTCGCCGCATCTCATCCACGCACAGGTCCACGTCCCAGAACGGCGTCGCCATGATCGGGATGAAGCGCTCCCGCGCCGGCGCCGTCCAGTCGATGAGGAAGTCGTTGTAGGCGCGCACGCACTCCGCCATCAACTCCGGTTCCTTCAGCCGCAGGAAATTCCCCGAGCCAAACCCACCGACGTTCGGGTAGATCACCTGCGCGTGGATGCCGTACTCGTCCATGCGCTGCAGCCGCGCCTCCACGCTGAAGGCCCCGTGGTCGGCCTGTGGCAGGGAGGGGGGATGACTCGGCGGCGGGTCCGTCCAGCCCGCCATCGCCGCGCTCGCCGTGGCGCCGGCGCGATGGCCGCCTATGAACCAGCGGTCCTCGCTGATCTGCGGGTCGAACTTCACGTGCGGGACCAGGTCGCCCCACTTCTGCCGCGAGACCCGGCTCGTCCACAGGTCTTCCGGCTCGGAGATGTGGCTGTCCGCATCGATGACCTTGATCCGCTCCACCACCGTCGCCATACGATCCTCCCGGCGGCCACCGCCGTTGCGCGCGTGGGCGGCAAGGATACGCGCCCCCACCGCCCCGTTGTGGCTGGGGTGCTCACACCGGCCGTGAGCCGCCCCGCGGCTGCGCTACTTGCGCGATGCAGCAAGCGCCTTGATCTCGGGAAGCTCCAGGAGATGGCTCAGGGTGGAGAGTGTGTACGTCCGCCCCTGTGTTGCGAGCACCACGTCGAGCAAGGCTGTTGGTCTCTCCGACCAGCCCTTGCCATCGATGAGAGCGCAGGTGGTTAGGCCGCGGCTAGTAGCTGCTTCCGCCAATGCCTGTACCCTCGCGGCCTTGTCTCTGACAGTTCCACCATCTTCTCCAACCTTGGCCTCGATCACGAGTGTCGGGGACTCGTCAGGCACGACGAAGTCCGGGCCGGGCGAGACGCCGTAGCGCTCCATCGTTGCCTCCGCTCCTGACGCGCCGGACTTGGTGTGGTGATGAGGAATGTTGTTCTGAGTCAGCAGAGCACGTAGCGGATATTCAAGAAGCGCATCGCCCTTCACCTCTGAGTAGGCGTCCTGAACCTGGCGCCACACGCCACCGACGTAGCGCTGGTACAGGAGAGCTGCGTAGGGCACGCCTAGTGCGTTTGCGGCCACGCTGGACCACCCATCAACGGTGTCCCTCTTGTCGAGCTTCGAGTGAAAGTGAGCTGAGGCCCCGTCCGGTACCTGGAGGATGTCGCGGTTCATCACGGCGCTGATGGTCTCCGCGATTGGGGCGAGCATCTTCTCCTGGCGTGCAGTCAGCCCGCGTGAGTGTTCGCCCCGCTCGAAGTTCTTCAGCGCTCCTGCCGTCACAGTGAAGGAGGCGTCTAACAATTTGATTGCGACTGCCAGTTCGCTATACGTAAGCCCGAGGATCATGCGTAGGGGAGCCAAGGCCCTCGGTGTGCTCGCTATTGCGGTTGCTAGTGTTTGAGCATCAGTGCGCGTGAATCCCGCGGTAGCGGAGGCCAAGGCCTCATAGTCCTCCGTAAACGAGACTTCGTCGACCATCGTCTCGCCTCTCGGAATGAGGTGAAACGATGGCTGTGTGTGCATCAAGTAGCTCTCTGCTAGTAGCGCGCGCGCCTCAGATTGGTCCGCCCCCTCTTTCCGCAGGGCAATGCCAACCGCTTGCTGCCGCTGTACTGGGTCAGGTGCTCCTCCCGCATTCTTGAGAAGATTGATTTCTCTCTCAGAAAGCGACATGGAGTTGTCCTTGTGTGCCGCCGCTACTGGCGTCTAGCGCCAGCCTGCGCTTCGCAACATCCACGTAGTCCTGGTGTAGCTCGATGCCCCCACTGCTGCGTCCATGTCGGCGCGCCGCAACGACGGTGGTACCCGAGCCCGCGAAAGGGTCCACAACGATTCCACCGGGACGGCATGCGGCCTGCACAAAGAACTCAGCGAGGCCCTCCGGCATGACGGCTGTGTGCTGGCCCGCGGGTCCCTTGAACTGGTTGTAAGTCTGATTGACGGTGATTACATTCCCGGGGTCTGCACCGCTCTTGTTGTAGGTCCTCGCGCGATCACGCCCAAAGCCAGCGTCAGTGTCTTTGCGCCCATTGCGGTCCTTGCGCCGTCGATTTATCTCCGAGATATCTGCCCGATAAGGCACGCGCACACAGTCGAGATCGAAGAATGGATCGGAACCCTTTGCGAAGTGGTACACGTACTCAAAGCTATCCTTCGTGCGCGGACCAAATCTCCCTGGAATTGCATTCGGTTTGGACCACACGTAAGTCTCTATCCACCTCCATCCCATCTCTTGCAAGGCAAGGACGAGTCGATACACATAAGGGTGCCGTTGACCCCTAAAGGGCCCTGAGCGCGCTACACGGTTCTTGATGTTGAGAACAAAGGATCCAGTGGCGCTCGTGGCGGATAGCATCGCTTCAGCGAAAGGAAGGAACCAGTCGACGTATTCGTCTGGCGAAATCTTTGAGTAGGCGCGGGCGTCGGCGTATGGAGGCGACGTGAAGAAGAGGTCGATGCCGTCTTTGGGGAGCTGGGGCAGCCACTCCAGGGAGTCACCCCATACGACACCCTCGCTGAGGAGGCTGGACAGGGCATTGTCTGGAGGGGAGGGAGGGGCTGGCGGTGCTAGAGGCTCGCTGGGCGTCTCTGCTCGCTCAGGATCTGGCATGTGGACCCTCGTGTTGGCAAGTTCAGGATACGCCAAGACCGTCCAGTGGAGATGGGGCATGTGTCCCCCGCACGTGGATCTTGACGTGATAGGTGTCTGTTACATCTACCTCACACCGGCCGGAACATGACCAGCGTGACCTCCCCGTCCACGTCCTCGTAGACCGCCTCCACCGCCATCCCGATGCGCACGTCCTCGATCGCGCACTCCACGATGTTCGTCGTCAGGCGCGGCCCCTCCGCCAGCTCCACGATGCCGATGACGTACGGCGCCCGTGCCGCGAATGCAGGCGCCGTCCCCCGCCGGTCGACCGTGTACGAGTAGAGCACCCCCCGTCCGCTCGCCTCCACCCACTCCGTGACCGGCTCCAGGCTCCCCGGGCTGAACGCGCGCGGGTAGAAATACGGTTCGCCCTCCGCCGTGCGCGGAAGCAGCAGGCGGTGCTCCCGCGCCGCCTGCCAGAACGGCGCCGTCGCGGGCGTCGGCCTGGGCAGGATGCGCGGCGGAGGCTCCGCCATCAGGCCCCCTCCAGCACCAGCGCAACTTGCTCCGACATGAAACCGCCCGTCCCCGTCACGTACCCCCGCTCCGCCGGCCCCACCTGCCGCGGCCCCGCCCGCCCCTGCAACTGCGTCACGACGTCGACCACGTGCGACATGCCCCCCGCCGCCCCGCCCTGGCCCATCCCCAGCTGGCCGCCGTGCGTGTTCAGCGGCCAGTCGCCGCCGAAGCGCAGGTCGTGCTCCTCCACGAACCGCGCCCCCTCCCCCTTCGCGCAGAAGCCCGAGTCCTCGATCGTCATCAGCACCGTGATCGTGTAGCAGTCGTACATCGAGGCCACGTTGATCGCCTCCCGCCCTACCCCCGCCATTGCGAAGGCGCGGTCCGCCGCCGCCACGACCGGGATCTGCGTCAGCGAGGGCGCGTACGTGATCGACTTGTGCGTGATGTGCTCGCCGAAGCCGCTCACCAGCACCGGACGCAAACCCGTCCGCTGCGCCCGTTCCAGCGTCGTCACCACCACGCCCGCGCCCCCCGCGCAGGGCATCACGATCTCCAGCAGGTGCAGCGGGTCAACCACCATCGGCGAGTTCAGCACGTCGTCGATCGTGATCGGCTGGTCGCGGAAGATCGCCTTTGGATTCTGAAGCGCGTTCTCCCGTCCCTGCACCGCGATCTTCGCCAGCGTCCGCGGCTCCAGGTCGTACTCGTACAGGTAGCGCTGCGCCACCATCGCGAAGTGCGAGTTCGGGTTGATGAGCCCGTAGGGCGCGTCGAACTGGCCGTGCGGCGCGCCCCAGGCGTCTGCCCCCAGCATCCAGCCGCGCGCGTTCGGCTTCGCGCCCGGCTCGGGAGGCGCCGGCACGGAGGGAAGCAGGCAGAGACAGGCATCGCAGACCCCCGCCTCGATCGCCGCCGCCGCCCGCCACACCATCCCCGCTGCGTTCGCCCCACCCAGGTCCACCACCTCCCCGAAGTTGGCGGCGATGCCCAGGTACTCCGCCACCGCCGCCGGCGCGAACATGGGCGCGTCCCCCAGCCGTGTGCAGAGGATGCCGTCGATCTCCCCCAGCTCCATGCCCGCGTCGTCGAGCGCCTCGCGCGCCAGCTTCCCGTAGGCCTCCAGCCCGAACATGGGCGTGTCCCAGCGACGCTGGGGGGCCCACTCCGCCGTCCCGCTGATCGCCGCTCGCTGTCGCTCTGGCATGCCCTGCTCCTGCCGCCGTCTGGCGGCGACCCCAGCCTAGCGGAGCGCCCCCGCCCCTGTCGCCGCTTGCATGCGGGCGTGCGGCTGGCCAAGCTGCGCGGCAGCCATGCGCATCGCCTCGCTCCTCCCCAGCGCCACCGAGATCGTCTTCGCCGTCGGCGCCGGCGACGAGGTCGTCGGCGTCTCGCACGAGTGCGACTACCCCGCCGGGGCCCGCGGCCTCCCCGTCCTCACCGCCTCCGCCGTGGAGACGCGCGGCCTCCCCCAGGCGGAGATCGACGCCGCCATCAGCGGACTGCTCGCCGCCGGCGGATCCACGTACACCATCGATGTGCCCCGCCTGCGCGAGCTCCAGCCCGACCTCGTCATCACGCAGGCCCTCTGCGATGTCTGCGCGGTCAGCGAGGGGCAGGTCCACCGCGTCGTCCACGAAGAGCAGCTCGGCGCCCGCGTGCTAACCCTCACGCCCCTCGACCTCGAAGGCGTCGCGCGCTCCGTCGAGGAGGTCGGCGAGGCCACCGGTCGCTCGGCCGAGGGCGCCCGTGTCGCCGTGGAGCTTCGCGAACGCATGGCCCCGCCCGTCGCCCTCCCCGCGCCCCGCCCCCGCGTCCTCGCGCTCGAATGGCTCGACCCGCCCTTCACCGGTGGCCACTGGGTGCCCGAGCAGATCGCCCGCGCCGGCGGCGACGATGTCCTCGGCCAGCCCGGACAGAAGTCGGAGCGCGTGACCTGGGACGCAGTCGCCGCCTCCGCCCCCGATGTCGCCCTCCTCCTCCCCTGCGGCCTCTCCCTCGACGAGGTCGTCTCCGAGGCGGCGGCGCTCGCCGATCGCCCCGAGTGGCGCTCCCTCCCCGCCGTCGCCAGCGGCGCCGTCTGGGCGCTCGACGCCAACGCCTGGTTCAGCCGCGCCGGTCCCCGCCTCCTCGACGGCATCGAGGCCCTCCGCGCCATCCTCGCCGACCCCACCGGCGACCACCCCGTCCCCGGCGCCCGCCGCCTCCCCTCCGCCTGAACCTGCGCCTTCACCCCGCTCGCGTACGATTGACGCATGCAGTGTCCCCGCGACTCCGCCACCCTCCGTATCGAGCACCACAAGGGCATTGAGGTCGACCACTGCCCGACCTGCAACGGTCGTTGGCTCGACCACCACGAGCTCGACGAGCTTGAGGCGCGCACGGCCCCGGACGAGAACCAGCGTCGCGCGACCATCGAGTACGCGAAGCGCCCCAGCGACCTCAACTGCCCCGTCTGCGGCAAGCAGATGCGCGCCTTCAACTACCGCGCCTACAACCTGGAGCTGGATACCTGCGAAGACCAGCACGGCTTCTGGGTCGATGCCGGCGAAGAGGGCCGCATCCGCGACGTGATGGAAGAGCGCGTGCGCGGTCTCAACCGCTCCGCCTCCGCCGAGGATGCCTGGGCCGACTTCCTCGAAGGCGCCAGCGGCAAGTCCCTCTGGGACCGGATCGGCGGGATCTTCCGCGGAGGCCGCCGCTAGCTGACTGCAAGCATGCAGATTGCTACGCTCGCCACCGCGTTCTGGGGGCTCAGGCGGGCCCCCAACCCTTCGCGGCGCGAGACGTAGTGGTGCGAGCACACAATCCATGAAGGCCCAGGGACCACGCAGGAAGCGCGGGGCCACGCCCGTCTGGTGGGCGCCTGCGACCCGCGTCCGCTTCACCGTCGGCGAGTTCATGCGGCTCGAGGCGGCGGGCGGCATCGCCCTCGTCATCAGCGCCGTCATCGCCCTCATCTGGGTGAACGTCCACGGCCATTCCTACCACCTGGTCTGGGACCACCACTTTGGTGACTTCGGCGTTAGCCTCTTCGGCGAACTCTTCGCGATCGACGAGCACCTGACGGGCTGGGTGAACGACGCCCTGATGGTCATCTTCTTCTTCGTGGTCGGCATGGAGATCAAGCGTGAGCTCGTCGTCGGTGAGCTGCGTGACCCCCGCCGCGCCGCCCTCCCCATCCTCGCCGCCGCCGGCGGCATGATCGTCCCCGCTGGCATCTTTGCCCTCATAAACCTCGGCGGCGACGGGATCGACGGCTGGGGCATCCCCGTCGCCACCGATATCGCCTTCGTCGTCGGCGTCCTCGCCCTCTTCGGCCGCCGCCTGCCCGCGGGCCTGCGTGTCTTCCTCCTCACGCTGGCCATCGCCGACGACATCGGCGGCATCGCCATCATCGCCGTCTTCTACACCGACGACCTCTCCCTCCCCTGGCTTGGCGGAGCCGTCGGCCTCATCGCCCTCATCGTCGCCGCCCAGCGCTTCGGCGTGCGGCACGTGCCCATCTACGTCGCGATCGGCTTCATCCTCTGGTACGCCACGTTCGAATCGGGCATCCACGCCACCATCGCGGGCGTCATCCTTGGCCTCCTCACGCCCGCTCGACCCTTCCGGGGCACGGACGTGATGCGCACCCTTGAGCACAACCTGCTCCCCTACTCCAGCTTCCTCATCGTGCCGCTGTTCGCCCTCGCCAACGCCGGCGTCGAGGTCACGCCCGACGCGCTCGGAGATGCCTTTAGCGGGCGCGTTGCCTGGGGCGCGCTCCTCGGGCTGGTCGTGGGGAAGTTCGTCGGCGTCAGCGCCGCCACGATCGCCGGTGCGCGCCTCGGGGTGGGACGCCTTCCCGCCGGTGTCAACCGTGGCCACGTCCTCGGCGCCGCCCTCCTTGCCGGCATTGGGTTCACGGTCTCCCTCTTCATCGCCGAACTCTCCTTCCCCTCCCACTCGGTCATCCTCGACCAGGCCAAGATCGGCGTTCTCGTCGGCTCCCTCATCGCGGGAGCCCTGGGCGCCGCGTTCCTCTACGTCGTCTCCCGCGTTACCCCCACCAGCGCCGAGCACGGCGCCCTCGAGAGCGTCGCCAACAAGTGACGCGACGGCCCTTGATCGCATGGGTAGCCTAGGCCGATGGCGCTCAGGCTCATCTTCGCGGTCCTGCTGGCTGTTGCCGCGGCCGGCGCCCTCCGCTGTGGGGATGAAACTGGCTCCCCTGTGACCCCTACCCCGACGGTGAGCCCGCCGCTGGGTCCTCCCCCCGCCCTGCTGGGCCTGGAGCCCTACTACCAGAAGTACCTGGATGCCGGCGGCATCCCCGTTGTCTCGTCGTCGAATGTGTCCGACGAGACCCTGTTCCGTGTGGCCGCGACTCTCGACGAGATGCTGGCCCAGCGCCCCGAGATGCGCGAGGCCATCGTCGTCTCGGGGGGACGCATTGCCGTGCTCGCCGCGGACGAGCCATTGACCGGCCTCCCCGAATATCGCTACCGCGCCCGGGAAGATCCCGACTGGAGTACGTTTGACGGACGGGCCATGAGCAGCCTTCGCGGTGCGGGGCCCACCCGCTGGGTTCCCGTCACTGCCATCGGCGAGGAGCTTGTGCTCTGCCATCCCGCTCAGTCCTACCGGCAGGACTCACTCGTCCACGAAATCGGGCACCTGGTCCTCAACCTGGGGGTGGAGGCGCCCACGGGGACAGGCGGATTCCGCCAGCAGCTTGGGCTCCTGCTGGGTCAGGCGCTCCAGCAGGGGCTATGGGTGAACACCTATGCGGGGTCCAACGCCGACGAGTACTGGGCGGTGGCGGTGCAGGCCTGGTTCGATGTCGGCGGCAGTCTCAACGGGGTCGACACACGGGAGGAGCTGGAGGCCTACGACCCCCGGCTGGCCCGTCTCGTGCAGGAAGTGTTCGGAGACGCAACGCTCTCCTCGTCGTGCTACCTCGGCGCCTATCCCGAGACGGAGATACGGCCCTACCTGGTCCAGGGCATCGTTGTGGGCCCCAACGACGAACCGCTGGCGGGAATCGTGCTCTGGGCGTTCCTTGGCGAGGATGTGGCTGGGGGCAGCCGCACCGACGCCGACGGCTCCTTCACGCTATTGGCAAGCGATGGCGAGATGAATATCGCTTTCTGTACGCGCGAGGACGAGGAGGTTGCGTTCGGTGGATGGCATGGCGGTGAGCATGGCCTGACCCCCTGGCGCGAAGAAGCAACCCCGCTACTGGTCCGAGGCGAGTCCATCGCCGGCATTGTCATCAAACTTCCCGCGGATCACGGAATCGCCGAGTGCTGATGCCCCCTTGACCCGCCCCCCGCCCCATCATCGCCGGCGGCGGCGGCATGATCGTCCCCGCCGCCATCTTCCTCTACGTCGTCTCCCGCGTATCCCCCACCAGCGCCGAACTCGGCTCGCTGGAGAGCGTCGCCAACAAGTGACGCCAGACTCGACTGATCGATAAGCTGGTGCGATGCCGATCAAAGGCGTCCTCTCCCTTCTGCTGCTCGCTCTCGTCTTCTCCGTCGGCCTTGGCTCGGGGTGGGCGCCGCTCCCTCGGGAGGCCGTGGCGGACTCGCTTGGTGCTGAACTCCAACCCGGGCTCAATTTGGCGGGCTGGATTGAGCCCGAAGCGGGCGTCGAGGCGTTGTTCGACGCAATACCGCAACTCGAGGTGGTCCATTCCTGGGATGCGGAGACGCAGTCGTTCCGCTCAGCGTTCGCCGACCTCCCGGGACACCCCGCGGGTGATCTGACGACCCTCAGTCCCGGTATGGGGCTCTGGCTCTGGATACGTGGCGACGAGCCGGTCACCTGGACGCGGATGGCTGCGCCGGACCCCTCCGCCGGTCTCGTGTCCTTGAGCGAGGGCTGGAACCTCGTTGCCTGGGCAGGTGGCGAAGGCGCCACCTTCAGCCAGGCACTCGATGCGCTCGATGGCAGTCTCGAAGGAGCATGGACCTGGGATGCTGAGGCTGCCTCCCTGCTCCCCGGTGACGACAGCCGTCAGCTCAGCCGAGGCGACGCGGTGTGGCTCTCCATGTCTTCGGAGAGACTCTGGCTCCAGCCTGCTAGCGAGATCGAGCTTCCGTCGCCGCCGACCGCCCTGGGCCTCGATCCCTTCTATGCGAAGTACGTGGATGCAGGTGGAATCCCCGTCGTTTCGTCGGCTGATGTGCCGGACGAAGCGGTGGTCCGCGTTGCGCAGGTGACCGTCGAGATGTTGGCCGGGCGCCCGGACCTTCGCCAGGCGATCGCCAACCTGGGAAGCCATGTTGCCGTGATGGGCGTGGAGGAAGAAATAGGGGACATTCCCGAGTTCGGGAGCATCCTGGAGCGCATTCCAGACTGGAGCGTGCTCGATGGACGCACTGTCGCTGGACTTCGGGCGGTGGGGGCGACGCTGCGTAATCCCGTGACCGTTGCGGCAGAGGAAAACGCGCTCTGCTACGCCGCTGACACGTACCGTGAGGACACCTTTGTTCATGAAATGGCTCACACCGTGTTCCGCCTGGCGTTGGAAGGACAGGGCGGCAGGAGCGAACTTCGGGGGCGGCTTGAGGCGGGGCTCGCGAAGGCCCTTGATCGAGGCTCCTGGGCCAACACCTATGCAGCGTCCAACGCCGATGAGTACTGGGCAGTGGCCGTCCAGGCGTGGTTCGATGTCGGTGGGAGTCTCAATGGGGTCGACACACGCCTGGACCTGCAGGTGTACGACCCGGACCTCGCAGGGTGGGTCGCGGAGGTATTCGGGGATTCCTCGCTCTCTTCCTCCTGCCACATCGACGCGTACGACGAGACCCCGACCAAGCCGCACGTGATCACGGGAAAGGTGCTCGGTCCGGACGGTCTGCCACTGGCGGGAGTCGACGTCTGGACGTGGACGGGCGCCGGCTGGCAGTCGTTCGCTCGGACGGACGCGGACGGTGAGTTCGTTCTGCGGGCCAGCGACGGCACGTTCAACATTCAGGTCTTGGTCTTGCTGAATACGTCCGGGAGCAGGTCGGTTCGCGGCTGGTACTCCCCTGGCGGTCTCACAGAACACCTTGGTGACGCCACGAGCATTCAGGTTGATGGCGAAGACGTCACGGGCATTGTCATCAACCTCACGTCCTTGCCACCCGGGATCTGGCAAGAGTGACCGGGGACCATTTGAGGGACGCTCCGACCCCTCCCCCTTGACCCGCCCCCCGCCCCCGCCCATCCTCCCCGCAATCCCCGCTCCGGAGGCCCGCCATGCCCACCCCACCCGCTGAAGACGAGGTCCTGACCTATCTCGATACCCTCTCCAACTGGGGTCGCTGGGGCGACGACGACGAGCTCGGCGCCCTCAACCTGATCACTCCCGAGAAGCGCCGCGCCGCCGCCGCCCTCGTGCAGGAAGGCATCAGCGTCTCCTGCTCCTGGGAGATCGAGACCCGCCCCCAGCCCGACCACGCCTTCGGCACGCCCCAGCGCTACATGCTCGCTACCGGCCAGGGCCTCAACGACGAACACCGCGTCGGCGCCACCGGCGCCCGCAACGCCGGCGCCCTCGAGTTCATCGGCTTCATCTTCCACGGCTACGCCATCACCCACATTGACGGCCTCTGCCACTTCTTCTGGGACGGGAAGATGTACAACGGCAAGCCCGCCGAGCTCGTCACCGCCGGCCTCGGCGCGACCCACCACGCCATCACGGCTCTCAAGGATGGCATCGTCACGCGCGGTGTCCTCCTCGATGTCGCCGCCGCCCTGGACCGCCCCTGGCTCGACCCCGGCGAGGGCGTCTACCCCGAGCACCTCGAAGCCGCCGAGGCCCGCCAGAACGTGAAGGTGGAGCCCGGCGACGCCGTCCTCCTCCGCACCGGCTACGGCCGCAAGAAGGGCGAGGTCGGGCGCGAGCAGCTTCCCGCCGCCGGCTACCCCGGCTGGCACGCCGCCAGCCTCCCCTGGCTGCACGAACGCGGCGCCGCCGTCATCGGCGCCGACACCGCCCAGGACGCCATGCCATCCGGCTATACCGAGATGAACCAGCCCGTGCACATCGTCAGCCTCACCGCCATGGGCCTCCACCTCATCGACAACTGCAACCTTGAGCAGCTCGCCGAGACCTGCGAACGGCTCGGGCGCTGGGAGTTCCAGTTCGTCCTCTCGCCCCTGCGCGTCAGCGGCGGCACCGGCAGTCCCGCCAATCCCCTCGCGATCTTTTGAGGTCGGAGGAAGTTCAGGCCGGCAGAACGGTCAGCGCCGCGGGGGTGAACGTCTTGCCCTCGGGTCACGCTAGGAAGCAGGCGCCGCCAGACCCTGGCGTTTCGCGAGTCGGATAGCGGCGGTGACCGCCTCCACCATGCTCGTCTCGTCCGCCACGCCCTTCCCCGCGATGTCGAAAGCCGTGCCGTGGTCGACCGATGTGCGGATGAACGGTAGCCCCAGGTTCACGCTGATGCTCTCCTCGAAGCCGTGCACCTTGATCGCGATGTGCCCCTGGTCGTGGTACATCACCACCACCACGTCGTAGCGCCCCGCGATCGCCTGTGGGAACACCGAGTCCGCCGGCACCGGCCCGGTCGCCGCGATCCCCTCCGCCCGCGCGTCCTCCACCGCCGGCCCGATCTCCGTCAGCTCCTCCGTGCCGATCAGCCCCCCGTCCCCCGCGTGCGGATTCAGCGCGGCCACCCCGATGCGCGGCTCGGCGAACCCCCACTCGCGGAAGTGCCGGTCCGTCAGCCGGATCGCCTCCAGCACGTTCGCGCGCGTCACGTAGGCGCAGGCCTCCGCCAGCGTCTTGTGCGTCGAGAGGTGCATGCAGCGCAGGCTTCCGCTCATCAGCATCGTCGCCACGTGGTCGGACCCCGAGAGCCGCTGGAACACCTCCTGGTGCCCCGTGTCCGAACTTCCCGCCATCTGCCACGACTCCTTGTTGATGGGCGCCGTCACGATCGCCTCCACCTCCCCCGCCAGCGCCAGCCGCGCTGCCTCCTCCACCCACAGGTGCGATGCTTCCCCCGCCACCACCGAGTGCTCCCCCATCGCGAAGTAGGCCTCGCGGAACCCCCCGACCGCCAGCACCTCCGTCGTCCCCGGCCCTCCGCGCACGCTCTCCGGGCGCCGCACCGGCCGCAGCTCGTGCGTCGAGCCGATCAGCCTCAGCGCCGCCGCCACGCTCGTCGGCGAGCCCAGCAGGAACAGCCGCGCCTGCGTGCGCAGCTCGTCCCGCTGCAGCGTCTTCACCGCTACCTCCGGACCGATGCCGGCCGGATCCCCGATCGTGATCGCGATCAGCGGTCGCTGGGTCATACAGGTCCCCGTGCTGTGAGCGAAATGATCATTAGGGTAAACAAGTCTAACGGTGATGACGACTTTCTGCCCCTTGTCTAAAACCCCCTTCAAATTGGACGATTGATTGTCGTCGGTCTAATCGCTAGACGTTTGGGCGCGTGATAGTCTAATTTCCCCTGTATTATTAGACTGGATGGGGAGGGCTGTCTAAGAGATGGACAAAGGGCTGTTCACGAATCCGGCAGGTCGGCTGGTCGATGTCGAGCGGGAGCCTCCGCTACCTTCCTATATTGCCTTCGTCCCTGGTCTCCTCCCTCCGGGGACCGAAGACGGCGCCATAGCCGCCGTCGCTCGGGAGCTGGGAGATGCGAATCTCGCGCTAGGGCAACTCACTGGCGTAGGCGAATTCTTCCCCAACCCGGACTTGCTCGTGCGTCCCTACCTGCGCCGCGAGGCTGTCGCCAGTTCCCGCATCGAGGGAACGGTGGCGTCGTTCTCCGACGTCGTCGCCCTCGAAGCCGGTATTCGGCCCATACGGGGAAGCGACACGCAGGATGTCCTCAACTACGTCGTGGCGCTCGACTCCGGCCTCCGCGCTACCCAGGAAGGGGTGTTCTCCCTGGACCTTGTACGTTCGCTCCACAGACAACTGATGACGGGAGCGCGCGGAGAAGCCTTCAGCAGTCCTGGCGAGTTCCGTCTGGTCCAGAATCACATCGGCTCCACCAACGAGATCGCCGCCGCCACCTACGTTCCCCCGCCCCCCGCCGAGATGCACGCCGCCCTCGATCAGCTCCTCGATTACCTCAACGAGACGAAGCCTCGAACGCCGTTCGTCGTTGAAGCCGCCTGGATGCACTACCAGTTCGAGGCGGTTCACCCCTTCCTGGATGGCAACGGCCGCGTAGGTCGGCTGCTCATCGCCCTGCTTCTTGCCGCGCGTCACCGGGTCGACCACCCCCTGCTCTACCTCAGCCCTTACTTCGAGCGTCGGCGTCAGGAGTACTACCGCCTCCTGCTCGCCGTCAGCTCCACGTCGGCCTGGGAGGACTGGCTCCGCTTCTTTCTCCTTGGCGTGGCCGAGCAGGCGCGGGAGGCGATTTCTGTGGCGCGCAGCGTCCTTGCTCTGCGCGACGAATGGAGAGAGCGTCTCCTTCACGTCGGTGCGCCGCCCTCGGCCCTCCGCCTCGCTGACTTCGTCACTGAGCATGTGGCCGTGACGCCCAGAGTGGTCGAACTGGGCCTCGCCGTTGCTCGCCAGACCGCCTACAACTCGCTCCAGGTGCTTGTGGGCGCTGGCATCCTGAAGTCGGTGCCGCTACGGCAGCGAGGTAGCCTCTATATCGCTCCCCAGCTCATCGCGATCTTCGAAGTCTAGGCCCCCCTTACCCCCGCACCGAGCGCGTGGCGTCCCGCGCCGCCGTCGGCGAATCCTCCTCGTAGTCGATCACGCTCCAGTGGTCGGCGATGCGGTTCATGATGGCCCCCGGCGGGCTGTGGTCGGGTGAGGCCATGTACTCCTCGAAGTCGGTCTGGCTCGCGAATGAGCAGGAGATGCCGATGTCGCAGTGTGCGCCGAGGTCCTGGAAGTTCCAGCCGCAGAAGTAGTCGATCGCCTTCGGGTGGCGGCCGATGGGGCCAAGCTCCTCGAAGAACGCCTCAATCTCCTCGGCGGGAGCGTCTTCCTTCAGCGTGATCGTGACGATGTGGCGGATCATGGGCGTCTCCTGTCTCTCCCGGTTAGGGGCGGCAACCCGGAGGTCAGCGCGTAGGCGCGTAGAATGGCAGGGCGCGTCCGGCGCCGCCAGCGCCGGCCCCTGGAGGGATGCCATGCAGGAAGCGCTTGTCGAACGGTTGAAGGACGAGATCCGGTACGAGTTCTCACGCGAGGGACCGCCCGAGGGCTTCCCCAAGTTCCCAGATCTCCCTGCCGGGCGCTACCGCAGCCAGGAGTTCTTCGACCTGGAGATGAAGCACCTGTGGACGTCCATGTGGGTCTACGCCACCCGCGAGGAGGACCTGCCCGAGCCGGGCTTCTACCAGATCTGGGACCACCTCGACACGCCCGTCGTGCTGGTGCGCGGCGAGGACGGCGCCATCCACGCCTTCCACAACGCCTGCACCCACGGCTCCCCCCTCTTCGACGTCCCCGACGATACCCACCTTTTCCACGAGAAGGAGTTCGATTCGGCCGGGCATAACCTGATGTATCAGCAGGAATTCCCCCGGCGGCGCCTCCCCGGAGGCGTGCTCCGCTGCCCCGAGGATGGCGACCTCTACGACTTCACCACCGGCCGCTTCGTCGGCGACCGCACGGGCATCCCCGAGCAGAAGCGCGAACTCCGCGAGCTGCGCTGCGAGACCTGGGACGGCTGGGTCTTCATCAACCAGAACCCGGACGCGGAACCGCTGCTTGAGTGGCTCCACCCGCTGCCCGAGCAGATGGCCATGTTCCAGGGCGCCAGGCTGCGCATGATCGACAAGCGCTGGACCATCATCCCCTGCAACTGGAAGGTCACCGTCGAGGCCTTCCAGGAGGTCTACCACTTCAAGCACATCCACCAGAAGGCGGGCGTCTCCGGCCTCGACCAGCGCGGCGCCACCATGGGCGTCCTGCCCAACGGCCACTCGCGCATGATCACCCCCCTCTCCAAGCGCGCCGCCGAGATGACCGGCATGGACCACCAGCTCGACTGGCGCGTGGACCTCGACCGCCAGGCCTTTGGCGTGGGCAGGGAGAGCATGGTCGAGATTCCCACCGTCAACGGCATGACGCGCTGCACGAGCACCGCCTTCAGCGCTTTCCCCAACCTCGTGACCCCTGTGAGCGCCACGGGGATGCCCTTCCTCCTCGCCTGGCCCATCGATGTGGGCGCCACCCGCTTCGAGTGGATCACCTTCTGCGTCGATTGGGGCGATGTTCCCTCCCCTGCCACGACGGATACCTGGAAGGGGCGCCTCAACGGCTTCGACACCGTCATGGAAGAGGACACCCGCAACATGGCGCCCATGCAGAAGTCGCTCAACTCGCCGGGCCTCAGGGGTATGCCGGTGAGCTACCAGGAGCGCCGCATCTGGAACTGCGCCGAGCAGGTGGACCGCATGATCGGTCCCGAGCGCATCCCCGAGGACCTGCGCGTGCCGCAGTTGCTCGGGCCCTACATCGAGCGCTAGGACCGCCACGCCCATGCCCACCACCGCCCGCGTCGTCGTCCTCGAAGGCGAATTCGGCGTCTGCGCCATCCAGGAGCTGGAGCTGCCCGATCCGGGCCCGCATCAGGCCGTCCTCGAGATTTACGCCGCCGGCATTGAGCACGGGCAGCTCCAGCAGGTCGAGGAGCCCCAGCCCCTCCCCGTCATCCCCGGCCGCGAGGGCACGGCCCGCGTCCTCGAAGTCGGCGCCGCGGTCACCCGCGTCAAGGTCGACGACATCGTCCTCATCACGCCCTGGAGCGCGGACCCGGATCGCGAGCCCGAGCTTCCTCTCGTGGAGTTCGACGATGGCTCCGAGACCGAGGTCAGCCCCGCTGGAGCGTGGGGCACCAACCTCGTCCTCGACGAGCAGTTCCTCGTCCCCATCCCCAACCTGCCCGACAAGGAAGGCGCTGCCGTCCTCGGCAACACGGCCCTCCTCTCCGTCAGCGCCGTCCGCACGGCGGGCGTGGCAGAGGGCGACACCGTCGCCGTCTTCGGCTGTGCCGGCGCTGGCCTCTCGACCATCGCGGCCGCGGCTGTCGCGGGCGCGGGCACGATCATCGCCGTCGCCCGCAACGAAGCCCGGCTCGAAGCCGCCAGCGCCGCCGGCGCCACCGAGACGCTCAACCTGAGCTGCGCCGCCGCCGTCGCGCGCATCGCCGAACTCGCCCCGGATGGCGTCGACCACCTCTTCGACTGCCTCTACGAGTTCGAGACGAGCGCACGTCCGGGACGGACGCCGGTGCGCGCGGGTGGCTCAGCGATCGTCGTGGCCAGCCCCGGCACCGAGGATCGCCAGGAGGAGCTCGACACCCTCGTCGCCGCCAACGGCTACACCCTCCCCGACCCGCCCAACCCCGATGCGGACGTCCCCACCCTGCTCGGCTGGATCGAGGACGGGCGCCTCCCCATCCCCACCATCGTCACGTTCCGCTGCACCATCGAGCAGGTGAACGAGGCCACCCAGTTGCTGGAGAGCGGCGAGATCGTCGGTCAGGCCGTCATGGTGGTGGAGCCCCTGCGCTAACGCAGGAAGGCTACCCCTCGACGAACAGCTCGGAGCCCAGCGGCGCCAGCACCTCGCGCAGCGATACCGCGCCCGCGGGCGTCCGCAGCAGCGCGACGTAGTGCAGCTCCTCCGCCAGCAGCGCGCTCCGCGTCGCCTCGGGGTCGCCCCCGCTGAGTGCTGCCTGCGCCTCGTCCTCCCAGTCCTTCAGCGACAGTCCGGGAATGCCGTACGTGAGGCACGTGCCTTCCACGTCCTGTGTGTTGTGCGTGCCCATCACCAGCGAGGCCAGCTCGTTCACGTCGGGGCTGAACCAGGCGCCTTCCGTATCGAAGCGCTGGTAGGTGCGCCGGTTCAGGAACGTCATCGAGAGCGTCAGCCACGTCTCCCGGTCCGGCGACGCCACGAGGTTCCAGCCGCCCTTCGCCCGCAGCAGCAGGAAAGGGACCTCCGCGGGAATCTCGCCGAACATCTCTATCTCCGGCTCGGGAATCGCGATCCCTGTCCCCTCCACCGCGACCGCCCAGCCGCCTCCCTCCCGCCAGATTCGTCCCCCGCCGATCGCCTCCTCCACGCTCAACGCCCGCGATGCCGCCTCGCCCGCGCTCCGCACCTCGCCAAGGTCAACGGCAAGGTCGTACGACCCGAGGGTCGTAGCGATCTCAGCCAGCGGAAATGCGCCCTGCGCGTCGGCAGGTGTGGCGCGGGCGACCGCCAGCGTGTCGCGTACCGCCACGCGCGCCTCCGGCCAGAAGCGGTAGAGCGCGATCATGCCCCGGCCGCCTGCGGGTCGCGCTAGTCGCGCGCCTTCGTGACGTCCCAGCGGTCCCAGTTGGTCACTTCGTCCACCGGCTTGCGGTTGGTCGGGCCGAAGTTCGCGTCGGGGAATCCCATCGGGATGATGGCCGCCGGCGTCGCGTCGTCGGGAATGCCGCAGCGCTCCCGCAGGATGCCGTCGACCGCCCCCTGGAAGGTCGTCATGACCGTGCCCAACCCCAGCGCCCGCGCGGCCAGCATGATGTTCTGCACCGCCTGGTAGATGGAGCTTCCCGCCAACAGCGTGGACGGATCGGTCGTCGGCGACGACACCTGGTAGATGCAGGGCACGATGAAGACCGGCGCCTGCGCCAGGTTCTCGAAGAGCCCTCGGGCGCCGGTCATCATCAGGCGCTCGCCCTTGCTGCCCGTCTTGATCGCGTTGTCGATCATCGACTGCAGTCCCGGATTCTCGAGACCCTTGCTGAGCTGGGCGGAGATCGCTGCGCGCGTCTCCGCGTCCGTGATGACGACAAAGCGCCAGGGCTGGAGGTTGCTCCCCGAGGGAGCCTTCGTGCCGGCCTCGATGACCTTCCAGATCAGGTCCTCGGGGACGGGCTCGTCCTTCCAGCGCCGGATGGCGCGCTGCGTGTAGATCGTCTCCCAGACGTCGTTGGTGCCGGACTTCATGTCCGCCATGGTGCCTCCTCGGCTAGCCGGCCGGGACCGCTTCCCGGGCGGGCCGGATGTTCACCGGGATGGCGCTCTGCCGCGCCATGCCCGTGATCGGGTCGTACGCCTCCGCGTTGTTCACGAGGCGGTTGGTGCTGCCGCCAATGCTGCGCACCTTGTCGTCGTTCTCCGGCGTGTCACCCCACGAGTGCGCCATCGAGATGACCCCCGTGGGAATGTCGTCGGTGAAGGCCGCGACGCCCAGGATGGTGGCGCGGCTCGACTCGATCTCGATGATCGCGCCGTTCTCGATGCCAAACTCGTCGCCGTCGCTCGGGTTCATGAAGGCGGGGTTCGTGCTGCCGTCGCGCACCGTAAGGCCGGCGATATCGCGACCCGACGAGTTGTAGAACTCGCGCATACGGCGGCTGATCAGCCGGTGCGAGAACACCTCACCCGGCAGGTAGCCGGCGCCCTCCACGACTGGCTCCGCACGCACCTCGTGCATCTCCTCAACGAGGTCCGGCGGCGCCACGTCGAGACGAGCGTCCGAACCGGCGGCCTTGGGCCCGACGCGAATGGTCTCGCCCTCGAAGATGGCCCCGCCGTCCGCCTCGCGTACGCGGTCGAGCGGAATGCGCGAGTTCGCCGTGATGAGGTCCAGCACGTCGTCCGTGCTCGGCTTGTCGTCCATCGGCATCGGGCCGCCGGCCAGCTTGATCTCGGTGCCCATGCGGTTCGCGATGCCCCAGAAGAACTCCCACTCCTCGATCACGTCGTCCTCGGCCTCGACCATCGCGGGCGTGTAGTGCGCGTACGGCACGGGATACCAGGAATCCGTCAGCACTGTCAGGTCGGGGCGCTCCAGTGAGAGCTTCGGCGCGATGATGTAGTCCGCCATCTTCGCCGTCTGCGACATCCTGATGTCGATGCTCACGTTCAGGTCCAGCTTCCCCATGGCCTCGATCGTCTTGAGCTGGTCGGGCCAGGCGCCCACGGGGTTGCCACCCACGCTGATGAGCGCGCGTACGCGCCCCTCACCCGGCTCGATGATCTCGTCGCTCAGGGCCGCCGTCGGCATCTCGCCGAAGACCTCGCCCAGACCGCGCACGCGGCTCGGCTCGCCCTTGCCCCAGGCGGGATTGGGCGGATTCGCCTGCGCCATCCACGGCCGCTCCGCGCCGATGACGCCCGGGTTCGGCACCACTTCTCCCTCGCGCAGGTAGCGCCCGCCAAGGGTGTTGAACGTGTGCACGAAGTGCTCGGTCAGGTTCGGGTGCGGCGCCATGTTCGCGCCCGTGCCGCTCGAGGCCACGCCCCGCGGGCCCTCGGCGAACATGCGCGCGGCGCGCTCCACCTGTGCCGCCGGTACGCCCGTGCGCTCCTCCACGTAGTCCAGCGTGAAGCTGTCGACGGCCTCTCGCAGTTCTTCCACGTGGGCCACGTTCCCGGCGAGGAAGTCGCCGTCGACCAGGCCCTCATCGAACATCACGCGGACGATCCCCGCCAGCAGCGTCGGATCCTCGCCCGGCTTCACCTGCAGGAACAGGTCGGCGCGCTTGGCCACGTCCGACTTCCGCGGGTCGATCACGATCAGCTTGAGACCGCGCGCCTGCGCGTCGCGAAGACGCTTCCACGGATTGAACGGCGGAATGCCCCCGAACATCGAGACGACCGGGTTGTTCCCGATCAGCATCGCCACGTCGGCGGTATCGAACCCGTGGCTCCCGCCCTTCCACGTCCCGTGGCGGGAGGCCGCGATCGCCTTCGCCGGCTGGTCGATGGTCACGCTCGTGTAGTACGAGGGCGACTTCACGCCCTTGTGCCAGGCGCGCGACACCGAGAGCGTGATGGCGTTACAGAAGGCGTACGTGCCGTTGTACGTCGCCACCGAGCGCGGTCCGTGCTCCTCGACGATGGCGCTCAGGCGCGCCGCGATCTCGTCGAGCGCCTGCTCGCTCGAGATCGGCTGGAAGTTGCCGTCGGGCATGCGCTTCAGCGACGTGCGAATCCGATCCGCGTGGTTGTGCTGGTCCGGCAGATGCCGCCCCTTGATGCACGTGTACCCGCCGTAGACGGGGTTACTCGTATCACCGCGAATCTCGATGACCTTGTTGTTCTCGACGTCCACCTCGATTGGGCAGAACGCGTGGCAAAAGCGGCAAAACGACTTCTTGGTCTCGACCATGGGGCATCTCCAGGAAAAGGGTATGCGCGCGAGTCTACCACGCGCCACATAACGCCCGGCTGGGAAGTTCTTGTGGTGTACCATCACCGGTGGAGCTAACACATGGTGACGCGACCCGGCACGCGCGACGAAATAGACGAATTCGCCAACGCGATCGGCGAGTGGCTGCTCACGCAGCAGTTCGGCTCCATCAAGCCCCTCGCCTTCCGCCACCGTCTCGGCTTCTCGGACGAAGACGACGGTCTCAAGCCCTACGTCGTCATTGAATTGCTCGTGACGGATCCTCCACCTCCACCTTCTCGAGAAGAGCTGCAGAGAATGAAGACTCGAGAGGAACTGGCGGCCGCCCTTTCCTGGCCCCTCGAAGATTGGAAGTCGGTTCTGGAGAAGGCCCAGGAGAAGGCGAACGAGATCGGACCTCCGCCCAATATCCTCGCCTACTGGCCAGTGGACGTGAGGATGTTCGCTGAACGTGAGGTCGACAGGGACGACTTTCCGCGCTGATGGCCGGCCCTATCGAACCCCAGCAACTCCTCGATCAGGCGTGGTCCATCGCCCTCATCGAGGAGCCGGAAGCCGATCGGATGGGCACGGACCTTGCAGAAGTGCTCACGAGTATTCGCCAGGGAGTACGGGCGCCTCTCACCGCCGCCGACTACCGGCGGGCGATCTCATCGGCCTACTTCGCGCTCTTCCATGGGATCACACTCGCCTCTGCTTCCCTCTTCGTCCCGACGACAGAGTCGCGACACGAACTCGTGCGGTTGTTCAACCACCGTGACCTCAAGGCAGTTACCGGCTGGATTGCTGGCAGTTCTTATCCAGAGGGTCTCGGAATCAGTGTGGCGCTGCTACGGGCTGATGAGCGCGTTCGTGCCATCGCCGCGTCGTTCCAGCAACTCAGCAAGGCCCGCGAGGATGCTGACTACAACCACGCAGTGTCCTTCAGCCAGAGCGATGTGCGCGACCTCGTGAGAGTCGCCCAGAATGCGGTCGACCTGGTCGTGAACCCGGATCCATCGAGGGTCGATGCGGCCTACCGGCAGAGGCCCAGCGGTGGCGCGGCCGACATCCCTCCCTTCGACGAGTTCCGGTTGGAAGCCAGCCCCGCCGGACGTCTCTTCCTTGGCCTCATCGCCCTCCGTGCCCGTGGCGGCGGTGGCTAGCGGAAGGGGTTTTCGTCGCCCGAGGGGATTGGCGAGGCGCCTTCGTCCAGCCCGAGGAGCTTGAGCCGGGCTTCGTCGTACGCCTGCTTGGCGCGCGCCTCGCGGTTCAGCAGGCCCTTCAGCCGGTCAGGAGTCAGGTGTTCCCCGCCGAGGAGCACCTCGTGTACCCGCTCGATCTGCTTCAACCAGCCCTGCCAGGCCTTCCGGTACTCCTCGCGCGTCGTCTCGTCAGCCATCGCGCCGCCCCTCGGCCACTACCCTATGACCGTCCCGCCAAACCCGCCAGCAACTCCCCACCACCGCCCCGCCTGTCTCGTCTTTAAGACCAGTCGAGGATGCCCCCGCGCAGGGCGTTGAGCACCGCCTCCAGCTTGGTCGCCGCGTTGAGCTTTTGGCGGAAGTGGCGCACGTGATTGCGCACCGTGTGCTCACTGATGCCCAGGGCGCTGGCTATCTCAGCCGTCGTCCGGCCCAGGGCCACCAGGCGGAGTACTTCCAATTCCCGCGCAGTCAGCGTGGCGGCGCCTGAAGGGGCCGGTGTGACGACCGGATGGTCTGAGACGACGTCAGCCCCACCCTGCGACAGTTCCTCGCGTACGGTCTCGGCCACCAGATCGGACGGCGGCGTTTCGGTCGCGTCTTCGAAGAGGTGTACCAGCAGGGGTGCATCGGCTGTAGCGCCAGCGACCACCATGGGGGTGAGGGACACGGTCTTGCGCTCCCCCGATGCGCAGAGCATCTGCATCTTGACTGAACCGGGGACGGTCCCGGCCCGCAGCGAGCGGATGGACGGACACCCCTGGAGGCACGCAGGCGTGAAGCCTCCGGGCATCACGCCTGTCACGACCTCGTAGCAGTGGCGGCCGAGAACGTCATTGCGCGCGTAACCCAGAAGCCGCTCCGCTCCCTGATTCCAGAACACGATCCGCTGATCCAGCGACATGGCGTAGGCGCCAAAGTGCGCCGTTCCCAACAGGCTGAGAATACTCTCTAGACTCACAGATAGTCGCCTTGCGTCGGTGCCCCCGACCCAAGCCCGACTCTACCCCAGCGCGGCATGGTGTGCCCCCCTTGGCCCCATGCAACGGTCTGTGGGAGCCTTGCCTTGCGGACCGCCCGGCGAGTCCAACACCCGAGGTCAGGATCGAGTGCTCGCGCTCATCGAAATCAGACGCCGCAAGCTGCAATTCGGCTTCGTCACCGGCGTCGTCGCCCTCATCGCCTACCTGATCATCATGGTCACGGGCCTTGGTCTCGGCTTGAACGAGGCGGCCGGTACAGCCCTCCTCAACCTCAACGGCGACTACCTCGCTTACGCCTCCAACTCGAACCTCTCGGTCATTCGCTCCCGCCTGTCGGAGAGCGACGTCGCCGAGATACAGGCTCTTCCCGCTGCCGACCGCGCGACCCCCGTCGGTTACGTCGCCGCCGTCATTGAATATGGCCCCGAGGAGAGCGATACCGCCGCCATCATCGGCGTCATCCCCGGTTCCTTCGCCGAACCGGAGGTGGTCGAGGGTGGTCCTCTCGCCGGGCCCACCGACATCCTCATCGACCGCTCCTGGACCCGCGTCGCGGGAACGCGCGTCGGAGATACCCTCGCCCTGCCCGTCGGCTTCGAAACGCGCGCCTTCACCGTTGTCGGCATCGTCGACCAGGGCTACTTCTTCTTTCAGCCCGCCATGTACGTCGACATCGCCTCCTGGCGGGACCTGATCTACCAGGGCGAGGCCATCGAACAGCCCGCCGCGAGCCTCGTGCTCCTGCAGGGCCGAGATCTCGATGGGGCCATGGGCGAGGGCTGGCGCATCGTCACCAAGCAAGCCGGCTTCAACAACATCGAGGGCGTACAGGCCCAGCAGTCAACCGTCGACGCCCTGCGCTACATGGGCTTGCTCATCGGCGCGATGGTGATCGGCGTTTTCTTCTACGTCATCACCCTGCAGAAGGTCTCCCTTCTCGGAATCCTCAAGGCGATCGGCGCCCCCGGCCTCTATCTCGTTGCCCAGGGGCTCTTCCAGGTGATCGTTGTCTGCGTCCTCGGAGCCGTACTCGCGGTCGGACTGGCCCTGCTAACGGAGGTCACGGTCCTCTCCTCCGACACCATCCCCATCCGCTTCACCACCAGCGCCATGGCGACCTCCTCCATCTCCGTCGTGATCGCCGGCGTCGTCGGGTCGCTCCTCTCCGCCCGCCAGGTCGCCTCCGTCGACCCCATCATCGCGATGCAGCAGCAGTAGAGGCGCCCCATGGCCATCCTCGAGCTTCGCGACGTGTCCAAGTCCTACGGCCAGGGGGACCGGCGCGTCGACGCCGTCCGCGCGGTCACCCTCGACGTCGATCGTGGCGAGGTCGTGGCGCTCGAAGGCCCCTCTGGCTCCGGCAAGACCACCTTGCTCGCCCTTGCCGGAGCGCTCCTCACCCCCACCTCCGGCGAGATCCGCGTCGATGGCGACGACATAACGAGCTACGGCGCCCGCGCCCGCACCCGCTACCGGCGCGACCGCGTTGGCTTCGTCTTCCAGGGCAGCAACATGGTGCCCTTCCTGACAGCACGCGAGAACCTGCTGCTCGTGGGCGAGTTTGGGGCCACCGACCGCGCTGCCCTGCGCCGCCGGGCCGACGAACTCCTCGAAAAGCTCGAGCTGAACGCTGTCCGCGACCAGATCGCGACCAGCCTCTCCGGCGGCGAGCGTCAGCGCGTCGCCATCGCCCGCGCGCTCATGCGCGACCCCGCCCTCCTGCTCGTCGACGAGCCCACCGCCAGCCTCAACATGGAACTCGGCGCCAGGGTCGTCGACGCCCTTCTGAGCGAGGTTCACCTGCGCGACAAGGCCTGCATCATGGTCACCCACGACGACCGCATGGCTCAGCGCGCCGACCGCCTCGTCGAGATCCGCGACGGCCGCGTCCTCTCCGACAAGGCGCTGCGCTAGCGCCAGACAACTGCGAGCGGGGTGGACCTGATGGACCTACAGGGACTGAAAGGCGAACTTTCCACTGGGAAGAAATTCAGACGATACGCCGCCCGCGGTCCCCTCAGCCCCTTGGCCGCTCCGCGCTAGCCTCCGCCCGCTTTCCCCTGGGTCCAGATGTGGTCGATCCGCGTGCGGTGGATGAACCACTCGCCATCGACCTTCTTGTAGACGTCGTTGTAGACGCCCAAAAGACCCACGGGGTTGGGATTGTCCCCCATGCCCAGATCGAGCAGGAACCAGCTGCCGGTCGCGCTATCCGGGCCCGTGAGCTCGACCCAGCCGTTGGTGGTCGCATGCATGTACGAGAAGGGCTTGGAGCTGCCCCCCGCGACCTTCTTGTACTGCTCTCGGATCTCGTCGCGACCGACCCAGTCTCCATAGGGCAGGTCGTCGCTGAATTCGCAGACGGCGTCTTCCGTGAAGATCATCGCCAGCTCGTCCGTGCGGTGGCTGTCGAACAGATGCGAGTAGAGGACCCGTAGCTGCTTAATCGCTTCGATCTCAAGATGCTCTTCGAGGGTTGGTGGCTTCACGCCCATTGCACATCGCTCCCCTTGAGGTGTGCTACGCAGGATACCCCTGCCAGGGGGCGCCTGTACCGGCAGCCAATCGACGGCCGCCTCACGGTGCAAGGTGGATTCTCCTGCCCCACCCCAGTGGCCGGCGGGACGTGGGCAGAAGGGCCTGCTTCCCTCAACCGGGGCACTTCTGCGATGCGAGGGCCATGCATGGAGCCCCCTCCTCACGATCAGACCGAACATCGCCACGGCTCGAGCCCCAAGACAGGCGGCCTTGAAGGGATCCTGGCGACCCACGAGTTCGCAGTACAGTACGTGTTGGCCGGGAACTGGTAGGCCAACACGTATCGTAGTGCGAACGTTCCGGTGGGCAGTCGTCCTGTAGGGATGAGTACCAGCTAGCGTCGGCCGTCTGCTCCTTGGCCGCGGGTCTGCCAAACGCCGCTGCTCGTCGCTGTGAACCAGTCCGCGCACAGCTAGCGAGGCCAAGGCGCCGGCGACACCTGTCCTTCGGCGTTGTCGCCCCAGCACAGGATGGCGCCGTCTGCTCGGAGCCCGCAGCTATGCGACCAACCGCTGTCGATCGCTACGAACCGCTCTCGCAGAGGCGCGTACGTACTGCCGACCTCGTCATCTCTCCGGCTCCAGCAGATAGCGGACCCGTCGGCTCGAAGGCCACAGACGTGCCAGCCGCCAGCACTAACGGAGGTCAGACGCTCGCCTTCGGGCGGCTCACCATCGTAGCCACCCTTGCACCAGACGGTGCCGTCCTCTCGGAGTGCGCACGTGTGTGTGCCCAGGGTGTTGACCGCAACGAATGACTCACCAGGTGGCAGTTGAACCCCTCGTCCGAAAGCCAGATCTCCCGAACCCCAACAGACGAAGACGCCGTCGTCCCGCAGGCCACAGGTGTGTTGCTGGCCCGCCGCGATGGAGACGAGGCGCTCCCCCTCCGGTGGAGAAGACTGCCCATGGAAGTCCAGTCCCCAACAGACCGGCGAACCGTCCTCCTTCAGCGCGCATGTGTGCTTGAAGCCTGCGCTGATCAGGCGAAACGCGGCGTCCAGTAGGGGCGACAACTGACCGTGCTCACTCGCCCCCCAGCAGCGTGCGGCGCCTTCCTTTGTTAGGCCACACGAGTGCTCATACCCGCTGCTGATCGACACGAACCGCTCGTCCTCGGGAGGGGAAGCCTGACCGGAGCTGTCATCGCCCCAGCACACGGCGGCGCCGTCTTCGGTAAGCGCGCAGTTGTGGCTGGGCCCGCTGCTCAGGGCGATAAACGGCCCGCCAGGAATTGGTGGGTGCACGGACCTTTCAGTCCTGTATCCCCCGCCCCAGCAGTAGAGCATCCCTTCCGTCGTCAGCGCGCACGTGGTGTCGGCGTGCGCGCTGATGGCGGAGAACGCCATTCCGTGAGGGGGATTGGCCTGACCGCGGTACTTGCCGAGGAAGTCCGTGTTGCGCCCCCAACAAATGGCGGCGCCATCCACCAGGCGAATGGCGCAGGTGTGCGCCTCCCCGCTAGCGATCGCCGAGAAGACGTCGCCGTCTGGCGGGGAAGTCCTGCTGTCTGCGTCCAAACCCCAGCACACGGCTGAGCCATCCGTCCGGATGGCGCACGTGTGCTGCTCGCCCGCGCTGATCGCGACGAATCGCTCCCCCCGCGGTGGCGATGCCTGGCCGTACTCATTGCCTCCCCAGCAGATGGCAGTGCCGTCACTTTGCCGCAGCCCGCAGGTATGGTGGGAGAAAATGCCAGTACTGGCCGAGATGGTCTGGAGTCGCTCCCCCGTAGGCGGTGACGCTTGGCCATCACGGTCGTCCCCCCAGCACACGACGGTGCCGTCTTCCCGCAATGCGCAGGAGTGATACAGGCCACTGGTGATGGCGACGAATCGCTCACCATCCGGCGGCGTCGATTGGCCTCCCCAGTCCGCGCCCCAACACACGGGCGCGCCGTCTTTCCGCAGGGCGCATGTGTGCTCAGCTCCGGAGCTCACCGCTGAGAACGCCTCCCCATGAGGGGGTTGAGCCTGCCCATCATGGTTGGAGCCCCAGCACACGGGCGCGCCATCTTCTCGCAAGGCGCAGGAGTGGTAGAGGCCGCTGCTGATGACGACATAGCGCTGGCCGCGGAGAGCATCAAGGGGTGAGCGACGGGCTGCTCACCACCCCGAACCCTTCCCCACTAATCGACCCAGGGAACTCGGCATCAGGGTTAAACCGCCAGCACAGGTGGGAGCCGTCCTCGCGGACTCCGCAGGTGGAGCGTCCGCCGACACTGATAGTCACGAACCTCTCACCCGGCGGTGGCGATCCGTGACCGCGGTTGAAGAACTCTGCGTCGCTCTCTCCCCAGCACGCCGGCGTGCCTTCCGCCCGAAGGGCGCAGGTGGTGGCATAAAGAGTCCTGCTCGCGCTGATTGACATGAACCTTTCGCCGGGAGGGGGTGATGCCTGACCTTGGTCGTTCGTCCCCCAGCACACGGGGGTACCATCGCTTCGAAGAGCGCACGCGTAGCGGTGCCCAAGGCTGATCGCGGTGAACCGCTCCCCTTCCGGGGGCGCGCCAGGACCAAAGCTGGCGCTGCCCCAGCAGACCGGGGAACCGTCGCCGCGGAGCGCGCACGTGTGGTGCCAACCGGCGCTGATCGCGGTGAACCGCTGGCCCTCAGGCGGCGAGGCTTCGCCTGACGAGTTGCTCCCCCAACAGACAGCCGAACCGTCCTCCCGCAGCCCGCAGGTATGGGTCTCGCCGCTGCTCAAGCTCGTGAATGTCTCGCCCTCCGGAGGTGCGGCCTGCCCCCACTCGTCCTTGCCCCAGCAGATGGCGGCGCCGTCGGCCCGGATCGCGCAGGTGTGCTGCGCCCCACTGCTCACGGACAGGAATTTCTCCCTTTGCGGAGGCGAAGCGCGGCCATGCTCGTTGTTCCCCCAGCACCAGATGGTGTCGTTCTGGGTGAGGCCGCAGGCGTGCGTCTCGCCGACGCTGACGGAGGCGAGGGGTGAGTCAGGAGCGGCCGAGAGATCCGGAACCGTGTCGGACCCGAGGAAGCGCTCCCCTCCAGGTGGCGACGACTGCCCGTAGTCGTCTTCGCCCCAACACACGAGTCCACCGTCGTCCTCGCCGATGGCGCACGTATGCTCAGTTCCCGTGCTGACCGCTTCGAACCGCAGGTGCTCCGGGAACTCGATGGGCTCAGTGCTCCAGCAGGTGGGGGTACCACTCGCCCAGAGTCCACAGCCATGCTGTCCCTCGACAGTGATGGCGATAAAGCGCTGGAGGCTTGGGCGGTCTCCCTCGTAAGCAACATCTGAGTAGAAACCCCAGCACACGGCCAAACCGTCCTCCCGCAGGGCGCAGGTGTAACCGCTGGCGCCCTCCAACGCGACGAACGCGCCCTCGGGCGGTTCATCCCAGCCCTCGTACTCACCGGCAAATGGTTCTGGTCCCCAGCACACGGCCGTGCCGTCCTCGCGCAGGGCGCAGGTGTGGTAGCCCCCAGCGCTGATGACGGTGAACCGCTCGTCCTCTGGTGGGGAGCTCTGGTTCTCGTCGTTCGCGCCCCAGCACACGGCCAAACCGTCCTCCCGCAGGGCGCAGGTGTGGCGCCCGCCGCTACTGATGGCGATGAAGACCTCCCCTTGCGGCGGAGAAGTCTGACCATGACCAATCTGCCCGTGTTGGTCGTGCGTGGCTCCCCGTTCGGCGCCCCAGCAAACCGCCATCCCGTTCCCTCGCAATCCGCAGGTGTGGTAGGCGCCGCTGCTGATGGCCATGAAGCGCTCACCGGAGGGCGGTGACGTCTGGCCGTATCTGCTGTCCCCCCAACACAGGGGTTCACCATCGTCCAGAAGCGCGCAGGTGTGCCACAGACCACTACTGACCGCCGTGAACCGGTCCTCTGTGGGGGCATCGGAGGGCGTGGAGGTTGGCGTGGGCAGTGGCGCGGGGTCGTCGCCACGATCCTCCGAGGTCACCAGAACGACGGCCACAACGACCGCGACGACGAGCGCCACGGCTCCCACCACCCGCCCAGATGAGGGGACGAGCAAGGGAGGCCGGGAGCGCGAGGAACCCCAGCATGCGGGGGCGCTTCTGCTCGGGGCGCCAGGCAGCAAGCTGATGGCGGTCGTCGAGCCCGAGCTTCCCCAGCATGTTCGAGATGTGGAACTTGACGGCGTCGGGACTGACGTCGAGGCGCACGGCGATCTCGGCGTTGGTTCCGCCCTTGTGCAGTTCCTCGAGCACGCGCCGCTCGGCTGGGGTGAGGATGTCGGGGTGGCGGGGACGACCGCGCTGTCGTTGCGTCACTGGCGGGCATCCTAGGGCGCACGCCTGGGATTTACCCTACCCGGTCCTCCCTGCGTGTGGCCGCCCGCCACCCCGGGCCCCAGCCAGAAACGGAGGAGGCCGGCCGCCACCAGGGGCAGCCTCCGCCCTCCGATCTTGCCGGCGACCGCGGCCACGCCCGCCAGCGCGATAAGGACGGCCAGGGCGATCCTTACCCCGGAGGGACCGAAGGTGGCGAGGCTGTAGCGCCGTAGGCGAGCGCCGCGACGGCCGTCAGGGCCACGATCTGGGGGAAGATGAACCACAGCAGGACGCGGTCCTCGGCCTGCACGTGGGTGGGTACCTCGTGTGCTTGCATCGCGACGCCTCCTATCCGCGCAGCGTCCCGAACAGGGACGTGGTGGGGTCGGGGATGTCCTCGATGTCGACTACGGGGTCGACGACGGCGTTCATGACGAGCTCGACGATGCCGAAGGCCACCATCGCCAGGACGGTGCCGGCGGGGGCGGTCATCATCGCGCTCTTGCCGCGCTCCATCTGGTGGGGCGCGCCGCTGGCGGTGAGGTAGAGGTAGGCGCCGAAGATGAAGAAGCCGACGCCCACGGCCCCCACGAGGCCGAGGAGGATGCCGACGATGTTGGAGATGGTCTGGACAAGGTCTTCCATTGGGTTCGCTACTCCTGTGCGTGTGTTGGTCGTTGCCGCTGGGGCTGCTCCGTCGCGCTACTGGCACATCGCTCCCTCTCCTCGGGTGGTTACGACGCGGGCTTCGTCCGCGCCGGTTTCTCGTGTCGTGGTCGCCGCTACTCGCCGGCGCACCTGGGGGCTCCGCCCGTCCCTCCAGGCGGGCCTGGGAGGGGTTCTGGACAGTTGGGTCAGGCAGCGTTGACAAGGCGCTCGGACTGACGGGACGTCACTGCCGGAAAGCGCCAAGACGCTACGCGGAACTGATCGTTCGCTACTGCCGGGCCACAACCGTACCGCCACACCCACGCGAGATGAGGCACCTTCGTTGAGCAGGCCACGCTCTGTGTCGTGTCAGCCATGGCGGTGCCGGCGCCCTCACCTCTCAACGGTCCACACTGACTCGCTCACGAGGTCAAAGAGCCAATCAGATGTCCATCGGGCGTCCTCCCTATACTCACCAATCAAGAGGGTGTCTGGCCGTACTGCCGGCGACTCTGGCCACCTGGAACGCTCAGTCTGCAAGAGGAACCCCCAGGGGACGCCTGGTGGTTCCTCCCCGGTGCCGAGGTCGTTCAGCCAGAGTTCATGGCCCGGCGGGATGTCGAAGACCGTGTCTCCATACCTGTACGTCCCCTCCACCAGCAGGTAAGGAGCTGTGAGGTCGGAATCGCTAGAGGGGGCAACGACCGTCGGTGGCCCACAGTCCAGGAGCCCAACATCCGCCGCGTCGTTGTTCGCTACGGTCCAAAGCGAGAACGGGATACATCCCTCAAAGTCGGCACTGCTCAGTCGAACGTGGGTCAGCTTTGTGAGTTGCACCAGCTTCGACGGCAATGTGCCCCGGAGGTTGGTGTCGTTCAGATAGAGTTCAGTCAAGCCCCGCAGGTTGCCCAGACTCGGGGACACGCGGCCGTGCAGGTCCAACCCGGAGAGATCCAGCTTCACGACCCGTCGCGGGCTACCCCCAACCGCTACGCCCGTCCATCGTTGCATTGGTAGAACCGCGCTCCAGTTAAGAAGCGGCGTCGACTCGTACCCTTGCACGATGTCGTGGAAGAACGGGTCGAACCGCTCACGCATCGCGAGCAGTTGCCTGCAGTCGGCGACCAGTTCCGGGTGGTCCGACGGGTTGCGCACGGCTATCCCCGATGCGCAGGTAGCCACCACCGGCGCGTCGAAGCTGTGCTTGCCGTAGCGCCATCGGCCGTTGTCCGTGGTCTGGTCGAGTTCCACCTCTACCGTTCCGTGCGTCCGCCAGGATCCGCCCGCCAGGCGCGCACTGACGTGGTGCCTCTCCGGATCGGTAGTATCCTGCCAGACGAGCAGCTCGACGGTCACCCCATCCTGCCGCTGGGCGACCACTCCCGTAACGATGGACAGGGCGAGGGCGCCCGCCAGCGCCGCGATGACCCAATTCTTCAAGTTCGCCACGATTGCCTCCTCAACTCGAGGGGTAACGCTACAGGGTGTCAGAACATGGCTCAGGACCGAGCGGCCTTGATCGGCCCGCAGTCTTGGGCGTTGTGACCACGGCCAAGTGACCGCCCCAGCCAGAGAGATGCATGGGCTGGCGTTATGCGCTCCGACCGTATGGTTGCCGTGCAGCACGGTGACACCTCAGCGCTGTGACAGCTCCGAATCGGTACGCAGGTGTCAGCGCACTTCGCCGGGCAGCACCCGCTCGTCGTGTCGTCCTGACTGCACCCAACAGACCCCCTGTGGGCTAGGGCCTGTTCACCTTAAGGGGGGAGGACTGGCAGAGTGGTCTTGGGGTAGGCGGTGGGCCCCGAGGGCCTGGTGGAACTGTCTGATTCGCAGTACGAGCTGATCGCCTCGTTGCTGCCGAAGCCGCGTGGCAGCCTGAGCATCCCCCACCGGCAAGCGCTGAATGCGCTGCTTTACGTAGCCAAGGAAGGCTGCACCTGGCGGGGTTTGCCGGAGCAGTTTGGGAACTGGCACACGGTCTACGTGCGACTCAACCGCTGGGCGAAGCGGGGCGTACTGGAGCGGGTCCTGAGCGAGCTGCGGCACGACCAGGTGGAGGCTCTCACGCTGGAGAGGTTGTCGTTGGACAGCACGATTATCAAGCTGCACGCCCATGGCAGCGGGGCTCAGAAAAAGAGGCCCCAGGCGATCGGGCGCTCGCGCGGCGGATGGACGACCAAGCTCCACGCCCTAGTCGCCAACGAGCGCACACCCCTGAAGCTGACGCTCTCGCCTGGATAAGCCCATGACGCCGTCTGTGGTCGCGCGTTGCTGCGGGGCCTCGGGCCACAAGCGGGGAGCCCGTCGCTGTTGATGGATCGGGCCTACGAGGGCGACGCCACCCGCGCCCTGGTGGAGGAGCTCGGCTACCGTCCGGTGGTCCCGCCGATGCGCACACGGAGGCAGCCATGGGACTATGACCGCGTCCTCTACCGCCAGCGCAACCAGGTAGAGCGCTTCTTCGGTCGGCTGAAACGCTTCCGCCGCATCGCCACGCGCTACTACAAGCTGGACTGCGTCTTCCTCGCCTTCATCCACCTCGCCGTCATCTACGACGCCCTCCAGCTAACGTGAACAGGCCCTAGCAGGGTGCTGAAAAAGTCCCGAGCTGGGAGCATGGGGGAATACGGAGGTTCCCCATGCGCGGTGAGCGAGAGCGACAGGCCAACATCATGCTGGCGGTGACGCCGGAGACGTTCGTCCCAGACGACCATCCCCTGCGTCGCATCAAGCCGCTGGTGGACGAGTGTCTGGCGCGGCTGTGGCCGCGCTTCGAGGCGATGTACGCGAAGCGCGGACGCCCCTCGATCCCACCGGAGCACCTGCTCAAGGGGAGTCTCCTGATCGCGCTCTTCTCGGTGCGCAGCGAGCGCCAGTTCTGCGCCGACGCATGCCCGTCGGGTTCGTCTTCCAGCTCTTGCCTCGGGGGTGGGAATATGTCATCCCTTTGATAGAGAAGTCGAACATGCAGGAGGGCGTGTACCCCGAAGAACCGAGGTTCTGAGCGGACAGGAAACGGGGGTACTCGTCAGCGGTGATGGTGTCTTTCTGCGTCCGCGAGATGATGCGGCCGTCCGACAAGAGCGCCAGCGAGAACTCCGGATGAGTATCAATGTCCTTCGGAATGCGCAGCCGCCGAAATTTCATCGCGTCGGGATCTCGTGCATACCACAGGAGGAAGTCCGTCGTGCGAGCGAGATCCGAGACCCCAAGGGGGCTCTTCACGCGGAAGGTGATCTGCGCGACGAAACCCTTTTCGCCAAAGACTTCATCCAATACGGCACGTACTCGGTGAACGTTCTCGTCCCCGATCTGCACGAACACTGACCCTGAGTCGGCGAGGAGGTCGCGGGCGACCTCGAGACGGTCGCGCAGGTACGACAAGTAGGAGTGGATGCCGTCGCGCCAAGTGTCGCGGAAAGCCTTGACCTGCTCGGGCTCGCGCGTGATGTGGTCCACGTTGCCGTCGCGTACGTCGCGGCTGGTCGTCGACCACTGGAAGTTCGAGTTGAACTTGATGCCGTACGGCGGGTCGATGTAGATGCACTGCACCTTGCCGCGCAGCCCCTCGCGCTCCGCGAGCGAGGCCATCACCTGTAGGCTGTCGCCCAGGATCATGCGGTTCGACCAGTTCGCGTCGTGCTCGTAGAAATCGGTGCGGTCGGCGCCCTCGGGCAACCCGTTGAAGTCTGAGAACAGGTCGGGCTGATAGCCTTCGGTGGCGCGCTCCTCCTCGGCGCGCTCGCGGTCACTCCGCCGACGCAGGTCGTCGATGAGCACCTTGGGATGCACCTTCTCCTGGATGTAGAGCGGCGGCGCCTGCACGACGAGGTCGTGTCGGTCCTGCTCGTCCTTGCCGCGCCAGACGAGTTGCGGGTCGAGGTCGCGGTTGCGCCGCGCGTACGCGACCTCAATGGGGCTCCCGTCGTCCTCGGCCATCACGGAGCGGTACTCGGCGGTGGGGATGTTCGTCCGCCTCGCCTCCTCGTGGCGCAGCGCCTCGACCTGCTTGGGTCCGCGTGCTTTACGTGCCATCTGGGCTGTCCTCCCCTTCTGCTTCATCCAGCAATGCGCGCAGGAGAGGCATCAGCTCGGGGATGTCGCGGCTGATGATGTCCCACGCGACATCCTCATCGCAGCACTCGATCATGTCGCGCACGTAGATCGCCCAACGAAGCTCAGACATGTACGGCTTCCGCTTCAACGTAGGGCCGCAGCTCCGCCCGTAGCTCCCTATCTGTCACGAAGTCGATCGGGCGGCCGAGCAGGTCTTCGAGGTAGTGCCAGGCGCCGAAGTACTGCTTCGACCCGAGAGGCCGCTTGAAGGTGACGAGGATGTCGACATCGCTGTCGGGCCCCGCCTCGTCGCGCACGGTGGAGCCGAAGAGCGCCAGGTCGACGACGCCGAAGCGCTCGGCCAGCACCGGCTTGTGCTCCCGCAGGAGGGCCAGCGTCTCGCTCTTGCTCACTGCCTGCTTGCCCATCGTCCTCCCCCTTCAGGCTGCTACTCGCCGCAGGAGCTTCCGGTTGAGGTCCTCGGTTGCTTCCAGTGACGAGACCATGTCCCCAGCCACATCCGAGAGCCTGGCCAGGTCGACCCTCGGAATCTCCGTCTGGTCCTCGAAGACGATGACCGACTCGAACTCAAGCTGATGGCGGTGGAAGTGGCCGAGCATGATGGTCGTTAGCCGGGCCTTGTCCCGGTTGGGCACGCCATAGACGAACAGGGGGACGCCGTCCTTGCCCTCGATCTGGAAGTCCACCGGGTAGGCCTCGGCATTCGGCACTTCGGGCTGGAAGTCGCGCTGCATCTTGGCCTCGTCGACGAAACCCGTGAGGCAGTCGGCCAAGTCGTCGTAGAAGGTGGAGCCGACGTTGGAACGGGAAAGCAGCGTGAGGTCGTAGATCCGCGTCAACGCCTGCCCAAAGCCGAAGATGGCCTCCGGCAGCCGCTCGGGGGGCGTATCGAAAGAGAAGACGCCACCGTCCTGGTTGATGCCGCTCTCACCAACGATGCGTTCGAGCAGCATTCCGCGCGTCCCGGTAAGGAACGAGTCGATGTCGTGCTCGTAGCTGATGTGCATCAGGGTATGGCCGTGGTCCGATAGCCGAAGACCACCCGAAGGCGCCTCGGACAGATGGAGGGGGTACCCGTCTCCGTCGGGAAACGTGAAGTGCGTCCGCAGCATCAGTTCGCCGTCCGGGCGCGCGTCGACACCTACGTCCTCACAGAGGCGCTCGCACAGGAGGTTCCTCAGGGCGTCCGCGTCAAGCGTCATAGGCCCAGCCTCGGGTGGTCGGGCTGAGGAGCAGTGATCCCCTGCAGCCGGAAGTCCTCGATCAGGCACCCGAAAGCGCCGTCAAGGCTTGTGACGCGGTCGGTCTCGTCGGCCTCGGACTCCGGCTTCCTGCCTGCGGCGATCGCGGCTGCTGTGGCGCGATGGATGTGGGGCCGATAGTTGATGGACCGGTGAATGTGACTCGGCCCGTTGTAACGGCCGAGCGTCAACCGGCGGCCGCCCGGTGGGATGTAGGCAATTCCGCAGGAGAAGTCCTCCTCGTCGGACTCGTTCTGGCGCTGATAGACCTCGAAGCGAGCTGCCTCGTCCCCCTGGCCGTCGACCTTGAAATTGCGCTGGCGGTGCCCGTGCTTGGGCACCCAGCGGGCACCCGGGTTGGTAACCCGCTTCTGCATGGAACGAAGCTCGTCGAGGTCCTCATCGCTATAGAGCTTGCTCGTCATCGCCGTTCATGTTCCCCGAGTGGGGGCGGGAGCGCCACCATCCGATCCGGTCCCTAGCCCGCCACGGCGGCGGAAGGCCCCGCGACGCTGTCCACTATGTCGTTGAACTGCGTTTCCACCTTGGCCGCGAACTCGTCCTGCATGGCATACACATCGGTGAACTCGGCGAAGGCCCAGCGGCCATGCGTCCCGAGATGGTTCACGCCCGGCACCCAGTATGTCTCCATCGTCGACTTCTTCTCCTTGGCGTCCTCGCCGCGGTACCCCTTGATCTCGACGACCTGCTGCATCTGGTCGTCGTCGCCGTGCCCATCGTCGACCAGCACGATGAAATCGGGGATATAGCGGTGCGGTTCCGCGCCCATCAGGTACGGCGCCTCGAATCCGAGCCCCTGGTTCTTCACGTAGGCCCGGACCCGCGGATGCGACTCGGCCACGCGGGCGAACTCGGCCTCCCAGTCGCTGTCGCACACAACCCAGTTCACGTGGCAGCGGCTAGGGCTAGCCTGCCACCGTGTCTTCTTCGAGGTCGTGAAGCGCACGTGCCGCGTCGAGCCCGAGGGGTTGTAGGAGTCGAGCACTGCCTTGATCGGTCGCTCCTCGGCAAACCTCCGGTTGATGCCTGCGGTGATCCGCTCGCACGCCGTGTCGGCCAGGATCTGGTACATGAGCTGCGCCGGGTACGTCCCGCCCCTGCAGACCAGGTGCTCGTCGAGCCACTGGCGCGTGATGCGTTTCAACTGCCCGAACAGATGGAGCTTTGGCTCCCCGCCCGGGTCGCGCCACTTCGTCTCCAGAAGCCGGTGGGTGAGGTGGTACACGAGCGACGACGGACGCAGGTCGCGCAGATGCTCAAGGTCGAGGTCCACACCCTCGCCGATGATTCCCTCGTTCCTCGTGCGGGTTGGGCCGATGTGCTCCGGGGTGAGCTCGAAGGTGGACTCGTCGTTAAACACAGCCTCCAGGCGCTCGTCCGGCAGTTCGATACGGTAGCCCTCGACCCGCGGGAAGCGGATCTCGAGGTGGTCCCGCTCAGGCGACACCGCGCGCACCTGGACGACCTCGCGAGGCGCCTGCGGCGGCGCCACGACCGGCTTCGCTGTGAAGTCGAAGGGGATGCCCAGCACGTCGGCGTACTCGACGGGGAAGAGGCCGCCTTCGTTCAGTTCGTAGGACTGCCGGCGCAGCGCCCGCCCGATGACCTGCTCGCACAGCAATTGCGTCCCGAAGGCGCGCACACCCAGGACGTGCGTGACCGTATTCGCGTCCCACCCCTCGGTCAGCATCGAGACCGACACCACGCATCGGATCGAGTCGCCAAGCTGCCCCGGCTTCCCGACGGTGTTCATCACCTCTCGCAGCAGGTCCTGCTCCGTAATCTTGTCTGCGGCGGCGCGGTCTCCCGTCCGCTGCACCTGCTCACGCCGGAACCGCTCGATTTCCTCCTTCGCTGCCTTTCGGAAGTCCCTGTCGAGCCCTTCTCCCGATTCAAGCTGTTCGCTATCGATCAGCAGCGTGCGCGGTCGGCCATACGGATTGCCGTGCTCATCAAAGTTCCGGAACAGCTCCAGGCGTCCGTTCTCGAGTGTGGACGAGCCGTCCTCGTTCTCCCTGTGGAAGCCGGAGATGTAGTCGTAGACGAGCTTGGACGTCGACGTGTTGTTGCAGACAACGATGAAACAAGGGGGAACTTCGACCTTGGCCTTGCTCCACAGCTCGTAGGTCTCCGCGTAGTGGCCGTAAAGGGCCTGCAAAGCCGTCTGTAGCTCAGGAGGTAGGCCGAGCGGGTCGAGTTCGCCGGACTGGCCTCGTCCCTTCTTCGGCATCTTCGGCCTGATGTATTCCCACAGATTCCGGAACACGGGCACGTCCCGGCCGGGGATGTTGTCGGCAACGGGAACCCGCGGCAGCTTCACAATGCCGCACTCGATCGCGTCCATCAGCGAGAAGTCGCTCATGGTCCACGGGAAGAGCGTTCCCTCCGCATAGCCCGAGCCGCGCAGGAAGAAGGGCGTCGCCGAGAGGTCGACGATGCGCCGGAGGCCGAGCTTCCGGTCCACGGCCTCCAACCCCGAGATCCACAGCCGGGCCGCCTCGCGGTTCTTCTCCGCTTCCTTCCGATCGTCGCCGGTGAGCTTGCCTTCTTCGGCTTCGGTCGGTGGCCGCTCGCGGTAGCAGTGATGCGCCTCGTCGTTAAACGCCATGATTCCGCGCATACCCATCAGCCCTGGAATCACGCGCTGGAGCATCTGCCCTTCGGTCTCGGTGGACTTGATCTTGGCCCCTCGCCCCTGGAGGAGCGAACGTCCGCCCTTCGAGATGTCGAGGGTCTCGCGCAGCTTGAAGGCGTGGTAGTTGGTGATAACGATTCGGGCCTGCTCCAGATCGGCCAGCATGTCGCGGGGCACAAGTTCCCGACTCTCGTAGTAGCTGTCGGGGTCGTTCGGCTGGAGAACGCGCAGGCGGTCCCGGATGGTCAGCCCGGGGGTCACGACAAGGAAGCCACGGGTGAAATTCTGGCTGGTCGGTCGCCTCACAGCGTTGACCGTCTGCCACGCGATCAGCATCGCCATGACCGTCGTCTTGCCCGCTCCCGTCGCCAGCTTGAGCGCCAGCCGCGCCAGCCCCGGATTCGACTGCTCGTTCGCCGCGTCGAGCCGCCCGAGGATGTCTCGTACTTCGCGATTGCGCTGACCTGGCGCGACTTCGGTCAACCAGATGGCCGTCTCGACCGCCTCGACCTGGCAGAAGAACGGGCGGATGTCGCTGAAGTCGTGGTGCCGCCAGTGCTGCAGAAGCCGGGCCGTCTCGGGAGTGACACCCCAGTCCTTCGAGTCGGGCAGTGCTCGCCACCGATCGACGTGCCGGCGCAGCACGTTAATGGTCGAGGTCGGGTCGTACTGCTGCTCCTCGGTCGAAAGCCCCTTCCCCTCGTCCAGCACCATGGGCTTCTGCTGCGGCTGTCCCCGCTGCTTCCGGGGCTTCGGTACCGGCGTGATGTACGCAGCCAGCCGCCGCTGGTCGATGATCCGGTTCGTGGGCTGGCGGGTCTCTGGTTCAAGCTCCCAGTACTGGGTGGGGTACTCGTACGGCGAGTTCAGGACCGGCGCATCGAAGAACTGGTCTGCCATACAGGGCCGCAGTCTAGCAGCCATCACGGGCAGCCGAAGAGCATAAGCAATTTCGCCTGATCTTCCGACGAGGGGCCGGCCCCGCCCAACCCCGGTGTGCCTCAGCATGCCGTGTCTCAAGGGCGCCAAGCCACAAGGCACGGGTCAGAACTGTTTAGCCGTCTAGGCGGCTGGGCTTTTCTGTGGCGTCTTCTAAGCTCTGGGACTAGGGGCGGGGGGAGGAGACCCAGTCGTGGAAGAACGGTGTTCAACCCGAACCCTGGCACTTCATCGTTGTTATCTACGGCCCTTGCGCGAAAATGGCCTTAGGGCCGAGAGTGCCGAGTTCTCTCCAAGGAGGAGGTCGACCACTGCGGAAAGAGGAGACGCGCGGCCTACGGCGGTTTTTCCGCGAGCAAGTATCTGGCGAGGCCGTTAGCAATCAGTAAGGCGCCTCAGGTTGTCATCCAACACCTGCTGGGTCTCCTCGGCGCTACTTCCCCACAAGTGTGAAAGAGCCTCCACTGCCCGCGCGACCTCCCAAGGCAGAACAGCGCGACGGCCAATCTGTGCGAAGGGCCCATCGGACTCCGTGAGGATGCAGTCGCGCGGCATCCGTGAAGCTAGCCTCCTGCCTTTTTCACCACGCAGCATCGCCGGGCCCACGCTGAACCAGCATCCGAGGTCGATCGCACGGGTGAGCGCGCCCAGGCTGCCGGAAAACCAATGGAGGACCGCGGTTCCCGCGCCCGGATGCGCTTCGAGGCTATCGAGGACCGCGCTCGCAGCGTGACGGCTGTGAATGGACATGATTCGTCCACCACTGCGGCTGCACGCGTCCAGCACATGCTTGAAGACGGCGTCCTGGTCCTCACGGTGCGCTTTGAACTCCGACCCGCCGTCGAGGCCGATTTCGCCAACATAGCGGGTGAGTGGCACGAGGTCGTCGAAGAGGCCGAGTTCGACCTTGCGCTCGTGAGCGATCTGGGGGTGTAGGCCTAGTGCAGTCGATGCTTGGCCAGCAGCCAAGGCGTTCGTTCCACGCCACGCACTGGGGGTTGTGGTCACGGACAGTACCTTCACGCCTCGGTTGGAGCATTCCCGAACGATCTCGTGCGGATCTTGGTGGAGGTCCAAGTGGCAATGAAAGTCAATCAAGCGACACCCGCTGAATTGAGGAACGACCCAAGCTCCGATATCCCGCGGCTAACGACGCCTGGGTAGGGCTCCTCATTGCCCAGCAGCGCAGTGCTTAATGCTAGCCCGGCCCAGTTCGAGACTCCTTCCATTTCGACGGCGGCTACCGCCATAGCCGCAGAGCGTACATCGTCGTGACGGGCATGGTCGCTATCATCTTGGGCGAGGTCTTCATACACATATTGCGTTCTGTCCGGGATGTCCGAGGCGTGGAATGCGGCTCGCCGGATGAGACAAGGAAGGCACCGCCCACAGTGCTTGTAGCCATGGCGCAGGTAGCGTCCGCAGCTTGTGCTGAGGGAAGCGTGCTGTCGCAAAAGCGCCTGGTCGCTACACTCCCGGAGCATTTCTCCCTTGGTGCGAAACTGGTATGGGTTCGTCAATCGCACGCGAATGCCTGCGGCCGCAATGAGTTGCTGAAACAGACCGAAAAAGAAGGGGTGTGTTGTTCTCGTACTCAAGCTGCCGAGACGCGAGCCCGTGAGCGGAGGGTTCAGCGAGATAAAGCCGTTTTCACAGACATAGAGAGTTACCTCTCCACCATCGTGGTAGGGGGCCAACGCGGTAGCAACGAGTACGCCGTATGCCAAGAATACGATAGACCGCGCACGCTGTGAGTCCTCACTGTCACCCTGATACCTTGCGTTGTGATTGATCTGGAGATGCGTGAGGCCCCCACCGATAGCCGAGGCGAACGTGTGCTGCTTGGCTTTGTCCCCTCGTGCAATCTGGCTAACCGCGTACGGGTTCTTGCCATGGGTGCCGACGATGTCAATCGCCCCGATGAGGCTATCGAGCCCGCCAGACAGCAGCGCCACTGAGTCCTGCCGATGCCTCGTTCGCCGCTTTGCGGTCACACCCGGGGGCGCACCCTCGCAAAACGTGACGGTCCACACATCAGTCGTGAGGAACCGCAGTTGTTCAGTCAGAACTTCGGCCTGGGAGGTCCAAAAGTCAGGGTCACTGACTGCGACTTGGAGATCCAAGATCCTAGTCCAGCCGTCGGGACTATCGCTTCGGGACACGCTCATGTCGGTTGCGACGACAGCCAGGGCGATCGAAAGCAAATCCCATGCCCGCGCCGAGGGTTCGAGCCTCCGGCGGCGAAGAGCAGTAGGTATGGAGGCCCCGACGGAAGCCTGGCGGGGATTGCTGGAGGCTCCATACAAGATGATACCGAGGTCAGGCTCGCCTGCGCGAGCTAGAACGCTCTCGGGTGCGCATATGATTCTCAAGTGACGTACTCCTCGAATACCTCAAACGTCTGCTGCAGGGCTTGGCGAACAAGGTTGGAGATGCGGCTTGGGTTCAGCAGCTGCCCGGTGGTCGCTGCGGCACGGAACCACGAAGACACAGATTCATGGACGTAGTCCTTCACATCCCTTAGTCGCGAGAGCGCGGCGCTAGCACTCGGTGCCTTGTCCTGCAAGGTTTTGCCAACATCAAGGCGGAAGCGGTTGTAGACGTCGTAGGCAACGTAGCGCTCGATGGCAAAAGCCGACTGCTCCTCCGAGAGTAGCAAGAGGTCCGCCTCCGAGTATCGGTCGAGGAGATCGGAGAGCGCGCTTCGAATAGCGAACCGTCCGGCCTCGGCGTCCTGTGTCCCATCAATCGGGCGCACCGCCTCCACCAAAGCATCCATGACCTCGTTGGCTGGTCGGCCATTGAGGGCTGACAGATCGAAGGGGTTATCAGGCTCGGCACGCTGGCTCTCAGCCGCAGAAGAAAGGGCGTCGTAGAGCCTACCCGCAGTGCGCACCGTGCCGCCCATACGCCGAGTTGCGGTGCCAGCGCCTCCATAGCCAGTGCGGACATAGTGGCCGAGCCCTCTTTGCATGTCGGCGCGTACGCCCGTGTGCGCGAAACGGCCCAAGCTCGTGCGCGCTGCGCGGAACCGTGCGGCAGGCGCGGTCGGCGGGAGCTGAGGCGGGGCAACCGGCGCGGTTGGTGAAAGTTGAGCCGGGGCAGTCGGATCCGCGCGCTGCGGTTGTTCCTGATCACCCCCGTCTGCCCCTTCGTCGGAGCCCTCACCGGCAGCCGGCGAGACGGGCGGAACCCACGGTGGTACCAGTGGTACACCTGGCCCGTGCCCCCTGCTAGAACTAGAGGTGCCCATGGCTCTTTCGCGTCTTCGTGATGGCGCTCTTGACGGGCGCTGACACGTCAGACCCATACCAGGTGTCGAAAAGGTCCGGGGCCCAAGGCTGGTCGCCGACCTTGGGTACGATGCTGGGCTTCACCTGTGCAGCCGGGCGTCCGCGAAGAAAGGCGGCGAGGCGCGCTCCAAGAGCGGGGTCGGCGGCTGCAACGGTGAGCCCGGCATCTAGGATGGGCGGCGTACCCCACTCCTGTACCTGAAGAGCCCGTTCCAGAATCTTGTCCATCATGATTGTCGTTTCTGGTCGTGGTAGCTTGGCAATTCGTTCATGCAGCGCCTCCGATACTTCGGGGTGCTCGAGGATCGCGGCCAGAATCTCCGCGCCCTCCGACGAGAGTCGATCTTCCGGCGTTATGAGCGGTGCATGCTCGCGACTGACATAAAGGACACCCCGCAGATCGATGTCCGCGAGGCGAGGTGGTACCGTGAGCCACTCGCGGATGAACGGATCATCCCAAGCTTCGTCTAGTTGCAGATCCTCCCCGGCGATGGCGCGATGCTCCCAGTCAGCAAGGAAGCGTGGCTTCCCCTGGTCATCGTTGTTGACGCGCGTCGCCAACATGTCGTAGGCAGCCTTCGAGGCGCACCGTTCGAATAGCAGCATTTTCGCTAGCACAGCCTCGTCAACGCCTACGCCGTGCGCGTTGGAGATCGTCATGCGAATTGCGAGGGCGTTCAGGAACCGCTTGATGAGCCGCGGGTTGCCGCCGATCTGCGATGTCGTTGTCATCAGCGGGGCAAGCCGATCCGCAGTATCGAGCCGGCCGACGAGATCGGTAGGTAGGGCCTCGTGTATCTCGGCTATGAATGCCCGATCGACTCTCGCTCCGCGCCACGTTTGGGCTAACTGGGCACACACCTTCTCTCGAATCTCCTCTTGCTCATCAGGTGGAATTTCGCTGTCCTCGACGAAGAGCAGCATCATATAAGCTCGCACTTCCTGTGTTCCGAGCGGCGGCACACGGATCGGTATCTGAACAAGTTTGTCGAAGTAGTTAGTGACCAGCGTCTCATCTACACCGTCGAAGTGGCGGCGCACCGCGTGCTTGATCATCGAGTCGTCAGCCGCGATGACAAACGCAGTGTTCTCTAGGAAGAGGAACAGGCGGATCGCTTCAAGCGTCGAGATGGTGGTCGGTGGCAAACAACGATCTAGATCGTCGATCAGAACGACAAGCGTGGCGCCTATTTCTGACAGCGTTTGTTCAAAGCACTCCCGAATCGCTTGGATCTCTTCAGGCGGAGACGAGCCGGTCTTTGGCCTCAATAGCCCACTGGACTCGCCGGTCCCCTCTGGAGCGTCGGGCAGTGCACCCAGCGCCTTCGTGCCTATCTGGGCCACCTCTCCGAGAAGCCCGATGGGGGGCGCACCAAAGCATCATCGGAATTACGGTCCCGGCCGTGAGCCGGGCAGCCCGAAGCCAGTCGACCCTGCGGAGCAACTCTCCCGCCATCTGGACTCCGCTCTTCCGGCACTCTGCTTCCTCAAGCAGACTCTTGGCGATGACCCCCAGCAATGCAGCGCGGGCGTCGTCGTAGCCCTGATAGAGCCACGTATTGAATTCGACGAAGATGAAGTCGCTACTCTTCGACTCCGCGCGTTCTGCCAAGGCGGCACGGATGAGTTTGATCATCGAAGACTTGCCGACGCCCCATGCGCCGGAGACGCCGATTGAGATGGGCCGGCCCTGGGCCTGAACAGTGATCTCGGCGACCGTGTCCGCGACTCCCGAGAAGTTCAGGAAATCCCTCTCGGTCTCGTTGTCTGGCCACATGCCAACCCCCGGCCTGCTGCCCACTTCACGTCGACGCTGCGATGCCAGCGGCGGTCAGTCACCCTCCTGCGAGCGACTCGTCACGCCATCGACCATCTTCACCTAGAGCACTGCTTGGCGGTGCTTGAGTATGGCCTCTCCCATGTGATTAGGGAAGACGAAGGAGTCCTTTGGATGCGACTCCTAGCACCGGATCCTCGATGCGGTCAGGGGAAGCGCAGAATGACCACCCACATGAGCAGGTCGTGAGACCGTCGTTGCTTGCCGCGATGGGCCTCACCCTCGGGCGCGGCGGGCGAGCAGAGAGCCGAAGAAGGGACCGCGCAAGACAGCCAGACGCTGATCCCGTTCGACGAGCCGGAGAGAGATGTTGACAGACCATCTCCTGACCTTCCTTGCTGCGCATGCGTCCTGACACAAGGGGCCGAAGGGCTGACTCTGGACACGAAGAAGTGCCGCACACAAGGACGGACTTAGGGGAGGCCACCGCATATAGCAGTGGCCTCCCCTTCAAGGGCTGTCAGCGCGCCGCGCCGAGCAGTTCGCCTTGCCTTTCCCGCTCCAAGTTGACGGCCAACTCAAAGAGGGGCAGGGAGTGCGGCCGCTTGCGGCGGCTCCGCCTCGGCTCCGCCGGCTTCTCGGCCAGGAACTCCGCCCATGAGAACAGCGTCCGCTGCGCCTCGCCGGCGTCATCGTGGCAGCGGTCGACGCCGACCCCAACAGCGACGGCTCCCGCCGCCACCGGCTCGGGCGCGGCCCACTCCGCGTCCACCAGCAGCGCCTCGGCCTCGGCCGCGACCTGCTGCGCCTGGGCGAAGACCGACTCGACCGAGTCGGCGTCCTCCTCGCCCGCGACGATCTTCCTCGCCAGGGCGAGCATGAGGTCGTCCCCGTCGTCCCCGTAGGCCGCGAGGCCGTCCTCCGGTAGCTCCCCCTCAACCGCCAGCGACGATTGAAGCTTCTTCGCCACCAGCTGGAGGGCGTCCGCCTGGAGGGTGTTCCGGTAGGCCATGAAGACGACCTGGACGGGCTCGGTCTGGCCGATGCGCCAGGACCTGCGGGAGGCCTGCCGCATGGTGTAGACGGAGTAGTCCGTCTCGTACCAGCAGATGGTCGGGAACTCCACGAGGTCGAGACCCGTCTGCACCAGCCGCGGGTGGCAGACGAGCACGTCGACGCCCTCCTCGACCCGCTGCGCCACCCAGGCCTCGCGACGCTCGGGCGGCACAGCGTCGGCCTTCATCACCGCGACCGTGAAGCCGTGGCGACTCAAGAACTCCTCCATCCGTCCCGTGATGTCGCGAGTGCCCGTGTGGGTGGCGTAGACCAGCACCCGCCGGCCCTGGAGCCGCTCCGCGGCAACGAGGTCGACGAGCGCCTGCTCCTTGGGGTAGAGCTTCTCTTCGGAGAGGGGAGGCACCTGGATGAGCACGTCCCCCGACTCCGGGTCGAAGACCGTCTCCCCGCGCGTGCAACCGTCCGGGTAGGCCAGGAGCGTCTGCAGGTAGGTGGCCAGCAGGCGCTTCGAGCCCTTCGCCAGGGCCTCGGTGAGGGCGGCGCGCAGCGTCTCGAAGACCGAGTCGTAGGCGCTCCTCTGGGAGAAGCCGCTGGCATCCTCCTCGTCGTCCATCGAGGACAGCAGCACCCGCTCCTCGTAGGGCGGCAGCCCGGAGGCCACATCCGAGAGGCGCAGGAAGATGCTGGCGCCGATGAGGTGGAAGAGGGCCGCGGGGGCGAGCCCCGGCCGCTCCCGGATGACCTTGCGGTACTTGCGGCGGCGGCTCGTGCGCCCGTCCTCGAGCGACTCGCCGTCGTCCCTGCCGATGGTGTGCTCGACGAAGCCGTAGCGCTCGATCCAGCGGCTCTCCTCCCCGCGCCCGAACTCGGACCGGATCTCCGGCGAGAACCGGTAGAGCAGGTGGAAGAGGGTCGAGGAGTAGCCGCCCATGAGCGTGCCGCTCAGCGAGAGGGACTTGCCGCAGGCGTCGGCGAGGATGCCGGCGGCGATGCCCTGGGCGGAGCCGCGCCCCTTGTACTCGTGGACCTCGTCGCCGATGAGCAGGTCGAAGAACCCCCGCAGGCGGTTCTTCACGTAGTCCGCCAGCGGATAGCGCTTCGGTCCCGCGGGATCAGCCCGCCAGAGCGCCGAATCGCACTCGTCGCAGCTCCGCTTCCTGCGGCCGAGGTCCTTCAGGGTCAGGGGCAGCCCGTCCTTGTCGACGATCGGGGTGAAGCAGTCCGGGCAGCAGGGGACGCGGATTGGTTGGAGCGTCTCCTCGTCCCGCACGAGCCTGCCGTCCACGGTCGCCCAGCGCTCGACGACGGCGGGCTGCCAGCGGTAGGAGAGCTTGGCCCGTTCCCGTGACATGACCACGAAGAGTGGACCCGGTCCGTGGGAGAGGCGCAGGCGCTCCAGGTCGGTGATGGAGGCGACGATGACGGCGCGGGCACCGGGCACCGTCTCCTCGACCTCGCGCTTCCACTTGCGGGTGAGGTGCGGAGGGCAGAGGACGAGGATCCGGCGGAAGCCGGCCATGTGAGCGGCGGAGGCCGCGATGAAGGTCTTGCCCGTGCCCATCTCGCCCACGACGGTGGTGCCGCGGTGGGTGTCGAGGGAGAGGGCGGCGGCGCGGATGGCGTCGGCCTGCGCCCCCAGCGGGGAGCGCAGCAACTGCGGGAGGGGCTTCCCGCAATCGGAGGGCCGGTAGCGGGGTGGATAGGACTCCACCACCCGCCGGGCGATGGCGTCACGGTAGGTGTCGATGAATTCGGCGAGGTCCATTTTCTTGTCTCCTTCCTGATGTGGGTGGCAACAGCAAGGCCCCGCCGTTTCCCGGTAGGGAAGGACGGGGCCTCGTTTCGCGGATCGGCGTTGACCCGTCGGGAGCCGCCACCTGGAGGCGGCTGGAAGAAATCAGGCGGCGATGTCGGTGACCTGGCCGCTGTCCAGGTCGAGGGCGACGACGGTGGTGCGCAGGCGCTCGCGGAAGGTCTCCTTCGTGGGCGTGCGCTCGGCCAGGACCATCTCCTTGGAGGTGCGGCCCTTGACGAGGATGCGACTGCCCCCGGCCTCCAGCTGGAGGTTGTCGAGGAAGCCCGCCGCCACGAGCATGGCCAGGTGACCGCGCCGCAGCGGCATGAGCGGACGCGTGCGCTGGTCCTGTGCGGGCCAGAGCAGGTCCGTGATGGCGGTGCTGGCCCAGAGGCCCGAGCGCCGTGCCTCCTCGGCCGCCGCCACGGGGTCGACCGTGCGCGTGGCGAAGAGCACGTCCCCCGCCGCGGTGGCGGGAGCCACGTAGAGCGGGTAGCGCCTCGGACCGAGCTCGGGAGCTTCCCCCGCGGCCCACTGGTGGATGCGCTCCTCGGCGTAGGCGTCGAGGAAGACCTCCGCCTTGCGGTAGCCCAGCAGCACGACCTGGTCGTAGGCTTCGCGCTCCGGCTCGGGGAAGGCCCAGCAGTCGATGCGCGAGAAGTGCGAGGCGAGGTACCTCGCCGACACGGCAAGCCGCTGCCGTGGCACGACGAGGACGAGCAGGCCGTCCTCCGCCAGGTAGCGCGTGCAGTGCGTGAGGAAGGAATGCTCGACGCGCTTCTCCTCACCCGAGTCCCAGTCGTAGGGAGGGTTCAGGTAGAGGAGCCCGAAGGCCCCGTTGGCGATCGAGGTGGCGAAGAGGTCGGTCCCGAGGACGCGGTCGAGGCGGTACTTCGCCTCCTCCGCGCGCTCGCTGTGAAGCTCCACCCCGAACGTTTCCACGTCGGCGGCGTGCGGCTTCCTCAGGGCTCCGGCGAGCCCTTCCAGCGCCTCGCCTTCCCCGCAGCAGGGGTCGAGAATCCTGAGCGTCTCGTCGTTGCGGGCGTAGGCGGCAGGGGGCTGGATCAGCTCCGCGATCAGGTCGGTAACCTTGGGCGGCGTCGGATAAAAGCCACCTTTTGCTTGCGCTGCGAGCCTCATGAAGTGTCTCCCTTCCGGTAGGTGGTCGGTGTGGATGGTTCCTCGCGCGGCAGCGTCAGCAATCCCGACGCCACGGCCACGGAGAGGTCGTCCCGGAGGGCCTCGGCGTCCGGGTCGCAGCGGTAGGCGACGACGCCCGCCGACTGCAGGGGAACGGCCTCGTCCCGCGCCAGCGCCCGCCGCCAGAGCCAGTCCGCCCAGGAGCGGTGCAAGGGCAGGGGGCTGCGCTTGTCGAGGAAGCGATGGTGCAGGGACGGCGCCTCCTCCTCGGACTTCGCCAGGAGGAGGAAGCCGTCCCGCTCGAAGGCGTACTCCGCCAGCTTCGTGTAGACGAGGGCGTGCCAGCCGCCGGAGACGGGCAGGCGCGCGATCTTCGTCGTCCATGTCCCGACCGTCTCGCGGGGGACGTGGCAGCGCTCGTAGCCCCCGGAGAGGGCCATGCCGTCCGCCCCCCGGATGAGGTGGGCGGCGTCGGGCGGCTGCTTGAGGAGGGACGCCCAGATGGCCTTGAGGGCGGTCTGGGAGCCCACCATGGAGAGGAACCAGAGCCCGCCCGAGTCGGCGTCCCTGGCGAAGGCGTCGGCCGTGGCGGAGAAGCCACCGGCGCTGACGGTGTAGAGGTCGTTGGGGTCGATGGCCGCGTCGGCCGCGAGCATGGAAGCCTCCTGTAGTGGGTGGTCGGTGTGGACGCGCGGGAGTACTCCCGCGTAGTGCCGGGCCGCTGTGGGACGCCGGTCGTGTTGGGAAATGACGGCCAGTAGAATCAGTGGCCGATGAACGACAGGGGTGAGGCCGTCGCTCGGTGGTTCCGGGGAAATCCAGACCTTGGAGTCCTCGTCGTTATCCCCGGCGTTTACTTGGGATCCTGGGCGGGCCCAGCTGCGGTGGAGCTTGTCACCTGGTCACCCCTCGACTCAGTGCCGCGACTCCTTTCCGACGTGGTTGCCACAGTGGTTGCCTCACTGTGCATCTGTGCCCCCTATGTCATGGGGATTCGCTGCTTGCGCAGGCGTTACCCTGAGCAGCCCTAGAGGAGGCCGCGGTCCTTGAGGCTGACTGCCCCGTCCCCGCCGATGACGACGTGGTCGAGGAGTTCCAGGCCGAGCAACTTCGCCGCCTCCTGGAGCTCCTTCGTGACGTTGATGTCCTGGGGGCTGGGAGAGGGATCTCCCGAGGGGTGGTTGTGGGCGACGATGAGGTTGGGGACGCCCTCCACGACCGCAGGTCTGAGCACCTCGGCCGGCCTGACGACCGTGGAGAAGGCGTTCCCCTGGTAGATGACACGCTGGCCCACGACGCGGTTGCGGCGGTCGAGCAGGAGCACGCGCACCTGCTCCTGGCAGAGGGCCCCCATCTCCGCCCCGAGGAGGCGGTGAACATCCTCCGGGGAGGTGATGGCCGGGCCTTCGTCCGCGCGTCCGGGGTCGGTCTCGACCTCGTAGCGCACGGCCAGTTCGTTGAGGACGTGCAGGTTGCGGCGCAGCGCCTCCAGCAAGGCGTCGCTGTGCTCGGTGGCGGTCATGCCGCCACCTCCACCGGCAGCGCCTGCCCGAGCGGGCAGATGCAGTCCTCGTGGTCGGGCGAGTCCGGCTCGTCGCAGTCGAGGCAGTTGCCGCAGTTGCGGCACGCGACTCGCTGGTGGGCGGCGTCGCGGGCGACGCGCCGGGCGACGGTGTCCTCCCAGCAGCAGTTGCGCTCGCAGTTGTCGCCGCACTCCTCGTCGGCCGCGACGCAGGTGCGGCAGTAGGTCCGCCCCTTGACGACGGGGTGGCCGCAGCCGGCCGCAGTCCCCGCCGTAGTTGTCGGGGGGCCTGATGATGCGCTGGGAGCCGCCAGCAACCCTTCCCGAAGAACCGTTGACGGGCTACCAGTTGCGCCACCGTCCGCAGACGACCTTGCAGACTCCGGCAACCTGGACAACGGTCGATGTCGGGGTAGTCACGAGTCACCGTCTGACTGGACTGCGCAACGGGACGACGTACGACGTAGAGGTGGCAACGAGGACCGCGCAGGGGGTCGGGACCTTCTACGCGAGCACCACGGGCACGCCTGGCGCCTCGCAGTGTGAGTCGGGGACTGCTGTCTCGGATCCGGCGAGCAACCCGGGACTGGTGGAGGACTGTGAAGTACTCCTTGCCGCCAGGGACACCCTCGCCGGGACGGGCACGCTCAACTGGAGCGCCAGCACGCCAGTCACCAGCTGGGAGGGCGTCGGCGTGAGCCGTTCACCGAGCCGTGTCACGAGTCTAGGCCTGTCCGACAAGCAGCCGACGGGGAGCATTCCCGTGGAGCTGGGGCAGCTGAGCAACCTGCACCAGGTGTATCTTTACAATAACCAGTTGACGGGGAGCATTCCCGTGGAGCTGGGGCAGTTGAGCAACTTGACGCAACTGCGCCTAAGCGACAACGAGCTGACGGGCGCAATTCCCGCCGAACTGGCGAACCTGACCAACCTGGAGGAGCTGTGGCTGAATAACAACCAGCTAACCGGCCTCATCCCGCACCAACTGGCGCAGTTGAGCAACGTCCGGGCGCTAAGCCTCGTTGACAACCAGTTCACGCCATGTGTGCCGGCTGCTCTTCGAGCGATTGCCTCCAATGACCTCTCGGAGTTCTCCCTGCCCGACTGTCCCGTGGTGACCATCACGCCCGGACCTTCGGCAGTGGTGGAGGGGACGGCCGCTTCGTTCACCGTAACGCGCATCGGCACTGCCCTGACCGCACCCCTCACAGTAAGCGTAACTGTGAGCGAGAGTGGGACCGTGATCAGCGGCACAGCGCCCTCCTCGGTAGTGATCCTGACGGGCCAGACCTCAGCCACCCTTACTATCCCCACGGTGGACGACACGGTGGGCGAAGCCGACAGCGTCATCACCGTCACAATCACTGAAGACAGCAGCTACTCCCTCGACAGCGACTCGTCGGCGACCCAGGTGACGGTGACCGATGATGATCGCCCGACGGTCACGATCGCCGCAAACGGCAGCCCCATCAGCGAGGGGGAGAACGCGTCCTTCACGGTCACGCGTACCGGGGATACGACCGCGAGCCTCGTTGTGGCCGTTGGTGTGGCTGAGACCGGCGCGACCATCACTGGAACCCCGCCGACCTCGGTGACGCTGACGGCCACCCAGCGGTCGGTCGACATCAGCATCCCCACTGAGGACGACACCGAGCCTGAAGAGGACAGCGTCGTCACCGCTGCGCTGTCGGGCGGCACCCTGTACGACCTCGGCGACGACGATTCCGCGGCGGTGACGGTGCGGGACGACGACCCGCTGGTGTCGTTCATGGCGCCGGACGCCATCACCGAGGGCGAGAACGCCGTCTTCACGTTCGAGCGTGTGGGCGGCGTCTCGCACGAGCTGGAGGTGAGCGTGAGCATCCTCCCCACGGGCGACTTCCTCTCCGGGACGGCGCCCACCACGGTGACCTTCACTGCGGACTCGACAACGGCCGAGCTGTCCATCCCAACGACCGACGACACCACCCCCGAGGCCGATGGGAGCATCGCCGTCCTGCTCCGCCAGGGGACGGACTACAACGTCACGGGCATGCTCTTGCAGCGCGTGGCCGTCCAGGACAACGACCGCTCGACGATCACCATCGCAGTGGTCTCCTCGACGGTCGAGGAAGGGAACGCTGCCGTCTTCCGGGTGACGCGCACAGGTGGGACAACCACCGAAGCGCTCACGGTCGCCGTCACGGTGAGCGAGACCGGAAAGATGATCAACGGCACTGCCCCGACATCGCTGACCATCGCCGCCAACCAGACCTCGGCGGACCTGTCGGTCCTGACGCTCGAGGACTCCGTGGACGAGGTCGACAGCGTCATCACGGCGTCGCTGTCAGGCGCGAGCACCTACGATCTCGGGACCACAGCGTCGGCGGCAGTGACCGTGACCGACGACGACCTGCCGGCGCTGACCATCACCTTCGACGACACCTCGCCCATTGAGGAGGGGACCACGGCGTCGTTCACGGTGACGCGCACGGGCGTCACGTCCGAAGCGCTGACGATCAACGTGAGCGTGCTGGAGACGGGGAACATGATCGCCGGCACGCCGTCGACCACCTTGGTGTTCGCCGCGAACGAGGCCACAGCCGACCTCGACATCGACACCGACGACGACAGCGTGGACGAGCCAGACAGCACCATCTTCGTGGGGGTGACGCTGCCCAATGAACGTCGCAGCCGTACGCCCCCGACCTGGTGTCGGTGGTCGTCACGGACAACGACTGAGGCCACGACCGCTTCCCGGACCGAGGCCACCGCAACCAGCAGGGAGGCCATCGCCACCGTGGCGATGGCCTCCCTGTCTGGTGCATCTCCTTCGCGCCAGACGATGCCCCCGACAACCCGCCCTGGAGTCACACCCGGATCGAATGCCGGAGAGCCAACAGTGCGGTCCGACAGGGGCATTCACTAGTGTGTGACAGAACATGGTTCAACCATGGGGCATATGCACAGGGCTCACCGTCTGCTGGGTTGTCGAAGGGTCACACGCAGGGGCGGCGCGCGAGGCTGGGTGGATGCCGCCAAGGGGCACGGGCTGCTCGGTCCAGCGAAGCGCTCACAATGTCGTCGCGAGTGCGCTGGGAAGCCGACTCGCGGCGAGGGACGCACCAGCTGATGGTCGCCGGACACGGGGAGAGGTGATGGAAGGCACGTCCCTCCATCACCCTCACCACCTAGCAGGGCAGTTGATCGCCGGGCGCCTCAGGAATCATGCCCGTGAGTTCGTTGCCGCCGCCCTGCGAGCAGGGCGGCGTCGTGGCCGATACGGGCGTGGGCGCCCCGGACGAGTTGACGGCGTCGCTGGACGTCAGCCCACGTCCCCGTCTGGCTGCCCGCCCCGAGCCATCCGGTACCCCACGCGAGGCGCGTTGAAGATATAGGTGGGATCACTCGCGTCGTCGCCCAGCTTGCGGCGAAGGCTCTTCACGACCGTGCGCACCGGCCGTACGTCACGATCGTCGTGCACTTTCCAGACCCGCCTCAGCAACTGCCTGTAGGTGACAGGCTGGCCCGCAGCGTCCGAGAGTTCGGCCAGCAGACGGTCCTCGGTCGCGGTCAACGGTACGGCGCGGCCGGCGACAGTCACCTCGCGCTCGGCGTAGTCAATGGTCAACTCGCCCAGCGCAAAGCGCTCGGGCCGGGAAGTGTCTGTTCGTCTGCGAAGAGCCGACCGGATCCTCGCAGCCAGCTCCGTGGGCGAGAAAGGCTTGACGACGTAGTCGACAGCCCCCTTGTCGAATGCCCTGGCCACGACCTCTTCCTGGCCGTAGGCGGACAGGAAGATGACCGGCACATCGGCAATCTCGAGGATGGCCTCCATCAGCTCGATTCCATCGGCTCCCGGCAACATCAGGTCCAACAAGACCAGCTGGGGCTCGTACTCCTCCATGATGCGGAGGGCCTCTTCAGGGTCGCCGGTCACGATCGGCGCATAGCCCGCTTTCGAGAGGGCGTCCCGAACATGCCTGAGGGCCTGCGGTTCGTCATCCACCACCAGAGTGCGCGGCAGTTCCCCCGCCGCCCGCTGCGAGCGGGCCGTGGGCTGCCCGGGGGAGGTTGCCATCCCGGTGTCTTCCTCGTCGGCCACGGGAATGGTGAAGGTGAAGCGCGCACCACGGCCCGGCCCATCGCTCTCGGCCCAGATGCGCCCTCCGTGAGCCTCCACGATCCCCTTGCAGATGGCGAGACCCAGGCCAACGCCAGTGAGATCGCGCTCCTGTTCTCCACCTTCGAGACGAGCAAACTTCCGAAACAGGTGGGGGAGACGTTCAGCCTTGATGCCCCTGCCCTCATCGGCGACGGAAAACGCAACGTGGGTGTCCTTCTGGACAGCAGTGACCCGGATGGGGAACGGATCCTCCGAGTGCCTGGCTGCGTTGGAGAAGAGGTTGCCCAGCACCTGGACGATGCGTCGTCCGTCCGCCATGACCAGAGGCAGGTCCGAGGGAATGTCGACGTGGAGGCCCTCCCTGCCGCTCCCGCTCAGGAACGTCTTCCTGGCCTCGTCCACGAGGCTGGCCACATCCGCGGGCTCAGGATCGACCGATAGGCTTCCGGTCTCGATGTGGGTCACATCCAGCAGGTCGCTGATCAAGCCGCGCATACGGTCGGCCTGATCGACGATGATGCGGAGGAACTGGCGCACCTCCCCGGGAGCGAAGGCGGACACGTCATCGAGCATGGTGGTCGCGGAACCCCTTATAGAGGTGAGGGGCGTGCGCAACTCGTGGCTGACCATGCCCAGGAACTCGGCACGCAGCCGCTCCAGTTCCTCCAGCGCGGTCAGGTCCTGCAGGGTCACGACAACGGAGACGACCTCGCCCTCTTCCGAGCGAATGGGCGTGGCGTTCACCAGCGCCCTGACGGATCTGCCGTCGGGGACGATACTGAAGACCATCTCCTCGGCGTGCACCGTCTCGCCGCTGCCCAATGTCTGCTCCAGTGGGAGTTCGCTCAGGGAGACTTCGCGCCCGTCGGCGCGCTTGACGGTCGTCAGTTCAAGTAACTGCTCTGGCGTGTGGTCCGGCACCTGCAACCCCCCGACAATCCGGGTCGTCTCCCGGTTGAACAGCACGAGTCTCCCCGTCTTAGCGTCGAAGACCACGACGCCGACGGGCGAGGTGTTGACGAGCGCCTCCAGATCGGCTCTGGCCTGCTGCTCCTCCCGGTTCTTGCGAACGTTGGAGACAACCAGCGCCGCCTGGGAGGCGAACATCACCAGGGTCTCTTCGTCTTCAAGGGTGAACTCCGGACCATCACCCTTCTCGGCGAGGTAGAAGGTACCGACGCGCACGCCCTGGTGACGCATCGGCGTCCCGAGGAAGGAATTGATGGCCAAGGGCGGTAGGAACTCGTGGACGTCCAGCGAACTGATGTGGTCACCCAAATTGCAGACCCTCAGCGGTCCCTCAATCTGGCTGAGGGCTTCGAAGATCTTCAGTGCATCGGGGAAGACCCAGAGCCCCGCGCGTTCTTCCGGAGTCAGGCCGGAAGTCACGACCTCCTCTGTCTGGCCCGCTTCGCCGAGCGTGGTAATGATGCCGTGGCGCGCGCCCGTGAGGGATCGGGCGCTGTCCAGGACCTCTTGCAGGACCGTGTCGAAGTCCAGGCTCTCGTTGATGCGCAGGGTGGCCGAGCTCAATCGGGAGAGCCGGTTTCGCAAGGCCGCGTTTTCTTTCCGCAATCTCGCGGTTTCATTCACTGGCGCTTGGGGTCCTCCGAGTCGCAGGTGGCGATGCTGGCCGGGCGTCGCCAAGTCAGAATTTCGCCCCGAGCGGTGGGGCGATCGGCGTTTCGCCCCACGGGCTCAGGTCACCGCCCCGGACTGGGGCCAGCCCGTAGGCGGAGCGGCCGCCTGCGCCCGTGTCAGACGCGTTCCGCTTCGTTTCCTCGCCCGGCGTCTGGGGGAGCAACACGTTGCTGGTGCTAGCGGCTGAGACTCCTTCGGGCCACTTGCGTTGCTCGTGCGTCACGGACTCGGCCCCCGCAACCGGGTCCGCGCCCGACGGCAGGGGGACGGAGTTGAAGGTCGCTGTGGCGGAGAGCCCCTTGGGCTTGGCGGAACCAATGCCAAGAGGGGCTGTGGGGCTGTTCGAAAGATAAAGTTGGGTGGGTATGTCTTGTCTAGCATCGTCGCGAACGGCCGCCCGGCTCACGGACATCGCGACGGCAACGGTCGATTCAACGGTCATGGCCGGGCACGAACTGCGGCGTCTGAAGCTTCAACTGAATATTTCCCCTCTTAGTTAGCGGCGGGGGAATGTACCACGACTCCTCGTCACAGAAGTGTGAGTTGACGACTATTCCGGCGGCGTCGCCATGACATTCATTCATCGCGAATCGATTCTGCTCGGCAGCCTGTGTCGTCCAGACGCGGTGGGTCGAAGGCTCTGGGCCGCCCGTGAACGGTGGCCCACATCGCCAACGGTGGGACGTGCTCCCCACCCAATCCCGCGACTCGAACGCGCCGTCTGGGCCTGCGAATGGTGATAGAGATAGGACCCGAGACACCACAGGGGGAACGCAGCGATTGAAGCGCGTCGACCAGGGTGAGTGGGCGAAGCTCGTCGAACAGGCTGTCTGGGCACTCACCCACCTTCACACAATGGCTACCCAACAGATCGGCATCTTCAGCGAAGACCCGTTAGCGACGGGCGATGTCAAGAGCCTTCAACAGAGGTTCCATAATGCTTCGGCCGCAGCAGAGGAGGTGCAGAGAGCCTTGGATGTCCTGCGAGATCAGGCGAATGATGGAGGCTAGCGGGCCGCGGAGAGGTTAGCGCTGAGCTTGGCGAGGTCGGCGGACGCTCGACTGGGGGAGCCAATGGCGACATGCGAATGTGCGAAGCCAGGATCGCTCATCGGAAGGCAGGCCGATGCCTGAGCCCGGCACAGCAAGGCGTGACAGGGGATTAACCGACTGCACGCAGAGGGAAGCGAGGCCACCTCCTGTTCCTAGGGTAGCCCGCCTCACAGCGCCAATTGAAACACCAGGACGAAGGTTCTCGATTTTGTATAGCTTGGTAGGCCAACGCGTACCGTACTGCGAACGTTCCGCTGGGTGTTTGCGATGTAGGGGTGCAGCCCCAGCACAATCGGCCGTGGAAACAGTGGGGCTTAGGAACTGCTACGAAGTGGCAGTGGGGTGCTTCGCAGGCAGGGCCCTGCCTGGCGCGACGCCGCCGGGGGAGCCTACCTATTCCATGGGAGTCCATGTTCCGCAGCCCTGGCTGGCGAAGACCGCATCGGTGTCTGCGATTTCGACGAAGCCACCGCGCTCCGCCAGCGACTCGGCCCCGGCGGGGAATCCACGGAACGAGGGCAGGCGCACCCAGGAGCACGAGTCGGGCTCCGATGCGCGGTATCGCCCCGGGGCGACTTCCCAGCCGACGAAGTACGTGCCATCCTCAAAGGGTTCGCCCGGCCACACTCTCTGAATCAGAGAGTTGGTCCACCCGCCGCAGCCGTTGCTGCTGAACTCATCATCCCCATGCAGGATCTCGACGATCGCTGCGGCGAAACCGCTATTGCCGAAGCGTTGCTCGCCTCGGCGCACCTCCCATGAGCATTCCGTTGAGTAGGGGAAGGCTCTGTAGAGGCCGGCATCCACGGCGCCCGCATAGGGCCCCACGTCGAAAGTTCTGCCGCCACGGAACGAGTGGTAGAAAGCGGCTGGGGGCCGAGGCCGCACAGGAGGAGGAGCATCCGGGCCAGCTGCCGCACTGCCGCCAAGGGCGTTGAGAAGCCGCCAGACTCCACAGCGGTCGCTGAAGAAGCCAATGTCGGACGGCAGGATGTCAACTACGGGAGGCGTCTCGTCCTCCGGGAAGCTGGAGCGCCTGCTCTCAAGCAGGTCGTCAGCGGTACCACTGAAACCACCTAGTCGAATCCAGTGGCACCAATCCCACTGTGAGGCCTGATAGCGACCAGGGGAGAGTTCAGGCCCCACAAGGTAGGTACCATCACCGAACTTCTGACTGGCGATCGGCGCAAGGTTCGTGGACCAGGTGCCACAGCCCTCGCTTGAGAACCCCGCGTCCGATGGCGCGATGTCGACAATCGTGAGGGGAGCCACTTCGGGGGAGTCGTTGAAGCTATGCCACTCTCCCCCTCCCATGGCGAGGCGCTGATCAGGAGTTCCGCTGAACCCGCCCAGTCGCGCCCACGAACACTCACCCGGATCCCGCGCGCGGTAACGCCCGGGAGCGATGTCAGACCCAACGACATGCGTGCCGGCGGCAAATGACCCAGCTACTGCCTGCCCACTTGCACCCGCCAGCGACCACGTGCCGCAACCCCAGCTGGCAAAGCCGACATCTGACTCCTCGATTTCGACCACGGCGGAGTCGCCAGTTCCTATGAGCCCCGCAAGGGAGGAGTAGTCATCCTGCGTGGGGCTCGCCCCCAGTGCGGCGAACCCACCTGCCCAGAGATCACCTGTGAACCCACTCAGTCGCTGCCATTGACACTCCTCAGTGGTGGAGGAGGCCCGGTAGTGCCCGGGCAGGATCTCGGCTCCGACCAGGAACGTGCCTTCAGCGAAGGCCTGCCCAGGTGTGATGCGGGGTGTGAGATCCGCGGTCCACTCGCCACACCCCTCGCTGATGAAACCGGCGTCGCCGTCGGCGATGTCGACAATGTGGGTGTACCCGATGTTGGTCACGTCCTTGAAGAAGTGCGAGTCCTCGCCCTTAATGAGTTCCCCCGTGAAACCCTGTAGCCTCACCCAGGCGCAGCCCCCTTGGGCGTCCGGCGCGGCGCGATAGCGGCCCGGCGCCACTTCCGGTCCCACGAGCCAGACACCGTCGCCGAAGGGCTCACCGGGCTTGATCCGCGGTGTGGCCGTAACCCAGGTGCCGCAACCCTGGGTCATGAAGAAGACGTCCGTTGGGGCGATTTGAGCGAAGGGAAGGGTGCTCCCCTCCCCAAAGCCAATGACATCGTCGTCGGCTATGTCGGCCGTAGCTGCCTCGGGGGTGCGCAGCCTTCGCCACTCGCAATCGTCCGAGGGCGCTGCCGCACGGTAGAGCCCTGGTGGGATGTCGTCACCGATGCGGTACGTTCCATCCCCGAACATCATTGGAGGCCCGGCTGGCGCAAGGTCGGGGTTCTCCGCCGAATCACCACCCCCGACAACGACGAGGAGCACTATCGCCACGACAGCCACGATGGCCACGCCGCCGAGCGCCACCCCCATCCACAGGAGCGACCGGCCGAGAGAAGCGAAGGACACTGGGATCGCAAGGGTCCCCAGCAAGCGCCGTCGATCGCGCTCGGGACGCCAGGCAGCAAGCTGATGGCGGTCGTCGAGACCCAGCTTCCCGAGCATGTTCGAGATGTGTGTCTTGACCGTCTCCGGGCTGAGGCCGAGGCGCACCGCGATCTCGGCGTTCGTGCCACCTCGCCGCAGCTCCTCCAGCACGCGCTGCTCGCCGGGCGTCAGCAGGCTCGGGTGGGGTGGGCGGCCTCGGCCTCTCCCTGTCACTCGGCCACGCTAGCACCCGATCCCCCGGATTTACATCACCCGACCCGCTCGCGACGGCCTTCCAGGCGCGGCAAGAGTTCGCAGTACAGTACGTGTTGGCCGGGAACTGGTAGCGCATAGGGGATTCGAACCCCTGGTCTCCGCCTTGAGAGGGCGGTGTCCTAGGCCGCTAGACGAATGCGCCTCCGCCTTCAGACTATCGCAGCCGCGGCGCACCGAGCAAGAAAGGGCGCACCCATGACCCGCACCGTCGCAGCTTTGTGTCTGACGCTTCTGCTGGCGTTCTGGGTCGCGGCCTGTGGCGGCGACGGGACGGCGGCGCCGACCCCGACAGCCCTGCCCGCCACCCCGGCTTCGACCCCTGCCACCGCCACCCCTTCCCCTGCCCCCACGCCGCCGCCCGTCGCCACCGAAACGGCCACACCCACACCCTCCCCCTCCCCCGCAGCCACGGCCACAGCCTCGCCCGCAGCCACGGCCACAGCCTCGCCCGCAGCCACGGCCACAGCCTCCCCCGCAGCCACGGCCACAGCCTCCCCCGCAGCCACGGCCACAGCCTCCCCCGCAGCCACGGCCACAGCCTCCCCCGCAGCCACGGCCACAGCCTCGCCCGCAGCCATGGCCACAGCTTCGCCCGCCGCCGCCGCAACTCCCGAGGAGGAGCCGCCGCTTCCCGACCAGATCCGCGAGATCCTTGCGGACGTTGCGGACGTTCGCGGGCTTGAGGCGCCACCCACCCTGCGCGCCCTGACCATCGCCCGTCGCGATGTCCGGGACACCTACATCGCCCTGTTCACGGCAGAGGAGCGAGTCCGGATCGACGAGACGACGAAGCTCTACCGCCTGCTCGGCTACCTGGATGAAGACGAGCACCTCTGGGACATCACCCTGTCGTTCCTGGACGCCGTGCTCGGTTTCTACTCACCTGACCACAAGACCCTCTGGGTCGTCACCGAGCGGGAGGGCGTCGGACTGGGGGACCTCGACCGCGGTGAGCGGCACACGCTCGCGCACGAGATCCTGCACGCACTCCAGGACTACCACTTCGACCTCGATGCCACGTTCGCCCGCGTGGAGGACAACCTCGATGCTGAACTGGCCTTCATCGCTGTCGTGGAGGGCGACGCCGTGGAGCACACGGACCGGTACACGCGCCAATACCTCGTGGCGCCGGCTGGGGGAGGGCTCTTCCTCGTGGGAGTCCTGCATCAGCTCCCCGACATTCCCCCGCCGATCATTCGCGAGCTCTATTTCCCCTACACGGCGGGCGCCGACGCCATGCTGCGGGTTCTCAGGGAGCAGGGGGTGGAGGCGCTGAACGGCTACCTCACGGAACCGCCACCGGCGACGACGCTCATCCTGCACCCCGAGCTGTTGGACACCGGCTGGGAGCCGGAGCGGATCCCGGACTCTCTTCTCCTGCGAGAGCAGATCGGGGAGAGCCTCGGGCCCGGGTGGGATCTGAGGCTGACGGGTTCGATAGGGGAGTTCCATCTCCTGAACTACCTGCTCGGGGACGCTCCCTTCTCCCCGGGCTGGCTGCGCGCTCCCGCGAACCAGACGGCCGTCGAGGCGGCGGAGGGCTGGGCAGGGGATCGCTACTACCTGTTCGGAAAGGGCCAGGCGACGGTGATGGCCGTCCGCGTGCGGTTCGCCGTCCCGGAGGACGCGCGCGAGTTCGCCGAGGCGCACCGCGCTGCCGCGACGGCCGGGGCGAGGGTCGTTCAGAGAGGCGAGCTGACGCTCGCGACGCAGGAGAACGGGACCGTCATCGTCCTCGTAGAGCCAGCGGGACGCGAAGTGGTCTTCGTCATCGGTACGAGCGCGGAAGTCGCGCTCGCCGCCCTTGAACCGCTGCTCAAGGGCTAGGCGGGGCGCCGCTGCATCCACCAGCGCGGGGGGCTCCTCAGCGCTGCGACGGGGTGGCCGACCAGTCAGAATGGATCGCACCGTGCTCACTGCTCCCCGCACCCTCGCCCTGCTCCTGCCACTGGTCCTGGCGATCGTGGCGTGCGGTGGCGGCGAGCCCTCCGGTGATCCACCACCGCTCTCCGGCCCGATTCGGGAGATGCTCGAGGAGGTGGCGGCAGCGCGGGGGCTGGAGGCGCCGACCAACCTTCGCATGGAAGCCGTCGCTCCCGAAGACATGGTCGACATGTACACGGGCCGTGTCGCCGATGAGGACCGCGAGACCCTTCAGGAAGGCGGGGCGCTGTATCAGTTGCTCGGCTACATCGAGCCGGGGGAGAACCTCTGGGACGTCACCTTGTCTACGGCGGAGCTCATCGCCGGGTTCTACTCGTACAGGGACAAGACGCTCTGGGTCGTGACCGACAAGGACTCGGTCGATCCCGACTCGCTGAGCAAGGACGAACGCTCCACGCTCGCGCACGAGATGGCCCATGCCATCCAGGACTACCACTTCGACCTGCTGGAGGGGGGCAGGCGCATTGCGCCCACGCATGACGGGGGACTGGCGTGGAGGAGCGTGGTTGAGGGCGACGCCATGCTCACGACGAGCCTGTGGCAAGGCCACGTCTCCCTGCGCCCCGCCGGGGGTCTGGGCGGGCCCGTGCTCCTGCTCGCGAACCTGAACCAGGAGCAGATCGACCCCCAGATCCTGCGGGTGATCTCGTTCCCGTACCTCAGCGGGGCCATCGCCATGAGGGACCTGGCCTTTCGCGAGGGACCGGAGGCGCTCAATGCCCTCTATGCCATTCCCCCGCCCTCGACGGCGCATATCCTGCACCCGCATCTGCTTGGAACGGACTGGCTTCCGGAATCCGTCGGCCATCTGCTCCCTGCCCCGGCCATCGGCGGGAGCCTCGGTCCCGGCTGGACGGAGGTGGAATCGGGGGTCCTCGGGGAGTTCCACCTCGTGAACTACCTGCTCGGAGACACGATCGGCTACCCCTGGGCTGACGGCAGCCACCCCCAGACGCTGGCTGCCGGGGAGGGCTGGCAGGGCGACGCGTACCGGCTGTTCGAGAACGGCGAGGAGCTTGTGCTGGTCGTGGTCGTGCGGTTCGACACATCGGTCGACGCGCGGCAGTTCGACGCCGCCCACCGATCCGCCCTCGCACGGGGCGCGAGCGTCGTCGAGGGCCCCTACATGCTCGTCACACGGGACGATGAGTTCGTCGTTGGCCGGTTTGATCCGGGGGGGCGGACGGTGTTCTTTGCGATCGGCACCAGCGCGGAGGTGGCGCGGGCGGCGCTTGAACCGCTGCTGGAGGGCCGGCGCTAGCATTTTTTGCTAGCATTTCCTGGTGAGACAGCAGCACCGCAGGAGGTTGGAGGCGATCTTCCGGCGACCGGTTCCCGGAGGTCTCCTCTGGGCGTAGAGGCGCCATGGACTATCGCGGATACAGAGCCACAGTGACTTTCGATGACGAGTTGGACATCTTCCACGGCGCGGTCATCGGGACGACCTCGGTCATCAGCTTCGAGGGCCAGTCCGTCGAGGAGTTGCGCGAGGCCTTCGCCGGCGCGGTCGACGAGTACCTGGCCTTCTGCGAGGAGGAGGGAGTCGCGCCTGACAAGCCCTTCTCCGGGAACGTAGCCCTGCGGATGTCTCCCGACCTGCATCGCGCGGCCACGGTCTCGGCCCAGACTGAGGGCAAGAGCCTCAACGCCTGGCTTACCGAGCGGGTCGCGGAGGCGGTCGGTCGCCAACCAGCCGGCCATCCCTCGCGCTGAGTTCTGAGGAGGTTTCGTGCACCGGCGAGGGGCTGCTCCGTCTCTGCCCTATCGGTGCGTACCCTGCAAGAATGGGCGGTAGAGTGACCTGCTCTCTCAGAGTCCTGGCGCTGCTCTTACTGCTTCCGCTGGCGCTGGCGCTGGCGCTGGCGCTGGCGGCGTGTGGTGGTGGTGAGGGCGACGGAACCACCGCGACGCCTCGGGCCGCACCCTCGACTCCAGCCCCCACGGCGGTCACGCCGACCCCCTCCGGCACCGCAACGCCGACGCCTTCCGCCGCGGCTGCTGAGGCACCGGGTCAAACTGGTTCGCCCACCCCAACCAAGACGCCCACGCCACCCTCCACCGCAACGCCCCCGCCCGCAGCCGCGGCGGCTCCTGAAGAGGGGGGCCCGCTGCCCGATGCCATCCGCGATCTCCTCGACGAGGTCGCGGAGCTGCGGGGCCTTGAGCCGCCCCCCAACCTGCGCGCGCTCACTGTTGCGCGCCCCGACGTGCACGAGGTGTACACGGGGCGGTACACGGAGGGGGACCTGGATTGGCTCGACAAGACGACGGACGTCTACCGCTTGCTCGGATACCTGGAGAAGGACCAAACACTCCGGGACGTCATGGATTCGTTCCTGGACCTCGTGCTGGGGTTCTACTTGTCCAGCGAGAAGACGCTCTGGGTCGTCACCGAACAGGAGGGGGTCGGGTTGGAGGACCTCAACCGGGGTGAGCAGCAAACGCTCGTGCACGAGCTTCTGCACGCCCTTCAGGACTACCACTTCGACCTCGGCACGACATTCTTCCGCACCAAGGACAACCTTGATGCCGACCTGGCCTTCACCGCTGTCGTAGAAGGGGACGCGGTCGTGCACACCGACCGGCACGCTCTCCGCGTCCTCATCGACCCGGGCGGTGGCGGACGGTACTTCCTGGGCGCTGCGCGCCAGCTGGGCGACATCCCCCCGCCGATCATTCGCGCGATCTACTTCCCCTACACGACCGGTGCGGATTGGGTGGAGGAGGTTATCGCGCAGGAGGGTGTCGAGGCGCTCAACGCGTTCCTCACGGAACCGCCCCCGGCGACGACCCTCATCCTCCACCCGGAGCTGCTCGGTACCGGCTGGGAGCCGGAGCGTCTCTTCGGTTCCGTCCTGCCACTGACGCACATTGCGGAGAGCCTCGGGACTAACTGGCGCGCGAAGTCATGGGGCTCCCTGGGTGAATTTCACCTCCTCAACTACCTGCTCGGAGACGCTCCGTACTACTCGGGCTGGCTGCGCGCCCCCGGGAGCCGGACGGCTGTCGATGCCGCGGCGGGCTGGGCAGGGGATAGCTACCTCCTGTACGAGGACATCAAGGAGGGGAGGGTGCTGGTCGCCGTGGTCCGGTTCGTGAGCGAGGAGGAGGCGCGCGAGTTCGCGGAGGTGCATCGCGCCGTGGCGACCAAGGGGGCGGAAATTGTGGATGACGGCGTCGTGACGCTCGCCACGCAAGAGGACGGTAGGGTCACAGCCCTTGTCGAGCCGGTCGGCCGCGACGTGATCTTCGCGATCGGCACGAACGCACAGGTAGCCCGCGCCGCGGTCGAGCCACTAGTGGAGGGCTAGGCCGGGGCGGGCTCGGGCGCTTCGAGGTAGGCGGCGAGGCTGGAGTGGAGGTGGCTGCGCTCGAAGCCGGCGCTCTGCAGGTGCGCGAGGTAGTCCTCCACCTGACGGCGGCGCAGGGCATGGACCGCGGCCTCGCCCGCGGCGACGTTGTCGCGGCCGCCACCCAGCAGCAGAACCAGCGGTTCGCGCACGGCGGGATCGTCCCACTCGCGTCCCAGACGCACCTCGGCCTTGCGCAGGTAGCGCTGCTGCTCTTCGCGCCGGTCGGGCAGCGCCTCCAGGTACGACTGCAGCCGCTCCACCTGGTACTGCTGCAGCCGCTCGCGGTCGCTGGCGACGAGGGCGTAGAGGTCGCGTTCGAGCTGGTTCTGGGCGAGGTCGCCGGCGTGGCGGAAGAAGGTGAGCAGGGCGCTGTCCTGTACGAACAGGTAGGCCATCAGCTCGGGGTAGCTGCGGGCCTCGCCGGCTCCGCGGATCAGGTCCGTGGGCGACTGCAGGCCGAGCCCGCCGCCGTTCGCCAGCGCCCGCTTGCGGAACGCCTCGGCGTGGCGGGCGAGGTCGTAGATGACGCTGCTCATGAAGAGCTTCATCTCCACGAAGCCGTAGCTGATCTCGGGCAGCCAGCGGCCGAGCACGGTCGCCTCGGCGTAGGCGCGTTCGCTGTGCTCGGTCATCACCTGGCAGATGGCGTGCTCTATGTCGTCGGGAAGGGCTTCGAGGCTGCGCCAGCCGAGGTCGGTGGAGGCCGCCCAGCGGTCGCGGATGGCGCGCTCGTAGAGGTCGGCCACGGAGGGCGCCCAGACGACCGCCTTCTCGAAGATGGTGTACCCCATGTCCTCCTGGCCGAGCTGCGGGTTCGAGCCGCGCGCGATCTCGGTGCGGTCGGTCCAGATGTCGGGGATCTCGCCGTAGGAGCCGATCATGATGTCGCCCACGGTCAGTCCCATTTCCCGGTCGGCCTGAACGGCGCGCACGCCCCACTCGGTGGGCGCATCCATCCAGGCGAGGCTGGGCTTCAACGGCTCGTGGTCGAGGAAGCCCGAGGCCTGCTCGGACGTCAGCTTGGCGCCGAGCGCTCCCACGAGCGTGCGCACGCCGTAGCCGTACGCGAGTGCGCGATCAAGCAGTCCCTCGTCCCAGCCGAGGGCTTGCGCGGCAGCGCGCATTTTCTCGGTGATCGGGCTTGCGGTGGCCTCGCCGTCTTCGGCCATGGGCTAGTTGGCGTACTGCGCGAGGGCGGGGCCCAGGCGCTCGCGGCGGTCGCCGAGACCCGCGACATCCAGGCGGTGGAGGTACTCCTTGATCTGCCGCCGGCGCAGGAGCAGGAACTTGGCGACGCCCTCGTCGAAGTGCTCCTTGCCGCCTCCGAGGAGGATGCAGAGCGACTCGAATACGGGCGGGAAGGTGACATCACCACTACCGCCGCCCGCCGAGGTCTCCTCGGCCTTATCGAGGTAGTGGTGGATCTCCTCGCGGCGCTCAGGCGTCTCGGAGAGGACGTGCTTCAGATGCATCACGCCGAAGGCGAGGTGGCGCGACTCGTCCTGGGCGGCCATGCGGAAGATGCGCTTGTCGGCCTGCGTCGGCCCGATGAGTTCACCCATGCGGAACATGGACTGCACGAAGCCCTCGGCCTGCACGTGCATGAGGACGGACATCTCGGTGAAGTCCTGGGCCTCGATGAGGTTGCGCAGGCCGAGGCCGGCGCCCTGCTGGAGGAGGCCGCCGCCGTTCGCGAGCGCGCGCTTGCGGAACACGTCGGTGTGGCGCGCCTCGTCCATGATCTGGGTCATCAGGAAGAGCCCGACCTCGAACTCGTCGCCGCCGATGGCGGGAAGCCACTGGCCGGGAACATCGCCGGCGATGAACTCGACCTCGGCGAGCATGGTCGCGACCTGGCACATGGCGCGTTCCTTCTCGTCGGGGAGCTCCCGGAGGGTGTCCCAGGGGATGTCGCGCGCGGAGGACCACTGGCGCTGGATCGCCTCTTCGTAGAGGGAGCGGCACTGGTCGGCCCAGACATCGGCCTTGGTCTGGTACGTCAGGCCCATGCGGTGGGCGTTCTCGCGGGGGGCGGCGCCGCGCAGGCGGGGCGTCATGTCGCGCGGGGCGCCCTCGGTCGAGGCGTACGCCCCAATGTCGATCGCGTCGAGCGTGAGCCCCTTCTTGGTGGGCTCGGCTGACGTGGGATCGTCGTAGAGATCCAGCCAGGAAAGGTCGAGTTCGGGGGTCGTTGGCGCTGCGCTCATGAGTTCCTCCCTCGCGGCGAGAGACGCTCCTTCGAGTCTACGGCTGCCAGTGCGCGAATAGAAGGGGCCATCGGTCAAGACACGAGCCGCGCCGCGTGGCACGATCGGGGTGATGCCGAAGCAGGTCGTCAACGTCGCCAGCGACGATTACCTGAGCGCGATCTACCGCCTCCACCACGATGAGGGCGAGAGCGTGATCGCCGTGCGCCTGGCCGACCGGCTCGGTGTGACGCCGCCTTCGGTGGCGGGAATGCTGAAACGCCTGCAGCGCGACAGTCTCGTCGCCATCGACCGGCGCAAGATGATCGAGCTCACGCCCGAGGGGCTGCGGCGCGCGGAACGCATGGTGCGCCGCCACCGCCTGGCGGAGTGCCTGCTGACGAGCGTGCTGAACGTGCCCTGGTGGCGCGCCTACGAAGAGGCCCACCTGCTGGAGCACGGCATCTCCGACATCACGGAGCCGCACCTGGTCGAGACGCTGGGGAACCCGGACCGAAGCCCCTTCGGCTACCCCATCCCCGGACTTGCGAACGAGCCCGCCCTCTCCATGACCACGCTGACGGACGTGCCCGAGGGGGAGACGGTGGAGATCGACCGCGTCTTTGAGGAGGACGAGCAGCTCCTCCAGTTCTTCGATGCGGAGGGCATCCGCCCTGGCCAGGTGGTCAGACTGAAGTCCTCGGAACCGTACCGCGGGACGGTCACGATCACGATCGAGGACCGCGAGATCGTGATGGGCACGCAGGTGGCGAACCGCGTCTGGGTGAGCGCCGGCGAGGACGCCGTGACCCGGGATTGACAGCAATCAGCTCAAGCGCTTTAGCCCTTTCGGGACTACCGCGACGCCTCCCGGTGTTCCATGATAGAAGCGTCAGCGCCTGCCCTCAGGCGAGGTGGGAAGATGCCAGAGACCAAGATCGCTGGCAGCCGCGGCATCGAGGATGCTTTTCACTACTATCTAAGGAACCAGGCCGATTTCGTCGAGAAGTACAACGCCAAGGTGGTAGCGATAAAGGGCGAGAAGGTCCTTGGGGTCTACGACGACCACCTGACAGCCCTGAAGGCTACCTCCAAAGACCATGAGGTCGGCACTTTCCTTCTGCAACTCGTCAGCGAAGGCAGCGAGGCCTATACAGCTTCCTTCCGCTCCAGAGTGACCTTGCCCGCCGAGTAGTGGCCAATAATTTCACGGCCAAGGCCTCCGGCATCATGCTGGAATTATGAAGTGCTTGCTTCGTATCCATGGCGTGGGACAACCAGAGCGATGAGCCGGAGCCTGCAGCGCAACCTACGCCTTCCCAACCAGGTCGTCGTCATGGGCATACCCGTCGCCCGAGGGAGCTTCGGAGACGCTGACGTCCTGATAGGGATGGACGTCATCACCAAGGGCGACTTCGCCGTCAGCAATTGGGACGGCAAGACATCGTTCTCGTTCCGCGTCCCCTCCCTGGGAGAGATTGACTTCGTCAAGGAGGAGGACCGCTCCAGACGAAAGAGGCGCGCCCTCCGGTAGCCCCGCTTCCGCCCCGGCCTGAGCCCCTCGCCTCGCCTCTGCTCCCACGTTCGCGGTGAAGCTCGTAGGATGCGCTGACGTGCGCGCCCTGCGCGCCAAATCACGCCAGAGGTGGACCATTCATGGCCGACTACCAGGGGCCAGTCCCCGTGCCCACACCGGAAACACAGGACTTCTGGGATGGCGCGAAGCGAGGCGAGCTGCGGCTCCAGCGCTGCGACACCTGCAAGAACGTCATCTTTCCGCCGCGCCCGTTCTGCCCCGCCTGCGCCTCCCGCTCGGTCTCGAGCTTCACGGCGAGCGGCCGGGCCAAGCTCTACAGCTACGTGATCAACCACCGCCCCCCACCAGGATTCGGTCCCGACCCCCACGCGATCGCGATCGTCGAGCTCGATGAGGGGCCGCGCATGATGACCAATATCGTCGACTGTGAACAGACGCCCGAAGCGCTCGTGCTCGACATGCCCGTCGAAGTCGCCTTCACACCCGTGACCGACGAGATTTCCTTGCCGAAATTCCGGCCGGTGGGAGGATAGCCATGGAGTCCCGTTCCGTAGCCATCGTTGGTGCCGCCGAGACCACCGAGCTCGGCCGCATCCCCGGCCTCTCCCAGATCCAGCTTCACGCTGACGCCGCCCTCAACGCCATGGAGGACTGTGGCATCAGTCCCAGTGACATCGACGGCGTGGCCACCGCGGGCGAAGCGCCCGCCGGCATCGCCCACTACCTCGGCATTACCCCCACGTGGGTCGACGGCACATCCGTCGGCGGCTGCTCGTTCATGCTGCACGTGCGCCACGCCGCCGCCGCCATCAACGAGGGGCTCTGCGATGTCGCGCTCGTCACGCACGGCGAGAGCGGCCGCTCGCGCGTCGGCCGGGGCGGCTTCGGCGCCGCGCCCGCGTCGCTCTCCGGCCAGTTCGAGGCGCCCTACGGCCTCAGCGGGCCGCCCTCCATGTTCACCATGGGCGTGCTCCGCTTCATGAAAGAGACGGGGCTGACGCACGAGCAGCTCGCCTCCGTCTCGGTCGTCCAGCGCGAGTGGGCGGCGCTCAACCCGCGCTCGACCTACAAGGATCCGATCACGGTCGACGACGTGCTCAACTCGCGCATGATCGCCTACCCCTTCCGCCTGCTGCAGTGCTGCCTCGTGACCGACGGTGGCGGGGCGCTCATCCTCGTCTCGAAGGAGCGGGCGCGGGACTTCCCCACAAAGCCCGTCTACCTCCTCGGCACCGGCGAGAGCGTCGAGACGCCGATGATCAGCCAGATGGAAGACATGACCACCTCGCGCGCCTTCAAGGTTGCCGGAAGCACGGCGTTCGAGGAGGCCGGCATCAGCCAAGACGACGTCGACCACGTGATGATCTACGACGCCTTCGCGCACCTGCCCATCTACGGTCTCGAGGACCTCGGGTTCGTCGGTCGGGGCGAGGCGGGCGCCTTCATCGAGGCGCGCAACACCGCCCCCGGCGGCTCCCTCCCCGTGAATACGAACGGGGGCGGGCTGAGCTACATGCACTCCGGCATGTACGGCATGTACGCCCTCCAGGAGAGCGTGCGCCAGATGCGGGGGATCGCTGCCGCCCAGGTGCCCGATGCCAAGATCAGCGTCTGCCACGGCGTGGGCGGCATGTTCATGGCCTCCGGCACCATCATCATGACCAACCAGTAATTTCTGGGTCGGCGCCAATTCACCCCTCCGCACGGTTATCGCCGCGAGGGGTGAATGCCGTACCTCCCCGGATTGAAGGAGCGAGCGATGCGTGAGAACACGGTGAAGGCGCGCTGGCGCGCGGGCGAGGTCGCCTATGGCGGCTGGCTCTCGCTGCCCAGCTCCCTCAGCGCCGAGATCATGGCGACCGAGGACTTCGACTACGTCTGCATCGATATGCAGCACGGCGGCATCGACTACCAGACGGCAATGACGATGCTGCAGGCGATCAGCACCACGGAGACGGTGCCGTTCGCGCGCGTCCCCTGGAACGAGCCCGGCATCATCATGAAGATGCTCGACGCGGGCGCGATGGGCGTGATCATCCCGATGGTGAACAGCGTCGAGGAGGCGCAGGCGGCGGTCGCGGCCTGCCGCTACTACCCTGATGGCCATCGCAGCTTCGGTCCCCTGCGCGCGACGATGTACGCGGGCGCCGACTACTTCGCCCACGCCAACACCGAGGTCGCCTGCATCCCCATGATCGAAACCGAGCAGGCGCTCGACAACCTCGACGACATCCTCTCCGTGCCCGGCATCGACGCCGTGTATGTCGGCCCAGCCGACCTGAGCATCACGCTCGGGCAGCAGCCGGCAATGGCGAACGAGGGACGCTTCGAGGAAGCGCGTCAGCGGATAGCCGCCGCCTGCAAGGAACACGGCGTGGTCGCGGGCATCCACGCCAACGCCCAGCTCGCGGCCAAGCACGCTGCCACGGGCTTCCAGCTCGTGACCATCAGCAGCGATCAGGGGGGCATGCGCGTCGCCGCGCGCGCCGACCTCAAGACCGCCCGGGACAGCTAAGAACACCGCTCCGAAAGCCGCTTCCAGGAGACCGGTAAAGGGCCGGTTAGGCGGTTGTGAGCGCGCCTACGCCCCTCTCCCCACCACCGTCACAACTCCCTATTGCGAGCTAGTACGGTGGATCGGGAGGAGAGCGATGTGGAAGCTTGCAGGTCTTTTTTCTGGCGCGGCCCTGGTCTTGATGACGGTCCCCGCCATCCTCCTCACGCTGGCCCTGTCGGACGGCGGAGTTGACACGGTCTCGGGCACGGTTCGGTACATGGACGGGGATGTTGAGCTCCCCATGGGGGCGTGTGTCGAGGTGGTGCTGGTAGACGTGTCGGCGGAGGACGCACTGGCGAAGGTGCTGGGGCGCCAAGCCATCGAGGGCGCTGATGCGCTGCCGGTCGCGTTCCGGGTCGCTTACGACTCAGACCGCCTGACGCCCGGCGCCAGGCACGAGCTCTGGGTGGCAGTCCGACACGACGGCCAACTGCTCTACGCTGCCGCCAGCGACTACTTCGTTGAGCTAGACGGGGCGGTCTCGGGCATCGACGTGGCGGTCGCCCCGCTGGCGAACTAGGCGCCCAGCCTCCACCCTCGGCTACGCTGGCCGGTGAGGTGCAGCCTTGAAGGTCGTCTGGATCGTTGTTGGCGCGGTTGTGGTCGTGCTTGTCCTGCCCGGCATCCTGCTCGGCCTCGCCAACGTCGTGAACACGACCTTCGGGATCGGGGAGCGCTCCGTGTCGGGCACCGTGTCATACGAGGGTGGAGAGTTGGCCTTGCCTGAAGGAGCCGTGGTGGACGTGGTCCTGCTTGAACTCCCTCCTGAGTCGACGCCCCTTCGGATCGTCGTCGTTCGCAAGGAGCTTGACGACGAGATCGCACTCCCGCTGGAGTTCAAGCTGACCTATCACGAAGCGAACATCCACGAGGAAAGCGACTACCTGGTCGAGGTGTCTGTGCGAGAGGGCGAAAGGCTGCTGTACAGCGGCTCTCTTGCCGTTGCTGGATTGGAGGAGTCGGTGTCGGGCCTCGACCTCGTGGTCGCGACGCCGGGCTCCGGGAACTAGCCGCCCAGCTCCCCTGCGGTGGTGCGGTCGGCCGCGACCTCGTCGAAGGTGGTGGTGCGGGGGGCGACCTCGGCGCCGGAGCGCACCCAGTAGGCGCGACCGTTGCGGGCGGCAGCGGGCTCCTGCCCTTCGAGCAGGTTGCGGGCCATACCCAGCATCATGCGGCGGAACTCGATGATGGCCACATCCGTGGTCCCGAGGTGCTCCTTCGTGCGGTCGTAAATGGGCCCCTGGCTGTCCTGGACGCAGGCGTCCTGCTCGGAGATGCCCTGCACGCCCGTGTAGCTGGTTGTTCGCTGGGCCTGGCGGTCGATCAGGTAGTCGTTGGCGCGGTTGCGGATGGGGCGGTACTGCTCATCGACGATGGAGTGAATGCTGGCCTTGCCGCCCTTGATGATGGCCAGCTCCTCCTCGGTGATGGGGCGGTCGGGGTTCCAGGTGTAGGTGTAGATCCAGCAGCTCTCGTCGTCGATCGGGACCCAGGTCTGGCCGTTGATGTTCTGGCCGCGCTCAGCCCCGGGGGCGAGGCTGTGGTTGGGCGCGAGGAACTGCGTGATGCGCCAGTAGAAGCTGTCTTCCTCCGCGAAGCGCGCGCCGCCGATGACGAAACCCGCCTCCGTGGGACGCAACGTGAACTTGGGCGAGCCGTCGGCCTTCATGTAGCGCAGGGCTTTGGGGGCGTCGTCGGGCAGGTCGACGAGCATGTGCAGGAAGGAGAAGTGGGCGGTGTCGATCGCGCCCTCGACCGACTGCGCCCAGTTGCACTGCTGCAGCTTCTTCGAGACGTAGCGGTGGCTCTCGGGGACGTGCGCCCACTCGAAGTCGGGCAGCTCGGGCTGGGGCAGATCGGGCGGTCCCATGTAGGCCCAGATGTAACCGCCCCATTCGCGTGTGGGGTAGGCCGTCACCCCGACCTTGTCCCTGAACTGCGACTCGGGCGGCTCCGAGGGCATGTCGAGGCAGGCGCCGCTCACGTCGAATTTCCAGCCGTGGTAGACGCAGCGCAGGCCGCATTCCTCGTTACGACCCCAGAAGAGTTCGGCCTGCCGGTGGGGGCAGCGACCTTCGATCAGCCCGACCGCGCCGCTCGTGTCGCGGAAGGCGACGAGCTCCTCACCGAGGGCGGCCACGCGCACCGGCGGGCAATCCGGCTCGGGCAGCTCCGTGGCGATGAGCACCGGCGCCCAGAAGCGCCGGAGGAGGTCGCCCATGGGGGTTCCCGGACCGGTGCGGGTCAGCAGCTCATTGTCGTTGGCGCTCAACATTTCTTCTGGGCCTGCCCGGTTGCCGTCTTCGTGGTCATGCCGCGCTTCCTCCTTATGGCGCTGCCGCTCCAGACACTGGCACGGGGGCTAGACCCCGTTGTACTGCTGCGGATAGCGCCACGGCGACTCTGGCTGCTCCGCCTCTTCGTCGAGCGTCCACATCGGCAGCGAGAGGCCCTCGCCGACGTCCGCGAAGACCATGCGCATGCGGCTGCCGATGCCGACCTGCCGGACCAGCTCGGGGGGCGCGAGGTCGCCGTCGGGGGTGGCCAGATTGCCGGCCACGCGCAGCGCCTCGTGCTCACTCGGCTCGCCCTTCTGCGTGTCCAGATCGACGATCAGGATCATGTAGGGCGCCTTCTCGCGGAACTGGGGCTGGATCGCCTGGTGCACCTCGCCGTAGGAGTGCACCGTGCCCTTGCCCTCGACGCGCGTCCACTCGAACTCGCGGTTCTGGCACCAGGGGCAGGCCGTCCCCGGCGGGTAGCGCAGCAGCCCGCAATTCGTGCACTTCTGCAGGTGGAAGTCGTGCTCGGCGCAGTAGCCGAAGTAGGCGGTGTTCTCGTGGTCGACATCGAGAACGGTGAGGTTCATGCCGCGGTATTCGCCTTGAGGCATCGCCCTATCCCTTCCGCATCACGAGCGAGGAGCCGGTTCCCGGCATCGCCCAGCCCAGGTTCATGGAGATATTCGCGTCGGGCACCTGGCGGCAGCCCCCTTCGGAGTAATCGAAGGTGTGCTGCTTCCCTCCCTGGTCGTCCGCTGGGCAGTAGTCGTCGACCTCGCCGCGGAGCTGGCGCACGTTCTCGATGATCATGTTCATGCCGTGCGTGTAGCCCTCGCAGAGGTGCCCGCCACTGGTGTTGTTGGGGCGCTCGTTGCCGAGGCGCATGATGCCGCTGCTGACGTAGTCGCCGCCCTCGCCCTTCTTGCAGAAGCCGTAGTCCTCGAGCTGGAGCATGGAGGTGAAGGTGAAGGCGTCGTAGGCGCCGGTCAGGTCGATGTCCTCCGGCCCCACGCCCGCGTTCGGGAAGATGATGTCCTTGATGTAGTAGCCCGCCACGGTCGAGATGGGGCCGTGCTGGAAGTGCATGTCGATGCGTGGTTTGCAGACGCGCCCGGCCACGCCAAGGATGCGGGCGGGGGTGTTGCGGTAGTCGTAGGCGCGCTCCGCGCGGGTGACGATGACGGCCGTGGCGTTGTCCGTCTCGACGCAGCAGTCGAGCAGGTGGAGCGGCTTCACGATCATGCGGCTGTTGAGCACGTCGTCCACCGTCACCCGCTGCTTGTAGTAGGCCTTGGGGTTCTGCGAGGCGTGCTCGCTGTGGATGACCTTGACCATGGCCACCTGCTCCGGCGTCGTGCCGTAGTCGTACATGTGGCGCATGAAGCTCGGGCTGAAGTTCTGGCCCGCGCTGAACCAGCCGTAGGGAGCTGTATGCAGCGCATCGCCCCCGACGGGCGCTCGCGCCCGCGCCCCCGTGCCGCCGATGCGCACCTGCGAGTAGCCGTTCATCGCGCGGAACACGACCACGGTGTTGCACATCCCCGCCTCGATCGCGCCGATCGCGAGCCCGATGAGCGCCTCGCTGCTCGAGCCGCCGCCGTAGACGTCCATATAGAAGTTGAGGCGGATGCCGAGGTCGCCCGCGATCATCGGCGAGGGCGTGGAGTCGTTGTTCGAGTACGACATCATCCCGTCGACTTCGGAAGCGGGGATGCCCGCGTCCTCCATCGCGTTCTTCACGGCCCAGGTGCCGAGCGCGCGCGTGGTCAGGTTGGAGCCGCGCGTGTAGGTGGTCTCGCCGACGCCGATGATGGCGTACTTGTCGCGCAGGAACTTGGGGGCGGTGGTGTCCATGTCGGGTGTGGAGGTCATGCAAAACGCTCCTCGCGGATTCGGGGGCAGTCTAGCGGGGCGGGGCGGGCGCTGCTCGCCCCTGGCGGGCGGTGTAGCCGCCGTCGACCCGTGCGCAGGCGTTCAACTTGGTATCATCGCCCGCATGGTGAGTGGCCCGGCCGAGCCAGACTACGCTGACGTTCAAGGGGAACCCGCAGACGTGCGCGTCGGCAACCTCTTGCTCGACGAAGATAATCCTCGCCTCAGCTCCTACGCTATCCATACACAGCCTGAGATCCTCGAAATCTTGGCGCGCGAAATGAACCTCGACGAGGTGGCCCTATCCATTGCAGCCAACGGCTATTACACGACTGAACGCCTGCTAGTGATACGCCGAGACGAGGAACGATACACCGTAGTTGAGGGGAATCGTCGGCTCGCCGCTGTACAACTTCTCTTGGACGACAAGAAGCGCAGGAGGCACAAGGCAACAGACCTCCCCACGATATCCGCCGACCGCCGCCGCGAACTACAAAGCCTGCCCGTTTCGATCTTCAAAGACCGAAAGCAGCTCTGGCCTTACCTCGGCTTCCGACATGTGAATGGTCCCCGTGACTGGGATCCCTTTGCAAAGGCAGAATACGTTGCCAATGTCCATGAACAATACGACGTTCCTATTGAAGAAATAACTCGCCGAATTGGCGACCAATTTGCAACAGTTTCCCGGATGTACCTGGGTTACCGCCTAGTCAGACAGGCCCAGGCTAGTAAAGTCTTCTCCCCTGAAGATCGATATTACGAGAAGCGCTTCTACTTTTCGCATCTCTACACCGCCGCCGATTATCGCGATATCCGGAGATTTCTCGGCTTAACTGATGCCACCCTCGCTCGCCGTAACCCGGTTCCAAAGAAGTTCATCCCTCGTCTAGAGGAACTCTTACTTTGGATATACGGTAACAAGATTGAGGCCATCGAGCCAAAAGTAAGGTCGCAAAATCCCGACCTTTCCCGCCTCCGACGCGTAGTTGCGAGTGAAGTTGCACTGCACTCTCTCCGGGGGGGGGCCTCCCTTGAGCGTGCGCTGGAGATCGCGCGCGGGGATGCGGAACTTCTTAGGGAAAGCTTGGATAGCGCCAAGGCCGACCTTCTTGATGCGAACAAGTTCATTACCTTAGGGTACGCTGGAGAGGAGCACATGCGCGTGCTTTCTGATGAAATATTCAAGCTTGCTACTGGCATCAGGCAGCGCATTAACGACTTTCATGTCTCGTCTCAGTCTTCTGAGCAATCGGATAGGGCAGCCTCCTAAGGCTGCAATAGACAGCCGACTTCATGCGTCCACCCCCAACAAATGTCCAAGATGCGATACCAATGGCGGATTGGCTTGAATTCAACGCCCTGGCGAACGAAGACGGACAGATCAGCCTAGGTCATATGTTCACTGCTGTTCGGGCAGGGGCACTTTTAGATCGCAACGCAATGGAGGAATTGACTCCTCAAGTCGTCGCAGAGCTCGAGGCAAGACGCAATAGAATGGGTCGTGGCTACCCTTTCAATCTGCGCGGTAGTTCACTTGAAGCAAGGTGGGGTGTGAGTCGCATACGGACTTCCACGTATGCATTTTGCGTAGCTCTATCGGTACTATCCTGGGAAGAGAGGAAAGTTCCGGGATACTTTCCCGAAAGGGTTTTTGAAGAGATCTCAGCGGTTGCCGCACAAAGCTATATCGGAGGTGAAGCTATTCGCTTCGGTTGGCCTCGCTCACGTACGGGAGTACCCACGCATTTCAAGGACGCAATTAAGTTTTTGAGCAAAAGAATGGCAGAAGGGGCTGGCCTGAAGGAAGCTGATCTGACCGGCAACGAAAAAGATGATAGCGTTGACGTTATTGCCTGGAAAACTCTAGATAGTAGACCAGGGAAGGTGATAATGTTCGGTGCTTGTGCGTCGGGTGTTAATTGGGAACAGAAATTGAAGGATTGCAACCCTGAAACATTTTGCGAACGGTATTTCAATGAGGTACCACACCCCAAGCCACTGAAGGCGTTTTTCACGCCAAGCGTTGTGGCTCCGGCAAGGTGGAGACGGCATACGCAAGATGCAGGGGTGCTTTTTGACCGGTGTCGAATCAGTGCGATTGTGCCTGACTTGCCGGTCATCAAGCGTCACGGGGATCCTGAGAAGTGGATGGCTAGGGCATTCAGCCACGAGAAGGGCTAGGGGCACATGGCGGTTCCGACCTCGCCCATTCCCGCGGCCAATGTGTCCTCAGTTCCAAAGAGGAGCCCTCTCCGATACCCCGGTGGCAAGACATGGCTAATACCGCATGTGCGGGCGTGGCTTACCGACATGGACCCGCGGCCAAAGCTGCTGGTGGAACCATTCTGCGGTGGGGCCACCGTGACGTTGACTGCAGTGGCAGAGAAGCTGGTGGACCACTGCTTGATGGCTGAGTTGGACCGGGATGTCGCGGCATTCTGGCATGCCGCGCTCCGCCACGGTTCCGAATTGCGGGAGAAGGTCAAAGGGCTAGAACCGACTACGGAAGCCGTCAGCGGGGTCGTTGACAGCGAACCCAGTGGAGTTGTCGACCGGGGGTTTCGGACGCTTGTGCTGAATCGCATGCGCAGGGGCGGCATCTTGGCACCTGGGGCCGCCCTCCTTCGGGCGGGCGAAGACGGAAGAGGCCTCTCATCGAGGTGGTACTCCGACACCCTTGTCGACCGGCTGACCCAGATTTCAACCTACGCAGAGCAAATCGCGTTTTGCGAGGCCGACGGTATGCAGCTACTAGAGATATTCGCGCCGCGAGAGGAAACGGCGATATTCGTCGATCCGCCCTACACGGCTGGCGGCAAACGGGCGGGCAGTCGTCTCTATGCTCACCATGAAATCGACCACGCGCGCCTGTTTGCTCTGCTTGCCGACGGTCAGGCGGAGTTCATGATGACTTACGACCCGGCTCCTGAAGTCATCGCGCTGACCGAGCAGCACGGGTTCACAGCAGTCGAGGTGACGATGAAGAACGTACACCACGCACGCGTGCCGGAGCTGGTGATCACGCGCAGGCCCGTGTTCGAGGACTCGCCCCTGGCGGGGTGCTGAAGAGCGTTGAGCTGGGAGCATGGGGGGAAGAACGGAGGTTCCCCATGCGCGGTGAGCGAGAGCGACGGGCCGCGTGCATCCGGCGAGTCGTCAGGAGCGGCTGCGCGCGTAGGGGCTGATGGCCTCGTTGATGGCGTCGGCGAAGAGATTCAGGCAGAGCAGCAGGAAGGCGAGGATGGCGCCCGGGAAGACGGGATACCACCATGCACGCTGCAGGTAAGGCCTGCTGCTGTTCACCAGCCCGCCCAGGGAGGGGGTGTCCGCCTCGAGGCCGAGCCCAAAGTAGCCCAGGGCGGCCACGACCAGCACGCCGCCCGCGATCGCCAGTGCGACCTGCACGAGGAGGGGCGGAAGGGCGTTGAGCACGATGTGCCGGAAGATGACACGGGTTGTGCTGGCCCCGAGTACCTGCGCCGCCAGCACGTAGTCCTTGTTCCGCTCGCCCAGCATCTGGGCTCGCGAGAGGCGGGTGAACCCCGGGAAGACGAACACGGCAATGGCGATGCCGATGTTCTCCAGCCCCTCGCCGAGGACGGTGAGAGTGGCGAACGCGATGAGCAGGCCGGGGAAGGCCAGCAGGGCATCGACCAGCCGCATCACCGCCGCATCGGCCCACCCCCGCACGTACCCCACCGTGAATCCGGTCATGGTGCCGATGACGGCTCCGGTCATCACCGCCAGGAAGCTCAGGACGAGCGCGGTCTTCAGCCCGTGGAGATTGCGCGCGAAGAGATCGCGCCGCAGCTCGTCGGTGCCAAAGGGGTGATCCCAGGAGGGCGACAGCAGCCGCGCGGAGGCGTCCTGGGCTATCGGATCGTGCCAGGCGATGACTGGAGCCCCGATGGCAGCCACGGCGATGATGAGCAGGCCTCCCACCGCGATGGCGCCCTGAGGGTTGCGGAGCAGGCGACGCAGGGTGTTGGCCCACATCGATCGACCGGCGCGCGCCCGAGGCGCCATGACCTCTTCCTGGTTGGTAGCGGCAATGCTCATCGGACGCGCACCCGTGGGTCGACAAAGCCGTAGATGATGTCCGCCAGCAGGTTCACGGTCACGAAGATGACGACCAGTACGACCAGCATGGTCTGCACCACGAGGTAGTCCAGGCGCTGGATCGCTTCAACCAGGATGCGGCCGAGACCGGGCCGGGTGAAGACCGCTTCGATGATCACGACCCCGGTCAGCACTTCACCCACCTGCAGCGCCATGATCGTGATCACGGGAATGAGCGAGTTGCGGAGCGCGTGGCGCACGATCACGGTGCGTTCCCCCAGCCCCTTGGACCTGGCCGTGCGAACGAAGTCCTGGCCGACCACGTCCGTGATCGTCGTGCGCGTGTAGCGCGCGAGCACCGCGCTGATGGGCATCGCCAGCGCTATCACGGGCAGGGCGAGGTGGTAAAGCGAGTCCACCGGGTCGTCCAGGAACGAAACACGCCCGTGTGAGGGGAACCAGCCAAGCTCGGCCGCGAATATCCAGAGCAGGATGATGCCCGACACGAAGCTGGGAACGCCCACCGAAACCATGGTGTAGCCCGACAGGAGCCAGTCCCACCCGCTTCTCGGCTTCACCCCTCCAAGGATGCCGAGGGGAATCCCGAGCAGGATGGCGAAGGCGTAGGCCGCGATGCCGAGCTCCAGCGTGGGCGGGATGTTGATGGAAAACAGGCGCGTGACGCTCAAGCCGCTTGTGAAGGAGTACCCCAGGTCACCCGTAACGAGATCGCCAAGCCAGCGGATGTACTGTTCCGGCCAGCTGTCGTGCAGGCCGAGCTGCTCGCGGATCGTGTAGAGGTCCTCCGCCGTGGCTTCCTCGCCCGCGATGACGAGCGCGGGATCGCCCGGAATGATCCGCAGAACCATGAAGGCGATCACCGTACCCAGGAACAGGATGGGAATCGTCTGCACGAGCCGGTTCAAGATGAATGGAGCCATATCCCTCGCCCTCTGGTCCGGGCCCCAGGCGCTACCTCAGCGCTTATTCGAGGCATGAGGATACACTGACTGTCGCGCCTCTTGGCCGCTCGCCGGCGCTGACGCCGACGATGAGCGGGGAAGCGACACACAACACCGCCACACCGCCACACCGCCCCCGTGGCGGAAGGGTATAGTACCGGCTACGCGTCAGGCTGCGGGGCGGGACTTCGAGTGAAGCCCCTCACCCGCTGTCGGCAGCAGGAACGTGACAAGTACCACGACACAGGGGAGGACCCAATGACGTCGAGCTTTAAGAGGCCTATCTCACGCCGGCAGATGCTCGCCGGATCAGGAGTCGCGCTCGGCGCGGGCGTCACGGCCGCCCTCGTCGGCTGTGGCGACGACGACGACGACGCACCGCCGGAGCCAACCGCCGCCCCCGCGGAGGCCACCGAGGCAGCTGCCGAGGCCACGGAGGCGCCCGCGGAGGCCACCGAGGCTCCCGCAGAGGCCACCGAGGCCGCGACAGCCGCCGCCACGGAGGAGGCCACCGCCGCTCCCACGGAGGCGCCGCAAACAGGCCCCAAGCAAGGCGGCGTTCTTCGCCTTGCGACGCAGGGAGACCTGCTCCTCAGTCAGGGAGCGCCGTTCACCCGCGCGCAGGGCATCCCCACCCTCGTCTTCGAGACCCTCATCCAATACGAAGACTCACCTTCGCCAACGCTGGTGCTCGCCGAGACGTACGACGTGTCCCCCGACTTCAATGAGGTCACGATCAGGCTCAAGGAGAACGCCGTCTTCCACGATGGCTCGCCGGTGACGCCCGAGGATGTCTTCTTCGGAATCGACGCCATCGTCAACCCCGAGCAGTACGGCTTCAGCTTCAGGGGCCAGTTGAAGGCGTTCGCCTCTCGCGTCGTGGAGATGAACACGATCGATGAGCGCACCATGGTCTTCAAGTTCGACGCGACCCTCACGAATATCAATGACTTCTTCGCCCAGTTCCCGGTCACCAAGAAGTCAACCTACGCCGAGCTTCAGAGCGGCGAGAACATCCAGGGCACGGGCCCATACAAGATGAGCTCCTGGACCCCGGGTGTCGGCTACGAGCTTGAGCCGAGCACCAACTGGCACGACGACCGCGGCCCTTACCTCGATGGGATCAGGGTCATCCAGTTCGCCGATGCCGAAGCGGTAGGCCTGGCCTACGACGCCGACGACATCGATATCGCAGGGGGTGTAAGCCCGCTCTTCGCCAAGGCCCACGAGGAGGATGTGGAGATCGCCGCAAAGTGGGGGATCATCTACGTCGGCCTCAACGTCACGAACCCGCTGTTCGAGGACAAGCGGGTGCGGCAGGCGTTGTTCTTCGCGATCGATCGCGAGCGCATCATCAACGAGTTGCTGGAAGGGCTCGTTGAGCTCACTACCCAGCCCTGGGATCCCGGCAGCCCCGCATTCAACCCCGACCTCGAGCAGCCTTTCTACGAACCCGAGCGGTCGCGGGCGCTCCTCGCCGAGGCAGGCTTCAGCCAGACCGAACCGATCACCTTCGACCACTACGCGAACCATCCCACGGTGGGCGCCCAGCTCGCGTCGCTCGTCAAGGACAACTTCGCCGACGTGGGGGTCGATATTGAGCTGGTTGGTCATCAGATCCCCGACATGAACAAGAAGCTCTTCGAGCGTGACTTCGACGCGGGTTGGTTCCTGCTCACCGGCTTCTCGCCGTTCTCACCGATCACGGTGATCACGCAGCCGCTTCCCTTCCAGGACAACAACCCCAGCAAGTACACGAACCCTATTTTCCTGGACATCAGGGAGAAGCTGCGCACGCTCGACCCGTTCTCGGAAGAGGCGAAGGTGCAGTACGACCGCTTCAACGAGCTCTTCCACGACGACCCCTGGCTGCTTCCATGTGCCCCCACCCGCGGCCTCAGCGTCGTGAAGCCGAGGGTGCAGGACTACAGGAACTACATCTCGCCGCTGACCTACCTCGGCCACATCTGGCTCGACGAAGACGCGTAGGGGGCTCCAGAGCCCGGTATTTGACTGGCTACGCCGCCGCCGGGGACCACTCCAGCGGCGGCGTCGCTGTCAGCAACGACATGTCGTCCGGCGCGCCTGCAGCGCGTCCGAAGGAGGAACCATGCCTGACGCTGCCGACTTCGCCGGCCCCATCACCCTCGAAGCCACCGAGTATTCCGGGCCGTGGCCCGAACAGCCCGACCCCCGCGGGCTCCCCAACGTCGTCTACATCGTCCTCGACGACGTGGGCTTCGCCCAGTTCGGCTGCTACGGCTCCACCATCGATACGCCGAACATGGACCGGCTCGCCGCGAACGGGCTGCGCTACACGAACTACCACACCACCACCCTCTGCTCGCCCTCGCGCGCCTGCCTCCTCACCGGCCGCAACCACCACACCGTCGGCATGCGCTCGGTCTCGAACTGGGCGCGCGCCTTCCCCAATGGCCGGGGCGCCATCTCCAACCGCGCCGCCACGATCGCGCAACTGCTGAAGAGCGAGGGCATGGCCACGTTCGCCGTGGGCAAGTGGCACCTTGCCCCCATGTCCGAAACATCGGCGGCGGGCCCCTACGACCACTGGCCCCTGCAGAAGGGCTTCAACCGCTACTACGGCTTCCTTGATGCCCTCAGCGACCAGTTCGCCCCCGAGCTCACCTACGACAACCACCGCATCCCCACGCCCCAGGGGCCCGACTACCACGTGAGCGAGGACATCGTCGATCACGGCATCGAGTTCATTCGGGACCAGCAGTCGATCTACGACGACAAGCCGTTCTTCCTCTACGTCGCCTTTGGCGCCTGCCACGACCCCCACCAGGCCCCGCCGGAGTACCTCGAAAAGTACCGCGGCCGCTTCGACCAGGGCTACGACGTGGCCCGCGAGGAGTGGTTCGAGCGCCAGAAGGCGATGGGCATCGTGCCCGAGGACACGGTCCTCCCCCCGAGCAACCCCGGCGTCCCCGCCTGGGAGAGCCTTACCCCCGACCAGCAACTCGTCGGGAACCGCCTCCAGGAGGCCTTCGCGGCCATGCTGGACCACACGGACGTCCAGATCGGGCGGCTCGTCGACTACCTGGAGCAGACGGGCCAGCTCGACAACACGCTCATCGTGCTGACCTCGGACAACGGCGCCAGCAACGCCGGCGGCCCGCTCGGGACCGTCAACTGGCTGCGGGGCATGAACGGCCTCGAGACCGAAACCTTCAACCTCGAGAACGTGGACGAGATCGGCGGTCCCCGGTCGCACACCAACTACCCGTCCGGCTGGGCGCAGGCGGGGAACACGCCCCTGCGCTGGTACAAGCAGTACCTTCACGCTGGCGGCATCCGCGCCCCCCTCGTCATCCACTGGCCCGAGCGCATCCCCGAGGGTGGCCTGCGCCACCAGTTCCACCACGTCACCGACGTGACGCCGACGGTGCTCGACCTCCTCGGCATGGAGGCCCCGGCCGTGTTCGAGGGCATCCCCCAGCTGCCCGTCGCCGGCCAGAGCATCGCCTACACCTTCGAGGACGCCGGCGCGCCCACGCGCAAGGTTACGCAGCACTTCGAGCTGAACGGGCACCGCTCCATCTGGCACCGGGGCTGGAAGGCCGTCACCTTCCACGTCGCCGGCGACGACTTCCAGACCGAGCCCTGGGAGCTCTACCACCTCGACGAGGACTACTCCGAGAGCTACGACCTTGCCCAGGAGGAGCCGGAGCGGCTGCGCGAGCTCATCGACCGCTGGTGGGCGGAGGCGGGGAAGCACGACGTGCTCCCCCTCGAACAGGGCGGCGCCGCCTCGGCCGTTGGCAACGTGCCTCCTGGCAGCCCGCAGGACCGCACCACCTACAGCTACGCGCAGGGCATGGCGCACGTGCCCACCGTGGCCGCCGCCGACATTCGCAACCGCTCCCACCGCATCAAGGCCACCATCGTCCGCGAAGAGGATGGTGGCGACGGCGTCATCCTCGCCCACGGCGGCTACTCGGGCGGCTACGCCCTCTACGTCGCCGGCAACCGCCTCGTGTACGAGCACAACTGCGGCGGCGACCGCACCCGCATCGTCAGCGCCGAGGAGTTGCCCCCCGGCCCCGCGGACATCGAATTCTCGTTTACGAAGACGGGCGACAATCGGGGAGTGGGCGTCCTCAATGTGGGTGGCCGCGAGACCGCGCGCGGCGAGCTTCCGCGCATGCTCGGCGGACTCTTCACGATCGAGGGGCTCGATGTTGGTCAGGACACGGGCACGGCCGTGAGCGATCGCTACGAACCTCCGTTCGCCTTCACCGGCGCGATCGAGTCCCTCGTCATCGAAGTGGACGACGACCAGTCCCTCGACCCCGCCCAGCTGGCGCAAGCGGAGGAAGCGCAGCAGTAGCGCTCCCGCTCCCGCCTACTCGGCTTCGCGCACCGTGAAGCGGCTGCTGTCGCTGCGCCCGAAGACCTCGGGGAAGTACGTCTCCTCGGCATGCGCGGGCGCGGCAAAGAAGTCGCCGGGGGTCGTGGCGCGGGCGTAGTAGACGTACTCGTGGACGCCCCGGTGCAGCCCTCCAGCGAGCAGCGTCACGCGGTCGTCGCGGATGTTCACCTGGTCCCAGGGGCTGTAGTACCAGCGGTACCAGGGTGCGGAGTACGAAGACGTACCGCCGCGCCGGGCCTCCGCCTGGTCTTGCTGGAGCTGCTCCCGGAGCCAGGGCGGGACGATGTTGAGGCGGGGATCGATCGGCTCCAGGCCCGCGGGGAGGAAGTCCTCCACCTTGGCGAAGAGGCGGTCGGCTGGGGCGACCACCGTCACTGTCACGCGCACGACATCGCCCAGGGCGGCGCTGGTGATGGGCGTGTCGGGGTCTTCCAGCAGGGAGTATCGGTGGGAGACGGCGAAGCCGCGGTTGAGCGCCTCGATCTCCTTCGCCGGGGTGACGTAGCGCAGGTTGAGGCCGTAGTACATGCGGCCCTCGCCGGTGGCGTCGCGCTGGAACTGCACCCGGCTGACTTCGCCCAGAGGGAGGTCCTCCAGCGCGAACGCGACGCCGTCGAGGTAGTCGCCGGCGGGCACGTCGAAGTGGCCGGAGAGGACACGGCGGGTGTTGAGCAGCACGTCGTAGTCGTAGACCCCGCGCGTCTCGCCCGTGAGCTCGGCGAAGGCGCCCAGCGAGGCCATCCCCTGCGCTCGCTCGACCGACGTCTTCCAGCGTTCGGCCGACCGCGCCACCACCAACCAGCGGGCGGTCTCCTCGATCAGCGGGTGCTGCGGATCCGTTTCGGTGAGGGCGCGCAGCACGAGGGCCGTCGCGCGCACGCTGGTGTTGTGCATTGAGCCGGCAGTGCGCTCGTCCTCCCAGTGGTTGCCATTGGCGCTGGCGATGGTGGTGGCCGTGAGGTCGTTGAGGAGGATGCGGACGGCTTCATGGTCGGTGGCGTGCCCGCTGGCGAGCAGTCCGAGCAGCAGGTACGCCCGCCCCCAGCTCGTGAGCTGCGTCCGCTGCTCCTCAAGCAGGGCGCGCATGGCAGCGCCCTGCTCGCGCGCGAGGGGGCTCGCCTGGCCACCCTTATTCGCGGCGCTGGCGAGGGCGTACAGCAGGAACGCGTGCTGGTTGCTAGTGGCGGGGCGTTCGACGTCGGTCTGGCGGTTCACGTGGTAAGTGATCAGCCGCACGGTTTGGGAATACTGGTACTCGGGGACCGTGTAGCCAGCGTCCCCGGCCTCTCCCAGGGCGATCAGCGCCCAGCCCGTGACCCACAGATCGGACGGGTGGCAGGAGCGGCACCACCCCCAGCCGCCGTCGTATTGCTGAGACACGACGAGGGTCTGGATGTCGGCCCGGAGTTGACTCTCCTGCGCCTGGGTGAGGCCGTTCGCGCTCGCGCGCTGCACGGCGACGGTCGCAATGATGCGGCTGGCGACCCTGACATTGGACTCCCACCGGTAGGGCGCGAAGAAGGGCAGCTCCTGGTCGAGGGCCCCAACGAGCGAGGCCTGCAGCGACAGCTCCAGCGAGCCGCTGCCCGTGATGACGTAGTCGGGCAGGTAGACGGCCTCGACGGCCACGGCGTCCTCGACGACGCCACCGGTGGCGGTCGTCTCCGGGGTCACGTCGAGGTGCACGGGAATGCTGAGCTCGACGGCGTCCCCGTAGCCGCCGCTGGTGGTGGCGGTGAAGCGAACCGTGGCCGTGCCCTCCTCAAGGGCGCGCGCGGACCAGCCGAGCACGACGGACTCTCCGGGCTCGACGCGCTCGGTAGTCGTGGGCTCGTCCTCAAGGACGACGCCCGCGGCCTCGATCGTGACGGTCACGTCACGGGCCACTGCCGTCCCGTTGCGGACGAGCGTGCGCAGCGTGACCTCGTCGCCAACGCGGAGGAAGCGGGGCAGGGCGGGACGCACGAGCAGCGGCTGGGTGACGAGCAGCTCGCTCTCGCCCTCGCCTACCTGCGTCGCCGCCGTCGCGGCGCGGGCCTGGGCGCGCCAGGTGGTGGCGTTGTCGGGCAGCTTCAGCTCGAAGCTGGCCTGCCCGTCCGCGTTGGTGGTGAGCTGGCCGATCCAGAGGGCCGTATTCTGGAAGTTGGAGCGAACGGCGGGCGCGGGCCCGCCGTCGCCGGTCAACGAGCTGAGGAAGGCGGGCGGGAGCGGCCTCAGCCGCGTCAGAGGCCATTTCGTTGACGGCGCCGCGATCCGCAGTGGGGGAGGTCTTCTCCGCATCGTTATTCCCGGCGCCTTCCTCCCCGTCGGTAGCTTCCAGGAACGCCTCGTTGCGGCGGTCGATCGACACGGAGAGCGATGAAGCCGTGCGCACACCGAGCGCCCGCTCGTACCAGAAGACGTTCATGCCATCCCGCGTCGACTCGTTGAGCAGCGAGAGCACGGCCTGGTCCACGACAGCGACGGAGAGGTCGGCCTCCACGCCCACGCCCTCGGAGTCGGTGATCTGCACTTCGTAGGTCACGGTCTCGCCCGGCACGGCCTGTTCGCGATCGGGCTCGATGCTCACGTCGAGGCGGCGCGGGGCCGTCGAGATGGACAGCTCCACGTAGCCGACGTGGTAGCGCGGATAGGGGTCGTCCCCCGTGGGTGGCCGGTAGAGCACGACGCCGACGTAGACGTTGGGGATGTGCGCGTCCTCGATGGGGATGCGCAGGATCTCGCTGTTCGTCTCGAAACGGCGCACCTCGGTGCTCAGGACGCGCCCCCGCTCGATCGTCACGAGCGCCGTGGCGCCGGCGAAGGGAGCGGGCACGAGCACCTCGGCGACATCGCCAACCTCGTAGCTGTCGCGGTCGGCGATGAGCTCGATGGTGTCGTTGTCGCGTGCCGGCCAGGGGACGTAGTCCTCGCCGGCAACCCAGAGGAAGCGGGCCGAACGCGCGACGCGGCCCTGCTCGTCGGTCGACTCCGCCACCAGCCGGTAGGTGCCCGCGGAGGGCGGGGTGAACGAGATCGAGGCCTCCCCGTTCGCGCCCGTGGTGACCGTCTGCGGGTCGACGACCTCGGTATCGCGCGGCTCGTAGCGGTAGCGGTAGCCACCGTGCTGGGCGCGCTCTTTCGTGCGGATCCACTCGCGCTCATAGATGCGCACCGTGACGGGCCGGTTGGGCGCGATGCGCTTCTCGAAGTCGACCGTCACGAGGTTGACGGTCTCGGGCTCTCCGGCCGTTGCGATGTACGACTCCGGCTTGATGCCCGCGTACCAGGTCGCGGGGTGGACGGTCACGGTCGTGCTTCCGGCGATGGCCTGCGCGTTCGCATCGGTCACCGTGGCGCTGATGGTGAAGACCTGTGTGCCCTCGCCCTCGTCCAGCTCGGCGGGAACGTCGAAGCTCGCGATGCCAGAGGAGTCCGTGCTGGCCTCGCCGCGGCCGCGCAGAGAATCCCGGTAGTCCGTGGACCACCAGTAGGAAGACTCGGAGAACGAGTAGCCCTCGTAGCCCTCGACCCGGATAGCGGTCGGGGTCGACTGTGCGGTCCACGCGACGGCAGCGTCCTGGACGGGTCCGCCAAAGAAGAAGCTCGCCCGCGCCTCGGTTGGCATGGTCTCACCCGCGACGTAGTCGCCCCCGGCCGTCTCGACCTCGACCTTGAACTCCGGCACGCGGAACTCGGCAACGGTGAAGCTCGCCCCGATGGAGCTGCCCCACCCGGCTTCGTACACAGAGATGCGGTAGGTCCCAATGGGCGCGTCGGCGGGGAGGACCAACTCCCCGCTGAGCGTGCCGAGTTCGCTGAGCGTCGTCGTGGTGTTGAGCACGTTGTCGTAGGAAGCGTCGCGGATCGTGACCGTGACTTCCGTCCCCGGCCCCGGGATGGTGTACGAAGCATCGTCCTCGTCGCGTACGACGCCCTTGTAGTAGACCGTCTCGCCGGGCCTGTAGATGGGCCTGTCGGTGTAGAGATGCCCCACCGGCCCGGGAGCGAACGTGGACGTGGAGACGCTCAAGTCCCGCGGCGAGCTGCCCGTGTCCCACCAGGTCGAGGCCACGCCCTGGCGCCCGCCCTCGTCGATCCGCACCAGGAACTCGCCGTAGGGGCTGTAGTAGGAGTTGCCGTGGGAGAAGATGGCGAGCCGGGCGATGCCGTCGCTGTCCGTGGCAGCGGTGGCGTAGGGGCTCAGGGGCGCTTCCTCGATGGGGGCGGCGCGAACCGGGGCCGCGTCCAGGGGCTCTCCCGTGTCGTAGTCGAGCGCCCAGACCACCAGTTCGTCGAACGCCAGCTTCGTCACGATGGCCGTATCGACGACGCTGAAGACGAGCTTCCGCACGAAGGAACGTTCCCAGCCGTCACGGAAGTAGGGAGCGTCCGCCGCGAGGAAGTAGTGACCCTTCGGCAAGGGCTCGCCTTCGCTCAGGTCGGTCGAATACAGGCGCGAGGTCGCCCGCAGGTCCTCGGGGTTCGGCTCTGTCCACTCGCGCAGGGGCTCGCCTTCGGGCAAGAACTCCACCTCGGGCCAGAACTCCACGTAGGCGTTGGTGAGGGCGCTCCAGCCATCGATGAAGCCGCGCCATTGCAGTGTCTCCGCCTCGGAGTCGGAGAGGCGGTAGAGGCGGAAGCGCACCTCTTCAACACGAGACGCGTGGTAGTGGAGCACCTGGGGCCGGCTGGCGGAGAAGGTGGAGAAACTGGCCGGCGCGGCGAGACTGAGCGACGGGTACGGGTCCCGCGTCGTGAAGGAGAACTCATGGGCGGGAAGGGGGCGGCCACCCCGATCGCGCGCGCCTTCAGCGATGCGCACGGTGTATTCGGTCGAGGGTTCGAGCTGAACGCGGAGGTAGATCTCCTTGGAAGCCCAGCGGTACCAATACGGTTCGATGTCCTCTGGATCGATGCCGCTGATGGAGACGCGGCCTTCAAACGACTCGACATTCATCGGGTTGTTGTAGCCGAGGGAGACTCCCGACAGGGAGGCGTCGGTCTCACCGTCGGCTGGACGCGTGTAGAGCAGTTGCGGCAGACCGATCGTCTCGAAGCGCGCGCCACGCGCGGACGGCATCTCGCCGCCCTGCGCGCCCCGCAGTCCGGCCGGGGCGGACACCTGGTAGGGCGCGTCCAGCTCCAGCGGCTCGTCGGGGGTGAGCGTGGCGACCGTGGAGTCCTCGTTCCACTCGAACGAGCCGGTGATGGCTTCTCCGCCGGCCTCACGGAGCACCAGACCGGTCTCAACCGAAACGCGGTCCATCGCCTGGTTGAAGGTGACCACAATCGGAGTGTCCGGTTCGACGAAGGTCGTGCCGTCGCCCGGCTCGAAGCGGTCGACGGCAGGCTGGATCGTGGTGAAGCTCCACGTGAAGTCGGATTCGAGCACGCCGTCCGCAGCCGAGGTGAGCCCCGCGGGGACGCGCACCGAATACGTGGTGCTTGGCTGCAGGTTGGTGGGGATGAAGCGGTAGAGGGATGTGTTGAGCCACTCGCCGTGGCCCTCAAGGGGCGGGTCGAACTCCAGGACCTGCGGCGCGGGCCCCTCCTGGAGCACCGTGAGGGCCGCAACCGAGCGGTTGAACTGCACCAGGATCTGGGCCGCCGTTGGCGCCTCCGTGTCGCCCTCGCCGGGGATGACGTAGGCGACCTCCAACTGCCCCTCGACCGTGAAGGTGTGCGTGAAGTCGTCCTCAATGCCCGCCGCCCTGCCATCCACCCTGACTTCGTAGCGCTGGCCCCGCTGCCAGCCCGGGTAGGCGGGCTGGAACAGCAACGTGCGGTCGCCGTCCCACACAAACGAGCCCTCGACCGGCGGGTCGATGGAGACGAGTCCGGCGGCGTCCGCCGCGCGAGGGCGATTGCGGAAGGCGATCGTGACGGCTGCCAGTCGGGGGACATCCTCGCCGCCCGGGGAGACTGCGATGGCGGGTCGGTCGCCGGAACCGTCGAGGGGCACGGCGACGGTGATGTCGCCGTAGCGGTAGTTCCCGTTGGTGCTGTGGCCATCGTCGAGGAGCAGGCGGATCGTCCCCAGCACGTCCCAGTCGCCGCCGACCGGGCGCGCGCTGATGTGGATGCGCAGGGGCTCGGTCACGCGTTGCCAGACGCGCACCTCGACGCCTTCGACGGTGATGTCGCCGAAGCGGTAGGCGCGGTCGCTGCTGAGGCCGTCGTCGAGGAGCAGGCGGACCGTCCCGAGGGTGTCCCAGCGGCCGCCCTGAGGACGGGCGCTGATGTGGATACGCAAGGGATCGCGCACGTGCTGCCACACGCGCACTTCGATAGTGGCGGTGTCTCCGTCGGGGCTGTCCTGGGCGGAGGAGGAGGCGGGGGTGGCGATCAGCGACAGCGCCAGCACCAGGGCGGCGATCAGTCCGTTTGTCAGCACGGCTCTGCGTGGCACGGCGCGGGGTCTCCTCCCTGAGTGTCGCGCCACCCTAGCACTGTCCGCAGACAATTATCCTGCTCAGCCGATCGGGCGGCGCGTAGGTCCCTACTCCCTATACGCGCGTGGAGCCGGGATCGTTCCGGGCCTCCCAGGGCGACCCGCTAGTGGAACACCACGGTCTTGTTGTCGTAGACGAGCACCCGGTCCTCGATGTGCCAGCGCACGGCGCGCGCCAGCACCTGGCGCTCAAGCTCGCGACCCAGCCGCATCAGGTCGGCGCGCGTGTCCCGGTGTGTCAGGCGCAGCACGTCCTGCTCGATGATTGGCCCCGCGTCCAGGTCCGGCGTGGCGTAGTGCGCCGTCGCCCCGATGATCTTCACACCCCGCTGCTCGGCCTGCCCGTAGGGGTCGGCCCCGGCGAAGGCGGGCAGGAACGAGTGGTGGATGTTGATCACCGCCTGCGGGAACGCGTCCAGGAACATGGGTGTGACGATCTGCATGTAGCGTGCGAGCACGATCAGGTCGACGCGGCCGCGTAGCAGCTCAAGCATCGCCTTCTCCTGCTCGACCTTCGTCTCGCGCGTCACCGGGAGGTATTCGAAGGGCACACTGAAGCGGTCCGCCAGGGGACGCAGGATCTCGCGGTTCGAGATCACCATGGCGATGTCGCCCTCGAGTTCCCCTATTCGCGCCCGCCACAGCAGGTCAAGCACGCAGTTGGGCTCCCTCGTGCACAGGATCGCGATGCGCGGGCAGGCGGAGCTGTACGAGATGTCCCACTCCATGTCGAACCGTGGCGCGTTCTCGGTGCCGAACCCCTCGGCGACCTTCTCCGCGGGCTTGTCGAGGGTGGCGAGGTCGAACTCCACGCGCAGGAAGAAACGCGCGTCTTCCCCACCCGTCGAATGCTGGTCGCCCTGCACGATGTTTGCGCCGTGCCCGTACAGGCATTCGGAGACGGCGGCCACGATTCCGGGGCGGTCCGGGCACTGCACCATTAGCCGGGCGGCGACCTCGGTCGCCGATTCGGTCATGCGAGGCATGATTTGCTGCGGCCTCTCCCCTTGCAGGGCGCACATGTTGTGCGCTTTCCCCTGGCTACTGGTACATGATCACGTCTGGTATCTGGTCGAGACTCTGGACCTGCTCTGGGGTCATCACCGGAGTGTCCTGGTTGAAGAACAGCTTCAGCGCCGGTCGCTCCGAAGGCTCCTGGAGCGCGTACCAGTTGTAGTGCCGCAACTTCAGGCTCATGGTGCCGAAGCCGTCCATGTCGATGGACAGCTCCACGCCCTCCACATCCTCCACCGCGTCGCGATCGCGCAGCATGCGGGCGGCGAACTGGTGCACCATCAGGATCTTCGGTGGAATCCCCTCCTCCTCGACCAGCGTGGCCAGGTAGCGCTGCACGTCGTTCACGTCTTCCGCCCCTATCCCGCCGATGGCCAGCCCTGGACGGAGGGCCAGGTGTTCGGTCGCGAACTCGGGGTCCAGCGCCATGTGCACGAAGGGCTCGCGCAGGAACCGTTCGAGCAGCTTCACCTCCGCCAGCGGGTCGCTCCAGCCGATCTGCACGTCCAGGAACAGGATCATCCCGCGCTCACGAGCCGCCTCCACGTACTCGGCGACGCCCTCGTCCGAGAGCCGGTACAGCCAGGTGCCATCCCGCGTCGGGTAGGCCTGCGCAACGCCGGTGATCAGGTGGAAGGCCGGGATCACCTCCCGCGGCCCATTCAGTTCGTCATAGCGCGCCGCCCACACGGCAATTTCATCCGCAACCTGCGATGGCGTCCCGTGGCCGAGCACGCCCATGGCGGGCACCCCGGGATGTCCGTAGAACGAGAGCACCTGCGCATCCTCGAACACCGAGCGGACTGATGGCGGTCGCGGGAACGTCCATGCCCGCTCGACTCTTGAGACGACCAGGTACTCGCCCCCTGGCGAGAAGTGCGTGAGCGTCTGGAGCAGCGGAGCCACGCCGTCACCCCAGCCCGCCGTTGGGAGCAGCTGACCCGTGGAGAACGACCAGACCGAGAGCCCCGGAACGACGCCGCCCGGACCGCGTTCCCAGTTCACCCAGCCCAACGCCCGGCCCGCGAAGGCCTCACGCAATTCGATCCGTGGACCCGTCCAGCGCAGCAATGTGGGTCCGGCCCGCAGCATCACGTCGCACCGGGGAATGCCGTTGATGCCGTTGATCGGGACCGACTCCGACCAGTCGAGCGACGCCGAGGCGACCTCGATACTCGCGTCCTGACCGTGACAGAGGTAGGCCCGCTCGCCGTTGAGCCGCAGCGGCGCCGCCGAGTCGACGGTATGCCCCGTGCTGCCGCCCCCGGGCACCTTCAGATCGACCCTGGTGGGCAGGTCGCAGGCGATCTCGATGGCCAGTGGGGTACTCAACACGGCCCCCGGGATCAGGTCTACGCCGCCCGGTGGCGCGTCGTGTACGGCTTCCGCAGTCGCTTGACAGGTCGCGCTGGCAGCCGCGGCGGATGTTCCGCCAGTGAGCAGGAGGCCGAGCCCCAGGAGCCCCGCCAGGAGCACAGACAGATGGGTCGACGACACACGCATTCGGAATAATCTCCAGAAAGCCTCCCCGCCAACCAGGGTCCATATTAGCAAAGTGCCTATACATTTGCACCCTTTTTGTCACACCCTTTCCTTTGGGAATTACATACGATAGTGCCCAGGGGCTAGGCTGAGGCGCGCGACGCGGGAATTGTTAAGGCGCGCAGCCCTAGTGCGTTTAGTAGACAGGCCGTTATGTGGTCCCTACGATCGGGAAGCGCCCGGTAGGTTCCGGGCGCTTCCAGCGGAGACGTGTCCGAGTGGTTTATGGTCCCCGGTTCAAAACCGGGTAAGCCCTTCAGGGTTTCGGGAGTTCGAATCTCCCCGTCTCCGCCGCCACCATAACGCCATACCCCCCCAGATTAAAAGTTTCCATCGACAAGTAAATACGAGGGCACCTACGCACCTAAACCGTTCTCTAGTCGCACCAGACCGCGATGGCGGCCTTCGTACCGTCGTAGTTCGCCAGATCACCGTAGGCAACCATCACCGTGTAGAGGTCGTCATCGTTGCGGGGGTCCAGGCCGTCGCGTTCCATCTCGGAGCAGATATCCCTCGCCGCCGTCGGCAACTGGCGGCAGTGGATGACAACGTTCTGCAACCAGTGGGTGTAGCTGTCGCGGATGTCCTGCTCCGTGAAGCTCTGCGCGCGCAAGCCGGTCAAGTGCGCCCAGCGCAGGCATTCGCGGTCCAGGGTCGTTAGCTTCACATCGGCGCTTGCTGGGGAGCGGGAACTCTCCGGCTGGGGTTCGCTGTCGCCCTCACAGACTGAGAACACAGCAACGCACCCGCCCACGAGCACCGCGCCGAGCACGATGATGATGAGGCAGCCCTGGACCACTTGCTTCGGAGATTGCTTCGGCTTGTCCGGCACGAGAAAGGGGAGTGTACACTTGCGACCGAACATACGGACCACGCCGAGACAGGGAGAGCCAGATGCCAGAGAAGGACTTGAGGATTCCCGCCGATCCGCGCGACCTCATCCGCGCCGTGCTCAAGGGCGGCGGCGTGCCTCAAGACAAGAAGCCCAAGAGCTAGTCGGAACCTGGGCGATCGCCCGCAGTTAGTCGAATGGTGATTACCGGATGGGGGCGGCAATCCGCCCCGCCTAGTAGTTGCGAACGCCTGCCGCTTCGATGCAGGCCGTGACGGAAGATTCGGGGAAACCCTTCTTTAGAAGGTACTTCTCGATCTCATTTACGCTGTAGAGGCTGGCCCCGTAGGAGGCGCTTCCCAGCATGATGAAGCTATGCGGCAACCCTTCACGGGCAGCCGTGTAAAAGGGTGCTGACCCGTGCGAGGTGTACCCGAGACACTCGACGATGCCATCAACCACTACTTTATTCGTCAGGACGTTCACGCCATCGTCGGCTCGGGCGCATCTAGACGCTGGGTCGCCGTAAGCTGACGACTCGCATCCGCTATGACCTCGTCAATATTGAAACTTGCGTGTGTCAGTTCCCGTGATCTCTCAGGGGAGAGCCGCTTGCACTCTAGGCCCAGGCTCTCACAGTACGATTCGACACTGTCGCCGGAGGGCAGGCTGGCAACAATCCAATGACAGAGTGCCTCGACACCGCTGGCGACGTAGCCCATCACCTCGTACTGACTGGATCCGCCAAGGAAGATCGGAGCGGTCTCTCCTTCAGCTCGCCAGGCTCCCTCTTCAACCTGGTACAGGCGTAGCTTGATTACCAACTCGTACTCAGCCATTAGCCTCCTCCGGAAAGGCACACCGATAACCACGGACCCCCTTCGGAGCCCTAGGTTGAAGTGCCGTAACGTAGATGGAACGGTACTGCACCCCCACATGGGCGGCAACCCGTCTCCCTAGGCCGTGAGATCGGCGTAGCGCAGCCGCTTCCCCACCATCCCCCTGACGATCGCTCGGAGCTGGTCAACGGTGTCCAGCGGGCGATCGTTGTGGCGTCCCGCGAACTCCCCCACGTACCGGCCCAAGTGCTTCGCGCTCATCTGGTGGTAGGTCCCGTGATAGCCGCGCTTCAGCGTTGCCCAAAAGGACTCGATCCCGTTCGTGTGGGCCTGCCCGTTCACGTACTCGCCTACGGAGTGACGGACGCTGTCATGGTGGGGGAGGTTCCGGTAGCCAGCGTGCTCGTCTGTGTAGACCATCGCGTCGGCAGCGACACGCCTGCCTACGAAGCTCTGAAGCGTGGGCGCGTCCGTCCCGGTGATCACTGCCGCGCTCACCCGGCTGGTCTCCCGATCCTTCACTCCCGCCACCGCCATCTTGCCAACGGTGCCACGGCCAGCGCGGAGCTTCAGCGCGGAGTGCTTGTTGCGCTCCCTGCCGCCGATGTATGTCTCGTCTACCTCGACCGGCCCCTCGAAGCTCACGCCTTCGTCGGCCCACGCTTCGCGGAGCCGGTGCGCCAGATGCCACGCTGACTTCTGCGTGATGCCCAGCTCGCGGTGGAGCTTCATGCTCGACACGCCCTTGAGGCTGGTGGTCAGCAGGTAGGCCGAGAGCGCCCACGTCTGGTAGCCCAGGTTCGAGCCTTCCATGACGGTGCCTGTCTTGACTGAGAAGCGCTTCCGGCAGTCGCGGCAGCGGTAGGGCATAGTCTTGTGCTTCGCGCCGCTCTGAACGTTCAGGGAGCCGCAGCGGGGGCAGCCCACGCCGTCAGGCCAGCGCTCGGCGGCAAAGAACGCCTCAGCCGTGTCGTTGTCAGGGAACAGCCGGATAAGCTCGGTGAGAGTGATGCCCTTGCGACTGGCCTTGCCCGGTCTGTTCATGGGGTGCCTCCGTGGGCACTATTGTACCATGTGGGAGCGATGGGCACTAGGGTATGTAATTCCCTTTCCTTTGGGGTCGGCTCCTCACATCTGGCCGGCTCTAGAATCGCGAAACAGCCCCACTGGGCGCCGGAGACACTCCATGACCACTGACATGCCGTCTGCCGCCCCTCATCAGCGGCTCGGTCGCGGGCTCAGCCGGAGGCTCGGGCGGGGAGTGCTTCTCCTGCTCCCCCTCATGGTCACGTTCTGGCTGATCCAGTTCGCCTTCCAGGCCATGGACGGCCTGCTCCAGCCCATCATCTCCAGCATCGCTGGCGAGGAGATTCCGGGACTCAGCTTCGCCATCATCATCGTGGCCCTCTTCCTCGTTGGCGCCCTGAGCTCGAACTTCCTCTTCAGAACCCCCGGCTATCTCTTCGAGCGCGCCATCATCGCCGTTCCCGGTGTCGGTTCGATCTACAGCACCACCAAGAAGCTCCTGCCCGGCTCCAGTCGAAGCGGCCCGACCACGACCGGCTTCGACACCGTCGTGCGCATCGAGTACCCCCGCATGGGTGTGTGGTCCGTGGGCTTCCTGATGGGCATCATCGACGGCCCAGACGGGGTCAGGTGCGGCGTCGTCTACATGCCCTCGACGCCCATGCCGCAGTCGGGCTGGCTCGTCCAGCTTCCCCTCGATGAGATCCGGGAGATGGACTGGAGTTCGGCCCAGGCCATGCAGTACATCGTGTCGGCCGGGGTCTCCTGTCCAGACTCAATGACGTTGACCGCGATCGAGGCCCCATCCTGAAGACCGTCGCTCACGTCCTGCTCTTCGTCCTGGCAGGCGTGGTCTTCTTCCTCGGCCTGGGCATCGGGCTCTCACAGAACCCCGCTGTCGGCACCCTCCTCTGGGTCGTCGCCGCCGCCATCGCCGTTGCGAACGGCATCTGGATGTCCCGCTCGCGGCCAAGGTAGAGTGAGGTTCGATGGCTTCAGGACTGACCAAGACGTACACCACGGCACAGGGGCCTAGCCATATCTCGCTGGACGAGTACTTTGAAGCCTGTAATCGGGACTACGGTGCGTTGCTCGAGGCAAACCTGCCTGAGGCTGACATGCAGTCGTTTTTCGAAGAGCATCCGTGCGTAGTCCCTGGGCACTCGACACCGACCGGTGTGACCGGGCACCCCCCGCTGCACTACAGCTTGGTTACGCAACCTAGGCTGCCAGTGCTCCCTTCTCGCACCCCGGACTTCATGTGGATTGCTTCCCACAGCGGGGCTTGGTTCCCGACTCTCATCGAGATCGAAAGTCCTCAGAAGCGGATTTACCAACAGGCAGGTGTTCCGCGGCGAGAATTCACGGAAGCTCGGAATCAATTGAACCAGTGGAGGAGCTGGTTTTCGCGGCCTGAAAATGTCCCAGTACTCAAGGAGTTCCTTGGAGTGAGGCCCCCCTTGAGTGGCCGCCCTATGCATCTGCACATGCTCCTCATCTACGGCCGACGTGCCGAAACCGAAGGGACGCCGCAGATGGCCATGGAGAGGGATGGTCTTCTCCCAGGTTCCGACGAAGACCTAATGTCGTTCGACAGGCTCTCTGCCGACACTTCTATGGCAGATGCCATCACCGTGAAGGCAACGGGTGGTGGGAAGTATGAGGCGGTCTGGATTCCTCCAGTGTTCGGCCTCGGCCCTGGACCGCTCGCTGAAAGGCTCCTCTACGTTGAAGGGATACCGGAAGCGATTGACAAGAACCCGGACATTGCCTCGGAGCGCAAGACCTTCCTGAAGGACCGTATTCCCTACTGGGAAGAATGGGCCCGCAACGGCAGTCGAGGGATATTCAATCCCGCAGATCGGGAGTGATGCTGGTCGTCAGGCGCTAGCCCCCGCCCCTTCCGCCCCTTCCGCCCCTCCCGTTCATGTACCATCCCCTCGCCGCCGCTCCCTTGCGGCGAGGAGGGCTCACATGGCAGACGAGATGCGCATCCAGGTCATGAACGGCGGTCCTTACGTCGTCTCCGGCGGCGTTCCTCTCAAGGAGATCGCCCCCGTCCAGACGCTCAACGGCGAGAACGTCGACTGGCACGTCCTCCGCGAGATCGACGAGTCGCGCGACCTCTACGCCCTCTGCCGGTGCGGTCGCTCCAATGACAAGCCCTACTGCGACGGCTCCCACGCCACCTCCGCCTGGCCCGAGGCCGAGACCGCCGACCGCCGCCCCATGGCCGACCGCGCCAACCGCATCGAGGGCGCCGCCGGCGTCATGCTCGACGACGAGTCGATCTGCATCGGCGCTGGCTTCTGCGGCACCCGCACCACCAACGCCTGGGATCTCATTGGTGAGGAGGGCGACGAGGCCCGCGAGCGCGTCACCGCCATGGTCGGACGCTGCCCCACCGGTCGCCTCGCCATCATCCCCGCCGGGAGCGAAGAGGCCGTCGAGCCCGCCCTCGACTCCGAGATCGCGTTCATGCCGGGTGGCCCGCTCTGGGTGCGTGGCGGCGTCCGCGTCGAGAGCGCCGACGGAACCGCCTGGGAGGTCCAGAACCGCCGCACCCTCTGCCGCTGCGGCTCCTCCAAAAACAAGCCCTTCTGCGACGGCGCCCACAGCGACATCCACTTCGACGAGCGCTAGCCGGGGGCCTCCACCTCGCTCAGCGCATGCACGGAGTCGAACACCGTGCCTGCCGCTCGGCAGAACCGCTCGTCCGCCGTCCACAGTTCGCACCCCAGCGCTTCCGCCAGGGCCAGGTAATGCGCGTCGTAGGCCGCCCCCTGGCCGAGTTCGCTCGCCAGTTCAAGCGCCCGGGTGTGCAGGTGCGGCGTCGTGTCGAAATCAAAGTCTGAGAAAAGATCCTCTGCGAGGGCGGCAGCCTCATGGACGGCCAGTTCGCCACGCGCCACGCGCCGGTGGAGAGCGTTCGTCACCTCGAACCGAAGCAGGTGCGGGGCCGCGAGCTGCTCCTCCTCGCGATCCCAGACCGCGAGCATGGCATGGGCGCCGGGGGAATCCTCCTCCCGCACCAACCACTTGACCGCCAGGCTTGCGTCAACGACGACGTAGCCACTCACGGGCGATCCCAGAGCTGAGCATCCCGCTCCTCACGCATTTCCCGAATGATATCGACGGAGTTTCCGGGCAGCGCGCGGTCCCCGAAGTACTTCTGGCGGAGCGCCGCAAAGTGCTCCGCGCGCGAGAACTGCGAGGCCTCCTCGGGAACCCCCGCCACTTCGTCCTCGTCCAGTTCCTTCTCGATGGCGGTCTGGCAGTACTGACGCATGCTGATGCCTTTCAGTGCAGCCACCGCCTTCAGCCGCCGCTGGAGGGGCGCATCCAGATCGAGCGTGAGCCGTTTCTTCTCGGGCGCCATGTGTCCATCCCTCCGCGTGCAGGAATCCTGCCAACCACTTTTGCGGAAATACAGAAATGCGTCAACAGGCCTTGCTCGAAACTGCGTCACCAGGTCGAAGGGAGCCGCTGCAGGGGTCGGTCGAAGCGGCCGCTAGCCCAGCAGCCGCTTCATCGTGGCGCCGATCTCCGCCGGCGAATCCGAGACCACCGCTCCCGCCTCGCGCAGGGCGGCCTTCTTGTTCTCAGCCTTGCCGTCCTCGCCCGAGATGATGGCGCCCGCGTGACCCATGCGCCGCCCCGGAGGCGCCGTCGCCCCCGCGATGAACGCCACTACCGGCTTGCGCACGTGATCCTTGATGTACTCGGCCGCGTCCTGCTCGGCGCTCCCGCCGATCTCGCCCACCATCACGATCGCGTCCGTGTCGTCGTCCTCGTTCAGCAAGCGGATGGCTTCGCGCTGCGGCGTCCCGATGATCGGGTCGCCGCCCACGCCGATGCAGGTGCTCTGCCCGAGGCCCTCCGCCGTCAGCTGCGCCACCACCTCGTAGACCAGCGTCCCCGAGCGGCTCACCACGCCCACGCGCCCCGACAGGAACACATCGCCCGGCATGATGCCAACGCGCGTCTGCGTGCCCGGTGTGATCACGCCCGGGCAGTTCGGCCCGATCAGCACCGTCGGAGCCCCCTTCAGCGCCTGCTTCACCCGCACCATGTCCATTACGGGGATGCCCTCCGTGATGCACACCGCCAGTGGCGCCGCCGAGGCTGCCGCTTCCAGGATCGCGTCCGCCGCGAACGGCGCCGGCACGAAGATGATGCTCACGTTGGCGCCCGTCTCCCGCATGGCCGTGTCCACCGTCGGGAAGATGGGCACCCCGTCCTGCTCTTCGCCGCCGCGTCGGGGATGTACCGCCGCCACCACGTTCGTGCCGTAGGCGATCGAGCGGCGCATATGGTTCGCGCCCTCCGTGCCGATCCCCTGAACCATCAACCGCGTGTTCTCGTCGAGAAGGACGCTCATCGAAGCTCCCGCGCGCGCCGCGCCGCCAGATATCCCCGCGTGTTCGCGGGCCTCCGCATTCTAGCCATGCCTCCCGATGGCGCTAGCGGGGAGCGTCCTCCGCCCTCCGGCCTTAGACTTGCCCGCGGCCACTCACCAACCGCAACAGGCTCCGGAGGCTCCCTATGGCCATGGCTCTCGACGGCATCAAGGTTCTCGATCTCTCCCGCCTCGCGCCCGGCCCCTACTGCTCCATGCTCCTCGCCGACTTCGGCGCCGACGTCACCCTCGTCGAGGCCGTGCCCGGCGTCTCCGCCAAGCTCGGCTCGGGTCCATCCGCCGACCCCGAGGCCGCGAAGCGCGCCGCCGCCTACAACGCCCTCGGCCGCGGCAAGCGCTCCATCGCCCTCAACCTGAAGAACGAGGCCGCCCGCGAGGTCTTTTACGAGCTGGTCCGTGGCGCCGATGTCGTCCTTGAGGGCTTCCGCCCGGGCGTCGTGAACCGCCTCGGCGTCGACTACGAGACCATCTCCGCGATCAACCCCCGCATCGTCTACTGCTCCCTCTCCGGCTTCGGCCAGACCGGCCCCTACAGCAACCTCGTGGGCCACGACATCAACTACATCTCCATCGGCGGCGCGCTCGGCGTCATCGGCCGCCCCGGAACCGCCCCCGCCATCCCCGTCAACCTGCTCGCCGACTTCGCCGGCGGCGGGCTCATGGCCGCCTTCGCCATCTGCACCGCCCTCCTCGCGCGCGAGCACACGGGCCGCGGGCAGGCCGTCGATATCGCCATGAGCGACGGCGTCCTCTCCCTCATGACCCAGGCCATGACCGGCTTCTTCTCGACCGGCCAGCCCCTCCGCCCCGGCGAGGGCTTCCTCACCGGCGCCCGCCCCTGGTACGACACCTACCGCTGCAGCGATGACCGCTGGTTCTCCATCGGCAGCATCGAGCCCCATTTCTACGACGCCCTCTGCCGCGTGCTCGGCGCCGAGGAGTTCCTGGGGAAGCAGCACGACGCATCTGGCTGGCCTGCCATGCGCGAGCGCTTCGAGGCCATCTTCGCCACGAAGACCGCCGACGAGTGGATGGCGATCATGTCCGAACACGACATCTGCGCCGCCCCCGTCCTCGAGCAGGAGAACATCGTCACCGACCCCCACAACCTCGCCCGCGACATGGTCGTCACGGTCGACACGCCCGCGGGACCCGTCCAGCAGGTCGGCGTCGGCCCCAAGCTCAGCGAGACTCCCGGGCGCGTCCGCAGCGGCGCCCCCCTCAACGGCGAGCACACCGACGAAGTGCTCGCCTCCATCGGCTACGACGCCGACCGCATCGCCGCCCTCCGCGCCGAGGGCGCCGTCGGCTAGCACCCGCCGCCCCGGGGCGCGGACGCCAAAGGAGCATCCCCATGGAGTACCGCGTCGTCGCGACCGACATCGAGTTCGCCGAGGGGCCGCTTGAGCTGCCCGATGGCGACATCCTCTTCACCGAGATTCGCGGCGGTACGCTCACCCGCGTCTCGCCCGACGGCTCCCGCCGCGAGACCTTCGCCACCACCGGCGGCGGTCCCAACGGCGCTGCTCTCGGCCCCGACGGCGCCATCTACATCGCCCAGAACGGTGGCTTCCTGTGGTCCGAGGGACGCACCTCCAGCGGCCAGCGCACCATCCTCCCCGGCCCCCGCCCCGAAGACGGATACATCGGCGGCCAGATCCAGCGCGTCAGCGCCGACGGCTCCGAGGTCACCACCATCTACTCCGAGTGCGATGGCGAGCCCCTGAAGGGCCCCAACGACCTCGTCTTCGACCGCGAGGGCAACTTCTACTTCACCGACCACGGCAAGCGCTACGGACGCACCCGCGACATCACCGGCGTCTTCTACGCCTCTCCCACGGGCGACTTCATCCGCGAGATCATCTTCCCCCTCGAGGCCCCCAATGGCATCGGCCTCAGCCCCGACGAGCGCACCCTCTACGTCGCCGAGACCCCCACCGGACGCCTCTGGGCCTTCGATATCACCGCTCCCGGCGAGATCGGCGCCCGCCACGTTGTCGCCACCGTCCCCGGCGCCCCGCCCAACAACTTCGCCATGTGCGATTCCCTTTGTGTCGACGGCGACGGCAACATCATCGTGGCGACCATCATCAACGGCGGCATCACGTCCATCTCTCCCGACGGCGCCACCATCCAGCACTACCCCCTCCCCGACCGCATCACGACCAACGCCTGCTTCGCTGGCCCCGACCTGCGCACGCTCTACGTTACCCTCGGCGCCATGGGCCAGCTCGTCGCCTTCGATGACTGGCCCGTCGCCGGCCACCGGCTCAACTTCCAGGCCGGGGCCGGCTAGGCGTGTTCTCCGCGGCCACCGTGACCCTTGGCATCTGCATCGTGGGGTTCGGCCTGCTGCGGGTGACGGTCGCTGCCCCCCAACACTGCCCCGAGCTCACGCCCGCATCGCTCCAGGCCTCCGCCTCTGCCTCCGCCGGCTGGATCGAGGTCGCCCAGACCTCCACTGGCCTCTACGTCTACGAGTACGACGCCACGGACGACTCCCTCTCCGACGACTACAACCTCGTGCGGCACGCCGGCGTCACCATGTCGCTCTACCAGGCCGCCGCCCTCGGCGACCAGTCACGGCTGCATGCCGGTGACCGCGGCATGGGCTGGATGCGGGAGAACCTCATTCGCCATGACGACTGGGCCGCCCTCCAGAACCCCGACACCGGAAGCGTCAAGCTCGGCGCCAGCTCGCTCATGCTCGCCGGCCTTACCCAGCGCCGCCTCGCCACCGGCGACGCTCAGCACGACGACCTCATGCGCGAGCTGGCCCGCTTCCTCGTGCTGATGCAGCTTCCCGACGGCGCCATGCTGAACTTCTGGGATCCCTCGACCGGCGAGCCCGACCCCTCGGTCAGGTCGCGCTACGCCACGGGCGAGGCCCTCTGGGCCATCGCCCAGATGCACCGCCACTTCCCCGATGAAGGCTGGGACGAGCCCGCCTGGCGCATCGCCGACTACCTCGCCCTCCACCGCGACGAGGCCGAGGACCTCGACTTCCCGCCCTGGCCCGACCAGTGGGCCGCCTACAGCCTCGCCGAGATGGGCGACTGGCCCCTGAAGGAACACCACATCGACTACGCGCGACGCCTCGCCGAGCGCTTCGGCTTCCTCATCCGGGTTGAGTCGCAGCGTACCGGCGGCCCCATCAACGAGCCCTTCCACGGGCCCCGCTCGCGGGCGGCCGGGCTCGGCACGTGGGTGGAGGGCCTCAACTCGCTCTGGCGCCTCTCCCGCACCGATGAGCGTCTCGCCGCCCTCGCACCGAAGATCGCCGAGCGAGCCATCTGCGGCGCCGGCATTCTCGCCAGCCGCCAGGTCACCAGCGAGGACAGCGCCCGCTGGCCCAGCCCGGCCCTCGCCGCCGGCGCCTGGTTCCGCGATGGCCTCACCCGCATGGACGACCAGCAGCACGCCCTCTCCGGTCTCGCGCTCACACAGGCTATCCTCACTCGCCAGGAGGACGCCCCATGAGTGGAATCGGCATGACGATCCTCCTCATCTTCGCCGCCGTGAACCCGCCCGCGGTCCTGGCGACTGTCATGGGCGCCGGCCATGGGCGTCTCCAACCGAAGGCCGCCGCCATCGCCTTCCTTGGCGCCGCCGCCCTCCTGCTCGCCGCCACCTTCGCCGCCGACGCCTTCCTCGACGCCCTCAGCCTCGAGCCCGAGACCTTCCGTATCGCCGCGGGCGTCGTCATGGTGGTCACGGGCGCCGCATTCATCCTGTTCGGCCCCTTCTCCTACCCCGTGGAGCCCGGTTGGAAGAGCGCCCTTTTCCCCCTCGCCTTCCCCCTCCTCGCCAGCCCGGCCGCCTTCGCCGCCGTGCTCACCCGCTCCGCCGACAAGGGAGAGGCCCAGACCGTGGTTGCCGCCCTTGTCGTTACCGCCGTCGTGGCCGGAGGCGTCCTGGCGGTCTCGGGCCGCTCGTCGTCCTTCCTTGGCATTCTTGCGCGCGTCATCGGCGCGGTCCTCATCTTCCGCGCCGTGGGTCTCATCGTCGACGGAATTCGCGACATCTAGCAGCCTCAGAAAGGAAAACACCGTGCCCGATCTCGATCAGAACGCCCTCCAGCGCGTGCTCGACGACATCGAGCTGCGCAACCTCTACTTCCGTTACGCCCGGGGCGTCGACCGCCTCGACCCGGAGACCCTGCGCTCCTGCTTCCACGAGGATGCGCACATCACGACCCGCAACAGAGAGGTTCGCGACGACTTCGTGAAGAACGTCATGGTCGGGCTCTCGCGCTTCAAGATGACCCAGCACGTCACGACCAACGTCTGGGTCGAAGTCGACGGCGATACCGCCCGCGGCGATGCCTACGCCCAGGCCAACCACCGCGCCCCGGGCGAGAACGGCGAGCCAGACACCGACTACCGCTGGGGCGGTCGCTACGTCGATCGCTTCGAGCGCCGCGACGGCGTCTGGAAGTTCTCCGACCGCATCGTCATCCACGACATGGACCGCGTCGTGAAGGTCGACGAGGTCTGGGACCCGCCCGGCCTCGGCTTCACCGAGGGCTCCCACTCGACCGACGACATCGTCTACAAGGAGTAGCGCCATGACCCCCGAAGACATCGCCAGCGCCTACGACATCCCCACCGGACGCCTCTTCCACTTCGCCATGGCGGTCCCTGACCTGCGGGCCGCGATGGACCTTCTCGGTCCCGCCCTCAATGTGGACTGGACCTCCGTCTGGCCCATGACGCGGGAGATGGACACCCCCGAGGGCCACACCAGCACGGAGTTGCAGGCCGTCTACTCCCGCCAGGGCCCGCCCTACGTCGAGCTTGTCTCCGGCTCGCCCGGCGGCTTCTTCGAGGCCACCCAGGGCCCCCGCCTCCACCACGTCGGCTACATCGTCGATGACGTTGCCGCCGAGGCCGAGCGCCTCCAGGCTCTGGGCATGACCATCTGGAGCATCGGCCCCGGCGACCCGCCCGGCTCCGCCTTCGTCATGAACGAGGTGGGCATGACGTTCGAGGTCATGGGCCAGGGCACTCGCGACACCCTCGACGAGTGGTTCGCCAGGCCCCCCGACTGACCCTGGAGAGCTGAGCCGCTAACCCGCCGGTCGCGTAGCATCGCTGGTGATGCCCCCCCGCATCCTCATCAGTAACGACGACGGCTACGAATCACCCGGGCTCTGGGCCCTGGCCCGTGCTTGCGTCTCCCTCGACTGCGATGTCACGGTCGTCGCTCCCACCAACAACCAGAGCGCCGTCGGCGGCAGCCTCTCCCTTCGCAAGGAACTCACCTGGACCCGCATCGAGGATCCCCCCGTGCCCGGCGTCGATGCCTGGCACGTCAACGGCTCCCCTGCATCCGCCGTCATCGTCGGTCTCGATGGCGTGCTCGACGAGCCCCCCGACCTGCTCGTTTCCGGCATCAACCAGGGCGCCAACATGGGCAACGACCTGACTGCCAGTGGCACCGTCGGCGCCGCTCTCCAGGGTCACTTCCGCGGCATCACCTCGCTCGCCCTCTCCTACGCCATGATGCCCCGCACCGAGGTCGACTGGGACGCCGCCGAGCGCGTCTCCGCCATCATCTGTCGCGAGGAGATCGAGGGCCATCTGCCCAAGTCCATCTTCCTCAACGTCAACATCCCCCTCGTGCCCTTCGATGAGATCAAGGGCGTCCTTGTCACCCGCGCCGCTCGCCGAGGCTTTTTCCACCTCGATGTGAAGGGCGAGTCCAGCGGCGAGCTTCGCGATCCCCTTCAGGGCCTCGGCGAACTCACGCGCCGCCCCTTCACGCCCACACCCCTCGACCCGCCCCCGGGCACCGACTTCTGGGCCGTCATTCACAAGTACGTCAGCGTCAGCCCGCTCCAGGCCAACTTCACCGACCATCACGTCATCGACTCCCTCGGCGAGCGCTTCAACGCCGCCTGGAGCGAGTAGCGGAGCGAGCTTCCCGCGGGCGGCGTTGCGCTACACTCAAACCTGAAGGAATCACGCAGGAGCGCCCATGTCTGGCCACTCGAAATGGTCGACCATCAAGCGGAAGAAGGAGAGCGCCGACAACAAGCGCGGCGCCCTCTTCACCAAGATCGCCAAGGAGATCCAGCTCGCCGCCAAGGCTGGCGGCGGCGACCCTGAGACCAACTTCAAGTTGCGCCTCGTCATCCAGCGGGCGAGGTCCTCCAATATGCCCAACGACAACATTGCCCGCGCCATCGCCAAGGCCACCGGCGGCGGCGTCAGCGATCAGCTCATCGAGGTCAGCTACGAAGGCTTCGGCCCCGGCGGCGCCGCCATCCTCATCAACGCCGTCACCGGCAACCGCAACCGCACCGTCGCCGCCATTCGCCACGAATTCACCCGCGCCGGCGGCAGCCTCGGCGAGAACGGCTCCGTCGCCTGGCAGTTCGAATCCAGGGGCGCCCTCTCCGTCTCCCTCGAAGGCCATGACGAGGACGACGTCGCCCTCGCCGCCATCGAGGCCGGCGCCGAGGATGTCGAGACCTCCGAGGGCTCGCTTGAGATCCAGACCGCGCCCGGCGACCTCGAGAGCGTGCGCCAGGCGCTGACGGAGGCCGGCTATACCATCGACCACGCCGACCTCTCGATGATGCCTACCGTCACGGTCGCGCTTGAGAAAGGCGCTGCCGCCCAGACCCTCCGCCTCCTCGACGGCCTCGAGGAGCTTGAGGATGTCCAGAACGTCTACTCCAACGCAGACTTCGACGAGGAGCTCCTCGCCCAGTACGCGGGCTAGCGCCAGCGCCCCCTCGGCGCTCCCCCGCCCCCCGTCGTAGAGTGCGGCCATGCGAATCGCAGGCATCGACCCCGGCCTCAACGCCACCGGCTACGGCATCGTCGACATCGACGGCGACGAGTGCCGCCACGTCACCCACGGCGTCGTCCGCACCCGCTCCACCGATAGCCTCGCCCGCCGCCTCGTCCTCATCCGCGATGGGCTGCGGAAGGCCTTCGCCCAGTGGTCACCGGAGGTGGGCGCCGTCGAGGCGTCTTTCGTCGGCTCCAACGCGCGCTCGGCCCTCGCCCTCGGTCACGCCCGCGCCGCCGCCATCCTCGCCCTCGCCGATTCCGGCCTTGAGGTGTACGAGTACGCCCCCAACCTCATAAAGAGCACCGTCTCCGGGTACGGTCACGGCAGCAAGGACCAGATCGCCGAGATGGTGCGCCTCCAGCTCGGCCTCGCCGACGTGCCCAGCCCCTCCGATGCCGCCGACGCCCTCGCCGTGGCCATCACCCACTGGGCCCACTCGCCGCCTCAACAGCCAGCTCTAGTAGCGCCCGCCCAGCTTCGTGTGGTCCCAGCTGTGCATGCGGTCCGGCCGGATACGCACCGTCACCCGCTTCGCCGCTGCCGGCATTGCCGCCTCCGGCGTCTCCGTCGGGATCGGCAGCCCCCGGTACTTGTTACCCACTACCGACATCACCGAGGCCGTCGTCCGCACGTCCGTGTCCAGTTCGGCCGTCCCCCGGATCACGAGCCCCCGCAGCTCCTCGTAGGCCTGTCCCGTCTCCAGCATCGCCGTGATGCGCGGGTCGCGCTGCAGGTTCACGATCTTCTGGCTCTTCCCGAACGTCGTGAAGTGCACCATTCCGTCGATCATCACGTACCACATCGCCGCCAGGTGGGGGAACCCGCCCGGGCCGTTCGTCGCCACCTGCAACGTCCAGCCCTCATCGAGGAACTGCTCCCGCTCCTCGTCCGTCAACGCGATGTTCGCTCGCCGGCTTGGCATACTGAGACCCCCTTTTGCGCTGAGAGCGTACGCCCCGTCCGCGAACCTCGCGTGATTGGGCTCGTGACGGGACGCGCCTACCGCCGCCCGAATCGGCGTCGACGGTCGCGGCCACCCGCCTGACTGCGTCCGTACCGCACCGGCCCGCTCCGCCCCGCCACCTCCGCGAACGCCTGCAACTCTTCGCTCTCCGACCCCACCAGCTCCCGCCGCAGCTCCACGATCCGGTCGCGCAGCGCCGCCGCCTTCTCGAACTCCAGGTTCTTCGCCGCCGCCTTCATCTCCCGCTCCAGCTCCTTCACCATCCGCAGCAGCTCATCCGGCGGCATCCCCGCGGGGATGCCCGCGTCGTACTCCTCCACGTCTTCCGCCGCCTCGCGCACGTGGTCGGTGATGTCCCGGATCGCCTTCATGATCGTCAACGCCTCCAGCCCGTGCTCGCGGTTGTACGCGTCCTGGACCCCCCGCCGCCGGTCCGTCTCCTCGATCGCCGTGCGCATGCTCGCCGTCACGTGGTCGGCGTACATAATGACCCGCCCCTCGATGTGCCGCGCCGCCCGCCCGATCGTCTGGATCAGCGAGCGGTTCGAGCGCAGAAAGCCCTCCTTGTCGGCGTCGAGAATTGCGACGAGCGAGACCTCGGGCAGGTCCAGTCCCTCCCGCAGCAGGTTGATTCCCACCACCACGTCGTACACGCCCAGGCGCAGGTCGCGCAGGATCTCCACCCGGTCGAACGTCTCCACCTCGGAGTGGAGATAGTGCGTCTTCACCCCCATCTCCGTCAGGTAGTCGGCGAGGTCCTCCGCCATCTTCTTCGTCAGCGTTGTCACGAGCGTGCGCTGTCCCTTTGCCGTCGTCGCCCGGATCGCCCCCAGCAGGTCGTCGATCTGCCCGTCCGTCGACCGCACCTCCACCACCGGGTCGAGCACGCCCGTTGGGCGGATCACCTGCTGCGCCACCTGCGTCGACTGCTCCAGTTCGTAGTCCGCCGGCGTCGCGCTCACGAAGATCGCCTGGTTGATGTGCTGGTCGAACTCCTCGAACGTGAGCGGCCGGTTGTCCAGCGCGCTCGGCAGGCGGAAGCCGAACTCGACCAACGTCTCCTTCCGCGAGCGATCGCCGAAGAACTGCCCTCGCACCTGCGGAATCGTCATGTGCGACTCGTCCACGACCAGCAGCCAGTCGTCCGGGAAGTAGTCGAGCAGGCACCACGGCGTCGTACCCGCGGGCCGTACCTGCAGGTGCCGCGAGTAGTTCTCGATCCCGCCGCAGTAGCCCGTCTCCCGCATCGTCTCCAGGTCGTAGTGCGTGCGTTCCTCCAGCCGCGCCGCCTCCAGGATCTTGCCCTGCTCCTTCAGGAAGGCGAGTTGGTCCTGCAGCTCCGTCTCGATCGCCTTCAGCGCATCGGAGAGGTTGTCCTTGCTGGTCACGAAGTGCTTGGCCGGGAAGATTTCGATCTCCTGCCGTTCCGCCACGATCTCGCCCGTCAGCGGGTCGAGCTCGCTGATGCGCTCCACCTCGTTGTCCCAGAAGTCGATGCGGACCGCCAGCTCCTCGTAGCTCGGCAGGATCGTGAGCGAGTCGCCACGCATCCGGAAGCGCCCGCGCACCACGTTCTGGTCGTTCCGCTCGTACTGCATCTCCACCATCCGCCGCAGCACGTCGCGCCGGTCCAGCTTCTGCCCCACCTTCATGCTGAGGATGAACTGCGCGTAGTCCGAGGGCTCGCCGAGGCCGTAGATGCAGCTCACGCTCGCCACGATGATCACGTCCCGCCGCGTGAACAGCGACCGCGTCGCTGCGTGCCGCAGCTTGTCGATCTCCTGGTTGATGTCGGCATCCTTGGAGATGTAGGTGTCGCTCCGCGGGATGTACGCCTCGGGCTGGTAGTAGTCGTAGTAGCTGACGAAGTACTCGACCGAGTTCTCCGGGAAGAACTCCTTCAGCTCCGAGCAGAGCTGCGCCGCCAGCGTCTTGTTGTGCGCCAGCACGAGCGTCGGCCGCCCCACCTCCTCCACCACGTTCGCGATCGTGAACGTCTTCCCCGACCCCGTCGCTCCCAGCAGCGTCTGGTAGCGATCCCCCCGCTTGAGCCCCGCGATCAGATCCTCGATCGCCTGCGGCTGGTCGCCCGTCGGCTGGAAATCGGCCCTCAGCTTGAAGGCGCCCTGCGATGGCGAGGCCACGGAAACCATGGGCGCCAGTGTAGCAGCGAGCCCTCAGCCGTCCTCGCCCAGCGTTACGTTGTCGATCAGGCGCACCGCCCCGAAGCGCGCCGCCAGCGATATCAGCGCCGTTCCCTGCACCTCCCCCTCGATCTCCGCCAGCGTCTCCGAGTCCGCGACCGAGACATAATCGATTTTGGCCAGCGCCTCCGCCCCTACCATCTCCCGCACCCCTGCCCGCAGCGCCTCCGCCGAGCGCTCGCCCCCCTCGAACCGCGCGACCGCCTGCCCCAGCGCCTGCGAGAGCACGCCAGCCGCTGCCGCCCGATGCTCCGGCGAGAGGTAGGCGTTGCGGCTGCTCATCGCGAGCCCGTCCGCCTCGCGCACCGTCTCGCACCCCACGATCTCGACCCCCAGGTCCAGGTCCCGCGCGAGCCGCCGGATCACCCGCAACTGCTGCGCGTCCTTCTTCCCGAAGTAGGCGCGGTCGGGCCGGATGGTGTTCAACAGCTTCGTCACGACCGTCGCCACCCCCGGAAGTGCAGCGGCCGCGACGCCCCCTCCAACCCCTGCGCCAGCCCCTCCACCGTCACGTACGTCTGGTACCCCTCGGGGTACACGGTCTCCACGCTTGGCAGGTAGACCGCGTCCACGCCCAGCTCCCGCAGCATCCGCAGGTCGTTCGCTTCATCCCGCGGATAGCGCTCAAAATCCTCGCTCGGCCCGAACTGCGCCGGATTCACGAAGATGCTCGCCGCCGATGCCTCGTTCTCCGCCAGCGACCGCCGCACGAGAGCGAGGTGTCCCTCGTGCAGGTACCCCATCGTCGGGGTCAGCCCCAGGCTGCCCCGATGGGCCTCGCGCCAGGCGCGCATCTCCGCCGGAGTCTGCAGAATCTCCATGCGCGACCCCGCAGCGGGAGCGTCAGGCGTGCGCGCCCTGGCGCAGCTCGCTCAGCGTTTCCTCCGCCATCGGGAAGCTCTCCTCCTCTGTCGGGAAGGCGCCCTCCTCGACCTCCGCGACATAGTCGCGGATGGCCCCGCGGATCGCCTCGCCAAGCACGGCGTAGCGCTTCGCGTGGCGGAACTGCCGCTGGTCGTCGAACAGCCCCAGCATGTCGTGCAGCACCTGCACCTGACCGTCGCAGTCCGGCCCCGCCCCGATGCCGATCGTGGGGACGCCGATGCGCTCGGTCACCATCTTCGCCAGCGGCGCCGGCACCGTCTCCAGCACGACCGCGAAGGCGCCCGCCTCCTCCAGCGCGCGCGCGTCGCCGATGAGGCGCGCCGCCGCGGCCGGGGTCTTGCCCTGCACCTTGTGGCCGCCGAACTGGTTCACCGACTGTGGCGTGAGCCCGAGGTGCCCCATCACGGGGATACCCGCCGACACCATGCGCCGCACCAGCGGCGCGACTTCACTGCCACCCTCCAGCTTGACCGCCCCTGCCCCCGCCTGCAGCAGACGCCCGGCGTTCGCGACCGCCTCGTCCGCATTCGCCTGGTAGCTCATGAAGGGCATGTCCGCTACCACCAGGCAGCGCTCGGTGCCCCGAACGACCGCCCGTGTGTGGTGCAGGATGTCGTCCATCGTGACCGGCACCGTCGAGTCATAGCCCAGCATCACCGTGCCGAGCGAGTCCCCGACGAGGATCACCGGCGTGCCCGCCTGCTCGACGAGCCGCGCCATCGCGTAGTCGTAGGCCGTCAGCATCGCGAAGCGACGGCCGTTGCGCTTCCATTCCGTCAGCTTGTGGATCGAGAGACGTCCCATGGGTTCCCTCCTCAGCTCGCGTTGACCGGCGCGCCCTCGCGGTGGCGAATCCCCTCGCCCCGCGCGCGCCGCTCGATGACGTTGTCTGCCCCCAGGTAGACGATGCGCGGCGCCAGGTCGCGCGCGTCCGCATCGTCCAACTGCTGATAGCTCAGGATGATCACCTGGTCGCCCTCGTCGACGAGGTGCGCGGCGGCTCCGTTGATGCAGACCTCGCCGCTGCCCTCGCGCCCCACGATCGTGTACGTCTCGAGACGCGCCCCGTTCGTCAGGTCCAGCACATGAACGTGCTCGTACGGGATCAGGCCGACGGCATCCATCAGCACCGGATCGAGCGTGATCGACCCTTCGTACTCAAGGTTCGCTTCGGTAACGGTGGCTCCGTGAATCTTGGCGACCAGCATCGTCCGCACAGCAGCTCCCTCCAACGAAAACGCGCCTCGCCGGGTGCCGGCGGGCGCGGAACGGTTGAACCGGAAGCCAGGTATGCCTGCTGGCCGCGGCTCGCCATCCGTACCGGCCCTGCGGGTCCAGGCGGACTTGAGCGTGCGTAGTCTCGTTTCCCAGGCTCGCCGTCCGCGAACGGATCGACGGCGTGCCGGATCGTCGCTATCCGGCAAACGCTTGTCAACCCCCTCCGGCTTGACTACGGGCTTGCCTAGGGCGCAACGATCGGCGCATGACTACCCATATCCGCGGCATCGACTTCACAAGCGCTCCGAGCAGCAGGAAGGCCATCACTGTTGCCGAAGGCACACTGGAGGGCGGTGTGCTCTCCATCCAAGAGTTGCGTCGGCTCCCGTCCTTCGATGGCTTCGAAAGACTCCTGCGCGACCCTGGTCCATGGACTGCCGGAATTGACTTTCCGTTCGGGCAGCCTCGCCGGTTGATAGAGGCGCTAGGTTGGCCGCAAGAGTCGTGGAAGCACTACGTAGACCTTATCGACGCCATGGGGAAGCCCGAGTTTAAGCGTGCCCTCAGGGCGTACGTAGAAGGGCAACCTGAAGGAGACAAGGAACACAAGCGCCTTACCGATCCCTCCTATGCAGTTAGCGCGATGAAGTTGGGACGCCCACCCGCCGGAATGATGTTCTTCGAGGGTGCCCCCAGGATCGCCCACTCCGGGGCGAGCATCGCTCCCTGTGCGCCTAGCAACAGCGATCGGGTGATTGTCGAGGCGTATTCCGCCATGGTCGCGAAGGCGCTGGTCAGAAAGGCCAGCTACAAGGAGGGGAACAAGGAGCAGGCAGAGGGACGGCGGAAGAGCAGACAGCGGATCGTGTCAGCGCTGTCAGGAGATCTGTGCCGCGCCCGCTATGGACTGACCGTGTGGCTGGCGAGGGAGGATCAGGGGACACTGATAGAGGAGCCCCAAGCCGATTTGCTCGATGCTGTCCTCTGTGCGATTCAAGCGGCGTGGGCGTCAGGCCAGCCTGGGTATGGCGTGCCCGACGACTGCGACTCGCTGGAAGGATGGATTGTTGATCCGGTGCCCTAACTTCCCCGCCACTCCACCGCCGACGGCACCCCCGCCAGCCCCTCCGCCAGTTCCACGCTGTGCACGACCGCCCGCTCGACCGTCAGCATGGCCATCAGCCCCAGCATCGTGAGGTCGTGAGGCTCCACGGAGACCTCCCCCGTCGTCAGCGCGAAGACGGTGTCGCCGTCGCCGAGCGTGTGCGCCGGCACGATCGAGCGCGCCAGCCCGTCGTGCCCGTGCACGGCGAGCCGCTGCACGCCCACGTGCTCAACCGCTGCGTTCGTCGCGATGCACACCAGCGTCGTGTTCTCCCGCGAGCCTTCCTCCTCCTGCCGTTCGACCACCGCCTGCTCCGGCCTCCGCATCTCCCCCGGCGCTTCCCCCCGCGGCCCCGCCACCAGCGACCCCGTCTCCGGGTCGAATACCGCCCCCACGGCGTTGCTCACGGCCAGCGCTCCCACCACCAATCCCCGCGGCCCCACGAGACTCGCGGTCCCCACGCCCCCCTTCAACCCCTTCTCGACTCCCAGCAGCTTCGCGACGGTCGCGCCCGTCCCCGCCCCCACGCTCCCCTGCGCGACCGTCCCGCCCGTCGCCCGCGCCGCCGCCCGCTCCCCCTCGTCCGCCCCCGGGAAGGCGTGTAGCCCCGTCTGCAGGTCGAAGATCCCAGCCCCCACCACGATCGGGACCGGCCCCGCCTTCGTCTCCACCCCCACGCCCCGCGCCGCCAGCCACCGCGCCACCCCCGCCGTGCTCGCCAGCCCGAACGCCGACCCGCCGGTCAGCACCACCGCGTGACAGCGCCGGATCAGGTTCTCCCCCGCCAGCGCGTCGGTCTCGTGCGTAGCCGGCGCCCCGCCCCGCACGTCAACCGCCGCAACGGTGCACCCCTCGCAGAGGATGACCGTGCAGCCCGTCGCCTTCCGCCGCGATGTCCACTGCCCGACGCGCACGCCCCGCACGTCCGTGATGGCGTCGCGTGTGCCGGGCGCGAGCGGCTCGCTCTCGCTCACACCCGCTGCCCCAGCGACCGTCGCGCTCGCAGGTACGCTCCGAGGAACCCGCGCGCGACCGAGCAAAGGTCGGCGACCAGGTCCGCCATCGCGGCGGTGGCGTTCTCTCCGGCGGCGAGCCGCACCTCCAGCCGCTCCCCCTCCACGTTCGTCCCCGTGATCGCGAGCTGGTCGATGGGCGCGGGCATCGCCAGCGAGTCCGCCGCCGTGCTCGCGACGATCAGGTCGGGAAGCCACTCCGGCACGGGCAGACTCCGCAGCTGCGCCGCGTTCTCCTCCGCGCCCTCGTCCAGCGCCAGCCGCCGCACGACGCCCTCCGGCTCCGCCGTCGCCCCCAGTTGTGTCAGCGCCACCCACTCCTCCGCCCCCGGCAGCGGCCCCCGCAGCCGCTCCGCGATCGACACGCGCCGGTCGTCCAACGCTTCGAAGACGGCCGTGAGCCGCAGCGCCGCCTCCACGAGCTGCTCAGCCAGCACCCCCACCAGCGCCGGACGCTCGTAGGGTGGGCAGAAGGCGAGTGATCGCAGCGCCGTGTCCGCAACCATCTGTGGCTTGCTCAGCACCGTGCGCTCGTACTCTTCCAAGAACCGGAGCTCGGTTAGCCTCTCGATGTACGGCGCTTCGGACATGCGGCCATTCTACGTCGCGGTGGATCGCCGCCTGCGCGGCTTCCGCTGGCAGCGGGGACAGTAGTGCGTCCCCCGCCCCCCCACCACCGACCGCGCGATCTCCGTCCCGCAGGCGTAGCACGGCTTCCCGTCGCGACGGAACACCTGCACGTACATGTGCTGCCGTCCCGGCTCACCCCTGGCGTCGACGTAGTCGCTGAAGCTCGCCCCCCGATTCTCGATGCCGCGCTCCAGCACCTCGCGACAGGCCACGTGCAGCCGCCCGACGGCGATCCGCGAGACCTCGCCCGCGGGCGTGTCAGGCCGGACGCGCGCCTGGAAAAGCGCCTCGTCAACATAGATGTTCCCCAGCCCCGCCACCCGCCGCTGATCGAGGAGCACGGCCTTCACCGGCGCCGTCCGCCCGGCCAGCAGCTTCCGCAGGAAAGCCGCCGTGAACGCCTCATCCAGCGGCTCCGGCCCCAGCTTCCCCACCACCTCCGCCGCGTCGTCGACGATGTCCCAGGTGCCGAACTTGCGCAGATCGCTCCAGCGTAGATGGCGCCCGTCGTCGAGCGCGATTCGCCCCCGCTCGTACTGCATCGGCGGATCGCCTTCCGCCCGCCACACCAGCCGCCCCGTCATGCGCAGGTGCGTGACGAGCGTGCGCCCATCGTCCATGCCGAACAACAGGTACTTGCCTCGCCGCCCCACGGAGACAAACCGCCGCCCCACGAGCCCCGCCCGCAACGCGTCGATCGGCAGGCCCGTCAGCAGCTCGATCGTCCCCGGATCGACCTCCACCGCTACCACCGTACGGCCCACCACGAGCGGTTCCAGGTCGCGCCTGATCGTCTCGACTTCCGGCAGTTCCGGCACGGGCTTGAGCTTACGCGCGCCCCGTCTCGCCGTCCCGGCGGCGTAAGATCGCCCCGTGATCACCCACCTCTCCGGACGCCTCACCCACACCGATGTCGGCGAGTTGCGCGTCGAGATTGACGTTGGCGGCGTGCGCTACGACGTGCTCGTGCCCGCCTTCCTCTGGCCCGAGATCCAGGAGACCGTCGACCACGCTCCCGAGGACGGTCCCGACCCCGAGATCGGTCTGCACGTCCTCTACCACGCGACCGCGAACGTGCCCGTCCCCCTCCTCGTCGGCTTCCTCCGCCGCCCCGAGCGCGACTTCTTCCGCAAGTTCACCAGTGTCGAGGGACTCGGCCCCACCAAAGCAGTGAAGGCCATGACCGTCTCCGTCAGCACCATCGCCCGCGCCATCGAGCAGGAAGACCAGGCCGCGCTCACGCGCCTTCCCGGCATCGGCGCGCGGGTCGCGGGCAAGATCATCGCTTCGCTCCGGGGCAAGGTCGTCGCCGAGGCCGCCCTCCAGGATGGCGCTCTCGAGAATCCCGTCGACCTCGAAGGCCTGAAGCGCGACCGCGTCGCCCTCGATGCCGCCGAGGCCATCGCCGCTCTCGGCTACGCTCGCGCGGAAGCCCGTCGCTGGGTCGCCGATGCCCTCGCCGACGCCCCCGAAATCGACACCGTCGAGGAGCTGACGCTGGCTGTCCTCCGCGCGCGGGGCGCCTGAATCTCCGTTCGCGCGAAGCATCGCCACCCCGCTAGGATCGCTCCGTGACCCAGTACCCCACCGACCCCCCTCCGCGCCGCCCGTCCCGCCCGCCCGTCTGGCCCTACTTCCTCACGCCTGTTGCGGTTTTGCTTGGCGCTGCCGCGATCGTCGTCGCCATCTTCATGACCGACGACGCCCCGCAGCCCTCTCAGGAGCCTGTCGCCCACGCCCTCGAAGCCTTGTCCACCGCCGTTGAGTCCCTGGCCGGCGCCGCTGAATCGCTGTCCGACGCTCAGGATCCTGTCGCCCCCGCCCTCGAAGCCTTGTCCACCGCCGTTGAGTCCCTGGCCGGCGCCGCTGAATCGCTGTCCGACGCTGCGGAGTCCCTGTCCGTCCCCGCCGGGCCCGCACCCGCGGAGCCTCGTGCTCCCGTCACCCTACGCGATGCCCTCAATGGCTATGCCGCCGCCCTCGACCTTGATAGCGGCAGTTTCGCCGAGTGTATCGAGGACGAGGCCACGGGCGATGTTGTCAACGACCATCTCCAGCGTGGGATCGCACTCGGCGTGAACGGTACGCCAACCTTCTTCGTCAACAACAAGTTCATCTCCGGCGCCCAGCCCACATCCGTCTTCCTGGAGGTTATCGCCGCCGAGTTGGCCGGAAGCCCCACCTCCATCGACGAGTACTCCGACGCGGTTCAGGCGCTGGCGAGCACCGACCCGCCCCGGTTCGCCATCCTTTCCGAACGCCCCGACTTCACCGGGGCGCCCATCGAGGGCAGTCCCGATGCCCCTGTCGTCGTCGCTGAGTTCAGCGACTTCCAGTGCCCCTTCTGCCAGCGCTGGTACTACGAGTCCCTGCCCGAGATCCGCGAGCAGGTTGGGGAAGGCGTGGCGATCGCTTTCCTCCACTTCCCGCTCACGCAGCTACACCCGAACGCCGCCAGCGCGCACATCGCCGCCGAGTGCGCCGGCGCCCAGGGGAAGTTCTGGGAGATGCACGACCTCCTCTTCGATCACCAGGACGAGTGGGCAGCCCTCCCCAACATCAACTAGCCATCGAATAGCCGCCCTCAGCCCCCGCGCGATCCCTCCGCCTCCCGCCGCCCCAGGATGTGACGCACCACCCGTCCCGTGCGGTCGTGCCCGGCGCTGCAGTGCACCAGCACCGGCTTCGGCAGCCGCCGGAACGACTCCCAGGCCGCGTCGAGCTGCGCTTCCGTGAACGGCTCCGTGAGCCCGTCCCGGACGCTGAGGTGCGCTACCTCGAACCCCGCCGCCCGATAGCGCCCGAGCAGCCCCTCCGGCAGCGCCCCCGCATAGAGCGGCAGCTGGTCGTCGCCCAGCAGGCAGATCACCGACCGTACTCCCGCCTCCCGCACGTCTGCGATCCACGACTCCACCGCCGCCAGTGGCACTGCCCGCTCCTCCCCCGGTGTGTATCCGGGGCGCGGGCTCACCGCCAGGTCCCCTTCGATGATCCAGCTCACCACCCCGCTACTCCGCCCCCAGCAGCGCGACCGCCTCCGCGATCGCCTCGCCCGCGCGCCGCTCGTGACCGGCGGCTCGGCGCAGCGCGTTCGCCGCCGCCTCGCGCAGCCCCGGATTCGCGACGTTGCCGTGGCCGCCCGCCGGAAACGGGAACAGCGTCAGCAGCGGCGAGAGCGTCTGCGTCAGGTCGCGCACTGCCCGCTCCGCACGTCCCAGCGGCTCCGCCAGCTCGGGAATCGCCTCCGCCAGATCGTGCAGGAAGGCCGCTCCGTCGGACCGCGCCGCCTGCAGCACGGCAAGCATGTAGGCGTTCCCCGACCGGTCGACCTCCCCCGTGCCCTCGAACGCGACCGCCCACGCCTCGAATGCCGCCGAACCGCGCGGCTGCGCACTTGCGCCCCCGCCTCCCGCCATCAGCTCCAGCGCCGTCTTGAGGGCGCCTACGACCGCCTCCTCGGGGTCCGGGTCGCTCTCCCCGGTTGGCGCGAACAGTTCGATAATCCCGAGCGCCGGCCAGTCGCTCCACGTGGCGAACCCGCCCAGATCGCCCGAGACCGCCGAGTCCACGAAGAACCCTCTGCGCTCCTCGTCGTACCCGCGCACGATTGCGAACTCGTGCAGCTGCAGGTCGAACCCGATGAGCGTCTTGCCATCATCCAGACGCGAGCGCGCCCACGCGATCGCATCCTCCCGCGCATCGTCCAGCTCCGCCCCCTGCGCCCGCCGCGCGAACCGTTCCCAGGCCAGACCCGTGCGCGCGTACCGCTCCACCATCGCCCCCCAGTCGAGGTCGTGCGGCCCGCTCGGCAGCGCCGTTACCCCGCCCTCGGACGCCAGGCACAGGTGCCAGGCGTGACCTGTCAGCCCCATCACGGCGTGCCGCGGCAGTTCCAGCCCCGCGGCCGCGAGCACGCTCTCGAGCGCACCTGCCGCGGTCGTCCAGTTCGGTCTCAGCGTGAGTGCGCCCACAGATGAATCCCCGCCAGTCGCGGCCCGTCCAGCGGGCGACCGTAGAATAAGCCCAACCCGCCACAGATCGAGAGGCTACCGCACCCATGGCCGCTACCTGGCAGACGACCACGCTCCCGCACGGGCTTCGTGTCGTGACCACCCCCGTCCCGACCACCCAGGCCGCCACCGTCAACCTCTTCGTTGGCGTGGGTTCCCGTTCCGAGCCCCAGCGGCTGAACGGCATCACCCACTTCCTCGAGCACATGATCTTCAAGGGAACCGAGCGCCGCCCCCGCTCCAACATGATCGCCGAGGAGATCGAGGGCGCCGGCGGCACGCTCAACGCCTACACGAGCAAGGAATTCACCTGCTACTGGAACATCGTTCCCTTCGACCGCCTTGAGACGGCCATCGACATATCCGCCGATATGCTCCTCCACTCCACCCTCTCCCAGGAGGAGATCGACCGCGAGCGCACCGTCGTTCAGCAGGAGCTCAAGCGGAACCACGACCACCCCGGCGCCTGGGCGAGCCGCCTCCTCGGCGTTTCCGTCTACGGCGAGCAACCCTGCGGCTGGGATGTCGGCGGCAGCGTCGAGCTCGTCGGCGAGATGAACCGCCCCGACTTCATCAGCCACATGGACGGCTGGTACCTCGGCCCCAACATGGTCCTCTCCGTCGCCGGGAACTGCACCCATGAGCAGGTGCTTGAACTGGCCGCACCTCGCTTCGCCGAGGTCGCCGCCGGCGCCCTCCCCGACATCACCCCCTACGACCCGGCCACCTCCGGCGCCCGCATCAGCATCGACTCGCGCGACATCGACCAGTGCAGCGTCATGCTCGGTCTGCCCCTCTTCGGTCGTAGCGACCCCCGCCGCTTCGCCATCCGCATCCTCAACGACGTCCTCGGCTCGGGCATGTCCTCGCGGCTCTTCAACGAGGTACGCGAGCGCCGCGGCCTCGCCTACTCCGTGAGCTCCGGCTACGGCTACCTCGCCGATGCCGGCGTCTTCACCGTCTCCGCCGGCGTCGACCGACAGAAGGTCTCCGAGACCATCGGCGTCTGCCTCGACGAGCTCCAGAAGCTCATCGACGAACCCGTCCCCGAGGACGAGCTGAGGCGCGCCAAGGACCACGTCATCGGCCGCTTCCGCCTCTCTATCGAGACGGCCTTCTCCCTCGGCCAGCGCCACGGCGAGCAACTCCTCACGAAGGGCAAAATCGAGACGATCGATGACTTCGTCGCCGGCCTCGAAGCCGTCGACGCCGCCCAGATCCGCACCCTCGCCACCGACATCTTCGTGAACGACCGCCTCCACTGCGCCGCCGTCGGCCCCGACCTCTCCGAGGACGAAATCGCCAACGCTCTCAGTCGCTAACGCTCTCCTGGCCTAGAGCCCCAGCCCCGACTCCCACGCCCCGCGAAGCGCGTCCAGGTCCGCCTCGATCGGTCCGTAGCGCAGCACGCCCTCGTCCGTGGTCGCGCCGACCCGCGTGAGCGGGACGCCGACCTCCTCAGCCAGCGCCACCAGCCGCTCCCCCGCCTCCGCACGCGCGCTCACGATGATCCGGCCCTGTCCCTCCCCGAACAGCGCCGCGTCCATCCGCCCCTCCACCTCGACCTCCCCCGCGAAACCGTAGCCGCCCAGCAGGCAGCACTCCGCCAGCGCGATCGCGAGGCCGCCATCGCTGCAGTCGTGCGCGCTCAACAGAAGACCCGCCTCGTTCGCGCCCAATACGAGGTCGTGTAGGCGCGACTCCGCCGCCAGGTCGACCGTCGGCGTCCCGATGGTGGCCCCGTGCACCGCCTCCAGGTACTCGCTCCCCGCGAGCGTCCGCGCCCGCTGCTCGACCGTCCCGCCCAGCAGCCAGACCTCCGCCCCCGCCCGCTCGAACGCCGCCCCCAGGTGCGCACGTACGTTCTCCAGCACGCCCAGCATCCCGATGACCGGCGTCGGCCAGACCGGCGCGCCGCCGCTCTCGTTGTAGAGGCTCACGTTGCCGCTCACCACGGGCGTGCCGAATGCCTCGCAGGCGGCCGCGATGCCGTCCACCGCCCCCGCCAGCGTCGCGTAGACCTCCAGGTTCTCCGGCGCGCCGAAGTTGAGGCAATCCGTCACCGCGATGGGTCTCGCGCCCGTGCAGACCACGTTGCGCGCCGCCTCCGCCACCGCGATCGCCCCGCCGTTGCGCGCGTCGAGCTGGCAGTAGCGGCCGTTCCCGTCCGTCGCCAGGGCGATGCCTCGCGTCGTGCCCGGTACGCGCAGCACGGCTGCGTCGCCGCCGGGCGGCACCACCGTGTTCGCCAGCACCTGGTGGTCGTACTGGCGGAACACCTCGCGCTTGCTCGCCAGATTCGGCCGTGCGATCAACGCCGTCAGCGCCTCCGTGGCCGCCTCCGGACGCAGGTCCGGGAACGCCCCCGGATTCGCCTGGCTACGCGCCAGCGCCTCCAGGCTCCGCCGCCCATCCCGCGTGTAGGCCGGGGCCTCCGTCGCGATCTCCACGGGCACGTGTCCCACCTCTACGCCGTCCTCCCGCAGCACCACCTCGTCCCCGTCCGTCACCTGTCCGATCTCGATGCAGGCCACCTCCCAGCGCTCGAACAGCCCCGCCACGTCGGCCACGTGCTCCCGCTTCGCGACCACGAGCATCCGCTCCTGGCTCTCCGAGAGCATGACCTCGTACGGCGTCATCCCCGACTCGCGCCGCGGCACGCGCTCCAGGTCCAGCACCGCGCCCGAGTCGCCGCGCGCGCAGCACTCGAGCACCGCACTGGTCAGCCCTGCCGCCCCGAGGTCCTGCAGCCCGACGATCCAGTCGCGGTGCTCCGAGGCGAGCTCGTGGCACGCCTCCATCAGCATCTTCTCCAGGAACGGGTTGCCGACCTGCACCGCCGGACGCATCTCCTCGAAGCGCGCCTCCGGATCGGTGCGGCTCGCCAGTCCGCTCGCCCCGTGGATGCCGTCCCGGCCCGTGTCCGCCCCCACCAGCAGCAGCGCGTTGCCCGCGCCGCTCGCGTTCGCGCTCAGGATGCCGTCCGCCCGCACCAGCCCCACGCACATCGCGTTCACGAGCGGGTTCCCGTTGTACGACTCCCCGAACACGACCTCGCCCCCGACCGTGGGAATGCCGAGGCAGTTGCCGTAGCCCCCGATGCCTCCCACCACCCCCTCGAACAGGTAGCGGTTGTTCCCCTCGTCCAGCGGACCGAAGCGCAGAGAGTCCAGCAGCGCGATCGGATACGCCCCCATCGCGAAGATGTCCCGCACGATCCCGCCGACACCGGTCGCCGCGCCCTCGTACGGCTCGATCGCCGACGGGTGGTTGTGCGATTCGACCTTCATCACCACCGCCCAGCCGTCGCCGATGTCGATCGCGCCCGCGTTCTCTTCGCCCACGCGCGTCAGCACGCGCTCGCCGCTGCTCGGCAGGCGGCGCAGCAGGGGACGGCTGTTCTTGTAGCCGCAGTGCTCGCTCCACAGCGAGCCAAACATCCCCAGCTCGACCTCGTTCGGCTCCCGCCCCAGCCGCGCGACGAGCAATGCGTACTCGTCGCGGCTCAACGCGACCGCGTCCAGCGCCTCCTGCTCAACCGCCACGCCCCGATGCTACAGGCGCTCCATCTCTCGTGCGCGGCGCTCCTCGTACTCCTCGTCGGTCAGCAGCCCGCGCTCATGCAGCTCGGCCAGCGTCCGCAGGTTCTCCGCGACCTCGTTGCCGCTCCCACCGCTGGACGGGCCGGTTGCTGCCAGTGCGCCCCCTTGCCCGCCTCCATGGACCACACCCGTCCTCAGCACCTTGTCCCAGAGGCACTGGCGGTTCTTGTCCCAGACGCACCACAGTGCCGCCAAGGCGAACAGCCCGAGGACGATCAGGGCTCCGTTACTCCCGATGGCGGCGCTCAGCCCCAGGCTCACGGCAGAGAACAGTGCCCACTTCAGGACGATCTCCCGCAGCAGCATCCACCCCAGCCCGGCCCAATTCCCGTCCTCGTGGACCACGTGGATGCCTAGCAGTTGCTTCCCCGGGCTCTGGCCGCGCCCTCCAACCACGAGGAGCCAGATCAGCCAGCCGATCCCGAGCGTGACTACGAACAGGACGAGATCGAGGACGTACCCGCCAAGGCGGCGGCCCTGGCTCGCAAGTTCGATGCCTGGTCCCACGGCGGATGTCTGTGTCATTCGGGTCCCTTAGTCGAAGCTGAACGGCGGGTACTCGTCGACCAGCAGGCCCCCGTAGGCGCTGGCGCGCGCGTTCCAGCGGGTGTAGCCGACGAGGAAGTTGTGCAGTCCTTCCGGCACGCGCCCCAGCACGATTCCCACGAGCCAGGCCGCGATCAGCACGAACCCGGCGATGACGCCGAGAATGGAGAGCACGATCGCGTGAGGGATGATGAGAATCAAGCGGAACAACGTCGTCAGTCGGTTCCGTCCCTCAGTCTTTTCCTCCACGGTCAGCCGAACAGGGTAGTCCCACTCAGCGTCCATCGAGAACGGTGGGTACTGACCCGTCATCAGGCTGCTGTACGCGTTCGCGCGGGCGCTCCAGTGGTTGTAGCCGATCGTGAAGCGCAGCAGCGTCTCCGGGAAGCGCCCCAGGATCACGATCGTGAACCATGCCAGGATGCCCACGATCCACACTGCAATCCCGAGGAAATACAGGACGACGAGGTGGGGAATGGCCAGGATCAACCGCAACAGGATCGACAGCCGGTTCTGCGGACCCACCGGATCGATCTCAAGCTGCACCGGATAGCCCGAAGTCGTTGCCGTCATGGACGTGCCCCCTTCAGACCGCAGCGCCTGCCACAGCCTTGATCAGTGACTGCCTCAGCCAGCCTCGTCTCCTAGTTGAAGCTGAAGGGAGGGTACTCGTCCACGAGCAGCCCGAGGTAGGCGCCGAAGCGCGTGCTCCAGCGGGTGTACCCCGCGATGAAGTTGTGCAGCCACTCAGGCAGCTGCCCCAGCACGGTCCCCCCGAGCCAGGCCACGATCGTGGCGAGTGTGACGAGGATCCCCAGGATCGCGAGGACGATGGCGTGAGGAATAAGCAGAACGATGCGCACCGGGAAGAAGCCCGTCAGCCTGTTCCGTCCCTCGACCTGCTCCGGCACGATCAGACGAACGGGATAGTCGGGACGCTCGCCCAGCGCGAAGGGCGGGTACTTGTCCGTCAGAAAGCCGCCGGTAACGATGTAGAACCTGGTGCTGCCCCAGGTTTGCTGGCTGAGCGTTCCGCCATAGGCAGACACGCGCACTGCCCAGTGGGCGACGCCAATCGAGAACCGCAACAGCCCCGCCGGGTAGCGACCCGTGACCACGATCGCCACTGAAGCCACCAGCCAGACCACAAACGCCGCGATCCCCAGGAAGACAAGGATGATCCAGTGTGGGATCGTCAGGATCGGCCGGAAGAACACGGTCAACCGGTTCTGGGGCGCCGCCGGATCGATCTCCAGCTGGACCGGATAGTCGGATGTCATGGTCGTCATGGGAATACCCCTTTCAGACCGCGGCGCCCGCCGCGGCCTCGATCACCGATTGCCAGATGCGGTTGCCCTCGGCCCCGCCCGTCAGTTCTTCGCCTGCTCGCTCGGGGTGCGGCATCATCCCCACCACGTTCCCCGCCTCGTTGCGGATGCCCGCGATGTTGCGCGCGCTCCCGTTCGGATTCGCTTGGGGCGTGGGCATACCCTGCTCGTCGCAGTAGCGGAACACAACCCGGCCCTCGCGCTCCAGCTCGTCGAGCGTTGCGCGGTCCGCCTGGTAGTTGCCCTCGCCGTGGCTGATGGGGATGCGCAGCACCTCGCCCTCGGCGATGCCCGCCGTCCACAGCGACCTGCCGCCCTCGCGCCGCAGGTGTGTCCACTCGCAGCGGAAGCGCAGGCTGCGGTTGCGAATCAGCGCCCCCGGCAGCAGACCGCTTTCGCAGAGCACCTGGAACCCGTTGCAGATGCCGATCACCGGCACTCCCGCCGCCGCCGCCCGCACCACCTCGTCCATGATCGGCGAGAAGCGCGCGATCGCGCCGCAGCGCAGGTAGTCGCCGTAAGAGAAGCCCCCCGGCAGCACTACTGCGTCGAACCCCGCCAGGGAGGTCTCGCGGTGCCACACGATCTCCGCTTCCTGCTCCAGTACGTCCACGAGCACATGCTCGCAGTCGCGGTCGCTCCAGGTTCCGGGAAAACGCACGATGGCGAAGCGCATCAGCCCTCGATCACCGCCCTGTGGATGGCCGCTGGCAGTATAGCAGCGCCCTGAGCGCCCTCCGCCGCGCTAGTCCTCGGCCTCCGCCGAGTCGGCCGGCGCCGGTGTCGGCGTCGGCGTCGGTGTCGGCGTCGGCGTCGGCGCCGGCGCCCCCGGGTACTCGATGCGCGGGTGATACACCGCCCGCAGCGTGCTCCGGAAGCTGGCCGCCACCTCCTGCAGCTCGCGCATCGTGATGTCGCACTCGTCCATCTGCCCTTCCCGCAGCCGCTCCGCGAACACCCCGTTCACGAGTGCGTCGATCTCCTCGTGCGTCTCAGGCTGGCTGGCCCGCACGAGCGCCTCGCACGAATCCGCCAGCATCACGATCGCGTGCTCCTTCGCCTGCGGCCGTGGCCCGGGGTAGCGGAACCCCTCGGGGTCGGCTGCGCCTCGCTCCAGCGCCTTGTGGTAGAAGAACTCCACGAGCCGCGTTCCGTGGTGCTGCGGGATGAAGTCCCCCACGATCGCCGGCAGCCGCCGCCTGCGGGCCAGGTCCATCCCGTCCAGCACGTGCCCGTGGATGATCGTGGCGCTCGCCTCCGGGGGGAGGCTGTCGTGAGGGCTTCGGCCACGCGCGATGTTGTTCTCCACGAAGTACTCCGGCCGCTGCATCTTGCCGATGTCGTGGTAGTACGCCCCCGCCCGCACCAGCAGCGAGTCCGCCCCGATGCGGTTTGCCGCCTGCTCCGCCAGCGTCCCCACCAGCATGCTGTGGTGGAACGTGCCCGGAGCCTTCTCCTGCAGCTCCTGTAGCAGGGGATGTCCCGCCTGCGCCAGCTCCATCAGCTGCATCCGTGTCGTCACGCGCAGCGCCATCGAGAGCAGCACGTGCAGGCCCAGGCCGATCACCGCGGCCCCGCCTCCGGCTATCGTGGCCGCCAGCGTCAGCCAGGCCAGGCCCTCCGACTCCCGCTGCTCCGTGAGCAGCCAGAACGAGAGCAGCACCGCCGCCGTGGCCGCCCCGGCCGCGACGCCTGCGCCCGCGAACCGGCCCAGCCGCTCGGTCCGCTGCATCGCCGCCGCTCCCGCCAGCCCCCCCGCCGCGTACGCGATGACGAGCTGCAGCGGCTCCAGCGCACTCGTGAATGCCGCCCCCGCAAGGGCGGGGGCCGTGGCCGCGATAAACCCCGCGTAGAGCGCCACCACCACCGCCACGATCGCGCCGAAGCGCGGCGCCGAGACCGACGTCACCACCACCGCTGCCGCCGCCACCGGCATCGCGTAGGCGAAGAACCGCCCCTCCGTGTCGGGCAGCAGCTCGGGCAGCCCCAGGCGCACCGCCGCGAGCGTCCCCAGCACTGCCAACAGCGTCATCAGCGCACGACGTTCCGCCGGGCGCGAGAACGGCTGCAAGCGGTAGAGGTACACCCCCAGCACCGCCCCCAGCGCTGCCCCCATCAGGAGTCCCGCCCCCAGGTCGTAGTAGTCGAACCCCTCGCGGATCACCCCCGTCTCCCGCAGCGCCTCGATCACGACCGCGTCCAGCGTTTGTCCTTCCTTGGCGATCACCTCCCCCGTGGCGTACGTCGCCACCACCGGCGCCACCGACTCCCGTGCCTCCTCCCGGAGCGCCTGCGTCGTCTCCGCGTCGGGCGCCACCGTTGGCGACACGAAGGCGTCAAGCAGCTCGCGCAGCGCCCCCTCGCCGTTCTGGAACGAAGGCACGTTCCCCACCAGCAGATACGCCTCGATGCGGTTGCGTTTGTCCTCTTCCTGCAGGGGCGAGCTCAGGATCGCGCTCACGCCCTCCACCGCTGCCGCCCGCAGCGACTCCAGGTCGCGCACCTCCAGCGTGACCAGCGTCGAGCGGATGGCCTGCCCCAGCCCGATCCCGGCCGGCGACTCGCCAAGCACCCCCAGTTGTTCCTCTGAGGAGAGCCCCGTTCGCAGCCGTAGCCGCGCGACCTCCTCGAAGAGCGTGTTCAGCAGCTTCAGCTGCTCTACCGGAACCTGCTCGAGCGAGGCCATCACCGGCTCGACGGCCGCGGCTGCTTCCTCGCGCGCCGTCTCCGTCAACTCCGCCGAGACGTACTCGCTCTCGCGCACGGCGGCGAACGCTCGCGGGGCGATGTCGCCCTCACGTGGCGCGCTCTCTCCGGGAAGGAGCGGTACCGCCAGCACGATCGCGCCGATGGCGATGAGGACGCCAAAGGCGGTCGCGCCTCTGCGCGTGACAACCGGATCAGGACCGCGGCGCAACATCAGGTGGCCCGCGATGATAGCAGAGCGCCTCCCCGTCCCCCTCCGCCGTGACACCCGGCCAACGCGTATCGTTGCGCCGCGAGCCGGCCAGCCGCCGGTCAATCTCCAGGGCGAAAGGCGGACCCATGGCGGACATCAACGAGCGGGTCAGGACGGCTCTCGAACAGCTCATCGCCAGCGGCGTCGAGGTGGGACTCCAGGTCGCTGCCTACCACCACGGCGAGCTCGTCGTCGATACCTGGGCTGGCCTCGCCGATGTCGAGTCCGCCCGCCCCGTCGACGGGCGCACGCTCTTCACCTCCTTCTCCTGTACGAAAGGCGTGACCGCCACCGCCATCCACATGCTCGTCGAGCGTGGCGTCCTTGCCTACGACGAGCCCATCGCCGCGCACTGGCCCGAGTTCGCCCAGCGTGGCAAGCAGTACGCCACGATTCGCCACGCCCTCACCCATCGCGTCGGCGTCCCCCAGATGCCCGACGGCGTCACCCCCGAGTCCATGTCCGACTGGGATTACATGTGCGACGCCATCGCCGCCCTCGAGCCCCTCTGGGAGCCCGGCGCCCGCACCGGCTACCACGCCTACACCTTCGGCTGGATCCTCGGAGAAGTGATCCGCCGCGCCGACGGACGCGACATCAACCGGTTCGTCCAGGACGAGATATGCGCCCCGTTGGGCCTCGACGGCATCCACCTCGGCGTCGACGACGCCAGCGAGCCCCGCGTCGCCACCCTCGTCGATGGCCCCCGCCCCGATGCTCCGCCCGCCCCCGTGGATGCGCTCATCACCCGCGCCATTCCGCCCGCCGTCGGCATTCTCGCCGAGCCCTACAACAACCCCAAAGTGCGCCGCGCCGCCCTGCCTGCCCACGGTGGCCTCATGAGCGCCCGCTCCCTCGCCCGCATGTACGCCGCCCTCGGCAACGGCGGCGAGCTCGATGGCGTCCGTATCCTCCCCGAGGAGCGCGTCCGTACCGCCACCCGCCTCCAGACCGACGATGTCGACATGGTCATCCAGCAGCCCGTGCGCAAGGCGTTTGGCTACTTCCAGACCGGCCCCATTACCGCCATGGGTCCCCGCACCACCACCTTCGGCCACCCTGGCGCCGGCGGCGCGATCGGGTTCGCCGATCCCGAGCACGAGTTCGCCTTCGCCCTCACCAAGAGTTCCCTCGTGGCCGGCTCAGAGCCCGGCGCGAGCGCCGCCGAGGTCGTCGGCGCACTGGTGCGCCGCGAACTGGGATTCCCGGATGAGGATGCTGGCTAGCCCAGCAGCTCCCGCACGATCTCGCTGATCACGCGGCCGTCGGCCTTGCCCTGGAAGCGCTTGATCAGCACCGGCATCACTTTGCCGATGTCGCGCGGCCCGGAGGCGCCTGTCTCCTCGACCGTGGCCCGCGCCGCTTCCTCGATCTCCTCGCGGCTTGCTTCCTCGGGCAGGTAGCCCGCGAAGGCCTCCAGCTCGATCTCCTCGCGCTCCACGAGGTCTTCGCGACCGCCCTTGCGGAACTCCACGATGCTCTCCCGCCGCTGCTTCACCTGCCGCTGGACGACCACGAGCAGGTCGCCTTCGGCGAGCTCGTCGCCCGCCTCGATCTCCGCGTTCTTGATGGCGGCCGTGAGCATGCGCAGAGCGGCCTTGCGCGGCTCGTCTCGGGCGAGCATCGCCGCGCGCAGGTCGCTCTGGATGCGGTCCTTCAGGGCCGCCACGGGGAGGGGACTACCGTCCCGAACGGGCGCGAGCTTCTGCCCGAATCTGCTTCTTCCGCAGCTTCCGCAAGCGCGCCGCTTCCTTCTTCTTGCGCTTCACGCTGGGCTTTTCGTAGTGCTGGCGCTTGCGCGTCTCCGAGAGGATGCCGTCCTGCTGCACACGCTTGTTAAAGCGCTTCAGAGCAGACTCAAACGGCTCGTCCTCGCCGATAATAATTTCTGCCACGCTGCTGGCTCACCACCCCTCGGGTGCGATTGCCGCCCTCCGGGACAGCGGCGCTCACGGTACCACCCGCGGCCCGCTCGCGAAAGCCGCCCGCCCGTGGGCCGGTGTGGCCGGTGTGGCCGGTGTGGCCGGTGCTATCCTTGACAGCATATGGATGAAGCGACCCACCGCGAAGTGACCAGTGCGCTCGACAACGCCATTGCTCAATCGGCAGATGCGAGGCTTGGCGTGCTCAGTAAGCAGCACGGCCCGCAGCAGACCGCTAAGCGCATCGTCGATGCACTCCGGTCTCTGAAACGGCTGCGAAGTGGCGGCAAGCCTGAGTATGACGAATGGGCCGCAATCTTCTACGCCCTGTGGTATCAGCCGGGGCAAGTCAACTTGGCTTATACGCTTGCGCGTGCGCTATTGGAGGAGATTCGCGGGGGAGAGTCCTACCTCCGTCTGGACGACGGCTGGCACTTGCACGTCGATGACTTGGGCTGCGGAACATGGGCCATGCAGTTCGGCCTGACTCTTGCGATGGTAAGTCTCAAGCACCCGTCGCAGGCCCTTCCAGTTGTCACCATGAACCACGAGGACGAGAGCCCATCGATGAAGGCCATGGGAGGGATGATTTGGCGGGAGTATCTCGCAAACTCACAAGGCGATGTAGCGCAGGCATGTCGTGCGGTGAAGAAACAACCCCCAGATGGTATGCGTTTCCATCAGGAGTCCTGGCTCACTGCTCTCCACACTTTCTACGAGGAGGATGATGAGTTTAGGAAAGTGGGGTTTCCGCGCGAAGTGGAGAGGACCTGCCCCGACAATATCTTGGTGACAACGCAAGGGAAGAGCGCTGATTACCTCCCTCCGATTCCAGATGGATATCGTGATCACGGAACCCAGAATGACCTGGAGATTTCGGGCAATGGTGGCTTTGTTGCAATCGATGAGTTCAGATCACGTATCTTCACCGACCATGTGCAAGATGCTGGTATTTCGGACGAGAACAGTTCGTTTGCGCAAAATTACCTGACGAGCCGACGGGTCAGTTGGACGAGTGATGCTGTCATCGACTGCGCGCGCCGATGCTATCGCCGAAGTGACAAGTGAACGCGATGGCAGTTGACAGGCAGATCACGCTCCCCGGCATCCGGCCCGACGACGAACCCGTCTCCCTCGTCCCTCCGCGCCTGCCGGCCATTCCCGAGCATGTCGGGCAAGCCAAGATTTTCCATGCCCCCGCCCGAGAGATCCTTATGAAGGCCACCGGCTTCATGGAAGCCTACGACTTCACCTTGAACCCCTACAGCGGCTGCTCCTTCGGCTGCACGTATTGCTACGCGGCCTTCTTCAGCCGCTCCCCCGAGGAACGCGACTCCTGGGGCCGCTGGGTGAAGGTCAAGGAGAACGCCGTCGAACTGCTGGCGAAGGAGAGAACCCGCAAGCGCCGAGGGCTCGAAGGCAAGCGCATCTACATGAGCACCGTCACCGACCCGTACCAGCCGATCGACCGGGAGTTGGGGCTGACCCGCGGGCTGCTAGAGGTCATGGCGGATGGCCACAAGCCGAAGCTGGTCGTCCAGACACGCAGCCCCGACGTGACGCGAGATATCGACCTCTTCCGGCGCATCGAGGAGAACGGCGGCCGCGTCCAGGTCAACATGACCGTTACTACCGACGATGAGGACGTACGCCGCTCGTTCGAGCCGTTCTGTCCTTCGAACGCTAACCGCCTGGAGGCTATTGCCGAGGTCCAGGCCCAGGGAGTGGACACCTGTATCACCATGACGCCCCTGCTGTGGGTCAACGATCCCGAAGGCTTTGCAGAGGACCTGCTGGCCACCGGCGTGGAGAAGTTCATCATCCAGCCCTTCCACTTCGAGAAAGGCAAGTTCACCGCCTCTACGCGGGAGGAGGCGATCGATCTGATGGCGCAAAAGCTTGACTGCGACCGTGTCTCGTTCCGCGAGCGCTACGAGGCCCACTACCGCAGTGCCCACAGAATTCTGAAGAGCAAGCTGCCCCACCTAGGAGAGGGCAAACTAGGCTTCAGCCCTCCCTTCTAGCTACCCCCCGCCAACCCCCTCGCCTCCCGCACGCGCGCATCCAGCCGCCGCAGACGCTCCTCCACCCAGATGGCAGGACGCTCGTTGCGGACGCTCGGCGCCTCCACGTTGTAGCGCTCCTGCCTGGCCCGCAGCGACCGCGCTGCCGTTGCGAACTCCCGCCGGCGCTCCGCGATCAGCGGCGCCAGCCGCCGCCACTCCCCTGTCTCCCGCGCCCGCTCGACCAGCGCCCCATGCTCCCGCTCGATCGCCGCAAGCCGCTCCCGGTCCCGCTCGATCGTGCGAGCCAGTGCGAGCCACTCCGGCAGCGCCCCCGCGTTCCCAAGGATGTGGTGCGCGAGCCACAGGTCGCCCGCCAGCCGGTCGGCATCACGCAGCGGGAGCGGCGCGCCCTCCCCCGGAAGCCCCTCGAAGATGCCTTCCTCGATTGCATCCAGGACGCGGTTCTCGACCAGTTGCTCGAATCTCACGTGTCCCTCGCCACGTCCCGGATGTCAGAACGGGGCCGCAGAGGGCCCCGTCACGATCGTTTCCGGTGAATGGTGGTCGTTAGTCGGCCGAGGGCAGAACCTTCGGCTGCATCAGCGCCATCTCGCGCTCGTCGACCTTCAGGTCACACTCGCCCGGCTTGATTACCAGCACCTCAATACCCGTCTCTTCGTCCTTGTAGCGCTTCCCCAGTTGTACGGCCATCGAACGTCCCTCGCCTATTTCTTCAGTTCGAGCGGCGTGTCGCCGCATTTCAGCTCGCCGTCGCCGCCCTTCGTCACGATGAACTCAGAGCCGCAACTCGGGCAGAGATACCGTTTTCCCGTCTGTGCCGCCATCTGTGTCCCCTCCTTGTTGACGAACCGTGCTGGTTGCGGATCGTAGGCACGCCCCTTCAGAGCGTCAATGAAGCAGCCGGTTATTCGGTGACGAACACCACCGCGAGCATGTCCGGATGGTAGCTGCAGGTGATGCGGTACTCGCCCGGCGAGTCGAACGTGAAGGTGCGGGTTGCGCCCGCTCCCTCGAAGTCCTCACCCTGCTGCGCGCCGTCGATCTCGATGTTGTGCAACCCGACGACGTTCTCGAACGTCACCGTCGCGCCCACGGTCACCTTCGCGCCCGTGCGGTTCGGCTCGCCGGCCTCGCCGTCAGCCACGACCGTCCAGTTGTTGTCGTTGCCCAGGATGACGACTTCGGTCGAGACCTCGTTCGGCTCGTCGATCACGATCGGGTCCGCCCCGCTGATCGTGTTGAACGCGCTCGCCGAGACGGTGTGCTCGACGCATGCCGTGCCCGGGTTGAGCTCGTCCGAAGGCGAGGCCCCCCACGAGTCCTCGGGGAAGTGCAGCGACTTGCCGATGGGCAGCACGGCCTCCGCTTCCACGCCGTTCGCCTCGCCGAGCGAGGCGGCGGTCACGTTTCCGAAGCCCGACGCTACCTCGGCGAGGTTCGCGCCAGCCACGACGTAGGCGTTGATGGGCGGAAGCGCGATCCAGACATCCGTCGAGACCTCCTCGCTCCCGAGCTCGTTCAGCGAACGCAACGCGCTCTCGCTGAACCCGTGAGCGCTTGCGATGGAGAGGACGGTGTCGCCGAACTGGACGATGTAGCGCGTGCCGTCGCGCAGCGCGATCTGGTCGCCCTCGGCGACGGCGGCGTCCACGTCGAGTCCGTTGTCCTCGGCCATCGCCAGCTCCGGAATGTCGTGCGCCTGCGCAATGGAGATCAGCGTATCGCCGGCCTGGGCCGTGTAGGTCACCCCGTCGGGAAGCAGCAGCTTGCGCTTGCCCGCGAGTGCCGCGTCGTCCGCGATGTCACCGAGCGTCGTCAGCAGCAGCGCGTTGAGCGAGCGGAGTTGCGCGGCCGTCACGCCGTGCTGTTCGGCAATGCTCGCCAGGGTGTTGCCCGCCTGCACGTGGTACGTGGAGCCCTCGGGCAGCCGCAGCGTCTGGCCCGGCAGGAGCCCCGTCGCGATGTTGTCCGCGTCCGGGTTGAGCATCTGGCTCTCGTCGTCGCCCGAGTAGGGCAGGTAGAAGTTCCCGCCCTCGTCGACCGCATACGTGAGGCTATTGAGTTCCGCGATGAGGATGGCTCCCACGTTCTCGCGACCGGCGATCTTGGGGGCAGTGTCGTTCTTTCGCGCCCGCACCGTACGACCGTCAGGTAGCCGGATGCTGGCGCCCTCGTCGATCGGGGCGTTCATCGAGCTGAGCCCGTTCAGCGCGGCGACATCGGCGCCGCCGATGCCATGCGCGTCGGCGATCTGCGGGAGCGTGTCGCCCGTCACCGATGTCGCCGACTCGTGGTTCAGGTTGTGCGTGAACTCCACCGCCGCCAGCCAGCCGTCGTTCGTCGGGTTCCCGTTCGCGTCGAAGAGGTCTTCCTCCAGCGGCGCCGTCAGCAGCCGCACGAGGTGTCCAAGTTGGTTCGCCGTCAGGCTGCCGCCGTTCGAGGCCAGCCAGGCGGGCATCAGCGTGCCCGCGCGCCCGCAGGTCAGCGTACGCCGGATAAGGTCCTGGTTCTGGCTCAGCGCCAGCGGATTCTGGTTCTTGAAGGCGGCCTTGTTCAGTGTCAGACCAACGCCGCCTTCGCCCCGGATGCCGTGGCAGGTGCGGCAGTTGTTCGCGTACAGCAGCGCGCCTCGTTCGATCGACTCGGCCTCGAAGAAGTCCGCCTGCCGTTCCGCGCGGATGGGCAGGTCGATCGTCGTGTAGGCCGCACAGCCGGCCACGCTCACGAACATCAACACCACGATCAGGAAGACTTGGCGCTGGGTATTCAACGAATCCTCCGCTGTCCGCTAGCCACTGTAGGGAACCGCCCGGTTCGGGTTGGCGTTCTCCCCGCCGCCGAGCGTGAGCCCCCGCGTGTTTACGGTCACCGAGCCGTCGCTGTTCGTTGTCACCAGGAACGTGTCCATCGGGCGAGGCGCCGGTCCGAAGACGCGCACTCCCGCCCGCGAGTAGGTCGAGCCGTGGCAGGGGCAGCGGAACCACCCCACGATGCCGGGGAACGCGACCTCCGCCCCGTCGAAATCGCCTCGCCAGGGAACTGTGCAGCCCAGGTGGGGGCACTTCCAGTACAGCGCGAGCAGCCCGCCGGAACCGCCCTGGCCGAGCACGTCGCCCTCGGCGCCGTCCAGGTTCACGAGCCAGAACTTGCCTTCGGTGATGCGTACCGGCTCATCGCCCGGCTCCGGGATCTGGATCTTCGGAACCGTCACCGGCCGGCCGAACCCCTTTGGGCTGCGCAGGTTGAAGAAGCCCAGGAAAAACGCACTGAAGGCGCCCAGGGTAAGCGTGAGCCCGGCGAATGCGCTCACCCGCATGAACGAGCGACGCGAAACCTTGCGTGCTTCCGCCTGCCGTGCCTGCTCTATCCGTTGTACCTGCGCCATCCGCCCTACTCCTGCCCCGGGATGCCTTCAAGCGTGCGCAGATCCCAGGGCCAGATCAGATCCTGGCCGGGGCCGCGGAAGGCCGTACCAATAATCGTCAGCATCAGGAACACGCCCACGAAGCCGCTCATCAGCGTGATCAGCGCGCCCCGGCGGGTCAGCACCCACCCGATCTTCCAGAGCGCGAAGATGAGCAGGCACGACAGCCCCACAATGAATCCCGTGGGGATGCCGATGTCCACCAGCAGCGTCGGAAGGTCGATCTTCTGGAACGTCGTGACGCCCGCGCCCGGTCCCTCGTCCAGCAGCTTCAGGTTGAACCACAGGTAGGGGATCGAATCCGCCCAGCCAGGCCAGGGCACCACCGAGGGGTCCTTCAGCGCTGCCGAGCGCTCCAGGAAGGCCAGGGTGTCGCCGCCCGAGAAGCCGAACCAGTCCTTCAGCCAGAGGGCCAGCTTGCCCGAGTTCCAGATGATCAACGCCAGCGTGCCCCAGAAACCCACCATCATCGAGACCACGGTGTTCTTCACCGAGTTCGCGTCCGAGAACCAGCGTCCCTGGCCTTCGGTCGACCGGTCGAAATACGGGAAGACCGCCAGGATGATGAGCCAGGCCGTCGGCACCATGATGCCCGCCAGCGCGGGGTTCATGTGCAGCAGCAACTCCTGCAGGTTCAGCAGGTACCAGGGCGCCTTTGCCGGGTCGTTCGTCACGTTCGCGTTCGCCTCGTCCAGAAGCGGCGCGTTCATCACGTACGAAAGCACGAACAACAGCACCGTGAACAACAGCGCCGAGATGAACTCCACGAAGACGAGATCGGGCCAGACCAGCACTTCCTCGTCGCGTGCGCGAGGAGTGGGTCGGGCAGCCGGACGGGCGACGACAACAGTAGCCATGTGTTAGCTCACCCCGCCTCTACAGCGGCCGGGCCAGGCCGCCATCCCGGCGAATCCGCCAGAAGTGGACGGCCATGAAGATCGCCGCAAGCAGGGGCAACCCGATGACGTGCAGCGTGTAGAACCGAATCAGCGCGTCGGGACCCACCTCGAAGCCGCCAAGCAGCCAGAAGCGCGTCTTGGGGCCGAGCACCGGCGCCGAGCCGGCGATGTTTGTCCCCACGGTGATGGCCCAGAAGGCCAGCTGGTCCCATGGCAGCAGGTAGCCCGTGAAGCTCAGCAGGAACGTCAGCACCAGCAGCACCACGCCCACGACCCAGTTGAATTCGCGCGGTGGCTTGTAGGCCCCCGTATAGAACACCCGCAGCATGTGCAGGAACACGAGGATCACCATCGCGTGCGCCATCCAGCGGTGCATGTTCCGCATCAACTGGCCGAACTGCACATTCGTCTGGATGTTCTGGATGTCGAGGTACGCCCGATCCACGCTGGGCACGTAGTAGAACATCAACAGGATGCCCGTCACCGTCAGGCCCAGGAACATGAAGAACGTGAGCCCGCCCAGGCAGTAGGTGTGCGTGATCTTCACGTGCGTGCGGTGGATGCGCGTGGGATGCAGGTGCAGGAACACGTTCGTCGCGACGACCAGCATCTGGTTGCGCGGTGTGTTCGGGTAGCCCGTGCGGAAGATCGACCGCCACACGTAGTTGTGGAAGAGCTTGTCGTAGATCAGGTCGCCGAGTGTGGGTCGCGTGGGTTGTTCAACGGCCATGGGCGTTAACGCTCCCACCACTTGCCGAATGCGACCATGATGACAAGGCCCAGGAACGTTGTGATGAACACGAAAACCAGTTCGAGGAATTCGCCAACTTCCACGGTCCCGCGCCCTCTCCGTTCACAGCTCGCAGCCTTCTCGGCCACGGCGAGTTTGTGAATCCTGTAGCAAGCGATTTATACCCCGCCCCTCCGAGGGGGTCAAACTTGCCGGGCCCCTCGCCCCTCCTCTGGATTGGCCCCCGCCTCCCTTATATGCGCAGCCCGAAGCGAAGCCGCACCAGACCGCGGATGTCCTCCAGCGCGGTGCTCACGATGTGCACCTTCGTGTCCCGATCCTCCACCCAGCGCACCGGCAGTTCTCCCACCCGGAATCCCGCCTGATGTGCCTGCACCAGTAATTCCGTATCGAAGAACCACCCACGGTCTTCGATCCCCGGCACCACCGCATCCACCGTGCGCCGGCTGACCGCCTTGAAACCGCATTGCGCGTCGCTGATGCGCAGCCGCGGGAAGAACCCCCTGATGAGGAGCACGTAGCACCGCGAGATCACCTCCCGCTTCAACGACCGCGCTGTCTCCGAGCCCCGCGCCAGGCGCGAGCCGCTGACCACGTCGTACCCCCCTTCCGCCACCATCCCGACCAGGTCCGGCAGGTGGGCCAGGTCCGTGCTCAGGTCAACATCCATGTAGGCGACCACGCCGGCCTCGCTTCCCAGCCACGCCTCCCGCAGCGCGATCCCCCGCCCCTTCACCGTCAGCACAAGCGCGCGCACCAACTCGTGTTCGCGCTCCAGCTCGCGGGCCAGCTCGCTCGTGCCGTCGTTCGAGCCGTTGTCCGCGATCACCACCCGCCAGTCGTAGCGCGGGTGCTCCTCAAAGAGGGCGAGCGTGTGTTCCACGCTCTCGCGCAGCACCGAGACCTCGTTGTAGCAGGGGATTACCACGTCAACGGTTACACGTGTAGGGATGGGCTCCGTCACGTGCGCAATCCGAGGGACTCGCTCGTGCGCCTGGGGCGTCGCGTTGGTGTAGTCACGCCGTCCTCCGGGACCGTGGCCCCGAGGAGGCTACTCCGGGCGCAGCGCCGCGAGTCGGCGCTTTGTGCGATCCGCCCGCCCCGAAGGGATGGCGCCCTTCCTCGCGGCCCGGTCCAGCATCGAGTACGCCTCGCGCAGGGCCTCGCTGAACGCTTCGCCACTACCTGTCGCCGCCGCCTCGCGCGCGACTCGCACCGCCGTTCGCGACTGCGAACGGGTCGCACGATGTCGCGCTCGATGCTTGAGCGATTGACGCCAGCGCTTGACAGCTGATTGCTTGCTAGCCATGGGGGCCAATTGTGGGGGCGGCCCCCGCTCCGCGCAAAGCGCCGCTGGGACTTGCCCTCTCGACAAACCTCTCGTATTCTGAGGGAACACTGGTCAGAAGCCCGGCTTTCCGCCGATGCGCTCACCAGCCACACCTCAGAGTTCGAGGTCTCTCGCAACCCCATCTCGCCCCATACCTGTTGAGTTCCGCTCACAGCGGGCAAAGGATCGTTGCCATCACACGCGCACCTGAATCCCCACCCGTCCCCGAAGAGGCCGTCTTCTCCGATCGCGAGAATGGCGCGTCCATGCCCACGCTCAATATTGCTGAGCTCGAGAGCACGACCCGTAGCGAGCTCATTCGCCTCGCCAAGGAGCTCGGCGTCAGCAACGCCTCCACCCTGCGCAAACGCGATCTCATCTTCCGTCTCCTGCAGACACAGGCCGAACGCCGCGGCCACCTCTTCTCCGGCGGCTTCCTCGAAGTCTCCGACGACGGCAACTACGGCTTCCTCCGCGGCGAGTCCCTGCTCCCCGGCCCCCACGACATCTACGTCTCCCAATCGAACCTGCGCCGTTTCGCCCTCCGCCCCGGCGACTACGTGACCGGGCAGATTCGCGCTCCCCGCGACAACGAGAAGTACTACGGCCTCCTCAAGGTCGAGGCTGTCAACGGCTTCGATCCCGAAGCCGCCAAGCGCCGCCCCTTCTTCGAGAACCTCACGGCGATCTTCCCCAACGAGCGGCTCCTGCTCGAGACCACCCCCGACAACCTCACCCACCGCCTCATCGACCTGATCGCCCCCATCGGGCGGGGCCAGCGCGCCCTCATCGTCTCCCCGCCCAAGGCCGGCAAGACGATGCTCCTTCAGAACATCGCCAACGGCATCACCACCAACCATCCCGATGTCCACCTCATGGTCGTCCTCATCGGCGAGCGTCCCGAAGAGGTCACCGACATGCGCCGCAGCGTTCGCGGCGAAGTCGCCAGCAGCACCTTTGATGAGCCCGTCGAGGACCACACGCGGGTCGCCGAGATGGCCTTCGAGCGCGCCAAGCGGCTGGTCGAAACCGGCCAGGACGTCGTCATCCTCATGGACTCCATTACGCGCGCCACGCGCGCCTACAACCTCGCCCTTCCGCCCAGCGGCCGCACGCTCAGCGGCGGTGTCGATCCCGTGGCCCTCTACCCGCCCAAGCGGCTCTTCGGCGCCGCCCGCAAGTGCGAGGAGGGCGGCTCCCTCACTGTCATCGCCACCTGCCTGGTCGATACCGGCAGCCGCATGGACGAGGTCATCTTCGAGGAGTTCAAGGGCACCGGGAACATGGAGCTCCGGCTCGACCGCAAGCTCTCCGAGCGCCGCTTCTATCCCGCCATCGACATCCAGGCCAGCTCCACCCGCCGCGAGGAGCTCCTCCTCGATGAGGCCACCCTCAAGGGTGTTTGGTTGGTGCGCCGCATGACCGCAATGATCTCGCAGAACTCGCCCAACTCCCTCGAGGCCACCGAGCGCCTCCTGGAACGCCTGGGCCGCTCCGAGACCAACGAAGAGTTCCTCGCCAGCATCCGCACCGAGGTTTAGGGCTCTGCGCCCCCGCGAAACCTTGCTTTTCGCATCCGCTTGCGTCAGTTTATATCTTAATAATGGGCGCGACCGCCGGGACTGCGCCTTGGCGCGTCCCGTGTGGGGAAGGGATCGAAGCACGTGCTGAGGGAATGGCTTCTCCCGCTGCTGCAAGGACCGTCGTCGCCGCGCGCCCGTTCTGATGCCCACGCTCGTTTGCCCTTGCGCGCCAGCCTGCACCTCCTTCTCATCGGCATGGCTGCCCTCGCGGCGCTCCTCACCGCCCGGCTCGTCTCCGAGGCCGAGCCCTCCCTGGTCTCCAGCATCCCCAGCGCTCCCCTCTCCGGCGTACGCGCCATAGCCCCCACGGGCGAGTCCTTCCTCCGTCCCGGAGTGAGCCACGACACCGACGAGTCCCCCCTCCGGGCCTCCCTGGCCACCACCCAGGCCGCGCCGATGCGACCCACCGCGAATATCGCCGATGCCAGCACCATCAGCGAAACCGTCGGCCGCGTCTACGCCGCCAGGACCGACGATGGCTACGAGATACGCGTGCTCACCGATCAGATCGACCCCGACGATCCCTACGTCATCTACACCGTTCGGCCGGGCGACACGCTTGGGCAAATCGCCGAGACCTACGACACCAATATCGACAACATCCTGCTCAACAACGTTGAGGTGGACGAAGGGGGCTGGATCCCCGTTGGCCAGCAGATTCTCGTTCCCTTCGGCACGGGCATCCTCTACAGGGTCGGCCAGGGCGAAACCCTTAGCGCCATCCTCGACGACTACCTGAATGTCACCATCGATGACGTCATCGACTACCGCCCCAACCGCCTCTCCGGCGCTGGCGATATCCAGCCCGGCGACTACGTCCTCCTCCCCAACGCCGAACCCAAGCCCCCGCCCGTCTACAGCGATAAAGGGGTCATCCTTGGGTACTACGGCGTGCCCGAGGTCTCAGGCGACCGCTTCGGGCTGCCCCTTCCCGTCTGGAACTTCGTCAGCGATGAGTTCGGTACGGGCCGCGGGTCAGGACGTATCCACACCGGCATCGACCTTGCTCTCGGTGGCTTCCCCGCCTCGTCCGTGTACGCCTCCTGCGATGGCTGGGTCTCCCGCACCGAGTGGTTCACGTACAGCTACGGCTTCCACGTGATCGTCGACTGCGGCGATGGCTGGGAGACCCTCTACTCCCACTTCAGCGAAATCCTCGTCTCCTGGGGCCAGAACGTGACGAAGGGCGAGACCATCCTCGGCATCTCCGGCTCCACCGGCTTCAGCACCGGTGAACACCTCCACTTCGAGATTCGCTACAACGGCCACCACCTCAACCCCCGCGAATACCTCGCCTTCGACTAACTAGAAGAGTCGCCCCGGGACGGCCTCAGTCCCCGCCCTCCAGCGTGCGCACCGATGGCCCCGGCTTCGTCTCCACGAGCTTTGCAATCACCACGTCGCGGTGTACGTAGTACCCCGGCCCCTCCTCCTCCTCCGCCACAAAGTCGCCTCCGCACGTGATGAGCGTCAGCCACTCCTCCCCCGCGGGCCGCAACAGCTCCGGATCCTCGGCCTCGTGGGGATCGATGAGGTCGGTCATTGGCACCCCTCCAGCCTCATAACGCCGCTGGAAGAACACCTCGTACACGTACTCGCGGCCGTCATCCATCACCACGATGACCAGGTCGCCCTCCTGGAGTTCTGTCAGCGCATGGAACGGCCCGCGGATGTCCGGGTACCAGTCCTTGTGCGCCGAGTAGAGGGAACTCGTACCGAACCCGGGCTTGTCGAAGATGTGGTACCAGCCCACGTTTCGCGGCAGGGGTACGGCCAGCTTGTTGACCCCGGGAATCCTGCCGATCGCCTCGATGGGCGCCTCCACCCCCAGCGACGGGATGCGCATCATCGCCAGCTCGCCGTCGTACGGCGTTGGCTCCGGAGTTGGCTCCGGCGTTGGCGTGTCGGCCGGAACCTCTGTGGGCTCGGCCTCCGCCGTCGATGTCGCGGGGACGCGCTCCGAGTCCACCGTTGGGTCGAGAGCCACGCAGGCGGTCCCCGTGAGCAGGAGCGCCCCCACAAGAAGACACGCCACCCCGGCGCCTCGCCAGGCGCTTCCGACCCCTCCCGTGTTCCTCAGCATGGCTGCCAGCCTACTGCTGACCGTCGTCCACTGCCCGCGCCGCCGGCGGCGAAACGGTGTTCACGAGCCTGGCGATCACCACATCGCGGTGAATGTAGTAGCCCGCCCCGCGCTCGGTCGTCTCCACAAAGTCGCCGCCACAGGTGTACAGCGCGATCCACTCCTCGTCCTCAGGGCGCAGCAGCTCCGGATTCCTGGCCTTGTGCGGCCAGATGAGGTCGTACATCGGAATGGAGTCTTTTGTGTAGCGCTCCTGGAAGAACACCTCGTACACGTACTCCCGCCCGTCATCCATCACCACCACGATCTGGTCCCCCGCCTCCAACTCCGTCAGCGCGTAGAACGGCCCGCGGATGTTGGGCCAGTAGTCCTTGTGCGCCGAGTAGAGGGAACTCGTGCCGAACCCGGGCTTGTCGTAGATGTCGTACCAGCCGACGTTGCGCGGCTCCGGCACGTCAAGCTGGTTGCGCCCCGGCACCAGTCCGATCCGTTCGATCGGCGCTTCCACTCCCAGCGACGGCAGGCGCATGGCGACCACCTCGCCGTCGTACGGCTCGGGCGAAGCCTCCGGAGTGGGTGTGGCGGCTGGCGCCGGAATCGTCGCTGCCGGCGCAACCGGGGTGCCTGCTGGCGCAGGGGCGCCTGCTGGCGCAGGGGCGCCCGCTGGCGCAGAGGCGCCCGTAGCCGGTTCCGGTGTCGCTTCAGGTGATGCTGTCGGGGGTTCCGCCACTTCGGTGGGCTGGGGGCTTGCGCAAGCTGCGCTCACCAGGAGAAGGACAACGCCCAGGAGCGCGAGAACCTTTGTCAGTTGCCAACCACGCACGCCGCCCTCCGTGCATCTGCAGGATGGCCGCCACCAAGCCTGAGTATACGTTGGACCAGTTCTACTGTCGCCGCCTTATCGACCGCAGCGCGTCCCGGATCGATGTCCGCCTGCTCGCCGTTCTGCCCCCGATGACCGGCTCACTGCCCCCCGTTTCCTGAGGCCGCCCCAACCAGTAGGAGACGCCCACTCCGATCGCCGCCAGCCCCGCTACCACGCTGAGCACGATGATGAGAACCGGCGCTCCGCCGTCCCCGCCCTCCTGCTCCGGGGCCGCCGCGGTTTCCCTGGGCTCCTCGGGCTCGTCTGGTGTGGCGCGCTCAGTGGGCGTGGGTGCTTCCGTGGCTGCCGGCGCCTCGGTGGTCTCGACCGTCTCGGTGGCTGTGGCCGTCTCGGTGGCCTCGACCGTCTCGGTGGCTGTGGCCGTCTCGGTGGCCTCGACCGTCTCGGTGGCTGTGGCCGTCTCGGTGGCCTCGACCGTCTCGGTGGCTGTGGCCGTCTCGGTGGCCTCGACCGTCTCGGTGGCCTCGACCGTCTCGGTGGCTGTGGCCGTCTCGGTGGCCTCGACCGTCTCGGTGGCTGTGGCCGTTTCGGTGGCTGTGGCCGTCTCGGTGGCCTCGACCGTTTCGGTGGCTTCGGTTGTCTCCGTCGCTTCGGGCGTCACCTCGGGCTCCACCGGCTCCACCGGCTCGCCTGGATCGGTTGTCTCCGTCGCCTCGGGCGTCACCTCGGGCTCCACCGGCTCGCCTGGATCGGGTGTTTCCGTCGGCTCAGGCGTCACCTCGGGCTCCACCGGCTCGCCTGGATCGGTGGTTGCCGTGGCTTCGGGTGTCTCCGTGCTCGTTTCTGGCTCGGAAGGGCCCGCGTCCAGTGTCAGGTTCAGTTCCTGCGGTTCGCTACTCCAGGTCCCCGTCTGCTCCGCGACGCGATCGCCGATCTGGAACCGCACCTCCGCCCCCTCGGCTCCACACCCTTCCTTCTGCTGGGTTGAGACCACCTTTACCCGGTAGCTGGTGACGGCCTCACCGTCTGCGCCCGTGCGGATCGTCTGCTGCGGCTCTTCCTCGTTGCAGACGGTTCCGTCGATGTAGGCGAGCACCTCAAGCCCTCCCGCGATGTCGCCGTCCGGGACGGTCACGGTGCCGAAGAACGTCGAGGGTGGAGTCGGCTGCGCCTGCACGAGCGGGGCCCCTCCCGGAGTCAGCATGGCTGTCAGCGCCATGCACCCGAGCAAGAGCATCAACGCCGGGAGAGAGAGGAATAGCCTTGGCCTGTTCGCGAGGCCCACAGCGCGACCCTACAGCAGCGCGCGTATATGCCCCACCCCGCTAGCGGTTACAACCATTGGTCGAGCGGAGGCGCCGGGGCCACCTAGTTCACCGAGAGCGTCATCGTCGGCGGCGTGAGCGAGAAGTGCATCTCCACGGAGAATTCCTCGAGCTTGTCCGACCAGCGTGCCCACATGCCCCGTGCGTTCGCCGCTTCCGCGCTCCCGAACGCGCCCTGCATCGACCGCGCGTCCTCGAAGCAGTAGATGCCGAGCATCGTCCCTTCCCGCGTCTCCCCCCAGCGCACCGTCGCCATCCCGGGAATCTTCCCGACCTCGCGCAGGTGCTCCGAACGGAACCAGCCCGCGAAGGTCTCGCGATCCTCCCGCACCCGCGCCCGCAGCAGGATGAACGGTTGCTCGCCCCTCATGTAGTCCCCCGGCAGAGCGAAGCCGCCAGGGCCACGCTCGGCTCCACACAGTATCGCGAATCCACCTGTACGCACGGCTCGGTGAACGGCTCATCCTGGCCTCGCATGCGCTCGTACACGCGCACGTCCGCCTCCGAGACGCCCTCGCGCGGCTGCGAGAGCCGCTTCCGAACGGTCCCTTCCGGCGCCGTCAGCCGCACCGCCACCACCCTCGCCTCCTGCCTTCCCGCCAGTTCCCGGAACCCGGAGCGGTCTCGCTCCCGCAGGTTCGTCGCGTCGACGATCACATCGCGGCCCCGCTCCAGCGCCGCCTCCGCCCGCTCCCGCACCGTCGCGAACACCGCTGCGTTCTCCTTGCCCGTGTACCGCCGCTTCGGGAACAATTCCCGGCGCACGCGGTCACTCTCGAGGACACGCGCGTCCAGCCGCGAGGCGAGCCGAGCCGCGAAGGTCGTCTTCCCTGTTCCGGGCAGGCCGCTCAGCAGGACAAGCGTTGACAAATTGCCGGTACCCCCGTGCCGTGCTACTTTCCACTCTGAAGACAGGTAAAGGAAGTCGAACGAGCAAGTTTGCTGGCTACGGAAACGAAAGAGTCCCTGATCCGGGAGTACGCCCGCACTGACGGCGATACTGGCTCCCCTGAAGTCCAGGTGGCGCTCCTCACTGAGCGCATCAAGTACCTGACTGCCCACCTGCAAGCGCACAAGCACGACTATCACACGCGTCGCGGGCTCCTGAAGCTCGTCGGGCAGCGTCGTAGGCAGTTGCGCTATCTCAACAGGCGGGATGTCAACCGGTACCGCGCGCTTATTGGGCGCCTCGGGCTGCGCCGCTAAGGCAACCGCCCTTTCGTCTCCGGCCGCGCCCCCGCTCCCCGAGCAGGGCGGCAGCCTGGCGCCAAGCCCTCCCGAACTGATCAAGCCCGCGGCCCCGGGGCCGCAAGAGAGTGTAGAGAGAAAGATGACAGCAATCGAATCCACCATCCGTACCTACGAAGTCGAGATCGGCGGCAAGCCCCTGCTTATCCAGCACGGCGCCCTCGCCGGCCTCGCCAACGGCGCCGTCACCGTCCGCCAGGGCGATACCATCGTCCTCGTCACGGCCTGCATGGCCGACCCCCGTGAAGGCATCGACTTCTTCCCCCTCACCGTCGACTACGAAGAGCGTCTCTACGCCGTCGGCAAGATCCCCGGCGGCTTCCCCCGCCGCGAAGGGCGCCCCTCCTCCGATGGCGTCCTCGCGATGCGTCTGACCGACCGCTCCCTGCGCCCGCTCTTCCCCAAGGGCTTCCGCAACGAGGTCCAGATCGTCGCCACCACCCTCTCCTCCGACCGCGAGCACCAGCCCGATACGCTCATCGCCATCGGCGCCAGCGCGGCCCTCAGCATTAGCGACATCCCCTTCAACGGCCCCGTCAGCAGCGTCCGCGTCGGCCGCGTTGATGGCGAGTACGTCGTCAACCCCACCTTCGCCGAGGCCGCCGCAGGCGACCTCGACCTCATCGTCGCCGGCACCAGGGACGCCGTCATGATGGTCGAGGCGGGCGCTTCCGAGGTTCCCGAGGATGCCGTCATCGAGGCGATGGAGATCGCCATGGAGGCGAACACCGCGATCAACGCCCTCATTGAGGAGATCGCCGCCGCCGTCGCCCCCGTCAAGAAGGACTACACCCCCGCCGTCCCCAACGAGGAAGCGATTGAGGCCGTCCGCGAGACCCTCGCCGCCCGCCTCGACGAGATCGTCAAGAACGCCGCCAGCGAGCGCAGCGAAGAGAACAAGCGCATCCGCGCCGAGCTCGTTGAGCAGTTCGAGGGGCGCTTCGAGCGCCGCGACATCGCCGACGCCCTCTACGCCGTCATCAAGAAGGCGATGCGCGACCGCATCCTCAACGAGGGTCGCCGCGCGGATGACCGCGAGACCACCGAGATTCGCCCCCTCGACATCCACGTCGGCACCCTCCCCCGCACCCACGGCTCCGGCCTCTTCAAGCGGGGCGAGACCCAGGTCCTGACCATCGCCACCCTCGGCGGCATGAACATGGCGCAGAAGCTCGACACCCTCTCGCCGGATGAGTCGAAGCGCTACATGCACCACTACAACTTCCCGCCCTATTCCGTCGGTGAGGCGCGCCCCATGCGTGGAGCCGGCCGCCGCGAGATCGGGCACGGCGCCCTCGCCGAGCGCGCCCTCCTTCCCGTCATCCCGCCCGAGACGGAGTTCCCTTACGCGCTCCGCCTCGTCAGCGAGGTGCTCTCCTCCAACGGCTCAACCTCCATGGCCAGCGTCTGCGGCAGCACCCTCGCCCTCATGGATGCCGGTGTGCCCCTCTCCGCCCCCGTCGCCGGCATCGCCATGGGCCTGGTCATGGGCGACGACGACAACTACGCCGTCCTCACCGACATCGCCGGCCAGGAAGACTTCATGGGCGACATGGACTTCAAGATCGCCGGCACCGATGAGGGAATCACCGCCCTCCAGATGGACATCAAGATCGGCGGCGTCTCCCGCGAGCTGCTCGAGACCGCCCTCGCTCAGGCCCGCGAGGCCCGCATCTTCCTGCTCGATCGCATGGGCGAGGTCATCGAGAAGCCCCGCGAGACCGTCTCCGAGTACGCGCCCAAGGTCTACATCATCAAGATCGACCAGGAGCAGATCGGCACCGTCATCGGCCCCGGTGGCCGCGTCATCCGCAAGATTCAGGAAGACTCCGGCGGCGCCAACATCGATATCCAGGAAGACGGCACCATCTTCGTCTCCGCTGTCGAGGGCACGGCCGCTGATATCGCCATCCGCATGATTGAGGGCCTCACCAAGGAGATCAGCGTCGGCGAGACCTACACCGGTCCCGTCACCCGCATCCTCAACTTCGGCGCCTTCGTTGAGATCCTTCCCGGCAAGGACGGCCTCGTACACATCTCCGAGCTCAGCGAGGAGCGTGTCGAGAGCGTCCAGGACGTCGTCTCCGTGGGCGACCAGCTCACCGTGACCGTCACCGAGATCGACTCGCTCGGTCGCGTCAACCTGACCGCTCGCAGTGGTCGCGTCGGCGCTGGCGCCGAGTCCGACGGCCCTCCCCGCGACCGTGACCGTGACCGCCCGAGTGGCCGTGACCGCGACCGCCCGAGTGGCCGTGGCCGTGACCGCCCGAGTGGCCGTGACCGCGACCGCGACCGCCCGAGTGGCCGTGACCGCGACCGCCCGAGTGGCCGCGACCGCGACCGCGACCGCGACCGCCCGAGTGGCCGCGACCGGGATCGCGACCGCCCGAGTGACCGCGGTCCTGCCGAGAGTCGTCCCCCGCGTCCCCGCCGCCCCGAGCGTGCGCCCGAGGAAGAAGCGCCCGTCGCCGCTGCGGCGGACGGCGCTATCGAGGACGACTTAGAGGATCTCGACTACGACGACGCCGTCGAGTCGGTAGCTGCAGAGGGCCCTTCCGAGGACTGGCCCGAGGACCGTCAGGAAGACCGCCCCGACGGTGATGACCGCCCCGACGGTGATGACCGCCCCGACGGTGCGCCCCGCCGCCGCCGTCGCCGTCGCCCCCGGAGCGGTAGCTCCCGTGACGGTGGCTCCGGCTCCGGCTCCGGCTCCGGCTCCGGCGACGGTGGCTCCGGCTCCCGTGACGGTGGCTCCGGCTCCCGTGATGGTGGCTCCGGCTCCCGTGATGGCGGCTCCCGCGACGGTGGCTCCCGCCAGCCCGAGCAGCGCGAGATCACCCGCCCCGGCCCCGGAGGACGCGGAGGCGTCACCCGCGGCTGGACTCGCCGCAGCGCCCCCGAGAGCGGCGTCCCGCCCGCCCCCCCGCCCCCGCCCCGTCGTGGGCTCGGTGGCGGCGGCGACTACGAGGACTAGCCGGAGGCCCGCACGTCGTGCGCCTCTTCGAGCATGAGGCCAAGGCGCTCTTCCGGGGCGCCGGTCTTGAGACACCGCGCGGGGCTCTCGCTGAGAGCCCCGTTGCGGCGATCCTCGCCGCACGAGACCTCGGTCCACGCGTGGTCGTCAAGGGACAGGTGCGCTCCGGCGGACGCGCCAGGGCCGGCGCCGTCCGCTTCGCCGAAGGCCCCGCCGAAGTTGAGGAGGCCGCTCGCGCCGTCCTCGCCACACGCGTCGCCGGCCAACCCGTCACGGCCCTCCTGATCGAGGAGGCCCTCCCGGTCGAGGCCGAACGCTACCTCGGTATCGTCTACGACGACCGCTCCCGCGGCCCCGCCGCCGTCGCATCTCTCGCCGGCGGCGTCGATGTTGAGGACGCGGCCGCCGCGGCCGCGCGCGTGCCCCTCTCCACCCTCGCCCCCGCCCAGGACTTCCGGCTCAAGGAGGCTGTCGCCTCCCTCCGCCTCTCCGGGCGGGAGCTGGTTGAACTGGTGGGGGTCCTCGCTCGCCTCTGGCGGCTCTTCACCGAACACGACCTGCTCCTGGCCGAGATCAACCCCCTCGCCCGCACCACCGATGGCCGCTGGGTCGCCCTCGACGCCCGCGTCGAGCTCGACGACGATGCCCTCTTCCGCCAGGCCGGGACCGTCCGCGACCTCGGCATCGACCCCTCCTCCCGCAGCGACCGCGAGGCCAGCGAGCTCGAGCTGGAGGCCGCCCGCATCGACCGCTCCGACCACCGTGGCGTCGCCGGGCGCGTCGTCCAGTTCGATGGCTCGCTTGCGCTCCTCATCGGCGGCGGCGGCGCCAGCCTCACGGCCTTCGACGCGGTTCGCGCCCACGGTGGCCAGCCCGCGAACTACTGTGAAATCGGCGGCAACCCCAGCGTGCGCAAGGTCGCGGCCCTCACGCGCCTGCTACTCGGCCAGCCGGGCATCGACCGCATCGCCGTCATCATGAACGTCGTCAACAACACCCGCGCCGACCTCATCGCCCGTGGCGTCATCCGCGGCTGTCTCGATGCAGGGCTGGAACCCGCCCGCGCCATCGCCGTCTTCCGCGTCCCCGGCGCCTGGGAAGAGGAGTGCGCCGCCCTTCTCCGCCACTACGGCGTTGCCGCCTGCGACCGAACCGTCAGCATCGACGAGGCCGCTGCGCTCGCCGTCGCCGCCTCCCCCTAGAGCAGCGGCAGGTACTCCGCCAGCTCGAAGTCCGAGACGTGCCGCTGGTAGCGCTCCCACTCGATGCGCTTGTTCTTGAGCAGCGTCTCGAACACGTGGTCCCCCAGCGCGTCACGTACGACCGTCGATTCCGCCGCCAGATCGATAGCCTCCCGCAGGTTCCCCGGCAGCGTCGCGATCCCCAGCCGCTCGCGCTCCTCCTCCGGCATCTCGAAGACGTTCTCCTCCACCGGCGGCGGCAGCGGCCGCTCCTTCTCGATCCCGTCCAGGCCCGCCGCCAGCATCACCGCGAACGCCAGGTACGGGTTGCAGGCCGGGTCCGGCGATCGGTATTCGATGCGCGTGTGCGCCTCGTCGCCCGGCGTGTACTCGGGAATCCGCACCAGGTCGCTCCGGTTCCGACGCGCCCAGCTCAGGTACACCGGCGCCTCGAACCCCGGCTGCAGCCGCTTGTAGCTGTTCACCCACTGGTTCGTCACCAGCGTCAGCGCCCGCGCGTGCGTCAGCAGCCCCGCCACGTAGCCCTTCGCCAACGCGCTCAGGTGGTACGTGTCGTCCCCGTCGAAGAACGCGTTCCGCTCTCCCTTGAACAGCGACTGATGCACGTGCATCCCGCTGCCGTTCTCGTCCTGCAGCGGCTTGGGCATGAAGGTCGCGTAGGCGCCGTTGGCCGCCGCGATCTCCTTCACCACCGCGCGGTAGGTCATGGCGTTGTCCGCCATCGTCAGCGCGTCCGTGTAGCGCAGCGCGATCTCGTGCTGGCTGGGCGCCACCTCGTGGTGGCTCGATTCCACTTCGATGCCCATCGCGCTCAGCGTCAGAACCGTGTCCCGGCGCAGGTCCGATCCCGCGTCCGCGATCTGGTCGAAATAGCCGCCGCGGTCCAGGGGAATCGTGCTGTCCGCGTCCTCGAAGTAGAAGTACTCCAGCTCCGGGCTCACGTAGAACGTGTACCCGAGCGCCTTCGCGCGCTCCAGCTGGCGGCGCAGCACCCACCGCGGGTCGCCCTCAAAGGGCTCCCCGTCGGGCCGGTAGATGTCGCAGAACATGCGCGCCACGCCTTGCTCGCGTGGCCGCCAGGGCACGAGCTGGAACGTCGCCGGATCGGGCCGCGCCACCATGTCCGACTCGTCGATACGGGCGAACCCCTCGATGCTCGACCCGTCGAAGCCCATGCCGTCTTCGAGCGCGTTCTCCAGCTCCCCCACCGTGATCTGGAAGCTCTTGAGCATCCCCACGATGTCCGTGAACCAGAGGCGCACGAACTTCACGTCGTTCTCCCGGCACGCCGAGATTACATAGCTCGCTGACTCGTTCATCGCCTCGTCCCGCGGACGCTCCCGCGCGCCCACCCTACCTTTCCGATGTTACAGACAGGTTGCGTCACGCTACTCCCCCGCCGCTTCGCGCTGCCGCTGCAGCCAGTCCCGCACGAACGGGTTGTGGTCGCGCTCGAACGCGACTGTCGTCTCCTGCATGTGCCCCGGCAGTACGATCGTGTCCTCCGGCAGCGTCAGCAGCTCGTTCGTAATGCTCCGCATCTCCTCGTCGAAATCGCCCCCCGGCAGATCCGTCCGCCCGATGGAGCCGCGGAAGAGCGTGTCCCCGCTGAAGAGCAGACCGTCTGCGTAGTAGCTCACGCTGCCCGGCGTGTGCCCCGGCGTCGCGATCGCCTTCAACTTCAGCCCGGCCACCTCCACCTCGTCCCCATCCGTCACGAATGCGTTCGGGTCTGGCGGTCCCTGCCCCTCCTTGATGCCGAAGCGCTCGGCTGCCCCCCGCCACCCGTTGCGCAGCAGGTCCAGATCGCTCTGGTGCAGCAGGAAGTTCGCCCCCGTCGCCGCCTGTACTCCGCGAACCCCCAGAATGTGGTCGATATGCGCGTGCGAGTTCGCGATCGCCTTGATCGTCACCCCCAAGTCCCTCGCCAGCGCCAGAACTTCGTCCGGCTCGTCCCCCGGATCGATGCAGATGCCCTCGCCCGTGCGGCGGTTCCCCACCACCCAGCAGTTCTCCTGGAAGACCCCCACCACGATTCCCCGCACCATGATCTCGTTCGCAACGTCCATGCAGGGAGCTTCCCCGCCCACCGCCACCCCGTCAACCGCGCCCGGGGCGCCACATGAGTCCGCTCGACCTCGCCCTCATCGCCGTCCTCGCCACGATCGCCGCCCTCCCCCAGAACGTTGCCGGCTTCGGTTTCGCCCTCGTCCTCGCACCCCTCCTCGTCCTCTTCCTTGACGCCGGCGACACCGTCATCATCGTCAACATCCTCGCGATGCTCTCCGCCGCGGCCATCGTCTGGCGCCTGCGCGACTGCATTGCCTGGCGCATGGCGGGCACCCTCTTCGCCGCCTCCTTCGCGGGCATGCCCCTCGGACTGATCGTGCTGCTCGTCGTCGACGCGAGGGTGCTCCAGATCCTGATCGCCCTTGCCGTTCTGAGCGGGACGCTTGCGCTCGCCCGTGGCTTCACCATCGGCGCCGGGACACCCATCGCCGCCGCTGCCGGCTTCGCCGGAGGTTTCTTGCGAACCAGCACCAGCGCCGCCGGGCCACCCATCATCATCTACCTCCAGGGCCGTCGCCTTCCCCCCGATACCTTTCGCGCGACCGGCTCCTGTTTCCTGATGGCGACCGGCGCCGTCGCCCTCGTGCTCTACGCCGCCACCAACCGCCTTGACGCCGACATCGGCCTCTCTGTGCTCGCCGCCGCTCCCGGCGTCGCCATCGGCACCGCCATCGGCGCCGCCCTCGCCGGCCGCATCAACGAGCGCTGGTTCCGCCGCCTCGTCACCGCTCTCCTCATCACCACCGCCACCACCGCCATCGTCACCGCCATCCTCGGCTAGCGATCACTGCGCTCGACGGGCCAGGTATTCCTCCTGGGTTCGCTCAAGCGTTTCTCTCGAAAAGTCCAGGCAGCCGAAGCGCTCGAAGAAGTGAACGGCTGCCTCGCGCCCTAGCCTCGCTGCTTCTGCATAAACCCCAGGGCCCTTCAAGTGCCAATTCCCTTCGAGGGACTCCTCGGACGCTCGGAACCCTGATGACAGCCAAACAACGCCCCCCCCCGAGAGCTCCCGGTCCTTGACTTGCTCCATCCTGATCTGCACGACCGGTGCGTCATCAAGAATGCCCATAGCCACGAGTCGGGCTGCGAATTCGAAAATCTCGGTGAATGTGTAGAGAGCGCCGATCACGTTGAACTCTTGGGCCTGTGGCTGCTGATTGGACCGGTCTTCCCAGAACGAGAAAAAGTGTGCGAACTGTCCGCTCTGGTAGAGACGCCAATGCTCGCGGTGGCCGATGGCGTCAACCTCTGAAGCGATATAGTCGTTTCCTGGCTTCCTGCACTCGTGGTTGACGTATGGATAAGGCCACCCGCGCAGCCTGACCTGTGACTGCTCTACCGCAGACCAGCATTCGCCGAGCGATGCGATGCGCGCCTTGTTGAAGGCGCTTGGGCGGATCACCACCTGCCAATGCGGCCCGGTACGCAGTTCCGCAAGGACATCGGTGCTCGCTGTGGGAGTGACCATCTCAGACATCCTCAAGCTGCTTGGCGAACGCTTCGCTGTTAGTGTCGCTCTCCCTCGGCTCGGCCGGCAAGAGGCCGAGTGCTCGTAGCTTTTGGACCTCCAGGCCCACTGCCTTGTCCGTGGCTAGGCGCATGAGTGCCCGCATGTCAGTCGTCGTGCGAACTTCGACGGTCTCCGGCTTTCTGGTGGACCTTACGTAGAGCGCCCCTTCCTTCAGTCTGTCCTCAGCTTTCATGCAGAGAACGGGCTCGTAATCGAATTCCGGGACAGTGATGACCAAGAAACGCTTTCCCTCCGGCTCGTGCCTCTGGACTCTGGGCTCGATGAACGGCTCGGCGAAGCCATTGACTGCTGCCTGAAACTCCTCCTCGGGCGGGAAAACATCCCAATGCTCTTGACTCATGCCGTCTGCGGCAAAGGTCTTATCCGGGTTCTCTGTCATCCCCAGAACAATGTTCCCTCCGCCCCTCGTATTCGCCATCCCGAGCACGGTTCTGATGAGCGACACACGCAGGTCACGCCATGGCGCGGACTGCTTGTATTCAAGGTTGGGGGATTCGTGTCCTGTCAGGATCAGGTCGTCGAAATTCACCACGGCAACAATTGTACGCGAGGCAGTGCGATCCCCCCCTCCCCCGCGTACCCTTCCGCCCATGCCCCTCGACGACCTCCCCCTGCTCCCCACCCGCGTCGATGTGCTCGATCCGCGCTACCGGGAGAACCGCGTCGCGAACCTCGCCCTCGCCGACGACCTTCGCGACCGCCTCCGCCGTGTCGAGCGGGCCGGTGGCGAACGCTACGTCGAGCGTCACCACAGCCGCGGCAAGCTCCTCGCCCGAGAGCGCATCCAGCGCCTCATCGACCCCGACGGCGCCTTCCTCGAGTTCAGCCCCCTCGCCGCCGACGGCGTCTACGACGACGACGTGCCCGCCGCTGGCATCGTCACCGGCATCGGCCGCGTCAGCGGGCGCGAGTGCGTCATCGTCGCCAACGACGCCACCGTCAAGGGCGGCTCCTACTACCCCCTCACGGTGCGCAAGCACCTCCGTGCCCAGGAGATCGCCGAGCAGAACCACCTCGCCTGCATCTACCTTGTCGACTCCGGCGGCGCCTTCCTCCCCCTCCAGCACGACGTATTCCCCGACCGCGACCACTTCGGCCGCATCTTCTACAACCAGGCCCGTCTCAGCGCGAAGGGCATCTACCAGGTCGCCGCCGTCATGGGCTCCTGCACCGCCGGCGGCGCCTACGTCCCCGCGATGAGCGACGAGACCGTGATTGTGCGCGGAACGGGCACCATCTTCCTCGGCGGACCGCCCCTCGTGAAGGCCGCCACCGGCGAGGAGACCACGGCCGAGGAGCTCGGCGGCGCCGACGTCCACACCCGCATCAGTGGCGTCGCCGACCACTTTGCCGAGGACGACGAGGAGGCGCTGCGCATCGTCCGCAGCATCATCGCGAGCATCCCCGCCACCAAGACCCCGCCCTGGGAGGTCGGCCCCTCCGAAGCCCCACTCCACGCCCCGGAGGAGCTCTACGGCATCGTCCCTCCCGACTACGGCCGCACCTACGACGTGCGCGAGGTCATCGCCCGCCTCGTCGACGGCTCCCGCTTCCACGAGTTCAAGGCGCGCTACGGCACGACCCTCGTCTGCGGCTTCGCCCGCATCACCGGCTTCCCCGTCGGCATCATCGCCAACAGCGGCATCCTCTTCGGCGAGAGCGCCCTCAAGGGCGCCCACTTCGTCGAGCTCTGCGGCCAGCGCCGCGTGCCCCTCGTCTTCCTCCAGAACATCACCGGTTTCATGGTCGGACGCCAGTACGAGAACGCCGGCATCGCCCGTGACGGCGCCAAGATGGTCACCGCCGTCGCCAGCGTCGAAGTGCCCAAGTTCACCGTTGTCATCGGCGGCAGCTTCGGCGCCGGCAACTACGCCATGGCCGGACGCGCCTACTCCCCCCGCCAGCTCTGGATGTGGCCGAACGCGCGCATCAGCGTCATGGGCGGCGAACAGGCCGCCAACGTCCTCCTCCAGGTCCGCCTCGACCGCGGCGAGGAAATGAGCGAAGACGAGCAGCGCGCCTTCATGGCCCCCACGCTCGAAACCTACGAGCGCGAGGGCTCCCCCTACTTCAGCAGCGCCCGCCTCTGGGACGACGGCGTCATCGACCCCCTCGACACGCGCCGCGTCCTCTCCATGGGCATCTCCGCCGCCCTCAACGCCCCCATCCCCGCGACCGACTGGGGCGTCTTCCGCATGTAGCGAAGGCCATAGCAGTCGCGTCCCCAAGGAAACGATTCGCACGTCCGTGCGGAGAAGGGGACTACTTCAGTTCGAGCAGGGAGGGGAGAGCGTTGCTGAATTCGGCCTCGGAGCACGCAAGGTACTGTGCTGCCGTGTCCGTGGTGATAAGCCCCGAATCGACCGCCTCGGCTACCAGAAAAGCGAACCGCCCGCGACGTTGTTCCGGTGTTGCCTGAGGCCGGAAGTAGTCCAGCGTGAAGTTTTCGGTTGCCTGTTGCTCGTCGCTGGCCCCCCCGCGAATCGCGGACTGAGCCGGAAGCTGGGCCTGCCCCCACCAGGCGTTTCCCACGTGAAATCGGGCTGCAGCCGGGCCAATCCCGAAGACCGACATCACCTCAGCGATGCTCGTCGCGCTCACAGAGGCGGGGCTGGGAACCAAACTCTTCACGCCTTCACTGGGTGCCAGGAACTCGACTGCGAAAGCGTTAGCCCGTTGCTCGACAACGTCCCGAGGCAGGTCACCGTGCTCGGCGTTACGTGCCACTACGTCGTAACTGTCCACACGGACGTTTGACAGTTCCTCCTCTGGATCGAAGAGGATGTGTCCGAGTTCGTGTGCCAGGGTCGTACGGCGGATCCACACATTGGAATTTCTTCCCGCTGTGTTCAGGACGATGCCTCGCTGCCCGTGTGCCGAGACTGTGGCGCCTGCGATCGCCGTTGGCAGTTTGACTTGGATGATGGGAATGCCAAGGCGCTCCTCGGCAAGTCCGCGTAGTGAGTCGATGGGTTCAAGACCGAGCCTCAACCGCTCGCGGGCGTGTTCAGCGAGGTTGTACCCCGCCATGTAGGGGAGGCGACCGTAGTCAGCTGAAGGCTTGAACTTTGCTGCCTCATCAGGCTTCTTCAGCCAGCGTTGGAGTTGGAGTTGCGACCTGATAATCGATGCGGCTTCCGAGAAACGCAGCACGGTTCGCGGGGAGAGGCGAGCCCCCGCCAGGGATGCTTGGCTCTCTGTCTCAAGCACTCGCAGCCTAACACCGAGTTCCGGGTCTGCCCCTGCGCGCTCGTCGATGCTCAGCTTGGCCGGATCGAGGCCGAGCACGAACGCCAGATGCTCAATTTCGCGAAGCTCAAGCTGGTCGGCGTCCTGCTCTGCCCGTTCAACGGTCTTCAGACTCTTATCCGCAGCGCTCGCAAGTTGGCGTTGGGTTACTCCTAGCTCCTCACGCTGTTTCTGAAGGGCTTGCTCGATCACCCCGTCACGCGCTAGCAGAACTGCAGACATCCGCTCGGCGACTTCAGTGAGGACATCGGAACCATATGCCTCACGAACCTCATGCTCGGTGAGGCGATGGCCAGTCGCCGCACTCCCCGGCTCGTATCGGGCGATCTGATACTTGCCTCGTACGTACAGTGTTGTAGGAGCTTCGTTCATGCCTCCTCCATCCGTCACTGCCCTCGCAGTAGGCGTTGCGGCCCGTCCACTTCCGTGTCCCATCCGAGGGACAACGCCTCAAAGCCTACAGCGCGGAAGAGCCCTGAGGCATCCTCAAGGTTGTTCCGGGCTTGCGGGCGGGTATCGCCCCGATCCGCCAGAGAGGTAGACCCGCGACTTCTCTGCGAACCTTAGTTCACCCCCGATTGAGGCCTTGCCTCCTCCCGTCAGGTTGGTGTGATGGAGCTTGCCAGGCCCCAGGCGCTGAAGAGGCGCCTCCGATATGCAGAGCCGCCCTCGCTCATCAATGACCCACAGGTGGCAGTTCGTGCCATCACCGGTTCGGGTTGGTGGGCTCCCTTTCGGGACTGACGTCGGCACGCCAGCCAGATGTAGGAGGCCATCGGCGGAAGTGACCGGCGCCAGTTCAGCACCAGGGTAGTCGCTCCCACCTGGGTTACGGCGGACATAGGCACGCGGTGGGTAGCGCTCAAGGAATGCACCCAAGGTCGCGTCCTCAGTGGGCGATGTCATTGAGTGAAGCCCGATCGACGGTTGACAGGTGTTGAACGAAGCGCAAACAGACTGAAGTGCTCCAGACCGGTTCTGGCAGGGCGGCAGACCAGCTGCCGGAACCCCGGCGGAAAGCTACTCTCCGACCCGCGGCGCCTGCAAGCGGTGTCCCTTGGGGGTGAGCCCCGTGACAGCAGTGTCGTGTCGGGCCCGCATGTAGCGGCTTTCCCCGCGCCTACAATGCCGCCCATGTTCGAGGCTGTCCTCGTGGCGAACCGCGGCGAGATCGCCGTACGCGTCATCCGCACCCTGCGACGGCTCGGCGTGCGCGCCGTGGTCGCCGCCTCCGTGCCCGACCGCCACAGCCTCGCCGCCCGCCTCGCAGACGCTACTGTGCTCCTCGAAGGGCACACCGCCGCCGACACCTACCTCGACATCGAGGCCGTCATCGCCGCCGCCAGGGCCGGGGGCTGCGAGGCCGTCCACCCCGGCTACGGCCTCCTGAGCGAACGCCCAGACTTCGCCCGCGCCTGCGCCGATGCCGGCCTCGTCTTCATCGGCCCCTCCCCCGAGACCCTGACCCTCCTCGGTGACAAGGTCGCGGCCCGAGACCTCGCCATCGCCAACGGCGTACCCGTCGCCCCCGGCGCGGAGGGCGCGACTGATGCCGAACTTGCCGAAGCTGCCCGCGAGGTCGGCTATCCCCTCATGCTCAAGGCCCGCGGCGGCGGCGGGGGCCTCGGTATGCGGCTCGTGTCCGGGCCCGAGGACCTTGCCCCCGCCATCGAAGCCGCCCGCCGCCAGACCGCCGCCGCCTTCGGCGATGACCGCCTCTTCGTCGAGCGCTACGTACTGGACGCCCACCACGTCGAGGTCCAGGTGCTCGCCGACGCCCACGGCAATGTTATCCACCTCGGCGAGCGCGACTGCTCGGTGCAACGCCGCCACCAGAAGCTCGTTGAGGAGACACCCAGTCCCGTTGTCGACCCATCCCTGCGCGCCGAGCTGACTGACGCGGCCCTGCGCCTCATGCGCGCCGCCGGCTACGTCAACGCCGGAACCGTCGAGTTCCTCGTCGGCGAGCCCGAGCGCGGCCGCCGCCCCTTCTACTTCCTCGAGGTGAACCCCCGGTTGCAGGTCGAGCACCCCGTGACCGAGGCTGTCACCGGCCTCGATCTTGTCGCGCTCCAACTCGTCGTCGCCGCCGGCGAACCCCTCCCCTTCGGCCAGGAGGGCGTCAGCTTCGACGGCCATGCGATCGAGTTCCGCCTCAACGCCGAGGACCCGTGGGCCGGATTCCTTCCCGCCGCCGGCAGGCTCGCCGCCATCGAGGCCCCCGGCGCCCGTCTCGATACTGGCTACGAGGCCGGCGACGCAGTCCCCAGCGAGTACGACTCGCTCATCGCCAAGCTGGTCGTCCATGGCGCCGACCGAGACAGCGCCCTGAACGCTGGCGCCGCCGCCCTCGCGAGCGCCTCCGTCGACGGCCTCCGCACGAACCTCCCCCTCCACCGCGCCATCGTCGCCGACCCCGCCTTCGCCGCCGGCGAGGCGAGCGTGCAGTGGCTCGAACGCGAACTCCCCGCCCTCCTCGAAGCCGTCCGCCCCCACCCCGCGGCCCTCGTCGCGGCCGCTCTCCTGCTCGCCGAGCGCGAGGCCTCGGGCTTCGCCGGCGCCGCCTGGATCGCTCCCGGCGCCCGCACCCTCTGGCTCGACGACGGCGCCGGACCCCGCGCCGTCTCCGCCGCCGGCGAAGGCGCCAGAGTTGACGGCGAGCCCGTCGACTGGCGGCTCGTTTCCCGCTCGCCCGGCAGTGTCACCGTCGCCAGCGGAGATGGGACCTCGGTGACCGCCACCTCTCAGTCCAACGGGGCCATCGCCATCCACGGGCCCGCTGGCGACTACCGCCTCCGGTTGGTCCCGCCTCCCACTACCACCATCGCCGCCGCCCGCGCTGGCGCCGGTTCCACCAGCGAAATTCGCGCGCCCCTCGCTGGACGCGTCGCTGCCGTGAACGCGCGCGAGGGCGATGCCGTGCTCGCTGGGGCCGTCATCGTCGTGCTCGACGCCATGAAGATGGAGCACGCCATCACGGCGCCCGGCACCGGCACGGTGCGGGCGGTCCATGTCGCCCCAAACGAGGTCGTCGAGGCTGGCGCCCTGCTTGTCGAGCTGGAGTAGCGACCGTTAGTCGCTGCTGAAGGGCAGTTCCCTCGACTCCACCCGGCGGCCCTGGCTCTGGTGGACCCGTGCGATTGCTTCCGGCTCCGACTCATGCACGGTCGTCGTCTTCTGCCCGCGCGTCATCGCGATCGAGCCTGTCCGCGAGAGTTCGCGAATGCCGTACGGCTCGCACATCTTGATGACGCCGTTGATCTTGTCCTCGTCGCCCACGACCTGAAGCGTCAGCGAGTTCGTCGCCATATCGACAACGTCCGCGCGGAACACGTTTGCGATGTCCAGCAGCTCGTGCCGGTTCACGTTGTTGCAGCGAACCTTGAGCAGCGCCAGCTCCCGCGTGATTGCGTCCTCGTGCGTCAGGTCGCTCACCTTGATGACGTCGATGAGCTTGTAGAGCTGCTTCTCCACCTGCTCCACCGGCGCGCTCGCCCCGTCGACGATGATCGTCATGCGGCTCAGGCCCTCGAACTCGCTGTGCCCAACGGCCAGCGACTCGATGTTGAACCCCCGCCGCCGGAACAGCCCCGCCACGCGCTGCAGGACGCCCGGGCGGTCCTCGACGATCGCGACTACCGTGTGATGGGCTGGCCTCGTTCCGTTGCTGGTCATCGCACGAGCTCCTTCTCCGGCATCTCGATCGTCTCCGAGAGGGCGGCGCCCGCCGGCACCATGGGCCACACGTTTTCGTCCTGGTCCACGTGGAAGTCGATCAGGATCGGCCCGTCGTAGTTGCGCGCCTCCTGGATGGCCGGGAGCACCTCCCCCTTCGTCTCCACCCGCAGCGTACGGATGCCGTAGGCCTCCGCCAGCTTGCAGAAGTCCGGCTGCGTCATCGCCACCGAGACGAAGTTCTCGTCGTAGAAGAGCTCCTGCCACTGGCGCACCATGCCCAGGTAGCCGTTGTTCATGATCGCGATCTTGATGGGTAGCCGTTCGTCCACGCAGACCGCGAGCTCCTGCATCGTCATCTGGAACCCCCCGTCCCCGCAGATCGCCCAGACCTCCGCATCGGGCGTGCCCATCTGCGCCCCGATTGCCGCCGGCAGCTCGAACCCCATCGTCCCCAGCCCTCCGGAGGAGATCAGCTTGCGCGGGCTGTCGTAGAAGTAGTGTTGGCCAGCCCACATCTGGTGCTGACCCACGCCCGTCACCAGCGTCGCGCCGCCGTTCGTCTCCTCGTACAGCGTGCGCACGATCTGCTGCGGGATGAGCCGCCGGGTCTCGCGAATCTCGAGGCTCGGATGCTCTTCCTCGACCTTGTCGATCCAGCCCAGCCAGGGAGAGCGGTCGCGCCGCTCGATGCGTCCCGTCAGCTCCGGCAGCACCTGTTTCACATCGCCCACCACCGGGATCGCCGTCGCCAGGTTCTTCCCGATCTCCGCCGGGTCGATGTCGATGTGCACGATCGTCGCGTCCGGATTGAATGCGCTGAAGCGGCCCATCGCGCGGTCGTCGAAACGCATCCCGATGCCGATCACCACGTCCGCCTCATCCGCGGCCATGTTCGCGTGGTACATGCCGTGCATGCCCAGGAACCCGTAGCTGAGCGGGTTCGTCTCGGGGAAGCCCCCGATCCCGAGGAAGGTCGTGATCACCGGCATCTGCGCCTTCTCCGCCAGCTCCACGAGCTCGTTCGTTGCCTCGCCCCAGATGATCCCGTGTCCGGAGATGATGATCGGTCGCTCGGCCTTGTTGATGGCCTCAGCCGCCCGCCGGATCATGCCCGCGTGCCCCTTCGTCGTCGGACGGTAGCCGCGCAGGTTGATCTCCTCCGGCCAGACGAACTCCGCCTCCTCCTGGAACACGTCCTTGGGAATATCGACGTGTACCGGTCCCGGGCGGCCCGTGCGTGCGATGTGGAACGCCTCCCGCACCGCCATCGCGATGTTCTCGGCGCGCATCACGAGGTAGTTGTGCTTCGTGATTGGCTGCGTGATTCCCGTGATGTCAGCTTCCTGGAAGCCGTCCTTGCCGAGCAGCGTGCGCGCCACGTTCCCCGTGATCGCCACCATCGGTGTCGAGTCCAGGAACGAGGTCGCGATGCCCGTCACCAGGTTCGTCGCCCCCGGACCGCTCGTCGCCAGGCAGACGCCCACCTCGCCCGAGGCCCGTGCGTAGCCGTCCGCCATGTGCGCCGCGCCCTGCTCGTGCCGAACGAGCACGTGCTTGATCGCGGGGAACTGCGGCAGCGTGTCGTAGAGGGGGAGCACCACCCCGCCGGGGTAGCCGAATATGGTCGATACTCCCTCCCGCTGGAGACACTCCAGCAGGATCTGGGATCCCGTCATCCGAACCATTGGTAGAGTCCTTCACCGGCTCTAAAGTCTCGGCCTGTTCCCTGGTGGGGGATGACCGGCGCCTGCCACGCCATGCGGTCGTGGCGGCTCGGGGTCTGGCGGTGGCGCCTCGCCCCAAGCGTTTCAGCGAGCGGAGGCGCGGCCGGTGAGCCGCCGTCCCTCCAGTGAGCCAATCCCGAGTGTAGGACGAAGCCGCCCTTACGTGAAGCAGGGATAGATCACATTCCGAGCGGGGGCCGCAAGGCGCGGGTCTCAGCCGCCTCCCGGAGCCATGACGTCCCCCACGAGCGCCTGCCCCGCCTCGACCACCGGCCCCACCTTCGACTCGTCCCGCAGCTCCGTGTAGATGCGCAGCAGCGGCTCCGTGCCCGAGAGCCGGAACAGTACCCAGCCCTCCGAGAGCAGGAAGCGCCACCCGTCCGTCGTGTCCACCCCCGTGACCGGCAGGCCCGCGAACTCCCGGGGTGAGGCCGCGTCCAGCGCTTCCTTCACAGCCGCGTTCGCGCCCGGTTCGAGGTCCAGGTCCACGCGCTCGTAGAAGTGCGGCCCCGTGATCGCGAACACGTCGTCCAGCAGCTCGGCCGGACCCTTCCCGCTCAGCGCCATCGCATCGAGCAGGTAGAGCGCCGACAGGATGCCGTCGCGCTCGGGCAGGTGCCCGCGGAAGCCGTACCCCCCGCTCTCCTCGCCCCCGATGAGCGCGTCCTCGCGCATCATCACCGGGCCGATGTGCTTGAACCCCACCGGCGTCTCGATGCAGGCCGCCCCGTAATGCTCCGCCAGCAGACGGGCCATGGCCGTCGTCGTCACCGACTTAACCACCGCCCCCCGCAGACCCCTCGCCCCCAGCAGGTACTGCACCAGCAGCGCGAATGTCCGCAGCTGGTCCACGTACGCCCCCGACCCGTCCACCAGCCCCACCCGATCGGCGTCGCCGTCGTTCGCGATGCCCGCGTCGAAGCCCCCGCCCGCCACCAGCGACAGCAGCGCGCCGAGGTTCGAGGCGATCGGCTCCGGCGCGCGCAGCCCCGGGAAGAGCGGGTTGCGCTCCGTGTGAATCTCCTCGACGCGCGTGCTGCCCCCGTCGAGCAATTCCGTCAGGAGCCCCGCCCCCGCGCCGAACATCGGGTCGACCGCCACGTGCAGCCCCGCCCCCCGGATGCGGTCCAGGTTGACCTGCCGCCCCAGCCCCGCCAGGTACCCCGGGATCGGGTCGAAGCGTGTGATCGCGTCCGAATCCGCGGGCGCCAGCTTCGGCAGGCTCGCGTCCAGCAGGATGGCGGGCACGCGCCGCTCGATGTCGGCCACGATCTCGGGGCTGGCGCTGCCGCCGTAGTGCGGCTTCACCTTGATTCCGTTCCAGCGGAAGGGGTTGTGGCTGCTCGTCACGATCACGCCGCCCGCCGCCCCCACTTCGATGATGCGGTAGCTCAGCGCGGGCGTCGGCGCGGGCCGGTCCGCCAACTGCACCTCGAAGCCGTTTCCCGCCAACACACGCGCCACCGCCAGCGCGAACTCGTCCGACTGGAAGCGCGTGTCGTACCCCACCACCAGCGGCGCGTCTCGGCCTTGCGTCTCCGCGAAGTGGCCGGCGACCGCCTGCGCACAGGCCCGAACATTCTCGAATGTGAACTCCTCGCCCATGATCGCGCGCCAGCCGTCCGTCCCGAAGCGCACCGGGTTTTCGCTCATCGCCGCTCCCCCGGCTCCAGGACCTCGCCTGTCCTCAGCCGGACGCCCGCCGCCACGCTTGCGCCTCGCCCCACCACCGACCCGCGCAGAACCGCCCTTGCCCCGATCGACACGCCATCCGCCAGGATCGAGTCGCTCACCTGCGCGCCTGCTTCCACCCGCACATCCTCCCACAACACCGATCCAGTCACGCGCGCGTCGCGCTCCACCGAGCTGCCCGCTCCCAGGGCCGTCCCCTCGAGGCTGCCTGCGCCGTCCGCCACCACTGCGCCCTCCGCCAGCAAGGGCGTGCCCGCCCGTTTCACGAGCGCCTGCGAGAGCTTGAGGTAACGCGCGGGCGTCCCAAGGTCTGCCCACAAGCCTTCGAAGCGGTAGCCCAGCACGTTCTCCCGCCGCCCCACCAGCGAAGGGAAGAGCGTGTCCTCGACGCGCACCGCCCCCGGCGGAATCTCCCCCACCAGGTCTGGTTCGAACACCCACACGCCTGCGTTCACGAGGTTGCTCGGGGCCGTGCCCGGCGGGGGTTTCTCGACGAAGCCCTCGATGCGCGAGTCCCCATCCACCACCGCCACCCCGAACGCCGAAGGATCTTCTACGCGGTAGAGCGCCAGCGTCAGCCGCGCCTCCGTGCGCTGGTGCGCCTCCAGCGCCGCGCCCAGGTCGAAGTCCACATACACGTCCCCGTTCAGCACGAGGAAGCGCCCCTCCACCGCCGCCGCCCGCACCGCGTTCCGGATCGCGCCCCCCGACTCAAGCCGTTCGCGCTCCACCACGTGCGCGATCGTGAGCGCCCCCCGCGGCCCCTCGGGGAATGCCTCCACCAGGTCGTCCTGGCGCTGTCCCATCGCGAGCACGGCCCGCTCGATGCCAAAGCGGCCAAGCCAGGTCAGCAGGTGGTCCAGCGCGGGCTGGTTCGCGACCGGGATCAGGCTCTTGTGGCGCGTCAGCGTCAGCGGCCGAAGCCGCGCGCCCTGCCCGCCGACGAGGATGATTGCGTCCATGCCCGGCGAACGTTACTCCCCGCGTCGTGCCGTTGCCGCAAGTTTCGCTGCGCGGCCCGTGTCCTCCCAGGGCACGTTCAGTTCCGTGCGCCCGAAATGCCCGTATGCGGCCGTCGCTCGGAAGATCGGACGGCGCAGGTCGAGGTCACGGATGATCGCCCCCGGGCGCAGGTCGAAGTGCTTCCGCACGGCGGCCAGTATCGCCTGCTCGGAAACTTCGCCCGTGCCGAACGTCTCCACGTTCACCGAAGTCGGCTGCGCCACCCCGATAGCGTAGGAGAGCGTCACCTCGCAGCGCCGCGCCAGCCCCGCCGCCACGATCGTCTTCGCCACCCAACGCGCCGCGTAGGCCGCCGAACGATCCACCTTGGTCGGATCCTTGCCGCTGAACGCCCCGCCCCCGTGCCGCGCCACGCCCCCGTACGTATCCACGATGATCTTCCGCCCCGTCAGCCCCGAGTCGCCCTTCGGTCCCCCCACCACGAATCGCCCTGAGGGGTTCACATAAATCTTCGTCTCGCGGTCCACGAGCGCGCTGTCGACGGTCGTGTCGATGATCTGCGCCCGTACCTCCGTCTCGATCGCCTCGCGGTCGATCTCCGGTGCGTGCTGCGTCGAGATCACGATCGCCTCCGCCCGCCGCGGCTCCCAGCCGTCGCCGTACTCGACCGTCACCTGTGACTTCCCGTCGGGACGTAGCCAGGGAAGCTCGCCGCTCTTGCGCGCCTGCGCCAGCCGCCGCGCCAGCCGGTGCGCCAGCGAGATGCTGAGCGGCATCAGCTCCGGCGTCTCGTCGCACGCGAACCCGATCATCATCCCCTGGTCGCCCGCGCCCGTCTCCAGATCGGTGCTCTCCACCGTCCCGCGGCGCGCCTCCCACGAGCGGTTCACGCCGGCGGCGATGTCCTGCGACTGCTCGTCGATGGCCGTCACGACGCCGCACGTCTCCCAGTCGAACCCGATCTCCGAGGAAACGTAGCCGATGTCCCGGATCGTCTCGCGCACGATGCGCGGGATGTCCACGTACGCACTCGTCGTGATCTCCCCCATCACCAGCACGAGGCCGGTCGTGATCGCCGTCTCGCAGGCCACGCGGGCCATTGGATCGCGCGCGATGATCTCGTCGAGAATCGCGTCCGAGATCTGGTCGCAGACCTTGTCCGGGTGGCCCTCTGTCACCGACTCGGAAGTGACGAACCGCGGCGCGCTCATGTGCCCGCCTGCCAGCTCGTGAGGTAGCGCTGCTGCTCCTCCGTGAGCGTATCGATGCCGATACCCATTGCCTTGAGCTTCAACCTCGCGATCTCCTCGTCGATTGAGTGCGGCAGGTCGTGCACCTGCTTCTCCAGTGTCGACTCGTTCGCCACCAGCCACTCCGTTCCCAACGCCTGGTTGGCGAAGGACATGTCCATCACCGAGGCCGGGTGCCCCTCTGCCGCGGCGAGATTGACCAGCCGCCCCTCACCCAGCAGGAAGAGCGTGCGCCCGTCGCCCATCCGGTACTCGTCCACATGCTCGCGCACGCGCCGCGTCCCCTCGCTCATGCCCTCCAGCGCGTCCAGATCGATCTCGTTATCGAAGTGGCCGCTGTTCGCCATGATGGCGCCGTTCTTCATGGTCTCAAGCGCGGCTCCGTCGATCACATGGCAGTCGCCCGTCACGGTCACGAAGATGTCGCCGATTTTCGCCGCCTCCGCCATCGGCATCACGCCGAATCCCTCCATTACCGCCTCCAGCGCGCGCACCGGATCGACCTCCGTTACGACCACATGCGCCCCGAGCCCGCGCGCCCGGCTGGCCAGCCCCCGACCGCACCAGCCATATCCCGCGATCACGAATACCTTGCCCGCGAGGAGCACGTTCGTCGCCCGGATGATGCCGTCCAGAGTCGACTGGCCCGTCCCGAAGCGGTTGTCGAACAGGTGCTTCGTGTCCGAATCGTTCACCGCCGCGATCGGATAGCCCAGCGCGCCGTCCGCCGCCATTGCCCGCAGCCGGATGACGCCCGTTGTTGTCTCCTCCGTGCCTCCCACCACGCTGGCCAGCAACTCGCGCCGGTCCTGGTGGATCGTGGCGACAAGGTCCGCGCCGTCGTCCATCGTCACCTGCGGTTTGTGGTCCAGCGCCTGGTGAATGTGCTGGTAGTACGTCTCGTTGTCCTCGCCCCGCCGCGCGAACACGGGAATGCCGTACTCCTCCACCAGCGCCGCCGCCACGTCGTCCTGCGTGGAGAGCGGGTTGCTCGCGCAGAGCCTCAGCTCGGCGCCCCCGTCGCGCAGCGTCAGCGCGAGGTTGGCCGTCTCCGTGGTCACGTGCAGGCAGGCGGCCAGACGCACGCCCTTGAGCGGCCGCTCCCGCGCGAATCGCTCGCGGATGAGCGCCAGCACGGGCATTTCCCGCGCCGCCCACTCGATGCGGTCCACCCCTTCGCGCACGCGCGTCGGGTCACTAATGTCCGAAGGGATGTCCGAAGGAACACTCATTCGCGGCTACCGTCGCCTTCCCGGCTGTTTGTGAGATGCCTCACAAGCGTATCGCGACAAGCGCCGCTCCGCTTCCGCGTCCCCGCAGATGCGCCAGCAGGCGCCGCGGAAGCGCGAGCAACGCCGCCCCATCCCGCCGCGTGGCCGTCGCTTCCACCATCTCCCCCGCCTCCCGGTAGCCGAGCCGCCGGTAGGCCGCGATCGCCGGTGCGTTCTTCGGGTCCACCGTCAGCACGACCGTGTCGCACTCCTCCAGCAGCGCCTCCGTGGCCGCGCTCGTCGCCGCCGTCGCGTAGCCCTGGCCGCGGTGCCGCGGATGGGTGAACACGTTCCCCACCACCGCCACACCCTCCTGTGGCGAGACCGCGTGCGTCCCCGCGATCGCCACCAGCCTCCCGCTGATGACCACCCCGCGATACACCCCCCCGTCGATGTGTCCGGCCTCGTAGTAGGTGGGGTTCCCGTCCGACCCGTAGAGCTGGTTGATGCGCCGGATGTCGATCCCCAGCAGCCGCACCGCCGGCACGACCTCCCAGCGCCGGAAGGTGGCCGCGTTCACCGTCATGCGCAGCATCGGCTGGCTGTTCGAGACCTGATAGACGCTCTGGACGGCGCCGACGTGCTCCCGCAGGCAGGTCAGGTAGCTCCGCGCCGGTCCCGGCTCGATGGAGAGGATGGCTGCGATCGCCTCTGCGTTGCCCGTGACGAACGTGGCGTCGCCCAGCCCGCCGCGGCTGTGCGTCACGAGCCCCCGCCCACCCGGCCCCTTCGCCGTGAACCAGCGCGTCCGCTCGAACAGCCCCGGCTCGAGCTGCGCCAGCGCGTAGGCGGCGTGTTCCCGCTGCGGGCGCAGACGCTCCCGGATCGCGTCGCGGTTTCGCAGCGTCCGCACCAGGTATTCGCGCCGCTCCGCGCCCGCCGCCCAGGGAAGCTCCCGCTCCGCCACTACGCCACCTCCTCGAAGTGGGTGAGTGCGCGGAACTCGCCGTACCGCCCATCGACGTCGTCGCGAGTCAGCTCCAGCAGGCGGCTCGGCCCGAATCCCTCCACCGCGAACGACGCCACCGCCGACCCGTAGATGATCGCCCGCCGGATCTCCTTCGCCGTCACCGCTGCGGCCGTGTCGAGGTAGCCCAGGAACGCGCCCGCGAAGCTGTCCCCCGCGCCCGTCGGGTCCACGACATCCTCCAGCGGATAGCCCGGCGCGACGAAGTAGTCGTGCGCGCTCACGTAGACCGCCCCGTACTCCCCGAGCTTGATCAGCGCCGCCTGCGCCCCCGCCTCCACCAGCGCCCGCCCCGCCTTCGCGATGCTGGCCACGCCCGTCAGCTGTCGCGCCTCCGTCTCGTTCACCGAGGCGAAGTCGGCCTCCCGCATCGCCGCTTCCACGCCCTCGCGCTCCGAATCGATGTAGAGCTTGATCGTGTCGACCATCGTCGCCCGTGGCGCCGTCAACGCGCCTAACAGCGCGCGCTGAGCCGCCGGATCGTCCGCTGCCATGAACGCCGTGCTTGAGTCCTCCCACCCCTCTGGCAGCACGCCCCGCCAGGACTCGTTCACCCCGAGGTGGGTGTAGAGGGTGTCGCGCGTGTTCATGTCGTAGTGATACCTGGCGCCCCAGCGGCTCGTCGTTCCCCCCTCGACCGTCGTCAGCCCGGCGAGGTCGATGTCCCGCCCCTCCAGCTTCGCCCGCTCGCTCGCGGGAAAGTCTTCCCCCACTGCCGCCAGCAGGCGCACATCCGTGAACTGCGTCGCCGCCAGCGCAGCGCACGTCGCCGATCCCCCCAGCGACTGCGCGACCTTTCCGAACGGCGTTTCGATCTCATCCAGCGCGACCCAGCCCGATACCAGCAGCGTCATGCGTCCGCCCCCAGACGCCGCCCGAGGATGGGCGCGAGCCGCTCGCGCGTCTCCGCCGGGATCGCCTTCAGGGGCGTCACCAACCCCGCGTCGAGCGTGCGGCCGCAGTCGCAGCCGTCGTCCTCCAGCGCCGCCACGAGCTCGCCCACCGCCCGGCGGCCCACCTCGACGTTCGCGGCCAGCGTTTCCATCACGATCGTGGCGTCGACCGCCGCCTCCTCGGCGTGCCAGGCGTCGTAGTCGGTCACGGCTGCCAGCATCGCGTAGCAGAGCTCCGCCTCGCGAGCGAGTTTTGCCTCCGGCAGCGCCGTCATCCCCACCAGGCTCGCTCCCCACGAGCGGTACAGCTCGCTCTCCGCGCGCGTCCCGAAAGCGGGTCCCTCTATCACCACGTAGGCGCCGCCGTCGTGTGTCTGCGCCCCCGCCTCCCCCGCCGCCGCAAGCGCCCGACTCCGCAGGCTCTCGCAGAACGGCTCGGCGAAGGCGACGTGCGCCACCACTCCCTCCCCGAAGAACGTGCTCGGCCGGTGGCCCCTCGTGCGGTCGATGATCTGATCCGGAGCGACGAGGTGGCCCGGTGCGTAGTCCTCCCGCAGCGACCCCACCGCCGAAACCGCCAGCACCCGCCGCACGCCCAGCGACTTCAGCGCCCAGAAGTTCGCGCGTTGCGGAATCTCCGAGGGCAGCAGCTGGTGTCTGCGACCGTGCCGCGCCAGGAACGCGACCCGACGACCCTCCAACTCCCCCACGCGGATGGCGTCGCTCGGGCGCCCGAACGGCGTCTCCATCGCCACCTCCTCCACCCCGCGCAGCCCCGGCATCTCGTAGAAGCCGCTCCCGCCCAGGACCGCGAACTCGATGGACTCAGGCACTGCTCTGGAGTCTACCCCGCTAGTCGCTCCGGGCGGTCAGCGCGGCGATCGCGGGGCCGTAGGGAGGACGCAGCACTCCCGTCTCCGTGACGATGCCCGCGATCAGCTCCGCCGGCGTCACGTCGAACGCGGGGTTCCAGGCGTCCCCGCCGTCCGGGCTCCAGCGCTCGCCGCCGAAGCCCCCCACCTCCTCGTCCGCTCGGAACTCGATCGGGATCGCCTTCCCCGTCGCCGTCGCCGCATCGAACGTGCTCACCGGCGCCGCCAGGTAGAAGGGCACGCCGTGCCGCGCCGCCACCGCGGCCAAGCCGTACGTCCCCACCTTGTTCGCGCCGTCCCCGTTCGCCGCGATCCGATCGGCCCCGGTGATGACGGCGCTCACCCGCCCCGACGCGATCAGCGAGGCCGCCGCCGTGTCTGGCAGGAGCGTTCCCGGAATGCCGAGCGCCTCGAGCTCCCACATGGTCAGGCGCGCGCCCTGCAGCAACGGACGCGTCTCCGTGGCGTAGCAGCGCTCGATCCGCCCCGCCCGCCAGGCCTCCGCGATCACGGCCAGGGCCGTCCCTTCCCCACCCGTCGCCAGTCCGCCCGTGTTGCAGTGCGTCAGCACGGCCCCTTCGAGGCCGGGCAGCTCCCGCCCGTGGCGCGCCAGGGCCGCGTCCCGCTCGCGCTGCCGCGCCAGCGCCCGCTCCGCGAACTCCCAGAGGGCCGCCCGCCGCGCCTCCTCCTCCGTGCCCGCTCCCTCTACCGCCGCCAACGCCTCATCGATCATCGCGCCCAGGTCGACCGCCGTCGGGCGTGTCGCCTTCAGCTCTGCCGCCGCCGCCGCCAGCGCCTCCCCGCCCGCCCCGCGCTCCTCCCCCGCGATCGCCATCCCGCACGCGCCTGTCACCCCCAGCAGCGGCGCCCCCCGCACCCGCAGCGACCGGATCGCCTCCGCCACCTCCGCCACCGTGTGCAGCCCCAGGTAGCGCTCCTCGTGCGGCAGCACTGTCTGGTCGAGAACCTCAATGCCTTCGCCCGGCAGGATGCGGATCGGGGTGAAACCGCTCATGCGGCCCGCCCTAGTAGCGGACGAGGCTCATGGCGTCGTAGCCATCGATCTTCGCCCGTCCGCCCAATTGCTCCAGCTCGATCACGAACCCCAGCCCGACCACCTCGCCCCCGGCCAGCTCCACCAGCTTCGTGGCCGCCGCCGCCGTGCCCCCGGTCGCGAGCAGGTCGTCGACGATGTAGGCGCGCTTCCCCACCCCCAGCGCGTCCTCGTGGATGTCGAGTTGGCTGTCGCCGTATTCAAGCGAGTACTCGATCGACATGTGCGCCGCCGGCAGTTTGCCCGGCTTCCGCACCGGCACGAACGGCAGCCGCATACGGTCCGCCATCGCCGCCCCGAACAGGAACCCGCGGGACTCGATCCCCACGATCGCGGAGGCGTCCCGCCGCGCCGCGTGCACGCACAGTTCACTCACGCTGTAGCGAAACGCCAGGGGATCGCCCAGCAACGGCGTGATGTCGCGAAACAGCACGCCTTCCTTGGGGAAGTCGGGAACGTCACGGATGCTTCTGCGTAGGTCCACGGCCAGCGATTCTAGCCGCAGCCACGCCTCTGCGTCCTTTCTGCTGCCTTCTCTACGCCGCTGGGGGTTCCCTCGCGCCTCGATTCCGCGTACCTTTCTCGTGTCTGCGCGAACCGCGCGGGAATTCTCAAGCGGAGCCTGCCCTCATGACCACCTCCATCCGTCAGGGAACCCCCACGGAGAAGGCCTCCGAGCCCCTCCTCGGCACCCAACTCATCCCCAAGGAGCGCTACGTCTCGAAGGAGTACCTGGAGCTCGAGTGGGAGCGCATGTGGACCAAGGTCTGGAACATGGCCGGCCGCGAGTCCGACATCCCCACTATTGGCGATTACTTCACCACCGAGCTGGGCTCCGAGTCCCTCCTCATCGTGCGTGAGGCGGAGGACAAGGTCCGCGCGTTCTACAACGTCTGCCCCCACCGCGGGAACCAGATTCGCAACGCCGGCATGGGCCACGCCGAGTCGTTCCAGTGCGCCTACCACTTCTTCGAGTTCAACCTCGATGGCTCCAAGAAGTTCGTCCCGGACGAGGACACGTTCACCCAGGGCGTCCCCCAGGAGACGGCGCTGGTCGAAGTGCCCTGCGACACCTGGGGCGGGTTCGTCTGGTTCAACATGAACCCCGGATGCGAGCCCCTCGAGGAGTTCCTCGATCCCGTCAACAAGCACCTCGATCCCTATCACTTCGAGGACTACGCCATCGTCCAGGACATGACCGTGGAGTGGGACACGAACTGGAAGACCTCCGTCGACGCTTTCAACGAGGTCTACCACGTGCAGGGCATCCATCCCCAGTTGCTGGAGTCGCTCGACGACATCCACGTGCAGATCGATCTCTACGAGCGCCACAACCGCTACCTGGTCCCGTTCGGGCTCGTCAGCCCGCGCTACCCGAACCAGAAGGAGATCACCCAGCCGCTCCTGGAGTTCATGGTCGCCGCCGGCATCGATCCCGAGACGTTCCCGGGTGGCATGGGCGATGTCCGTCCCGCCATGCAGGCCGCCACCAAGAAGTCGGCCGCTGCCCAGGGCCTGGATGTCTCCGAGTTGAACGACGATCAGCTCTCCGACGACTACCACTACTACATCTTCCCCAGCCTCACCTTCAACACGAACGCGTTGAACTTCCTGTTCTTCCGCCAGCGTCCCCACGCGACGGACCCGAACAAGATGTTCTTCGACATGCAGACCTACGTGCGCATCCCGCCGGGGGTTGACCATCCTCCGCGTGCGGTGCACAGCCAGCACAAGCACGGCGAGATCTCCATCGGCCTCGTCATGGACCAGGACTCCTACAACCTGCCGCGCGTGCAAAAGGGCATGAACTCTCGTGCCTACAAGGGGCTCCTCATCAACTACCGCGAGCGCCGCATCCGCCACATGCACAAGGTGCTCGACAACTACCTCGAAGGCCCCGATCGGTAGATCGCGGCCCGCATCGGTACAGAAAGCCGCGGCGCTCAGGCGCCGCGGCTTTTCTTTGGGAATTATATTCAAACTTACCCATGTGGGAGGTCGCCCCTAACCTCATGACCGTAGAAGCTATTGAGATCGCGTGTCATGTAGGGGTTGCTGCTGGCGGGGGTTCACGATAAAGTGTTAGGTAGAACTTGGAAGCGCGGGTGGGATTTGAACCCACGATCCCCGATTTTCAGTCGGGAGCCTTGCCTGGCTTAGCTACCGCGCCACCCTTCGGGGCCGGACCGCAACGTCCGGCCCCGATTCGATCATTAACCTTAGCTTATTCGCGCACGAAGGTCCATCCTGACCGCTCGGGAGACCTTAGCCGATCCCTAGTCTGGGGTCATGGCTAAGCGAGCCCCCGGCAAACACTACCGCGAAGGCATGTCGCTCGTGGAACTCACTAGGATGTTCCCCGACGATGCTACGGCGGAGCGCTGGTTCATCGAGACGCGATGGCCCAACGGCGTCGGCTGCCCGAAGTGCGGCTCGCTCAACATCCAGACGCGCAAGACGCGCAAACCCCAGCCCTTCCGTTGCCGCGATTGCCGCAAGGATTTCTCGACGAAAACCGGAACGGTGATGCAAAGCTCGAAGCTCGGCTACCAGACATGGGCGTTTGCCATCTACCTGATGAACACGGGGATCAAGGGTACGTCGTCGATGAAGCTCCATCGCGACCTTGGCATCACCCAGAAGAACGCATGGCACCTCGCGCATCGCATCCGCGAAGCATGGAACGCCGGTAACGACCCTTTTGTCGGGCCCGTTGAGGCGGACGAGACTTTCATCGGTGGTAAGGAAAAGAACAAGCATTCCAACAAGAAGCTCCGCGCCGGACGCGGTACGGTTGGGAAGACCGCCGTTGCGGGCGCAAAGGATCGCGATACCAATCAGGTAAGCGCTGCCGTTGTATCGGGTACGGACAGGGTGACGCTACAGGCGTTTGTTCTTGAGCGGATGCTTGAAGGCGCGGTTATCTACACCGATGAGGCGAGCGGCTACCAGGGGCTCCCGAATCACAAGTCCGTACGGCATGGCGTGGGCGAGTACGTCGATGGCATGGCGCATACCAACGGCATCGAGAGCTTCTGGGCGATGCTCAAGCGCGGGTACCACGGTACCTACCATCATATGAGCGTCGACCATCTTGACCGCTACGTAACGGAGTTTGCCGGAAGGCATAACAACCGCGAAGCGGACACCCTCGACCAGATGCAGCGCGTAGTGCGCGGGTTGCGAGGGCAAGCGCCTACGATACGACGACCTTGTAGCGTAGGCGCTGTGCTATACTGTTCTCATGACTGTTGTAATGCCTTCTGAATTACTTGATACGCTTCGAGAACACTGCGATACACCTCTCTCATGTTCGCAACATCAACCGGTGTTAGCGTCTCTTCTGTTTCGATCAATCCTTCGAGGCGATCATGAATCTCGGCCAAAATCCAATCGGAACGACGATCTGTCGCAGGATTCTTATGATCGACTTGCGAAATCACATTCGCAATGGCAGTCGCAAAACCAGCCTGCGCCTTTCGGCTAAGAAGTAGATATTCATCTTGGGGCATGTTTCTTTCTCCTTGCTAGTTGGGCGTATTTCTTAGTAGTTTCCGCAGTTGTCGATGTTCCATTGTACGGGGCTTCCAAGTAGGGCGACAACACTGAAGAAGGTCGCCCTACTTCCATGCCGCCCCTTCCCACCAAAGAAGAAAATCTCACTCGAACCCCGTAGTTCCGCAAGGAATTGTTCGGGAGCGCGCAACTTGAGTATTGGCGATAAACTTCCTTCAAGTGCTACATTACTCCAGCGCTGACTTCGACTTCCATGGTCGTCAACCTGGAAGATAACGTCTCCCGAAAAAGGGTTGTGGTCGCGGGCCGTACGATCATTCCGTACTAGCAGGAAGTCGTTTGGGTAAAATTCCACGTACAACTTACCGCTAATGCAAGCGACGCGTAACTTCGATTGGCTCGACCAATGTCTGTTATCAAAGACATCAATGACCGTAAAAACGCTACCGTCTCTCGCTTCCCGAGCGACCCATGCAAAATCGTCGCCTCGTATTGAAGCACGGATGAATCCAAGCCCCGAGGCGTCCGATGCCTTGGGATCCCAGTGAATGACGGGATACGTGGCCGAAGGCGTAGGCACTGGGATGGGCGTGGGCGTAGCAATAACCACTTCGGCCAATGGTACGGCGACGGTAATATCCCCGTACCGATAGGTCTCGCGGCTGTTCAGACCGCTCATGTCGAGCGGAATGGTTCCCAAGGTTCCCCAATCGCCCCCTTCGGGGCGGGCGCTGATGTAGAGGCTTTCGGCATCGCTCGTGCTTTGCCAAACGCGCACTTCAACGTTCGCGGTACGGCTGTCCTGGGCGGCAACGATGGCGATGGTGGCCACGCCGATCATGGCGGTGACCGCTAGGGCGATGGTTCGTACATGCTTCAATGAGGATCCCTCTTGCGGTTGGAATGGCGGTGGACTCCGCACGAGCCACCGGTACCCATGTGATCCGCAAGAGGGGAAAAGCCGCCCTCCCGAAAATATCACGCCGGGGCTAAGACTCGTGGTGAGCCGTTAGCGATGCTGGGGGAAGGCAAGGGGGGCGGTCAAGCGGCTAGGCGGATGTAAGATTAGGGAGGGGCAATCCGGCCTTGGCTTTTCGTAGTGCGTCTTGACCAAGGCCGGTAGGGCGCTTGATCACTGCGTCCGCGTCCCTTCCATCGATTGTATCCCCGATGGGGACGTATCCCTTGCATGACACTGTCTTGGGGCGCGGGCTAGGCTAGGGGCGTGGCTCGATAGGGCGTGGGTAATTACGATATAATTCCCTTTTCTTTGGGTGGCTCCGCTACTGGATCGCGCCGCTCGCGACCAGCTCCGCCAGCTCTCCCTCGCTGTACCCCAGCAACTCCCGGAACACCTGCTCCGTGTGCTGGCCCAGCAGCGGCGCCGGCTTGTGCGGCCCCGCCCGCGTCTCGCTGAGCAGGTACGCCGGACCGTCGTACGCGAGCGGCCCGATGACCGGGTGGTCCGTCTCCCAGAAGTGCCCCCGATGCCGTAGCTGGGGGTCGTGCTGCACGTCCGCCATCGTCGCCACCAGGTGCGCCGGGACGCCCGCCGCCTGAAGCCGCTCCTGCGCCTCCTCCGCCGTGCGCTCCCCGCACCACGCCGCCAGCCCCGCCTCGATCTCGTCCTCGCGACGCTTCCGCCCCGTCGCCTCCCGCAGCTCCTCGTCCGCGGCCCAGTCCCCCCGCCCGGTCGCCTCGCAGAGTCCCGCCCACTGCGCGTCGCCCATCACCGAGACCGCGCACCAGCGGTCCTCCCCCTCGCAGGCAAACACCCCGTGGGGGACCGCCTCGGGGTGCCGGTTGCCGTTGGCGATGGTCTCGCTGCCGCCGTTGAGCGCCGCCACGAGCGCTCCGTCGAGCGCGTACGTCGTCGCCTCCAGCTGCGAGAGGTCGATGTACTGCCCCTCACCCGTGCGCTCGCGGTGGTCGAGCGCCGCCAGCAGCGACGACGCCGCGAAGTGCATCGCCACCCAGTCCGTGTAGGCGACGCCCGTGCCCGTTGGAGGCCGGTCGGGCCAGCTTGTGAGCCCCGTGATACCGGCCGCCGCCTGCAGGATCAGCCCGAAGCCGCGGAACTGCGCGTGCGGACCGTACTGCCCCTCCATCGACATCGAGATCATGATCGCGTCCGGCTTGAGCGCCCGCACCGCCTCGTAGTCCAGCCCGATGCGCGCCATGAACCCCGGCGTGAACGACTCCGTCACCACATCGCTCACGGCGATCAGCCGCTTCGCCGCCTCCACCCCCTCCGGCGTGCGCAGGTTGATCTGCACGCCCAGCTTGTCGCGGTTGTGGTTGGCCCAGTACGCGCTCCCGTCGGGACTCCTGTCGCCCTCCGGTCTCGGCCCGCCCGAGCGGAACGTGTCCAGCTTCAGCGTCGACTCCACCCGGATCACCTCCGCCCCGTGCCAGGCCAGCATCTGCGTCGAGTTCGGCCCCACGCCCACCCACGAGAAATCCGCCACCCGCACCCCCCGGAAGAGGTCGCGCGCGCCCACCGACCCCTCCGGCTCCCCCGACGCGGGCGCCGGCCGCCCCGCCGCCACCTCCGCCCGCACCTCCTCCTCGTGCGCCCCCGCCCCCGCGATCGCCCCCGTGCGCCACGGCGTCCCCGCGAGCTTCATCGGGGCGCCCGGCATCCGCAGCGTCCCCGCCGGCGAAGGCGCCTCCTCGAAGAACCCACGCGCCGCCAGGTGCTCGCTCTCCACGATGTCCGCCATCGTGTTCACGGGGTAGATCATCAGTCCCCGCGGCTGCCCCTCCTCCGCGAGCTCGTGCGTGCTCCGGTGCGCGAAGAAGCGCCGGATCTCGCCCTCAAGCAGTTCCACCTCCTCGGGGTTCGGCAATGCCCCGCCCGCGAGTGCCCGCCCAGCCCACGCCTCCGCATCGAAGGTGCGTGGCTCGCCCGCGTCGTCGAACCACTGAGCCAGCGCGCGCAGGCTCTCCGGCTGGCGCCAGTACGCCACATACCCGTCCGCCGACGGAAAGATGAGCCGCGTCCCCTGCGTTCCGAAGGCCCGCCCGCCCCCCGCCCGCTTCGTCACCAGACCGTCCATTGCGTAGTAGAGCCGCGAGTTGCCGAGTGCGTTCGCGACCGACGCCTGCACCGAGACGTCCACAAGCTGCCCCCGGCCCGTAAGCTGCCGCGCCCGCAACGCCAGCAGCGTGCCCACGCACGCCTGCGCCCCCGCCAGCCCGTACGCCTGCTCCACCGACACCCGCAGTGGCGCCCGGTCGGGATCGCCGCAAAGCGACAGCAACCCCCCCGACGCAAGCCCGACCAGGTCGCTCCCCGACCACCCCGCCTTCGGCCCCGAGAGCCCGAAGGGCGTGATCACCGTGCGGACCACGTGCGGCGCCCGTTGCGCGACCTCGTCGAGCGCCAGCGGCCACAGCTCCCCGCAGTCGTCGGGAGAGAGCACCACGGCGTCCGCGCTCGCGCACAGGTCCAGCAGGAAGGCCGTGTCCTCCTCCTCCCCCTCGTCGAGCGTGATGCTGCGCTTGCCTGCGTGCATCTGCGCCCACCACGCGCCCAGCTCCCCGCTCCCGCTCCCGCTCCCGCCCTCGCCCTCGCCCTCGCCCTCGCCCTCGCCCTCGCCCTCGATCAGCGGCGCCCGGAGGCGCGTCACGTCCCCGCCCGGCGGCTCGACGCGTACGACATCCGCCCCCAGCCCCGCCAGTAGGCGCGTGCACACTGCCCCCATCTCGCGGGTCAGGTCGATGACACGGTACGGCGCGAGCGCTCCCGTCATGGCGGTGGCTAGGCTACTCGACCGGGTTCCAAGCCGCGTCCGCGGCGGCGCCTTGCGCATTCCCGCGTCGCCTTGACGATTCCTATAGGATTGCGGAGTGGCGCGGATGCCACAAGGAGGCCGTCATGGGATTCCTCGACAAGCTCTTCCGGCGCGGTCCGGGCAGCGAGGCCGTAGGCCTCCACGACGATGCCGTCGAGCAGGCGGAGTGCCCCCACGTTGTCCTTGTCCCCCAGTGGGAGGCGGCTGACGACATCGGGCACGAGGACAAGGCCTCTCGCTACTTGTGCGGCACATGCGGCTCACAGTTCACGCCGGACGAGGCCCACCATCTGCGTGAGACCGAGGCCAAACGCATCGGCGCCCTCGACGTATAGGCTCGCCCCGACGCCCGCCCCTCACCGCTGACGCGTACAATCCACCTCGCCCCCCGGCAGGAGGAGCGTGGCATGGCGATACAGCAGGCTTCCGGTACCACCTTCGCGAATAGCATCGAGTGGGCGAACGCTTCCGCGCGCGATGCCCCGCTGATCGACGGCGACCTCCCCGGTCCCCGCTCCCGCGAACTCTTCGAGAAGACCGAGCGGTACCAGTACGGCAGTTACTTCCAGATGGTGAACGCCCTCCCCGTCGCCTTCACCCACGGCGAGGGCGTCACCCTCACCGACGCCGACGGCAACCGCTTCCTCGATTTCACCCAGGGCCACATGGTCGCCGCTCTCGGCCACGCCCATCCACGCATTACCGAGGCCGTCGCCAATCAGGCAGGCCGCCTCCTCAACGTGCGCGACTTCCCCACCGATGTGCGCGTTCAGCTCATGGAACGCCTCGCCGCCATCACCCCCGGCGACCTCAACATCTTCCAGTTCTTCAACACCGGCACCGAGGCCACCGAGGCCGCCTTCCGCGTTGCCCGCGCCGCCACCGGCAACCACGAATTCCTTTCCTTCACGGGCGACTACCACGGGCGCACCACCAGCGCCATCGCCTCGGCCATGGGCAACCCCGCGACCGGCCCCCGCCCCTCCGGCTTCCTCACCGTGCCCGCTGCCTTCTGCTACCGCTGCGAGTACAAGATGACGTACCCCGACTGCGGTATGCACTGCACCGACTTCGCCGAGCGCCTCATGCTCGCGAACAGCCACGGCAAGCTCGCCGGCATCATCGTCGAGCCCATCACCAACGGCAGCGGCGCCCGCACCTACCCCGACGAGTTCCTCCACCGCCTCCGCGAGATCGCCGACCGCAACGGCATGCTCCTCATCTTCGATGAGTTCGCGTCCTTCGGGCGCACGGGCACGTGGTTCGCCTCCGAGCACTACGGCGTCGTCCCCGATGCCGTCATCATCGGCAAGATGCTCGGCAACGGCATCCCCATCTCGGTCCTCTGCGTGCGCGAGGGCCTCAAGGACGCCCTCCAGCAGACCCAGCCCTCCACCACCAACGGCGGCCAGCCCGCCGCCTGCGCCGCCGCCCTCGCCGTCCTCGACACGATCGAGGAAGAGAACCTGATCGAGCACACGCGCGCCCTCGGCGAGGCCTGCCTCAAGCGTCTCCACGAGATCCGCGACGCCCACCCCTCCGTCGGCGATGCGCGTGGCAAGGGCCTCCTTCTCGCCCTCGACTTCGTGACCGACAAGGAGAGCCGCCAGCCCAGCCCCGAGGCTGGGCGCCTCTTCTACAAGAACTGCCTCGAACGCGGGCTCGTCGTCTCCGGCGGCGGCAACAACACCCGCGTCTGTCCCCCCGTGGTCTGTTCCGAAGAAACGGCCATGAAGGCCTACGACATCGCCGAAGACGCCATCAATGCGATGGAGCGCGAACTCGGCTACGTCTAACCACCACAGGAGAGAGCACCCATGACCGAAACCGCGAACCCCCACGGCGCAGAGACTTCCGCTTCCGCCTGCCCCGTCGCCGCCGACCTCGGCGCCGAACTCTTCGCGCCCGGCTCCCAGGAGCACTGGTTCGACTCCTACAAGGTCCTCCACGAAGAGGCCCCCATCGCCCGCATCCCGGGTAAGGGCTGGTTCCCCGGCACCGACGCCTTCATCGTCTCCAAGTTCGAGGACATCGCCTCCATCACCCGCGACCCCCGCTTCTTCGAACTCATGCCGGAGGACATCTCTGCTGCCGCTTCCGCCGGTTCCAGCAAGATCGAGTCCGAGATCTTCCGCGAGGAGGGCTTCAGCGACACCGTTAACGCCGCCCAGACCCTCCGCCCCACCGTCGAGCAGCACAAGCGCTACCGCATGCAGCTCTGGGACCCGTGGGTCGGCCCCGAGGGCGCCGAGCGCCACCGCGAGATGGTCACCGCCGCCGTCAACGGCCTCGTCGACAACTGGATCAACGACGGCGAGGTCGAATTTGTCACCCAGTTCGCCGCGCCTCTCCCCCAGACGGTCATCACCACCATCCTCGGCTTCCCCCTCGAGGACATGCCGATGCTCAAGAAGATGGAGGAGGCCCAGGTCCGCCGCTTCGTCTACGGCGACGGGCCCCGTAACGAGCTCCCCGACGACATCGAGCGTGAGAACGCCGCCGTCCTCGTCGACTTCCACCGCTACATCCAGTCCCAGGTCGACGAGAAGCGCCGCAACCCGAAGGAGGACATGATCTCCTTCCTCACCCAGGTCGAGTACGAGGACCGCAAGCTCAGCGACGGCGAGATCATCAGCATCGCCGTCCTCATGCACATCGGCGGCAACGAGACCACCCAGTACGCCCTCACCTCCGAGGCGCTGGTGCTCGCGCAGCACCCCGAGCTCGTCGAGGAACTGCGCGACGACGGCGGCAAGGTCCGCTTCTTCGTCGAGGAGGCCCTGCGCCTCTACGCCCCCACCCAGGGCGGCGCCGGTGGCCGCTACGTCCCCGAGGACATGGAGATTCGCGGCGTCCACATCCCCAGGGGCTCCCTCCTCCACCTCCGCTTCGGCGCCGGCAACCGCGACGCCGACCTCTGCCCCGCCCCCGGCGAGCTGCGCCTCGACCGCAAGAACCCCGGTCGCCACCTGACGTTCTCCATGGGACCGCGCAACTGCCCCGGCCAGGGCATCTCCCGCCTCGAGCAGAACATCGCCACCGAAGTCCTCATCGACCGGCTCGACAACATCCGTTTCGCGCCGGGCAAGAACGACTTCACCCACCAGCCCGGCATCATGCTCGGCCTCTACGAGCTCAACCTCGAGTTCGACAAGCGCTGAGTCGCGCACATGCAGGTGAGGGCGTCGGCGTGAGTGGAGCGGCTTCCGCGCTCGAATGGACCGAGGTCGTCCCCTTCGGCGACCTCCCCGTCCGCGCCGCTGCCCGCTACCCCGACGCCGACGCCGTCATCTTCCCCGACAGCCGCCACACCTACGCCAGCCTCAACGAGGCGGCCGTGCGCGCCGCCCGCTCCCTCGCCGGTCTCGGCCTCGGCCCCGGCGACCACCTCGGCATCCTCATGCCCAACTGCATGGACTACGTCGAGGTCATCTTCGGCGCCGCCATGCTCGGCGCCTGGGTCGTGCCCATCAACGCCCGCTACAAGGAGCACGAGCTCGCCTACGTCATCGAGAACGCCGACCTCAAGCTCCTCATCACCAGCGACCTCATCGACGAACACGTCGACTTCGTGGAGCTGCTGCACCGCTGCCTCCCCGGCCTTGCCGAGGCCCCCGACCCCACCTCCCTCGACCTCCCAGGAGCCCCCCGCCTCCAGAGCGTGATCCTGCTGGGCAGCGAGGGTGAAGCAGCCGAGCGATCAGGGAAAACGGTTCCTGCCGGCATGCTCGACCGCGCCGTCTACGAGGCCGCCGCCGAGCGCGTCGCCGCCGACCAGGTCCACCTCCTGCGTTCCCGCGTCCGCCTCCGCGACGTCACGATGATGATGTACACCTCCGGCACAACCGCCGACCCCAAGGGCTGTCCCCTCACCCACGAGGCCCTCGTCCGCACCTCCGTCAACGCCTGCGGCGACCGCTTTGAGCTGACTGCCGCCGACCGCTTCTGGGATCCCCTGCCCCTCTTCCACATGAGCGCCATCCTCCCCCTCATCGGCTGCATGGATTCGGGCGCCGCCTATATCACCCTCACCCACTTCGAGCCCGGGCTCGGCATCGCCCAGCTCCGCGACGAGCGCGCCACCGTCTGCTTCTCCACCTTCCCGCCGATCACCACCGCCCTCCTCAACCACCCCGAGTGGGATGCCGCCGAGTTCTCCCGCATCCGCCTCATGAACAACGTCGCGCCCCCCGACGCCCTCCGCCGCATCCATGCCGCCCTCCCCACCGCCAAGCACACCAACGCCTACGGCCTCACCGAGTGCGGTGGCGTCGCCGCCTTCAGCCACCCCGACGACCCCCCCGAGAAGCGCCCCGTCACCTCCGGCCGCCCCCTCCCCGGCATCGAGCTCCAGATCCGCGACCCCGAGACCGGCGCTCCCGTCGACGAACCCAACACCCGCGGCGAGATCTGGATGCGCGGCTACTGCGTGTTCGAGGGCTACTACAAGGACCCCGCGAAGAACGCCGAGTGCTTCGACGCCGACGGCTGGTTCAACACTGGCGACCTCGGCGCCCTCGACGAAGGCGGACGCGTCTGCTTCATGGGGCGCGTGAAGGACATGCTCAAGGTCGGGGGCGAGAACGTCGCCGCCCTCGAGATCGAGTCCTACCTCCAGACCCATCCCGCCGTGAACATCGCCCAGGTGGTCGGCATCCCCGACGACCGCTACGACGAGGTCCCCGCCGCCTTCGTCGAGCTCGTCCCCGGCGCCGAGATCGCCCCCGACGACCTCATCGCGCACTGCCGCGGCCGCATCGCCAGCTTCAAGGTTCCCCGCCACGTCCGTTTCGTCGCCCCCGGCGACTGGCCCATGTCCGCCACCAAGGTCCAGAAGTACCGCCTCCGCGACCAGCTCCTCGCCGACCTCGGGCTAGAGTCGTAAGAACACGTCCTGGGATTGACGTTAGGTAGAAGGGGTGATAGAATACTTTTGTGTCGAGATTGACAGGCGACCCCGTTGAGATCGAAGACCCCCGTTTCTGGCAGCCGTTCCACATCCTTGCGGAGTGGGGTCGCTCCCGAGGTACCAATACTCTGGGCGACTTGCTGGCTCTGAGAGATGGTCTTGGCGAGATGCCCGAGGGTGTCGCTGCCGCTTGGTCGGCACTGACCGCTACGCCCATCTTGGCGCCGCCTGGTCATGACCGTGTGAATCGCATGGATGCTGCGTGGGCCGAAGCTTCAGGCAAGGTGGCAGTCGCCCTTGCGCCGGAAGACGATCGCGGGCGGCATGTGTTCATGGCTCGCGTGCTTGGGATGCCGGACGACACTCCCGAGCCAGCAGGGGAGAAGCAGCGAACACGCACGGCCCGCTTGGGTCCAACCCTTGAGGCGCTCGGAGTCGCCTACGGAGTTACGCGCGAGCGCATTCGGCAAATCCAGGCTCGCACCGAACGTCGGGTTAGGGTCAGGCTGGAGCGCGAGCAAGCCCTGGACTGGGTTGTTGGCGCCGTGCGCTCGCTTCTTGGCGTCTCCTTTCCGTTGGGGGCCTTGGGCCTCGTTCCCGAACTCGCTTCGGTCGCGACGCCCACCGGCGACCCGAAGCTCGACACAGACCGCGACACGGCCCTGCGAGCACTCCTGTGGTTCGCGGGGTTCGACTTGACGAGTGGCGGGTGGGCGACACGCGCAGGCAGGACACCCGAGTCACTGGTTCAGGAGCTTACTTTTCTCGGCGTAGAAAGGGGGAGTCTTGGCAGCGACGAGGCTCGCGAAGCGCTGGTGGCGCAGGGGGTCGTGACTCCTGCTGTCGAAGTCCTCCTCCGACAAGATCCCCCAGGCCTCAGGCGTTTCGGTGACACCTACCTGCCGTGGGGAGTCTCGCTCACCGACAAAGCCGTTACGATTCTCCGATGGTTCCAGCGACCTGCAACGGCCGAGGAAATCTTGCAAGAGATCGGCCAAGAGGCTTCGCTCCGCGGCTTCACCGACCGATTGTTTGGGGATGACCGCTTCGTTCGGACTAGCAAGGCGACTTTCGCGCTCAGGGAGTGGGGCCTGGAGTCCTACAGTGGCATCTCCAGCGAGATTGCCTTACGCATTAGCCGAGCGGATGGGCCAGTGTCCGTTGAGGCACTGGTTGAGGAGTTCACAACGAAGTTTGGTGTCGCCGCCTCGTCAGTGCGCCAATACGCAAACGCACCCCGCTTCGTTGTCGAGAACGGGCACGTCCGCCACCGGCGGCCAGACGAACCGGTGGAGATGTCGCCCAGCGATCCCGAGGACGATCCAAATGTTGAGCGCACCCCAAAAGGAAACTTACGCTACACAATCAAGGTCGTTCCCGACACACTTCGAGGGTCGGGAAGGGTGATGTCCAAAGGACTGGCGTTGGCTCTTGGCGCACGCCCGGGATGGTATCTGAACTACAACTACAACTCAGCCTCAGAGACGATGGTCTGGGTCTCATGGCCGGTCGAGTCTCCGAGCGGTCCCGCCATAGGCAGTGTGAAGGCGCTCGCCGAATCGGTTGGCGCAGAGCTTGGCGACGCGCTCGTGCTCGAATTCGACCCCGGCCTGCACACCGTCACTGCGGAGCGTGTCCTCAGACAGTGAAGTAGCGCGCCTCCGGGTGTTGCACGACGATCGCGCTCGTCGTCTGCTCCGGGTGCCACTGGAACGTCTCGCGCAGCTCCCCCCCGATCCGCTCCGGACCTAGAAGCTCCTGGCGGAGTGGCTCACTGGGCTGGGGGCTGTTCTCGGCATAAGGCAGTTTGGGCTCTATTCATGGTCCATGTGAGCGTTGGCGTGCTCATCGCGGAGCCGCAGTTGCAACGTAGCGTGCCCGCGACCGTCCGAAACGCAACCGTTGCAACTCCTCCTTTGACATCGTGAAGTAGGTCCGCCTCCGCGACCAGCTCCTCGCCGACCTCGGGAATTGACCCACCCGTCCCCAAAACGGACGGGGTAATTCGACCGCCTTCCCCCTAGGCTTGCCCAATGACCCGCAGGGGACCTGGCCGGCCGCCGTATCCCGACATCCTCACGCCCGCTGAATGGCGCATCCTCGACGAGGTGCGCACCGGCGCCACCAACGCCGAGATCGCAATCCGCCTCGGCCTCAGCCCCTACACCGTCAAGTACCACATCTCCAACATCCTCGGGAAGCTGGAGCTGCGGAACAGGCGTGAGATCGCCGGGTGGCGCCCGCAGCCCGTGCGGGTCCGCTTCGGCGAGGTGGTCGGCGCCCGCCTCCGCGCCCTGGTGGCGCCCCTCGCGACGCCCTTCGCCTTCCTCTCGAAGCCCCTCATCGGCTTCGCTGTCGCCGCCGGTATCGCGGCCGTGGCCATCCCCGCCGTCGTGGTCGCCATCCTCCTGACCCGCCCCGGCGAGCCCGTGAACGTGCTCATCTCCCCTGCCCCCACGGTCTCCCCCGTGGCAGGAACGGCGGCCACTCCCACCCCCGACCCAACCCCCACACCGTCCCCGACGCCGGAGGCCACACCGGAGGCCACCCCGGAGCCATCCCCCACACCCGAGCCGACGCCCGAACCCACCCCGGAGCCGACACCCGAGCCGGAACCGACCCCCGACGCCACCCCGAACGCCCTCGGCATCCGCGAGGTCGCCACCGACGAGGCCTTCACCCGGCTCGAATACGCCCCCGGCGAGCTCATCGCGGAGGACAGCGGTCTCTTCTTTCTCGATGTCGAGACGGGTGCCGTCGAGGGCTGGCAACACGTCGACGGCACCCGCCTCGAACCTTCCCCCGGCAACCGCTACATCGCCGCCGAGGGCGTCCTCCACGATCGTGAGGCGGGCCGCACCTTCGCGTGGGACTCGACCCTCCTCCGCCGCGAAGAGTGGAGCGATGGCGGCACCATCCTCTTCGAGCGCCTTGACGGGGATGGAGATGGCGGCTCACGCCGCTACGTGGAGGTCCGCCCCTCCATGGAGCCGGAGGCGGAGTTCGACACGCCGGCTGGATGGTCGATTTATGCGTGGCGCCCCGAAGATGGCCTCCTGCTCGCTTCCGGCGATGGGCAGTTGCATGTGCTCCAGCTCGGAACCGGCGATGCCGTGTCGCTTGACCACCCTGATGATATGGCGGTGTTCCCTTCCGGAGAGGGATTTGCCATCGTCTCCTCGCCCGGTGGCTCCCTCGAAGCGCAGACCTGCCACGTTCTCCGCTACGACTGGTCGGGGCTGCTCGTGTCTGAGGTCGCGTTCCCGTGCGTTGATGGACCCATCCAGGGTGCTGGAGTCAGGCTGTCGCCGAATGGGCGCTGGATCGCAGCCACCACAGGGGCACTGGACCCGGGTACAGACCCCATGGGTTCATCCGTTCTTGCCAAGCTCTCTCTCTTCAATGCGGCGACGGGGGAGGAAATAGTGCGTGTGCAGGGCGCCACCCTCCCGGTTCAGTTCGGGGGTACACCATGGCTCGCAGGAGGGGATGCGCTGCTAGTGGAATCGGTGCTGGGCCTGCAAATCGTGACTGTTGACGGTCAGTGGAGTCGCTCCCCGTCTCAGACGGTGCACAGCACGTGGCTGCGCCTTGCTCCGGACAACCCCTCTCTCGTTGGGAGGTTCCAAGCTGTTTCGACCCTTGATGGCGAGACGCTTGCCGCAGCGAACTTTGAGGCACCGGGCATGTGGGTAGGTTCCTGGGGGAGCACCAGCCGAGAGTTCCGAATGTACCGCTCTGACGGCGGGATTGGCGTCGCTTCGGTCTTCCCCACCCTCCTCCCCGCGATCCAGCTACCTCCCTTCGACGACGCCCTCACCGCCGAGGTCACGGTCGATACCTGCCTCAACGTGCGCTCCGAGCCCACCACCGAGTCCGACATTGAGGTCTGCCTCCCCCCTGGGCGAGTCGTCGAGCTGGTCTCCCACCCGTCCAGCGGCTACCTGGTCGAGGGCCCCTGCTTCGAAGAGGACGCTGGCCCCTGCGTCTGGGTCTACGTCCTCACCGAGGACGGCGAACAGGGCTGGGCCTACAGCGACTTCCTCCGCTGGCCGGGGACGCCCCTCGCTGTCGTCGAAGAGGAGCCGGCCTCCGACGAGGCGGCGGAGGGCTAGCTACACCGTGAAGTAGCGCGCCTCCGGGTGGTGCACGACGATCGCGCTCGTCGTCTGTTCCGGGTGCCACTGGAACGTCTCCCCCAGCTCCACCCCGATCCGCTCCGGACCCAGCAGCTCCGCGATCCCCGTCTGCTGCTCCAGGTCGGGGCAGGCCGGGTACCCGAACGAGTAGCGCGACCCCTGGTACCCCTGCCCGAACAGCTTCCGGATATCCGTCGCGTCCTGGCCCCCGATGCCCAGCTCCTGCCGCACCCGCCTGTGCCAGAACTCCGCCAGCGCCTCCGCACTCTCCACCCCGAAGCCGTGGAAATGCAGGTAGTCGCGGTACTCGTTCGACTCGAACAGCTCCTGCGCCAGCTCGGTTGCCCGCGGACCCATCGTCACCAGCGTGAACGCCACCGTGTCGTATTCGCCGCTCGCGCTGTCGCGGAAGAAGTCGGCGATGCACTGCCGCCGCCCCGCCGCCTGCCGCGGGAACGCGAAGCGCACCGGCTCGCCCGCCGGCGCCTCCCCCTCGACCTCGGGCCAGACGAGCAGGTCGTTCCCTTCCGCCTGGCACTTGTAGTAACCGTAGACCACCTGCGGCGTCAGCAACCCCTCGCTGATTGCGCGTTCCTGCCAGCCCCGGAACACGGGCCGCACCTCTTCATCGAGGAAGGCCTCGTACTCGGTGTCCCCGCGATCGCCCCGCTGGTAGCCCCACTGCGCCCGGAAGAGCGCGATCTCGTTCACATACGGGAACACGTCTCTCAGCGGGATGCCCCGCACCACGCGGCTCCCCCAGAACGGGGGATGCGGCACGGGAACGTCGCGCGCCACCGCCGAGCGCACGTACTCCTCGCGCGCCGATGCGTCTGGCTGCGGACGCGCCGGCGCGTCCGCCGTCCGCGCGGGTCCTGGGCTCTCCCCGGCCACCACCCGCCCCAGCGTGTCCAGCCCCTCGAACGCGTCCCGGCAGTAGTAGACGTCCCCTTCGTAGACGGCCCGCAGGTCGTGCTCCACGTAGCGGCGGTTGAGCGCCGCGCCCCCCAGCAGCACGGGGAAGCGCGAGAGCCCGCGCGCATTCAGCTCCTCAAGGTCTTCGCGCATCACGACCGTGCTCTTCACCAGCAGACCGCTCAGCCCGATGGCGTCCGCCTCCACCTCCAGCGCCTTCTCGATGATGGTCGCGATGGGCTGCTTGATGCCGAGGTTGTCCACCGTGTAGCCGTTGTTCGAGAGGATGATGTCGACCAGGTTCTTGCCGATGTCGTGAACGTCCCCGCGCACGGTCGCGAGCACGATCCGGCCCTTGCCCGACCCCTCGGCCCGGTCCATGTGCGGCTCCAGGTGGCTCACCGCCGCCTTCATCGTCTCCGCGCTCTGCAGCACGAAGGGAAGCTGCATCTTCCCCGACCCGAACAGCTCGCCCACCACCTTCATCCCGTCCAGCAGGTGCTCGTTGATGATGGTGAGCGCCTCCATCTCGCCCAGCGCCTCGTCGAGGTCTGCATCGAGTCCCCGCCGGTCGCCGTCGATGATGCGCTGCTTCAGCCGCTCCTCCACGGGCAGCGCCGCCAACTCCTCCGCCGGTTTCGGCTTCGCCTGCTCGTCCTCGAACAGCGAGAGGAAGTGGATGAGCGGGTCGTAGTCCTCCCGCCGCCGGTCGTAGATGAGGTCGCGCGCCGTCTCGATCTGCTCCTCGGGAATGCGGCTGAGGGGCCGGATCTGGCGCGCGTTCACGATCGCCGCGTCCAGCCCCGCCTCCACCGCCTCCGCCAGGAACACGGAGTTCAGCACCCGCCGCACTGCTGGCTTCAGCCCGAATGAGACGTTCGAGACCCCGAGGATCGTGTGCGTGCCGGGCAGCTCCGCCTTCACCCGCCGGATAGCCTCCAGGGTCGCCATCGCGTCGCCGCGAAGGTCCTCCTGCCCGCCCCCCAGCGGGAACGTGAGCATGTCGAACAGCAAGTCGCCCGACTCCATCCCGTACCGCCCCACCGCCAGGTCGTGGATGCGATGCGCCACCCGCAGCTTCCAGTCGACCGTGCGCGCCTGCCCCTCCTCGTCGATCACGAGCGCGATCGCCGCCGCCCCGAAGCGCTTGATCAGCGGCAGCAGCCGCGTGATCTTCCGTTCCCCGTCCTCCAGGTTGATCGAGTTCACGATCCCCTTGCCGCCGTACAGCTTCAGCGCCGTCTCGATCACCGGGACCTCGGTCGAATCGAACACCAGCGGCAGCGTCGCCTGCGTGCGCAGCTCGCGCGCGTAACGCTCCATGTCGGGCGCGCCCTGGCGCCCCACGTAATCGACCATCAGGTCGAGCACGTGCGCCCCTTCCGCCGCCTGCTCGCGCGCCAGCGCCACCACCCCATCCGAGTCCCCCTCCAGCAGCAGGTCGCGGAACGCCCGCGAGCCCGTCGCGTTCATCCGCTCCCCCACCACCAGGAACGACGTGTCCTGCTCGAACGGCACGCTCGTGTAGAGCGAGCTGCACGCCGCCTCAAGCGTCTCCGGCCGCGCCTTCGGCCGCGGCCGCCCGACGGCCGCGATCGCCGCCTCGAAGTGTTCCGGCGTCGTCCCGCAGCACCCCGCCGCGATGCTCGTGCCAAGCTCCTCCACGAAGATGCGCTGGTAGCGCGCGAACTCCTCCGGCGAGAGCGGGTAGCACGTCTCCCCGTCGCGAATCTCCGGCAACCCCGCGTTCGGCCCGATGAACACCGGCCGCCGCGAGTTCTGCGCCAGGTGGCGCACATGCTCCACCATCTGCTCGGGCCCGGTCGCGCAGTTGATGCCGATCACGTCGACCGTATCGAGCGCCTCCAGCGTCGTCAGCGCGCAGCCAATGTCGGACCCCAGCAGCATTGTGCCGGTCGTCTCGATCGTCACGCTCGCGATCACGGGCACTCGCGTGTGCATCTCCGTGAACACGTCCTCGATTGCGCCCAGCGCCGCCTTTGTCTGGAGCAGGTCCTGGCAGGTCTCGACCTTGAGCACGTCGATGCCGCCCTCGATCAGCCCCCGCGTCTGCTCGCGGTAGCTCTCGACCAACTCGTCATACTCGATGTGCCCCAGCGACGGCAGCTTCGTCCCCGGCCCCATCGTCCCGAAGCTGTAGCGCGGCCACTCCGGCGTCGAGAACTCGTCCCGCAGGCGCCCGAGCTGCTCCGCCGCCAGCCGGTTGATCTCGCGCACGCGCTCCTCGATGTCGTATTCCACGAACACGACCCGGTTCGCCCCGAACGTCGCCGAGTCCACCGCGTCACAGCCGGCCTCGTAAAAGCTCCGTTGGATGCCTTCGAGCAGCTCCGGCTTCGAGACGACCAGGAACTCGTTGCAGCCGTCGAGCCCGCCGTAGTCCTCCAGCGTTGGCTTCAGCGAGAGGATCGTCGACCCAATCGGACCCGCCGCGAACAGCACCTGCTCGCGCAGCCGGTTCAGGAACGGAAGGTCACGGGCAACGTAAGCGAACGGTCCAACCCCACGGAAAGCTTGCCGCTCAAGGGTAGCAGTGCTGGGCGCTTGGCTCCTTACCGGTCTGTCGGCATGGGGGTTCTGGTGTCCCAATCCTATTCATTCGCAGCTTTCGCCCTGGTGGGTATTTCAAGAAGGTTCACGCGATCCAATCGCAGGAACTGCCACACGCCACCCATGGGGCGGACACTGATATAGACGTTGTGAGGCTCCTCCACCCGTTTCCAGATGCGAAATTCAAAGGGGAACGGTTCGAAATAGGTGTATTCGCGATCCTCACTCGTCGGGGGAGGCCGCAGGTCGGCAATGGTGAGCGGTTCCGGCAGGGCCGCTAGGAACGCCGTGAGATTCTCCTCCAGTGCTTCGCGTGTTACCACCTCGGCAGGAGGAGTCCATCCGCCCAGGATGTCTCCGTTGGCACAGATAGTAAGCCCAAAGCTAAAAGAACTGATGGCGGGTGCGAACGATTCAAATGGCCCCATGTCGAAAGCCATTCCGTTATAGCAGCTGATGGAGACCCAGTTGTCGTTATCGCCTCGGAGATCCCCCGTGGCAGCTCCTGCCCGAAGCGGTGGCCGCTCAGTTCGGCGAATCACGGGCTCCAGGGTCACCGAGCCGTAGTGAAACAGGCCGCTGGGGGTGACGGTATCTAGCGTCACCACTGAATCCAGCACCAGCGTCGTTTCCTTGATCACAAATTCTATTTCGCTCTTGATGCGTATCTGGAATCCCGGGGGATCCGCCGCCTCCTCGTCGACGAGGATCTCAACGGGGACGAAGCCGGGAGTCTGGGCGGACGCGCCGCCGTCCCCCACCAACGCTGCCACAGCGAAGGCAAGACCGATGATCGCCACCCACACAGGGGTGGATTTGAGCCTGCGCAACTTCATGCTGGGGCCCTCTCTGACTCGACCGGCATGCTAGCAGTCCTGACAAGGAAGTGTCAGTGCGGTGCCGACCAGGGAGTCTCTCTGCCCGGCCGCTTGGCTCCCCACCCCGCCCCCTATTGCCCCCTGCGCCCCCGCCCCCTACGATTGTTGACACACTTACTCGACTTTACGCAGGAGGCGATTCTTGCGGCGGTACGGCCGTCGCCGGGCAGGACTGATGCGCTGTTCCACACGGGGCGACTACGGGCTGCGCGCCCTGATCGAGCTGGCCGACCACTACGGCCAGGGCCCCTTGCAGTGCTCCGAGATCGCCCTCCGCCGCCACGTGCCCGAGCAGTACCTCGACCAGCTCCTCACGACCCTGCGCAAGGCCGGCTTCGTGCGCTCCCAGCGCGGCCCCGCCGGCGGCCATGAGCTCGCCCGCGACCCCACCGAAATCCCCGTCTACGAGGCCATCGTGGCCCTCGAAGGCAGCCTCTCGCCCGTCGCCTGGCTCGATGAACCCGCCGACCGCACCGACCACCCCCACCAGTGCGGCCAGCGCGAGATCTGGGAGCGCATCCGCGAATCCACCAGCGCCATCCTCGCCTCCTACACAATCGCCGACCTCCACGCGAGGGAACCGCGTGCGGTCGCAGGGAGATATCAGATTTGAGCGAGCGCGGAGGCGTAGCCGTAGCAGTCGAGCGCCCTCGAATGAGCGAGCGCGGAGGCGCAGCCGCAGCAGTCGAGCGCCGTCGAATCACCGAGCGCGGAGGCGTAGCCGTAGCAGTCGAGCGCCCTCGAATGAGCGAGCGCGGAGGCGTAGCCGTAGCAGTCGAGCGCCCTCGAATCGGCGAGCGCGGAGGCGTAGCCGTAGCAGACGAGCGGAGGAAGACATGACCGCTCCCTCGCGCCCAAAGATCGCAGAGTCCGTCCTCGAACTCGTTGGGGACACCCCTCTCGTGCGACTCAACCGCGTCGTGCCCCAGGGCTCCGCCGCCATCTACGGCAAGCTCGAGAGCATGAACCCCGGCGGCTCCGTCAAGGATCGCATCGCCCTCGCCATGGTCGAGGAGGCCGAACGCTCCGGCCGCCTCCAGCCCGGCGCCACCATCATCGAGCCCACCTCCGGCAACACCGGCATCGGCCTCGCCATGGTGGCGGCGGTCAAGGGCTACCGCCTCATCCTCACCATGCCCGAGGACATGTCCGTCGAGCGCCGCCGCCTCTTCGAGCGCTACGGCGCGGAGGTCCATCTCACCCCCGCCATCGAGGGCATGACCGGCGCCGTCTTCGCCGCCAGCCAGCTCGCCGAGAGCGAGTCCGATGTCTTTGTTCCCCAGCAGTTCGAGAACCCCGCCAACCCCGAGATCCACCGCCGCACCACCGCCCGCGAGATCCTCGCCGCCACCGAGAACCGCATCGACGCCTTCGTTGCCGCCGTCGGCACGGGCGGAACCATCACGGGCGTTGGCCAGGTGCTGCGCGAGGAGCTCGGCGACAGCGTCCACATCGTCGCTGTCGAGCCCGCCCGCTCGCCCGTCCTCAGTGGCGGACGCCCCGGCCTGAGCGGTATCCAGGGCATCGGCGCTAGTTTTGTTCCCGGAGTGCTCGATCGCGAGGTCTACGACGAGGTCATCCGCGTCGAGGACAAGGACGCCTTTGCCATGACCTCTCGCCTTACCCGCGAGGAAGGCCTCCTCGTCGGGATTTCCGCCGCCGCCAACGTCATTGCATCCCTCACCGTGGCCGAGCGCCTCGGGGAGGATGCCCGTATCGTCACCATCCTCTGTGACACCGGGGAGCGGTACCTCAGTGTCGACCTCTAGCCCGGCGGCGGGAGCCGCCCCACAATCCGATGGCCCCGACCGCGGGCGCCAGAGCGAGGCAGTTCCAGTGACCGTCAGCGTCTACGTTCCCACCCCCTTCCGCCACCTCGTGGGCAACCGCGTGAGCGTGCGCGCTGCCGGCGCGAACCTGCGTGAGGTCATGGACGACCTCGATACGCAGTTCCCCGGCTTCGGCGCCCAGGTGCGCGACGCCACCGGCGAACTCGCCACCCACATCGGCGTCTACGTGAACCAGATCGAGATCGACACGCTCGACGGCGAAGCCACCCGCCTCGCCTCCGGCGACGAGGTCGCCTTCATCCCCGCCCTCGCCGGCGGCTCCAACGTCGTCCTCACCCCCGAGATGGTCGAGCGCTACAGCCGCCACCTCATCATGCCCCAGGTCGCCAGCGTCGGGCAGCGCAAGATCATTGAGGGGAGGGTGCTCGTGGTCGGCGCCGGCGGGCTCGGCTCCCCGGTCGCCCTTTACCTCGCGCTCGCCGGCATTGGCACGATTGGCCTCGTCGACTTCGATGTCGTCGACCGCTCGAACCTCCAGCGCCAGATCCTCCACCAGACCGCCGACATCGGCCGCCCCAAGGTCGAGTCGGCCAGGGACACCCTCCTCGCGCACAACCCCAACGTCGACGTCGTCCTCCACGAGGTGCCCCTCACGAGCGACAACGCCTTCGAGATCATCGGCCAGTACGACATCGTCGTGAATGGCGCCGACAACTTCGCCACGCGCTACCTCGTGAACGACGCCTGCTACCTCCTCAAGAAGAAGCTCGTCGATGGCTCCATCCTCATGTTCGACGGCCAGGCGACGACCTACCTGCCCGGCCAGGGCTGCTACCGCTGCCTCTACCCCGCCCCGCCCCCGCCCGGCATGGTGCCAAGCTGCGCCGAAGCGGGCGTGCTCGGCGCCATGTGCGCCACCATCGGCAGCATCCAGGCGACCGAGGTGCTCAAGCTCGTCCTCGAACAGGGCGAACCCCTCGTCAACCGCCTCCTCCTCTACGATGCGCTCTCCCTCCAGTTCCGCACCGTCAAGATCCGCCGCGACCCCGCCTGCCCCCTCTGCGGCGACAACCCCACCATCAGCGAACTCATTGACTACGAGGAGTTCTGCGGGTCCCCCTTCCCCCACCCGGAGGAAGAGGAAGCCGCCGTCTAGCCTCGAACCCGGCAACCAGGAGAAACAGCCCGTGACCTCAGCCACCGCGCCCACCGTCCGCATCCGCGTCACCGCCGTCCTCCAGAAGCTCTTTGGCGGGCAGAAGGAGATCGAGGCCCGTGGCGCGACCGTGGCCGAGGTCGTCGACGACATCGAAGCGAGCTTCCCCGGCTTCAAGGGCCAGATGTACAGCGAGGAAGGGCAACTCCAGCGCTTCGTCAACGTCTACCTCAACGATGAGGACATCCGCTACATGGACGGCGCCGGCACCGCCCTCAGCGACGGCGACGTCCTCGACATCCTCCCCGCCCTCGCCGGGGGCTAGCGCCACCCGCTGTGGCCCTCTACCGCTCCGTCCTCGACCTCATCGGCGATACCCCCCTCGTCGAGCTGCGCTCCTTCGCGCCCCGCCCCGATGTGCACATCTACGCCAAGCTAGAGGGCCAGAACCCCACCGGCTCGGTCAAGGACCGCATCGCCAAGGCCATGGTCGACGCCGCCGAGTCACGCGGCGAACTCAAGCGCGGTGACTCTATCCTCGAGCCCACCTCCGGCAATACCGGCATCGGCCTCGCCCTCATCGGCAAGCTGCGCGGCTACCACGTCGTCTGCGTCATGCCCGAGAACGTCAGCGAGGAGCGCTCGCTCCTGCTCCGCTCCCTCGGCGCCGAGATCATCTACTCCCCCGGCGAGCTTGGCTCGAACGGCGCCATCATCAAGGCCAAGGAGATCATCGCCGCCGACCCCGACCGCTACTACTTCCCCTACCAGTACGGCAACGAGGCCAACCCCGCCGCCCACGAGCACGGCACCGCCGTCGAGATCCTGCGCGACCTCCCCGAGATCACCGTCTTCGTGGCTGGGCTCGGCACGGGCGGAACGCTCACCGGCGCCGGCCGCGGCCTCAAAGCCCGCAACCCCGACATCCGCGTCATCGCCGCCGCCCCCCATCCCGGCGACAACGTCCAGGGCCTGCGCGCCCTCGAAGAGGGCTTTATCCCCGAGATCCTCGACGAGTCCATCCTCGACGGGAAGATCGTCGTCGATAGCCAGACCAGCTTCGCCTACACCCGCGACCTCGCCGAGAAGGAGGGCATCTTCGCTGGCGTCAGCAGCGGCTCGGTCGTGCGCGCCGCCCTCAAGGTCGCCGAGCGCCTCCAGGGCGAGCAGCACATCGTCTGCCTCCTCGCCGATGGCGGCTGGAAGTACCTCAGCTCCGGCCTCTGGACCACCGACTGGGACAACCTCCCCGACGACGTCGAGGAAATGATCTGGTGGTAGTGCGGAAGGGCGCTACTGCTGCGTGAGAGCCCGCTTCTGAAAGCAGCCCCCCAAGTCTTCTCGACCCAGCACGATCACGTCGTCCGCCTCACGGATCAGGGTGCCTGCCTGGTTCTGTTCCCCGAATGGTTCAATGCCCACGAGAACCACGCGTACACCCATCTCCTGCGCCTCCACCATCCCTTCGCGCAGGTCTTCATCACCGCCTAGCAGGTACGCGGTACTGATGGCCTGATTCTGTGACAGGCGCATGAGATCACGGACGATGAGCGAGTCGACTCCCTTCTGTCGGCCTCTGACGAGGCGCCCGAGCCGCAGCTTGACCCCGGCGAGACGGGCCACCCTCAGGTGATCCTCAGACGGCTGGCCATCAACTCCGCCGTCGTACCAGTAGGTCCTGAGGTATGGGAGGCTGCCTGCAGACCCCCACTCGGAGCCCCATTTGCGGCCCCAGTCAGCGAAAGCCCGGGTCAGCGACGCATAGTCAACGTCGAGCTCTTCCCGCTTCCGCGTTTGGGCGCACAGCACTCCCCCAGCGGCAAAGAGGTAGCCGGCATCGACAAACCATGCGAATGGGTTCACGGCGCTCCCAAAGGAAAGGGCCTCCAGGAGGAGGCCCAGTAGTCCCCGAATACGGGGGCGATCGGAATACGACCGCAGTGCATAGATTGTAGCACACCAGGAAGTCCTGTGTGCACGTCAGGGAACGCCGCCTACTGCCCAGAGAGCACCCTCCAACCCCGCTCCCCTACACTTCCCCCCCAATGCGCTTCGGTGTGACCCTTCCCAACGTCGGCTACGGCGGCGACCCCGCCACCCTGACCCAGTTCGCCGTCGACGCCGAGGAGGCAGGCTGGGACGGCGTCTTCCTCTGGGATACGCCCTACGCCGTCGCCCCCGACGAACCCCCGCCCGCCTTCGCCGACGCCTGGGTGCTGCTTTCCGCCATCGCCGTCCGCACCGAGCGTGTCCGCCTTGGCACGATGCTCACGCCCCTCGCCTGGCGCCGCCCCTGGCTGATCGCGCGCCAGGCCGCCACCCTCGACCGCCTCTCCGGCGGCCGTTTCACCCTCGCCGTCGGCCTGGGCGCCCCGCCCGACGAAGGTCCCTGGTTCGGCGGCGACGAGTTCGACCGCCGCACCCGCGCGGCCATGCTCGACGAGTCGCTTGCCATCCTCGAAGGGCTCTGGAGCGGCCAGCCTTTCGCTTTCGATGGCGACCACTTCGGTCTGCGCGAGGTCACGTTCCTGCCGCGCCCGGTGCAGCAGCCACGCGTGCCTATCTGGGTCGTCGGCGCCTGGCCCCGCGACCCCGGCATGTGGCCCCGCCGTAAGTCGATGCGCCGCGCCATCCGCTACGACGGCCTCCTCCCCAACGTCTTCGACGCCGGGGGTGAGTTCGTCTTCGACGCTACCCCCGACGAGGCGTTGGACGACCTCCGCGCCATGCGCGCCTGGGTCGAGCGTGAGCGCACCGGCTCCGAGCCCTACGACATCGTCGTCGAGCGCGGGCTCGGAGACCTCGACGCAGCCGAGGCCCGAGCCGAAGCCGCGCGCTGGGAAGCGGCCGGCGCCACCTGGTGGCTCGAGGACGTCTGGCAGGAAATGTGGACCAGCCCGGACGATCCCGAGCCCCTCCGCCGCCGCATCCTCCGCGGCCCGCCCCGCTAGCCCCTCCTCTCCCGCGTCGCTATGCTGCGCTCAGCATATCCCCCGCCGGAGGGCCCGTGCCCCTCGCCCGCCTTCGCCCGCTCCTCGCCGCCGTCGCGGCGCTTGCCGCCGTCCTGGCCGCCGCCTGCGGCGGCTCCGACGCCGAGCCCGGCTCGATCATCCTCGCCACCACCACCTCCACCTACGACAGCGGCCTCCTAGACGAGATCGTTCCCCGCTTCGAGGAGGAGACGGGCATCACCGTGAAAGTCATCGCCGTTGGCACGGGCGCCGCCCTGCGCATGGCCGGCGAGGGCAACGCCGACGCTGTCCTCGTGCATGCCCCCGAGGCCGAGGCCCCCTACGTCGCCAGTGGCGACCTCGTCTCCGGCCGCCTCGTGATGACCAACGACTTCGTCATCGTCGGCCCCCCCGATGACCCCGACGCCGTTGCGTCTGCTCCCGACCTCCCCGCGGCCCTCGCCGCCATCGCCGCGAACGGCCGCTTCATCTCCCGCGGCGACGACTCCGGCACCCACAAGAAAGAGCTCGCCCTCTGGGTGTCTGCGGGCATCGACCCCGCCGCCGTGCCCCGCGAGGAGACCGGCCAGGGCATGGGCGCGACGCTCACCATCGCCTCCGAGCGCCGCGCCTACACCCTCACCGATCGCGCCACCTACCTCGCCCTCCGCGACGTGCTCGACCTTGCCGTGCTCGTCGAGGGCGATGCCGCTCTCCTCAACGTCTACCACGTCTACGTGGTCAATCCCGACCGCCACGAGGGCGTTGCCGCGCCGCAGGCAGAGGCCTTCGTCGCCTTCCTCGTCGAGCCGGAGACGCAGGCGCTCATCGCCCGCTTCCGCGCCGAGGAGTTCGGGCGTTCGCTCTTCACCCCCGCCGCCGCGTCCCCCGCCGGGGGCGGCTGATGGAAGCAATCTGGGACGGGCTGGTCGAGGCCCTGCGCCTCATCGGCGCTGGCGATGGCGAGCTTTTCTCCATCGCCGGACGGTCGCTCCTGGTCTCCGGCTCCGCCACCCTCCTCGCGATGCTTGTGGGAGTCCCCCTTGGCTACCTGCTCGGGCGCGCCCGCTTCCCCGCCCGCACGCTCATCCTCGCCGCCGTCGGCACGGGCATGGGCATGCCCCCCGTCGTGGCCGGCCTTGTCATCTGGCTCCTGCTCGTGCGCAGCGGTCCCTTCGGCGGCTTCGAGCTGATCTACACGAAGCAGGCCATGATCATCGCCCAGTTCCTCATCGCCACTCCCCTCGTCATCGCCTTCACCGCCGCCTCCATCCAGGCCCTCCCCGCCCGCCTGCCCGACCTCCTCACGGTGCTCGGCGCGGGACGGCTGCGAACCCTTTGGCTGCTCGCGCGGGAGGCCCGCCTCGGCCTCCTTGCCGCCGTCATGGCGGGCTTCGGCGCTGTCGTTTCCGAGGTGGGCGCCTCCATGGCCGTGGGCGGCAACCTCGTGGGCGACACGCGCGTCCTCACCACCGCCATCGTCACCGAGACCAGCCGCGCCGACACCGAGCGCGCCATCGCCTACGGCCTCGTGCTGCTGGTCATGGCCTTCGCCATCGTCGCCGTCCTCACTCTCGTCCAGCAACGGGGACCCCGCTGATGGAGGCGCGCCTCAAAGGCGTTCAGTTCGCCTACGGCGAGCGCACCGTGCTCGACGCACCCGACCTGCGCTTCGTCGAGGGCCGCGTCACCGCCCTCCTTGGCCCGAACGGCTCGGGCAAGTCGACGCTCCTGCGCCTCCTCGCCGGCCTTGAGCGCCCCGCGAGCGGCAGCGTCCTTGTTGGCGGACGACCCGCGCCCGACGCCCGTGCTTCCGTCGCCTACGCCTTCCAGGAGGCGGTCTTCCTCTCCGGCTCCCTGCGCGCCAACCTCGACCTTGCCCTCCGCCTGCGCGGCCTCCGCGCCTCCGAACGCCGCTCGCGACTGGCCGAGGCGGCCACCGCCTGCGGCGTCGCCCACCTCCTCGACCGCGCCGCCAACCACCTCTCCGGCGGCGAGGCGCAGCGCGCCAACCTCGCCCGCGCCCTCTCCCTGCGCGCCCCCCTCACCCTGCTCGACGAGCCCCTCGCAGGCTTCGACGAGCGCGGCCGCGGGCAGATGCTCGAGGAGCTCCCCGCCCTCCTGCGGCGCTTCGCCGGCACCACCGTGCTCGTCACCCACGACCGCGACGAGGCGCTGCGCCTCGCCGCCGATCTCGTGCTCCTGCGCGAGGGCCGCGTCCGCGCCGCTGGCCCCAAGCGTGAGGTCTTCGCCGCCCCGCCCGATCCCGACACCGCCGTCTTCCTCGGCTACACCCTTCTCCCCACCGACGCCGGACTCGCCGGCATCGCCCCCGGCGGCCTCCGCCCCGGCCCCGGCGACTTCACTCTCTCCCTCCAGGTCGAGGAAGTCGTCGACCTGGTTGCCGGCGTGGAGGTGATCGGGCGCAGCGGCGGACGGCGCATCGCCGTTAGCTTCCCCCGCGACCTGCCCCTGCCCGCTCCCGGCGAGCAGGTCATGGTGGGCGCTTCCGCCGATAGGGTCGTGTCCTTTACGGAACGCACCCCCGAGAGTGTTGACAGTTGACAGGCCCTCCCGCGCGCCGGTAGCGTGAAGTGCGATGGATGCGCGAGCGGCACTGACGATCTGACGGCGCCGGCAAGGGCGCCGTTTCCGTCTCCGGACCGCCCGCGCGAGGAGGGTTGCAGCGAACATGCAGTCGAGCATCATCGGCAAGATCGAAAAAGCGAAGCGCTACGCCGCAGAGCCTGAGCGCATCCGCGTCGAGGGCCTCAGCGTGACCATCCAGGGCGATAACGGAGACCATCGCGTCGAGTTCGCCAACGAGGCGTGGTCCTGCACGTGCGGATTCTTTGGCGAGTGGTCGATCTGCAGCCACACGATGGCGATCGAACGCGTGCTCGCGGGCCTCGTGCCCCCTCAGCCGCTCCCCGTAGCGAGCGCCACGGGCTCGTAGCCGCGCCCCCACGGCTCTGGCCGCGCCGTACCATGACGGTCCGCGTCGGTGCGGACTGAGGATGCGCATGGCTGCCGCCCGGCCCCGTCTCCTGCTCGCGCTCTGGGCCGCCAGGGGCGCCGCCGCGCTCAGCTCCACCCTCGGGCGAGGCGCCGCCACCGCGCTCCCCGGCCTCCTCGCTGAACGCATCGACCCGCACTTCGTTTCCTTGCTCGGACGCTCGCTTGAGGGCGGCGCCGTGCTCGTCACCGGCACGAACGGCAAGACCACCACCGCCCGCCTCCTCGCGGGGATGCTCGCGGCCGCCGGTCGGGCCGCCGTCCACAACCGCGAGGGATCCAACCTCACGCGCGGCATCGCCTCCGCCCTCGCCGCCGCCTCCGACTGGCGCGGCCGCCCCCGTGAGCGGCGCGCCCTCGCCCTGATGGAGACGGACGAGGCGACCCTGCCCGCCGCCGCCCGCGCCCTCCAGCCCCGTGCCGTCGCCTTCACCAACCTCTTCCGCGACCAGCTTGACCGCTACGGTGAGGTCGATGGCGTCGCCTCCCGCTGGCGCGAGGCGCTCGCCCTGCTCCCTCCCGCCACCACCCTCGTCCTCAACGCCGACGACCCCTCCGTCGCCGAGCTCGCCCTCGACTGGTGCGGCCCGGTGCACTGGTACTCCCTCGCCTCCGCCCGCGCCGCCGCCTCCGCCCCCGGCCCCGCCGATGCGCGCTGGTGCCGCGCCTGCGGCGGCGCCTATCGCTACGAGATGCGCTATGCCGCCCATCTCGGGCGCTGGACCTGCTCCGGCTGCGATCGCGCCAGCCCCGCGCCGGACACGAACGCCACGGCCATCGCCGCCGGCGCGGATGGTCTGCGCCTCACGATTCCCGGCCTGGGCGAGCTCGACCTGCCCCTCGGCGGCCTCTACAACGCCGGCAACGCGCTCGCCGCGATCGCCCTCGCCCGTGTCCTTGGCCTCCCCGACGAGGCCGTGCGCGCGGGTCTCGCCGGCGCCCGCCCCGCCTTCGGCCGGGGCGAACTCGTCGCCCTCGACGGATGCCGCTTGCGACTCCTCCTCTGCAAGAACCCCGCCGGGGCCAGCGAGGCCCTGCGCCTCGTCGAGGATGAGGAGGGCGCCGCCGAGGTCGCCTTCGTCCTCAACGACCGTTTCGCCGACGGCCGCGACGTGAGCTGGATATGGGACGTCGACTTCGAGCGCCTCGCGGGCCGCGTCGGGCGCTGCTGGGCTGGCGGCGTCCGCGCGGAGGATGCCGCCCTGCGCCTGCGCTACGCGGGCTGGCCCGCGCCCGCCGCCACCGTGGCTGCGCCCGCCGCCTTCCTCGATGCGCTCGGCCGCGAGCCCCGCGAGGGCGCGGTCACGGTGCTCCTCACCTACACCGCCCTCCTCGACCTGCGCGCCGAGCTCGCCCGCCGTGGCGCCTTCTCCGAGTCCGCCGGCGCCCGCATTCCCGCCGCTACTTCCTGAGGTTCGCATCAGGTACACGTTACCGTGTAAACTCAACTCATGCCTGAATCCTCCCCGGGGGCGTGGGTGAAAGAAATGCGCGAGCGCTCGGGCCTGAGCCAGGCCGCATTTGCTCGCCGTCTGGGTGTGCGCCAGCAGACGGTGAGCGAGTGGGAGAGGGGCCGCTACGCCCCCCGCGGCGCCAGTCTCACCGTGCTGCGTCTGCTGGAGGAGGAGATCGCCCCCTACGACGCCTCCCCACCGCGGGCCCGCCAGGAAGAAGAAGGGGAAGCCCCGTGAGCGCGCTCGCCCCAACCCGCCCCGCCCGCTGGCGCGCCCTCGCCGAGGATCCCGCCGTCTACGCCGCCCCCCGCGGCGAGGCCGCCCTCGCCGAACGCTGGTTCGCGGGCCAGTGCGCCCTCTCCCGCGTCGAGGACGGACGCCGCCTGCGCATCCGCTTCCCCGGCATCCCCGCCCCCGGCTACGGTCCCGATGCCCGTGACGCCGTGATCGAGCTTGATGGCGCCGATCTCCGCGGCGACGTCGAACTCCATCTGCGCGCCAGTGGCTGGCGCGCCCACGGCCACCACGAGGATCCCGCCTACGCCGGTGTCGTCCTCCACGTCGTCGAGGAGAACGACGGCGGCGCCCTCGTCACGCCCCACGCCAGCGGCCGCGCCATTCCCCTCGCCGTCGCGTCCCCTTCCGCCGTTACCGCTTCCCTGCCCGGCTTCGCGCCCCCCTGCGCCGCCACCGCCGCCCGCACCGCCCCCGAGCCTGTCCTCGAGCGGCTCGGTCTCGAACGCCTCCGCGCGAGGGCCTCCCGCGCTGGCCACTGGGCCGCCTCGCGCGGCCCCGCGCCCGTCCTCTACGCGCTCGCCCTCGAGACCCTGGCCGGGCGCCGCAACCGCGAGTCCTTCGCCGAGCTCGCCCGCCGCCTGCCCCTCCCCGCCCTCCTCGAGCGCGCCCCCGCCGGTGGGGAGAAGGAGGGGCGCGCGAACACCTTCGCCGCCGCCCTGCGCGAGGGCGCCGCCGGCCTGCCCCTCGTCCGCCACGGTGGCCGCCCCGCCGCCGCCCCCGAGCGGCGCCTCGATGCCCTCGGCGAGCTCTGCGCCCGCCTCTGGCCCGGCGCCGAGGCGGTCTGGCCCGAGTCCCTCGCCGAGCCCGCCTCCATTCCCCGCGCCCTGCGCGTTCCCGGCATCGGGAGCGCCGCCGCCGGCGAACTCGCCGTCAACGCCGTCCTGCCCGTCGCCCTCGGCGCCGGCCTCTGGGCCGAGGATGCGGCCCTCGCCCGCTACCGCGCCCTGCCCGCCCCCGCCCCCTACGGCCAGCTCCGCTTCCTCGAGCGCTGGCTGCGCGCCGGCGACCACGATCCCCTCGCCCGCGCCGCCGCCCTGCAGGGCGCTCTCCAGCTCCACGCGCGGCACTGTTCGCGCGGCCACTGCGGCGCCTGCCCCCTCTCCTAGCAGGGTGCTGATAAATGCATGATCCTGGGCCTGAGGGCCTGACTGACCATCCGCCAGTCTCTCGAAGAGCCCAGAAACATTGGCCTTTTCGATTTCGCGACCGGCGAAAAATCAGCCCAAAACGACCGCCGCGGACTTTTTCAGCACGCTGCTAGGCCCTTCGCCGCCACCCGCGTGCGGGATTCGCTCCGGCGGGGGAGAATAGCGCCCCGGCGAGCCCGCAGCTGGTCGCCGCCCGAGGAAGCCTATGCCGACCATCGCCGAGAAGATCTGGGAAGAGCACCTCGTTCGCCGCGAGGAAGGCCTCCCCGACCTCCTCTACATCGACCTTCACCTCGTCCACGAGGTCACCTCCCCCCAGGCCTTCGAGTCTCTGCGCCTGGCCGGACGCCCCGTGCGCCGCCCCGACCGCACCCTCGCCACCGTCGACCACAACGTGCCCACCGAGGGGCGCGACCGCCCCTGGGACGACCCCCTCTCCATCCAGCAGGTGAAGACGCTGCGCGACAACTGCGCCGAGTTCGAGGTGCCCTTCTACGACATCGACGACCCCCGCCAGGGCATCGTCCACGTCGTCGGCCCCGAGCAGGGTCTCAGTCAGCCCGGCATGACCATCGTCTGTGGCGACAGCCACACCTCCACCCACGGCGCCCTCGGCGCCCTCGCCATTGGCATCGGCACCTCCGAGGTCGAGCACGTGCTCGCCACCCAGACCCTGCCCCAGGCCCCCCAGCGCACCATGGCCATTGAGGTCAACGGCGAGCTCTCGCGCGGCGTTACCGCCAAGGACGTCATCCTCACCATCATCAACACCATCGGCGTCGGCGGCGGCTCCGGCCACATCCTCGAGTACCGCGGCGAGGTTATCCGCTCCCTCCCCATGGCGGGCCGCCTGACGATCTGCAACATGAGCATCGAGGCGGGCGCCCGCGCCGGCCTCGTCGCCCCCGACGACACTACCTTCGACTACCTCGAAGGCCGCCCCGCCAGCCCCAGCGGCGCCGCCTGGGAGCGCGCCCTCGACCACTGGCGCGACCTCGCCAGCGACGACGACGCCCACTTCGACACGACCGTCACCTTCGAAGGCGCCGGCATCGAGCCCTGCGTCACCTGGGGCACGAACCCCGCCCAGAGCGTGCCCGTCTCGGGCCGCGTCCCCGACCCCGCCGACGCCCCCAGCGAGGCCGCCCGCGAACAGACCGAGCGCGCCCTCCGCTACATGGACCTCAAAGCGGGAACCGCCCTCGCCGACGTTTCCCTCGACCGCGTCTTCATCGGCTCCTGCACGAACTCGCGGCTTGAGGACCTGCGCGCCGCCGCCGCCACCATCCGCGGGCGGCAGGTCGCCTCCACCGTACGCGCCATGGTCGTGCCCGGCTCCGGCCTCGTGAAGGCCGCCGCCGAAGCCGAGGGCCTCGACGAGGTCTTTCGCGCCGCGGGCTTCGAGTGGCGCGATGCCGGCTGCTCCATGTGCCTCGGCATGAACCCCGACATCCTCCTCCCCGGCGAGCGCTGCGCCTCCACCTCCAACCGCAACTTCGAGGGGCGCCAGGGGCCGGGCGGCCGCACCCACCTCGTCAGTCCCCAGATGGCCGCCGCCGCCGCCATCGCCGGTCACTTCGTCGATATTCGCGAGTGGGAGATGCGCTGATGCGAAAGTTCGAAGCCGTCCGCGGCAAGGCCCTGCCCCTCAACCGCGCCGATGTCGATACCGACCAGATCATCCCCGCCAAGTACCTCAAGCGGATCGAACGCACCGGCTTCGGCGAGTTCCTTTTCGACGACTGGCGCAAAGACCCCGCCTTCATCCTCAACGAGGGTGTCTTCAGCGGCTCGCGCATCCTCGTGGCGGGCGCCAACTTCGGCTGCGGCTCCTCCCGCGAGCACGCCCCCTGGGCGCTGGAGGACTACGGCTTCCGCGCGCTCATCGCCCCCTCCTTCGCCGACATCTTCCGTAACAACTGCGCCAAGATCGGCCTCCTCACGATCACCCTCGCCCCCGAGGACGTACAGTTCCTCATCGCCCGCGCCGAGGAACTGCCCGAGGCCGAGACCATCGTCGACCTCGAGTCCCAGACCGTCGCCAGCGCCGACGGCTCCTTCCTGCGCACCTTCGAGATCGACCCCGCGGTCAAGCGCAACCTGCTCGAGGGGCTCGATGCCATCGGCCTTACCCTCGAGCACGAGGCCGACATCGACGCGTTCGAGGCCGCCCGCCCCGACCGCTACCCCTCCACCGCCCCCACGGAGGCGCCGGCATGAGCCGCCGCGGCCGCCACCCCCGCCCGAACCCCATCTGGTACTGGAGGAACTGGTACCACTCCACGCTCCAGATGATGGAGAGGAATCGCGTCTTCGCCCGCAACCAATGGCTGAAGATTCGCCGCCTGGAGGAGTGTTGCGGGAACTACGGCGAGCCCGGATGCTGAGCGCCCGCCCCGCCGTCCGGTACGGACGGCCCCGACTCCCAGGCAAGCTAGGGGACCATGCCCGCCCCGCCTGAGGTGTCGCTCGCCGTCTACACACGGTTGCCACCCCAGCCTCTGCCCCCATCCCGCTTCCGCTTTCCCGATCCCCGTGGCGCTCCCCCCACCGGCTTCGTCGCCACCGGGGGGAACCTCGCCCCCGAGACGATCGTCGCGGCCTACCGCGCCGGCCTCTTCCCCTGGCCCCACGATGGCGTCGACACCCTCTGGTGGTCCCCCGACCCGCGCGCCATCCTCCCTCCCGCGCGCTTCCACGTTTCCCGCAGGCTCGCCCGGCGGGTGCGCCAGGGTCGCTTCCGCGTCACCCTTGATGCCGCCTTCGCCCAGGTCATCGCCGCCTGCGCCGTCCGCCCCGAGGGCACCTGGATCACCCCCGGCGTCATGCGCGCCTACCTGCGCCTCCACACCCTCGGGTGACTGGGCCCACAGCTTCGAGGTCTGGAACCCCGAGGGCGCGCTCGTGGGCGGGCTCTACGGCCTCCGCGTGGATGGCCTCTTCGGCGCGGAGTCGATGTTCCACCGCGCCACCGACGCCTCCAAGATCGCTCTGCTGGCCCTCTGTCAGCACGCCCCCCGGGCCGGCATCTCCCTCATCGATGTGCAGCTCCCCACACCCCACCTCTCCTCCCTCGGCGCCGAGGCCATCCCCCGTAACCGCTACCTCGAGCTCCTGGCCGCCGCGCGCGCCCCTGAAGCGGCGAACCAGTAGACTCGAATCATGCCTTCCTACCCAATTCTCCTAGCACCCGGCGACGGCATCGGCCCCGAGGTCATCGAAGAAGGACTGAAGGTGCTCGCCGCCGTCGAACGCCGTTTCGGCCACGAGTTCCAGTACGAGCACGCCATCGTCGGCGGCGCCGCCATCGACGAATACGGTATCGCCCTCCTTGACGAGACCCTTGAAGCCGCCTCCCGTTCCCGCGCCGTCCTCTTCGGCGCCGTGGGCGGCCCCAAGTGGGACAACCCCCAGGCCTCCATCCGTCCCGAGCAGGCCATCCTCGGCCTGCGCAAGGGCCTCGGCCTCTTCGCCAACATCCGCCCCGTGCGCGTCAATCCCCTTCTCATTGGCGAGAACACCATCAAGACCGAGGTTCTCGAGGGCGTCGACATGGTCGTCATCCGCGAGCTCACCGGCGGCATCTACTTCGGCAAGCCCCAGAAGCGCTGGACGAACAGCCGCGGGCGCCAGGCCGTCGATACCATGCGCTACAGCGAGCGCGAGATTGAGCGCATCCTCCGCACCGGCTTCGAGCTTGCCCGCGGGCGCCGCAAGAAGCTCACCAGCGTCGACAAGGCCAACGTCCTCGATACCAGCCGCCTCTGGCGCGAGATCGCCGTCGAGCTCTCCGCCGAATACCCCGACATCGAGCTTGAGCACCTGCTCGTCGATGCCTGCTCCATGCACCTCATCACCCGCCCCGCCACCTTCGATGTCATCGTCACGGGCAACATGTTCGGCGACATCCTCACCGACGAGGCCTCCGTCCTCGCCGGCTCCCTCGGCATGCTCCCCTCCGCCAGCCTCGGCCGCCGCCGCCGCGATGGCACCGGCATCGGCATGTACGAGCCCATCCACGGCACCGCGCCCGACATCGCCGGGCAGGGCATCGCCAACCCCATCGCCATGATCCTCAGCGTCGCCCTCATGCTTCGCCACTCCCTCGCCCTTGAGGACGAGGCCGCCGCCATCGAGCGCGCCGTCGACGGCGTGCTCGCCGAGGGCTACCGTACCGCCGACATCGAGTCCGAGGGCGCTACCACCGTCGATACCGCCCGCATGGGCGTGCTCGTCGCCGAGCGTCTCTCTGCGTGAGAGAAGGTAACGCCAAGGCCCCTGCCAAATTGGTAGGATAGGGGTCGTTTCACAATCTCACCTTGGCGCACGTCTGCGCCGATCGATCCCCTCATGAGAGCGAGGTTTCCCGTGACTTCTACCGAAATCCAGCGCGGCCTCGAAGGCGTCAACGTCGCTGCCACGAAGCTCTGCACCATTGATGGCCAGAAGGGCCAACTCATCTACGCCGGCTACGACATCTACGATCTGGCCGAGCACGCATCCTTCGAAGAGACCGCCTACCTCCTCTGGAATTTGAACCTGCCCACGCGCGCGGAGCTCAGCGAGCTGAAGTCGCTCCTGATCGACGAGCGGCCCCTCTCCGACCTCAACCGCAGCCTCATCACGGACCTCGCCAGTGTGGCCAGGCCCATGCGCGCCCTTGAGATCTGCGTCACCGCGCTGGGAGCCCTCGACCCCAAGTCCAACGACTTCTCTCCGCAGCAGCTCAAGTGGACCGCCGCGCGTCTCACCGCCCGCATGCCAACCGTCGTCGCCGCCTTCCACCGCCAGCGGCAGGGCCTCGACGTCATCGCCCCGCGCGACGATCTCGGCCACGCCGCCAACTTCCTCTGGACCCTCACCGGCGAGGAGCCCGGTGAGTTTGAGGCGCACGTTTTCGATGTCGCCATGACCCTCCACGCCGAGCACGAGATGAACGCCTCCACCTTCTCGGCGATCGTCACCGCCTCCACGATGAGCGACATGTACTCCGCCATCGCCTCCGCCATCGGCACCCTCAAGGGGCCCCTCCACGGCGGCGCCAACAGCGCCGTCTTCGAGATGCTTGAGGCGATCGGCGACGAGTCGAACATCGAGAGCCATATCGAGGCCATGCTCGCCCGTGGCGAGCGCGTCATGGGCATCGGCCATCGTGTCTACAAGACCACCGATCCCCGCGCCATCATCCTCGAGCGCCTCGGCGAGCAGCTCGCCGAAACCTCTCCGGTGCGCCACTACTTCGATCTCTCCCGCAAGGTGCGCGACTTCCTCGCCGAGCGCCTCAGCGGCCGCCCCCTCTACCCCAACGTCGATTTCTTCAGCGCTTCCGTCTACCGCATGCTGGAGATCCCCAACGACCTCTACACGCCCATCTTCGCCGTCGCCCGCATCGCCGGCTGGAGCGCCCACCTGCTCGAGCAGTACGCCGACAACCGCCTCGTCCGCCCGAACGCTGTCTATTCCGGCGAGAAGCACCGCGTCTACGAACCGATCGAGGTCCGCGGTCAGGGAGAGCGCTCTAGTCCTCGCTGACCAGTTCCTCGTAGCCCTCGTCGCCTTCCTGCTCGCGCAGCTCGGCTTCGTGCGCCTCCAGCTCTTCGCGCTCCTCTCGTTGCGCGACGCTCTCCGCCATCAGTCCACCCTGCGCGTCCACCGCGAACTCAGCCTCGCGCGCTTCCCGCACCTGGGCGTACCAACTCCCCCCCAGGTACGTGAGCGGGCTGAAGATGCGCTCCTCCAGCAGCCAGCGCTCGGCGTACGCCTCCTCCAGCGCCTGAACGGCTATCACCTCGCCCACGAACAGGATGTGGTCACCCGTCGGGATCACGTCCCTCAGGCCGCACTCGATCCACGCGAGGCTGCCGTCGAGCAGGGGCGCATCCACGCGCTGCGCGTTGAACGTCCCCAGTTTGCTGGCGTCGACCTTGTTGTCGTCTGCCCCCGAGCTGTTCCCGAAGAACGCCGTCTCGCGAAGCAGCTCCGGTCCCGGGATGTTCAGCGCGAACTCTTCGCTGAAGCGGATCATGTCCGCCGTGTGCCGCACCGGGTGCAACACCACTCCCACCATCGGTGGCGACATCGAGAGGGGGACGGTCCACGCCACGGGAGCGGCGTTGGCGTTTCCACGCCAGCTCGCCGTCACGATGCTGACCGGCCCGGGGTTCAGAAGTCTCCGGGCATCCGTGGGATCGTAGAGGCTGCGCCCCACCGTGTGCTCCTGGCCGTGGCATTCACGCCCGCTCGGTTGCGGGCCCGCCTATGTTAGCTGCCGCCGACCAGTTCCATCCCCTGGTGGTGCTCCTGCTCCTGGCGCCAGCGGATGAACTCCCAGTATGCGAGCAGTTCCTCGATGTCCTGCGGCCGCTTCTCAAGCCCGTACGCTAGCTTCGCGATCCGGCTGTCTCGTACGTACAGCACCACGTCGATTGCGCTCAGGAAGTAGTGCAGGGGCCGGTTCAGGATGCGCGCCACGTTCAGTAGCAGGTCGATGCCCACTGCCCGCTGGCCCGCCTCGCACAGGCTGATCGCGCTCTGCGTCGTGTTCAGAAGTTGCGCGAGCCGCACCTGGCTCAGGCCCGCGTCCTTGCGTGCCTCCCGAATGCGGTGTCCCAGTACTGCTGAGGTTGAATCTTTACCGTTCTCGATCACTATGCTCACCATGCTCACCATGCCCCGGCTGCGTGTCGCCTCCCGGCCCATTAGCTATTGGGGAGAGGAACATTCGCTACTCGGGAGAGGAAGATTGTGAAATATCGTACAAAGGTGTCGCTTAGGGTCAATCCCGTGTGCGTGTGGCCCTTACGCGCACCCGCCCGTCACCGCCCGAACCGCAGCCGCTCGGCCAGCTCCGGCGGGAGCCCCGCCCGCGCCATCCGCCGCTCCGTCTCCCCCACGTCGTAGGCCACGCGGTGGTGCGTCACCGACCCTGCTTCGCTGTCCACCAGCGCGTACGACGCGCGAGGATCCCCGTCCCGTGGCTGTCCCACGGACCCTGGGTTCACGCACAGGAGCCCATCGCCCAGGGCCGTCTCCCGCCCCGCTACGGGAGTCGCTCCTTCCACCCCGCTCGCGCCCAGGCGCACCACCAGGGGCACGTGCGTGTGCCCCACCGCGCTGTACGGCGTCTCCTGCTGCCGGAAGTGCGCCTCCGCCGCTTCCTCCGTGATCAGGTACTCCCGCAGGGGGTCCCGCAGCGTCCCGTGCGCGAGACTCCACTCCCCCTCCCGCACCACCTCGCCCAGCGCGGCCAGGTAGCTCGCCGCCTCCGGTGCCAGATGGGCGCGAGTCCACTCCGCCGCCTCCGCAGCCACCGCGTTGAACCACTCCGTCCCCATCTGGCCCGTCGCGACCGCGTCGTGGTTTCCCAGCACTGAGACCGCCCCCACCTCCGCCAGCCGCGCGACGACCCCGTTCGGGTCGGGCCCGTACCCAACCGTATCCCCAAGATTCCAGATCGCCTCCGCCCCCCGCGCCTCCGCGTCCGCCAGCACGGCCTCAAGCGCCACCAGGTTTGAGTGCACATCCGAGATGAGCGTGATTCGCACGAACCCCTCCTTGCCGGCGCATGGGGCGCAGCAACGCCCCTCCCTATACTGGACCAGCGATGACCGCCGCCGTCGAGACCACCATCTCTACCACCAGCGAGGAAGCCACCCGCGCTCTCGGCGAGCGCCTTGGCGACTGCCTCCGCGCCGGCGATGTCGTCCTCCTCAGCGGGGATCTTGGCAGCGGTAAGACCCGTCTCGCCCAGGGCATCGGTCGCGCCCTTGGCTGTTCCGGTCCCATCACCAGCCCCACCTTCGTCCTCGTCAACGAGCACCCCGGCCGCGAGCGCTTCTTTCACGCCGATCTCTATCGCCTCGCCGGCGCCGCCGAGCTCTCCGAGCTCGGCCTCTGGGAAGAGGCCGAGCGTGGCGTCCTCGTCGTCGAGTGGCCCGACCGCGCTCCCGGCCAGCTCCCCGCCGCCACGCTCACGGTCGAGATCGCCTGCGGCGAGGGCGACGAACGCACCTTCCGGCTCCGCGCGGGCGCCGGCCGTGGCCGCGAACTCCTCGCCGCGCTGGACCTCGCGTGAGCGCCGTCCTCGCCATCGACACCGCTTCCCCCGCCTACGCCCTCGCGTTCGATGGCGGCCCCGGCGAGGAGCCCCGCGTCATCGAGAGCGGCGCCGACTTCAGCCACGCCTCCCTCCTTGCCGCTGTCGAAGAGCACCTGCGCGGCGTTCCTCTCGTCGCCGTCGTCGCCGTCTGCGGTCCCGGGAGCTATTCCGGCCTCCGCGCTGGCCTGGCCACCGCCCAGGGACTGGCGCTCGCCCAGGGCTGCGTCCTCGCGGGCCTCTCCACCCTCGAAGCGGTTGCCGCCGCCTGCCGGGACCATGCCGATGCACCGCCGGCCTTCACCGCCATTCATCCCGCCGGGCGCGGCGATCTCGCTGCCCAGGACTTCAGCGGCTTCGCTCCTGCCGGGCCGATGCGCATCGTCGCGCCCGCTGCGCTGGCCAGCGCTGCCCTCGCGGGCGAGGGCGCGGCCACCCTTGGCGGGCGCGAAGTGCTCCCCCGCCAGCGCGCCGCGGCCGCGCTCGCACGCTATCGCGCGGGCGTCCTCGATCCGGTCTCGGAGCTCACTGCCGTCTACCTCCGCGAGCCCACCATCACGGCTCCCCGCCGCCCCTTCGGCCCCGCTGGCGCGCAGGACCGCCTGCCAGCACGATAGCGCCATGTCAGTTGAACGCACCCTCGTCCTCGTCAAGCCCGACGCCATGCAGCGGGGCCTCGCTGGAACCATCCTCCAGCGGCTGGAGAACCGCGGCCTGCGCCTCACCGGCCTCAAGCTCATGCGGGTCGATGAAGGCCTCGCTCGCCGCCACTACGCCGAGCACGAAGGCAAGCCCTTCTTCGCCGGCCTCGTCGACTACATCACCAGCAGCCCCATCATCGCCGCCGCCTTCGAAGGCGACTCCGCCACCTCCGCCGTTCGCATGAGCGTTGGCTCCACCAACCCCTCGCAGGCGGCCGCCGGCACCATTCGGGGCGACTTTGGCCTCGAGGTGGGCCGCAACCTCGTCCACGCCAGCGACAGCCCCGAGAGCGGTGAGCGCGAGGTCGGCCTCTTCTTCACGCCCGGGGAACTGGTTGCCTGGGCGCGCGACACCGACCGCTGGATATCCGAGAACGCCTGAGCGCGAGCGCAACGCCCCGCTCTCGTATGCTTTCCCCACCCCACCGATCGGAGCACCCGTGAAGCAGTACGACGCGCCCCCCGCCCTCACCATCGACTCGACCAAGAGCTACACCGCCACCATCGAGACCTCCGCTGGCTCCATGGTCGCCGAGCTTTTTGCCGGTGATGCCCCCAACACCGTCAACAACTTCGTCTTCCTCGCCGGCGACGGCTTCTACGACGACGTCATCTTCCACCGCGTCATCAGCGGTTTCATGATCCAGGGCGGAGACCCGACCGGCACCGGTCGTGGCGGCCCCGGCTACCGCTTCAACGATGAGCCTGTCACCCGCTCATACGACCGCGGCACGCTCGCCATGGCGAACGCCGGTCCCAACACCAACGGCTCCCAGTTCTTCATCATGCACGCCGACTACCCGCTGCCGCCCAACTACACCATCTTCGGCAAGCTCACCAAGGGCGAGGAAGTCGTCGACGCCATTGCCGCCGCCCCCAAAGGCGCCGACGACCGCCCCAACGACCCGGTTGCGATCAGCGCTATCACGGTCGTCGAGGGCTGATCTCAGCTCTCCGCTGGCCCCGCTTCGGCGTCGGCCGGGGCGATCGGCGTTGGTCGCGCGTACCCGTAGACGAGTCCGTAGGCAATCGTCAGGAGGGCTGTGAACCCCGCGACCATCGCCCCGGTCTGGAACGCCATCGGTGCGTCGTAGGCATCGACCACGGCTCCACCGAGGGCCGGCCCCACAGCCAGTCCCAGCCCGCTCAGCGCCACCGACCATCCGATCAGCGTGCCCCGGTACGACTCCGGCGCCAGGTCCATCATCGAGGCGTTGAGTGCCGGTACCTGCTGCACGTGCCCGCAGAAGATCACCGCGGTCGCTGAGGCCGCCAGGAGGATGTTCCCCGTCGCCGCCGCCGTAAGCGCGCCCGCGATGATCAGGAACTGCCCCAGCAGCAGCGGGATCGTTCGTCCGATCCGGTCTGAGAGGTGCCCCGAGGGCACGTAGAGGATGCCGCCCGCCAGCACCGCCGGAATGAGGAACACCGTCAGTTGCGCGAACGAGATGTTGAGCACGTCGTCGCCGTAGGGCCGGACCGCCGGTACCAGCGAACTGACCCCGACCGTTGCCGAGAGGATGAGCACGCTCAGGAACACCATCTGCTTTGAAACAACACTTCGCAGCGGTGGCCGCTGCTCGTGCAGCGCCCCCAGTTCCCGCCGGTACGAGGGCACCCCTGTTTGCCCGATGATGAGCGCCCCCACCACCGCCACCACCGCGATGATGAACAGGGAGTTCGGCGCCGTCTCAACGAGTAGCGCCCCGACCAACGCGCCCAGGCCAAACCCCAGCAGCTGGCCCACGTTCAGGAAGCCCACCACCTTGCCCCGCTCCACCGGCGGGTACAGGTCCGCCGCGATCGCGTACGTCGCCGGCCAGATGAACGCCGTGGAGACGCCCAGCAGCGCCGCGAATCCGAGGTAGGCCCACTCCTGCTGCAGGAACCCCATCAGGGCCAGCGGCGGGATCATCAGCGCGAACCCCAGCAGCAGTGCGTACTTCCGCTCGATGCGGTCGCTGATCGCTCCCGCGGGTGTCTCCGAGAGGAAGCGCGCGCCCCCGTACAACGCCAGCAGATACCCCCCGAACCCGTCGCTGGCGCCAAGGTTGTTCGGGACGAATTCCTGGAAGAGCGCGAAGATCACGATCCCCAGCGCCACCTGCGCGGAGAAGATGCTCAATCCCAGCGCGTGTGGCGCTCCCCGCAGCCACGAGCGCATCGCCTGCCACAAGCGCATCCCCCCGACTCTAACGGCGCTCCCCCCTGTGAGCCCCGCGCCGCCGCCCGATCGCTGGCTCCTTGCCCCCCGCGTGGCTATCCTGAGGGGGCGTTGGCAAGTACCTCCGAAGGCGATTTTGCGCAGGCGGTCGTTGGCCGCGACCAAGAGGTCGACCTCTTCGGCGGCGCGGTCGCGATCGCCCGCCTCGGGCGCGACGAGATCGACGCCCCTGCTCTCGCCCGCCAACTCGATCTCATCGCCGAGACCGTTCGCGGACGTGGTGGCGAACGCCCCCGGCCCGAGGAGTTGGTCGCCGCCATCACGGACGAGCTGTTCGAGGCCCTCGGCTTTCGGGGTAATCGCGAGCACTACACCGACCCTGAGAACAGCTACATCGACCGCGTCATCGAGCGCCGCCTTGGCATCCCCATCACGCTCTCCCTCGTCTTCCTCGAGATTGCCCAGCGTGTCGGCCTCCAGTGCGACGGGGTCGGCTTCCCCGGGCACTTCCTCGTGCGCTGTGGGGGCGATGACGGCTTCTTCGTCGATCCCTTCAATGCCGGGGAGCAGCCCACGCGTGAGGATCTCCTCGGACGACTCGAGGGCCGCACCTCGATATTCCCCAGCATCGATTCCCTCCTTGCCGCCGTCACCCGCCGCCAGATTCTGCAGCGCATGCTCGTTAACCTCTGCGTGGCCTATCAGGGCCTGGGAGACACCGCCCGCTGGGTCGCTGCCCTGGGCTTCCGCTTGCGACTCGAACCCTGGAACGCCGCTCTCTACCTGGAGCGCGGCCTCCTCTACTACCAGCAGGGTGAGGAAGCGCTTGCCTTGGCTGATCTCGAACGGTACGTTGGCAGCGGTGACCCAGACTTGAGTCCTCGGGCGCTACGTGTACTCGACACCATCCGATCGCGGCTTGGAAGGGAGAGGGGGAGTTCATGACCAGTGCTCTGCCCTGCGCGCCTTCCGACCGCAAGCCTACCCTTCGCCGGCAGATACAGATGGATGCCTACCTGCGCATCGCCCGTTCCCTGCGACGCATCTCCAAGGTCATGAACGTCCTTACGGACGCCGAGATGGACCGCCTGATCCCGCTCCTCACCGAGCGCCGCTTCGAGGCCCGTCAGCTCCTCTTCGCAGCCGGCGAACCCCCCGATCGCGTCTTCCTCCTGCTCAAGGGGCGGGTCAAGCTCTATCACATCTCCGACAACGGGAAGGAGGTCATCATCGACATCGCCGGCAAGGGCGACCTCGTTGGCGACACGGCCATCCTTGAAGGCGAAGACCACACCATCTATGCCCGTGCCCTCGACGAGACCGTCGTCGTCACCATCTGCTGGGACGACTTTTTCTACCTCGTGCAGCACTCGCCCAGTCTGGCCTTCACCATGGCGGAGATGATGGCGCGCCGCCTCGTGGGTGCGCAGCGCACGCTTATGAGCCTCGTCTCCAAGCCCGTCTCCGGACGCCTCGCCGATGCCCTTCTCGACCGCGTCCAGGGCGAGGATCTGCGCCTTGGTCTCACCCATGAGGAGCTCGGCCAGACCATTGGCACCAGCCGCGAGACTGTCACCGCCCTCCTCAGCCGCTTCGTCACGCTCGGCGCCATTGAGTCCGCACCGAACGGCTATCGCCTCGTCAACGACGAGCTCCTGCGGGAGATATCCACGGGAGCGGTCGCCGTCTCGCCCCGCCACCCCGCCCGAGGCCAGCCGACCGCCCCGAAGTCTTGAGCGCTCCCGGCGGCCGCCGCCACTCCCCCTTCCCCGCCGCCCCCTCTCGCCCCGCGCTGATCGCCCACGGCGGCGGCAACAGCGCTGCCCGTACCCGCCACTCGCTCGCAGCCCGCGCCACGTTCATCGAGGTTGACCTCTGGGTTCGTCGCGGACAGCTTGAGGCTCGCCACGAGCGCCGCCTCCCCGGTCCCCTGCCCATCCTCTACGAGCGCTGGTACCTCACCCCCGAGCCCCATCCCACCTACCACCTTGACGACCTGCTGCTCGCTTGCCACGACCGCGCCGGGGTCGTCCTTGACCTCAAGAACGGCGTCGGCGCGGCGCCCCCTCTCCTCCGTCAGGCCCTCTCCCGCTCAGGCCAGGGGGTCCAGGTCCTCGCCACCTCCCAGAATTGGCCCCTCCTCCGCGAGGTCAAGGTCTCCTGTCCGCAGCTCGACCTGTACTACTCGATCGATACGTACGCCCAGTTCGACCTCTTCCGCTCGGTCCTGCACCACGACTTCCTCCCTGCCGGAGTCTCCTGCCGCCACTCGCTCCTCGACCAGCGTGTCGTCGCCGACTTCCACGATGCGGGCCTCGCCGTCGTCGCCTGGACCGTTGATGACGGCGAACGCGCCCGCGACCTCGCTGCCTGGGGCGTCGACGCCATCACCACCAATCAGGTCGAAGAGACACGCGCCGCGCTCGCCGCTTCCCCATGAGCCCCTCGAGTCCGCTCGCCGTCTACATCCACATCCCGTTCTGCGTGCGCGTCTGCGGCTACTGCGACTTCAACACCTACGCCGGCATGGACGCCGTGAAGGACGGATACGCCGCCGCCGTGATCGCCGAGATCGCGGCGTGGGCGCCCGCAATCGCCGGCCGCACGGTCACGTCCATCGCCTTCGGCGGGGGCACCCCTGGCGAGATGCCCTCCGAGTCGCTCGCCGCCATCATCGAGGCCGTCGGCGCCGTCGCCCCCCTCTCCCCGGACGCTGAGGTCAGCCTCGAGGCCAACCCCGGCACCACCTCCGGCCCCGCCCTCCGCGCGCTCGCCCTCGCCGGTGTCAATCGCATCTCCTTCGGCGCGCAGAGCTTCGACGCGACCGAGCTCGCCTTCCTCGACCGCGTCCACACCCCCGAAGCGACCGCCGCCTCCCTCCACCTCGCCCGCGAGGCCGGCATCCCCAGCGTCAATCTCGACCTGATGTACGGCCTTCCCGGTCAGACGCCTCCCGCCTGGGACGCGATCCTCGATCGCGCCCTCGACCTGGCTCCTGACCACCTCTCGCTTTATGCCCTCACCGTAGAACCTGCCACGCCCCTCGCGAGCCGCGTGGAGCGCGGAGACGTCACCCCCCTCGACTCCGATGCAGTCGCGGAAATGTACGAAGCCGCCGCTGCCCGCCTCGATGGCGCCGGCTATCGCGCCTACGAGCTCTCCAACTGGGCCCGACCCGGCCACGAGAGCCGCCACAACCGCGTCTACTGGACCTGGGGCGATTACCTCGGCATCGGCGCCGGCGCCCACGGCTTCCTCGATGGCGAGCGCTTCGAGAACGTCGCCCACCCCCGCGCCTACATCGACGAGGTGCGGCGCTCGGGACGCGCCATCGCCAGCGCCGTCCGCCCCGACACCGCTACCTCCATGTCCGATTGGCTCGCCCTCCGTCTCCGCCTCGTCGAGGGCTTCGCCCCTGCTGAGTTCGGCGATTGCTTCGGGGAGTCGCTCGAGGCCGCCGCCGGACCGCCCCTCGACATCTGCCTTGCCGCCGGCCTGCTCGAACACTCCGGCGGACGGCTGCGCCTTTCGCCCCGTGGCCGCCTCCTCCACAACGAAGTGGCGGTGCAGGTGATGCTGCACCTCCAGCAACGCCCCGCCGAAGCCCCTTCCACCCTGCGAAGCGGCGCTCCGGGCGTGGCATAATCGCCGACACGCATGTACGTCGTTGGCACCGCTGGTCACGTCGACCACGGAAAGAGCGCCCTCGTCCGCGCCCTCACGAACATCGACCCCGACCGTCTCCGTGAGGAGAAGGAACGCGGCCTTACGATCGACCTCGGGTTCGCCTGGCTTGCGCTCCCCTCGGGTCGCGACATAAGCATCATCGATGTCCCCGGCCACGAACGCTTCATCAAGAACATGCTCGCCGGCGCCGGTGGCGTCGACCTCGCCCTCCTCGTTGTCGCCGCCGACGAGGGCCCCATGCCCCAGACCCGCGAACACCTCGCCATCCTCGATCTCCTCGATGTTCCCGCCGGCCTCGTCGCCATCACCAAGTGCGACCTCGCCGAAGAGGAGTACGTCGACCTCGTTGAGGAGGAGGTAGCCGAGGCGCTCATCGGCTCGCGTCTTGAAGGCGCGCCCATCGTGCGTACCTCCGCCACCACCGGCGCCGGCCTCGACGATCTCGTCGCCATCCTCGACCGCGCCCTCGACGCCACCCCCGCGAAGCGCGACCTCGGACGGCCGCGCCTTCCCATTGATCGCGCCTTCACCATCCGTGGCTTCGGCGCGGTCGTCACCGGCACCCTCCTCGACGGCAGCCTCGAAGTCGGCCAGGAAGTGGAGGTCCAGCCCGGCGGCCTGCGCGGTCGTATTCGCGGCCTTCAGCGCCACGGCGAGAAGGTCGAGCGACTCGCCCCCGGCACGCGCGCTGCCGTCAACGTCAGCGGTATCCGCACCGAGCAGTTGAGCCGCGGCATGGTGCTCGCCGCGCGGGACGTGCTGAAGCCCGCCTACGCCCTCGACGTGCGCCTCAAGGCCACCGAACTCCTCTCCCATCCCCTCGCCCACGATGCCGGTGTCACGTTCTTCTCCGCCACTACCGAATCCGAGGCCAGGGTCCGCTTCCTCGATCGGGACGAGCTCGCCCCCGGCGAGACCGCCTGGGCGCAGCTCGTGCTCGAGTCCTCGGTGGCCGTCCTGCCCCACGACAGCTGCATCGTGCGCACCCCCAACGAGACCGTCGCCGGTGGCCCCATCGCCGCCGTCAATCCCCGCCGCCACCGCCGCAATCACCTCCCCACGCTGGAGGCTCTCGACCGTCAGCTCGAAGCGCCCCCCGCCGAGCGTCTTGCCGACCTCCTCGCCGGCGGCCCCCAGCCCCGCTCCGCCCTCGCCGCCGCCCTCGGCCTCCAGCCCGACGAGGCCGCCGCCGCCGCCGCCGAACTCGTCGCCGCGGGCCGCGCCCTCGAGCACGGACCCCTCCTCGCCGGCCGCCCCTGGCTCGCCGCCTCCTCCGCCCGCCTCCTCGAAGCGGTGCGCGCCTACCTGGCCGACCATCCCCTCCGTCCCTCCGCTCCCCGCGAGCTCCTGCGCAGCCGGCTCGCTCTCGAACCCCAGCTCTTCGACTTCGTTGCAGGTGCGAGCGTGGCTGCTGGCAACCTCATCCAACGCCCCGGAGGCGGGTTCCACCCGCCCGGCTACGCCGTCACGCTCACCAGCGCCCAGCAGGAACAGGCCGCGACGTTCGTCGCCTCCCTCAAGGCGGGCGGCGCGAGCCCCCCCACCGAGTCCCTCCCGCCTCCCGACCTTCTTGCCTACCTCGCCGGTGAGGGCCTCGTCGAAGACACCGGCTCCGGCGTCGTCTTCGAGGCGGACGTTTTCGCCGGACTCGTGGCGCGCATCCGCGAGCACATCGAGGCGAACGGCTCCATTAGCCTCGCCGAAGTCCGCGACCTCTTCGATACCAGCCGCAAGTACGCCCAGGCCATCCTCGAACACCTCGATGCGACCCATGTCACCCGCCGCACCGGCGATGTCCGTGTCCTCCGCTCCCCCCTGGAGTCCCGCCGGTGACGCTGCGCATGGACACCGTCGCCGCTGAACTGCCCGCGCTCATCGCTCGCCACGAGGAGACGCGCGCCGCTGCCGCCGCCGCCATCGAAGGCGCCCGCGTCGCCCTCCGCGACTGGAGCAACGACCCGGACGACGCTCGCGCTCGCATCGAGCGCGCCCTTGCCGGCCAGGCCATCCCCTACGCCCTTGCCGAGGCGGAAGACCCCGCCGCCACCTTCCCCCCGCCCGGCCCCGGCCCCGTGACCGTCGTCGCTGCCGATGGCTCCTCCATCACCCCCGACCGCTTCTCCACCGTTCGCGCCTACGCCATCAACATCGGCCACGCGGTCCTTCCCTACGGCGTCGCCCTCGAACCCGCGCTCGATGCCATCGCCGAGGTCGGCCTCGACAGCGACCTCCTCGACGGCGCCCCGCAAATGCGACAGGCCCCCCGCGGACTCGCCACCCGCCTCCTCCGCGATGTGCGCGAACTTGAGCGCGGCGTCGACCTGGCCGTTCCCGCCTCCGAGGCCGGCCCTGCCGTCCTGCTCCTCGACGGCACCCTCCTCCCCTGGGATCTGCACACCCGCCAGGCCTCCGACGAAGCCCTCGCCCCCTACCGCGACCGCACCATCAAGGCACTCGAACGGCTGCAAGCCTGCGGCGAACCTCTCAGCGTCGGCGCCTACATCTCCGCCTCCGCCGCCCGCGAGGTTGTCGCCAGCCTCGACGTGCTCGCCCCGCCGCCTCCCAACGCGCCACCCCTCACCGACGGCGACGTGTTTCGCGGCCTCCTCGCCCCGGGCGAGCGCAGCGCCCTCTTCCAGTCCCACAGCAGCCGCCCGGGCCGCGTCGAGGAGCTACTGCCCGGCCACGAGGTCGCCCTCTTCTACCTGCGCGTCGGCGATGACATCGCCCGCGTCGAGCTCCCCGCCTGGGCCGCTGCCGCCCCGCAGATCGACCGCCTCCACGCCACCATCGTCGACCAGTGCCAGCGCTGCGAGGGCTACCCCCGAGCCCTCCAGGAAGCGCACGAGCAGGCCGTCATCTCCGCCGGCGACCGCGAGCAGTTCGAGCGACTGCTGGCCCGCCTCGCGGGCGATGCCGGCATCCGCGCGCCCGTCGCCGGCAAGCAGCAGAGCAAGCGGAGGAGGTCGGTTTGAGCGAGACCTGCCGCATCGTTGCCGCCAGCGTGCGCGCCTTCGATTGCGCCTACGCGCGCTACACCAGCGAGCCCTTCGCCCTCGGCCAGATGCTCGTGGTGCGTGAGGGCCGCTACCGTACGTTCGGCGTCGTGACCGGCAGCGAAAGCGGCCCCGACGACCCCTCCCGCCCCCTCGCTCCCCGTGGCGACCCCGGCCAGAGCGCCGCCGCCGTCATGGCCAGTAATCCAGAGATCGAGCTGCTTCTCCGCACCACCCTTGAGGTCGCCATCTGCGGCCACATCGAGCGCGAGGTCGCCCGTTCCATGCTGCCCCCCATGCCCCCGCCCCTCCTCGCCGAGGTCCATGCCGCCGATGACGAGGAGAAAGTCCGCGTCGCCGACGATGGCCGCTTCCTCGTCCCCCTCCTCGCCAACCCCGCCGCCGATGATGCCGTCGTCGCGGCCGCCATCCGTGAGGTCGCCCGCGCTGCCGGTCCCGGCGCCCGGCCCTTCCTCGTCGCCGCGGGCAAGGAACTCGCGCGCCTCCTCAAGGCCGAGCCCTCGCGCCTGACCAGTATCCTCAGGGCGGTCGAACCATGAGCGAGAAGCAGCCAGAACCCGCCCGCCCCCTCGGCGTTGTCGTCGGGGGCTCCCTCACGAAGGGCCTTGAGGTGCGCCTTGATGCCGGCCAGACGGCCCAGCTCGGCCAGTACGCCATGACCGAGATCGAAGAAGGTCGCCTCAGCCTCCTCGGCATGGTCACCGATATCACGCTCAAGTCCGTCGATTCCGGCACGACTGTCTGGCCCCCGGGGGAGGGCGAGTCCTCCCTCCTGCGCGAGGTGCTGCAGGACACCGGCGTCTACACCGCCCTCGCCGTCGACCCCTACCTCGAGCTCCCCGACAACGGCGAGGAGCCCGCCCGCGCCCGCCGCCTGCCCAACCACTTCGCCGCCGTCCTCCCCGCCGATCAGGCCACCCTCGACCGCGCCTTCTCCACCGATGGCCGCCCCGCCATCCCCGTCGGCGCTCCCCTCGGCATGGACGACCTCCAGGTCGGCGTCGACTTCGAGCGCCTCTTCGAGCGTTCCGCCGGCGTCTTTGGCAAGAGCGGCACCGGCAAGAGCGTGCTCGTCCTGCACCTTCTCGACGCCATGCTCACGCGCTCCACCGCCGCCCCCACCAACAGCGAGCGCACCGTCGCCCTCGTCTTCGACATGCACAACGACTACGGCTGGGAGATGAAGTTCCAGGGCCCCACCACCAGCAAGCTGCGCTCCCTCAAGCAGCGCCACCAGACCGATGTCGAGCTCTACACGCTCGAGAACCGCCCCGCCCGCTCCGACGGCCAGATCCTCATCGGCACGCGCGACATCGAGCCTGATGACCTCGAAGCCCTGCGCGAGACGCTCGACCTCTCGGACCTGGCCATCGACGCCGCCAACGCCTGCCGCCGCCGCTTCGGCCCCGGCTGGATCGACGAGATCCTCGCCGACGAGCCCTCCGCCGAGGTCATCAGCAAGCTCTGGCGGCGGGAGCCTCCCGAGGGCGATGTGAACTGGTCCCAGGCTGCCGCCCAGATCGGCTACCCCGGCTCGCTCGAAGGCCTCCGCCGCCGCATGGAGCGGCTCACCCGCCGCGAATTCGTCCGCACCGATGGCGCCCAGTTCGGCAACGTCATCAAGCACATCGTCAGCTCCCTGCAGGGCGGCAAGAGCGTCGTGGTCCAGTTCGGCCGCTTCGGCAACGACCTCACCAGCTACATGCTCGTGGCGAACATGCTCTCCCGCCGCATCTGGGAGCAGTACCGCGACCGCACCGAGCGCTCCCAGGAGCGCGAAGCGCCCCCCAACCGCCTCGTCATCGTCATCGAGGAGGCCCACAAGTTCGTCGACCGCTCCCTCGCGGGCCAGAGCATCTTCGGCCAGATCGCCCGCGAGTTGCGCAAGTACAACGTCACCCTGCTCGTCATCGACCAGCGCCCCAGCCAGATCGATCCCGAGGTGCTCTCCCAGATCGGCACCAAGTTCACCCTCCAGCTCGATAGCGACAACGACGTCGAGGCCCTCATCGGCGGCGTCTCCGGCAGGAGCGGGCTGCGCCAGGTCATCGCCGCCCTCGAGAGCAAGCGCCAGGCGCTCGTCTTCGGCCACGCCCTGCCCATGCCCGTCGTCGTCCAGACCCCCGAGGCCACCAACGACGACTCCGCCCGCAGCTCCCTGCGCGCTCGCCTCGGCCTGCCCGAGCGCGAGGAAGCGAGCCCCGCCGCCGCCCTTTTCGGCGCTCCGAAGCGGGAGTCCTTCCCCCAGCCGGACCAGCCGTAGAGCGCTCCGCCTGAAGGCGGATCCCCGCCTACGCCCGCCCCAGCGCTGCGTAGACGTGATGCGGGACCGCCATCGGTTCGTGGGGGAAGCGCTCCGCCAGCATCCGCGCGTGCGCCTCGTCGAAGCGCGCCACCTCCTCCTCGCTGAGCGTCGCCGCCACGCCCGCGCTCGCCCGTATGCGGCCACGCCACGCCTCGTGGCTGTATGGCGCCGTCTCGTCGAACTCGAACACGGCGCAGTCGGCGAACCCCGCCGCGCGCAGCTCATCCAGCCAGTTGGGATGCTGCCCCATGCCGCCCGCCAGCGTCCATGCCGGATTCGCCGCGAGGATCAACGCCTCCGTCGCCTCGGGGATGCTGCCCGGAAGCGGGAGCCAGTCGAGCGAGCAGATGACGAGATGCCCGCCCCCCTTCAGTAACCGCCGCGCTTCCGTGATCGCCCGAGGCCGGTCGAACCACCACCACGCCTGCCCCGCGATCACGAGGTCGGCCTGTCCCGCCGGCAGCCCCGTTTCCTCAGCCGTCGCCTGCACGTAACGAACGGTCACGCCCGCCCCCGCGTCCAGCGACCGTGCCTGCTCCGCCATCGCCTCGGACGGGTCCACCCCCGTGACCGTCGCGCCTCGCCGCGCGAGGCTGCGCCCCACCGCGCCCGTTCCCGTGCCCAGGTCGACGGCGTGGCTGCCGCTGATCCGCACGCCGTGCGCCTCCAGCAGGTCGTAGAAGCGATCCGGCAGTCCTGCGCGATGGGTGGCGTAGTCCGAAGCTGTTCTGCCGAAGTCCACGCCCGACATCAGGCGCGCCTGATCGCCGGTGTTCTCCGTGCCTTCGGTCACCTGCGTTCCTAGCCGTCCGAGGTCGCGGCCTGCGCCTCACCCCGCGACGTGATCCGCCGGAAGAACCGCCCGATGTCGTTGTGCTCCCACGCCACCAACACCTGCGCCGCCACGAAGATGCTGCTGTATGTTCCCGCGATCACACCCACCAGCAGCACCAGCAGGAAGTTCTGGATCGTCACGCCGCCGATGAGGAACATCGCGATGATCGTCAACACCGTCACGAACGACGTGTTGACCGAGCGCACCAGCGTCTCCGTCAGGCTCACGTTCACCGCCTCCGCGAACGGCACGAACGCGTCTCGCGAGGTCACCTCCCGTATCCGGTCGAACACCACGATCGTGTCGTGCACGGAGAAACCGATCACCGTCAAGATGGCAACGATGAAGGCCGTGTCCACCTCGGTCCCCGCCACCTTGGCCAGCAGCGAGAACAGCCCCAGCACCACCACCGAGTCGTGCACGAGCGCGATCACGGCGCAGAGTCCGTAACGCCAGGCGCTCCGCTGCCGCCGGAACGCGAACGCCACGTAGATCAGGATCGCCAACGCCGCCGCTACCACTGCGAGCGTCGCGTCCCGCGCGATCTCCGTCGAGACAGTCCCCGAGACCGTCGCGAAGTCGAGCCGCTGCACGGGCCCGAACTCCTCCTCCAGCGCCTTGATGATCTCGTCGATCTCACCGGGCGGCACCGGCCCCTCCGCCGCCGAGACAGGCGGCGCCCCCTCCAGCTCCACCGTCCGCACCAGGAACGTGTTGAACCCCGCCCTCTGGACCTTGGCTTCCTCGTGTCCGAGGCGGCTCAGCGCCTCTCGCAGCTCCTCGGCCTCCACCACGACCGCCGGCTCGGCTGCCGCCGTCCCCTCCTCCCCCTCCGCAGCCTCGGCCACCTCTTCCTGCCCGAACGCCAGCGTGAAGGTCGAACCGCCCGTGAACTCGATTCCCGCCCGCAGCGCTGGCGGCACCAGCAGCGTGACCGCCGCCGCCACGAACACCACCAGCGAGAGCCCCAGCGTTACCCAACGCCGCCGCGCGAACGCGATGAACGTCGAGCGTGGCGCGGACGGCGCTGCCTGTCCCTTGCCCTCGTCGCCGTCTGTACCCGATGAGACAGGCCCGGCGTTGAACAGCCAGCGCGAGTGCGCGATGCGCGTGCCCACCAACATCCGCAGGAATGTCCGTGTCACCACGATCGCCGAGAACATGCTCACGGCGACGCCGATCGCCAGCGTGATCGCGAACCCCCGCACGAACGAAGCGCCGAACTGATCGCCGAACCAGAACAGGATCGCGCATGTGATGAACGTGGCGATGTTCGAGTCCCGGATCGAGGGCCACGCGCGCCGGAAGCCCGTCTCGATCGCCGTCCCCAGCGGCCTGCCCCGGCGCAACTCCTCCTTCATCCGTTCGAAGATGAGGATGTTCGCGTCGACCGCCATGCCCACCGAGAGGATGAAGGCCGCGATTCCCGAGAGCGTCAGCGTCACCGGCCACATCTTGAACACCGTCAGCGTGATCAGCGCGTAGACGATCAGCGCGCCGGCCGCCAGCAGCCCCGGGAAGCGGTAGTACAGGATCATGAACGCCAGCACCGCCAGCAGCCCGATCTCGGCCGCGTTCACCGAGGCCTTCACCGAGTCGTCGCCGAGTGAGGCGCTCACCTCGTTCGCCTGGATCGTGCGCAGGGGCACCGGCAAGGCGCCCGCGTTTAGCTGCCTTGAGAGGTCGTTCGCTTCCGTGAAGCTGCGCAGCCCCGTAATCGACCCCTGGTCCTCGATCACGCCCTGAACCTCGGCGTCCGAGATCTGGTTGTCGTCCAGGTAGATCAGGATGCGGCGCTGCGGGTCGCCTCGCTGGTACTGAAGTGCGCGCGTCGTGATCTGGCGGACCAGCTCGCTGCCGACCCCCGTTGTCTCGAAGTTCACGGAGACGGTCGTGCCTATTCGCTGCGCGTAGGTGTTGCTCTTCAGGTGCTGGCCCGTCATCTGGATCTCGACGCCGTCGATCACGCCCGTCGCTGGCACAAGCCGCGATTCGTCGTCGTAGACGAAGTACTGGAGCGAGGCTGTCCGCCCGATGAGCCGCTCCGCGTCGGGAAGGCTGATTCCCGGCACCTGCACGTCCAGCCGGTTGCCGCTCGCGATCTGGATCTCCGGTTCCACCACGCCGAACGCGTCCACGCGCCGCTCGATCACCTCTTTGGCGACCTCCAGCGACTCGATCAGGTTTCCCTCGTAGCCCGCTGGCGGTTCCGCCTGCAGCACGAGGTGTGCGCCGCCCTGCAGGTCCAGCCCCAGCCGCATCGTCTTGCGCTCGTAGTTGCCGATGCTGAAGCCGTTGCCCTCGGGCCAGAAGTCTCCGGGCAGGTAGCGGCTCGGCGCGCTCGGCCAGACGACAAGGAGGCAGAAGACGCTCCCCACGAGAATCGCGAGGAACACCCCGACGGTAACGGGGCTACGCATTCGCGTCGCCGGCCTCGCCGCTGCCCGCCGCCACCGTCTCGAGCGCGTCCTCGGACGCGGCCTCCAGGGTCGTCAGCCGCCGCTCGACCGCCTCCGTCATCGCACGCACGCGGATGCCCGGCGCGATCTCCAGGATCAGCTCCGTCGGCCCATCGGCCGGCGTCTGCACATCCTTCACTTCAGCGATGATCCCGCCCGTCGTCACAACCTCGTCGCCGATCTGCAGCTCGCGGACGGCCTTCTTGCGCTGGCGCTGCTGTTTCAGCACTGGCTGCAGCAGGATGAAGTAGAACGCCGCCACGGCGAGCACGGTGTAGAAAATGACGCTGAACATCACGGCCATGGCAGTACTCTCCGGACCTAGCCTTCGGTGGCCATGCGTTCGAGGGATTGACGGGCCAGCGCGAGAGCGGTCGCGCGATCGTCCACCTCGCCGGCCAGTTGAGCCTCGCGCACCGATGTTAGGACAGCCCCCAGAAGCGGTCCACTTGGCAGCCCCAGCTCCCGCATCAGTTCGTCGCCATCCACGAGCGCCGGCTCCTCCTCGCGTAGCGCCTCCGCGGTGCGCCTCACGATGTGTCCCAGGAAGGCGATGTGCCGCTCGAAGTGCTCGCGCTGGTACGCCGGCCCGCGTGTCGCCATGCCGTCCGCCAGTTGCAGCAGCATCAGCGGCAGCGTCTGTCCCTCCACGTCCCGCTCGAACCGCCGCAGGGCGCGGTCCGTCGGTGGCCACGAGCGTGCGAACTCCCCCGGTCGCAGGTGGTGGCGCACCATCGTCGTGACGAACGCGATGCTCGCCTGCTCGAAGCCGAGCGCCGCCAGCCGCCCCTCCAGCAGCTCCGCCCCCGCTGGCCCGTGCCGCGGGAAACGCAGCCGCCCCTCCCGCATCACGGCCGTCCGCGGTTTGGCGATGTCGTGGACCAGGCAAGCCAGACGCAGGAGGTGCAGCAGCGGGCGCCCGTCGATCTCTCGCCGCAGCCACTCCGAGCGCGAAATCTCCTCCGACGGATCAGGCATCCGCAGTCCCTCCACCCCCTCGCCTAGCGCACGCTCGAGCGCCCCCACCGCCGAGAGGTTGTGCTCCAGCACGGTGTAGTGGTGGAGCGCGGGCTGCTCGAAGCCTCGCCCTTCCTCCAACTCTGGAAAGAGGCCCGCCGTCAGCCTGCCGTCCGCGTCGAGTGCGCGCAGGGCGACCTCCGCGTCGTCACGCGCGATCGCTTCGAGAAGCTCCCGGGGGGGTGTCATGCCAGCAGTCTACCGCCGGGCGCGCTACGCCCGCGGATGGGCCTTGTCGTACTGCTCGCGCTTCTGCTGGTCCGTCAAGTGTGTGTAGATCTGCGTCGTCGAGATGCTCGCGTGGCCCAGCGCCTCCTGCACGTTCCGCAGCGGCATCCCGCCCGAGAGCATGTGCGTGGCGTAGGTGTGCCGCAGGGTGTGTGGCGTGATCGCGTCCAGCCCCGCCGCCCGCGCGTAGTTCTTCAGGATCAGCCAGAAGCCCTGGCGCGTCAGCCGCCCGCCCCGGCGGTTCACAAAGAGCGCCGCCTCGTTCCGGTTGCGAACCATCTTCGGCCGTACGTGGAAGATGTACTGCCGCAGCTCGTCCACCGCCCGCTGGTAGAGCGGCAGCGCCCGCTCCTGGTCGCCCTTGCCGATGCCGCGCACCGTCACCGGGACGCTCTCCAGGGCCACATGCGCCACATCCAGCGAGACCAACTCCGTTACCCGCATCCCCGTTGCGTACGCCATCTCCAGCATCGCTTTGTCGCGCTGCGCCACGGGCGTGCTTTTGCGTGCGGGCTGTTCCAGCAACTCGTCGACTTCTTCGAGCGTCAACGTCCGCGGAAGCGCCTTCCCCACCTGGGGCGAGCGCAAATCCTCCGTTGGATCGCACGTCAGGATGCCTTCCGACGCCATGAAGCTGAAGAACGACTTCACCGCCGCCACCTTGCGCGCTACCGTGGCCGCCTTGTAGCTCCTCCCGCGCAACTCCTCGACAAACGTGAGCAGCATCTTGTCCGTGATCGATTCCCACGAGGAATCGGCCGTCCCAGACTGGCCAGCGATGCTCTTCTCGAACTGCGCGAGGTCACTCCGGTAGGCCGAGATCGTGTTGTCGGACGCGTTTTTCTCGACGGCCAGGAACGTTAAAAACTCAGCGACGCGAGCGTCCATCCAAGGCCCCCTCCCGGACACGTTGGGTACGTACATACCCGCTGCGGAAACCTGATCCTAGGCGGAATACCCGCTGCGGAAACCTGATCCTAGGCGGATGCGCCCGTCTTCGCCAGATGAAATTGCCCCGTTCCGGTGAAGATTCTGCAGGGATTCGGAAGCCGTGTTAGCCCGCTCACGGAGTGACATATTCGTGTAAACCCTTGTCATGCCAACTACCTGAAATTGCCGGAGCAATCCCGCTTCATTCGTGCCCACTCGCTCCCCCTTCTGTGATATGGAGCCAGCGCCGCTTCCCCACCCGCACTCGCGCGCCAATCCTCGCCGGCTCCCGTCCGTCGGCCACGGGCTGGCCGTCTACCGTCACCGCTCCCTGGTCGAAGAGCCTCCGCGCTTCTCGCCGCGACGGCGCCGCCCCCGCCTCCACGATCACGTCGATCAGCGGCTGACCCGCGCGCGCCGGCGCCTCGGGCATCTCTTCGGGCACTTCGCGGCGCTGCACCGTCCGCTCGAAGTGCGCCTCCGCCTGTGCGCCCGCGTCCTCGCCGTGCAGTTCCGTCACGATCGTCCGCGCCAGCCGTTTCTTTTCCGCGAGCGGATCGCGCTCGCCCTTCGACAGCCCCTCGATTGTCGCCGCCACCTCCTCCCGGTCGAGGCTCGTCGCCAGCTCGAAGTAGTTTGGCAGCACCGTATCGGGAATCGACATCGCTTTCCCGTACTGCTCCTCCGGCGCTTCGTCCAGCCCGATGAAGTTCCCCGTGGACTTCGACATGCGCATCACGCCGTCGACCCCCACCAGGATCGGCATCGTCACGGGCACGTGCTTCCGTTGTCCGGCGTGCTCCTGGATCTTGCGGCCGGCCATCAGGTTGAACAGCTGCTCCGTGCCGCCCACCTGCACATCGCACTCCAGCGCCTGCGCGTCGTAACCCTGCAACAGCGCGTAGAGGAACTCGTGCAGGTACACCGCGTCCTCCCGCTGGTACCGCTGGCGGAAGTTATCCCGCGTGAGCATCTCCGCCACCGTGAACTTCGACATCAGGGAGATGAGGTCACTAAGGTCGAGCTCGCCCAGCCACTCCGAGTTGTGCCGCACGACTGTCTTCGACTGGTCCAGGATCTTTGAGGCCTGGACGAAATAGGCGGCCTCGTTCGCCCGGATCGTCTCGCTGTCGATCTGCGGGCGAAGCTTGTTCTTGTCCGACGGATCGCCGATCAGGGCTGTGATGTCCCCGATCAGGAACACCGTCTCGTGCCCGAAGTCCTGGAACTGCCGCAGCTTCCGCAGTGGTACCGCGTGTCCCAGCGTCAGCGAGGTCGCCGTCGGGTCGACGCCAAGGTAGACACGCAGCGGGCGGTCCTCCTCCAGGAGCTCGCGCAGCTCCGCCTCGAACGCTTGCCGCAGCCCCGCGTCGCCGTACTCCACCCCGCTCATGAGCACGAAGAGCTGCTCGTCCACGGGCGCCATCGTGCGGCTCACGAGAGCAGCTCCCGCACGTGCCGCACGTCCTTGGCGATCTGCGCCCGCAGCTCCTCCGGCCCCGAAAATGCCTGCTCCGGCCGCACGCGGTCCACGATTGCGATCTCCATGCGCGCACCGTAGAGGTCGCCCTCGAAGTCGATCAAGTGCGTCTCGATCGAGATGTGCCCCTCGTCGAAGGTCGGCCGCCGCCCGATGTTCGTCGCGCCCAGCAGTTCGCGCCCCGCGACCGTCGCGACCGTCGCGTACACGCCCAGCGCGGGCAGTGCGCGGTCCGCCGCCACCGAGATGTTGGCCGTCGGGAACCCGATCGTGCGTCCCCGCTCGAAGCCGCGAACAACGGGCCCCGCCAGCGTGTAGGGGCGTCCCAGCAGGTCGCTCACGGCTTGCATGTCGCCCTCGCCCAGCGCTCGTCGCACCATCGTCGAGCTGCACCGCTCGCCGCCTGCGAGCAGCGGCTCGATCTGCACCACCTCGAAGCCCAGCTCCGCCCCCGCCGTCCGCATCCGCTCCGGCGTGTCCGCCGGCGCTCCCCGCCCGAAGGCGGCATCCGGTCCCAGCACCATCAGCCCCATGTGGAGGTGGCGGTGAAACGCCTCCGCCAACTCCTCCGCCGTCACTTCCGAGAGTTCGGAGGTGAACGTCAGCGGCAGCACCCACGCGGCGCCCGCCTCCCGGACCAGCCGCAGCCGGTCCTCCAGCGAGGTCAGGTAGCTCGGCGTGATGTCGGGTCGCAGTACGGTTACTGGATGCGGGTGCAGGGTCACGACCCCGGGCGCGAGGCCACGCGCCTCCGCCTCCTCCCGCAGCTGCGCAAGCAGCGCCTGATGCCCCCGGTGCACCCCGTCGAACACGCCCATCACGAGCGCGCTCCCGCCCGCCGGGGCGGCGGCCTCCAGTTGGGCCAGCGTCAGCGATGGCAGTGTCATGGTCATGGCAGGCGGGCGGGCGGCGTCCATGCGCTCCCTCGCCCCAACTCTCGCACGATGCCGCCAGCTACACTAGCCACATGCGCCTCCGGCTTGTGCTGGCGCTCCTGTGGCTCGGCGTCATGATCGCGCTCGCGAGCACGCCCAGCCCCGAGGACCCCTCCAGCGGGGCCATAGCGAACGCCGTCCACGCCGTCCAGTACGCCGTCTTCGTTCTCATCCTGCTCAGTTTCTCCCGAGCCGCCCTTCCGCGCCTTCCCGCCGTCCCCCTGATTGCCCTTGTGGGCATTGCCGCCCTGCTCGTGGGCGTTGGGCAGGAGTGGTACCAGTCCTTCTTGCCCTACCGTCAGGCCGACCCCGCCGATCTGCTCTTCGATGCCGCGGGGGCTGCCGCTGGGCTTCTGCTCTGGACCCTCGCCGCCGCGCTCCGGCAGCGCCGCCTTCAGCGTGCGCGTGCGGCCGGCTGAGGCGCCGCCCGCACGCGGATGTCGCCCCAGGCCTGCGACTGCTCTACTTCGCACGCCCCCCGCTTGAGCAGCTCCAGCAGCGCCACGAACGTCACCAACACCTCGACGCGCGATGTGCACGACGCGATCACGCGCCGGAACGAGAACGACTTCCCCTTCCCCTGCAGCCGCGCCTCGAGCACCTCGATCCGTTCCGCCAGGCTCACCTCGTTGCGCTCGACCGTGCCCTCGGGTTCCTCGGGCAGCCGCTCAAGCACCTCGATCATCACGGCGTAGAGCGCCTCCAGCGTGACCCCGTCGAGCGCGTTTCCCGGTGGCGGTTCTGGCGCCGGCGCTCCCCGCGGATACGTCCGCATCCCCGCCGTTGCCCGATCACCCAGCGTGTCGGCCGCCTCCCGGTAGCGCCGGTACTCAAGCAGCAGCGCGACCAGTTCCTCGCCCGCGTCCTCCTCCTCCGGCTCCTCCCCCTCCTCGTTCCGCTGTGGCAGGAGCGCCCGCGACTTCAGTTGCAGCAGCTTCGCTCCGATGGAGACAAACTCCGCCAATGCGGGCGCATCCAGCGACTCATGCGAGTGAATGGCTTCCAGATACTGGTTGGCGACGGCCACCAGCGACACCGTGGTGATGTCGAGGTCTTGCCGCTGGATCAGCGTGAGTAGCAGGTCCAGGGGGCCTTCAAACGTCGGAAGCCGGATCTCGAGCATGGCCTCCCGTAGGTCGCTCCCCGCCCGCGCGCCTCGATCAAGCTCGTCCCGCTGCCCCGGCTCCCCTGATTCGGGGGCCGGGTGCTCGACAGCAGCTCGACGAGCGACGGGTCGCATGTTCTCGCGGATCGCGCCTATGGCAAAGCGCGAAGGCGCCTCACTTTCCCGCGGGCGAGGCTGCTCCGTCCGCCGGCGCGAGATCGGTCCGCAGCCTCTTGGCGTCGCGCAAATAGATGTGCTGGATGTCCTGCGGCGCGGCGTCCGTGTTCACGTGCAGCAGTATGCGCACGCACTTCTGCATCGAGCCCGGCACGTTCATCTCGTGCCCGCAGAGCAGCGGCACGTACTTCCACCCCTCCAGCCTGCGGGTTGCTTCCGCCGGAAACTCGGCGTTCAGGTCCTGGGATGTCGTGAAGTGGCACGACGCGATGTCGTCAACGGCGATGCCGTTCGTCTCGACCATCGCCTCGAGCAACTCGCGCGTGCCGTCGAGAATCTCCTCACGGGCGTTCTCGCCGACCGTGATTGCCCCGCGGATGCCGCGAACCGGCATGTGCAGATCCTCCTCCGGGAGAGAGCCTGAGCGCCCGGCGCGGGCACCCGCCCGCGCCCCCTTAGGCTGAGCCCTCAACGCCGTCGGTACCGCGACCCGTAACCCGCTCCACATACGAGCGGACCCGTTCGACGCAACCCTCGACGCTCCCCCCTTCGATGGCCGCGATAATAGCAGAGCCCACGATCACGCCCTCCGCCAGCCGCCCAACTTCCGCGACCTGCTCCCGCGTCGAAACCCCGAATCCGACCGCGATCGGCAGTTCCGTGTGCCGCCGGATCGTCGCCACCAGCTCTCCAATCCCCGGCGGCAACTCCGACCGCTGCCCCGTGGTGCCCGTCACGCTCACGCAGTAGATGAACGAGTCCGCCACCGCTGCGACCTCCCCCATCCGCTCCTCCGCCGTGGTCGGCGCGATCAGCGGCACGAAGCTCACGCCGTTGTCGGCGCATGCAGTCCGGAAGGTCCCCGCCTCGTCCGGCGGCAGGTCCACCACGATGAAGCCGTCCGCCCCCGCGTCCGCCGCGTCCGCCGCCGCCCGCTCTTCGCCGTAGGCCAGCAGCGGATTGTCGTAGCCCATCAGGATCAACGGGACCGTGAGTCCCTGCGTGCGCGCCTCCCGCACCATCCCGAGGCAGTCCGCGAACGTGACCCCCGCCGCCACCGCCACCTCATTCGCCCGCTGGACCGTCGCCCCGTCGGCCAGCGGGTCCGTGAACGGCACCCCCAACTCGACCACGTCCGCGCCCCCTGCCTCCAGCCCCAGCAGCAGCGGCACGGTCTGGTCGGGACGGGGGAAGCCCGCCATCACGTAAGCCACGAAGGCCGCCCGCCCCTCCCCGTTCGCCTGTGCGAACCGCGCCCGCAACCGTTCCGACATTCCTAGGCCTCCGTTGCCAGCAGGAGGGAGAAGCTGACCGCGTTAAACAGCACGTGGAAGGCCACGCTCTCCCAGAGATTGCCGCGCCGCCAAAACAGCCACGCCAGCGTCACGCCGATGATAAAGAATGGAATCAGGCTCCCCGGATCCAGGTGCACTCCACTGAAGACCGCTCCCGAGAGCAGCGCCGCCGGCCAAAACCCCCACCGCTGCACCCCCCCGAAGATGAGCCCCCGGTAGAACACCTCCTCCGCCAGCGGCGCCGCCACGATCACGGCCACCGCCGCCAGGACGATCGTCGCCGGGTTTCGCACGACCTCGAACGGCAGCGTGCTCTCAGGCTGCAGCGCCTCAATGTCGAGCGCGTTCACGATCGCGGCGTACGCCGCGACCATGGCGTAGCTGCCCACGACCGCCAGCGCCGGAAGCCACAGCTCGCGAGCGCGGAAGTCTGTCAATCCAAGCCGCCGAAAGAGCTCCCCGACTCTGCGCCGCGTGACCAGCGCCACGACCCCGATGATCACGACATTGAAGGCCAATGTGGTCGAAAGCCCGATCGCGATCGTGGTCTGGTCTGCCTGGATCGTGGGTGGGTCGGGCAATTCCTCGCCCCGCGCCGCGGCGGCCAACCGTTCGTCCAGATAGGCGGCGATCTCGCCCGCCTTCTCGAACACGTCGCCGACATCGCGCGTCTGGAATTCCGACCCCGTTGCCACCACCAGCCCGACGAACGCGAGGTTCGTCACGAGCAGCACCGCCGCCCCCGCCAACACCCCGAACAGGACCTGCTGCGGGCCCCACGGCAGGACCGGGCGGCTTCCCCCGGGCGGCTCCGGCGTTGCGGCCTGCACGCTCAGAGCGTGACGCCCAGCGCCTCGGCGACCGTGTGCATGTCCTTGTCGCCGCGCCCGCTCAGCCCGATGAGCACGTCCCCGCCTTCGCCGATCTCCTCCGCCAGCCGGATCGCCGCCGGGATCGCGTGCGACGGCTCCAGCGCCGGGATGATCCCCTCGCTAAGTGTCAGCCGCTGGAACCCTTCGAGCGCCTCCGCGTCGTCGGCGGCGATGTACTCGGCGCGCTCCGTCACCTTCAGCCACGAGTGCTCCGGGCCCACGCCGGGATAGTCGAGCCCCGCCGAGATGCTGTGCGTGTCGAGGATCTGCCCCGCTTCATCCTGCAGCAGGTACGTCCGCGTGCCGTGCAGCACGCCCGGACTGCCCGCCACCAGCGTCGCCGCGTTCCGTCCGGGAACGGCCAGCCCCTCGCCCGCTGCCTCCACGCCCACCAGCCGCACCGGGTCGTCGAGGAACGGGTGGAACAGCCCGATGGCGTTGCTCCCGCCGCCCACGCAGGCAACCGCCACATCCGGCAGCCGCCCCGCCTGCTCCAGCATCTGCGCCCGCGCCTCCCGCCCGATGACCGACTGGAAGTCGCGCACCATCGTCGGGAACGGGTGCGGCCCGATCGCCGAGCCGATAAGGTAGTGCGTCGTCCGGACGTTTGTCACCCAGTCCCGCATCGCTTCGTTGATCGCGTCCTTGAGCGTGCGGCTCCCCGAGTCCACGGGCACGACTTCCGCCCCCAGGATCTTCATGCGGAACACGTTGAGCGACTGCCGCCGGATGTCCTCCGTGCCCATGTAGACCACGCACTCGAGCCCCATCATCGCGCACACCGTCGCCGTCGCCACGCCGTGCTGCCCCGCGCCCGTCTCCGCGATGATCCGCGGCTTCTCCAGCCGCTTCGCCAGCAGCGCCTGCCCGAGCGCGTTGTTGATCTTGTGCGCGCCCGTGTGCGCCAGATCCTCGCGCTTCAGCCAGAGGCGCGCCCCGCCGACCTCCTCCGTCAGCCGCTGCGCAAAGTAGAGCGGCGTCGGACGCCCCACGTAGTGACGCCCCAGGTCCGCCAGCTCTTCGGTGAAGGCGGGGTCGCGCCGCGCCGCGTTGTACGCCTCCTCCAGCTCCTCGTGCGCCGCCACCAGCACCTCGGGGATGTAGCGTCCGCCGAACTCCCCGAACCGCGGGGACAGATCGCTCTTCGTCTCCGTGCTCATCGTCCTGTCCCCTTCGCCGCGCGGATAAACGCGCGCACCTTCTCGATGTCCTTCATGCCGTCCGTCTCCACGCCGCTGGAGACGTCCACGGCCCACGGTTCGACCGCCGCGACCGCCTCCGCGACGTTGTCGGGCGAGAGCCCGCCCGCCAGCATCAAAGGCAGTCGCCGCCCGACCTCTGCCGCCACCTCCCAGTCGAACGTCGCGCCTGTGCCGCCCCGCGCATCCGCCGCGCCCGTGTCGAGCATGATGCCGGCCGCCACGCCCGGCCTCGCCGCCTCCAGCACGTCGTCCGCGGTCGTCTGCGGATGCACGTGCACCGCCCGCAGCACGGGCGGGTGCACCCTGCGCACGAAGTCCTCGTCCTCCTCGCCCGAGAGCTGGATGATCTCCAGCCCCGCCGCCTCCGCGATCTCGTTCGCGTCCGCGACCTCCTGGTCGGCGAACACCCCCACGATCAGCGGCCGCCAGCGCGCGAGCGCGTCGTCGATCGCCTCGTTCCAGGCCCCAAACCAGCTCGCCCCCCGCACCTCGCCCCGCCCCGGCCCCTCGATGCGCGCCACCTCCGGACTGCGCCGCGTCTCCCGCACCGCCTCGATGATCTCGTAGCACTCCTGCGGTGTGACCTGCCGCCGCGACTCCGCGAACATGATCCCGATGAAGTCCGCGCCCGCCTTCACCGCCTCGCGCGCCGTCTCCGCGTCCCGCACCCCGCAGATCTTGACGCGCGTCATCGTCCCCGAAGCTCCGCGATCATCGCCGCCGGGTCCGGCGCCCGCATCAACGCTTCCCCCACGAGCACGGCCTTCGCCCCCACCCCTTCGAATCGCGCCACGTCCTCCCGCGTGCTGATGCCGCTCAGCGCCGCCAGCAGCGCATCCGCGGGTGCGCCCCCCGCCAGCCGGTCGGTTGTGCCGAGGTCCACGTCGAAGCTGCGCAGGTCGCGGTTGTTGATTCCGACCAGCCTCGCCCCCACCGCCCCGGCACGCGCCATCTCCTCGGCGCTGTTCACCTCCACCATCGCCTCCATCCCAAGCTCGCGCGAGCAGGCCAGCAGCCGCCCCAGCGTCTCGTCGTCGAGGCAGGCCACGATCAGGAGAACCGCGTCCGCGCCGTGCGCGCGAGCCTCCAACAACTGGTACTCATCGATGAGGAAGTCCTTGCGCAGCATCCCCGGACGCCCCGCCCCCAGCTCCTCCACTGCCTCCCGCGCCCCGCGCAGGTCCTCCAGCGTTCCCTTGAACCACGCCGGCTCTGTCAGCACCGAGATGCCGGCGGCCCCGCCACGCGCGTAGCGCAATGCCTGCTCCGCCGCGTCCATCCCCGGCGCGATGTCGCCCTTGCTCGGCGAGGCCCGCTTGATCTCGGCGATCACCGCCGGTGGCGCCTCCGCCAGCCGTGCGACGAAGTCGATTGGCGCCGGCGCCGCGCTCGCCACGCGCTGCAGCTCGCCGGTGGGAAGCGCGGCCTTCGCCTCGGCCACGTCCTCGCGGCGCTTCGCCACGATCGTCTCGAGGATGCTCTGCGAACTCACGGCGCCTCCTGCGTCAGCCTCACGTACGACTCCGCCACCTCGCGCGCTCGCCCAGACGCGATCGACTCCCGCGCCAGCGCTGCCCCCTCCGTGAAGCTCTCGACCAGCCCCGCCGCCCAGCACCCCGCCGCCGCATTCAGCGTCACGAAATCCGTCACCGGTCCTCCCTGCCCCGCCAGTACCGCCCGCAGCGTCTCCACGTTCTCCTCCGCCTCACCGCCCGCCACCTCCTCGATCGAACCCCCCTCCACCCCGAAGGTGTCCGGCGTCAGCTCCTCCTCCCGCACCTCGCCCCCTTCGAGAATCCAGGCGTGTGTGGGCGCGGCGGGACTGATCTCGTCCAGCCCGTCCGCCGAGTGCACCACGACCGCACGATCCAGCCCGCGGATGCGGAACGCCTCCGCGAACAGCGGACCGAGCTGCGCCGAGCCCACGCCCGTGAGCTGGGCGCGCGGTTGCGCCGGGTTCGAGATCGGCCCCAGCACGTTGAAGATCGTGCGTGTCCCCAGCTCACGACGGGGGCCACCCACATGGCGCATCGCCGGGTGGAATCGCTGCGCGAAGAGGAACCCGAAGCCGCACTGCTCGATCACCTTCGCCACCGCCTCGCCCCCCAGGTCGATGCGAGCCCCGAATGCCTCCAGCAGGTCCGCCGACCCGCAGCGCGAGGAGGCCGCCCGATTCCCGTGCTTGGCCACGCGCGCCCCCGCCCCCGCCACCACGAACGCCGCCGCCGTCGAGACGTTGAAGGTGTCCGCCCCGTCCCCGCCCGTGCCGCACAGGTCGACCACGTTGCCCGCCGCGATCGGCTCCGCGTGCCGCTCCATCACTGCCCAGCAGGCGGCCACGACCTCGGGCGTCTCGCCGTGCTGGCGCATGCCCGCCAGGAACGCCCCGATCTGCGCCTGCGTGGCCTCACCCGACATAATCGTCTCGAGCGCCGCCGCCGCCTCCCCGGGCTCGATGCCGCCCCGGTCCAGCAGCGCGCCGATAGCCGCCTGTATCGCCGTCATCGCACCCACGTCCCTCCCCTGATGTCGAGGAAGTTCTGCAGCAACGCCTTGCCGTGCTCCGTCGCGATCGACTCCGGATGGAACTGCACGCCCTCCACCGTATACCGCTCGTGCCGCAGCCCCATGATCACGCCGCTCTCCGACCGTGCTGAGACGGTCAGTGATTTCGGCAGGCTTGGCGGGTCTGCCGCGAGCGAGTGGTAGCGCACGGCCGTGAACGGGTCGGGCAGACCCGCGAAGACGCCTTGCCCGTCGTGGCTGATCGCCGAGGTCTTGCCGTGCTTGATCTCCCCCGCCCCCACGATTTCGCCGTCGAACGCCTCACAGATGCACTGGTGCCCGAGGCACACCCCCAGCACCGGCGCCTTGCCGGCGAAGCGCCGCACGAGCTCCGTCGAGACGCCCGCCCCCGAGGGCCTCCCCGGCCCGGGCGAGATCACGACCCGCTCCGGCGCCAGCGCCTCACACTCCTCCACGGTCACTTGGTCGTTCCGGTGCACCACGACCTCGGCGCCCAACTCCGAGAGGTACTGGTAGAGGTTGTAGGTGAAGCTGTCGTAGTTATCGATCAGGAGCGTCGTCATCCGTCCAGGCTCCCCTCTGCGCTCAGGTCCGCCGCCACCTCGCGCAAGGCTTTCGCCAGCTCCTCGGGCGTGTAGCCGAAGCCCCGTCGGTCGAGGCGGAACTTCTTGGCGAGGTAGCCCGTGTCGAAGGCGCTCGGCGAGCCCAGTTCGAGCGGGTAGGCAGTGCCCGGCTCGCCCAGCAGCACCACCAGGAAGTAGCCGTCGCCCGCGCCCCGTGCGTAGGGCGCCGTCTCCTGCAGCAGCGGCACGAGCGCGAGGTCGATCGCGTTGGCGCGGTAGAACCGCGCGGCCACGTGCGTGATCTCCTTTGCCAGCGCCGCACCGGTCACGTCGTCGCTCCCGCCGCCACGCGGCGCACGTAGTCGAGCACCTGCGCCGGGCTCTCCGCCAGCAGGTCAGGTCCCGCCGCCTTCACCCGTTCCGCGTCGAGCGACCCCCAGGCCGCGCCGATCGCGTGGCAGCCCGCGGCCCGGGCCGCGTTGACGTCCGCGGGCGTGTCCCCGACGTAGGCGATCGCTTCCGGCTCGTCCAGACAGAGTCGCTCCATCGCCACGAAGATCGGGTCCGGTTCGGGCTTGTGCCGCTCGCAGTCGTCGTGACCCACCACCGTCGCGAAGCGGTCCAGCAGACCCGTGCGCGTCAACTCCCCCGTCGCTCCCCACGAGATCTTCGACGTCACGACCGCCAGCTCGAGTCCGTCCGCTCGCAGCGCGTCGAGCGTCTCGACCACGCCCGGGAACGGCTCGATCGGGACGTCGAGCGCGTAGTACCGCTCCCGGTACCGTTCCGCGAAGCGGAGCCAGGCGTCTCCCAGCAGATCCCGTGCGAGCGCCTCCAGCGTCTGGCCGTTGTGCTCGCGCCAGACTTTTTCCGGGTCGGGTCGAATGCCGAGGCAGTCCTCGTACGTTCCCGCGAGCGCCACCATGCGGCCCGGGAGCGTGTTCAGCACCGTGTCGTCGAGGTCCCAGAAGACGGCTCTCATGGCGATCGCTCCGGTCGCGGAACGCCCCGTTCCGCGAAGACTTCCTCCATCACCGGCCACGCCGTGAGCGCCGCCGGGAACCCGGCGTAGACCGCCACCATCCGCAGCGTCTCCACGACTTCCTCGGGCGTGGCCCCGTGGTTGAGCGCCCCGTTGATGTGCGATCGCAGCTGGTTCGGCCGCCCCGTGAGCGCCGCCAGCATCGCCACGACCTCCAGGCTGCGCGTGCGCCGGTCCAGCCGGTCGCTGCCCCACACCTCCCCCAGTGCGAAGTCGACCACCTCGTCCGCCAGCTCCGGAGAACTCGCCCGCATGGCCGCGTGCCGCGCTTCGGGGTCGCCGCCGCCCGAGAGCGTGCGCATCACGTCGTGCCCAGCCTGCCGCCGCGACTCGAACGGCCCGTCCGTCGGTTCTGATTCCATGCCCATCTCCCGCTGCAGTGCCCCCAGGATCGCGGCGCTGTCGTCCCGCGGGGCGGCCAGTCCGAAGGCGGCGAGGACTCCCGCGCGCACGTGCTCGTCCATCTCAAGGTGCGCGAGCGCCCCGGGCGCGAACCAGGCCAGTTCGGCCCCGTCCGCCGCCGCCGGCTCCCCCTCCCAGGCCCTCGTCGCGAACAGGTTGTAGACGGTGTGCCCCTCCGCCTCAGGGACGAACAGCGTCTCGTGGAACGCCTCCTCGATGGCCTCCACGGTGATCCCCATCTCCCCGAGGATGGCCGCCATCCCGACGTCCACGTCCTCGTGTTCGGGCGCCAGATCGCCCCCCGGCAGGCTCCACGCCTCCTCCCCGAGGCGTCGCACGAGCAGCAGCTCGCCCTCCCGCTCGATGATCGCCGCCAGGTGAATCCGTTGCACCATCTCCTACCCCCCGACGCGCCCGGGCGACTGCTCCGCTGCCGCCAGCTCGGCCTGGTCGATGGCGCGCTCCAGCGCCAGCATCTTGTTCACGCTCTCCTCGTACTCCGCCGGCGGCGAGGAGTCGTACACGATCCCGCCGCCCGCCTGCAGGTAGGCGTTTCCGTCCTTCACCACCATCGTGCGGATGGCGATGCACGTGTCGAGGCTCCCGGCGAAGCTCGCGTAGCCCACCGCCCCCGCGTAGATGCCCCGCCGCTCCTGCTCCAGCTCGGCGATGATCTCCATGGCCCGCACCTTTGGCGCCCCCGAGACCGTGCCCGCCGGAAACACCGACCGGAACGCGTCGTACGGCGTGCGGTCCTCCCGCAGCCGCCCGGAGACGCGCGAGACGATGTGCATCACGTGCGAATACCGTTCGATCTCCATCAACTGGTCCACGCGCACCGTCCCCGGCTCCGCCACCCGCCCCACGTCGTTCCTCCCCAGGTCCACCAGCATGATGTGCTCGGCCCGCTCCTTCTCGTCCCCGAGCAACTCCTCGGCCAGGGCGTCGTCCTCCTCCGGTGTCGCCCCCCGTGGCCGCGTACCCGCGATCGGGTGCGTCGTCACGACCCCGTCCTCCACGCGCACGAGCATCTCCGGCGAGGCCCCCACGATCTGGAAGCCGTCCAGGTCGAGGTAGAACATGTACGGCGAGGGATTCACCGTCCGCAGCTGCCGGTAGATCGTGAACGGGTGCACCGAGGTCCGCCGCCGGATCCGCTGCGAGGGCACCGCCTGGATGATCTCGCCCGCGACCACGTCCTCGCGGATGCGCTCCACCATCAGCTCGTAGCCCTCGCGCCCCACATTCGAGACGCCCTTCGCGCTCACGCGCGCCACCTCCGCCACCTCCTCGACCGGCAGCGCCAGCGGCTTGCTCAGCCGCGCCACGATCCCGTCGATGGTCTCCGCGGCGGCCCGGTAGGAAGCCTCGATGTCGCCGTCGAGGCGGCAGTGGGCGACGGCGCGGATCGTGTGGCGCACGTGGTCGAACACCACCATCGAGTCGCACAGCAGGAACATCGCCTCGGGGATGCCGACCGGGTCGGCCTCGTTTGCCGGCACCCGCGGCTCGAAGTGGCGGACGGCCTCGTAGCTCACGTAGCCCACGGCCCCTCCCGTCAGGCGCGGCAGCCCCGGCAACTCCACCGCCTTCATCCCGGCGAGCGCCTCCTCCAGCGGTAGAAGCGGGTCGCCCTCGTACGCCTCCCCCGGCCCCGTGCGGATGACCTGGTACGGGTTCGCGCCGATGAAGGAGTAGCGCGCCAGCCGCTCGCCCCCCTCCACCGATTCCAGCAGGAACGAGTACTGCCCCTCGCGCACCTTCAGGTACGCCGAGACGGGCGTCTCCAGGTCGGCTGCAACCTCACGGTAGACCGGCGCCAGGTTTCCCCTGCCCGCCGCCGCGAGCGCCTTCACCTCGTCGAGGGTTGGGTGCAGCACGGTCAACTCCCCCGCGGTGGCCCGGTCAGGTAGTTGATCTCCAGCGCATCCCGGACCAGCGCCATGGTCTCCTGCGCTGCCGTCCGCGCCCGTGCCGTACCCGACTCCAGCGCGTCCCGCACCTCCTCCAGACGCGTCTCGTAGTAGGCGCGCCGCTCCCGGAACGGGTCGAGCAGGTTGTTCAGAGCGATGGTCAGCTTCTGCTTCACCTCCACGTCGCCCACTTTCCCGACGACGTAGCGCTCCTTCAGGTCGTTCACCTCGTCCACGTCCGGGTTGAACGCGTCGTGGTACATGAAAACGGGGTTCCCCTCGACGTGGCCCGGGTCGGTCGCGCGAAGCCGCGTGGGGTCGGTGAACATGCCCCGCACCTTCTTCGTCACCGTGTCCGCGTCGTCCTTCAGCTGGATGGTGTTGTTCAGCGACTTGCTCATCTTCGCCTGGCCGTCGGTTCCGACCAGCCGCGGGACGCGCCCCACGAGCCCCTCCGGCTCGGGGAACACCTCGCGGAACTGCCGGTTGAAGCGCCGCGCCAGCTCCCGCGTCATCTCGATGTGCGGCAGCTGGTCCTCGCCCACGGGCACCAGGTGTGCCCGCGGCATCAGGATGTTCGCCACCTGCATCACCGGATACGTGAAGAACGCCACCGGCACCGACTTCTTGCCGAAGTCCGCCATCTCGGCCTTCAGCGTCGGGTTGCGCTGAAGCATCCCCAGCGGCAGGAACCAGCTCAGCCAGGTCGTCAGCTCGGCGTGCTCCGGCACGAGGCTCTCGATGACGAAGCAGCTCTCCTCCGGGTCGAGGCCCACGGCCAGCCAATCCAGCGCCACCTCCCACACCGACTCGCGCACGCGCTCGAAGTCGTCCGCGTAGTCCGAGACCTGGTAGTCCGCGATCAGGAAGTGGCAGTCGTACTCCCGCTGCAGGCGGATCCAGTTCTCGAGCGCCCCGGCGTAGTGGCCCAGGTGCAGCGACCCGGTCGGCCGGATGCCGGTCAGGATTCGCTTCCGCTCGCTCATTGCATCCTCCTTCGCAGCCTTGCCCTAGGCAGCCGCGCCGTAACAGCCGTCCAGGAACCCCAGCAGCCGCTCGCTCGCCCGTTCCGCCGCTGTGACCACGGCGTCGTCTTCTTCGCACAGCTCCTCGATCGCCGAAAGCTCCGCGCCCGCGTGCGCCACGTCCGAGACGAGGTGCACGGAGAAGAACTCGAACTGCTGGGGCAGCAGGTCGTAGTGCTCGGTGAGGCCCTTGATCTTCTCCCACGCGACCGCCGGCGCCTGCGACTCGTAGGCGAAGAGCGCCGCCAGCGCCTCCGCCACCGGCGCGTTCGCCGCCACGTCGGCGTAGTGCTCGACGAGTGCGGTCGTCTCGGGATGCGGCTCCGCGCTCTCGACCTCGCCGCGCGAGACGCCCAGCGCGGCCGCGAACTCCAGCCAGAGGGCCGCGTGATTGCGCTTGCCGTGCTCCTCGTCCCAGAGGTTGTCCAGCAAGTGCTGCCGGATCGCCGGCGACTCCGTGCGCGAGTGAATCGCGCTCAGGAAGCGCGGGAAGGCCCGCTCGAAGTGGTAGTACTGGCGCGCGTAGTCCTGCAGCCGCTCCACCTCGAGTGTGCCCGCGCTCCAGGCCTGGTAGAAGGGGTGCTGCAGCAGCGAACGCTCCGCGATCGCCTCCCGCATGCGCGTTTCCAGCGCCGTGCCCGCTTCCGTCATCGTCATCTCCGACCTCCTTTGGTCTTATTCCTCGTCGTGCTTCTGCTTCTCCGCTGCCACCACCTTCCCCCCTCGCGGCGCTGTCCGCTTCGCTCGGTACAGTGACGGCCGGCCCAGAAAAAAACCCGCCCTCAAAAGGACGGGAAACCCGCGGTACCACCTTCGTTCCCCGGCGTTTGCCGGAGCGCTCAGCGGGCGCAGGTCCGTTTCCAGACGGAACGCCCGAGGCCGCTAACGGAGCCTATCCCGCCCCCGCCTACGCACCGTCTCCGGCTTCAACGAGGGAACTCCCGGGCCCATTCGCCGCTTGCGCGCCTCCCGGGCTTCCACCGTCCCCGGTTCGCTAGTGAGGCCGCTTGAGCGGGTACTCCTCCCGATCGCTGCTTCTTCGATTCAGTTGTCAGTCGAGCCTAGGTCCGCGTGCCCAAGCGGTCAACATGTGCGCCGCGCCGACTACGCCCTCGGAAGGAAGTCGTTCAACGCCGCTATCGAGTCGTCCTCCGTGAGCAGTGGCGGGTGGGCCGCGCCGGCTATCTCCACCAGACGCGCGTTTTGGTGCTCCGACGCCATCTTCGCCGCCGTCTCGCGGCTCAGGATGTCGCTGTGCTCCCCGCGCAGCACCAGGATTGGACACTGGATCGACCGGTATCGCCGCCACAGCTCATCCTGGTCGGGCACGCCTATGCCCACGTGCCGCGCCGCCGGGTCCATCTTCCACACGTACAGGCCGCTGTCGCTCAGGCGAACGTTCCAGCGCGCGTAGTCGGCCACGCGGTCGTCCGAGAGCCGTGCCGCTGCCGGGAAGTGCTCCTTGAAGTACTGCACGACCGCCTTCAGGTCGGGGAAGGCCGTCGGCGTCGAGTCCGAGCGGTCGCTGATGCGGCCCACGCCGCTGCTGTCCACGTCCGGACCGATGTCGTTCATCACGAGCACGTTCACCCGCTCCGGGTGCGCTGCCGCGTACGCCATTGCCACGCCCCCGCCCATCGCCGTCCCCACTAGCGCGAACCGCTGGAGCCCGAGCGCCTCCCGCACCGACTCCAGGTCGGAGACGTACACGTCCTGCGTGTACTCGTCGTGTGGTCCCCAGGCCGACTCGCCCCGCCCGCGGAAGTCCAGCGCGAACACCTGGTACCGCTGCGAGAGGTCGGTCGCGGCCCGGTCAAACATGCGGGCCTGCCCGACGAGGTTGTGCAGCAATACGACGCTGGGCGCCGTCGCTGATCCGCGCGCGATGAGGTGCTGCCGCAGCCCATTCGCTTCGACGAAGATGTCCCGTACTCCGAATGCACTCGTCATGACTCACCCCTCTGGCTTGTCGATGCTTCGATTGTACGGAATCCCCGTGGCGCGGCGTGTAAGCCCGCGCGGTCAGATCGGCCGGCGCCCCGCGTACCCCGTCTCGATCGCGTGCCAGTGCGTCAACTCGGTCTCGCTCAGCTCGTAGCAGAGAAGCACCACCACCCCGTCCCGCTCGTGGGGGAAGTCGATCAATCCCCGCTCCGGGTCTTTCAACTGAATGCCCCAGCCATCAAGCAACTCCACGCACTCGCGCAGCGTCGCCTCGTGTTGTTCCCAGTCCTTACCGCTGGTCGGCGAAGGCAGCGGCAACGGGTGGCCGTCCGCCATCGACGCGCGCCGCTGCGCCGCTGCGTGCGCCCGCGACCCCCGCAGCCCCACGAACGCGTCGCGCAGGCGTTCCAGCACTGGCTGCACCTGGGGCAGCAGCGCCCGCGCCTCCTCTACGCTGAAGAGCCGCACGCTAGACGAACAGGTGGAGCGGCATCTGTTCGGGCAGCACCGTCTCCCCCGACTCGACTGCTGCCAGCCCGGCCAACTCCTCCTCCACCCCCGGCCCGATGATGACGTTCCGACCGACTGTCATCCCCGGGGGAATCATCGCCCGCTTCCCCACGATCGAGATACCGCTCTTCACGATGTCGGGACGCGCGCGATTCACGACCGAGTTGTCCCCCACACCCACGGTCGCCCCGCTCCCCACCTGCACTTCCTTGTCGATGATGGCGTGGTCCACCACCGCCCCCGATCGGATCACGGCGCCGTGGCAGACGATCGAGTCGCGCACCAGCGCCCCCTCCTCCACCACCACCCCCGGCGAGATCACCGAGCGCTCCACCATCCCGTCGATCTGCGCCCCCGGCGAGATGAGGGCATTGTGTGGCGCCGCCTTCGGCCCGAAGCGCGCCGGTGTCTCAGCAACCCTCGACGTTCGCAGCGGCGCCTCAGGGTTCGCCAGGTTCAGCGGCGGATGTTCCTCGATCAGGTCCATGTTCGCCTGCCAGTACGCCTCGATCGTGCCCACGTCCCGCCAGTAGTCGAGGTACTGGTACCCGAACACCCGGCGGTTCTTGAAGATGCGCGGCACGATGTCCTTGCCGAAGTCGTGGGCGCTGCCTGCTCCGAGGCTTGAGTCATCCTGCAGCGCCTCGATCAGCACCTCCCGGTTGAAGCAGTAGATGCCCATCGACACCCACGTCGACTTCGGCTCCGCCGGCTTCTCCTGGAAGTCCACCATCCTTCCGCTCGAGTCCAGCTCCAGCACGCCGAAGCGGTGGCCCTCCTCCAGCGGCACCGAGTACACCCCCATCGTCACGTCCGCCTGCTGCCGCCGGTGGTAAGCCACCAGGTTGCGGTACGACATCAGGTAGACGTGGTCCGCCGAGAGGATCAGCACCTCCTCCGCCCGCGACTGCGCGATCAGGTAGAGGTTCTGGTAGACGGCATCCGCAGTCCCCTGGTACCAGTCCATGTCGGCCCGGCCCAGGTACGGCTGCAGGATCTCGATGTTCCGGTCCGGCGTGTCGTAGCCCCAGGCCCGCCCCGAGGCGATGTGGTTCACCAGCGATCGTGGCCGGTACTGGGTCAGCACCGCCACCCGGTCGATGTCGCTGGCCGTGCAGTTGCTCAACGCGAAGTCCACGATCCGGTACTGCCCGCCGAACACCACCGCCGGCTTCGCCCGCTGCTCCGAGAGCACCGAGAGGCGATCGCCCTGCCCGCCAGCCAATATCAGTGCGAGTACGTCGCGCATGGCCCGCATTGTAGCCGTCCACCAAGAACGGACCTTGCGACCCGAGTCGCTATCCTGTCTCCATGCGCTCCTGCCGCATCGCCCTCGCCCAGCTCAACACCACCGTCGGCGACATCGACGGCAACTGCGAGCGCATCCGCCACGGCATCGCCGCCGCCCGCGAGGCCGGCGCCGCCATCGTCGCCTTCCCCGAACTCGCCGTGACCGGCTACCCCCCCGAGGACCTGGTCCTGCGCCGCTCCTTCTGCGAGGAGTCCCGGAAAGCCACCGCCGCCCTCGCCCCCGAGACCGCCGGCGTTATCGCCGTCGCCGGCTTCGTCGACTGGCACGCGGGCGACCCCTACAACGCCGCCGCCGTCTTCGTCGATGGCCAGTGGGCGCACACCTACCACAAACGCCGCCTCCCCAACTACGGCGTCTTCGACGAGGAGCGCTACTTCGCCTCCGGACGCGCCGTGCCCGTCTACCGCGCCGGCGACCTCACCTTCGGCGTCAGCATCTGCGAGGACATCTGGTTCCCGGGACAGCCCCTCACCGGCATGGCCCTCGGCGGCGCCGAGCTCTGCGTCAACATCAACGCCTCCCCCTACCACCGTGGCCGCGGCGCCGAGCGGGCCCGCATGCTCGTCACCCGCGCCACCGACAACCGCATCGCCATCGCCTACGTCAACGCCGTCGGCGGTCAGGACGAGCTCGTGTTCGACGGCGGCTCCTTGGTCGTCGACGCCCACGGCGAGGTCATCGCCACCGGGTCCCAGTTCCTCGACGAGCTCGTCATCGTCGACGTCGAACTCGACGAGGCCGCCCAACGCCGCCTGCACGACCCCCGCCGCCGCGCCGCCCTCCGCCACGGCGACTCCGTCGAGGAAGTCGAGCAGGTCGACCTCGGCCTCGCAGTCGACCTCACCCCCCGCGACGAGCCCTCCCTCCCCCAGGCCGCCCCCCTCCCCGACGAGGCGGAGGTCTGGGAAGCGCTCGTCCTCGGCACCCGCGACTACCTCGCCAAGACAGGCTTCACGAGCGCCTACATCGGCCTCTCCGGCGGCATCGACTCAAGCGTCGTCGCCGCCATAGCCGTCGACGCCCTCGGCCCCGAGAACGTCACCGGCGTCTCCATGCCCAGCCGCTACTCCAGCGACCACAGCCGCAGCGACGCCCACGAGCTCGCGCGGAACCTCGGTATCGAGCTCCTCACCATCCCCATCGAGCCCGCCCACGCCGCCATGCTGGAGATGCTCGAAGAGCCCTTCGCCGGCACCGAACCCGGCCTCGCCGAGGAGAACCTCCAGTCACGCCAGCGCGGCAACATCCTCATGAGCCTCGCCAACAAGTTCAGAGCGCTCGTCCTCACCACCGGCAACAAGAGCGAGATGGCCACCGGCTACGCCACCCTCTACGGCGACATGGCCGGCGGCTTCGCCGTCCTCAAGGACGTGCCCAAGACCCTCACTTATGCCATCGCCCGCTGGCGCAACACCGCCGCCGGACGCCCCCTCATCCCCCAGGCCGTGCTCGACAAGCCCCCCAGCGCCGAACTCCGCCCCGACCAGTTCGACGCCGACTCCCTGCCCCCCTACGACATCCTCGACCCCATCCTCGAGGCCTACGTCGAAGGTGACCGCAGCGGCCCCGAGATCGTCGCCATGGGCTTCGACGAGCCCACCGTCCGCCGCATCCTCGCCCTCGTCGACCGCAACGAATACAAGCGCCGCCAGTCCCCGCCCGGCGTCAAGATCACCCCCCGCGCCTTCGGCCGCGACCGCCGCCTCCCCATCGCCAACCGCTACACGGGTTGGTAGCCACAGTTGTGGGAGCCCCTTGGCCACGCCTTCTCTGCAGCTATGATGCAGCTTGGGTTCGGCCGTTAGCTAGTGAGCGAGAGTGGTCAGATGAGCGCTTCTGACTGGGCAACAGTCTTCGCGTCAGGTGTTGCGACAGCTGTTGCCGTCGTGAGCCTAGTAGTCTCCGTCATGGTTGCGCGCAGGGATCGGCCTCATTTGGCGGTGGACTTCTCTCTGGCTAATGGCACGGATGGTGGAGAGTACGGGATCATTCGAGTCATGAATGACGGCCGCTACAAGGAAGTCATTCAGGACGTTGGTCTCACTTGTGACGACGCAAATTTTACTTTCGCTTTCGTTCCCGGTGTGTATGAACTCATGCCAAGAGATATTGATCCAGGGGAAGCTTTCACTGTGCATGTCACTATCGCGCAGCTTCATGAGTTGTTGGGAAGATCCACATATGAAACCGTCAAGAAGTGCTACGTCACTTGCTCAAGTGGGCGTGACTACAGCGGGACGTGTCGCTTCGGTGCAAAGCGAATCCTGATCGAGAGGAAGGAGTGGAGAGACGAATAGGGCGTAGGCGCAGTTCCGCTGGGGCGCCGGATGGATTCGCGCCAGCAGCCGCGACCCCTACCCCCAGTTGCCCCGAAGCTCCTCGTTCGCCACGGTCTCAGGGGCAGTTCAGCGCCCCGCCTCAGCACACACCTCGGCGGCGTTGTCGGCACCCTGCATGAGCCAGAGGTCGCAAGACGCGTCCAGATACACCTCGTAGGCGGCGTCCTCACGGGCCTGGTAGAACTCCAGTGGGGATTCCGTGACGGACTCCCAGAACGCGAGCGCTGCCGCCCTCCATGCCTCCACCGTGTTGTTGTTCAAGGCCCGGAGGCCGGTTCTCCCGAGCCTGTCTACCATCCATTTCTTCCAGGTGTTATTCCTGATCGTGCAGTCGCTCTCCCAGGTGTCGCAGCGGAAGGTCCGGCCCGCGTTGATGTTGGCGATGGCCTCTCCCCACGCCTCGAGGATGCCTCGCACGTAGTCGTCGATCTCCTCAGTGGTGGGGGCGATCTTGCGGAGGATGGTGAGGCGCTGCTCCGCCGCCCCTGACTCCCAGACCATCTGGCGAGCCCATGTCCCATCAACGTAGAGGTCCACCCCCACGCCCGGGGCAGCGCCGCCACAGCCCCCCTCCACGGCGAACTCGTAGTAGGCCCACGCGCCGCGCACAGACGTCGTCGCCGTGGCGCAGACCTCGCCGCCGACGATGGCCATCACGACCGTTCCGTCAGGAGGAACCTTCGTGATGTACTCCTGCCCTCCCCACTCACCGGTGTCGAAGAACACCGTGCCGGAGAGCCGGAAGCTGCGAACTTCCGGGTCGACGTACTCGGCAACGTCGTCTGGCACCCCGCCGCCGGGGGCGATCTCGTAGCCAGTCAGGCCGAGCGCGACCAGCTTCTGCCCCAGCGTCGGCTCCGCTACGGCGAAGTGCAGGCCCTCGGATCCGCGTTCCCCGATGTAGCTGCTGCTGACGACTCCCGCTACGCGCCCACAGGCGTCCACGAGCGGTCCGCCGCTGTTACCTGGGCTCGATGCCGCGTCCGTTTGGATGTAGGAGATGCCCCCCGCCATGAATAGGCGTGACACGGTGCCGCGCGTCCATGAAGCCGTTGTTCCCAGTGCTTCCGGATAGCCGGCAATGGCGATGTCCGAACCGATCGTGAGTGTTCCCGCCCACTCCAGTGCTGTGAGGCTAGCTGCGGACGCCGCGAGTAGCGCGACATCGCCGTTGTCGAAGTTGTAGAAGCCAACCAGGCGGGCCGTTAGGAAGACGTGCTCGTTGCTGAGGGTGATACGGCTTGGCCTGTCTTCCACTACGTGTCCTGCTGTCACGAACTGCCCGTTGCCCACATAGAAGGCGCTCCCGGTAACGGTGGGCGTCGTTACCTTGACCGTGCTGGCGACCACATGCGCAGCTGTCTCCTGCCACCGGCAGACACGTTCGGGGCTCTCTTCCTCACCAGCGGGCTCAGGCACCGGCTCCGGCAGCGGCACCTCGACGAGTACCACGTTGCTCTGGTGGAATGTTCTCGTCCGGCTCAGGGCCGACATGTCGAGGGCCGTGTTCAGCGTGCGCCAGCTTCCTCCCTGCGGGCGGGTGCTGACGTACAGCAGCGACGGGTTGGACACCGTCCGCCACACCGTCACCTCGACGGTCACCGTGTCACCGTTGGCCAGTGGCACCTCGACGAGCACGGCATTGCTCTGGTGGAACGTTCTCGTCCGGCTCAGGGCCGACATGTCCAAAGCCGTGTTCAGCGTGCGCCAGCTTCCTCCCTCCGGGCGGGTGCTGACGTACAGGAGCGATGGGTTGGATACGCGCCGCCACACCGTCACCTCTACCCCCGCTGCCTGCGGCTCCTCCGGTCCCGTCTGCGCGGACACGCCCCCCACGGCACCCAGCGCGACCACTGCCGCCACCATCGCGAGTCCCCAGAGCCTCAGGCGTGTCACTGCCGTGTCGCTTCCCGTCTATGGCCTATTCGCATCACCGCGCGCAGTCTACGTCCCCCCAGGAGCCAACAGCCCCGCCCCTACCCCGCCAGCTCCCCGCTCCCCACCCCCAGCGCCTCGTAGAACGCCGGGTTCACCTCGCCCGACGCGATCACTCCCCGCGCCTTCGGCCGCGACCGCCGCCTCCCCATCGCCAACCGCTACACGGCCTGTTAGTTGCTGCTAACATAGACCTATGGTCACGCAGGCCCGCGACGACACTGCTATTGAGAGGTTCGCCGATGGAATCGGCGAGTGGCTCCTGACTCAGCGCTTCGGTGCGATCACCCCGCTCGCCTTCCGCTACCGCCTCTGGGAGCCCCGCGCCGATGACCGCATTGAGGGCGAACTCCCGCACCTCGTCATTGAACTCCTTGTTGAGGATCCACCGTCACCCCCACCGCACTGGAGCCCTCCAAGAGAGGAGGAAGGGCTCAGCCTGCACGACCTTCAGAAGCGCGCTGAGGCCGTCCTCTGGCCGCGCAAGGACATGGATTCCGTGGACAAGGCAGCGAAAGATCGCGTCGTTAGCCTCGCCCTTCCGCTTGGCATCGACGCTCACCGCCCCGTTGTCGTGCATCTCTTTGGACGCTCGGAGGCGAAGGAGTGCGGTTTCCCGGCAAACGATGACTGAGGCGGATGAACAAGGCGGCCGTTCGGTCTCGCTGCCCCCTGGAGTGTCCCCGCACCCCGCTTCCTCCATCGGACACTCCTGGGTGTCCTACGCGTGGCACACCGTCTTGAGCGATCCGCTACCCAGACCAGCAGGAATCGCCCTGGCGCGGGCGGTTTCGACTGCCTACTTCGCACTCTTTCACGCCGTCACGCTGCGGGCCGCTGATCTCCTGGCTCCCGGGGGTGATCCCCGCCTACGCTACAGGCGGGTTCGCGACTTCCAGCATCGAGAACTGCACCGCGTCGCCATGTGGCTTGCCGGTTCAGGTACACCACCAGACAGGTGGGCTTCCACTTTGGTCAGTCTTCAAGATGAAGAGGATGTAGTGGCGGTTGCTGATGCAGTGTTGGTTCTGCGGGAGGCGCGGATGGACGCTGACTACAATCATGACGCGTCGTTCACGCAGAACCGCGCGATTGCGCTGGTCGCGACCGCGTCGCGAGCAGCGAGCACAGTGGGGTCCGACGCATTCGCGGCGAGCGACGCTGGTCAGAGGTTCCTTCAGATAGTGGCCGATCAGGTGGAAGCGCGGCCGTAGTACTCGCCCCTCGCCAACCGCCCCTATCCCGCCAGCTCCCCGCTCCCCACCCCCAGCGCCTCGTAGAACGCCGGGTTCACCTCCCCCGACGCGATCACCCCCCGCGCCTTCGGCCGCGACCGCCGCCTCCCCATCGCCAACCGCTACACGGGTTGGTAGGAAGCGCTACTTGGTCCCCGATGCCGCTGAGGCAGCCGCGTAGCGGCGCAGCGCCGCTTCCAGCGGCCCGAGAATCCCGCGGGCCCTCGCAATGTCAACCAACGCGAGGGCGACAAACTCAGGCCCCCCCTCCTCCACGACCCCCTCCAGCACAGCCTCCAGGTACGCCACCTGGTCCTCGTCCGTTTGCAGGTGGTCCACCACTTCCCAGCGTCGTGTCGGTATCTTCGCCATCGGTGCATTGTAGTCTGTGGTGTGCCGTCGGCCTCCAGCCCCCTGTCGACAGCTGCTACATAGGGGGGCGAGGGGACAGGACCCGGAGTGCGTGATGCCAGACTGGGAGGAAGTCGTCGAAGCCCTGAAGGCACCAATCCTCCATGGAGGAGGGCGGCACTACATTCATGCGATGTACCATGCCGACTGGGATAGCTTCCCTTGGTATCTCTATGCACACAGCTATAAGTCTGCCGCAGACTATTTGGTGTCTAACCAAGAGCATATTGATAAGAATGCTCACTACGCCATCATGTTTCTCTACAGACACTCCCTAGAGCTCAAAATCAAGGAGCATATCTTTCGAATCGATGAATACTTGGACAAAGATGAACCAGGGAACTTTAAAGAGCATAGACTCGGAGTACTATACGACGAATACAGAAATGGGCTGGGAGAAGTGATTGATATTTTTGGCCTAGATCGAGACGAGATACTTGAGCACGACTCGTCCGTAGCAGATCGGATAGCTGAGTTCGACAGACTGGATCAATCGTCTGCAGATCTTCGTTACCCTGTAACCAAGAGGAGAACTTCGTCAATGGAGAATATCTTGCAGAACGATTCGGCGGCCGTTGTTGATCTAGTCCAGATTGCGCTAGCAGTTGATGCTGTTTCCACTTGGATTGATGCCACAGGTGATGTTCTAGAAGAAGCACATACCCTGTCTTCGTAGCAGGCCTATGGAGATCGGCGATACAGCCAGGAGCCAACCGCCACCCCACCCCTACCCCCCCAGCCGCCCCGCCAGCTCCCCGCTCGCCAGCCCCAGCGCCTCGTAGAACGCCGGGTTGACCTCGCCCGACGCGATCACTCCCCGCGCGATGACCAGCGCGTCGATCGTCGTGCCGCCTTCGCGACGCAGCGCGCCCGCCGTCATGTTGAGCGCCTGACGCAGGTTGGGGGCGGGCATCACGCGGTCCGAGAGCGGTGTGCTGCCCTCGCCGTGCACCGCCCGCAACGCGTTCTCCAGCGCGTGCGGGTCCGGCACGCGCGCCCGACCCTCTTCGCGCAGCACGCTCAGCGCCCCCGCCAGCAGGAACTCCACGCCCTCGATCGCCACGTTCAGGCTCGCGGCCATGTGTTCCCCCTCCGCCAGCGCCCGCTCCCCGTCCGCCGAAAGCCTTACCTCCGCCATCAACCCGTCCTTCGACCGAGTCTACGTCTCGCCGAGGATCAACGCCTTACCGGTTACTTTCGACCGGCCACCGACCACCGACCACCGACCACCGACCACCGACCACCCACCACCGAATGCCTCCCGCTTGCCCCGCTGCCTCCCGCTTGCCATGATCGCGAGCCATGGCTGACTTCACCGCCGCCGCACCCGTCGAGACCGAGAAGAGCGCCGTCGTTCACGACCGCGACACGCGCCCCGACGCTCCCGGCGACCGCCAGGATCTCGGACGCTACCTCCTGCTCATCGTCGTCGGTGTCGTCTTCACCGCGGCCCTGATCGCCCTCGCCTACCAGGCCCGCGCCAGCTGGACCGAGGTCCGCGACTGGGTCGTGCCCGTCACGATCCCCTTCTATGCGCTCGGCGGTATCTCCCTCGCCTACCTTGTGCTGCGCCGAGCCTGGATGGAAGCCTCCGCCGGACTCACCTTCCTCGTCCTCACCGTCGCCCTCACCGGCTTCAACCTCTGGCGAGCCGCCCTCACCACCGGTCCCGACGGTCTCCGCGACAACCTCTCCATCACCGCCGGAGTCTTCCTCGCGGTCAGCATCGCCGCGCTGCTCGGCGCCATGGTCTGGGTCGAGGCGCGCCGCCCCGTCAGACCGCCAACTCCCGAGCTCTAGGCCATGTGCCGCAGCATCAAGCGGCTGCGCGGCCCCGAGGGCATCGCCGAAGACGACGAGATTCGCGATGCCTCCCTCCAGTACGTCCGCAAGGTGAGCGGCTTCCGTGCACCCTCGCGCCGCAACGAAGAAGCGTTCGAGGAAGCCGTCGAGCAGGTCGCCGAGGTCACCCGCCGGTTGCTCGACTCCGTCAGCCGGCCGCGCTAGCGGCCTCGCCTGCGAGCGTTGTCTCGCACTCGAGCACGCGCCCGAACTGCCGCACGAACGACTCCGCCACCTCCCCCACCGTCACCGGCTTGCCCGCCTCCGCCGCCAGATTCGTCATCTCGGTGTCGTCGAGCCCGCAGGGGTTCATCATGGCGATGTGCCCCATATCGGGCGCCACGTTGAGCGCCGCCCCGTGCATCGAGACGAAGCGCCGCACGTGCAGTCCCACCGACCCGATCTTCCGCTCCCCCACCCACGCGCCCCGCGCGCACTCGTGCCGGTGGCCCTCCACGCCCCACTCCCCGATCACTCCGAACATCGTGTCCTCGAGCGCCGACACGTAGTCGACCACCCCCATCCCCCACCCCCGCAGGTCGATGATCCCGTACGCCACCAGCTGCCCCGGACCGTGATACGTGATGTCGCCGCCGCGCTCCGTCTGCGCCACCTCGATACCCGCCGCCCGCACCATCTCCACCGTCGCCCGCAGGTTCGGCTCGGGATGGTTCCGCCCCAGCGTGAACACGGGCCGGTGCTCCGTCAGCAGCAGCGTATCGACGCCCTCCCCGCGCACCCGCTCCGCCTGCAGCTCCTGCTGCAGGCGGTGGACCTCCCCGTAGTCGGTGAGCCCCAGGTCGCGAACGGTGATCGTGCGTGTGGAGGACATTGGCTCCCCGCTCCCTGTGAATCCCGTGAGTGTATTGGCAGGACGGCGCGCCCTATGCGTTGAATTCCTTGCGGAGGCGCTCCAGAGTATCCGCTTCGATCCCCAGTTCTCCTAGCCAGCCAAAGAAGTCGTCACCGTGCGTGCGCTCGTCGTCCTGGATGTCCAAAAGGATGGCCTTGGGTCCGGGGATTTCACCGGTCGTGATGTAGAGCAGTTTGGACGGCGTTGGCCGAAGGGCCGAAATTGTTTCCCGGAAGTACCCAAGGCGCTCAAGGATGGCCCGACAGTCCTCTCCCGAGAGAAGCATCCCTAGACAGGAACAGGTACTGGCATCGTCACCGTCTCATCCGTCGCCGCTCCCTCGCTTGGATCCCACTCGTATGGAACCCCCAGCTCTTGGAGGTAGTCCTGGATTTCCTGGTCGGGTGGCCTGTTGCGCCCCAGGTGGTCGGCGAAAGTGCGAAGGGCACTGTCAGCGCGCCGGTCGAGCTCTTCTCGTGTCGGCGCCACGACGAAGATCGGAACTTCGGTACTCTTCGCCACCCAGGAACCGTCGTCCTGTCGGCGAAATTGCACTGCAACCTTGAGTAGGTACCGCCCCATAGCTGGTCCCCTTCGATGGGCGACACGCCAATGCCCGTGGTCACGCATCGGTACGCATCGCTGCCAAGCTACGTGATTCGAGCGTGACCGTCAGCCCCGGCCCTGTCAACCGCCCCGCTCGCGATCAGGAGCCGCCCGCGACCTCTGCCCCGATGTCCTCGATCGTCTCCCAGTCTTCCTCGCGCAGCGGCTGAAGCTCGCCCTTGCGGTACTGGTCGTACAGCCGGAAGAGCGCGTCCTTGTGGGGACGCACGCGCCCGATCGGACAGGCTTCCCAGTCCTCCACCGACTCGTCGCAATAGCCCGTGCGCAGCTCGCCGCACTTCGGCTGCAGGTAGCTTCCCAGCTCCGGCACGGCCTTCGCGACTTCGGCCCGCAGCAGCGCCGCCACCCGTCGGAACTCCCACTGCGCGCGCGTGCAGAGCCGCAGGTCGCAGATGTGCAGCAGACTCTGGAAGTTCACCGTGATCTTGAAGTTCGTGGTCGTCGCGTTCGGCAGCAGGAAGCGCGCATCCTCCGCCGGTATGCCCGCCGCCACCATCTCCTCGTAGAGGGCGCCCACCTGCCCGAACAGCTCCTCCATCTTGTCCGCCATCCCCGCCTTCTCGACGGTCTTCGGGACGCTGTAGGGGAACTCGCCCTTCTTGTACGTCACATAACGTTGACTCTGCTGTTCGAACGAGATACCCACCCGGTGCCGCACGAACTGGTGGCTGAACGCTCGCGACACGCCCGAGATTCCGAACTCGAACCAGACCTGCTCCAGCGGACTCGCGTGGCCCGTCTTCAGGCGCTCCACGATGAAGGCCTGCATCTTCTCCCGCGGGATGCGCTCGTCCTCGATGCGCGCCGCCACCTGCTGCGGCGTGAGCTGGCTGTAACACGTGCGGTACGCCATGTAGAGCGACCGCATCGGGTCTTCGCTGTGCGAAAGGAGGGTGACTTCGATGGCCATGCGAACCCTCCCTGACGAATACGGCGGGGCCGGTGTGCTCACGCCGGACCGTGCTGCCTATTGTCGCACAAGTGCTCAAGCGCCTGTGCGAATTGGCAAGATTCGCGTCCTTCCTCCCCGACGACCTCCGGGAAGTCCAGCGCCCGTGGACGGATGATAGTGACTACCGCGCCGCGCCCGTGCGTACCTGCGATCGGGCTCCGCGCCGGGCTGGGAGCCACGGCCTAACGTCCTGCGGCGCGTGTCCGCGGCCGTCGCCGAGCACTGGGCCCCGGAGGGCACGACCATCGCCGTCGGCCACGGACTCGCGATGAGCCTCTGGGCGGCAGGCGCGAGCGAGGGCATCGACGCCGTCGAGTTCTGGGACACCCTGACCTTCCCCGATGCCTGGCTGTTCGCGGAGAACGCTGCGACCTTCCAGCGAATCGCGGAGTGACCGCCACCCCTCAGCCCTCCCGGAACGCCGCCCGCTCCTCCACTCCTATCCCGATCAAGTAGCTTCCCGCCCCACACGCACGCCCCGCCGCCTCCCCTAGCAGCCGCCGTACGTCCGCGGGTGTGTCGAGGTCGAGCGCCAGCACGGGCGCCTCTGTGCGATGCACCTCGAGACCCGCTGCCTGCGCGGCTGCCTCGTGCAGATCCCCGCTGCCCTTGCCGTACGCGAGCGCGAAGCGCCCCGGCGGACGGAGCAGCATCGCGTTCGTGCCCCCGTCTTCGGGCCGCACCAGCGTCGCCGAGGGCGCGGGTGGGGCCTCTGCGACCAGGTCGCGAAGCGCCTCTGGCGTAGCCAGTGGGAGATCGGCGTGCAGGATCAGGAACTCCTCGACGGCCAGCCGCTCGGAGGCGCTCTCTAGCTGTTCGCTCAACCCCCGCAGCTCCGGCTCCTCCGTGAGCGACCGCACTCCCGCCGGCAGCCCCGCCCGCACGCCTTCGTCCGAGGTCAGCACGACCGCCTCCATCCCTGCTTCCTCCACCGCCCCGAGCACGGTCGCGAGCGAACGCCGCACCAGCTCTGCCCGCTCCTCCGGCTCCAGCAGCGCCGCCAGCCGCCCCTTCGCGCGGTCGAGACGGTTCACCGGGATGAGGACGGTCAGCGGAGGCATCCGTGCGATCGTACCGCGCGCCGCGCGCTATCCCTCGGCGGGCGCGAGCCGGAGGGCGAAGCCGCCGTCGTCGAGCGCCTTCTCTTCCTGCGCTCGAAGCGCTGAACCGTCGAGGGCCGCCAGAAGTACATCCCGGCTCGGGCTCTCCTCGTCCCCGTCGCTCACCAGCCACCCCTCGACCCCGTCCGCCGCCGCCAGCATCCACGCGAGACGGCTCAGGCTGGCTGCGCTCAGGTCGTCGCGCTGCGGCCACCAGGCGATCTGGAGCGCGGGCTCCGCCACCTGCAGCGAGCTCGCGATCGTGGGCCGCGGTTCGAGCGTGCCTGCCTCGGCCAGCGCCGCGTCCGGCGGGTCGATGAGCATTGCGCGCACGCCCCCCGCGCCCAGCCCCAGCGCCGCGAGAACGCTCACGCGGACGCCGGACCGGCTATGCGAGCTTGCCGTGACACTTCTTGAACTTGCGCCCGCTGCCGCAGTGGCAGGGATCGTTCCGCCCGATCTTCTTGCCGTTCGAACGGGGCGCCGACGCTGCTGCCCCGCGCCCCCGGGCGGCGGCGCCCGCAAGCGCCGGCTCTTGCCTCGGCGCGGTCTCGGCCTGCGGCCGGCGCGCGGTCGTGGCCCCGTTCGGCGTCGGAGGGGGCAGATCCCTGGCCCGCATCTTGAAGACCGCCTGCGCTACCTGCCGCCGGATATTCCCCTGCAACTGCTGGAACATGTCGTAGCCCTCGCGCTTGAAGGCCACCAGCGGGTCTATCTGCGCGTACGCCTGCAGGCCCACGCTCTGTCGTACCTCTTCCACTGCCGTCAGGTGCTCGCGCCAGTGGTAGTCGATCGACTCCAGCAGCAGCCACTGCTCCATATTGCGCGCGATCTCGCTGCCCACCGTCTCCTCGATCTCCTCGTAGTGCTCCTCGATCCGGTCCAGCGCGAGATCCGCGATACGCTCCTGTTGCTCCTCGACGTCTTCCAGCGACGGCAGGATGTCGGGCGGCATGATCTCCCCCAGCTCCGTGTGCACCAGGTTCGCGTCGAAACCCCCATCGCCGCTCCGCCCGATGATCCCGTCCACCTCGTCTGTCAGGAACGAGAACACGTTCTCCCGCACGTCGGCCCCGTCCAGCACCTTGTCGCGCTCGGCGTAGAGCACGGCCCGCTGCTCGTTGATCACGTCATCGAACTCGACCAGCCGCTTGCGGATGTCGAAGTTGTAGCCCTCCACCTTCTGCTGCGCCTGCTCGATCGCGCGCGTCACCATGCGCGATTCCAGGGGGATGTCCTCTGTCATCCCCATCTTCTCCAGCATCCCCGGCACCCAGTCCGGCGCGAAGCGCTGCATGATGTCGTCGCCGAACGACACGAAGAAACGGCTCGACCCCGGATCGCCCTGCCGTCCCGACCGGCCCCGGAGCTGGTTGTCGATGCGCCGTGACTCATGCCGCTCCGTCCCGATCACGTGCAGACCGCCCGCCTGCGCGACCCTCTCGCCCAGCTTGATGTCGGTGCCGCGCCCCGCCATGTTCGTGGCGATGACCACCGCCCCCGGTTGCCCCGCGTTCTCGATGATGTGAGCTTCGCGCTCGTGCTGCTTCGCGTTCAGGACCTCGTGGTCGATGCCCCGCCGTTGCAACAGCGCCGCCAGGTACTCCGACTTCTCGATCGAGGTCGTGCCCACCAGCACCGGGCGTCCCTGTTCGTGCATCCCCACGATCTCCTCCACCACCGCCAGGAATTTCGCCTTCTCGTTGATGTAGATCATGTCCTCGCGGTCTTCGCGGATCATCGGCTGGTTCGTGGGGATGGCGACCACGTCGAGGTTGTAGATCTTCGCGAACTCCTCCGCCTCCGTTTCCGCCGTTCCCGTCATCCCCGCCAGTTTCTCGTAGAGCCGGAAGTAGTTCTGGAACGTGATCGTGGCGTGCGTGAGCGACTCCCGCTGGATGGGGACGTTCTCCTTCGCCTCTACCGCCTGGTGGATGCCGTGGCTCCACCGCCGCCCCGGCATCATGCGCCCCGTGAACTCGTCGACGATCACGATCTCGCGATCGCGCACCACGTATTCGCGGTCCGCACGCTTCAGGTACTCGGCGTCGAGCGAGGCTTCGAGGTGCCGCGCCAGCCGCGGGTCTCCCCCGAAGAGGTTGTCCACCCGTATCGCCCGCTCGACCTTGGCGATGCCGGTCTCCGTCAGGGCCACGTGCCTCGCCTTCTGGTCGATCGCGTAGTCGAGATCCGCGTGCAGGCCGCGCACCGCCCGTGCGAACTGCTGGTACGTGCTGCTCGCCTCCTCCGCCTGACCGCTGATGATGAGCGGCGTCCGCGCCTCGTCGATGAGGATGTTGTCCACCTCATCGACGATGGAATAGAAGAGTGGCCGCTGCGTCTTCATCTCCTGCTCGCGCACCATGTGGTCGCGCAGGTAGTCGAACCCGAATTCGTTGTTCGTGCCGTATGTCACGTCCGTCCGGTACACGTCGCGACGCTCGCAGGCCCGCAAGTCCTCCAGGCCCCCCTCACCGTCCTCCCCCGGACGGTAGCCGGGCTCGTACAGGTACTGGATGTGGTTGTTCTGGATGATGCCCAGGCTCATCCCAAGCGCTTGGAACACGGGCCCGTACCAGGCCGCGTCGCGACGCGCCAGGTAGTCGTTCACCGTTATCAGGTGCGCGCCCTTGCCCGCCAGCGCGTTCAGGTAGAGCGGCGCGATCGCGGTGAGGGTCTTGCCCTCACCCGTCTTCATCTCCGCGATCTTGCCCTGGTGCAGCACCAGCCCGCCCATGAGCTGCACGGGGAAGGGGCGCTGCTCCACCTTGCGCCAGGCCACCTCGCGCACTGCCGCGAACGCCTCCGGCGCCAGATCGTCGAGCGTCTCGCCTTGCGCCAGCCGTTTCCGGAACCCGTCCGTGAGCCCGCCCAGCTCGGCGTCTGAGAGTCTGGCGAAATCCTCGCCCAACGCCTCGATCGCCTCGATCGCCGAACTGAGGCGTTTAACCTCGCGCTCGTTCGAGTCGCCCACGATGCGGCTGATGAAGCCTAGCTTCGGCATGGGTCCAGTGTATCGCGCGGCGTCCTACGCGAGGAACGCCACGCGTTTCCCGTTCCTAGTCGATCAGCGCCGCGATCACGTCGTCCACGATCGCGTCGGCTTTCTCCCGCATCTCGTCGTCGTTCGCATCCTGGATCGGATGGGGAACGAACAGGCGGCGCACCTCGGGCAGGCCCAGTGATGCCGCTTGCGCCTCCGCTGCCTCCTCGAACTCATCCGAGGCGATGAACACCGAGGGGATTCCGTTGATTTCCAGCCAGGTCGTGTCGTGCACACTGCACGTCGTACACGATCCTCAGTCGGCAAGCCCTTCGATGACGAAGTCCGCCTCCTTGGCCAGCTCCTGCCGCAGCGCTTCCGGCGCCGGCTTGGTGAACGTGGGCTTGGAGTAGCGCCGCACCTCCACGTCGGGCAGCCGCTCGCGCAGCCGAACCTCGAGCTGGTTCAGCAGCACGTCGCCGCGCGGTTTCGAGATGTCGAGCAGGGCAACCGTCCCGCTGATCGCCTCGGGGCGCGGCGTCAACGAGCGGCGTACGGGAACGCGCTCGTCCGTCGGGTCCAGAATCGTGGTCATGAGGCGCCTCCTCAAGGGTCTCGTCAGTCTCGCGAGTATAGCGCCCGCCAGTCGCCCTCAGGGCGCTACACTGGCTCCATGTCCAACAGCGACAAGGAGCTTCCCATGGTTCAGCACAACCTCTCCATCTCGATCGAGTACTGCGTCCCCTGAAACTACACCGCACGGGCCGCGTGGACGGCCCAGGAACTGCTTCAGATGTTCGCCGACCAGACCGCCTCCCTCACCCTCATCCCCGGCGCGGGCGGCGCCTTTGAGGTCGTGGTCGATGGCGACCTCATCTACTCCAAGAAGTCGCAGGGCCTTTATCCCGAGCTGAAGGAGCTGCAGGAGGCCATTGCCGCCCGTCTGTAGCCCACCAACAGCCAACAGCCATGCCCCACTGGAGGTCGCGATGCCTTTCATGCTCGTTCGCCTGGAGTGCAAGTACGGCAAGACCCAGGAGTTCCAGGAGATCATGTCCCACCTGGTGCCCGTCCTCGAAGCGAAGGGCTGGCGCCTGCACGGCGCCTACCAGAACAGCATCGGCCGTCTCAACCGCTGCTACGACCTCTGGGAGATGCCCGACGCCAACGCTGTCAGCTCCGTCCTCGCCCTCGCCGGCGCGGATCCCGAGTTCAGCGAGTGGTCGAAGGGCCTCGGCGACTGCCTCCTGGAAGAGGAGCTCGAGTACATGAACGAACTCCCCTACTCCGTCGAAGCGCGGGAGCGCCGCGCCGGGGAGGGCTGACCGACTCCGATGTCAAAAGATTCACGCGTGCGCGTTTCATTACTCGCGTGCCTTCGTACACTGCCCGCGCATGGCTGAGCTTGGTGGGCCCGCGACATCTCACTGCACAGCCGCTACGCAGGCCACAGCCCCTTGGGGAGAAGAGACCGCTGTTCCTCTAGGCACCGCTCCGGCATGGCCCAAGCAGTGGGATCTCCCTACAGGAATAGTCACGCGCCAGTGGCTTCGCGAGGCGGAGCGTCTCGGAATTATCACGAGCGACTTTCGAATCCCTGAGGACAGCTTCCAGCCCGCCAGCCTTGATCTACTCCTCGGGCCGACCGCCTATCGCATTCGGGCAAGCTTCCTCCCTGGCGCCGGAACTGTGAAAGAACGCCTCAACGATGTGAAGCTGGACAGAGGAGTTGACATCCGTTCTGGCTACATCCTTGAACCCGGGCGTCCTTACCTAGTCCCTCTACGGGAGGGCCTCCGCCTGCCTGAGAACGTACGGGCCTACGCCAACCCCAAGAGTTCCACTGGCCGGGTCGATGTCTTCACCCGCGTAATGACGGACAAGTCGTTCCGATTCGACCACATTTCTGCGGGCTATGAGGGCCGTCTCTGGCTGGAGGTGTACTCGCAGTCGTTCCCGGTGAGAGTTCGGGAGGGGATGGCTCTGAATCAGATTAGGCTGATTGTCGAGGCCACTCCCAAGACGGGGACGCTCGGCGGCATTGAGGGTGAGCGCCGGACAATCCCAGACTCCGCGCCCGATGTTCTGCGAATTCAACTCAGATCCTCCATTCAGGAGGGTGATGTGACGGCGTCCCCTCAGGGCGCTCCCGTGCCGATTGGCTTCAAAGCAAAACGACAGTCTATCTCCGTACTGGACCTCGACCGCCACGACCACGACCCGCGCGAGTTCTGGGAGCCGATATGGGCTACCGGTCGTCTCGTACTCGATCCCGAGGGGTTCTACTTGCTCCGCTCGCGTGAACGGATCATTGTCCCTCCTCACTTGGCTGCTGAAATGGTCGCCTTTGACCCGGCTGGCGGAGAGATGCGGGCCCACTATGCTGGCTTCTTCGACCCAGGGTTCGGCAGTGGTGTTACGCCCGGCGGCCTACCCGCCGTGCTAGAAGTACGTGCTCGGGACGTGCCCTTCATGCTCGAAGACGGCCAGGAGGTCGCGAAGCTGCGGTATTACAGACTCGTGGACAGCCCCGACCGCCTGTATGGGCGCGAGGCCGGCTCCCACTACGCCGGTGCCCAGCAGTGGCGCTTTCTTAGCAAGCACTTCAGGCCTTGGAGTCAGCTCCCTCTCCGCTTCTGAAGCGTCCGCCGTACAGGCGGTGCCGCTCCCCCGCGATAGAGATAGACTGAGCGCCCACGTTTCGGAGCGCATCATGTCCACAATTGGCCGCCTGCTGACCGCGATGGTCACCCCCTACACCGCCGACGGCGAGGTCGACTACGCCCTCGCCCGCCGCCTCGCCGCCTCCCTTGTCCGCGCCGGCAACGACGGCGTCGTCGTGACCGGCACGACCGGCGAGGCGCCCCTCCTGAGCGACGACGAGAAGGCCCGCCTCTGGGAGGAGATCAAGCAGGAGCTCGGCGATGGCGGCGCCGTTGTCGCCGGCGCGGGCACCAACGACACTCGCCATTCCGTCGCCCTCGCGAAGCGCGCCGAGGCCGCGGGCGTCGACGCTATTCTTGCCGTGGCGCCCTACTACCTGCGTCCTCCCCAGGCCGGCATCATCGAGCACTTCCGCCACATCGCCGAGAGCACCGGCACCCCCGTCATCGTCTACAACGTGCCCGGCCGCACCGGCGTCAACCTCACCGTCGATACCCTCCTGCGCCTCTCCGAGATACCCAACATCGCTGGCAACAAGGAGGCCAACGGCGATCTCCACGCCACCGCGCGGGTGCTGGAGTCGCGCCCCGACTTCCGCATCTGGAGCGGCAACGACAACGACAACTTCCACCTCTGGTGCATGGGCGCCTACGGGGCTATCAGCGTCACCTCCCACATCGTCGCCGGACGCCAGCGCGCCATGCTCGACCACGTGCTCGCCGGCGACCTCGCCGCCGCCGCCGCCATCCACCGCCCCCTCGTGCCCCTCACCGATGCCTGCTTCCTCAACGGCAGCCCCAGCACCATCCGCTACGTGCTGCGCCAGCTCGGTGTCGATATCGGCGCCCCCCGCCTGCCGGTTGTCGAGCCCGACGACGCTGTCGGCGCGAAGGTGATGGCCGAGGTGAAGCGCCACCAGCTCGACGCCCTCGCCGTGGCCTGAGCGCCGTCCTGCTGAGCGCTGTGGCGGGCCTGTCCTCAATGTTTGGCTCCCTTGCGGCTGAGTGGTACCGTCCCATCCTTGGAGTGCGGCGATGAGCGGCCTCGGCATCGGTGAGCGGCTGATCGAGGCCCGCGAGGAGCGCGGCCTTACGCTCGAAGACGCCGAGCGCGACACGCGTATCTCCCGCCGCTACCTCCGGGCCCTCGAGGACGAGGCCTTCGACATCATTCCCGCCCCCGTCTACGCGCGCGGCTTCTTGCGCTCCTACTCCCAGTACCTCGGGCTCGAAACCGCCCCGCTCCTCGCCCGCTTTCCCCAGGACACCGCCGCCCCGAGCGCCTCCTCCCCCGGACACTCACGGGGTGAGCGACGGACCAGCCATGGCTCTTCCACCCTCTTCGGCTCACGCGTCCCCAGCGAACCCATGATCGGGGTCGACATTGGCGTCGCCATTCCCGCCCGCCGCATGGGGAGCAACCCTCTCTCGTTCGTCCGCACAGGCATCATCGTGGTGGTCGCCCTTGGCGTGACCGCGCTTGTCATCGTGCTCGCCGTCGTCATCTCCAATGTCGGCGGAGAGGACGCGGAGGAGGCCGCGACGCCGGCGCCCGCCTTCACCGCTACCCCCGAGGCCGAAGAGTCCGCCACCGCCACCGGCAGCGGCCTCGACGTGCAGCCAGGCGTCGTTCCCGACGTTATCGGCCAGCCCGAGGATATCGCCCGCCTGGCCGTTGCGGAGGCCGGTTTCGAGGTCACGGTCGTCCCCGGTCGCAACGAGCAGTACCCCCGCGGCACCGTCTTCGAGCAGGCCCCCACCGCGGGCGTCGAGCAGGAGCCCGGCCGTGGCGTCTTCATCGCCGTGAGCGAGGGGCCCTAGCAGGCGGTCTTGTAGCCGGTGTATTCGGTAGCATTGGCGCATGACCGAGATTCCTACCCTCGACCCGCCCCGTCGCGTCCTCATGGGCCCCGGCCCCAGCGGCGCCGATACGAGCGTGCTCGCCGCCATGGGCCTCCCGCTCCTCGGCCACCTCGACCCCGCGTTCATCCGCATCATGGACGAATGCCAGGACATGATGCGCCAGGTGTTCCGCACCGCGAACGAGGTCACCCTCGCCACGCCCGGCACCGGCACCAGCGGCATGGAAGCCGCCGTCATGAACCTCCTCGAGCCGGGCGACCGCGCCATCATCGGCATCTGCGGCTACTTCGGTGATCGCATCGCCCAGATGGCCGCCCGCACGGGCGCCGAGGTCACCATCGTGACCGCTCCCTGGGGCTCCCCCATCCCCGCCGAGGCCATCGAGCGCGAGCTTCGCGCGGGCCCCGCCAAGCTTGTCGCCATCGTCCACGCCGAGACCTCCACCGGCGTCCGCCAGCCCGTCGAGACCATCTCCGGCCTCTGCAAGGAACACGGCGCGCTCCTCCTCCTCGATTGCGTCACCTCCCTCGGCGGCGTGCCCGTCGACATCGATGCCTGGGGGGTCGATGCCTCCTACTCGGGTACGCAGAAGTGCCTCTCCGCGCCTCCCGGCGCCTCCCCCGTCACCCTCTCCCCCGCTGCCTGGAGCGCCGTCCAGGCCCGCGAGACGCCGGCCAACAGCTGGTACCTGGATCTGGGCTTGCTTGAGGCCTACTGGGACAGCCGCCGCGCCTACCACCACACATCCCCCATCTCCATGACCTACGCCCTCCACCGCGCTCTCGCGCTCGTCCTTGAAGAGGGCCTGGAACACCGCTGGGAGCGCCACGAGCGCCATGGCCGCGCCCTCCAGAGCGGGCTTGAGGCGATGGGCCTCACCCTCCACGCCGATGCTGAGCACCGCCTCCCCGTTCTCACCACCGTGAGGATCCCGGAGGGCGTCGAGGACGGCCCCGTACGCGGCGCCCTGCTCGAGCGCTACGGCATCGAGGTTGGTGGCGGCATCGGCGAACTGCGCGCTCGCGTCTGGCGCGTGGGGCTCATGGGCGAGTCGTCCACGCCCGGCAACGTGCTCTTCTTCCTCGCCTCCCTCGGACGCCTCCTGCGTGAGCATGGCTTCGCGGCCGATGTCGGCGCGGCGCTCGACGTGGCCGCCCAACGCCTGGACGCATGACCCCTGGCCCCCGGCGACTCTTCGCGCTCGCCGCGGCCCTCCTCGCCTGTGCGATCCTGGTGGCCTGTGGCGGCTCGTCGGACGGGAAGCAGCCTCCCTTGAGCGCCCCGGTGAGTGCGACGCAACCGGCGCGGGCTACCGCGAGTCCCGTCGCCACCGCGAGTCCCGTCGCCACCCCCAGCCCCACGCCGCCGCCGACCCCGAGCCCGAGCCCGAGCCCCACCGAGGCTTCACCCACGGCCGAGACTCCCGCTCCCGCCCTCGTCCCCGCCTTCCCCGGGCTCCCGGAGCTTGAACGCCCCGTCGCCCTCATCGATGTCCCCAGGCACGACCTCTTCCTCATCGTGCTTCAGAAAGGGCGCGTCCTCTCCGTCCCCCGCGGTGGCCCCTACGACGCACCGCGCACCGTTCACGACCAGCGCGAAACCACCATCTGCTGCAGCGAAGAGGGGCTCCTCTCCATCGCCCTCGATCCCGACTTCGCCGGCAACGGCTATGTCTACGCCTACTACAGTGCCGGGGCTCTCAAGCGGACGACCCGCCTCGTGCGCTTCGCAACGACCGGCGAGGGCGAGACCTTCGCCATCGAAGCATCAAGCGAACTGCTCATCTACGAAGTGGTCCAGCCCTACACCAACCACAACGGCGGCACGATCCTGTTTGGCCCCGACGGCATGCTCTACCTCGGCTTTGGCGATGGCGGCCATGCAAACGACCCCCGCGGCCACGGGCAGAACCTCGCCACGGCCCTCGGCACGGTCATCCGCATCGATGTGCGTGGCGCCTCCCCCGAGCAGCCCTACGCCATCCCGCCCGACAACCCCTTCCTCGACCGGGAGGGCGCTCTTCCGGCGACGTGGGCCTACGGTCTGCGCAACCCCTGGCGCATGACCTTTGATCGCGAGACCGGCTCCCTCTGGGCCGGCGACGTGGGCCAGAACCTCATCGAGGAGGTCAGCGTCATTGAGGCCGGCGGGAACTATGGCTGGAACGTCATGGAAGGCTCCCGCTGCCTCTCGCCGCCTCAGGCGTGCGACCGCGCGGGGCTCACCCTGCCGGTCTGGGAGTACAGCCACGCGTTCGGATGCTCCATCACGGGCGGCTACGTCTACCGGGGGGAGGCCTTGCCCGCGCTCCAGGGCTGGTACCTCTACAGCGACTACTGCAATGGTGGCGTTTGGGCCATTCATGCCGAGACCGCCGCCAGCGGAGGCTACGTCGAGCCCGCGCTCCTCTGGGCAGGGGGCCCCAACGAGGTCGTGTCCTTCGCCGAGGATGCCGGCGGCGAACTCTACGTCATCAGCCACAAAGGCGACCGCATCTACCGAATAGTCGCCCAGTAGCGGCTAGGCCATGTCGTCCGCGGTGAAGCCCCACCCCTCGGCGCGACGCTCGCGCTCCCACACGTCGTCGGGCGTGACCCGGTGCGCGGGGATGAGCCGTAGGGCGTCCTCCCCCAGCGGCCAGCGCATGGGGAGCCGCTGCTGGAGCTGGACCGCGTCCGCGATAGCCATCCCCACCGCATCCGCCCCAGGCCGCGTCGCTGCCACCGCGCGCTCAGTCGTAAGCTTGCGATCAACTCCCGGCTGGTAGGCGCTGCGCCCCTCGCGCACTGCCGCGCACACATCCAGGCCGCGCGTCTGCCAGTCGCTGCGGTACTGCCCCGGCTGCAGGATCGTGACCTGCACGCCGAACGGCGCCACCTCGTCCGCGAGCGCCTCCGACATCGCCTCCACGGCGTGCTTCGAGGCGGCGTACATGCCCTTCAACGCTCGCGGCACCTGCCCCGAGAGCGAGCTTACGTTCACCACTTTGCCCCACCCCTGCTCGCGCATCGTTGGCAGCACCGCCTTCAGCAGCCGCCACTTCCCCAGCAGGTTCGTGTCGAGCTGGCGGCGGCACTCGTCCTCGCTCAGGTCCTCCAGCGGCCCGTAGAGTCCGTAGCCCGCGTTGTTGACCAGCACGTCGATGCGCCCGAAACGCTCCCGCACGGCTGCCACCGCCGCATCCACCGACTCCGGCTCAGTCACGTCCAGCGCGAACGTCGCGATGCGATCTTCGAACCCCTGCCGCACTGCCTCGCCGTCTCGATCGGGGTCGCGCATCGTGGCTGCCACCAGGCTGCCCCGCGCCGCGCACTCCCGCGCGGCCGCCGCCCCGAAGCCCCGCGAGGCCCCCGTGATCAGCACGACGCTCTCCCCGCCCCAATCCCGCTCAGCGCCGCCCTGCTCCCCCGGACGCCGCCACGTGCGCAGCGTCGATCCCCGCCGCAGCGCCTCCCACTCCGCCTCCGTCGTGTTCGCCCGCGCCTCAAGCAGATGCGTGCTGTCCTCACCCACCGGCCAGCGCATCGGCAGCGGCTGTTCCAGCTCGACGATGTCCGCCATGGCCACCCCCACCGACCCCGAGCCCGGACGCGTGGCCGCCCGCGCGCGGAAGCTCGCCAGCGCCGCCTCGACCGTCTCCTGGTAGGCGCTGCGGCCCTCGAGCTGCGGCACCGCCACGTCCAGGTTCGAGGTCTGCCAGTCGCTCACGTACATCCCCGGTTCGAGCACGCAGACTTGCACCCCCGCGTGTCCCACCTCGAAGCGCAGCGCCTCCGACATCCCCTCCACCGCGTGCTTCACGGCCGCGTACATGCCCAGCCAGGCCCCCGGAACGCGACCCGCCAGCGAGCTCACGTTCACGACCTTCCCCGCCCCCTGCGCCCGCATCGCAGGCAGGACCGCCTTCGCCAGCCGCCACTGTCCCAGCACGTTCGTATCGACCTGCCGCCACACTTGCTCCTCCGAGAGCTCCTCGATCGGCCCGTACAACCCGTAGCCCGCGTTGTTGATGAGCACGTCGATGCGCCCGAACCGCTCCAGCGCCTCCCCCACGACCCGCTCCACCGCCCCCGCATCCGTCACGTCCAGCCGCATCGGCGTGATGCGCTCCTCCAGCCCCGCGACGATCGCGGGCCCGTCCCGCGCCGGGTTTCGCATTGTGGCGACCACCGCGTTGCCCCGCGCCGCGATGCGACGCGCCGCCTCGCCCCCGAACCCGCGCGAGGCGCCCGTCATCAGCACCACCTGTTCGTTCACGCTCGCCTCCGCCGCGCAGGATAGCGAAGGCCGTCCGCAACCGCCCCTGGCGGGTCCCAAGCGGAGTCGCTGCTACACTCGCTGCCGTGAACGCCGAGGCGCTCCCCTACACCCTGCTCATCATCCTCATCGAGCTCGCCGTCGGCAGCCTCTGGGTCACGCTCGCCGCCGACCTGCGCGGAGGCGTCACCCGCGGCTTCGTCCTCACCATGAGCGGGGTCGCCGCCATCGTGGCGGGCCTCGGCTACTGGCTCGCCGTCTCTCTCAACGTCGCCCCCGACATCGACGGCTACATCATCGACGCCGGCTGGTTCGAGCCCATGAAAACGCTCCTCCTCGTCGTGGTGGGCACATCCGCCTTCTACGCCTTCATGGTGTTCATGGGCTGGGACCCCATCGGACGCATCGTCGCCATCGGCGGATCGGTCGTGGGCGTCATCTGCGTCGCCTTTCTCGCGGGCATGCTTGCGCCCCCGGTCTGGGGTTTCCCGGGCGTCTTCCTCGCGCTGCTCGCCGGCACCGTCGCGATGGGCGCGGTCTCCACCTCGATGACGTGGGGCCACTGGTACCTCACGGAGGGCTCCCTCCCCGGAGGCCCCCTGCGCGAGCTCGCCTGGATCCTGATCGTCGCCATCGTCGTCCAGGTGGTCCTGCTCGCGATCAACGCCGCCATCCCCGAGCGCATCACGCCCACTCCCTCCAACCCCGTCGAAGGCGGCCTCCTCGCCAACCCGCTCTTCTGGTTCCGCATCGGCGTGGGCCTGCTCTTCGCCTTCGTCCTCGCCGTACTCGCCCTCCGCACCGCCCAGATTCGCTCCATGCAGAGCGCCACGGGTCTCCTCTACATCTGCATGGGCGCCGTCTTCACGGGCGAGGTGCTCGCCCGCGGCGTCCAGTTCCTCACCGCCCACCCCATCTAGCCCGAACCGCCCCCGCCGCCCCTCACTGCGGCGGATGGTACGATTGCGCCGCCGCCGGCGGGAGGGCCTGTGCAGCGTGATCGCGCCTGGGAAATTCTCGCCGAGTTCGCGCAGGAAGAGCGCACCCGCAGGCACGGGATCGCGGTCGAGGCGGTCATGCAGGCCTACGCCCGCAAGCACGCCCAGGACGAGGAAAAGTGGGGAATCGTCGGCCTCCTCCACGACTTCGACTGGGAGATTCACCCCACCGAGGAGCTGCACCCCAAAGAGGGCTCGAAGCTGCTCGAAGCCCGCGGCGTCCCCGACGACATCCGCTACTCCATCCTCTGCCACGCCCCCTTCCTCGGTCTCGACTACACCCAGGACATGGACCGCGCCATCTACGCCGCCGACGAGATGTCCGGCTTCGTCACCGCCTGCACGCTCGTCCGCCCCGACAAGTCGCTCGCCACGCTCAAGCCCTCGTCCGTCAAGAAGAAGATGAAGGACAAGGCTTTCGCCCGCAGCGTCAGCCGCGACGACCTCCGCAATGGCGCCGCCGACTTCGGCGTCGAACTCGACGAGCACATCCGCTTCGTCGCCGATGCGCTCACGCCCGTCGCGGCCCAGATCGGAGTCAATCCGTGAACCTCGCTCCTCCCGATCGCAACATCTCCATGGAACTCGCCCGCGCCACCGAGGCGGGCGCCCTTGGCGCCGCCCCCTGGACCGGCCGCGGCGACAAGAACGGGGCCGACGGCGGCGCCGTCGACGCCATGCGCGACATGCTCAACACCATCAACATCGACGGCATCGTTGTCATCGGCGAAGGCGAGAAGGACGAGGCGCCGATGCTCTTCAACGGCGAGATCGTCGGCACCGGCAACGGCCCCCAGGTTGATATCGCCGTCGACCCCATCGACGGCACCACCCTGCTCTCCCTCGGACGCGCCAACGCGGTCAGCGTCATCGCCGCCGCCCCCCGCGGCTCCATGTACAACCCGCACGACATCTTCTACATGGAGAAGATCGTGGTGGGCCCCGAGGCGAAGGGGAAGATTGACCTCGCCGCCCCCGTCCGCTGGAACCTCGAGCAGGTCGCCGCGGCCCGCGGCATCCCCGTCTCCGAGGTCACCGTCACCCTCCTCGACCGCCCCCGCAACGACGACATGGTCGCCGAGATTCGCGAGGCCGGCGCCCGCATCATCTCCATCACCGACGGCGACGTCGCCGGCGCGGTCATGGCCGGTACGGACGGCACCGGCGTCGACATGCTCCTCGGCATCGGCGGCTCCCCCGAGGGCGTCTCCGCCGCCTGCGCCATCAAGGCCCTCGACGGCGACATGCAGTGCCGCCTCTGGCCCCGCCACGACGCCGACCGCGCCCTCGCCGTCGAGCGTGGGCTCGATCTCAACCAGGTGCTCTCGCTCGACGACCTCGTCAGCGGCGACGACTGCTTCTTCGCGCTCACGGGCATCACCACCGGCTACCTCCTCCGCGGCGTCGAGGTCACGCGCTCCGGCGCGCGCACCCACTCGCTCGTGATGCGGAGCCGCACCCGCACCATCCGCACGATCGAGGCCGAGCACCACACCCACAAGGTCGAGCAGTACCTCTCCCCGGAGTAACCCCGGGGTGAACACAGGAGAGCTGAATATGACCACTGAAGCCGAGCTCGCGGCCTGGGTACGCGAGTACAGCGATACCTTCGGGTTCGCCTTCCATGCGAAGGACCCGACCATGCTGCGCCCCTACTGCCACGTCCCCGCCCTTGGCATCGGTGGGGGGCGGGTGAACCTCATCGCCACCGAGGAGGAATCAGACGCGCGCTGGGCCGCCGCCCACGCCGGCCTCCCCGAGGACTACCACCACAGCATCCTCCACACCGTCGACGTCACCTTCACCAGCCCCACCGCCGCCTACGTCACTGTCGACTGTGGTCGCTACCGCGAGAACGGCGAGGAGTACGTGCGTTTCGATGCCTCCTACGTCGTCGCCAGGGTTGAGGAAGGCTGGCGTATCACCACCTGGATCGGCCACCGCTAGCAGGCTGCGACTACTCCGGCTTCGTGACCGAGAGGATGCGTTCGCGTCCCGACGAAGGCAGCAGCTCAAGCCGCACCCCGAGATCGCTGTTGATGTAGGTAACGCCCAGGATGCGCCCGCCGTCCTCGTCCACGCTCGCCATCTCCAACTCCGCGCCTTCCGCCGTGAGCCGCTCGATCTCCGCGTCGAGGTCGTCGACGAACGCCCCCATGTGGTGGATGCGCGAGCCCTCCCCCGCCTCCCACACGGTCCCCGGCACCGCCTCGATCAGCTCGATGTAGGGCGGGCCCTCCGCCGTGTAGGCGAACCGCGAGGACATGACCTGCACGCCCGCCTTCGTGCGAACGCGCACGTTCGCCGCACCCGGCGGCCGTGGCCAGCTCGCCCCGAATCGCTTCGCGATCTCCGCCATGCCCGCCTCGATCTCGGGCACAATGATGCCCACGTGGAACACGTCGTCGAAGTTGATCACGGCTAGCCGCCCTCGCCCCGCAGGCGAGCGAGCATCCCCTCGCGCAGGTGCCCCGGAAGAAGCTCCTGCCGGATCCCGAGCGGGCCGTTCATATACGACACCGCCATCATCCCGCCCCCAACGTCGAGCGTCGCCTCCAACTCCACCCCTTCCGCCATCAGTCGCGCCACCTCGTCGTCGATGTCGTCCACGAAGGCGCCCAGGTGGTGGATGCGCGAGCCCTCGCCCGCCTCCCACGGCGTTCCCGGCACCGCCCTGATGACCTCCAGGTAGGGAGGCCCCTCCGCCGAGTAGACGCCGATCACCTCCGCCCGCATCTCCCCTGCCGCTGTCTTCACGAGTACATCGGCTCCGCTGGTGGGGGGTGGGTCCGGAAACGTCACGCCGAACCGGTTCGCGATTTCCTTCAGGCCCGACTCGAGGTCCGGCACGATGATTCCCACGTGGAACATGTCTTCGTACTTCATGGGCGGCACCGTACGCCTCCGTTCCCCGCCCCCGCAAGCGCGCACGAAGAAGCATGTGGGGGCTCTGCGGACCCCGGTTGGCCCGTCGATGCATACGACTCGTCACCGTAGTCCAGGCCGGACGGCAGGTACGCCAGTGAGTGAAGCGCGGGGCGCGGGGAGGGTGAAGGGGGCGGTGGCGCTGTGGATGCGGGGCTATTGGCCGAACCGCGTGTTGATGTAGGCCATCATTTGCCCCCCGGTGAGTGCTACCGTCGATGGTCCAGCGCGAATGAAGAACTGTTCCTGGTGACCATCCTTCACGTAAACCGGCTGCCGTGACTTCTCGCAGGCGACCTTGAGCACTCTGCTGTCCTCGTAGTCATCGAACTGCTGATGAAGGGATGGCAAGGTCCAGGCCCCCAGCTGTTCCTTCGCCAAGTTCGTCAGGTGAAGGCTCATCTTGTCTTCATTGGTGAATTTATCCGCTTCGATTCCCACTGGCGTGCCGTCATCGGCGACGCCGATGATCAGCGTGCCGCCGTCGGTGTTGAGAAAACCAGCCAATGTCTTCAGCACGCCACGTTCCATCTTCGGATCGCTCTTGTCGGTGTGCAGATTTCTGCGCAGCGTCGACTTGAACTCGACGGAATCGGACTCGCCACCCGAAAGAAGCGTCAGGAGGTCGATCGTCTCTTCCGCCTCGTCCGCAACGCCGCCTCCCTGGCGCAGTCGCTCATAGCCGCGACGAACCACATCCGCCATCAACTCGCGCCGCTGCTGGAGGAAGGTGTCGTACTCCATCGTCTCCCAGCCTTGCGGCAAGGCATGGGCCTCGTACATCGCCGTCACGTCCGCCTTACTGAAACCCTCGGTGAGCGCCGGTAGGTACTGCGCTGGCGCCTGATCGGCGGCACGCGCGTTGTCCGACCACTCGGCGTAGGCGAGGTTGGCGACCTGGTTGATCCGGCGAATCTCCGTGATGCCGAGCCGCTCAAGGTGCTTCCGAGGCCAGAGGTGATGGCGCTCAACGGCCGAGCGGTTCGCGTGAATCGCTGGATCAGCGAGGGTGCCGATCTTCAAGCGCGAGAAGAGCGCGGGCGCGTCAAGGATCACCTGTGCAGCTTCGTAGACGGCCAACGACGGGCTAGTTGTGGATGAGTTCGCCAGATCGGTAGGGAGCGTGATCGCCCAGAAATCCTCTGTGAGTATGGTCGCGCAGGCGTGTTCCAGCAGCGCGACAAACCGATAACCATCTCGGACGCCGCGCAACATGGCCAAGTCTGACTCCATCGTCGACTCCGCCGATCCGGTGTAGCGCCCCGTGATAGTGGCCATGAAGAACCACTGAGCGATAATGGAGCGCAGCGTTTGCTCGGGAATCCGAAACTCCGTTCGCCCAATCAGGTAGAGCACATAGCAGTAGATTAGCGTCGTCCCCGAGCGGATGGCATTCCGAAAGCCAGCCGCATGGATGCACTTCAGAAAGTCGTGCCAGTGCTGGAGACTAATAACGTGTTTCTGCGCGTTCTTCAGGACCTCGAACTGAGCTATCTGAGCTTCATCGCTGTATTGATTCGCCTCAAGATCCTTTCCACGCAAGATCGTGTACACGGACTGGAGCCGCGCCCGACGGAAGGCGAGCCCAATACTCGCACGGAGTAGCTGGTCAGGGTTGGGCTCGATGAATTAGTTGAAGGGGGACGGGCGGTTCTTGGATGGCACACGCGAATCACGGCAAAAATGCTCCAGAGCCTTTCGTCCCTCGTCCCAGAAGACCGACATCAGTGTGAGAATGAAGTCCGCCTGATTCAGCGACTTCCCCATACTGTTTATCCGCACGAAGACATCTGAGACATCCTCCTCTGAGGTCTCGGCGGCGAGTACGAGCGCGGTCAGCGGAAAGGCGTTCAGTTGCCGCAGCTTCTCGAACGAGGATTCGATCGCGTTTATTTCTGAGGCGTCGACCTCGCGGATCGCTTGCAGACTCTCCAGATAGTCGCGTGCTAGACCAAATACACTGGTCGATTCATCCCAGATGACTGAGATATCCGGTATCCAGACCCTGTCACGTTCCATGGCCGCGCTTGTGACCTCGAACCGCTCCTCCACCGGATTGAACGCGATGCGTATCTTCTCCTCGGTGTAGTTGGAGCGGACGACCGGGATTCCCGTCATCACGGAGTACAGGGCTGTCAGCCGCTGCTGTCCGTCCACGATCAGCAAGTTCGGGGCGGTTTGCTTCTGTTCCGTGCCGATGTCTTTGGGGTTGGTCCGATAATAGCTCGAGGGAAGCGTTGCCCAGAAGAGCAGGTAGCCGACCGGATAGCCGCGATACATCGAGTCGAACAGGTCGCGGACCTTCACGTTCTTCCAGACGAAGGGCCGCTGGATGTCCGGCAATCCGATGGACCCCAGCGCAATGTCCGACAGCAGGTCATTGAGCCTGTAGTTCACCTGCTGAAAGATGGTTCCGCTCAACGTGTCCTATCCCTGCTGATGGGCTTGCAGGGGCTAAATCATGCGGGGCGCCCCCGCTCCCCGCCCCCGCAAGCCGTGTATCGTGCGCCCGGGGCACCCCATGGCAGGACCGCTCGCTGGAGTCCGCGTCCTCGATCTCTCCCGTGAGGTCGCCGGTTCCTACGCGACCAAGCTGCTCGCCGACTACGGCGCGGACGTGCTCAAGATCGAGCCTCCCGAGGGCGACCCCCTCCGCCGCTTCGGTCCCTTCCCCGGAGACGAGCCCCACCCCGAGCGCTCCGGCCTCTTTCTCCACCTCAACACCAATAAGCGCTCCCGCATCCTCGACGTGACCGATGCCGCCAGCGCGGAGCGCGTCCGCGCCCTCGCCGCCGAGTCCGACATCGTCGTGGAGGACTTCGCGGCGGGCGATGCCACCTCCTGGGGCTGGGGCTGGGAGACGCTTGCCGCCGAGCGCGACGACCTCGTCCTCCTCTCCATAACCCCCTTCGGCCAGACCGGGCCCTACCGCCGCTACCGCGCCTCCGAGATCACCCTCCAGGGCTTCGGCGGACCGATGCACATGACCGGCAACGCCAGCCTCGGGCCGCTCAAGCACGCCGGCCATTTCGCCGGGTACCACGCCGGCATCATCGCCGCCTTCGCCGCCACCCTCGTGCGGCTGCGCGTCGAGGCAGGAGGCGAGGGCGACTGGATCGACGTATCGGTCGCCGAGTGCCAGGCCAGCTCCCGCGACCGCCGCAGCGCCGCCCTGCTCGCTGCTTCTTACGCGGGTGTTGGGGGCGGCCGCCCCGCCACCGCGACCCGCGTCGGGGCGGGGGTGCGGCCCTGCGCCGACGGCTACGTGAACATCGCCGGCTTCGGACCCCGCCTCGCTGGCATCCTCCGCCTCATCGACCGCGAAGACCTCCTGGACCACCCCGACATCTCCGGCCCCGTCTCCCTCATGCCCCCCGCTCTCGCCGAGGAGATCGAGGGTGCCTACCGCGCCTGGCTCGCCGGGCGTACGAAGCGCGAGATCATCCCCCTCGCCCAGGAGCAGCACTTGCCCTGCGGCGCCCTCCAGACCACGCAGGACCTCCTCGAAGACCCCCACTTCCGCTCGCGTGGCGTCTGGGAGCCCATCGACCACCCCGAGGCGGGCCGCCTCCACTACCCGGGCCGCCCCTTCGTCATGTCGGCCACCCCTCGCCCGCCCGCCCGTGGCGCTCCCCTCCTCGGAGAACAGGACGGCCGGGAGTCCTTCTCCCCCCGTCCGCCCGCCCCCACCCCGCCCTCCGCGTCCCTCCCCGCCGGCCGCCTCCCCCTTGAGGGCATTCGCGTCGCTGAGGTCACCCTCGTCTGGGCCGGTACGCATGTCAGCCAGCTACTCGCCGATTGGGGCGCCGAGGTCGTGCGCGTCGAGCCCGTCAATCGCATCCAGCCCTCCACGCGCGGCGCGGAGATGTCCGTCACCGCTGAGCAGGCCCGCCGCGTCGCCGAGCACGGCCAGACGATCGGGGCCTACCCCGGCTTCGATCCCCGCGACGACCCCTGGAACCGGAACCCCGGCTTCAACGTCGGCGCCCGTAACAAGCGCTCCATGACCTGCGACATCATGGCGCCCGAGGGCCAGGAGACCATGCGCCGCCTGGTCGCCCAGTGCGATGTCTTCATCGAGAACAACGTGCCCGAGACGATGGCCAAGGCGGGCATCAGTTACGAGGCCCTCCGCGAGGTCAACCCCGACATCATCATGCTGCGCATGCCCGCCTTCGGCCTCGACGGCCCGTACAGCGACTACCGCGGCTTCGGCATGCACGCCGAGGCCACCGTCGGCCACACCCTTCTGCGCGGCTACCCCGACAGCGAGCCCGAACTCATCGGGGATGTTCTCGCCGCCGACTCCATCGCTGGCGTCCACGGCGCCCTCGCGGTCGCCATGGCCCTCCGTCACCGCCAGCGTACGGGCGAGGGCCAGCAGATCGAGATGGCCCTCGCCGAGTCGTTCCTCCCCGTCCTCGGCCAGTTCCTGCTGGACTGCGGCATGAACGGCCGTGTCGCCGCCACCCTCGGCAACACCCACCCCTGGAACGCCCCCCACGAGGCCTACCCCACCCGCGGTGACGACCAGTGGATCGCCATCGACGTCGCCACCGACGAGGAGTTCGCCGCCCTTTGCCGCGTCCTCGGCGACGACTCCCTCGCCGCCGACCCGCGCTTCGCCACCGCCGAGGCCCGCCGCCAGAACCGCGCCGCCCTCGACGAGGCCATCGCCGCCCGCACCAGCACGCGCGACAAACAGGAGCTATTCCACGCCCTCCAGGCCCGCGATGTCTGCGCCGCCCCTCTGCTCGACGCTCTCGACGCGCAGGCCGATCCCCACCTGAACGCCCGTGGCTTCTTCGAGGAGGTCTACCAGCCCGGGGTGGGCGCCCACCGTCATCCAGGCATGAATTTCAAGCTCGCCAGCACCCCCAACGCCATCCGCCTTCCTCCCCCCGCTCTCGGCGAGCACAACGACTGGGCCTACCTCGACCTCCTCGGCTACACCCGCGCGGAACTCGATGGCCTCATCGCCAAGGGCCAGGCCGGCACCCGCTACCCCGCCTCCCTGCTACCCGGCCACCGCAGCTGAGGAGCCGGGTGGAACAGGTCGTCTTGCTTGCCCGGGTAACCTTTTGCCGGGAATAGCGTTGTCAATGTTGTCTGGCTGGATCCCCGTTAGGGATCCCTCTCGGATGTAATTGGCCTCCATAGCTTAAACGGAAAAAGCGATCTTTTGACTAAAGGTAAAATATAGGTTCGAGTCCTATTGGGGGCACCAAGAACTCGATCAAGGCACCTTATTCACGGTTCCTGTGAGAGTCAGGTAGCACTTTCCGCGGTTCTCTCTCGCGCACGTCACGCGGCAGTTTCACAAGGCGAGGACTTCATCGCGTACGAAGTGCAGACGAATCAGCCCCGGCCGCTCCATCCCCTCGTCGAAGTAGGACTCGACTGCATCCCTGACGTTCGCCCGGACTTCCTCAAGGGTCTCTCCCTGCGTGTGGATGCCGTACCCCACCGCACTGGCGGAATAGCCGCCATCGGCCTCGTCCTGGCTGACCTCGAAGATGATCTCGGTTCGGGCGGGTGTCACCGCTCTCCCCCTCGTACGCTCATCAGGGCTCCCACTCTAGCACCCTCCCACATTGGCCCGCGCTTGCCCCCGAGCCTAGAGTGAAAGCAGATGTTGTCGCTTCGGCGCCTCTGGCTGTTGGTCAAGCACTCGGTCCTCGGGTTCCGCGATGACAACTGCCCGCAGATGGCCGCGGCTATCTCCTACTACGTCCTCTTCTCGCTTTTCCCACTCGTCATCCTCTCCATCAGCGTGCTCGGATTCGTCCTGCAGGACAACGACATTGAACGCAATCTCATCGATGAGCTGACGGGCCTTCTACCGGTCGACGCCGAGGGCGCGGAGGGCGTCGAGGACGCCGTGCGCGAGCTGAAAAGCGCATCGAGCGGGGTACTGGGGCTCCTCGGTCTCGCCGGTCTGGCCTGGATCGCCACGCCCATGTTTGGTGTCATCCGCCGCTCTCTCGGTATCGCCTTCGATCTCTCCGGGAGGCGCCCCTTCGTCCGCCAGAAACTGGTGGACTTCGGGATGATGGCGCTCCTTGGGATCATCTTCCTCGCCTCGCTCGGAGCTACGACGACCATCCGCGTCGCCCGCGAGACCATCGAGAACACCCGCGTCCTTGGCGATCTCGCCGAGGGACTGGGGTTCGGCTGGGCAATTGTCGCGTTCATCGTGCCGGCGGCGATGTCCTTCCTCGCGTTCTTGCTGCTCTACTGGCTCGTTCCCGCGACCCACGTCCGTCTGCGGCACGTCTGGCCGGGGGCGCTCCTGGCGGCGGTGCTGTTCGAGACCCTGAAGGTGGCCTTCGGCATCTACCTCCAATATTTCGGCCGCTACGATCTCATCTTCGGATCGCTGGGCGCCTTGGCGGCCTTCCTGTTCCTCGTCTTCCTCAGTGCGAACGTGCTCCTGCTCGGCGCGGAGATGTCGGCCAACTATCCGCGCGTTACCCATGGAGAGTACGACCGCCCCACCAATCTCCCGCGCGCCACCTTCCGCGAGCTGGCCTGGCGCCTCCTGCGAGGCCTCTTCGTGCACGACGACGAGAAGCGCGAGGCCGGGCCTCCCCGCGAGGACGCGGCCACCTAAGACGGAGGACTTACCCTGTCTTGCCCTTCCCCTTCGTGCCACGTGGCCGGCGGTGGCACGATAGAGTCCGGAGCGAGGCGACTGATGGCGGAGAACGAGACGAGCAGCCCCTTGCAGCGCTACGGCGGGTACGCCGTGCTCGGGATCGTGGTGGTGGCGGTCGCCGTGTTGGCGGTGTGGTATTTCGCCTCCGGTGGCGAGGACGAAGGGCCCGCAGCCTTCGACCCCGCGGCGCCGGAACAGTTCGGGACCGTCGGCCTCGAAACCGGCGTCATCGGTGATCAGCCGCCCGAGGTCGGCGAGCCCGCTCCCGACTTCGCCCTGGCGAACGCCCGCGACCCCGAGCGCGTCGTGCGCCTCTCCGACTTCCGCGGAACGCCCGTCGTTCTGAACTGGTACGCGAGCTGGTGCGGCCCCTGCCGCCGGGAGATCCCAGACTTCCAGAAGGCCTACGCAGCCCTCGACGGAGAGGTCGTCTTCCTCGGCGTGAACTTGCAGGAGGATGCGGAGCGAGCCCTGGGGCTGCTGGAAGTCTTTGTGGCGAAGTACCCGGCTCTACTCGATACCGACGGCGCCGTCGCCGAGCACTACCGGCTGCTCGGCATGCCGACCACGTTCTTTATCGATGCCGACGGAATCGTCCGTGCCTCTGGTGCGGGGCTCATAACCGAGGAAGTGCTCGTCGAGGAGCTGGCCCGGATCGGCGTCACCTACACACCGGAGTAGCCGCTACAGGTCTGCCACCTGCCGGGCGATGTCGGAGGCGAAGTACTCCGGCGCCTCGTCCGAGTCGAAGTCCATGTGCTGGAGGACCATCTCCTCCAGCCCCAGCTCGGCCAGCTTCCCGAGCTTCTCGACCACCTCGTCGGTGGTGCCGCTGAGGACGCCCTTCCCCTCCATCCGCCCCAGGAACACCCGTGGCGACGCCTCCGGGTCCAGGCTGAAATGCGCCATCGTCTTGGCCGTGACGGCTTCCAGGGCGCGCTCGTTCGGTGCGGCGACGGGGAACACCATCATCGAGCGCGCGATCGTCGCGGGGTCGCGCCCAACCGCCTCGCAGTGCCGTTCCAGCACCTCGACCTTGTGCGCGTAGCCCTCCGGCTCCGTGACGGTCACGCAGTTCCACTCGTCCGCGTGTTCGGCGGCGATCCGCAGCGTGCGGCGCTCGCCCGCCCCACCGATGAGGATGGGCGGACGGCCTGCCGCCGGCTGTGGTTGATAGCCCGCATTTTCGAGCTGGTAGAAGCGCCCGTCGAACGAGGCGGGACGTTCCGTCCAGAGCGCGCGCATCAGCCGCACCGCCTCATCGAGCCGGTCGAACCGTTCCTTCGTGGGGGGGAAGGGGATGCCGTAGGCGCGGTGCTCGGCCTCGTTCCAGCCAGCGCCCAGACCCATCACGAAGCGCCCCCCGCTGAGCAGGTCGACCTGCGCCGCCATGCGCGCGTCGTTCACTGGCCGCCGGAAGGTGATCGGCGTGACCAGCGCGCCGAAGCGGTAGGAGTGTGGTTCGCGCGCGATCGCCGCGAACGACAGCCACGCTTCCAGCGACTGCATCTGACGGTTTCCCGTGAAGTAGTGGTCCGAGCGAAACAACGAGGCGAATCCGAGCCGCTCCGTGAGGTTCGCGATGTGCAGCCAGCGTTCCCACGTGACGTCGTTCTGTCCCTCGACCATCAATCCGATACGCATCGCTCTCCCCCTGTCTGGTTGTGAATCTTGCCCGTCTCAGTCCGCGTCCTGCCAGCGCCAGCCGACGACGCGTGTGGGACGCAGCCGGATGAGCGGCAGCCCTTCGAGCGCCATGGCCCGGTAGCGAGGGTAGCGCCGCCGCAGCGCGTCCAGCGCCTCCCGCCACTCCTCGCCCCGTTCGAACACGGACGCGTCCCCCTCCAGCCGGAGCCAGGCGAGCCGTTCCCAGCGCTCCTCGTAGTGGTCGACGAGCAGCGTGGCGCGCGCGTCGCGCTCGATGTTGCGAACGCGCGCGAGCGTCCCGCCTCGCTTCGGCTTCTCGTCGATGGCGATGGCGATGTCCCCCTCGACAAGGGCGAAGCAGACCGGTACGAGCTGCGGGAGTCCGCTCCGCGCGATCGTGCCGAGCACGCCCGAGCGCTCGTCCTCCAGCAGCCGCGCCTGCCACGCCTCCATGCGCGCAGGGTGCGCAACCGTACCGCGCCTGTCCAGCGAAAGACGAGCCTCGCGTACAGTTCGAGGCATGACCCAGACCGTCATCGCGGGCGACTTCGGCGGGACGAACCTGCGCGCCGCGCTCGTAAGCGACACCGGCGAGGTCCTCGTCCGCCACGAGGTGAGCACCCACCCGGACGCCTCCCCCGAGGCGGTCCTGGAGCGCATCGCCGAACTGCTGACGCAAGTCCGCGACGCTGGCTCGGAGCCGCCCGTGGCGGCATCCCTGGCTGTCGCCGGCCTCATCGACGCCGAAGGCGGCACGGTCATGGTCTCCCCCAACATCCCCGCCTTCCGCAATCTCGCCCTGACGGCGCCGCTCTCCGAGCGTCTTGGCATCCCCGTCTCTATCGAGAACGACGCCTCCGCGGCGGCGCTGGGCGAGTACCGCTTCGGCGCCGGCAAGGGGACGCGCCACCTCCTCCACGCCACCCTCGGGACCGGTATCGGCGGCGGCATCGTTGCCGACGGACGGCTCTACCGGGGCGCGCAGGGACTCGCGGGCGAAATCGGCCATATCATGCTCGACCCCGCCGGGCCGCCCTGCGGCTGCGGCGCACGCGGCTGCCTCGAGGCGATCGCCGGAGGCGTCGCCTTCGGACGCCGCGCCCAGCGCCTCATCGAGTCTGGCGCGGCGCCCATCCTCGCCGGGATCGCAGCAGACCGCCCCGCCACCGCCGGCGACCTCGCCGAGGCGGCCAGGCGCGGCGAAGCATCCGCCATCGCCGAAATACGCAACGGCGGTCACACCATCGGCATCGGCCTGGGCAGCATCGTCAACATCCTCAACCCCGACGTCGTCACCCTCTCCGGCGGCCTCCTCGGCATGGGCGACCTCCTCCTCGACCCCCTCCGCGCCGCCATGGCCTCCATCGCCTACGGCCCCGCCTCAAGCACCCCCGTCCGCACCAGCCAACTTGGCGAGGACGCCGGCCTGCTGGGAGCCGCCGCAGTCGCGCTGGCGGGGTAGGGGGCAGCTACCCCTTCTCCTTGGTTTCGGGAGGAGCCAGTTCGTAGAGCTCCAGGGGGCGACCGGCCTCCTTCGCTTCGAGCCAGCGAGCGAAGGACTCCTTGGTTTCGTGGGAAGGCCACCCCGCAATCAGTCCCTCGACGCTGATGTCCTCGTCGAGGTCCGGCCAGTGGACCTGCGCTCCGTCGCCCGAGAGGTCCCAGTTGTTCCTCTCCTCTGGGGTAGCGTGCACAAGTCGGGGAAACCACTTCAGGGGGACCGAGATTGTCCGACCGTCGGCCAGCTCGGCGGACAAGCACTCATCTGTGACTTTGATGCCCGTGGCGGAGGGCGATTCAATCTTCAGCATTGAAGTTGCCATGCCATCCCTCCACGAGTCGCGCTGATGGTCGCGTATGACCCGTTCGATGCGACGTAGTTCCCTGGTGCTGAATCCTCCGCCACTGCGAGCCGGACGGGATCCAACCAGAACTTCGCCACGCTCCTGCCCCCTCGCACATGCACGTGCAAAGGCTCACTTCCGATCCCCCGACACGAAGTAGAAGCGGTACGGCCCCTCCCTCAAGATCGTAGGCATTGTTCGCATTCATGGTACCAGACAAGGGCCTACCGCCCCGATGGGTATTGCGTGGGGCCATGACAGGCGGGTAGTGGACTTGCGCCTGCAGCTCCCCACCCTCGCCCCATGTTCACCCCACCGCCCCTCCACCAACTCCTGCTGACCCGCACCGAGAACCGCCCCAACCGACCCTTCGACGGCGGACTCGCCGCCTACATCACCATCCACCAGACCGGCAACCCCCGGCCCACCGCCGATGCCCATGCCCACGCCCGCTGGATGGCGCGAGAGGCGCCCTACTCCTGGCACGTCACCATCGACGACCGCGAGGTCTGGCAGTCGCTCGACTGGGGCGAGCAGGGGTGGCACGCCGGCGATGGCGCCGGCGGCCCCGGCAACACGACCTCCATCGGCCTCGAAATCTGCATGCACGAGGGCATCGACGCGCCCGCCGCCGACCTCAACGCCGCCTGGCTCACTGCCCAGCTCCGCCTCGACGGACACGGCCGCGACGGCATCGTCCAGCACAACTTCTGGTCCGGGAAGGACTGCCCCGCGCTCATTCGCGCCGACCCCGGGCGCTGGGAGCGCTTCCTCGAACAGGTCGCCAGATTCGAGGAGCTCGCAACCCGCACGCGCCTCGAAGACCGGGTCGCCAGCCTCGAACAACGCGTCGCCGCCCTCGAAGCCGTACTGGCCGGAGCGGCAGTCGAGCCAGCGCCGGAGCCGGGCGAGCTGGAGCGAGCGCGAAGCGTAGCGGCGCAGTCGAGCGACTGAGCGAAGCGAGCTACCTGAGGCGAGCGCGAAGCGTAGCGGCGCAGTCGAGCGACTGAGCGAAGCGAGCTAGTATTGAGGCGAGGGCAAGCCTTCGTAGCTCAGTTGGAAGAGCGACGCATTCGTAATGCGTAGGTCGTCGGTTCGAATCCGACCGAAGGCTCCAGTTTCTGGCTGTTGGCTCCTGGCTGTTGGCCCTTGGTCCCCGTCCCCACCCCCGTCCGTGTCTCCCCCACTCAGCGCGGCCCGCGAGCGCGGAGCAGTCGAGCGCGAAGAATGACGGAGCGCGCTCTCCTCAGGTGGCTGTGCCGCCGCTCTCCTCAGCGAAGCGCCGCAGGCGGGAGCGCTCCACGCAGCCGCGCCCGCGAGCGCGCAGCAGTCGAGCGCAGAGAGTCACGGGCGGCGCTCTCCTACCGGTACGGGCGCAGCGCCTCGCGGATGTCTTCCACGATCTCCGCGGGTCGCTCCGCCGCCGCGAAGTGCCCGCCCTGGTCCCGCGCCCGCGTCCAGACGAGGTTGTAGTACTCCTCCGTCCAGCCCCGCCCCTGCGAGGTCATGTCCTGCGCCATGAAGGTGATGCCCGTGGGCGCTTCCACCACCGGATGCCGGTCGTGCGAGGGACGCCACGGGTTCTTCGCCACCTCCGCGTAGTAGCGCGCCGACGTCACGAACGCGCCCGTCGCCCAGTACAGCATCATCAGCGTCAGCAGGTGGTCCTTCGAGAACGCCTGCTCGACCGCGCGCTCGCCCCGGTCGTTGTCGCTCCACCAGTAGCGACGGTCGAGAATCCAGGCGCAGAGCCCCACCGGCGAGTCGTGCAGCGCGTACGAGATCGTCTGCGGTTCGTTCAACTGCACGGCCACGTGCGCGCTCCCCGGACGCGGTCGCAGCACGCCCGGCTCCACCAGGTCGGGGTTGCGCGCCGCCTGCTCCGGCGTCGTCGTGCGTTGCCCGAGCAATGAGGTCCCGCCGGGGTTTGCCAGCACCGTCAGCGGGATTGCCCCCGTGATATGGATCGCCCCCACCCGGTCCGCGTACTTGTGTCCCAGCTGCGCGCTGATGAGGTTGCCCCAGTCCCCGCCGTGCGCGAGGAAGCGGTCGTAGCCGAGCACATCCCCCATCAGCTCCGCCCACAGGTCGGCCGTGCGCCAGAAATTGATGCCGGGAACGCTGTGCGGCGCGGAGAACCCGAACCCCGGCAGCGAGGGCAGCACCACGTCGAAGGCGTCCCGTTCGTCGCCCCCGTGGGCGGCCGGGTCGGTCAGCGGCCCGACCAGCTCGTGGAAGTCCCAGAAGCACCAGGGCCAGCCGTGCGACAGGATGAGCGGCTTCGGGTCGGGCCCCTTGCCCCGCTCGTGGATGAAGTGGATGGGGACGCCCTGTATCTCCGTGCGGTAGTTCGCAAACGCGTTGATCTCGCGCTCGACCGCCCGCCAGTCGTACTCCTCGATCCAGTAGTCGACCAGCTCCCGCAGGTAGGCCCCGTTGACCCCGTAGCCCCAGTCGTCGTTCGCGAAGTCCTGCGGCAGACGCGCGTTCACGAGCCGCCGCTGCAGGTCCTCCAGCAGCTCGTCCGGAAGATGGACCGTGTACGGCTCGGCAGCCATGGCGCGCCTCCCCCACTTGGTCGCCGCAGCCTACACCTGTGGTCGGTGGTCGGTGGTCGGGTCCCCATCCTGCCGATGGCATGCTCGTGGCACGCTAGACTGCGGACCCGCTCTTCGCGATCTGCTTGGAGATTGAAATGGCGCCACTGCTTCGAACCCCGTCGGCGGGAAGGGTGTTGGCCAGCCTCGTTTTGTTCATGACTGTGGTGGTTGGCGGTTGCACGGGTGACGACCAGCAGGGCGACAGGGAGGGGGAGGCGCCCGCAGCCGACGGACGCTACTACGTCGAGCGTGGGCGGCAGTACACGGTCGTCACGACGCAGTTCGAAGCCTTGCCTGCACCAGAGCTCACCCTGGTGTCCCGCGGCGAGCACGATGCCCTCCAGCTTGAGTGGACGGGCGGCCCCACGAACGTCACGACGTGGCAGTACCGGCAACGCTCGTGGCAAGACGGCCAGCCTTTGGAATGGGGAGACTGGACCGACATCCCGAGCAGCGGCGCAGCGACCCGCGGTTACCGCCTCACCGGGTTGACCGAGTTCACGGGCTACAGCGTCGAAATGCGCGGGGTTGTGGGCCCACTCACTGGGCCAGCCTCCAATACGGTCAACGCCTCGACGCATCACCGCACCAATCACCCAGAGATGTACCCGGGGCGGGTCGTCGAGGGGGATGGCCAGACGGAGTGGCGCCTTCACCGCCTCGGCGTGCTCATCACCATCCCCGCCGGCAAACGCCTCACCGTTGGCCAGGGTTCGATCGCCCATGGCTGGATCGGCACCGGCGACGATAGGTGGCCAACTCGCGCCCAGATAGACCTCTATGACGAGGTCACCGGATCGGTGCTCGTGCTGGATTCCGACACGGGCCGCGAGGTCTTGCGCCGAGTGGTGGAGGAGCCTGCGCCCGAAGGCAGCCCCGGCAACGGTCTCGGGGGCGTGAGCGAGGAAAGCGACGCGCATGACGCAAACGCCCTTTTCGACCAGATCGTGGCATCGGTGAGAACGCGTTGATCTCGCGCTCCACCGCCCGCCAGTCGTACCCCTCGATCCAGTAGTCGACCAGCTCCCGCAGGTACGCCCCGTTAACCCCGTAGCCCCAGTCGTCGTTCGCGAAGTCCTGCGGCAGGCGCGCGTTCACCAGCCGCCGCTGCAAGTCCTCCAGCAGCTCATCCGGAAGATGGACCGTGTACGGCTCCGCACCCATCGCACCCATCGCACCCATCGCACCCATCGCACCCATCGCACCCATCGCACCCATCGCGCCCTCCGACCAGGTGGTCGCCGCAGCCTACCCCACCGAACATCGGATGGGGTTAGCACATACCTTTCGGGAGCGTAGACTCGGCAGCATGGCGGAGGCTGCGTTTCCAGATCCCTGGCGGGAATACCGGCGGTACCGAGTGAGCCCGAGGAGCAAGGAGCCACTCCTCGACTTTCTGATCGGCGGCCTCGAAGAATCGCGCTGTCGCATCCTCTCCACCACGGATCCTTCAGAAGCTCCGTTTCGGATCTCTTTCGAGACTCCCTATGGAGAGCGCGTCGGGTCGTCGCCTACGCGTTCTACACGAACCGTCGGGAGACGAAGAACCGACCGAGTGACGAGTGGCGCTTTCAAACAAGTACGGGTCGAAGCAGGACAAGAACGAGCATACGCTCTGGCATGATCCTGACGGCTTGTACGTCACATTGCTCCTCGGCATCAGCCCTGAAGAGGGCTTTTTCGTCGGCGTAGACCCCGTCCTTCACAGTCCTACCAAGCATTTCATCTCTACTGAATTAAAGGACCAAGATGCTGGAACTATCTATAGGGATGGCTGGGCGTGGTGGGAGCGACGGAAACGCCGCGCCGACGAACCGGTTGAGGTGCTTGTGGGTGGCAAGCGGCACAACCTCCTGCGGTACATCCTCTTTGTGCGTGAAGCGATTGGTGAGGACCAGGGACAGCGGGCGCTCGTTGCTGACCACATGGAAAGCGCAGCGTTGGAGAATCAAGGGGGCGGCGAGGGTTTCACGCTGCCTGACAGAGTGCATAGTCTTGCTTCCGAGTTTGGCCTGACCGAACGGGAAGTCCTCGACCCAATCTCTGAGAGCCGCCGAACGAAGAGGGCGGTTCGTGGCGCCGTCGCCGAACTCCATCTTCAACGCCTGCTCTCGCAAGTCAATGGAGTAGAAGAGTGTAGGCGGCTTGATGCAGAGTCGGCGGGCGACGTGGAGCTGCGCTTCCGCGGGAGCGGCCTGCTTACTGTCGAGTGCAAGAGCGCGCTCCGGCGCCGTAACAGGGAGGGTTTGGCCCTTTTGGACTTCCAGCGTACTAGGGCGTCGAAGGCTGACCCTTGCTCCCGTTTCTATACACCGGAAGACTTTGATCTGGTCGCTGCCTGCCGCAACTCGGTAACTGAACATTGGGACTATCGCTTCGCCATTCCTCGTGATCTTGATCCTCACAAGAGTTGTGAAGGATATATTTATCCGCGCACGCCCATCAATGGTCGTTGGGTCGAGGATCCCGAACCAGCGCTCGATCGCGCTGCGAGGGTGGCCAGTTCATGACGCTGTCAGGTCAATGGCGTCCCACGGTGCTCAGCCTCTTCTCGGGGGCAGGAGGGCTCGACTATGGGCTGGAGGCAGCGGGATTCGATACACGAGTCTGCCTCGACAGCGAGCAGGACTGCTGCGAGACGCTCCGCCAGAATCGTCCATGGGCAGTCTTGGAGCGGGATGTGTTTCATGCCTCCACCGAGGAGCTCTTGAGCGCTGGTGGCTTCCAGGGCCAGGCTCCTGACATGCTCGTCGGGGGTCCACCCTGTCAGCCTTTCTCGAAGTCTGGATACTGGGTGGATGGGGACGCGCTCCGGCTTGAGGATCCTCGAGCCGCCACGTTAGTAGAGTTCATGAGAGTTTGGCGCGAAGCCCTGCCACGTGTCGTGCTATTCGAGAATGTCCCCGGCTTTGCCTATCAAGGTAAGAGCGAGGCGCTGACCTTCATCCGCGATGAGGTCGACCGCATCAATCGCGAGCGGGAAGTCGAGTACTGCGTTACCACGAAGGTCCTACAGGCAGCGGACTACGGCGTGCCGCAGCTTCGCGAGCGGTTCATCCTTGTCGCAAGTAGGGAAGCTCGCCCCTTTGTGTTCCCAGCCCCCACCCACCATCCGGCGAAGCAGAACGGAGGGTTTTGGGACAAGGAGTGCTACCGCACCGCCTGGGACGCGCTTGCGGACCTCCCTGACGATCCCGGCGACGATCTCGCACCACGGGGGAAGTGGGATGATCTGCTCCCCTCCATCCCGGAGGGCCAAAACTATCTGTTTCATACGGAAAGAGGGGAAGGACTTCCGCTCTTTGGGTGGCGGCGACGTTTCTGGAGTTTCCTCTTGAAATTGGCGAAGGAACGGCCGTCTTGGACGATTCAGGCGCAGCCTGGCCCAGCAGTCGGCCCGTTTCACTGGAAGAGTCGCCGCCTGGGTGTTCGCGAGATGCAACGTCTTCAGACCTTCCCCGACGATGTGACCATCTTGGGGGCGAGGGGCTCAGTTCAGCGCCAAGTGGGCAACGCGGTTCCCTCACTCCTCGCAGAGGTCTTGGGCAGAGCCATACGGGAACAGCTCTTGGATGGTCGCGTCGAAGCTGAGATGCCCCGCTTGATGCCGCCGAATCGCGCTCCCTACCCACTTCCTGAGCCGGCGACCGCCGTTCCATCAAAGTACCTCCCCTTAGCAGGTCACCACCCAGCGCACCCAGGCACGGGAAAAGGGTGGAGGGCGCGCCAAGTAGCGCGCTAGCGGCGCTCTCCTACTTGACGCTTTCGGGGTCGGGGTTGAGGTCGCCTTCGACGCGGATCTGGGGGAGCCATTCGAGCCACTTGGGCAGGTACCAGTTGAATCTGCCCAGCACCGCCATGCTCGATGGCACGATCACCGTGCGGATGAGCGTGGCGTCGATGATGACGGCCACGCCCAGTCCGAACCCCGCCTGCTGCAGGGGCACCAGGTCGCCGAGCGCGACGCCCGCGAACACCGCCACCATGATCAGCGCCGCCCCCGTGATGATGCTGCCCGTGGAGCGCACGCCGAAGGCGACCGACTCGCGGTTGCTGCCCGTAAGGCCGTAGCGCTCGCGAATGCGGCTCAGCAGGAACACGTGGTAGTCCATCGAGAGCCCGAACATCACCGCGAACAGGAAGAGCGGCAGCCACGCCTCGATCGTTCCCGTCTTCTGGAAGCCCAGTAGCTCGTTTCCGATGCCGTACTGGAACACGAGCACCATCAGACCGTAGGCCGCCCCCACCGAGAGCAGGTTCATGATGATCGCCTTCACCGGCACGACGATGGAGCGGAACACGAGCAGCAGCAGGATGAAGCTGAGCCCCAGCACGACCGAGAACACGATCGGCGTGTAGAGCGCGATTACCTCGAACAGGTCCACCTCTTCTGCGGTAGGGCCGGTCACGAGCACCTTCGCCTCCGTCTCGGCGAAGGCCGTGGGGATGTAGTCGCTGCGCAGGCGGCGCACGACATCGTGGGCGATGGGGGTGCGCGGGTCGACCGTGAGCAGCGCAGAGATGAGGGCCAGGTCGCCGGCTTCGTTAACGGTCACGCTGACGCCGTCGAACACCTCGTCGCCCTCGATCAGCGCCGTGAGGTTCGCGATGGCCATCACGACGGCCGGGGAGGTCACATCCGCTGCATCGACGACCACTTCGACCGGCGACACGAGACCCGCACTGAAGTCCTCCTGCAGGATCTCGAAGGCCTGGCGGCGCTCGCTCTCCTCGGGCAGCGTGGAAACCCCCGCGATGCCTGACTGCAGGGTGAAGGCCGGTACCGTGGCCGCGAGCAACAGCGCTACCGACACCGACAGGCTGATGAGCGGCTGACGCATGACCGTACGCGCGATGAACGACCAGGCGCCGCCGCTGCTGCGCTCGTGCAGGCGCATACGCGGCAGCAAGGGGATGCGCAGGGCGTTGATGCGATCGCCGAGCACCTTCAGCAGCGCCGGCAGCAGTGTCAGCGCTGCGAGCACGGCCACCACCGCCACGGAGATCGCCCCCAGCCCGAGGCTGCGGTAGATGTTGCTGGGGATGAGCAGCAGGCCCATCAGCCCGATCACGACTGACCCGCCGGAGAAGAGCACGGCCCGGTTGGCGGTCGCTCCCGCCCGCGAGATCGCCGCATCGATGCTGAAGCCCCGCAGTCGCTCCTCGCGGAAGCGCTGGATGATGAAGAGCGAGTAGTCGATCCCCACGGCCAGCCCGATCGCCGTGATCATGTTCACCACGAAGAAGGAAAGCTGGAATCCCTGCCCCACGATGAACGCGAAGCCAAGGGCCGTCACGATGGCGATCAGCGCGACTATCAGGGGGATGCCGGCCGCCACTGCCGCCCCGAACACCGCCACCAGGATCAGGAGCGCGATCGGCACGCCGATCCCCTCACCACGGCGCAGGTCGCGCTCCGAGGTCTCGGTGAACGTGCGCCCGATGCTGCCTTGTCCCGCGACCAGCACCTCGAAGCCGAGGGGCGCTTCGAAGCCCTCCACCAGCTTGACGAGCGGGACGGACGTCTCCTCCGCGTCCCCGATTCCTCCCGTGAGCGTGACCGGAATCAGCGTCGTGCGGCGGTCGGCGGAGACAAGGCCTTCCAGCGGCGTCTCGTAGTAGCTGGTGGCGCCGACAACCGTGTCTTCCAGCGTCCGGATGCGCCCCAGCAGTTCGCCTATCAGGGCCTCGAAGGAGCGGTCGTCGACGGTGCCCGTGGCGGCGCGGACGACAACGAACTCCTGCGGGACCTCGGGGCCTCGCAAGCGATCCTCAAGCAGCGTGTGGGCCCGCTGCGACTCGGCGTTCGAGGCCCCTGAGTCGTCCGTTGTGAGTACGTCGCCGATGTCGAAGGCGAGGACGGCGGCCACGACCACGAGCGCCGTCCAGGCGCCGATGATGTACCAGCGGTGGCGGGCGCTAAACCGCGCGATGCGGGCGGTGACCGATCGTTCCAGGGGACTTCGCCTGCTCTGTGGCATGTCCACCCCTCCCCCACCCTGTCGCCGTCCGCGTTCACCCTTTGCCATGGGGGCTCAGGGGTCAAGGAGTGCCGGTTAAGGGTTAAGAAAGGCGTGGCGGGCTTCAGCCGCCCGCGTACCCCGCCGAGCGGAGCGCCACCTCGATCTCCGGCAGGATGGCGGGGTCGTCGATGGTCGGAGGAACGCTGTACTCCTCGCTGTCGGCGATCTTCTGCACGGTGCCCCGCAGGATCTTGCCGGAGCGCGTCTTCGGCAGGCGCCCCACCACGATCGCCGTCTTGAACGAAGCCACGGGACCGATCTGGTCTCGAACCAGCCGCACGGCCTCCCCCTCGATGACGGTGTGGTCGCGCTCGACTCCAGCGTTCAGCACCAGCAGCCCGAGCGGCGTCTGCCCCTTCAGGGAGTCCGCCACGCCCACCACCGCGCACTCGGCCACGTCAGGGTGGGCGGCCAGCACCTCCTCCATCTGCCCGGTGGAGAGCCGGTGCCCCGCCACGTTGATAACGTCGTCCGTGCGGGTCATCACGTAGATGTACCCGTCCTCGTCGATGAAACCCGCGTCGCCCGTCTTGTAGTAGCCGGGGAACTCCTCGAGGTAGGCCTCGCGATAGCGATCCTCGGCCTGCCAGAGGGTGGGGAGGCTGCCCGGCGGGAGGGGCAGCTTCGCGACGAGCGCGCCGATCTCGCCGGGAGCAACCTCCTCGTGCTCTTCGTCCAGCACGCGGATGTCCCAGCCGGGAACGGACTTGGTCGGGGAACCGTGCTTGACCGGCAGCAGCTCGATGCCCATCGGGTTGGCGCACATCGGCCAGCCCGTCTCCGTCTGCCACCAGTGGTCGATCACGGGCACGCCCAGGTGGTCCTCGGCCCACTGCACCGTGTTGGGATCGGCGCGCTCACCTGCCAGGAACAGCGCCCGCAGGCCCGCGATCTCCTCGGGCCGGATCAACTCTCCGCTGGGGTCCTCGCGCTTGATCGCGCGGAAGGCCGTGGGCGCGGTGAACAGCACCTTCACATCGTGTTCGGCAATCACGCGCCAGTAGACAGCCGCGTCGGGTGTGCCCACGGGCTTGCCCTCGAACAGCACCGTCGTGTTCCCGTGGATCAGGGGCGCGTAGACGATGTACGAGTGGCCCACCACCCAGCCGACGTCAGAGGCGGCCCAGTACACCTCGCCGGGCTCGACCCCATAGACGTTGCGCATGCTCCAGTTGAGCGCCACCAGGTGGCCGCCGTTGTCGCGCACGATGCCTTTCGGCTGCCCCGTCGTGCCCGACGTGTAGAGGATGTAAAGCGGGTCGGTGGCCTCCACCCACGTGCACGGGTGGGGCTCGGCCGCTGCCTCCGCCTCCGCCCAGTCGAGATCGCGCCCCTCGACAAGCGTGGCCTCCAGCTGCGGACGCTGCACGATCACGCAGTGGTCCGGCTTGTGCGTCGCGATGTCGATCGCCTCGTCGAGCAGGGGCTTGTAGGCGACGACGCGGTTCGGCTCGATGCCACACGAAGCGGAGAGCACGACCTTCGGCGTGGCGTCGTCGATGCGCACCGCCAGCTCCGCCGCCGCGAAGCCCCCGAACACGACCGAGTGCACGGCCCCCAGGCGGGCGCAGGCGAGCATCGCGACAACCGCCTCGGGCACCATCGGCATGTAGACGAGGACGCGGTCGCCCTTCCCCACGCCCGCCTCCGCCAGTACGCCCGCGACGCGCGCCACCCGGTCCAGCAGTTCGCGGTAGGTGAACCGCTCGACGACGCCCGTGATGGGGCTGTCGTAGATGAGCGCCAACTGCTCGGCGCGCCCGCCCTCGACGTGCCGGTCGAGGGCGTTGTAGCAGGTGTTCGTGACCGCTCCGGGGAACCAGCGATAGAAGGGCGCTCGCGAGTCGTCGAGCACGCGATCCCAGCGGCGCTCCCAGTGGATGCCCTCGGCCGCCTCCGCCCAGAACGCTTCGGGGTCGGCCAGGGAGCGGGCGTAGATGTCGTCGTACGTGCCGGTCATGAGAGTCCTCAGCGCTGGAGTCGAGAGGCTAGTCTACGGCGCTCGCCCGCGCCGTTCGCGAACGCTTGGGGACTATAAACTTAGCTTTACGGCAGGGATTGCGGGAGCTGGACACCATCGAAGTGATGGGCGCAATCATCGACGGGATGTGGGGGAAGCGGCTGACCTACGACGAGCTGGTCGACTAGCCGAACATCCATTGGGCGATAACAAGAGCAGCCCCAGCGATGGCGACAATAGCGCCAGTCTGAATCAAGAGGGCTAAATACAGTTTTCCATCGGTCACTAAGTTCTTGGTACTCTCTAGTGCTGCTTCTTCCACAACATCTACAGCCGCTTGGGCAAGGGGTTCAGGCGCCCGGCGTCTTGAAGCTTCGTGACTGCGCGGTGCGTATCAAGGGTTGCCATGCTGACACCGTACGCCCTTGACTCGCTCCCGCGCAAACCGCAATTCACCCGCCGTCCAGCCTGAATCTCCGAGCGGGGCACGCGTCGATCAGGTCTTGCGCTTCTGTCTGGAGAATTCGCTGCACGTCGAATTTGGGGAACACCAAACCTCCGTTCCCGATGACATAGAACTGCACGGTTTCAGCCCTGCGTAGCACGCGCACGAACTCGCTCGGCTCCTCGTGAAAAAACCTGGCCAGCGCTTCGTACCAGTACCACTTCGTAGAGCGCCAAGCATCGTCCAGACCGATGTTCGGGTTGTCGACAGCTACTTCGAAGAGTGCGCCGTCGGCCCATTCTGCGTCATCGAGACCTTCCCGGAGCCCTGGTTCCAAACCGATAAAGAGGAACGAACCAGCGAGGCAACCCAAGATGAGCGAACTGGGTTCCGCGATGCCTTCTGCAACGAGCCCCTGGGATGGCGGATTCTCTTCGAGTGAGATGATTACAGTCAGCGAGCTGTCGTCGGGCCTGGCTGAAAAGAAGCTGAGGCGATACCACGTGGTTTTTGACTCTCGCAACGAGGGCGCGCCCCCGTCTGACATGGACTTGCTTGCCGATGAGGCAGTGACAAGGACAGGCGAAGCCGTTAGTGGAGGCGGCACTCCCGCCCGGTTCTACAGAGAAGGCGAACTTGTCGGCTTGGTGAAGCGCCCAGCACTGGTGCTGGCTTGGTGGTTCGAAGACCCTGCCTCTTAGGTCAGGCCGCGCGCGGCGTAGCCGCCGTAAAGCTAGACTTATAATCCCCGAACGCTTGACGAAGGCTCCGAAACGAAGGCGAACGCCCGTCCCCCCCCGCTTTCCTGTCCCATGCGCGCTCACGTACCCTGCGCGTGCCTTCACGGGAGGTGCCCATGCTGACCAAGCTCGACGAGACCCTCGCCCACCAGGGCCCGACCACCTTCGACCACGCACTCACGAGCGACCATCGCTTCTTCGACCGCACCGTTTATGGCGTTCACCACGACGGCGAGCTGCAGCTCGTCATGGGGCTCGCCGCCTACAAGAACATGAACGTGCAGGAGGGCTTCGCCTGCGTTTACCAGGGCGACAAGCAGTACAACCTGCGCCTTTCCCGCGCCCTCCGCCCCCATATCGGCGAGATGCACTGCGGTCCCCTCAGCATCGACATCATGGAGCCCTGGAAGAAGATGCGGCTCGTGCTCGAACCGGGCGACTACAGCCACTCCTTCGACCTGCTGTGTGAGGCCGCCCTGCCCCCCCGTGAGGAAGACCACCACTTCGCCCGCTTCAATGGCCGCCCCGTACAGGACTACGTGCGGCTCGACCAGGTTCTGCGGGTCAGCGGCGAGTTCGTCCTGAACGGCGAACGCACCGAGGTGCGCGACTGGTTCGGATTCCGCGATCACTCCTGGGGCGTGCGTCCGGGCGTTGGCGGCTTCGAGCCCCAGAACGGTCAGCGTCCCCGCGGCGACGGCTCGCTGTTCATCTGGCTCGCCTTCACCACCGACGACATGGGCGGCCAGTTCCAGATGTCCGAGGACGCCGACGGCAACCTGCTGAACGTCGACGGCCACATCGTCTGGCCCGAGGGCTCGGGCAAGCCCGACCTGCGCGTGACCAGCGTCGAGCACGACATCTCCTTCGTCCCCGGCAATCGCGTGTTCGACAAGGCCCGCCTGCTCGTCACCACCGAGGATGGCCAGAAGTTCGATATCCAGGCCGAGGCCATGGGCCGCCCCTGGGTCTACAAGGGCACCGGCTACGACTCCGGTTACAACGACGAACTCGGCCTCGGCGCCTGGCGCGGCGAGGAGCTCCTCGTTGAGCACGACATCTACGATGTCTCCGAGCCGGAGGAGGTGGGCCTGCCCGACGGGCGCCGCATCCGCCCCGGGCATCGCGAGCAGCCCGCCCGCCTGACCGTCAACGGCCACCCCGGCTACGGCCACCTGCCGATCATCAACTGGGGCCGTGTCTCCCGATACGGGCTTGGCTAGCGTTGGTCACGCAGGACGCCGTCGCCGCCTATCTTGCCGAGCGCCTCGACGCGCCCGTCGAGATCGAGTCGTTCCGGCAGACGTTCCCGGGCATGTCCCGAGAGACCTGGATGGTGGCTGCCGATGTCGGCCAGGGCGCTGCCCGCCGCCGGCGCGACCTCGTCGTTCGCGTCGACACGCCCTGCGGCGGCATCGTGCCCGTCCCCCTCAAGGTCGAGTGGGAGGTTTACCGGCGCCTCTGGGGCTCTCCCGTGCCTGTCGCCGAACCCCTCTGGTACGACGAGAGCATCGACTTCGCCGAGGGCCGCCCTCACTTCGTGCGCGTACTCGTGGAGGGCAGCCCCGCCATCCCCGGCCTCCACAGGCCCGGCCCCGCGGGCGACGCCCTCCGCCGCGCGACGGCCTTCGAGCACGCGGAGAAACTCGCGCTCGTGCATACGCTCGACTGGAAGGCTTACGGCTTCGACGAGTTCCTGCCCGCGCCCGCGTCGCCCGCCGTCGCCGTCGCGCACGACTTCGAGATATGGAAGCAGCACTGGTTCGAGCGCCGCTCCGCGCCCTTCCCCGGCGTCACCGAGATCATCTACTGGCTCGAGTCGATCATGCCCTCCGACCCCTCCCCCCGGATCAGCCTGTTCAAGGGGAACAACGGCCTCAACGAGGAGATCTTCCGGGACGGCCGCATCGTCGCCATGAGCGACTGGGAGCTCGCCGGCCTCGGCGATCCCGCCCAGGACTGGGCCTTCTCCCAGGGCATGCTCGGCCTCCAGGACGAGGAGGCCACCCTGCGCCACTACGAGCAGGCGGCCGGCTTCGAGCTCTCCCGCCGCACCCTCGCCTTCTACAAGCTGTTCATGACCTTCAAGGCGATGATCTGCCTCAACTCGCCCCTGGGGGCGTTCTGCGACGGGCGCGATCAGCGCCCCGTGCTCCCCTTCATGGGCCTGGGCTCGGTGAAGAACATGGAGTACTCCCTGGCCCCGCTGGTTGGCATGAGCCTCGACGAGGCCACCGAAGCCATCAACGCGCGCTCCCGACCCTCCAACGACCATCGCGAGGAACAGGGGCTGGCGTGAAACCGAGTGCGAGGGAGATCATCGAAGGCATCGCCTGGGCGCTCGATAACCGTGTCGCTCTGCACGCGACGGAGGCGTGGGCGGCGAGCTCGCTGCGCAGCATCCGCGGTCTCCTCCAGCACCTCGCCGTGCGCGTGGAGGTCGAAGGCCCCCTGCTCGCCGAGGACAACGCCGACATGCGTACCCTCCTCGAAGACGCGGTCGAACGCCTCGCCGATCGCGGCGACGCCTGGAAGACGCTTGCGCCCGAGGTTCGCGCCGCCCTCGACCGCTCGTGGCGCGAACCCGATTCCTACCCCGCCATCGCCTCCCTCGCGGAGGAGAACGAGGCCCTCTCCGCCCTCGTCGAGCGCCTCATCCACGCCCTCCACGCGGACGGACTCGACGACCTCCCCCGCGCCGCCACGATGGCTGCCCTGCGCGAATACCTCGCCCGCCAGGCCGAGCGCGAGCGTCCCCTCTACGTCCCCGCCTTCACCGGCCCGCCCTACTGATCGCCTCCCCAGATAGATAGAGGGGAGATGTGGGAGGCGCCGGTGCGGCACTGTCGCGTTGCCGGGCGACCACTCGCGCCACCATGCTGTGTGTCACAGGATCTGTGGAGATGGGGCATGAGAAACATCACTGTGTCCGTCGATGAGGAGACGCACCGACTCGCTCGCATTCGGGCAGCGGAGTTGGATACGTCGGTGTCGGCCCTTGTGCGTGACTACCTCACGAGCCTCGCTAGCGGGAAGCTGGCCGGAACAGCGGGCGACGGGCACCCACGGGAGACCGAGCGTGAACGCCGGAGCCGGCTGCTGGACGAAGTAGTCAACGACATCACCGCGAGTGGTGGTGGATTGCGCATGGCCGACAACGTGTCCCGGGAATCGCTCTACGACCGCGATGCGCTTCGTTGACACCAACATCCTGCTGTACGCCGTCAGCGGCTTGTCGGAGGACGCGGCCAAGCGTGGCCGCGCCCTCGCGCTGCTGAAGGAAGGTGAGCTGGCCATCTCCGTGCAGGTGCTTCAGGAGTTCTACCATCAGGCCACACGTCCCAGCCAGCCTGCCGCTATCACTCCTACGCAGGCGATACGATTCATCGAGTCCATCGACAGTTTTCCGATTCAGGCAGTTACCCCCGCCATATTTCGCGGCGGCGTGTCGATCAGTCAGCGTTTCGGGCTCTCGTACTGGGACAGCGCCATCCTCGCTGCCGCACGCGCCCTGGGCTGCGATGCCGTCTACTCGGAAGACATGAGCCCTGAACAGGATTACGACGGCCTGAGAGTTGTCAACCCGTTCGCTGACCAGGCATCCGCGTAATCCCCGGGCTCTGGCGGCTCCCCGGAGACCTGGCGCAGTCGCAGAAAGAGACGGACGCGACGCTCGCTGTCGTCTCCGTCGGCCCGCCCTACTGATCGCCCCGCGCGGTAGGATCGCCTTCCCAACAGAGGAGATGTGCGATGAAGGTTGGTGGCAGCTACCCCGCGGGCTGGCTCGCGGATGTCGGTCCAGCGGCGCGACGGCTTGAGGAGCTCGGCTACGACTCCGCGGGCACCGGCGAGATGGCCCACGACCCCATGATCCTCGCCGCCGCCGCGGCGATGGCGACCGAGCGCATCGAGATCGGCACGCTCGCCATTGCCTTCGCCCGCGCCCCCATGGTGCTGGCGATGGGCGCCTGGGACCTGCAGCAGGCGACCGGCGGGCGCTTCTCGCTCAGCCTCGGCAGCCAGGTGAAGGGCCACATCGAGCGCCGCTTCGGCATGCCCTGGAGCGCCCCCGCGCCCCGTATGCGCGACTACATCCGCACGCTCCACGCCATCTGGGACTCCTTCGAAACCGGCGAGAAGCCCGACTACGTCGGCGACACCTACCGCTTCACCCTCATGAACCCGCTCTTCTATCCTGGCCCCAGCGGCTTCCCCCGGCCCAGGGTCCTGCTCGCCGCCGTGGGAGAGGGCATGACGCGCGTCGCCGGCGAGGTCGCCGATGGCGTCCTCCCCCACGGCTTCACCACCGACAAGTACATGCGCGAAGTCTTCCTCCCGAACGTCGCCAAAGGGCTCGCACGCGGCGGCCGCACCTGGCAGGACATCGAGATATCGAGTGGCGGCTTCGCCGTCTTCGGCGAGGACGAGGCCGAGATCGAACAGAAGCTCGACGCCCTCCGCCAGCCCATCTCCTTCTATGGCTCCACCCGCAGCTACCACGACGTCTGGCGCGTCCACGGCTGGGAAGACCTCGGCATGCAGCTCCACTCCATGTCGCTGCAGGGGAAGTGGGAGGAGATGAAGGGCGTAATTCCCGAGGACGTCCTGCGCGAGTTCGCCCAGACCTCCACCTACGACAACCTCCCCAACTTCGTGCGCGACCACCGCGAGTACGCCAGCCGCATCCAGTTCGAGATGCCGATGGAGACCGCCGCCCAGCGCGAGCGTTTCCAGCACATCCTGCGCCAGGTCCAGGGGGTCGAGACGCCTCGCGTCCCCCGCGAGCTCGCCGCCCTCGATCCCGCATGACCGCCCTCCTGACCCCCGCGACATGGCCACGGTAGCCGTCATCGGCGCGGGCGCCGTCGGCTCCTACTACGGCGCCCGACTCGCGCAGGCCGGCCACGACGTGCGCTTTCTCCTGCGCCGCGACTACGAAGCGGTCGCCGAGCGCGGCCTCCGCATCGAGTCGCACCGCGGCGACTTCGTCATCGAGCGCCCCACCATCGCCCGCGACCCCGCCGCCATCGGCCAGGTCGACTGGGTGCTCTGCGGCCTGAAAGCCACCTCCCTCGACGACGCCCCCGCTCTCATCCGCCCCTGCCTCAGCCCTGACACCCGAGTCCTCGCCATCATGAACGGCCTTGGCATCGAGGAGGCGCTGGCCGAGTCGCTCGGCACCGAACACATCTTTGGCGGACTCGGCTTCACCTGCCTCAACCGCGGCGAGCCCGGCACCGTCCACCACTACGGGTACGGCCAGGTCGTCATCGCCCACCTGCACGATGATCCTGCCGAACTCGATCGCGCCCTCGCCCTCTGGCAGGGGGCCGTGGTTGAAGTCTCCAGCGCACCCTCTCTCCTGCGTGCGCGCTGGGAGAAGCTCTGCTGGAACGTGCCCTTCAACGGCCTCACCGTCGCCGCTGGCGGCGTCACCACCGAGGTCATCGTCACCGACGCGGCCCTGCGCGAGGATGCGCGCGCCCTCATGGAGGAAGTTGTCGCCGCCGGCAACGCCGAGCTCGCCACCCAGAACAGCCCCGAACGCATCGACGGCGAGGCCGTGATCACGCGCATGTTCGCCCTCACCGACGTGATGGGCCCCTACCGCCCCAGCACCCTCATCGACTTCCTCGAAGGCCGCGCCATTGAGGTCGACGCCATCTTCGCCGAACCCGCCCGTCGCGCCCGCGCCCTCGGCGTCCCCACCCCCCGCCTCGACCAGCTAGCCGCCCTCCTGGCGACGCTCAATCCCGCGGTCTAGGCTGGCATCGTGACGGTCCAGCCGCACGACTCCGGCCTCGAGGCGTCCATCGCCGAGCGCCAGCGTGCCCTCCTCTTCGCCGTGGAGCCAGAGCGCCTCATCGCCCTCAGCCCCGCCTGGTGGCAGGAGCGGCTCATGGCGTGGGCCACCCAGGATCCCGAATTCAGGGTCAAGCTGCTCCGCTTCGTCGACGTGCTGCCCGCGCTGCGCTCCAGCGAGGCTGTCGCCAGCCACGTGCGACAGTACTTCCGCGATGGCGCCCCCGCGGCGGTCCGGCTGGGCTCGGCGATCGGCCGGAGCGCCCCCTTCCGCCCCGCGCTCTCGCGCGTGGCGCGCGAGGGCGTCTTCGCCATGGCCGGACGCTTCATCGGCGGCGCCACCCCCACGGAGGCCCTGCCCCGCCTGCGCGAGCTCGTCGAGGCTGGTACCGCCTGCACGGTCGACCTCCTTGGCGAGGCCACCCTCTCCGACGCCGAGGCGGACCGCTACCGCGACCGCTATCTGGATTTGATAGATGTCCTTGCCGGGGGGCGCGCCTGGGAGGCCCCTTCGGACGTGCGCAAGCCGAACGTCTCCATCAAGCTCTCCGCCCTCACGGCCCACTTCGAGTCCGCTGCCCCCGCGGCCACCTACGCCTCGCTCCATGAGCGCCTCCTGCATGTGCTCGAACGCGCCCGCGCGCGAGGCGCTTTCGTGAACATCGACATGGAGCAGTACCGCTATCGCGATCTCACCCAGGAGGCCCTCGAACGACTTTCCCGCGAGAAGACCCTCGCCGGGTGGCCCGATCTGGGCATCGTTGTGCAGACCTACCTGCGCGACGCGCCGGACGACCTTGCGCGCATCGAACGCATCGCCCGCGAGCGCGGTGCTCCCATCACCGTGCGGCTCGTGAAGGGCGCCTACTGGGACGAGGAGGTGATCCTCGCCCGCCAGTCGAGCCACCCGGTGCCGGTGTTCGAGGAGAAGGCCGGCACCGATGAGAGCTTTGAGCGCTGCTGCGCGATCCTCGCCGGGGCCTGGCCGCACCTTCGCCCCGCCTTTGCCAGCCACAACCCGCGAAGCCTCGCCTGCGCGATGGCCGTCTGCGACGAGGTCGGCTTGCCCCGCGAGGCCATCGAATTCCAGATGCTCTACGGCATGGCCGAAGGCCTGCGCCGCGCCGTCCAGGCGCAGGGGTACCGCACGCGCGTGTACGCGCCCGTCGGCGAGGTCATTCCGGGCATGGCCTACCTCGTGCGGCGCCTTCTCGAAAACACGTCGAACGAGTCCTGGCTCGTGAACAAGCACGAATCGGCTGTCCCCGCCGCGCCTCCTCCTCCCCCCTCCCTTCCCCGTCCGCGCCGCCGGGGCTTCCGCCACCACCCCCCGCTGGAGCTGCACCGGCCTGCCGTCCGTGACGCCCTCGAGGCCGCGATCGGCCGCGCCCGTGAGTCGTTCGGGGGCCGCCACCCGCTCCTCATCGCAAGCGCGCCAGTCGAGGCGGAGGAGTGGCTCGACGTGCGTCCGCCCTCCGAGCCCTCGGTCCTCATGGGCCGCGCCGCCATGGCCAACGCGGCCCACGTCGACCGCGCCGTGGCGACGGCGCGTGCTGCCTTCCCCGGATGGCGCGACACCTCCGCCAACCGCCGCGCCCGCGTCCTGCGCAAGGCGGCGGCGCTCATGGACGAACGCCGCTGTGACCTGGCCGCGACGATGATCTTCGAGAGCGGCAAGCCCTGGCGTGAAGCGGACGGCGACGTCGTCGAGGCGATCGACTTCCTGCGCTACTACGCCGCCGAGGGCGAGCGCCTTGGCCGCGGGCTCGACCTCACGACCGTCCCCGGCGAGACCAATCGCTACACGTACGAGGGGCGAGGCGTGGTCGGCGTCATCGCGCCATGGAACTTCCCCCTCGCCATCCTCACCGGCATGACCGCCGCCGCCCTCGCCGCCGGCAACGCGGTCGTGATGAAGCCCGCGCACCAGTCACCCATCGTGGCGGGGGCGCTCGCCCGAATCCTCTACGAGGCAGGCGTGCCCGCGGAGGCGCTCCACTCCCTCCCCGGCCGCCCCGAGGCTGGCCGGGCGCTGGTCGAGCACCCGGACGTCGACATGATCGCCTTCACCGGTGGGGACGCCGCCGGGCGTGCCGTCGCCAGAGCCGCCGCCGAGGTTCGCCCGGGCCAGCGCGGCTTCAAGAAGCTACTCGCCGAACTCGGCGGCAAGAACGCAGTGATCGTCGACGAGGACGCCGATCTCGACCTCGCCGTCGAAGGCGTGGTCGACTCGGCCTTCGGCTACGCCGGCCAGAAGTGCAGCGCCGCCAGCCGTGTCATCGTTGTGGGGACGGCCCACAACGAGTTCCGCGCGCGCCTCGCGGCCGCCGTCGAGAGCCTTCCCCTGGGCCCGCCCGAGGACCCCTACACGGTCGTCCCGCCCGTCATCTCGGCCGAGGCGCGGACTCGCATCGAGGCCTACATTGAGACCGGGATGGCGGAGGGCAGGCTTCTCGCCCGCGGGAGTGTGCCCGGGGGCGCGGGCCACTACGTCGCCCCGCACGTCTTCGAGAACATCGCTCCCTCGTCGCCGCTCGCCCGTGAGGAACTATTCGGGCCGGTCCTGACGCTCTTTCACACGGACGACTTTGGACAAGCGCTCGCCCTCGCCCTCGATTCGCCCTTCGCTCTCACCGGGGGCCTCTACTCACGCGACCCGCGAAACATCGCCCGCGCCCGCGAGAACTTCCGCGTTGGCAACCTCTACCTCAACCGTGGCACGACCGGCGCAGTTGTGGGGCGGCAGCCGTTCGCGGGCTTCGCCATGTCGGGTACGGGCGACAAGGCAGGTGGCCCCGACTACGTCCGGCAGTTCACGCACGCCCGCGTCGTCACCGAGAACACCATGCGCCGCGGCTTCGCCCCCGAGTGGGAGCCCGGGGGCCAAGCCTGAGCCGCTCAACGATCGAGCGCTATGACACCGGCGACAAGTTTGTAGTGGTTGCCTCTGTAGTCTCCGCCCAGACTTGCAGTGAGGAGTAAGCGTTGGCCTTGAGGAATACCTACGGCGGTGTTCGTGTGCCGGGAGTTAAGGGGCGCGTCCTTCAACTTCTCCATGGCTCCGGGAACGAAAGCAGGGTCAGTAACACGGAGATCGAGTGAATTCCCCTCCACTTCGAAGTGACACTGGAGGCGTCGGAAGCCCTCGATGTTGGTCTTGATGCTCCACCGCACCGAAGCTGGTTCTACGAGGGCAAGGGACTGCCCGATGCTTCTCTGCTTTACCTCGGTCGCCGAGATCCTGTCCGATCTGCCGCGCGCAAGGAGTCTGGGACGGGCCTCGATCAGCGCTTCGAGTCCTTCTCGCAATCGCACGGGGTTGTGTTCCCGTACCTTGGAAAAGGCTTCTGGACCGAGGAGTCTGTTCTCTCTCTGGCCTGCGACAGGGACGGGCATGCCCAAGTCGACGTCGACGACGTCGAGCAGGCCGAAGTGCCGGCACTGGGACGTTGGCACGGCGCTTCCTCCACGATCGGGAACCGGTCGCACCCACCCCTGCCCCGGTACCAAGCCTGCAACACAGCGGTGTCCATCTTTCCAGGAGTTCGCGAGGCACAGGAACTCAGCCATTACAGATGCTCGATGTGAAGGTCGGTAGTCAGAGCCTGCAACGCCTCAGCCACGAGCCTGCGGTGGCAGTGCTCCGGGGTCGCTTCGCTGCAGAGGAAACAGGGGCTTTCGTCAAGGAGTCTTCGATCGAACTGCTCGTAGGCGCTGCGCTCCTGCATGAGCCGCGAAAACCCTGCTTCGTAATCCTCCCACGAGCCACGATGCTTCCTGTAGGCATCGAGCAGATCCTGCGTTGGCCCGAGCTCAGGGAGGTGGATGTACTCAATACCTGCGAGTTCCCGCGCGAAGAACGCCAGGTCTTTGGACTTCGCAAAGCCAGCCAGTTGAGAACGGTTGTTGAGCCGGATGTCGATGAGGTGTCGCACGCCCGCCGCCCGGAGGAGCGTGAAGAAGTCCTCAGCGGACTTCTTCGTGAAGCCGATCGTGTAGATGGTGTTCACGTTAGGGCGAGCGCGCCTTGAATCTGCTGAGGATGCTTGCGGAGATACCGTCTCTGGACGCTCTCCTCATCCTCGAACACTCCTCGCTTCCGGAGATGTCTGAGCGTGACACCCTGCTCAGTCAAACTCTTTCCGACGAGAAGTCGCCGGTGACACTGAATAGGATCTTCCTCCGTACAAAGTAGGCAGACAACACGCTCTCGGGCCAACTCCAGCACGCGCTCAAGTCCAGCCACGTAGAAAGACTCCTGTGCGATCGCTGCGTAGTCCACGCTCCCGTCGGGGCTGTAGAACTTCCTGTCGGACGGCTTCCCTCCGAGCGAGTCACCCATGTATCGGTACTCGAAAGGGGCGCCTCTCGCCGCGTCGCGCAGCGACTCTCGGGAGAAGTGGGGAACCCAGCGGCTGTAGGGGTTGGACCGGGTGTCGACAAGTACATCTATTCCCTGCCCTGCAACGAGTTCGACGAACTCCCGGAGCGCCATGTTGCTGTGACCGACGGTCAGAATGTGCAGGGGGCTCTCACTTGCTTCCCGCATTCTGCCTCTAGTCTACGCCGCCCCCCACTCCCGCCCCGCTCGCGTATCCTTCCCCGCCGACGGAGAGACAGATGAAGCTTCCCTGGCGACTCAAGTTCGGCCTCTTCATGGCCCCCTACCACCCCGTGCGCGACAGCATGAGCCTCACCATCCGCCGTGATGTCGGCACCATCCAGTGGCTCGATGAGCTCGGCTACGACGAGGTCTTCATTGGCGAACACCACTCCGGCGGCTGGGAGCCCATCTCCAGTCCCGAGCTCTTCATCGCCCACGTCGCCCAGGAGACCCAGTCGATCAAGCTCGGGACCGGCGTCCTCTCCGTGGGCTACCACCACCCCTACATGATCGCCGAGCGCATCCTCCTCCTCGACCACCTCACCCGCGGGCGCGTCATGCTCGGCGTCGGCCCCGGCGCCACCGCCCCCGACACCCCCCAGCTTGGACTCCACCCCACCCAGCTCCGCCCCCGCCTCGACGAGGGCCTCGGCGTCATCCTCCGCCTCCTCCGCGGCGAGGAGGTCACCCACGACAGCCCCGGCTGGTTCACCCTCAAGAACGCCGCCTGCCAGCTCCAGCCCTACCACGAGGAGGGCATCCCCGTTTTCCTCGCGACCACGTCCTCCCCCGGCGGCGCCGTCATCGCCGGGAAGCACGGTGTCGGCATCCTCTCCGGCGGCTCCTTCCGCCCCCTTGGCCCCGGCCTCAAGAGCACCTGGGATACCGCTCTCGATTCCGCTGCCGAGCACGGCAACACGCTGAGCCGTCGCGACTACCGTGTCATGACCCGCATCCACGTCGCCGAGAGCCGCCAGCAGGCCTGCCGCGACATCACCATGGCCCTGCACGAGTTCGACTGTGACTACATCGGCGGCACGCTCGGACGGCCCTTCGGCTACGACGGGGCCCCCGAGGACTACGCCGAGTGGTGCGTCGACAACGGCGGCGCCCTCTTCGGCACGCCCGAGGAGGTCACCGCCGGGTTGGAGCGCCTCTGGGAATCGAGCGGTAGCGGCTTCGGCGGCATCCTCCTCATGGGCAATGAGTTCGCTCCACCCGAGCGCATGCGCAACCACTACGAGCTCCTCGCCCGCTACGTGATGCCCCACTTCCAGGGATCGCTCGAGCGCCCCATGCGCTCCGAGGCCCGTGCCGTGGCTGAGCGCGTGGTCAACAACCAGGGAGAAGCCGAGGCCATCGCCGAGGCCATCCGCGCCGCCGGCGGCGACGTACCCGACACCATCCTCGGGGCGCCCATCAAGCGGTAGCGCCCCGGAGGGTCCGGTGCGCGGGTAGACTCCACTCGCCAGAGCGCCGGAGGCCCGCCATGCCCCTCGACCACGTCTTCCGCCCGATCACCGTCAACAAGACGGAGTTCCGCAACCGCGTCGTGCGTTCCGCCCACGGCACCGGCCTCGGCCGCGGCGAGGTCAACGACACACTCATCGCCTACCACGAGGCGCGCGCCCGCGGCGGCGTCGCGATGAGCATCCTCGAGGCGTCGTCGGTGCACCCCGCCTCCGGGATGGGGGGCGTGGCCGCCTACTCCGATGCCATGATTCCCGGCTACAAGCGCCTCGCCGAGGCCACCCATCGCCACGGCATGGTGATGATGCAGCAGCTCATCCACACCGGCGCCCACGCCGCGCCCGCCGACGGCAGCCCTCCCTGGGCGCCCTCCGCCATCCCCAGCGTGCGCCACCTGCGCATGTCCGAGGGCCAGGGCGACATCCCCCTCGAGATGACTCAGGCGATGATCGACGAGACCATCGCGGCCTACGCCGCCGCCGCCCGCCGCGCCCAGGAAGGCGGCCTCGACGGCGTCGAGATGCACTACGGCCACAGCTTCCTCATCATGCAGTTCCTCTCGGCGACCACGAACCGGCGCACCGATAAGTACGGCGGCAGCCCCGAGAACCGCCGCCGCTTCGGTAAGGAAGTGGCCGCCGCCATCCGCGAGGCCACTAGCCCCGACTTCATCATCGGCGCCCGCCTCAGCGGTCGCGAGGGCGTGCCCGGCGGCCTCGAACCGGAGGACTGCAAGGAGATCGCGCTCGACCTCGAAGCCACCGGCCTCGTCGACCTCTTCAGCATCTCCACCGCCGGCTACCTCGACTTCGACCGCCTCATCGGCGGCATGCACGAGAAGCACGAGTACGAGCTTCCCTGGAGCGCCCCTGCCAGCCGCGCCCTCACGAAGCCCACCTTCGTCGTCGGGCGCATCCTCACACTCGCCGAGGCCGACGCCCTCATCGCTCGTGGCGACGCCGACATGGTCTCGATGATCCGCGCCACCATCGCCGACCCCGAGATCGTCCGGAAGACCCAGGAAGGCCGCCCCGACGACGTGCGCCCCTGCCTCGGCTGCAACCAGGGCTGCATCGGCGGCTCGACCGGGCCCCTGATGCAGTTCGGCTGCGTCGTCAACGTGGGCGCCGGCCAGGAGCTCCGCTACGGCGACGACAAGATCGCGATGGCTGGCGAAGGCAAGCGCGTCCTCGTCGCCGGCGGCGGCCCCGCCGGACTTGAAGCCGCCCGCGTGGCCGCCCTCCGCGGCCACCACGTCACCCTTTGCGAGGCCAGCGACTCCCTTGGCGGCCAGGTGAAGCTCGCCCGCAAGGCCCCCACCCGCGACGAGTTCGGCAAGGACATCGACTGGTGCGAGGCACAGCTGCGCAAGCTCGAAGTCGACATCCGCCTCAACACACGCGTCGAACGCGACCTCATCGATACCGAGATGCCCGATGCCGTCATCGTCGCGACCGGCTCCGTCCCCCGCCGCGACGGCTTCCAGGCCGCGCGTCCCGCCAGCCCCGTCGAGGGCATGGATCGCGACAATGTATTCACCAGTTGGGAGGTCATGAGCGACGAGGCCGAGACGGGTGACAGCGTCGTCGTCTTCGACGACGTCGGCCACTACGAGGCCATCGCGGTCGCCGAGTACCTGCTGGAGAAGGGCGTCGCCGTCACCTTCGCGACCGCCTACACGAGCGTCGGGCCCCAGACCGTCGGCGCGCTCATGCGTGACCCCGCCCTCCGCCGCCTCACCGACCACCGCAGTGGCTTCACCCTCGTCCCCCGCGTGCAGCTTGCGGCAATCGGCGACGGGACCGTGACCGTCCGCAGCCTCGACTCAGGGCAGGACTACGAGTACGCCGCCGACAGCGCCGTCGTCCTCTCCGGCAACGTCGCCAATCGCAGCCTCGCCAACGCCCTCGACGGCTACGAGGGCGAGGTGGTCGTCGTCGGCGACGCCGTCGCGCCGCGCCGCATCGAGCGCGCCGTCCACGATGGCCACTACGCCGCCCTCCGTATCGGCGAGGAGGAGTCCGCGACAAGCTGGTCGGGTCGCGCCGTCACCCCGCCCGCCAACCCCCTCTCCGGCGGCGGCTAGCCGGGGTTGGGTTCGTTGGGCCCCCTCCGGGCGACTCCCTGGGAGTCAAGCCAGACCACCATGTCTTCGTAGGACTCCCCGGATGGAGCTCCCGCGGCGTTGTAGTCGGCGTAGATGTCGGAGAGCGCCCTTCCGATAGCCCCCGCGAACGCCGCCGGAACCTCGCGTGCGCGCGCCCGGTCGAGCGCGGCGCGCCGGACGAACTCGCCGACTGACACGTTGTCCTCCTGTGCCGCCTGGCGAACTTCCCAGAGCTCATCACCCGGGAAGCGCACGGAGAACACTGACGACTTCTTCGGACGGGGGTCGTGCGCCTGCAGCTCTTCGTGGGCATTCGTGGGCTCTGGCACTGTAGTAGAATTGTAATACATAGATGGAGGAGCATCCGCCCGTGTCACGCTGGCGCTGCCCCGACTGCGCCCGTGAGTTCGGGCGGACGCGACAGCAGCACGACTGCGCCCCCGCCCTCACCGTTGAGGAGTACTTCGCGACGGGTCCGCCCCACGAACGGCCCGTGTTCGACGCCGTTAACGCCCACCTGGCGCAGTACGACGATGTCTACGTCGAGCCCCTGGCCGTCGGCATCTTCTTCAAGCGCAAGCGCACCTTCGCCCAGCTACGACCTATGCGCCGCTGGGTAGCGCTCAGCATGTTGCTGTCCCGCAAGTACGACGACCCCCGGATCTCGCGCAAGGTTATCGACACGGGCAGGAGCTTCTACCACGTCCTCAACATCACCGGCCCCGAGGAGGTCGACGAGACCGTGCGAGCCTGGCTCGACGAGGCCTACCTCAGCGACAGCTAGGGTGCGGCCGCGGGCCAGCTACTCCGGTCCCGACCCCAGCTCGCGGCCGTTCCACTCCTCCCAGAGCTTCACGACCGCCGTGCTGTCGGCCGCGCCTCCGAGCAGTTCCTCAGCGTCGCGCCAGAGATCGCGGGTGCGGGCCAGGAGGGGCGCTTCCAGTCCCAGCCCCTCCGCCATCCCGGCGGCGATGCCGACATCCTTCGCCATCAGCCCCACGGTGAAGCCGAGGCTGAAGTTTCGGTTCAGGATCTCCTGCGCGACCTTCCCCTCCGTCGCTGCGTTCCGCCCCGAGGACGCGTTCAGCACGTCGACCATCTGCGCCGGGTCCAGACCCATGCGGTCGCCCACGATGAGCGCCTCGCAGGCCGCCGCCAGCCCGGCCGCCGAGCAGTAGTTATTGAGCGCCTTCATGGCGTGGCCCGCCCCCGAGCCCCCCATCTCCGAGATGGTGCGACCGAGGTGCTCCAGCACCGGATGGCAGCGAGCGATCTCGTCGGGCTCGCCCCCGACCATGATCGACAGCGAGCCGTCCCGTGCGCGTATCACCCCGCCCGAAACGGGCGCGTCCACCAGCGTGATGCCGTGGGGACGCAGGTCCTCCGCGAGCTGGCGTGTGCCCAGCGGCGCCGAGCTGCTCATGTCGATGAGCATGCTGCCCGCCACCATCCCCGCGACCAGGTCGCCGCCGTCCGCCCCGCCCAGCGCGACCTCCCGCACGATGTCGCCGTTCGGCAGCATCGTGATGACGGCGTCGCTCGCCTCCGCCAGCGCCTCGAGGCTGGTCGTGGCCGTGGCCCGGTGCTCCGCCGCAAACGCCTCTGCCACCTCTGCGCGGGCGTCGAGGACCGTGAGCGTGTAGTGGGGATCGAGCAGGTGCGCCATGGGCCACCCCATGTTCCCCAGCCCCACGAAACCGATGCGCGTGATCGCTTTCGTTCCTGCCTCAGTCATCCTTGTCGATCTCCGCGAACACCTCCCGCGCCACGCGGAAGCCGTCGAGCGCCGCCGGCGCCCCGCAGTAGACCGCCGTCTGCAGCAGCACCTCGCGGATCTCCTCGCGCGTGAGCCCGTTGTTGAGCGCCCCGCGAACGTGCAGGCGCAGCTCGTGCGGGCGGTTCAGCGCCGTCAGCATCCCCAGGTTCAGCAGGCTCCGATCCCTCCGCGACAGCCCCGGGCGGCCCCAGATCGCGCCCCACGCGTGCTCCGTCACCAGCTCCTGCAGCGGCATCGTGAACTCGTCGGCCTGCGCCAGCGACCGGTCGACGTACTCGTCCCCGAGCACCTCCCGCCGTATCGCCAGACCCTTCTCGAACAGCTCCGAGGGCATGCTCCCCTCCTTCTCCCGCGACCCACCGCGGGCAGCCGGAGCCTACCCCGAAGCAGGCGTGATTGGTACGTGCGTGCGGGTCACCCGCTCGGGGCCGGCTGTATCCAGCTCGCCATCGGGTAGAGGGTGCGCTTCGCGATGCGCCAGCCCGCTTCCGTGCGGACTGCCCGATCGATGTACGTCAGAAGCACCACGAGCACGTCCCCGGTCGGACCGAGGTGCGAGGCGTGCATATAGGTCGACATCTCCGCGCTCTCGCCGTCCTCGCCCGGCACGATGTTGGTGCTGCCGATGAGGTGCTGCGTCGCGATGTGCCCGGCCCCGCGGAAGTTGTCCTCCACGAATCCGACCCACTCGTCCGGCCCCGTGCGTTGTGTGTCCGGGGCTCCGGCGATCGAGATGTCCGCGTCCGGCGTGAATGTCTGGTGGTAGAGCGCGCGGCCCGTCTCCGGTTCGTCCCGCCCGATGGCGTCCGTGCCGAGCACGTAGTTCACGGCCAACTGTCGGATGGCGCTCTCCGTTGCGGGCCAGTCGGGTCGGTCGCTTCCCCCCGCCGTCCCCAGGACGCGCCGGGTCTCGTCGCTCATGCACGCTCTCCCTGGGCGCGCGGTTCGCGGCCGAGCTCCTTCATCACCGACTGGAACGTCTCGTACTCCTGCGCCCCCACGATCGCGTACGTCTCGTCGAAGATGAACGTGGGCACCGAGCGAACCCCCGCGAGTCGCGCCCCCTCGACCGCTTCTTCCACCCGTTCCCGGTAGACACCGTCCTCCAGTGCCTGCCGCAGCCCCTCCCCGGGAGTCCCCGCGCTCTCCGCGATCCGCACCAGTGTGTCCACCTGCCCGATGTCCTCCAGCCGTTCGAAGTACGCCTCGAAGACGGCCCGGTGGAAGGCGTCCGCGCCCTCGCCGTGGTCCGCCGCGAACTCCGCCGCTTGCAGCGAGAGGATCGAACTCGACCGGTGCGTGCGCCCTTGCGTGAACTGGATGCCAGCCGACTCCGCACGCTCCTCCATGTAGGTGCGTGCTTCGCTCCGGCGTCCCGAAGGTGGCGGCTGCGGCCGCCCCTCGGGCGGAACGCTGGCGTCGAGCAGGTAGGGTGCGAACTGCACCTCCACCCCCTCGTAGTCCTGCTTCAACTGGTCGACCTCACCGAGGCCGAGGTAGCACCAGGGTCAGACGAAATCGGAGACGACTGTTACGAGCGTGCGGGCCTGTTCCGTAGTCATGCCGCGAGTATACGGAGGTGCGTTCCGGGAGGCGCTAGCGCCCGCCCGCCACCGGCTCGGCCAGGGCCTCCGGCCCCTCCGGCTCCTCCGGCCCGCCGAAGCCGAGGTTGGGCACGATGCGATCCAGCCAGCCTGGCAGCCACCAGTTGGCGTCGCTCATGAGCTGCATGGCCGCGGGCACGAGAATGAGCCGGATAACCGTCGCGTCGAGGAAGATGGCGACCGACAGCCCGATGCCGAACTCCTTGATGACGCGCTGGTCGCTCAGCGCGAAGCTGAGGAAGACCGCTACCATGATCGCCGCCGCCGCCGAGATAACGCGACTCGTGGCGGAGAGGCCGCGCGCCACCGCCTCGGCGTTGTCGCCCGTCGCCAGGTACTCCTCCCGCACGCGGCTCACCAGGAACACCTCGTAGTCCATCGAGAGGCCGAACAGCACCGCGAACATCATCATCGGCAGGAACGACTCGATCGGGCCAGTGCCTTCGAGCCCCAGCAGATCCGCTCCCCAGCCCCACTGGAAGATGGCGACGAGGATGCCGTAGGCCGCCCCCGCCGCCAGCACGTTCATCAGCGCCGCCTTCACCGGAACAACCAGCGATCGGAACACGACCATCAGCAGCAGGAAGCTCGCCCCGATGACGGCGCCGAGAAAGATCGGCATGCGCGATGTCACACGGTCGCCGATGTCGATGAAGATCGCCGTCGCGCCGCCCACCAGCGCCTCGGCGCCCGTGTCTGCGAGCAGCTCGGGCAAGCGCTCCCGCAGCCGGTGGACAAGTTCGTCCGTCCGCTCGTCCTGGGGGGAGCTTCCCGGAATCAGGACGATCGTCCCCGCCGACCGCTCCTCGTTGAGCACAGCGGGAGAGACCCTCACGACGTTCTCTTCGACCGCAAGCTGCGCCGGAAGCGTCTCGAAGGCGTCGACCTGCTCGCTCGTGTCCAGGGCGGCGCCGATCACGATGCGGCCGTTGAAGCCGACCCCGAATCCCTCGGCCAGCAGGTCGTACGAGCGCCGTGATGTGAGGGAGGTGGGGTTGCTGCCCGTGTCGCTCGCCCCCAGCCGCACATCGAGCGCCGGGTAGGCCAGCACGAGCATTCCGGCCGTCGCTACGATGAGCCAGACCCAGGGCGCCCGCTGGATGAGCCGGCTGAGCCGGTAGCCCATGCCGCCTTCGTCCTGGATAGGGTTCACGTGCAGCCCCGGCAGGGTGAGCCGGTTCACGCGGTGGCCCACGACTGCGAGGATCGCCGGCAGCACGAACAGCGCCACGATCGCCGCCAACGCGACCGACAGCGCCGGTCCCATTGCCGTCAGCGATAAGAGTGGTACGCCAATCGCCCACAGCCCCATGAGGGCGATGACGACGCTGCAACCCGCGAACAGGACCGAGTGCCCCGCTGTCGAGGCTGCCTTCGCGACCGCGTCGGGAACGGTCATGCCGCGCGCCAGCGCCTCCCGGAAGCGGGTCACGATCAGGAGCGCGTAATCGATGCCCACGCCGATGCCGATCATCGCCGCGAACTGCGGCGTGAAGTCGGCCAAGTTCACGAACGAGGCGCCGATCCCGATCAGGAAGAAGGCCGGGATCAGGGCCAGGAGCGCCGTCAGGATGGGCAGGCCCGCCGCCGTCACCGAGCCGAAGGCGATGAGCAGGATCACCGCCGCCGCCGCCAGCCCCACCAGCTCCGCGCTGCCCGGGGGCTCGCGTTCGCCTGCGGTTGCGACGATGCCGCCCAACTCAACCTGCAGGTCCTCGCGCGAAGCCGCCTCACGCCAGTCGAAGAGTGCGCTGATGCTGCTCTCGTCGACTTCGTTGGCTCCCGTTTCGTACTGCGCCGTGAGCCGGGCGATGGCGCCGTCCGGGGAGATGCGTCCCGGCTCCTCGTAGGGGGAGGTCACCTCCACCACCTGCGGCAGCGCCCTGGCCTGGGCGAGCAGCTCCTCGACCTCGGCCCGTACGGCAGGCGTCTGCAGGCCCGCCGGGGCGCGGATCACGATCTCGGCGGTGTCGCCCGAAGCCCTGGGGAAACGCTCGTCCAGCAGATCAAACAGTTTCTGCGACTCAGCCCCGGGCAGTGTGAACCCGCCCGTGCCGAACTCGCCTTTGGCCATCGTCCAGATCGCCCCGCAGGCGACCACGGCGATCAGCGCTCCACCGATCACGAACCACGGGCGCCGGCACGCGAACCGCGGCCAGCGGTCGAACAGGAACGAGCGCTTCTCAGGCTCCGCGGCCGGCTCCCAGACCACGGGCGCCACAGGCGCCTCCACGACGGCTGCCGCACGCGGCACAGGCGCCGGTCGGGCGCTCCGGCGTGCCGGACGCGACTCGCGCTCGCCGGTCAGCGCCCGCAGTCCCACCAGCACAGCCCCGCCAACAAGCGCGAGGCCCAGGAGCCTTGCGAGGAGCCGTCCGAAGCTGTTCACGAGCCCACGCTCCCGCTCATCGCGGCCACTGGCGCGGTGGAAGGGGGCAGTTCAAGGCTGTGAAGGCTCAATCTCATCGGGTGCAAGCGGCAAGGAACGCCGCCGACCTACCCTAGCAGGACACTCGTTTGCCGCCACCCCCGGCTCGCGGTCCTACACCTCGAGGGCGGCGTAGTGCCCGGTATGGATCGCCATCTCCAGCCAGCGCGGCGCCAGTGCGTCGCCGACAACCGTCACGTCGCCTTCGTAGTCGTCCAGGAGCTCGGCGAACTCCGTGTTCGGCACATTCCCCGACATCAGCACGACCATGTCCGCGGCCACGCGCTCCTCGACATCCGAGTCGAGGTTGCGAATCAGCACGTCCGTCTCCGTGACCTCGGCCAGGTGCGCGCGCGGCACGAGACGGAAGCCGCTCGGGTGGCCCGTCAGCCGCCGCAGCGCGGGCTCCTGCATCAACGCCCCCGCTACCGCCGTGCCCAACGAGTAGTGACGCGTGACGAACACGACGCTCACCCCGGCCTCCAGCAGCTTCTCCGTCACGCCGATGGCGGGGTAGTGGCCCACGTCGTCGAGCACGATGGCGGCCGTTCCGAACTCGGCGTTCCCCTCCGCCACGTCGTAGTACGACCAGACGTGCGGCAGGTGCAGCCCCGAAGGCGGCTCCGTCGGGCGCAGCGCCTGGAAGCCGTCCACCCGCGGCGTCGAGCCCGTCGCCACGATGACCGCGTCCGGGCGCTCGTTCTCAAGCCAGTCGAAGGAGCGGTGCCAGCGGTCCCACTGGCCCGCGTCTACGTTGGTGTTCAGGTGGATGTCGACCTCCAGGTTCCGCAGCTGCCCGTCGAGCCAGTCGACGATGCTGCCGATCTCCTCGCGGTGGGGCAGCTGCCGCGCCACCTGGATCTGGCCGCCCAGCCGGTCCGTTGCCTCGTAAAGGGTCACCTTGTGGCCGCGCAGCGCCGCCACCCGCGCCGCCTCCATCCCCGCGGGCCCGCCGCCGACCACGAAGACGCGCTTCGCCTCCTCGGCTGGCTCGATGTGGTCGTCCCCGAACTTCCCTTCCTGCCCCGCCCCCACGTTGACCGTGCAGCCGAAGCGCATGAGCGGTCCCGAACGACCCCCGATGCAGCCCTGGTTGCAGCCGATGCAGGGTCGCGTGTCCGCCTCGCGCCCCTCCTCCGCCTTGCGCACGATGTCCGGGTCGGCGAGCGTCGCGCGCACCATCGAGACCATGTCGGCCTGGCCGCTGGCGATGATCGCCTCCGCCTCCGCGATGGTGATGACCCGACCCGTCACGATGGTTGGCTTCGAGAGCGCTTTCGTCGCGACCGTGCTGCGTTCCAGCTCGTAGCCGTGCGGCTCGTGCATCCCCCCGATGAACTGGTCGAAGCTGTAGTAGCTCCCGACCGACACGTCGTAGAAATCGAGCACGCCGTCTTCTTCCAGCGCCAGCGCGATCTCGAGGTTCTCCTGCGGGCCGATGCCGTTCGCGACGCCTTCCGAGGCGGTCAGGCGGATGCCGAGCGGGTAGTCGTCGCCGATTTCCGAGCGGATCGCCGCGATCACCTCGCGGGGGAAGCGCATCCGGTTCTCGAACGAGCCGCCGTAGTCGTCCTCGCGCAGGTTCGTCACCGGCGACATGAACTGGGTGGGCAGGTAGCCGTGCGCCCCGTGGATCTCGACGCCGTCGAGGCCACCCTGCTTGCAGTGGCGCGCCGAGCGCGCGTACCCCTCCACGACCTCGTCGATCATCCCCTTCGTCATCGGCAGCGGCAGCACCGTCGCCTGCGCTCCCATCACCCGCGAGGGCGCCCAGGGCGGCCCGCCCGTGAGCGTCATGGCGTTGTTGCCCGCGTGCCAGAGCTGCTGGAACAGCTTCATGCCGTGCCGGTGCGAGGCCTCCGCGAGCTTCTCGTAGTCGCTCACGACCTCGGGCCGGAAGGCGAGGATCGATGACGCGCAGGTCGGGTGAACCGAGGCCACCTCAAGGATCGTCAGCCCCACGCCCCCCTTCGCCCGCGCCTCGTGGTAATCGACCAGCACCTGCAGACCGCCCGCGCTCAGACCCGTGCCGTGTGCCGAGCGGATGATGCGGTTCTTGATCTCGAGCCCGTTGATCGTGATCGGCTTGAAGACGTTGGGGTAGGGCATGGCGTGAGCCTCCTAGGCTTCGGCGGCTTCCTCGTTCGCTTCCAGCAGGAACGGGCCGTCGACGCCCCGGCCGCGCGCCCAGTCCAGCTCGACCACGATAGCCTTGCCGAGGCGCTCCGGGTCGCGCTGCCGCTCCATCTCGTGCGAGTTGTCGTAGACGGTGCGGGCGACCTCGGGGTCGTCGTTCAGCCGCGCCTTGCCGCTGAACTGGTAGAAGCGGTGCTCGGCCATGTTCGAATACACCAGCACGACCGTCGGATGCGTTTCCAGCGAGGCCACCAGCGTGCTCCCTGCCGCGTCCCGCGACCAGAACGCGAGCGCGGAATCGCCCAGCGTCTGCGCCGTGCCGCGGAAGCTCACGGTGGGCTCGCCGTCGAGGGTTACCCCCGCGACGATGATGGGGTGCCCCTCCGCGAAGGCGTTGTTCACGTCTCGCTTGACCGCTTCAGGAAGAACGAGCGCCATTCCTAGCCTCCGTCCTCGTCGACCAGGCTGATCGCCTGTGCCGGACACATCTCGATGGCGTCGTTCGCCAGTTCGATCTGCGCCCCCTCGGGATACTCGACCGCCACCACGGGCCAGTTCTCCTCGTCCCGCTGGAATACGCCCGGCTGCAGGTAGGAGCACTGGCCCGACTTCAGGCACAGCCGCCGCTCGATCACCAGTTTCTGCATCGCCTGCTCCGTTCTACCGGTCCGGCCGGTCAGCTCGCCGTGGGAGCATCCCACGCTACCGGCAGCGTCTCAACACCGTGCATCACCGGCGCGCCGATTTCGTCCGGCTCGCCCGTGAGCCGCAGGTTCGGCATCCGCTCCAGCGTCAGCCTCAGCGCGACCTTCGCCTCGACCCGCGCCAGCGGCGCGCCCATGCAGTAGTGGATGCCCTGCCCGAAGGCATAGTGCAGCTTCAGCTTCTCGTAGTCGCGCGTCACGTCGAACTTCTCCGGGTCTTCCCACGTCTCCGGGTCGAGGTTGGCCGACCCGAACATGCAGAGCACCTTCGTGTCCTTCGGAACCTCCACGCCCAGGAACTCCTGGTCCTTCACCGACGTGCGGAACAGGCCGTTTACGGGAGCGTCGTAGCGCAGGCTCTCCTCGACCGCGTTGTCGAGCAGATCCGGGTTGTTCTTCACGAGTTCCATCTGGTCCGGGTTCTGCAGGAGGCGGTAGATCATGTTGCCGATGAGCTGCGTCGTCGTCGCGCTTCCCGCGATAAAGAGGAAGCCCATGAAGCCGATTATCTCGTCATCGCACAGCGTCCGCCCGTTCAGTTCCGTCGTGACGAGCGCCGTCAGTGTGTCCTCTGGCATCTCCTCGCCGGCGGCGTACATGGCCCGCCGCTCCGCGATCTTGTCGAGGAAGTACTGCACCTCCGACTGGCCGCGCGTGGCGTTCGTGCGGTCACCCTCCCGGGCCGCGGCCGCGGCCGCGGCCTGCTCGCGCATCTGCCGCGCCATCTCCTCCTGATCGAGCGCGTCGGCCGAGATGACGCCGTCCGCCCGCGGCCGCATCTGCTGCACCAGGTCGGGATCGAGGCCCAGCAGCCACGCGATCACGATCAGCGGGATGGGCACCGCCAGCATTTCCATGAAGTCGCCCTCGCCGCGCTCGACGAAGCCGTCGATGATCTCCTCGATCAGCTCCGTGATCTGCGGCTCCATCGCCAGCAGGCTCGCGGGCGTGAAGGCGCGGTTCACGAGTCGGCGGTCGAAGGTGTGCTCCGGCGGATCCACGCTCACGAGCACACCCCCGCCCGTGCGCGCCAAGCCAGGCCCGAGGTCGCTCGTCCAGTTCTTCCAGTCGTGCAGCACCCCCCGCACGTCCTTCTCGCGCGTCACCGCGTACCACTCGAACGGCTCCTCCGCCTTCGCCATCGGGCACTCCTCACGCATCCGCGCGAAGTGCGGATGCACATCCTTCTGGAACCCGGGGTCGAAGAAGTCGAAGTCTGATGCCATGGGGCGCTCCCTCCGTTGGGGTGCGATCAACCAGCCCCTACCACTGGTCCCAGTGCAGGGTTTCCTCCACCGGTAGACGCGTGACCGCCCCGAAGTTCCCCATCGGGTAGCCGACCGGGACCAGGCAGTACGCATCCGCCGTCTCCGGCAGACCCAGGATCTCCTTGACCCTCGCGCGGTCGCGCAGACCGAGCGTCGTCGGCGTGGCGCCCAGGCCGAGGGCGCGCGCCGCGAGCAGGACGTTCTGCACCGCCGGCCAGACGTAGCCCCCGCCGCCCGCCCGCGCCGCATCCGACTGCGGCTCCGGGAACTCCAGGCAGACGATTACGAGCGCCGGGATCTCGTGCATGTGCTCCATCTGCCAGACCACCGCCTCCCGCATCCGGTCGCGCTTCGCCTGCGAGTGGTGCGGCAGCTCCACCACCGGGTCGGCCGCCATGTAGGCGGTGATGTGCTTGCGGTTCTCCTCCGCCAGCAGACGCTTCGTCTCGGGGTCGCGCACGACTACCCAGCGCACGTTCTGCACGTTCGAACCAGTCGGCGCGTGGTTGCCCGCGTCTACCAGCTTCTTCAGCAGTTCCTCGGGAATCGGGTCCGGCTTCAGCCGCCGCATCGCGCGGCAGTTGAACATAACCTCGAAGATGCCCATTTCCTCAGACATAGTGGCCTCCTTGCGACCTCTCGCGTGTGTCCGTGCGAGACTACGCGACCCAGCATTGGAGGCCACCCATGCCCGACCTGCACGAGTTCGTGCTGTACGTGGACTGCTTGGTGGGGCCTTCCCCGGTGCCGGACATGGCCCCCGGCAACACGTAAGGGCGGACAGGCTTCGCAGTCGGCGAAGCGGGCGTTCTGTGAGCGGTCGCGGGCGTGGGGCAGAGGTGGTGCGGGTGGGCGGCGAGTATATTGCTGACGTACGTAATCTGGGGTACCGTTTGGAGCAGAAGCCGGGCCGGGCGGAGAGGTTTACAAGGGCCATGACGAGTAGCGAATTCGAGAGGATTATGGAGCGCTTGGACTACATGGAACGGCGCTTTGACCGCATCGAGAGACTGTTCAAGCGGATGGAGCATGGCATCGAGAGGGGCAATTTCGCGAGCGCTCCGAACGTCCCGCACCAACCCCACGTGCACTTCGACGAACTCAGATTGAGGTAGGTGATTCTGTGGCTACGTACCCCCTTTTCGACCCCCAGACGGGGCGAGCCATGAGAGACGTTCTGCGCACCATCTCCGACCCCCAGACGGGGCGAGCCGTGAGAGACGTTGCGCGCACCATCTCCGACCCCCAGACGGGGCGAGCCATCGGGGACACGGTGGCGAACTTCCGCGCTGTCATGCCCCCAATAGTGGCCTTCCTGGAATTGGGTCAGGCCAGACGCCGAAGCCCCACCCAAAGTGCCAACGACGTGCCCGGTTGGGTCATTGAAGGCGACGCGGGCCTGTCTATGGCGTGGCCGGAAGAGGGCTGAGCAGGAGCGGCCTACTCGAAGTCAGCCCGTGAGGGCCTGCTGCAGGGCTCGGTACGCGCACCGTATACTCCCGCGTATCAACCTAGATAGGCCCCGGCAGGACCGGGGCCGGGGCGGCGATCTCCCCTGTAGCGGTCGGTTTGGAAAGGGTCCCCGGTGGCCGGGCAAGGACGCGGCTAGGAATTAGGCATAACCTCGAAGATGCCCATTTCCTCAGACATAGTGGCCTCCTTGCGACCTCTCGCGTGTGTCCGTGCGAGACTACGCGACCCAGCATTGGAGGCTACCCATGCCTGACCTGCTCTACGAGAAACGCGACCGTTTCGCCGTCTTCACCATGAACCGTCCCGAGCGCCTCAACGCCCTCGGCGGAACGATGATGGACGACCTCGCCGAGGCGCTTCGCGACTTCAACGCCGACCCGGAGATGCGCTGCGGCATCCTCACCGGCACGGGTCGCGCCTTCAGCGCCGGCGCCGACCTGAAGGAGATGAACCAGCGCAACGTCGACCGTGGCGAGCGCGGCGCTCCCACCCGCACCTTCGACCCGGCTTCCACCCTCCCCTTCTCCCGTTCCCCCAGGCCCTTCATCGCCGCCATCAACGGGCTCTGTATCGCCGGCGGCCTCGAACGCGCCCTCGACTGCGACATCCGCATCTGCTCGACCGAGGCCTGGTTCGGCCTGTTCGAAGTGAAGCGCGGCATCCTCGCCGGCTACGCCATCCACCACCTCGCCCGCCTCGTCCCCTTCAGCGACGCCATGTACATCCTCCTCACCGGCGACCGCGTCGAGGCTCCCGACGCCCTCCGCATGGGGCTCGTGCGCGAGGTGCTCGATCCAGAGGAGCTGATGCCCCGCGCCGAAGCCATCGCGGGCATGATCGCCGAGAACGCCCCCCTCTCGGTGGAGGGCAGCAAGTTCATGGCGCAGCAGTGGCGGCAGCTCATGATCGACGAGTCGTACCGCACCGGCGAGTGGGTCAGCCGCGCCGTCCTCAACTCCGAAGACGCCAAAGAGGGCCCGCGCGCCTTCTCCGAGAAGCGCCCGGCCCGCTGGCAGGGCCGTTAGGGAGCGGCTGCGGGAAATTGTTCGCTTTGGGAGAAATCAAATGAACCATACAATTTCGGAAGGGAGCACCCCATGACCTCGAACGAAGCCCCCCTGCGCGTCGGCCTCATCGGCGCCGGCGGCAACATGAAGCTGCGCCACATCCCCGGCTTCCGCGAGACCGGCGAGGTCGAGCTGGTCTCCGTCTGCAACCGCAGCGAGGCCAGCGGCCGCGCCATCGCCGAGGAGTTCGGCATCCCCCGCGTCGAGCCCGACGTCGCCACCCTCCTCGCCGCCCCCGACATCGACGCCGTCTGCATCGGCACCTGGCCCTACATGCACCGGGACCTCACGATCGCCGCGCTCGAGGCGGGAAAGCACGTCCTCTGCGAGGCGCGCATGGCGATGAACGCCTCGCAGGCGCGCGAGATGCTCGCTGCCTCCGAGGCTCGCCCCGACCTCGTCGCGCAGCTCGTGCCCGCGCCCTTCGACCTGAAGAGCTGGAAGACCGTCCACCGCCTCCTCGAAGATGGCTCCATCGGCGATGTCCGCGAGGTCCAGGTCACCGTCCTCAACGGTGGCTCGCTCAACCTCGACGCCCCCCTCCACTGGCGCGACCGCACCGACCTCTCCGGCATGAACGTGATGGCGTACGGCATCTACACCGAGCTCGTCGCCCGCTGGCTCGGACCGACCCGATCCGTCCTCGCCCACGGCGCCACCTTCGTCCGCGAGCGCACCAACGCCGAAACGGGCGAGCGCACCGCCATCGAGGTACCCGACAGCCTCGGAGTTTTCGCCGAGCTGGAGCGCGGCGGTCGCGTCACCTTCCGCGTCTCCACCGTCCTCCACGCCGCCCCCCCGGAGGCCAACGGCATCTCCATCTACGGTTCCGCCGGAACCCTCCACTGGCGCCTCGGCGACACCATGGCGTTCGCCCCCCTCGGCGAGGACCCCGCCCCCCTCGACCCCGACCCCGGCGCCGCCGGCCAGTGGCGCGTCGAGCAGGACTTCGTCGACTCCATCCGCCGGGGAGCGCCCGTCACCCTCACCAATTTCCCCGACGGGGTCCACTACATGCGCCTCATCGAGGCCACCCACCGCAGCCGCACCGAAGGCCGCGCCGTCCCCCTCTCGGAGGTCTAGGAGGCGGCTTCCGGGGCGGGCTCACCTGTTGCCCAGCGAAGGTGGTCGCTCAGGGCCCATCCCTCGGTGCCGTCCTCGGTGCGGACGCGCAGCCAAGGCCCACCGTTGACTGTCGTCGTGTACGCCCCCTCTTGAAAGGCGACCGCGTCGACGACTGACTCGGCAGCGAGGCAAGCCACGCTTGGGGACGTTGCCTGTGGCGCCCCGTGCACACGCAGACATTCTCCGTCCGTGGCCACGCGGAGCAGCAAGCGCTCCTCGAACGGCGAGCGTTCGAGGACTGGTGGCAGAACGTTCCACGGACCCCGCGCACCGATCGGCCGTGATCCAAAGAAGGGGCCAAAGAAGTCGGTGGGGCCTTGCACCCACACTGTCACGAAGACCTCGCTGCTGGACCAACCCCAGTCGCTCGAGGCAGCAATGATATTGCCATCGGAGCTCGCCCCCAGCATCTGCTGACGATCGATGTCCACGGACGAGAGCACCCTGCCATGATCGTCCAAGACGGTCGTGTTCCAGAGGAAGCGAAGTGGTTGCCCTGGGCTTGGACGGAGGCCGTGCCTACCACGCGTAACAGGCAGTGATATCCAGTGGCCATCGGCGCTCACAATGCCGTCGCCCTTGGTGGTGTAGACGAGGAGCCCCGAGCTGTCGGCCAGCCAGGGGAACGTCCAATTGTTCAAGGATGCGCCCTTGATGCGAAACAACTCCGCGCCGGTGACAGCGTCCAGGACTAGGACGGCAGACAGAGCGTACTGGTCAGCAAGGCCCCAACCAGACGTATCTGGTTTCTCCAGGAGTTCGTGGGTCGCGATGCGCGTTCCGTCGGGCGAGAGAAAGCGAAACGGCCACACGACGGACATGTATGGGCAGTGAAACGATGCATCGGAGAGGACCGTCGCGCCCCAGTCATAGCGCACGACGCGGCATATGTCTGCCCCTCCAGCCTCCTCTCCGAGAACGGCGAAACCTTCCCCCGAGGAGAAAACTGCTACCTCGTATTCGTCCGAGCCCTCCTTTCCGGGAGCTCCGAATGGGACTAGGCTGCTAGGCTGCCGGAGCGACGTGATCTGGCCACTGTCCACATGGATGACTTGGAAAGCCTCGCCGTCAGAGAGGAGTACGTTCCGCCCGTCGGGGCTCATCCATGCACGGTCTTGCCGACTGGGGTTCAGTGGACGGTCTCGGGGGACGGTCCCGAACGGTGACGGGAGCTGCCCCCATCCTCCTGGGGCCAGCCCTTCAATCGCGACAACCCGGCGATCGGTCGGTAGTGAAGTCTCTCCCGTGTCGCTGATCCTTCGCACCGCGCCTGTCTCGACGTGTACGAGGTAGACGCCAGCCTGAGTAATGGCCTCCCCGGCTGCAAGCTCGATGTCGAACACCTGCTCGGCCTCAATCAGCCGAAGGCTCAGGGGCTGGGGTGTCGGTTGTAGTGTTGCGACGGGCGTCGCGTCCGGGGTCGCGTCGGCACGTGTCGCAGTGGGAGCAGTCGTCGCGGGCGTAGCCGACTCGGTAGGCGTCGGACTTGCGGTCACAGCAGTGGTGGTCTCCGCCGGAGTCGCCGTTGGCTCAGGGGTGGCGGTGGAGCTGGCCACCGTGACGGGTGTCCGGGCGGGCGTCGGCGATGCAGTCGCTGTGGCTGTTGGCGCCGATGCGGTTGGCGAAGACGTGTCGGATGGCGTCGGCGTGACCGTCGCATCGGTATCAGGAATCGAGGCGGGAGTGGGTGATGGGGTTGCCGTGGGAGTGGACGCTGGCGCTGCTGGGGGGGGCGGTGGTTGCTGCCGTTGCGGTTTCTTGGGGAGTGGCGCCGGGCCGCTCGGGGGCCTCGGGAATGGTTGTGGCTGCGGCCGGCTCCGCGCCTGGCGTGGTGGGAGGGGGTGCCAGGGGCTCTTCGCCCCCACAGGCCATGGCAGCCAACACCCCGGCCGCGACAAGCAGCACCCACCAAGGCTTCAGTCCCTTCATGGGGCCAGCAAAGGTGCGGGACGGCCGAATTACCCCACCCGTCGCCTCAAGGGCATGCGCGCGAGTGTGAGGTTTAGGACCGCGGTTCGGCTGGACGCGCCACCTGCGGTACGCTCGGGTCTCGCGCCATGAGCGGGGAAGGTCCCGCTCGCGCGCTGAGGCTCACCGTTCATGTTCTTCGCCGATGGCGTTGCCAAGTTCTTTGGGGCGCGTGATGTGCTTCACGATGTCTCGTTCGTCGTCAGCGACGGCGAGCGGGCCGGCCTCGTGGGGCCGAACGGAGCGGGCAAGTCGACCATCCTCAAGCTGCTCGCGCGCGAGCTGGAGCCGGACGCCGGCCACGCCGGGAGCCGGGGCGGCCGCCTCGGCTACCTCCACCAGGAGACCGGGCTCGCCTCCGAGGAGACGCTGGTCACCGAGATGTGGCGCGCCTTTCCCGATGCACTGGCGATCGAGCTTGAGCTCGAACAAGTCGCGCGCAGCATCGAACAGGCCGGCGACGGCGCGCTCGATGCGCTGATCGAGCGGCAAGCGCGGCTCTTCGACGACTTTGATGCCGTTGATGGCTACCGCATCGAAGCCCGCATCGGGCGCGTCCTCGATGGCCTCGGCTTCAGCACCGAGGATCGCGCGCGCCCCTGCGGCGACTTCAGCGGCGGCTGGCAGATGCGCGTGGCCCTCGCCCAGGCGCTCGTCCGCCGCCCCCAAAACCTGCTCCTCGACGAGCCTACCAACCACCTCGACGGCGCCGCCCGCGACTGGCTAGCGGGCGAGCTGAGCGAGTACTCCGGCGCGCTCCTGATCGTCACCCACGACGGCGACTTCCTGGACCGGGTCGCGAGTCGCATCCTCGATCTGCGCGACGGCGCTGTGGAGTCGTACACGGGCAACTACAGCGACTACCAGCGGCAGAAGGCGGACAAGCTCCAGGCCCAGGATCGCGCAGCCGCCCGCCAGGAGCGGGAGATCGCCCGCCAGGAGCGCTTCATCGAGCGCTTCCGCGCGAAGGCCACCAAGGCGACCGCCGTTCAGAGCCGCGAGCGCCAGATCTCGAAGATCGAGCGCATCTCGCGGACCCGCAAGGAGGCCGCGGTCACCTTCAGCCTCGAAGCGACCGGCCGCACCGAGCGAGACGTGCTTGTCTGCAGCGGCGTCTCCCACGCCTACGGCGAGAACCTTGTCCTGCTCGGTGTCGACCTCCATGTCGAGCGCTCCCAGAAGGTCGTCCTCGTGGGGCCGAACGGCAGCGGCAAGAGCACCCTCCTCAAGATCGCCGCCGGCGACCTCCCTCCCAGCGAGGGCAATGTCGAGTGGGCCGGACGCGCCGTCCGCGCCTACTACGACCAGCACCAGGACGAAGCGCTCGACCCCGATCACACCGTCCTGGAGGAGGTCGCGACTGCTGCCCCGGGGCAGCCCGAGGGACGGCTTCGCTCCACCCTCGGCCAGTTCCTCTTCCGCGGCGATGCGGTCTTCAAGCGCGTGGCCGTGCTCTCCGGCGGCGAGCGCAGCCGCGTCGCCCTCGCCAAGCTCCTGCTTAAGCCCGCCAACGTCCTGCTCCTCGACGAGCCGACCAACCACCTTGATCGGACCACCCGCCGCAAGCTCATCGAGGCGCTTGAGCGCTACGACGGCACGCTCCTCTGCGCGAGCCACGATCCCGCCATCGTCGAGCGCGTCGCCACACGCGTGTACGAAGTTGCGGACTGCGGCGTGCGCGAGGTGCTTGAGCACCGCCGGGACTAGCGAGCGGATCGCCGCCCCCACCCGTCGCCCGCCCCTGTAAGGTTCGCGCGGTCAGCAACCTTCTTAGGAGGCAGTCCCATGCCGCAGGCCGAACCCTTCACCGTCGCCGTCCCCGACGAGGACATCGCCGACCTCCACCGCCGCCTCGATCGCACCCGCTTCCCCGCCGACTTCGCCAACGACGACTGGCGCTTCGGCATGAACCGCGAGTACCTCGAATCGTTCCTGCACTCCTGGCGGCACGAGTTCGATTGGCGCGAGACGGAAGCCCGCATCAACGCCTACAACAACTACCAGGTCGACTTCGAGGGCGTGCCTGTCCACTTTATTCACGAGCGCGGCAAGGGCCCGAACCCCATGCCCCTCATCCTCACGCACGGCTGGCCCTGGACCTTCTGGGACTTCGAGCAGGTCATCGGTCCCCTCACCGACCCCGCCGCTTACGGCGGCGACCCCGCCGACGCCTTCGATGTCGTGGTGCCCTCCCTCCCCGGCTTCGGGTTTTCCACCCCCCTCCGCGTCGATGGCCTGCAGACGAGCAAGGCCGTCGACCTCTGGGCGCGCCTGATGACCGACGTGCTCGGCTACGAGCGCTTCGCGACGGGTGGCGGCGACTTCGGCGCGATGCTCTCCGGCACCCTCGGCTACCGCTACCCCGAGCGCGTCCTCGGCGTCTACCTGACCTTGCCCTCCCTTCCGTCGACCTCCGTCCCGGAAAACCTCCCCGAGCCCGGTAGCACGAGCCAACTGGTGGGCATGCTCATGGGCCCCGCGATGCGCACCAGCCGCGACGACTTCGCCCCCGACGAGCGCCACCGCTACGACACCATGGAGGAGCGCTGGAAGACCGCCCTGTCCCACATCGCCGTCCACACCACCGACCCGCAGACGCTCTCCTTCGCCCTCCACGACTCGCCCGCCGGTCTCGCCGCCTGGCTCGTCGAGCGGCGCCGCAACTGGAGCGACAACGACGGCGATGTCGAGGAGGCGTTCTCGCGCCAGTTCCTGCTCGACACGGTCAGCATCTACTGGTTTACGGAGAGCTTCGTGACCACCTCGCGCTGGTACTGGCACACCTTCCGCACGCCTCCCCAGGCCGTGGCCGATCCCGAAGCCGCCCGCAAGGTGCCCCTCGGCCTGCCCGTTTTCCCCAAGGAGATGATCTTCGTGCCCCGCACCGCCGCCGAGGCCAGCGCCAACGTCGTCCATTGGAGTGAGCAGCCCCGCGGCGGCCACTTCGCCCCCTCCGAGGTCCCCGACCTATTCGTCGACGACATCCGCGCCTTCTTCCGCAAGCTCCGCTAGGGGTGGGAGTCAGGCCAGTTCGAGGTTGGGAAAGTAGGTCGCGTAGAACCCGCGATCGCGCGTGAGGAGCCGGTCGGCGTGCACGAGCGCATGCGCCCCGATAAGGAAGTCCGCCACGAGGTGCTGTCGGGTCCGCAGGGGCTCTCCGCACGCCTCGCAGCGGACCGACTGCGGAGCGCCGCATCGCGCGCACGCGAGTAAGCGTGGGCGGCGTCGCGCATAGGCCACCCAGGCGTCCCCCGCCAGATGCAGCGCTTCCCGGTTTGACGGCTGCAGGCGGATGCCGGTGTCGAGCAGAAAGAAGTCAAGGCTCTCCCGACTGTCGAACTCGCCTATCAGTTCCGCGTACGTAGCTTCCGAAACGACCAGGGCGCCCAGGCGGCTAGCCTCCGCCAACCAGGCCCGTGACTCCGCAGCCTGGACGTTGCCTGGAGTGAGGAGATCGATCAGGACATTCGTGTCAACCGCAGCAGTCACCGCCCGAGTGGCTCCTCAGTCGATGCGGGTTCGGCCGGATCCTCCTCCGGAAGCAGCGTTTCCTCCCAGAGAGGCGGTCCGCGCAGTTCTTCCATGATCTCGTCCGTCGTCCTGCCCTTGAGATGGGTGAGATAGCCCACCCACTTGTCGAAAGGGCTTTCCTCGGCGTCCTTCTGCAGGACGAACTTGCCGTCCTCCTCGACGAACTTCACCTTGTCGCCGCCCCGCAGGCCCATCTGGTCCCGCACTGCTTTCGGAATGGTGACCTGCCCCTTGCTCGTGATCGTCATGCTGGCCACGGAACGCTCCCCGGTAATGATTTGGCGGTATTACCTCCATGGTAATACCTTGCCTCAAGCCATGTCGCTGACGCGCCCCTCCACGAACCCCAGCACCTCGGACGCGATCTCCAGCGCGCGCTCCGAGTCCGTCGCGTCGTACGCCTCCGCCGGGACGCCTCCGGGGATGGTCGTGGGGTAGCGCGCGCCGAGGGTGTGCTTGTCGAGCAGGATCGCCATCGGCCGGATCGCCTCGAACGTGGGGTCGAACGCGACTGCATCCTCGCAGAGGTCGGCCAGCGCCCCGCCCCACACCGCCTCCGCCCCCTCCCCGAGCAGGAACGCCGTGACTGCTTTCTCCGCGCACTGCTGCGCGAGGAAGCAGGCCAGCGCGTGCCGCCCTGCCTCCGCTACCAGCCGCCCGTCCGCCAGGTCGTGGCGCGCCTGCGCGAGCCAGCGGGCCGCCTCGCGCTCGCCGCTGCGGGGCGCCTCAGGCATTGGCCGCCAGCGCTCGGCGCAGCACCGGGTCGCGTTCCCCCAACTCGTCGAACTCCTCCGGCGTGTACACCCAGAAGTGCGTCGCCACGCGCGGCTGCAGGTGCGACACGAAGAAGTCCGCCCGCCGCCGGAACGGCTCGGACGTCCCCCGCACGAGCACCAGCTCCAGCGCGCTCCCCACGTCCACCTCCCCGGTCGCAAGGTCGCCCAGCAGGTAGGAGCGCTCCACTCCCAGCATCGGGAGCTCCGCGGCCATGCGCTGCAGCTCCGCCTCCAGCAGCTCGCGGCGGCGCTCGGCGAAGCCGATCATCACCGCCATGCGCGTCAGGTCGTCAGCAGCGTCGGCGCGCTGAGCGGAGGCATGATCTCGTCTGGTTCGAGCACGTACGCCTCCTTCTCGTAGACCTGCACGCGGTGCGATCCCAGGTCCGGCACGTACAGGCGTCCCCTGCCATCGACCCGCACCGAGCAGGGGGCGCGCAGCCGGCGCTGCTCCTCCAGGTTCGACATCTCCCGCAGCCGCAGCGTCTTCTGGTTCGCGAGGATGTACCGGCGTCCGATCGCCGAGAGCGTCGCGTCGCCGAGGAACTGCTGCACGTAGCGGCCCGTGTGCGCGAAGAGCTGCACGCGGTTGTTCCCCCGGTCCGCCACGTAGATGTCGCCGTGCTCGTCGACGGCCACGCCGGCGGGCCGGTTGAACTCCCCGTTCCCGTCGCCGCTCCCGCCGAGAACGAGCAGCGGTTCGCCTGCGGCCGTCAGCTTCTGGACGCGGTCGTTCCGCCAGTCGGCCACGTAGATGTCGCCCTCCTCGTCGACCGTGAGGCCCCAGGGCATATCAAACTCGCCCGGCTCACTGCCGTGGCTCCCCCACCCGTCGAGGTGGCGCCCCTGGGGCGTGAAGCGCTGGATGCGGTGGTTCCCCGTGTCCGCCACCAGCAGCTGCCCCTCCCCGTCGAAGGCGAGTCCGGAGGGCCGATCCAGCTGCCCCGGCGCGGATCCATGCTCCCCCCACGTCCGCACCACCTCCCCCTCAGCCGTGACCACGGTGATGGCGTGCTTCCCCTCGTCCGAGACGTAGAAGTTCCCGTCGGGGCCCCGCACGATGCAGGACGGCCAGAGGAAGCCGGCGTTGATGGCACCGAGGTCTTCGTCGTCCTGGCTCAGCCGCCGGATGTGCGACCCCGCCTCCAGCCGGCAGACGACGAACAGGACATCGTCGTCCCCCAGTGCGAGGTCGGTCGGGTACGAAGTCACGCGGCGCATCCCCACCGTCCTCAGGTAGGGGAAGCCCGCTCGCAGCAGCGCATGCGCCTTTGGCACGGCGGTACCCTCAGGCCGCCGTCGTCGCGAACGGCCGGATCTGTTCGAAGTCGCCGCCGACGATCGGCGACGCCTCCACGCCCATCCACTGCTCCAGCATGGTGCCGTAGATGCCGCGGAAGTCGATCGTGTGCTTCAAGTCCTCGCCGTTCAGCCAGTCCTTCGGCTTCACCGACGGGTATTCGGCGTAGAGCCCGCCCTGAACCCTGTCGCCGAGGATGTAGGCGCCGCCGCCCGAGCCGTGGTCCGTCCCCGACCCGTTGTCGCGGATGCGCCGCCCGAACTCGGTGAAGACGAGGACGGCCACGTTCTCCGAGGCATCGTGGTTGCGCAGGTCGGTCAGGAAGTCCGACAGCGCTCCGCAGAGTTCACCCAGCAGCCGGTCGTGCGTGCCCGGCTGGTGCGAGTGATAGTCGTAGCCGGCGTGCTGCGTGTAGAAGACGCGCGTCCCGAGGCCCGCCGTGTGCACGCGCGCCACGTCCCGCAGCGCCGACGCGATCGGGTTCGTGCCCCACTCGACCGTGGACGTGTACTGGCCCGGAACCTCCGCCAGCACGTCCGCCCCCGCGAGCACGTCGCGCCCGGTGCGGCCGAGGTAGTCGCGCACGATGCCCGCGCCCACCGCCGGCGTGTACATCCGCCGGAACAGATCGAGGTTGGCCTCGCGCTCCTGCTCCTGCTCGATGCTCGTCATCAGCCCGTAGCTGTCGAGGTCGCCCACCGAGGTCACCGTGACACCGGCAGCGGCGCAGGCGCGCGGCAGACCCCGCCCGAAGCTGACGGCCGTCAGGGCGTTCTCGCTGCGGGGATCAAGCTCGCGCACCAGCTTCGCGATCCAGCCCTCCGTCGAGATCACGTCGGGCTCGCACGTGTGCCAGATGTCCATCCCGCGGAAGTGCGAACGGCTTGAGTTCGGGTAGCCGATCCCCTGCACCACCGCCAGGTCGCCGCCGTCGTACAGCTCCTTCAACCGCGAGGCCGCCGGGTGGAAGCCCAGCAGGCTTTCCTCCGAGAGGGGCAGCACCTGGTCCTGGGGGATGCCGACGTGCGGACGCGAGTCGTAGTACGCCCCCTCCGTGTATGGGATGAGCGTGTTCATGAAGTCGAGCCCGCCCGTTAGCTGGACGATTACCAGGACCGGGTCGCTTGTGCCGTTACTTGCCATCACCAGCCTCCTAGGCGAACTGATACTCGGGCGTGGCCACCACGAGCGTGAGTAGACGCGCCACGCGCTCGCCGTGCTCGCCCGACCCCGCGCCCGCGAGCAGGGCCTCGCGCGTCTCCGCGCTCGCCTCCAGCGGACCCGCGGCCTCCAGGCAGCCGTCGACGAGCGTCTCCGCCGCCGGCGCCTCGCCGTTGGAGAGCCGCGCCGTCAGCGCCCGCGTGCCCGGCGACTCAGGGTCGCCCACTTGCTGGACCGCGAAGTTGACGCGTTCCATGAGCGTGCCCCCGTCGATCCACTCCTTGCCGGTGTGCCAGCCCTCGACGCTGGGCGGGTCCATCAGCTTCTGGCCCATCGCCCCCATGGCCGCCTGTAGCGTGCCCATCAGCGGCGTCGGGTCCCGCAGCGTCCCCGAGAGCTTGAGCACCCCCGCGACGAACTCCGCCGGCGACTTCACCTTCGCGAACCGCGCCTGCTTGAAGAAGTCCGCGTTCAGCAGCGTGCACATCACCTCGCCCAGGTCCCCCTCCGTCTCCTGGAAGACCGTCGCCAGCGTCTCGATGGCCGCCGGGTCGTTCGGCTCCTGCACGCTCCAGGCCGCCACCTGCGGCTCGTCCGCGACGAAGAAGTTGTAGAGGCGCCGCGCGATGAATCGCGCCGTCGCCTCCTGCCGCACGATGATGTCGATCACGTCTTCGCCATTCAACGCTCCGCGCTCGCCCAGGAACGTCTTCTCGCTCTCATCGTGGTCCTCCGGGCGGTAGACGAAGCGCGCCGGGTAGGGCCCGTGAGGGTAGAGGGGGATGGGTTGCTCGAACGTCCACCCGGTGAAGGCCCGCCCCGCCATCTTCACGTCCGTCTCGTCGTACGCGCCGATGCCCATGGAGAACAGCTCCAGCAGCTCCCGGCCGTAGTTCTCGTTGGGCGCTTCGCGGTGGTTCTCGCAGTTATCGAGCCAGTAGATCATCGCCGGGTCGCGCGAGAGCGCGATCAGGAGGTCGCGCATCCTGCCCAGCCCGTGCTCGCGGAACGTCTGGATCTGGTCCGCCAGGGAGGGCATGTGCTCGCTCTTGAACCACGCCGTCGCGAACACGTGGTGCCAGAACAGCGCCATCTTCTCCTCGAGTGGGCGCTGCGTGTTGACCATGCGGTAGACCCAGCGTCCGGCCGAGACCACGGACGTGTCCGGCGAGATCATCTGTGGGAAGTAGCGGTAGAGGACGTCGTCCTCCGGCTCGGGGAAGCGCTCCGGATGGAGCAGGTCCTCCACGACCGCTTCGTAGGGGCGTTCGGCGAGCGCTTCCAGTTCGTCCCGGGTAGCGCCCACCCCCGCCCGTCGCATCAGGTGCGCCAGCAGTGCCGTCCGCTCGTCAGCCATTTGCTCTTCTCCCGGCCCGCGTCAGCGTGTCCTCGCACTATACTCAGCGGTGCAAGGGGCGGTGGGGTTGCGGACACGTCTCCCCAATGACAGAACTCTCGCATTTCTGTACATTCGCGCCAACGTGGCACCTTATGGATGAGCCCGCCCAAGACGTCATCATCGTCCCTCAGGGGAAGATCGTCGACTTCATCGATGGGACGCTTCGCAGCGAGACTCCAGAGGAGTATGTCAGGCAGGAGATTGAAAAGTCCCTAGTCCGGGACTACGGCTACGCGCGGAAGCAGGTTTCGGTCGAGTTTCGGGTCAAGATGGGGAGCCGTCCCAAGAAGGCAGATCTAGCGATCTTTCATACCGACGATCCTCATAATCAAGATTGCGCTCGCATCATCATTGAGTGCAAGTCCGAGAAAATTCCTCCTGAACACAAGAAGGAGGGTGTCGAACAGCTAAAGAGCTATATGGCCGCCTGTGTGAACGCGCAGGTCGGGATGTGGACCAATGGCCAGCGGCGGTTCTGTTACCGCAAGACTGAGGCCGCCGGCGAGCATGAGTTCTCGGAAGTCCCCGACATTCCGGTGGCTGGGGAGGACATTGAGTCGGTCGAGCGCCCTGAATTTCGAAAGCTGAGGAGCGCCAGCAGCGACGTCCTATTGTTCATGTTCCGCCGATGCCACAATTACATTGCGGGGAACCAGGGTCTGCAGAAAGCGGATGCGTTCTTCGAGTTGCTCAAGGTGATATTCTGCAAAATCGAAGATGAGCGATCCGATACCATCCGGTTCTTTGGTGTGGCTTCGAATGGCCTGAATAGCGATCTGAAAACCAAGGCGAGGATCGATGGGCTGTTCGCAAAGGTCACAGCCAAGTACTCCACGATATTCGGCCAAGGTGACTCGATTGAGCTGAGTCCCGCGGTACTCGCCTACATTGTTTCCGAGTTTCAGTCTTGGTCGCTATTGCGGACGGATATCGATGTTAAAGGGAAGGCATATGAGGAGATCGTCGGCTCGAACCTCCGTGGCGATCGAGGGGAATTCTTCACCCCAAGGAACATCTGCAAGATGGCTGTCCGGATGCTTGATCCGGGGCCTGATGACGTCATCCTCGATCCAGCGTGCGGCACGGGTGGCTTTCTGACCGTGGCGATGACTCATGTTGCTGAGAAGATTGAGAAGGCTGAGCGGGATAAGTGGGGCGAGGGTGACGTTAATGCCGTGACGGAAACAACGCGGAAGATTCGCGAATATGCTGAGTCCCGGATCGTGGGCATGGACCTCAACCCCTATCTTGTCAAGGCCAGCAAGATGAACATGGTCATGAACAACGATGGCTCTGGGGCGTATCAGGCGAACTCGCTGGACCGTCCTGCGTCGTGGGAGCGAGCGCTGAGAGAGCGTGACGTGATGGGGAAAGTGGATCTTCTGTTCACGAATCCGCCATTCGGGACGAAGATCAAAATTGACTCGCCTCCTATTCTTGAGCAGTACGACCTTGGGTGTGTCTGGGACTACGAGCGCGACGACGACCGGCTGACGGTTCGCGAGCCACGCCAGATTCGTACTTCGCAGCCGCCCGAGATACTGTTCATTGAGCGCTGTGTTCAGTTTCTTAAGCCAGGCACGGGGAGGATGGCGATCGTCCTTCCAGACGGGATACTAGGTGCACCGGGGCTTGGCTACGTCCGAGAGTGGATTCTCCAGCACACGCGCATCCTCGGCAGCATCGATCTGCATCCCGACACTTTCCAGCCACGCAACGGAACCCAGACGAGCGTGCTTCTGCTCCAGCGTAAGTTCTCGGAAGAGATCAAGATTGAATTCGCGACTGGGCGTAAGGCCGATTACAACGTGTTCATGGCAGTCGTCGACCGTATTGGCCACGACAAGCGGGGGAATCTGCTATACCGGCGGGACGAACAGGGAAACGAGATTGTTCGTGAGAAGAGGGATCGTGTAGAGGACGTTGTCGATGGGCGACGTGTCTACCGCACGCTCGAAGTCTTGCAGAAAGAGGTCGATGACGACACCCCTCGAATAGCAAGTGCCTTCCGGGAGTGGCTTGCCGCTGAGGAACTAGAGAGGTCGTGACGAACGCGCAGCGGGCGCGGGCCGTTGTCGCGCCACCGCTTGGTCCCCACTGTGTATCTCTCCCAGTGTCGAGCCTCGTCACGGGCGATCGTCGTCTCGAGGCCAGCGTCTATCTTTCCGAAGGCTTCACTGCACGCTGGGCTATCGAGCGCGCGCCCTTCCCTGCCCCGATGCTAGGGGAGTTAGCCAATATCTCGCAACCTAGCCGATTGAAGGGCGTCACCGTCGACGCTGCCTACGGCGTACCCTTCTTGACACCAAGTCAAGTCTTTAGCATTTGGCCACGACCTACTAAGTGGCTCACTCCGCACTCCATCTCCGATATTGACAGTCGGCGGCCATCCGACGGCTGCCTTCTCGTGACTCGCTCAGGGACGGTTGGCCGGGTGCTCAAGGTGTATTCGCCTCACATGGGGCATGTCTTGTCCGATGACCTTCTCCGAGTGGAGATCGCGGATACGGGGTTGCGGGACTACGTGTATCTCTTCCTTCGCACGCGCGCTGGCCGTGCTATGATGAAGGGCAGCCAGTACGGAACCGTTATCAAGCACCTTGAGGTTGCGCATCTAGCGGAGTTGCCGGTTCCCTTCATTGAGCACCTTGTCGCGGCCAGCCATCGCCACGTCGCGAGCGTTTACGCCAAACGCGATGAGGCGTATGGCCTTGATCAAGCCGCGTGGGATCGCTTCGCAGCGGCGATGCCCGCTCGTTCTGATGCTCCATCGAACGAGCAGTTTGTAGTTCCTGCCTCTCGCCTCTTTGGTGCGCGCCGCCGTCTTGAAGCAGCCGTTCACAGCCCGGACGCCGACTACGTCGCTAGGACATACGAGTTGAACGCCGCCAGTATCGAGCCTCTAGGTAGCATCGCTGAACTCCGGCTACAGGGTCGCTTCAAGCGCATTTATGGCTCGGTGGGCACTCCCTACCTCGACAGCAGGCCCATCTTCCAGACGAACCCCGGAATCGAAAAGATACTCACGCCAGCAACGCCCATTGATTTCGACGACTGGATGGTTCGGCAAGGCTGGCTGTTGATGGCATGCTCGGGGACCGTCGGGCCGACAACCCTTGCGAACCCTTGGCACGAGAATAAAGTCATCACTCAGCACATCATGCGGATCATCCCCGATGTCGCCAAGATCAGAGGCGGTTATCTTCAGGCTGTGCTCTCCCACGCGGAGTTGGGCCAGCCTCTGGTCACGAGCCTTGCCTACGGCACATCCGTGCCGGAACTCGACAGTGGGGATGTGGCACAGCTTCCAATCCCACGCCTTTCTCCAGCAGTCGAAAATGAGATCGCTGATGCGGCGGAGCAGGCGAGCGAACTGCGCTACGAGGCTGACATGGAAGAGAATGCGGCCGTTGCGGCTATCGAAGCTGAGTTAGATGGGGCATTCCGCGAGTAGCCCCGGCGCTACAGCTCCATCTCCCGCACGTCGTCCGGCACCGCCAGCGGCGCGTCCGTGACCGTCACCACTTCCCCCGGCGCCCAGCCGGGCGCGACCTCGCGCAGCGTCAGCCCCGCCGGCCCCACCTCCACCACCGCCAGGTCCGTCACGATCAGGTCGACGCAGCGGGGAGCCGTCAGGGGATACGAGCACTCCCGCATGATCCGCGGCCCGCCATCCTTCGTCGTGTGCTCCATCGCCACGATGAGCCGTCGCGCCCCCACCGCCAGGTCCATCGCCCCACCGATGCTGCCCCCACCCCGCTCCGGCACCGACCAGTTGGCCAGGTCCCCCCGCTCCGAGACCTGCAGCCCGCCAAGCACGGCCACATCGATGTGCCCGCCCCGGATCATCGCGAACGAGGCCGCGCTATCGAAGAAGCTGGCGCCGGGGTTCAGCCGGATCGGCTGGCCGCCCGCGTTCACCAGTTCCGGGTCGAAAGCCTCCTCGCTGAACCCGCCGTAGCCGAGGATGCCGTTCTCCGACTGCAACAGGATGTCCGCGTCCGGCGGGACGAACGCCCCCACGAGCGTCGGCAGCCCCACGCCGAGATTCACGACGCTCCCCGGCGCGAGCTCCCGCGCCACCCGCATCGCGACCAGCTCCCGCGTCAGCCGCGCCTTTCGCTCAGCGGCCATCCCAGCGCACCTCCACGGGGTCGCAGCGCACGATCCGGTCGACGTAGGCCGCGGGCGTGTGGATCGCCTCCGGCGGGAGTTCGCCCGTCTCCACGATCTCCTCGACCTCGACAATGACGAGGTCTGCCGCCGTCGCCATCAGCGGGTTGAAGTTTCTGCCCGCCAGCCGGTAGGTCAGGTTGCCGAGCCGGTCGGCGCGGTGCGCCCGGATGATGGCGACGTCCGCGCGCAGGGGACGCTCCAGCAGCCACTCCTCGCCCTCCCAGGACAGGATCTCCTTCCCCTCCGCCACCTGTGTCCCCACCCCGGTGCGCGTCAGGAACCCCCCGATGCCCGCGCCCCCTGCGCGGATGCGCTCCGCGAACGTGCCCTGCGGGACCAGCTCCAGCTCAATCTCGCCGCGGCGGTACTGCGCCTCGAACTTGCTCTCGCGGGCCGTCGAGGCGCGCACCGCGAAGCTCGCGATCGCCTTCGACACCTGCCGCCCCTCGCACAGCTCGTCCAGCCGGTCGCCGAAGCCGAGGTTGTTCGCGATCAAGGTGATGTCGCGTGTGCCCCGACGCTTCAGCGCGAGGATGAGGTTGGTGGGCGTCCCCGCGGAGACGAAGCCCCCGACCATCACGCGCGCGCCGTCGGCGATCCCCTCCAGGGCTTCGTCGGGCGTGTCGAAAACGGTTGCGGTCATCGCTGGCTCACCGGTGCTGAGGAGGTTGTTGCAGGGGAGTAGGCTGCGCCCACCAACGCTGCGGCGTCAAAACACTGAAGGAGAGAATCATGGCGGGAGAACTGGAAGGCAAGGTTTCCATCATCACGGGCGGGGGCTCCGGCATGGGGCGATCCACGGCCCTGATGTTCGCGCGCGAGGGCGCCGCCGTCGCCATCGCCGACGTCAACGACGAGGGCGGAGAGGCGACCGCCGCCAAGATTGAGGACCTCGGCGGGCAGGCCGCCTTCATCCACACCGACACCTCCAGCGAGTCGGACGTGCTCAACGTCGTCTCCGAGACCGTCGGCAAATTCGGCCGCCTCGACTCGATGGTCACTGCCGCTGGCATCTCCTACGCCAACTACCTCGAGGGCGACGAGGAGACCGACCCCTTCCTCCACCCGGAGAATGCCACCATCCTCGGCAAGTCCACGGAGCGCTGGCAGAAGGTCATCGACGTCAATCTCACCGGCGTCATGCTCTGCGCGCGCGAGGCCGCCCGCCAGATGGTGGCCGAAGGCCACGGCGGCACGATCGTCAACTTCTCCTCGATTGCCGCCTACGGCCCCTCGCCGGGAATCATGGATTACTGCGTTTCGAAGGTCGGCGTGATCATGCTGACGCGCTGCTTCGCCGTTGAGTTCGGTCCCTACGGCATCCGCGTCAACGCCGTCGCCCCCGGCCCCATCGAGACGCCTATGACGCAATCGCTGCGCGACAAGGGCCAGCTCCAGGCCCAGGGCGGCGGCCTGCCCCTGGGGCGCATGGCCAAGCCCGAGGAGGTCTCCGAGGCTGTCCTCTTCTTCACCAGCGATCGTTCGAGCTACGTCACGGGCAAGACGCTCGGCGTCGACGGCGGCACCAACACCGTCTGAGGGCGTGACCCCACGCCGCAGCACCAGAACATCGGAGGAGAGATTCATGGCGGGAGAGCTCGAAGGCAGGGTTTCCATCATTACCGGCGGCGGTTCGGGCATGGGCCGATCGACGGCCCTGATGTTCGCTCGCGAGGGCGCGGCCGTCGCCGTCGCCGACGTCAACAACGAGGGCGGCGAGGCGACCGTCGCCCAGATCGAGGACCTTGGCGGGAACGCCCTCTTCGTCCACACCGATGTGTCCAGCGAGCAGGACGTCGTCAACGCGGTGGCCGAAACGGCCGGCAGGTTCGGCCGGCTCGATTCGATCGTCACGGCCGCTGGCATCTCCTACGCCAACTACCTCGAAGGCGACGATGACACCGACCCCTTCCTCCACCCAGTGGAGGCAGGGTCCAGCCTCAACAGACCCACGGAGTTCTGGCAGAAAGTCATCGACGTTAACCTCACGGGAGTCATGCTCTGTGCGCGCGAGGCTGCCCGCCAAATGGTCAAGGAGGGGCACGGCGGCACGATCGTCAACTTCGCCTCGACCGCCGCCTACAACCCCTCGCCCATCATGACGGACTACTGCGTCTCCAAGGCCGGCGTGGTTATGCTGACGCGCTGCTTCGCCGTCGAGTTCGGACCCCACGGCATCCGCGTCAACGCCGTTGCCCCCGGCCCCATCGAGACTCCCATGTTGGCGCGCGTGCACAGGGCTCGCGGCGGCCCCGAGGGCTGGCGATCCCTGCCCCTGGGCCGCACGGCCCAGCCCGAGGAGGTGGCCGAGCTCGTCCTCTTCTTCACCAGCGAGCGCTCCAGCTACGTCACCGGCAAGACGCTCGGCGTCGACGGCGGCACCAACACGGTCTGAGCGAGAGGAGTAGCCCATGGCCATGGTTGCGCCCTACCACTCGGATGAGGACACGGATACTCGCTGGCATGACCAAGAAAACTGCCCTGGGGGCCAGCGCATCGAGCCGCAGAACCTCCGGAGCGGGGAGGGCGGGCGTCCCTACTGCCGCATCTGCGCGGACCTGAGCAGGAAGCGCGGGGAATGGCCGTAGGTGGCTACAGGTCGTCGAGCGGGCGCGATGAGCCGCCAGACATAATCTCGTCCAGCGCCAGCAGCGCCTCGAGCGTGTCCTGCACGCGCAGGGGCACCGCGAATTCGCGCGGGATCAGGGGCCGGTTGATCGCCGCGAAGAAGAACTCCCGCGCGCGTTTCGGCACGTCGTCCACTGTCAGCAGGTGCAGCCCATAGTTCGCCTGCCGAACGAGACGCTCCGCGACCTGCTCGTGGCTCGGCCCCAGCGGCTGTGGCGAGCCGTCGTCCATCCCCAGCGCGATCGGGCGCGTGCTCTCGTGGAATGGCCCCTCGCCCTCGTAGGAGACGCGCATGTACGTGATTGCATGCCCGTCCGCGCTCTCCTCGATGTAGAGCCCCCCGATGCGCTCGAACCGTCCCCGCATCGCAGCCTCCCCTGGCCGCCCCCGGCCCCGCGATCGTTACAGGTTTTGCAGGGCGAGTGGCAACCCCCTCGCCACCCCGTAAGCTCGCTCACGGTCCTCGTGGGCGAACATTACGCAACCTTAACGTTGGCCATGCGATCCCGGAATGTGAGTCGTACGCTAACAGGTGGGCATGGAGGTGAACCTGGGATGAAGTGCGAATTCCTGACGGTCGCCGATGCCGCCCAGGTCCAGGGCGACAGGATCCTCATCCTCGGTCGGGGATTGAACTGCCTCACGACGGGCGGAGGCTTTCCTTTCGAGCACCACCTCGGCGTGGCCGCGAGCCTCGTCGTGGGCGGGATCGAGACGAACCAACGTCACAGCTACACCTTCCGCGTGGTCCCCGAGGACTCCGCCAGCGAGCCCGTCGACGTGGCTGGGGAGTTCGAGAAGGAGCGCCCCGCGGGCATTCCCCTCGATGACGACCAGCACATGCTGCTCGCCGCCAACCTCGCGCCACGCTTCGAGAGCGCCGGCCCCTACGTCGTCCAGATGCTGGTCGACGGCCAGGAGCTGGCCCGCACCAACCTCACGGTCCTCGAGTCGACCCCCGCAGCCGCCTCCTAGCCTGCCCCCGTCCCCCTCTGGAGCATCCGTGCCCAGCCGTGCTAGGCTCCGATCTGAGTTTGGGGACTCGTCTAATGGTAGGACAGCAGATTCTGGTTCTGTATGTGGGGGTTCGACTCCTCCGTCCCCAGCCACCCCCTCCGTACTCACAACCGGGTTTGGCAAGCCGATCTCCCCCACATGCCCCGCCGGGTGCTCCTGGGGGTGGGGTCTAACGAACGGATCCTTGTTCTGCCTACAACGAGACTGACAAGCGGAAAGTTCGCAATACAGTACACGTAGGCCCACCAAACTGGACAAAATCAAGAACCTTCGTGTTGAGGTTCACCCTGGCGCTGCAATAGGTACTCCGGCGGGAGCCGCGCCCTGCTCGGTCCGGCCCCCGCCAAGCATCTTTTCCCTGCCCCCATCAGCCCGCCCGCGCTGATTATTCACCCTCTTGCCAGGCTGACATGGCCGCTATCCGGCCTCCGCTGACCGTGAGTGGCGCTTCACAAGCCAGTCTGCGGCACCCTCCCGCCTCCTTCGGTATCCGACCCCGCTGCTTCCTGGCGGCGGCTGCCCCTCTGCCAGCAGGTACGGCAGCAGTAACTATCTATAATAGAAGTCGGTCTTCAACCAATGAATTTTGGACATGTTCGCTTGGCGTTCGATAAGCGACTGCCTGAACTAGAGACAGCAGACGACCCGGCCCCGACTGCAGCAGCCGCCCGTCGCAACCAGGAGATCTGACAATGCGCGCCCTAATCACAGTAATCCCGATCATCGCTCTTATCCTGTCAATTGCTGCCTGCCAGGGAGCCGCCGGGCCCGCTGGGGGGCAGGGGCCTCCCGGGCCGCAGGGCTCCTCAGGCGCACCCGGACCAGCCGGACCTCCAGGGCCCGCGGGCGCACCCACCCTCGTGGATGAGGCCACCGTCGCGTCTCTCATTGAGCAGATACAGGAGCAGTCGGACACGGGTTACGCCACGGCGACCGTACCTCCCAAGTCGACGCCCGCCGACTACACCAAGTTCCTGGTAAGAGACGCCATCAGCAGATACGAATCGGAAGGACTAGATGCCACCGTCGCCTACTACAACACCAGGGAGAGCGTTGACGGCCAGTGGTACGTCTTCATGAGCGATGAGAACCAGACCATCGTCGCTCATGCCCCCAACCCCGACCTGGTGGGCAAGCACATCTCCCAGGCTTTGGGACCCAACTCCTACCCCACCGGGTCCGCCGTCGCCGCCTCCGCCGACCAGGACGGCGCCTGGTTCGACTACACCTATGCCAATCCCGCCTCTGGCGTTGTGGAGACCAAGCACTCCTGGATGGTGATCCACGACGGCATTACCTTCGGCTCCGGCTGGTACGAACGCGGCCCCGGCAAGTCCGACGCCCCCGCCTACACCAGGGCCTTCGTGCAGCAGGCCATGAACCTCTACGTCGCCCTCGGCCTGGAGGAAACCGTCGCCTACTACAACACCAAGGAGAGCGTTGACGGCCAGTGGTACGTCTTCATCATCGATGAGAACCAGACCATCGTCGCTCATGCCGCCGACCCCGACCTGGTGGGCAAGCACGTTTCCCAGGCTCTGGGACCCAACTCCTACCCCACCGGGTCCGCCGTCGCCGCCTCCGCCGACCAGGACGGCGCCTGGTTCGACTACACCTATGCCAATCCCGCCTCTGGCGTTGTGGAGACCAAGCACTCCTGGATGGTGATCCACGACGGCATTACCTTCGGCTCCGGCTGGTACGAACGCGGCCCCGGCAAGTCCGACGCCCCCGCCTATACCAGGGCGTTCGTGCAGCAGGCCATGAACCTTTACGTCGCCCTCGGCCTGGAGGAGACCGTCGACTATTACAACACCAAGGAGAGTGTTGACGGCCAGTGGTACGTCTTCATCATCGATGAGAACCAGACCATCATCGCTCATGCCGCCGACCCCGACCTGGTGGGCAAGCACGTTTCCCAGGCTCTGGGACCCAACTCCTACCCCACCGGGTCCGCCGTCGCCGCCTCCGCCGACCAGGACGGCGCCTGGTTCGACTACACCTATGCCAATCCCGCCTCTGGCGTTGTGGAGACCAAGCACTCCTGGATGGTGATCCACGACGGCATTACCTTCGGCTCCGGCTGGTACGAACGCGGCCCCGGCAAGTCCGACGCCCCCGCCTACACCAGGGCCTTCGTGCAGCAGGCCACGAACCTCTACGTCGCCCTCGGCCTGGAGGAGACCGTCGCCTACTACAACACCAAGGAGAGTGTTGACGGCCAGTGGTACGTCTTCATCATCGACCCAGACGGCTACACGATAGCCCACCATAACCCGCAGTTTCGAGGGCGTGATCCCAGCCTCCGTGTGGACGCCACGGGGTATTTCTATGGCGACGACTTACAGAGCGCCACTGAGGCGGGTCATTGGGTGGACTATGTGTTGCTCAATCCGGAATCGGGCGAGAACCGTCAGAAGCACACTTGGATTGTGCGGCATGACGGACTGCTATTTGGGTCGGGCTGGTATGAGTAGTAGCAACCCGCCTCGAAACTAGGTAGCGTTCTACGATCCGGCCTTCATATTGAGACGGCCCACCGAAAAGTTCGCAATTCAGTCCCTTCAGGCCCGCTCAACAGGATTCGAACTGCGTAGCGCGAGTCTGACTGGTGTCGGGCCGCTCCCCTCCTAACCCTCGGGCAGACCCTCAGAACGAAAGCGTTGCGTGGAAACGAGGGCGCCACCCGCTCCCCCCTACAGGCCAACCTCCAGTTCGAAAGTTCGCAGTACAGTCTTCTTTGCCCAGCCAACCCCCTCCCCACTCCTGACTCCCTACTCGACCGTCACGCTCTCCGGGTCCACCCCAAGGCGCGTGAGCAGGGTGTCCAGCTCCGCCACGGTCTGCACCTCCCGCACCAGCGACAGGAACAGGTGCAGGTCGCCTGTCTCCTCCCACACGCGCTCGATCTTGGGGCCGATCGGGTCCGACGACTGCGGGAGGCTGGCGTACGAGCCGTAGAAGGCGAAGTAGGCCTGGTTGATCTTGCGGATGAAGATGCCGTGGTTGGCGATATGCTGCCGTCGCTCCTCCATTAGCGCCTCCGCTTCCGCCACGCGCCCTTCCTCCAGCAGCGCGTCTACGTCGAGCCGCAATTGGCGCATCTCGCCCTCGAAGTCGGGCAGGGAGTGCTCGCGGGATGGTGCCCGCCCGTCGAGCTCCGCTTCCAGCTCCACCGGGTGCAGCGCTCGCGCAATCCGTGCGATCTGCTGCGCGGCGACGTGCGCCACGGTCTCGTTGAGCGTCGTGCCGTCGCCCTCCCCCCATGCCTCCCCCAGCGGGTAGAAGGCGAGGTAGTGGTGCACCCACTCGTGCGCCGCCAGCCGCAGCACCGAGCCGTAGGAACGGTCCTCCAGGATGATCGCCGGGTACGCCGCCAACCCCCCGATCGCGACCACCAGCGAGACCGTGTCCTCGTCGTCGGTTTGCCCCTCGATCTGTTCGATCTCGTCCAGGCCCAGGTCCGCCTGCAGAAGGGTGTCCCCCGCCCGCCGGATCTCGTCGCGGGGGGAGCGGACAAGCAGTTGCGGCGGGCTCGTCAGCTCCATGTCGACCGGCGGCCAGAGCACCTTCACTCCGCCAAACAGTGGCAGCGGGCGTTTCAGCCCCGCCTCTACCACCGCATCCGCCACGTACCCCTCGATGATGCGCTCCACGTCGTTCTCGTACAGGGCGCGCTCGTTCGTGAGCGTCTCCAGCAGAGTCTGGTCCGGCTCCTCCCCCTGGAGTTCAGCGCGAATCGTGCTGGTCAGGCGGAAGTAGCTCGCAAGACGCTGCGCCTCTTCGGCCTCGTCGATCTCGCGTCCCGCCCCCAGCACCGTGAAGATCGACGAGGTGACGTTGCCGGCTTCCCAGCGCCAGAGTGAAAACTCGTAGGGCGCCAACGGCCCCAGGCTCAGGAAGAGGCTCAGTGAGATCGTCAGCGCGAGCGTCAGCGTCGCTGCGGCGGTTGTCGAGAGCAGCAGCAGCGGGGGGCGCCAGGGACGCGGTTCTACGGGCCCGGCGTCCAACCCGGCGAGACGGGCGTGCCTCATCTCTCCAGTCTAGGGTTTCGGCCCGTGCTCCCGCGCCGCGGCCCGTACGCCCCGCCCACCTCCGGCGATACAATGGCGGTGCTCATGGCAGCAGGATCGGCGGCAGCCCGGGGAGCGGCGTTCGATCGTTCTTTCGCGCGGCGTCTGCGCTACGCCTCCTTCGAGATGCGCGTCGCCGCCGTCGCCATCGATGCCCTCGTCCTCTTCTTTGTCGCGGGAGTCCTCATCATCGCCGGCTCCGTCAACCTCCTGCTCTCCTCCGACTTCGATCGCGTCAACCCCTCCGGCGATTCCGTCAGCCTCTTCTGGGCGCTTGTCGGGGCTGTGCCCGCCGCCTTCTTCCTCTACTTCTTCCTCGGCCTCGCCTTCTGGGGGAAGACCGCCGGGGCCGCGATCATGCACATCGGCGTGGTGCGCTCCGATGGTGCGCCCCTCGGCCTCCTCGGCGCGCTCGCCCGCGTGACCGGCATGCTCATCTACGTGCTTGTGCTGGGAATCGGCGCGGTCCTCGCCTACGTGCTTCGGGGGACGCCCGTCGCCGCTGGCGTCTTCGTCGGCCTCAGCCTGCTCGTCTGCGTGGCTGGACTTCTCTGGGCCGTCTTCGACCCCTACCGCCGCGCCCTCCACGACCGCATCGCCGGGACTATCGTCGTGCAGGGTGTGTAGGGTGAACGCATGTTGAGCCGGCGTTCGACCTTCCCCCGGAGGGGGGCCGTCAGCGAGCGCGTCTTCGGGAAGGCCTACGCCGAGGCCGAGCACGGCGGCTCGCATCTCGCCGCCGGGCTCTTCGCGATCGCCCTCTTCCTCTTCGTCGCCTCTCTCAGCATCTACGAGATGACCCGTCCCGATCACGCCCAGACCCTCCTCGCGACCGGGATTGCCTCCCTCACCGATATCGACCAGACCCTCACGGAGAACATCCCCACCCTGCGTGAGGAGGCCCGCGCCTCCGCCGACCCTTCGCTGGAGATGCCCGGCTACCCCCTTCCCGTGACGCTCAGTCGGGTGGAGGCCCTCACCGCCGACACCGCCACGATCCGCGCCCTCGTCCTCGACCGCTCGGCCAAGCTCGTCTACGCCACGGGCCTCGACGCCTTCGATGAAACCGGCGAGCAGTCCGCCGATCTCTTCTCGATCTCCACCGTCATCCGCGAACTCGTTGGCTTCCTGACCGGGGATGTCCACGCCCGCGCCCGCTGGGTGGCGCTTGTCGGTCTCATTGTCGCGACGGTCCTGGGGGCCGCGACGCTCGCGCTCAATCGCGGCTTCTCCCGCTTCACCTCATTCGGGCTCGCGGTGCTGCTCGCCTCCGCCCCCGGCTACTTCCTTGCTCGCGGCGGCGGCTACCTGATCGACCGCTTCGGTTCCAGCGACGCCTTCGTGATCGACCTGCAGTCGACGGTGCAGGCCATGCTCGACGTGCCTGAGCGCAACTTCCTCATCACTGGCTCGCTCGGGCTCATCATCGCCGTCGCCGGGGGGCTCCTCGGGCTCATCTCCAACCGGTTCTTCTCCGACGAGTCGCTGGACCCCGTCGCCTACGACTACGGCCCCACCATCCCCTTCGTTGCCGTTCCTGGCCCCACGCACGAGTTGTCCCGGCGATCGGGTTTCGCCCTGCCCCGCATGCCCGATTGGTCCGGCCTCCGCGAGCGTCTGCGCGCCATCCCCGTCCCCACCCGGCCCCAGCCCCCGCCGGACGAGCCGGAGGTGGGCGGCGTCCCCCTCCCCACCCGTCTCCCGCCCCCGCCGGACGAGCCAGAGGTGGGCGGCGTCCGCGACGAGGAGCGCTAGCCCGCCACTTCCGCCCGCAGGACGCTGCTCGGGCACGCCTGCTCCAGCGGGCACGCGTCGCAACGCGGTGAACGGGCGCTGCATGTCCGCCGCCCGTGCTTGATGAGCAGCATGTGGAAGCGGTAGTACCGCTCTGGCCTCACGAGCGCTTCGAGCCGTTCGTGCGCCTGCTCCGGTGTCGTCTTCGGCGGCGCCAGGGCCAGCCGCTTCGCCACCCGCTCCACGTGGGTATCGACCGGCAGCGCCGGACGCCCCAGCGCGAAGAGCAGCACGCACGCCGCAGTCTTCGGTCCCACGCCCGGCAGCCCCCGCAGCCACGTGCGCGCTTCCTCCAGCGGCTCCTCCTCCAGGAAGGCGAGGTTCCAGTCCGGCGCCCGTTCCCGCACGGTCTCCAGGATGCGCTTGATGCGGGGCGCCTTCTGCTGCGCGAGGCCGCCCGTCCGGATCGTCGCGACCAGCTCCTCGACGGGCGCCTCCGCGATCGCATCCCAGCTCGGGTAGCGCCGCATGAGCTGAACGAAGGCGCGGCCGCTGTTTTTGTCCGACGTGTTCTGCGAGAGCACCGTCAGCACCAGCTCCGCCACCGCATCGCCGTGGGGCCGCGACTCCGGCTCTCCGTAGAGCTCGCCCAGCGCGTCCATTATCGAGTCGGGGTCAAGGTTCACGCGGCAATTCTGGCACGTCCCGATCGCGCTGCGCCTCCGTCCGCTACGATCCCCCCGTGACTGCACACGAGATCCGGCTCACCGATCTGACCAGCTGCGGCGGCTGAGCGTCCAAGGCGGGCCCTGAGGCCCTGGCGCAGGTTCTGTCGCCGCTGACCGCCGCGTTCGATCCCTCCGAGCATCCCAACCTCCTCGCGGGGCTGGGGACGCCGGACGATGCTGCTGTCTACCGCATCAACGCGCGCACGGCCGTCATCGCCACCGTCGACTTCTTCGCCCCACTCGTCGACGACCCCTGGCAATACGGCGCCATCGCCGCCGCCAACGCCATGTCCGACGTCTACGCGATGGGGGGCGAGGTCGCGCTCGCGCTCAACATCGCCGCCTTCCCCGAGGACCTGCCCCCGGAGGTCGCGGCTGAGATCATTCGTGGCGGCGCCGAGAAGGTTGCCGAGGCCGGCGGGGCCGTCGCCGGCGGACACACCATCTGGGACGATGAGCCCAAGTTCGGCCTTAGCGTCCTCGGGCTCGTGAACCCCACCCGCCTGCTGCGCAAGGCCGGCCTCCGCCCCGGCGACCGCCTCTACCTGACCAAGCCCCTCGGCACCGGCGTCATCCTCTCCTCAACCGGCAGCGGGCGCGGCGAGACCGCCTGGCTCGACGACGCCATCGACTCGATGCTGCGCCTCAACCGCCACGCCGCCCACCTCGCCGTGGCCCACCGTCTGCGCGCCGCCACCGACGTCACCGGGTTCGGCCTCGGCGGTCACCTCTGGGAGATGGTCGAGCGCTCCGGCGTCGCCGCCACCATCGATGCGTCGGCCCTGCCCCTCCTCCCCGGCGCGCGCGAATCCGCCGCCATGGACGCTCACACAGGCGGCGAGGGTCGCAACCGCGACTGGGTCGGCGACAACCTCACCGTCGCCCCCGGCGTTCCCCCCGAGCTCGCCGCCCTCGCCTTCGATCCGCAGACCTCCGGCGGCCTTCTCCTCGCTTGCCCCGCCCGCAAGGCGAAGGCCCTCGAAGCCGCCTTCGCCGCCGACAACGAACCCCTCCACCCCATCGGCCGCGTCCGGGCGGGCGCCCCGCACATCACCCTGCGCTAGCGCTCTTCCACCGGCAATGAGATGCCATCCCCGGCCCAGCGCAGGTGCTCGGTCTTCGCCCATCCCTCGATCCCGTCGTCCGTACGGAGGTGTATCCACTCACCCGTCCAGTAGTACATATCATCTGTCCTGACGAGTTCCCCACCCGTGATGCAGGCTAAGGGGGTTGCCGAGCTGGATGCGGATTCTCGTAGGTCGGCGCACGTGTCACCGACGACTTCAAGTAGGAGGTGGTCGTCGAAGGGCGCATGCTCGATGACGGGTGTTAGGAGGATTCGCTCCAGCCATCTGTCGTCGAGGCCCTCGTAAGCCTCGTAAGCAAGGGAGAGGTCGACACGAAGCTCGCGGCCGGCCTCGTCCCATCTAAACCTGGAGTTTCTGAGACCGAGAATTCGCCTCGTTTCGACAAAGTCGACGGAGCCTAGGACTCGACCGTCCTCGCTCGTGACTATGAGTCTATCCCTTCCGACGTCGTCACCCTCGTAAACGGGAACCAGCCTCGGATAGCCAGGAAATTGCCCCGGTTGTGGCGCTTGGGCCCCAGTTTCAGAAGCGGGGGCTTCAATCCAGATTCCTTCGGTGCTGGCGCGCCACCCTTGGGTTGACAAGTAAACATCAGTCCCCGTCGTGCCCCAGCTTGGCCTGTCGCCCCGGATGCGAAAGAGCTCCTCGCCTGTAGCTGCGTCGAATACCGAGCTCACGAGCACTCCGGGGCTGGCGATGAGGCCGTAGTAGTCCGGTTCAGGAACTCCCACGGTTGCCGCTGCTACGTAGCGCCCGTCTGGCGAGAGGTCGGCGTAGCCATCCATGCAGTCGTACCAGCGATCCGACAGGAAGGTTCCGTCCAGACCGTATCGGGCGATGTTGCAACCCGAGCGAAGGGCGAATCCTTCGCGGAAAGGCTCAAACCGCACGAAGCCCTCGCTCCACGCCTTGCCGACGAGGGGGAGCGGCCACGTAGCCGATGGGTTGAGAGACCCCTCCCCTGCCAGCGTCAGATCAACGAGGTACAGTTGGTCTTCTCCCCGGAGCACGACAGAGCCGCTCCTGTGTACCCCTACCACTGCTTCCTGTGCCCGCCACAGCCGCTCAACTTCACCTTTGGGCAGTGAGAACTGCGCCAGAAGTCTCAGCGAACCATCCACCACGACGAAAGCCTCCGCAGCCGTGTGATAGAAGATCAGCGACTCTTGGCTTGACTGGCCGGCCACGGTCAAGACTCTCCAACCGCCCGTTAGGGAAAGGACGTTCGGATCCCAGGTGTGTGTTTGCCCCGTCCACCGGTTGTGCAGAAATGGCCGGCCGTCCCAGGGATTCCAGAGCAGGAAGTGGTAACTCGCTGATAGCCGAATGCCAACAGAAATGAAGCCGACGGCGACACGGCCTCCGTCGACCTCTTCGACAGCGTCTTCACCGGGCCGTGTCCACCCCTCCACTGCGCCTGTCTCGATATCCAGCAGATACAGCCCTGCCTCCCACGGAACCGGCTCACCCGCCTCGTACCGGACATAGGTGAGCCCTGCCGCGGCCAGCGCCTCCTCCGTGTCGATCTCCCGGATTCCCAGATCCTCAGCGGTTACCAGTGGTTCCGGTGTGGTGGTCGGCGTCGCCTCGACGGGTTCAGCGGGCGTGGGGGCAGGGGTGGGCGTAGCCTCTTCCGTTGGCGCCGGAGTCGGGGTGGGGCTTGGTTCTCTGGTTTCTGTGGGTGTGGGAGTTGCCGTAGCGACCGTCGTGGGTGTTGCTGTCGACGCAGCCTCCGCAGTTGCGGTTGGAGTCTGTGCCGGCTCTGTGGCTGTCGGCGTGGCCGTCGCTGCTGGGGAGGGACTTGGTGTCGCGACTGTCGCGGTCGTCGTCGTGGTGGGCGTGGATACCGGCGACTCGTTGCCGCCCCCGCAGGCGGCGGCCAGCGCAGCCACGCCAACGCACGCGATCAGCCCCAGCAGCAGCCTCATGCCACAAGGGTAGGGCGAACTCGTCCCGAATTACCCCGTCCGTTTGCCGCCGGGCCCGCTCTAAGAAAAGGTTACGCCCTAACCTTCTGTTAGCGCTCCGTCTCCGGAAGGGTTCCCCCTCCCGCAAAAGGCGGCGCCCCCACACCACCCTCCGCTAGCGCCCCTACCGCCCCCGTTCCTATACTCGACTCCCCCGCGTTGAGGAGGCGACCACGTGACCGCTGCCGCCACTGAGTTCGAGACCGTCATCGGCCTTGAGGTGCACTGCCAGCCCATCACCCGGAGCAAGATGTTCTGCGGCTGCAGCGCCGAGTACTCCGGCGCCGAGCCCAACACCCACGTCTGCCCCGTTTGCCTCGGCCTGCCCGGCGTCCTGCCCGTTATCAACGAGGAAGCCATCCGCCTCATCGTCAAGACAGGCCTCGCCCTCAACTGCGAGATATCCGGGTTCTCCAAGTTCGACCGCAAGAACTACCCCTACCCCGACCTGATGAAGGGCTACCAGGTCAGCCAGTTCGACCTCCCCATCTGCCACGGCGGCTGGCTCGATGTCGAGGCTGAGGGCGAACGCACCCGTGTCGGCATCACCCGCGTCCACATGGAGGAGGACACTGCCCGCCTCCTCCACCGCACCGACCCCATCACCGGCGAGGGCTACAGCCTCATCGACATCAACCGCTCGGGCACGCCCCTCATGGAGATCGTGAGCGAGCCCGACATCCGCTCCCCCGGGGAGGCGCGCGCCTACCTCGTCAGCCTTCGCGCCATCCTCCGCGCCATCAGCGCCAGCCGCGCCAACATGGAGGAAGGCAACTTCCGCTGCGACGCCAATGTCAGCCTCCGCCCCGTCGGACAGGAAGCTCTCGGCTCGAAGGTCGAGGTCAAGAACATGAACAGCTTCCGCGGCGTCTATGAAGCCCTCGTCTTCGAGATGGCGCGTCAGGCGAGCGTACTCCGCGAAGGCGGCGCCATCCCCCAGGAGACGCGCGGCTGGGACCAGGACCGCCAGGAGACCGTTTCCCAGCGCTCCAAGGAAGAGGCCAACGACTACCGCTACTTCCCCGAGCCCGACCTCCCGCCCCTCGCCCTCAGCCGCGACTTCGTCGAGAAGGTGCGCGCCGAGCTGCCCGAGCTCCCCGCCGCCCGCCGCGAGCGCTACCTCGCACTGGGCCTCTCCGACTTCGAGGCTTCCACGCTCGCCGAGGCGCGCGACCGCTCCGACTTCGCCGATGCCCTCACTGCGGCCCTCCCCTTCGACGCCGCCCGCGCGGCCAAGCTCTCCGCCAACTGGGTGCTGGGCGAGGTTGGGCACTGGGCCAATGAGCACGACGCCGAGGTCGAGCAACTCCCCCTCACCCCCGAGGCCCTTGCCGAGCTGATCGAGTTGGCCGAAGGCGGGACCGTTACCGGCCAGGTCGCCAAGCAGGTGTTCGAGGAGATGGTCGCCAGCGGCAGGGCCGCTGCGGCCATCGTCGAGGAGGGTGGCCTCGCCCAGGTGCGCGAGAGCGACGAGCTGGTCGCCATCGTGCGCAAGGTCATCGCCGAGAACGACAAGGCCGTAGCCGATTACCGTGGCGGCAAGACCGCCGCCATCAAGCGCCTCCTCGGCGGCGTGATGCGCGAGACGCGCGGTCGCGCCAACCCCCAGGCCGCGCAGGAGTTGCTCGTCCGAGAGCTCGACCAGTAGGCCGTGGCGTTTTTGGGCAACAATTCTCTTGTTCCGCGCGGTTATGCCTTCGAGACAGGAACTCCCGCTGGTAGACTCTGACAACGTAATGCCACGCAGGATGCGCAATCACAGCCTCCTCACCTGGCTCTATCCAGGGATGCACATCAAGCGCTGGCTGCTCCTCCTTGTCGTTGGGATGACGTTCCTCAGCCTCGGGGCCGCCTACCTCTTCCGCGAGGCCTACCTTGTCTATGATTTCCCCGGCGTCGCGCACTACCTGACGCTGCAGTTCATCCCTCGCTGGAGCCGTGGCGTCATCTTCGTCAGTCTCGCTCTCGGCAGCGTCGGGATTGCCTTCTGGAAACTGAATCAGTCCCTCCTCTACGCGGTCGTCCGGCCCGGCGCCCAGAACGGCAGCATGGCCGAATCGCTCTATGCGAAGCGCGTGCTTAGTCGCGGTCCCCGCATTGTCGCCATCGGTGGGGGAACGGGACTCTCCGTGCTCCTCCGCGGCCTCAAGGAGTACACGAGCAACCTCACGGCGATCGTCACCGTCGCCGACGACGGCGGCTCCTCCGGACGCCTGCGCCAGGACTTTGGCGTCGTCGCCCCCGGCGATCTCCGCCAGTGTCTCGCCGCCCTCGCCGAGGCCGAGCCTCTCATGTCACGCCTCTTCCAGTACCGCTTCAAGGCAGGCGAAGGGCTCGAGGGCCACTCCTTCGGCAACCTCTTCATCGTCGCCATGGCCAACGTCACCGGGAACTTCGAGACGGCCATCCACGAGGCCAGCCGCGTCCTCAACGTCCGTGGCGCCATCCTCCCCTCCACGCTCGTCGATGTGACCCTCTCCGCTCGCACCCAGGACGACGAGCTCGTCCACGGCGAGCACAACATCACCGAGCACGGGGCCCGCATCCGCGAGCTCTTCCTCAATCCCTCCAACGCCGAGGCCCACCCCGATGCCGTCCGCGCCGTTCTCGATGCCGACCTCATCGTCATCGGACCCGGCAGCCTCTACACCAGCGTGCTTCCCAACCTGCTCGTTGAGGACCTGCGCAAGGCGCTGCTCTCCACCGGCGCCCAGCGCATCTTCGTCTGCAACGTGGCCACCCAGCACGGAGAAACCGATGACTTCGCAGTCGCCGACCACATCGAGGCCATCGAGCGCCACACCGCTCCCGGCCTCGTCGAGGCCGTCATCGCGAACAACAACGTCGCAGCCTTACCGGAGGAGCTGCACTCCACGCCAGTCAAAAACAGCTACCCCGATGCCCGTGTCTTCGAGCACGTCCGCGTCGTTCAGGCCGATGTCGTCGCCAGCGAGAACCGCTACCGCCACGATTTCCAGAAACTCGCCGCTGCCGTCCTCCATGTGTACCATGGCAAGGAGAACGGAGCGTTCGAACGCGAGCGCAAGCCCTCCGAAGAGGGCGTTCTCGTCACCCGCTAATGCTGAACGCCATCCAGATCATCGTCTCCGCGCTGCTCATCGTTGCGGTCCTGCTGCAGGTCAAGGGCTCGGGCTTTGGCGCGGCTCTCGGCGGCATGTCCGGCGGTTCCGTCTATCGCACGAAGCGCGGCCTTGAAAAGACCCTCTTCCAGGCCACGATCATTCTTGTCATCGTTTTCCTCTTCGTGTCCTTCCTGAGCGTCCAGTCCCAGCGTTAACCTCTTCGCATGTTTAGCGCGGTTGCGAACTCGCGGCGCGCCCTTCTTCCGGTAGCCATCCTGGCGGCGGGAGCGCTGGCGGTCGTTGTCCTCGTGGTCTTGCTCCGTCTGCCCGAAGGGGAGCCCCCGCAGCCCCCGCCCACCGTGGCCGTCCCCCAGCAGAGCGCCTACGTGGAGGGCGTCGTTGGCGCCTGGCAGCGCATCAACCCCCTCTTCGCGGCTGAGAACCCCGTCGATCAGGACCTCTCCCGGCTGGTCTTCGCCGGGCTCCTGCGAGTGGGTGAGGAGGGCCGCCTGCTGCCCGATCTCGCCCCCCTGCCCGAGGTCGGCGAGGACGGCCGCACGTACACCTTCCGGCTTCACCCCGATCTTCGCTGGCACGACGGCGCCCCCGTGCGGTCCCTCGATGTCGCCTTCACCATTAGCCACATCGTCGCCCCCGACTTCCAGGGCGACCCCCGCCTGCGGGAGGCCTGGACGGGCGTCGAGGTGCGCACGCCCGATCTGCGTACCATCATCCTTCGCCTGCCCGCCACCAACCCCTCTTTCCTCCCGCGCTTCGCCACCGTTGGCATCCTCCCCGAGCATCTGCTCCAGGGGCTCGACGGGGCCGCGCTCTTCGATGCGCCCTTCAACGCCCGCCCCGTGGGCGCCGGGCCCTACCGCCTCGAATCCGTCACGTCGATCGAAGCGACGCTCAGCGCCAACCCCCGCTACCACCTCGGCCGGCCCCAGATCGATGTCATCACGGTGCGCTTCCTGTCGGACTTCTCCGCCGTCCAACACGCCCTCGAACAGGGGGAGATCGACGGCATCTTCCTGCGCCAGGCGCTCAGCCAGCCCCAACTCGACGCCCTCAGTGAAATCGACGGCTTCGTCCACGAAGACCTGCAACGGGCCGTTTCGCTCGTCCTGTACCTCAACAACGGTCAGGTCGCCTACTTCCGGGATCCGCGCGTCCGCGCCGCCGTCTCGCTCGCCCTCGACCGCGAGACGCTCGTGCAGAACGCCCTCCTCGGCCTGGCGACCCCTTCGTCCTCGGCCATCACGCCTGGCACCTGGGCCTACGACGCTTCCCTGGACAGCCCGCCCAGCGACCCGGAGGCCGCCATCGCCCTGCTCGCCGACGTGGGCTGGCATCGCAGTCCCACCACGGGCGTCCTGATTCGCCAGGGCTCTGAGTTCCGCCTCACCATCCGCACCGACAACGACCCCCGGCACCTCGCGCTCGCCCGCGAAATCGCCCGCCAGCTCGAACCCATTGGCATCCGGGCGACCGTCGCAAGCACCAGCTTCACCGTTCTCAGCCGCGACTTCCTCGCCCCGCGCACCTACGACTCCGCCCTCGCCGGCTGGGACCAGGGCCCCGACCCCGATCCCTACCTGGCCTGGCACAGCTCGCAGGTCCTCCCGCCCGGTGGAAACGTCGCGAATTACGGCAGCATCATCATCGACGCCCTGCTCGAATGGGGGCGCACGACCGTCAACACCCTCGTGCGGCTCGATGCCTACCGCCAGTTCCAGGAGCTCTGGCAGCGCGAGTCCCCGAGCGTCATCCTCGCCTATCCCCAGATCCGCTACATCCGTGCGGATGCGGTGAAGTCGCCCCCCTTCGGCGTGCTCTTCAACTCCGCCGACCGCTTCCTGAATGTGCACCAGTGGCGCATCGGATGACCGCCCCCCTTCCCATCTTCCTGCTGACCGACTTCGGCACGCACGACACCTACGTGGGCCAGGTGAAGGCCGTTCTCAGTGCCCGCGCCCCGGGCGCGCCCCTCATTGACCTCACCCACGAGGTCTCGCCCTACGCCATTGACGAGGGCGCCTGGCTGCTCGAGACGGCCCTGCCCTTCCTCCCCACTCCCGCGGTCGTACTGGCCGTGGTCGACCCGGGCGTCGGGAGCGAGCGCCTTCCCATCGCCGTGCGCGCCCCCGCCCCCGGCCACCCCGCCGCCCCCGGCCACCCCGCCGCCGCGCGCTACTTCGTCGGTCCCGACAACGGCCTCCTCTCCGCCGCCGTCGCGGCTGATGCCCGCCCCTCCTGCTCAGGTCCCTGCCCCGCGCCTCCCGGCCTCGATATCCGCGCCATCGAGAGCCCCGACGCGCGCCTCGGAGCCGTCAGCGCCACCTTCCACGGGCGCGACCTCTTCGCCCCTGCCGCCGCCTCCATCGCCTGCGCCGGCGACCACGAGTCGCTCGGCTCTACCCGCGGCGAGCTCACCCTGCTCCCGCCCTTCGCGGGCCACGCCGAAGGTAGAAACCTCCGGGGCGCCGTTATCCACGTCGATCGCTACGGCAACCTCGTCACCACCATCCGAGAGGAGCAGCTCCCCCCCGATTTCTCGCTCGACATAAATGGCACACGGGTCGAGCGCAGGGTCCGGACCTTCAGCGACGCGCCCCTGGGCGCCCTCGCTTGCCACGTCGACTCCAGCGGCTTCCTCGCCATCGCCGAGCGCGAGGGCGACGCCGCCGTCCGCACCGGCGCCACCCGTGGCGACCCCGTGCTTCTCACGCCGCGATGACGCCCGCCGATGTCCGCACGATCTTCATGGGCTCCCCCGAGTTCGCGCTGCCCACCCTCCGCGCACTCGCCGCGGAGGGGTACGACGTCCGGCTCGCAGTCACGCAGCCCGATCGCCCCGCGGGACGGGGTGGGCGCATGCGCGCCCCCGCCGCCAGGGTCGAGGCCGAGCGCCTCGACATTCCCGTCTTCCAGCCGGAAACACTTCGCCACCCGGACGTCGTCGCCGAGCTCGCCGCCGTCGAGGCGGACCTCATTGTGGTCGCGGCCTACGGACGCATCCTCCCCCGCGCCGTGCTCGAGCTGCCCCGTCACCCCGTCGTCAACGTCCACCCCTCCCTCCTGCCCCGCTGGCGCGGCCCCTCGCCCGCCGCCGCCGCCATCCTCGCCGGAGACCAGACGACCGGTGTCTCCATCATCGAGCTCGTGCCCGAGATGGATGCCGGGCCCGTTCTCGCCGCCCGCCCCTTTCCCATCGCTCCCACCGACACCACCGGCGCCCTTGAGGCGCGCCTCGCCGAGGAGGGCGCTACCCTGCTCATAGAGACGCTTCCCGCCTGGCTCGCCGGCGAGGTGCGCGCGAAGCCCCAGGAAGAGGCCCTCGTCACTAGCTGTCCCCTCCTGAAGAAGGCCCACGGCCATCTGCGCGCCGGCATGACCACGGTCGAGGCCGAGCGGGCGGTCCGCGCCTACGACCCCTGGCCCGGCGCGTTCGTGACCTACAAGGACGACCGCCTGGCGATCTGGGCCGCGCACGTCGGAGACGCCGGGGAGGAGTTCATCCCCGGGGACATCACGCTGGTCGCGGGGAAACCCGCCGTCGCCTTGCGCGAGGGCGTGCTCGTCCTCGACGAGGTGCAGCGCAGCGGCTCCCGCCGGGTCTCCGGCGAAGCCTTCCTGAACGGTGAGCGTGGCCGCCTCGCGAACTCGGCTGGTCTCGCATGACCAGCCTTCTGCGCCTCTCGCCGGATGAACTGGAGGACGCCCTTGCCGAACTCGGCGGCCCCTCCTACCGCGCCGACCAGGTGCTGCAGGCCCTCTACCGTCGCGGCCTCGAATCCCTCGACGCCCTTGTGCAGCTCCCCGAGTTCCTGCGCGACCGTATGCGCGAGGCCGGCCTGACCCTGGAAGCGCCGGCCGTCCTGCGCGAGATTGCGAGCGACGACGGTGAGACGACGAAGGCGCTGCTCGCCCTGCCCGGCGGCTCCACGGTCGAGACCGTCCTCATGCAGTACCGCCGCTCCGGGCGCGCGCCCCGCTCGACCGTGTGCGTCTCCACGCAGGCGGGGTGCGCCATGGGTTGCGTCTTCTGCGCCACCGGCCAGATGGGGTTCGAACGGAACATCCCCGCCGAGGACATCGTCGCGCAGATCCTCCACTTCCAGCGCCTCCTCGCCCCCCGCGGCGAGCATGTCACCAACGTCGTCTTCATGGGCATGGGCGAACCGCTCGCCAACTACGACGAGACGCTCCGCGCCGTCCGCCAGTTGACGGACCCGCGCGCCTTCGGCCTGGCCCAGCGAGCCGTCACTGTCTCCACCGTGGGAATCCCGCCCGCCATCGACCGCCTCGCCGGCGAGGGCCTCCAGGTCGGTCTCGCCATCTCCCTCCACGCCCCCGACGACGCTCTGCGGCAGCGGCTCGTTCCCACCGCCCGCCCCAATTCCGTCCGCGAGCTGCTCGATGCTGGTCGCCGCTACTTCCGCGCGACGGGCCGCCGCGTCTCCATCGAGTACGCCCTCATCGACGGCGTCAACGACGGGCCCGAGCAGGCGTGGCCGCTCGCGAAGCTGCTTCGCGGGGCCGGCATGCACGTCAACCTCATCCCCCTCAACGCCACCGCCGGACCCTTCGCCGCCCCCTCCCGCCGCCGCGTGCGCGAGTTCCGCCGCATCCTCACCGAGGCGGGCGTGAACGCCACCGTCCGAATCGAGAAGGGCGCCGAGATCGCCGCCGCCTGCGGTCAGCTCCGCACCGACGCCGCTAGCGGAAGAGACTCCGCAGCATCCCCCGGCCAAGGCTGAGGGCGAAGCTCCCGACCGCCAGCCCAAGCCCGACCGCGAACGCCGTCCGCAGGTCGAGCCAGGTGTGCACCTCGCCCCGCACGATCGGCGCGGCGAGCACGCCCACGTAGGCGCCGTCGCACGCCGCCGAACGCGCCGCCATCCCCACCACTGCGCTGTCCCGCACCGTCACTCGGTCCGCCCGTACCGCCACCATTGCGGTCTGTTCCGCCGAAACGGTCTCCGCCTCAAGCTGCACCACCGCCCCCTGCTCGATCGAGACCTCTTCCGCCTGCACCGCCCGCGCGTAGTCACGCCTGATGCCGGCGAAGCGTTCGGCGCCGATGCCCGCCCGTCTGCCGCCCCGGTTGAACTCTGCCACGTCCCGCCTCCAGCGCGCGTACGCTAGACCCCGGCCCAGGAAAGGGCAATGCTCCCCGCGTGCGCACGTCGGACTTCGACTACGACCTGCCCTCGGAGCTGATCGCCCAGCAGCCCGTCGAGCCCCGCGACGCCGCCCGTTTGCTGCTCGTTTCCCGTGACTCGGGCGCCCTTTCCCACCACCACGTGCGTGACCTCCCCGCCCTCCTCCGCGCCGGTGACCTCCTTGTCCTGAACGACACGCGCGTCATGGCCGCCCGCCTCCTCGGGGTGCGGGCCGATACCGGCGGGCGCGTCGAACTCCTCCTCCTGCGCGAGCACGACGACGGCGTCTGGTCCGCTCTGGTCCGTCCGGGCCGCGCGGCGACGCCGGGCCGCGAATATCGGCTGGAGGCCAGCGACGGCCCCGTGACCGCGACCGTCCGTTGCCGCGAGGAGGAGATCGCGACTGTCACCCTGGATCGCCCCATCGACCCTGCCTCCGCCGGAACCGTCCCCCTCCCGCCCTACATCCGCGAGTTCGAGGGCGACCCCGAGCGCTACCAGACAGTCTTCGCCCGCGAGGCGCGCAGCGCCGCCGCCCCCACGGCTGGCCTCCACTTCACCCCCGACCTCTTCGGAAGGCTCGACCAGGAGGGGATCGAGCGCGCCTTCCTCACGCTCGAGGTCGGCGCCGGAACCTTCCGCCCCGTCCGCACCGACGATCCCGCCGAGCACGTGCTGCCCCCCGAGCGCTACCGCCTCCCACCCGCGACCGCTGGCGCCATTCGCACCGCCCGCGCCGAGGGCCGCCGCGTCATCGCCACCGGAACGACCGTCGTGCGCACCCTCGAACACGCCCTCGGCGGGGTGGAGGGCGCCCCCGAGGGCGAGACCGCCCTCTTCATCCGGCCTGGTCACACCTTCACTGCCGTCGACGGACTGCTCACGAACTTCCACCTGCCGCGCTCGACCCTGTTGATGCTCGTCTCCGCCTTTGCGGGACACGACCTGATGCGCGCGGCCTATGCCGAGGCCATCCGCGAGCGCTACCGCTTCTACAGCTTCGGCGACGCGATGCTCATCCTGCCCTAGCCCTCCCCGAGTCCCCAGCGCCCATCCCGCAGCGCGACGATCCCATCGTGCGCCAGCGCTTCGAGGTAACGCCCGCAGGCGGCCCGGTGCTCTTCCGGCAGGCGCGCCGCGACCGCATCCGCCGCCAGCGGCGAGCCCTCCGCCAGCATCGCCACGATCCGCCCCCGCGCGAATCGAGCCGTCGACTCGAACGGCATCACCGTCGCCTGCGGGATGGCCGAACGGGACTCTGGACGTCCTGCGGCCAACCAGGCGCAGTCGCGCGCCAGCGGGCAGACCTCGCACGCCGGCGCGGACGCCCCGCAGACCATCGCCCCCAGGTCCATCACCGCGAGCTGGTGGTTACGCGCCCCCCGTGCCGGAAGCCAGGCTTCTGCGGCGTCTTGCAGATCCGTTCCGTATGGCGCCCGTGCCGACGCTCTCCCCAGCAACGCCCGCGCGACCACCCGCGCCACGTTCGTATCGAGGGCCACCGCCCGGCGCCCCCCCGCGAAGCAGGCGACTGCCGCGGCGGTGTACGGCCCCACCCCCGGCAGCGAACGCAGCTTCGCCTCGTCCATGGGGATCTTGCCGAACCGTTGCAGCGCCTCGCGCGCCGCCCGTTGCAGGTTCACCGCCCGCCGGTTGTACCCCAGCCCCGACCACTCCCTGATGACCGCTGCCGCCGGCGCCTGCGCCAGGCTCGCGGCCGTTGGCCAGCGCTCAAGCCAGGCCTCGTAGCGGGGACGCACGCGCTCGACCTGTGTCTGCTGCAGCATCACCTCGGAAACGAGCACCGCGTAGGGGTCCCGCGTCAGCCGCCAGGGAAGGTCATGCCGTCCGTTCGCGCGATACCAGCGCCCCAGCGCCCGCCGCAGCCGCGAAAGCTCGCCGGGCGCGCTCGCGGTGCTAGTCGTCGTCCTCGAACTCTCCGTCATCGCCTTCGCCGCTGGCAGCGGGCACGAGCGCGAAGCCGCCTTCGTTGTGTCGTCGCGAGCTCCGCGGAGGCACTGCCTCAAGCTGCTCGATGAGTCCTGCCAGTTCGCCCACGGGAGTGCCTGCGGGCGCCACCACACCGCCTGCCCCGCTCTCCCGCAGCGCTGCCAGGTCCGCGCTCGAGATGTCCGGAGTCACGGTCACGAGCAGGGGCGCTCCGCAGAGCGTCGCCAGACGCGCCAGCGAGATGCGCCGCGCCACCGTGAAGGTGGCGACCGGCTCCCGCACGAGCACGGCGTCGAGCGACAGGGGCGCGAGAGCGCGCAGCGGCGCGTCGTCCCATGCCTCGTCCGCCTCAAGCACGAGTCCGAGCTCGCTCTCGACGATGCCGGCGGCGGCCGTCTCGGGGTTGACGATGACGAAGTCGGCGCCTGCCCCTTCGATCTCCTCGATGCCTTCTGTTGTCAGCGACGCCACCTCGGCGCCCAGCGGCCCGTGGAGGTCGACCAGCGCGGCGATGGCCCCATCGGCGGCGTCGGCGGCCACGGCAACGAAGTCTGCGCCCGACCCGAGCGCTTCGGCGGCCTCACTCGCGGAGGCGCCGAGCACGCCGAGCAGCAGCGCCCGGTCCTTCTCCGTCGCCCGCGCGCCGAATCCCATGATCCGCGCGCCTTCACCCCGTCGCTTTCGCTGAAGCGCCTCGCTCAGCTTGCTCACACTGTTCCTCCCGTACTCCCCGCAACCTTGCCGCCCCGGACCACACCCGCGATGGTCGCGGGCCGGGTCAGGCAGTGAATGTCCGTGAGGGGATCCTCGGTCAGTCTCACGATATCGGCAGCCAGGCCCACGCGCAGCCTGCCCGTCTCATTTTCCAGGCCCAGCAGGTCGGCTCCCCAGCCCGTGGCCGCCAGCAGCGTTGCCGCCGGCGAGAGCCCGTGCTCGGCCATGCGGACGGCTTCCTGCGCGTTTTCGCCCGGACGGTTCAGCGGCGTTCCCTGGTCGGTGCCCATCGCGACGCGTACCCCCGCGCCAATGGCGCGCTCGTAGCTCGCGATGTGGTCCTCCAGCGCCTCCTGCCCCTTCTCCACTGCGTAGGCCGGGACGCCCGCCTCCGCGCCGTCCGCGATGTGGTACGGAGCCGTCAGCGTCGCCACGAGGTAGGTGCCCCGCTCGATCATCATCGTGATCGCCTCCTCGTCGAGCCACACGCCATGCTCGATCGAGGTCACGCCCGCCGCCACCGCGTTCTTGATGCCCACCGTCGACTGCGCGTGCGCCGCCACGGTGCGGAACGCCTTGGCCGCTTCCTCGACCCCCGCCGTCAGCTCCTCGCGTGTGAACGAGGGTGAACGTGGGTTCACGCCGGGTGTGAGCACGCCCCCGCTGGCGAACAGCTTGATCGCCTGCGCCCCCTCGCGAATCTCCTCGCGCACGGCCTTGCGAACCTCGTCGGGACCGTCGGCCTCGCGCGCGATGAAGCCGTGTCCGTGTCCACCCGACATCGTGACGCCCATGCCCGCCGCCACCACCCGCGGCCCCTCCAACTCCCCCGCCTCGATCGCCGCCGCCAGGGCGACGTTGAGCCGGTCGGCCGCACCCAGGTCCCGCACCGTCGTGACTCCGCCAGCGAGCGTCGCGCGCGCGTGCTCGGCTGTGCGCCAGGCGCGTCGCGCCAGCGGGAGCCGCGGGCCGGGCGTCAGCTCGGCGGGGTCTCCGGAGGAGCTCACGTGCACGTGGCAGTCGATCAGTCCGGGGATGAGGTATTCGCCCGCGCACTCGACCGTCTCCGCCCCCTCCGGCGCCGCCACCTCCCCCAGCGCCGCGATGCGTCCGCCGACGCACAGCACGTCGCCACGCACGAAGGTGCGCCTCTCGCTCTCGAAGAAGGCTCCCCCGCGCAGGAGCAGTGGCCGGTTCTCAGATGTCGCCAACACTCCGTATTGTCCCCGCTGCCCCTCCTGAGCGGCAAGCCCGCCGCCGGGCCTCTATCCTCCGCTCCTCCGAAGGAGGCGCCACATGGCGAAGATGATTCTGGTCGGGTTGGTCGAGTCGCCCAGCCCCGAAGCCGAGGAGCAGTTCCGCGAGCGCTACCTGGGCAACCACATCGAGGACATCGCGAACTGCCCCGGCTTTCTCTCGGGAACGGTGTACGAGCTGGAGCACGCCCACGACGACTTCCCCGCGATCTCCCGCTTCCTCACCATCTACGAGCTGGAAGCGGACACCTGGGAGGAGGCCGACGCTAACCTGAAGGCGTACATCGCCGACCCCGATGCCTATCCCGGCCGTCTCTCCGGCGAAGGCGCCCTCTCCATCGTCGGCTCGGGCTGGTACAAATTCGAGCGCGCCTACCACACGCGCGGCTGAGCGCGCGGTACCATTCCCGCCCATGCTTATCGGCTACTTCACCGAGCGCCCCTACCAGGACCCCGGAGCCAGTTGGTGGGGCACGACTGGCCGCCGCCTCGTCGACCTCGACTCCAGCAACGGCGAATACGACCCCCGCATCGGCGCCGACCTCTACAACCGCTACCTCGACGAGAAGATCTTCGCCGAGGAGATGGGCTTCGACGCGCTCGCCCTGAACGAGCACCACAGCACGCCCTTCTGCATGGGCAGCGCCTGCAACGTCGAGGCCTCCATCCTCGCCCGCATCACGAAGCGCGCGAAGATCGTCCTCATCGGCAACATCCTCCCCATCTGGGACGACCCTCTCTGGCTGGCCGAAGAGCTCGCCATGATCGACACCATCTCGAAGGGACGGCTGGTCACCGGCTGGGTGCGCGGCACGGGCCGCGAGAGCATCGCCCACGATGCCAACCCGCCCTACAACTGGGAACGCTTCCAGGAAGCGCACGACCTGATCGTCGCCGCCTGGACCCGCGAGGGCCCCTTCCGCTGGGAGGGCGAGCACTACAACTTCCGCTATGTGAACCCCTGGGCGCGCCCCTACCAGAGCCCCCACCCGCTCATCATGATCCCTGGGGCCGTCAGCCGCCGGACCGTGCAGTGGGCGGCCCAGCGGCGCTACCCCTACGTCATGCTCGCGACGCGCCTCGAACCGACGCGCCTCTCCTTCGAGTACTACGACGAGTGCGCTGCCGAGGCGGGCTACGAGGCTGGTCCCCAGCACCGCGGCTACCTCTTCAAGGTCCACGTTGATGAGACCGAGGAGCTGGCCGAGGAGGTCGGGCGCAAGTACCTCACCGGCCCTGGCAACATCTTCCTGGAGGGCAGCCGCGGCGACGTGCGCGGCCACCTCCAGAACCTGCCCGGCCTCACCGATCGCCGCGCCCTCCTCCCCACCGGCGGTGTTCGGGGCGTGGCCGAGGCCCGCGGCCACGCCGCTCCCAACGATCCCGGCGTGCGTCCCATCGCCCTTGACTCCGCGGAGTCCCACAAGGATGTCGACGAAACCTACCGTGGCCTCGTCGAGGCCCAGTCGATCATTACGGGCACGCCCGAGACCGTGATCCCCAAGATTCGCAGCGTGCTCGAGTACCTGCGTCCCGGCAGCATCTTCCTCTGGGACGGCGACGGCTCGATGTCGCACGAGGACGCCATGCGCAGCCTTCGCCTTATGGGCGAAGAGGTGCTTCCCGCCATCCGCGAGATCGGCGAGGAGCTTGGCCTCGACAGTCCCTTCGAGGTCGACCCCGCCACCAACGCACCCCCGCCCGCCCCACAGCCGTAGCTCCTCCCCCAAACGGAAACGCCGCCCCGAGGGGCGGCGTTGAAACCGTTGGTTGACGCGACCTGGTTGCTACACAAGCCCACTGCCGCGAAGACGCGGATCGAGCACGTCCCGCAGCGAGTCGCCAAGGAAGTTGAACGCCAGCACGGTGAGCGACAGCGCCAGTCCCGGGAACACCGGCAGCCACCACGCGACGTAGAAGTAGGCCCGTGCGGTCGGCCCGATATCGACGCCCCAGGAGGGCGACGGCGGCGGCAGCCCGAAACCGAGGAACGCGAGGCCCGCCTCCGCCATGATCGCCGCCGGGATGATGATGCTGGCGTTCACGATCGCGAGCGGCAGCAGGTTTGGCAGGATGTGCCGGAGCATGATCCGCGCGTTTGACGCTCCAATAACCCGTGCCGCCTCGACGTACGCCGTCGACGCTTCCTGCAGCACGTTGCCGCGCAGCACCAGCGTCGTCAGCGGCGCAAACGCCAACGAGACCGCGACCACGATGACGGGCAGGCTGCGCCCGAGCGCCGTCGTGAACAGGATCAGCCACAGGAGGCCGGGCACCGCGATGCCCGTCTCCAGGATCCGCAGCAGGAAGGCGTCGACGAAGCCCCTCAGGAACCCCATCGAGAGGGCCAGCGCGATCGCGACCGTCATCGCGATACCGACCGCGCCGACGCCGATGATGAGGGTCGGCCTCGTCCCGTAGATCACGCGCGACTACATGTCCTGCCCCGCGCTGTTCGTGCCGAACCACCAGTCCGAGTTGGGGGGCTGCAGGTAGCCGGTGGAGTCGAGCTGCTTGCCTTCTGCGATGGCGATGCGGCGAACGTCCCGTTCGCCGTCGCCGATGGTCTTCAGATAGGGCGCGAAGATCGCTGCCACAACGACGGCAAGGAGCACGATGATGGCGAACGTTCCGCCCGGCTGTAGCCGGGCGAAGCGCGTGGCTGCCCGCCAACGCCTTGAGAGGGCAGCGCCCCGTTCGCCGGCAAGGCCCAGGTCGTCCTGTCCAGTGGCGGCTCTCGTCATAATCCACCGCCACGCTGGACGCAGCGCGACACTGCGTTATCGCCTGCTGGCTGTCAAGAATGGAGAACGCCGCCCCGAGGGGCGGCGTTCATACCGTTGGTGCGGTTGGCTGGCCCGCTAGACGAGACCGCTGCCTCGCAGCCGCGGGTCGAGCACGTCCCTCAGCGAGTCGCCGAGGAAGTTGAAGGCCAGCACCGTGAGCGACAGCGCGATCCCGGGGAAGACCGGCAGCCACCATGCCGTCTGGAAGTAGGCGCGTGCGTTCGGTCCGATGTCGGCGCCCCAGGACGGAATCAGCGGGTCCAGACCCAGGCCGAGGAACGAGAGACCCGCCTCTGCCAGGATCGCCGCCGGGATGATGATGCTCGCGTTCACGATCGCCAGCGGCATCAGGTTCGGCAGGATGTGCCGGAACATGATCCGCAGGCTCGAGGCGCCCACCACCCGGGCCGACTCCGCGTAGGTCGAAGCCGCCTCCTGGATGACGTTCCCGCGCAGCACCAGCGTTGTCAGCGGCGAGAAGATGAACGCGATCGCGAACAGGAGCACCAGGATGCCGCGGCCGAACGCCGTCGTGAAGAGGATGAGCCAGAGGATCCCCGGCACGGCGATGATGACCTCGATGAACCGTAAGAGGAGGGCGTCCACGCCCCCCTTCAGGAAGCCCATCGCCAGCGAGAGCGAGACGGCCACCACGATTGCGACGCCGACTGCCCCGATGCCGACCATGAGCGCCGGCCTCGCCCCGTAGACCACGCGCGACCACAGGTCCTGGCCCGTGCGGTTCGTTCCCAGCCACCAGTCGCCACCGGGGGCCTGCAGCACGAAGTTGACCCCCGAGATTTCCCGCCCGTCATCCCGCCAGACGCTGCGGATGCCGCGCTCGCCGTGCCCCACCGTGTTCAGGTAGGGCGCGAAGATGGCGGCGGCCGCGACGAGGGTGATGATGACGATGCCAATGGCCCCGCCTGGCTGCAGGCGGATGAAGCGCCCGACGCCGGAGCCGAGCCGCGCAAGGCGGGACCGGTCGTCAATGAATCTGAGGTCGAGGTCGTCGTGGACAGCGGAAGCTGAAGTCATTTTGTACCCCCCGCTCCTAGTACCGGATCCGCGGATCGATGTAGGCGTACCCAACGTCCACAAGCAGACGAATGAGCAGGAACCAGGTCGCCAACAGGAGGGCGATGGCCTGGATCACCTGGAAGTCGCGGTCGCCGACGTTGTTCACGATCCAGAAGCCGACGCCGGGAATGTTGAAGAGCGTCTCGATGATCACCGAGCCCCCCAGGATGCCGCCGAACTGCAGGCCCGCGATCGTGAAGACCGTGATCATTGAGGGCCGGAAGGTGTGCCGCATGATGATGACCGTCTCGCGCAGGCCCTTCGCCCTCGCGGTGCGCACATAGTCGCTGCGCATCACCTCAAGCATCGAGGAGCGCGCGATGCGGGCGAGGTAGCCCGCACTCGAGAGCCCCAGCACGAGGGCCGCGATGATGAGGATGCGGAGGTGCGTCGTGGGTTCCGCCCAGCCTGTCCAGTCCGGGATCCAGCGTTGCTGCCAGAAGAACGCCGGCAGCGCTACGATCAGCGTCCCGATCCAGAAGTTCGGGACGCTCAGCGACAGGATCGCGAAGAACCGCGCCACGTAGTCCGAGAGCTTGCCCGCGCGGATCGCGGACAAGATCCCCACCGGGACGCCGATCAACAGGCTGAAGGTGATGCTCAGCATGCCCAGCTGGACCGTGTTGCCCAGCCTCCACCAGAGCTCGTCCGCGATCGGCTTGGGCGGCACGATCTGCTGCCCGAAGTCGCCCTGGAAGATCTCCGAGACCCACTTCCAGTACTGCTCCGCCGTGCACGTGACGTCGCCCCAGGTGTTCTTCGACTTGTCGCAGATGTCCAGCCCCAGCTCCCGCCGCAGGCCTTCGATACACGTCTGGTCGGCCACGCCCGAGGCGCCACAGCGAACCGCCGCCGCATCGCCGGGGATGACGCGCATGAGCACGAATACGAGGATCGACACGACCAAGATGGTCAGGGGGAGCAGGATCAACCGTTGAATGATGTAGTTTTGCACGGTCTACCCCCTGGGCTGTTCTGGGAGAAGAAGGGCTTCCGGGGAGAATCCCCGGAAGCCCTTCTTTGCTGTGGTGGCCGTAGGTTACCCCTCCAGCCACACGTTGTGGGCGCGGAATACCCCGAACGCTGCTGTTTGCCCGCCATCAGGCGGGAGCGGCACGTTCTGCAGCCGCGACCCAACCGCCAGGTACGACGTGGTGCCAGTAGGCAGCGGCAAGGTGCAGCAGAAGCGCGTGAAGATGCGTCGCTGCATCTCCTTCAGGATATCGGCGCGCTCCTCGTCGTCGGGAGTGGCCGCCTGCCGGTCCGCGTAGTCCTGCAGCTCCCGCGCGTACGGGTGCGTGATCTCCAGCGCTGCGCGAACCTTCTCGCCGGCAGCTGAACCGCCATTCTCGCCGTAGTTCGGGTTCTCCGGGTTGACCCACGGGTCGGCGATGTTGACGCCCTTGTACCAGTTGCCGCCCCAGATGGCGCCGTAGCCATCCGGCGTGTAGGCAACCAGCGCGTTCCAGTCCGGCATCGTCGAGATCGCGTTGTTCCCCGCGATGAAGAAATGCCAGTCCTTCGTGCCGGTAACCCCGTTCGCCGAGGCGATGTAGGTCGCCAGCTCGAGCGGGTTGTAGTTCACTTTCACGCCGAGGGAATCCTCGAAGCTCTGCCCGATGAACTGTACGTAGCTGTAGTCCGCACTCCAGGCGGCCACCGTCGTATCCAGCTCGGGGAAGATCTCCGGGCCGTTGTTGGCCTCCCACAGCTGCCGGGCGCCCTGCGGGTCGTAGACCTGCAGCTCCCGGATTTCCTCCTGCGAGAGGGCGTAGTTCGGGAACGCCGTCGGGCTCACGGGAGCGCTGCGACGGCCCTCGCCGCTGAGCACCACGTCGATGTAGCCGTCCCAGTCCATCGCCATCGAAAGGGCTTTCGAAAGCTCCGGATACGGCGTCCACTTGGCCGCCGCCAGCTGGATCATGCGCCCGCCGTCGTCGATGGCGGGGCCCGTCAGGATGTTGACGTTCGGCTGGCCTTCCCACTGGTCGGACGTGAGCTTGTCGATCCCGCCGTAGTAGTCGGCGTCACCGGCGAGGAAGCGCGCCTGCGCCGCGGCGCCGTCCGTGATGATGACCGCCTCCATCTCGTCGATATAGGGGTAGTCGGGGTTGAAGCGCGTACCCGGCAGGTTTTCGGGATGCGTGTAGTAGTTCGGGTTCCGCTTGAGCGAGATGCGCGTCTCCGAGACGTTGTCGAACATGTACGGACCGGTGCCGCCGTTGATGCCTGAGACCTGGCCCAGGTCGCCCGATTCTTCCGCCTCGATGCGCTCCGGCGCGGCCACGACGATCGAGGCCGCCGCAAGGGCGCGCAGGTTCGAGGAGAACGCCTTGTTCTGGTTGATCCGCAGCGTCAGGTTGTCAGGCGTGTCGAAGGTCGCACCCTGGTTTGGGTCCATGAACGAGAAGAAGAGCTCGTTCACGTTCGAGCCGCGATTGGCGCGGGAGTCCGGGTAGCGGGCCAGGTTGAAGGCCCAGTCCTCGGCGGTCACCTCGCGGCCACCGGCGGCCTCGGGGTTGTAGCGCACGCCGGCGCGCAGGTTGAACACCAGCGTCTCGGCGTCGACCTGCTCCCAACTCTGCGCTGCGTCGGGGTAGAAGCTGTCCTCGAGGATCGAGAACGCCATCAACTGGCTGTAGGTCTGCGCCATGCCGTACGGGAACGTGATCGTGATCGAGGGGTCGAAGCCCGTCGGGTACGCCCGCTCCGTCCAGTTCAGCTTCCCGCCGTAGCGCGAGCGGTCCTCGGGCGCCTGCGTCGCCGCAGCCCGGGTGGCCTCCGCTTCGTCCCCCGCAGCCTGGGTGGCCTCTTCCCCATCAGCCGCAGCTGCTTCCGTGGCCGCGGCTGCCTGCGTGGCCGCCGGAGCGGTCCCGCCGTCGTCATCGTCGTCGCCGCAGCCCGCGAGGATCGCGGCTGAGCCGGCAGCGAGGGTCGCCCCGCCTACGAGCACGCCCCGGCGCGAGACGCGCCTGCGCCAGTACTTGCCCCAATAGCTATCTTTCAAATCGTCTCTCCTCAGTACTTGTTTTTCGGTGCGGGACGGTATGCGTCGCCAGCACCATGCACGGGCACAGGACGTACCCACGCGAATTCGCCGATTCTACCTGCGCCCTCAGTGGGGGCAACCGACGCTGGCGCCGCCCGCGCAAGGAGACGCCGCCCCCGGGGGGCGGCGTCCAGGTTGGCTCCAGCCTTTGGCCCGATGCCTGTCGGGTTAGCCCTCCAGCCAGATGTTGTGCGCCCGCCACATGCCGAACGCCGCCGTCTGGTCGCCGTCGGGCGGTGGCGGCAGGCCCTGCAGCCGCGAGCCGACGGCCATGTACTTCGTCGTCTGCGTCGGCAGCGGGAAGGTGCAGCAGTAACGCGTGAAGATGCGCCGCTGCAGTTCCTTCAGGATATCGGCGCGCTCCTCGTCGTCGGTGGTGGCCGCCTGGCGGTCGGCGTAGTCCTGCAGCTCCCGCGCGTACGGGTCCGTGATCTCCAGCGCCGCGCGAACCTTCTCGCCCGCATCCGTCCCGCCGTTCTCGGCGTAGTTTGGGTTCTCGGGGTTGACCCACGGGTCGGCGATGTTGACGCCCTTGTACCAGTTGCCGCCCCAGATGGCGCCGTAGCCATCCGGCGTGTAGGCAACCAGTGCGTTCCAGTCGGGCATCGTGGAGACGGCGTTGTTGCCGGCGATGAAGAAGTGCCAGTCCTTCGTGCCGGTAGGCCCGTTCGCCGAAGCGATGTAAGTCGCCAGCTCGAGCGGGTTGTAGTTGACCTCCACGCCCAGCGAGTCCTCGAAGCTCTGCCCGATGAACTGCACGTAGCTGATGTCGGCCGCCCAGGCCGCGACGGTCGTGTCGAGCTCGGGGAAGATCTCCGGGCCGTTGTTGGCCTCCCACAGCTGCCGCGCGCCCTGCGGGTCGTAGACCTGGTACGAACGGATCTCCTCCTGGGAGAGGGCGTAGTTCGGGAACGCGGTCGGGCTCACGGGGGCGCTGCGGCGGCCCTCGCCGCTGAGCACGACCTCAATGTAGCCGTCCCAGTCCATCGCCATCGAAAGCGCCTTCGAGAGTTCCGGATACGGGGTCCACTTGGCCGCCGCCAGCTGAATCATGATCCCGCCGTCGTCGATCGCCGGCCCCGTCACGACGTTGACGTTCGGCTGGCCCTCCCACGAGTCGGCGTCGATCTTTGAGATGGCGCCGTAGTAGTCGGAATCACCGGCCAGGAACCGCGCTTGCCGCGCCGCGCCGTCCGTGACGATGACATGCTCCATGGCGTCGATATACGGCATGTCAGCGTTGAAGCGGGTCCCCGAAATCTGCTCGGAGTGCCCGTAGTAGTTCGGGTTCCGCTTCAGGGTGACCTTCGTCTCCGACACGTCCTCGAACATGTACGGGCCCGTGCCTGCGTTGATGCCGGAGGCCTGCCCCAGGTCGCCCGACTCCTCCGCCATGATGCGCTCTGGCGCCGCCACGACCAGCGAGGCCGCCGCAAACGCGCGCAGGTTCGACCCGAACGCTTTGTTCTGGTTGATCCGCAACGTCAGGTTGTCGGGTGTGTCGAAGGTCGCGCCCTGGTTCGGGTCCATGAACGAGAAGAAGAGCTCGTTCACGTTCGAGCCGCGGTTCGCACGGGAGTCGGGGTAGCGGGCCAGGTTGAAGGCCCAGTCCTCGGCGGTCACCTCGCGGCCGCCGGCGCCCTCGGGGTTGTAGCGCACGCCGGGCCGCAGGTTGAACACCAGCGTTTCTGGATCGACCTGCTCCCAGCTCTGCGCCGCGTCCGGGTAGAACTCGTCCTCAAGGATGGAGAACGCCAGCAGCTGGCTGTAGGTCGTCGACATGCCCTGCGGGAACGTGATCGTGATCGAGGGGTCGAAGCCCGTCGGGTAGGCCGAGAGGCTGTAGTTCAGGGTGCCGCCGTAGCGCGAGCGATCCTCGGCTGCCTGCGTCGCCGCAGCCCGGGTGGCCTCCGCTTCGTCCCCCGCAGCCTGGGTGGCCTCTTCCCCATCAGCCCCAGCCGCTTCCGTGGCGGCGGCTGCCTGCGTGGCCGCCGGAGCGGTCCCGCCGTCGTCATCGTCGTCGTCGCCGCAGCCCGCGAGGATTGCGGCTGAGCCGGCAGCGAGGGTCGCCCCGCCTACCAGCACGCCCCGGCGCGAGACGCGCCGACGCCAGTACTTGCCCCAATAGCTTTCCTTCACGTCGTCCCTCCTCAGGACTGCCCCTGGCGCCGGCGCTCCTGCCGGACCCTTCACCGTGGCCAGGGCACATCAATCCAATGTGGATGCCCAATATTCTATCCGTCGTGTCAACGGGGGGCGGTAATGGGGCCGACGATCTAGCTTGCGTCCGGCGTGTTATCGAACCCTGCTGTGATGGGCGTGTCCACGCGCTGTCCCGCGCTCCCGTTCGGGCTGTATCCCTCCACCATCTCCCCCAACTGCTCGCGCCCCGGCGCCACTGGAACCTCCGCTGGCTGCCCCGGCATCGAAGCCACATGCAGCGTCTGCGTGGGGAAGGCGAACTCCACGCCCAGGTCCTCCGCCAGCCGCATGATGTCGAGGTTCAGCACGTGCCGCGTGCGCAGCTCGTCGTTCCAGCTCGCCGCATCGATGAAGCAGTACACGAGCACGTCGAGGGTGGCCGCGCTGAAGCCGTGGAACTCGACGATGTAGTAGTCCTTGCGCATCTCCGGATTCGAACGGATGAGTGCGCGCACGCCCTCCACGAAGGCCTGCACCTGGTCCGTTGTCGTGTCGTAGGAAAGCCCCAGCGTGGTCTTGTACCGCCGCCACCGGCGCAGCCCCATGTTGTCCACATGGGTATCGACGATGCGCGCATTCGGCACCGTCACCACCGAGTTGTAGAAGGTGCGCACCCGCGACGAGCGGAAGCCCACGTGCTCCACCGTCCCCTCGATGTTGTTCAGAACGACCCAGTCGCCTACCTGGAAGGGCCGGTCGGCGAAGATCGTGACGCCCCCCAGCAGGTTGCGGATCGTGTCCTGCGCGGCCAGTGCGATGGCCAGGCCGCCGAGCCCCAGCCCGGCCACCAGCGAGGTCACGTTCACACCCAGGTTTCCCAGCACGAACAGCCCGCCGATGAGCAACACCGCCCCCTTCAGGCTCGCGTTGGCGAGCGGGACGATCTGATCGTCGATGCGGCTCTCCGTTTTCGCCGCCCGCTGCTTCAGCACGTTGGTGAAGATGTCGATGCCGCGGAAGCCGAGCAGCACCAGCGCCACCGCCCCGAACAGGCTCGCGATCTGGTTCACCACGTGCTCGACGCTTGCGTCGAAGCCCAGCGTGGGGAAGCCCAGCAGGATCGTGATCGCCACGACGAGCGCCAGGAGCGCGCGCCTCAGCCGCGACCGCTCCCGGTCCCAGAACTTGCGGTCTTCCTCGGCCAGTCGCGCCCGCAGGTAGAGCCGTAGAGCCTGACCGGCCATCAGGTGCACCACCGCCGCCACCAGCACCAGCGCGCCGATGCCGATGAACTGCTCGACCTCGATCCCGATGTACGTGTCCTTGAACCAGCCCGGCGCCAGAAAGAGGGGCACGGTGTCCTCCGCTGCGCCTTAGCCTATCATCTGCTAAGGCGCATAAGCACCTTGCCAGGAAGAGCGTGCCACCAACAGCCAAGAGCCAGGAGGCCCCCAATGCCCCACCGCCCCTTTGTCCAGCTCGCCTACCACGTCCCCGACATCTTTGAAGCCGCCCAGCGCTGGGCGGATGAGCGCGGCGCCGGTCCCTTCTACATCAACGAGCACATCCCCATTGAGCGGGCCATCTACCGCGGTGAACCCGGCGAGTTCGACCACTCCTCGGCCTACGGGCAGCTCGGCTCCGTCATGCTTGAGCTCGTCCAGCAGAACAACGACGGTCCCTCCGCCATCCGCGACATGTACGCCCCCGACGAGCAGGGCCTCCACCACTGCGCCACCATCATCCCCAACTTCGAGGAGGAGCTCGCCCGCTATGAGGCGCTCGGCTTCACCATCGCCAACCGCTTCGTGCTTGCTGGTGGCATGGAGTTCGGCTTCGTCGATACGGTCGCGGTCTACGGGCACATGGTCGAGGTGTACGAAGGCCTGCCAGGACTGCTCGATTTCTACGCGCTGATCGCCGCCGCCGCTGAGGGCTGGGACGGCTCCGACCCCATCCGCCGCGTCGCCGACCTGAACCGCAGCCCGGCTACGGCGCCGACCCCGCCATGATCCAGGTCGACATCGGAGTCGCATCGAAGCGCAGCCCCTCGCGGTCCGGCTCCAGGTTCGTGATCGTGAGCGCGAACGGCGCGAGGTAGTCCGCCTCACCGTCGACGACACGGAACGGCGTGTCGTGACCGGGATAGATGACCTCGGCGGCGCTCAGCGCCTTCGCCACGCTCTCCCGCGCCTGCGAGAGCGACCCGAACACGATCGGCGGCTGGCCCGACTCCAGCACCCAGCTGGAGTGCACTGCATCGCCCGTGACGCAGGCTGTGCCCGCCGCCGTCTCCACCAGCAGCCCGATGCTGCCCACCGAGTGCCCCGGCAGCTCGATCACGCGCACGCCCGCCGCCACCTCGTCCCCCTCCACCACCTCCTGGATGCGATGTGTCTCCAACGCGAGGCCTGTCCAGGGCGGAGTCGCCCAGTCGTTCTCGTGGGGCGCGCTCGCGTAGCTGCGCTCGCGTGGGTGCAGCAGCAGGGGCGCCTCCGCGAACCGGTCGAAGTTCTGCGCGTGATCCCAGTGCGCGTGCGTCAGCACGACCGCATCAATGCTCGCCTCGGTCAGACCGCGCTGCTCCAGCGCCGCGCCCAGCTCGCGCCGTCGCCCCACGTGTGCGGGATCGACCAGGATCAGCCGCCCCTCCGACTCCACCAGCGTGACGGAGCAGAACCCGGGACTCCCCTGGTTGGTCCGGAACGAAAACCCGCTCAGCAGAACATCAACGGTAGCCATGCGCGGAGCCTACGCCGGTACCCGCCCGCAGTGGGTACAATCGTCCCCCACACGGTTGTTCCGCCGCTGGAGGTTGTCCATGAGCCGGGAGCAGTTGCTCGAAATGGCCCGCCGCGAGGTCGAGAATCTCGGCGCCGATCGCATCGATCTGGCAGACGACGTCTGCAAGATCCCCACCAGCGCCTACTACGACCCCGACCGCTGGCGCATGGAGGTCGACCGCATCTTCAAGCGGCTGCCCCTCGCTCTCGGCTTCTCCTGCGAGCTGCGCAAGCCCGGCGACTACCGCTCTCTCGAAGTCGTGGGCATGCCCGTGCTCATGGTGCGCGACGTTGACGGCGAGGTCCGCGCCTTTGTGAATATGTGCAGCCACCGCGGCGCCATCGTCGTCGATGAGGGCGCCGGCAACTCGCACGGCTTCCGCTGCCCGTACCACGCCTGGAGCTACGACCTCCAGGGGAACCTCGTCTCCATCTTCGACTCCGGCAACTTCGGCGACGTCGACAAGTCCTGCTACGGACTCACGCCCCTCCCCTGCTCCGAGCGCGCCGGCCTTGTCTGGGTCACCCTCAACCCCTCCTCCGACGTCGACATCGACCTCTTCCTCGCCGGCTACGACGAGATGCTCGACCACCTCGGCTTCGCCGATGCCCACGTGATCGGCCGCCAGAACCTCGACGGCCCCAACTGGAAGGTCGCCTACGACGGCTATCGCGACCTCTACCACATCCCCATCCTCCACCGGAACAGCTTCGGCCCCGACTCCGCCTACCAACCCGACTACTACGCCTGGGGCACGCACGTGCGCATGGTTTCGCCCACGCGCTTCGCCCGCGCTGCCGACCTCCCCGAGGACCAGTGGCAGATGGAGGACCTGACGCCCGGCATCTGGACCATCTTTCCCAACATCTCCATCGCCGGCGGCCGCGGGTCCGCCGCCTACGATGGCCAGGGCGCCTCGCCCTTCATGGTCTCCCAGATGTTCCCCGGGAAGACCCCGGAGGAGTCCGTCACCATCCAGAACTTCCTCCTCCCCGAGGAGCCCAACCCCGACGACGACGAGCGCTACGCCGACATCATGAAGATGTACTTGGATGTCGTCCGCGATGAGGACTACTACACCGGCTTCCGCGTCCAGCGCGCCCTCAAGACCGGCGCCAAGGACCACTCCCTCTTCGGGCGCAACGAGGGCGGCGGGCAGATGTTCCACAAGTGGGTGCAGGCCCTCATCGACACCGAGGATGAGAACCTGAACGCCCTCCTCGAGCGCGGCATCGACGCCTAGTTCGGCCTAGTTCGGGGGAACGTGGGCGAACGCCTTCCCCCCCCCGCGGCGCCATCAGAAGGAACGCGACCGATCGGACCCGGCCGGAAAGAACGCTGGTAGGCTTGCCCCCGCGCGACTCATGCTCGCGCGGGGGTGTTGCTATGAAGGGCTCCGAATACATCGCCAAGAGCTGGCTCGCCTACGGCGTTGAGGCCATCTTTCTCGTTCCGACCAACCTCTTCGATTCCCTCGTCATGCTCGAAGGGACCGGCGTCCGCCGCATCCTCACCCACGGCGAGAAGGCCGCCGCCTACATGGCCGACGGCTACGCCAAGGCCGCCGGCCGTCCCGGCATCGTCATCAGCCAGGGCGGCCCCGGCGCGACCAACCTCGCCGCCGGGCTCGCCGAGCCCTGGCAGGCCTCGACCCCCGTCATCGCCTTCACCGGGGCGCGCTCCGGGGCGCAGGCCTACAAGAACGCCTACCAGGACGTGCGCGCCCACTTCGAGAGCGTCACCAAGTTCAGCGCGGACGTCACCCGCACCGAGCGGCTCGCGGACCTGATTCCGCAGGCCTTCCGCGAGGCCACCTCGGGCGACCCCCGCCCCGTCCACCTCGCCATCGCCGCCGAGGCGGAGGCGGGCGAGGCCGACCTGCCCGAGCCGACGGGCGATCCCCGTTACGCCACATCCCCTGCCGTCCGCCCAGAGCCCCCCGCCGAGGGCGTCGACGAGGCACTCGCGCTCCTGCTCGAAGCCGAACGTCCCGTGATCATCGCGGGCGGCGGTGTCATGTCCTCAGGCGCCTGGCCTGAGCTGATCGAGCTCGCCGAGAAGCTCGCCATCCCCGTCGCTACCTCCCTCTCCGGGAAGGGCGCCATCAACGAGAACCACCCCCTCTCCGTCGGCGTGCTTGGCTCGTACGCCCGCAAGTCCGCCAACGAGATCGTGGCGGACGCCGACCTTGCCCTCATCGTTGGCACCCGTACGGGCAGCCAGAGCACCAACGGCTGGACCCTCCCCAGCCGTGACACCGACATCATCCACATCAACGTCGACCCCTCCGAGCTGGGGCGAAACTATCCCGCGAACACGAAGGTCGCCATCGCCGCCGACGCCAGGGTCGCCCTCGCGCGCCTCGTGGCTGCCGCCGGCGACACCGTCCGCCCGCCCGGCGAATGGGTGGCCGAAGTCCAGCGCATCGTGCGCCACTGGTGGGAGGGCAAGGAGCCCCTCCTCTCCTCCGGCGACTCGCCCATCCGTCCCGAGCGGCTCTGTCGCGAGCTGACTGAGACCCTCCCGCCCGACGCCGTCATCGTCGCCGATACGGGCTACTCCGCCGCCTGGGCCGGCGCGTTCGTCGAGCTCCGACAGCCCGGGAAGCGCTTCATCCGCTGCGAGGGATCGCTCGGCTGGGCCCTGCCCGCCTCCATCGGCGTGAAGGTGGCCGTGGGCGACACGCCCGTCATCTGCTTCACCGGCGATGGCGGCTTCTGGTACCACCTGAGCGAGTTGGAGACCGCTGTCCGCTACGGCCTGAACGTCGTCTACGTCGTGCTCAACAACCACGCTCTCGCCTTCGACACGCACATCCTCGATTTCCGTTTCGACAGCAAGGCCTACGAGCTCGCCGAATTCGGCGATGTCGACTTCTCCGCCGTCGCCCGCGCCGTCGGCTGCGAGGGTGTGCGGGTCACCCAGCCCGAGCACCTGCGCGCCGCCATCGAGGACGCCCTCGGAAACTCCCGCCCGACGGTCATCGATGTCGTTATCGACCACGATGCCGTCGCGCCCGTGACCGCTTACGACCGCGCCGGCCGCCGCGAGCGCATGGTGGTGGACGACCTCGACGAGATAGTCACCAGCCGTGCGGGCGGCGGCCCGCCTCAGTGACGGGTCCGCCCGTCCTTCCCCTCCGCCGGCCGCTCGCCGCGCGCTTCCTGCCCTCGCGCTACTACTACGGGTGGTACGTCGTCGTGGGCGTGGCCATCGTCATGCTTGGCGGCATCGGCGTGGGCTACTACGGACTCGCCGTCTTCCTGAAGCCCCTGCAGCAGGCCCACGGCTGGTCGAACGCCAGCGTGAGCGGCGCCACCGCCCTCTACTTCGTCATCTCCGGGCTCTCCGCCGCGGTAGTGGGGCCCCACATCGACCGGCGTGGCCCGATGCCCTTCCTCACCGCCGGCCTGGTCCTCACCGCCGTCATGATCGGCTGCATCGGCTTCGTCGAGGAGCTCTGGCAGCTCTACGCCGTGTACACCCTCCTCGCGGTCGCGTTCGGTATGGCCGGGGGCGTCTCCACGAACGTGATCATGGCGCGCTGGTTCATCCGCCGCCGCGCCCGCGCCATGAGCATCTCCGCCACCGGCGTCTCCTCCGCGGGCGTCGTCCTGCCGCCCCTCGGCGCCTGGCTGATCGCGTCCGGCGGCCTGGAACTCACGACTCCCGTCATCGCTGTTTTCACGCTGGTCGTGGGCCTGCCCATGGTCTTCCTCGTGCTGGTGTGGGATCCGAGCCAGATGCGCCTTCCCCCCGACGGCGCCGTCCCGGCCACCGGCCCGCCCGCCCACGCTGGCCTCAGCGACGAGGTCCAGACACGCCGCTGGACGCTTTCCCAGGCCATGCGCACGCTCTCGTTCTGGTCGCTGGCCATGGCCTTCGTGCTCGTGCTGCTCGCCCAGACCGGCTTCCTCATCCACGAGATAGCGTTCCTGGAGGACCGCACCGGCTCACGCACGGCCGCCTCGCTCGCTCTCAGCCTCGGCGCCATCGGCAGCATCGTCGCCCGCCTCATCGTCGGCGGATTCGCCGACAATCTCAGCAAGCGCCACCTCACCGCCGGCCTCTTTGCCTTCCAGGCCGCGTCCGTGTTCCTGATGATCTTTATCGACACGGCCGTCACCAACTACGTGTTCGCCCTCACGTTCGGCCTCACCATCGGCAACATCTACATGATGCAGTCGCTGCTCACGAGCGAGATTTTCGGGTACGTTTCGTTCGGCGCCATCTTCGGCATGATCTCGTTCACCAGTCAGGTCAGCAGCGGCGCCGGACCCCTCCTCGTGGGTCTACTGGAGCAGGCCACGGGAAACTACGAGTCGCCCTTCCTGGTCACCGCCGGAATCACCCTCGCTGCCGCCGTCGTTGTCCTCTTCGCCCGGCCCGTGCGGCTCGCCCCGGTCGAGTCCTCCCCCGCCTAGCCGCCCTCGTAGAGCCCGTGCGCGCGGATGTAGGCGGCGACCTCAGGCGGCAGGTCGTCGCTGCCCTGCCCCGCCCCGATGAGTTCCCGCGCGTCGCTCGACGCAATCCGCCCGTGCTCCTCGTCGAGCGCCACCGTGACGATGCGGCCGGCATAGCGCGCCGCCCGCTCCGCCACGTAGCCGGACACGTCCGCCGGTGTCACATCCCCCCGGTTCGACGCGATCACGCGGTGCCGTTCGAAGAACGAGTCCAGCTCCACCTCCATCGCTCCCTCGTAGTAACGCTCGTCGAAGAGCCGCACGAGCGTGTCGTAGCCAAGCACGAAATCGAACGCCGCATCCGGCCAGGTCACGCGCAGCGCCGCCGCCTGGTCAACGATCCGCGCCTGGTTCGCCGCCAGCACCGCCAGCCCTGGACGCGATTCGCGCGCGGCCAGCAGCATCCCGACCCGGTCCGCCAGCGACGCCCCCTCGATGCCCTTCGCCACGTTCCGCGTCGTCAGCAGGGCCGCTCCCCCCTCCACGTCCGCCACCGCCTCCGCCAGGTCCAGCAGGCGCAGGTGCGCGCGCGTCGGCGGGTTGAAAGCGGAAGGAAGCACCGCCCACCCGCCCCGCAACGCTCCGGCCGAATCGAAGCGTGCAACCGCGGGCGACTCCAAGCGCGCGAGCGCCTCCAGCCGCTCCTCGAACGTTCTCTCCATCCCTCGATTCTAGTGGCTCGCTCAGCACGCCCAGCGCTCCCCTTGCCTCCCCACCCCGCGCCCCCGTAGCGTGGCGACCGTGCCGGTTTCCCGGACGCCGCTGGCCGTGCTCCTCCTCGGCGTGCTTGGCGTCTCCTGGGCCGCCATCTTCGTACGCCTCGCGGACGAAGCTCCGGCCCTCACGATCGCCGCCTACCGCCTCCTTTTCGCCGCCGGGCTGCTCCTGCTCTTCGTCCTCGCCGCCCGCGCCCGCGGCAAAATCGCGCTCCCGCCGCGGTCGAGCCTGCCCCTGCTGGCCCTCTCCGGCGTGTTCCTCGCCGGACACTTCTGGAGCTGGTTCGCCTCCCTCGAACGCACCTCCGTCGCCTCCAGCGTTGTCATCGTGGGGTTGCAGCCCCTCCTCGGCGCGCTCCTCGCCTTCGCCGTCCTTCGCGAACGCCCCGCCCGCCGCGAGTACGCCGGCCTCGCCGTCGCCATCGCGGGCCTCATCGTGATCGCCGCCTTCGACCTCGCCCGCGGCCTCGAATTCTTCGTCGGCGACCTCCTCGCCCTGTTCGCCGCCCTCCTCGTGGCCGCCTACCAGACCATCCGCCGCAAGACCCGCCACGAGATCGACGCGATCCCGTACTCCGCCGTCGTCTACACCGCCGCCGCTGTCACGCTCTGGCTCGCCGTGCTCATCGTGCGCCCCTCGATCAGCGGCTTTGGCGCCGACGCCTGGACGTTCATCATCCTGCTTGCCCTCATTCCCCAGCTCATCGGGCACACGTCCCTCAACTGGGCTCTCGGACACCTGCGCGTCGTCACCGTCGGACTTGCGATCCTTGGGGAACCGCTGCTCGCGACGCTCTACGCCATCCCCGTCCTCGGCGAGACGCCACCGATCGGTGTCCTCGTGGGTGGACCGCTCATTGTCGTTGGCGTCGCCCTCGGGCTCAGCGCGTCCCGCCGCGACGAGCCCGCCGCGCCGCCAGCGTGAGCGCGGTCACGTCGGGCGGCGTCTCGATCGCGCGGCGGATGGCGGCATCGTGCTCGCCGTCGTGCTCGGCCCACGCCGTCAGGTAGGCCCGAAGCGAGAACGCGTGCAGTTCGCCCCAGGGCGTCAGCACGCCCGCCACCCGCACCTCCCGCTCCAGCGCCGCCGCCGGTAGCGCAAGCAGCGCCTCCACTGCCGCCTCCCGCGACTCACGCATGGTCGCGACCAGCTCATCGATGTCCTGATCCCGAACCCCGTCCATCAGCCCGAGCCGCCGCGCTTCGAGCGCTGCCGCGTCCCGTGTGCCGCCCACCCACAGCCCCTCCCCGGGACGTTCCGCCGCCTCCGCCAGCTCGACGACCATCCCGTCGACCGTCGCCACGTGCCGCACGTGGTCCAGGGCCGTCCAGGCGTCGTCGGAGGCCCGCCGGTCCCAGTAATCCTCGGGCACGGACGCGATTAGCCCCTCCAGCACGTGGCGGCGTGCGGCGGCGCGCTCGACCAGGGTCCGCATCTCCGGGATCGCAACCACGCCCCGACTCTGCCAGACCCCCCGGCCGATCGCGACCTGCCCCTGCCGCGATCACGGGCTACACTCTCCGCGGTGCGCATCCTCCTCTTCGACATCGACGGCACCCTCATCGTGAGCGGCGGCGCTGGCCGCGCCGCCATCGCCGACGCCTTGACCGCCGAATTCGGTCTCTCAGGCATTGATGGCATCGCCGTCGACGGACGCACCGACACGGGCATCTTCGCGGACGCGCTCACGCTCGCAGGCGTCGACCCCACCCCCGCCGCCCTCGACCGCATGACCACCGCCTATCTCGCACGCTTCCCCGAGGCGCTTGAGAGCCACGATGGTCGCGTCCTTGAGGGCGTCATCGATCTGCTCGACGCGCTTGAGCACACCGATGCCGTGGTCGGTTTAGCCACCGGGAACGTGGTCAGGGGCGCGGAGCTGAAGCTGCGCTACTACGGCCTTTGGGACCGCTTCCGCGGAGGCGGCTTCGGCGATGTCTCCTCCGACCGCACGAAGGTCCTCGCGGCAGCCCTCGAGGAGTTGGCGAAGGTGGGTGGCGTGGCCGCCGCCGACGCCAGCGCCATCGTCATCGGCGACACGCCCCGCGATGTCTCCGCCGGGCACGCCATCGGCGCCCGCGTCCTCGCCGTCGCGTCCGGCAACTACGGCGAGGACGCCCTGCGCGAAAGCGGCGCCGACTTCGTCCTCCCCGACCTGCGCGACACCGAAGCGGCGCTCGCGATCCTGCTCGGCTAGCTCCCCAGCGCCGCGATCCGCTCCCGCAGCCCCTCCGCCCGCGTCTGCGCCTGCGCCAGCCGGTCGCGTTCGCCCTGCACCACCGCCTCGGGCGCGCGTTCGAGGAAGCGTTCGTTCGAAAGCTGCTTCTCGAGCCGCGTGATCTGCCCGTCCGCCTCCGCCAGCTCGCGCTCCAGACGTTCGCGCTCGGTCGTCAGGTCCACCTCCGGGAGCGCCAGCGCCACCTCCGTGTCGCCCACGCGCGCGAACGCGTACTCCCCCTCGGGAAGTTCGGCGTCCGCGCCCGTCACCTCTGGCTCGACCCGTGAGGTGAAAGCCGTCGCCGCTGCTGTCTCACGAAGCGCCTCGGCTTGGCTACTTGCCCGCAGGTAGACCCTCGGACGCGCGCCCGCCTCGACGCCCTTCTCCGCGCGCAGGTTGCGGATCGCGCGGTTCATGTCGATCACGTGGCCCATCGCCGCCTCCGCCGCCTCGTCGCGCCAGATGCCCGCGCTCTTCGGGTACCAGGCCACGATCAGCGCCGGGGCCAGGTCGCCGTCGATGTGCTCGCGCAGCTTCCCCCACAGCTCCTCCGTCACGAACGGCATGATCGGATGCAGCAGCCGCAGGCTGTGGTCGAGCACGTGCGCCAGCACCGCCAGCGGGCGCTCGTCGCCCTCGTTCAGGCGCACCTTGCTCATCTCCACGTACCAGTCCGCCAGCTCGTTCCAGATGAAGTCCTGGATGCGCCGCCCCGCCTCGCCGAGCTGGTACGCCGTCAGCAGCGAGTCGACCTCGCCCTCCAGCCCCTCCAGCCGCGACAGCAGCCAGCGGTCCTCCAGCGCGAGCGTCTCCCGGTCCGCCGCGTGGGGACGCTTCAGGCGACGCCCCTCCAGCTTCATCAGGACGTATCGCGCCGTGTTCCACAGCTTGTTGGCGAAGTTCCGGGCCGCGACCATGCGGTCCTCGCTGTACTTCATGTCCTGCCCGAGCGTCCCCATCGTCAGTAGCGCGAAGCGGAACGCATCCGCCCCGTACTGACCTGCCGCGACCAGCGGATTCACGGCGTTCCCGCGTGACTTCGCCATCTTCGCGCCAGTCGCGTCGCGGATGAGCCCGTGGAAGACCACCGTGCGGAAGGGCACATCGCCGTCCGGCCCGTGCTCACGCATGTTGTAGAGCCCGAACATCACCATCCTGGCGCACCAGAAGAACATGATGTCGTAGCCCATCTGCATGTCGGTCGTCGGGTAGAAGTAGCGCAGGTCCTCGGTGTCGTCGGGCCAGCCCAGATCCGAGTGTGGCGCCAGCGCCGACGAGAACCACGTGTCGAGCACGTCCTCCTCCTGGCGGATGGCCGTGCTCCCGCACGATTCGCACGCCGAGGGGTCGTCGAGGGCGACCGTCATCTCTCCGCAGTCGCAGTACCACACGGGAATCTGGTGCCCCCACCAGAGCTGGCGGCTGATGCACCAGTCCCGCAGGTTGTCGGTCCAGTTCAGGAACGTGGCCGCCATCCGCGACGGCACAACGCGGATGCGCTCGTCGCGGATGGCCGCGCTCGCTCCGCTCGCCAGCGAGACTCCCGGCGCGTACTCCTTGTTCACCGCCACCCACCACTGCTCGCTGGGCATGGGCTCGATCACCGAGTCGCAGCGCTCGCAGCGCCCCACGCTGTGCGTGTACGACTCCGTCTTCTCGAGGAAACCGCTGTCCTCCAGGTCGCGCACGATCGCCGCCCGCGCATTCTCGAGGGTCATCCCCGCATACGGCCCCGCCTCGTCGTTCATGAGGCCGTCCTCGCCGATCGCCACGATCACGTCGAGGTCGTGACGCTGGCCGATCTCCCAGTCGAGGGGGTCGTGCCCGGGCGTCACCTTCAGCGCGCCCGTGCCGAACTCGGGCTGGATCGAGTCGTCCGCCACGACGAGCAGCTCTCGACCCATGATCGGCAGCAGCACGGTGCGCCCGATGCGGTCCTCGTAGCGGTCGTCCTCTGGGTGAACGGCCACGCCCGTGTCCGCCACCATCGTCTCCGGGCGCACCGTCGCGATGGAGATGGCGTCGGGCAGGGGCATCCCGCCCTCGCCCACCACCGGATAGCGCACGTAGTAGAGCTGGCCCTCCTCCTCCACGTGGATGACCTCAAGGTCGCTCAGGGCGGTGCTGCAGCGCGGGCACCAGTTGATCATCCGCAGGCCGCGGTAGATGAGGCCGTCCCGGTACAGGTTCACGAAGGTCGTGCGCACGGCCCGCACGATGTGCGGGTCCAGGGTGAAGGTGTCGCGGCTCCAGTCCGCGCTCGCCCCGAGCTTGCGGTGCTGCTCGTAGATGCGCGGCCGCAGCTGCCGCACCCACTGCCAGACGCGCGCCTCGAAGCCTTCCCGCCCGAGGTCGTGCCGCGTGAGCCCTTCCTTCAGCAGCTCCCGCTCCATCACGTTCTGGGTGGCGATGCCCGCGTGATCCTCGCCCGGAAGCCAGAGGGTCGGCTCGCCCTGCATCCGGTGCCAGCGCACGAGCGTGTCGGTGAGCGCGTCCTCGTACCCGTGCCCGAGGTGCAACTCGCCCGTCACGTTTGGGGGCGGCATCACGATGCTGTAGGGCGCCTCGCCCGGAACGACGTGCGCGCGGAAGTACCCGCCCTCCTCCCAGAAGGCGTAGATGCGGTCTTCGACCGCACCCGGTTCGTAGGCGGAAGCGAGCCGCGTGCTGGTTGGCGCGTCGCTCATCGGGAATCCCTCATCGTTGGAGAATGCCGCCTTTGGGCGGCAGTCTCAAGAGTGTAGCAGCCGACCCCGAAGGGTCCCCTTCACATCGCCCCAGACGCCTCAGGGGGGATGGGGTAATTCGGGGTACAGCGCTATAGGATGGCGCGCAGGTGGGGGTGGATTGCGGCGTGTCACCGGCGAGGACCTGTGCGGATTGTGGCCGGGAGACACCTGGTGACGGTCCCTTCTGCGTCCACTGCGGAGCCGCTTTGGATGACGCTGCCCCACCCCCTCCTGGCGCCGCAAGACCTGAAGGCCCCGCCGACGTAGCGGAACTGGCCTCCCAGGTTAGCGACCTCTCCGCGCGACTCGCTCAGCTTGAGGCCCTGATAGTTGATCTGCTCGTACCACCACCCCTGGCGCCGGGGGAGAGTTGGCGACCGCCACAACTTCCGCCGCGCGGAAGCGCGTCGGAGGCCACTCCGGTCGCGCCGGTCGCGCCTGTCCCGCCACCGGCCACCGCTGTGCGCGAGCCGGAGCCTGCGGCGGCCGCTCCCGCATCGCTCGCCAGCGCGGAACCGCCCGGTGACCCCGGCATGCCGGCGTTCCTGAGGGCCACCCCTGCCGCAGGAGACCAGGCCCCCCCGCCTCCCCGCTTCGTGGAAAGGCCCCCGTTCGACTGGGAACGTGTCCTGGGCCGCAACTGGTTTGCCATCATTGGCGTGGTGGCCCTGGCCATCGGTGTCGGGTTCTTCCTCAAGCTGGCCTTCGACAACCAGTGGATCGGGCCCACGGGGCGGGTCGTCCTCGGGGTCGTGGTCGGTCTGGTCATGGTTGGCCTGGCCGAGTACACCGCCCGGCGCGCCCCACCCTGGGCGCAGGCAGTGGCGGGCGGCGGGGTCGCCATCCTCTACCTGGCCCTCTATGCCTCCTTCGGCTTTTACGACCTGATCCCCCTCGTCCCCGCGCTTGTCCTGCTCGGCCTGACGGTGGCCCTGGGTTGGTTGCTGGCCATCAGGTACGACTCGCGGGTCGTCGCCTTCCTCGCCCTGTTCGGAGCGTTCCTCACGCCGGCGCTGCTGGGCGATGCTCTCGCCGACCGCCTGTCCGTCGGGCTGGCCTACCTGCTCATCATCGACGCCGGCATCGTGGCGGTGGCCAGCCTCCGCCGCTGGCGCTGGTACACCCTCGCCGGCATGCTCGCGTCCTACCTGCTGTTCGCCGGTTTGACCGTGGGGAACCTGCCCGAGGAGCCCGTATACGCCCAGCTTGGTCTGTCTGGCGTTTTCCTCATATTCCTCGGCGCCGCGACGCTCCACAACATCGTGTGGCGCCGGAAGCCCAATCAATTCGACATGACCCTGATCATGGTCAACGGCTTCGCCTTCTTCGGCCTGACGTTCGCCGTCATGTGGGACCAGTACGAGCCATGGTTCGGACTCATCACCCTGCTGCTGGCGGCCGTCCACGGACTCGTGGCCCTCGCCGCGAGGGCAAGGACAGGCGTCTCCCCCGTGGTGCCGCTCCAACTGGGCGGCGCTGCCCTGGTGTTCCTGACGGTAGCCGCCCCGCTGCAATTCACGGGCGAGTGGATCGCAGTGGCGTGGGCCGCGGAAGGCGCTGTTCTCGTGGGCTTGGGGACCGTTACCGCCAGCTGGCAGGGCCGTGTCGCCGGGTTGCTCGTGCTCGCCTGCGCGGTTCTCCGCATCCTCATCATCGAGACCCCTTCGGTAGAGGTCGCCGAGTTCGTCCCGGTCCTCAACGGCAGGTTCCTCGCCTTTGCCTTCGGCATCGGGGCGCTGTACACGGCTGCCTGGCTGTATCGACGGTCGGAGGGCTCGCTCGACCCCTTCGAAGCCCACGTCTCCAGGGTGCTGGTGGGAGTCGCGAGCCTGCTGACCCTCTGGATCTTCAGCGCCGAGGCCATCAGCTACTTCGACCGCCAGACGCTGGAGGCTGCCGGCAACGATGCCTCCGAGCGCTTCCGCAACTCGCTGCTGACCACCCTGACGATCACCTGGGCCGTCTACGGCTCGCTCTTGATGGCCGTGGCCAGGTGGCGAGGTTCGCGACTCCTCGCCATTGGCGGCGTGACTGTGGTCTGGGCCGCCGCTGCGAAGCTGCTGTTGATCGACACGTTCCTCATCGAGATTCCCCGGGGGACGCACTGGGTTGTCCTCAACTACTACTTCCTCTCCTTTGCGGTCGTCATGGCGGGCATCGTCCTGGCCGCCGCTCTGGAGCACCGATCGAAGGCCTTCTCCGCGGTAACGGGCATTCCGGTCGTGGTGGCCCTGGTGATCGTGGCGAATGGGATCGCGGCGTGGGTGTTCACGGCAGAGGTCGTGCGCTTCTTCAACCACCGTGAACTCATGCAGGGCGGCGATTACGACGCTGTCATGCACCTGACGCTGACGCTCATGTGGACGGTTCACGCCGCGCTTGTCATCGCGGCGGGCATCCTGCGCCGCTCACGTGCGCTCCGCGTGACCGGGATCGTCATGCTGGCGGTGCCGGTAGCGAAGCTGTTCGTGTTCGACGTGTTCCTGCTAGAGCGCGGATACCGCGTGGGGGCCTTCGCCACTCTGGGAGTGATGCTGCTGGCCATGGGCCTGGCCTACCAGCGCTACGGCACGGCCGTGAAGGGACTCTTCCGGGGCGATGGCGATCCAATTGATGCTGCGGAGTCTCGAGGAGCGGAATAGGGTAAGCCACCGTGCGCGGCTCCTAGGCAGGCAGGTCGCGTGCTGGCTGGCGCGTGGGTCATTGCGATTCCCTCACCGATGTGGGAACGCCGCCCCCGCAATGCTTGCGATATACGAACGGGCGTTCTAAGCTGAACAACAGAATCGTGAATGCGGCTCGGGGCGACAGGCGCTATATTCGCCGAAGACTCGCATTTGCGGCTTGGTCCTCGGAGGGAATGTCATGGCGTCTGAGAGCTTGGACAGACTGATCGAAGCAGCACGGAAGATCGAGATGAGTGACGAGGAGCGCGAGGAACAGAGGCGGAGCTTCGCCTTCGGCAACGCCAACATTGAAAACCCCCGTGTGACACGCGAGCTGGTCGACAGGGTGGCGGACAGGATGGCCCGTGAGCAGCGGGAAGCGGCGCAGGACTAGGCTTCACGACCTCGGGGATCTCCCTGAACTGACCGCCGATGAGGTCGCGGAGCGTGAGGCCCAGAACGTCCTCCGTCAGCATGACGGCCTCACGGAGCTTGTTCAGGAAAGTGTCCGCGACGGATCGTCGGGCTTTCGACTGAGGTCGTTTCTCTTTGGGGAGCTGCAGGCCATTGCAATCGATGGCCTTGAACGCTCCCCCGGTACTTTTCGGACGGTACCGGTCACAATCGAAGGGAGCGGCCATCAGCCGCCGCCAGCGCGTGACATCCCCAGGCTCGTTGATGACCTGTGTGACTATGTCAATGACAATTGGGACGCCGCGACTGCCCTCCACCTCGGCGCCTACGCGATGTGGCGAACCAACTGGATACATCCGTTCGTGAATGGCAACGGGCGGACATCACGGGCCATCTCGTACCTGGTGTTCTCCATCAAGCTCGGCCATGTGATGCCAGGCTATCCGACGATCCCCGACCTCATCGCGAGGGACAAGCAGCCTTACTACCGCGCTCTTGAAGCCGCTGACGACGCCGACCTTGAGGGACGTGTTGATGTTTCGGAGATGGAGCGTCTTCTTGAACAGCATTTGGCGACGCAACTCCTCTCGGTATTGCAGAGTGCCCGGGAGTCGGGAGACAACCCCTAGATCGCTCCCAGCCGCCGTCCTGCCTCCGCCAGCGTCTCGTCCGACTTCGAGAAGGTGAAGCGCACAAACCGCGACCCCACCTCCTGGTTGTTGTAGAAGCTCGACCCCGGCACCGGCGCCACTCCCACGCGCTCGATCAGGTTGAGCGCGAAGGCCGTGTCGTCCCCGTCGAAGCCGAGGTCGCCGAAATCCGCCATCACGTAGTAGGCGCCCTCCGGCTTGTGGCAGATGAAGCCTGCCTCCCGCAGCGAGATCACGAGCCGGTCGCGCTTCCCCTCGTACATCGCCCGCAGCTCCGGGTAGTACGACTCCCCCTGCTCGATGGCTACTGCCGCCGCCTGCTGCAACGGCGCTGGCGCCCCCACCGTCAGGAAGTCGTGCACCTTGCGCACCACCTCGCTCAGGTGCGGCGGCGCGACCACGTACCCAAGCCGCCACCCCGTGATGCTGAACGTCTTGGAGAGCCCGCTGATCGTGATGGTGCGGTCGTACATACCGGGCAGGGTGGCCATGGGCAGGTGCTCGTGCTCGTCGAAGAGGATGTGCTCGTAGATTTCGTCCGTGAAGCAGAGGCAGTCGAACTCCTGGCAGAGGGCTGCGACTTGCGCCAGTTCCTCGCGGTCGAACACTTTGCCGCTGGGGTTGTTGGGCGAATTCACGATGATCGCCTTCGTCTGCGGCCCGAATGCCGCCCGCAGCTCGTCCGGGTCGAACACGAAGTCGAGTCCCCGCAGCGTTACGAACTTGAGCGTGGCCCCGCTCATGGCCGCGTCGGGCACGTAGTTCTCGTAGAACGGCTCGAAGACGATGACCTCGTCGCCCGGCTCCACGAAGGCGAGCATCGCCGCCATCATCGCCTCGGTCGCCCCGCACGTGACCGTCACCTCGCGTTCGGGGTCGATGTCGAGCCCGTAGTGGCGCTGCACCTTGGCCGCGATGGCCGTACGCAGGCGCGGATCGCCCCAGGTGATGGCGTACTGGTTCACGTCCGCCTCGATCGCCTCGATCGCCGCCCGTTTCACGAACGCGGGCGCGGGGAAGTCGGGGAAGCCCTGCGCCAGGTTGATGGCGTCGTGCTCGAACGAGAGCCGCGTCATCTCGCGGATGACCGACTCCGAGAACACCGCCGTCCGCGAGGCGACGAAGGGCCGTTGGGGCATGCCCGCGATTCTACGGATGGCCCGCGAACGCGCTCCTTGTCAGTCCTGTTAGGCGTCCGTGTCCCGCAGCACCACGACCGGTATCTCCCGGTCCGTCCGCGCCTCGTGTGACGCATAGTGACCGGAGCCCGCCTTGAACAGGTTGTAGAGGCGCTGCCGGTCCTCCTCCGCCGCCGGCTCGGCCCGCATCGTGCGCCTCCTGGCCCGCGTCTCCACCACGACGTCCGGGTTCGCGACGACGTTGTGGTACCAGGCAGGATTGCGCGGCCCTCCCCAGAGGGAAGCGGGGACCAGCAGGGCGCCGTCCTCCTCCACGTAGAGCAACGGCGAGGTCTGCTGCTTCCCCGTGCGCGCGCCGGTGGTCGTCAGCAGCAGGACAGGCAGTCCAAACTTCCCCATCAGCCGCCCGCCGGTCAGACGAAACACGAACGTGTGAAACGGCGAGAACAGCTTCAGGAAGAACTTCTGGACCGTGAAGATCACCGATTCGGACCCCGGTTCATCGGGTACGGCTGCCAGCGACGCAGCTCCGTACGGGGCAGCACCTCCGGGTTCACGGCGCTACGCGGCCAGCGACCCTGCAGCGCCGTCGCGATCTCGCGCCCCGTCCGCCGCCGCGTCTCCGGCATCATGCGCGCCGTCGCCGAGGCCACGTGCGGCGTCACGATGACGTTGTCCATGTGCAGCAGCGGGTTCTCGGAATTCGTCGGCTCCACCTCGAACACGTCCAGCGCCGCTCCCGCGATCTCGCCGTCCTCCAGCGCCTGGATGAGCGCCGCTTCGTCGACGGTCGGCCCGCGACCGTTGTTCACGAAGATGGCCGATGGCTTCATCGCGGCGAAGTGCTCGGCCTTCATCAGGGGGCGCGTCTCCGCGTTCAGGGGTGCGTGCATCGAGACGTAGTCGGCTCGATCCAGCATCTCCATGAAGCCCACCGGCTCGACGCCCTCGGCCGTCATCGTCAGTTCGCTCACGAACGGGTCGTAGGCGATGACGTGCAGGCCGAACGGCTGGCAGCGCCGCGCCACCGCCCTCGCGATGTTCCCGAACGCGATGAGCCCCACGGTCTGCCCCCAGAACCGCGGCACGTCGCTGAAGACGGGGCGCGCCTCGCGCCACTTCCCCTCGCGCATCAGCCGGTCCATCAGTTTGAGCCGGCGGGCGGCCGCGAACATGAGCGCGATCGTGTGGTCCGCCACCTCCTCGACGAACACGTCCGGCACGTTCGTCACGACGATGCCCGCCTTCGTCGCCGCCTCCACGTCGACCGTGTCGGCACCCACGCTGCTGAGGCCGATCACGACGCAGCGGTCGAGCCCTTCGATGATCTCCGCCGTGATGCGCCGCCCCGGCGCGATGACGGCGTCGGCGTTCCGCGCCGCCTCGGCGAACTCCGCGTCCGTCTTCGCCGGAATCTCGAGGATCGTCGCCCCGATCGGGTCGAGCGCCTCGCGCTCAAAGCGAAAGTCGCCCATCCCCGATCCCTGGCGCGCCTGCGCCGCGACCACGTAGCCGCCTGACTCGTCACTCATCGTTGATCTCCCTGCCTGCTGGGTAGGCGCGATTCTCACGCCCTGAGTCGGGCATGTCTACGGAGATTGGGGGGAAGGGAGAGGGTTACGCCGGGACCGGCGCGCCGACGCGCACCGCCGGGACCGCCGCGCTCCGGAAGAACCCGACGACCGCGCCGCCCTGCAGCAGGCTCGACACGTAGACCGCGCCCTCGGGCACTCGGTCCGTGACCGTCGCGAGGGCGCGAAGCGTCAGTTCGCCGTCAGTCAGCTCGATCTCGTCGCCGTCAGCGATGCCGAGCCGCTCGGCGTCCTCTTCGCTCACCTGGAAGCGGTCGTAGCGATGCAGCTTCTCCGCTTCGGGGTGGCGCAGCGCCGCGGCGTCGGTGGCCGTGTACTGGTCGCGACCCGTGATGATGCGCAGCCCCTCGCCCGTCGAGGTGGAATCCGCCACAGGAACCATCGTCCCCTGTCCCGACGGCGCGACCTCCAGCCGCACGCCCTCGCCGATGATGAGGTCGGCAGCGGGCTGGTAGGCGGAAGTCTCGTTCGCGATGACGGCGAGCGCAGTCTCCGGGTCGGCGGGAACGTCGACGCCGAGTGCGCCCGCAAGCGCGGAGAGCGCGGCGAAGCAGGTGACGGCCTCGCCCTCGGGCGCGATCGCCGGTTCGAGGCGTTGCACGCGGAAGTCGCCTTGCGTGTACGTCCCGCGCGAGGCGTAGGCGCGCCCCTCCGCGAGCACGGCCGTCGCGCGCTTCGCAGTCTCGTGCGCCACGCTGTCGATGACGACGAGCGCATCAAGCCCTTCGAGTGCGGCTGCCGCTCCTGGCAGGCGCATCGTCGGGTCGTCGCGCACGACAAGCAGGCCACTCAGGCCCTCGAGTGGGTTGTCGCTACCCTCGGCGGCCACGCCGACATCGAGCAGACCGTGCGTGTTCACTTCCGGCGGTGCGATCACGAGGTGGTCCGAAGCGGCCTCACCGTGGAGCGCGACCGCGAGATTCGCCGCCCCTCCCGCCATTGCACCCGCAATCGCGGGCGATACCGGGTTCGGCGCGCAGATGATGATGGCGCCCTCGGATGACCGCAGCGCTTCGGCTGCCGCGGCGATGTCGCCGCTCGCGCCGCCCTGGCCTGCGACGGCGCTGGCGAGGCTCGCGGCGGCCTGACCTTCCTCGCCCGCGGCGGGACGGATCCAGTGCGCGGCGAAGTCGACGAGCTCGCTCCGCAGCGCGCCGATGACGACTAGCGTCGCCTTCTCGCCCGCCACCGCGTCCTTGATGCGCACGCTGAGGACGTTGTGGCTCTCCTCGATGTCGTCGGCGACTACGACGATCGCCTTCGCCTTCGGGATGCGGGTCATGTCCGTGGCCATGCGCCACGTGCCCAGACGCCCCTCCAGCGCTTCCTTCGTTGCCCGCATGACGGGTCCGAGGGGGCTGTCGGCGGTTGTGCCGAACGCCTCACCGGCGATGAGTCGCGCGAGGTACGCCTCCTCGTTCGTGACTGTCCCACCCACGAGCACACCGACGCGTCCCTTCCCGGCAGCTTCGCGCAAAGCGTTCGCCGCCTCGGCAGATGCGTCCCCAAGGGATGCCGGCGCCTGGATGATCCCACGCCTCACGAGGTGGCGCGAGAGCCGCTCGCGCGGCTTCAGGGAGTCGTAGTGGTAGCGCCCGCGCACGCAGATCTGGTCGCCCGCGAACTCGTTGCCGGGACCGGGGCGCACGATCACGCCGCGTCCCTCCCGCGACCCAAGGCTGATGCTGCATCCGACCGCGCACGAGTCGCAGGTCGTCGTCGTCCACGTGTCCGGCTTCGCCACCCACTTGTTCGGGTGCTCCATGAGCGCCGCCGTCGGGCAGACATCGATGCAGGCGCCGCTGAAATCGCAGTTGCTCTCGTCGATCGACCCGCCCGCGCCGAACGCGATCTGCAGGTCGAAGCCACGCCCGCCGAGCGTGATCGCGCTCGTGTGCCGCTTGTCCTCGCAGACCCGCTGGCAGCGCGTGCAGATGATGCACATCTGCGGGTCGAACTCCATGTACGGGTTCGCGCGGTCGGCCGGCGGCTGCGGCGCCTGGTAGAAGGTGCGCTCCTCGCCCACCCACGGCTCGTAGCCCGACATCCCGACCATTTCGCAGGTTGCCTGCAGCTCGCAGCGGTAGTTCTTCGAGCAGGTCAGGCAGCGGTGTGTGACGACGTCGTCGCGCAGGCAGATGTCGCCCGGATGGCAGTGTTCCCGCCGGTGACAGGTGAGGCAGCGGTCGCTGTGGTTCGAGATGAGCACGGAGAGGACGGCGCGGCGCGCCTCCTGCACCTCGTCGGTGTCCGTGCGGACGGTCATTCCGTCTTGCACCAGGCTCGTGCAGGCCAGTTGCAGACCCGGAGGCCCCTCGATATCGACCAGGCAGGTGCGGCAGCCCGCGTACGGCTTCAGGCCGTCCACGTAGCAGAGGTTCGACATGTAGATGCCGTTGTTCTTCAGCGCCTCGACCAGGGGCGCGCCGTCGGGCGCCTCGATCGCTTGGCCGTTCGCGGTGATTGTCGCCATCGTCTAGAGCCGGTGGAAGTCGCCGTCGGGATCGGGCGCCTTCATACCGTTCGGGTAGGTGTTCTCGTTCCGCTCCAGGAACGATTCAGCCATGTTGCTGAGCGCGTGCTTGTCGCGGTACATCTCGTCGAAGTTCGTGACCGCGTCATCGAGCGGCCCGCCCGACTGAATGGCCTCGTAGGGACAGGCCTCCGTGCAGAGCCCGCAGTACATGCAGATGCGGAAATCGATCTCGTAGCGATCGATGTTGCGGCGTCCCTCCGCATCCTGGCTGGTCGCCACGAGGATGCAGCCGTCGGGGCAGGCCTGCGCGCAGGTGCTGCAGCCCGTGCAGCGTTCCTCGAACCAGAGCAGGTTCGTACGCGCGTTCACCGGAACCGGTCGCGAGACCTCCGGGTACTCGATCGTATCCACGGGCCTGAAGACCTGCCGCAGCGTGAGACCCATCCCGCGCGCGATGCCCGTGCCGTAGGCCATCCTGTCCTCCTGGAGAAGCGCCCCGATCGTAGCCGCCCTGCCTCGTGATGACAATCACGAGGCCCCCGCGAGCAGGTAGACTCCGCCGTCAACCACCCCCTACGGAGGCGAATCATGCTCTTCGAGCTGCGACAGTACCGGATCAAGCCAGGTGAGCAGGCCCGCTGGGTCGAGTTCATGGAGAACGTCATCATCCCCTTCCAGGCGTCGAAGGGCATGGTCATCCTCGGCAGCTTCACCGACGAGGAAGACGAGACCGTCTACATCTGGATCCGCCGCTTCCGCGACGAAGCCGAGCGCGAGGCCCAGTACGAAGCCGTCTACCAGAGCGACGAGTGGAAGAACGAGATCGGCCCCCAGATCCCCGAGATGATGGAGCGCGAAGGCATCGTCGTCCGCCGCCTCAACCCCACCCCCCACTCCGCCCTGCAGTAGGCGGAAGCGGGGCGGGTGCTACCCTAGAAGCCGGAGCCACCGGATGGACGTCAAGGAAGCGGCACAGATGTCGCGAGAATATATTGCTGACCTCTTCGGTGACGAAGGGATTACCGATGTACGCCTCGAAGAGGTAGTCATCGATGACAGGTCGGGTGACTGGCGGATCACGATAGGGTTTGAACGCCCCAGGGAGTACAAGAGCGGTACACTAGGCGAGCGCATGAGTCTGCAACGAAGGGAACGCTCTTATAAGGTTGTGCGCATGAATCAGGATGGCCGGATCAAGTCGGTCACGGACCGTGTCTTGCCTCCCGTGAGGCGCTAGTGCCCCTGGAGGGGTATTTCGTCGATGCGCAACTGCTAGTCCTGTTCACCGTTGGCAGGGTGAACAGGGATATAATAGCGAAACACAGGAGATTACAGGCATATTCCATTGAAGATTTTGAGTTGCTGGTTTCGCTCGTGGGCCCGACTCAGCGCCTTCTCGTGACTCCGAACACGCTCACAGAGGCATCCAACCTCTTGGCCCAGCATGGGGAACCCGAAAGATCCGTTCTGTTGGAAGGCTTGCGTGTGCTAATTGAAGACGGTGAAGAGGTGGTGGTTGCCAGCGCTACTGCCGCGGCGAACAGTGAATTTCTGCGCCTTGGTCTGGCAGATGCGGCGCTATTGGAGGCCGCGACAGTCGAGACACCGGTCCTCACGGCGGACCTCGGGCTCTACCTGGCGGCTGTTGCGAAGGCACCCGAGTCCGCTGTGAACTTCACGGCGTTGCGCGACCTGTAGCGACCTGTAGCCGCTGCCCGTCTTCTTGTCGCGCTCCCACGCCCGCGCCGGTAGCAGGATCACTGTCACGGGCTTGCGCGCACGGGAGGAGTTCCAGGCCCTTTGCTGCTAATTTGGATTTCATTAGCAGCAAATTTGCAGTTGCGCCAACCGGGACGAGCTACGGTTCTGGCTCCGCCAGCGCCCGGAGCCGCTCCGTCAGGTTGCCCGCGGGCGTGAACACGAACCGCTTCCCGATGCGGCGTTTGTTGAACAGCTCCAGCTCCTCGAGGCTGAGCAGGTCCGTCCGCGCCGACTGGATCGTCACCTGGTGGAACTGGGCGTGCGCCTTGATCGTGAAGCTCTGCTGCGTATCCCGGAGGGCGTCGCTGACGGCCACCGTCTGGCGGTGGTTGAGGGGCACGTTCCCGCGCAGCAGCGCCTCGACCTCCCTTACCCGGGTGGCCTTCCGCGTGAGGTAACCGCGGAGGTCCTCGATGGCGCGCTCGATCACCTGGAGCTGGTGGATGAGGAAGTAGGTCACGTCGTTGTCGTCGGTCTCGGCGTACAGGTACGACCGTGCGTACTGCGCCGGCGCCTTCCGCAGGATGCTGGAGATCGAGAGGTACTGGGCGAGCCAGTACCCGTGCCGCAGCATCGACCAGTAGAAGAGCGCCCGCGCCAGCCTTCCGTTGCCGTCCGCGAAGGGGTGGTCGTACCCCACCCAGAAGTGCAGCACGATCGCCCGGATGACCGGGTGGATGAACCCCGTGCCGAGCTCCTCGTTGGCGAACTTGCAGAGGTTCTCCAGCCGTTCCGGGAGCTCCGAGGCTGGCGGTGGCCGGTGCAGGATCGTGCCGTCGTCCCAGACGATGGCCACCCGCCGGTCGTCTTCAGGCTGAAGGTGGCCGGCGTCCGCCTCGTCCTCGAGCGTCCCGCTCGTCACGATGCGGTGGAGCTCCAGCACGGCCTCGGGGGTCAGCGGTTCTCCGCTCTCGGCAAGCTGCCGCGTGGCCTCCATCGCCATGAAGTTGTTGACGATCATGCGCTCCGCCTTGTCCACGGGCCGGCGCCCGCTCCGCAGGAGCTCCTTCGCGATCCGCCTCGTCGTGGCCGCCCCTTCCAGCAGGCTGGAGGTGATCGCCTCCTCGACCAGCGAGGAGACCAGGTAGCGGTCGCTCGACTGCCGGTTCATCACCTGCTGGTCGGTCAAGATGTGGCCGCTCGCCTGCTGGTCGATCCGGTGAACCATCTCCTGGATCTGGTCCACGTTGGTGAACCGGAACGGCGAGCCGTCGACGCTGGTCAGGGGCAGGGGCCGCGAGGAGACCCTGCGGCTGAGCGCCGTGCCGAGCCACCACTGCTCGCGCGTCAAGCCCTCGGGGGGAGTCCGGCGCCGCATCTGGTCCCAGTGCAGGTACCGGCCCTTGCCATCGACCGGCCGCGCGCTCCCGAAGAGCGTGAGGAGGCTCTCCTCATCGGCCTGCTGCGCCAGATCGGCGAGACCGGGGGCGACAGCGGTATCTTCACGGTGGAGCCCGTCCTGTGCAGCCACCTTGCTGCTAATTTGTCGTTTCTTAGCAGTAAGGTTACAGAACGCGCTCACCCGCCAGCAAGGGCGAAACGGGCTATTGCTGCTAATTTTGCTTCAGTTAGCAGAATGCTTGCAGTTGTGGACTACGATGCCGTCAGTAGCAGGATGGCCGCGATTCGCCGCGCCGTGTCGCGGAAGTGCGCGACCTCCTCGGGCTTCATGTCTCGTCCGAGCACCTTCCGCTCCCGATAGGAGAGCCACTTCTTGAGAACCTGGTAGCCGCCGAGCTTGTACTCCCAGACCGCCGCCGGCACGTTGCGCCAGTACGCGCGGCCGTTGAGGTACACGTCGAACGTGCTCTCGCCGAGCGCGGCGGTCACCTCGCCCGGCGACTCGCGTTCCGCGGCCCTGTACGGCCGCTCGACAAGCCGCCCTTGACCGGGCATGACGGCCTCGCCTGAACCGAAGTGGCCCCAGCCGGCCGTCAGGGCGAAGTCGTCGCCGGCCATGTTGTCATCGTCTACCGTCGCGGGCGTGGCGATGGAGGCCAGTTCGGGACGCAGCGTGCCCGACGTCACGCCGGCGACTTGTGTGTCCACGTCCAACAGCGCGGCCAGCTCGCGCCCCCGCTCCGCTGAGACAAGCAGTGCCGCCCGCGACTCTTCGCGATCCGCCCCGTCGGGCCAACCCGGGCAGGGGATGCGCGGCCAGCCCATGCGCAGCGCCCCCGCGTTTGCCTCGCGGTAGTCGGGGTCGTGGAGGGTCGCCAGGACGTGGTGGAACAGGTCCTCCACTGTCAGCCCCAATGCCTCCAGATGCCGTTCTGCTTGCGGCGAAAGGTTGGCACGCCGCATGTCGGTGGGTGTCCCTTGCTCCGACATCACACGGAGCCAGAGAGGGAAGAAGTGGATCCCCCAGTTTCCGAGCTTCCAGTTGCCTAAGTGGTGAGTGGAGGTCCCGTGTGAGAAGACATCGTGGATTTCCCGCTTGTTGGACCCGAGCCACAGGTTTCCCTCGAAAACGTGCGGCTTGTAGTCGGCGCGTTTCCTGTCAAGGAGTTCTGTGTCGCCCTCCCAGTAGACCCAGCGGTTGTCGAAGGGGCGGTAGGCAAAGCGGACGAATCCCGCTTCATCCGGCTTGCCCCTGGCGAGCAGCGTGCTCCGTACCGCCCGAGCGTCGAATCTCGCCGTCGCATTCATAACGCCCGAATAGCGCCGAGCGATCTCGTCATTGGGCACGTCCGCATCGAAGTACTCCGCGATGCGCTCCTCAAGCCGGTCGCGGTCGATGTCGATGAGGAAGGAGTCGCGGCTCGTCTTGACTCCCGGAAACGACTGCGGGAACAGGTCGGGCAGCGCTGGCCAGTCGAACCATTTGTCACTCGCCGCCGTTGGCGCGAAGGGTAGGCCCAGCCCGAGCACAGGCCCGACTGTTTCGTAGAGCGCTTCTGGAGCCGTTTCCGCTGTCGCCGCCAGTTGGGCGGGCTTGGTCGCGCCCCAGAGATGGCGGAATGCGACCGCCTCCGCGGGCTCGTGGTCCACTTTGCGCACGAGCGTCGCGATGGCCGTGCCAACCTGGATGCCAACAGGATCCTCGCGTGTCGAGAAGATGCTGGGGTCAGTTGACCCGTCCGGCGCGGTCTTCCCTGTCTTGTAGCGGTCGCCGTTGAGGCAGTCGATGCGAATGGCGTCGAAGGCCTCCAGGTAACGCTCGCGCATGCCCGTGTGCGAGAGGCCGTCGAGCCACGAGTAGTTGCTGATGAAGCAGACCACCCCCCGCCCCGTCTTCTCCGCGATGCGCCGCTCGGCCATGCGGAAGAAGCGGACGTAGAGGTCGTTCAGCCCGTGCCCCTCTGGTTTGCGCACTTGCTTGACTGTGCGGTAAGCCTCCGAAAGTTCGCGCTCTTCGTCCACGGCCATGCCCGCGAAGCCGTTGTAGGGCGGATTGCCGAGAATCACGAGGACGGGCGTCTGCTGCTTGACCTCATCCGCGTGGTCGCGCTCCTTCTCCATCTCGGAGAAGGGGAGCGGCTTGGTCGTACGCGGCTCCCAACCCGTGAGCGCGTTCGTGAGGTAGATCGCCGGGCGCGCGTCTCCCCTCTCCGGCAAGGCTGCGTCGAGCTCCCGCAGGGTGAGACCCACCTGCATGTGGGCGATCACATAGGGCGCCGACATGATCTCGAAGCCGAATACCCGCTCCGTCGCCGCCTTGCGTAAGTGGTTGCCACGCAGCGCCCCCGCCCCCGCGTCGTCCAGGTTCGCGTTGATGCGCCGCAGCACCTCGGCCACGTAGGCGCCCGTCCCGCAACAGGGATCAAGCACGTAGACGTTCTCCGCGGCCAGCCCCTCGGCGATGCCGAGGTCGTCCTTCAGCGCCCGGTCGACGCGCGCGACCATGTAGCGCACGACCTCGGGCGGCGTGTACCAGACCCCGAGCTGCTTGCGCAGTTCGGGGTCGAACGCCTCCAGGAAGGGCTCATAGAAATAGGGGACAGCCTCGCCCTCGCTGAATTGCCGGAAGAACGCTTCGCGATCAACGCGATCGAGCGCCGCCGCCGTCCAGTCGAGTACCTCCACGAGCCCCAGCGGCTGGAGCTGACCTGGGGCCGCCATCTGCTGAAAGAGCTCCTGCAGAACGGGAACGTTCAGGTTCCAGACGGTGTCGTGCCAGCGGAACTCGCCCGCCGTCGCCATCCGCTCCCGCGCCCACAGCACCCACGCCGAGAACACGCCGTAGAAGAGCGTTTGCACGAGCGTGGAGCGGAAGAAGTGGTCACCGTCATCGCCTTCGAAGCGCACGCCCAGCGTTGCTTCGAGGGCGGCGCGGATGTTGCCGAGCTGCGGAGCGTCCCCGGCGGCCTCGACCCGCTCAAGCGCGTCCCTCGCATAGGACGCGAGTTGAGCGGCGAGGAAGCGCGGCTGCACGATCGCGGCGTTGTGACTGAGCGCGCGGTAGAGGAACTCGCCCAGGCCCGCACGGACCGTGCGCGTCTGGGGGTCCCGCCGGTTGACGAGCAGGAAGAACTCCTCTTCGCTTGCGGCCAGCGTGAACGACTCAAGGGTGCGGCGCTCCCCGTCCTCACCCTCCTCCTGCAGAAGGAACTCACGCAGGTTGGTTACGAGGACGAGCCCGTACAGGCCCCGGTAGTGGCGCACCTGCTCGCCCGCCGCCGTCTCTTTGGCATCCTCGCTCGGAGCCTTCACTTCGACGACGCCGCGTTCCGGAAGCGGCCGTTCCTCGTCCCGCCGCAGCTGGCGAGCGCTGTAGAGCCCCATGTCGGGATGCCCCGCGCCTGCGTCCTTCAGTTCGGTAACGCAGCGCACCTTCGGATCGTGTGTCTCTCCGACGGCGTTCAACAGGTTTTCGAGCGCCGGGTAGTAGGAGCGCTCGGCGGTGGCGCCGCCGCTGGCGCGGGTGGCGGCCACGGCAGCGAAGTAGCGCTGGACCGCCTCCGTGCGCCTGGCTGCCGTCAAGCCCCTAGACCTTCCGCAGCTTCGTGAAGCTCTTCAGTTCCCGCGGCGGGTCCAGAGTGCGGCCGCGGATGCTGAACGAGACCTCCCCCACGTAGATGTCGCCGTGCGCGTCCCCGGCCCCGCCGTGCGGCGCGATGAACTGGCTCGGCTGCCTCCCGCCCCCGCTTTCCGCGGCTCAAACCTCCTCCTCGGGGGAGACCAGCTCGTCGGGGGTGAGGAGGGCGGTGGTGGCGTCGCGGTCTTCGGTGTTGAGGGCGACCGTGGCGTAGCCGTCGTGCCGGTCGAGGATGTGCAGGCTCTGAATGTTCACCCCCGCATCGCGAAAGCGCGCCGCCACCTTCGCCAGCGCCCCCGGCTCATCGAGGAGCCGCACCAGCACGGCCTCGTCCGTCACTGCACGGTAGCCCGCGTTCATCAGGCAGTAGAGCGCCCGGTCGTGGTCGCCTTTCTCCGTCGTCAGCGTCACGAGTCCCGTCTCGCCCATCCTCTCCGTATTGATGGCGATGAGGTTCACGTTCTCTCGCGCGAGCGCTTCCGTGACGCCCGCGATCACGCCGGCCTTGTTCTGAACCGCTACGGTAATCCGCTTCATCGAAGCCTCCTCATGCCTGTGTGTCCGCTCACTCCCGACGTGCGCAGGTGTCGACGATCTCGTCGACCATCGTGCGTGTGACGTGCGGCATCGTGATGATGTGCGCGATGTCGCCGAGCGGCGCGAGTTGCCACATGCGCACGATCTCGTCCGCCGGCCTCGGGAATACGACCGTCACCGAGTTGCGGTTGCGCCAGGCGGGGATTCCCTTCTCATTGAAGCGCTCCACCGCGTACGCCGCCGTGTCGAGCATGTCTCCGACGAGCTGCCGCAGACCACCAAGGCCGTAGTGTTCGAAGGCGTACCAGAGGATGAGTGGCGTAAAGCCGTTGCGTGAGCCCGGGAGCGTCGTGTCGAGCGTGCCCAGGTACTCGATCGAGCGGGCGACAACGTTCACATAGTCGCGCTTCGTCAGGACGATGCCGCAGGGCAGGGGCGCGCCGATCAGCTTGTGCCCGCTCACGGCGATGCTGTCGATGCCTGCGTCGAACCCGTACGGCTGCGGGTCGTCGACGAATGGCAGAATCAGGCCGCTCAGTGCTGCGTCGGCGTGGATGTAGCGACTCGTGATCGCGAGGTCCTCAAGGATAGCGTGCATCCGTGAAAGGTCATCGATGGCGCCCTTCATGGTCGTGCCGATGTTCGCCAGAAGGATGACTGGCGTATCGCGATGGATGCGCACCGTCTCGTGCAGGTCGTCGTAGTCGATCTCGCCGTTGTCCTGGCTCTTGATCATGATGTTGCGCATATTCAGCACGCTCAGGTTCTTGAGCACGCTGTAGTGGGTGTCCTGCGAGAAGTAGACGATGCCGTTCGGATGCAGCTTGCGGGCGAGGTAGAGCCCGTACATGTTGCCCTCGGTGCCCCCCGAGGTGATGTAGCCCCACGCCGTTTCCGCTTCAAGGCGCATAAGCCCCGCGAACGTGGCGATGACCTCGCGCTCGATCGCGCGCGTGCTGATCCGGTAGTGGCTCTCGTGGAAAGGGTCGCCAATGTTGTTGAGCGAGTAGCTCAGGAACGGCAGGAGCGCGGAGTAGTCGTAGGCGAGGTTGCCGGGGAAGCCGGCCTGCCGCTGCGTGGCCTCCTCCAGATCCTGTTGGAGCGCATTGAGGCGTGCACGCGTCTCGGGGCGTGGGTCGGCCATGCCCCGAGATGCGTGCTCCCCTGGCGCCCGCGGTGGACGGGGCACCGCGCTAGACTTTCCGCAGCTTCGTGAAGCTCTTCAGCTCCCGCGGCGGGTCCAGAGTGCGGCCGCGGATGCTGAACGAGACCTCCCCCACGTAGATGTCGCCGTTCGAGTCCACCGCCACGCCGTGCGGCGCGATGAACTGACCCGGCCCCTCGCCCTCGTCCTCGTCCCCGAAGCGCGCCAGCAGGTCGCCGCCGCGTGTCAGGATGCTCACCCGGTGCCCCAGGCCCGGGCACCCATCCATCCCGTCCATGCCGTTCAGCTCACCGATGTACACGTTCCCGTCCGGGCCGATGACCATCCCGTCGGGCCGGTGGATGTTGTTCCACATCTCGATGAAGTTCCCCTCGTTGTCGAACACCTGCACGCGGTGCGCCTCCCGGTCGGCCACGTAGACGCGCTCCTCCTCGTCGATCGCCACGTTGTGCGGCCGGATGAACTGGCCCGCGTCGATGCCGGGGCCGCCCCAGGAGAGGATGTGCTCGCCCTCCGCCGTGTAGCGATGCACGTTCGAGTTCCCGTAGCCGTCCGTGATGAAGAGGTCGCCGCTGACAGGCGAGACGGCCGCGTGCGTCGGGCGGTTGAAGGGCTCGCCACTCCAGGTCGGGGACGGCTCGCCCCCCAGCGTCAGCAGCAGCTCCCCCTCCTGGGACCACTTCGTGATCGAGTGCGTCCCGTCGTCGACGCACCAGACGGCCTGATCCGCCCCGATGAACATGCCGTGCGTGCGCGCGTCGAACACCCCTCGCCCGAAGCTCCGCAGGAAGCTCCCCTGCCGGTCGAACACCATCACCGGGTAGTCGGTGTTGCGCGTCAGCAGGAACACCTCGTCCCGCGAATTGACCGCCACGCCGGGCGTTTCCCGCAGGGTGACGCCCTCCGGAAGCTGTTCCCAGCCCTCCACCACTTCGTACCGAAAATCACCGTTTCCCAGCGTTACTGCCATCGCTTGCTCTCCCCAACGTGGCCGCCGCCGATTGACCTCACCGGCGGACCGATCACAGACTGCGGGCGATGGTAACCGCTCGACAGCCCGCTGGGGATGGCGCCCCCGCCGGAGTCGCGGCCGGCCACCGCTTCGCCATCTTCTCCACCTCCCTCCGGCGCGTACTCCTGCTGGTGCGCTGGCCCCGCAGTGGCGCCCTCCTCATCGTCGTGGGCTTCGCCACGCTCCTGGCCGCCGGCACGCTCCTCCTCCTCGCCCCTGCTGCTTCCACCAGCGATACGAGCGCCGCCGACGCGTTCTTCACGGCCGTCTCCGCAGCCACGCTCGCGGGCCTCACCCCTGTATCGACGCAGGAGCACTGGACGCTCCTTGGGGAGGGTGTCATCGCCGCCCTCATGTTCCTCGGCGGACTCCTCTACCTGGTGGGCGTGACGGTCCTGCTCTGGCTCCTCGGGAGACGCCTGGGGATGCGCGACCCCGGCATGCGACGCCTCTTCAGGGGCGTTCCCGGTGTCGGCGAAGTGCTCGGCGTCGTCCGCACCGTGATCGCTGTCGTCCTGGCGGTGCAGGCGGTCGGCGCCGTCGCCCTCTTCCTCACCTTGCTGGAGGCGGGCGTTCCCGCCACCCGCGGCCTCTGGTGGGGCCCGTTCCACGCCGTCAGCGCCTTCAACAACGCTGGCTTCACCCTCGCCGACGGCGGCTACGCGGCCTTCTCCGACGACTTTCCCGTGCTCGCCGTCACGGGTGTCCTCGCCCTGCTGGGCGCCATCGGACCGCTCCCCCTCGCGTTCTACCTCTCCCGTCGCTCCTTCCGCCGCCTCCCCCTCGACGCCCGCGTTGTCCTGCTGGCGATGGCGGTCGTGCTCATCGCGGGCGCGGGTGTGCTGCTCTTCGGCGAGTGGACCAACCCCGCCACGCTCGGCGCAGAGCCCGGCTGGCGGCGTCCCTTCCTCGCTTTCTTCGAGTCCTCCGTGCGCACCGCCGGTTTCACCACCCTCGATACCGCTGCCTTCCGCGAGGAGAGCAAGGTGTTCGGCACCGGCCTGATGCTGATCGGCGGCGCCGCCGGCTCCGTCAGCGGCGGCCTCAAGGTCGGCGCCATCGCTGTGCTCGCGACCGGCCTCCTGAACGCCCTCGCGGGCCGTGAACGGCTCTCGCTCCTCGGGCGCGAGCTACCGGCGAGCGCCTTCCGGCACGCGCTCGCCATCACCTTCCTCTTCGGCGGAGCCGTCACCTTCCTCGGCGCCGGCATGATTGCCTCCGCCCACGCCGTCCCCATCGACGCGATCTTCGAGGCCGTCTCCGCCGTCACGCTCTCCGGCTGGTCGGTCGGACTTACCGCGGAGGCCGGCGCCGTCGAGCGCGGCCTCCTCATCACGGCGATGCTCGTCGGGCGCTTCGGACCGATCCTGCTCGTGCTCCAGATGGCCCGCGACCGCCGCCAGCCCGCCACCCGCCACCTCGAGGACAGCATCCGCTTCGGCTAGCCGGGCTGTTGACCAGGAGGTTGCCCCTTCCCGATCGGTCACATGCTCTGCCTAGGCCTGCTAACTCGCTACTTCTCCAGCTCTGCCAGCAGTCGGCGCGCAACGACTCCTGACGCCCTAGCAGCCGTGGCTGCGCTCTCGCGGGAAGTGTTTGGCAACCAGGGACGGCCGTGTCCGGCACCCGCGTGGTTCCGCAACTTGTTGATGGCCAGAGCTACGCCGTGCAGGGCCCTTTCGAGATCTCTATCAGCGGGCTCTCCTGCCTGTCGTGTGTGCTCCTGTGTAGCCATGTCCAGTTCGATAAAGGCCATGCCGAGCAGTGTTGGAAAGTTGAACTTCTCAACCTCGCGACGATCACGCCCACGCTCGATCAGAACGTGGCGCGCCGTCGCTTCCAGCAGGTCCTTCGCTGCTCCGGTGACCAGGGCGGAGTCGTCAGCGCCTTTCCATCGCCCGCTTGGCATAACCCGCCAACGCTTCTGTGAGGGTTGCTCCGCTGAGTGTCTCCAGGTTCGCTGGCAACAGCGATCCACTTGGATGGAGGTCCCAACCTGAGTTAGTGAAGGCCTTACAGGCGTTCTCGATTGACTCGCGGCCTATGAAGTTCTCTGAGTCTGGGTTGAACCCACCCCATCCTTGGAGTTTGCCGATCAGCTGGGCTACGAACTGCTTGCCACCCTTTGGGTTGTTGGCTATGGCCCAAGTTAGGCACGCGTCGACCCTCTTCTGCTTTCCAACGTTCTTACCCGGCCCTGTGGGATCCCCGGGGGCAATCCCGCAACGAGAAAAGAGTTCGCGTAGGTCGCTGTGGCTAGGCCGCTTTGCTCCCTCCTAAGCCCCGATCCACCGAAGAAGAGCGCGCGAGCGGCTGCGGTTGGGTGCTCCGCTGTAGCTGGGACAATGGTTTTGTCCGAATCACGTACCAGCCACAGGGAGCACCCATTCGATGCTACCAACGAGCAACCCCGACCGGATAGACATCGCCTTCGACGACGACCGCCTCGTGGACCACGCGGGCCTGCTGCTCCCCGCCACGCTCGCTGGCCGGCTCGGCCTCCGTGAACTGGCAGACGCCCACCTCGACCTCGGTGACGCGCCGGGACGGGCGAACGTCGGCGACAAGCTGCTGACCCTCACCGCCTCGGCGCTCGCGGGCGGCGAGTGCATCGACGACGCCGATGCGTTGCGCGCTGGCGGGACGGCGAGGGTGCTCGGCTGCACCGTGAAGGCGCCGTCCACCCTCGGGACCTTCCTGCGCAGCTTCCGCTGGGGCCACGTCCGCCAGCTCGACCGCGTCACCCGCGTGTTGCTGGCCCGCGCCTGGGTGGCCGGAGCGGGACCCGGCGCGGCGCCGTTCACGATCGACCTCGATTCGACGATCTGCGAGACCTACGGCCTGGCGAAGGAGGGCGCTCGGCACCCCGGCTACAGCGGCGCGCGCGGCTATCACCCGCTGCTCGCGGTTGCGGCCGGGACGGGTGAGGTGCTGGATGGCGCGGCTGCGCGAGGGTCGCGCCAACACCGCTCGGGGGGCCGCACACTTCCTGCGTGAGACGGTGGGCCGGGTGCGCGCTGCCGGAGCGAGCGGGCAGCTGACGGTGCGAGCCGACAGCGGCTTCTACAGCCACGCCGTCGTCGCCGCCTGCCGCGCGCTGGATGTCCGCTTCTCGGTCACGATCCGCCAGCAGCCGAACGTACGCACGCTGATCGAGGCGATCCCGGAAGCGGACTGGAGGCCGATCCCGTACTGGCAGGACGACGGCGCCGCTGTCGCCGAGACGACCTACACCCCGTTCCAGCACACGGAGGATGCCACTGCGGTGCGGCTCATCGTGCGGCGCGTGAAGCCGACGCCCGGCTCACAGCTCGCGCTCTTCGTGGACTACAGCTACCACGCCTTCATCACCGATCGCGCGGGGGAGCTGCTGGAGCTGGAGCCCGACCATCGCCGTCATGCCGAGATCGAGAACGCGATCCGCGACCTCAAGTACGGCGTCGGGCTGAACCATCTCCCCTCGGGCCGCTTCGCCGCGAACGCGGCCTGGCTCGCGGTGCAGGTGATCGCGCATAACCTCGCCCGCTGGACGGCGCGGCTGGGGCTCGACGAGGGAATCGTGACGACCAGGACGCTCAGGCGGCGCTACTTCGCTCTCGCCGGACGGCTCACCCACTCTGCCCGGCGCTGGACCCTGCACCTCCCGAAGCGCTGGCCCTGGGCTGGCCAGTGGGCAGCCGCCCTCGCGCGACTACGGGCGCTACCGCTCCCGGCCTGACGCCCGCTCACAGCGCCAGCCCGGCTCCGAGGCTCGCGCCAGCATGCCCGCGCACGCCTCGCGCACCCTCGCGCCCGCGCCCTCAGCGCCGCCGAGCCGCGCTGAGCGACGGCTCCTCGCTCCGGCCCGCCCCCGGCACCGCCCGGCGAACGCCGGCACGCCGCCGAACTCTCCGGCAGCCCAGCATCCCGCCCCATCAAGCTTCGATCGGTGGATTCGGGCTTAGACCCCGAGCGTTCGACGAACCCAGAGACCGCAGTGACGATGGAGTAGTCGAAGGGAGGCAAGAGTCCTGCGTTCGGCACACGACAAGTCTATACAACGGCTACTTCAGCCTGACGAACGACTGCTGGTCTGCTTGGGCTAGCCAAGCCCTCCGCCCCTACTCCCAGTCGTACCCCGCCGCCCGCAGGTCCGCGTGCAGCGCGTCGTAGTCCCCGCGGAAGTAGTGCGCCCGCATTCCCACCGACCGCGCCGCCTCGACGTTCTCCGCGAGGTCGTCGATGAAGAAGCAGGCCGATTCCGGCAGCCCGATGCGCTCTGCCGCAAGGTGGTAGATGGCCGGGTCGGGCTTGGCCAGCCCCACCAGACCCGAGATCACGCGGTCGTTCCAGTCGATGTCGACGCCGAAGTCGTCAACGATGCGCGTCTCGAGGTCGGGCGCGGCGTTGCTCAGGAGCCCGATGCGCACGCCCGCCGCCCGCAGCGCCTTCGCCAGCGCGATGTTCGGCTCATGCAGTTCGGGCGGGCGGGAGTACCACTCTTCGAAGATGGCCTCCGCGCGCTCGCCGGCGTGCTCCGCCAGCGAGGCGATGGCCGCCGCCCGCCAGCTCGCGCGGTCGCTGTGGCCCGTCTGGAGCGCGCGCCACTCCTCGGTGGCGTAGAGCGCTCGCGCGAGCGCCCGGCGGGGCAGACCGTGCTTGTCGCCAAAGACCTCGTACGCGTCCCAGTCCTGGCGCAGGAGCACCCCGCCGAAGTCGAACAGCACTGCCCGTTCGCTGGACATGGCCACTCCCGCCTAGCTCTCGCGCTGTTGCTGGTAGAAGTTCCGGCCCTCGATCGCGGGCCGGAAGACCGCGGGCATGCGCTGGAACATGTCGTCCACCGTCCACGGCTCCTTGCCCTGGATCTGCCGGATCATCTCGGGCGTGTTGAAGAGCGAGACCTGGAAGCCGGACGCCCCGATCACCTGCCCGTTGATCCAGCCCGACTCCTCGCTCGCCAGGTAGACCACCGGTGGCGCGACGTTGTCCGGCGACATCTCCCGCGCGCGATCCTCCGCCACTCGCTGCTGCGCCGCGTCCAGCTGACGGCGGCGATCCGGCGGAATCGTGTCGCCCATGCGCGTCGCCGCGCCCGGGCTGATCGCGTTCGAGGTCACCCCGTAACGTCCGAGGGCGTTCGCGCACGAGTACGTCAACCCCACGATGCCGAGCTTGGCGGCCGCGTAGTTCGGCTGCCCCGGCGACCCCGAGAGCCCCGAGACCGACGTGAAGTTGATCAGCCGGTAGTTCCCCTTGCGCTCCGACCGCCAGTAGATGGAGGCGTACTTGGATGTGTTGAACGTACCCTTCAGGTGGACCGCGATGACCGCGTCCCACTCCGCCTCGGTCATGTTGAAGATCATGCGGTCGCGCAGGATCCCCGCCACGTTGCAGAGGATGTCGAGCTGCCCGTATTCGTTCAGCGCCGTGCGGATGATCTGTTCCGACGCGTCGTAGTCCGAGACATCGTCGAAGTTGGCGACGGCGCGCCCGCCGGCGGCCTCGATCTCGCGCACGACATCGCGCGCCGGGGCGTCGTCCGCGCCTTCCCCGTCGACGCTGCCGCCGAGGTCGTTCACGACGACGGCGGCGCCCTCGGACGCCATCAGCCTCGCGATCGAAGCGCCGATGCCTCGCCCCGCGCCCGTCACGATCGCGACGCGATCCTTCAGTCGATCCGCCATTCTGGTCTCCTCTGCCCTGTTGGTTCTGTTCGCGGGCGCTCACCGCCCGTGTGTTCACAAAGCTGCCCCATTCTGCCCACGTGCTCCCAAAGGCGCGAGCGCCCCCGCCCGCCTCCCCGCTCCCCCGTGGCAGAATGGCGCTCCCCATGGCCGAACAGGACGACAAGCACCGCCCCTACGACCGCGACAGCGTCGACCACGTGCTCACGACCACCCGCTCCGTGCGCCGCCGCCTCGACTTCGACCGGCCCATCGAGCCCGAGGTCATCGAGGAGTGCATCAGCATCGCCATCCAGGTCGCGCCCGGCGGCGGCGAGGCCCGCCCCTGGCACTTCATGGTCGTGACGGACGAGGCGAAGAAGGACGCCATCGGCGGGCTCTACCGCGAGGGCTTCTACAAGTTCGCCGGCGCCCGCCCCATGCGCCCCGTCATCGCCTACCTCGCCGACAACCTCCACCGCTGCCCCGTCCTCATCATCCCTTGCGTCGAAGGGCGCGCGGAGAACGACGGGCAGGGTGCCCAGGCCAGCCTCTACGGCCAGATCATGCCCGCTGCCTGGTCGCTCATGATGGCCCTCCGCACGCGCGGTCTCGGCACCGCCTGGACGGGTATCCACCTGCAGTACGCGAAGGAGGTCGCCGAGCTGCTCGCCATCCCCGGCAACATCAGCCAGGCGACTCTTTTCCCCGTCGCCTACTTCACCGGCGACGACAACTTCAAGCGCGTCGAGCGCCCGCCCGTCTCCGAAGTCATCCACTGGGACGCCTGGGGCTCCCGCGACAAGCCGATCGCCTGAGTCGCTACGCGCCCGTCACCTCGACCACGAACCGGGCCGCTTCCGTCGCCGCCTCCGCGAGGTTCTCGTCCTCCGTCCGCCCCGAGGACTTGCGTGGCTTGAGTGAATGGTCGCCGTCCGCCATCCAGTGCACTCGCACCTGCTCCGGCAAGTCGTACCCCGCCACCTCCTCCGGCCGCCCGAACGTGTCCCGCTCACCCTGCACGATGAGCACCGGCGTCTGGATCGCTTCGAGGTGCGCGGTCCGCAGCTTCTCCGGCCTCCCCGGCGGATGGAACGGGTAGCCGAAGCAGACCACCCCCGCGACGCCCGCTTCCTCCGCGACCATGCTGGCGATGCGCCCACCCATCGACTTTCCCCCGATGACGAGCCCCTCCGCCCCCAGTTCGCCGATGACCTCCCGCCAGATCGCCTCCAGCACCCGCACCGGGTTCGGCCCGGGACGCCTGCCGCTGATGCGACGCACGGCCATGTAGGGGAACTCGAAGCGGACGGTGCGGACACCCTGCGCCGCAATCAGCGCGCAGATGCGATCCATCCAGGGGTGGTCCATGGCCGCCCCCGCTCCGTGCGCCAGGACGAGCGTCGGACGCCCATCCCCGGCCCCATCGATCAGGTAGCGGCCGCTTGCCTCCGCTGCCATCGAGCCGGGTGGCCCTACTCGGCGACCCGCCACTGCACGAGCGTGTACGCCTCGTCGCCCTCGCCGTGGTCCTCGAACGCGACCTCGACCTCGGACCCGATGACCACGTCCTGCGTCGGCTGCCCGAGCAGGTTGCCGGCCATACGCACGTTGCCTGCGTCGGGCAGCTCCACGAGCACGACGATGTAGGGCGTGCCCTCCCGCAGCGCGGGATGGACCGGGTGCCAGACCCGCTCCCAGCTATAGATGATCCCGCGCCCGGACAGGGGCGTGTAGGTCAGGTCGTACGAGTGGCACTGGTGGCAGATCCACTCCGGCCCCCACTGGAAGCCGTCGCAGGCGCGGCACTGCTGCGCCACCAGCTCGTGACGCTTGGCCGCCTCCCAGAACTCCGCCCCCAGGCCATCGATGGCGGGGGCGGGCCGGGGCAGGCCCTCGGGCAGGTAGCTGCGTGTCTCCGCGGTCATGCGTCCACCCCCCGGTCGGCGGCCAGGATCAGGTCGCTCACGGGTTGCACCATCGGCCCCGATGTGACCATCGAAATGTTGATGTCCGGCACCTGGCAGGTTGAGTCGCCCCGCACCTGGCGCACCGCCTCGTGCACGAGTTCGAGGCCGTGCATGTAGCACTCCGCGAGGTTGCCCCCGCTCGTGTTGAGCGGCAGCTTGCCGTCCGGCGCGGAGAAGTTCTCCAGCGTGAAGAAGTCGTTCACCTCGTCCGGCTTGCAGAAGTCGTGTTCGACCATGCTCATAAGCACGCCGCCGGTGAAGTTCTCGTAGCTCTGCAGGACGTCCACGTCCTCCGGACCCAGGCCCGCCATCGCGTACAACCGCGGCGCGAGCGTCTTGAAGTTGGAGGTCGCGTAGTCGGGCGAGTTGTGCGCCGTCGCCGCCTGCCGGTAGTCCGACCCCTGCGCCGCGCTGAGCACGTACGCCGGCTTGTGCGGCATGTCCTTCGCCCGCTCCGCGCTCGTCACGATGAGCGCCGCCGCGCCGTCGTTCTCCTGGCAGCAGTCGAACAGGTGGAACGGCTCCACGATCATGCGCGAGTTGTCGTACATCTCCTCGGTCAGCTCGCGCCCGTACATCACCGCCCGCGGGTTCGACTGCGCGTGCTGGTACGAGGCCAGCGAGATCGCCCGCAGCGCGCTCTGCTCCGCCCCGTGCTCGTACATGAAGCGCCGGGTGCGCATCGCGAATGACTGCGCCGGCGACATCAGCCCGTAGGGCGCCGTGAACGCCCCCGGTCCCGCCGCTACGGGAATAGCCGCGCCCTGCCCGAACCGTCCGAACTGGCCCTGCGCGAGCCCGCGGTAGACGACGACGTACTTCGAGTAGCCCGCGGCCACCGCCGCAACGGCGTTCGCAACCGCTCCTGACCCACCGCCACCGCCTCCGCCCCAGACCATGTTGCTGAAGCTGAGGTCCTTGACCCCCAGGGCCGTGGCCAGCCGGGGCGGGTCGTTGCGGTCGTCCGAGAATGAGGCGAACCCGTCGATGTCGCGCACGTCGATGCCCGCGTCATCGGCGGCCAACTGGATGGCGTCGAGCACCAGCTTGAACTCGGGGTCGGGCGACTGCCCGTGCTTGTAGTAGGTCGTCTCGCCGATGCCGACGATGGCCGTCTTGCCCCGCATCGTGGCGTCTTCTGACATGCTCGCCTCCCGGCGCTATTCGGTATGCCCGAATGCTACACACCGCCGCCCTACGGCGCCCTGCTACCATCGCCTCCCTGTAGTACAATTGTTCGCATCGAAGGTTTTGGTCGTTGCGTTGAAGTGAACGACCACCAAACAGCCACAAGAGGTAAAGATGCTAGGTGAAACATTTTGGGAAGACGTGCCACCGCTGGACATCATCACCTACGCTACCGGCGTGGAAGCGAAGAGCCCCGTAGCCAGCTCAGTCGCTGGCAGGGACTGCGAAGTCCAAGCGCTCTCTCAGTTAGCGCTTATGCGTACGCGGGCAGAACCGGAATTTCTGAACGCAGCCTTCCAGTCGAGAGTCAACACCCGACGAAAGTTCTTCGGAGAGTGGAGCAATGACGGGGGCCCATTCTCTGAAGCGGAAGTGCTCGTTCTGCGTGAACAGGTAACCCCTTGGGAATTCTCCCCTGAGTTCGTCGCACTTCTTGAGCGGGTGTTCAGGACCTAGGCAAGCCTCCTAAATTGGCGGTGGAGCCAACGAAATGACCGAATCCTTGACCCGCTGCGAGTGGGCCGGCGACGATCCCCTCATGCAGCAGTACCACGACGAGGAGTGGGGCGTCCCCACCCACGGCGACCGTGCCCTGTTCGAGTTGCTCGTGCTTGAAGGGGCCCAGGCGGGACTCTCGTGGCGCACCGTCCTCCACCGTCGCGAGGGCTACCGCGCCGCCTTCGATGGGTTCGATATCGCGACAGTCGCCGCCTACGACGATGCCGACCGCGACCGGCTCCGCGCCGACGCCCGCATCATCCGCAACCGCGCCAAGATCGACGCCGCCATCGCCAGCGCACAGGCGACACTCGCCGTGCAGGCCGAGCACGGCTCCCTCGACGCCTTCCTCTGGTCCTTCGTGGGCGGCGAGCCCCACGGCAACTCGTTCGAGGCCCTCGCCGACCTCCCCGCCCACACCGACGAGTCGCGCGCCCTGAGCAAGGCGCTCAAGGGCTACGGTTTCTCCTTCGTGGGACCGACCATCTGCTACGCCTTCATGCAGTCCGCGGGCCTCGTGAACGACCACGTCACGAGCTGCTTCCGCTACGGGCGGGTGGAGAGCGCCTAGGCGGCCTCGATCCCCTTCGGCCACATCGAGGCCGGTACCCAACGACTGAACAGCCGCACCGCCTCCTCGTCCCGCCGGTTCGGCGAGAGCATGTACTTCGCCTTCCCCTTGCCCGACCGCGAAAGCGCGTACGTGCCGTTGGCGGTCTTCCCGATGGCGATGAACCCGTTCGCGGTGTTCCCGCTGATCGCGATGACACCGTTCGCGTTCACGCTCGAGAACGCGATGATGCCGGTGGCGTTTATGGTCGCAAAGGCCACAAGCCCGATCGCGTTCACGGCGCTGATCGCGATGAACCCGTTTGCGGTGTTCCCGCTGATCGCGATGACACCGTTCGCGTTCACGCTCGAGAACGCGATGATGCCGGTGGCCTTTGCGACTCTACTCGCGAGCGGCCCTGCGAAGCCCTCCTAGTCGCTGCCGCCCCCGCGCGATGACGCGAGGGGCGCTGTGGTGACGGGATTCCCCCAGGTCGTCCCGGCGCCGCGTGCCGTCCGTCCAGGTGATCGTGCGGGCCGTCCGCGTGCGAAGTCCTTCGTAGCCGGGTTCGACAACGACCTCCCTCCCCGGTGGCAGATGGAAGTCGGACACGTAGCGGGTGGCAGGGGACTCCCGAACGGGCTCGCTCACCGCCAGCTCCACGGTGAAGTCGCGGGGGCTGTCCGCCCCGACCGTCACCCGTACCCGTTCGTCGCTCACGTCCACGTTCAGGACGACCGGATACGAGAAGGGATTCCGAAAGCGCAGGTCGCGGTAGCCGTACTCGATCGTGGCGTCTCGTCCGAGCTCGAAGTACCGCGCATCGCCGTAGGTGTCGACGCTGTGCGCGTGGCGCTCGGCGACCTCCATCCCCCCAAGCAGCACGGCGTTGTAGACGACGGTCGAGAGAAGGCAGGTGGAGCCGCCCATGTCGGTGGTAAGAACGCCGCTCCTGATGGTGGCTGCCGGAGCATACCCGGCGGCGGCGGTGGGCCGGCCCGACAGCCGCCAGAGCGAGAACGTCTCGCCCGGCTGGAGCAGCGTGCCGTCGAGGGCGTCCCCGAGGAGGCGCTGGTTCTGCCGCTTCGCCTCTGCCAGCCGTTCCTGCCCGGGGTAGTCGATGAACGGAAGCTCGTACGCGCCGTGCTCGAACGCCGCTCGCTGACCAGCGCTCGACCGCGTGGCGAACGCCGTCTTCGCCTGCCGGTCGCGCCATGCACGCCGCGCCAGCGCCACCTGCAACCGCAATTCGTACGGCACGCAGGCCCGCACGACCCGGCGCAGGGCGCTCACGTCGCCACCACCCGGTAGCGCGTGGCATCCAGCGACTCGATCACGTCCGCGATGCCCGCCGGCATCGCCTCGACCCCTTCCGTGCCACGCGGCGCCCCGAAAGTCTCGATGAGCGCCTCCATGCGCGAGTCGAGCTCGTCCTGGTCACGCCACTGCTCAAACCAGCAGACGACCCCCGGGTCGTCCTCGCGCTGGTGCGCGATGTGCGTGTCGCACCCCTCCCGCTCCTGACCGCTCCGGCTCAGCTCGACCGCCAGTTCGTGCAACGCCTCCTCCCGCCCCGGCTTCGCCCGCGCCACCGCCCACGCCGTGATCGAGGCCGCGTACCAGTCGCGGTCCGGATCGACGTGGTTTCGCAGCAGGTCGTAGCCAAGCTGTTCGCGACGCTGGATGGCCGTCCACAGCCGCGAGCCCTCGGGGCCCTCCGGACCGCCCGCCAGCATCGGCTGGATGCGCTCGACGTGGCGCTCCAGCAGCGGCATCGTCGCCCACTGCTCGTACCAGAGGAAGTCGCGCGGGTCGGCCAGGTTCTGCAGGCAGATGTAGATGTCGCAGCCCTCGTCGACCCGGTTCGAGGTCTCGGTCAGCTCGTTCGCGATTGCGATGAAGCTGTTCTCCCGCCCCGGCCGCGCCGTCAACCCCACCGTCCACGTAATCATCGCGCGCCCCCGCCAGCGGAAAGTGCTGGCAGTCTACCCCTGTGGCGTGGGGGTGCGTGCTGCCCTGCCAACGTGTCTGATGAAGCTGAAAGCACCCGTAACGAGATTGGCGAGGCCATACTTGCAGCCGACGCCAGCTTGGTCCTCTGGGACCAGTCAAGCGTTATTGCGACTCCCGATGGGGTCATCTTGACGATCTTCACAACATGCCTTTGTACGATATGGATGGCGAGCTAGTCGGTGGTACTAGGAAACCGATTGCATACTACATGCTTTCTGGTGTGGACTTGATTGGTACTGCCGAACTCTTGGCTCGACAGGCGGTCGCGTGGGCAGGTCAGTTTGGCAAGGATGGCTTACAGTCTGAGGTTGAAAATGCGCTTGCTACTGCCATAGAAGAGGGAAAGACTTGGGCCGAAGCCGCCAGTCAAGAAGCGACAGAAGGAGGTGACGCAGATGGCGCTCCGTAGCCAGAATCCCGATCTACGGTACGACTCTAATCGGCCTCGGCCTCGAGTATTCCGGTACTTTGTAGAAGATCGTTTTTCGCGTCAAGATGACTGGGGCCACTCAATTCTCTCCGGAATGGACGAAAGGAGTGAGTTGCCTGCATTCTTGCGCAAGAAAGTTGTGATGTTTGCCGAAGGGACAGGTCAAGAGAAGGGGGAGTCAGTTCGCTACGGGCTCCCTGAGCATTTGTACATTGACCGTGGTGATGAAGGCTTCCACTATCCGACCCTAAGCGCGTGGATTGACGCGTCCTGGTCGCCCCCTGTAATACTTGACGACGAGTCGCCTAGGCATCGAGATGCGGCTGCTGTGATGGAGGGCCTCGCCCGTGGTCTCCTCTGGAAGATCAGCGACTGTACCTTTATCCCAGGGACCGAGGTCACAGACTTGGTCGAGGATTACGACGACCTCCGAGCGGTCCTACGTGTGGTCCGCGCTGGTTGGGCTACAGCTGCTCCGCGTGGTCTCTATATCACCGATCGCGGCCGGGACGTCGCGAGCCAGCTGTTCGTCGACCGGTGAGTCTCCGGGGCTTGGAGGGTGAGGCTGCTGGCTCCCTCGCGGACTGGCAACGAGACCAGATCGCCCGCCGTGACGCCATTCAGCTTCGAGTGATGGTTCACGGTGGAGATACGGGGCGGTCCGAGCAAGTAGAAGCACTAGGTTTCCCAAAGCGCACCAAGCGCGAGCAGATCCGGCATGCACTCAATGCAGTTCCATACGTAGCCGAAGTGGTGTTCGCGGACGAACCTTTTCTCGAGCCGCATCTCTTCGATGCCTGCGATGGTACGGTCGTTCTCATCGAACGGAACGTAGAACAGCGAGGAGCGAGGTTTGAACTCGCCCTGCATGTTGGGCAGCAGGATGTGGCACGGAAGCTATTCGTGTTCATTCCCGACGACAGGCGTGTTCCCGAGCTTGAAGGTGAGGGGTTCTTTGCCACGCTAGTGCGCGATCGTGTCAAGCCGCTTCACCGAGTGCGCTACTCAGATCATGACTACGAAGAATGCTGCCTTATCGAAAAAGCATTGGAGTTCGCCGAAGCCTGCGAATCGAGAGATCTGACGACATCCTCCCCCTCGGCCCTAACCCGTGCCGCCCCTGTCCAGGGCCGCCAGCAGACGCGCCTTGTCCGCCACGAACTGTGGCTCGGTCACGATGGATGGGAGACGCGGGCGGGGGTAGTTGATCGTGAGCCTCGCGGCGATCCGCGCCGGTCGCGGCGTCATCACGTAGACCTCATCCGAGAGGATGAGCGCCTCCTCCACGTCGTGCGTCACGAAAAGGACCGTGCGCGCGTCGCTCGCCCAGACCTCCTGCAGCCACTGGTGCATCTCCCGACGCGTGATGGCGTCGAGCGCGCCGAACGGTTCGTCCAGGAGGAGCACGTGCCTCGGCACCAGGAACGTGCGCAGCAGCGCCAGCCGCTGGCGCATTCCCCCGCTCAGTTGCGAGGGCCAGCTCTCCTCGAAGCCCTCCAGCCCGAAACGCTCGAAGAGCGAGAGCGCCTGCGCCCGCGCCTCCCCCTTCTCCGTGCCCGCGATCTCCGCGCCCAGCACAGCGTTGCCGATCGCCTTCCGCCAGGGCAGCAGCAGGTCCTTCTGCGGCATATAGGCCGCCAGACCCGGCTCGCCCACCGTCGAGCGCCCCTCGATCAGCGAGTCTCCCGTGTCGGGCGCGAGCAGCCCCGCAAGCACCTGCAGCAGCGTGCTCTTGCCGCAGCCGCTCGGCCCCACGAGGCTCACGAAGGCCCCCGGCGCCGCCTCCAGGTCCACCCCGTCGAGCACTTCGACGGGGCGGGTTCCCGGAAACGTGTGCCGCAGCCCGCGTATGGCGACGGCTGCTTCGGTCATCGCCCCTCCTACGGGAGGAAGTCGTTCGTGAAGGCGTCCTCCACGTCGATCGCCGACTCGGTCAGCCCCGCCTCACGCAGGAAGCTCTCGAAGCGGGTCCAGACGTCGAGCTCCTGGCGACCCCAGTTGTCGGCGTCCGATGTGTACCGGCTGGCCAGATAGGCCGCGCTCGCGCGCACCAGCGCCTCGTCGAGCTCAGGCGCCGCTTCCAGGAGAATCGTGGCGGCCTCGTCGGGGTTCTCGATGGCGTAACGGTAACCGCGCGCGGTCGCCTCCATGAAGGCCTCGATTAGGTCGGGGTCATCCGCGATCAGCGACTCGCTCGTGATGATGACGGGCGTGTACCAGTCGGGGATGCAGTCGGTGTGGTCGATGAAGCGGACGAACGACACGTCCCGGCCCAGCACCTCGGTGTAGCGAATGCCGTCCCAGGCGTCGAAGATCCAGACGAAGTCGTAGTCGTCCTGCTCCATGCCGACGATGTAGTCGACGTTACCGATGATGGCGTACTCGACGGTGTCGGGGTCGCCGCCGTCGCAGGAGACGAGCTTGGAGATCAGGGCCGTCTCAAGCGGGCCGCCCCAACCGCCGTAGGTCTTCCCGGCGAGGTCGCCCGGGCGCGAGATGCCTTCGTCGCCGAGGGCGATCAGGCTCGAGGTGTTGTGCTCGATTACGGCCGCAATCGAGACGACGGGAACGTCCTGCTCGCGCGCGGGGATCACCACCTCCTGCACGGAGATGCCGAAGTGCGCCGCTCCAGAGGCGACCGTCTGGGGTACTCCGCCCGCGCCGGGCTCGACGATCTCGACATCGAGACCGGCCTCCTCGTACCAACCCTTGGCCTTCGCGATGTAGATGCCGGCGTGGTTTGTGTTCGGCGTCCAGTCGAGCATGAAGGTGACGCTCTGGACCTCGTCCGGTTCGTCGTCGCCGCACGCGGCGAACACGAGCCCCACTGCCACCAGCAGCAGGGGGATGAGCAGGTACCGTCCGTTCAGGAATTTCATGAGCCGTTCTCTCCTTGGTCGTTGGCGTATTTCCAGGGCGAGGCGAGCCTCGCCATCAGGTGCACCGCCACGAAGAGGGTGATGCTGAGCAGCGCGATGACTGCGATGGCTACGAATATCTGGTCGATGCGGAAGGAGGCCTGGGAGCGGATGATGAAGATGCCCAGCCCCTCCTTGGCCGCCACCCACTCGGCGATGACCGCTCCGATGACGGAGTAGGCGGCAGCGATTTTCAGCCCCGCGAAGAACCCGGGAATCGCCGAGGGGATGAGCACGTGGCGCATCTCCTCCAGCCGGTTGGCGCCCATGCTGCGAACGAGCGCCACCATGTCCCGGTCGGCGGAGGCGAGCCCATCGACCGTGCTCACGACGATCGGGAAGAACCCGACCAGCGCGACGACGATGAGCTTCGACTCGAGTCCGATGCCTACCCAGACGATGAGCAGCGGCGCCAGCACGATCGCCGGGACCGTCTGCGACGTGACGATGATCGGGTAGAGCACCCGTTGGGCGAGCGGGATGCTCGAGATCAGCACGGCCAGCGTCACACCGCCCACCGCGGCCGCCAGCAGCCCAAGGACCGCCTCCGTGGCGGTGGCCTGGATGTGGTTCGGCAGCAGGTGGCCCTTGTCGATGAATGCGTCCCAGATGGCGCTCGGCGCGGGCAGGATGTACGGGCGGGTGTCGAGCACCTCGACCATCAGCTCCCACAGCCCCACGAGCGCCACCAGCAGCACGAGCGCGGGCGCGTACTGCCAGGCCGCGCCGGCCGCCCGTCCCAGCAACCGCCCGCTTCGCGCGGGGCGTGCGCGCTGGATGGACGGCGCCGCCGTTGCGGACGGCGCTTTAGCGGCCATCGTCTGCCTCGCGGAATTTCCCGGTCAGGCTGTCGATGGTCGGACCGTCGACGCGGGACGCCTGCTCGACCTTGATCACGGTCACGAGGCCGTCCGCCCCGGCATTGAGGCAGGCCTCGTGCACCTGCCGCATCAGTGGCCAGACCTCGTCGGGCTCGCCCTCCACGGTCGTGCCCAGGGCGCCTACCTCGTACTTCAGCCCCGAGCCCTGCACCACGGCGATGGCGGCGTCGATGTGCCGGTAGGGGTCGTCAGGGGTGCCGGCGGGACTCGCCAGGCACTGCAATTCCACGATCATGCGCGGCCTCCTTGCGCTGCCGGAGGCGCCCGATCGGTTCGAGGAGAAGGAGGAGGGATGAGGCCGCGGCCCGGCTCAGCGTCTCTTTGCCGAGTCCGTGCCCGGCAGGCGCGCCTCCGCTTGGCGCTGGTGCGCCTCGCTGGTGCTGGCTGCCGGTGCTCTTGCCTTCACGCCGCTTCCCTACGCTCGCATTACCGAGATCAGGTTCCTGGGGTGGTCCTCGCGGATCTCAGCCTTTCGGCCCCCCCGGCGGCAAATTCCGTTTCGGAATATGCACCTCCCAAGCTAGGCGTGGTGGTGCGCTGCGTCAACCGGTACGGTCCCTTCGGCCCCGAGCCTGACCGTGGCAGCGGAGGGCGGTATACTCAACCGGCTCTATCGCAGACACATTTCAAACCCCATGGAGGCCCCAGTGGCAGTAGCCCCAACGACGCTCGAAGGTACCGCACTCGAGCGCGTCCACCAGCTCACCCAGGTTATCCGCGAAGGCGGCGACGAGGCCCAGAAGCTGCGCCGTCTGCCCGACGAAACGGTCGATGTCCTCATCAACGAGGGCATCTTCCGCTTCACCCTCCCGCCTGAGCTCGGTGGTGAGGATGCCAGCTCCATGGAGACCATCGAGGTCCTCGAAGCGATCGCCGCCATCGACGCCTCCGTCGGCTGGAACGTGATGATCGGCTCCGAGATCAACGCCATGGCCGCCGGCGGCATGGACAAGGACCTCGCCAAGGAGGTCTACCTCGATAACCCGCGCGTCATCATGTGCGGTGGCGGCGGCCCCGGCACCATTCCCGGCAAGGCCGTCGAGCAGCCCAACGGCGACTTCAAGATCTGGGGCCAGACCACCTTCCAGAGCGGTTGCCACCAGGTCGAGTGGGCCTTCATGGGCTGCCCCGTCTTCGCCAGCGAAGACGCCGAGGGCCCGATCATGGACGAGGCCACGGGCATGCCCCAGATGAAGATGTTCTTCGTCAACAAGTCCCAGTTCGAGATCGTCGACACCTGGGACGTCGCCGGTCTGCGCGGTTCCGGGAGCCACGACGTCAAGTGCGATGGCTCCATCATCGAGAAGAAGTGGCGGGACGTGCAGCTCGTATCGCTTCCGGCCCACTACCCGAACCCCGTGTTCCGCATCCCCGTGCCCCTGCGCCTCTCCTACAACAAGGCGGCAGTGGCCCTGGGCGTCGGGCGCGGCGCGCTCAATGTGTTCGAGGACCTCGCCCAGAACAAGGTTCCCATGCTCTCCAGCGGCACCCTCCGCGACCGCCCGGTTGCCCAGTACCGCACGGCCGAGGCCGAGGCGACCGTTCAGGCCGCCCGCGCCTTCGTGATGGAGTCCATGCGCGAGGTCGAGGACGAGCTCCACGCCGGCGCCGAGCACCCCAGCGCGGAAATCACGAAGAAGGCGCGGCTCGCCTGCACCTTCGCCGCCAACGCCTGCATGCATGCCGTCGACAGCATCCACAACACCGCCGGCACGACCGGCGCCCGCATGTACAGCCCGCTGGAGCGCAAGCTCCGCGACTCGCACGGCTGCGCCTCCCACCGCTGGGTCGCGCATCCGCTGTACGAGACCATCGGCAAGCTCTACCTCGGCCACGAGCCCGACTTCGAGTTCCAGGGCGCATAGCCGACCAAGGTTCGTCTTGACGCCTAGGGCGGGCGTCGCGGACAATCGATGCATCAAAGCCCGTCGGCGGTTAGCTCCAGGTCAGCTGGATGAGCCCGCCGACCATCATCGCCCCAGGGGCCTGAGCAAGCGCTCATGGCCCCTGAATTCTTTAACGACGGGAGACCTGCATGACCATCGAGCCGGAACAGGCTGTTCGCGCGGCTGGCAATCGAGTGCGGGTGTTCAGCGACTTCTGGAATCTCCAACTCACCATGCGGAGTGCGGTGGGTGGGCGGTTCAACTTCGACTGGGAAGTCCTGCCCGGTTGGCTAGTGCATCGAGCGGGGGAGATCTGTCAGACGATGGGCTCCTATGAAGGCACGCACGTCTACGGCTCGTTCAGTACTGCGTCCGATCGGGACAAACCGCTTGCTAACTGGGCAACGACTTGACTCGACCGGCAGCCCGGTGTGCAAGTCAACTTCAAGGAACGGCGCCCCAAGAACCCGCCAAGCTGCCCTTCCTGTCACCGGTCGATTGTTGAGTGTCCAAGCTGCGGCGCCAGCCTTGCCCGGACCCAGGAGAAGGGTGTCGATACCGCCATTGTGACCGACATGATCCGTCTGGCATGGGAAGACGCGTACGACATTGCGGTCCTCGTCTCGTCCGACAGCGATTTCGTGCCCGTCGTCGAGTTCCTGGACCTGCGTGGGAAGAAGGTCGTTCAGGCGGGCTTCCCTCCCGTTGGGAGCCACCTTGCGAAGGCATGTTGGGCATCCTTCGATCTCTTCGAGAGGCGCTCGGAATTCGAGCGCTGACCCCATGCCCCCCGACCGCGTCCTCGTCGACTTCCGCAAGTACCCCGACCGGAAGCACTGGCAGTACGAACTCTCCTGGCTCGCCGAAGACGAATACGGTACCTGGCGCTGGGCCCCTGCCGGCACCCCCGCGCAGCGCGGCGACGACCCTCCCATCACCTTTGAGACGCTCAACCTCGGGCTCATCAGCAGGGAGTGGTGGGCGGTCATGTGGCGCGCATCCGGGGAGCCCGAGGTCTACGTCGACATCTGCACCGCCGCCGTTTGGGGCGAGGGCAGGGTCACGATGATCGATCTGGATCTCGATGTCGTCCGCGATCGCTCGGGCACCGTCCACATACTCGACGAGGATGAGTTCGCCGAACACCAGGTGGCGCTCGCCTACCCGCGGGAACTCATCGAAGGCGCGGTCGCGGCCTGCGAGCGCGTGCGCGCCATGCTTGAGCGTGGCGACGAGCCTTTCGCCACCGCCGCGGCCGCCCGCATGGCCGAGGCGGTGGCCCTGGAGCGGGCGGCGTCGCCGCCTGAGCGCTAGCTGCGCGCTTGCAGGCCGGGGCAGTACAGGGGACTGGGGAACTGGTACGCCAGAGAGGATTCGAACCTCTGACCTCTACCTCCGCAGGGTAGCGCTCTATCCACTGAGCTACTGGCGCACATGTCGTTTGGTGCCGAAGGTGAGATTTGAACTCACACGCCCACAAGGGACACTACGCCCTGAACGTAGCGCGTCTGCCTGTTCCGCCACTTCGGCTCCTCTGCCCATTATCTTCCGGCGCTCGCTCCCCTTCAAATTGCACCCCGCCGGACAGTGGCGGATGAGGCGCCTCCGCCCTAGACTCAGAGGGTTGGGGCGGTTAGCTCAGATGGTTAGAGCGCGTCGTTCACACCGACGAGGCCACTGGTTCGAGTCCAGTATCGCCCACCAGCCTTTGCCCAACGGCGCTCCGGCGTGTTCACCCGCAGAGGCCGTGGACTTTGCTCCCCCTGAGCCCTACCTGGCTACCGAGGTCACGACTGCTCGAGGGCGGCGTGGTTGGCGACGATCCTGGAGACAACCGACGACAGGGTGTCCATCTCCTCCTGGCTCACGCCCTCAAGCAGCCTTGAGCCCTCCGCCTGCACACGCGGACTGAGTCTCCATGCGAGTTCCCTGCCCCCCTCCGTCAGCGCCAGCAACACGGCGCGGTGGTCGGCCGCCCCGCCTCGCCGGTGCAGCAGGCCGCGGTCGACCAGCTTCCCCACCAACTGCACCAGGCGCTCCCTGTCGACGGGAAGCGCGTCCGCGAGTTGCGAGAACGTTCGCTCGTGCTTCTCCAGGAATACCCTCAGCAGGGTGAACTCGATCGCGGTGAGGCCGTGCGCCGTCGTCTGCCGTTCGATGCCCGACACAAGCGCGCGCGCCAGTCCGGCCACCCAGCCCTCGAAGTCAAAGTGCGTTCCCCGCTCCTGGGGGGACTGATTGGCCCCTGCTTGTTGGTCCATGTCGCAACGCCCCGTGATACTCGGCTGACATGTTTGTGCCAGTATTCAGCTTAACAATCGTTCAGACAAGCAAAGGGGCGAACCGGAACTGACCTCTTCCGTTGAAGGGGAATCTCCGGGGGTCATCGGGCAGATAGTGGTGGGCTGGGCGTTCTAGCCAGTCTGCGACTGCTCCACGGACGTACGGTTGGCGAGGATCTTGGCGGTGACGGAACGGACCAGGTCCATCTCCTCAGCGCTTACGCCCGCCAGGAGCTTGGCCTCGTGCTGGTGCACCCGCTTGCAGAGTTCTTCCGTGAGATCCGTCCCCTGCTTCGTCAACCGCAGCAGGACGACGCGGCGATCATCGGTTCGCCGCCGCCGCCGCAGGAGCCCGCGTTCAACGAGCTTCGTTACCAGGCGGCTAATCCGCGGTGCGTCGGCAGGCAGCACGTCCGCCAGCTGCGTCACGGTCCACTCGTTCTTCTCCATGAATGACTTCAGAACCGCGAATTCCATGCTGATGAGGCCGGAGGGAGTGATCTGCCGCTCCACGCCCTTCACCACGGCGTTCACTAATTGCACCACCCACTCAGCTAGCTCAGGGGGTGGCGAGGCTTCCCAGGAAAAGCTATCGCTTCCCGTCTCTTGCGTTGCATCAGCTATTTGTGTAGACACCGGCTGCTCCCACAATTGGTGCGATGTGCAGTATGTACTACTTGAGACGCCTGCGGTTGACTCGCCACCCCCTAAAGTGTGAGCAAGCTGACAAATTTGGTTCTGGAGACCCCCGGCCGGCAGCGCTCCGGCGCGATCGGGGGCGTTTTCGCGCGCCAAGGGGGCTGCGTTCCCGTGCAGGCATGGCCGGCGCTGTCCTGGGCTCGACACGGCGCTCGTGTACTGGGTGATAGGCCCGGAGCGCTAGCGCCCCGCGCCGTCCTGGCTGAGCGTCTTGAGGTTCAGCGGCAGGCCGGCGGCCATGAAGTACGCATCGTCCGCTGCCGACAGGCACGGGAACACGAGCAGCAGTCCGGTGCGAGCTTCGTCCGGGATGCCTGCGAGGGCGCTCCACTTCAGCAGCAGCAGGGCTGCCCCGCCGATCACCGCGAATGCGCCCACGTGTTTATCCCGCAGGATCCGCAGCCGGTCCTCGCGGGTGTAGCCACCGAACAACCCGTCGCAGCAGTCGAGGAAGCCCTCGGTGTGGATCGCCCGCGTCAGCGCCAGCAGCGCCGCCAAGAGGATCGCCCCTACTACCAGCGGCGGCAGCGCTTCCCGCGCCGCCACGTCGAGCCCGACCAGGATGCCGCCCAGCCCCAGCCCCACCAGCGGGAACCATGCCCGCGCCGGACCCATCCGCGCCTCTCCCGCCGGCGCAACGGGGAGCACCGTCAGGAAGCCGATCGCCAGCCGCAGGCTTGTCACCCCGACCCCTCGCCTCAGCTCCCGGGACCAGCGTCGGAGACGCCGGCCTCGTCGAACGTCGCCATCTCCGTCAGGCATGCGGCTGCCGCCTCGACCAGCCCCATGGCCAGCACCGCCCCCGTGCCCTCCCCCAGCCGCATCCCCAGGTCCAGCAGCGGACTCAGCCCCAGGTGCGAGAGCACGACCCGGTGCCCCGTCTCGGCGGAGAGGTGCGAGGCCACGAGGTAGTCGGCGACCGTCGGGCAGAGGCTGTGGGCGACGAGCCCGGCCGCCCCCGAGATGAACCGGTCGAGCACCACCACCCGGCGCGCCAGCGCTCCGCCCAGGACCACCCCCACCAGCACGCCGATCTCGAAGCCGCCCACCTTCGCGAGCACGTCCAGGCCGTCGTCGGGCTCTGGCCGGTTCACCTCCAGCGCCCGCTCCACAACCTCCACCTTCCGCCCCAGCTCCTCGTCGTTCCGGCCCGTGCCCCGCCCCGTCGTCTGGCGCGCTTGCCTGCCCGTGACCGCCGCCGTGATGGCGCTCGAGGCCGTCGTGTTCCCGATGCCCATGTCCCCCGTCCCCACCACGGCTGTCCCGTCCTCCGTCAACTCACGGGCGATTGCCACACCCGCCAGCACGCAGGCTTCCGCCTGCTCCCGCGACATGGCCGGCCCCTGCGTCATGTCCGCCGTGCCAAGCCCGATGCCCAGCGCGCGGAGCTCCGGGTGCGGTGGCAGCGGTGTGGCTACGCCGGCATCGACAACTACCAGCCGCACCCTCGCGTGCCGCGCCATCACGCTGACGGCTGCCCTGGCCCCCAGGAAGTTCAGCACCATCTGCGCAGTAACCTCCTGCGGGTACCCCGTGACTCCCTGGGCGACCACCCCGTGGTCCCCGGCTGCCACCACGACCGCTTTCCCTCGTACGACCGGGCACTCGGTCCCCTGGATCGCTGCCACCTGTAGCGACAGCTCCTCCAGACGCCCGAGGCTCCCCGGTGGCTTCGTCAGGCGGGCCTGCCTCAGCCGCGCGGCCTCCCGCGCGACCGGGTCCACCGGTCCGATGGCTGCCACCACGTCCTCGATCGACATCCCTATTAATCGACGCCGCGCTGGGCCTTGATCCCCTGCTCGGACGAGCGCTTGTTTACCGCGTCATCTTCGGATGGCACTGGTCACGCCGTTCCTGCTGGCGACGCTGTGGCCGTTCCCCGCTCGATTGACAGCGGGGACGACCTCGCCCGAATCCGTCGGCAGTGGCTCGCCCGCCGGCCCAATCAGGCTGATCGCCAGCGCGCCCGTCACCGGGTCGCGGTACACGGCGGACCGCACGCCGAAGGCCGACTCGATCGTCTCCGGCGCCAGCACCTCTTCCGGCGCCCCCTCGGTGACCACCTTGCCGTTGCTCAGCAGGACCAACCGGTCGCAGTAGCGGGCCGCCAGGTTCAGGTCGTGGATGGCGGCGATGGCGGTCAGACCGTCGTCCACAAGCTGCCGCACCAGCCCGAGGATCTTGAGCTGGTGCAGGATGTCGAGGTTCGAGGTCGGCTCGTCCAGCAGCAGCACGCGTGGCTGCTGCGCCAGGGCGCGCGCCAGGAACACGCGCTGGCGCTCCCCGCCCGAGAGCGTGTCCAGCGTTCTCGCCGCGAATTGCTCCGTCTCGGTCCGCCGCATCGCCTCCCGCGCGATGCGGTCGTCGGCCTCTCCCTCCACCTGGAAGCGTCCCAGGTGGGGGTAGCGACCCATGACCACCAGCTCGAAGGCCGTGAAGCCCTGCGTGTAGGGCGCGATCTGCGGAACGAGTGCGAGCGTCGCCGCGACGTCCCTGGCTGGCATCGACTCCAGGTCGGAGCCTTCCAGCGAGACCGCCCCCTCCTGGTAACGGAGCACCCCCGAGAGGGCCCGGAGCAGGGTCGACTTGCCCGCGCCATTGGCCCCGATCAGGCCGACGAACTGCCCCCGCTCGGCGCGCATGTCGACGTGGTCCAGCAGCGCCTTCGCCTCGACGCTGAAGGAGAGCGCTCGCGCATCAACCGCCGGGGCGCCACCGCCGTGCATGGTCATCTACTCGGCCACGCTGAACGATTCCGCGGGGGGATTGGGGAAGTCATCCGGCCACAGCATGCGCGCCAGGTCCTCGGCCCCGCGAATGTTCCAGTAGGAGAGCGTGGTGAAGTGCCTGCTCTCCACGACAAAGACGGCCCCACTCTTGATCGCCGGCACCTCCGCGAGCGCTTCGGTCTCCAGCAAGCTCTGCCGGAACTCCTCCGCGCCGAACGCCACCGGCTGGGGAATGATGATGATGTCCGGGGCCATGGCGATTACTCCCTCGAGGCTGGTCGTCCGGTTGCTGCTGATGCCCGCGTCTTCGGCGGCGTTCAGACCACCGGCGGCCGTGATGACGCCGCCCTCGGACGAACCCCCGCCCGCAACCCAGAGCGTGTCCGAGTACTGCGTGAGGGCAAGGACGCGAGGCTTCGGCTCCTTGGCGCTGGTCACCCCGACGAGCGCTTCGTATCTGGCCTGGACCTCATCGGCGAATTCGAAGGCGCGTTCCTCCTCCCCGTAGATGTATCCCATCAGCAGGATGGCCTCGATGCGCGACTCGGGGCCCTGCTCCAGCTCCGTCTGGATAACGGGAATGCCCGCCCGCTGCAGGGCTTCGACCAGCTCGATCGGGAAGAACGGGCTGGTGACGATCACGTCCGGCGACTGGGCGATGATCAGCTCCGGGTCGCGCGAAATCTCCGCCTTCTCTTGCACCAGTGCGGCCACGTTCGAGTATGTCTCGTTCTTCGTGGCGCCCCCGACGGCCACGAGGCGCTCGTTCGGCACGATCGCGAGCGTCATCTCGTCGTGGCCTACCGAGGCCGTGATGATGCGCAGCGGCTTGGCCGGGATACTGACGATCCCGTTCAGCCCCTCGACTTCCCGGGGCCAGCCGGAGTTCGTCGGATCGACGATCCCGGGCACGCCCTCAAGCGAGCGAGTCGCTGGCGTCGGCTCCGGGGTGGCGGTGGCCGTTGGGGCTGTCGTCGGCGTTGCCGCGGGTGCCTCAGTGGGGGCCTCGGCAGGGGTCTCCGTGGGGGCAGCCGTTGCCGTAGCTGTGGCCGCGGGCGTGGCCGCAACCGTCGGCTCGTCCGACGAGCACGCCGCAAGCGCCAGCCCCACCAACAACAGGACCAGAGGCGCCATGAAGGTACGGACTCGAAGAAGGGACACGCCGTTTCCTTCCGGCAGATGGCCGCTCATAGGGCGTACACCTGACGTTTGTTCTTGAGGAGGAGGAGGATGAAGAACGGCGCTCCCACGAAGGCCGTGAGGATGCCGACCCGAAACTCGGCTGGTTCGATGATCGTCCGCGCGACGGTGTCGGCCAGCACCACGAAGACGGCGCCCCCAAGGGCGCTCATTGGGATAAGCACGCGGTTGTCGGGGCCGAGGACCAGCCGCAGGACGTGGGGCACGACCAGCCCGACAAACGCGATGGTTCCGCTCACGGCCACGGCCGCTCCCGTGGCCAGCGCCGCGGTCCCGAGCAGGACCAGGCGCGTCACGCCCACGCGCACGCCCATCGAGCGGGCCTCGTCGTCGCCCAGCATCAGCAGGTTCAGGTCGCGGGCCAGCAGGAGGAGCACGACCGTGCTCCCCAGGATCAGGGGTCCGGCGATGCGCACGTGTTCCCAGGAGCGGGAGTCGAGCCCCCCGGCGAGCCAGAACAGGATCTCGCGGAGCGCCTCGTTGTCGGGCAGGAGGATGATGATGGCGGAGACGATCGCGCCCAGGAACGCGTTCACCGCAACCCCCGCGAGCAGCAGCGTCGCCATCGAGAAGTGCCCGCCGGCCACGGCGATGCCGTAGACCAGGAACGCGGCGGCGACCGCGCCCACGAAGGCGAAGACCGGGAGCGCGAAGAAGAAGAGCCCCGTCAATCCCGCGGCGATGGCCACCACCGCCCCGAGCGCCCCGCCCGCGGAGACGCCGATGATGCCGGGGTCGGCCATGGGGTTGCGGAACAGTCCCTGCATCGTCGCCCCCGCCACCCCCAGCGCCATCCCCACTGCGGCGCCGACGATGATCCGGGGCAGCCGGATCTGCTCGATCACGAGCTGCTCGGTGCGCCCGAACTCGGGCGTGCCGAAGCCCATGGCGGACAGCCCAACCCAGGCGACGTGACTGACGGGGATGTCGAGCGGGCCAAGGCTTAACGAGACGAGACCGACCGCGATCACCAGCAGCAGCAGGATCGAGCCGCCGATCGCCAGCCGGGCCGTGATGCCCATCTGGCGATAGCCGCGCAGCGTGGTGAGTCCGACGGCCTGCAAGGAAAACCCCCAGCGGTACTCCGCTGGAGGTCGGTTGTCGATCTATCCGGATCAGAACCCGCAGATCGAGGGAACCTCTCTCTTAGGCGGAGAGATCGTTACCCTCGTCCAGGCAGGTCTCCTGGCTTGCGGGTGGGTTGTAATACTGGGCCCTTCCCATCGGCGAACCGACAGTGGGCTTCAGCCCCAAATCCCGCTTACAGTGGCGCTACCGCGGCGGATTTTCACCGCCTTCCCTATTCTCCCGGGACGGGCACCTGGACGAAAAAAGCTGTGGCGAGCGTATGGCTCCCCTTCCCGCGCTGTCAAGGATGCCGGGCGGCGTTCCACGCGCGGGCGGGAGCAGCTCCCTAGCGCAGAAGCACGACCTCGATACCCGAACCGAGGTCGATAGTGCTCCAGGCTTGGTCGGCCGTGAGCACTGGCAGATTGCGCTCCCGCCCTAATGCGAGGCACGCGCGATCACCCAGCGAGAGGCCAGCTCGCCGGCTTGCGGGTCGCAGCAGGCCAGCGGAGAAGGCCCCCGTGTCGTCGAAGTCGGGGAACTCTAGCCCCCAGGGTTCGATGGCCCCTCGAATCTCAGCCTCTGTCATGCCGACGCCGGCGAGCTTCGCGACGACTTCGGAGAGATTCACTGCGCTCATCAAGGAACCTGTCGCGAGCGCCTCGGCCACGCATTCATGCCCCGATTCTCGATTGAGGAGCGTCAGGAGTGCAGATGCGTCCAGAATCCAGCTATTCACGAGCGGCTTCAGCGCGCCGTTCGGCGATCAACTCTTCAACCAGCGACCGCTTTCCCCCTGTGTGCCTCGTGACCAGATCCTGAGCCTGCCTGATGGCCTCAGCCCGAGAGAGAAGGCGCACGACGCCATCGCCCAGTTGCAGCACTACAGGGTCTCCTTCGTTTAGGCCGAGGGCGCGCCGGTACTCAACCGGGATGACGACTCGACCGTGCCGGTCCACCTTTGTCGCCGTCTGTTCCATGTGCCACCTCGATACCTAAATGGTAGAAAGTGCCTCACTGGGCAATCTGTACCAAAGATAGCACTAGCAAGTCCATTGCTGTGCCCGGGGGGGGTATGCCCTCCCTATCCCGCGCCACTCAGCCGATCACGCCCGCCTGCGCGAGCTCTGCGAGCTCCTCGTCGCTCGCGCCGAGCTCCTCCGTCAGCACCTCGCGGGTGTGCTGGCCCAGCAGCGGCGAGGCCACGAGCGGCACCTCGCTCGCCGACATCCGCGGCGGCCAGCCCAGTAGCTTCACCTCGCCCAGCACCTCGTGCTCGACCGTCTTCACGAAGCCGCGCGCGTTCAGGTGCGGGTCTTCGTAGATATCCTGCGTGTCCAGCACGGCCCCGCAGGGCGCTCCCGCCTCCCCGAGGATGCGCATCACGTCCCGCTTCTCCCGCTGGGATGTCCACGCCGCGATCTCCTCGTAGAGCGCATCGCTGTGCTCGCGTCGGGCTGTTGCCGTTGCGAAGCGCGGATCGTCCCGGAGGTCCGGCCGCTCGATGGCGTCGCAGAAGGCGTCCCACATCCGCGGCGTCACGAGCAGCAGGATCACGTAGTCGTTCGGCCCGCCGGGAGCGCACGGGTACAGCCTCGACGTAGCCGTCGCGCCACTGCCCGTGCGCGGGGCCGCCTTGCGCCCCCAGTCCGCCCCGCTCGAGATGGCCGTCCGCAGCCAGTAGGTCATCGCCTCCTGCATCGAGATCTCGAGAGCCTGTCCCTCGCCCGTGCGCAGCCGCTGGATGTAGGCCGCGAGGATGGTGAGCGCCATCTGCACCCCCGTCCCCGAGTCACCCACGGTGATGCCTGGGCGCAGGGGTGGCCCGTCCGGTTCGCCCGTCACCGCAACGGAGCCGCCTGCCGCCTGCGCGATCATGTCGAAGCACTTGTAGTTCGAGTACGGACCGGACAGGCCGAACCCCTTGATGCGTGCGTAGATGATCGCCGGGTTCGCCGCCTTCATCACCTCGTAGCCGAGGTCCAGCTTCTCCATCACGCCCGGCCCGTAGTTCTCCACGAACACGTCGTAGTGCGGCGCCAGGCGAAGGAGAACCTCCCGCCCGCGCGGGTCCTGCAGGTTGAGCGCGAGGCTGCGCTTGTTGCTGTTCCAGTTGAGGAAGTACGCGGAGTTGTCCTGGCCGCTGTAGACGCCGCGTCCGGGATCGCCCACGCCCGGCCGCTCGATCTTCACGACATCCGCGCCGAGCCAGGCCAGGGCCTGCGTACACGAGGTCCCCGCCTCGTACTGCGTCATATCGAGGATTCGTACTCCATCCAGCGCCGGCATGAGGTCCCTCCCGAGGGTTATCCCGTACTGGCGGCAGTTTAGAGGGTTGCGAAGCGGTCCCGTGTCGTCTCGGAAGGGAAATTGGCACGCCGAACGGGACTGTACTGCGAACTTTCGAACTGGCCGCGACGCTGTGGTAGCTATCTCGACTTCTCGAGGGACGTCCACGTGGGGCGCCACTCACAGCCCTTATGGCGAATTCCAGTGACTAGTTAGCCCATTCGCGCGGGAGCGCGCCATTCTGTCAAGTTGTTCCGTCACTCGCCGGCCTCGGCGCTCCGCAGCGAACGAGCGATTACTCGAATCTGCTCCAGGGTAGGGACGTTGCAGGTAATCGCCGTACCGTCGGTGCGATAGGTGTAAATGGGAGGGCCATCAGAGTCCCCGTAGACCCCGCCGTCGTAGACGATTATGATAAACTCCCCTTCCATAATGACCAGAGTAGCGAAGCTTCGCTCGACGATGTTTCTGAAGTTGGCTTCGTCTGCACAGGGGCCGAACTTAAAGAGCGCCCCCCCACCTCCGACGAAAACGATGTGGAACACCACTCCTTCGGGAACATCGAATACCAAGCTCCCAAGCTGGTACGTGCCAGCCGAACAGATGGCTGTGCCATCGACCACAGTCGGCGAACCTTCAACTTGTGCAGGATGGGCACAAATACGTTTCGGCTCTCTCACCGACGCATCCTCAAGCACCACCCGAAACGAAGCTACCATCGCATCGAGAATCCCCGAGTCCCCGGCGAGCACGTAGGCTCCCCCACCGCAAATCCCGTCCGTGTGGGAGCAAGCTATCGTCCCGATCTGCTTCTCTTCTTCGTCCTCGACGATCCACACATCCCAGCGCACTTGAAGGTCGACCCGGGAGCTACCTTTCCCGAGGGGGACCACCGCCATCTCGTGCTCGACCCTCACCCCCTGCGGAAGTTCCATCTCGCATGTCCGCCCGCTTCCGCAACTCCACCAAGCGACCCGAGGCTCGCTTTCCCCGCAGGCCAGGAGCGCCGTTCCCAGGGAGGCCAGCAGGAGGAGCATCAGCACGTTCACCCGGGCTACTCCTCCCGGAGACGCATCATCGCAGCGTCGACCGCAGCGCGGTGCGCTCTCTCAGCAAGCATCAAGTCCTCCGCCTAGTACAGGCTCGTCTGGTACCGGGGGAGGGATTCGAACCCTCACGCCTTTCGGCCACGGATTTTAAGTCCGCTGCGTCTGCCAGTTCCGCCACCCCAGCGCCTGCTGACACAGGGATCATAGGGGTTTGCAGGAGCAGCGCCCGCGCTAGCAGGCCTCCCAGACACCGCCTTGCTCCCGCGCCTCGCCCCGCGCCGCCAGCACGTCGAGCTGGCCCTGCACGCTGGAGGCCGTCTGCCAGAAGTTGCGCGCGGTGGCGCGCGGATAGAGCCGCGCGGACAGGTCGTGCACCGTCGCCGGGCCGGAGCCCGCGAGCGACTTGCGCACGCGCGCGCAGCGCCGCTCGATGCGGATGATCGCGCCTGCGATTGCCTCCGATGCGCCGTCGAAGGGCTCGCCGTGGCCGGGAAAGCAGCGCGTGAAGCCGCCCTCCGCCAGCCGTTCAAGCGAGGCCGCGAAGTGCGCCAGCGTGGGGAAGCGCCGCAGCCCCTCGCCCTCGGCCACGAACTGGATGGCCGGCAGCGGATCGACGTCCGGCAACAGTTGGTCGCCGGAGAAGAGCCAGCCTTCCTCGTGCACCGCGAGCACGAGGTTCCCCGGCGTGTGTCCGGGGGCCGCCAGTATCTCGACGCCCGCGACCTCGGCGTCCCCTTCAATGAGCCGGTCGGCCTCGAACGGGGGGTAGCGCAGACCCGTGGGCCAGCGAGCGCCCTCCTCCGGGTACTCCGCCGACTCCGCCGCACGGAGCGCTGCCGCCCGCCGCGACTCGATCCGTTCCCGCACGTGCGCGAGCGTCTCCGGCGGCGCGCCCGTGCCTTCCGCCCACGCCAGCATGGCCGCCCTCTCCGCCGGCGACTGCAACAGGGGCCGCGCCGTCAGCGGGCCGTCGGCCTTCCCCACCCAGATGGGCGCGCCCGCCGCCTGCCACCGCCGCCCCAGCCCGGCGTGGTCGTGATGCCCGTGCGTGGCCACCACGACGTCGGGCGGCTCGCCCCCGAAGGCGTCCTGGAGCGCCTCCCAGGCGCCCGCGAAGTCCGGCCCCGTGTCGACCAGCAGGCGCGTGTCGCCCCGCTGCAGGAGGTGCACGGTGTTGTCCCCGAGGGGGATCGATCGCACGTCGCTCATCGCCTCAGTTTGCCACGGGATTCGCGCGCGTCCGGCGCACCCCCTACCATCCACCGCCGAGGCCACTCCATGACTCAACCTACTACCACAAGGCTGTCTCCCGCAGACGTGAAGACCATCCACGGCGTCGCCGCCGACATGCAGTCGAGCGTGGAACGCGTGATTGTGGGCAAGCCCGACGTCGTGAAGCTCGCGCTGGTCGCCCTCCTCTGCGAGGGGCACATCCTCCTCGATGACGTGCCCGGTACAGGCAAGACGACGCTCGCGAAGGCGATCGCGCGGTCGCTCGGCTGCTCCTTCCGGCGCATCCAGTTCACCCCTGACCTCATGCCTTCCGACATCACGGGCATCCACTACTACAACCAGAAGACGCAGGACTTCGCCTTCCGCGAAGGGCCGCTCATCGCCCAGATCGTCCTCGCCGACGAGATCAACCGCGCCACCCCGCGCACCCAGGCCGCGCTCCTCGAAGCGATGGAGGAGCGCCAGATCACCGTCGAGGGCGAGACCACGCCGCTGCCCCGCCCCTTCCTCGTGATCGCTACCCAGAACCCGGTCGAACTCGAAGGCACCTTCCCCCTGCCCGAGGCCCAGCTCGACCGCTTCATGCTGCGTCTCAAGCTGGGCTACCCCGACGAGGATGACGAAGACGAGATCCTCGCCCGCCAGGAGCACACGAACCCCATCGACGCCCTCGGCCCGGTCGTGACTGCTGCGCGGCTGACCGAGCTATCCATCGCGCTCCAGCGGCTGCACGTCGACCCGGCGGTTCGCCGCTACGCCGTCCGCCTCGTGCGCGAGACGCGCAACGAGGCCGCCTTCGAGCTCGGCGCCAGTCCGCGCGCGAGCCTCGCCCTCTTCCGCGCCGCCCGCGCCTACGCCGCCATCTCTGGACGCGACTACGTCCTTCCCGACGACGTGAAGGCGATGGCCCCGCACGTCCTCCCCCACCGCATCATCCTCTCCACCCAGACGCGCCTCCGCGGCCGCGAGGTCGAGGACCTCATCACCGATGTCATCGAGCGCGTCCCGGTGCCCATCGAGGACGAGGCCCCCGCTCGCTCCCCGGCAAGGGCGGCATCGTCCCATCCCTCCCCGGCTGCGTCATCCCGCCCCACTTCTTCGGTCCCCTCCCGGTCGTCGTCGGGCAACGAGTCTCCCTGGCGGCGAAGCTGATGCCCCCGCCACGGGACAGCCGGCGCTAGCGCATGCCCTTCCGCGAAGTCTGGCTGCTCGCGGGACCAGTCCTGATCGGGGTTGGCGCCGGCACGGGCCAGCCGATGGTCACGGGCATTGGCGTCGTCATCCTCATCGTGGGCGCCATGAGCCGCCTCTGGGCCCACTACCTCTTCCGTCGCGTGCGGGTGCGCAGCAGCCTCAGCGAGACGCGCGCTTTCCAGGGCGAGTCGGTGGACCTGCGCTTCGAGTTGGAGAACCGCAAGCTGCTGCCCCTCCCCTGGTTCGACCTGCGCCTCGCCATCTCCGAGGAGCTTGAGGTTGAGGGCGAGGCCCCCGTGTCGGCATCGGCGCCCGGTGTGAGCTGGCTGACGCGTCGCGGCGCCCTCGGTTGGTACGAGCGGCGTCGCTGGCGCGTGCGCCTCAGCGCGAGGGAGCGGGGCCACTTCCAGATCGGCCCGAGCCAGATCCAGTCCGCCGACCTCCTTGGCATCTTCTCTCGCCATTGGGAAGGCGGCGAGACCACGAGTTTCCTCGCCTACCCTCGCGTGTTCGCCCTCGACGACCTCGGTTTCCCCGCCGACCGCCCCCTGGGCGAGTCGAAGGGCCGCAATGTCATCTTCGAAGACCCGCTCCGCATCGCCGGCCTCCGGGACTACGAGCCCGGCGACCCGCTCCGCCGCATCGACTGGAAGGCCACCGCCCGCCGCGGGGAGCTTCAGTCGCGTGTCTACGAGCCCTCAGCCGTCCAGCACCTCTACGTGCTTCTCAACATCGATACGCTTGAGCACTCCTGGGAGGGCTACCTGAAGGACGACCTGGAGCGGACCGTCTCCATGGCGGCCTCGCTCGCGGTCTGGGGAGCAGGCCGCCGCTACGCCGTTGGCCTGCTCGCCAACGGCTCGCTGCCGAACTCGGACCGCCCCATCCGCCTCGCCCCCTCGCGCTCCCGTTCGCAGCTGCCCCGCATCCTCGAGACGCTCGCTGTCGTGCAGCCCCTCACCATGGGCGACCTCGCCGGCAGTCTCCGTCGCGAGTCGAGCCGGCTGCCGCTTGGTTCGACGCTCCTGCTCGTCGCGGCGCTCATCCCCGACGAACTCGCGGTGGCCATGCGCCGCCTCCAGGGCGAGGGCCACCAGGTGGCCGTGGTTGTCACCTCCGACCGCGTCGATCTCGACAAGCTGAACGGCCTGACCGTGCGGGTAATGGGCCAGCACCTCGAGGCCAGCGAGGTGATCGTGTGATCGGTCGCGCCGCCATCGTCCTCCTGCTTGCCGCCGAGGCGCTCGCCTTCTACACGCTCGGGGAACTCGTCATGCGCATCCTCCCCGAGCGCAGCAACGAGCTCGTGAGCGCCCCGGGCTTTGTCGTCGTCGGCTTCGTCGCCTTCTTTGCCCCCGCCACGTTCGACTGGTTCGCTGTCGAGGGACGCAGGCGTGTGCTGACGATCGCCCTTGGTGGGATTGTCCTGCTCTACGCCTTCCTCCGCCTCCAGTACGCGCACGACCTCGCCCTCTGGGACTTCGGCTGGGCTGCCGACTTCGTCGTCGACACGGGCAAGGTGAAACACTGGATCCCGCCCGTCGTCGTGAGCAGCGTCCTGTTGCTCATCACCTGGACGCGCGCCTCCTGGCGGGCGCGTGGCGAGGTCTGGCTCGAAGCCGCTCCCCGCTCCCTCGCCATCCCCTTTGCTCTCGTCACTGTCGCCCTGCTCCTCACGGCGGCCAGCGAACAGGCTGAGCTGGTCACCCGTGGGGGAGTGGTCTTCTACGGCGTGGCCCTCGCCGCACTCGCCTGCTCGCAGCTCGCGCAGAGCGGGGGCACCATCGGCGGGCTGCGCTCCAGCGGCGTCACCATGGCGATGCTGGTGGGAACGGGCGCCTTCGCGGTCATCGGCGTGCTCCTCGTCGGCGTCCTCCTCGATCCCCTCATCGACTTTCTCTCGACCCCGGCCTCTGTCGTCGGCAGGGCCATCATCTGGTTCTTGACGTGGGCCGTCTTCTTCCCGATCGGCTGGTTGCTCGCGCACGTCTTCGAATTCATCTTCGGCCTTCTTGGCGCGGGCGGGAGCGAGCAGCAGCAGATACAGCTTCCGGCCCCGCCACCCGGAGCAGAAGGGGGCGAAGGGGTGGAAGACGAAGGCGAGTCGCTCGCCTCCCGTGTCGCCAAATATTCGCTCGCTGGTGGGGCGCTCTTCCTCGGGCTCCTTGTTGTGGTCGGGGTCATCTTCATCCTCGCCATCCTGCGCCGCCGAGCCCGTGAGGCCGTGGATGAAATGGCGGAGTCCGAGCGCATCGGTAGCCTCGGCGAGGATCTGCGGGGCGCTGCCCGCAACCTGTTCCGGCGCGAACGCCGCCGCGAGGTCACGGGCGAGGGAGCGGTGCGCCTCTACCTGGAGGTGCTCGAGTCCGCTCGGCGGGCGGGGCAGCCGCGGGACGACTCCCAGACCCCGCACGAGTTTGCCCCTGTTCTCCTCAACGCCCTCCACCGCGACGTGACCGACGAGATCACCGCCGCCTTCGAGTACGCCCGCTACGCCGACCGCCCCCCTAACGAGGCAACGCTGACCGAACTGCGCCGCCGCTGGGAGGGATCGGGCTAGCGCCCGTCTCGCAGCAGCGCCCAGCCCTCCCCGTGCTCCACCACCCGTGGGACCGCTGTCGAGCTGTCCTCGCGCGCCGCGAAGGCAACGTCGGCGTCGAGCCCTAGCGCCTTCAGGCCGCGGGCGTGCGCGGCGCCTGCCACGAGACGCGCGCTGCGATCGGTGCGTTGCGGAAGACCGGGCGCGATCCAGTCCTCATAGCCGTTCACCTCGGCCGCCACCCCGGCGGCGTCTCCGAGATCGAGCCCCGGGCTTTCGCGCGAGATGAGCTGCACGATCCGCGCCGCCGCCGCGAAGTCCTCCAGGGCGAACCGCCGCCCGCCCGAGTTCCCCGCGCACACCAGCGCCACGCGCTCATACTCTGCCGCCCAGCGCGCCGCCGCTGCCGCATTCGCGAACGCCGCCGCCGCTACCTCTCCCCGGCCCGCCACACCGCAGAGCGCGCGCGTGCCGTTCGTCGTGAAGAGCGCCGCACGCTTCTCGCGCAACTCCAGCATGGCCGCCTCCGCGGGCGAGTTGCCGTGGTCGAAGCCCTCCGGCGGCAGCCCCCCGACTTCCCCGAAGAGGATTCGCCCCTCCGCCCGCGCCCGTTCCCGGGCCGCCTCGATCGTGTCGACGACCAGCAGGTCGGTGAGGCCGCGCTCGAACAGCGCGGCGACCGTCGTGGTCGCGCGAAGCACGTCGATCACGAGGAAGGCATCCGCCTCCATGGCCGCCGCCTCGCAGGGCAGGAGCGCCACGTCGAGCCACTTCGTCATGGGCGCAGCATGCCCCCTCGGCGGGGAGCGCGCATCCCTGACGGCGGCGGCCAGAGGGGCGAAGCGGTATCCTTGACGGGATGGATGCGCGACCCGTCGGCATGTTCGATTCCGGCGTCGGCGGGCTCAGCGTTCTCCGCGAATTCCGCCGTCTCGCCCCCCGCGAGCGGACCGTCTACTTCGCCGATACCGCCTGGTTCCCCTACGGCCCCCGCGACCCTGGCGAGGTGCGCAAGCGCGCCTTCGCCCTCACCCACCGGCTCGTCGAGGCGGACGCGAAGCTCATCGTCGTCGCCTGCAACACCGCCTCCGCCGCCGCCATCGCCGACCTGCGCCAGCTCTTCGATGTGCCCTTCGTGGGCATAGTCCCGGCGGTGAAGCCCGCCGCGGGCGCTTCCCGGAGTGGGCGCGTCGCCATCCTCGCGACGCCCGGCACCTTCGATGGCGACCTCTACGCCAGCGTCGTCGAAGAGTTCGGGAAGAGCACCGCGATCGACCGCGTCGTCGGCCACGACCTCGCTGAGCTGGTCGAGCGCGGCGAGGTCGAGACCCCCGCAGCGCGCGAGGCCGTGCGGGCCGCCCTTGCCCACACCGTCGCCAACGGCGCCGACATCGTCGTGCTCGGGTGCACCCACTACGAGTTCCTCGCGCCCGCCATCACCGCCGAGTTCCCCGGTGTTTCGGTCCTGGGCACGGGCGAGCCGGTGGCGAAACGCGCGTGCGCCCTCCTCGCCGAGCTCGACCTGGAAGCGCCCCCCGATGCTGAGGGCTCGCTCGACCTCATCGTCTCGGGGAACCGCGAAGCCTTCCTGGAGACCCTGCCGAAGCTCGGCTTCGCACCGAGCGAGCAGGCGGCGGAGGCCCAACCATGACGTCCTACGTCGAGAGGCTGGCTCGCCGCAGCCGCGAGGTTGGTAGCTTTGTCTGCGTCGGTCTCGACCCGCCCGGTGACCTGCCCGTCGAAGAGGTCGCGCCCCGCAACCGCGCGCTCATCGAGGCGACGGCGCCGTACGCCGCCTGTTTCAAGCCCAACCTCGCCTTCTACGAGCAGTTCGGGATTCCCGGCCTGCGCGCCCTCGAAGCGACTCTCGCGGCCATCCCCGATGGCATCCCCGTCATCGCCGACGCCAAGCGCGGCGACATGGGGAACACCGCCGCCGCCTACGCCCGCGCCCTCTTCGAGGTCTGGGGCTTCGACGCGGCTACGGTGAACCCCTTCCAGGGCCGCGACGCCGTTGAGCCCTTCCTCGCCTACGAGGACCGCGGCGTCTACCTCCTCTGCCGCACCTCGAATCCCGGCTCCGCTACCATCCAGAACGCGCTCCTCGCCGACGGCGTGCCCCTGTACGAACGCCTCGCCGCCGAGATGCCCTCCTGGAGCGCCAACGTCGGGCTCGTCGTGGGCGCGACCGCTCCCTCCGAGCTCGCCCGTGTGCGAGCGCTCGCCCCGAAAGCGACGCTGCTCATCCCCGGCGTCGGCTCGCAGGGCGGCGACCCCGCTGATGTCGTCGCTGCCGCCGGCGCCGAACCCGGCCTCATGGTCGTGAACGCCTCCCGCAGCATCGCGAGCGCACCCGATCCGGCGGCTGCCGCGCGCGACTTACGCGACGCCCTCAACGCCCCCGCTCCGTGAACGAAGAAGTAGCCGTCGGCGACGTCTGGCGGATGAGCCGCCGCCACCCCTGCGGTGGCTGGGACTGGCGCGTCTACCGCATCGGCGCCGACATCGGCCTCGTCTGCCTGGAGTGCGGGCGGCGCGTGATGCTTGAGCGCCGCCGCTTCGAGCAGCGCGCCAGGTCGCGCGTCTCCGCCGCCTCGTGAGCGCCTCCCCCGCCTGGGAGGAGGTCGACGAGCCGCCCCCAGCCCCTGCTCTCCTCCAGCAGTACGCCTTCCGCCGCCTCAGCTCCTCGCGCTTCTTCTCCCGCATCCCCCAGAACGCCCTCAACCTCGCCCTCGTCCTGCTCGTCCTCGATGCGACGGGCAAGGCGTTCTTCACGAGCCTGCTCGTGCTCGCCCTCGTCGTCCCCGCCATGCTCGCCGGCATCGTCGCCGGTGTTGCCGCCGACGCCATCCCGCGACGCCTGCTCGTCGCCCTCGGGAACGTCGCCCGCGCGGGTGTCTGCGTCGGCTTTATCGTCGTGCCCGGCGGCGACGGCTCCCTCTACGTGGTCGCCATCCTGCTCGCCCTCTGCGGACCGTTCGTGTCGGCGGCGGAGGGCGCCATCCTGCCCGCCATCGTCACCCGTGGCGAGTTGGCCCGTGCGAACGCCATCGGTCAGGCCGTCGGCGGCGCCGCCCAGATCGCGGGCTTCGCCGTGCTCACCCCCGTCGTCCTGCGCGTCTTCGAAAGCCCGGATGTACTCTTCGGCATCTCCGCCGGTCTGTTCGTGATTGCCGCGGTCGAGGCCGTCCGCATCGGTCCGGTGGCCCGCACCCGTGACGAACCCGGCGCCCTGCCGTTACCGCAGCCCGAGCCCGACGACGTGATGGTGGGCGCTGTCGCTGGGCCCGGCGCCCCGCTGCCGGCGGAAGGCGTCTCCTGGTGGGGGGCAGGCTGGAGCGCCATGCGCGGCGACCCAGCCGTTTTCAAGGCCGCCATTGAGCTCACCCTCATCACGATGGTGCTGATCATCATGGGCGGCCTCATCCCCACCTACATCCGCGATGTCCTCGAACTCCCCTTCGAGCTCGGCGCCCTCGTGCTCACCCCCACCGCAATCGGCGTGATCCTCGGATTGCGGGTCGCGGGGCCGTTGGCGCAGCGCGTGCCCCACGGCCTCCTCAGTTCCTTCGGGTTCGCGCTCTTCACCGGCCTTCTGCTCGCCCTCGCCTTCGTGAACGAGGAGGCGACCTTCCTCAGCGGCTACGGCGCCTTCGCCTGGCTCGGCGATGTCGAGTGGGGGGACGTCGATGGCGGCGTGCTCCTCGCGATGGCGCTCGTCCTGCCCCTGGGCTTCGCCTACGCCATCGTCGGCGTCGCCGCCCAGACGGTGCTGAACGACCGCGTGCCGCTCTCCCTCCAGGGACGGGTCGTGGCGACCCAGGGGGTGATGGCGGCGCTGGCCGCCTCCCTGCCGGTGCTCGGCGCCGGAGCCCTCGGCGACTGGCTCGGCGTGCAGCCCGTCATGGCGATTCTGGCGGTCAGTATCGCCGCTGCAACGGTGATCAACCTGCGCTCGTGATGGGGGTGCGTCTTGCCGCCCCTTGCCACCCCCTCCTATCATCGAGTCGATCAAGCCGGATGTTTCCGGTCGAGGGTGGGACATGCGCGAGTTGACCATCGAGAGCATTCGTCTCTCCCTCAACAGCTATCAGCGTATCGCCATCCTTCGCGAGAAGGATACGGACCGCTACCTCACCATCTGGATCGGCCCCTACGAGGCGGAGAGCATTTCCCTGCGCCTCCACGAAGTCACCCCGCCCCGCCCCCAGACGCACGACCTGCTCTGCAGCGTCATCGAGCAACTGGGTGGCAAGGTGCGCTACATCCTTCTGAACGACCTTGCCCGCGATACCTACTACGCCCGCATCGTCCTCGACGTGAACGGCGACGCCGTCGAGATCGACGCCCGTCCCTCCGACGCCATCTCCCTGGCCGTGCGCGCCGGGGCCCCTATCTACGCCGAGGAATCGGTGCTCGACCAGGGTGGCGAGATCATCCGCGACGGGGACGAGGACGAGACCGTCGAAGCTGAGGCCGCGCGGCCGGTCGATCCCGCCGAGCTTGAGCGGCTCGGGCCGTTCAAGGACTTCATCGAGGGGCTCGATCTGAGTGGCTTCGACGACCCGCAGGGATAGGCGCGACCGGGCCCGATGGCCGCTTGCGCATTGCTTCACAATCGCCCTATCATTCCTGCGGTTTGAGCGCGGTCATGGCAAAGCCTGAGCGTGGCGGGTGGATAGCGCCAACCGCCTACCTCATGGGGGCAGGCTGGTATTTCGCCACCTGCATCATCGCCGGAGTCGTGCTCGGCCTCTGGCTCGATGACCTCACCGGGCTTGAGCCGCTCTTCATCCTCCTGGGGATCATCCTCGGGCTCACTCTGGCCATTGGTGGCGGAATCCGCATGCTTCTCCCCTTCATGAAACGCTTTGGCGGCGGCGACGAAGACGCCTCTGGTGGCGGTCGGTGAGAAGGCTTTACATCGCTGGCGGCGTTGTTGCCGTGCTCGGCTGGATCGTCCTCGGCCTCATCGTCGCGCGCGGCCCCCAGCCCGAGATCATCGTTCCCGCCGAGATCATCACCAAAATCGGCTTCTTTAACATCTCGAACACGCTCATCTCGGCGTGGACGGCGATGATCATCCTCATCGGCGCCTCCTTCCTCGCCACGCGCGCCATGAAGCTCATTCCCTCGGGCGCGCAGAACTTCTTCGAGTCCGCTATCGAGCTCCTCGTCAGCCAGCTGGAGGATATCGCCGGCGCGAAGAACACCCGCCGCTTCTTCCCCGTGATTGCCACCCTGTTCATCTTCATCCTGCTCTCGAACTGGATGGGTCTCCTCCCCTTCTTCAACGCCATCGGCAAGACCGAGGACATCGGCCACCACATCTTTGAGGAGATCGAGGAGCGTCACGCCGAGCACGAGGAGTTCGACGAGGAGATCGAGCACGCCTCCGGCTGGCTCATGGACGACACCGGTATCGGGCTCGTCCGCCCGAACGCCGACAGTGCCCACTTCGAGATGGGCGCCACGGAGGCGGCCCCGGTCGAGCCCGGCGAGGCGCTCGACAAGTACGTCGTCTTCCTCGCCCGGACCTTCACCGACTTTGAAGTCGAAGGGGGCGACGGCCACGGTTCCGCCGAGGTCACGCCCGATATGCTCGCGGCGGCCATCGCCGCCCTCAACGCCGACCCAGATGCCCCCAAGCTCCTGCCCGGCGATGACGCGCACGGCGTCGCCAGCGCCGCCCTCGGCGAAGAGCTGATCGTGGCCGGGATCGACTTCCCCGGCCAGAAGCTGGCGCTCATCATCCCCCTCTTCCGCTCCGCCTTCAGCGACGCCAACAACACGATTGCGCTGGCCTTGATCGCGTTCGTCATGATCGAGTTCTGGGGCCTGCAAACGCTGGGGCTGGGCTATCTGAAGAAGTTCTTCAACTTCAGCGGGGCCATCCCCTTCTTCGTGGGCATCCTTGAGCTGCTCTCGGAGTTCATCCGCATCATCAGCTTCGCGTTCAGGCTCTTCGGCAACATCTTCGCGGGGGAGGTGCTCATCCTCATGCTCACCTTCCTCTTACCCTTCCTCATCGTCGACATCATTTATGGCCTGGAGCTATTCGTTGGCTTCATCCAGGCCGCGGTCTTCGCCCTCCTCACGCTCGTCTTCGCCGTCATGGCCGTCGAGCACCACGACGAGGAGCACGACGACCACGAAGACGAGGCCGGCCACGACATGGAATCCCAGGGGACTCCGGGGCAGTAGCCCCGCCCCTACGCACATTGCCCCCCGCGGGGCGGGGAGGACATACAGGAGGATCTACCAACCATGGGAGCACTCGACCTTCTCTTCCTGCTCGCGCTCGAGAACGACGGCGCAAAGGCTATCGGCGCTGGCATCGCGATGGGCCTTGGCGCCCTCGGTCCCGGCATTGGCATCGGCCTGCTCGTCGGCCGCGCGATGGACGCGCTGGGGCGCAACCCCGAAGCGCGCGCCTCGATCCAGACGAACATGATCCTGGGCGTCGCCTTTGCCGAGGCGATCGGCATCTACGCCCTGCTCACCGCCATCATCATCGCGTTCGTCATCTAGCGGGCGGCACGCGAATCGCTAAGCGAGGGAGCTCTCTATGGGCGAAGCCTTCACTGCTCTCGGCATTAATCTGCCGCAGCTGGTCGCGCAGATCGCGAACTTCATTGTCCTGCTCGTGATCCTGCGCCTCGTCCTCTACAAGCCGATCCTGCGCATGCTCGACCAGCGTCGCGAGAAGATCGCCGAGGGGCTCGGAGCGGCCGAAGAGGCCCGCGCCGAAGCCTCTGACGCGCAGGCTCGCATCCAAGCCCAGCTCGACGAGGCGCGCGGTCAGGGTCAGGAGATCGTCGCCAACGCCCAGCAGGTCGCGACGCGCATCCAGGAGGATGCGCGCCAGCAGTCGGAGCGTGATCGCGAGGCCTCCTCGGAGCGTGCGCGCCAGGACATCCAGCTCGAACGCGACCGCGCCATCAACGACCTCCGCGCCGAGTTCGCCGAGATCACGGTCACGGCCGCCGAGCGCGTCATTCGCCAGTCGCTCGACGGCGCTGCGCACCAGCGCATCATCGAAGAAACGCTGGCCGAGTCCGAGCTGGGGGAGCGCGCCTAGATGGCCGACACGCAGGCGGCAAAGCGCTACGCGCAGGCGGCCTTCGCCATCGCTCGCGATGGTGATGCGATTGCCCAGTGGCGTGGCGACCTCGACGACGTCGCCACGGTGCTGGCGGAGTCGGACGCCGTCGCCTGGTTCGCCGCCCCGCGTGTGACCGTGACCGAGCGCCAGGCGGGCGCCGAGCGCGCCCTCGATATAGCGCCGCTGGCGCTGAACCTGGCGAAGCTGCTCATCGCCAAGGGGCGAACGATCGAGGCCCGCGAGATCGCTATTGCCTTCGACCGCCTCGCCGATGAGCACGAGGGCCGCGCCCAGGCCGAGATCACGACCGCCGTTCCCCTTCAGCCCGACCAGGTCGCCGCCATGGAGCAGCGCCTGGGCGAGGCTCTGGGGAAGAAGATCACCGCCACCGCCAGTGTCGATTCCGACATCATCGGTGGCGTCGTCCTCCGCATCGACGACCATCTCATCGATGGCAGCGTGCGCTCCCGCCTGCGGCGGCTGCGCCGGGAGCTGAGCGGCGCCTAGGCGTCGCCACACACAAGAGGGAAGCAGTATGGCCGTTCGCGCCGAAGAGATCGCATCCATCCTCCGCGGGCAGATCGAGCAGTTCGAGGCTCCGTCTGTCTCCACCGATGTTGGCGTCGTTATCGACGCCGGCGACGGCGTGGCTCGCGCCCACGGCCTCAGCAACGCCAAGTATTCCGAGCTGCTCGAATTCCCCAACGGCACCATGGGCCTCGCCCTCAACCTCGAGGAAGAGTCCGTCAGCGCCGTCGTCCTTGGCGACTACGAGGACATCAAGGAAGGCGACGAGGTGCGCGCCACCGGCCGCATCATCGAGGTGCCCGTGGGCGACGAGCTCATCGGCCGCGTCGTCGATGCTCTCGGTATCCCCATCGACGGCAAGGGCCCCATCGGCACAACGAAGACGCGCCCGGTCGAGCGCATCGCTCCCGGCGTCACCCTCCGCCAGAGTGTCGATACGCCCGTGCAGACCGGCGTCAAGGCGATCGACGCGATGATTCCCATCGGTCGTGGCCAGCGCGAACTCATCATCGGCGACCGCTCGACGGGTAAGAGCGCCATCGCCCTCGACACGATCATCAACCAGAAGGGCGGCGACCTGATCTGTATCTACGTCGCCATCGGCCAGAAGGCCAGCAAGGTCGCCCAGGTGCTCGGCCAGCTCGAAGAGCACGGCGCCATGGAGCACACCATCATCGTGGCCGCCGGCGCTTCCGAGTCCGCCGCCCTCCAGTACCTCGCCCCCTATGCGGGTTGCGCCATCGGCGAGGAGATCATGGAGAGCGGTCGGGACGCCCTCATCATCTACGACGACCTGAGCAAGCACGCCTGGGCCTACCGCCAGATCTCCCTCCTCCTGCGCCGTCCTCCCGGGCGCGAGGCGTACCCCGGCGATGTCTTCTACCTCCACAGCCGCCTGCTCGAGCGCGCCGCCAAGCTGCAAGCGGGCGGGTCGCTCACGGCCCTGCCCATCATCGAGACGCAGGCCAACGACGTCTCCGCCTACATCCCCACCAACGTCATCTCCATCACCGACGGCCAGATCTACCTGGAGCCGGACCTCTTCAACGCGGGCATCCGCCCGGCCCTCAACGTCGGCCTCTCCGTGAGCCGCGTGGGCGGCGCCGCCCAGACGCGCGCCATGCGCTCCGTCGCCGGGCGGCTCAAGCTCGACCACGCCCAGTTCCGCGAACTCCAGGCCTTCGCCCAGTTCGGCACCAGCGACCTCGACGTCTCCACCCAGCGTCAGCTCGAACGCGGCCTGCGCGCCAACGAGGTGCTCAAGCAGCCCCAGTTCGGGCCGCTCAGCCTCGCCGAAGAGGTCGCCGTCATCTTCGCCCTTACGAACGGCCTGCTCGACGACGTGCCCACCGAGAAGATTGGAAGCTTCGAGTCTGCCTTCGTCAGCTTCCTCTCCAGCAACAAGCCAGAACTCTCCGCCCGCCTCGAGGCCGAGCGCGAGATCAGCGACACCACCGACCAGGAGATTCGGGACGCCGTCAGCGAGTTCAAGGAGTCCGTCCCCTACTAGGGGTCGCCATGCCCACTATTCAACAACTACGGCGCCGCATCGGGTCGGTTCGGAACACCGCCAAGATCACGAACGCGCTCCAGCTCGTGGCCGCATCCAAGATGCGCCGCGCCCAGGAACGCGCCACCGAGGGCCGTCCCTACGCGGAGAAGGTCCAGCTCGTCCTCTCCTCCCTCGCCGCCACCGCCCCCGGTGGAGACGACGGTGACAACGAGGAGTCCCACCCCTTCCTCACCCAGCGCCCCGTCGAGAACATCGGCATCCTCCACATCACCCCCGACCGCGGCCTCTGCGGCGCGCTCAACGCCAACCTCAACAACAGCGCTGGCTCCTTCATCGGCGAGGCCGAGCCCCCCACCGCCATCGTCGCCGTCGGCCGCAAAGGCCGCGACTTCTTCATCCGCTCCCGCCAGAACGTCGCCGCCGAGTTCACCGAGCTCGGCGACTATCCCGCCCTCACCGATACGAGCGTCATCGCCCGCCTCGTCATGGACGACTACCTCGCGGGCAAGGTCGACCAGGTCTTCATCAGCTTCGCCGAGTTCGTCAGCACCGTGAACCAGCGACCGGTCGTGCGCCGCATTCTGCCCGTCGAGCCCCCGAGGGCCGAGGACGAGGCGGAGGCCGAGGCGTTGCGCCAGGAGTACATCTTCGAGCCCAGCCCCGGCCGCGTCTTCGAGCGGCTCCTGCCCCGCTACGTGGAGATGCAGGTCCACGCCGCCATCCTTGAAGCGGCCGCCTCCGAGCAGTCGGCGCGCATGGTCGCCATGAAGAACGCGACCGACAACGCGACAGAGATCGAGCGCGACCTCACCCTCACCTACAACAAGGCCCGCCAGGAGCAGGTCACTACCGAGCTGCTCGACATCGTGGGCGGCGCCGAGGCAGTCAGTGGCTGATTCGCTCCCCTTCGCCACGGTCATCTTTGACATGGACGGTGTGCTTGTCGATAGCGAGCCCCTCTACTACGCGGCCGTGAACGGTGTCCTGGCCGAGGACGGGATTGCCTTCCCCCTCGATCAATACAAGCGGTACATGGGCACCAAGGCCAGCTGGCCCGAGTTCGTCGAGGACCTCGGCCTGCCCCGCTCCGCCTCCTACTACCGAGACCGCAGCAACGAGTTCGTGACGGCCGGCTTCCGCTCCGTAGACACGCCCCTCCCCGGCGTGGTCGAGCTGGTGCGGGGTCTGCGCGACGCTGGCCTGCCGCTGGCCGTCGCCTCGTCCTCGCGCCGCGACTGGGTCGAGACCTGCATCGAACAGCTCGGCCTGACCGACGCCTTCGACGTGGTCGTGAGCGGCAGCGATGTCGCCAACGGCAAGCCCGACCCCGAGATCTACCTGCGCGCTGCGGAACTGCTCGGCGTACCCCCGCGGAGCTGTCTCGCCATTGAGGACGCCCCCGCGGGCATCGAGTCCGCCCACACCGCGGGCATGACCTGCTGGGCCGTCCGCAACGACTTCACGCGCAACCTGCCCCTCCCCGACCCCGAGCGCACGTTTGAGTCGCTCACCGAGGTCGACCTCGCCGATATCGTGGGGGTGGCCGCATGAGCGAACTCGTCTTGCGCGAGGACCGCGACGGCGTGACCACGCTCACGCTCAACCGACCCGAGGCCCTGAACGCCCTCAACATCCCGCTCTTCACCGAACTGCGGGAGCACCTCCAGGCGCTCGCGAACGAGACCGATTCCGTGGGCTGCGTTGTCCTGCGCGGGGCGGGACGCGCCTTCAGCGCCGGCAACGATCTCAAGGCCCTCGGCGACCCTGCTCCCGCGCCCAACTACCAGGCCGAGACGGTCGACATGATCGAGGCGCTGCCCCAGCCCGTCATCGCCTCCGTGCGCGGCGCCTGCTACACCGGCGCCCTCGAACTCATGCTCGCCGCCGACCTCTGCCTTGCCGGCGAGTCCGCCATCTTCTGTGACTCCCACGGCGAGTGGGCGCTCACCCCCCTCTGGGGTCTGAGCCAGCGACTCCCCCGCCGCATCGGCCCCCTCCTTGCGAAGGAGATGATGTACACCGCCCGCCGCGTGGACGCCCATGAGGCCGTTCGCATCGGCCTCGCGAACCGCGTCGTCCCCGACGCCGAACTCGACGAGGCCGCCGCCGAAATGGCCGCCGGCATCGCGGGCAAGTCGTGGCACACCCTGCGCGCCGACAAGCGCCTCGTGAACGAAGGTCATAACTACACTCATGCCGAAGGCCTCGCCTTCGAGCGACGCACCAGCCCCGGCGCGGGGCCCGAACTGGCGGAGCGCCTCGCGCGCTTCCGCGCCAAATCCTGAACGCAACCCGAGAGGAGCCCCTTCATGGTCACCGCCGCTACTGCCGAGGGACGCATCGTCCAGATCATCGGCACCGTGATCGACCTTGAGTTCCCGCCCGACCAGCTGCCGGGCATCTACAACGCCGTCCGCATCGAGCGTGGCGACGGCACCAGCCTCATGGTCGAGGTGCAGCAGCACGTCGGCAATAACTGGGTGCGCGCGCTGGCGATGGACTCGACCGACGGCCTCAGCCGGGGCATGGTCGCCGTCGATACGGGCCAGGCCATCTCCGTGCCGGTCGGCGAGGCCTCGCTGGGGCGCATGTTCAATGTGCTCGGCGATCCCATTGACGACCTGCCCGCTCCCGAGAACGCCCCTCGCTGGGCCATCCACCGCAAGCCCCCGTCCTTCGAAGATCAGGAGACCCAGCCCTCAATCCTCGAGACCGGCATCAAGGTCATCGACCTCATCGCCCCCCTCGTGCGTGGCGGCAAGGTCGGCCTCTACGGCGGCGCCGGTGTCGGCAAGACCGTCATCATCCAGGAGCTCATCTCGAACATCGCCCGCGAGCACGGCGGCTTCTCCGTCTTCGCCGGCGTAGGCGAGCGCTCCCGCGAGGGCAACGACCTCTGGAACGAGATGAGGGAATCGGGCGTGCTCCCCCGCATGTCCATGGTCTTCGGCCAGATGAACGAGCCCCCCGGGGTTCGCCTCCGCGTCGCCCTCAGCGGCCTCACCATGGCCGAGTACTTCCGCGACGAGCAGGGCCAGGACGTGCTCTTCTTCGTCGACAACATCTACCGCTACACGCTCGCCGGCATGGAGGTCTCCGCCCTCCTCGGGCGCATGCCCTCCGCCGTCGGCTACCAGCCCACCCTCTCCACCGAGATGGGTGACCTGGAGGAGCGCATCACCTCCACCAAGAAGGGGTCGATCACCTCGTTCCAGGCCATCTACGTGCCTGCCGACGACTACACCGACCCCGGCGTGGCGACTACCTTCGGGCACCTCGACGCCGTCGTCGCGCTTGAGCGCTCCCTCGCCGAGCAGGCCCTCTACCCCGCCATGGACCCCCTCACCTCCTTCTCCCGTGCGCTCGAACCGCGCATCGTCGGCGAGGAGCACTACCAGGTCGCCCGCGACGTGCAGGGCGTCCTCCAGCGCTACAAGGACCTCCAGGACATCATCGCCATCCTCGGCATCGATGAGCTCTCGGACGAGGACAAGCTCGCCGTCACTCGCGCCCGCAAGCTCCAGCGCTTCCTCACGCAGCCCTTCTTCGTCGGTGAGACCTTCACCGGACGCGAGGGCCGCTACGTCTCCATCCGCGAGACCGTCCGGGGCTTCAAGGAGATCCTCGATGGCCAGCACGACGGCCTCCCCGAGCAGGCCTTCTACATGAAGGGCTCCATCGACGAGGCTATCGAAGAAGGCCGCCGCCTGAACGAGGAAGGCTAGTGCCGCTCGTCGTCGAAATCGTCACCGCCGAGCGCGTCGTCCGCACCGAAGAGAACGTCGACGTGCTCATCGCCCCCGGAAGCGAGGGCCAGCTCGCGATCCTGCCCCGCCACGCCCCCCTCATGACGACGCTCGACTACGGCGAGCTCATCTTCCGGCGCGGCAACGAAGAATCCGCCTTCGCCATCGGCGGCGGCTTCCTCGAAGTGCACAGCAACCACGTCACCGTCCTCGCCGACGCCGCCGAAGCCGCCGAGGAGATCGACGTGGACCGCGCCGAGCAGGCTCGTCGCCGCGCCGAGGAACTCCTCGCCGGCGGTCGTGAAGAGGGCGTCAGCCAGGCCGACCTCGCCCGCGCCCAGGCGTCCATGCAGCGCGCCCTCCTGCGCCTGCGCGTGGCCGAACGCCGGCAACGGCGTCCCGGTCCGCCCATGCCCGGCGGCTAGCCTCCCTCAGGCGCCCCGCGTGTGGTGCGTCTGGCGCTCGGTGAGACTGATGAGGTTCCCGTCCGGATCGAGGTAGCGTGCTTCACGCCCCCAGGGTGCGATGTATGGCTCCCGGTCGACCTTCGCTCCCATCGCGACGAGCCGGGCGTGGGCGACATCAAGGTCCTCGACGAAGAGGCCGAGTGCAGGCGCGCGCGGCGCCTCTTTCGGGAAGAGGGCGAAGTGGAAATACGGGTCGTGCCACGAGATCTCCTCGTGTACGGGGTCTTCGTTCCGCTTGAGCGCGACCCCGAGGCCGTCCCGGTAGAACCGAACGGACGCGTCGAGGTCGTCGACGTGAAAGGCTGCGAAGCAGGGCCGGACATCTGTCATGGCGAGCCTCCTCCGGCCAGTGTACGGTCGCGGCCGCTGGCGGATGTTCGGGCGCCGGCGGCGGACCGTGCGTTTGCGGCTGCTTTCGCCCTGCCCCCATACTGACTCCACGATGGGTTCAAGGCGCGGCCATGGCTCCCGCTACGAGGTGCGTGGCGGCGCTGTTCTCCGCGGCTCCGTGCGCGTTTCCGGTTCGGCGAACGCCGCCCTCGCTTCCATGTGCGCCGCTCTCCTCACCGAGGAGACCGTCGTCCTCGACAACGTCCCCGCCGTCTCCGATGTCGATTCCCTCGCCAGCCTGATCGCTCACCTCGGCGCCACGGTCGAGCGCCCTGAACCCAACCGCGTCGAGATAACCGCGGGTGGGGTCGGCACCCTTGAGGCGCCCATCGAGTTCGTCTCCGAGAGTCGCGCCTCCTTCCAGGTGATGGGTCCCCTCCTTGCTCGCCACGGCTTCGCCTCCCTCCCTCCCCCAGGCGGCGATGTCATCGGCCAGCGTCCGATCGGCGTCCACCTCGATGGGTTCGTGGCGATGGGCGCCACCATCGACCGCGTCGGCGAGCACTACCAGGCGCGCGCCCCGCAGGGCCTCTGCGGCACCCGCATCTTTGCCGACTACCCGTCTGTCTCGGGGACCCAGAACATCCTGCTGGCCGCCACCCTCGCGCGCGGTGAGACCACCATCGTCAACGCCGCCACCGAACCCGAGGTCCAGGCCCTCGCCGCCCTGCTGAACGCCATGGGCGCGCGTATCTCCGGGGTGGGCACCCAGATCGTCACCGTCGAGGGCGTGGAGCGCCTGTACGGTGCGAACTTCACGCTCGTGCCCGACCGAGTCGAGGCTGGCACCTTCGCCATCGCCGCCGCCATGACGGGTGGCGACGTCGAGTTGGTGGACGCGCCCGTGGCGGTCATGGACGCCATCATCAGCAAGCTTCGCACCGCCGGGGCCACCGTCGAGGCGCGCGAGGGTTCGTTGCGCGTCGCTGCCTCGCGCCTCGATCCCGTGGGCTTCCAGGCGCTGCCCTACCCCGGACTCGCTACCGACCTGCACGCTCCCCTGGCCGCGCTGCTCACCCAGGCCGATGGCGTCTCGATCATCCACGAGCGCGTGTTCGAGAACCGCATGCTCTATGTGGGCGAGCTTCGCAAGATGGGGGCGGAGATAGTGAGCACGGGCTCCTCCGCCGTCATCAGCGGACCCACGCCCCTGCACGGCGCGCATGTCCGCGCCCTCGATGTACGCGCCGGGGCGGCCGTGCTTCTCGCCGGCCTCGCTGCCAGCGGCACCACCGTCATCGACGACCTCTACCACCTCGATCGCAAGTACGAGCGCCTCGATGAGAAGCTGACCGGCCTTGGCGCCGAGCTGAGGCGGGTGTAGCCGCCATGGCCTTCGGCTTCCTCTCGAACATTCGCGCCGGCATCGATCTCGGCACCGCCAACATCCTCGTCTTCGTCCAGGGGCAGGGCATCGTCGTGAACGAGCCCTCGGTTGTAGCACGACATAATCGAGACAACGCCATCGTCGCCGTCGGAGCCGAGGCGCGCATGATGCAGGGCCGCACGCCCGGCGCGCTCAGCATCATCCGCCCCATGCGCGAGGGCGTCATCGCCGACTACCTCACGACCGAAGCCATGATGCGCTACTTCATCGGCGTCGTGACGGGGCGCTTCAATCTCATCCGGCCCGAGGTCATGGTGACCGTCCCCGCCGGCGTCACCAGCGTCGAGCAGCGCGCCGTGCGCGATGCCGCCGAGCAGGCGGGCGCCCGCCGCCCCGCCCACCTCGTGCCCGAGCCTCTCGCCGCCGCCATCGGCGCTGGCGTCCCCGTGGGTACGCCCCGCGGGAACATGATCGTCAACATCGGCGGCGGCCGCACCGAGGCTGCCATCATCTCCCTCTACGGCATCGTCGTCAGCGAGTCCGTGCGCGTCGCCGGCGACCGCATCGACGAAGCGATCCAGGCCTTCGTCCGCCGCCGCCACAACCTCGTGATCGGCGAGAGCACGGCGGAGGAGATCAAGATCGCGATCGGCTCCGCCATCCCCCTCGACGAGGGCATTTCGACGCAGGTCCGCGGGCGCGACCAGCTCAGCGGCCTCCCCCGGACGATCACCCTCAACAGCGACGAGATAGCGCAGGCCATCCAGGACTCGCTCGGCCAGATCATCCAGGCCGTCCGCAGCGTCCTCGAGCGGACGCCGCCGGAGCTCTCCGCCGACGTGATCGACCACGGCATCGTCCTCACGGGGGGCGGCGCCCTCCTGCGCCACTTCGACGAACTGCTCACGCAGGAGACGGGCGTCCCCTGCTACGTCGCCGACAGCCCCCTTGAATGCGTCGCCGTCGGCGCCGCCATCGCCCTCGACCACCTCGAGATCATCGAGCGCAGCCTCCCGACGGAGGAAGAGCAGCTCGTGGGCCTCTTTCCCCAACCCGATCGCTGACCTACCCTCGGTCCTTCGTGTCTGAGCACGTCCCTGGTGACTCCGTATCCGTCGGCCCGAACATCCTCGTGGTCGGCGATAGCTGCTCGGGCAAGACCACGCTCGCCCGCGCCTTCGCGGAGCGCTTCGGCCTGCGCCACATCGAGCTCGATGCCCTCAACTGGGAGCCGAACTGGACGCAGGCGTCCGACGATGTTGTCGTCGACCGGGTGCTCTCCGCCATCGCCGAGCCCGGCTGGGCGATGGATGGCAACTACGGACGGATTCTTCGCCCACATACCTGGGACGCCGCCGACACGATCGCCTGGCTCGACTTCCCCCTGCGCATCACGATCCCCCGCACCCTGGCCCGCTCATGGCGCCGCTCGCGCACGCAGGAGCTCCTCTGGGGTACGAACCGCGAGCGCTTCTGGGAGCACTTCCTGCCCTGGGACCGATCCCTCATCTGGTGGACGCTGAAGAGCCACCACCGCCGCCGGCGCACCTATGGCGCCGCCATGAGCGACCCGCAGTGGGAGGGGACGCAGTTCGTGCGCCTGTGCTCACCTGCCGAAGTCGAGCGTTTCCTGGCGAGCGCGAGGCTGGCGGCGCCGAAGGCGAAGAGCGCCTAGCTCGCGCCCGGCGCCAGCTCCTTCAGGTAGTAGGTCATGCCCTGCATCATCACGACCGGGTCGATCTGCCGGATCGAGACGCCCTCGGGCACGTGCGCCGAGATCGGCGCGTAATTCAGGATGGCGTGCACTCCGCTCGCGACCAGCCGGTCGACGACCTCCTGCGCGGCGCCCGCCGGCACTGCCACCACCGCGATGTCCACCGACTCGCTCGCGAGGTAGCCTTCGAGATCATCCATGGACCGCACCTCGAGCCCCTGCACGATGCGGCCCGCCATGGCGGGCGCCGCGTCGAAGGCTGCGATTGGGTGGAATCCCTGCTGCGCGAAGCCTTCGTACTCCAGGATCGCCTGGCCCAGCCGCCCGATCCCCACCACGCAGACGCGCCACGTCCGGTCGAGCCCGAGTATCTCGCGCAGCCGGTCCAGCAGGTCGCCGACGTTGTAGCCGCGGCCCTGCTTGCCGAACCGCCCGAAATAGCTGAGATCCTTCCGGATCTGCGCGGGGGTCACGTCAAGTTGCTCGCCCAGCGTCTGCGAACTGACGACGGTTGCGCCTGCCGCTGCGAGCGTCGTCAGCGCCCGCGCGTACAGGGGAAGACGGTTGATAACAACCTCGGGGATGAAAGGTGTCATTGGCGGGACCGGCCCCTCCCGTTTGAGCCCGCGGTCAGTCGGCCAACGGTTGTGAAAAAGCGAACACTCGGATGGCCGCACTTTAAGCCGCCGCTTCCCAGAGGGTCAACGGTCGTGGGTAAACGACCGTGAGACGCCCGACCCTGCTTATCCCAACAGCGCCGCGATCGTGGTGGCGATATCGGAATCGTCGCTCTCCGCCACCGTGCGGGGGTCGAGCAGCGTCTCGCCCCCCTCCACGCGCGCCACGACCGGCGTGTCGGCCTCTCGCAGCGCCCGCGCCAGCCACTCCGCCCCCCGCTCCGTCCGCAGCGCCGCGCACCAGGTCGGCCTCCCCGTCCCCGGCGCCGCCCCCCCGCCAATCATCGTGCGCGATTCGACCACGCGCCCCCCGTCGCCCGCCGCCTCCGCCCAGGCCCGCGCCCGCGGCTCCAGATGGTCCTGTTCCAGCGCCAGCATCCGCCAGACCGGGATCTCCTCGCGCTCCGTACCTGCGACGTAGGCCATCAGCGTGGCGTTCAGCGCCGCGATCGTGAGCTTGTCGACGCGTAGCGCGCGCGCTAGCGGATGGCTCCGCAGCTCCTCCAGCAGCTCCCCCCGCCCCGTGATCAGGCCGCATTGCGGCCCGCCCAGCAGCTTGTCGCCGCTGAACAGCGTCAGGTCCGCGCCCCCGTCGAGGCTCTCCCGCACGGTGGGCTCGTGCTCGACACCGTAGTCGGCGGTCTCGACCAGGCAGCCGCTGCCGAGGTCGTCGATCAGGAGCACGCCGCGCTCCCGCGCGAGCGCCGCCAACTCCCCGAGTTCGGGCCGCGCCGTGAAGCCCGTTATCTGGAAGTTCGACCGATGCACGCGCAGGATGGCGGCCGTCTCCTCGGTGATGGCGTCCGCGTAGTCCTGTACGTACGTCCGGTTCGTCGTACCCACCTCCACCAGCCGCGCGCCGCTCTCCCGCAGCACGTCGGGAATGCGGAAGCGCCCCCCGATCTCCACCGCCTCCCCGCGCGAGACGATGACCTCCCGCCCTCGCGCGAACACCTGCAGCGCCATCAGCAGGGCGGCGGCGTTGTTGTTCACCGCCAGCCCGTCCTCCGCGCCCGTCGTACGCCGGAGAAGGTCGCGAACGTGCTCGTGACGGCTGCCACGCTTCCCCTCCGCCACGTCGAATTCGAGGTTCGTGTAGTCGCGAGCGGCCTCCGTCATCGCCGCCATCGCTCGGGCGCTCAGCGGCGCGCGACCCAGGTTCGTCTGCAGGATGACGCCGGTGGCGTTCACGACGCGCCGTAGCGATGGCCGCGCGAGCCTCGCCAGGATGCCCTCCGCCTCCGCCGAGATGGTTGCGAGGTCGGGCGCGGAGGCGCCGGCTTTCACCGCTTCTCGGGCGCGAGCGATGGCTGTACGGGCCGCCTCCAGCGCGAGCGCGTGTGGGCCCGTGGCGTTGCCGCGAAGCTCGGAGAGCACCGCCTCGACGCTCGGGATGGCGCGAAAGGAGGAAGACATGTCGCGATCTTAACGCGCACCCGCCACTGTTCGTGTTTGTAGGCGCACTCTGCGGGAAAATCGAGGCAAGAAAGCGTTGGTGGAGAGAGCCGTGAACCTTCGCATCCCCGGACCGACCCCTTGCCCCGACGATGTCCTCGAAGCCGTTGGCGGCCAGATGATGAACCACCGCGGACCTGAGTTCGCTGGAGTCATCAAGCGCGTCACCGAGGGTTTGAACTGGGTCTTCGGCGTCTCCAGCGACGTGCTCACGCTCACCGCTTCCGGTACCGGCGGGCTCGAAGCCGCCGTCGTGAACACACTCAGCCCCGGCGATCGTGTGCTCGCCGTCTCGATCGGCGTCTTCGGCAACCGCCTCGCCTCCATCGCCGAGACCTACGGCGCCGAGGTCGTGCGCTACGAAATCGAGTGGGGCGCAGCCGCCGATCCCGAGGAGGTCGCCCGCCGCCTTGATGAGGACTCCTCGATCACGGCTGTCCTCGTGACCCACAACGAGACCTCGACAGGAGTCACGAACCCGCTGGAGGCCATCGGCGCGGTCGTCCGCGAGCACGATCTGCTCCTCATCGTCGATGGCGTCAGCAGCGTCAGTTCGATCCCCTGTCCGGCCGAGCGCTGGGGTGTCGACGTCCTCGTGAGCGGCTCGCAGAAGGGCTGGATGGTCCCGCCCGGGCTCGCCTTCGTCTGGCTCAGTGACCGCGCCTGGGAGGCCAGCGAGCGCTCCACCATGCCCCGCTTCTACTTCGACCTGCAGCGCGCGCGCTCCTCGCTCGAAAGCCAGCAGACACCCTGGACCCCCGCGATCTCCGTCTTCTACGGCCTCGACAAGGCTTTCGAGTCGCTCCGCGCCGAGGGCCTGGAGGGCATCTACGTCCGCCACCACGCCGTCGCCCAGTACACCCGCGACCGCGTCCGCGCGATGGGCCTCCAGCTCTTCGCCCAGGACGAGCGCTTCGCCTCCGACACTGTCACCGCCGTGCGCTGGCCCGACGACGTCGATGGCCCTGCCATCGTGAAGCGCGCCCGCGAGGAGTTCGGCGTGGTCCTCGGCGGCGGGCAGCAGTCGCTCAAGGGGAAGATCTTCCGCGTTGGCCACATGGGCTACTTCTCCCAGGAAGACATTGCCGCCGCCCTCGACGTGGTCGAGCGCCTCCTCGCCGAAACCCCCGCGCGCGCCACGGCATAGGCTCGGTGATTCCGACCGCCGGCCCCGGCCGATTGAGGTCGTTGAGAATCGGACTAGTCTAGTCTAGACTAGTCCATATTGGAGCGAACATGACGACTCAACTGCCCGAGAGCCAGCGCACATGGACCATCGCCGAGGCCAAGGCCCGCCTCTCCGAAATCCTCCGGCTCGCCGAGGAGGAGGGCCCTCAGCGCATCGGTCTGCGGAAACCGTTCGTGGTCGTCCCCGAGCACGAGTGGCGCGAGCGGGCGCCGGAACGCAAGCCGCTCGGCCAGTGGCTCGTGGAGAACATGCCCCGCGGAGTTGAGCTGGAGCTTCCCAGCCGAGGCGATCCGCCTCGCGAAGTCCCCTTCGCTGACTGGCAAAATGAGTGAGAGGAATCCTTCTCGACGCTAACGTCGTCTCCGAGGCTGTGAGGCCGGCGCCCGACCCAAGAGTCCTCTCGTTTCTGCGCGCAGTGACTGGGGCGTGGTTGTCAGTGGTTGTACTCCACGAACTGGAATTTGGCCTTCAGAGATTGGATGCCGGGCGGCGCAGGGAACGCCTGCAACGGGCCCTGGCGGAGGTCGTAGCCCGATACGGCGATCGAGTTCTTTCAGTCGATCGTGAGGGGGCCCTGCTTGCCGCTGTCATGCGGGTTCAGGCTCAACGCGCCGGACGCGTGCTGCACCTGGCCGACGCTCTCATCGCTGGAACCGCCATGGCCCACGACCTCGCCGTTGCTACCCGCAACGTAGGCGACTTCGAAGGTCTCGACGTTCCGGTGATCAACCCCTGGAACACCGCCTGACTCTTGCGATGCCGAAGGCCTTGCCCCCGCGGGCCATAGCGGGACGTAACGGGGCTCGGCGGTATGCTGAGAACCATGCCCACCGACCCTGAATTCCCCGCTGCCCACGAGCACACCACGTGACAGAAACGCGCCCCCGTCCCCGCGTTCTCATCGCCGATCCGATCGCCGGCGAAGGTATCGCCCTGCTGAGGCAGGGTGCGGATGTCGACGTGCGCACCGGCCTCTCCCCCGGCGACCTGCGCGAGGCCCTCGCGGACTACGAGGGCCTGATCGTACGCAGCGAGACGAAGGTCACGGCCGCCGCCCTCTCCAACGCCGGGCGCCTCCAGATCATCGCCCGCGCCGGCACGGGCGTCGACAACGTCGACCTCGAAGCTGCCACCGAGCGCGGCATCGTCGTCGTGAACGCGCCGCGTGGCAACACCATCGCCGCCGCCGAGCACGCCTTCGCGCTGCTCATGTCGCTCGCACGCCACATCCCCCGCGCCGATCGCTCCCTCCGCGGCGGCGAGTGGAACAGGCGGGCCTTTATGGGCGCCGAGCTCCGCGGCCACACGCTCGGCCTCGTCGGCTTCGGCCCCATCGGTTCGGAGATGGCCCGCCGCGCCCTCGCCTTCGAGATGCATGTCGTTACCCACGACCCGTTCGTGCCGGCCGAGCGCGTGCGCGCCCTCGGTGCGGAACCCGTCGAACTCGACCGGCTCTATGCCGAGAGCGACTTCATCAGCGTGCATACCCCGCTCACCGCCACCACCCGCGGCATGATCGCGCGCGAGCAGTTCGCCGTCATGAAGGACGGCGTGCGCCTCGTGAACGCAGCTCGCGGCGGCATCATCGACGAGAACGACCTGCTCGAAGCCGTGCGTTCGGGCAAGGTCGGCGGGGCCGCCCTCGACGTGTTCACCTCCGAGCCCCCGGGCGAGCACCCGCTGTTCGAAGAGGAGCGCATCATCGTCACCCCCCACCTCGCCGGCTCGACCGTTGAGGCGCAGGAGCGCATTGCCATCGACATCGCCGAGCAGGTGCTCGACGTGCTCGCCGGCCGTCCCCCCCGCTACCCCGTCAACGCCCCCCTCGTGCCGCCCGAGACCCTTGAGGTCGTCGGCCCCTACCTCGCCGTCGCCGAGCTGCTGGGGACCGTGGCGACGCAACTCCTCAGCGGCCAGCTCACCACCATCGAACTCGCCTTCTTCGGCGAGATCGCCGAGCACGACGTTACCCCCCTCAAGGCGTTCGCCATCCGTGGCCTGCTTCGTCCCATCAGCGAGCAGAACGTGAACCTCGTGAACGCCACGAGCATCGCCGAGGCCCGCGGCTGGACCATCGACGAGCGCCTGCGCGCCTCCCACGAGGCCTTCCACAACCTCATCGAGCTGCGCGTCTGCAGCAGCGATGCCGAGGTCACCGTCACCGGTACCGCCAGCCACTCACGCGCCACCATCGTGCGCATCAACGACCTCGATATCGACCTGGTGCCCGATCCTGGCGGCTTCCTTCTGGTCTGCGAAAACGAGGACCGGCCCGGCATGATCGGCCGCCTCGGGACGCTCCTCGGCGAGCGCGACATCAATATCAGCGCCATGCGCGTGGGGCGTAGCAGCCCCCGTGGGCGCGCCCTCATGGTCCTTATGCTCGACGACGAACCGGACGCCGCCGACCTCGACATGATCGCTGCCGTCGAAGGCATCGCAAGCGTCCGCCTCGTCCGCCTCTAGGGAGGGCCGTCCGGGTGGAGATCAGTGACCTCGATCGCGGAGATGAGGCGGCGATCGCGCAGGTTGCCCGCATCATCGTCGAGGCGTTTCGCGACCACACGCCCTCCTACCCCGATCTCGCCAGTGCCGAAGCCGAGGTCCGTAAGTCCTTCAGGGAAGACCGCCTCAGCCGCGTTGCACACGAGGGCTCCGTCGTGCTCGGCTGGATCGGCGGCATCAGCCAGTACGACGGCTACACCTGGGAGCTTCACCCCCTTGCGGTCGACCCCGCCCGCCAGGGCGAGGGCATCGGACGCGCGCTCGTCGCTGACCTCGAACGGCAGGTGGCGTCGCGAGGCGCGACCACCCTCTGGCTCGGTACCGACGACGAGGACGGGCGCACCTCGCTGAGCGGTATCGACCTCTACCCCGACCCCCTCGCCCACCTCGCCTCCATCGCCAACCCGGGCCGGCACCCCTACGAGTTCTACCTTGCCTGCGGCTTCACGCTGACGGGTGTTCTGCCCGACGCCACCGGCCCGGGCAAGCCCGATATCTTCATGGCGAAGCGCGTCGGCGGGGGCTAGGGCGAGAGCGGCGCGAAGACGAGCCCCGTTCCCAGCTTCGGGTAGTAGAAGGTCGACTTCTGCGGCAGTCGCTCGCCGCCGTCGGCCAGGCCGATGACCTCGCTCGCGGGCACGTGCTGCAGCAGGAAGCCCGTGCCTCCGGCGCTGAGCGCCTCGACCACATCGGCGACCTCGTGCGTAAACGTGACTGCGCCCGCGCGCAGTTCCTCGTCGCTGATGGCCCAGAGCGGGTCCAGCACGCCGAGCCGCAGCAGGATGGGCGCTGCCCCTGCCCAGCGAGCGCTCGCGCCCCGGGGCGCCAGGCTCGCGACGGCTTCCTCGCTCCTCGGGCGCAGCAGGTGGACGCTGTTGGGCGAAAGGTTGACCGCCACGATCGCCTCGGGCGACGCCACGCGGACCGCTTCCAGCGCTCCCGCGTCTGTCTCCGCCGCCGTCTCTTCGATGTCGAACAGCGGCTCCAGGCGCTCGCGCCAGCCGGCCGGCGCCTCCCTCGGGACGTAGCGGTGCAGGGGGCGCACCACGAGCCCTGCGTCCTCGACCGGAACGACGCCTGCCAACGCAAAGCGCGCGGGATGATCGCTGGCGAGCGTCCCCTCGCGTTCCGCGAGCCACGTGCGGTAGGCCAGCGAGGTCTCGTAGCGATGGTGCCCGTCGGCGATGTAGAACGCTTCCGAGAGCAGGGGCGCGAGCTGGCGCAGCCACTCGCGGTCTGCCGGCAGGGCCCAAAGACGGTGCGTCACACTGTCGGCGGTCTCGCCCGCAACGTCGGGGTCGGCGCCCTCCGCTGCGCTCGTGAGCAGACGCGCCAGCTGCCCCGAGCGGTCGCGCGCGAGCATGAAGATCGGGCTGAATTGCGTGCCCGTCGCCTGCAGGAGCCGCAGACGGTCCTCCTTCGGCGCCGACATCGTGAACTCGTGTGGCAGGACAGCGCCCTCCTCCCACGGCTGCGACTCCACCCCGCAGAGAAGCGCCCGCCGCCTGCGCGTGACGCCGTCTTCAACGAAGACCTGTTCGTAGACGTACAGCATCGGCTCAGCGTCGCGCTCGACGATGCCCTCCGCGGTCCACCGGTCGAGTTCGGCCGCGACGGCCGCGTAACGATCCGGCCCTGTCTCGGAGAGCTCCATGCGCACCGCGTTGTTGGGCGAGAGTCCCGCAAGCCGCTCGCGCTCGCGCTCGCCGATCACGTCGAACGGCGGCGCCAGCAGCTCGTCGAGCGCGCCCGCCTTCTCGGTGTACCGCAGTCCGCGGATGGGCATTAATCGCGGCATGGTCCAACCTCCTTGGGTGCTGCCACCGTGGTTACGCCCCTGCCCTGTAGAATCGCACTCCCGCCATGAAACGTGCGCCGTACTGTGTGTTCTGCAACATCGTCGCTGGCACCGAGCCTGCTAACGTCATCTACGAGGACGACGAGGTCATCGTCATCCAGAACGTCCTCCGTTGGGTGCCGGTCATGCTGCTCGCGATGACGAAGGAGCACCGCACCCAGGCCGAACTCTGGGACAACGGCATCGAGGCGGTTGGCCGCATCGCCGCGAAGATTGGCGCCGAGGCTTGTCCCGATGGCTTCCGCGTGCTCTCCAACTTCGGCTTCGAGGCGATGCAGAGTCAGGAACACGGGCATCTGCACATCGTTGGCGGTACGCATCTCGGACCCTACGTCTGAGCCGCCCGCAGCGTTTCGCGTTGCCGCTCGAACAGCTCCGCGATGCCGCCCCGCGCCAGCTCCACCAGCGCATCAAGCGATGCTCCGGCGAACGGCTTTCCCTCGGCCGTGCCCTGCACCTCCACGAACGCGTCCTCGCCCGTCATCACGACGTTGAAGTCCACCTCGGCGGAGGAGTCTTCTTCGTAGCAGAGGTCGAGTATGGGCGTTCCTGCGACGATGCCCGCCGAGACCGCCGCCACCTGCGTCGAGATGGCCGCTGCCGGGATGAGGTCGGCGCGCGCCAGCTTCTCTGCGGCGAGGCGCAAGGCAATGAAGCCGCCCGTGACCGACGCCGTGCGTGTGCCGCCGTCCGCCTGCAGCACGTCACAGTCCACGGTGATGGTGCGCGGCCCCAGCAGGTCCAGGTCGACGGCTGCGCGCAGCGAGCGACCGATGAGGCGCTGGATCTCCTGTGTGCGCCCGCCGGGACGGCCGCGCTCCACCTCGCGCTGCGTCCGCGTCAGGGTCGCGCGCGGGAGCATCGAGTACTCGGCCGTCACCCAGCCGCTTTGCGTGTTGCGCAGCCAGCCGGGCTGGCGCTCCGCCACGCTGGCGGAGCAGAGCACGCGGGTCTTGCCGAACGCGATCAGGCAGCTTCCCTCGGCGAATTCCTGGAAGCCGGTTTCGATCGTGACGGGGCGCAGTTCGTCGGCCTGGCGGCCGTCGATTCGTGCTGGCATGAGGCCGCCTTGTAGCCCGATGGGGCCTCGCTACGCTACCCCTCCCCCTCGGCAGGCGCAAAGCTCGCGCCCCACCGCTCGGCGCGCACGCGGATGCTGGTCCCGTCGCTCACGATCGTCACGCGGCCGTGCACGTCCGTTCGCAGCACGGCCCGCCCCGCGAGACCGGCCAGGGTCTCCTCCGCGGGGTGTCCGAAACGGTTGCCCTTGCCCGCGGAGATGACGGTCACCCCCGCCCCCGCTGCCTCGAAGAATCCGCCCGCGTTCGTGCTGGCGCCGTGGTGGGGAACCTTCAACACGTGCGCGTCGATTCCCCCGCTCGCCATCAGCGCTTGCTGCGCCGTCTCCTCGATGTCGCCCGTGAGCAGGATGGTGGCGTCCCCGTAGGTCACGCGGAGCACGACCGACGCGGAGTTCCGCGGCCCACCGAGCGCCCCCGGCCGAGGCCAAATCGTCTCGAAGCGGACGCCGTCAACCTCGAAGACATCGCCGCGCCGCAGGGTCTGTCGCGCCCCCGCAGCTTCCTTGAAGCGTTCGAAGATCGCTGTGTCGTGCCCGGCGCCGCCGTCGTAGACCTGCTGCACGTGGAAGCGATCGAGCAGCGCGGGCAGACCGCCGACGTGGTCCGCGTCCGGATGTGTGAGCACGGCTGCGGCGATGCCGCGCTGCCAGTGCGGGAGCACGTCGCCAAGCTCCCGCGCAAGCACGATCCCGCTCGGTCCGCCGTCAACGACGACTCGCTCCCCGTGCGGTGTCGTCACGAGAATCGCGTCCCCCTGCCCCACGTCGAGCACGGTGATGTGCAGCTCGCCCGGTCCGCGGACAGGCCACACGCTGACGGCCACGATCGCCGCCACCAGTGCCCCCGCCCCGCCTGCCAGGGCGGTCGCGCGCACGGTCCGCGCCACGTTGCCGCGCGTCGCGGGCGGCGTGATTCGCGGTGCGAGGTAGCGGTAGGCGGGCCACCCCAGGGCGCCGAGCGCCACCGTCGCCAGGAGCGCCGCCTCCGCGCCGAAGCGGGGCACGGCGACGGCCGCCCGCGGCACGCTCGCCCCCGCCTCCGCCATCCAGATGATGAACGCCAAGGGATAGTAGGCGGCCAGCCCGATGGCCCACCCCGCTGGCTCCCAGAGCGCCCCGGCGATTGCTGCTGCCCCGCTCAGCCAGAACGCGAGTGCGAACACGGGCACGGTCGGGATGTTCACCAGCGGCCCTATAAGCGAGATCTGCCCGAACGTTACCCAGATGACGGGCAGCGCCGCGACCCAGGCGGCCAGCGAGAGCGCGATGACCTGCAGCAGCAGGCTCGGAACGACTGCGGCGCCGCCCAGCTTCGCCGTCAGCCACGCGAGGCCGTACTGGATCCAGGGCCCGAACACGATCAGCCCGGCCGTGGAGGCCACGCTCAACTGGAAGCCCGCCTCCAGTGCGAGGCGAGGCTGAGCGGCCGTCATCAGGATTGCCGCCGCCGCCAGCGCGGCGAGGCCGCTCCGTGGCCGTCCCAGCCAGAATCCGACGAGCACGATCAGGGCCATGATTCCAGCCCGCACGACCGTCTCCTCCGCGCCCGCCAGGAACACGTAGAACACGAGCGAGGTGGCCGCGGGCAGCGTCGCCCAGTTGCGCCCCAAGAGCGGCACGAACAGCAGGAACGCCAGCGCCGTGACGAGCGCGATGTTCGACCCCGAAACCGCAACGAAGTGCGCCAGGCCGGTCTCGCGGAACGCTTCCGTGAGGTCCCTGGGCATGGTTCCGTCGCGCCCCATCACGATGCCGGAGGCCAGAGAGGCTGCTGGCTCTGGCAGGGCTGCCTGCATCGCGCGCTCCAGCCGGAGCCGCATCTTGGCGGCGAGCGCCCGAGGACTGTTGCGCGGCCCCTCCCCCGTCCGCTCCACCCGCGGGAAGCTCATGGTCCCCACAACATCGCGCCGCGCGAGGAAGGCGCGGTAGTCGAACGCCTCCAGCACGGGCGGCGCCTCCAGTGTCCCCGTAAGCCGTACCGGCGCGCCGTAGCTGAGCGCTTCCGTCTGCCGGACCGTGATCAGCGCGCGGCCCTCGGTCTCTCGCCAGACTCCGCCGGCCTCCACGCGCTCGGCGCGAACGTGGTAGCGCGCGGTTGTGAGGCCCGGGTCCGGCTCGGAGTCGATGCGCCCTTCAATGGTTACCGCTTCCCCGAGCGAGCGTGCGAGGTCGGGCAGGGAGGTGCCTGCCCAGTGTTCGAATCGCCACGCCCCGAAGAAGGCGAGCATGGCCGCCACCAGCAGCAGCAACGCCGCCCCCCGCCCCTTCACGACCAACGCTGCCGGAACCGCGGCGGTGAACCACGCTCCCGCCACCCAGACGGGCGCGCCCCACACGCCAACGGCCGCGAAGCCCAAGAGCCAGGCCGCCGCCAGGAAGGGAAGAATCACAGGTGCTGGAGGTTACGCCATCGCGTCAGGCGACGAAGCGGTAGCCCTTGCCCCGAATCGTCTCAAGCTGCTCGTCGCTCCCCAGCACGCCCCGCATCTTCCGGCGCAGGTTGCTCACGTGCGCCCGCACGAGCGTGTTCGCCCCAGCGTCGTCGTGGTACTGCCAGACCTCCGCGAGCAACGTGCGGGGATGAAGGATCTCGCCCTCGTGCTCCATCAGGTAGGCCAGCAGGTTCGCTTCGATGTTCGTCAGGTGCTCGGCGCCTTCGCTCCCCTTCAGGGTGTTCGTGTCCGTCTCGACTTCGAACGGAGGGCGCTCGCCGCGGGTGTGGTCCCCGAGCAAGCTCCGCAGCGTCTCCCCGAGCTTCTCGAGCGGGAAGGGCTTTTTGATGACGGGCCCGGGAATGTGGAAGTGCGGGCGTCGCGACCCCTTGCGGAGCAGATAGACCAGCGAGGGCGGGGCCGCGTCAAGGTAGGTGCGCGCCAGCCACTGGCTGAACTGCGTGAAACGTGAGCCCGGCTCGCCCCGCGGCAGGCCCTGAACGTCCACCACCATCGCTGCGGGTATCGCCGGGTCCAGCCGCCCCATGAGCTCGTCGTAGTTCGAAAACGTCTGCACTTCGTAGCCCCGCTCACGGAGGTAGGTGTCCAGGGCTTCCCGCATACGGGGGTCACGGCTAACGGCAACTACACCAGGCATCAACGCTCGCTTCCTTGGGTGGTTCTGCATACTAGGTTGAATGGCCGGGCTGTCAAGATCGGGGAGAGACATAACCCGCCGGGTGCCGCCAGAACGTTTGAACTCGATCAGAGGGTAAGGACCGGGCCTATTCGATAGCTGTCAATTCGTAGGTCAGGCGCTCGATTCTCGCCCTGACAATCCGGTGAGGGGCGTCCTGCTCGACCCAGATCAACTGCGTCACCGTGCTCGTCTCGACCCGGATCTTCCACGTCGCGAAGGTCCCCGCGGGAACCTCGACCTGCTCCCGCTCTTCGACGATCACCTGCGCGGCGAAAACTCTGCCCGTTGACGCATTGACGTTCGTGAAGGAACCCTTGAACCCCTCCGTCAGCGGGATTCCCCGCACAAGCCACAGCAGTTCCTCATCGTCGTACCAGGCTGGCTCCGGCGTGGCCTCGGTCGGCTCGGGGAGCTCCCGTTCCGCCGTCAGGGACTCGCTCGGCTCTTCCCCGACGGCGTCAAACTGCTTCGAGTCGAAGCGCACAAGCCGTTCTGCGGCCAGATAGGTGGTTGCGAAGTGCCGCGAGCTGCCTTCCTCAGTGTCCACCACCACCCGCAGGGACGAGATTGGTCGCAGTGTCGCGGAGGCAACGCGGGCGGAGCCGTTGTCCTCGTAGCGCCCCTCCTCCGCGTCGCGACAGAGCCGGCGAAGCTCGGTCACCCCCTGGGCGACTTCCGGCTCAGTCTCAAGCACGCACGTGCCTTCCAGTTCGTCCCGCTCCAGGAGGTTGTAGTGGAGCCGCTCGGGTCCGGTCCAGGGTGGCTGTGCGAAGACCGATTGGTGTGACTCGAGCGGTTCCGAGCCGCAGCCGCTGAGCGCCGCGCCGGCAAGCGCGAGGACGGCCACTGCGAGCCAGCGCCTCACCCGACCGCCACCGCCGCTCGCTCGATGCGCCGCAGCGCCTCGCCGATCGCCGCCGCATCGACATCCTTGTGCGTGACCATGCGGATACGTCCCGCGCCGAACGGAACCGCTCGCACCCCCACCTCGGCGAAGGCCCCGAGCCAGCCGTCACGCGTCCCCTCCAGCACCCGCAGGACCACGATGTTCGTCGCCGGCGTCTCCAGCGCGAAGGCGCCCACCCGTCCGAGCCCCTCCGCCAGCGTGTGCGCATTGGCGTGGTCCTCGGCAAGCCGCTCGATGTTGTGGGCCAGCGCGTGGATGCCCGCGGCGGCGAGCACGCCCGCCTGCCGCATCCCCCCGCCCAGCATCTTCCGCTCCCGCCGCGCTTGCTCGATCAGATCGCGGGGGCCGCACAGCACCGAGCCCACCGGGCAGGCCAGTCCCTTCGACAGGCAGAACGAGACCGAGTCGGCTGGAGCCGCGAGCTCGGCCGCCGGCGTCCCGCTCGCGACCTCGGCGTTGAAGATGCGCGCGCCATCGAGGTGCACCGTCGCCCCCGACTCGTGCGCGATTGCCGCCAGCGCCGCCGTTGTCGCGAGCGTCACGACCGCGCCTCCGCAGCGGTTGTGCGTGTTCTCCAGGCAGAGGAGCGCCGTGCGCGGCGCGTGGATGTTCGGCTCGCGGATGGCCGCGCGCACGTCCTCCTCGGCCAGACCGCCGCCGGCGTCGTTGGCGAGTGGCCGCAGCTGCACGCCGCCCACCCGCGCCGCCCCCGCCACCTCGTAGTTGAACACATGCGACTCCTCGCCGAGGAGCACCTCGTCGCTGGGACGGGTGTGGCTCAAGACGGCCACCAGGTTGGCCATCGTGCCGCTCGGCACGAAAACGGCCGCCTCCTTGCCCACGCGCTCCGCCGCCAGCGCCTCCAGGCGGTTCACGCTGGGGTCGTCGCCGAAGACGTCGTCGCCAACCTCCGCCTCCGCCATCGCGCGGCGCATGGTGGTGTCCGGCTGCGTCACCGTGTCGCTGCGCAGGTCGATCACCCGTGTGTCGCTCATTCGCGCTGCCAGATGGTGCGCATGCCTTCTCCCCCGCGCACCGCCGCCACGACTTCGCGCCGCTCCTCGTCCACGAGTTCGCGGTGGACCCGCAGGGCCGCCTCCCCGGAGGCCTGGCCGCCGATCGACTCCAGCCGGTGCCGGACCACGTCCCATAGTCCCGACTGAGCGATCACGCTCACGCGGCGGGGCCACGCGAACGACATCAGCTTCTCGGGGTAGGCGAAGGCGGGCCGCAACGCCTTCACGTCGCGCACGCGTTCCTCCACCGAGTTCACCCGGGGAACCCGGGAGATGAACGGGGGCTCCGTGGACGTGCTCCGAAAGTCAACCAGCACGCGGCTGCCGACCGTCTCAAGCCGGATGATCAGTACTTCCGCGTTCTCGATGACGCGGCGCACCTCGTCCAGGTCAATCCCAAAGTCTTCACTCACTACCAGTGCTCCGTGTGGACTTTGGTCATGGTAGCCAGCCCTCCTGTGGGCCGCCAGCGCGGAGGCGCTACTGGCACAGCAGCGCGAACGTGTAGCCGCGTGCCGAGAGCTCTCCGAGGATCGTGTCGAGCGCCTCCACGGTCTGCGAGCGCTCACCGCCGCCGTCGTGCATCAACAGGATGGCTCCGGGGCGCGCGTGCATGACCAGGTGCTCCGCGATCTGCGCCGCCCCCGGACGGCGCCAGTCCTGCGGGTCTACGTTCCACAGCGTGAGCGTCTTCCCGAGCTCCGCCGCAAGTGCCCTCGTTTGCTGGTCGAAGGCGCCGTACGGCGGGCGCAGGCAGGCGATCGGGTCAACCCGGTTGCCCACGGCCGCGTGGATGGCGGCATCCGTGTCCTGCACCTCCGCGATGAACGTCGCCCGGTCGACCTTGTCCAGCGAGGCGTGGTCGAAGGTGTGGTTCTCGGCATCGTGGCCTGCCTCCACCAGCCGTACGGCCAGATCCGGATAGGCCTGCACGTTTTGGCCGAGCACGAAGAACGTCGCCGTCACCTCGTACCGCGCGAGCACCTCCAGCACCCGTGGCGTCCAGGTTGGATGGGGACCGTCGTCGAACGTGAGGTAGACGACGGGCTCCCCGGCGCCCCCGTGCGCCGTCTGCGCGGGCGCGGGCCGGGGCCTTGTCGACGGGGCGGGGTCTGCGGGACGCGTCGCGTTCTCCACGGCTTCATCGAGCGCATCCCACGTGGGTCCGTCTACGAACCCTGTCGGCGGCAGCCCCGCTTCGACCTGCAGCTTCAGGATGGCGTCCCGCGTCGCCTCGTCGTAGACATCGTAGTAGCGACCGGGATAGTCGAATCCGAGCGCCGGCACGCGCGCGAGGCGCTGGTGCAGGGCCCGCACGCTCCGCCCCCGGTCGCCCGTGCCGAGCGTGTACTCGTCGAAGAACGAAGGTCCGGGCCGGTCGATGAGCACCTCTGGAGCGGGCGCCTCCGGGGGCAGGCCTGGCGCCTGCTCCACCGACTCCAGGTACGCCTTTGCTGCCTGCAGGAAGGGGTCGTCGGGTGCGAGCCGCAGCGCCCGCCCGATCGAGGACCGCGCCCGTGCGAGGTCGTCGGGCGAGGCGAGGACCTGGCCGAGCGCCCGCACCGCGTGGATGGCGGGGTCATCGCTGCGGACCTTCAGCGCCTCATCCGCGTAGAAGAGCAGGTAGGCGACCATCGTCGGCAGGTCGGTCTCGGCGGCCGTGCCGCTGATGAGCGGCCCGTCGAGCGCAAACGCTTCCTCTGGGGGAAGCGCGTGCATCAGCGCGAAGGCGGCTCCGTACTCGCCGGCGAACACGTTGGTCAGCAAGGGCTGTCCAGGTGACCCAGCGTGGGCCAGCCGCAGGACCGCCATCCGGTTCACCACGATCGAGAGCCAGCGCAGACCCTCGTGCTCCGGCGCCCGGCGGGATGCCTCGATCGCCAGCGTAGCCGCGTCCCGCCAGAGGTTGGCTCCCGCCAGCGCCACGACGCGCTCCGCCCCCGCTCCCAGGTCACCGCTCAGGTCTTCCGGGGCCTCGATCTCCACGAGGGAATAGCCGACGCCGTCCCAGCGGTAGACCTGCTCTCGTTTCTCTTCCACGGCGCAGGCGTAACAGAAGACGTATGGGTCCGAGGTGTTGAAGATGAGCTCGACAACTCCATCGCCATCGAGGTCGGCGAGGCTGCCCGAGTCCGGTCGGGCGCTGATGTGCGAGACCACCGTCCAAAGGCGTCCATCCTCGGCGAGGAGTACGTCGAAGGTTCCGGCGTGCGCGCCCGTACCCCCCCGGATCGCGATCAAGATGGCGGGTTCCACCCCACCCCTCGGTCCCGGGTCGAGGAGCTCGACCACATGCGTACGTTGGGGTGCGGTCTCCAGGGTCACTTCCGCCAGCGACCCGGACCACGAGGCATCGGTGTTGCGCCGGTAGAGCGCCACGAAGTGGAAGAAGTTGACGCCGCTTCCGTCTTTACTCTCGTAGAAGGGCTGCGGCCCGTTCGTGACCACCGCCCATAGCTGGCCGCCCTCGTCGCGAATACCGAGGGGGAACGACTGCGCAGTGAGCCCTTCGGCGCCCTCGCCGAACTCCTCGAGCACCGGCGCGAGCGCGATTTCGGCAAGCTCCGCGGCCAGGACAGCCTCCTCTTCCGCTGGTGCTTCCTGGGCGGGCGCTGCTGTGGGCGTGGCCGCTGCGGCTTCGGCCGCCGTGGCAGCTTCCGTCGCCGTGGCGGTGGCTTCAGTTGCGGTCGGCTCAGGCGTCGATGTCGCGGTGGCTTCGGGAACGGGGCTCGACGCGGGCGGCGCTGGCTCGGACGAGCCGCAGGCGAGAGACACGAGCGCCGCGGCGACGGCCAGCAGGGCTGCGGCAGTCAGGCGCCCGGGATGGCATCCGCGTCGGCCTCACATGGGGTGTTGGTCGGGGTGCCCGGACTCGAACCGGGGACCTCGCGGCCCCAAACCGCGCGCTCTACCAGGCTGAGCTACACCCCGTGTGGCCAGCGTACCGCACGGCCATCGCTCGCCCTAGGCGGGTAGCGGCTGCGCACACCCGATGATCTCGTGCACGTCCGCCACCTCGTGCGCTTCCAGCCACGCCTCCAGCCCCTCAAGCACGTCGAGCGGCGCGCGCGGGTTCGAGAAGGTGGCCGTGCCCACCTGGATGGCCGTGGCCCCCGCCATCAGGAACTCGACCGCATCAAGGCCGCTGGCGATGCCGCCGCAGCCGATGACCGGCACCCGCACCGCCTGCGAGATCTCGTAGACGACGCGCAGCGCGACCGGCTTGATCGCCGGCCCGCTCAGGCCGCCACTCCCGCGGGGCAGCACGGGCCTCCGGGCCTCCGCGTCGATGGCGAGTCCCGGGACCGTGTTGATTGCGCAGATCGCGGAAGCCCCTTCGCCCTCGCAGGCGCGCGCGATCTCCGTCACATCCTGTGCGGCTGGCGTCACCTTCACGATGACGGGGAGTTCGGTGGAGCGAACCGCCGCCCGTGTTGCCTGCGCCGCCGCCGCCGCGTTCAGGCCGAGTTCGAGCCCGTTGTCCACATTGGGGCAGCTAAAGTTGAGCTCCAGCGCGGCCACGCCCGGCACGCCGTCAAACGCTCCCGCCAGGTCGCCGTAGTCGCCCGCCGACTCCCCCGCGATGTTCACGATGGCAGGCACGTCCCATCCCGCCCACACCGGCGCCATCTCCGCGATGACGCGCTCAACACCCAGGTTCTGCAGCCCGATCGAGTTCAGCATGCCTGATGGCGTCTCTGCTACCCGCGGCTGCGGATTCCCGGCGCGCGGCAGGGGCGTGACGGCCTTCGAGACGATCGCTCCCAGCCGGTTCACGTCGAACTGGCGCGCGAACTCCAGGCCCCAGCTGAACGTGCCCGAGGCAGGCATCACGGGGTTACGAAGGCTCAGGTTGGTCTTGCGTTCGGGCGCGAGTTCAACGGCCAGCCGTGGTGTCACGGGCTCAGTGTACGGCTCGGCCTAGGCACGGTCCGTCGTTGACTGTTTCCGGCCCGACCGACGGGTGCGCCAGAGCCCTTCGCTCTCCGAGTTCTCGAAGTCGCGTTCAGTCCCGCAGTGTTTGCAGGTGCCTCTGCTGGTGTGCCCGTTGGGTGTTGCGATGATCCAATGGTGCCTGCACGTAACCGTTGCCGTGCGCTGCCTGCTGGCCTGCATGAGAAACCCCGTTGGGTTCGGCGCCCGCCCCGCGCGAATCCACTTCTAAACCTTACCCCTTCTGTCCAGCCCTTTGCTACCTTCGCGGACGGAGGACCTGCTCGAACCACAGCCCCCCGTCCGGCCCCTCGCCCGGCACCGGCCGGAACCCCATCCGCACCCAGAAATAGACCGCCAGCCCCCGATCCGGCGGGGCCCACGTCCGCACGACCGGGTAGCGGCGCGCCAGCGACCGCAGCAGCGCCGTGGCCGTCGCCGACCCCGCCCCGTACCCCCGCGCCCCCTCGTCAATGCAGAGCCGCTCGATGAAGGGAACCTCCCCCGCAAGATCGACCGCGACCTCGCCGATCACTTCGCGCTTCCCCCGGCGCCGCACCTCGTAGCGCGTCACGGCTCCGGCCTCGGCGCGCCGCAGCGAGACCCACTCGCCTGTGATGCGCTGGGGAAGGGGACGCGCCGCGCTCATCGGGCGAGCCACTCGCGCGTGCGCGCGGCGATGGTCTCAACGTCGGCGCTGAGCTTCGTGCACCTCGGGAGCGCGCCCTGGAACTCCGCGCCGTAGCGACGCGTGCGGATGCGACTGTCGAGCACGGCCACGACACCGCGGTCCTCGCGGTCGCGGATGAGCCGTCCGAAACCCTGCCGGAACCGCAGGATCGCTCCCGGCAGCGAGTAGCCCCCGAACGGGTCGTCGTACAGCTCCGAACGCGCCTTGTGGATGGGGTCCGTCGGCACTCCGAACGGTAGCCGCGCGATCACGACGAGCGAGAGCGCGTCTCCGCGGATGTCGATCCCCTCCCAGAAGCTCGCCGTGCCGAAGATGACCGCGCGCGGATCCTCGATCAGGTTGCGCATCAACTGGCGCGGGGCGCCGTCTCGGTCCTGCACGAGCACGCTGATGCCCTCGCGCTCCAGCGCCTCCCGCGAAAGGTCTGCGACGCGTCGCAGGGAGGCGTGCGAGGTGAACAACGCCAGCGCCCTGCCCCCCGATGCCAGCGCGAGCTTCGTGATGGCATCGGCCGTTGCCTGGTCGTAGTCACCCGAGCCGGGGTCGGGGAAGCCCGTGGGCGTCGCCAGCAGCGTCGAGCGCTCGTAGTCGAAGGGCGACCCGAGCGCCAGCGTGCCGGCGTCGGGCAGGCCCATCTGATTCGCGGTGAACGCCATCGAGCCCCCCGCCGCGAGCGTCGCGCTCGTCGCGATGACCGTCGTGCGGCCCTCGAACAGCTCCGCCGCCAGTAGCGACCCCACCTCCAGCGGGGCGGAGTTCAGCGCCCCCGTCCGGTCGCGCATCGCCGAGACCCACACGATCTGGTTGGGGTCGTGGCTCTCGACGAGACGCCGGAGGTCCAGGCGCACGCCGTCGAGCCTCCCTGCCGCCGCCTCCAACTCCTCCCCCGCGACCCCGCCGTCCTCCCCGCCCAGCAGACCGGCTGCCGCACGGGTGCTCTCGACCGCATTCGCGAGCGCGCCGTCGAGCGCCGTCCACCCCTCCTCCACTTCCCCCCAGCGGCTGCCGGAGCGCACCCCCGGCGTGATGCTGACGCGGTCGTCACGCGCATCGCCGACGAGTGCCCCCAGCTCCTCGAAGGGGGGCGTTACGGTCTTCGAGGCGCTCGCGATCGCCGCCTTCAGCGCGGCTGCCGCGCCTGCACCCAGCGATTCCGGCAGTCCGGCCGTCGCTGCCGCGCCGCCCTCGCGTCGTTCCGAGGTGCGCGGGCGATGGATCGCCTCAAGGGCGTCCGTGATCTGCCGCGCCCCGATGTGCATACCGAATTGCTGCGTCGCCTGCGCCTCCAGGTTGTGCGCCTCGTCGATGATCAGGTGGTCGAAGGCGGGGATCGCGCTCCCCCCGCTCGCGAGGTCGGCCAGCAGCAGCGCGTGATTCACCACCACGAGGTGCGCCCCCTCGGCCGTTTTCCGCGCCCGCTGCAGGAAGCAGCGCCCCTCCCGCACGAAGGTGTGCTGGCGCGAAAGGCAGTCGACATCGGCGGCGGAGAATCGCGTCCAGGCGGCGCGCGCCCCGGGGTCGAGCCGCAGTTCCGAACGGTCGCCGCTGTGCGTCTTCGGGAGCCAGCGCGCCAGCGACCCCGCCAGCCGCGCCACGTCCGCGTCGCCGAGGCTGGCCGGATGCCCCATCCAGCGCTGCACGCACAGGTAGTTGGCGCGCCCCTTCAACAGCGCCACGCGAAGGTCCTCCGGCTCCTCGATGGCGCCTGTCTCCCGCAGGATCTCGCGCAGCGCTGGCACGTCCTTCCCCAGGAGCTGCTCCTGCAGAGCGATGGTGTTCGTCGAGATGACGACGCGGGCCCCGTTTCGCAAGGCGTAGAGCGCCGCCGGGATCAGGTACGCGAGCGACTTGCCCACGCCCGTCCCCGCCTCGATCAGCCACTGCCCCCCGTCCGAGAACGCCCCCGCGACTACCTCCGCCATCTCCGCCTGCTGCGGGCGCTCCTCGAAGCGCTCCACCACCCGCGCCGCCCCCGCGAGCGCCTCCCGCACCTCTTCGGCCGTTACCGCCTCGGGAGTCTCCGCGCGCGCCAACGGCTCCGGCGGCTGCCAGCGCTCAGGCAGCGCCGGTGCTTCGACCCCCTCGTCCGCCGGAAGCGCGTTACCCCCGATCTCGCGAGCCAGCGCCGGCTCGTCCAGCGCCACCAGCCGCGCCAGCCCCTCGCGCTCTCCCTGCGGCAGCGCTGCCGCTCTCCGGCGCAGCTCCAGGAACACCCTCGCCGCCGTGCGCGCGTCCGCGAGGGCGCGGTGCGCGACCGGCACTTCGACTCCGAGCGCTCCCGCCAGGTCTGAGAGGGCGCCGGGCCCTTCCGGGAACAGAACGCGCGCGAACCGCAGCGTGTCCAATGCCGTCCCCTCGCACTCGACGCCCGCCTCGGCGAGGAAGGCCAGGTCGAAGCGCACGTTCTGCCCCACGATTGCGCTGTCGCCCACGAATGCCGCGAGGTCGTTCGCGATCTCGGCGAACGCCGGCGCCCCGCGCACGTCCTCGTTCGTGATCCCGGCCAGCTTCTCGATGAAGGCGGGAATGGACCGCCCGGGGTTGACCAGCTGCTCGAAGACGGCCAGTTCGCGGCCCTCCTCGTCGAAGCGCAGCGCCCCGATCTCGGTGATACGGTCGTGCGTCGGGTCGAGCCCCGTCGTCTCGAGGTCGAGGGCGACGTAGGTGCGCGGTCCATCGAACATGCGTGCGCACGGAGTCTACAGGAGGAGCCCTCCGCCTGCCCCCTAGAGGCCCTTCGAAGCGGGTACAATCGCGACCCAAATCCCGGCCACAGCGGCCACGAGGATCCCTCCGATGAAGGTTTACTCCTCCGCAGACATCCGCAACGTTGTTCTCACCGGTCACGGCCACGTGGGCAAGACGACGCTCGGCGAGGCGGCCCTGTTCGTCAGCGGAGCGGTCACGCGGATGGGTTTCATCGAGGAGCAGAACACCATCGGCGACTACGACGAGGACGAGCACCGCCGCAAGTTCAGCCTCAACCTCTCCGTCCTCCCCGTGGAGTGGAACGGCGCCAAGATCAACCTCATCGACACCCCCGGCTACGCCGACTTCGTCTCCGAGGTCATCTGCGGCGTACGCGCCGCCGACCTCGCCCTCATCGTCGTCGATGCCGTGTCCGGGCCCGAGGTGGGAACCGATCGCGTCTGGCAGATCGTCGAGGAGCGCGGCCTGCCGCGCATGATCCTCGTCAATCGCATGGACCGCGAGAACGCCGACTTCTCAACCGTGGTCGACTCCCTCCGCGAGAAGTGGGGCACGGCCGTCGCCCCCCTCCACCTCCCCATCGGCGAGAGTCACGACTTTCGCGGCGTCATCGACCTGCTCACCATGAAGGCCTACCTCGGCGAAGGCGGCGAACCGGGCGACGTGCCCGCCGACTACCAGGACACCGCCGAGGAGCTGCGCGCCGCCCTCATCGAGAGCATCGTCGAGAACGACGAAGACCTCATGACCAAGTACTTCGAGGACGAAGAGATCACGGCTGAGGAACTCGCGGGCGCCCTCCGCACGGCGCTCGCCGGCGGCGACATCGTGCCTCTCCTCTGCGCCTCCTCCACCCACCAGATCGGCGTGCGCCAGGTGCTCGATACGCTCGTCGCCGCTGCCCCCTCCCCTCTCCAGCGCGAGGTCGTCGATGCCGAAGGCGAGAGCCTTGAGGTGAGTGCCGACTCCTCCCCCGCGGTCCTCGTCTTCAAGACCTCCGCCGATCCCTACGTCGGTCGCCTCAGCTATCTGCGCGTGATGACGGGCACGGTCAAGGCCGATAGCCACCTCTGGAACAGCAGCAAGTCCTCGGACGAGCGCCTGGGCACGATCTACCGCCAACGCGGCAAGGATCAGGAGCCCGTCGAGGCGCTCGCGGCCGGCGACATCGGTGTGGTCGCGAAGCTGAGCGACACCGGCACGGGCGATACCCTCGCGACCAAGGACAAGCCCACGCTCCTGCCTTCCATAACGTTCCCCGAGCCCGTCTACAGCATGGCCGTGCGCCCCGGCCCCAAGGCCGCCGTCGACAAGCTTGGCCCCAGCCTTCAACGCCTCGTCGAGGAAGACCCTGGCCTGCGCCTCCGTCGCGACATGACCACCAGCGAGACCATCCTCGAAGGTCTTGGCGATGCCCACCTCGATGTCGCGGTCGGCCGCCTCCTCCAGAAGTTCCACCTTGAGGTCGAGTTGTCCTTGCCGCGCGTTCCCTACCGGGAGACGGTCGGCAGGACCTCGGCCGCCGACTACACCCATAAAAAGCAGACGGGCGGCCACGGCCAGTACGCTCGCGTCGCCATCGAGATCAGGCCGCTCGCGCGCGGCTCCGGCCTGCAGTTCAACAGCAAGGTCGTGGGTGGCTCCGTGCCCCGCGAGTTCATTCCCGCCGTCGAGAAGGGCGTCATGGAGACGGCTCGCGAGGGCGTGGTCGCCGGCTACGAGTTGACCGACTGCGAGATCACCCTCTTCGACGGCAAGCACCACCCCGTCGACTCAAGCGAGATGGCCTTCAAGCTCGCCGCCACTCAGGCGTTGAAGGAGGCGGTCTCGGGCGCTCACGGAGTCCTCCTGGAGCCAGTGATGACCATTCGCGTGCGCACCCCCGAGGGGAACGCCGGAGACGTCGTCGGCGACCTCAACACGAAGCGCGCCCGCATCCACGGCCTCATCCCCGAGGGCGCCCTGAGCGTCGTCGAGGCCGACGTGCCCCTCGCCGAGGTTCAGCGCTATGCCTCCGACCTGCGCTCGCTCACCCAGGGACGCGGCCTCTTCGAGCTTGAGTTCGACCGCTACGAGGAAGTCCCCGGAAACGTCGCCCAGCGCGTCATCGACGCCAGCAACGAAAAGGCCGCCGCCGCCCACTGAAGTCTGAGGGACTCAGGTGTGCGAGTGGCCGCCACCGTTCTCCCGCAGCCAGCGGGCGGCGGCGCGAACGGCCTGACCACGGTGGCTGACCGCGTCCTTGTCGCCGGCGCTCAACTCCGCGGCGCTGCGGCCGTCGGGCGTGCGGAAGATGGGGTCGTAACCGAAACCATTCTCCCCCCGCAGCTCGCGACCAATCGATCCCTCCCACGTGCCCTCGAAGCATTCGACCCGTCCCTCCGGCCACGCGATCGCGACGACCGCGTGGTAACGCGCCCCGCGCTCCCCGTCGGGGATTCCTTCCAGCGCCCGCAGCATCAGCTGCGTGCGTCCGACATCGTCCAGACCGGGACCGCCATAGCGCGCGGAGAGCGGACCAGGTCCGCCCAGGGCGTCGACCTCGATGCCGGAGTCGTCCGCGAGTGTCAGGCAGCCACCTGCCTGTGCGAAGGCGCGCGCCTTCAGCGTCGCGTTCTCTGCGTACCCCTCCCCGTCCTCGACAACGTTCAGGTCGATGCCCAGATCGGCGGGCGTCACCACCTCGAACGGTTCGCCGGCGAGCAGCCTGCGCATTTCGCGAACCTTGCCGGGGTTATTCGTCGCCAGCAGCAGGCGGGTCACGGGGAAGGGCGCGCCGGGCTCGGCCTCAGTGGCCGTGGTCGTCGTCCTCGTGTTCGGGGAAGTCCGACTCCTCGACCGGAAGCGTTTGGCTTGCGATCACGCTGATCGGGGCCGTCCACGCGCCCGGCTTCAGCTCGAAACCGCCAAGCTCGCGCTTCAGAAGGAAGAGCACGCCCAGTGCGCCACAGAAGAGCCCGACCCCCACGATCGACCAGATCAGCGGCGGAACCACGTCGCGACCCGCTTCCGCCTCCTGGGCGGCGCTCGCCGGGGCGTCGGTGGCCGGAGGCGCGTCGAGCGCCATCAGGGGGGCGCTGGCCGCCAGCGCGAGGACTCCCGCGAGCGCGGCCGGGGCGATCAGTCGTGTGAGGGTGCGCATGGGGGCGAGTCTACGGACCGCCGTCCGCGGGTCAAGCTCGTCTCACAGCCCCAGCGCCCGCTCGACGCCCTCGATCGTCGCGGCGGCGCGCACCACGTCCGGAATGTTGGCGTCCTCCGCCGTCTCGGGGTCCTTCAGACCAGAGCCAGTGAGCACCGCCACTACGCGTCCGCCTCGCAGCGCGCCCTCCCGTTCGAGCTTCCGCAACCCGGCCACGCTGGCCGCGCTGGCGGGCTCCACGAAGAGCCCCTCCTTGCCCGCCAGCAGCCGGTAGGCGTCCAGGATCTCTTCGTCGGTGACGGCGTCGATGAGCCCCTGGCTCTCGTCGCGGGCCTTCTCGGCGGGCTTCCAGCTGGCGGGGTTGCCGATGCGGATCGCGGTCGCCACGGTCTGCGGGTCCTCCACCGGCGCGCCCCGCACGATCGGCGCTGCGCCCGCCGCCTGGAAGCCGAGCATTCGGGGATGGATGCTCGCGTAGCCCCGCTCCGCGCATTCGCAAAAGCCCTTCCAGTAGGCGGTGATGTTGCCCGCGTTCCCCACGGGGATGGCGAGCGCGTCGGGCGCGTCGCCCAGCGACTCGCAGATCTCGTAGGCCGCCGTCTTCTGCCCCTCGATGCGGTCGGGGTTGACCGAGTTCACAAGCGCGATCGGATGCTTCTCCGCAATCGTGCGCGCCAGCGTGAGCGCATCGTCGAAGCTCCCCTCGATCTCGACGATGCGCGCCCCGAAAGCCACCGCCTGCGCGAGTTTCCCGGCCGCCACGCGTCCGTGTGGGACGAAGATGCTGGCCCGGAGCCCGCAGCGGGCCGCATAAGCCGCTGCGCTCGCGCTCGTGTTGCCGGTGCTCGCACAGAGCACGGCCTTGGCGCCCCGCTCCATCGCCTTGGCCACCGCCACCACCATGCCCCGGTCCTTGAACGAGCCCGTGGGGTTCGAGCTCTCCAGCTTGAACCAGAGCTCGTCCACCCCCAGTTCCCGCTCGATCGCGGCCGACCGCACGAGCGGCGTATCGCCTTCACCGAGCGTGATTCGGGGCGTCTCCGGGGTGAGCGGCAGGACCTCGGCCCAGCGGGCCAGCACACCGCGCCGCTGCGGCTTGCTCACGGCTCGTCCGGCGGCCGGAGCGCGTGGAACTTCGTCTCGCGCATCTCCTGCTCGAGCGCTTCGAGCTGCCTCCGCCGCGACCGTTCCTGCATCTCGCTGAAGCGCGTGAACTCCTCGCGCACGTGGTCCACCATCTCGGAGATGTCGCGGCGGATCAGGCTTACCCGTTCGCTCAGGCCGGAGTGGCGGCCGTCCAGCAGCGCCGTCTGCCCCCGCGCCTCATCGAGCTGCCGCGCAAGGTTCTCGACCGCGCCCTCGACTCTGCTGACCTGCGACTCGATGCGTTCCTGCTCATCGCGCCGCCGCTCCATCTCCTCGTGCACCTCCTCCCCCACCTGGTGCTCCGTGCGAAGCGTCTCGATGGCCTCCTCCGCCCGGTGGGCCAGCTCCCCCAGGATCTGCATTCGCTCGTGGATGACCTCCAGCGGGCGCTCCTGGAGGGTCTGGGCGGCCGCGAGCACCCTGCCCTCGATCTCGTCGCTCACCTCCGTGAGCCGCTGCAAGCGGAGCTCGAACTGCTCCGACCGCTGCCGCACTTCCCGTTGCCAGTCGCCCAGCGCGCTCAGGGACTGCCCCAACTGCTCCAGCTTCGATTCTCGTGTCGCCGCCTGGGAGGTGAGCAGATCGAGCCGGTCCTCAAGGGCATCCAGCCTCCTCAGGGCCTCCCGCAGCTCGCGACCGGCGACTAACGCCTCCGCATCGCGCGTGCGCTCGCTGGTCTCCACTGCCGAGCGCGCCTCAGTGAGGGCCGTTCGCAGCTCTTCCGCGTCCTGCGAGAGCTCCGTGACTTTCTGGGGAAGCCCCTGGTAGCGGGCGACCGTCGTCTCAACCTGCCTTGTCGTCCGCCCCTGTTCCTCTTCCTGATCCATCACTACCTGGACCTGGCGGCGAAGCTGGAGCATCTCGCGCGCCAGCGTCTCCCCCGCTTCCCGCTGGGTCCGCATCTCACCTTCCAGCAGGACGAGCGTTTCCTCGATGGAGCGGAGCGCCGGTTCCGAGCTCATGTGGCGGCCTCGACCCGGATCATCGCGTTCACCTCGGGCACCTCGGGGAGACCCCGCAGCGTCTCCAGCGCCCCCGTCACCGCCAGTTCGCGGGCGCGATGCGTCATCAGCGCAAGTTCGGCCGTGCCGCGTTCCTCGTCGCTCTCGCGCTGATCCACGGCCGCGATGCTCACCCCCGCCTCCCCAAGGACGCGGGCGATCTGGGCGAGCACACCGGGTTGGTCGAGCACGGTCACACGCAGATAGTAGCGCGTCTCCAGCGCCCCGAGGCCCAGCGTCTCCCCGCTTCGCCACGGACCCGGGTCCCAGCGAGGCTGCCCCCCCTCCGCCAGCGACCGCGCGATGTCGAGCACGTCGGCCAGAACGGCGCTTGTCGTGGGCGCCGCCCCGGCCCCCGCCCCCTGGAAAGTGAGCGTGCCCGCCAGGTCGCCCCGTATCTGGGCTGCGTTCTGGACGCCGTCGATGCGCGCAAGCGGTTCCGAATCGGGCAGCAGCGCCGGATGCACGCGCGCCAGCACGCCGTCTTCGTGCCGCTCCGCGATGGCGAGCAGCTTGATCACGTAGCCGAGTTCACGCGCGTACTGGAAGTCCTGCGGCGCCAGGGCGCGAATCCCCTCCGTCGCCACCGCCTCGGGCGGCACGTGCGTCCCGAAGGCGAGCCCCGCCATGATCGCGATCTTGAAGGCTGCATCGTGGCCGTCGACATCGTTGGTGGGGTCGGGCTCCGCATAGCCCAGCGCTTGCGCCTGGGCGAGCGCGTCCTCGAAGCTCTCGCCGCGCTGCGCCATGCTCGTCAGGATGAAGTTCGTGGTGCCGTTGATGATCGCCCGGATGGCCAGCACGCGGTTCGCGGGCAGGTCTCGCAGCAGCGGCGAGATCACGGGGATGCCGCCGCCCACGCTCGCCTCGAAGCGCAGCGCGGCGCCGTTCTCGCGAGCCAGGTCGAACAGCTCTGGCCCGGCCTTCGCGATCAGTTCCTTGTTCGCCGAGACCACGTGCTTTCCGGCCGCCAGGGCGCGGCGCACGTAGTCGCCCGCGGCTCCGTCCCCTCCGATCACCTCCACCACGATGTCCACCGAGGGGTCGTCCAGAACATCCCCGGCATCGCCCGTGAGCACGCCCTCCGGCAGGTCGATATCCCGTGGCTTGGATGGATCCCGCACCGCCACGCGGCGCAGCGCGAGGAACGCCCCCGTCTGCTCGCGGAACGCTTCGGCGCGCTCCAGCAGCGTCGCCACGACCGTCTCGCCGACGTTGCCCATGCCCAGGAAGCCGATGCCGATCTCGTTTGCCACGCTCTAGCCCACCTGTTCGAACGCCCACTCGGCGTCGTCTGTCGTGAAGTCGCGTTCGATTGTCACATGGGAACGCGCCGCCTCCAGCGCCTCTTCGAAGCGTAGCTCGGTGAGCGCCGCGATGTGCTCGTCCGTGTACGCCCCCGCGGCCTCGCGGCGTTCGAGGCGGATCACCCAGAACGTGCCGCTGGCTTCCACCGGAGCAAGAAGAGTGTCTTCTTCCGCTTCCGCCAGCGCCTCCCGGAGCGCCTCGTCGAGCAGAGTCGGTGGCGAGGGCAGGAGTCCGTCGTTCTGTCGCGAATCTTCGTGCAGCGACTCCACCTGCGCGATCGTGCCCATGTCCTCGCCCTCGGCGATTCGGGCCCTCACGGCTTCGGCCTCCTCAAGCGTGGCAGCCGTCACGACGCGGATGTGCACGAGCGCGCCCGCCTCGCCGACCTCCTCGCGCAGGGCCTCGCGCAGCAGCCAGTCTGCCTCCCGCGCCTCCGCCTGCCGACGGTAGTGCGCATCGCTCAGCCCCGAGTCGCGCAAGGCATCGCGATAACGCGTGTCGAAGAGGCCGCCGCGGGAGGCGTCGGCGGGAACTCCGAGTTCGATGGCGATCGCGCGGGTTACGTCGTTCTTGCTGAGCACGATGCCGCGCTCAGCCGCCGCGACGATCGTCAGGCCCTCCTCCTCCAGCTTGTTCAGCAGCGCCTGCGTCACCAGCAACCCGCTTCCCGAGGCATCGGTGCGGGCGAAGTCCGGCAGTCGCGCCGCGTAGTAGGAGAGGGAGAACTCCTCCTCGCCGACCTGCACCACGACCTTGCGCGGCTGCGCGATGCTGTCGTCGTACCAGTTGTAGGCAAGGAGCGCCACGACGGCGAGCAGTGCCGCCACCGCTACGCCGATGACGGCGAACTGGACCACGCGTTGCGAGAGCAGACCCCTGCCCTCGCTCCCCCGCGAAGCCGCGCGCCGGCCCCGCCGTGCAAGGGGCAGGCCCGTGGTGCGATCACGGCGCGTCATCGGCTGGTGGCCCTAGCCCCGCAGCGGGAAGATGCGCGTCTCGCGCACGTGCTGGAGCGTGTAGGGCAACAGCCCCACGTGCCGCGCCCGCTTCACCGCATGCGAGATGGCGCGCTGCGCCAGGGCGCAGGTCGCCAGTTTCCGCCGCGGTTCGATCTTTCCGCGGTCGTTGATGAAGTGCCGCAACCGGTCGACGTCCTTGTAGTCGACCTTGTACTCGATACCAGGCGAGCAGCGCACCTTGTTGCAGAGGCGGCAGAGCCGCCGCCTTCCGCCGAAGCGCCGGCCACCGCCGCCGCCACCGCCACCGCCGCGGCGGCGGTCTCCTCCGCCTGGGCCACGGCGGTCGCCTCCTGGTGGGCGTGAGTCGGGGCGGCGGTCGCCGAGGGGTGCGGGTGCGCTGGGCGCTGCCGGCGGCGTGAATGGTCGAGGTTCAGTCATGGGTATCTCCTCCCGATGGGTTTCGTGCGCTCTGGCGCACCGGGATAGGGGGGACCGCAAGCGGCCCCCTGTTCGTTCTATTCGAAAGGCAGGTCGTCGACCTCGGAGGGCGCCGAACCGCGACGGTCTCCGCCGCCCCAGTCGCCACCACCGCCGCCGCCGTCGCCGCCCTCACCCCGGCGATCGAGGAACTCGATGTTGTTAGCGATGACTTCGGTGCGGTAGTGGCGCACGCCCTGGTCGTCGTCCCAGTTGCGGGTCTGCAGGCGACCCTCCACGTAGAGCTGCTTGCCCTTCGTGATGTACTGGCTGATGCGCTCCGCGCGGTCTGCCCAGAGCGTGACGCTGAACCACTCAGTCTCATCCTCCCACTCGCCGCTCTGCGCCCGGCGGCGGGAGTTGACGGCAACGCTGAAGTTGGAGAGGGCGGTGCCGCTCGCGGTGTAACGCAGTTCCGCGTCACGTCCAACGTTCCCGATGATCATCACCTTGTTCAGGTTGCCCATTGCCCGGCTACTCCTTCTCGGTGTCGTCTCCCGCTGGCGTCTCGGCTTCGTCCGCGCTTGCCTCGGGGGCAGGTGCGGCCTCCGCCTGGGGAGCGGGAGCGGCCTCCGCCTGGGGAGTGGGAGCGGCTTCCGTCACGGGAGCGGGTGCGGCCTCCGCCTCGGGAGCGGGAGCGGCTTCCGTCACGGGAGCGGGAGCGGCCTCCGCCTCGGGAGCGGGAGCGGCCTCCGCCTCGGGAGCGGTCTCCGCCTCGGGAGCGGGTGCGGCCTCCGCCTCGGGAGCGGCCTCCGCCTCGGGAGCGGGTGCGGCCTCCGCCTGGGGAGCGGGAGCGGCCTCCGCCTCGGGAGCGGGAGCGGTCTCCGCCTCGGGAGCGGGTGCGGTCTCCGCCTGGGGAGCGGGAGCGGCCTCCGCCTCGGGAGCGGGTGCGGCCTCGGGCGGTGCGCCTTCGGGCCTGGGCCCTGGTGGCGACACCGGACCCCGCGGTCCTGCCGGTGCGAGCACCGGCCGTGGGGGCGGCAACTCGTCCGCGCGCACCACCAGGTGGCGGTACACGCGCTCTTCGATCTCGAAGTCCGCGTTCAGCGGCGAGACCGCCTGCGGGTCGAGTTCGATGCGCGTGACGATAATGTCCGCATCGAGCTGCTTGTTCATGGGATAGGCCAGGCGGCGTCGACCCCAGTGGTCGACCTCCGTGACCGATCCGCCGTTCCGTTCAACCAGGGTTGTGAGGTGCTGGACGCTTGCGTCCGGGCCGCCTTCCTCAGTCACCATGAGGTCGTACACGGCCATCAATTCGTACTCGCGCATAGCGCTCCGGATACCGAACGGTGGGTGTTCCCCGACTCCACGGTCGGGGCGCCCGGCTGCCGAGGCAGCGTAGCACCGCCCCCGAGTGCGCTCAATGCGACGGCGCGATGGGAGAGCCCGCGGCTAGACGTCCGTGATACCGGGAACGGGGTACGTCCTCGCGAACTCCGCCACCTCTTGCCGGACGCCCTCGCGCACACCGTCGCCGTCGGGATCCTTCAGGACGCGCACGATCCACGCCGCGAGCCGCTGCATCTCATCCGCCCCCATCCCCCGCGAGGTCAGTGCGGGCGTGCCGATCCGCAGGCCGCTCGTCACGAAGGGCGAGCGCTCGTCGTACGGGATCGTGTTCTTGTTCGCGATGATGCCCGAGCCCTGCAGGGCGTTCTGCGCCTTCATCCCGCTGATGCCCAGCGTGCTGCAGTCGATCAGGATCAGGTGCGTGTCCGTCCCGCCCGAGACGAGCCGCAGGCCCCCCGCCTGGAGCGCTTCCGCGAGCACCGCCGCGTTCGCCACGATCTTCGCCGCGTACGCCTGGAACTCCGGCGTCAACGCCTCGCCGAAGGCTACGGCCTTGGCCGCGATGCTGTGAATGTGAGGCCCTCCCTGGGTCCCCGGGAACACCGCCTTGTCCAGCGCCGCCGCGTGCTCCTCCGTGGTGAGCGCCAGCGCTCCGCGCGGGCCTCGCAGCGTCTTGTGGGTCGTGGTCGTCACGATGTCCGCGTGCGGCACCGGCGAGGGATGCGCCCCGCCCGCCACCAGCCCCGCGAAGTGCGACATGTCGACCAGCAGCAGCGCCCCCACATCACGCGCGATCTCGGCGAAGGCGGCAAAATCGAACTGCCGCGGGTAGGCCGTCGCCCCCGTCACGATGATGCGTGGCTTCGCTTCCCTTGCCAGCGCAGCCACCGTCGCCATGTCCACGACCTCGGACTCGCGGTCGACGGAGTAGGGGACGAAGTTGTAGAGCCGCCCGCTGAAGTTGACGGGCGAGCCGTGCGTGAGGTGCCCGCCCTGCGTCAGTTCCAGGCCAAGGAACGTGTCGCCCGGATCGGCGAAGGCGAGGTAGGCGGCCATGTTCGCCTCTGCCCCCGAGGTCGGCTGCACGTTCGCGTGCTCCGCCCCGAAGAGCGCCTTCGCCCGCTCAATCGCGAGCGACTCGACCTGGTCCGAGTGCGCGTTCCCGGCGTAGTACCGTTTGCCCGGGTAGCCCTCGGCGTATTTGTTCGTGAAGACCGAGCCAGTCGCCTCCAGCACGGCCGCCGAGGCGTAGTTCTCGCTCGCGATAATCTCGAGCGTCTCAGTCTGCCGCTCCCGCTCGGCCGCGATGATGGCGGCGACTTCCGGATCCCGTTCCTGTAGTGCGCTCATGCGCGACCTCGTCGTTGTGATGTGCCTCGATCGTAGCGCTATCACAATCCATGCGCCGTTACACTTGGCTTATGCGCGAGCACACCGAACGTCTCCTCGAGGCTGCCAGCGGCGGCGAGCCCGTCCTGCTCGCAACCGTGCTCGAGCCCGGTCCGACTCCCCTCGCGCAAGGCGCGAAGCTCCTCGTTGAGCCGGGCGGCGCCCGCAGCGGCACCCTCGGAGACGCGCGCCTCGATGACCTCGTCGCCGAGCGCGCACCCGACGCCTTCAAGCGCCATGCCGCTGAGACCGTTTACGCCGGCCCCGAGGGCCTCTCCGAGCGCACCCTCCCCGACGCCACGAGCCTGTACCTCGAAGTCGTCGAGTCGAAGCCGGTTTTCCTCGTGGTAGGCGCGGGCCACATCGGGCGCGCCCTCTCCCGGCTCGCGAACTTCCTCGACTTCCACGTGGCCGTTCTCGACGACCGAGAGGACTTCGCCGACCCCGAGCTCCTGCCCGAGGCCGACGAGGTCATCTGCGAGGACTTCGAGGCGGCCCTCGACCGCTACCCCATCGGTCCCAACACCGCCATCGTGATGGTGACGCGCGGCCACAAGCAGGACGAGCTCTCCCTGCGGCGCTGCCTCGGACGGGAAGCGGGCTACGTCGGCATGATCGGCTCGAAACGCCGCACCGCCGCCGTCCTCGAACACCTGCGCGAGGAAGGCTTCGACGCCGACGAGTTGGCCAAGGTGCGCACCCCCATCGGCCTCGCCATCGGCGCCGAGACGCCCGAGGAGATCGCGATCAGCATCATGGCCGAGGTCGTCATGCGCCGCCGCGGCGGCGACGGCTCCGCCATGTACCACCGCCGCGGTCCCCTCCGCCCACCTCTGTCCGGCGGCCGCTAGGGGCTCTCCACCAGCTCTGCTCCCTCCGCTCTCGCGAGCCGCTGGTCAAACGTGTACAGGGGCGTGGCTCCTGCGCGCGAGGCCGCTGCCAGGATCATCAAGTCGGAGAATCCGGGTCCGCCCCGGCTGTACTGAAAGGCGGCATGGGCGACGTCATCCGCAGCTTCGAACACGAGGTTATTGCTGGCGAGGAGTTCTACAAGGGCCTCAGCGACTTGTTCCCGCGGAAATTTGTAGGAGCGCTCCAGCACCCAGGCAACCTCTATCGCAACCTCGCGGCAAACGAAACCCGGCTGCTCGGGCGTCAGGCCCTGCAGCAGGACACGTGCCGCCTCAGCTTGCTCGGCATGGTCCCGCGCCAGAAAGCGGACCAGGACGTTCGTATCGATGGCGATCAAACGTCACTCGCGCCTTCGGCGATTGCCCGCTCCATCTCTTCCAGTGTCACTGGAGGGCCGTCGTATTGGAGCACCCCAAACAGACGGTCGACCGGCCCGACCTTGAGAATGCGGACCTCGCCATCCTGGATAACGTATCTCACGCGATCCCCCGCCTTCACCGACAGTGCTTCGCGTACCGCCTTGGGGAGCGTGGTCTGGCCCTTCGCGGTGATCCCGGACTCAATCATGAGCAGTGGTCTGCATTACTTTCTTCTACTCTGCATTACCTAAGGGGGGCTTCGCAAGGGAATTTACCCCTTCGCCGTACCGGCCACCGCCCCCTAACAACCCCACCCGCTACGATAGTTCCGTGGACGGATTCGAGGTCTCGCCGGTCGAGGGGCTGCGTTCGCCCGTCGTCGTGCTGGCCTTCACTGGCTGGAGCGACACCGGCACCGTCACCACCGACGCCGCCCAGCACCTGATCGAGGCCAGCAACGCCGAGCGCTTCATCAGCGTCGACCCTGAGGAGTACTTCGTCTTCACGGAGACGCGCCCCGAGGTCCGGTTGGTTGACGGCGGCCTGCGCGAGATCACCTGGCCTACGAACGAGGCCTGGGCCGCCCGCCTGCCCGACTTCCCCCACGACCTCGTGGCCGTCACCGGAACCGAGCCGAATCTGCGCTGGGAGCCCTTCGCCGCGCGCTTCGCCGGCGCTCTCGCCGCCCTCGAGCCCTCGCTTGTCTGCACACTGGTGGCGCGGCCTGCCGCCACGCCCCACACGCGCCCCATTCCCGTTAGCGGCTCCGCTGCCGACGCCACCCTCGCGAGGCGCTTCGGTCTGCGTCCCTCGCAGTACCAGGGCCCCACCGGCATTATCGGTGTCCTGCACGATGCCATGCGCAAGCACGGCATGCCTCTCGTCAGCGTTGCCGCTTCGGTCCCCCACTACCTCAGCGTCGACGAGAACCCGCCCGCCACCCTCGCCCTCCTCCGCGCCCTCGAACCGATGATCGGGTTCACCCCGTCCTTCGATGAACTGGAACGCGCCAGCGTGGCCTTCCTCCAGCGCGTCGACGAGGCGTCGAGCGGTGACGACCAGATCGCTCAGTACGTGCGTGCGTTGGAGGAGCAGTACCAGGTGGGCGAAACCCCCACGATCGAGCCCGACTCCGACCTCTCCGCCGACGACATCCTGCGTGATGTCGAGGACCTGCTCCGCGGCGACGGTTCCTGAGGCCTTCTAGGACGCTTCGCCCAGCTCGAAGCGCGAGAGCCGCCCCGCCGCCAGCGCCGCCGCCCCGACCGTCACGACCGCGATCAGGATGATTGAGTACGTGATCCCGAGGTCGGCCTCGAACACCCACGGGTTCGTGTCCGCCGCGGCCTCTGCGACCGACGCCGTGTACTCACGGATGCTGAAGCGCTGCACGCCGGGAGCGAAGTTCGTGATCACGCCCTCCCAGATGAGGGCGTACGCGAGCCCCGCGAGCAACGCCCGTGACGTGAGCACGCTCAACAGCATGAACAGCGACGAGTAGGCCAGCGAGCCCACCGCCAGCGCGATCACGAAGCCCCACAGGACGCGCCAGTCGCCCTGCCCCGCCAGCGCCACCACGCCGGCCACGACGCCGCTCGCGACCACGATCACCGTCGTTGCTCCCCACGCCGCAAGCAGCTTGCCGGCCAGGATGCGCCAACGCTCTGCCGGTTTGGAGAGCAGGTACACGATCGTTCCGTCCTCGATCTCGCTCCCGAGTGCGGCCGTCGACAGGAGCACGGCTGTCGCCGGCAGCAGTAGTGTCACGATGAAGCCGTACAGAACAACCTGCGCGGTGAATTCGGAGGCCGACTCTCCGTCGTCGCCGGCGGCCCGGAAGATGATCGCCGGCACCAGCGGCAGCAGTGCGACCGCCCCCAGGAACAGGGTTCGCTTCTGTCCCAGCAATTGCCGCAGCGTCAGGCTCAGGACAAGACCGATCATCGCGCCACCAGGTATTCGAAGACACTTTCCAGCGACTCGTCCTCGGGCCGCACCTCGAAGAGCGAGGTGTCCGCCGCCTGCGCCGCCCGTGGCGCCGCCGAGGTGAACGCCGTCAGCTCGTTGGTGCGCACGACCAGCTTCCCGTCCGAGAGCTCGACACCGAACACGCTTTCCTCGGCCATGAGCGCCTTCGCCAGCTCGCGGTTGTCGCTCGAGCGGATGGTGAAACTGTGTGGCCGATCGGTCATGAGTTTGCGGATGGCGCGGAAGTCACCCGAAGCGGCCAGCCGTCCCGCCACCACTACGAGCACGTTCTCCCCCAGCCGCGCCACCTCCTCCAGGATGTGCGAGGAGAACAGCACGGTCCGCCCCTCCGCCGCCATCCGGCGCAGAAGCTCCATCATTTGTAGCCGCTGTCGCGGGTCCATCCCGTTGAACGGTTCGTCCAGCAGGAGGATGTCCGGGTCGTGCACGAGCGCGGCGGCGACCTTGATGCGCTGCTTCATCCCCTTCGAGTAGCCGCCCGTGGCGCGGTCGGCCGCGTCCGTCATTTCGACCATGCGAAGCGCCCGCAGGGCCGCCTCCTCGGGATCGGGCAATTCGTGCAAGCGCGCGTTCAGCAGCACGAACTGGTGGCCCGTGAGGAAGTCGTAGACCGCCTCGCGTTCTGGAACCAGCGCTACCCGCCGGTAGATCTCGGGTGTGCCGAAGGCCGTCTCCCCCAATACCCGCACCTCGCCTGCCGAGGGCTTGAGGAAGCCCGCGATCATGTTCAGCAGGGTCGTCTTGCCCGCCCCGTTCGGGCCCAGCAGACCCGTCACGCCCGTTCCGAGCGCGAAGGAGATGCCATTCACCGCCACGACGTTCCCGTACCAGCGGGAGACGTCGATCACCTCCACCGCCGCCTCGGGCGTCGTGCCCTCCGCTGCGCTCACAGGCTCCTCCGTCCGTAGTGCCGCAGGAGCAGCCCGACGCCGATCGCCGTGATCGCGAGTGCGAAGAGGAAGTACCACCCGCCCGCGAAGTCCGCCCGCATCAGGTCTTCCTGGGCCTGCCCCGAAGCCCCGAACAGCCAGTGGGTGAAGCCGTTCATCACGGCGAACGGGCTCAGGAAGATGCCGAGCCGCCCGATGAGGCTCTCCAGGGTGAAGACCAGCGACGCGGAAATGACGGGGAGTAGCACCAGCGGCGCGATGATCCCCACGGTTGCGAACGCCCGGCGCGGTGTCAGCGCCGCGATGTACATCCCGATCGCCGCGAGGAAGGCGGAGATCAGCACGCCGCCCGCCACGATCGGCCCGATCTCCTTCCACTCGTCGCGGAAGTAGCCCCCGAAGCTCTCGCCTACCAGCGCGTTGCCCAGGAACATGATCGCCTGCGGCAGCAGAGTGAGCGCCAGGAGCGCGGTCGCCATCGCCCCGTATCGCGCCATTGCGTATTCGTGGCGGCTGAGCCCCCGCGAGAAATAGAGCGGCAGCGTTGCATGACGCTGGTCGCGACCCAGCAGCTCTGGCGCCACCACCGCGACGAACAGGGCCAGGATCACCTGGATGTAGCTGTAGTAGTCCTCTGCCCGGAAGATGTCGACATTGGCGGAGCCGCCAAGCGAGGCGAACAGGATCTGCATGATCGCCGGCACGGCCGCGATGATCGCCAGCCCCATGGGGAAGATCTTGCTGCGCGTGCGCCGCCCCAGCCCGAATGCTGCTCGCAGCCCGTGCACGTACAGCGAAAAGCCTGCCTCCCGCCGCCCCAGCCGCCGCCCCTCGTAGCGGCGATACCCAAGGTCGTAGATGCTGCCCGCCGCCCGCTCAGACACGTTCCGCCACCGCCTCCGGCTCCGGCTCGTCCGGCCGGAAGATGTCCTCCAGCGACTGCCGCCGTTGCTCCAGCCGCACGAGTCCCATCCCCAACTCCACGATGCAGTCGCGGATGGCGTCGTACGGTTCCGAGCGGTTGAGTCCCACGTGTGCGATGAAGCCCTCGCCGCGCGCCTCGAAGCCGCGCTCCGTCAGTGCTGCCGCCAGCGCCGCCGCGTCTCCCTCCACCTCCACCTCCAGCGACCCCAGCCCTGCCGTGAACTCCGCCACTGCCCCCGAGCGCACCAGCCGCCCGCCGTCGATCACGACCAGCCAGTCGCACACGTCCTCGATCTCGCCGAGCAGGTGCGACGACATCAGCACGGCGATCCCGAACTCCCGCCCCGTGCGCCGCACCAGGTCCAGCATCTCCTCGCGGCCGGCGGGATCGAGGCCGTTCGTGGGTTCGTCCAGGAAGATCAGGCGTGGGTCGTGGACGAGCGCCTGCGCGAGCTTCACGCGCTGCTTCATGCCCGTCGAGTAGCCCCCCATCTCGCGGTAGCGCTCCTCGAAGAGCCCCACGTGCCGCAGCGTCTCCGCGGTGCGCTCGCGCGCCGCCGCGCGGGGCAGGCCGCTTACCTGCGCCATGTGCGCCACGAACTCCGTCGCCGAGAGATCGGGCGGGAGGCAGTCGTGCTCCGGCATGTACCCGGTGAGCTCACGTATCTGCCTGCCATCGCTCGTGACGTCCATCCCCAGCACGCGGGCGCTTCCGCGCGTCGCCGGCAGCAGACCCAGGAGGATCTTGATCAGCGTGCTCTTGCCTGCCCCGTTCGCCCCCACGAGGCCGATCACGCCCGGCTCCACGCTGATATCGAGCGCGTCCAGCGCCGTCACTCGCGGGTACCGCTTGGTCAGGCCGTGCGTCTGGATGAGGGGCACGACTCCTATCCTAGCCTCCCGCAATGATCGCGTCTGCGCGGGCGCGTCAGCCCTCGGTAAGCGCCACCGGCAGCGAAGTGTAGCCCAGCACGACCCCCGTGCCGGTCTGCCGCACCGGCGCCGCCGCCGGCTCGATGGCGGCGAAGCGGTCGAGCCACGTGTTTAGCGTGACGCGCGCTTCCGCCCGCGCAAGCGGCGAGCCCAGGCAGTAATGCGTTCCGTGCCCGAAGCCCACGTGCGCGTGCAGGTCGCGCTCCAGCACGAACTCGTCCGCCTCCTCCCACTCCTCCGGGTCGCGATTGGCCGCCCCGTAAAAGACGCCCACGCGCTGCTCCGCCGGGATCGTCACACCGTTCAGCTCGACATCCCGCGTCGTCCGTCGAAAGAGCACCTGCACGGGGCTTTCGTAACGCAGCATCTCCTCGATGAGCTGCGGGATGAGCGAACGGTCCTCGCGCAGGCGCGCCCACCGCTCCGGCCGCTGCGAGAGGAAGGCGATCGTGTTTCCCATCAGGTTCGTCGTCGTCTCGTTCCCGGCGATGAGCAGCAGCATGCGGAAACCGAGCACCTCCCAGTCCTCCAGCGCCTCGCCCTCGATCTCCGCCTCCACCAGCGCCGTGATCAGGTCCTCCGCCCCGTGCGCCCGTCGAGCCGCCGACATCTGGCCGAAGTACGCCATCATGTCCTGCGCCGTACACGTCGTCGTACCGCAGGAGCGCCCACATGCCCCCGGCCGACTGCCCCGCCCCCTGCCCGAACAGAATCGGCGACTGCTCCCGCAGGCGGTCGTACTCGGGGTAGGGGTTGGCGTTGCACTCCGGGGTCATCAGCGTCGTGGCGGTCGCCGTCGGCGCTGTCATCGGCAGTCTCCTGATGGCTCGTCTTCCGGGAATCGACTCTACCGGACCGCCCACATCCGTCCGATGCTCCCTGCCGGTATCGCCCGCGGGGGCGGGCGCGGTAGCATTCCGCCACGCCCCTACGGCGCCTGGAGAGCGGCATGGAAGTCCCCATGGTCGTCAACGATTTCCTCTTCCGCGCGGAGAGCCTCTACGGCCCCAAGGAGGGCGTCGTCGATGGCGACAAGCGCTTCACGTACGCGGAGTTCGCGAAACGCTGCTACAAGCTCGCGCATGGCCTCGCCAGCCTCGGCGTGGCCAAGGGCGACCGCGTCGGCATCCTCAGCCCTAACAGCCACCACTTCCTCGAGTCGTTCTACGGAACCTCACTCATCGGCGCCGTCCTCGTCCCCCTCAACTACCGCCTCGTCTCCGAAGACTTCCAGTACGCCTTCTCCCACTCCGGCGCGAAGGTCATCATCGCCGACTCCGACCTCACCGGCGCCCTCGACGCCATCCGCGACGGCCTCCCCGACGTCGAGCACTGGATCGTCGCCCGCTACGGCGACGCCCCCGTCGCCGATGGCTGGCAGGACTGGGAGGAGCTCGTCGCCAGCCAGCCCGAGACCGTCCCGCCCGACCCCGAACTCGACGAGAACGACCTCGTCAGCATCAACTACACCTCCGGCACCACCGCCCGCCCCAAGGGCGTGATGCTCACCCACCGAAACTTCTACGCGAACGCCTACCACTTCATCGCCCACCTCGGCATCAGCCACGACGACGTCGAGATGTGGACCCTGCCGATGTTCCACTGCAACGGCTGGGGTGGCGTCTACGCGCTCACCGCCATGGGCGGGAAGCACGTGGTCGTGCGCGCTCCCGATCCAGCGGGGCTCTATGGCCTCATGCGCGATGAGGGGATCACCTTCGCCTGCATGGCCCCCGCCGTCCTCGCCCGCATCCTCGACTTCGAGGACGCGGGCGAATACGAGATTGCCACCCGACCGCGTTTCGTCTGCGCCGGCGCTCCGCCCCCGATCACCTTCGTCGAGCGGCTTGAGAAGGAGCGCGGCTGGACCTTCATGCAGATCTACGGCCTCACCGAGACCGCTCCCATCCTGACCGTGGCGGAGCCCAAGCCCCATGTGAACACCGAGGGCGACGCCCTCTACCGGCTGAAGGGCCGCGCCGGGCACCCCTCCGTGGGCGTCAAGCTCCGCGTCGTCGGCGAAGGCGGCGGTGACGTCCCCTGGGACGACGCTGCCATCGGCGAAGTGGCCGCGCGCGGCAACATGGTCTTCAAGGGCTACTGGAACCAGCCCGAGGAGACCGCCAAGGTCGTCCGCGACGGCTATTTCTATACGGGTGACCTTGCCACCGTGAACGAGCACGGCTACATCAACATCGTCGACCGCGCCAAGGACGTCATCATCTCCGGCGGGGAGAACATCTCCTCGATCGAGGTCGAGGACGTGCTCTACCGGCACCCCAAGGTGCTCGAGGCCGCCGTCGTCGGCATCCCCAGCGAGCGCTGGGGCGAGACGCCCCTCGCCGTCATCGTTCTCCAGCAAGGCGAGGAGTCGACGCCCGACGAGATCATCGACTTCTGCCGCGAGAACATGGCCCACTTCAAGGTGCCCCGCCAGGTCGAGTTCGTCACCGAACTCCCGCGTACGGCCACCGGCAAGCTCAAGAAATTCGAGCTCCGCGAACCCTACTGGGCCGCTAGCGGCGGGCGCCACGTGAACTGAGCGGAGTTCCCCCTCCACGCTTGCCGGTCCCCTGCGAGGCGTAGGGAGCCTGGTTGTCATCTGTCCCGAGGAATCGGTACTGCGCCGGACCCATGGCGCTGCCTCCTCGCGCCATAGCTGGACCGCGGCCTTGGCGAAAAGTGCCCCATTATGGTAAAAGGCTTATGCTCTTTAGCTGAAGACGGGAGTGAGGCTAGCCCAGGTGCTGTATGGCCTGGTCGGTTCTGCGTTAGCTACGACCCTTCTGGCGGGGTCGGCGGTAGCATTCTTCGTCGCGGGTGACGGCGGAGGCGCCCCCCGGCTCCCGCAACCGCCCGTCTACGATGAGTGCAGGGTCGTTACTGTCACGGTCCGTGACTTCGAGGCGGCCTACACGAACCGGTTCTTCCGTCGTCTCCCTGGGAATGACGACCAATACCTGCTTGACAGCGGGCAGGTTGTCACCAATCGCGATGTGGGCACGGTCATCGAGATCGGGCAGGTGCAGGCCGGGGAGGAGCTGGTCATCGGGATCGACGTGGAGGAAACGGGAGAGAGACGCGTTATCGGCCCGGTCACAGACGGTGAGATCGCCTTCGAGGACCACGAAGACAACGACTACAACGACGCAGTCCTCGAGGTCACGAGCGTGCCGTGTTCAAACGGCAACGGCAACGGCAACGGCAACGGAGGCGGCAACGGCAACGGCAACGGAGGCGGTGGTGGCGGTGGCGGTGGCGGCGGCGGAGGAGGCACTTCGCGTCCTGTGGCCAGGTCGACCCCCACCCCCACCCCTACTCCCACGCCGACCCCGACCCCGACCCCAACATCGACTCCCACGCCGACGCCCACCCCCACTCCAACACCGACGCCGACGCCAACACCGACTCCCACGCCTGACCCGGGTCCGCCAGAGCCTGAGGACGAGGGCCCGCGGGAGCCAGAGGACACGGCCCCGCCCGAGCCGGAGGATGCAGGCCCGCGGGAGCCAGAGGACACGGCCCCGCCCGAGCCGGAGGATGCAGGCCCGCCGGAGGCAGAGGACACAACTCCGCCCGAGCCGGAGGATGCAGGCCCGTCCGAGGCAGAAGACACAACTCCGCCCGAGCCGGAGGATGCAGGCCCGCCGGAGGCAGAGGACACGGCCCCGCCCGAGCCGGAGGATGCAGGCCCGTCCGAGGCAGAGGGCACAACTCCACCCGAGTCGGAAAGCGGAGTCACAGCGGAGTCTGAGGTGAGTGCGCCAACGACAGGGCAGGGTCTCCGTACCGAGCAGTGGACCGTTTCGGGGTTCGTAGTGCTGGTCCTGGCAATCGGGGCTGGCCTGGCCGTCGCCTACTCGCGCCGCCCACGGCCCGTGCCGTAGCACTCCCCTTCCCCGGCGTCAGAAGAGGACCGCCGAACAGGTCTATTCCCCGCGACCCGGTAGGATCACGGCACCCAGGGAGGCGCCCATGATCGTTATCGCCGGAAGCATCGACCTTGACCCCGCACTACGCGAGGAGGCCCTCGCCAAGGGCAAGCCCTTCATCGACGGCGCCCTCACCCAGCGCGGCTGCCGCCACTACACCTGGACGCCCGACCCTTTTGACAAGGGACGCATCTGGGTCTACGAACTCTGGGAGGACGAAGAGGCGCTTGCCTCCCACTTCCAGAACCGCCACTACGCCGATATGGGCGGCAACCTTGGCGCCCATGGCATTACCGGCTCCGCGATCAGCAAGTTCCGCGTTGACCTGGAAGAGCCGGTCTACGACGGCACCGGCACGCCCCGCGCCGACTTCTTCACCGCCACCGACTAACCGGTACTGGGCGGCGTCACGAGATCAGGACGATCCCCGCCACGGCCACTGCCACGCCTGCTACCAGCCAGAGGGTCAGCCGCTCCTTCAGGAAGATCGCGCCCAGGGGCACCGCGAAGAGCGGGGAGATCGCGCTCGCCACGGCGGCCCGCCCCACCCCCGCCTCCTGCACCGCATAGATCCAGAGCAGGCTGCCGAGCCCCGTGCCCACCACTCCCGCGAGGAAGAGGACGCCGTGGTCGAAGCGCGAAATCCGCCACCGCCGGATGCTTGATCGCGGCAACGCGGCTGCCACGAATCCCACCACGAGCGCGCTCGCCGGCAGCCGCAGCGCCGTCACCGCAACGGCGTTCTGCCCCTCGACCGCGTCTCCCAGCCAGACGGTTGCGACTGCCCAGACGAGGGCGGTCACACCCACCAGAATCAGTCCGCGTGTGACGTTCCCGCCGCCCGTCGCCCCTGCCACCGGCGCTCCTCGCTGCCGTCCCCGCAGGGCGACCAGATAGACGCCTGCCAGCACGAGGAGGGAGCCGACCACCTCGGCCAGGGTGATCTCCTCACCCAGCAGGGCGATGCTCAGCACGTAGGTCAGGAAGACGAAGAGTCCGAGGCTGATGGTGAAGGCGCGCGTCAGCCCCAGCGCGTTCAGCGAGAAGACGTAGAGCGTGTCGCCCAGCGAATGGCCGACGAGCGCGGACCCGATCACCGCCACCGCCACCGCCGCGTCCATCGCCTCGAAGCCGCCCGACATGATCACGAACGGCAAGGCGATCAATAGCGCCACCGCTCCCCACGCCCCCCGCAGCGCGCTTACCGACACCGCATCGACGCGCGTCGACGACGTAGCCATGAGCGTGCTTGCCACCGCCCAGATGGCGGCCGAGCCGATCCCTGCCAGGATGCCGAGGTTCACGGCGTCAGCGGAGAGCCGCACGCGGCTGGACCATGGCGGCTCTCCCTCTCGAACGGGCTGCGCGTGTCCGCACGCGCCCGCAGGATAGCGCCTGCCCCGCGGCCGGGGCGCACGCCCTGCGCGCGCACGCTACACTGCCGCGCCATGCAGGCAGCGATTATCACTGGCAAAGAGATCATCGAACTCCTTGAGTTCGCCGAGCCCGCCCCGGGTGAAGGGGAGGCCGTCGTCCGCATCAACTACTGCGGCGTCTGCGGCACCGATATGCACAACTACCAGTCAGGCATCCTCGGGAATCCCGCCGTTTGCGGGCACGAGTGGATGGGCGAAGTCTCGGCCGTTGGCGCCGGCGTCACCGATATCCGTGAGGGCGACCGCGTCATCGGCGGCATCTCCCCCGCCTGCGGCGACTGCGCCGCCTGCCGCGCCGGCTACGCCAGCGATTGCCCCCACCAGCTCGGCAGCCTCATGGGCACCCCCCACGGCGGTTTCGCCCCCGCCATCGCCGCCGACGTCCGCCGCCTGACCCCGGTGCCCGAGGGCCTCGACGACCTCGACGCGGCCATGGTCGAGCCGTTGACCGTCGCCCTCCACGCCACCCGCCGCACGGACATCCGGCTCGGCGACACCGTTGCCGTTATCGGCGCCGGCCCCATCGGACTGCTGACACTCCAGTGCGCCCGCGCCGCTGGCGCTGGTCGCGTGCTTGTTGTCGAGCCGGTGCCCGAGCGCGCCGCCCTCGCTATCGAACTCGGCGCTGACCGCGTCTTCAACCCTCGCGAGGAGGACGTGGCGGGAGAACTGGCCGAGGCTACCGGCGGCCTCGGTCCTGATGTCGTCTTTGAGTGCGCCGGCATCTCCCCGACCATCCAGCAGGCCGTTGACTTCGTCCGCCGCGGCGGCGCCGTCACGCTCGTGGGCCTTTCCAACGAACCGGCGACCATCAAGCCCGGCGCCTGGATCTCGAAGGAGGTAACGGTCATCGCGTCCGTCGCCTACGCGCACCAAGAGTTCGCCATGGCCGCCGACTTCATCGCCAGCGGGCGCATTCAGGTGAAGCCGCTTCACACGCATACGGCCCAACTGTCTGGTATCGCGGACGCCTTCTCCCTTCTGAACGAGGACCGCCGCCAGATCAAGGTGCTTGTCGACCCGCGCGGCGGGTAGCGTCAGGGGCGCTCCAGCGCGGGAGCGCTCGGATCGAGCGCTCCTCCCGTGGCCTCCTTCGGGCGGTCGTGGATCTCGAGCGAGACGAAGATGTTGAGGATTGCCGCGCCCGCGAGGACGACGATCAGGAGGCGGAACGCCCCCTCGCCCGGGTCCGCCCCGAGGAGCGCCGCGATGATCGCCGCCCCCACGATCGCGCCCGCATAGCGCATCATTGAGAACGTCCCCGAGACCGAGCCCGCCACGTTCTTCGGCCATGCCTCCAGCGCTGCCGATGAGCGCGCCGGCCCCGAGATGCCGAGCCCGATCCCGACGAGCACGAGCGGCCCGATGATCGCGGCCAGTGGCGGATCGTCGAAGAGCAGCGTCAACGCGACCGTGGCGACGGCGATGGCGAAGCCGCCGCCGAGCAGCAGGGGCCTCCGCCCGATCCGGTCTGTCAGCGCCCCACCGAGCGGCGTAATCGCGATCATCGCCGCCATCAGCGAGAACAGCACGAGGCTCACGACCTGGTCGTTCACCCCGCGCAGGTCGACGAGATAGAGGGGCAGGCTCACGAGGAAGGAGTACATGACCATGTTCGTGAGCGCCTGGCTGCTGGCCGCCGCCCGGAAGTTCTGTGCCCGGAAGAAACGGAACTGGACGATGCTCTGGCCCCAGCGCGACCGCAGCCAATACGCCGCGACGGTGACCGGCAGCAGCGCGCCGCCCGCGATCAGGAACGCCGGGTTCTCCACCCGCGTCGCGCTCCCGATAAGGACCAGGCTGGCGAACACGAGCACCAGCGCGCCGAGCGAGGGCAGGTCGATGCGGAGGCTGTCGCGTCCCCGCCCCTTATCCGGGCTCAACCGCAGCAGCAGCGCGATCGCGACGACCGAGAGCGGCACGTTCACCAGGAAGAGCAGCCGCCAGTCGCCCGCCAGCAGCAGCGCCCCGCCGATCACGGGGCCGCTGGCGGCGGCGATGGAGAGTGCCGCCCCGTTCATGCCCAGCACCGTCCCCAGCCGCCCCGATCGCGTCCGCCTGCGCAGCACGGCGATGGCGTTTGGCAGCACCAGCGCGGTCGCTGCGCCCTGCAGCCCGCGCATCAGGATGAGCGAGGGAAAGCTCCAGGCCAGCGCCGAGGCGGCGGAGATGGCGATCAGCAGGACGAGCCCGACCACCATCACGCGCGTGGACCCGAGCGCGTCGCCCAGCCGCCCGGAGACGGGCTGCATGGCCGCTACCGCTACCAGGTAGACGCTGATCAGCAGCGTCATCTCGCCCACGCCGACGTCGAAGTGCGAGCGGATCGAGGGCAGCCCCACCGCGAGCATGGTGCTGTTCAGCGGCGTCAGCATCGCCGCGAGCCCCACCGTGGCCTGGAACTCGAAGCTGCGCCAGCCGCCGCTCAGCTCTGGCAGTGGATCCGCTGCCTCGGGGCCGCCATTTTGCACGGCCCCATGGTAGCGACTGCTAACGCTCGCTGAGGCTCTGGCGCAACGACTCCCGCTCGTGGGGAGGAAGCAGGTACGGCTCGAATCCCGCCCGCCTCCGCTGCCTGGTGACCTCGTACAGCAGGAGCGCTGCCGTCACCGAAAGGTTGAGGCTCCGCACCATGCCCGTCATCGGGATGGTCACGCGCCGGTCGGCGAGCGCGACTGCTTCGGGCGAGAGCCCGCGGTTCTCGTTCCCCAGCATCACCGCGATCCGGGGCGCCGCCAGGTCGGCCTCGAAGATCGCCTCCGCCTCCCCTGCCGCCACCGTCGCGACTACCTCGTAGCCGTCCCCGTGAAGCTCCTCAATGCAGGCGCGCACGGACGAGTACACGTCGAAGTCGAGCCACTTGTTCGCCGAGGAGGAGGTCAGCTTCCCGACGGCGCGGGGGTCGAACGGCTCCTCCTGGTCGAACACGAGACAGACGCGCTGGAACCCGAAGGCGTCGCAGCTGCGGAACACCGCCTCGGCGTTGTGCGGGTCGTGGATGTCTTCGAGCACGACAACGCCCTGCTGCCGCTGTGCGGCGACCTCGCGGTAGCGCTGCATTCGCTCCGGCGTCCGCATCGTCGGAGCGTAGGCCGGGAGTGCGTCCCCGATCCAGCCTGACGGGGCAGCCTGCCTGTTCTGGCCTGTTCGGTAAGATAGACGGACTCCCTCGAAACGTCGGGAGAGGAGCAGGGTTGTGAGCGAATCGAACGGACTGGAGCGCGCCCGCGAGCTGCGCAAGGAGTACGACGAGGCGGTCGTCGCCGAAGGCCGCGAGTCGGCGGGACCATTCATGACCGTCTCCAGCCGGCCCATCGAGCGGCTCTACGATCCCACCGATGTCGCCGACCTCGACTACGAGCGCGACATCAACCTGCCCGGTTCCTATCCCTTCACGCGCGGCGTGCACAAGACGGGCTACCGCGGCAAGTCGTGGACGATCCGCATGTTCAGCGGCTTCGGCTCCGTCGAGGAGACGAACCAGCGCTACCACGACCTCCTCGGCGCCGGGAACAACGGCCTCTCCGTCGCCTTCGACATGCCCACCCTCATGGGCTACGACCACGACGACCCCTGGGCCGAGGGCGAGTTCGGCTCCTGCGGCGTGGCCGTCGACTCCCTCGCGGACATGGACATTCTTCTGGATGGCCTGCCCCTCGACAGCATCACCACCTCCATGACGATCAACAGCCCCGCGCCCGTCATCTGGGCCCTCTTCATCGCGGCGGCGGAGAAGCGCGGCGTCCCCCGCGCGAAGCTGGCGGGCACCCTCCAGAACGACATCCTTAAGGAGTACATCGCCCAGAACGAGTTCATCTACCCGCCGCGCGAGTCCATGCGGCTGGTGACGGACACGATCGAGTTCGCCGCCGACGAAATGCCCCTCTGGAACCCCGTCTCCGTGAGCGGCTACCACATCCGCGAGGCCGGCTCGACCTCCGTGCAGGAGCTCGCCTTCACCCTCGCCGACGGCATCGAGTACGTGAAGTGGGCGCTCGACCGCGGGATGGACATCGATAGCTTCGCCCCGCGCATCTCCTTCTTCTTCAACTGCCACAACGATTTCTTCGAGGAGATCGCCAAGTTCCGCGCCGCCCGCCGTATCTGGGCGCGCCAGATGCGCGAGCGTTTCGGCGCCACCAAACCGCGGTCCTGGCTCATGCGCTTCCACACCCAGACCGCGGGCGTCTCCCTCACCGAACAGCAGCCCGAGGTCAACCTCGTGCGCGTCGCCGTCCAGGCGCTCGCCGCGGTCATCGGCGGCACCCAGTCGCTGCACACCGATTCGATGGACGAGGCCATTGCCCTGCCGTCGGACAAGGCCGTGCGGCTGGCCGTGCGCACCCAGCAGGTCATCCAGCACGAGAGCGGCGTCGCCAACACCATCGACCCGCTCGGCGGCTCGTACTTCGTGGAGAAGCTGACCAACGACATGGAGCGCGAGTGCAACGCCATCTTCGAGCGCATCGAGGATCTCGGCGGCGTCATTCCCGCCCTCGAGACCGGCTACTTCCAGAAGGAGATCGCCGACGCCTCCGCTCGCTTCCAGCGCGAGTTCGAGACCCGCGACCGCATCATCGTTGGCGTCAACGACTTCCAGACCGAGGAACCCCTTGAGATTCCCATCCTGAAGATGGACCCCGAAGGCGAGCGTCGCCATCTGGACCGCCTGAAGAAGGTGAAGTCCGAGCGCGACGCCGATGCCTGGGGCGAGGCCATGCGCGCCCTGGAGAGCGGCAGCAACGACCCCAAGACCAACCTCATGCCGCTCATCATCGACGCGGTCAACGTCGGCGCCACCTCCGGCGAAATCTGCAACATGTGGCGGCGCGTCTTCGGCGAGTACAAGGAATTCGTGGTCGTCTAATGCGTAGCGACCTCGTTGACCTCGCGGTCTTTTCGGGGCGGACCTACCCCGCCTTCGCGAAGGCGATCTGCGCCCACCTCAAGATGGCCCAGGGCAAGGCCGACATCTTCGAGTTCGCCAACGAGAACATCTTCGTCCAGTACCAGGAGAACATCCGCAGCCGCGATGTCTTCCTGGTGCAGCCCTTCATCCCGCCGGTGAGCACGTCCATCCTCGAGATGCTCATCATGATCGACGCCGCCCGGCGCGCCTCCGCGGGCCGCATTACCGCCGTCATTCCCTACTACGCCTACGGCCGCAGCGACAAGAAGGACCAGCCCCGCGTACCCATCAGCGGCCGCCTGCTTGCCAACCTCATCGAGACTGCCGGCGCCGATCGCGTTCTCACCATGAACCTTCACGCCGGCCAGATTCAGGGCTTTTTCAACATCCCCGTCGATGAGCTCAACGCCCTCTACCCCGTGAGCGCCTATTTCGCCCGCAAGAACATGACGGACTACACCGTCGTCGCCACCGACGTCGGCGGCGAGAAGCGCGCCCGCGACATGGCCACGCGGCTCGACCTGCCCCTTGCCCTCGTCGAGAAGCGCCGCATCGGCAACACCGGCAACACGCAGGCGATGAACGTGATCGGTGAGGTCGATGGCCGCAACGCCCTCCTCATCGACGAGGAGATCGACACCGCGGGCACCATGGTGGGGGCGGTCAACATCCTCCGTGAGAAGGGCGCGCGGGAAATCGTCGTTGCCGGCTACCACCCAATCTTCAGCGACCCCGCCATCGACCGCCTGCGCGCCGCCGATGTCCACGAGATTGTCGTCACCGACACGGTCCCCCTGTCCCCGGAGAAGATGCTCCCGAACATGGAGATCATCCCCACCGCCTCCCTCTTCGGCGACGCTATCGAGCGCATCCACACCGGTCAGAGCGTCGGCGCCCTCTTCCAGTAGCGCGGGCCTTAGCTCCCCTCCCAGAGGCGCTGCACCCCGTAGTGGTCGAACAGGGTCTCGCTTGAGACCAGAACGAGGTCCCGTCCAAGGGCCTGGGCGACGAGCATTCTGTCGAACGGATCGCGATGTGGACCCGGCAGAGCTCCCGCGCGAACGCCGTCCTCGATGGTTACGGCCAACCCCTCGAAGCGTTGCTTGTCCATGTATTCGGGAATGCTGAGAGCCAGGACATCCAAGTTGGGCAGCTTGCCCAGTCGGTGCTTCGTGGCGATCTCCCACGCTGATGCGGCGCTGACGAATACATCGTTCGCCTCGTCTGCTATCGCCACATGGGCTGAGGTTGGCAGTCGCCCACTTCCCTCGAACCACCAGAGAAACGCGTGCGTGTCGAGCAGGAGGCGCAACGGCTAGTCGCCCTCCCAGGCAGCCAGTTCCTCTTCGGGGAGCGGGTCGAAAAAGCTGTCATCGAGCTTGATACGACCCTTCAAGGAGCCGAATTGTCGCTTCCCTTGCTGCTCACATGGCACGAGGCGCGCCACTGGCTTCCCGTTTCGAGCGATAGTCACATCCTCCCCGGCCTCTACAAGCGCGAGCAGGCGGGAGAGGTGGGTCTTTGCTTCGTGGACGTTCACTGTCGTCATCAGGGACTCTCCTTAGCTAACTGTCGGACTAAGCTGCGTGCCCGTCAAGCGCTCTCCTCGTCCCGATCCTCTGGCAGGAGCGCGTCGCGAGCTCCGAGTTCCGCGCCCATGCGCCGCAGCTCGCGCCCGAAGCGCGTCGTGCGCGCCGCGATCCCGGCGAGCTGCGTGCGCTCCCCGCTGACCCGCACCCAGAGCCGCCGCCGCGGCACGTAGAAGGTCACGCCGAGCCCGATCATCGCCATGATCACCGCCAGCCAGATGAACGTGTCGCCCGGGTCGCGACGCACGTCGATCCCGGAGGCGTCGACCCGCTCCCCGAAGCGGTAGCGGTACCCCGAAGCCGTCTCCACCGTCGCCCCCTCCGCGATCACGACGTTCCCAGCGTCGATGTTCGAGATGAACAGGTACGGACGCCCGTCGCCGCCCTCCGGCATCTGCACGTTCACGACCCCCACGGTCTCCCCCCGCGGCATGTCCAGCACCGGGATCGCGGGAACGGTGGCGATCCCGCGGAAGGCGATGCGGTGACTCCCCGTCTCCGCCACCTCCCCCGGACGCAGCTCTACCGGGTCGATGCCTGCCCCGTCGACTAGCACCAGCAACTCCTCGCCCTCGGCCCGCCAGCTCACCCCGTAGACCGCGTCGGGAAGCGCCAGCTCGGACAGGGCTACGTCGCCCTCGTACCCGAGCGTCGACCCGGGCACGCTCGCCATCTGCGGGAGCGCCTGGTCGAACACGACCGCGCCGGCCGCGTTCGTGACCGTCAGCGCAGGCGTTGCTGTCGACTCGTTGTCGAAGTCGAGCACGTCGTCGAAGAGCACGCGTCCGTCCGGCCCCCAGATGGTCAGTTGCGCGAGGTCGTCGAAGAATGCGGCCTGGTGGAATCGGTACCCGAAGGCCGAGCAGGGGCCGTTGACCGTGGCGGTGCAGCGAACCTCCTCCCCTCCGCGCCGGAGCAGCAGGTCGCTGTGGAAGTCGACGATGTTCCCCGCTGGATCGACGCCCCGGTGCGCGTCCTCCATCCCCACGAATAGCTGTCCCGGGCCCGGCTCGCCAAAGAGCGGGGCCGCGGGCCTCGCCTCCGCGAGCGCCAGCGTCCGCTGGAACCCCGCCAGGTTCGTGAGCAGCCCCCCGAGGAGGAGCAGCAGCAGCGCCAGGTGCGAGACGAACGTGGCGTACTGGCTCCAGGCGAAGCGCTCCGCGAACAGCTCCGTGACGCCCTCGCCCTCGTGCGTGCGCGTTACCCGGTAGCGCCGCCCTCGCAGCAGCCCCTCTACCGCCTCCACGCCTCCCGCGTGCGTGAACGCGGCGCGGTGCCGCGCGGACTCGAAGTAGCGCTCGCCCACCCGCATCGGCGGTCGCTGCACGCTCCGCCACGTCGGTGGGAAGCGGCTGATCGTGCAGACGGTCACCGCCGCCACGATCACGAACCAGAGGCCCACGAACCACGGGCTGTGGAACACATCGAACAGGTCGAGCCCGTCCAGGGTGTTGGTCAGCGTGCCGAAGTCCTCGCGCCGGAGCTCCAGCCAGGCCGAGCGCGCGGGCGGATTCCCGCGCATCTCCGCAGGGAGTTGCGGCAACACGACGCCCACGAGGCTCGCCAGCACCGCCCCCGAGACCAGCGCCACCGCGAACTTCACGTTCGTCAGCAGCCGCCAGACTGCCCGTGCCGGGTCGAGTCCCGGCGCGGGCGCGCTCGTGGCCGGAGCGCCGCTCGCCATCAGGGAAGCTCCGCCGCCAGCTCGGCCAGGTCGTCGCCCGTGAGGGCGCCAAGGTGTACCCGCTGAATCACGCCCTCCGGATCGATCAGGAAACTCACGGGCAGCCCCGTGCTCACGCGGTACGCCGACGAGACCTGCCCGTCCGTGTCGAGCGGGATCGAGTAGGTCACGCCGAACGCCTCCGCGAACTCCCTCGCTGTCTCAACCGTCTCCTGCTGGTTCACGCCCACCACCACCAGCCCCGGCGACTGCCGCTCGAAGAACTCCTGCAACTCCGGCGTCTCCCCGCGGCAGGGCCCGCACCACGACGCCCAGAAGTTCAGGAGCACGTAGCGGCCTCGCAGATCCGTCAGCTCGGTCAGAGAACCGTCGAGCGCGCGCAGGAGGAACGCGGGCGCGGCCCGCCCCACTGCCGCCGCGGGCGCCTCCCCCGTCGGGTTCAGCGAGTCCTCCAGCACGACGATTCCGAGCCCCGCCTCCGCCCCGCTCCCGACCCCGTCGCCCCGAATCTCCAGGAACCAGATGCCGAATCCCACGACCCCCACCACCAGCGCCGCGATCCCGAACGTGAACGCAGGCCCCGTGTATTCGCGGCGTTGCTGCGGGCGTTCGTCGGGAAGAGTGTTGTCCATCACGGTTGCGGCCGAAGGGGCGCATCGCCCCCAGGCTCGCGTCGGAGCGTACCAAGCCCGGGGGGTGCGCGCCCCCGCGCTCTCAGCGGGATGTGCTCTCCGGAACCCGGTGGCGGTCCTCCTCCGCCCCCCACAGCCGCCCGAGGAAGTGCAGCAGCAGGACCGCTCCCACCGCCACGATCCCCATGATCATGAGCGTCTCGCGAATCCCGATGATGTCGGCCACGATGCCGATCGGTAGCGAAGCGATCCCGAACAAGCTCCACGAGAGCAACGTGAGTGACTGCACGCGTCCGTGGTAGCGCGAAGCGGAGAACGAGATCGTGAGCGCGTTGTTGAGCGACTGGAAGCTTGCCGAGAAAGCCCCCACCACCAAGATTGCGACCAGGCCCACCACGAGGTTCGAGGCGAAGCCGAGCAACGTGACCGCCCCTCCGAAACCGACCGCGAGCAGGAGCTGAATTCGCCAGGCGTTCGGGTGGTTGGCGATCCCGGCCACGAACACGATCGCGATCACCGCTCCCACCGCCTGCACCGATGAGAGCACCCCCAGACCGCGCGAGCCCGCGTCGTAGATGTCGACCGCGAGCGACGGCAGGAACGACTGGAAGGGGAAGGCGAACGCCGTCAGCACAAACGCGCCGAGGATCAGGGTCGTCACCGAGGGACGGCTGGCGACGTAGCGCAGCCCATCAATCAGGTCGCTCAGCGGCGAACTCGTTCCCTCTCGCGTTTCCGGCTCTCCCGCCGGCAGGCGCCACACGGTGTAGATCGCGATGAGGAAGCCGGCCGTGGTCATGAAGTACACCCCTGCCAGGCCGATGAACCAGATGGCGATGAAGACTCCCGCGATGGCGGGACCGATGACGCGCGTGCCGTTCATGCTCAACTGCTGCAGCACGATCGCGTTGCCCACCGCCTCGCGGCCCACGAGGTGGCCGATGAAGGCCTGTCGCGCCGGCCCCATGAACGCGAACCCCACGCCCTGCACGAAGCTCGCCGCGAGCAGCATCCAGAACTCGATCAGGCCGAACGCGATCATCAGCGCGATCCAGGCGGCGTTCAGCCCGATCGCCGTCTGCGAGACCAGCAGCGTGCGCCGTCGCGGCAGGCGGTCGGCGAGCACGCCGCCCCAGAGCGTGAACACCAGGCTGGGAATGCCGAAGGCCAGCATCACCGCCCCCAGGGCCGTGTTCCGCCCCGTCAGATCGAAGGCCAGGTAGCCGCGTGCGACCACCTGCATCTGCATGCCGAGGAATGAGAACAGTGTGCCCGTCCAGAGCAGCCGGTACTGGGTGTTCTCGAGCGAGTAGAAGGTCCGCGCGAAGTAGTTCGCCGGTCCCCGCAGCCCCGCCCCTGTGCCCAGCACCGGCGGCTGCTTACCCGCCCAACGGGATGCGCAGGAGTTCTGCGATCGCATCCCAGGCGGCTTCCTCCACCGCCTGCGGGGGCTGCGTGGCGTCGATCTCCAGCCACGTCCCCTCCGGTGCCTGCGCCAGCTGCTGGCGGTAGCCCTCGCGCACCCGTTCGTGGAAGGCGAGCCCCTCGCGGCCCGTCGCCGGGCCTTCTTGCTCCCCCTGCTTCCGCTGCAATCCCACCTCGGGAGGAAGGTCGAGGTAGATGGTCAGGTCCGGCAGAAGTCCCTGTGTCGCCGAGGCGTTCGCCTCCGCCAGCCGGCGCAGGTCGAGTCCCCGCCCGTATCCCTGGTAGGCGACCGTGCTCGCCCGGAAGCGGTCGCAGAGCACCGTTGCGCCCGCTTCCAGCGATGGCTTGATGATGCGGGTCACCAACTCCGCCCTCGCCAACAGGAAGGCGAACGCCTCCCCCCACGGCGTGAGCGATTGGCCGAGCAGGTCGCGCGCGACTTCACCCGCGGGCGTACCCCCCGGCTCGCGCACCTCGATTGTGTGGACCCTCGCCGCCTCCAGCCGCCGCGCGAGCCTCGCCGCCAGCAGGCTCTTGCCCGCCCCCTCGCCCCCCTCCAGGACGATGAACCGCCCCGCAGGACTGCCGTCGCTCGTCACCGTCCGCCCGACCGTGGCGGCTCGGGCAGGATGCGCACGCGCCGCTCCGGATCCTTGCCGTGGCTCTCGCTCTCGAGGTTGAAGCGTCCCGCGAGCTCGTGCTGGACGCGCCGGATGTAGCTGTTCGCGGGCGCCAGCTCCAGCGCGCGCCCGTCGGTGAGCACCTGCGCGATCGCGTCCTCGGTCTCGCGGTACGCCTCCGCCACCGGGTCGCGGCGCGCCTGGTGCCCCCGGAACTGGAGGAGCACCTGCTCCATCTGGAAGAGCGTGTTGCTCTTGATCACGTAAATCGGCAGCGAGCGCTCCTCCGCCTCGCGTACGGGCGCCGGCTTCTTCCGGTAGGAGTGCCGCAGCGTGATCAGCGCATCGGCGGTGCGCAGGTCGTCGACCACCTGCACGGGCACGCCCGTCTCCTGGATCGCCTGCACCAGCCGCCCCCGCGACAGCCCGAACGGGAAGAGTCGTGTCTCCTGCTCTCGCGCCGCCGATCCGTTTGTCTCCTGGGAGCGGGCCTTCTTTGCGGGAGCCGGCGCCTCCGGCTCCTCCGTCGCGACCGCCGCGATACTCCCCGCGTCGGTCAGCTCGCGAACCTCGGGCGGCGCCGCGAAGCCTCGCAGCTTCGCGTCCACGGTCGCGCCCACGTCTTCGTGGAGGGCCACCCGCCGCCACCCCTGGATCTCGATGACGGCGTCGAACGTGGGCGGCGCCTTGCGTTCCAGGATCGACTTCTGCGTGCCCCGCCGCCGCGCCTCTTCATCGCTCAACGTCACCGACTGGATGCCGCCAATGAGGTCGCACAGGGTCGGGTTCGCCATCAGGTTCTCGAGCGTGTTCCCGTGCGCCGTGCCAACGAGCTGCACGCCCCGCTCCGCGATCGTGCGTGCCGCCGACGCTTCCAGCTCCGTGCCGATCTCGTCGATCACGATGACCTCGGGCATGTGGTTCTCGACCGCCTCGATCATCACGCCGTGCTGGCGCGCGGGCGTCGAGACCTGCATGCGGCGCGCTCCTCCGATCGCCGGATGGGGAATGTCCCCGTCCCCGCCGATCTCGTTCGACGTATCGACGATCACGACGCGCTTGTTCCCCTCGTCCGCCAGCACCCGCGCCACCTCGCGCAGCATCGTCGTCTTCCCCACGCCCGGGCGCCCGAGCAGGAGGATGCTGTTCCCGCTCATCACCAGGTCCTCAATGATGCGGATCGTCCCGTACACAGCCCGGCCGATGCGGCAGGTCAGTCCCACCACCTTGCCGCGCCGGTTGCGGATGGCGGAGATGCGATGCAGCGTCCGCTCGATGCCGGCGCGGTTGTCGCCTCCGAACTCGCCGACGCCCGCGATCACGAATTCGAGGTCCTCTTCCGTCACCTCGCGGTGGCTGAGCACGATCTCGCGGTTCGGATAGCGTGCTTCCGGCAGCCGCCCGAGGTCCATCACGACCTCCAGCAGTTCGTTGCGGTGCTCCTCCACCTCCAGCGTTTCGGCCAGGCGCGGCGGCAGCGTCTCGATGAGCGCGTCGAGGTCGTCCGTCACGATCCGCTCGGGCGCCACGCCGTTTTCCTCAGGCATCGCCACTACGCTACCCCCGCGGCGTGTACTTGTCCGTTTCTCACGCGCCCGCCCCGGCCCTGGGGCGCTCCGTCGCGCCGATCGTCAGGAAGTACTCGTGCAGACGCGCATCCCCACCGAGTTCGGGGTGGAAGGCCGTCGCCAGCAGGTTCCCCTGGCGCGCCGCCACGATTGTGCTGTCGGCGAGCCGCCCCAGCACCTCCACACCCTCCCCGACCGACTCGATGACCGGCGCGCGGATGAAGATCGCGCGGAACGGCCCCCCGTCCAGCCCCGCCAGATCGAGGCTGGCCTCGAAGCTGTCGACCTGCCGCCCGAAGGCGTTGCGCCCCACCGTGATGTCCATCGTTTCGATCCCGGGCCGGTCGAGTTGGTCGACCTGCTTCGCCAGCAGGATCGCGCCCGCGCACGTGCCCCACACCGCCCGCCCGCTCGCGCAGAACGCTCGCAGCGGGTCACCGAAGCCGTAGCGGAGGATCAGCCGCGCGATCGTCGTGCTCTCGCCGCCGGGGATGATGAGCGAGTCCAGGGCGTCGAGCTGCTCGGGCTTGCGCACCTCAAGCGAGGACCGCCCAAGGCTCGCCAGCATCTCGGCGTGCTCTCGAAAGTCGCCCTGCAGGGCGAGAATGCCGGTGGTCACGTCGTGTGCGTCTTGCCAGGTCGTTCGCGTTCAGGCCCCATGCGCCCTGCGATTGTAGCAGCGCCGCGCCCGATCCCGCGCCGCCCGCAGCGGTTATCCTCTCTCGCTGGAGGCGCCATGCCCGGTCAGCTCACCCCCGACGAAGTCAACGAGTTCCTCGACAGCCGCCCCGGCTGGATCACGATCACCACCGTCGGCCCCGACGGCTACCCCCACAGCGTGCCGATCGGCTACTTCCGCGTGGACGATGCCGTCTACGTCGGCTGCCGCGACCGCACCCAGAAGGTGCTCAACGCCCAGCGCAACCCCAAGGTCAGTCTTTCGTTGGAGGGCGGCACCACGATGCAGGACATCAAGGGCGTGCTCATCCAGGGCGACGCCACCGTCATCAACACCCCGGACGAGCTCCTGGAGCTGACCCGCGAGGCCGCCCGCCGTCGCGGCGCCCCCGAGTCCGCCCTCCCCACGCAGCCGCCGCCCGGAGCCGCCTACATCAAGGTCGCCCCCACGCGCGTCATCTCCTGGGATTACTCCAAGCCCGGCTAAGGCTCAGGATCCCCCGACTCAGCGAGCGGCGCGAGCGCTCCACTCAGCCGCGCGCTGGCGGGGCGCTCTCGTCATCCTCAGCGCCGCGGTAGGGGCGCGCTCTCCTCGTCATCCGGCCACCAGCGGTAGGTACGAAGGTCGACCGTCCCGGCGGCGCTGAAGGGGATCCCCTCCTCTTCAAGCAGCTCCCGCTGTAGGTCCGCCCCCGCGCCTCGACCGCGCAGGCTGATCCCGCCCTTCGCGTTGATCACGCGCCACCAGGGAACGTCCGTCTCCGGCGGAAGCGCCCGCAGCGCGTACCCCACCGCCCGCGCCGCCGACGGCGCCCCCAGCTCCACCGCCACCTGCCCGTACGTCACCACCCGCCCGCGCGGCGCCTCCCGCACGAACGCCCACACCCGCTCATAGAAGTTGGGCGCCACCGCCTAGCCGGTCCACTGGTGCTTGTTCAGGTCAACGCGGTCGTCGTCGCTGACGACCATGCCCTCTTCCCTGAGGCGCTCGCGCTGCTCGCTACTAGGAGCGCGAGCACTGATGCGGCCATCAGCCTTGACCACCCGCTGCCACGGGACGTCCATCCCTTCGTCCTTGGCCTTCTTCATGGCATTTCCTACTGCCTGGGCCGCGCCGGGCGACCTTGCCGCCTTCGCCACCTGCCCGTAGGTCATGACGCGACCGCCCGGGATTTCCCGCACGTACTCCCACACCCGTTCATAGAACGTCCCAGCCATGCGGTTCTCCTAGTGGTTCTCGAAGGAGTTGTGAGGGGTACCCAATTGTAGGTGGGCATAGACTTCAAAAAGCGTCTGCTCAATGGGGTCTTGGATACCCACGGCACGAACGGGCATTTTCCTGACGCGTTCTTTGGCCGCTTCGAAGAGGGACTTGAAGTCAAGATCAATCTCCAACTCAGGCCTAGACATAGACTTGTGATCGGGGTCGGTTATCTCGCAGTCTTCCTTGGCGAGAATGAAGGCAAAACTCGCGCTATTACTTCCGCTGCTGGGTCTCCCATGACTAAGGAGCCTATCTTTGAGATGATCTGACCTGCCGACGTACATTGGCTTGTTACCTTCATAGAGAACATAGATTCCCGGATCGGTTGTCTTGCCGTCTCTATCGCAAATCGATATCCCGGCGTCGGCAAGCAGTCGTTTGCCTAGAATTCTCCGTTCCTCCGAAGTATCCATCCCAATAGGTGGGCAATCATTTAGTTTTGATAGGTACTCCGGCATCGGGTCGATGATGCCGTCGAATTCGCGGTCGAGCAGTGTTCCCTCCCCCTTAGTCAAGCACATAATTCCTACCCTAGTCCCCCTCACCCCCGCGGCAGGCCGAAACCGCGTGTCGCGATGATCGTGCGCATCACCTCGTTCGAGCCCGCTCCGAAGGTCGGCATCACCGCCGCCCGGTAGCCCTGCTCGATGCGTCCGCCCAGCGGCGCGTGCGACGACTCCGGCGTGAGCTGCCCGTACGGACCCAGCAGCTTCGTGCCCGTGTGCAGCAGGCGCTGCATCAGCTCCGTGCTGAAGATCTTGACCTCGCTCGCCTCGTGGTTCGGGTGCTCCCCCCGCTTGATCATCCCGAGGTTCCGGTAGGCGAGCATCTGTAGCACTTCGATCTGCACCTTGTAGTCCGCCAGCACGCGAGCCACCTTGGGCCGCTCGATCGGGCGGCTCCCGTCCGGTCCCTCCGCCCGCGCCCAGCGCATGAGTGCGTCGTACACCGCCCGCACCCCCGAGACCGTGAAGATCGAGACCCGCTCGAAGTCGAGCGCGTGCGCGGCGTAGTACCAGCCCCGGTTCTCCTCCCCCACCAGCGCGTCCGCGGGCACGCGCACGTCCTCCCAGTACACCTCGTTCGTCCGCAGCCCCGACATCGTCCAGATCGGGCTCACCGTGATCCCCGGCGTCTGCAGGTCCACCAGGAACATTGAGATGCCCCGGTGCTTCGGCGCCGTCGGGTCGGTGCGCGCCGCCAGCCAGACGTATTCCGCCCGGTGCGCCGCGCTCGTGAAGCGCTTGATCCCGTTAAGGACGTAGTCGTCGCCGTCGCGAATGGCGCGAAGCTGCAGCGAGGCCAGGTCCGTGCCCGCGTCCGGCTCCGTGTACCCGAGCGCGAAATCGATCTCCCCGCGCGCGATCCGCGGCAGGAATGCCTCTTTCTGCGTGTCGGTCCCGTAGGTCATCAGCGTGGGGCCGACCTGCTGCACCGCCACCGTCGCGCCGGGCGCGCTCACGTAGTTGAGCGCCTCCTGGAAGAGGTACTGCTCCTCGTAGCTGCGCTCCTGGCCGCCGTACTCGCGCGGCCACGACATCGTCAGCCAGCCCTTGTCCGCCAGCTTCCCTCGGAACTCCCGCTCGACCACGTACCGGTCAGGCGACGCATCCAGCGCGCGGCGCACCTCCGGACTCCACTCGACCGCGAGGAAGTCCTCCACCTCGCGCTCGAACGCGAGCGCCTGCTCCGAGAAGCGAAACTCCATGGCGTGGCAGTCTACGCCGCTGGTTTCCGGGCCGGCCGCCTAGTTGCTGCTCTGCTTCGGGAGCTTCGGGATGAGCCAGTTGAGGAAGCTGTCGGCCGAGCGCGTCTGCATGAAGAAGCGCCCCGGACCCGTCAGCCGCACCACCAGCCCCTCGCCGCTGAAGAGCGTCGACTTCCAGCCGCCCGACCGGCCCACGTCGTACCCGACGGAGTCATCGAACGCGACCATGTGGCCCGTATCGACCACGTACGGCTCGCCTACCGCCAGGTCGATCTCGTGGATCGCCCCGTAGCTCGAGAGCCAGAGCGTCCCCTGCCCCGTGCAGCGCAGCAGGAAGAGCCCCTCGCTCGAGAAGAACGACTTGGCCCCGCCCCACTTGGTGTCGACGCTTACCCCTTCGGTCGCCGCCAGGAACGAGCCCGACTGCACCAGCAGCGTGGTCGCTCCTGTCAGCTCCAACGCCACGATGTCCCCTGGCAGCGGCGGCGCCACCGTCACCTGCCCCTCCTCGCGCTCCGCCCGGAAGGTGTTGATGAAGAAGCTCTCGCCCCCCAGCACCGACCGCCGGAGCCCGGAGAGCACCCCGCCGCGCGTGCTCGTCTCCATCTCGATCGTGGCGGACATGCTCACCATCGCCCCCGCCTCCGCCTGGATGGACTCCCCCGGATCGAGGTCGATGAGGGCAAGGGCGTAGGAGGGTCGGTACTTCACTTCGTGGCGCATTGGGTGCTCCCGTCTGGATGTCGAGGGCCGTCCGCGCTGCCCGTTGAGGGTGGGACGCCTCCCCCGCGATTGTGGGCCTTCTGAGCGTAGGTTACGGTAAGGCTTCGAACGCGCCTCAGCGTCGTTGAGGAGGGGTCATGCCTTCACGCTATCGCTACTCATTGTGGGATGGCACCCAGGAAGTCGCCGACCTCGACCCCGACGAGGTTCTCGACAACCTCTCCGACGACCTCATGAACTTCGGCGACCTCCAGCACGCCCTCCGCAACCTCCTCCAGCGCGGCGTGCGAAACTCGAACGGCGACCGCACCCAGGGCCTCCGTGACCTCCTCCAACAGCTTCGCCAGCAGCGCCGCCAGCAGCTCGACCGCTTCGATCTCAACTCTGTCTTCGACCAGCTGCGCGAGCAGCTCGACGAGATCCTCGACATGGAGCGCAACACCCTCGACCAGCGTCTTGAGGAAGCGGGCGTCCCGCCCCAGGGTGGTGAGAGTCAGGACGGCGAACAGGGTCAGCAGGGTGATCAGGCCGGCGGCTCACCCCAGGACGGTGAGGGAGAGGGACAGCCCTCGAACGAAGGCAGCCAGCCCGGCGAGGGTCAGCAAGGGCAGCAGGGATCGCAGGGATCGCAGTCCGGGTCCGGTAGCCAGGAGAGCGTGCCCACCAGCGAGTTCGCCGACATGCTGCGCAATATCGCCAACCGCAAGCAGGAGTTCCTGCAGGAACTTCCCGAGGACACCGCCGGACAGGTGCGCAAGCTCCAGGACTACGAGTTCATGGACCCCGACGCGCAGGCCAAGTTCAACGAGCTTGTCGAGTCCCTGCGCCAGGCGATGATGAACACGTTCTTCAAGGACCTCTCCGACCAGATCGCCAACATGTCGCCCGAAGACCTCGAGCGCATGAAGAACATGACCCGGGACCTCAACCAGATGCTGAAGGACAAGATGGACGGCAAGGAGCCGGACTTCGACAGCTTCATGCAGCAGTACGGCGACCTCTTTGGCGATAACCCGCCCCAGTCCCTCGACGAGCTCGTCGCCCAGATGCAGCAGCAGATGGGCCAGATGCAGAGCCTCCTCGGCAGCCTCCCCGGCGATATGCGCCAGCAGCTCCAGGACCTGCTCTCCGACAAGATCGGCGACCCCGAGCTCCAGCAGGGCCTCAACGAGCTCGCCCAGAACCTCGAATACCTCTTCCCCACGCGCGACATGGGCAACCAGTACCCCTTCCGCGGCGAGGAGCAGCTCGACCTCGACGCGGCCATGGAGCTCATGCGCCACATGCAGTCCATCGACGAGGTCGAGCGCCAGCTTGAGCGGACCCAGTACGGCGGCGAAATCGACGACATCGACGCCGACCAGCTTGAGGAGCTGCTCGGCCCCGAGGCGCGCGACACCCTCGACGAGCTGCGCAAGTTCCTCGAAATCCTCGAGGAGGCTGGCTACATCCGGAAGAAGGGCTCAGGCTGGGAGCTCACGCCTCGCGGCACCCGCAAGATCGGCCAGCGCGCCCTCGTCGAACTCTACGCCCAGCTCAAGGCCGACTCCTTCGGCAAGCACGAGGTGCACGAGAACGGCTACGGCGGCGAACGCACCGACGACACCAAGCTCTACGAGTTCGGCGACCCGTTCCACCTCGATATCAAGCGAACCATCATGAACTCGCTCCACCGCGAAGGCGTGGGCACCCCCATCAACGTGCGCCCTGACGACTTCGAGGTCGCCCGCAGCGAGCTCGTTACCCAGACCGCCACCGTCATCATGCTCGACCTGAGCTGGTCGATGGCCCTGCGTGGCAGCTTCCAGGCCGCCAAGAAGGTCGCCCTCGCCCTCAACAACCTCATCTCCTCGCAGTTCCAGCGCGACAGCCTCTACATCATCGGGTTCAGCGCCTACGCCCGGGAGCTGAAGGCCGAGGACCTCCCATACGTGCGCTGGGACGAGTCCGTGCTCGGCACGAACATGCACCACGCCCTCATGATCGCGGAGCGCCTGCTCGCCAAGCACACCCAGGGCGCCCGCCAGATCATCATGATCTCCGACGGCGAACCGACCGCCCACCTCGAAAACGGCCGCAGCTACTTCGCCTATCCCCCCAGCCCCATCACCATCCGCGAGACGCTCAAGGCCGTGAAGCGCTGCACGCGCAAGAACATCACGATCAACACCTTCATGCTCGACCGCAACCAGTACCTGAAGGAGTTCGTGAACCAGGTCGCGCGCATCAACAAGGGCCGCGTCTTCTACACGACGCCCGACAAGCTCGGCGAGTACATCCTCGTCGACTACGTCTCGCAGAAGCGCAAGCACCTCACCGGCATGGCCGGCTAGCCCGGGGAATGGCGGTGAACTCGTGACCGTAGCCTCCCACTCAGCAAGCAAAGCGAGCGCTCTCGTCAATCGCGCGGCCGCGCGGCGCTCTCCTCCCCCCTCAGCCGCGCGCAGCGCAGCGTAGGGCGGCGCTCTCCTCGTGGTGGCCACCCTCCTCGACCACATCACCGACGAACAGGCCGACCTGATTCGCGGCGCGCACGTCTTCTTCGTCGCCTCCGCCGACCCCGCCCTCGGCGAGGGTCCCGACGGTCAGGGCGCGGTCAACCTCTCCCCCAAGGGCGCCGCCGACCTCCACGTCGTCGACCGCAACACGCTCGCCTACTTCGACTACAGCGGCAGCGGCAACGAGACCGCGCGCCACGCCACGGCTGGTGGCCCGGTCACGGTCATGGTCACCTCCTTCGACGAGGACGCCGCCATCGTCCGCCTCTACGGTTGGGCCCGCGCCAAACCCCTCGAAGAGTCGCTGCTCGCCGCCCACGCAGAGGAGCTCCGCGCGGTCGAGACCCCGACGCCCGAGCGCCAGGTCATCGAGATCACCGTCGAGCGCACGCAGACCTCGTGCGGCTACGGCGTCCCCGTCTACGAATACCAGGGCGACCGCACGCGCGACCAGCGAGGCCGCCGCTACAAGTAACCCCTCCCGGCCACGAATAGCGCCTCAACCTCCGAAACGGACGGGGTAATTCGGCCCTTGAGTCCCTACGCTCTCCGCATGGAGCGACCATTGCACGGCTGGAGCCGTATCCCTCTCGCGGCGACCGCACTGGCGCTCCTCGCGGCACTGGCCGCATGCGGCGGCGGGGACCATGCCACCACGTCCCCGCCGCCGTCCCCCACCCCCACTGCTACCTCGACGGTCACGGCCACTGCCTCCCCAGCGCCCACCCCGACCCCCGAACCCACCCCTGCGCCCACGCCGTCCTCCACCCGCACCCCGGAACCGACCCCTGCACCCACCCCGACCCCCACCGCTCAGTCGACCCCGACCGCCACCCCATCCCCCACCCGTCCCCTGCCGCGGTATCGAGTGCATCGAACCCGCCCCCAACGCCTTCGAGCACAAGACATGGGCGCCCGGCCAGACCGTCGACTGGGAGAGGGGCGCCTTCATCCTGGAGACGCAGACGGGGCGGATTCACGGCTACCGGGCGAAGTCACGGGATGCAGTACCGACAACTTCCTGGATCCTGCCGCATGGGTGGATCGGTGCCGACCTCTACCCCCGTGGCGCCTCCAGCCGTCGCTACAACGTCAACCTCCTCCTCGATCGCGAGTCCTTGCGAGCTTGGCGATGGCCTGAAATCGCATTGCATCTCGTGGCGCTGTCGGAGGATCACGTGCTCTTCCGGGAGCGTAGCGGCGACCGCTATACGCTCATGACCCGTGAAGGGAAGCTGCGCGCGCAGTTCTCGGTGCCCGTCCTCGGTCCCGCGGTGCCCAACTCGGGCCCAACGGCGATCTTTTCCCCGGATGGGCAGGTCCTCGTGATCCAGGGTATCGGCAAGGCATGTACCGCATGCCCCTCACGTCACCCCGTCCTGAGGTGCTGTTCGAGCCAGAAGCACGCGACGGCTGGACCGGGCCTGTCGTGCGGGTCGCCTATTCCAGTCCCTCGCCAGCCTCCGGACAGCAGATGGAAAGCGTCACTCGGTGGAATGTTGTTTTCGGGAATGCCTATCACATGTTCCACCCGCTTAACATGCGGAACCAGATTCCCCCCGGGCTGGTACTTGTTGACGTGCGGTACTCGCGGCTGGCGTCACCCGACAAGTCGACAGGTGATGAAGAGGTTGAGTACGACCGCGAGCTTCACCTCTTTAGTTGGGAAGGCGCCGCCCTGTCAGAAGTGGTAGGGCCAGTCTGCGAGGGGATTCGCTCCCCCGATGGCCGCTACATCGCCAGGGAGCAAGGTGAACGGTCCCCGGTGGGGCCCAAGGGTTACGTGTCGGTGGCGTGGCCAGCCGTTGTGATCGCCAGTGCCGAAACCTGCGAGCCGCTCTTCCGCGTGCGTTCCGCCTACATCCTCGCAGGATACTGGCACGGACAGTGGCTCTCTAACAGCGAGGGATTCGTGGTGGGAGTGGCTGGTGGCAACTACCACGCCGGCGGCCCAGGCCCTCTTCGCTACACTATTGCTCGACTGCATCCCGAGCCCGAGCTCGTCGACTTGCCGCCACCTCCTCCTGACCTCGCCTTTAGCCCTGGCCCCGTCCCCGCGCCGACCGGCAACGGCCGCTACTTCGCCTATGGCTTTCCTGTCGTCTACGACGCCCTTGGCGACCGATGGATACCCACCGCCGTTAAGCCCACTGACTTCTACGAGGAGACAACCGGTATAAGCAATGACTTTCCCTTTGAGTGGGGTGCGACGCGGGAAGAGTTGCACGCTACGTTCAACTTCTATGACGGAGCGCACTTTCTGTGGGCCCCCTGGCACATGCAGCCAAAGATGGAGTTCCCTCCCTTCGATGACGAGCTTGGCTTCCGTGTTGCTGGCACGGCAAGCTGCCTGAATCTCCGGAAGTCAGCCGATGAGGAGAGCGCAGTTCTCAGCTGCCTGCCGGACGGAACACGCGTGACCCTGGGCCAGCCACGGGAGCGGACGAGGGAGGGCGAACCGTATCCCAATGCCGTCGGAGACCGGGTCTACGTGCGCACCGAGGACGGCCTCGAAGGCTGGGTCTCCAGCGCCTACCTCGACTACGACTAGCTGCCATAACACGACCCCGTGCTACCATCGCTCAATGCTCCAAATCCACCACTCAGCGAGCGAAACGAGCGCCCTTCTCAGCCGCGCGCAGCGAAGCGCAGCGCGGCGCTCTCCTCGTCCTCAGCCGCGCGCAGCGCAGCGTAGCGCGGCGCTCTCCTAACCCATGCCAACAGACCGAGTTCAGCTCTACGACACCACCCTCCGCGACGGCTCCCAGATGGAGGGCATCTCCCTCTCCGTCGCCGATAAGGTGCGCATCACCCAGAAGCTCGACGAACTCGGCATCGAGTGGGTCGAGGGCGGCTTTCCCGGCTCCAACCCCCGCGACGCCGCCTACTTCCAGCGCCTCAAGGAGGTAACGCTCTCCCAGGCCAGGGTGAGCGCCTTCGGCGGCACCCGCCGCGCCGGCCTCACCTGCGAGACCGACCCCAACATCCAGAGCATGGTCGCCACCGAGACCCCTGGCGTCACCCTCGTGGGCAAGGCTAGCCAGTACCAGGTCCAGCGCATCCTCGAGACCAGCGACGAGGAAAACCTCGCCATGATCGCCGACACCGTCGGCTACTTCCGCAAGCTCGGCAAGACCGTCTTCTTCGACGCCGAGCACTTCTTCGACGGCTTCGCTGGCAACCCCGACTACTCCCTCCAGTGCCTCGCCACCGCCGCCCGCGCCGGCGCCGAGGCGCTCGTCCTCTGCGACACCAACGGCGGCATGACCACCCCCACCCTCCTCGCCGCCATCGAGGCCGTCCAGGAGCGTGTCCCCGACGTGCGCCTCGGCATCCACTGCCACGACGACGTCGGCCTCGCCGTCGCCAACTCGCTCGCCGCCGTCGAGGCGGGCGTCTGGCAGGTGCAGGGCTGCGTCAACGGCTACGGCGAACGCTGCGGCAACGCCGACCTCCTCACCGTCGCGGCCAACCTCAAGCTCAAGATGGGCATCGACGTCATCGAGGATGACCAGCTCGCCCGCCTCACCGAGGTCTCCCACTACGTCAACGAGCTCGCCAACCTCGTGCCCGACTCCCAGGCCCCGTTCGTCGGCCAGAGCGCCTTCGCGCACAAGGCCGGCTACCACGTGGCCGGCATCATGAAGGACGAGAACGCCTACCAGCACATCGACCCTGGCCTCGTCGGGAACCGCCGCCGCGTCCTCGTCAGCGAGCTCTCCGGCCAGCGCAACCTCCTTAGCAAGATCGATGAGCTCGGCATCGACTACCCCTTCACGCCGGACGAGATCCGCTCCCTCCTCCAGGTCGTCAAGCAGAAGGAGAGCGAGGGCTTCCAGTACGAAGGCGCCGAGGCCAGCTTCGAGCTCCTCGTGCGACGCCAGCTCCCCGGCTACGTCCGCCCCTTCGAGATCGAGGACTTCGTCATCGTCGAACGCCACCGCCACCGCCGCGGCGACGACCAGCGCAACGACATGCTCGCCGAGGCGATGGTCAAGATTCGCGCTGGCGACGACGAGCACCACACCGCCGCCGAGGGCAACGGCCCCGTGAACGCCCTCGACATCGCCGCCCGCAAGGCCCTCGGCAACACCTACCCGGCGGTGCTCAACGTCAAGCTCGTCGACTACAAGGTGCGCATCCTCGACAGCGAGTCGGCCACGGCCGCGCAGGTGCGCGTGCTCATCGAGAGCACCGACGGCGCCCGCTACTGGACCACGGTGGGCAGCTCGACCGACATCATCGAAGCCAGCTGGCTCGCCCTCGCCGACGCCCTCGAGTACGCCATCGGCCTCCCTACGCCGTAGCGTGTTTGTGCTAGCATTTGCGGGTGACAAGCACACCTGCAACGCCTGAACTCGCGACGCGCGCCGATCTTGACGCCCTTGGCGCCGAGTTGTCCGAGGGGATCAACGCCCACAGCACCGAGTCTCGCGAAGACATAGCGGCTCTTCGCACCGAGTCTCGCCAGGACATGGCTGCCCACCGCGCCGAGTTTCGCGAGGACATGGCTGCCCACAGCACCGAGTCTCGCGAAGACATAGCGGCTCTTCGAACCGAGTCTCGCGAGGACATGGCTGCCCACCGCGCCGAGTTTCGCGAGGACATGGCTGCCCACCGCGTCGAGTTTCGCGAGGATATGGCTACCCACCGCGCCGAGTTTCGCGAGGACATGAACGATCTCGGGACGCGCTTTGGGAGTGAAATGAGCGAACTGCGCGCGGATGTGCGCATGTGGGCGGCGGCCACGATTGGCCTCACCGCGGCTGTGGCGGTTGGCACGATCGGCGCGATAGTCACGCTGACCCTTACCCTCGACTGAGCCGGGGTAAGCCCCCTCAGCTCTCCGCTTCCTCCCCGAAGTCCGCCTTGCCCCGGATGACATCGCGCGCGTCGCGGATGAGGGCCGGGACGGCGGCACGGCTGCGCAGCAGCAGCGCCGCGCACAGCACGAGATAGCCGATTCCGTAGTAGAAGCGCACCGCATCCGCGTTCGACCCGATGAGTTCGTCGTTGAGGAGCAGCTGCGTCGCGAACAGCGCGAAGAGCGCCCATGCCTCCGAGCGGTTCATGCGCAGGTTCACGAAGACCGCGATGGCGAAGGCCGACTGCGCCGCCGTCAGGAATATCTCGTCCTGCTGGCGGCCATCGAGTGGCAGTCCGTTCAGGATTCCCCAGTCGCCCGAGCCGATCATGAACGCGATCGGCAGCGTGCCTATGAGCAGCGTCCACTGGTTCACCTTCGAGGAGATGAGCGTGCCCATCCCCGCCGCCGCCCGTCCCCGCCACGCCAGCAGCCCCGCCACCAGCACCTCCGGCGACTCCGAGGCCAGCGGCGCCACCCACTGGATGAGGAGGAACTCGCTCACGTTCAGCTTCTGTCCCGTCTCCACCAGCCCGTGCGCGAACGGCTCCGCCGAGGCGATGATCACCCCCGCCGCGTAGACCAGCACCACCACCACGATTGCCCGCCTTGGCCAGTCCGTTAGCGATCCCATTGCCCGCGCCGGCCCCACCAGCTCCACCTCCTCCGACTCCGTCCGGCTCGTCATCACCAGGTAGATGACGAACAGCGAGACGAGCACGATCGTGTCGGCCATCGTGAGCGTGTTCCGCAGCGGCACGAGGATGACGTAGACGGTCGCGACCGCGAGGAACACCAGCTCCAGCGCCCGTGCGCGGTTCACGACCAGCTCCTTCAGACGCTTTCGGTAGAAGAAGATCAGGAACACGATGGGCCAGCCGATGCCGATGAGCAGCCGGTTCCCGCCCGTCATGTTCGCGATCGCGAGCCCCTTCTCCGCCTCGAGCGGGTCGGTGCCCGCCTCCCACGCCAGGAACGCGTCGACGGCGTACTCGGGGAGCACGGCGATGAAGGCGATGATCGCCAGCGCCAGCCCCTGCGAGATATCCATCTCGGCCGTCTCCGCCGCCCAGCTCAGCAGGAACGCCGCCGCCAGGATGGCAATGCCGTAGACCGCCGCCGCCAGCAGCGGGTCGATGTGCGGGTCGGTGATGCGCAGGGCGATGCCGGGCACCCCCACCAGCGCGACGATCGCGATCGCGACCCACTGCCCGCGGAACCCGTCGCGCATCACGAAGAACCTCGACGCGCCCGTCGCGGCCGCGCGCCCCGGAAAGGAAATCGATCGCTCATCTGCGTCAGCGAGCCTACCGCCGCCCCGCGTTCGAGGCTACGTCGCCCCGCTTCATCCGGCAGAATGCCCGCATGCCCGAGCGCCGCCCCTACGGACTCTGGGAGAGCCCCATCACACCAGGCGCCCTCGCGGGCGGTGTCCGCCTGCGCGGTCCCTCCTGGGATGCCGACGGCCGCACCCTCGGCTGGTTCGAGGGCCGTGGCGACCGCGGCGTGGCGGTCGCAGCCACCGCCGGCGGCGGCGCCGCCTCCATCCGCGACGTGAGCGGCGACATCCTCGTTCGTGCGGGGGTCGGCTACGGCGGCGGCGATTTCACCCTCGCGAACGGCCGCGCCTGGTTCGTCGGACACGACAGCCAGCGCATCTACTGCCAGCCCCTCGAGGGCGGCCCCGCCCGACCCGTTACCCCTGCGTTCGGCGAAGCCTCCTCGCCTGCCGTCAGCCCCGACGGGCGCTGGGTGGCCTACGTGCACTCGTACGAGGACAAGGACGTCATCGCCATCGCCGACAGCAGCGGAGAGCACTGGCCGCAGCGGCTCGCCGGCGGGCGCGACTTCTACATGCAGCCCGTCTGGAGCCCTTCCGGCGATCGCCTCGCCTGGGTCGAGTGGGACCACCCGAACATGCCCTGGGATGGCTCCGAGCTGCGCGTCGCCGAGCTTGCCTTCCCCGAGGGCGCGCTCCCGACTGCCACGCGCTCAGCGGTGGCGGCGGGCGGGCCCGACGAAGCCGTGCTCCAGCCCGCCTTCTCCCCCGACGGCGACGCCCTCTACTACGTCTCCGACGCGACCGGCTGGGGTCACCTCTACCGGCACGACCGTGACACAGGGGAGCGCCGTGCTCTCACTACCGGGGATTGCGAGTACGGGACGCCCGCCTGGGGCCAGGGCGTCGGCATGTTGGCCGTGCTCCCATCGGGGCGTGTCGTTGCGGTCCGCCAGCGCGAGGGGTTCGGCCGCCTCGTGGTGATCGACGGCGACGGCAACGGCGAACCGCAGGAGCTGGAGGTCCCCGCCGAGTACGCCAGCTTCGAGAACCCCGTCGCCTCCCCCGTTGGGGAACGGCTGGCCGTCATCGCCAGCGGCCCCGCTGCCGCCCCCCGCCTCCTCGCCCTCGACCTCTCGACGGATTCCCCGGAGGTCGTCTCGGTGCGCCTCAGTGAATCCGTCGGCTTCCCCGCCGCCGCCCTCTCCCTCCCCCAGCCCGTCGCCTGGACGAACGCCGGCGGGAGCGAGGTCCACGGCCTCTACTACCCACCCGCCAGCGAACGCTTCGTTGACAAAGGTCCACCACCCCTCGTCGTCTTCGTGCACGGTGGTCCCACCGACCACGTCGATGCGGGCTGGCGTCCCCAGATTCAGTTTCTCGCCAGCCGCGGGTACGCCGTCCTCGCGGCCAACTACCGGGGCAGCAGCGGCGCCGGACGCGCGGCCATGCTCGCCCTGCGTGGCCAGTGGGGCGTCGCCGATGTGGAGGACTGCCGTTCCGGCGCCGAGGCGATGGCAGCGTGCGGCCTCGCCGATGGCGATCGGCTTGCCATCCTCGGGGGAAGCGCCGGGGGCTACACCGTGCTCCGCTCTCTCCAGGTGCACCCCGGCTTCTACCGCGCGGGCGTCTGCTACTACGGCATCTCCAACCTGTTCACCCTCGCCAGCGACACGCACAAGTTCGAGGCGCGCTACCTCGATTCGCTCGTCGGCCGCCTGCCACAGGCCTCCGCCCGCTATCGCGAGCGCTCGCCAATCTTCCACGCGGGCGACATCGTCGACCCCATCGCCCTCTTCCAGGGCGACGAGGACCGTGTCGTACCCCGCGACCAGAGCGATACGCTTGCCGCCTCCCTCCGCCAGCGTGGCGTCCCGCATGAGTACCACGTGTACGAAGGCGAGGGGCACGGCTGGCGCAAGCGCGAGACGGTTGAGGCCTTCTACACGGCCGTCGACCGCTTCCTTCGCGAGCATCTCCTGAACTGAAGGCGCTTAGTCGCGCCAGTGCATCACCGAGCGCGCGGCTTCCTGCTCGTGCGCACTCTTCTCCGCCCAGCGTCGCAGGAAGTCTTCCCCCACGACGGTCTTCGCCACCGCCCATGGCAGGGGACGCTCCCCGCTCAGTGCCCATCGGTCCCGAACCGCCACCAGGAAGGCCGTCGCGTCGCCGAGGTCGAGCGGTTCCAGCACCTCGCAGTCGAGCGCGCCCACCCCGCCCGGGAACGTTGGCGCGCCAGAGGCTGTCAGCTCGACGTCGAGGCCCGCGAGCTTGTCCCCGTCCCGGCCCGAGCGCAGCCCGAGCGGTTCCAGCAGCCCCGCTTGCGCGTCGCTGAGGAGCGTTACGGCCAGCCGTCCGCTTTCGCGCACGAGCCCTTCCGTGTAGTTCGTCTTGGAGAGCGAGACGAGCAGCCGTGGCCGCTCCGGCACGATCGAGGCCCCGAACACGGACACGCAGATCTGCGCATTCGGCCCCGCAGGGCCGCTCGCTCCCACCGCGCACAGCGGCGCCCAGAAGTGCGAGAGCACGTCGCCTGCGGGCCGCGACTCAGTCATATCCGGCGCCTACTCCTCGTGCAGCGCGATGAAGTTGCCGCAGGTATCGTCCACCACCGCCTGGTAGCCCCACTCGCTGCGCACGGGCTCCCCCTGGAAGCGCACTCCCAGGCTCTTGAGGCGCGTGCACTCCCCGTCGAGGTCGTCCACGAAGAAGATGGCAACCGGAATCCCGTCGCGGTACAGCGCCTGCTGGAACGCCTGGGAGGCGGGGTGCGCGTTTGGTTCCAGCATCAGCTCGACCCCATCTGGGGACTCCCGCGACTCCACCGTGATCGCCCGATACTCCCCGGCCGGTTCGTCCTGTTTCTTCGCGAAGCCCAGCACCTCCGTATAGAAGGCGAGCGCCTTCGCCTGGTCGTCGACCACCACGCTCGTGAGCTTGATCCGCATGGCCGCATGCTACGCGCCCCCGTTTGCGGCGTGTTGGCCCCCCGCTAGAATCCGTCCGTGTCTGACTGCCTCTTCTGCAACATGGCCTCGGGCGATATCGCCGTCGAGCGGATCGCCGAAAACGAGCACGCCTTCGCTATCCGCGACATCAACCCGCGCGCGCCCGTGCACGTCCTCATCATCCCCCGCGAACACATCGCCGACGCCCGCGAGATCGAGGCGGGCCACGCCGAGACCCTCGCGGCCCTCTTCACCCTCGCCGGCGAGGTGGGCCGCGAGGAGGGTGTGCACGAGTCAGGCTACCGGCTCGCCTTCAACGTCGGTGAAGCCGCAGGCATGACCATCGACCACCTCCATCTCCACCTCGTCGGTGGACGCCGGCTCGGCCCCGAGGGGTGATCGCGGACCAGATCGCCGCCGTCCGCGAGGAGCTCCTGACGCGCCCGTCCGGGCTCGTGCGCCACGTTGAACGTGTCCTCGCCGAAGCCCTGCCCCTTGCCCGCACGTGGAACGCCGACGAGGAGCGCGTCGAGCTCGCCGTCTGGGGGCACGACCTTTTCCGGTCCGAGCCGCCTGCCGAACAGCTACGCCTCGCCGGCGAGGTCGGCGTCGAGATTGATACCGACTCGCGGGACTACCCCATCCTCCTCCATGGCCCCATCGCTGCCGTCGTCCTGCGCGAGCGCTTCGGTATCACCGACGAGGAGGCGCTCGCTGCCGTTCGCGACCACACGGCCGGCCTCGAGCAGATGAGCCTCCTCGCCAAGATCCTGCTCATCGCCGACAAGATCGAGGCGAACAAGCGGCGCGGCGTCTCGCAACTCGCTGACATTCGCGACGTTGCCCGTCGCGATCTCGACACGGCCATCCTCTGTTGGGCCGACTGGCGCTGGACCGCGGAAGCGCGAGAGCGCTACCGCACGCAGGCCGCGCACTGGCGCGCGCGCCAGCACTGGGTGGCGGAGCATCACCAAGACATCGGTATGCCCGGGCGCGTCTCCGGCAGCGCCTTCGCTGCCGCCGCGCGCCGCGAAGGACTCGTAGCCCCTACGGGATAGTCAACTCCCGGCCGATTCCCAGCGTGAGGCAGTCCTCTTCGGTCATCCCGTTCGCGTCGAGGAGCGCCTGGAGCGTAACGGCTTGCGCGACCGCAATGGCGCTACACGTGTCCCCCGCGACGACAACGTAGATCCCGTTGCTGGGCGCTTGCGTGGCCGGCGGCTCCGTCGTTACAGGCGTGGGCTCCGGCGTTGCCGTTGGCGTGGGCTCTGGCGTGGGCTCCGGCGTTCGTTCCGGCGTTCGTTCCGGGGTGGCGGGCGTTTCCGTTGGCTGCGGCGTCTCGGTCGCCACCGGCGCGACGGGCGCGACGTCGCCGTCATCGCCGATCTGGCTGTTCACCAGGAAGGCGATCACGACCACCACGGCCGCCAGCAGGAAGAGGGAGACCGTCGCCGCGCGCATGCTCAACTCGCCTTCGAGCACCGGCCTGCGCAGTCCTCGCGAGGTCCAGCGCGAGGCGCTCGTCGCGAAGGGGGTCCCTCGCGCCGGCCCTGCCGGCTCGAACTCACCCTCCTGGGAGGCTTCGGCGGGCGCCGCTTCCCCATCGCCGGCGGCAGCCGCGGCCGCATGGGTCGTCGCCTCGACGCCTTCGCCCTGATAGATCGGGCAGGAAGGATGGTCCGCCGTCAGGCAGAACTGTTCCTGATGTTGTGTCGCGATGCGGGTGGGGTTGGGCAGTCGGTAGCAGCGGTGGGCATCGGTCGCGTAGGTCGCGTGCAGGTCGTTGTCGTCGACCAGACCGAGGTATGCGCAAACGGTTGCAGCATCCGAACCTTCGGAATCACCAGGGAGGCTCACAGCATCTCCAATTCCCGCGATCCCGCGAGGCTCGCCACCACATGCGTATCGTGTCAGAACGTTCGTGCGTTGGCAATTCTCTTGGCCCGGAGCTTCACGCTTGCAGGCGATACACGGTGTGCCCCGAACGCTTCCGCACCTGCCGCAGGGGCACGCCTCCCCGCCCCTCAATCCGCTTCAGAAGGTGGTTCAGACCGCTCACGGCCACGAACCAGTAGGTCCCTCCCGGCGCCAGCCGCGCTCGCGGGCCGCGTACGAACTCCGCCTCGATCGCCTCGTCACCGATCTTCGCCGGCACGTTCGCCACGATCAGGTCGTAGGCCACGGCGGGAACGCCCTCAAGCCCCACGCTCCCCAGCGCCTCCGCGTTCGTCGCGCCGTTCAGGGCGGCGTTGCGGTGCGCGTAGCGGACGGCCAGCAGGTTGCTGTCGGCCATCGTCACCCGCGCCTCGGGAAAGCGTCTCGCGAGCGCGATCCCGATCACGCCGTAGCCGCAGCCAAGGTCGAGGATCCGCTGTGGCGGCTGCTCTGGCGCCAGGCAGCGCAGCAGGAGGCGGGCGCCCGCGTCCACTTCGTGCGAGGCGAAGAGCGTGTGCGCCACCTCGAACTCCAACTGCTCGCCGTCGAGGGTGAGCGACACCCGCTTCTTGAAGTACGGATCGGCCTGTTCGTCCTGAGCCATCATCTGAGTCTATCCTTGGGGCTGAAATTGGCGTGCCGGGGCGTTGATCGTTTCGGGCGCTGTGTTAATCTCTTAGGTCGGCGCTTATTGCCTCGCCAGGTGTAGGACATTCGGCAGGCCGTAGGGCACTGGGCTGAATACGGTCTCGCTCCCACTCGGAGCGGGGCGCTGTTCTGAAACCGGCTTTTCGGCCTGTTTCCATGCCCAGCGTGAGGACCCCCTTTCGCCGAGAAAGCACCAGCGGGCCGCAGCTTCGCGGCGCCGGAATTCGGAGTTCAACGGCAGTGCCGACGATTAACCAGCTCGTACGCAAGGGCCGCAAGCCCAAGTCGAAGAAGTCGGGCGCCCCTGCCCTGCTTTTCAACTACAACTCCGAGCGCGGGCGACTCACTCGCGTCACCGGTCGTGGCGCGCCTCAGAAGCGCGGCGTTTGCACCCAGGTGCGAACCCAGACCCCCAAGAAGCCGAACTCCGCCTTGCGCAAGGTTGCCCGCGTGCGCCTCACCAACGGGATCGAGGTTTCCGCCTACATCCCCGGCGAGGGCCACAGCCTTCAGGAGCACTCCGTCGTGCTCGTCCGTGGCGGGCGCGTACGTGACCTCCCCGGCGTGCGCTACCACATCGTGCGTGGCGCCGCCGACTCCACCGGTGTCGCCGATCGCCGTCGTGGCCGTAGCAAGTACGGCACGCGGAAGAACGGGTAACCACGATGTCGAGACGTAACCGTCCCGAACGCCGCATCATCCGCCCCGATTCCCGCTACGGTGATCAGCAGGTCCAGATCCTCATCAACAAGGTGATGACCCGGGGCAAGAAGAGCACCGCCGAGCGCCTCGTCTACGGCGCCTTCGACCGCATCCAGGAGAGCACCGGGCGCGACCCCGTCGACACCTTCCGCCAGGCGATGCGCAACGCAACGCCCGTGCTGGAGGTCAAGCCCCGCCGGGTCGGCGGGACGACCTACCAGGTGCCGGTCGAGATTCGCCCCGAACGCCGCACGGCCCTCGCCATGCGCTGGCTGCTCCTGGGCGCCCGCGGACGCGGCGCGCACACCATGTCCGAGCGGCTCGCATCCGAGCTCCTCGACGCAGCCAACAACGCCGGCTCCGCCATCAAGCGGCGCGACGACACTCACCGTATGGCCGAGGCGAACCGCGCCTTCGTCCATTACCGCTGGTAAGCGGGCGCGGCCAGGGACAGGAGAGCACGCACTATGCCCCGGCCGTTTGAGATCGAACGCGTTCGCAACATTGGCATCATCGCCCATATCGATGCCGGCAAGACGACCGTGACCGAGCGCATTCTTTTCTACACGGGCATCACCTACAAAATCGGCGAGGTCCACGAAGGGACCGCGACGATGGACTGGATGGAGCAGGAGCGGGAGCGCGGCATCACCATCACCGCCGCCGCTACCAGCGCCGAGTGGAATGGCCACCTCGTCAACATCATCGACACGCCCGGCCACGTCGACTTCACCGCGGAGGTGGAGCGCGGCCTGCGCGTGCTCGATGGCGGCGTGGTCGTCTTCGACGCCGTCGCCGGGGTGGAGCCGCAGTCCGAGACCGTCTGGCGCCAGGCCGATCGCTACTCCGTCCCCCGCATCTGCTTCGTGAACAAGATGGACCGCGTCGGCGCCGATTTCGCCCGTACCCAGGAGATGATGATCGACCGCCTCGAGGCCAATCCCGTGGCCGTCCAGATACCGATCGGCTCCGAGGCGGACTTCCGCGGCGTTGTCGACCTCACCGAGATGGTCTGCTGGACCTTCGGCGGCGAGAAGGGCGAGGAGGCCAACTGCGGCGAGATTCCTTCCGACTTCCTCGACGAGGCCAAAGCCGCGCGCGAGACCCTGATCGAGCAGATCGGCAACGTCGACGACCAGGTCGCGATCAGCTACATCGAGGGCCACGACGTGAACGCCCACGAGCTGCGCACCGCCATCCGCCGCGCCACCCTCTCCAGCGCCGTTACCCCCGTCCTCTGCGGCTCTGCCCTCAAGAACAAGGGTCTCCAGCCCCTGCTCGACGCCGTCATCGACTATCTCCCCTCCCCCGAGGACGTGCCCCCCCTCACCGGCATTGATGTCCGGACCGGCGTCGAGGTCGTCCGCGAGGCCGTCGACGAGGCCCCCCTCACGGCCATGGCGTTCAAGATCGTGACCGACCCCTATGTCGGCCGGCTCGCCTACATTCGCGTGTACAGCGGCGTCCTCAAGTCTGGGGCGACCATCTGGAACAGCGGCAAGGAGCGCCGTGAACGCATCGGGCGCCTCCTCCGTATGCACGCCAACAACCGCGAGGAGATCGACGCGCTTTATGCGGGCGGCATCGGCGCCGCCGTCGGCCTCAAGCAGACCTTCACGGGCGATACGCTCTGCGCTGTCGACCAGCCCATTCTGCTCGAAGGCATCTCCTTCCCCGAGCCGGTCATCAGCGTCGCGCTCGAACCCCGCTCCAAGCCCGACCAGGAGCGCATGGTCGACGCCCTCATCAAGCTCAGCGAAGAGGACCCCACCTTTCACTGGCGCTTCAACGACGAGACGGGTCAGACTCTCATCTCGGGCATGGGCGAGCTCCACCTCGAAGTCATCGTTGACCGCATGAAGCGTGAGCATCGCGTCGCGGCCAATGTCGGTCGCCCGCAGGTCAGCTACCGCGAGGCCATCCGCCGGCCCGCCTTCGCCGAAGGGCGCTTCGTGCGCCAGACCGGTGGGCGGGGCCAGTTCGGCGTTGTTGAGCTCGAGATCGAGCCGGGAGACCGCGGCGAGGGCTTTGTCTTCGAGAACCGCGTCAGGGGCGGCTCCGTGCCGAACGAGTACATCTCGGCTGTGCGCGCCGGCGCCAAGGAAGCGCTCGATTCCGGTCCCGTCGCTGGCTACCCCGTCCTTGATGTCAAGGTCGCGCTCGTTGACGGCTCCTCCCATGCCGTCGACTCCTCCGAGATGGCCTTCAAGAACGCCGCCATCCTTGGCATGCGCGAAGCCCTCAAGCGCGCCGACCCTGTGCTCCTCGAGCCGCTCATGCGCATCGAGGTGCGGGTCCCCGAAGATCACTTCGGCGGCGTTGTCGGCGACCTCAACAGCCGTCGCGGCCACATTGTCGGCCAGGACATCATGGGCAAGCTGCAGATCGTCACCGCGAACGTGCCGCTCGCCACGACTTTCGGCTACTCGACCGATCTCCGCTCGCTCTCCCAGGGGCGGGCGAACCACACGATGGAATTCGACCGGTACGAACCCGTGCCGCAAAGTGTCTCAGCCACGCTCACCGAGCGTTCGGCTGTCGGCGCTGTCTGACCACACAGAAGGAACGAAGGGGACTCGCAATGGCGAAGGAGCGATTTGAGCGGACGAAGCCGCACGTGAACGTGGGCACGATCGGGCACGTGGATCACGGCAAGACGACGCTGACGGCGGCGATCACGAAGGTATTGGGGTTGAAGGGGGAGGCGGAGTTCCGGGCGTTCGATTCGATCGACAACGCGCCGGAGGAGCGGGCGCGGGGGATCACGATTGCGATTGCGCACGTGGAGTACGAGACGGAGAACCGGCACTACGCGCACGTGGACTGTCCGGGGCACGCCGACTACATCAAGAACATGATCACGGGTGCGGCGCAGATGGACGGGGCGATTTTGGTAGTGGCGGCGCCGGACGGCCCGATGCCGCAGACGCGGGAGCACATTTTGCTGGCGCGGCAGGTGGAGGTGCCGGCGATCGTGGTCTATCTGAACAAGGTCGACATGATGGAGGACGAGGAGCTGTTGGAGCTGGTGGAGCTGGAGCTGCGCGAGCTGCTGTCGAGCTACGAGTTCCCGGGGGACGATCTTCCGATCGTGCGGGGTTCGGCGCTGGCGGCGCTGGAGTCGGCGTCGGAGGATGTGGAGGCGGCGGAGTACGGGTCGATCCAGGAGTTGATGGCGGCGGTGGACGAGTACATACCGCAGCCGGCGCGAGCGCTGGACCAGCCGTTCCTGATGCCGATCGAGGACGTGTTCGGGATCAAGGGACGGGGGACGGTGGTGACGGGGCGGATCGAGCGAGGGCGTATTCATGTGGGGGAGGAAGTGGAGGTTGTGGGGCTGGAGGAGACGCGCAAGACGGTGGTGACGGGGGTGGAGATGTTCAAGAAGCTGCTGGACGAGGGGGAGGCGGGCGACAACGTCGGCTGTCTGCTGCGGGGGATGAACCGGGAGGACGTGCAGCGCGGGCAGGTGCTGGCGCTGCCGGGGTCGATCAACCCGCACACGCGCTTCGAGGCGCAGGTGTACGTATTGAGCAAGGACGAGGGAGGGCGGCACACGCCGTTTTTCCAGGGATACCGGCCGCAGTTTTACGTGCGGACGACAGACGTAACGGGGTCAATCGGGCTGCCGGAGGGGATGGAGATGGTGATGCCCGGGGACAACGTGACGATGAAGGTGGAGCTGATTCAGCCGGTAGCGGTTGAGGAAGGTCTGCGCTTCGCGATTCGTGAGGGCGGGCGCACCGTAGGCGCCGGCGTCGTCACGAAGGTGCTCGAGTAAGGGCCCGGAAGGATTACGATGGCGCGCCAGCAGATACGCATCAAGCTCAAGGCCTACGATCATCGTCTGATCGACGATTCCGCGCGCCAGATCGTCGAGGCGGCCGAGCGCACCGGCGCCGCTGTCGCCGGCCCGGTGCCGCTTCCAACCTCCATAGAGAAGTTCACGGTGATCCGCAGCCCGCACGTCTTCAAGGACTCGCGCGAGCAGTTCGAGATTCGCACGCACAAGCGGCTCATCGACATCCTCGATCCGACCTCCAAGACCGTCGACACGCTCATGCGGCTTCAGCTCGCGAGCGGCGTCGACATCGAGATCAAGCTGTAGTAATGACGGTCGAAGGACTCCTCGGCCGCAAGCTCGGAATGCTCCAGGTCTTCGATGACCAGGGGCGTCTTCGCGGCGCGACCGCCCTCCAGGTCGGGCCCTGCTGGGTCACGCAGGTCCGCACCGAAGAGAAGGACGGCTACTCCGCCGTGCAGGTCGGTTTCGATGAGAAGAAGAAGCTGACCAAGCCGGCCTCCGGCCACCTTGCCGCTTCGGGTGCGCCCAACCTGCGTCACCTGGCCGAGTTCGGCGTCACCGGCGAGGTCAATCTCGGTGACCAGATTGGCGCTGAGATTTTTGAGCAGGGCCAACTCGTGGACGTAACCGCGACCTCCAAGGGCCGCGGCTTCCAGGGTGGCGTCAAGCGTCACCATTTCCACGGCGGCCCCAAGACGCACGGTCAGAGCGACCGCCATCGCGCTCCCGGCTCGATCGGCGCCGGCACCACGCCGGGCCGTGTCTTCAAGGGCACGCGCATGGCCGGCCACATGGGCGCCGTGCGCACGACCATGCGCAACCTCGAGATCGTTGGCCGCAACGACGAGCGCGGCGTCATCTTCGTGGCGGGCACTGTCCCCGGTCCCAATGGTGGACTCGTTCGCGTCCGCCACTCGCGCGTCCGCGCGGGATCGCGAGCCACATCATGAACCTCCCCGTAGTCGACCGTGGCGGGCGCAAGCGCCGCGAGATCGAAGTTGCCGACGAGGTGTTCGGTATCGAGCCGAACCGCGCGGTCATGCATCAGGCCTACGTGGCCCAGCGCGCCAACGCCCGGCTCGGCACGCACAGCACCAAGAGCCGCGGCGAGGTGCGGGGGTCCACCGCCAAGACGCGCCGGCAGAAGGGGGCAGGCGCCGCCCGCACCGGCGCCAACCGCGCCGCCACCCGTGTCGGCGGCGGCATCGCCTTCGGGCCGAAGCCGCATAGCCACGCCAAGGACCTCCCCAGGCAGATGCGCCGCCTCGCCATCCGCTCCGCTCTCAGCAGCCATGCCGCCAGCGGCGGCCTGATCGTCGTGCCCGCCATCGCCGAGGGGGAGTCGAAGACGCGCGAAGTGGCGGCGGCCCTCAGCGCCCTCGGCATCGAGCGGCGCGCCCTCCTCGTCAGCAGCGAGCACGATGCGACTCTCGTCCGCGCCGCGCGCAACATCGCCAACGTTCGCGCCCTGCCTTCCTCGCAGCTCAACGTCGTCGACCTCGTCGATGCCCACCACGTGGTCATGACCGAGGACGCCGTTCGCCGCGCCGAGGAGCTCTGGGGCGGCGAGAACCTCAAGCCGGCCCGCGGCCGTCGGGAGGCCAGCTGATGCCGCGCGAGCTGCACCCCTACGCCATCCTCCTGCGCCCGCTCATCACGGAGAAGAGCACCTCGCTCGCGGGTCGGGACAAGTACGTCTTTGAGGTCGATCTGCGCGCCAACAAGCCGCAGATTCGCGAAGCGGTCGAGATTGCCTTCAGCGTCACCGTGCGCGACGTCAACACCATGGTCGTGAAGGGCAAGAACCGCCGCTTCGGCCGCAACGTCACCAAACAGCCCGATTGGAAGAAAGCCATCGTGACTCTCCAGCACGGCGACACCATCGAGCTCTTCGAGGGGATATAGGCATGCCCATCAAGCAGTTCAAGCCAACCTCCCCCGGACGCCGCAATGCGAGCGGCTACACCTTCGAGGAGATCACGCGCAAGCGTCCCGAGAAGTCCCTCGTCGAGTCGCTGCGGAAGCGCCACGCCGGGCGCAACAATCAAGGGCGCCTCAGCGTTCGCCATCGTGGGGGCGGCAACAAGCGCCTCTACCGGCGTATCGACTGGAAGCGTAACAAGCACGGCATCCCCGCCACCGTCGCCTCGATCGAGTACGACCCGAACCGCACCTCGCGTATCGCTCTCCTGCACTACGTCGACGGTGAGAAGCGCTACATCCTTGCTCCCAGCGGGCTACAGGTGGGCGCCACCCTCATGAGCGGACCCGATGCGGAGTTGCGCACCGGCAACGCCCTGCCGCTCTCCAACATGCCCACCGGTACCCAGGTCCACAACATCGAGCTCACCCCGGGCCGTGGGGGCCAGATGGTCCGTACGGCGGGCGCGTCCGCCCAGCTGATGGCTAAGGAGGGCGAGTACGCCCTTCTCCGCCTGCCCAGCTCCGAAATGCGACGTGTGCGCATCGAGTGCATGGCCACCATCGGCCAGGTCGGCAATGCCGAGCACTCGCTCATCAAGCTTGGCAAGGCCGGGCGGAGCCGCCACCGCCGCCGCCGGCCGCAGGTGCGCGGCTCCGTGATGAATGCCGTCGATCATCCGCACGGCGGAGGCGAGGGACGGGCGCCCATAGGCATGCCCGGCCCCAAGACACCCTGGGGCAAGCCAACCCTCGGGCATCGCACCCGCCGCAACAAGCGAACCGGCAAGTTCATCGTCCGCAGGCGGGGGAGTTAGCGCAACGTGTCACGCTCAACGAAGAAGGGGCCGTTTGTACACCCCTCGCTCTACAAGAAGGTCGTTCAGGCGCGCAATGCTCGCAGCCGCGAGGTCATCCGCACCTGGTCACGCGCCTCCACCATCCTGCCCGACATGATCGGGCTCACGATCGCAGTCCATAACGGGCGCCGCCACGTGCCCGTATTCGTCACCGAGAACATGGTCGGGCACAAGCTCGGCGAGTTCGCCCCCACCCGCACCTTCCGCGGCCATATCGGCCGCAGCGACCGCAGCACCAGGATCAACTAGCCATGGAAGTCCAAGCGAGCGCGCGCAACCTCAATGGATCCGCCCGCAAGGTGCGGCTCATCCTCCAGCGCCTGCCCGGCCTCTCGGTCGATCAAGCGCTCGCCCTGCTGCGCTACGTCCCCTCGCCGCGCGCCCGCGATGTCTCCAAGGTTGTCCTCAGCGCTGCTTCCAATGCCGAGAACAATCTCAACCTCGATGTCGACGACCTCTACATCAAGCGCGCCTTCGCCGACGAGGGCGCCACCGTCAAGCGCTTCAAGGCGCGCTCGCGTGGGCGAGCCGCCCCGCGCCTCAAGCGTCACAGCCACATCACCGTCGTACTTGACGAGCGCGAGGGATAGGAACGTGGGTCAAAAGGTTCATCCGCACGGCTTCCGCCTCGGCATCATTTACGACTGGGAGTCGAAGTGGTTCGCCGAGAAGGATTACAAGGATCGCCTGCGCGCCGATATCGAGCTGCGCGCGTACATCCTCAAGCTCCTGCCGGACGCCGGCATCAGCCGCATCGAGATCGATCGCAACGCCAGCCTCGTCACCGTCACGGTGCACACGGCCAAGCCGGGCATCGTCATCGGGCGCGGTGGCGCGCGCGTCGAGGAACTGCGCGGCTCGCTTGAGGAGCTCACGGGTGGACGCGTGCGCGTCAACATCCAGGAGATCCGCACCCCGGAGCTCGACGCCTTCCTCGTGGCGCGGTCCGTCGCCGACCAGCTCGAGCGGCGCGTCGCCTTCCGCCGCGCCGTGAAACAGGCGGTGCAGCGCACCATGCAGCGTGGCGCCCAGGGCGTGCGCATCTCGGTCGCTGGGCGTCTCGGCGGCACCGAGATGTCCCGGCGCGAGACAGAGACCGCCGGACGTGTGCCTCGCCACACCCTCCGCGCCGACATCGACTATGGCCTTGCCGAAGCGCACACCACGTTCGGCCGCATCGGCGTGAAGGCCTGGATCTACAAGGGCGACATCCTTCCGGACGAGGTGGAGGAAGAGTTCGAAGAGATTGTGGAGATCGAGGAAGTCGCTCCGCCCGCTGACGAAGAGGCCGAGCCCGTCGCCGCCGTCCCCTCGGGCCCCCAGCACACTGCCATTTCGGTGGAACAGCAGGAAGCCGTTGCCCGCCAGAGCCAGGAGGACGCCTGACCGTGCTGCAGCCTCGTCGCGTCAAGCATCGCAAGCACCACCGTGGCCGCATGAAGGGCAAGGCCACGAGTGGCAACGTCGTGTCCTTTGGCGAATACGGCCTCCAGGCCCAGGCTCCAGCCTGGATCGATGCCCGTCAGATTGAGGCTGCCCGCCGCGCCCTGACTCACGAGATGCGCCGTGGCGGCAAGGTCTGGATTCGCATCTTCCCCGACAAGCCCGTCACCGCGAAGCCCGCCGAGACGCGCATGGGCTCGGGCAAGGGCAACCCCGAGAAGTGGGTCGCCGTGGTCAAGCCCCACCGTGTCCTCTTCGAGATCGCGGGCGTGTCCGAGGAAGTCGCGCGTGAGGCCCTGCGCCTCGCCGCCCACAAGCTCCCCATCCCCACGAAAGTCGTCCAGCGCGACGAGTTGGTGATCTAACGATGCCCAACCAGAAAGCCACTGCCGTTCGCGAGTGGGAAGAGTCGCGCCTCGACAACGAGATCAACGAGGCCTACCGCGCGCTCTTCACCCTGCGCTTCCAGCAGGCCACCCGCCAACTGCAGAACTACCGCGCCCTGCGTGACGCCAAGCGGACCATCGCCAGGCTGCGCACCATCAAGCGCGAGCGTCAGCTCGCGCAGCTCGATGAGGCTTCCCAATGAGTGCTCGCATCCTTCAGGGCGTGGTCGTCAGCGACAAGATGGACAAGACCGTTGTTGTCAACGTGGCCCGCCGCAAGCAGCACGCCCTTTACCGCAAGGTGATCAACCGCAGCCGGCGCTTCAAGGCGCACGATGCCGCCAACGAGTGCAACGTGGGCGACCTGGTGCGAATCCTTGAGACGCGCCCCATCTCCAAGGACAAGCGCTGGCGCGTGATCGAGATTCTCCACCGTGGCGATGTCGCCGAGGTTTCCCCTGAAGACATCGGACGCACCATTGAGGAAGAGGTGCAGGCCGCGCCCAGTGGCGCCGTCGCCGTCGCTGAGAGCGCTGCCGCGGATGCCGCCGGAGAGGATGGCGAGTCGTGATCCAGCAGGAATCCCGCCTCAAGGTCGCCGATAACTCCGGCGCGCGCTCGATCCTCTGCATCCGCGTGCTCGGCGGCAGCCGCCGCCGCTATGCCCGCCCCGGCGACATCATCGTCGCCTCCGTCAAGACGGCCCAGCCAAACTCCCCCGTCAAGAAGGGTGAGGTTGTCCGCGCCGTGGTCGTCCGCACGGCCAAGGAATACGGCCGTCCCGACGGCTCCTACATCCGCTTCGACGAGAACGCCGCCGTTCTCCTCGCCCCCGACAACGAGAACCCCCGGGGAACCCGCATCTTCGGCCCGGTAGCCCGCGAACTGCGCGATCACAACTTCATGAAGATCGTCTCGCTCGCCCCCGAGGTGCTTTGATGCCATCGAAGATTCGTCGTGGCGATCGGGTCGTGGTCCTCAGCGGGCGCAGCAAGGGCGCTCGCGGAGTCGTCCGCGCCGTCGATCACAAGAAGCGGCGCGTCACCATTGAGGGCGTGAACATGGTCAAGCGCCACCAGCGGGCGCGCTCCATGCAGCAGCAGTCGTCCATCATCGAGCGGGAGGGGCCCGTGCACATCAGCAACGTGATGCTGCTCGACCCCACCACCGACGAGCCCACGCGCGTCACCTTCCGCCGCCGCGACGACGGTTCCACCGTCCGCGTCAGCAAGCGCTCCGGGGAGGATGTCGAATGACCGAAGCAACGCTCCCCCGCCTGCGCGTCCGCTACGAGGACGAGGCTGTGCGCCAGCTGCTCGAGCGGTATAGCTACGAAAACCCCATGGAGGTGCCGCGCCTCTCCAAGGTCGTGCTCAACATCGGCATGGGCGAAGCCCTCACCGACGGCAACAGCCTCGACCGCGCGGCCGAGGACCTGCAGACGATCAGCGGCCAGAAGCCCGTCATCCAGCGGGCCAAGCGCTCCATCGCTAACTTCCGCCTGCGCGAGGGCAACCCCATCGGCGTCTCGGTCACGCTTCGCGGCGCGCGCATGTTCGAGTTCCTCGACCGCCTCATCAACGCCACCCTGCCCTCCATCCGGGACTTCCAGGGCCTCAGCCCCAACGCCTTCGATGGGCGCGGCAACTACAGCATCGGGCTGCGCGAGCAGCTCGTTTTCCCTGAAATCGACTACGACCGCGTGGACAAGGTTCGCGGTCTCCAGGTCACGATCGTGACCACCGCACGCACGGATGACGAGGGTCGGCGCTTGCTCGAACTCCTCGGCATGCCCTTCGCCCGGAATTAGAGGGGGACACCATGGCGAAGAAGAGTCAGATTGCGCGCGACGAGAAGCGCCGCGCCATGTACCAGAAGTACCGCCATCGCCGCGAGGAGCTGAAGGCCGCGCGCCGCGCTGCCCAGGGCAACCCCACGGAGCTGGCCCGTATCCAGTTCGAACTCGCCAAGCTGCCGTCTAACAGCAGCCCCACGCGCCTGAAGAACCGCTGCATCGTCACCGGTCGTTCGCGCGCCTACATCCGCCGGTTTGGTCTCTCGCGCATTACCTTCCGCGAGATGGCCCACCAGGGCTTTCTGCCCGGCGTCACCAAGTCGAGCTGGTAGCCGCTTGCCAGTAACGGAGGCAACGAACCGATGAGTATGAGTGACCCGATCGCGGACATGCTCACGCGCATCCGCAACGCCGTCAGCTCGCGCCACGATGCCGTCACGATGCCTTCTTCGAAGGTCAAGGTCGCCATCGCCGAGGTGCTCAAGAGTGAGGGCTTCATCCGCGACTACGCGGTTCAGAATGAACCGGACGAGCCGCAGGCCAACATGAAGGTCGAGCTCAGCTACGGTGGTCGCAAGCAGCCCGTCATCAACGGGCTCCAGCGCGTCAGCAAACCCGGTCTGCGCGTCTACGTGCAGCGCCGCGAGATTCCACGCGTCTACGGTGGCCTCGGCGTCGCCATCATCTCCACGCCCAACGGCGTCATGACGGGGCAGGAGGCCCGCCGCCAGCAGGTTGGTGGCGAAGTCCTCTGCTACGTCTGGTAGGGGGGCGCCATGTCTCGCGTCGGTAAGCAACCCGTCCCCCTCGCCAGCGGAGTTCAGGTGACTCTCGGTGACGGCAACGCCATCACCGTGAAGGGCCCCAGGGGCGAGCTGCAGCGCACCTTCCCGGGCGCCATGCGCTTCACCGTTGAGGACAACACGGTGGTCGTCACCCGCCCCAGCGACACGAGTTCCCACCGCGCCCTGCACGGCCTCTCGCGCTCGCTCCTGAACAATATGGTCGTGGGCGTCACCGATGGCTTCACCAAGACCCTCGAAGTGCAGGGTGTCGGCTACCGCGCGCAGCTTGAGGGGCAGAGCCTGCGGCTCGCCGTGGGCTTCTCCCATCCCGTCATCGTCGATCCTCCCGAGGGCATCAGCTTTGCCATCGAGGGGCCGCGCATCAACGTGAGCGGCATCGACAAGGAGCAGGTGGGCCAGGTGGCCGCCGACATCCGCAAGATTCGTCCGCCCGAGCCCTATAAGGGCAAGGGCATCCGCTACCTCGGCGAGCGTGTTCGCCGCAAGGCCGGCAAGGCCGGAAAGGTGGGAGTCTGATGGCCAGGGCCAACCGCTACCACGCCCGCCTGCGCCGCCACCGGCGCGTGCGCAAGAACCTCGCCGGCACCTCCTCGCGGCCGCGGCTCAACGTGTTCCGCAGCGCTACGCACATCTACGCCCAGGTTATCGACGACGATCAGGGCCATACGCTCGCCGCCGCCAGCGACCTCGATGCCAGCCTCGCTGGCGAGCTCGCCGGCAAGGGCAAGTCCGGTCGCGCCGCCGTCGTCGGCGCTGCCATCGCCACCCGCGCGAAAGAGAGCGGCGTCGGCGCAGTCGTCTTCGACCGGGGCGGCTACAAATACCACGGCCGCGTGAAGGCTCTCGCCGAGGCCGCGCGCGAAGCCGGATTGGGATTCTGATGGGGCATTTCGACAACTCGGGAGACGAGCTCAACGAGAAGGTTATCTACATCAACCGCGTGGCCAAGGTGGTCAAGGGCGGGCGGCGCTTCAGCTTTACCGCCCTCATGGTCGTCGGCGATGGCAACGGCAGCGTCGGGATCGGTCTTGGACGCGCGAACGAGGTGCCGGAAGCCATCCGCAAGGGCGCGGCCATCGCTCGCAGGGAGATGTTCTCCGTGCCCCTCAAGGCCGGTACGCTCCCCCACCAGTACACCTCCGACTTCGGCGCCGCCAAGGTGATGATGAAGCCGGCCAGCCACGGCACGGGCGTAATCGCCGGTGGCGCCGTTCGAGCCATCATGGAGGCCGCCGGCGTGACCGACGTGCTCACCAAGTCGCTCGGCAGCCGCAACCCCGTCAACGTCGCCCGCGCGACTGTGAAGGGCCTCGCCGCCCTGCGGGATCCCGATGTTGCGCGTGATCGCCGCTTCCAGATCATCGCCGAGGCCTCCGGGGAGGCGACATAAGCATGAGCAGGGTCGCCATCACCTGGCGCAAGAGCGCCATCGGCTACAACAAGCGCCAGAAGGACACCATCCGCAAGCTCGGCTTGCGCCGCCTCAATCAGACCGTCGAGCACGACGACAGCCCCGCCCTTCGCGGCATGATCGCCAAGGTTGGGCACCTCGTGGACGTGCGCGATGGAGAAGCAGGGGAAGCCTCGTGAGCATCCACGCCAACGATCTCGCCCCGCCTCGCGGCGCGACCCACTCCCGCAAGCGTCTCGCTCGCGGCAACAGCGGGAGCGGGGGCACCTTCGCCGGCAAGGGGCTCAAGGGCCAGAAGTCGCGCAGCGGCAAGAACGTCCGCCTCGGCTTCGAGGGCGGTCAGATGCCGCTCGTGCGTCGCCTGCACACGCTCCGCGGTTTCAACAACCGCTGGCGCGTCCCCTACCAGCCCGTCAACACCGACACGCTTCAGAAGCGCTTCGAGGATGGCGCCGAGGTCACGCCCGAGTCGCTTCGCGCGGCCGGCGTCCTTCGCCACCTGCGGGAGCCCGTCAAGATCCTCGCCCGCGGCGAGCTCAGCCGGGCCCTGCACGTGCACGCCCACAAGGTCAGCGCGGCTGCCCGCGCCCGTATCGAGGGCGCTGGCGGCGCCGTCACCCTTATCGGCGACGCTGGCGAGGAAGCCCCAGCCGAACCCGTAGCCGAGGAGTAGGAACACCGAACCGTGTCGTTCATGGGTGAGACCTCCACCGTTCCCGGCACCAATCGGCCGCGCCTTCTTCAGGCGATGGTGGACGCCTTCCGCCAGGCGGATGTGCGCCAAAAGCTGCTCTTCACCCTGGGCATGCTCATCATCTTCCGCTTCGTCGCCCACGTGCCCGTCCCCAACGTCGACCGCGACGCCCTCGCCCAGGCCTTCGACGGCAATGCCGTGCTCGACTTCCTCAGCATCTTCTCGGGCGGCGCCCTCCAGAACCTCAGCGTCGCCGCCCTGGGCGTCTACCCCTACATCACCGCCTCGATCATCATGCAGATCGTCACGCCCCTCTCCTCCCGCCTGCGTTCCTTGCAGGAGGAGGGCGAGCAGGGCCGCCGCCGCATCCAGATGTACACCCACTGGCTGGCCGTTCCCCTCGCCTTCGTGCAGGGCTACGGCCAGATCGTCTTCATCAACAATCAGAGTGGCGAAGTGGTTCGCAACTTCGGCTTCCAGAACGACTTCGTGGGGACCATCGCCACGCTCTTCACGCTCTGCGCGGGAACCATGTTCCTCGTCTGGCTGGGCGAGCTCATCACCGAGCACGGTATCGGCAACGGCATCTCGCTCATCATCTTCGGCGGAATCGTCGCCGTCCTCCCCGGCCTCGTCCCCAACATCTCGACCAGCTCCATCGTCGCCGTCGCCGGGATCGTCCTCTTCGCCGTCGTCCTCATCTTCTTCATCGTCTTCTTCCAGGAGGCCCAACGGAGAGTGCCTGTGCAGTACGCCCGTTCCTCCTTCCGGGGAGGACGGATGTACCGCCAACAGGGGCAGAGCTTTATCCCCCTGCGCGTCAACATGGCCGGCATGATCCCCCTGATCTTCGCCTTCTCCATTGTCATCCTGCCCGCCGTCGTTGCGGGCTACTTCTCGGGAGCCGGCGGCTGGGTCGAAACGGTCGCCGACTTCTTCGTCAATCAGTTCCAGGGTGGTCGCGGTGGCGGCGGCACGGGCGTCTACTGGCTCGTGCTGTTCGTGCTCGTCGTCGGCTTCGCCTTCTTCTATACGATCGTCCAGTACAACCAGCAGAACATCGCCAAGAACCTCCAGCAGCAGGGCGCCTTCATCCCCGGCATCCGTCCCGGCCCCCCCACCGAGGCCTACCTGCTCCGCGTGGTCACGCGCATCACCTGGGGAGGCGCGCTCTTCCTGGGGGCGATCGCGATTGCGCCCTTCTTCATCGGGCTCATCACCGATGTCCAGGCCCTCACCATTTCGAGCGCTGGCTTCCTCATCGTCGTGGCCGTGGTGCTCGACACCATGAAGCAGCTCGAAGCGCAGCTCCTCATGCGGAACTACGAAGGGTTCATCCGCTAGCCATGTTTGTCGTGCTTCTTGGCCCCCCCGGCGCCGGCAAGGGCACCCAGGCCCAGCGCCTTACCACCTCCACCGGTCTCCGCCACCTCTCCACGGGCGACATGTTCCGCGAGAACGTGCGCGAAGGCACCGAGCTCGGAACGCTCGCCAAGAGCTACATGGACCGTGGCGAGCTTGTCCCCGACGAGGTCACCATCAAGATGCTGCTCGAGCGCATTGCCCGCCCCGATGCCGCCGAGGGGACCATGTTCGATGGCTTCCCCCGCAACGTCGTGCAGGCCACCGCCCTCGACGACGCCCTCAACGGTCGTGGCGACTGCATCGGCCACGCCCTCCTCATCGCCGTCTCCGACGAGGAACTGGTGGCCCGCCTCGGCGGCCGCTGGCTCTGCCGCGCCTGCGGCGCCGTCTACCACGAGCGCAACGATCCCCCCGGCACGGAAGGCGTCTGCGACAAGTGCCAGGGCGAGCTCTACCAGCGCGATGACGATCAGCCCGATGTCGTCCGCACGCGGCTGGAGCGCATGAAGCCCCCTGCCGACCTCATCGAGCACTACCGCGCCGCGGGCGTCCTCCGCGAGATCGACGGCGAGCGCGACCTCGATTCCGTCACCGCGGATCTGCTGGAGGCGCTCAGGTAGCCCCATGCCAATCAAGCTCAAGTCCGAAGCCGAGCTGAACACCATGCGCGAGGCGGGCCGCATCGTCGGCCAGACGCTCGCCGGCATCCGCGAGATGGTCCGCCCCGGGCGCAACATCCTGGATATCGAGGCATTCGTGACGGAGGAGTTCAAGCGCCAGGGCGCCCACGAGACCTTCCGTGGCTACGACCCTGCGGGCAAGCCGCCCTACCCCTCCAACATCTGCATCAGCCTCAACGAGGAACTCGTCCACGGTATCCCCCGCGACCGCATCCTGCAGGAAGGCGACATCGTTACGTTCGATCTTGGCGCCACCTACAAGGGCTTCGTCGGCGATTCCGCCATCACCGTCCCCGTGGGGAAGGTCAGCGCCGAGGCCCAGCGCCTGCTGGAGATAACCGAGGGAGCGCTCTGGGCCGGAATCGAGGCCATGGGTACGGCCTCACACCTCAACGACGTCAGCGCGGCCATCGAGGACGCCATCCCCGACGAGTACTCCATCGTGCGCGAGTACACCGGCCACGGTGTCGGGCGGGAGATGCACGAGGAGCCGCAGGTGCCCAACTACCGGCGCCGTTTCCGCGGTCCACCCCTCAAGCCGGGACTCGTCCTTGCCCTCGAACCGATGGTCAACATCGGCACCCGCTACACGAGAGAACTCGACGATCGTTGGACCGTGGCCACCGAGGACGGTAGCCTGTGTTGTCACTTCGAACACACCATCGCGATACGGAAGGGGCAGCGTCCTGAGGTGCTGACGCTTCCGTGAGTGCGGTATTGGCTGGACAGCAGAGGGTTGGTAGGCGATCATGAAGGTTCGGGCCTCGGTCAAACGGCGTTGCGACAAGTGCAAGGTGATCCGCCGCCACGGGCGGGTCATGGTCATCTGCGAGAACCCGAAACATAAGCAACGGCAGGGCTAGCCATGGCGAGGATTTCCGGCGTCGACATTCCCAACGAGAAGCGCATCGAGATTTCGCTGCGCCACATCTATGGCATCGGTCCCACGCGCGCGGGCCAGCTTCTCACGGCGACGCGCGTGTCCCCCGGGACGCGCACGCGCGACCTGACCGACGAGGAACTCCTCCGCATCCGCGACTTCATCGAGAAGAACTACACGGTAGAGGGCGACCTCCGCCGCGAGGTTCGCCAGAACATCCAGCGTCTCGTCGAGATCAACTGCTACCGCGGTCAGCGTCACCGCCGCAACCTTCCCGTCCATGGGCAGCGCACGCGCACGAATGCACGCCAGCGCCGCGGCGCCCGCAAGACTGTTGCCGGCCGCCGTCGCGCCGCCACCAAGAAGTAACCGGAGAACGAGCGAATGCCCCCAGGAACCCGCCGAACCAAGCGCCGCGAGCGCAAGTCCGTGCCGCGTGGCCGCGCTTATATCAAGAGTTCGTTCAACAACACGATCGTCACGATGACCGACCCCAACGGGAACGTGGTGGCCCAGGCCACCGCCGGCCAGACTGGTTTCAAGGGCTCGCGCAAGAGCACGCCCTTTGCCGCCCAGCTCGCCGGCGAGGCCGCCGCCCGCCGCGCCCAGGAGCACGGCATGCAGAGCATCGAGGTGTTCGTGCGCGGCGCCGGCAGCGGTCGCGAGGCCGCCATCCGCGCGCTCCAGGCCACGGGCCTCAATGTCACCGCCATCCGTGATGTCACGCCCATCCCCCACAACGGCTGCCGCGCTCCGAAGCGGAGGCGTGTGTAGTAATGGCGCGATACACCGGTCCTGTCTGCCGCATCTGTCGCCGCCGTGGCGACAAGCTCTACCTGAAGGGCGAGCGCTGCTACTCGCCCAAGTGCGCCTTCGAGCGCCGTCCCAACCCCCCGGGGCCCCGCCCCGCCCGCCGTCGCAAGGTAAGCGACCGCGGTCTCCAGTTGCGCGAGAAGCAGCGTGCGCGCGCGACCTATGGCGTGATGGAGCGCCAGTTCCTGCGCTACTACAAGGAGGCCGTGCGCCGCCCCGGCGTCTCCGGCCTCAACCTGGTGCGCATTCTTGAAAGCCGCCTCGACAACGCCGTCTACCGCGGCGGCTTTGCCGATTCGCGCGCTCAGGCTCGTCAGATCGTTCGTCACGGGCTCATCACCCTCAACGGACGCAAAACCGACATCCCCTCTGCCCAGTTGCGTGATGGCGACATCATCGGCTTCACGCAACGCGGCGCTCGCAGCGAGTACTACAAGGTGCTGCAGGAGACCATCACGGCCAAGACGCCTCCGCCCTGGCTCGTGGTCGATTCCGCTGGCATCACGGCGCGCGTCGCCGGCCCGCTCGAGGTTGTTCCGGGTGAGACCCACCGGTTCAACGAGAACGTCGTCATCGAGTACTACTCTCGCTAGGCAGGTCAGCAGATCCCATGACACTCGAAACGCCGCCCCTCGATCCGCTCGACATGCCGCCTGCGCCGGTACCCGAGCCGGTACCCGAGCTCACCATCGCGAACGAAGATGACGGTTACGCCCGTCTCGTCGCCGAGCCCCTCGATCCGGGGTATGGCACCACGCTCGGGAACGCGCTGCGCCGCATCCTCCTCAGCTCGCTCGAAGGCGCCGCCATCACCTCGGTGCGCATCGACCAGGTTCAGCATGAGTTCTCCACTATCAAGGGCATGCAGGAGGACTGCACCGAGTTCCTCCTGAACGTGAAGGAGATCCGGCTCCGGGCCGTGAGCAACCGTCCGGGCACCCTCACCCTCGACGCCGAAGGCGCCCGCGAGATCACCGCCGGCGATCTCCAGGTGCCCGCCGACTTCGAGGTCGTCAACCCCTCCCTCCACCTGGCCACCCTTGATGGCCCCGATTCCCGCATCAACGCCGAGTTCCACGCCCAACTCAAGCGCGGGTACGTGCCCGCGAACGAGGTTGAGGGCATGCCTATCGGCGTTATCCCTGTCGATGCCATCTTCTCGCCCGTGCGCAAGGTCAACTTCCACGTCGAGAAGGTTCGCGTCGGCCAGGCCACCGACTTCGACCGCATGGTCCTCGAAGTGTGGACCGACGGAACCCTGGCGCCGGTGGAGGCTGTCGGGCAGGCTGCCGTCATCCTCATCGAGCAGTTCTCGCTGTTCGGCGCCGTCGGCGGAGCGGGTGTACCGGTCACCGCTGCTCCCGCCGTCACTACCAGCCTCCCCATCTCACCAGAGCGCTATCACACCCCTATCGAAGCGCTCCAGCTCTCCGTTCGCGCCTACAACTGTCTTCGGCGCAGCGGACTCATGACCATCGGCCAGGTGCTGGAGCGCACCGAGGAGGAGCTCCTCGCCCTTCGCAATTTCGGCCACAAGTCCTACGACGAGCTGCGCGACCGCCTCATCGAGATGAACTACATCGATGGCTCGGCGCCTGGCATCGAGATCGTTCCCGACTTCGCCTCCCCGAGCGCCCCGCCCACCGTTCCCCCCGGCGTCATCCTTGACGAAGAGGACGACGAGGAAAGCCTCGGCGCCCTCGGCAAGGCCCTCCGCGAAGCGCTCCGCGAGGTCGGCGATGACGACCTCCTCGGCGCGGACGACGAGGAGTAGCCATGCGACACCGGAAGGCGGGCCGCCACCTCGGGCGTGATAGCGCCCATCGGCGAGCCCTCTATCGCAACCTCGTGACGGACCTGCTCCGCTACGAGCGCATCACAACGACCGATGCCAAGGCGCGGGAGATCCGCCCCATTGCGGAGAAGATGATCACGCTTGGCCGTCGCGGCGACCTCCACGCTCGCCGCCAGGCGCTCAGCTACATCTACGACCGCTACGTGGTAGACAAGGTCTTCGACGACATCGCCCCTCGCATGGCCAGCCGCCCCGGCGGTTACCTGCGCATCACCCGCCTCGAGCCCCGCAAGGGCGACGGCGCCAGGATGGCGGTCATCGAGACCGTCGACTACCGGGAAGCCGCTGAAGTGGCCGTGACGGCCCCCGACGATTCCGCGCCCGCCGAGGAGCCTGAAACCGCTCCCGAGGTGGAGGCTGTGGTCGAAGTCGAGGAGCCTGAGGCTGCCCCCGAGGGAGAGGCTGCCCTCGAAGTCGATGAGCCCGAGGCCAAAGGGGCCCCCGAAGCAAAGGACGAAGAACGCTAGCCGTGTCCGACATCACCCGCTTCGCCGCCACCGTCAGCTACGACGGCAAGGAGTTTGCCGGCTCCCAGCGTCAGCTCCACGCGCGCACCGTTCAGGGCGAGCTGGAAGGCGCTGCCGAGCGGCTCTTCGGCGCGGCCACGCGGGTGGAACTGGCGGGCCGCACCGATGCCGGCGTGCACGCGCTCGGGCAGGTGGCGGCCTTCTCCGCCACGACCGCGCTTGAGCCGCCCACGGTCGAACGCGCCCTCAACGCCCACCTCCCCGAGGACGTCGCCGTGCGCGAGGTGCGCGAGGCGCCGGCCGGTTTCGACCCCAGGCGCTGGGCCCGCCGCCGTTGGTACCGCTACTCACTGTTCGCGTCGGCAGTACGCTTGCCCCTACAGCGCCGGACCGCCTGGCGCACCGGCCCCCAGCTCGATCTGACAGCGATGAGAGAGGCCGCCCGAGCCCTCCTCGGCCGTCGCGACTTCAGCGCCTGCGCCGGCCCCCTTGAGGAAGGCCGCTCACCCATGCGCACGGTTGCCGCCGCCAGCTTCTCGCAGGCCGGTTGCCTCTTTGCCTTCGATATCGAAGCCGACGCCTTCCTCCCGCAGATGGTCCGCCGCATCGTCGGTGGGCTCGTGCGGGTCGGACGGGGCGCCACCAGCGCCAGCGAGTTCGAGAGCGCCGTCGCCGCCGCTACGCCCGCCACCGTGGGCCCGCCGGCGCCGCCGTACGGCCTCTCCCTGCAGCGCGTCTGGTACGACGAGGGGTACGCAACATGACATCCACCGTGCGCCGCAAGGCGGCCGAGATCACCAAGAGCTGGCACGTCGTCGATGCCGCCGACCGCCCCCTCGGGCGCGTCGCGAGCGAAGTCGCCATCCTCCTCCGCGGCAAGCACAAGCCCACCTACGAACCTCATCTCGATGACGGCGACTTCGTCATCATCCTCAACGCCGGCAAGGTGCGCCTCAGCGGTCGCAAGGCCGAGCAGATGGTCTACTACCGCCACTCGGGCTATCCCGGCAACCTGCGCAAGCGCACCTTTGCCGAGCAGATGGCCCGGCGCCCCGAGCGCGTCCTTGAGCGAGCCGTCTGGGGCATGCTCCCCAAGGGACCGCTGGGCAAGCGCATCCGCCGCCACCTCAAGGTCTACGCGGGTCTCGAACATCCGCACCAGTCGCAGGTGGCCGGCTCGGAGCGCGCTGCTGAGGCAGCCGCTCAGGCGGAGACCGAGGCGCTCCAGGCGCTCATCGAGAACCCGCCCAAGCCGCCCCGCCTGCGCCCTCTCTCCGTTCCCGAGACGCACACGCCGCGGCCAACCCGCCGCGAGAAGGTTGCCGCCTGGCTCGCCGAGCTGGAGGAGGCCCGCGCCACGGCCGATGCCGATGCCGTTGCCATCGCTGAACTCGAAGAAGAGGATGTTCCCGAAGAAGAAGCCGCGCCCGAAGCCGAGCCCGTGGCCGAAGCAGAAGCAGCGCCCGCTGCCGAAGCGGAAGTCGAGCCCGCTGCCGAAGCGGAAGTCGAGCCCGCTGCCGAAGCGGAAGTCGAGCCCGCTGCCGAAGCGGAAGTCGAGCCCGCTGCCGAAGCGGAAGTCGAGCCCGCTGCCGAAGCGGAAGCCGAGCCCGTTGCCGAAGCAGAAGCCGAGGCCGAGGAGAACTAATGGCTGAGCAGTACTACTACGGCACCGGACGCCGCAAGACCGCCATCGCACGTGTGCGCCTCTACCCGGGAGGCGGCGCCATCGTCGTCAACGGCAAGCCCGTCGACGATGTCTTCGATCGCGACCAGCACCGCGACGAGATCATGCTTCCCCTCAAGCGCGTCGGCGCCGAGGGCAAGTTCAGCGCCCAGGTCAAGTGCGAGGGCGGCGGCGTCTCTGGCTGGGCCGGCGCCATCCGGCTCGGCATCGCCCGTGCGCTCGTCGAGGCCGACCCCGCGCTCAAGGTGACACTCAAGCGCTCCCCCAGCCTCCTCACCCGAGATGCCCGGGTAAAGGAACGCAAGAAGCCAGGGCTCAAGCGAGCTCGCAAGGCTCCGCAGTACACCAAGCGCTAGGCCTGTCCCCCAGTCCCTGGGAACCAGTTGCCCGGTTGCTCGTCGTTGCCCTGCACCTCCCATGGGTGGCGCTTGCCCGCGCGGCGCTGCGTTCTGGTGGTAAGCTTGCGCACGGCAAGGTAAATGAAGCCCCTGTACGGTGAACGTGACCGTAGCGTCGGCTGTTCCTGTCACGGGAGTCGAAGCCGGGATGAAGCTCGAGAAGCGTCCGGTGGAGCGAGGGGCCGCGATGCCCACTGGGAAGCGTGGGTAGGCTCCGGCGCCGGGTGTTCTTGAGAATCGGGGGTCCTACGCCGTGACCGAGTCGCTGGCCCGGATCAGCGCCCGCAGACCTTGGTTGACCATCGCCGCGTGGGTGGTCGTGCTGCTGATCGGGTTTGTCCTGATCGATCGGCTGCTCGGAAGCGCCACGACAACCGAGCCGCGACTTACCGGGAATATCGAGTCGAACCGGGCCGAGGACTTGCTCGAGGAGAGGCTTCGGGGCCCGAAGCCGATCCTGGAAGTCGTTGTCGTCCAGGCCGAGTCCCTGACCGTTGATGACGCCGCGTTCCGCGAGAGAGTCGAGGGGCTGTTCGCCGAACTCCTAGCGCTGGGTCCCGAGGTTGTGGCCGTGGCGCAGAATTACTACCAGGGAAACGATGCGCCGGTCGCCATCCAGCCTCCCGAGTCGCTCGTATCCGCCGATCGCAGGACCACCATCCTGCCGCTCATCCTGACCGGAGATATCGACGAAGCCACGGACAACGTCCACTACATCCTTGAGGTGGTTGAGGAAGCAAACGCAGAGGGCGGCTTCCTCGTACACACGGGTGGGGAGGCCAGTGTCGCCCTCGAGACCACCGAGATCGGTGAGGAAGACCTCCGCCAGGGCGAGAGCATCGGCATCCTGATCGCGCTGGTCGTGCTCCTCGTGCTCTTCGGCGCTGTCGTCGCCGCCCTCCTTCCGCTGGGGATCGCCGTTGTCTCCATCGTCATCGCCCTGGGTCTGGTGGCGCTCATCGGGCAGGCCATGGAGCTGGTCTTCAGCGTCACGATCATGGTCACGATGATCGGTCTGGCCGTGGGGATCGACTATTCGCTCCTCGTCGTGTCGCGCTTCAAGGAAGAGCTGAGCGGCGGTTTGAACAAGCGCGAGGCAGCCGTAAAGGCGGGCGCCACGGCAGGACGCACCGTGCTCTTCAGTGGCGTCACGGTGGTGATCGCGCTTGTCGGGCTGGTGATCGTGCCCGCGTCGTTCTTCCAGTCCATTGGCATCGGCGCGATTCTTGTCGTCCTCGTCGCACTGGCGTCTACGCTCACCCTGTTGCCGGCCGTGCTCGCCCTGCTCGGAACGCGGGTGAACTTCCTCTCGCTTCCGTTCCTCAACAGGGCGAAGGCCACAAGCGGCGCCGGCGAGACTTCCCGCCAGAGCTTCTGGGACTGGTCGACACGCGTCGTGACCAGGTTCCCCGTCATCAGCATCGTCCTGGTCGCAGCCCCGCTGATTGCCCTGGCGGCCTTCTATTTCCAGATCAACACGGGGGTCAACACAGGGCTCAACGGGATCGACACCTTCCCCGATGACGCCCAGACCAAGCAGGCATTTACCATCCTGGAGGAGGCATTCCCCATCGGGCTGGCCTCGCCCGCCGATATCGTCATCGATGGCGATATTGGCGACCCCCAGGTGCGCGCGGCGATCGACGACCTGCGGAACGTGATCGCGGGCGACCCCCGCTTCCCGATACCGCTCACCGAGACCATCAACCCGGCGGGAGATCTGGCCTGGCTGGAAGTGATCATCCCCGGGGAGCCCAGTGGCGAGATGGCGCTGGATGCCGTTTCCGTGCTCCGCGACGAGTACATTCCCGCCGCGTTCGAAGGCGTCCCCGCGGAGGTCTACGTTGGCGGCGTCAGCGCCTTCTCCGAGGATCTCTTCGATGTCGCCGAACGGTACACGCCGATCGTCTTCGCCTTCGTGCTCGGATTCAGCTTCATCGCCCTGATGGTGGTGTTCCGCTCCATTGTCATCCCGATCAAGGCCGTCATCATGAATCTGATCTCCGTCGGCGCCGCCTACGGACTCATGGTTCTGGTATTCCAGAAGGGCGTGGCCACGGACCTCCTCGGCTTCCAGCAGATGGATGTCATTGACGTCTGGATACCGCTGTTCCTGTTCTCCGTCCTCTTCGGGCTCTCCATGGACTACCACGTCTTCCTGCTGAGCCGCATCCGTGAGCGCTACGACCAGACGGGGGAGAACGCCGAGGCGGTGGCCTACGGGCTGCGGGAGACGGCGGGGCTCATCACCGGCGCCGCCCTCATCATGGTTGTGGTGTTCGGGGCGTTCGCGTCGGGACAGGGCATCATTAATCAGCAGATGGGCTTCGGGCTCGCCGTCGCCATCTTCCTCGATGCTACACTCGTGCGGTCTGTCCTTGTCCCGGCCAGCATGGAGGTTCTGGGCAAGGGGAACTGGTACTTGCCATCTTGGCTGGACTGGCTTCCCAGAGTGTAAGTCGAAGCAAGCAACGACAGTTCGGCGGCGACGTAGGAGACGAACATGACGGAAATCGCGGCCGCATTGAAGATGCCCACAGCCTATCCCCCAGGCTATGAGAAGGCTCGCCTCGTCGACCCGAGGATTGCCGATCAGTACATCGAGCACACCATGATCGGGGACCCGCTGGGCGAGCGGATGGCGGAAGACCTCGAGCAGTTCAGCCGGGAGGAATCGACGCGGTGGATCGAGGCGGCCATGAATGGGGAGGGCAAGGAAGCCCTTCGGGGCGCGCCCGACTCGCTGCGGGAACTCTTCGCTGAAGCGGAGACGCTGCCCGATTGGATGGATGCCAGCAATTCGTCACTCGCCTCTGGCATTGAAATGTTCCACCGGAACTCGACGACGTTTCTGCTGGCGTTCGTCACGGGCGTTCTGCTGGAAGGCTTCACGACCAACATCGCCAAGTCCTTCCACATCACCGGGCGGGTGCGTGACCAGGGCCTGAGGCGGCTGGAGAACAACAACCGCCACATGATGGACATCTTCTTCCCCGGCGGCCTGGAGCGGGATGGAGACGGCTGGAAGCTGTCCGTCCGCATTCGCATCGTCCACTCGCGAATGCGCCGCCTCCTGTCGCAATCACAAGAGTGGGATACCGAGGCCTGGGGCACCCCGATCAGCATGGCGCATCTGGGCTATGCGCTCGCCGCGTTCTCGGCACGGCTGTTGAAACACGGGAAGACCCTCGGCGCTGTGTACACCGACGAGGAGTACGCCAGTTTCATGCAAGTGTGGCGCTACGCTGGCCACCTGATGGCCATTCCCGAGACGATTCTGTTCCGCGATGCGAACGAAGCGCTGCGCCTGTACGACGTCGGTTTCGTCTGCGAGCCCAGGTCTGAGATGGAGTCGATCGTGATGGCGAACTCCCTCGTCAACTCCTCTCCGCTGGTTGCGGGAATAACCGAACCGAAAGAGCGAGCCAGGACTGCTGGTCTCATCTACAGGCTCTCACGAGACCTGATGGGAGATGAGCTTGCCGACTCGCTCAAATTCCCGTCTACCCGATCCTTTGGGATCGTCTCCCTGTTCCGGACCAAGGAACGCATTGACCGGATGCTGGAGAAGGTGATTCCCGGGCGCGCCCGGCACAACCAATTCGCCCGGTTCGCACACTTGCTCGAGTCATCGTTGTACGACGACGCGGGCATCAGCTACCGCTTGCCCGACCACGTCTACTCCGAGGAGTCCGGTCATTGGTAGAGTTGGCTCTCTCACGTGCCATGTCGAGTGTGATGTAACCTTGTCTGGTCGACCCAAGCCTCGGCCGGCATGGAGGCAGCGGGCATGTGCAACTGGTACTTGCCCTATTGTCTCGTAGGGCTCCCCGACCTTGGGGTGGAACCCGTTGCATGGAGGCCGGAGCCGGAGCCGGACGCGGGATGATCATCCCCACTGACTACCTGGAGCACTACGAACGGGGCCGCGCCGCCAATCTGGATCTGGCCGATAAGTACATCGAGCACACGCTCATCGGCGACGCAGAGGCCGATGCGTTGATGGATGTGCTTGCCACCGTCGATGCAGAGCAGGCCTTCCGCTTCGTTCAGGCGGGTATGGACCAGCAGTGGGATGTACTCCGGGATGCCCCGCCCACCGTCCTTGAGTTCTTCGAGAAGCTCGAAACGCCTCCCGACTGGATGGACCTCGCATCGCACCAGCCCGGGGTCCGGCTGTTCCACAAAAACTCCAAGCTGCTCCTTGCCGGAATGCTCGGCGGCGTCCTCGTCGAGGGCTTCTCCACGAACATCAGCAAGTCTTTCTTCATTACGGGACGGCTTCGCGACCAGGGCGTGAGGCGGCTCCAGCAGAACAACCGCCAGATGATCGAACTCTTCTTCCCTGGCGGCATGACTCGCCAGGGCGATGGCTGGAAGCTCTCCGTACGCGTGCGGTTGGTCCACGCGCAGGTCCGCCGCTTGCTGGCCAGTTCCGAGGACTGGGATCACGAGGCGTGGGGCGTGCCCCTCAGCGCGGCGCACGTGGGATTCGCGCTAACCGCTTTCTCCGCCCGGCTGCTGAGGCACATGAAGAGCCTCGGCGCCAGCTACACCGAGGAAGAAGCCAGGAGCTTCATGCAGATATGGCGCTACTCCGGCTACCTCATGGGCATCCCCGAGTCCATCCTCTATGAGGCTGAAGAAGATGCCCTCGAGCTCTTCCACGTCGGTCGCCTCTGTGAACCGACCCCGAGCATCGAGTCCGTCGTGCTCGCGAACTCGCTCGTCAACTCCGCCCCCCTCGTCGCGGGTATCACCTCCTCCGTAGAGCGCCGCAGCCTCTCTGGGTACGTTTACCACGTCTCACGGGCGCTTATCGGGAAGGAGCTGGCCCACCAGCTCAACTACCCCCCCGAACCGCCCCTGCTGGCCACCTCGTTTGGCGTCCTCGCCTGGTTCCGGCTGAACGAAAAGTACGAAGGCCTCATGCGCAGGCTCTTCCCGAAGCGCGCTCGCAACAGCGACTTCGCCAACTTCACCCAGCTGTTCGAAGTCACGAACTACGATGAGGAAGGCATCAGTTACCGGCTCCCCGATCACGTCTACGCCGAGGAATCCAGCCGCTGGTAGACGCCGGTCCGGCTCCCTCCGGGACGGGAGGTCGCGATGCTGCCCGCTCTGCGTGACCTCCACGCGAACCTCGCCTGGCTCCACGACCAGATCAAACCCATCCTCCGCGAGCTGGGAGCGTCGCAGCTCGACTGGAAGCCCTTCCCTTCCTCGAACTCGATCGCCCAGCTCGCCGCCCACACCGCCGACTCCGAGCGCTACTGGATCGGCGAAGTCGTGGGCGGCGAACCGACCGCCCGCGATCGCGAAGCCCCCTTCGCTGTCGCCGGCCTCGATGCCGAGGAACTGTGCGCTCTCCTCGACGAAGCCCTCGCCTCGAGTGAGCGCGCCATGGAGCGCGTCGTGCCCGCCGACCTTGAGCGCGACTTCACCGTAGGCCCCGGCGGACCCGTCACGGCCATGGGCCCGCTCGCCCACGCCCTCGAGCACACCGCCATCCACACCGGCCACATCGAGTTGATGCGGGACCTCCTGCAGGCACAAGACACCGGCGAGTGAGCCGCCTGCGTCGTACCTCCGCGCCCAGCTAGACTGCCCCCGCTCACACTGCCTGGAGGCCTCCATGGAATCCCTCTACGTCCAGACCGCCGACCTTCGCATGCACTACCTGCAGGAAGGGACGGGCGAGCCCGTCATCTTCCTGCACGGCTTCCCCGAGACCTCCTACGAGTGGCGCAAGCAGTTCCCCGCCCTCTCGGGCGACTACGCCCTCTTCGCCCCCGATACGCGCGGCTTTGGCGGCACCGACAAGCCCGGTATCCGCGTCAACCGCACCATGCTGGCCCAGGACATCGTCAACTTCATGGACGCCCTCGACATCGAGCGGGCCGCCGTCGTTGCGCACGACTGGGGCGGCATCATCGCCTTCAAGCTCGCCATCGACTGGCCCGAGCGCGTCAGCCGTCTCGCCATGCTCGATACCCTCTGCACCGTCTGGGCGCCCGCTGGCGCCCACGGCTACTGGTTCAAGGCCGAGCCCCTGCCCGAGCAGTTCTTCGCCGAGCACCACCGCGGCTTCATCGAGAGCATCTTCACCGGCGGCTCCGAGCCCCCGCTCCCCGGCCGTCCCCAGTCGCCCTGGCCCAGCGCCCGCCCGAATCCCGACGCGCGTACCTGGGCCACCCCCGAGGACATCGAGGAGTACGCCCGCGCCTTCGCCGATCCGCTCAGCCACTTCCACGCCATCTCCTACTACCGCTACGGCCTCCCCTTCCATCGCGTCATCGAGGACCCCGCCGCCCCCCGTGGCGAACGCTACGAACCGCTGTCTGAGAGCGCCGTCGCCGAGATGTGGCTCCACCCGGAGGGCATGGAACAACACCCCCGCTTCGGCGAGGCACTCGACTACGGCCCCGAGGACCGCCACAAGCGCTTCGAGGCGCCTGTCCTCTGGATGTTCGGCCAGTACATGGCCGGGCGAATCGGCACGGCTGATGGCGACCGCGAACACGCCATCCCGCGCGGCAACGCGTTCGTCGACCAGTTCAGCCGCTACTTCCCCGACCTGCGCGTGCGCCGCGTGAACGCTGGCCACTTCTTCCCCGAGGAAGCGCCCGAGGTCACGAACGAGGCGCTGCAAGCCTTCCTCGGCGGCGCGATCTAGGCCTGTAGGTCAGGGGATTTTTCCGACATGCTTCCCATGTTGTAGAATAGCGACAGTGGAAGGCTGAAGCACTTTGGAGGTCGAGTTCCAGACCAACAAGCTCGAACGCGCATGTGCCAAGGGGGCGGAGGCCGAGAAACGATGGGGCCAAGCGATTGGCCGGAAGTACGTCCAGCGAATCAAACTCCTTGCTGCGCTGTCGACCGTCTTGGAGGTTCGGCAGGCAAGGGCTCTGGGATTCCATGCCTTGAAGGGAAGTACAAGGGCCAGTACGGCATCACGCTAACCGCGAACTGGAGGCTGATTGTCAGTCTCCCCGATGGAGAAGAAGGCGACCGAATACGGATTGAGGAGGTTGACGACTACCATGGCCGCGAACACCACCATGATCCCCGAATCCGACCTCGCGATCCCTCCCGGGGAGTTCCTCGCGGAGGAGCTTGAGGCTCGAGGAATGACGCAGCTTGATCTCGCCCGCCGGATGGGGCGCCCGCCCCAGGTTGTAAGCAGCATCGTGCAGGGCCACAAGGCCATTACCGCGGCCACGGCGCTGGAACTCGAAGACGTTCTCGGCCTCTCAGCGCAGTTCTGGCAGCGTCTCGAGGAGGACTACCGGCTTGCCCTTGCCCGCGCTGCCAAGCAGGAGGCTGCCAAACAGGACCAGCAGCGACTCAGCGAATTTCCCGTCAAAAGAATGCAGGATCTTGGTTGGCTGCCGGCAGGGACGGGGCGGGCCGAACGCGCGTCCATGCTCCGCCAGTACTTTGCTGTTGCCGCTCTCGATCGCGTTTCCAGCACGCCAGCGCTGGCTGCTTTCCGAGCGACCGGCAAGCCAGCCAAGGAGAAGGGAGCATTGGCCGCCTGGATGCGCAAGGGGGAACTCCTCGCCGAGCAAGAAGGTGCCGCCGGTCCCTTCAATGCACCCCAATTCCGTTCCGCACTCGAACAGACGCGTCGCCTGACCACGTCTCCTCCTCAGGAGGCTGTTCCCGCCGTCCAGGAACTTTGGCGAGAGGCTGGCGTTCAGCTCCTCTTTGTCCCGGAACTACCTGGGGTGGGCGTAAACGGCTGCACTCGCTGGCTCTCATCAGATCACGCCCTGGTACAGGTCAACTTGCGCTGGAAGTGGGCCGACATCCTCTGGTTCACCCTCTTTCACGAAGCTCATCACGTTCTCCGGCATCGTCTCAAGAAGGTTTACGCCCCCGGCTTCGACGACGAAGACGAGGACGCTGCCGAGGCTTTCGCTCGCGACCGTCTCATCGCGCCGGATGACTGGAGGGCGTTCATCGAGAGGGCTGAGCTCTTCACAACGCCTGCCGTGCAAGCTTTCGCCGAGAGTGAGGGGATCTCCCCTGGCATCGTCGTTGGGCGACTGCAGTACGAAGAGCTCATTGCTCGCTCTAGCCTCAACGAACTGCGTGAGGGGTGGGACTGGGCCAGATAGGGAATTGGCGCCATCTAGCGTTATGCCGACGGGAGCATATTGCGCCGCGTTCCCCATCCCGTAACATCACCCGCACAACTGTCTACCCGCTCAGCTACGCGGAGAAGGGGCACTGAACTATGGCTGATTCCAACGGCAACGGCGCCGTCGAAACTGGATATAACGGCAAGATGCTGGTCGTCGATCTGACGTCCGGCGCCATCACCGAGGAGCGCCCCGACGAGTCGCTCTATCGCGAGTACCTCGGCGGCTACGGCATCGGCGCGCGCATGCTCTGGGACCGGGTCCCCGCCGGCATCGATCCCCTCGCCCCCGAGAACATGCTGGGCATGCTCCCGGGCCTGCTTACCGGTACCCCCCTCTTCGGCCAGCGCTGGCAGGTCGTCTGTAAGAGCCCCCTCACCGGCGGCTGGGGCGACGCCAACTGCGGCGGCGACTTCGGCGGCGTCCTCAAGCTCGCGGGCTGGGACGGCGTCATCTTCTTCGGCAGGGCCGACCGCCCCACCTACCTCCTCGTCGAGGGTGACAACTACGAACTGCGCGATGCCGGCGACCTCTGGGGCACCGGCGCCATCGCGAGCGAGATGGAGCTCAAGAGCCGCCACGGCAAGCGCGCCAGCGTTGCCAACATCGGCCAGGCCGGCGAGACGCTCTCCCTCATCAGCGGCGTCTGCAACGACCACGGCCGCCTCGCCGCCCGTTCGGGCGTCGGCGCTGTCATGGGCTCGAAGAACCTGAAGGCCGTCGTCGCTGTCTCCGAGCGCAAGATCATCTCCCAGACGCCGGAGACCATCAAAATGCTCCGCGCCAACCTGGACGACATGATCAAGCCCCTCAAGGACTTCTTCTCGAACTTCGGCACCACCGGCATCACCGCCGGCAGCGCCCTCAACGGCGACTCCCCGGTCAAGAACTGGGGCGGCGTCGGCGTTGTCGACTTCCCCCAGGAGGTCGCCAGCCAGATCGACGGCGGCTCCATCATCAACCCCAAGATGGAGAAGAAGTACGGCTGCTGGCACTGCCCCATCGCCTGCGGCGCCGAGTCGGTCGAGTCGACCAACGAGAAGTACCCGTACCCGCACCACACCCACCGCCCCGAGTACGAGGCCATGGCCTCCTACGGGACGATGAACCTGGTGAACGACCCCGACGCCCTGATCTACCTGAACCACCTCTGCAACGAGTACGGGTTCGACGTCATCAGCGCGGGCGTCACCGCTTCCTTCGCCATCGAGTGCTACGAGGCCGGCATCATCACCAAGGAAGACACCGACGGCCTTGAGCTGTCCTGGGGCAACGCCGAGGCGGTCGTCGAGCTCACGAAGATGATGGGCGAGCGCCGCGGCATCGGCGATGTCCTCGCCGACGGCGTGAAGGTCGCCGCCGAGCGCATCGGCAACGGCGCCGAGGCGTTCGGCATGCACATCGGCGGGCAGGAGCTCCCGATGCACGACCCCAAGCTCCAGCCCGAGTTCCACACGACCTACAAGCTCGACCCCACCCCGGGTCGCCACACCCAGTACGAGGGCAACCGCCGCGTCGGCACCATCCCGGCCGCCCCCAAGGACTCGCGCGACTACGACGGTCGCGGAGAGCACCACAAGGCCGCGAGCGAATACATGCACGTCGTCAACGCGGGCGGCATGTGCCAGTTCATCATGATGACCGCCAACACGGCCAACATCCCCGACTGGTTCAACGCCGTTACGGGCTGGGACATGGACATCGACGAGGCCATGCAGGTCGGCGAGCGCATCGCCAACCTGCGCATGGCCTACGAGGTGCGCGAGGGCGGTAATCCCCGCCGGCGTCCCGTTCCCACCCGCGTCACCGGCGCCACCGACGAAGGCACCCACACCGGGCCGCTGGAGGGCGTCAATCTCGATACCGAGCGCCTCGAGATCGACTTCCTCAACGCCTGCGATTGGGATGCCGACACCTGCAAGCCCTCCGCCGCCAAGCTGGAGTCCCTCGGCCTCCCCGAGGTCGCCGAAGCGCTTCACGCCTAAGCGGGAACATCGGCAACGCATCGAAGGGCGGCCCCAGCGGTCGCCCTTCGACGATCCAGGGGCTCGCTGTCGGTCTGCCAATAGGGGTACCCTTTTGCCGCCAGCATGAGCGCGACCAGCACCGCTCCCTATCCCCCCACCATCGCCGGCGATGGCCTTGAGCTACGCCCGTGGGACGAGGATCTTGTCGCGCAGTTGGCGCAGTGGGGCGAACGCGGCTTTCCCTACCACGCCTTCGACCTCGGCCACCTGCGAGACCCAGTGCGCGCCCGGGCCGACCTCACCCGCGCCCGTGAGGCCGGTCCCCACCGCCACTTCGTCGCCTGCGAGGGCGAAACCGCCGTCGGCCGCGTCTCCGTCAACCTGCACGATCGCGCCGGCCTCTATCTCTGGGCCGTGCACGTCCCTCCCGAGCACGAGGGCCGCGGCGTCTGCCGCCGCATGCTTGCGGCCCTCCTCGATTGGCTGGAGGCTGCGTACCCCGGACCCGACTTCGTCCTCACCACGAACACGTTCGCCGAGCACGCCCATCGCGCCTACTTCGCCCTCGGCTTCAAGGTCGCCGAGACCCGCTGGCACTACGACAAGCCCCTCGCCGAGGAGCTCTGGCGCGTTCCCCGCGAGCAACGAAAGGCGATCGAGAGCCACCTTCGCTTCCACAACGGGCGCTGGGAGGTGCGAACGCACCTCATGGCCCGTCCCCAGGCCCCGCCCGACTCCTAGGAAGCGGGCGGCGTCAGCCCCAGTCGCCGGTCGTTCTCCAGCCAGGCCTGATCCGTGAGCGCCATCAGCCCGCCGCTCAACAGCGAGTGGCCGCCCAGCAAGATCGGAGTCTTCGCCGCTGCCAGCCCTGCCGTCAGCTCGCGCAGCCACGGGTCGGCCACCTTCTCCGGCGCGAGCAGGTCGCTCTGGAAGCGATCCTCGCGACCCGCGCGCGAGTCCGCATGGGCGAGGAGCACGCGCGTATCCAGCACCACCCCGTCCGCCAGCGACGCCAGCTCCTCCCCGAACCGTTCCATGCCCACCTCCTCCAGCAGTCGCCCCACGAGCGACCAGGCCCTGTGGCCTTTCGGCGCGCTCGCCAGCCCCCGCTCCTCGCTCACGAGCCGCACCCGGCAGGCGGTCTCGCGTTCGAGGTAGGCCCACGTGGCGCTCCCGACACGACCCGCCAGCAGGATCTCGGCGTCGGGGTCGCACAACACCGGCATGAGCGCCCGGTAGGGCGCCAGCGGCAGCGACTCCTCCGGCGGCAGCGCCTCGCGAATCTCGGACGGTGTCGCCTCGCTCAGCGCCAGCACGGCCAGCTCCGCCGGCGTGTCGAGGTCGAAGGCCGTTCGCACCGACCGCGGCAGGACGATCACCTCGCAGTTGGCGAGGTCCCGCAACTTTCGTGGGAGCATGTTGTCCCGCTCGAACGGCCCTATCTTCGAGATCGCTCCTGCGGGCGCCCACGCGGTAAGGTCGGCTGAGAAGAAGTTGTTCGTGACGGCCACGGCGCCGCTTCTGGCGAGTCCCTTGCGTACGGACGTGAAGTCCCCCGCCGACAAGAACGGCAGCGCCCCCGCCCCCATCACCGCCACCCCCTCCACGCGGAGCTTCCGTACCAGTCCCAGGAGCCGCTCCTGCAGCGCGAACGGCTTCCCCGGCTCGTCGCGGTCGACCGTGTAGGCGGCGTCCTCGGTCACGCCGGCGTGGTCGGTTGCCAACACCACTTCGGTGAAGCCGCCCGCCCGCGCGGCCCGCGCGCTCACCCCCGCTGCCGCCAGCCGCGCGCGCGCCACCATCCCCTCGGCCTCGCCCGTGCCAATCCCACCGTGCAGAAGGATCAGCGCCGTCCGGTCTTCCATCGGGATAGCCTAGCGCTTGACGAAACAGAACAAGTGTTCCACAGTAGGTTTCGACACCTTTCGAGGAGGGAGAGCGGGCTCATCGGCATAACCCCGACCCGCCTACCAAGACTTCCTTAAGGCCTCGACCGAAAGCCTGTAGCGGATGGAGTTCGTACCATTAGCATCTTCGCCCCAGGCCTTAACTGCGGGCGACGCCGAGGTCACAGCCATGAGAGTCGTGTTTTTTGAGGACGTTGAGGGCACCGCCCAGGTTGGCGACGTGAAGGTCGTGAAGAACGGCTTTGCCCGCAACTTCCTGCTCCCGCGCGGAGCCGCCGGTGCGGCCACCCCGCCCAATCTCCAGCGCGCCAACTCGCTTGCCGAAAAGGAAGCGCGCCGCCAGGCCAAGCTCGATGGCGCCGCCACCGTCCAGAAGGAACGGCTCGATGGCTACACGATCACCTTCGAAGCCCGTGTCGGCGCGACCGGTCGCCTCTACGGCTCCGTCACCAACCGCGATATCGCCCAGAAGCTCCAGGAGAGCACGGGCATTGAGGTCGACACCCGCGTCATCCTCCTGTCTGAGCCCATCCGCGAACTGGGCCAGCAGGATGTGACCATCCGTTTCACGCGAAACGTCAGCGCTTCCATCGTGGTCGCCGTCGAGCCCGACGAGGACTCGAAGGAGATCGTCGAGGAGCTCAGGGCGCGGCAAGCCGAAGAGGCTCTGGCCGCCGCTGAAGCCGAAGCTGCCGCCGCCGCCGCCGCCGCCGCCGCCGAAGCTGCTGCTGCTGCTGCTGCCGCCGAAGAAGAAGCCGACTCACCCTCCGAAGACGCTACGCCGGAGTAGCGGGAAGGGGGGCGGAACAGCGGGGACAGGTACTCACCAGCAGCGCTCTCACCGGGCGCACGTCCCCGCCATTCCGGGCGCATGACCCTCCCCTTCCTCGAACGCCTTCCGCCGCACGATGTTGAGGCCGAGGAAGCCGTGATCGCGGCTCTCCTCGTCGATCCCGAGGCCATCTCCAAGGTCTCGCCGATCCTCAAGACACCCGACTTCTTCCGGGACAAGAACGGCTGGATCTACGAGGCTGCCAACGAGCTCTGGGAGCGCGACGAGTCGATCAACCAGATCACCGTCGCCCACGAGCTCGACCGCCGCGAACGCCTTGAGGAGATCGGCGGCCAGAGCTACCTCGGCGACATCATCCGCCAGCTTCCCACCAGCGTCGGCGTCGAGTTCTACGCACAGATCGTCAAGCGCGACAGCACCTACCGCGGCCTCATCAACGCCGCCACCGGCATCCTCCAGCTCGCCTACGAGGCGCCCGCTGACCTCGAGTCCGTCTTCACCCGCTCCGAGGAGCTGATCCAGCGGTTGCGCGGTGGCGAGAACTTCCGGGACTTCGTCCACATCGGTCAGATCCTCCAAGCCTACCTCGATGAGGACGCCGAAGCCGCCGAGCGCCGCGAACTTGCCGCCGTCGAAGCCGGCTTCAGCGATCTCGATCACCTGCTCGGCGGCCTCAAGCGTGCTGACCTCATCATCGTTGGCGCGCGGCCCAGCGTCGGAAAGTCCTCGTTCGCCCTCGGGATCGCCCGCAACGCCGCCATCAATCAGGGCGCGAACGTCGCCTTCTTCTCCCTTGAGATGTCCGCTGAGCAGCTCGCCGTCCGTCTCCTTGCCGCCGAGTCCGGCGTCGACAGCACGCGCCTGCGCCTCGGCGGCCAGACCGAGCTGGAGGAACGCCGCATCATCCGCGCCACCGGCGAGCTGGCCGGCGCCAACATCTGGTTCGACGACTCCCCGACCCTCACCGTCGCCGAGCTGCGCTCCAAGGTCCGGCGCCTCGCCAGCTCCCACGGCGTCGACCTCGTCTTCGTCGACTACCTCCAACTCATGCAGTCCGATAATAGCTGGAACGGCCGCGAGAACCGCGTCCAGGAGATCAGCTACATCTCGCGCACGCTCAAGGGCCTCGCCCGCGAGCTGAACGTGCCGGTGGTCGCCCTCGCCCAGCTCTCCCGCGCCATCGAGACGCGCCACCCACGCATCCCCATGCTCTCCGACCTGCGGGACTCGGGCTCCATCGAACAGGATGCGGATGTCGTCATGTTCCTCAGCCGCGAGGAGCTGTACATCACGCGCGAGCAGTGGATGGCCGAGCACCCCGAGATGCCGGAGAGCGCCTACCCCCAGGGCGTCGCCCAGGTCATCGTCGCGAAGCATCGCAACGGTCCCACGGGCGCCGTCGAGCTGCGCTTCCGCCAGCGCCTGGCCAAGTTCGAGGACTGGGCGCTCCAGCCCGAGGACGAGGATCTGCTCCCCGAGGAGATCCACCGGTGAACGACTCGGCCCCCTTCGAGGGCTTTCCCGGCATCGGCAAGGCCACGGCCATCCCCAACACCTTCTACTCGGCGGTCCTCCCGGCCATGCGCGAACCCGGCGCCCTGCTGGCCTTCCTCTGGGTGGCGCGCCTCGTCCAGGATCAGCAGGGCGATGCCCGTTTCCTCACCGCCGACCAGGTCTGGGCCGTCCCCGATGCCGCCTCCACCTTCGAGGCGCTGGCCGCTGGCCGCGAGTCGCTCGAACAGGGCCTCGCCTCCTGCGTGGAGCTCGGCGCGCTCCTCTCCCTCGACCTCGCGGGCGGGGGACGGCAGGAGACCGTCTACTTCGTGAACAACCCCGCCTCCCGTCGCGCCGTGGCTCGTGCCCGCGGCGGCGACCTCGAGCTCCGCCCCGGCGCCATCGCCTACGAACCGCAGCCCGTGCGCCGCCCCAACATCTACCATCTCTACGAGGAGCACATCGGCACCATCACCCCGCTCGTCGCCGAACGCCTTCTCGTCGCCGCCGAGGAGTATCCACCACACCTCATCGAATCCGCCTTCCGCGAGGCTGCCGAGCGCAACATCCGTAACTGGAAGTACATCGAGCGCATGCTCCAAAACTGGTCCGAGGGGAACCAAGCCCATGAAGCGTCTGGACGAGATCCTGTCGAGCTCCGCCGCCGCCGATATCTCGGCGACGGAGCCGCAGGATCTACCTCCCGCCCCCGCTGAGCCCGGCGACGACGATTGCGCCCGCTGCGGCGGAGCTGGCTTCGTCCGCCGGGAGCGGAAGCTCGACGACCCGCGCTTCGGGCGGGCCGAGCCCTGCACGTGTGTCCTCGACGAGACCGGCGAAGTGCGCCGCTCCCGCCTCGAGCGCATCAGCAACCTCGGCGCCCTCACCCGCTTCACGTTCGAAGCCCTCGAGGGCGACGCGACTGCCGCCGCGCAGGTCCAGGCCTATGCGGACGAACCCGATGGTTGGCTCGTCCTGAAGGGCCCCAGCGGCTCCGGCAAGACCCACTTCGCCGCCGCCATCGCCAACCAGCGCATCGAGCGCGGCGAGCCCGTCCTCTTCATGTTCACGCCCGACCTCCTCGACGGCCTGCGCGCCTCCTATAAGCCCTCCGAAGGCGAGCCGGGCTTCGATGCGCTCTTCGAGCAGGTTCGCGCCGCCCCCCTCCTCATCCTCGACGACATCGACGCCGCCGCCTCCAGCGAGTGGGCGCGCGAGAAACTCTTCCAGCTCGTGAACGCGCGCTACAACGCCGCCCTCCCGACCGTCTGCACCTGCCACTCCCTTACCGACGCCCTCGACGAGCGCATTTCCCGGCGGCTGGCATCGGGCGAGGTGCTCGACCTCTCCGGCGGCGCACCGGGCGCGCACTACCGCCAGATCGGCGGCATGGTCCGCGAACGGCTCGATGACTTCGGCTTCCACAACTTCAACACGCGCTTGCCCAACTACAAGCACGACGAGAACGAGTCACTCCAGACCATCTGGGAGAGCGCTCATCGCTTCGCCGACTCGCCCGAGGGCTGGATGCTCATCCTGGGCGAGAGCGGCTGCGGCAAGACGCACGTCGCCGCCGCCGTCGCGAACGTGGTCCTCCGTAATGGCAGAGACGTCTTCTTCGCCGTTGTGCCCGACCTGCTCGACCATCTCCGCGCGTCGTTCGCCCCGGGCCGCGGCGACCCCGGCTACGACGAGCTGTTCAACGACATCCGCAACGCCGGGCTGCTCATCCTCGACGACCTCGGCCCATACAAGGGTTCCTCCTGGGCGATGGAGAAGCTCTTCCAGATCGCCAACCACCGCTTCAATGCCGCTCTTCCCACGGTCATCACCTCTGCGCTCTCCCTTGATGAACTGCGGGAGGCCCATCCCCGGATATCGGTGCGTGCGCTCGACCCCAAGTACAGCCAACACGTGGCCATCCTCGCCCGTCCCTACAACGTGCCACTGCGCTCCAGTGGGACCCGTCGACGCTAGCCCGACGGGCGCTCCAGACCGCGCTTCCCCAGCCACGCCTCCAGCGCCCAGTGGGTCGTGTCGAAGGCGAGTTCGTCCCACGGAATCGAGTCCGGGGCGAACCACCCGATCTCGCTCGTCTCCGACCCCGCCGACCCCTCCCCCAGCGCCCTTGCCTCGTACACGATCACGACCACTCCCGCGTGCGTACGCGTGTAGACGCCCAGCAGCGAGAGCTCGTCGACCTCCAGGTTCGCCTCCTCCCGCGTCTCCCGCGCAGCCGCCTCCTCCGCCGTTTCCCCCACGTCCATGAAGCCGCCGGGGAATACCCAGAAGCCGAGCCGTGGCTCGATTGCCCGCCGCACGAGCAGCAGGCTCCCGTCCTCGCGCGCGGGGATCGTCCCCGCCACCGGACGTGGATTCAGGTAGTGCACGAACCGGCAGTCCTCGCACACCAGGCGCGTCATCGTGTCGCCCGGAGGTGTGCGTTCTACCAGGGCGCCGCCGCACTGCATGCAGAAGCGGCTGGCGGCGTGCGGGTGGCTCGTCACGAGCCGCGCATCGTCGCGGGCGCCCGCTCCATCCCCAGCGACTCAGGCCCCTCGATCCACTCCTCGCCGTCCGTCCACACTTCCTTCTTCCACACGGGCACGCGCCGCTTGATCTCGTTCACGAGCCAGTGGCCCGCCTCGAACGTCGTTGCGCGATGGCCCGCGCTCACGGCCACCAGCAGGCTCGTCTCGCCGATCTCCAGCCGCCCCGTGCGGTGCAGCACGGCGCTGTCCGCTAGGTCGAACCGCTCCACCGCCTCCTCCGCCAGCTCGCGCATCGTCTTCTCCGCCATCGAGGGGTAGGCGTCGTAGACGAGGTGGTCGACCGACCGCCCCTTGTTGTTGTTGCGAACGATCCCCAGAAACACGTCGACCGCTCCCGCCTCGTCGCGGCGCACGGCCTCGATCGCCTCTTCTGGGTCGAGCCGCTCCGGTGTCACGCGGATCAGCATCGCTAGCCTCCCGATACCGGCGGAATCAGCGCGAGCGTCGCGCCTGCCGGCACCGGCGCGTCTTCTTCGGCGTACTCCTCGTCGACCGCGTAGAGCAGCGTCGGCGTGAACTCCGCGACCAGCGGATGCGCCGCCACCAGCCGGTCGCGCACTGAGGCCACGGTGTCCCCGGCCATGTGCGCCAGTGAGAGTTCGCGCGTTCCCACGGCATCGGCCAGCGAAGCGAAGAGCAGCACCGTGATCGCCATCCCGTGGATTGTAGCGTGTAGCGCCCGCATGTCCCGGCGGCGTTATCCTGCTCGCCCGTGGCCACCCTCCTCGCCCGCGCCCTCGACCTGCTCTACCCCCCGCGCTGCGTCTCCTGCGCTGCCTTTGGCGACAACCTGTGCGAGGACTGCGCGAGCTGGCTCGTGCCCGCGAGCGGCCCCGGGCGCTGCCCCCGCTGTGGCGTTCGGATCGAGGACGAAGGGCGCTGCCGCGACTGCGGCGGTTGGCGTGACCTTGATGGCGCCCGCGCCGCCTTCGAGATGGCAGGGCCCGCCCGCCGCGTCGTGCACGGCCTCAAGTTCAGCGGCATCCGCGACCTCGCCGCCGGCATGGCCGAAGCGCTCCGACCCGTCGTCGACACTCTCGCCCCGGACGCCATCTTCCCCATCCCCCTCCACCGCCGTCGCCAGCTCACGCGGGGATTCAACCAGGCCGAGGTCCTCCTCGACCGCCTTGGCGTCGAGCCCGCCCTGGGCCGCCTCGAACGGGTCCGCGCGACCGCCAGCCAGGTCGGCCTGAGCGCGAGCGAGCGCCGCCAGAACGTCGCCGGCGCCTTCCGCTACCGGGGTCCGGCCCTGAAGGGCGCCACCGTCGCCGTCCTCGACGACGTCGTCACGACGGGCGCCACGGCGGGCGAGTGCGCCCGCGTCCTGCGCGAGCACGGCGCCGCCCGCGTCTACGCCCTCGCTTACGCCCGCGCTCCCTACCGCTCCCCCACATCCGGCCGCTCCGGCGACTAGCCCTTCTCCAGCTCCCACACAACGACGGTGGGAAGTCCCTCGATTGCAGCCTTCAGGAGGCCGGGTCGGTCATCCGCGAATCTGATCGTTGCCAGCTCCTCCTCGCCATGGGCGGCCTCCCGACACTGGATGACGGCAAGGCCAGCCTTTCGGAAGGCGGTCAGGTAGTCTGAGAACAGGTGGACGTGGTTCCGGACGAACCCGAATTCGCCCTGGCTGCGCGGGTATCTCGCGTGGGAACCGAGCATCGCCGCGAACGGATGAACGTCAGAGATGACCGCGCGTCCGCCGCAACGCAGGACGCGCGCAAGTTCTCCAACCGGGGGCCCGAGCTCGGCGCAGTGGGTGAGGGCCAGCGCACACACGGCGAGGTCGACCGACTGCGACGGCAGGGGGAGCGCCGTCAGGTCGCCAGGCTCGAAGCGCGCCGCCGGAACCTTCTTCCGAGCCTCCTCCAGCATCTCGGGCGTTGCGTCGATGCCCGTGACGGAGTGACCGAGTGACGCCAGGTAGCTTGCGTGCCTTCCCGTCCCGCAGGCTGCGTCCAGCGCCGCTCGGGCAGGACGGGCGTCGAGAAGCTCCCGCACGACCGGCTCCTCCGCGAGTAGTACCGGGTTGTTGGGGCTGTCGTATCCAGGGGCCCACTCGCTATATCCGTCTCTCACCATGAAAGGGCTTGATTGAAGGCTGGCCGGAGGCTGGACTAGCGGCGAAGTGGTGGCAGCGGAGGCTGCTCTGGCCCTCTGGCGAGATGCCTGCCCGCCCCCAGCCGGTCCCCCGTTCGTTGTCGCTACAATGGAACTTCGATGGCACTTCCCGCCCAAGCCCCTCTCTCCCCCGATGCGTCCGCCGCTGCCGACTCGCTCGCGCGGGTGCGCAAGGAGATTCACGCCGCCGTGGTCGGGCAGGACGCCCTCATCGACCGGCTCCTCATCGGCCTGCTCGTTTCAGGGCACGTGCTCGTCGAGGGCGTCCCCGGCCTCGCCAAGAGCCTCACCGTCACGAGCCTCGCGAACGCCCTCGATGTGGCCAGTGTGCGCATCCAGTTCACGCCCGACCTGCTGCCAGCGGACCTCATCGGCACCGAGGTGCTGAACCCCGCCGAGGGGAACTTCGCCATTCGCCGCGGACCCATCTTCGCCAGCATCGTCCTCGCCGACGAGATCAACCGCGCCCCCGCGAAGGTCCAGTCCGCCCTCCTCGAAGCGATGCAGGAGCGCCAGGTCAGCATCGGCGGCCAGACCCTCCCCCTGCCCGACCCCTTCTTTGTGATGGCCACGCAGAACCCCATCGAGCAGGAGGGCACCTACCCCCTGCCCGAGGCCCAGCTCGACCGCTTCCTCTTCAAGGTCCGCGTCGACTACCCCACGCGCCAGGAGGAGCGCCAGGTGCTTGACCTCGGCCTCGACGGCGGCGCCCCGCCCCCCGTCCGCGCCATCGCCAGCCGGGATGAACTTCTGGCCGCCCGCGAGGCCCTCAACAGTGTCGCCCTCGACGAGGCCCTGAAGGACTATTGCGTGCAGATCGTCCAGGCCACGCGCCGCCCTGCCGCCTACCGGCTCCCCGAGCTGCGCACGCTGATCGCCTACGGCGCCTCCCCCCGCGCGACTATCGCCCTCGCCCGCACGGCCCGCGCCCGCGCCCTCCTCGAAGGCCGTTCCTACACCATGCCCGACGACGTGAAGGCGCTCGCCCACGACGTGCTGCGGCACCGCATCGTCACCACCTACGAGGCCGACGCGGAGGAGATCACGACCGACGACCTCATCGACCGCGTCCTCGAAGCCATCGAGGTGCCCTGAGGGCCGCCATGCGCGCGTGGTGGCGGCGGCGTTGGCGCCCCGGGCTGGCCCCCCCCTCCCGCGCCGCGCCCGATGCCGCCGCCACGACCGACGGCGCGACCGAACTCCTGCGCCGCGTGCGCGCCATCGAGCTGCGCGCCCGCCGCCTCGTCGATGACCTCTTTCTGGGCGAATACCACGCCGTCTTCCGCGGGCGTGGCATCGAGTTCGACGAGCTTCGCCCCTACGTGGTCGGCGACGATGTGCGCTCCATCGACTGGAAGTCGTACGCGCGCACCGGCCAGCCCCTCGTGCGGCGCTATCGCGAGGACCGCGACCTCACGGTGCTCTTCGCCGTCGACGTAAGCGCTTCCCAGACGGCGGGCGCCGCCGAGCAGTCCAAGGCCAGCCTCGCGGCCGAGCTGTGCGCTGTCTTCGCCCTCGCCGCCATCCGCAACCACGACCGCGCCGGGCTCCTGCTCTTCGCCAGCGCCCCCGAGCGCTACCTCCGCCCCGCCGGCGGCAGCGTCCACGTGCTGCGTCTCGTGCGCGAGGTTCTCTCCGCCCGACCCGCCACGCGCGGCACCGACCTTGGAGCCGCCCTCGAATACCTGACAGGCGTCCAACGCCGTCGCGCGACGCTCTTCATCATCTCCGACTTCCTCACCGAGGGCTACGCTCGCGCCCTCCGCGCCGCCTCCCGCCGCTTCGACATCATCGCCGTCCGCATACGCGAACCCCTCGACGAGCAGCTTCCCGCCGCCGGACTCGTGCGCCTCGCCAGCGCCGAGGGTGGTCCCGCCTACGAGGTCGACAGCGACGACCCCTCCGTGCGCGAGGCCTACGCCGCCCGCGTGCGCACTCTCGACGCCGAGCGCGAGCGCCTCTTCGGCGAGCTTGGCATCGATGAGATTAGCATCGTTACCGGCGAGGACTACGTGCGGGCGTTGCTCGCCTTCTTCCGCCGTCGGGCGCGGGCTGTCGCATGAGACGCCTGGCGCTCCTCTGCGCCCTCGCCGCCGTGCTGGCGGTCCCCGCCCTCGCCGGCGCGCAGAACCCCGAGGTCACGCTCTCGCGGTCCTACGCGGCCATCGGCGAGCCCATCGTCCTCACCATCGTGCTCGACACCTCCGCCGACGCCGTGGTCGAAGTCGATCCGGCCTCGGACTCGTGGGGCCCGGTGCGCGTCATCCGCGTCCTCTCGCAGACCGCCACCGTGCTCAACACAGGCTTGCACCACCGCATCGAGGTGCTGATCGCCCCCTTTGCCCCCGGCGCGGTCTCCTTCCGCCCGGCGCTTATCGTCACGACTGACGCCGGCGTGGCCCCCATCGACCTGCCCTCTCTCACCCTCGAGGTGCCCTCCAGCCTCGCACCCGGCGATCCGCTTACTCTTTCCCCGCTGCCCCCGCTCGCTCCAATCGAGGGCGCGCAGTCGCCCCTCCTCTGGCCGGCGGTCGCCCTGGGGGCGGTCGTCGCGGTCGTGGTTGCCGGCGCGATCCTCGCGATGGGTCTGCGCTGGTGGCGAAGCCGTCCCGACGACGGCGCCCAGCCTGCCGGCCCTCCGCGCGCCCCCGTCGACGTGTTTGCCACCGCTGCGTCGCTGCTCGAAGCCGATGCGGCGGGCGCCTACCGCGCCATCTCCAGCGCCGTCCGCAACGTCCTCGCCGAGCGCTACGAATTCCCCGCCCAGTCCCTCACGACCGCCGAACTCGAGACGCGCATGGCCGCTGCGGGCGTCGATGGCTGGGAGGAGCGCATGGCCCGCGAACTGTTGCGCGAGTGCGATGCCGTCGTCTACGCCGGCTACCGTCCCGTCGTGGAGCGCCGCGTGGCCGACCTCAGAATCGCCCGCGAGATCGTCGGGGGGACTGGCTGATGCAGTTCGCCGACCCCTGGCTGCTCCTGATCGCGCTGGTGGCGATACCCCTCATCGCCGCCCGCTGGCGGCGACCCGCGCCCGTCATCGCCGTTCCCTTCGCACTCGGCCTGGAGGCTGCCCCCAGAGGCTGGCGCGTTCGCCTGCGACGCCTGCTGCCGGTCCTGCGCATCGCCGCCATCCTGCTGCTTGTCGCCGGCCTTGCCCGCCCGCGCCTCGGCGAAGCCGAGACGCTCGTCCCCGCCGAGGGTGTCGACATTGTCCTCTCCGTCGATGTCTCCAGCAGCATGACGTTGAGCCCCTTCAGCGCGGAGCGGAGTCGCCTCGATTCCGTCAAGGATGTCATGCGGGACTTCATTGCCAGCCGCGAGAACGACCGCGTGGGCCTTGTCGTCTTCCAGCGCGATGCCCTTCCCCTTGCCCCCCTCACTCTCGACCACGAGGCGCTCGATACCATCATCGCGGACCTCGCCTCCGATCTGCTGCCCGACGGAACGGGCATCGGCGTGGGCATTGCCAGCGCCCTCTCGATGCTGGAGGACTCGAACGCGTCGAGCCGCATCGTCATCTTGCTCACCGACGGCCGTCACAATGTCGACTCCATCAGCCCCGCCGAGGCCGCCGAGATTGCCGCCGCTCTCCGTATCCGCGTCTACACCATCGGGGTCGTGCAGGAGGGAGACCGCCCTCGCGGCTTCTCGTCGACGACCATCGATGCGGAGTTGCTGACCTTCATCGCCGAGCACACCGGCGCCCGCTACTTCGAAGCGGCGACGGCGGACGACCTCGCCCAGGTCTACGACGAGATCGCCTCGCTGGAAACCAGCCGCGTGGGTGGTGAGACGTTCGCGCGCCACAGTGAGCTCGGCCTCTGGTTCGTCGCTGCGGGCGCCGTCTTCCTCCTCGGCGAGCTGGCCCTCGGCCGGACCTGGCTGCGGAGGACGCCCGCATGAGCGACATCAGCTTCGGCCGCCCCCTCTGGCTGCTCCTGGTTCCTCTCGTGCTCGTGTTCCTGCCGTTCGGCTGGGTTGTCGCGAGACGAGCCTTCGCCAGCGCCGCGGCGCTGACGCGTGAACCTCCGCGGCCGCGCTGGGGCGTGACCGTCGTGCTTGCGATCGCGGTCATCCTCGCCGTCCTCGCTGCCGCCCAACCCCGCTGGGGCGAGCGCAGCGCGACCGTTCAGCTCGGCGGCGCCCAGATCGTCGCCGTCCTCGATGTCTCCCGCAGCATGGGCGTTGCCGATGTCGCACCCTCGCGCCTTGCCGCCGCCCGCACCGCCCTCGCGGAGACGTTCGCCCGCCTGAGCGGCGACCGCGTCGCGCTCGTGGTCTTCGCTGGCGATGCGCGCCTGCGCTTCCCCTTCACCCGCGACCTGACGGCCGCCGCCACCGTGCTCGAGAGCGTCGAGGGAGGAACGCTGCTCCTCGAGCGCGGTACGAGCGCCGCCTCCGGGCTCGACCTCGCCCGCGAACTCTTCGACGACGAAACCGCCGGAGGCCGCCTCGTGCTCCTCATCTCCGACGGCGAAAACCTCGGCCCCGATCCCTCCGCCAGCGCGGCCGCGCTCGCTGCCCAGGGCATCGACCTGCTGGTGGCTGGCGTGGGCGCCTCCTCGGGCGGCGTCGTGCCCGTCCGCGATCCCCTGTCGGGGGAGCTGCGCCCGCTCGTGGACCGGAACCGCCAGCCGGTCATCTCCCGGCTCGATGAAGCCGGCCTGCGCGTCATCGCCGATGCCGGCGGTGGTCGCTACCTTGGCGCCGATCCCGCCACCGTTCCCGCCGCCGTCCGATCCCGTGTCGCCAGTCTCGATCAGGCCGCCTACGGCGCGACGACCATCTCGCTCCCGACCGAACGCTTCCAGTGGTTCGTGGCCGCTGCCCTCGCCCTCGCGCTCCTCGCCACCGCAGTCGAGTGGAGAGCGTTCGCGCGCTGGCGGCTGGCCCCCGCGCTCGCGGCCGTCGCGGCCCTCGTGCTGGTCGTTTCCGCCTGCGCCACGGCCGCGTACGACCTCAACGCGCGCGCGCTGGAGGCGCTCGACGAGGGCGATACCGACACCACCATCGAGCTCCTCTACGAGGCGCAGGCCGAGGCTCCCCAGAACGGACAGATCGCCCTCAATCTTGCTGCTGTCCTCCATCGCGCCGAGCGCTACGACGAGGCCGTCCGCATCGCGCGGCGCGCTCTCACCGACCGCGACTCCACGATCGCGGCGGCCGCCCACTCCAGTCTCGGCCACCATCTCTTCGCGCTGGGCGAGTTGGAGGAAGCGCTCGAAGCGCTCGGAGAAGGGCTGCTGCTCGCCCCCGAGGACGACGTGCTGCGTCGCGACTACGAGGTCGTCTACCGCCTCCTCTACCCCGAGCGCCCACCCGACGAGCAGCCCGCCCCCGCCGAGGGCGAGGACTCCGACGAAGGTGACTCCGAGCCGGATCCTTCTGGTTCAGCCTCTCGGCCGGCGCCCGCCCCATCCGGAGAAGGTGAGGGGGGCGAAGGCGCTCTCTCACCTTCCGAGCTTGAATCACGCCTCGCCGAAATCGATGCGGAGGTGGCAGAGCTGCGCGAGGAGGCCGGCGAGGCGCTGAGCGCTCGCGAGGCGCTTGCTATCCTCGAACTGCTCGACGAGCGCAGCCGCCTCTCCGCGCAGAATCCCATTCGCGGAGTCTGGAGCGACCCCGGTGACTACTGATCGGCCCCCTCAGTCGATGGGACGCCCATCATGAGCGAGACCGTCCCCGGCTTCGCTGATGTCATCGTGCGCTTCACCTTCGACGCGCCCTGGTACGGACTGTTGCTCGCCGCCGCCACCTTCTACGCCGTGGCCTGGGTGCGCGTGCGGAGCGAAAGGCCCCGTGTTCCTCCCGATCGCCGGCGGCTCGCAGCGTTCATGCTGGGGCTCGCGCTTGTCTTCGTCGCCACGCAGTCGCCCCTTGAGCACTACGGCAACCAGCTCCTCTGGGTCGATTTCGGAGGGATGCTGCTCCTCACGATGATCGCGCCGCCCCTCATCCTCCTCGGCTCGCCCCTCACGCTCGCCTTCCGCGCCAGCGGCCCGCGGGGACGCTCCCGGCTGCGCCGCTTCTACCGCGGACGCGCCACGCGCATCGTCGCCATGCCGATCGCTTCCTGGCTGATCTTCGCCGTCGTGACGTACGCCTGGCAGTTCACCGCCCTCACGGAGGAGGCCGCCGCCAATGTCTTCGTCCGCGACGTGCAGCAGCTCTCGCTGCTCGCTGTCGCCCTGCTCTTCTGGTGGCCCGCGCTCTGCGCCGACCCGGTGGCCTGGCGCATGAATCACCCCCTGCGAGTGCTCTATGTCGCCGTCGAAATGACGCATAAGGGGCTCTTCGGTGGCATGTTCCTCAGCCTCAACACGCCCGTGCACGAGACATTCGCCGCCAACATGCCCCTCTGGGCCATCTCCGCCATGACGGACCAGCGACTCGCCATCCTCGTCCTCTGGGTGGGGGGAAGCCTCGTGTTCCTGGTTGTGCTGGCCGCGATCGCCATCAGTTGGGTCCGCTACGAAGCCCGACTTTCGGCCCGTATCGACCGCCGCCTGGAGGCCGAGCGAGAGGCGCTCCGGGCGCGCTCACGCGCTCTCGGGAGCGTCTTCGAGCGTCCCTAAATCTGCCCGCGCCCTGGATGCCTAGATGCCGAGCTCGCCCCACAGCTCGGTCGCCTGCTTCCGCAGCTCGGCCCGGAAATCCGGGTGGGCCACGCTGATGAGCTCCGCCGCGCGCTGGCGGTGGTTCTTGTCGAGCAGCCGCGCCACGCCGTACTCCGTCACGATGGTATCCGCCAGGTAGCGCGGGATGGTCACGAGCGTGCCCGCCTCGTGCTTCGCCACGACCTTCGAGAGGGAGCCCTCCAGCGCCGTCGAGCGCAGCACCGTGACCGCGCGCCCATCGGGGCAGAGCGCCGCGCTGATGTGCGTGTCCGGCTGCCCGCCCGTGCCGTTGATCATCTGGCCGCCGAAGCGGTCCTCGCTCGCGATCTGTCCAACCAGATCGACCGCGACCGCGCTGTTCACCGACGTCATCTGGTGGTTCTGCGACATCAGCGCCGGGTTCAACAGGTAGTTCGGGTCGTACACCTCGAACGCGGGGTTGTCGCGGATGATGCCGAGGTCCACGCCGTCGCAGCCCGTCCACGCCACCGCCACGCAGCGGTCGCGGTGGATCGACTTGCGCGAGTTGTCGATGTTGCCGCGCGCCCAGAGCTGCGCCAGCCCCGGCGACCCCAGCTCCGTGTGGACGCCGAGGTGGTGGGCGTTGTCGAACGCGCCCGCCTTGAACATCAGCGCGCTCGGCGTGCCCACGCCCACCTGGATCGTGTCCCCGTCCCGGATCAGCGGGGCGAGGTTGTCCGCGATCGCCTGTGCTTCCGGATCAACCTCCATCAGCCCGAACGCCTGCCGCACGATCTTCGGCGGAAGGGCATGGAAGATACCCTCGACGATTGCGACCTGGTCGGGGCTGGCGAGGTCGAGCAGTTCCAGCAGATCGCCCCGGTTCTCGTTGGGCGCCAGCGTCTCGATCCGCTCCCGTACCGCCTCCACGTTCACCGGCTGGATGGCGTCCTCGATGAAGGCCGAGAACTCGCTCACGTGCGCCCAGAGGTCCCCGTGTCCGGGGGTGATGTTCGGGTCGATCATCGCGATCGTGTCGCGGCAGCGCTTGGTGTAGGCGTTCCGCGTCCACATGTGCACGCCGAACTGCACGTAGCCGGCCTCGTTCGGGGCGCTGCACGAGGTGATCTGCACGTCGGGAAGGCGCGCCTCCTCCCGTCCCGCGTCGAACGCCTTCATCCCGAGCATGAACGTGTTCGGCAGGTAGGTCGCGATCTTGGCGTCGTGCGCCGGCCGCAGCGGCTCCCCGATGAACAGCTCGATCTCGCGCTCGCCGTTCTGGCCGGGGCTGAAGAGGCGCGGCTCAGCCGGCGCCAGCGCGCGCACGTGCACGCGCCCCAGCTGCTCGGCGCGGTCGGCCAGCGCCGAGGCGAGCTGCCCCGGCGTGAGCACACCCATCACGACGAGGTCGTCCTCGCCGATGCGCGCCATCGCCTCCTCGACGCTGCAGAGGCGCTCCTTGTAGGCCTCCCGCCAGTCTCCTGAGTGGTCCATGGCCCTGCTCCTACGTGAAGTTGAAGTTGAACCCTCGCGGATCCTCGAACGCCTGCGGCTCCGGTTTCTTGTACTGGACCTCGATCTCGTCGGTGTCCTCGTTGTAGCGCACGGGGAAGGACGCTACCGGCCGGAACGCCGGCAGCGACTTCACCGCGCCGTCGCGCACGTCGAACTTCGCGCCGTGCCGGGGACAGTCGATCTCGAAACCAACCAGCCGGCCCTGGCCGAGCGGCCCGTTGTCGTGCGAGCACCGGTTCTCAAGCGCAAAGTACCCATCGTGCAGGTGAACCAGCACGATCGAGTCGTCCCCGAACTCGATGATCGCCGTCTCGCCCGGCTTCAGCATGTTCGCCGGTCCCACCGGGGTGAAGGGGATCTCGCTGTCGGTCTGCTCGCTCATCGGGTCGCTCCTCGGTAGGGCAAACGAGCTGCGGCCAGGCGCCGTGGCTCGCTCACGGTGTTGCGTCCCGGCCCTAGCGGTCCGGTCCGTAGATGTAGTCGTCGAGGGTCTTGTGCATGTGGCGGATGCGGCGCTCGCGGTAGTTGATGAGCAACCCCTTGAACGCCCGCGAGTTCATCCCCTTCTGCACGCGCGGCAGGTTGTACGAGTCCTGGTCCAGCACGAGGCCCAACGAGATCTCGCCGTGCTTGTGCTGCGTGTGCGGCGGACGAGGCGGCGGCTCCGCTCCCTCCGGGATGCGCATGTAGTTCTGCAGGTCGTAGTACATCTTGTTCGGGTCCGTCGGATGCGGACGCTGCCGGAAGAACATCACTCGCGTGGCATGGGTGCTCAGCGTGATGTTCGGGAAGATGTAGTAGTGGTAGTCGTCCGTTAGCTGGTCGTCGTTCAACCCCGAAACGTCGATGCCGGTCGCTTCGTCGTTCCTCCATTTGGCTTCCTGCATCGCCGGGCGAACGTCGTCCGCCGTGCCCTCGAACGTCTCCGGGTCGATGCCCGCGCCGCGCAGCATCCCCTGCAGCGCGTCCGTCATCTCGTCCCGGTTCTGGTAGCGCGGACTCGCCAGCCCTATGCCGGCGTTGCGAATCTGGTTCCCGCGGTGGGGGCAGACGTTATAGAAGGCGCGCACCTTGTCTTCGGCCTCGCGCACGATCAGGAACGACTCGGGCCCCAACTCCGTCGTGAAGTAGTCGCCGAACGTCCGTCGTGAAGTTCGGGATGTCCTGCTCGCGGCCGGCGATGTTCCAGACCTTGGTCCACACCCGCTTCCACTCGAGCTTCATGTACTCCTCGGAGGTGTAGCGCTCCTTCGCGATCAGCTCCGTCCCGAGGACAGGCTCGGCGGCCTTCTCCATCGGCGCCCCGGTCACTCGTGCTTCAACGACCACGCGCTCTGCTCCTTCGTTTGCGCCCGCCATCGAGCGGCCCGGCGCCATCTGAAAGGGTGTCCTGATGTTACGCGAAACGGTCCGCAACCGCCCGTATCGGCGCCCTACGCACCCGGCGTGGGAACGATCTCCGTGCCCATCTCCTCGGGCTCCATCCCGAGCGTGATCAGCACCTTCGAGAGGCTCATGAAGAGCCCCACGCCCAGTGCCATCTCCACGATTTCGGGGTCGCTGAAGTGTTCCCGCAGCCGCGTCTGCAGCTCCGGCGAGACCTGCCGCGGGTCCCCGATGATCGCGTCCGTGAGGGCGATCGCCGCCTTGTCCCGCTGGGACAGCGCCGACTCCTCGTAGCCGTCCTCGATCTCGGTAACGTGCTCTTCCGAAAGTCCTTGCTCACGCGCCACGGCGAAGCGAACGTTCTTTCAGTAGCCGCAGTCCGTCACGCGGGCGTTGCGCATCCGCGTGACCTCCTTCGTGCGGTGGTCGAGCGCACCCTTGCCCCAGAACGTCCCGTAGAGCGCCCCGAAGGCGCCCGCCAGGCCTGGCTGGTGCGCCAGCGCCGTGCCGAAGCTGGGCTCCTGGCCCGGTATCGCGGAACTCACTCGTGGTTTCGTCGACATCGCTTCCTCCTCGGAATGCTCAGTAGATCGGACCCTCGGCCGAAGCCGGCATCGGCGCTTCCACCGGCGCCGCCTCGGTATCAAGCGCCAGCCGCAGCCGGCAGTTCGCATCGAACAGCGCCACCCCGATCGTCAGCGCCACCACACCCTCCTCGCCGAAGTGCGAGCGCAGATCGCCGTACTCCTCGTCGGTCAGGTCGTGGTGCTGCCAGGGCATCTTCTCCGCGAGCGTGAGCGCTGCCCGCTCCGGCGCGCTGAACAGGTCGCTCCCGGACCAGTCCGCCAGCGCCGAGAGCTGCTCGTCACTCACGCCCGCGTTCGCGTGACGCACGGCCAGCTCGGCCTCGCAGTCGTGCAACTGCGCCACCCGCAGCCTGCACAGTTCGAGCAGGTTCGCGGGCAGCAGTTCGTCGTCCCAGAGCTTGCCGTAGAAGGCGCGGTAGAGGTCGCGAAGCTCGGGGCGCAGCCCCAGCGCCGCATCGAACGGCGCACTGCCTTCTGCCCCATCAAGCCAGGTCACGGGCGCATTGTCACGCCGCGACCCCACCGCCGCAACGGTGCGCGCCGCTAGGTCGTCGCGACCTGGGGAATGCGAACCCGCCCGAGTCGCTGCGCGACCTCGGTGATGCCCATCGCGAACGTCGCCGGGATCAGTTCGCCCCGCTCGATGGCGGAGACGAACATCGGCAGGATCGCCAGCAACACAAGGATGCGTACCGACTCGCGCGCGTGCCACTCCTCCGAGACACGCCCTTCGGCGACCATCTCCTGCAGGTCCTTGGGCAGGTAGACCCCTCCCCGGCGCGCGTACGCCATCGTCGCGATGACCGCCATCGCCCGTGGGTCGAGATCCGTTCGGTGGAAGCCCGCGCTCTGGCTGGCGGGGAAGCGCTGCATCGCCCCCCGGATGTCGGCACTCAACGCCTCCGCCTCCGCCTCCGCCTCCGCGATCACGCCTTCCGGGTCTTCCAACTCCGACGCCAACAGCGCGCCACCCGCCAGCTCCGCTTCGGCGGCAGCTGTCACGTCCTTGATGCTCGCTCCGTCCGCGGCAAGGGACTTCAGGTGGTCGATCAGCGCGCCCATGGACCGCCTCCGCGATCGCGTCGTCCTGCCCCTACTGTACAGCCGCGAAGGGCCTGCTTGCGGCGCCGCAGCCGCCCCGGGACGCTAGATGTGCAGCGCCCGGTCGTAGGCGTCGAGCACGGACTCGTGCATCGCCTCCGAGATGGTCGGGTGCGGGAAGACCGTCTCCATCAGCTCCGCCTCGGTGGTCTCCAGGCCCATCGCCACGACGAACCCCTGGATCATCTCCGTCACGTCGGGGCCCACCATGTGCGCCCCGAGGAGTTCGTCCGTGTCCGCGTCGAAGACCGTTTTCACCATGCCCGCCGTGTCGCCCACGGCGATGGCCTTGCCGTTCCCGACGAGCGGGAAGCGGCCCACGCGCACGTTGAAGCCGGCCTCGCCCGCTGCCGCCTCGGTCAGACCGACGCTCGCGACCTGCGGATGGCAGTAGGTGCAGCCGGGGATGCGCCGCTTCTCCATCGGTCGCACCGACTCCAGCCCCGCGATCCGCTCCACGCAGAGAACGCCCTCGTGCATCGCCTTGTGCGCCAGCAGCGGCGGTCCGGCCACGTCGCCGATGGCGTAGAGCCCCGGCTCGCCCGTCTCCAGCCACTCGTTCACGACGATCGCTCCGCGATCGACCGTGGCCGCCGTCGCCTCCAGCCCGAGGCCCTCGACGTTGCCCGTGACGCCCACGGCCAGGATGGCGCGGTCGAACGTGGCCTCAAACGTGTCCTCTTCGGTCGCGATCGTCGCCGTCACGCTGTCGTCGCCCTTCTTGAGCGACTTGACCATGGCGTTGGTGTGGATCGTGATGCCCTGCTTCTCGAACTCGTCCCGCGCGAAGGCCGAGATCTCCTCGTCCTCCACCGGCAGGATGCGGGGCAGCACCTCCACCACCGTTACCTCGGCCCCGAGCGCCCGGTAGAAGCTCGCGAACTCCACGCCGATCGCCCCGGAGCCGATCACCAGCAGCGAGTCGGGCATGGTGGTTGGGACCATCGCTTCCTTGTACGTCCAGACCAGCTCGCCGTCGGGCTCCAGCCCTGGCAGGGAACGCGCCCGCGCCCCCGTGGCCACGATGATGTTGTCGGCGCCCAGCTCGGCGATGAGCTGGCCGTCCTTCTCGACGGCCACGCAGCCGCCGCCCGTCAGCCGCGCCGACCCATCGAACACCTGGATCTTGTGCTTTCGCATCAGGAACTTGACGCCGCTGTTGAGCTGACCCGCCACCGCCCGCGAGCGGCTCACCACCTTCTCGATGTCGAACGAAGCGGTGGCGGTCAGGCCGTAGCGCTCCGCGTCCTGTATCTCGCGGTAGAGGTCGGCGGTGTGGAGGAGCGTCTTGGTGGGAATGCAGCCCCAGTTGAGGCAAATGCCGCCCAGGTGCTCGCGCTCTACCACCGCTGCCTGCATGCCCAGTTGCGCGGCCCGAATCGCGGCCACGTAGCCGCCCGGGCCACCGCCCACCACCACCACGTCGAATGTTGTCTCGGCCATCGTGCTCCCCCTAGACCAGCAGCCGGAAGGGCGCTTCGAGGTAGTCGCGCACCGAGGCCAGGAACTGCGCCGCCGGCGCCCCGTCGAGCGCCCGGTGATCCCACGTCAGGCTCAGGGTCATTGTTTTCTGCCGGACGGGCCGTTCGCCCTCCCAGCGCACGTCGTCGCGAAGCCGGTTTACGCCGAGGATGCCGACCTCGGGCGAATTGAGGATGGGCGTGAATGAGTCCACGCCGAACATCCCGAGTGTGGAAACCGTGAACGTGCCCCCGGCCATGTCGTCGAGCCCGAGCTTGCCTTCGCGCGCTGCCGCTGCCAGCCGCGACGCATCCTGCGCGATCTCCTTCAGACCAATCTGGTCCACGTGGCGAACCACCGGCACGACGAGTCCCTCATCGAGCGCGACTGCCATGCCCACGTGGATCTCGCCACGCAGGTTGATCTCCTTGCCGAGGAACTGGGCGTTCATGCGCGGGTGGTCGAGCAACGCCTTCGCTGCCGCCTTCATCACGATGTCCGTGTACGAAGGGCGCACGCCGTCGCCCGCCCACTCCTCGATCAGCTGCGTGCGCAGCCGCACGCAGTCGTCCATGGCCACATCCATGTCCATGGTGAGCTGCGCCGTTTCCTGCAGGCTCGCGTACATGCGCTCGGCGATGACCTTGCGCATGCCGCGCACCGCCATCACCTCGTCCTCGCGCGCCGCCGCCGGAGCGGCTGCTGCCGCGGCGGGGGCGGCTGCGGGAGCGCCGCCTGTTGCGGCGGCCTCCACGTCTTCCTTCGTGATGCGTCCGCCGGGGCCTGTGCCGGTCACCGTCGAGAGGTCGACGCCCAGCGCCTCCGCCCGCTTCCGCGCGAGGGGCGAGGCCGGCGCGGGAACTCCTGCCGGTGCGGCTGCGGGGGCTGCTGCTGCGGCCTCGTGCGCCGCGCGCACATCGTCCTCGGTCACGCGACCGCGCGGCCCCGTGGCCGTCACCGTCGCGAGGTCCACGCCAAGTTTCCTTGAGAGCTTCCGCGCTGCGGGCGAAGCGGCCACGCGCCCGTCCGCCGCTGCCGGGGCTGCCGCTGCGGGCGCCGCCGAGACTGCTGCGGCCGGCGCGGGGGCTGCGGGAGCGGCGCTCGCGGCCGCGGGGGGCGCGAGCGCCGTGGGCAGGTCGTCGGGGATTTCCTCGCCGGTCGCGAAGATGTAGCCGATCACCGCGCCCGGCTCGACGGTCGCCTCGCTGGGCACCAGGTGCTTCACGATGCCGGCGCCCTCGGCCTCGACCTCCATCTCGACCTTCTCGGTCTCGAGCCGGTAGAGGTCCTCGCCGAGCTTCACCTCTCCGCCGTCGGGGATGTGCCACTCGGCAACGGTGCCCTCAGTCATCGTCATGCCGAGCTTCATCATGTAAATCTCGGTTGGCATCTCAACCCCCGTCCTGTTGGTCGCCGTGTTCTTGTGAAGATGGCGCGTCGTCGCGGTATAGGCCCCGGCAGGCTGCGTATTCCAGCGCTGCGTGGACGTCGATCACCCAGGGACCGTCCCGGATCACCCGGAGTGTAGCGGCTTGCCCCGGTTTCAACACACGCTCGCGCTCACCGTCGAAGGCAAGCACCCCCGGCCCCGTCAGCGACACCACCTCCCCCAGCGGGAGCCGTGTGTGCGAGCGCACCGCGATCGGTTCGTAGAGGCCGGGTGCGATCGGCGCCAGCACGGAGACGCCGCCCTCCCCGGGCCCGAGCGTCAGGTGCAGCGCCGCATCCTCGTCCGGTCTGAGCGGCGCCAGCAGCCCGCCGATGGAGGTGATCCCCACCGCCGAGGGCTCCGCCCGCGTGAGGACGGCCTCGCGCAAGCGCCCGCCCCCCCAGATCGCACGCGCTCCGACGAAGCGGTCCGCTGCCAGGACGGCGTCCACGAGGGCGAGGTCGTCGCGCTCGCCTTCGATCGTCACATGCACGGCCTTCACCTGCGTGGCGACCTCTTCCAGCGGAATCTGGCCCGTCGCGACCAGCCCCGCCGCCCCGCCCGCGACCGTGGCTTCCACCATCGTGGGGAAGACGTTGTTCGTGCCCGTGGAGACGGGTACGACGGGCGCATCCCGCCAGCCCAGGGCGAAGGCGCGATTCGTGCCGTCGCCCCCGAGCGTGATCACCGCCCCACAGCCCTCCGCGCGCAGCGATTCGGCGGCGCGCGTCGTATCGAGTGCGCTGGCGGTGCGCGTCCCCTCGACGGCAACGAAGTTGGCCTCGCCGCCGAACTCCTCCGCCGCCCCCGCCGTGATGCCGTGCGTATCGTCCATGTAGCGGAAGTCGCGCACGCCGCTGGCGAGCGCGCCCACAATGGCGCGACGCACGATCGCGCGCTTCTCCTGGTTATCGAAGACCGACGCGCGCGCGACGAGGCGGCGAATGTCCTTCCCCGAGGCGGGGTTGGCGGCTATCCCGAGCGGACGCGAGACAGGCAGGGCCTACCCCATTCCGAGGATGCGCCGCGCTTCGGCCGCGATGCGTTCGGCGTTCGGCACGTAGGTCTGCTCCAGCACCGGGCTGAAGGGGACCGGCGAGAACGGCGCCGCCACGCGGCCCACGGGCGCATCGAGCGAGTCGAACGCCAGCTCCGCGATCTGCGCCGCGATCTCCGCGCCCAGGCCGCCGAAGCGCACCGCCTCGTGCACGACGAGCGCGTTATGCGTCTTCGTGACCGAGTTGATGATCGTGTCCGTGTCCAACGGCTGCAGCCACAGCGGGTCGATCACCTCGACGCTGACGCCCTCGCCTTCGAGGATGTCGGCGGCCTTCGTCGCCTCGTGAATCATGCGGCCGTGGGCCACGATCGTGAGACCGTCGCCCTCGCGGATCACGTTCGCCTTGCCGATGGGGAGCGTGTACGGCTCCTCCGGCACGTCGCCGGGGAGGGCCATCAGGCCCTTGCACATCACGACGAACACGGGATTCGGCTCGCGCGCCGCCGTGATGATGGCGCCCTTCACGTCGTACGCCGTCGCCGGCATCACGACCTTGAGGCCGGGCGTGTGGCAAAGCCACGCTTCCAGGCTCTGGGAGTGCTGGGCGGCGAGGTTCATGCCCGCGCCCGACATCGTCAGGACGGTCACCGGCAGTGTCGCCTTGCCGCCGAACATGTACCGCATCTTGGCGAGCTGGTTGACGATCTCGTCCATGCACTCCCCGATGAAGTCCATGAACATGATGTCCACGATCGGCTTGAGGCCCGTGGCCCCCGCTCCTACCGCCAGGCCGATGATGCCGGACTCGCTGATGGGCGTGTCGATCACGCGGTCCGGCCCGAACTCGGCGAGCAGGCCGCGGTAGATGCCGAACACGCTGCCGGCGCCGGCCACGTCCTCGCCGGCCATGAACGCCAGCGGTTCCTCCTGAAGGGCCTGGCGAACCCCCTCCGTGATGGCGAGGGTGTAAACGAGCTGCCGCCCCGCGGGCGCGTCTGCTGTGGTCATTGGTTCGCTCCTAAGTCGCCGCGCTGGGCGTGTAGACGTCGTTCAGAAGGTCCGCCGGGTCCGGCAGGGGGCTGTTCTCCGCGAACTCGATCGCCTGGACGATGTCGGCCATGACGGCGTCGTGCACGGCCTGGATCTCGTCCTTGGTCATGACTCCCAGGTCGAGCAGACGCTGCTCGTGCTGCGCGATCGGGTCGCGCGCGCGCCACGCCTGGAGCTCCTCGTCCGTGCGGTAGTGCAAACCGATACCGCGCAGGCCGACGTGGTCGACGAAGCGGTAGGTCTTGCACTCTACCAGCGTGGGGCCGCCGCCCGTGCGGGCGCGTTCGATCGCCTCGCCGACAGCTTCCCAGACCGCGATGGCGTCCATGCCGTCGCAGATGACGCCCGGCATGCCGTAGCCAGCGGCGCGGTCGGCGACATCGCTGATCGCCTGGTGCTCCGCCTGTGGGGTGAACTCGCCGTAGCCGTTGTTCTCGCAGACGAACACAACCGGCAGCTTCCAGAGGGCCGCCATGTTGGCCGCCTCGTGGAACGCGCCTTCGTTCGTGGCGCCATCGCCGAAGAAGGGTATGGCCACGTTCATCCGGTCGCGCCCCTCCATGCGGGCGAAGTACTTGTTCGAGAAGGCGGCCCCGACCGCGATCGGGGGGCCCGCCGCGACGATGCCGTTCGCGCCGAGCATGCCCGCATCCACGTTCGAAATGTGCATGCTGCCGCCACGGCCCTTGTTGTAGCCGGTCTCACGGCCGAAAAGCTCCGCGTACATGAGCTTGAACTCGCCGCCCTTGGCCACCAGGTGGCCATGGCCGCGATGCGTGCTCGTGATCTGGTCTTTGTCGCTTAGATGCACCATCACACCCGAGGCGACTGCCTCTTCGCCGATGTACAGGTGAAGCGCCCCCGGCGACTTGCCCTGCTCCATCAGCCGTCCCGCCTCTTCTTCGAAGTGGCGTATTCGTACCATCCGGAAATGAAGGTCCTTCAGGACCTCCTCGCTTGGTTCCATCGCCTGGCTGCTGTTGGCCACGGCCGCCTCCGCACACGCTGGGATAAGGACGCCTCCGCGGGCGCCCGAGCGCCAAAGCATCGTACAGGACCGTTCCGACCTGACAAAGGCGCTCCCTCCATTCCGCCCCGCACTTTCCGTGCAGGGCGCGACTCTCTAGAATCGCGCATTGCCAACAAGCCGGCCGCGGCCCTTGATCCGCCCGGTCGCACCCAACACATAGGGAGGTTCTCACACCATGGATCTTGGACTGCAAGGCAAGAAGGCTCTTGTGACCGCTGCCAGTCAGGGCATCGGCAACTTCATCGCTAACACCCTCGCCGCGGAAGGCGCCGATGTCGCCATCTGCGCCCGCACCCCTGAAAAGGTCGAGGCTGCTGTCGAAGCCCTCAAGGCGCACGGCACCAACGTCTTCGGCGCACCTTGCGACGTTGGCGATCCCGACGCCCTCAAGGCGTGGGTCGCGCAGAGCGCCGAGGCCCTCGGCGGCATCGACATCTATGTCAGTAACGCCTCGGCAGGCGGTGGCGGCTCGCTCTGGAATGAGCACTTCGCCATCGACATGATGGGGACGGTCCACGGCGTCGACGCCGCTCTCGACCACCTCAAGGCCTCGGGCGGCGCCAGCGTCGTCATCATCAGCACCTCGGCCGCTGTCGAGGCGTTCCCGCCTCCGCCTGCAACCTCCGCCGGCGCCTACGGCGCCATGAAGGCCGCGCTTCTGAACTACTCCGGCTTCGCCGCCCAGCAGCACGCGGCCGCGGGCATCCGCTTCAACGTCGTCTCGCCCGGCCCCACCTACTTCGAGGGTGGCCCCTGGCACAACATCGAGCAGGCCATGCCGCCGTTCTTCGAGATGATCGCGAACGGCATCCCCCTGCGCAGCAAGAGCAAGCCCGATACCCTCGCCGGCCAGATGGGAAGCGGGCAGGAAGTGGCGAATGTCGCTTCTTTCCTCGCCAGCCCGGCCTCGAGCCACACCACGGGCGTCAACATCGTCGTCGACGGCGGCTTCACCCGCCGCGTCGCTTTCTAGTTCACGAACTGCGAGGGTCCCGCGCCGGCCTGCGCCGGCGCGGGACTCTTCGCGACCCGCCACTACCGCACCCGCCACAGGGAGGCCGCCATGCCCCGAATCGACGCCTACCTCATCGCCGGCGGAAAGTGGCACGACATCAACTTCGCCCGTCTCGAGATACTCAAGCTCCTCCACGAAGATGACGACGTGCGCGTCCGCATCGGCGAGGACTACAGCAACATCGAGGCCATCGCCGCCGCCGACTTCCTCATCAGCTACACCTGCGACGTTCACCCCACCGTCGAGCAGGAGGAAGCCGTGCGCGACTTCGTCGCCGGTGGCAAGCGCTGGTTCGCCCTCCACGGCACCAACTCCGTGATGGACTTCCAGGCCGACGGCGTCCACTGCCCGCGCGACTACCCCACCCTCATGGAGACGCTCGGCAGCCAGTTCATCGCCCACCCGGCGATCGAGCCCTACCCGATCACTGTGACCGAGTCCGCCAAAGACCACCCCCTCGTGGCCGGCATCGAGCCCTGGGAGTGCGAGGACGAGCTCTACCTCTGCGAGTACCACGGCGAGATCACGCCCCTCATGGAGACTCGCTTCGCGGGCAACAGCGGCCCCGGCTTCTACGAGCACGACTGGCCGAAGGACGACCCCCGCCTCGTGATGTACCTGCACCCCGTTGGCGAGGGCGAGGTGCTCTACCTGACGCCCGGCCATCGCCGCTCGAAGTACGACATGCAGGATCCCCCGCTCAGCGTCCAAGAGTGGCCTGTCCCCGAGCTTGGCGCCTGGACGCAGCCCACCTATTACGAGCTGCTTCGCCGCGGCATCGAGTGGGCCAAGGAGCCGGCGAGGGCCGCGGTCAGCGCTTAGCCCCCGCCCTCCGGCTGGGCTTCCAGCCCGCCACCGCCACCTCCGCGTCCGGCGACTCGCGTGAACACGCTCCGGAAACCGAACGGCGCGGCGACGGCGAGGTCGCGGCGCTGGAAGGCCTCGAGCGCGAGGAGCGCCAGCACGAGCGCCAGCGCGAGCGGCCCGAAGAAGCGCAGCGGGTCGAAGCCCTCGACGATGATGATGCTGCCATCGGTCCAGTAGTAGGGCGAGGCCTTCTGGACTCCCTCGAGGGCGCCGACGAACCCGGCCAGGAACTCGAGCAAATAGCCGCCTGCCGTGACCGTGGCGGCGATGACCGTGGCCGCGAAGCGGTCGCTCACGAGGCACACCACCAGGAACGTGAAGGCGAGGTGGAGGAGCGTGAGCGGGATCATCGCGAAGATCGCCCAGGCAGTCCCGCCGATGGGCAGGTCCACGCCCCGCCACTCGCCGGTGAGGACGATCGCCGGGTAGCTGATGGCGATGCCAGCGCAGAAGAGCAGCGCGAGGCCGAGCATCTTCTGCGCCAGCAGGCTGCGGCGTCGGTGGGGCTGGGCGGCGAGCATGTCCATCGTGCCGCTCGCCTCCTCCCCCGCGACCGAGGACACCGCGGCCATAAACGCGACCACGGCGAAGATGACCGGGATCCAGGAGAAGTACTCGACCGCGAGGAAACCCTCGGGTGTGTTGATGGCGGCCCCGCTCCCGGCGAATCCGCTGAAGAACTCGCTATCCGCGAACTCACCGAGGGTCTGCTCGAAGTCCGGGTAGAGCGCGACCACCGCCGCCCCGAGGGCCGCTGCCGCCACGGAGACGGCCATGACGGGTGTTGCCCAGGCGCGGGCGCTGCGCCGGACCAGCGCGGGAAGCCAGGCGCCCCTGCCGGTTCGCAGCCGGACCGGGGAGGGGTCGCTGCCGCCTCCCGCTCGCTTCTCGAAAAGGCGGCGGATCGCCGGCGGAAGCGGCAGGCGCGTCGCCGCTGCGATCTCGCGCCGGTCGAACGCCCAGAAGGCGACCCCGTAGACGGCGATGTTGCCTGCCAGCAACCCGGCGATGCGCGGCCACGGGTAGTCGCCCGCCAGCAGCGGTGTGGCTTCGGCCCAGTGGAAGGGCGAGATGGCGCGGAAAGGCTCGACCGCTTCCGAGGTGGAGCCGAGCGTCTGCAGGAAGAAGGCGACCGCGAGGACGGCCCCCGCGGCCATGCCCGCCGCCGCCCGCGTCTGAAGGACCGCGCACGCGAGGAAGGCGAAGCCCACGAACAGGAGCACGAGCAGGAGGCTGCCGGCGGTGGCGGCCAGCAGCCGCCAGGCGGAGACCCCGATGTCCCCAAGTTCGACGCCCCATGCCAGGGCCGGGATTCCCGCCAGAAGCATGAGCGTGAGAGCCAGCGCGACCCCTCCCACCCGTTGGGCGAGGAAGGACGTGCGGCTGAGCGGCTGCGCCAGGAGCAGGTCGAGGGAGCCCGACGCCTCCTCGCCCGCGATGCGGCTCGTGCTTGCGAAGATGCCGACGACAGTCACGATGATCGGACCGAAGTTGAAGTAGTAGGCGCTGAGGAAGCCTTCCGGCGTGCTGATGTCCGCCCCGCCCCCGAGGGCGGTGTAGAAGGCGCTGCCCGCGAGATCCTGCAGGCTGTCGCCGAGCTCCTTGTACTCGAGCGAGACCATCACGCCCATGAGCGCCAGGGCGGCGGCGGTGACGATGACGTGCGTGCGCATCCCGCCGAGCGTCTGGCGGAGGATGGGCAGGCCGCTCACGCCGGCGCCTCACCTTCGTAGAACGTCCTCATGATCTCGTCGAGCGTGGGGGCGCGGGACTCCAGGTCGGTCACGCCGTGCTCGGCAAGCGCCCTGACCAGCCCGCCGATGTCCCCCTCGACGCTGAACTCCAGCAGCCCATTCCGGCGCTCGACCTCCGTCACGCCGGGCAGGCGGAACGCAGGTGGCTCCGGCGGTCGCCCCCCGAAGCGCGCGGTGACCCGACGCAGCGAGCGCCCCTTCAGGTCGCTGACGGGCGCCACCTCCACGAGCCTGCCGCTGCGCAGGATGCCGATCCGCTCGCAGATCTCCTCCACTTCGCTCATCACGTGGGAGGAGAAGAAGACGGTGACGCCGCGGTTGGCTTCCTCGCGCAGGATCTGCCAGACCGTGTGCTGCAACAGCGGGTCGAGCCCGGAAGTCGGCTCGTCGAGCAGCAGGACCGGGGGCTGGTCGAGCAGTGCGATCAGGAGGGCGAGCTTCTGCCGGTTCCCCTTCGAGAGGACCCCGGCGCGCCGCGTCAGGTCGAGCTGCAACCGTTCGGCGAGCCCAGCCACGCGGTCTGCGTCGACGGGGCGTGAGCGCAGCGAGGCGAAGAACTCGACGGTCTGCTGGCCGCTCAGGCGGTCGTAGAGGCGAACGTCGCCCGGCAGGTAGCCCGTGAGCGAGCGCACCTCGACGGAGTCGCGTTGACAGTCCTTGCCGAGAACCTCGGCGCGCCCACTGGTAGGCCGGATCAGGTCGAGGAGGAGGCGGATGGTCGTCGACTTGCCCGCCCCGTTCGGGCCGAGGAAGCCGAATATCTCCCCGCGCTCCACCTCAAGGTCAAGATGGTCGAGCGCGAGCACGGCGCTGTCGTAGGTCTTGGTCAGACCCTCGGTCCGGATTGCAGCATCCATGACGCCGCCAATGGTAAACGCGCGCCGGGCGCGCCCGGCTAGCCCAGCATCATCGGGTTGTCGAGCGGCAGACCGAGCAGCAGGCGACCCGTCGACTCGAGCGTCCGGGGCGAGGTGCCCGCATGCTGCGTGGCCGCGTGCACGTCACGGAAGCACCGCTCGATCGGACTCGCCTGGTAGACCGCCGTGCCGCCCGCGGCCGCGTGGATCAGGTCGACCGCGTAGGCCGCGCTGCGCGTCGCGTTTGTACCCGCGAGCTGAATGTCGCGCCGCTTGTCGAGGCTCACGGGGTCGCCCCGTAGGGTTGTCTGCCACGCATCCTCGACCTCTTCGTACAGCCACGAGCGCGCCGACCGCACGGCCGCCGAAGCCTTCGCCAGGTCGTTCTGGATGGCGGTGTTCTCCGAGAGCTTCGCCTGCGACATGCGCGCCGTCTTCGTCTGCGCCAGCGTCACGAACTCGTCGATCGCGTGCTGCGCGATGCCGCACGCGATGATCCCGATGGGTGCGGCCAGAATCGCCATCACGGGGAATCGATAGAACGGCCCCTGGAAGTGCTTGCCCTTCGGGGCCGGGCCCCCAAAGCTCGATACGAGGTGCTCCGGCACGAAGCCGTTCTCCACGACTACGTCGTTGCTGCCGGTTCCCCGCAGCCCTACCACGTGCCAGGTGTCGACTATCTCGACATCCTCGCGGCGGAAGGTTACGAAGCACATCTGGGGCATGCCCGCGGCGTTCATGCGCGGCTGCCCGTTCTCCTCCATCACCATGGCGCCCCCGCCGAGCCAGCGCGCGTGTCCCGAGCCGCTGCAGTAGGGCCAGCGGCCGGTCACGCGGTAGCCGCCATCGACAGGGACTGCGGGGTTGAGGGGGAAGAGCCCACCCGCCCCGACCGCCCCGGCCGGGCCGTCTGCATACATCTCGGCGATGCCCTCTTCCGAGAGCGCTGATCCGAGCTGCGCGCCCGTGGACCAGATCCACAGGTTCCAGGCGGCGGAGCCGTGAATCTTCGCCACGGTCTCGAACAGCTCGTACCCCTCCGTGGGTGAGGCTTCGAGCCCGCCCAGCGATTCCGGTACCCAGATGCCGAGCAGTCCCTGTTCCTTCATCGCTTCGAAGGTGCGGTCGGTCAGTCGCCGGTCGCGCTCCCCCTGATCGGCGTTCTCCGCGATGATCGAGGCGATCGCCTCGGCGCGCGCCACCAGGTTCTTTGACTCCGTTGCGGTTGCAGTCGTCATGGTTTCCCTTCGGGGCAGCAGGTGCGGCTAGGCCCTGGGGAGCCCCAGGCCGCGTGTCGCGATGATGTTGCGCTGGATCTCGCTCGTGCCGCCCGCGATCGTCTCGCGCACCTGGTTCACGTAGCCGACGCCCGCCATGCCGTGCAGCGGCGCCTTCGTGTCGGAGATGTCGCCCCACATGCCAACCATGTGGGAAGCGGTGCGCGCGATGCGCTGGCTCAGCTCGGTCGTGAACAGCTTGGCGATCGAGGACTCCGCGTTCGGAATCTCGCCCGCGTCCTGCATCGAGATGATGCGGTAGGCCAGCATCGTCGCCGTCTGCACCTCGATGAAGCGCTCCGCCCACTCGAAGCGGTTCGCCTCGTACGTCGTCGGGGGAATCTCATCCTTGTGCTCGCGCAGCCACTGGAGGTTGCGGTCCACGGCCTGGCGTAGCCCGATCGGCGTCCCGATTGAGGAGCGCTCGAAGTCCAGCGTCGTGGTGCCCACGTACCAGCCGCGGTTCACCTCGCCCATGACGTTCCGCGCAGGCACGCGTACGTCCTCGAAGAACACCTCGTTGAAGTCGTGCCCGCCGGTCATGTTCACCAGTGGGCGCACCGTGATGCCCGGGGTCTTCATGTCCAGCAGGAAGTAGGTGATGCCGCGGTGCTTGGGCGCGTCCGGGTCCGTGCGCGCCAGCATGAACATCCAGTGCGCGCGATGCGCCAGCGAGGTCCAGATCTTCTGGCCGTTGATGACGTAGTCGTCGCCGTCGCGCACGGCGCGCGTCTGCAAGGACGCAAGGTCCGATCCGGAGCCGGGCTCGCTGTAGCCCTGGCACCACTCCACCTGGCCACTGAGGATGCCGGGGATGTGCTCCTGCTTCTGCTCCTCCGTGCCGTGCTCGATAAGCGTGGGGCCAAGCATCATCAGGCCCAGACCGCCCAGGCGGGGCGCGCCCGCTTCCGCGAACTCCTGGCTCAGGATGAACTGGTCCATCGGCTTCATGCCCGCACCGCCGTAGGCGGAGGGCCAGGCCGGGGCGATCCAGCCGCGCTCCGCCAGCGCCACACGCCACGCTTCCCAGAGCGGCTTCTCTTCCTCGGGCCGCCCCATGGGGTACTTGCCGCGGATCTCATCGGGCAGGTACTCGCCCAGGAAATCCTTCACCCGAATGCGCCACTCGGCCTGAGCCGGGCTGTCTCGAAAATCCATGCCTCGCGCCTCTCTCCGGGATCGCGAAACTCGCGCGGATCCCCTCCTCGTTAAGGGCAAGAACCAAGCATAGACGTACCCCTTCGCTACCGCTATGCGGCCCAACCGCGCCTGTTGACGCTACCGCTAGAATAGACGCCATACGCGCCCGTCTTGGCGCTAGGGGGAGGATTGGATGGCAGAAGGTTATTGGGGCAAGTACTGGCGCAGACGAATTTCCCGCAGGGGCGTTCTTGTGGGAGGAGCGGCAACCGCCGCTGGCGCCGCCGCCCTCGTAGCCGTCGGCTGCGGCGACGATGACGATGACGACGACGAGCCCGCACCGGCCGCTACGGCCGCCGCCACCGAAGCCGCCACCGAGGCTGCTGGCGGAGCCGCTACGGCCGCAGCCACAGAGGCCGCCACCGAAGCCGCCACCGAGGCCGCCACCCAGGCGGCCGCAACCGAGGCTGCCGGCGGACCCCAGACCGGCGGAACGATGCGCTTGCAGCGCGCCTTCTCCGATACCGGCTACGACCCCGCCATCACCATTACCGGCTACACCTGGGCGGCGCTCACCTACAACCACCTCCTCGGCTACTCCCTCACTGAGGACGAGGCCTGGGGAGACGCAGCCGCCAGCTGGGAGCAACCCGACCCCTTCACGCTCGTTTTCAATCTCGAGCCCAACCTGGCCTTCAACCCGGAGGCCGCGGGGGGCCGCCCGATCACGTCCCAGGACATCGCCTACAGCTTTGCCCGTCTCCCCGCCGCCTTCACCGAGCTCGCCTCCCAGGTCAACCCGCTCCAGTTCGCGTTCATGGGCGGGTTCGATACCCCCGATGAGTCCACCTTCGCCCTCCAGATGCGCTTCCCGTGGGTCTCCGCCATCCCCACGCTCGGCTCTACCTCCCTCGCCATCGTCGCCCCCGAGGTCGTCGAGGCGAACGACGGCAACCTCACCCAAACCGTCAACGCGGGCGGCGGCGCCTACATGTTCGAGTCCCGCGGGCTCGACGGTTTCAACTCCTACGTCCGCAACCCCAATTACGCGGGCCACTCCACGGCCCGTGGGCGCTTCACCAAGGACCCGCCCTACATCGACGCATGGGAAGACGCGCACATCACCGATTCCGCTACCGCCGAGGCCCGCTTCCTCGCTGGCGACGCGGACATCCTCACCGGCGTTGTCGGCGGCATCGACCCCATCAAGGCCGCCGAGCTCGAGGGCGAGGATGGTGTCAACATCATCAGCGGCCCCACCAACACCCACCTCGTCATGGCGCTCGACGCCCTCAAGTGGGCCAGTTTCCCCCAACTACGTGAAGCCCTCTCTCTCGCCATTGACTGGGATGGCTACATCGACATCGTTCTCGAAGGGAACGGCATCCGTGGGGCGCCCGTCGGCCCTCGCTTCCCCTCGGTTCTCCCCCAGGAAGAGATCCGTCAGCTGCAGCAGTACGACCGTGAGCGCGCCCGCCAGCTGTGGGAGCAGGGCGGCGGCGATGCGGTCTTCCCCGACGGCTTCGTCACCCTCCTCCCCACCTTTACGGATGCGCGCGGCGTCCATTTCGTCGCCCAGAGCATCGAGGAGAGCCTCGGCGTCCCGACGAAGCTCGAGCCGGTGGACTTCGCCACCTATGTCTCCCACCTCACCGCCCCACCAGGCTCCAAGATCTGGGATTTCGCCTTCGTCACGGAGAACTCCCTCTCGACCATCCCCGACTACAACGCCCTCACGCACTATGTGCCCACGGGCTACGGCGGCGCCTTCGGTCTCTTCACCCACGAACACCCGCAGGCGGCGCTCATCCCGCCCGAGGTCATCGATATCACGCACGGCATCGGCAAGCCAATCCAGGATCTCTACAACGCCCAGGCCGTGACCCACGACCCGGAGCAGCGCACCGCCCTGCTCCAGCAGCTGCAGCGGCTCATCTTTACGCAGTTCTGCTGCACCCTCCCCGTACCCGTGGGAGCGATCGAGCAGCACGCGGTCCGCAGCCGCGTACAGAACGTGCCGTTGCCGCCCGACTTCAAGGACAACGGCTCCATGGGTTACCGCCGCGCCCAGAACATGTGGCTCAGCAGCTAGGGAGCTGTAGCACGCCGTGGGACCGGCCCCTGCGGGCCGGTCCCGCAGACGTGCCGTGGGCGGGAGGGCAGTCATGCAGGCATACGTCATCCGGCGGCTTCTGCTCTTCCCCTTCACCCTGATCGTCATCTCTGTTGTCGTCTTCACCTTCATGCGCGCTATTCCCGGCGATGCCGCCGACGTCCGCTGCGGCGCCGCCGGCAGTTTCGACGAGCAGTGCTTCGAGATCGCGCGCGAGGAACTCGGCCTGAACGAGGGCAAGGTCGGCCAGTACTTCAAGTGGCTGGGGGACATCGTCCTCCGTGGCGACTTCGGCTTCTCCCTTTCCCAGCGCTCTCACATCAACGAGGAGTTGTGGCAGCGGGTATGGATCACGGCCCAGCTCGGTCTTCTCTCCATCGCCTTCACGCTCTGTATTGGCATCCCTGTCGGTGTCGTCTCAGCAGTCAGGGCTGGCAGGCTTCTCGATTACGTGTTGCGCGTGCTTGCGGTTATGGGGCTCTCGGTGCCGGGCTTCTGGATTGCCATCCTGGTGGTCATCTTCCCGGCCGTCTGGTGGGGCGTGCGGCTCGCCCCCGACTACGTCGGGTGGGAAGAGCCGCTCACCCATCTGCGGATCATCGCCATCCCCGCCTTCATCATCGCCCTTGCCGGCGGCGGGACGATTGCCCGCATTGTGCGTTCCTCAATGCTCGAAGTGCTCCGCAGCGATCACGTTCGCACTGCGCGGTCCAAGGGACTGCGTGACCGCGTCGTCGTCTCGCGGCACGTCTTCCGCCCCTCCATGATCGCCCTCTTCACGCTCGTCGGACTGCAGTTCGGCTTCGTGCTCGGCGGCTCTGTGATCATGGAGCGCATCTTCAGCATCCCCGGCATGGGCCAGTGGGTGCTCTCTGGAGTCGGCCAGCGTGACTTCATGGTCATCCAGGCCGTCGTCATTGTGTTTGCTGCCTGGTTCCTGCTCATCACCCTGCTCATCGACATCGCCTACGCGTGGGTCGACCCGCGCATCCGGTATTGATCGGAACGTGAAGATGACGGCTGCTGACGACATCGCAGATTCACTCGGACTCCAGGTCGAGCAGGGCCTTGTTCGGAGGAGGTTGGGAGGTCTCCGCCAATTCATTCGAACGCAACCGCTGGGGACCGCGGGGGCCGTCATCATCATCTTGCTGATCGCGGCCTCAATCTTCGCCTCGGAACTCAAGACTGTCGATCCGAAGACCTTCAATCGAGACGCAGCCGCCCTCGAGGCTCCCAGTAGCGAACACTTCTTCGGAACCGACCGCAGCAGGCGAGACATGTGGTCGCGCGTCCTCTACGGGTCGCGTCCAACGCTCCTCATCGGGTTTGGCGCCGTTGCCATCACGATGGTCGCGGGGATCGTCCTGGCGCTTGCAGCCGGCTTTCTCGGCGGCATCGTCGATGTCATCATCTCGCGCCTCATTGAGGTGGTTATCGCCGTCCCCGCCATCCTCTGGCTCCTGATGTTCACCACCGCCGTTGATCGCAGTGTGCAGACCCTCATGGTCGGAGTGGCGTTCATCTTCACGCCCATCGCCATCCGTCTCTTTCGCGGCAACGTCATCCAGGAACGCTCGATCGCCTACGTTGAGGCTGCCCGCGTGATCGGCGCGTCCGAGGGCCGGATCATGTTCCGGCACATCCTGCCGAACCTGGCGCCGCTCGTCATTGTCGCCGCGAGTATCACCATCCCCGCCGCCATGCTTGCGGAAGCGAGCCTCACCTTCCTGGGCCTCGGGCTTGAGCCGGGAACCCCCTCGTGGGCCCAGGATCTCGGTGGTGAAAACAGCAACTATTTCCGCTCGGCCTGGTGGCTACCGGTCTTCCCCGGCGCCGCCCTCGCCCTCGCCGTCCTTGCCTTCAACTTCTTTGGCGACTCTCTTCGTGACGTGCTCGATCCCCGCCTCCGTGGGAGCGGCCTCATCTAGCGCCGCGCCGTTGTCGCGCCACCTGGGCCGGGGTGGCCTGCATTGGGGTCTCGCGCTTCGTCACCGGCGGGCCTCGGAGGGTTCTTGCGGTATTGCGGGGTGCTCCGCGTTCGGTTATGAATGGGCGTTCACTTGTCTGGATCGCTCCAGGCGCCCGGGAGGGAACGGATGGCTGAGAACTATTGGGGAAAGTACTGGCGCCGGCGTGTTTCGCGCAGGCGGATTATCGCTGGAGGCGCCGCGACCGCAGTGGGCGCCGCTGGCCTCGTCGCTGTCGGCTGCGGCGATGACGACGACGAGGGCGACGACGCTGGCCCTGCCGCCACCGAGGCAGCCGCCACCGAGGCAGCAGCCACCGGAGCAGCAGCGACCGAAGCGGCAGCGGCGGCCACTGAAGCAGCGGCTACAGCGGCGGCAGCCACCGAGGCGCCGACGGTTGACCGGCGCGGCGGCGTCTTCCGAGACTCGGCCGCCGACAGCGACACGGGCCTCGACCCGCATGTCACGGTCACCGCGCACACGGCATGGCACTCCTCGCTCGCTTACAGCCACCTGCTCCACTACAAGCTGAGCCAGGACCAGGCGTACGGCGACCTCGCGACGAGCTGGGAGCAGCCCGACACCACCAACATGATCTTCAGCCTCCGCGATGGCATCCGCTTCGCCCCCATGGTGGCGGATGGGCGCGACATTACCGCTGAGGACGTCAAGTTCAGCTACGAGCGCTTCCCTCATGCCCTTAACAACCTGGGTTCCGAGGTCAACCGCCTGCAGTGGCTCTTCATCGATACCGTCGAGGCGACGGACGCGACGACCGCCCACTTCATCCTGGGTTCGCCCTATGCGTCCGCCATCCCGTCCATGGGTTCGAGCGCGCATGCGATTGTGGAGCGTGGCATCACCGAAGCGGCGGGCAACAACCTCGCCGACGTGATGAACGCGGGCGGCGGCGCCTACGTCATGACGGCACGCAACGACGGCGGGCTCTACCGCTGGGAGCGCAACCCCAACTACTACAAGCACAGCCCGGCGGAGAGCACCTTCGTCGAGGATGGCCCCTACATCGACGCCAAGGAGAACATCACCTCCTCCGACCAGGCAGCGCTCGAAGCGCGCTTCCTCTCGGGCGACGCTGACCGCGCCGCCTTCGGCATCGACCGCTTCAAGGCGGACGAGCTGGAGGGCGAGGAGGGGGTTGTCATCTATGAGACCCCCGGCAACACCAACTCCCAGTTCCAGATGGATGCCTACAAGTGGGCGCCACATCCCGAGCTGCGGCGAGCGGTCTCCATGGCCATCGACCGCGATGCCTACATCGCCATCGTTCTCGCTGGTGAGGGCATCTACGGCTCGCCCGTGGGTCCGGGCTTCCCCATGGTCCTCTCCCAGGAGGAGCTGCGGGAACTCCAGCCTTATAACCCGGCGGAAGCACGGCGGCTCTGGGAAGAGTTCGGCGGAAACGAGGTTTTCGGCGGCAAGCTGAGGACCGTCACCGCCACGTTCGCGCCGCAGCCCAACGTCGAGTTCGTCTCTCAACAGCTCGAGGCCAACCTTGGCATCACGGTCGATCAGACCCCTGCCGACCTCGCCAACTATGTCTCCCTCGCCACGGAAGCCTCGCCCAAGCAGTGGGATTTCTTCATGGCGAGCGAGGGATCGCTGGCGACCATCCCCGACTACAACGCGCTGACGTTCTACGTGCCCACGGGCTACGGCATGATCTTCGGAGGCCTCGACCCCACCTCGGCGGTTCCGGAGACTGCCGCCTACGCCATCGAGTCGCTGGAGCGATTCAACGGGCAGGCCTCGGCGCTCGATCAGGAAGAGCGCTACGAGGCGCTGCGGGAGTACCAGCGCTGGCTCATCACGAACCACTGCTGCTCGCTGCCGTTGCCGGTCTCGAGCGTCACGTTCCTTGCTTTCCGGGAGCGTGTGAAGGACGTGGACATCTTTGATGCCTCGCTGGGGAACGCATCAGAGGGCTTCATCCGCCAGCAGAACATCTGGCTCGATCCTGAGCTGAGCTAGACCGGAATCGGGGTGAGCCCCAGGCGGGCTCACCCTTGATCCCTATCGACAGCCAGGAGACCGAGGGGAAGCGATGCGAGCCTACGCGGCCAGACGGCTCATCCAGATTCCGTTTGTCGTGGTGCTGCTCTCAGTCATCGTGTTCACGCTCACGCGTGTGCTTCCCGGCGATGCCGGCACCGCCCGCTGCGGGGCTGCGGGGAACTTCTCCGAAGAGTGCTTCGAGGTTTCCCGGCGCGAGCTCGGCCTCGATAAGCCGAAGGTCGAGCAGTACTGGCTGTGGCTGAGCGACTTCGTCTCCGGCGACCCCGGCTACTCGGCCCTTCTGCGCAAAGACCTCGACACCGAGCTTTGGGGGCGGCTGGCGAACACCATCCAGCTCGGCATCATGAGCATGGTCATGGCCGTCATCCTGGGCGTGCCGCTGGGAGTGGTCTCCGCCATCAGAGCCAGCAAGGTCGAGGACTACATCTCCCGATTCACCGCGATCCTGGGCCTTTCCGTGCCCAATTTCTGGATCGCCACCGTCGTCATCATCATGCCCGCCACCTGGTGGGGGATCAACCTGGCGCCGGAGTGGGTCAAGCTGAACGCTGACCCGCTTGGGCACTTCCGTGTCCTCGCCCTTCCCGCTGCCATTAGCGCCCTCGCCGCTGGCGCCTATATCGCCCGCATCGTGCGGTCGAGCATGCTCGATATGCTCCACAGCGACCATGTGCGCACGGCTCGGGCCAAGGGTCTGTACGAGCGCGCCGTCGTCATGCGGCACGTCATGCGGAATTCCATGCTGACGCTCTTCACGATTCTCGGCCTGCAGTTCAGTGCGATTCTGGCCGGAAACGTGATCATGGAGCAGATATTCGCCATCCCAGGCATGGGAGCGTTCCTGCTCAAGGGCATCTCGGCGCGGGACTTCAATCTCATCCTCTCGGTTTCGACCATCTTCGCGATCTGGTTCATGTTGATCACCCTGGTGGTGGACCTCATGTACAGCTGGGTCGACCCGCGGATTCGCTACTAGACCGATGATGGAGGCGCGATTCAGATGAGTCTTCAGGCAGCGCAGATGGCGCCAGAAACTGCAGACCAACTGACGGACAGTCGCGGCCGCCTCGGTCGATCCGGGGGCGCCGTCTGGCATTTCGCACGAACGCAGCCAGTGGGGTTCGTGGCGGTCCTGATCATCATCGCCATCGCCGTGCTGGCGGCCTTCGCTCCCTTCTGGAACACGGTTTCACCCCATGAATTCGGGCGCGATTTGCTCTTCTCGCCCGGAGGCGACCATTGGCTTGGGACGAATCGCACCGGCCAGGACATGTGGTCGAGGGTGATCTATGGCGGGCGTCCGGCGCTCCTGATTGGCGCCGGCGCTGTTGCGCTCAGCCTTGTCATTGGCACTGTGCTTGCGCTCGTCGCCGGCTTCCTTGGCGGCCTTGCCGACACCGTCATCTCCCGCGCAATCGAAATCGCCTTCTCCCTGCCCACTCTCATCTGGCTCCTCATCCTCACCACGCTTTTGGGTCGCTCCCTTGAGATCATCGTGCTGGTGATCGGCGTCTCTTCGTCGCCGGCCGTGGCCCGCATCATCCGCGGGAACGTGATCCAGGAGCGGCACTCGATGTACGTGGAAGCGGCTCAGGTCCTCGGCGCGTCTTCGCTCCGCATCATGTTGCGGCACATCCTGCCGAACCTTGCGCCGCTGGTGATCATCGTGGCCAGCGCCCTCGTTCCCGCCGCCATCCTGGCTGAGGCGGGGCTGACGTTCCTCGGCCTCGGCCTCGAACCCGGTTCCGCCTCCTGGGGCATCGATCTCTCGCTTGATGCGCGCGCCCACTTCAAGCGAGCCTGGTGGCTGCTGATCTTCCCCGGTATCGCCCTCTCCACCACCGTGCTCGCCTTCAACCTCTTCGGCGACGCGATGCGCGATGTCCTCGACCCGCGCCTGCGCGGCAGCGGGCTCGTCTAGCAGGGGTCGGGCCTGGAAGAGCGCGCTGGCCGCGGGCCACTAGCGGGCCCGCAGCTAGCGCCCGCGGGCTACGACTGGCTCTCCAGCGAGCGCATGATCGCGCCGCCGTGGTGGTAGTCCACCTCCAGCGACACCTTGCCCTCGTCGTTGAACTCCAGGTAGGTCATCCCGTCTGAGTACCAGCGCTTGCCGTTGTGCGCCGCGCCGAACGCGTCACTCGTGACGGTCGCGCTCATGCGCCACGTGAATGCAACACCGTCGTCCGCGGTCCAGAACTTGCCGGGAATGAGCTCAAGGTCGGGCGAGCCCTGGAGCCCTCCCGCGAAGAACTTGCGGATGTCGGGCCAGCCCACCTTGTCCTCGCCCGCGACGATGTCGCGCAGGATGGCGTCCTCGGTCATGAATGGCCCCGGCGCATCAGCGTCGCCGCTGCTCCACGCCTTGAAGAGGGCGATTGCCGTGTCGATCTCTTGCTGTCCCGCCATTGTTCGCGTCTCCCTTACTCGCCCTGCTGGGCGTACGACATGCCGATGATAGTCGAGAGGTGGTTGACCATCGAAAGCTTCAGCGCCGTCCCGATGGCCGCCATGTTTGGCGCCGGGTTCGCCCCTGTGATGAAGATGCGCAGCGCCGACGTGTTGGCGCAGGCGCCCTTGAACTGGTTGAAGACGTCCCAGTAGGCCCACGTCTCCCTGGTAATCACGTGGCCCGTCACGTCTGCGATGTACTCGCGCCACGCCGGCGGCTCCATCACGCCGCGACCGCGCATCCCGCCCAGGAAGAGCCAGTCCTCGTCCGGGTCGCCGATGTGTGAGAACTCCCAGTCGGTGAACGCCTGCACCTCATCGCCCTTGTGGATGAAGTTCAGCGGCCCCGGGTCGCCGTGCACCAGCGTGAGATGCAGGTTGTCGGGAGCATTCCGCTTCAGCCACGTTGCTGCTTCCTCGAGCAGGGGTTCGGGCAGCACCCGGCCCCAGCGGTGAACGTCCATCCAGCGGTCGACCTGCTGGTGGACTGCGTCCAGCGGCACCGAGGGGATGCGCGCGAAGGGAATCTCCTTCGCCCGCCAGTCGATCTGGTGCAGCCCGTGGAGCTTGGTCACGTAGTCGCGCAGGGCGCCCTCGTTCGGCGGGCCGCTGCTACCCTCGACCCAGTCCATCAAGAAGAACGGCGTGCCCACCACGGCCGGGTCGAACTCCACCCAGCGGATGTTGGCCACCGGGAATCCCGCGGCCCGCATCGACCGCATTGTGCGCACCTCGTCGAGCGTGTTCGTCCCGAACATGCCCGCCTGCTCCACCCGCAGCGCGAACGATCGCTCCACCGCCTTGCCCCCATGCCGGTAGCTGGCGTTCACGCGGAACATGCCGCGTGAATGCCCGATGGTGATGCGCTCCAGCGGTCCCACCTCCACCCCCTCGTCCGATGGAAGCTTCGCGGAGAGGTAGTCCGCTATTCGCGGTCGCGCGACTTCAACGTTCAACACGGCGTGGCGTCCCCCCGAATCGCATTAGCATCGTGCTCGTTTCCTGCAGGTTGTCCGTCGCCTGCCGCACGATCAGCGGGCGCAGGTCGGCGCGGATGGCGTCCGCCGCCGCGGAGTCGTTCGCGACCGCGTGGCTCAGCAGGCGGCTCGCCTGCTCAAGCGCCGTGAAGCCGCGCGTCTCCCCCTCGCTCCCCTCCAGCACGGCCTCCAGGTCGGGATGGTCGCGCAGCAGGCCCGCGACAGCCGCCTCCACCTCGTCGATCTGCGCGTCGACCGTCTCGTCGCCGGCGATGAGCGCGCGGGCGTACTCCAGCGTGCCCATGAGCTGGCTGGCCGCGGCCCGCGCCCAGGTGTCCTCCAGGTTGGGGAGGAGCTGGTTCTCGATCGTGTGCAGCGCTCCGACGAGCACCTCGTCGACCGTTGGTCGCTTTGCCTCCGGCATGCCGTTCTCGCTAGCCGCCGCGGATCGCTGCCGCTGCCTCGGCCTCTCGCTCGAAGTCCCAGCCGCCGCCCCAGAGCGGGTCCTTGGGGTTCTCCCCGATCCGGTCCATGCCCTCTTCCATGAACCACTCGAAGGTATGGGCGTGGCCGCTGCGGAAGTCGTACTCGTTCTCGAACCCCATCAGCTCTTCGGCCTTCTTGATGCTGAGGATGGAGTGGTGGAATCGCCCGAAGAGGTGGCCGTACACCGGCTTGTGCCCCGGTTGGCGCCAGTTGAACCCCCAATTCGGAATCTGGTCCTCGGGCACGTACACGATGTCAGCCGGCTTCCCCACGATGTCGGCCAGCGTCTCGACGTAGTACTGCGTCGTCACGCCCTCGTTAGTGAGGTTGAAGGCCTCGCCCCTGGCTGCATCCTGCCCCGCGACATCGATCTGGAAACGCACCAGATCGTCCACGTGCCCGTAAGAGCAGGTCACCAGCCCTTCGTGCGGGACCAGGATCGGCAGCCCCCGCCGGAGACGCAGGAACATCGGCGCCTCCATGTCGTAGATGTTGTTGTTCGGCCCGTAGATCGCCGCCGGCCGCACCGCCGTCACGGGGAAGCCCGTCTTCCGGTGCTGCTCGAACAGCCGCTTCTCCGTGTACGCCTTGAAGCCGCCGTAGGTGTCCTTCGGGTCGTCGTTATAGGCGTTCGTCTCCGGCCAGGGCATGTTGCCCGAGCCCTTGTAGCACATGATCGAGCTGCAGTAGACGTAGTGCCCGATGTTCCCGTCGAGCATCTCGATGAGGAAGTCGAGGTCCGACTTCCCCGCTACCATCACGAACCCGGAGATGTCGAAGACGGCGTCCCACTGGCGTCCGCCAAGCGCGGCTTTCATCGAGTCGTTGTCCGTACGGTCGGCGACCACTCGCTCGACCCCCGGCGGCAGGTCCACCGAGGTCACGCCGCGGTTCAGCACTGTCACTTCGTGACCGCGCGCGGCCAGTTCCCGCACGGTGCGAAGCCCCACGAACGTGGAGCCGCCGAATACAAGCGCCTTCATCGCCATCCCTCCATGCGACTGTTCGCGTCCCCCTCGGGTCCGCTACTCAAAAACGACCGCCTCGAGGTGCGCGAGACCCACGTCGTCGCCGCTCCGCAGCAGGGTGAAACTCTCCGCCCAGGCGTGGTCGAACTCACGCTCCGTACCGTCTGCCTCGACGATCTTCTGCGGGTGGGAAGCGTCCCAGACCTCGCCCTCGACATGATACTCACCGCGCCAGACGCCCTGTCCCAGGCCGTCGTTGAAGCCACCGAAGTAGCCCCCGCCCTGGCAGTAGACCCAGCCCAGGTCCTCGAACTCGTACTCGCGCTTTTCGCCGGTCTCGTCCGTCAGGCTGAAGCGCCCCGACTTCACCCGCTTGGGGCCGTCGGGATAGAACTCAAGGTCGTGCTCGATCTCCGTGACGCCCAGCTGTGAGTCGGCGAGCAGGATCGCGCCCTCCTGCTGGATGCGCTCCCCGTCGTTCTTGTCCATCGTCTGGTAGAAGCCGCCGTGGTCGGGCATGCGGAACAGCACCCACTGGCGCAGCGCCTGTGTGCGCTCCTGACGGTGCGCCGAGGGAGCGCCGTGCTCGCGCGGGCCGCCCCGGCCGGGCATCGACCCCCACGAGTGATTGCGGAAGAAGAACCACTTGTCCGGCGTGGCCGTGTAGGTCTCGCCCGCCACCGTCACGGTCCCTTCGACCGTGCCCACGACCTCATACACCGCCCGCGAGGCGACAAAGCGCCCGTCCTGGCGCGTGTACGTCGGCTGGTCCTCGTACGGGACCGCCGTCGAGCGGCAGGTCAGATCACAGGAGATGCCGTATTCGTTGTCTTCCAGCACCAGCCGCACCGTCTGCATCGGCTCGACGATGTCGATGCGCAGCGGCCCGATGCCGTTCGTGTTGATGTCCGTCCGCAGCCGCCGCGAGAGGCGGATGTTGTGCTGCTTCCCCTTGTGACGCACGCACAGGAACCCGTCGATCACGTCGTTATTGGTGTAGAGCCGCACCAGCCCGATGAGCTGGATCTTGCCCTCCGTGTCGCACAGGCAGATGTAGTGCCCGTCGTTCCAGTGCTTGTCGCTGGCCATCACGGACCCGAACGCCTCCGTGATCTGGTGCACCGGGTGCTCGTCGAAGTTGGTCAACCCGTACCGGCTCATGGCTGCATCTCCTCGCCCGCTCCCGCGGTCTAGCCGTGCGCTACTTCGACGAGCGGCGCGAAGAAGTCGACCTGGTCGATCCAGTTCTGGGAGCTCGGGCACGGCTCCCAGAAACCCGTCTCGATGATGATGTGCTCGATGCCCGCGTCGCGAGCCTCTTCCACCTTTGGCTTCATGTCCTCGGCCGTGCCGCTCCACGACATCGGGCCGAAGAAGCCGCCGTGCCAGGGCTCAATGCCCTCCATGGTGGGGTTGGCGAAGATGCGCATGTAGTTCTTGAGCGGCCCGCGGCCGTAGCCCGCCGCCATCTCGTTCAGCGCCGCGAGGCCCGCCATCACCATCGCCGGAGGCGCGCCCGCGGGGTTCCAGCCGTCCGCCAGCTCGGCGAGGCGCCGTTGACCCTGCGGGTTCCCGCCGCCGCCCATGGCGATCTCGACCTGCGGCTCGCCCGCCGCGTTGCGCTGCAGCGGTTTCGGCGAGGTGTCGCACTTGGGCACGTCGAAGAACTCGCCGTGGTACTCGACCGGGTCCGGCAGCCAGCACGCCTTCAGCGCCCGCATGAAGTCCGTCATCCGCGCCCCGCGCTGCGTGAAGGGCGTGTCCATGTGGTCGTACTCGTCCTTGCTCCAGCCGAGCCCCAGGCCCGCGACCACGCGCCCGCCTGAGAGGATGTCGAGCGTGGCCAGACGCTTCGCCAGCAGGACTGGGCGGTAGTAGGCCGTCACCAGGATGGAGGTGCCGATCTGCACCCGATCCGTCACCGCCGCGACGAACGCCAGCACCTCGATGGGCGAGAGCATGCAGCGGTACGGGTCGGGCATCTTGTTCTCTGTGGGCCCACCCGCGTACCCGACCTGCGGGTCCTCCGGGACCATGAAGTGGTCCTGCACCCAGAGCGAATCGAAGCCCGCGGCCTCGGCGTTCTGGGCGAATCCCTTCACCGCCGTGCGGTCCGCGTGAGGGTTGAGCTGGGGCAGGCAGAGTCCGATCTTCATTGGGCGAAACCACCGTCCATAAGAGTGCGGGCGCAGTCTACCCCGTTTGCACAGGCGGCGATGGTCGCCGTGGTCACGTTCGCCACTCCGTTGTGTAAAGGAAACTTGACAGCGCGGGGCGTGTCAAGCACCCTTGACTCCGGAGGGCGCCATGTCAGTCGACCAGCACGCCGCCGTACGACGCTACTACCGCGAATTCCTCGCGTCTGGCGTTGCCTACGGGGCGTCCCTCTACCTCGTCGACTTCGTCGTCGACGCGAACCCGGACGCAGCCTGGCGTTACGTCATCGCCCTCCTACCCGTAATCCCCGCCGTCCTCATGGTCGTCGCGGCGTTGCGCTTCCACCGCCGCAGGGACGAACTCCAGCAGCGCATCACCATCGAGGCGATCGCCCTGGCCTTCGCTGGGACCGCCGTCATCACGTTTACCTACGGCTTCCTCGACCAGGCGGAGCTGGGGCTCCCCCGCATCAACTGGACCTGGGTGTGGGCATTGATGGGCTCCCTCTGGCTCATCTGTGAGTTGCTCGTCAGGCGCCGCCGGCTGTGAAGGAGGCCACCATGTCAATCGACCAGGACGCAGCCAAACGACGCTATAACCGCTGGGTGTGGGTTGCCTTCATCGCCTACTCAGGGCTTCTCGCCGCCGTAATCACTGTCCTCAAAACTTACCCAGACGCGGCCTGGCGATACGCCGTCGCCCCCACGCCAATGATTCCCTGGGCTTTTACAGTCGTGGCGTACGTGCGCTACTACCGGCGCATGGATGAACTCCATCAGCGCATGGCCCTCGAGGCGTTCTCCTTCGCCTTTGCCGGCACCGCCCTCGTTACCTTCACCTACGGCTTCCTGGACTTCGCGGGAGTGCCGCGCATCAACTGGTGGTTCGTGTGGCCGGTCATGGCGACGCTCTGGATCATCGGCGGTTTCCTGGCGAGGAAACGCTGGCTGTGAAGAACACCCTGCGCGACCTCCGCGCCGAGCGCGGCTGGACCCAGGCCGACCTCTCCGAAGAGCTCGGTGTCAGCCGCCAGACCGTCAACGCCATCGAGACCGGCAAGTACGACCCCAGCCTCCCCCTCGCCTTCCGCATCGCCGCCCTCTTCGACCGCCCCATCGAGGCCATCTTCCACCCCGCCGGCCCCTGACCCCTTACCCGGCTTCCAGGGAGTAGGCTGGTGTCCGTCAGCAAGTTTGAGTTCTAGGCCAGCCATGTGTGCCGATACTCTTTCCCCGGCGGAGCGCAGCGAGCGGATGGCGCGAATCCGCAACAGGGATACCGGACCCGAACGCGCCTTGCGGCGCCTCCTGACGGGTCTCGGCTACAGATATCGCCTCCAGTACGGGAAGGTGCCCGGCAGGCCCGATGTTGCATTTCCGGGACGTCTTAAGGTTATATGGGTGCATGGTTGCTTTTGGCACCGGCATCCCGGTTGCAAGAATGCCCGGTTGCCGAAATCAAGGCTCGACTTCTGGCTGCCTAAGCTCGAAGGCAATCGGCAACGAGACTTAGCCAATCAGGCCGAAGTGCGACGAATGGGATGGGAGTGTCTTATCGTGTGGGAGTGCGAGTTGGCGGAAACTGCTCTACTGTCAGAGCGCATCAGGGCTTTTCTCGATGACGATTCTCCGGTCGATTGAGCTGTTTACGGGCACAGGCGGGCTAGCCTTGGGAATAGCGCGAGCTGGCTTTGTGCACGACCTCCTTGTGGACATCGACAGGCATGCAGTCGCCACACTGAAGGACAACCGTCGCCGGGTCCGCGAGATGGAGAACTGGAACGTCCTCTGGGAGGATGTGGCTTGGCTCGACTATGAGCCCCATGCGGGGTTGGTCGACCTCTTGGCCGCGGGAGCTCCGTGCCAGCCCTTCTCGCTTGGTGGCAAGCACGCGGGCGATCAGGACAGCAGGAACATGTTTCCGCAGGTTCTCCGGGCGGTGCGGGAACTCCGGCCGCGAGCGATCTTGATCGAGAATGTCCGAGGCCTGATCCGGCCGAGCTTCCGCCCCTATTTTGACTATGTTCTCCGACAGTTGGAGCTACCGGAGCGGGTGATCAGGGAGGGCGAGGGCTGGCACACCCACGGTGCCCGTCTTGCGGGCGACGTCATGCAGGGTGCGGGGGACGGCGAACTCTCCTACGACGTAACGCACCAGCTGATCAATGTGGCGAATCTGGGTATCCCGCAGCGTCGCGAACGCGTCTTCGTGATTGCGTTTCGAAGGGACTTGGGCATTCGGTGGGACCATCTTGAGCCGACGCACTCTCGCGATGCCCTCCTGTATGCGCAGTATGTCGATGGATCCTATTGGCGGGAGCATGAGCTGCCGGCTCAGCTACCACCGGAGACCCTTCGCTCTACTATTTCGCGACTGACGGCATGGCCCAGGCCTCCCGAGTACCGGTGGAGGACTGTACGCGATGCCTTGCGTGGCCTGCCAGAGCCAGTGGACTACCGCGAACACATCCTGTTCCCGAACCATGTTGGTAATCCCGGCGCCCGATCATATCCGGGGCACACGGGATCGCCATTGGATGAACCAGCAAAGACGCTAAAGGCTGGGGTCCATGGAGTGCCCGGCGGGGAGAACATGCTGCGAGAGCCGGATGGGGCTGTTCGGTACTTCACGGGTAGAGAAGGTGCCCGGCTACAGACCTTCCCTGACGAGTACAAGTTCAGCGGGCCGTGGACCGAGATCATGCGCCAGCTGGGCAATGCGGTGCCCGTCAAGGTCGGGGAAGCGCTAGCGAGCCGCGTGGCTGAATGCCTTGCGCGGGCCAAGGCTGAGGCTGAACTGGACGACTCGGTGGTGGCGGCAAGCTAGCCCGCCCGCTCCTCCAAGTGTGCCCGGATCTCCTCGATGATTTCCTCGGGCTGTCGCTTCTGGACCATCTGATCCCGCCAAGGACGCCCTGGGTGCAGTTCATCCCAGTCTGAGCGTTCCCCGCCGTGGCGACGCCTCCCTGGAGCGTTCAGCCCAAATCCTTCCACGACGACGTTCCACAGAGGCCGAAAGCGTCCGATGAGGAGCGTCTCGCCAAGGGGTATCCACAGGTCCTCGACAAGGAGGTACCGGCATCGGAAATCTTGCAGACGGAGGTTTGAGGCTAGGTTGACAGATCTAGCGTGCTGAGTCAGGCGACCGTACAGCCGACGGCTCGAGAGTGCCTCCGGCTGTTGCAGCCCCGTTCTGCGACCACGCGGCTCTGCCTTGCCTACTAGATGGGCGTGTCGCAGCCGGGAGAGCTAATCGGCTCGTACGCTGGGAAGCCCCCTTGGTAGTACAGAGCATAGATGCCTACCCCTTGGAAGGGCTTGTCCGGTGGCAAGGGTCTGCAAGGCTGTTTCAACAGCGCGGTCACAATGCTCTCGCCGAGTCGTGTCCGGTCTAGCGGGTTGTAGAGCTGGCTCTCTTGATCGCTCACTGGCGTATTCTCCCATGCCTCGTGTCTCCCATCTTCCACCCCGACGCCTCCTGACCCCTTACAGGCCCTCGCCGTAGACTGCCCGCCGTGGCCCGCGTTTCGGGCAGGGGGCGATTGACATGGGACTCCTCGAGGGCAAGAAGGCGGTCATCCTGGGGGCTTCGAGTGGCATCGGCTGGGCCATCGCCGAGCGCTTCGCCGAGCACGGCGCCGAGATCATCGTCTCCGCCCGCCGCCAGGAAAACCTCGAGAAGCTCGCGAGCCAGACCGGCGCCACCCCCATCCGCTGCGACGGCCGCGACTACGACGACCTCAAGTCCCTCGCCGACGCCGCCATCGACAAGTGGGGCACGCTCGACATCGCCGTCAACTCCGCCGGCATCGTCCGCTTCAACATGATCCGCGACATCACCCCGGTAGAGCTGCACGAGGTCGCCGACATCCAGTACTTCGGCTTCATCTACTTCATGAAGCACATGGGGAACGCCATGGCCGCCACAGGCGGTGGCTCGCTCATCAACATAACGTCGAGCACCGCTATCTCCATCCCCATCGGGCTGACGCCCTACTCCGCCGCCAAGGCCGCCATCAACTTCGCCACCAAGATCGCCGCCCGCGAGTATGGCCCCGACCAGGTGCGTGTAAACGCCGTCGCCCCCGGCTTCGTCCCCACCGCCATGAACAACTACGGGGGCGGAACGCCCATCGACGAGGCCCGCGTCGAGCTCCCCGAGGACTCCCCCGGCGCCAAGGCCTTCATCGAGCAGACGCCCCTCGGCCGCATCACCACCGTCGACGACTGCGCCGACGTCACGCTGGCGGTCGCCAGCGACCTCTTCAGCGACATTACCGGCCAGGTCATCCCCGTCGAGGGCGGCAACCACCTGCTGCGGCTGCCGTGACGTCTAGGCCAGCAGCTTGGCCTTCTGCTGGTCGAACTCCTCCTTTGTGAGGATGCCGCGCTCCATCAGGTCAGCGAGCCTCGTCAGTTCTTCAGCCACAGAGACAGATGACGCCCCTTGCTGGATGGGTGGCGCGGTTGGTGTCCTTGACTTCGAGATCTTCTCGCGCACGTATTGAGCGAATGCATGAGCTTGCCGATTGTTGACGTGCTCAAAGTCCTCGTTATTGCCAGAGGCATACACCTTTACCGAGCCCCAGAGTAGGCCGCTCTTTGATTCAACTGAAGAAATTGCCTCATAGACGTATGACTCCACTTTGAGGCCAAAAAGCTATCCCTTATCGACGAACAGCAGCCGCTGATTGGTGGCACATAGAATACCCCAGCCGTTGTTGTACGTTCCTGCAACGATTCTTTCGGGTAATTCGTCTTCCCAGAGAATGTCCGGTAGTTCTTTGATCTCCTTTCTCGCTATAACTGATCTGTCCATCCCATCCAGCTTGGCAACAACGTTGTTGATGGCAGCTGCCTTATCTTCATTCACTGCGATTCCCCCTACTAAGCCCCGGAGCTACTCCGTCAGCCAGCCCCCGTCGACGTTCAGGTAGATGCCGTTGATGTAGTCCGCCAGCGGCGAGCAGACGAACGCCACGGCGTTCCCGATCTCCTCTGGCTTTGCCCAGCGCCCCAGCGGGATGCGCGCGATCCGGCTCGTCACCGCATCGGCGAGCCCGTTGCCCGTGAGCGTGATCGTCGCGTTCGGGTTGAGCGGGGGTGGGTCGCCCGGATTCACCCAGGTCGCGCCCGGCGCCACCGCGTTCACCGTGATGCCGGTGCGCCCCAGCTCCAGCGCCAGCGCCCGCGTCATCTGCAGGACCGCTGCCTTCGAGCCGTCGTAGGTCACGCCCACGCCCGGCGAGACCGCCTGCGTCGAGGCGATGTTGACGATGCGCCCGCCGTTTCCGGCCGCAATCATCACGCGCGCCGCTGCCTGGCACCCGTAGAACACGCCGTCGACGTTTACCGACCAGAGGACACGCCACATCTCCGGCGTGATGTCTGCGATCCCCCCGCCGTACTCGCGGTAGACGCCCGCGTTGTTCACGAGGATGTCGAGGCTGCCGTGGTCCGACACGATCTGGTCGATGGCCGCGTCGAACGCGTCCTGGTCGGTCACGTTCAGCGGGAGCGCCGCCGCCCCCAGCTCCGCCGCCGTCGCCGCCGTCGTGTCGGGATTCAGGTCCGAGACGACGACTGTCGCGCCGCACTCGCTGAGCACCGTCGCGATGCCCTTCCCGATTCCCTGGCCGCTCCCGGTGACGAGCGCCACCTTGCCCTGAAGGTCGATCTCCTTGCTCATGGCCGTTCCTTTCGGTGTTGTCGCTGTGGTTGTCGTTAAGTTTTCGCGAATGCTACGCCGAGATCGTGCGCCGCTCCGACCACTTCGCCTCCAGCGCGCGCTCGACGATTTTCCAGTCGCCGTCGCGCCGTTCGAAGCGGTCGATGTACGTCCCGCCCACGACCCAGATCTCGCCCTCCGACGTGACGTGGCTCGCGTGCATGTAGGTGCGCGCGGAGGCCCGGTCGCCGTCGAGCGTGATCTCGTAGTTCCCGAGCAGGTGTTGCGTGAAGGCGTACCGCGCCAGCACCGACTCGGCGTATGCCGCCGTCGGCTCCGGACCCACGAGGTCGTCCGAATAGTGCACGACCGCGTCCTCGCTGAAGCACGTCTTGAAGCGCTCGTAGTCCTTGGCGTCGAGCGAGGTCGCGTAGCGGTCGATTACTTCGACGATCGCCTGCCGGTCCGCGAGCTGCCTCGCGTCTAGGTCCAAGCCTGCGTCCTCTCGAGCGGCTCCGATCCCAGCGTCTGCGGCCAGAGCTCGAACAGCGTGTCGATGTCGATGAAGGGGTCTTCAAAGCGCAGCGTGCGCTCCCGTTCCGGCTCGCTGTAGAGCGTGATGACGTGTCCGCGTGCCCCGAAGATGCGCCCGTTCGCCACCCCGCCCGCATCCGACGCCAGCCACACCGCGATCGGCGCGACGTTCTTGGGGTCGCGCGCGGTCCCTGCCGCCGACTCGCTCGGCGGCCGCCCCTCCTGGCCCAGGCCGAGGCCCCGATCGGTCATGCGTGTCGAGGCCCCGGGTGCGATGCAGTTGCTGGTCACGCCGTAGCGGATCAACCCGCGCGCGTTCGCCCGCATCAGCCCGAGCTTGCCCGCGTGCGCCGCCGAGTAGTTCGGCTGGCCGCTGCTGCCGTGAATGCCCGCCCCCGAGGTGAAGTAGATGACGCGCCCGCCCTGCCGCTCCTGCCGCCAGTGGATGGAGGCAAACTTGGTCGGCGCGAAGCACCCCTTCAGGTGCGACTTCACGGAGCCGTCCCACTCGTCCTCGGTCATGTTGAAGATCATCCGCTCGCGCAGGATGCCGTGGGCGCAGCAGAGGATGTCGAGCTTGCCCCAGCGCTCCAGCGCCGTGCGCACGAGCCCCTCCGCCACGTCCATCTCCGAGACATCGCCGATGGCGGCCACGGCCTCCCCGCCGGCCGCCGTGATCTCGTCGACGACGGCGTTCACGCGGCTGGGGTCGAGCCCCATCCGCCCCTCCACGTCCGCCCCCGTGTCGGCCACGATCACCTTCGCCCCGTTCTCCGCATATAGCTTCGAGATCCAGCTGCCGATGCCACCCGCCCCGCCCGTGACGATCGCGGTCTTGCCTTCGAGATGCCTCGCCATTGCTGTGCTCCTCCTGCCCCTACGGGAACGCCGGCTCGGGCGGTGTCAGGTCGCCGGTCGCGAGCGTGCGCGGCATCTGCTCGAACAGCTCGTCGATGTCCCAGAACGGCGCCTGCGAGTAGATCGACTGGTCCTGGAACGGCTCTCGCCAGACCACGAACTCATGCCCCGTCGTGCCCACGACACGCCCGGTCACGCTCCCGCCCTCGTCCGAGGCCAGGTAGACGATCGCGGGGACGACGTTCTTCGGGTCCAGCGCCGTGCCCTCCGCCGACAGGCTCGGCGCCGAGCCTTCGCGCTCCACGCCCAGACCACGGTCGGTCATACGCGTCGAGGCCGAGGGGGAGATGCAGTTCGCGGTCACGCCGTAGCGACTCAGCGCCTGCGCGCAGGAGAGCATCAGCCCGGTCTTCCCCTGCTGCGCCGCCGAGTAGTTTGGCTGCCCCGCGGCCCCGCGGATGCCCGCCCCCGAGGTGAAGTAGATGAGGCGCCCGCCCTGCCGCTCCTGCCGCCAGTGGATGGAGGCGAACTTGGTGGGCGCGAAACAGCCCTTCAGGTGCGACTTCACCGAGCTGTCCCACTCGTCTTCGGTCATGTTGAAGATCATCCGCTCGCGCAGGATGCCGTGGGCGCAGACGAGGATGTCGAGCTTGCCCCATCGCTCCAGCGCGGTGCGAACCAGCCCCTCCGCCACGTCCATCTCGGAGACATCCCCGATGGCGGCGACGGCCTCCCCGCCCGCCGCCGTGATCTCCTCGACCACGGCGTTGACACGGCTCGGGTCGACGCCCATCCGCCCCTCCACGTCCGCCCCGGTGTCGGCCACGATGACCCTGGCGCCCTGCTCCGCGAATATCTTGCAGATCCAGGAGCCCATGCCCCCGGCCCCACCCGTCACGATCGCTGTTTTTCCCTCAAGGTGTTTCGCCATAGCGCGCGCAGCCTAGGTGGGCGGGGAGGGCGCGTCAACGCTCGCGAGTGGCGAACCTCTTCCTACCGCGCTGTGGGTGCTGTCTGCGCTGAGGAGTAGTGCTTGTCGAGCCGGTCTCTGAGCTTGGAGATTGAGAAGGTGTCAAGCCCCTCGGTCGTGGATAGGAACCGATGGGTTCCATCGGCGTCTAGGCTCGCCGGCGTCTTGGACAGGTCACTATCTGCGGTATCTGGGTGCACTGCCCAGAATCTTGTCTCTGGAAGGGATGCCCGAAGGTCGGTCACTGCTGCTGGTAAACTATCTCGAATCAACGGAGCTTCCTTGGATCGGAGTGGAAGTGCGAGCAAGATCAAGTCGGGCTCGCCATTCTTTCTGACTACTAGGTCAACCTTATGCGGTGCGAATCTTCCCTCAATTTCAGCATCACTCTCAACAGTGAGGTTCCTAGAGGTGGCCCACTCTGCGAGGATGCCCTGAATCATATCTCGGAGAGTAGCCCTGGTAAGGTAGCGTCCCTTGGACTGTGGCCTCCGGGGAATCCGGACAAAGCGTTTGAACAAGGCATCAGATACCTCTTCAATGTCATCGCCGCGGTAGTAGCTCGGTGACGAAAGTTGTACTTCGTTGACCGAGAGTTCAGAGAGGGCGGCAAGCACATCGGCCACTCCGCTTGGGCTGCCGCTTCCTGCCTCTTCGAGCCGCATCTGATGCAGAGCTGCTACTCGATGCTCAACGTCTCGAATGAAGGTGTTTACAGCACGACGGTTGACTTGGGGCCACATGCGTCTCAGTCGTAGTGTGGCCGAGGGGTCGGTCTTGACGCGGGCATCCCCATCAGGCGAGACGACAGCCACGCCGATGTTCGCGCCCTCACCCCGCACTGGGTCACCGACATAACGAATCACTGAGTAGGCAAAGCGGTCGTTCACGCGCCCACCTCCAGTTCCGCCAGTGAGGCGCCGAGTTCATTGCGTCGCCCGAGTAGGAACCTTATCACGCGGCCACGCTGGTCGGCGGTAAGCCATGTCTCGGGCGTCGTCTCCACCAGGGTGATTATCTCCGCCTCAGTCATCCCTTTAGCGCGGGTCAGGGATTCGGTCGCGGCGTGTGGGTCAATGAGGGGTCTGGCCTCCATTGGGCACACGAGCTCCGTCGGAAAATAGCCAGAGAAACCGACTAGCGGTACGAGGGCGCCCGCGAAGGCCATACCAAAGTCGATGGCCACGAGCTGCGGCAGCGAGCCTTGGTCTGTCTCCGACAAGAGGTTCCAGACACCGTCTGGGCGAAGGCGGTCCTCCGTCCCAATCCATGTGTCGAGAACGGCCAAACGTCCCAGCACGTCGGCGTGATTCGCGCACGTGGTAATACCCCTGATGCCGGTGATGTTCTGCGCGGACGGCAAGTACGCTGCCCCGAAGGCGTAGCCGGGGCGCGCATTGGCCGCGACTCGTGGCTGCATCGTGGAGATTGCATTTTGGTCCAGATGCACAAGCCGCGGGGCTGGGCTACGGACGCCGAACTCAGTGGCCAGCAGCGCTCCGATCCAGTCGGAGGCCAAAGCTCCCTTCGTCGCTCGGTTCCGAAACTTGAGTACTCGCTCCTCGCCGTCCGAGCACTCGAATACGCATGGCTCCGAAATGCCGCCCTTGAGTTCGTGTAGGAAGTTTATTGCTCGGGGAATAGCGGAGCTGGTCACGCCCGCAAATGCTACACGCTGACTTTCTTGGACGGCGGGAGCGGTGCCCAAGCTCCCCCTATCATGGCCCCGTGCCCCGCTTCGCCCTCCCCCGCCTCAGCCGCGCCGACTACGCCTTCCTTGGCGTCGCCGTCGCCATCGTCGTCGGGGACCTGGTGACGAAGTGGATCATCCGCACGAGGCTGGACCGCGGCGACGCCTGGCCCGACCCCGACTGGAACGTTCGCATCGTGCACTTCACCAACACGGGCGCGGCTTTCGGCATCCTTGAAGGGGCGGGATCGCTGCTCGTGGTCGCCAGCGTGGTTGGGGTGGCCCTCATCCTCGTCTATCTCTTCAACCCCGGCATGGCGAGCCCGCTCGTTCGCGCCGGTCTGGCGCTCATGCTCGGGGGCGCGATCGGCAACCTGATCGACCGCGTCGGCGATGGCGAGGTCGTCGACTTCATCAAGTTCCCCGAGTGGCCCGCCTTCAACGTCGCCGACTCCGCTATTACGATCGGTGTCATCATCCTCGTATGGGCACTCGTAACGCAGACGCAGACGGGCCTGGAAGACGGCGACAGCTCCTCGTGACCGAGGAGGGCCGCCTCGACACCGTGCTCGCCGCCGCCTTCCCCGACCTCAGCCGCTCCCGCGTGCAGCGACTCATCGCCAACGACCATGTGCTCGTCGATGGCGCACCGGCCCGCAAATCGACGCACGTCGGGCGTGGCGCACAGGTGGCGGTCACCCTTCCCGACACTCCCCGCGAGGTTGAGCCGAGCGGTCTCTCGCTGCCGGTCCTCTACGAGGACGACGACCTCCTCGCCATCGATAAGCCCGCGGGCCTGCTCGTCCACGACGCCCCCGCCGAGCCCGGCGCCACCAGCGTCGCCGCCTGGTTCGTCGAGCACTGCCCTGTGGAAGCGGCCGTCTTCGATGTCGAGCGGCCCGGCATCGTACACCGCCTCGACAAGCACACGAGCGGCGTCCTCCTGCTGGCCAAGACGCCGGCCGCCCAGACGGCCCTCAGCGCCGCCTTCGAGGCCCGTGAGACCAACAAGCAGTATCTCGCCCTCTGCGACGGCATCCCCCAGCGCGACCGCGCCGTGATCGAAGCCGACCTCGGGCGCAGCCACGCCGATCGCCGCCGGATGGCCGTGACGGCCTCCGGTCGCAGCGCGAGTACCGAGTACGAGGTGCTCGCCGCCGGACGCGAACGCTCCCTCGTCCTGGCGAAGCCCCTCACCGGTCGCACCCACCAGATCCGCGTCCATCTGGCCGCCATCGGCGCGTCCATCAGCGGCGACGAGCTCTACGGGCGCGGTCCCGGCCCCCGCCACCTCCTCCACGCCTGGCGCCTGACCGTGCCCCACCCCCGCGGCGGCGAACTGACCGTCACCGCGCCCCTCCCCGGCGACATGCTCGCCGCCATCGACGACGCCGGCTTCGCCGCGCAGGCAGTGCCCTACGCCGAGGCCGTCGCCCCCACCCGCACCGAGGAGGTCGCATGAGCGGACCCGTCCGCACCCGTTTCGCCCCCAGCCCCACCGGCGAGCTGCACATCGGCGGCCTGCGCACGGCCCTCTTCGCGTGGGCCTTCGTCCAGGCGAACGGCGGGCAATTCATCCTTCGCATTGAAGATACCGACCAGAGCCGTTACGTCGAGGGCTCCGTCGAGAACATCTACGAAGGGCTGCGCTGGCTCGGTATCGAGTGGGACGAGGGCCCCGACATCGGTGGTCCCCACGGTCCGTACACGCAGTCCGAGCGGCTGGAGAAGTACCAGGCCACCGCCGATGAGCTGCGCGCTCGTGGTCGCGCCTACCGCTGCTTCTGTACCTCCGAACGCCTCGCCCAGCTCCGCAAGGACCAGCAGAAGGACGGCCTGGCTCCCGGCTACGACGGCCGCTGCCGCGCCACCCCCGGTGACGAAGCCCACGAGCGCGCCCGCAGCGAACCCTTCGTCGTGCGTTTCCGCATGGATCGCACCGGTGTTACCACCCTCCACGACCTCATCCGGGGCGATGTCACCTTCCAGAACGCACTCCAGGACGACTTCGTCATCGTCAAGACCGACGGCTTCCCCACCTATCACCTCGCCATGCTCGTGGACGACCACGACATGGAGATCACGCATGTCATCCGTGGCGAGGAGTGGCTTGCGAGCGCTCCCAAGCACCTCCAGCTCTACGGGGCGATGGACTGGCCCGCCCCCCACTTTGCCCACCTTCCGGTGCTCGTCGACCAGGACGGGAAGAAGCTCTCGAAACGCGCCGGCGATGTCGCCGCCCTCGACTACCGCGACCGTGGCTACCTTCCCGGGGCGATGCTCAACTTCCTCGCCTTCCTCGGCTGGTCGCTCGACGACAAGACGACGCATGTCACGCGCGAGGAGTTCATCCGCGCCTTCACCCTCGACCGCGTCGTCCCCAACCCCGCCTTCTTCGACACGGAACGGCTCGACTCCCTCAACGGCCACTACATCCGCGCCCTCACCCCCGACGCCTGGCGCGCGCTGGTCGCCGAGTGGCTCGACCGCGACCTCCCCGCCGGCATCCCCCGCCCCCTCGATGCCGACCTCGTGACAGCCCTCGCGCCCCTCCTCCAGGAGCGCGTCGCGCGTCTCGATGAGGTGGCCGGGCTCGCGCGCTTCATGTTCGGGGATCGCCCCGACTACCCCCCCGAGCTGCTCACCGAGCGCATCAAGGGCGACATCGAACTCGCTGGCCTCACCCTGGATGAGGCGATTGACGCCGTCCTGGCCATCGAACCAGGCGACTGGGGGCTCGAACCCGTTGAGGCCGCCCTTCGCGGCTTGCAGGACACGCTCGATTTGAAGCTGCGGAAGTTCGTCTCCGTCCTCTACGTCGCCATCATGGGGTCGCCGCGCGGCATCCCCCTCTTCGACTCCGTCGCCCTCCTGGGACGGGACGAGGTGCTCATCCGCCTCCGGGTGGCCCGCACGAAGTTCCCGTAGCGTCAGCGCAGCGCGACTGCCCGGTCGCGCTTCCGCGGGAGGTTGAACCAGGCGTCGTCGCAGAATGCGAGGTCGTCCTCGGTCAGCGTCAGGTCCGCCCCGCCGACCGACTCCTCGATCTGCTCCGGCCGGCTCGCCCCCACGATCGCGGAGGTAATGCCGTCCTGCGCGATCACCCACGCGATCGCCGCGTGCGTCAGGGAGGTGTCACGCTCCCCGAAGTACGTCCGCAGCCGCTCGACCTCCTGGAATTGCACGTCGTCCCAGTAACGCGCGCGATAGCGCGGCCCGGCGTTGCCCAGCGTGAAGCGCGTCTGCTCGCGCAGATCCTCGGTGCCGGCGTACTTGCCGGTCAGCATGCCTCCCGCCAGCGGGTTGTAGGCGATGATGCCGACCCCCTCCGCCCGGCAGAGCGGAAGCAACTCGTTCTCGATCTCGCGGTAGAGAATGTTGTAGCGAGGCTGGTCGCAGTCGTACCGCGCGATTCCCAGCCGTTCGCTCGCCCCCAGCGCCTGCGCCAGCTCCCAGGCCTGGTAGTTCGAGCAGCCGATGTAGCGCACCTTCCCCCAGCGCACGAGGTCGTCGAGCGCCTTCAGCGTCTCGTCGATCGGCGTGCTGGGATCGGGGAAATGCGTCTGGTACAGGTCAATGTGGTCCGTCCCTAGACGTTCCAGACTGGCGTCGACCGCGCTCAGGATGTGCTGTCGCGAAAGCCCCACGTCGTTCGGACCATCTCCTGTCGCCCCCCGCGCCTTCGTCGCCACCACCACACGATCGCGGGGCATCCGCTGCAGCCAGGCGCCCACGATCTCCTCGGTGGTACCTGTGTCCTCACTGCCCATTGGATACACGTCCGAGGTGTCGAGGAAGTTCACCCCCGCATCCCAGGCGGCGTCCATGATGCGGTGCGCCGCCGGCTGGTCGGTCTGAAAGCCGAACGTCATCGTTCCCAGGCAGATCGTCGAGACGCGCAGCCCCGTGCGCCCCATTCTCCGGTACTCCATCGTGTCCCTTTCTTCTTGCTGTCGTCAGATGGATGTCATCTTTCCACAGGACGTTCGTTCGCGGGCTGCTTCCGCTACCCTTCCTCGCCGGAGGTGTCTTCATGACCGCAGCGGATACGCGCGAGTGGAGCATCGTGGCCTTTCTCGACCACGAGGATGACCCCGCCACCATGGCGAACCCCGTCCACAGCACCGACTTCGCCCGGGCGCTGGGCTTCGACGGGGCGCTTGTCGGCGGGGCCACCGTCTGGGGCTGGGCCGTGCCCGCCATCATCGAGACCCTCGGCGACGGCTGGCTCGAGCACGGTTGGGCGCGCTTCCGCTTCCGCCAGCCGGTCTACCCGGGCGATGAGGTCCGCATCACACTCTCCCCCGAGGACGGAGGCGCCTTCGCCCTCCGCATGAGCAATCCCGCTGGCGTCGATTGCGTCGTGGGGGAAGTGGGCACTGGGGCGAACGCTGCCCTCTCGGAATTCGCGCCCCCGGCCCGCATGGACCCCGCCCCCTCCCCCGACCCGCAGCCCGAGCTACGCATCGACTCCGCCCTTGTCGGCGCCGACTGGAGGCCCATGGCCGTCGACGCCTCCCCCGAGACCCTGCGCGCCTACATGCAGCTCAGCCACCGCTCCGACGACCTCCGCTTCGCCGGCCCTACGCCCCGCCTCCACCCCGCTTGGCTGGTGGCGCGCGCGGAGGCGCTCATGCGCCACAACTTCGCGATCACCAGCTCCATCCACACCCGCAGCGAGGTCGAGTTCCTCGCCCCTGCCCCGGCCGGCGGCGAGGTCGTCACGGGCGGGCGCTGCGTTGCCGTCTACGCGCGCAAGGGGCGCCCAATCGTCGAGTTCGATTGCCTCGTGCGGGGGTCCGACGGCCGCGACCTCGCTCGCATGCGGCACACCACCATCTTTGATGCGACGGCAGGTGTCTCGTGATCGACTCCATCGCCGGCTTCCTTCGCTACTTCGACGGCGTCCACCGTCGCGCCCTGCGCGATGTCACCGCCCTTCCCCCCGAAGCCGCCGCCTGGAAACCACCCGCCGGCGAGGGCGAGGCCTCCTGGAACATCCCCGAGCTCGTCGCCCACATCGCCCGCTCGCGCGGCTTTTTCGTGGGCGTCTACCACGATGAGGGCTGGATCATGCCGCCTCCGCCCGACACCTCCTCCCCCGAACGCTGGGCGGTCGCCCTCGAAGAGAGCGCCGCCGCGCTCCAGGCGCGTCTTCAGGACACGCCCGACGAGTGGCTCCAGCGCCGCGTCCCCCTCATCGAGGGCGATGCCACGCTGGCCGGCTGGCGCGTCCTCATGATGCTGCTCGAGCACGAGGTCCATCACCGCAGCCAGATCGACACCTACGCCGGCCTCAACGGCTGGTCGCCCCCCGACATCTTCGGGATGAGCGCCGAGGGAATCGACGAGCGCGAGGCGCTTCAGCGCCAGCGCCTCGCCGATCGCGAGGCCTAGACCCACCCCAATCGCGCTTCCCGCCACCGCCCCGTACTCTGCATGCGGAGGTGCGATGTGAGCGTGATGGATGACTTTCGGATGGACGGACAAGTGGGTGTGATCACCGGTGGAGGCCGCGGGATCGGTGAGGGCATCGCCTTCGCGATGGCTGATGCCGGCGCCGATGTGGTGGTCGCCGCACGCCGCGAGAACGACCTCGCCCGCGTCGTTGAGGGCATTGAGGCGCGTGGCGCCCGCGGCCTCGCCGTCCCCACCGACGTGCTCGACCGCGCCGCCATCGAGCGGCTCGCCGCCGCCACCGTCGAGGCCTTCGGCAAGATCACCTGCTGGGTGAACAACGCCGGTGGTAGCCAGGACCGCGTCGTCCGCGACCTTGCCGAAACGCCCGACGAGGTCTGGGACGAGATGATCGAGTTCAACCTCACGTCCGCCTTCCTCGGGGTGCGCGCCGCCCTCCCCCACATGCCCGAGGGGGCGAGCATCATCAACATCGTCTCCGGCGCCGCCCTCAACGCCGCCCCCCACACCGGCGCCTACGGCGCGGCCAAGGCCGGCGTCGTGAACATGACCATGACTCTCTCCCGCGAGCTCGCCGAGCGCCGCATCCGCGTCAACGGCATCGCCCCCGGCCCCATCGTCACCGAGCAGTTCTCGGCGATGTTCCCGATGACGGAGGAGCAGCAGGAGGCCTACGGCAACAGGCTCCCGACCGGTCGTATGGGTAAGCCCAGCGACATTGGCGCCGGCGTCGTCTATCTCGCCTCGGAAGCTGGCTCCTGGATCACCGGCCAGACCATCGCCATCAACGGCGGGCACGTCCCTGGCTCCATCGCCGTGGTCGTCCGCGACGAGTAGCAGCCCACCCTAAGCACGAGCGTTCGCCTTCAGGCCGTACGCTCCAGACCCCAGGAGGAAGAACCGATGATCGAGAAGCAAGAACTGGCTGAGGGCATCCGCTTCGCCGGACGCCGCGCCGCCGCCGCCCTTGAGCACGTCCCCGACTTCGACCGCCAGCTCGCCCACGAGTGGACAACCGCCGACGCCTTCCGGCACATCGCCGCCGGCGCGGGCGCGCTTGAGGGCTTCTATGGGAGCATCGCAACCGGCGCGCTCGAGTCGTTTGACGTCGATGCTGCCGCTGCCGGGAACGCCGGCACGATTGCTCGCATGGCCGAGCTCTCCCGCGAGGAGCTGGGCGCGATGATCCTTGAGGGCGCCGAGGCCTCCGCCGCTTTCGTCGAGACGCTCGACGAGGACGACCTCACTACCCCCATCGCCCTTGGCGACTACCGCATGCCCAAGGCCGAACTCGTCGCCCAGATCTGGATTCACCACCAGATCGCGCACGCCTACGAGGCGAGCCAGCGCTGGCCCCTCTAGGCGTTTAGCCGTCGAGCACCCGGTCCAGGTCGATAGTCGCGAGCCGCGCCCGCAGCCGTCTGACCCACGCCCGCGCCATCTCCGCGCCCCGGTCCTCGCCGACATCCAGGATCGTCAGCAGACCCAGCGTCTGCACGGTTGTGAGCATTCCCATCTCGTAGTGCCGCTCGAACGCCTCGAACGGGTAGCCGCTCACCCCGTGCTCCTCGATCGCCGCGTGGTAGGTGTGGAGCAGCTCGGCCTCGTCCTCCGGCGTCATATCTTCGCTTGCACCGGAGAGAAACCAGGCCACGTCATATGCCGACGGTCCCCGCCGGATGCCCTGCCAGTCGAAGAAGACCGGCTCGTCGCCGCGAAACACGAGGTTGTCGAGCCGCAGGTCGCCGTGCACGAGGGTATCGGGCGCCTCCCGCTGCATCCGCTCGATCGTCTCGATCCCGTTCTCGCCCACCCATGCGAACAGCCGCTCGAAATCCTGGTCGAAGAGCTCGGGGTGTCGCTCCCGGAACGTCTCGCGCATCTCGAGGAACATGCTCTGGCGGACGCGGGAGTCCCCCGCGAGGGGCACGAGCCAGTAGCGATTCTCGAGCGCCGGGCTCTCCCACAGGGCGGCGTGCGCCTTCGCGATGGACCGGAGGACGAGCGCGCAGCGCTCTGGATCCGTGCCCGCAAGCTGATCCCCCGATGTCGCGTCCCCGAGGTCCTCCAGCAGGAGGATGTACCGCCGCTTCTTGCGCCCCGCAATCCAGAGCCCGATTTGCGTGACGCGAGGCAGCAGCCGCTGTGGTATGCGGTTGGCGAGCGCCTTGGCCCTCCCCTGGCGTTCTGCCGCGGGGTCGCGATCGAAGTCGGCGTAGTACATGCGCGGGAGAGCGACGGGAACCTCTTCCGATAGCTCTTCGTAGAAGTAGCTCTCCCGCTCGTAGACCCCAACCAGTTCCCCGAACGCGCGGCTCTCAAGCCGCGGCATCTTCGCCACCACGGTCGCCGGCCCCTCACCGCCCGCGTACGACAGCTTCAGCCGCGCGATGTCTCCCATGAACCCCTCGCCCTCCCCCAGGGTCTCCCGTTCCACCGATACCACTTCGCCCTCTGGCGACAGGTGCCCCGCCTCCCGCAGGGCCGTCGTCAGCCACTCCGGGGTCAGGTCGTCGAGACGTTCGGGGATCGAGCGTTCCATGCTGCCTCCGCTTTTCCAGCCTACGCCGCCCCTCAGTCCAGCAGGCCGTCCAGGTCGATGCCCGCCACGCGCGCGCGCAGACGCTCGAACCACGCATCCATCAGCTGCACGCCGCGACCCTCCCCCATGTCCATCTGATCGACGGTCGTGAGCGTTTGCATGGCGGTGAGCAGGCCGAGGTGGTAGTCGCGCTCGAACGCCGCGAAGGAGTAGTCACGCACGCCGAGATCCCCGAGTGCGGCATGGTAGCCCCGCAGCAGGCCGGCCTCATCCTCGCGTGTCAGATCGGGACTCGCCCCGGAGAGGAAGTAGGCCACGTCGTAGGCCGCTGGTCCCCGCCGCACAAGCTGCCAGTCGAACACGATCGGCTCGCCGTCGCGGAAGGCGACGTTGTCGAGCCGCAGGTCGCAGTGCAGCAGCGTGACCGGCGCCCCCTGCTGGAGGGTCCGAACCGCCGCGATGCCGTTCTTCTCCACCCACGCGAGCGCCCGCCCGAAGTCGTCGTCCACCAGGTGGGCGAAGCGCTCGCGGAAGGCTGGCTGCGAGTCCCGGAATAGCCCGTGACGGATGCGTGTGTCGATGCTGAGTGGCATCAGCCAGAAGCGGTTCTCGACGGCCTCGCTGTTCCAGAAGGCGGCGTGCATCTTCGCGATCGACCCAAGCACGGTGGCGCAGCGCTCGGGCGAGACGCCCGTCAGCTGGTCTCCGGGCTCTGCGTCCCCGATGTCTTCCAGGAGCAGGATGTAGCGCCGCTTCTTCCGCCCGGAGATCCACTTGGCCAGCTGCGTCATGCGCCCCGCCAGCAGGCGCGGTGTGCGGTCCGCCAGCTTCAGCGCCGCCTCCTGCCGCTCCGACGTGACATCGCGGTCGAAGTCGCCGTAGTACACGCGCGGCGTTTCCAGTGGGAGGTCCGCGGCCAGGTCGTCGTAGAAGCAGCTCTCGCGCTCGTACGCCCCGAGCAGCTCCCCCATCGCCCGATTGGCCAGCTTCGGCATCTTCGCGATGACCGTCGCCGGCCCCTCTTCGCCCTCGTACCCCAGCGTCAAGCGCGCGAGGTCGCCCAGGAACCCCTCGCCCTCGCCGAGGATCTGGCGATCAACCGATGTCACCGTGCCCGTTGGCCCCAGTTCGCCCGTTTCGCGCAGGGCGGCGGTCAACCACTCCGGGGTCAGGTCATCCAGGCGCTCGGGGATGGAGAGTGTCATGCCGCGCCCTCCCGCAACTGCTGGCGCGCCAGCTTACCCCGCCAGCGCTCTCGGGCGTGGCGTGTGCGCGACCAGCCCCGTACGATCGCAACTCCCGCGAACGCGTGTGACCCCGCTCGCCCACCCTTGCCAGGAGCCCCCATGAAGATTCTCGATGGCGTCTACCAGCTTCTCACGCCCTTCCCCCAGTACGAGTACGAGGAGGCGAAGCGGCTCCGGGGCGAGCTCGAAAAGAACCCCCGCGTCACCAAGGGCCTGCCCTACGTCTTGCCCTACCTCATCAAGGACGGCGGCGACACGGTACTCGTCGACTGCGGCTGGAACACCGACGCCGCCTACGCGGCCCTCGAAGAGGGCATGCGCGAGCATGGCAGCCATCCCTCGGAGATCACGCAGCTCGTCATCACCCACGTCCACCCCGACCACTACGGCATGTCCGGCCACCTGAAGCAGGTCTCGGATTGCGAGGTGATCATGCACGAGCGCGAGGCCGAGTTCATCGCTTCGCGCTACTACGCCCCCCGCGGTCTCACCGACGAGATGCAGCGCTACATGTCCCAGCACGGCGTCCCCGAGCTCAAGGCCCCCGAGATGTCGCGCGGCTCCATGAACATGCTCGACAAGGTCCAGCCCGCCGCCGCCGACCGCAAGGTCCACGGCGGCGAGATGCTCCGCGCCGGCGACTTCGAGTTCGAAGTTGTCTGGACGCCCGGCCACGCTCCCGGCCACATCTGCCTCTACGAGCCCAACCGCAAGCTCCTCTTCAGCGGCGACCACATCCTCCCCACCATCACCCCCAACATCTCCATGCACTCCCAGACCTCCGGCGACCCGCTCGGCGACTACATCCGCTCCCTCGGCATCGTCGCCGAGCTCGACGTCGAGCACGTCCTCCCCGCGCACGAGTTCGATATCAAGGAGCTCAAGAAGCGCGTCAACGAGATCCGCGACCACCACGAGGAGCGCCTCGACGAGATGCTGCGCTGCGTCGATGCGGGCGCCACCGCCTGGGACGTGGCGGGACGCGTGCAGTGGGCCACCGGCACCCTGGATGACTTCGAGCCCTTCATGCAGCGCGCCGCCGTCGGCGAGACGCTCTCGCACCTGGAGCACCTCTTCGAGCTGGGGCAGCTTTCCAAGGTGAAGCAGGAGGGCAAGCTCCACTGGATCCCGGTCTAGGACCGCTTTCGGCAGCTTCCCGGAAGCGCCAGCGCCCTTCGTCTGATACCGTTGGCCCGTGGTAAAGCAGGAATCCATCGAAGTCGAGGGGCTCGTCATGCAGGCGCTCCCCAACGCGGTCTTCCGCGTCGAACTGGCGAACGGGCACGAAGTGCTCGCCCATGTGAGCGGTCGCGTCCGGCGCTACCGCATCAAGGTGCTGCTCGGCGACCGCGTGCTCGTCGAGCTCTCGCCCTACGACCTCTCGAAGGGCCGCATCACCTACCGCTTCAAGTAGGCGCCCCCGTCGAGCGTCAGCCTCGCGGCGGCAGTGCGCCTGTCTCCTGTAGGCGCGAGAACCACTTGCGGAACATATCCTCCGTGTCCATGCACTCCGTGAAGCCCGCCTGGCGCGCCTTGATCGTGCTGTTCAGGATGGGCAGGGGCGGCCGGTTCGGCGCGCCCAACACCGTGTCCGTGTAGACGAGGGAGTTGTAGCCGGTGAAGTCCAGCAGGTTGGCGGGCGCCTTCAGCCCGTGACGCTCCACCAGCGCCGCCCAGTCCGCCTCCTGCTTCGGCATCTCCTCCGCCAGCGAGACCGGACGCGACTCCCCCGCCTCCATGCCCAGCGTCTCCGCGATCGCCGGCCACACGTTCTCCCACATGAACACGTCGCCGTTGGTGAGGTTGAAGGTCTCGCCCCAGGCGGCCGGCTCGGTTGTCGCCCAGGAGAGCGCGTGCGCCACCAGGTCCGCGTCGACCGCCTCGCGCAGGGTGGGCGCCCCCGGGCGCCCGGGGAAGTCGAGCGGACGGCCCTCCTCCCGCAGGAGCGCCGCGTAGGCCGCGATGACGGGGATCGAGTTCATGTGGTTTCCGGGCGCGTCCCCGTAGATCACCGTCGGGCGCCAGGTGGTCAGCTCCCAGCCGCCCTCTGCCTGCCGCTCGCGCAGGTAGTCCTCCTGCAGGAAGTAGAAGTTCGGATGCTCCTTGCGGGGCTCGCGCTCCCGCAGCGGCACCTTCACGCCCTTCGCGCCGATGCTCGGGTGGTGCAATCCGTACGCCTTCGTGCCGTGCAGGAGCGAGACGTGCTCGAGCCCCGAGGCCGCCCGCGACAGCGGCTCGAACAGGTTGCGCAGCATGCGCGCGTTCCGCTCCATGACCTCCGGGTCGACCCAGCCCGGCATCAACCCCGGTATCTCCTGGAGGGCTGCGTAGACCAGGTGCGTGACGCCCGACATCGCCCCGAAGGCGCGCTCGCACGCCGTTTCGTCCAGCAGGTCGACCGAGAGCAGCTCGGCCTCCTCCGGCAGCCCCGCCGGCACGCGCCGCGAGACGCCCACGGCCTCCCACCCCGGCAGCGTCGCGAAGTGCCGCACGGCCGCGTACCCCACCAGCCCCGACGCCCCTGCGATCAGCACCCGATTCGTCATCGCCTGCACCTCCGGCGGCGCCCTCGTGGGCGCGCCGCGCACAGGATACCCAGCCCCCGCGAGGCCGTTGCGATGCCTCCCCGGTGGGCGCACACTGGCCCCGCTGCCAGCAGGAGGCTTCCATGACTTCCGCCAACATCCTCCTCGCCACGAAGGGCCACCCGTTCCAGCGCGACCCCTTCTTCGCCATGTTCGACTCGTTCCAGCAAGACGGCGCCATCTCCGCCTGGACGCATGTCGAGCAGCCCGCCGCCCAGCTCTTCTTCGACCCCGTGAACGCCGCGCCCTACGACGCCATCGTCGACTACAGCATGCCCGGCCGCGGCATCGGCACCGGAGACCCGCCCCAGTCGCTCAAGGACGGCTACCGCGCCCTCGTCGAGGAGGGCAAGGGCATGGTGATGATTCACCACAACATCTGCTCCTGGCCCGACTGGGAGGAGTACGCCGAGATGGTCGGCGGACGCTTCTTCTACGACCCCGGAGAGCTGCGCGGCCAGCAATACCCCGACTCCGGCTACCTCCTCGCCGTCAACCACACGGTCACCGTTGCCGAGCCCGAGCACCCCGTCGTCGCTGGCCTCGAACCGGAGTTCGAGCTCCAGGACGAGCTCTACCTCGCCCCCTACTTCGAGGACAACGTCGTGCCGCTCCTGCGCAGCGACTTCGACTTCACCTACAAGAACTTCTTCTCGCCCGCCCTCGTCGTCAACGAGCGCCGCATGTACGAGCGCGGCGAATGGACCCACCCACCCACCAGCAACATGGTCGCGTGGGCGAAGAACCACCACAACAGCCCGATCGTCTACATCCAGCCGGGGGACGTGCCCACCTCGTACAACAACCCGAACTACCGCAGGCTCCTCTCGAACGCGATCACCTGGGTCGCCTCGGAGGAAGCCCACGCCTGGGCGCGGGAGCGCAACGCCGCGGCGGTCTCGTAGCTCGCTAGTAGCCGCGCTCGCGCCCGACGAGGTTCATGAGCGGCTCACCGCGCGCGTACCGACCGAGGTTTTCGGCGAAGAACTCGGCCGCGCGGTCGAAGTAGCCGTGCATCGACCCCGAGCGGTGGGGCGTCACGATCACGTTCGGGAGATCCCAGAAGGGGCTGTCCTCCGGTAGCGGTTCCGGGTCGTGCACATCAAGGGCCGCCCCCGCGATGCGCTCCGTGCGCAACGCCTCCAGCAGCGCCGACTCCTCGATGACCGACGCCCGCGCGATGTTCACGAGCGCCGCCTCCGGCTTCATCAGCGCGATCTCGTCCGCGCCGATCATGCCGTCCGTCTCCGCCGTCAGCGGTACGCAGAGGACGACGTAGTCGGACTCCGCCAGCAGTCTTGGCAGCTCGGTCGAGGGCAGGAGTTCGTCGACATCCGGGTCGGAGTCGCCCGGCTGCGCGCTGCGCCGCGTCGCGACGACGCGCATCCCAAAGGCCCTCGCCCGTCGCGCCAGCTCCCGCCCGATCGCGCCCAGCCCCACGATCCCGCACGTCTGGCCCTTGAGCTGCCCGGCGAAGTGGAAGTTCCAGCGGTGCTCCACCTGGTCCCGCATCGCTTCGTGCAGGCCTTTCTCCAGCATCACCATCACGCCCATGCAGTACTCCGCGATCGGCACGGCCCCTACGCCGCTCATGGTCGTGATCGTGAAGTCGCGTTCGAGGATGCCCTGCGCGATCAGCTCGTCGAGCCCCGCGGTTAGCACCTGGAGCCACTTCAGGTTCGGGGCCGCATCGTGCACCTCGAGAGGGTCCAGGTGCGAGCCGAAGATCACCTCTGCCTCGGCCAGCGCCCGAGCCTGGTCGCTCGTCGGTGGGAGTCGCACTGAGCCCGGAGCGATCGGCTCCGTCGGGTAGTCGATGATGCGCACCAGGGGCGAGGCCCCCTCGATCGTTGCCCGCGTCTGCTCCGTCAGCGGGAAAGAGACCACCACGGGAATCGGGTCCTGCCGCATTCGTTTCCTCCGTTCGCCGCCGCCAGAGTCTACCGAGCCTTGCCGCGCTCGCGCTCCAGCCTGCCGTCGCGGACAATCCTCCGCACGATGTCCGATTCCCGTGAACGCTTCGAGGCCGGAGCGCTCCGCGACCACACCGCCGCCACCTTCGAGCGCTTCGGCATGCCCGCCGCCGATGCCGCCCTCGCCGCCGAGGTGCTCATCGACGCCGACCTGAAGGGGATCGAGTCGCACGGGATCGCCCACCTCACCTGGCACGCCGGCTACGTGCCTGGCCTGCGCGATGGCCGTGTGAACCCCACGCCCGAGATTCGCATCCTGCGCGAGACTCCCGCCACCCTCGCCCTCGACGGCGACGGCGGCATGGGCGTCGTCGTCGCCACCGAGGCCATGGACCGCTGTATCGCCCGCGCCGAGGCGTCCGGCATCGGCATGGTGACCGTGCGCAACGGACGCCACTTCGGCGCCGCCGGCTACTACGCCGAGCGCGCCGCCGCCCGCGGCCTGATCGGCATGGCCAGTTGCAACACGCCCGGTGCTCGCGGTGCCTGCCGGTGGCACGGAGCGCGCGTTCGGCACGAACCCGCTCGCCTTCGCTGCCCCCATCGCCGGGCGCGAACCTTTCTCGCTCGACATGGCCACCACCGCCGTCGCGGGCGGCAAGCTCGAGATCGCCGGACGCCAGGGCAAGCGCCTTCCCTCGGGCTGGGCCGTCGATGCCGAGGGCAGCGACAGCGATGATCCCGCGGCGCTCGGTAAGGGCGGCGCCCTCCTCCCCCTCGGCTCCCACCTTGAGACCAGCTCCTACAAGGGCTACGGCCTGGGCCTCGTCGCCGACATTCTCTCCGGCGTCCTCTCCGGCGCCGGCTTCGGCATGGTCATGCCCCGACCCAACATGGGGCAATGGTTCGCCGCCTGGCGCATCGACGCCTTCCGCGACCCCGCCGAGTTCCAGGCCGAGATGGCCGACCTCGCCGACCGCATCCACGCAATCGCCCCCGCCCCCGGCGTCGACCGCGTGCGCATCCCCGGCGATAAGGAGGCCGAGGCTCGCGCCGACCGCGTGCGACACGGCATCCCGCTCGACAGCGCCGTCGTCGACCAGCTACGCGAGCTTGCCGCCGAGACCGGCGTGGCCTTCCCCGCCCCCGTCGGGAGGCCCGCGTGATTCCCGCGAACATCCTCGCCGCCCTCCGCCAGCGCTTCGATGCGCTCCGCGCCCCCGTCACCATCGACTACTTCCAGCAGAGCGAGAGCGGGCTCATCGTGCCCGGCGCCGCTCCCCGCAATCCCTGCCCCGCCTGTGCCCCTACAAAGGAAACCCTGGAAGACATCACGGGCGTCTCCCAGAAGCTGCGACTGGTCACCCACGAGTTCCACGCCGAGCCCGAACTCGTCGAGCGCTGGGGGGTCGAGCGTGTGCCCGCCCTGCTCCTGCGTCGTGGGGGCGGCGCTCCTCCCTTGCGCTACTACGGACTGCCGGGAGGCCACTTCCTCGAGGTTCTGATCGAGGTGATCTCGGCCTTTCCCGCCCCTCCGTCCCCACCCGCTCCCCTCGCCGCCGTCCTCGACCGTCTCACCGAACCCCTTTCCATCACTGTGGTGGGCTCCATGCGAAACCCAGCCGCCGCCCAGGCGATTGCTGCTGCCTACCAACTCGCGCTCTACTCCACCAAGGTCGAGACGGCCGTCATCGAGATCGAGACCTTTCCCGAGCTTGTTCAGCAGCTCGGACTGCGCGAGCTTCCCGCCACCATAGTCGCCGGGAGGCACGCCTTCTCCGGCGTCGCTAACTCCCTCTCGCTCGCCCAATTTGGCGTCGATGCGCAGCAGTCCGATTCCCCGCCCGCCCCGCAGGTCGCGCCCGGCTCGGCCGTTCCCATCGGTGGCGCCCCCGGTGCGGAGCAGACCGCCCCGCAGCCCGAACCCCCGCAGCGCCCCCTCGTCGACCCCGCCGAGGAGAGCGTCGATGTGGCCATCGTGGGCGGCGGTCCCGCAGGCCTGCAGGCCGCCCTGGTCCTCGTGCGTGCCCGCAAGTCCGTCGCCGTCTTCGACGCCCCCTCGCCCGCCCGCAACGCCGCCTCCCACGGAGTCCACAACTTCCTCGGGGTCGAGGGCATGCTCCCCGCCGACCTCGCGCGTACCGCCTGGGAGCAGATCGACGCCGTCGGCGGCGCCTCCCTCCGGCGCGCCGAGGTTGCGAACATCGAGCAATCCAGCGATGGCGATTTCGTCCTCACCACCGCCGAGGGCGACCGGCTCGGCGCCTACCACGTCATCCTCGCCTTCGGCCACCGCGACGTTCTCCCCGACATCCCCGGTTTCGCCGAGTGCTGGGGCGATACCGTCATCTCGTGCCCCTTCTGCGACGGCTACGAGCGACGCGACACTGTCTGGGGGCTGGTCGTGCCATCAGCCGGCGCCAAGGCAACCCCGCCCCTCTTCGCCCAGAACTGGACCGACAAGGTCAAACTCTTCCTCGGAAGCGGCGTCGATCTCCCAGACGAGCTTGCTGCCGGCCTCGAAGCCCAGGGGCTCAGTCTCCATAGAGGCGACATAACAGCCATCAACCACGAGGACGGCAAAATCGCCAGTGTCACTCTCGGAGATGGCGAGACCGTCCCCGTCGAGACGCTCCTCTGGAGCCCCGAGTCGGTGCCGGCCCCCCTCGTCGATCGTCTTCAGATGAGCCTCGGTCTTGCTGTGGACGAAGGTGGCTTCATCGCCGTCAACCCCATGCAGCAGACGAGCGTGGAGGGCATCTGGGCCGCCGGCGACGCCACTGCCTCGACCATGGCCCTTGATGCCGCCCGCTCCGGAGGCGCTGTCGCCATGCGCATCGTCCAGGGCTGGTTCGAGGAACCCGGCCACTAGATCGAGCGGCGGCTCGCTTCCGCGCGCGTTATCCTGTTGAGCACGACCGCCATGGCCTCAGGCAGCAAGGCTCAGGAGTGTGACCCATGACCCGAGAGCAGTTGGTGGAGATGAGCCGCCGCGAGGTGGAGAACCTCCAGAACAACCGCATCGACCTCGCCGACGAGATCTACAAGATCCCCACCGCGCTCTACCACGATCCCGAGCGCTGGCAGCTTGAGGTCGACCGCATCTTCCGTCGTCTGCCGCTCGCCCTGGCCTTCTCCTCCGAGCTGCGCGAGCCCGGCTCCTACCAGTCGGTCGAGGTCGCCGGTGTCCCGGTGCTCATCACTCGCGCCGCCGACGGCGAGGCTCGCGCCTTCGTCAACATGTGCAGCCATCGCGGCAACTACATCGTCGCGGAGCCCGAGACCGGCAAGACCGACGTCTTCCGCTGCAACTACCATGCCTGGACCTACGACCTGGAGGGCAAGCTCGTCGCTGTCTTCGACGAGGGCAACTTCGGCGAAGTCGACAAGTCCTGCTTCGGCCTCACCGAGCTTCCCTCCGCCGAGCGTTCCGGCATGATCTGGGTCACGCTCAAGCCCGGCTCCGATGTCGACATCGACGCCTTCCTCGCCGGCTACGACTCCGTCCTCGACGACCTCGCCTTCGACGACGCGTACGTCGTCGGTCGCCAGAACCTCGACGGTCCCAACTGGAAGGTCGCCTACGACGGCTACCGCGACTTCTATCACGTGCCCATCCTTCACCGGAACAGCTTCGGTCCCGACGGTCCCTTCCAGCCCGACTACTACGCCTGGGGCCCGCACGTGCGCGTGATGTCGCCCAAGGGGCACGAGAAGCTCGCCGACACCCCCGAGTCGGAGTGGGGTTACGACGACATGACCGCGGGCGTCTGGACCGTCTTCCCGAACATGTCCATTGCCGGCAGCACCGGCAGTGGCTACATGGTCTCGCAGATGTTCCCCGGCAAGAGCCCGGGCGAGTCCTTCACCATCCAGAATTTCCTCCGCTTCGATCCGCCCGAGGCGCAGGATCAGGAAGAACTGAAGGAGTACATGGGCTTCATGGGCCACGTCGTCGGCAACGAGGACTACTACACCGGCTTCCATGTGCAGAAGGCCCTCGCCACCGGCGCCAAGGAGTTCTCCATGTTTGGCCGCAACGAAGGTGGCGGGCAGCTCTTCCACAGGTGGGTCAATGCCCTCGTCGAGACAGAGGACGAGGATCTTCCCAACCTGCTGGAGCGTGGTGTCGAGAAGTAGCTGCGGCCGGAACGGGTCGTCACGCGAGGAGCCCCCTCAACGAGGGGGCTCCTTCTTGTCTTGCGAAGCGGTGAAGCCTCGGCTACTCGCCCGGAGCGCCCGCCTCTTCCGGCTCGACGCCGAAGCCGCCAGACTCCTCGTCGTCTCCGTCTTCTGCGAGCCCCTCGCCGCGCGCCTCCGCCATCAGCTCCTCGCGCCCGCGCATCCGTATGCGCGGCATGAACAGCCCGATCGCAAGACCCACGGATACGATCCCAACGCCCACCAGGAAGATGCTCGTGATGGAGTCGCCCAGCGCGACCCGGGCCGCGATGATCACATTCTCCGAGGCTCCCGGGCTCTGCCGCTCGATCGCTGCCGTCAGCGCTCCCAGCGACTCCGGGCTTAACAGGCGCTGCGGGTCGTTCAGGAGTTCGCTGAACTGCGACGGGACCGCGTTGGCGAGGTTCGTTCTGAAGGTGCTCGCCAGCAACGAGCCGAGAATGGCGACCGAGAAGGTGCCCCCGATCTGCCGGAAGAAATTGACGGAGGCCGTGCCCACCCCGAGCTGGGCGTGCGGCAACGCGTTCTGGACGGCCAGCTGGAACGTCGGCATCCAGAAACCCATGCCGAGGCCCATCATCACCATGTACCCGCGCGTGGCCCAAGCCGACGACTCCCGGTCGAGTGTGGAGAGCAGGAAGAAGGCTGTGATCAGCGAGGCCCCGCCGAACATGGTCAGCACCCGCATATCGCGTCCCCGGCTCAGCAGTTGGCCCGTCAGAACCGAGCCGAACACCATCCCGCCCGTCATCGGCACCGTCACCAGACCGCTGTTCGTCGCCGAGAACTCCTGCACGCCGATGAGGAAGAGCGGCAGGAACTGGAACGCTCCGAACATGCCCGCCCCCAGCGTCATCGTCGTCAGGATCGAGATCGTGTAGACGCGGTTGCGGAACAGGTGCAGGGGAAGCACTGGCTCCTTCGCTCGCCGCGTCTGCAGCAGGAACGCAACCAGCATCACCGCCGCCGTGGCCAGCGAGGCGACCACGGGCAGGTCGCTCCAGGCGTACTGGTTGCCCGCCCAGGAGAGGCCCAGCAGCAGCGGCACGGTCACGCCCACGAGCAGGGCCGCCCCCGTCCAGTCGATGATCGCCTTGCCCTTCTGCCGGAACCACGGCATGCCGAAGCTGACCAGCGCCAGCGCCAGCAGCGCGATGGGGATGTTGATGTAGAAGATCCAGCGCCAGGAGAGGTGGTCGGTGAGGGCGCCGCCGACCAGCGGCCCGATGATGCTCGCCAGCCCGAAGGTGGCGCCGAACAGCCCAATCCAGCGCCCCCGGTCCTTCGGCGCGAACAGGTCGCCGATCGACGTGAACGCCGTCGTCATGATCATGCCCGCGCCCACGCCCTGCACCGCCCGGAAGGCGATCAACGTGATCATGTCCCCGGCTGCGCCGCACAGCCACGAGCCGATGACGAAGATGATGATGCCGGCGAGGATGAACGGCTTGCGCCCGTACAGGTCCGAGAGTTTCCCCACCACCGGTACGAGCGCCGTCGAGCTCAGCATGTATGAGGTGAACGGCCACACGTAGAGGTCGAGGCTGCCGAGGTCCTCGACGATGCGCGGCAGCGAGATCGAGACGATCGTCTGGTCCAACGCCGCCAGGAACATCGTCGAGAGCACGCCTGCCAGCACGAGCGCCTTGCGCCTCGGCGACAGCGACATCCCCGGCGGGAGTCCCCCATCCGTCATCTGCGAGCCACCGCCCATTCCCATCATGAGGTCGCCTCCCGGGCCGTCGTTGTCGTCGTCTGTGCGAGGAAGGGGGCCACCACCGCCTCGGCGGCGGCTCTGGCGTCGCCCCTTGTCTGGAGCGCCTGCGCCGACCACGGCGCCAGGCTGCCGAGGATGAGCGCTGCCGCGACCGCTGGCTCCACGTCTTCCCGCATGGCTCCCGCGGCCCTCTCGCGCTCGTAGAGGCGCTCGAAGCGCCGCAACGGGTCGACGGCGCGCATCTCGCTGCGCAGCTCTTCCCGAAGGCGCCCACCGATGAGGGCGGCGTGTACCCACCCGTAGGTGCCGACGATGCCGTGAAGCCGTTCGACGAGCGCGAGGAGATTCCCGACCCCGCCGTCCCCGGCCTCCGCTTCGTCGAAGCTCGCGGCCATCTGCCCGACCACGTCTTGCACGATGGTCTCGATCACCTGGTCGCGATTGCCGACGCAGCGGTAAACGGTGCCGACCCCGACCCCCGCCTCGTGGGCGATGTCGGTCAGCTCCGCCTCAAGCCCCTGCTCGGCCATCAGGCGGGTGGCCGCCTCCACGATCTTGCGCTGGTTCGCGAGCGCGTCACTTCGCATCGCGAAACCGTAACCGGAATTCCGGTTATCAACAATCCCCGCACACGAAGGCGGGGTTCCCGCCGCCGTGTGTCAGTTGTCGAAGCAGCTAGCCCTCGTCTTCGAGCGCTTCGTCAACCCTCTTCGCGACATCGTCGGGGACGAACGATGCCCACGTATCACGGTAGTTGCGGAGGAACCAGAGCGCGCCCACGTCGGGTGTCTCGTTGTTCTCCTCCATCCAGAGTTCCGCCTCGATCTGGTCGGCGGCCTTGAACGTCCACTTCTCGAGGAACTCGACGATGTCCGGCGCACGCTCGGCAAGCGAGCTGTTCACCATGATCTTCACGATGGCCTCCGGATAGGCGCAGCCCTTGTCCGCCGCCCAGCACTCGGCGCTGTACGGAGGCTCCTCAAGCATGTAGAGGTCTAGCCGTACCGCTGGTGCCGTCGGACCCCACATGTAGCCGATCCACGGCTCTCCCTTGGCGTAGGTCGCTTCCAGGTCGGCGAACAGCCCCGCTCCCGAACCGGGGTTGAGCAGCTGCACATGATCGGCCAGCCCGTACGCCTCTACCTTGTCGGCATTCACCTGCTCACAGGCCCAGCCCGGGATGCAGGTCACGAACCGCGCCTTCCCGCGCGAGTCCGCTGTCACGAACAGGTGCGCGTACTCGGGGATGTCCGTCACCGAGACGAGGCCTGGATTCGCGTCCTTCACGTACTGAGGAATCACCCACGCCTCCCAGCCCGTGTCCAGGCTCTGCCCCACCTCGACCAGCGTCCCTTCTTCCACGTCCTGCAGCCACTCCTGTTGCGCCGGCCAGATCTCCATCGTCACGTGCGTGTCGTTGTTGACCAGCGCCTGCCACAGCGCCACCGTGTCGCCCGGAACCAGATCCGTCGGGTAGCCGTAGCCGTGCTCGACGATGTACGCCGCGACCCTCGCCTGGATCTCAGCCGAGGGCCAGTTGAGGTCGGAGAAGATGACGGTCTCCTTCTTCGCCTCCGGGGCACTCGTCGGCGCGGTAGTCGCCTCCGGGGCGCTCGTCGGCGCGGTGGTCGCCTCCGGGGCGCTCGTCGGCGTAGCCTCGCTCGGCGTGGCTTCGCTCGTGCCGCCATCTTCCGAACCGCCACAGGCTGCCAGCAGCAGCGCCAGCATCGCGGTCAGGGTGGCCAGGGCTATGAGGAAGGATCGTCTCGTGCGCTTCATGTGGGCCTCCTTGGATACAGCCTTCCAGCTGGTGCCCCGCGCATCTTTACCTGACTATCCTACGCCCCCGCCAGCCCCCAGCGAGGATTGCTGGCGGCTGGCGAATGCCTGCGTGATGCGGTCGATGATGATGGCGAGGAACACGATGCCCAGGCCCGCCAGGAAGGCGTTCCCCGGCTCGATCCGCCCCAGCCCGCGGTTCACGTCCTCGCCCAGCCCGCCGGCCCCCACCAGCGAGGCGATCACGACCATGGCCAGGGCCATCAGCGTCGTCTGGTTGACGCCCGCCATGATGGTCGGCGCCGCCAGCGGAATCTTGACCTTCAGCAGGAGCTGTATGGGCGTCGCGCCGAACGACTCCGCCGCCTCCAGCGTCTCCTCCGGAAGCTGGCGGATGCCGAGGTTAGTCAGCCGCACCGCCGGTGGCACGGCGTAGATCAGCGTCGCGATCACCGCCGGAACGTTTCCCAGGCTGAAGAAGGCGATGGCGGGGACCAGGTAGACGAAGCTCGGCATCGTCTGCATTCCGTCCAGGATCGGACGCAGGATCCGATCGAGCCGGTCGCTCTGCGAGGCCCAGACGCCCAGCGGCACGGCGATCGCCACCGAAAGCGTCACGGTGACGGCCATCAGCGCCACCGTCTCCATCGTGCTTTCCCACAACCCGAAGGTTGCCAGCAGCGTCAACGACGCCGCGGAGAAGGCCGCCACCCAGTACCCCGCGGTGCGCCAGGCCACGACTGCTACAGCCACGATGAAGGCCGGCCAGGGCAGCCACAACAGGAAGTCCTCGAACGCGATCAGCACGGTCAGCACGACCTCCTTGATCACGTCGAAGAGGAAATCAAGCTCGGTCGTCATCCAGTCGATGACGTTGTCGATCTCGCGACCGACGTCGCGCCCCACGTCCACGGGAAATTCCCCTGCCCACTGCCACTCCCCTGCCGAGAGCACACCCGCCACGATCGCCGGGACGACGAGCCAGCGCAGCCACAACATCGAGCGAAGCCAGTGCGGCCCCCGGCTGATCGTTGGCAACTCCAGCCGCTTGCGCATCGCTTGCAGCGTGTCCGCACCCGGCGGCCGCACCCTTGCTCGCAGGTTGCTCATCGCACCGACGCTCCCCTCGGGGAGGCTCCTGTGGCCTCGCCGGCCTCATCTGCCGCCATTGCCCTGGCCAGGGCTTCCAGCGGGATCTCTCCGACCAAAGCGCCCTCGTCGTCGAGAACCGGAATGGCGTGGTCCGATCGCAGCCCGCGCGGCACCAGTTCGTCCAGAACCGTATCTCTCATGACCGCGCCGTCTCTCTCCAGCGGCAGCGATCCCACCGGCTGGTCGCCATCCTGCAACGCGTTCCTCAGTTGATAGAGCCTCACACTCCCGACATAACGCTGGTCCCCGTCGACAACCAGGGCGTGGTTGCGCTCCTCTGCTTCAAGCTCCGCCAGCACCTGCGACGTCAGTTGGTCGGCGTGTGCGGTGCTTGCCGGCGCCTGCATTACCGATCCGGCCGTCACCATCGACTGCAGCCGCACATCCTTGGTGAACTCCCGCACGAAGTCGTTCGCCGGTGACAGCACCACCTCCGTCGGCCCCCCCATCTGCACGAAGGCGCCGTCGCGCATGATCGCGATCCGGTCGCCGATCCGCACGGCCTCGTCGAGGTCGTGCGTGATGAAGATGATCGTCTTGTGCAGCTCCTCCTGCAGCTTCGCGAGCTCCTCCTGCAGTTCGCGACGGATCACGGGATCGAGCGCGCTGAAGGGTTCATCCATCAGCAGAACCGGCGCGTCCTGGGCCAGCGCCCGCGCCAGCCCGACGCGCTGCTTCATGCCCCCGCTCAACTGGTCCGGCATGCGCTTGCCCCACCCATCCAGGCCGACTGCCACCAGCGCTGCCTCAGCCCGCTCCCGGCGGCTCTGCTTCTCCACGCCATTGACCTCGAGACCCCAGGCCACGTTCTCCTGCACCGACCGGTGCGGCAGCAGACCGTAGTGCTGGAAGACCATCGCGATCTCGCTGCGGCGCACCTCCCGCAACTCGTCCTCACTCATCGCGGTCACCTCGCGGTCGCCCAGCCAGACCTCGCCCGCCGACGGTTCGATGAGCCGGTTGATGCAACGCACCAGAGTCGACTTTCCACAGCCCGACAGGCCCATCACCACGAACAGCTCGCCCCGCTGCACGTCGAACGACACACCCGCGAGCGCCAGGACGGAGCCGTGTAGCTCTTGAATGCCTTCCTTGCTTGTGCCTGTCAGGGCGCGCGACAACGCGCCTTCCTCGTTCCCCCCGAAGACCTTGTAGAGGTTGCGCACGGAGACGGCCGTGTCGCTGTCGCGGGGGTGCTTCTGGTCGGTAGTCACCGTTCCATCCGCCTTGCTGGGGGGGCGCTTTGCCTGTCCGTTTCCCCGGGCATCGCACCGGCCCGCAGAGGGTGTATCGCTAGGGGTGCATCAGCGCCCCGATGGTACCAGAGTGCATCCCCCGTTAGGCCCGTTCCGATTGGCCCCGCTCGACGCGTTCGAGGAGGCTCGCTACCGTTGCCGGCCAGGAGGATCCATGCTCGTCCCAAACCCTTCCGCTGATGTCTCGGTCGAGTTCGACGGCCACATCGCCACCGTCGAGATTCACCGCCCTCCCCACAACTTCTTCGATGTGGCCCTCATCCGCGCCCTCGCCGACGCGTACCACGCCCTGGACGAGGAACCGGACGTGCGCGCCATCATCCTCGCTTCCGAGGGCCGCTCCTTCTGCGCCGGCGCCCAGCTCGCCGCTCCCGCCCCGAGTGAGGATGCCGGCGCTCTCGAGCCACCGCCGCGCCGCACCGGCAGCGGTCATCTCTACCAGGAGGCGGTACGGCTGCTTGAGGCGGAAACGCCCGTCGTCGCCGCCGTGCAGGGCGCCGCGATCGGCGGTGGCCTCGGGCTCGCCCTCTCCGCTGACTTCCGCGTGGCCGCCCCCGAGGCCCGCTTCGCCGCCAACTTCGCCCGCCTCGGTTTCCACCACGGCTTCGGCCTTACGGTCACCCTGCCCGCCCTCGTCGGCCAGCAGAAGGCGCTCGACCTGCTCTACACCGGCCGCCGTGTGAAGGGCGAGGAAGCCCTCGCCATCGGCCTCTGCGACGCCCTCGTTCCGATCGAGGAACTCCGCGACAAGGCCCGCGAGGTGGCCGCTGAGATCGCCGCCTCCGCTCCCCTCGCCGTGCGCTCCATCCGCCGCACGATGCGCCGTGGCCTTGCCGAGCGCGTGCGTCTGGCCACCGACCACGAGCTCGTGGAGCAGGACTGGCTTCGCGAGACCAACGACTTCCGCGAAGGCGTCCGCGCCACCGCCGAGCGACGGACTCCCGAGTTCACGGGCACATAGAGCGGGGGGAGCTAGCCATGAACGAGTTCCAGGTCGAGATCACCACCCCCGACGGCGTCGTCGAGTGCTTCGCCGTCCACCCCGACGGCGATGGTCCCTTCGCGCCCGTCATCCTCTACATGGACGTCGTCGGCGTCCGCGACGAGCTTCGCGACTTCGCCCGGCGCATCGCTGGTGAGGGCTACTTCTGTCTGCTCCCGGACATGTTCTACCGGGAGGGCCAGTTGCGCTTCGACCTTTCCAAGGGCCGCGAGGAGATTGAGCGCATGTTCGCCGCCGGCCGCACGCTCGACGCCCCCAAGGTCATGCGTGATACCGCCGCCTGGCTCGACTACTTCGACGCCAATCCCGTCGTGGATGGCCCCGCCGGCGCCATCGGCTACTGCATGAGCGGGCGCTACGTGGTCGCCGCCGCCGGAATCTTCCCCGAGCGCTTCGGGGCGATCGCCTCGCTCTACGGCGTGGGCATCGTCACCGACGAGGACGATTCCCCCCACCTGCTCGCGGACCGCATCGAGGCCGAGCTCTATCTCGGCTTCGCCGAGCACGACCCGTTCGTCCCCGAGAACGTCGTCCCCGCTCTCGCGGAGGCGCTGGAGGCGCTGGAGGCGAACGGCGTGACCCACACGATCGAGACGCACCCCGGCACCGAGCACGGCTTCTGCTTCCCCGGGCGGCCCTCCTACGTCGAACCCGCCGCCGAAAGCGTCTGGCGGACCGTCTTCGACATGTACGAGCGCCGCCTTAAGGGATAGCGGAGGTCAGGCGCCCAGCAGGTCGCCCGCGTTCGCGTCCATGATCGCGGTGATGTTGCGCTCGGCCATGAGCAGGATCAGGCCCTCGGCCGCGGTGATGAGTTCGTCGTACGCCCGGCGGTCCTCCTCGGTTGCTTCGGGTCCGGGAGGCGTCATCGTGTCCACGCCTTGCACCCCGATGAGGGGGATGAACATGCTCGCCAACAGCCCCAGCCGGTAGTCGTCGCGGCACTGCTCGAACGAGTAGCCGGTCACCCCGTGCTCCAGGAGCGCCGCGTGGTAGAGCGGGAGGAGATCGTCGCCGACGGCCCGCCGCTGCTCCGGTTCGAACCCCTGTGCGATGAAGTAGGCGAGATCCCGTGGCCCAGACCCGTAGCCGGCGATCTGCCAGTCGAGGATTGCAAGCTCGTTCTCGCTCCCGGGCTTGCCGAAGAGGAAGTTCTCGATGCGGAAGTCGCCGTGGATCAGCTTCGCGCCCGAGGCCGCCCCCCGCTCGTAGAGCGTGCCCCAGTCCCGCACCAGCCGCTCCCCGACCGCGACGAAGGCTGGGTCGACGCGTGGGGCAATCCGCCGGGCGAATGCGTCCCAGCCCCCCTGCACGAGGGGTGTGTTGATCTCCGACTGCCGCTCCGTGGAAGGCAGCCACGTCCACTCCCGCAGCCGCTCGCTCTCCCACCAGTGCGCGTGCATGCGTGCGAGTGTGCGCACTACCTGCAGCGCCTGCTCCGGCGGGCACGAGTCCGTCTGGCTCAGCGTCCCCAGGTCGCCCATGTCCTCGAGCAGAAGCGCGTAGGAGGTCCGGTTCTCATGAACGCCCCCGTAGCAGGCGGCGATGCGAGCGGGACACTCCGCACTCGCTTCGCGGTACCAGTCGATCTCCGTCTTGATGATCATCCCGGTCCAGGGCGTCAGGTACTCGGGCACGTCCACGAACGTCGGAACCTTCGCCACGAAGCTCGCGGGCGCATCCCCGTTCGCCCCCTCGTAGGTGGGAGTTACGCGCACGGTCTGGCTGATGTAGCCGCGCCCCACGCCCACGTCCCCGATGTCCACCGCGCTCACGCGGCCCTCGGGCAGGTGGCCCTCCGCTCGAAGCGCGTCCGTCAGCCACTCCGCCGTGATCCCATACTTATCCGCGACCGGTTCCATGCGACCCTCCTTCGCCTGGCTCCGCGTTAACGTGCGCAGTCTCCGCTGCTGGCCGTTCCGTTCAAGCGCCCAGCAGCTCCCCCGCCTTCGTATCCATGACCGCCTTGATGTTCCGCTCCGCCATCACCGTGACCAGCGCGACGCCCGTCTCGATCATCTCGTCGAACGCCTGACGCTCCTCCTCCGTCGCCTCCGGCGGCGGGGACTCGCGCTTGGCCATGCCCGTCATCCCGATGATCGGTGCGTACAGGCTCCAGAGCAGCCCCAGGCGGTAGTCCTCGTGGCACTGCGCGAGTGAGTAGCCCGAGACTCCGTGCTCGACGAGCGCGGTGTGGTACTTCGCGATCAGGTCGTCCTCCACCTCGCGCCGCTCCTTCGGGTCGAATCCCTGCGAGACGAAGTAGGCCATGTCGCGTCCCCCCGAGCCGTACCCCGAGAGCTGCCAGTCGATGAACACGAGCTCGTTGGGCGTGCCTGGTTCCCCGAAGAGGAAGTTCTCGATGCGGAAGTCGCCGTGAACGAGCGTCGCCCCTGAGGCCGAGCCCCGCGCGAAGATGCCTCCGAAGTCCCGCACCAGCCGCTCCCCCACCGGCATGAAGTCGGGGTCGACCCGCGGCACGATGCGCTCCGCGAACATCGCCCAGCCGTCCTCCACCAGGGGCGTGTTCAGCTCTGCCTGCCGCTCCGGGGATGGCAGCCACGAGGCCGCCCGTAGCCGGTCGCTCTCCCACCACTGCGCGTGCAGCGCCCCCAGCATCTCCACGATTACGTCCGCCCGCTCACGCGGGCACGAGTCCATCTGGCTCAGGGACTCAAGCTCGCTCAGGTCTTCCAGCAGCAGCGCGTACGACCGCCACCCCTCGAACGCCGCCCCGTAGCAAAGGGGCACCCGCGCCGCGCAGTCCCCGCTCGCCTCCGGGTAGAAGTTGAGCTCCGTCTCGACCGCCTGAGCCGCCCACGGCTTCAGGTACTCGGGAAAGTCGACCACGACCGGCAGTTTCGCCACGAGGCTCGCTGGCGCCGATCCGTCCGCTCCCTCGTACGTCGGGACCAGTCGCACGGTCTCGCTGATGTAGCCGAACCCGATCCCATCGGTATTCACATCCACCGCGGACACGCGCCCCTGCGGCAGGCGCCCCCCTTCGCGAAGCGCCTCCGTCAGCCACTCCGCTGTGATCTCGTGCTTCCCCCCCAGCGGCTCCATGTGTCCCTCCGCTCTACGAGTCCAGGACGGTCGTCTCCGACCCCGCCTGCATGATCGAGAGGTGCGACATCGGCGAGCCGGTGTCGTGCGCGCCGTGCCAGTGGTCCTCCCCGGCGGGTACGACCGCGCAGTCGCCCGCGCTGATCACGTGCTCGCCCTCGCGGTCGCCCACCTTCCCGATGCCGGCGACCACGTAGAGCACCTGGTCGCTTGTGTGGCGGTGCCAGCCGGCGCGTCCGCCCGGCCCAAACTGCACCACCTGAACGTTAATGTGCGTCGAGGCGGAGCCCGTCAGCGCCCTCCCCCACACCTGGCCACCCTCGAAGATAGCCGCGTCCGTGCGCTCGATCGTCTCGCCGTCGTCCGATTTCAGAACCTGAAGTGCCATCGCCCGCCTCCTTGTGCGCGGCGCAGCATAGCCACGCTTGCCCGTTTCCGTCTCCCTTCCCACCATCGAACGGGTGCCCGACCTCACCCTCTTCATCGACGACGGCGGCGTCCTCAACGACAACACCCGGCGGGGACCGGAGTTCCTGCGGCTCATCGCGGAGTTCTTCCCGCCCCGCCTCGGAGGCACTCCCGAGGCATGGGCCGAGGCGAACCGCGCGACGTTTCGGCAGGTCTTTGCCGCCCACGAGGACCTGTTCGCTGTACCCGACGCCTACCTCCATGCCTACGAGTCGTACGAGCGGGCGTGGCTCACCGCGATGTGCCAGCACGTCGGCATCACTCCGCCTGAGGGGGACGAGTGCGCCGCCCTCGCCCGCGAGGCGCTGCTCTACATCACGCGCAGGGCCCAGGCCGCCTTCCCCGGCGCTGCCGAGACGGTCGTTGCGCTTGCCGGCACCGGCTATACCCTCCACACCGGCTCGAACCAGGCCTCCTGGGAGATGGACGGCTACCTCTCCGGAATGGGCATCTGCGACCACTTCGGCATCCTTTTCGGCGCGGACCTTGTCAACGCCATGAAGCCCGCCCGCGCCTACTACGAGCGCGCCTTCGCCCTCGCCGAGGTCGACCCCGCCCGCGCCCTCGTTCTCGACGACACCCCCGAGTTCCTCGACACCGCCCGCAAGGTCGGCGCTCGCACCGTCCTCGTCGGCGCCTCGGAACCACACCCCGGCCACCTCGCTATCCCCTCCCTCGCCGCCCTCCCCGCGCTGCTGGAGTCGCTGGACTGACCCCAGACCGCACACACGAACCCGCTACAATCCGACCCCGTGAACGAGCAGGGCCTGGCCGTCACCCTTGAGTACTGCGCGCAGTGCGGCTACCTGCCCCGCGCCCAGTGGATGGCGGGCGAGATTCTCGCCGCCCTCCAGGACGACATCGCCAGCTTCGCCCTTATCCCCGGTGGTGGCGGCTGCTTCGAGTGGGCCGTCGACGGCGAGGTCATCTCGTCGAAGAACGCCACCGGCCGCTTCCCCGACGTCGACGAGATCATGGAGCTCATCGCCAACCGCCTCTGAGCCCCGAAAAGGAGCCCCCTGTGTCCGACTCCACCATCACTGTCTTCGACCCCCGAGGGCACGCGCGCGTCATCCCCCAGCAGGCCGCGCCCCGCCCCACCGACCTCGACGGCCTCCGTCCGGGCGTCCTCGAAAACCGCAAGGCCAACGCCCGCCGCCTCCTCGAATCGATGGTCGATAACCTGCGCGCGACCGCGGACATTGGCGCGACCACCACCGGCAGCAAGCCCGTCGCCGGGCCCGCCAGCCGCGCGACCATGGCCACGCTCGTCGAGGAGTGCGACTTCGTTGTCGTCGGGTCAAGCGACTGAGGGTCCTGCACGGCGTGGAGTGTCTACGCCTCAATCGCCCTCGAGAAGCGCGGAGTCCCGACCGTTACCGTCGTCACCGACGCGTTCGAAGGTCTGTTCAAGCTCGAAGCCGAGCAGCGCGGCGCGCCCGAGCTGCCCTACATCGTGATCCCTCACCCCCTCGGCGGCATCCAGCCCGAGGCCGTCCAGGAGAAGGCGCGCGAGGCCACCGCTGATCTGCGCGCCGCCCTGCTCGGGAACGGCGCGTGAGCAACGGCGACTCCCTCATGGAGCTGGCCGAGACCGTCGAGGCCGAGGAGCTTGGCTCGGGCCGCCCCGGCGCCACCATCGCGGTAAATGACGACGTCGCCGCCATCAGCCGCGAGTTCGCCGACCGCGGCTGGTCCGATGGCCTCCCGATCATCCCCCCGACCGAGGCGTGCGTCGCCGCGATGCTCGCCGGTACCCCCCGCGACCCCCTTGAGGTCGTCGGCATCCTGCCGCCGAGGCGTGGCGAGGCCACCGTCCACGCCATCGCAGTGAACGCGGTCATGGCCGGCTGCGTCCCCGAGCACATGCCCGTGCTCATCGCCGCCGTGCGCGCCGTCGCCCACCCCGAGTTCAACCTTTCTGGCTTGAACGCGACGACCCATCCGGTCTCCCAGTTCCTGCTCGTTAGCGGACCCGTCGCCGGCGAGCTCGGCATCCACTCGGGGAGCGGCTGCTTTGGCCCCGGCTTCCCCGCCAACGCCACCCTCGGGCGCGCCCTGCGACTGATCCAGCTCACGGTCGCGGGCGCCTGGCCCGGTCGCGGCGACCGCTCCACCCAGGCCACCCCGGCCAAGATCGCCTTCTGCGCCGCCGAGAACCTTGAGCAGAGCCCCTGGCCCCCCTTCCACACCACCCGCGGTTTCGCCCCGGAAGAGAACGCCGTCACCGTCTTCGGCTGCGAGGGGCCGCACAACATCCAGGACCACGGCAGCAACACCGCCCTCGGCATTATGCTCACCATCGCCGGGGCGATGGCCCAGGCGGGCAGCAACAACATCCTCTCGCGCGGCTCGCCAGTCCTTGCCTTCGGACCCGAGCACGCCGCCACCGTCGCCGCCGAGGGCTGGTCCCGCGAGGACGTCCAGAACTACGTCTTCGAGCACGCCCGCTACCCCCTCGCCGAACTTTCCGACGAGCTGTTTGAGGTCATCCAGGAGCACACCGCCCAGGGCGTGCCCGTCCCCCTCTTCGAGCGCGACGCCCTCGCTCCTATCGCCGACACCCCAGAGTCGATCCACGTCATCGTCGCGGGCGGCCCCGGGAAACACTCGGCCTGGCTCCCCACCTTCGGCAACATGACCCGCCCCGTCACGATGCCGGTCGACTAGCGAACTACCCCGCGAGCAGCGCCAGCGGGTTCTCCGACAGCATCCGCCGCACCTCCGCCTCGCTGAAGCCCGCCTCCACGAATCGCTCCCCGAAGAGCGCCAGCGCCGCCACCGGTTCCGGGTTCGACGCCTGCCCGTGGTCCGATGAGAGGATGACGCGCTCCGGCCCCACCTCCCGCACCTGCCGCAGCAGGTCCGGCCACGCCTCCTCCCCGTCCTCCCCCGCCACGGCGATCGCGCACTGCTCGATGTAGCCGCCCTTCGACACGATCTCCTGCTGGAGCTCGACGGGCGTCCAGAACGAGGCGTGCGTGATCACGCAGCGCACCCCCCGCGCCAGACCCTCGCCGAGGATCGCCGCCGTCTCCTCTGGCGAGAGGTGCCCGCTCGCGAGCACCCCGTCGTGGCTCGCGAGCACATCGAGGATGTCGTGGCAGACCGGCAGCAGCGCGCCGTCCTCGTCGAGGATCGTGATGCCGTCCTGCGAGCTGTTGAAGCCGCCCGGCCGGTAGCCCCGCCAGTGCGTCGCGTCGAAGGTCGGCATCCACACCACCCGCCCGCCGATGCGCAACGTGACCTCGACCGCCTCCGGGTTCAGCCCGCCGACGCCCCAGTCCAGCGCGACCCCGCCGTACACGTCGATCCCGCTGAACTCGCGGTCGAGCGTCCACGCCAGCGGCTGCGTGGGGTACTCGTGACTCTTCAGCACGAGCCCCGCCAACCCCGCCTCCCGCGCCCGCGCCACCGTCGTCGAGAAGTCGGTCTTGCGCTGCGCGTACGGGTCCGGGTCCGCGTGCACGTGGATGTCGACGGCGCCCTGCAGCAGTCCCCGCGCGCGGTCGGAGAGCGTCTCCAGCGTCGGCTCGGCCGTCGCCGTCATGCTGCCTTAGCCCAGCGAGGCCTCGAGCTTGTCGTACGCCGCCATGATGCCCGCGAAGCGCGCCTCCACCGCCTCGCGCGTCTCCGGGTGGGTCACGATATACAGGTCGTTGTTCTTCACCGCCTCGACCACCCGCCGCGCAACGACCTCAGGCTCAATCAACTCCCCGCCGATGACTCGCGGTGGCTCGACGCCCGGCGGTAGCTCGGTCGGCGGTGGCGGCGGAGGTGGGGTGGCGTCCGCATCCGGCCGGTTCCGCGCCGACTCCCCGATGCGTGTGTTCACGACGCCCGGGCAGAGTACCGAGGCCCCGATCCCCTGGTCGCGAAGCTCCCCATGCAGCGTCTCCGTGATCCCCACGACCCCGTACTTCGCCGCCGTGTAGGAGATGATGGCCGGCGCCGCCAGCGGGATCAGTCCGGCGATGGACGACGTGTTCACGATGTGCCCCTCGCCCTGCTCGACCAGCCCCGGCAGAAACGCCTGGACCCCGTTCACGACGCCCTGCAGGTCCACCCCCAGCACCCACGCCCAGTCCCCGTCACTCATCTGGGCCGACGGCTTGCCCACCACGACGCCCGCGTTGTTGCACACCACGTGCGCGCCGCCAAGTTCGGACCGTGTCGCCTCCGCCAGAGCGCGCACCGAGGCGGCGTCCGCCACGTCGCAGGTCACGGCGATGGCTCGCCGGCCCTTCGCGCGGACCTCCTCGGCCACCGCATCCGCCGGCCCCGACTCGATGTCGCCGATCGCGACATCCATCCCCTCGTCCGCGAACGCGAGCGCCATCGCGCGCCCGATGCCGCTCCCGCCTCCCGTCACCACCGCGACCTTGCCGTTCAGTTCCTGCATGCTTCGCTCCCCGTCTGATCGGGCGCGAGTCTACAGGGAGCCGGGGAGTGCTGGCCGCTAGACCTCCAGCCCGAGCCCCCGCAGGAACGCGTCCGAGTTCGGCTCCCGCCCGAGGAAGTCCCGCACGAGCTGGTCGCCGTCCACCGAGCCGCCCCGCTCCAGCACCGTGCGGCGGTACTCCGCCCCCAGGTCCGGATTCAGCAGTCCTGCCCCCTCGAAGCGCGTGAACATGTCGTCCCCGAACACATGCGACCAGAGGTAGCCGTAGTAGCGCGCGTCGTATCCGAACAGGTGCCCCCAGCCCGACTGGAAGTGCGTCCCCGGGGTGTAGGGGAAGCTCGTGATCTCGTGCAGTTCCTCGGTCGCCGCCGTGCTGTCGCCGTCGAAGCCCGGCGCGTGATACGCCTGGTCGAGGTGCGAGAAGTAGAGCTGCCGCAGGGTCGTGATGCCCGAACTCAGCGTCTTCGCCGCCAGCATCGAGTCCAGCAGCGAGTCCGGCAGCGGCTCCCCCGTCTCATGGTGCCGCGTGAAGCTCGCCAGCACCTCGCGGTCCCAGACCCAGTGCTCCAGCATCTGCGAGGGCGCCTCCACGAAGTCGCGCTCCGTGCGCGTGCCGCTGAAGCGCGAGTACGTCGCCCGCGTCAGCGTCTGGTGGAGGATGTGGCCGAACTCGTGGAAGAGCGTCTCCACCTCGCTGTGCCGCAGCAGCGAGGGCGCGTCCGCCGACGGCTTGGTGAAGTTCGCGACGATCGCGCTCACCGGCTTCTGGTACGAGCCGTCGGGAAGGCGCCGTCCGCTCCGCAGCGTGAACGCCGCCGCGTGACCGAACGTGTTTGGCCGCGGGAACAGGTCCATGTAGAAGCGTGCGAAGGCTTCGTCGCCGTCCGCCTCGTACACGTCGAACGCCTGCACGTCCTCGTGCCACACGGGCGCGTCCGGACGCGCCTCGAAGCGCACTCCGAGTAGCCGCTGGCAAACCGCGAACAGCCCCTCCAGGCACGCATCCAGCGGGAAGTACTGCGCCACCTCGAAGTCGTCCACGGCGTAGCGCGTCTGCAGCAGTTGGTCGTGGCAGTAGCGCCAGTCCCAGATGTCGACGGGACCGCCCTTCACTTCCGCCATCAGCGCCAGGTCCGCCGTCGCCTTCACCGACACCCGCTCGCGCAGGTCGGCGAGGAAGGCTGTGACCCGATCCCGCTCCCTGGACATGCACACCTCGTGCGCGTACGAGGCCCACGAGTCGTAGCCGAGCAGCGCCGCCATCTCCTGACGCGCCGCCAGCGCCCGTTCGAGCACCGCCACGTTCGCGTCGCCGCCCTTCACTTGCTCCTTCGAGAACAGCTCCCGCCGCAGCTCCGCCGAGCGCGCCTTCCCCATGAACGGGAACAGCTCCGGGTAGTCCAGCGACACCCGGTAGCGCGTCTCGCCCTCGACCTCCTCCCTGCGAAGCGAGTCGATGAACGCATCCGGCAGGTCCGACAGGTCCTCGCGCGAAACGAGGATGCCGTCGTCCCACTCGCTGATGTTCTTCTGGAACTCCACCCCGAGCGACACAAGCTCGTCGCTCAGCGCCCGCACCCTCGCCCGTTCCGCCTCCGGCAGCTCGAAGCCGTTGCGACGGTAGTCGCGCAGTTCGTACTCGAGCAGCCGCGCCTCCTCGCCCTCCAGCGCCTCCTCCCGCGCCGCGTAGGCCTTGATCGCCCCGTACAGATCCTCGCGGAAGGAGAGGTCGACGAAGTACTTGTCGATGCGCTCCTCCGAGGCGCGCGCTTCATCCCGCACGTCGCCGTTGTCGGCCACGTACGCCATGAAGGCGTACTGCCCCGACGCCTGCCCGACCCCGTCGGTGGCCGCTTCCAGCGCCCCCAGCGTGTTCGCGAACGTCCGCTCCCGGTCCGGCGTCGCCACGATCGCATCGACGCCCGCATCGCACGCCGCGATGGCCTCCTCACAAGCGCGCGTTACCCCCTCCGGCGTCATCGCCGAGAACTCCGGCAACCCAACATCAACAGCAGTCATGCGTGCGATCTTGGCCTCGCCGTCCCCCACCGTCTACTCAGCGAAGGTGCAGGGAGTCCAGGGGCCGCTGGCCGGTCGTTCGCCGCCCACCGCGACCCTGATGTTGGCGATGTGCTGGCCTGCGACCTGGACGGTGGCTGTTGCGCCCGCGCTAGCGCCCTCGTAGCCGGTCACCGTGCACCTGCTGAACGACTCGCTGAAGAGCACGACCTCGTAGAAACCGTCCCGCACTGTGAGCGAGAAATCGCCATCGGAGGTTACCCACGTGCCCGGCGAGCGGGGTTGGGTCGTCAAGACCTGTCTGGCACTTATCCACTGGTCGGAGATGGGCTCCCCGTCGGGACCAACCACAAAGCCTGTGATACGTCTGCAGAGGTCCCATGGATCAACGGCCAGCGTCAGCGTGAGGCCGGTCGCCCCCGCACGATCAAGCGTCAGTCGTCCCTCGCGGCCTGAGATGCGAGTGATCTCATCGGCCTCCGCTGTCCAGTCGAGGCGACACTGCTCAACCTCGAGAAAGAGCCGGTACGAGCCCCTGGGAAAGATTGCCTCGAAGGCGCCCATCGAATCCGTTGTTGTCACCAAGCCCGGTTCGCCGCTGAGGAAAGTCAGCAAGACAAGGCCGTCCACGGGCTCGCCGTCAGGACCAACAACCCTCCCCTCCAGCCGGCTGCATTGGTCGGGAGCGCTGACGCTGAGGCCGGTGAGGGCGCCACTCTCCGTGGAGATCGACCCCGCGCCCGCCCGTTCTGAGACGAGGTTGCGTCCTCCCGCGTACCAACCCAGGAAGCAGTTGTCGGCGCGGAACGAGAGCTCGTACGCTCCCGCTGGCGCCTCGGCTTCGAAACGGCCGTCCACGCCAGTTGTCACCGACCAGTTGGCGAAGAATGCCGCACCGTCCCCCTGGACGCGCACTCCCTCCAGAGGCTCCCCCTCAGGATCGAGCACGACGCCGCTGATGCGCCGCCAGCTGGAGCTTTCCACCGCTGCGGGAAGCCTGACGGCAACCGCGGTGAGATCCTCGTCCCCCACGATGACGACCTGGGCCTCGCTGCGCGAGCTGGTCGTGCCCTCCTCCCCGGCGTACCAGCCGAGGTGGCGCCCCTGGCCCGCCCGGACAATATTCAGGTTGAGCAAGAAGGGACCGGGAAGCACCGCGATGCTGAAGGCCCCACTCTCGTCCGTCCGGTCACAGTGGCCGGGAGACCCGCCGGCGGGGTACGCATCGACGCTGACGCCGTCCTGGGGCTGTCCGTCCGGCCCCAGCACAACGCCTTCGAGCCGGCGCCACTGCGATGGATCGGTGGGGTCGGCGGGAAGCCTGATGGTGATGCCGATCACGTCCTGGCCGTCAACGCTGACCACGTCCGTCTGGTCGGAGCGGGGGGAGAAGCCGTCGTCACCGCCATACACACCGATCCATTGGCGGCCGTCGGGAGTGTCGGAGTACAGATGGAGTTGGAACGTACCTCCAAGCACGAAGATGCGGAACACCCCGTCTGCATCGGTGTCGTCGGCGGGGCCGGGAAAGTCCCCGGTGGGGTAGGCATCCACGCCGATCCCCTCTATGCCCTCCCCATCGGGTCCCACGACAACCCCTTCGATGTGGTACCACTGGAGGTCGGGCAGCCGGATGGAGATTCCTGCAAGGTCCTCGCCCTCGACCTGAATCGGCGTCGCCTGGTCGCGACGTGGCGTGAATCCCACCTCGTGCGCGTACCAGCCGGCGTGCCGCGTGCCTTCCCCGTCGGGCGTGTGGACTTCCAGAAGGAAGGCCCCCTCGTGGACCCGCAACGAGAACGAACCGTCGTCCCCGGTCGTCGCCCAGGCCCCCGGTTGCCCCTCCTGCGGTTCTGCCTGCAGTCGTGCGCCCGCCAACGGGTTGCCCTCGTGGTCGAGCACCGTGCCCGCGACCTGTGGCAAAGGGGGCGCAACCTCGGCGCGGTGCTCGGCGAAGTCCTCGTAAAAGTCCTCAACACTGAGCCCGAACACGTTCTGGAATGCATCCTGCCAGGTTTGGTAGGTGGCCCGCTCCTGGTGGTAGCGGAAGGTGCGATCTTCGCCGGCCAGGGCAACCAGCCTGTTGATGGCCAAGTGCGCGACGCTGTAATTGGGAGTGGTGAATCCATCGACAGCAAGGGTGTCTTCCATGGACTGGAGCAGCACGGGTGTTCCCTGTGCAAGAGGCAGGGTGGTCTCGTGGATGTGGGTCTCGTATGTGCGATCGCCTCGTGCCTCGTGGTATTGAGCCGACCAGAGATTCGCCACGCCCTCGATGAGCCAGGCTGGGCCGCCATGCACGGATGGTGCGAGATATTCCTGGATGGCGTGGGAGTACTCGTGCCCAATGGCTCGGTAGCACCGCTCTGTCAGGTAGATGACGTTGCTGCTGTAGGCACACAGGATGCCGCGCTCGTTCTGGCCGTACTGCACGGTGAGGTTGGGAACCACCAAGCCAAACCAGTGCGCGAAGATTCCGAACGCCTCGTTGACCATCGACTGCAGTTCGGCTTGCCGCTCGGGAGAGAACGCGCTGCTGAACTCCAGCTTTGGTTCCGCGCTACCCGGCTGGAGCCAGTGCCGGGCGGTCGCGCTGTGAAGCCAGACCGCCTCGCCCCGGACGAGTGGTGGCAGGGTGTTGAAGGCGGGCGGCGCTTCGGCGTAATACAGCGCGAACTGGCCCGTCGTGAGGTCCCAGGCGGCCGCCCCCTGCAACTCGGCCCCGAGCGATGCGAAAGCCTCTGCCGGTGGCAGTCCCCCATGGCCGGACCAGCTCACCAGGTTCCACCCCTGTGCCAGCGAGACGAGGCCGCTCGATGGCAGAATTGGCCGTGTCCATGTCACCTGCTCCGCCCCGCCGATGGCGAGCCAGAGCCCCAAACCCGGCGCCACCGTGTCAAGGGCGCCCTTTGGGCCCGAGTCGCTGCGCACGGCACCGCGGAATGACTGCGTGGCTGCATCCCACGAATAGACGGCTTCCAACTGTGGGATCGCATCAAAGAGATCCGCTACAGGAGCCTTCTCCTCCGTCCACCCCGCAAGGTTCCACCCTGGCTGGAGTTCCGTCGTGATCATCTCGGGGGGGAAGGAGCACACAGCCCAAACGGGACTGGCGGAATCGGGCCCGGCAACGGTGATGCGGAGATCCGCCACGTCCCCATCCCTTGTATCGAAAATCGCCCCGTCTGGGCCGCCGGCACCCTCCTGGCCGGAGACGGTGCACTCGTTCGACCTATCCGACTGAACGTGCAGCCAGTACACGCCGTGTCGCAGCCGGAGATGGAATGTTCCGTCGGAGGCTGTCCACTCGCCCTCGTAGACTCCCGAGTCCCCGTGGACATTGGCCGAGACCCAGACCCCTTCGACCGGTTGCCCATCGGCGTCTGCAACCGTGCCCTGGATGTGGCCGAGGGTCTCTGGAGGGAGGGAGCACGAGAGAAGTGTCGGGGCGTTGCTGGGAGTCCCGGAGACGGTGACTCCTATCCCGCTGATGTCTTCGCCCTTCACGGCGATGTTGAGCATCCAGCCCGAGGCGGGGTTGTCGTAGCCAGCAACTGTGCACTCACTGCCGAGCGTCGTCGCGACGAGCAGGTTGTAGGCGCCGTCTGGCGCGTCAAAGGAGAAAGTGCCGTCTGAGGCCGTCGCTCCCTCCCGGTTTTGCCCCTCCGACGGCCCGTGCCCCCGTAGCCCGATGGGAATTCCCGCCAGCGGCTCGCCGCCCGCGTCGCGAACCGTTCCCTGGATGCGGTGCTCTGTCCCCTGCGCGGCCGCCGGTGTCAGCGACGAGCCATACGCAAGCGTCAGCGCCAAAAACGCGAAGAGTCCTGGGAGCCACAGGTGTCGCCTTGCATGGATGTGCTGCATCGCCGGAAGCCTACCCCGGGCCGAGGCGCATTTGCCCTATGTCCCACTTCCTCTCCTCGCCGAACACGACAGTGGCCGCCAGCACGAACAGGCTGGCGGCCACTGTGCGGTTGTGCGCCATGCGCCCAGCCTCCAAGGCTGTCCCCGCGCGCTAGCGGGTGAGCCAGCCGAACGGCTGCGGCTTCCGCTGCGCCTTCGGGTCGATCATGATGTTCACGATCGACGGCGTCGGATCGTCCACGGCCTTCCGCAGCGTCGAGTCCAGGTCGGCCAGCTCCGTTACGAAGTAGCCGTTGCCCCCGAACGCTTCGATGATCTTCTCGTAGCGCGCGTTCGGCATGTACGAGCCCGGCGGGATGTTGTCCGGGTCGAGTTCGCTGGGGCCGCCGCCGATGCCGTTGTTGTTCACCACGATGAACGTGATCGGCAGGTTGTAGCGGCAGGCCACCTCAACCTCCATCGCGCTGAAGCCGAAGCCGGCGTCGCCCTCCACGGCCACGACCTTGCGGTCGGGATGCACGGCCGCGGCGGCGATGGCCTGGGCCACGCCCACGCCCATCGTCCCGAACGTGCCCGCATCGAGCCGCGAGCGCGGCATGATGTTCGGGAGCACGGTGCGCCCGATGTCCATCGTGCTCGCGCCCTCGCTCGCGATGATCGCGTCCTCGGGAATCGCCTCGCGGACGGCCCGCAGCACACGGTAGTAGCCCATCGGCTCGGAGTCGTCCATCTCCATGGCGGCCACGGCCTGACGGTTCTCCTCGGCCTTCGCCGAGAGCCCCGTCCACCACGTGGTCTCCTGGGGGTACGACCACGGGTTCTGCTCGAGCACGGCGTTGAGCTGGCTCGTGATCGCCTTGGCGTCGCCCACGAGCGCCACTTCCGTGGGCACATTGGTGCCGATCTCCTCGGCGCTGATGTCCATCTGCACCACGCGCACGTCCTTGTTGAAACGGGGCGGCAGACCGAAGTGCATGATCCAGTTCATCCGCGCCCCCATCAGGAACACGAGGTCTGCGTTCTGGAGCGCGTGCGAGCGTGCCGGCGCCACCGAGAGCGGGTGGTCGTCGGGCACCACGCCCTTGCCCATCGGCGAGGCCAGGAACGGCAGCTGCGTCTTGTCGATGAACTCGCGCACCTCGTCTTCGGCGCGTGAGTAAGCCATGCCCTTGCCGACGATCACGAGGGGTCGTTCCGCCGACTTGAGCGCGTCGATCGCGCCTTCCACCGAGTTGGGCTCGGCGTAGGTGCGGGGCGCGTCGGGGCAGCGCGGCTTGAACGTCACTTCCGCCTCATCGACGCGACCCGAGATCACGTCGTTGGCGAAGTCGAGGTAGACCGCCCCGGGACGGCCGTACATGCTCGTGCGTACCGCCTGCTCCACGTAGTAGGGCACCCGATCGATGCTCTCCGCTCGCCGCGCCATCTTCGCGAAGGGGCGCGCGGCCTCAATCTGGGGCGCCTCCTGGAACGAGCCCTGCCCGTCCTGGTAGGAATCGGGCGCTCCGCCGATGAGGAGCATCGGCCAGGTGTTCGACCAGGCGTTCGCCATTCCCGCGATGCCGTGGATCATTCCCGGACCGCAGACCGTGAGGCACGCGCCCGGCCGGCCGGTCAGGTACCCGACCGCGCCGGCGGCGTAGCTCGCCGCCTGCTCGTTGTGGAAGCCGTAGTAGTTGATGCCCTCGCGCTGGGCCGCCGCCGCGATGGCCGCCACCGGGAATCCGACGACGCCGAACATGTAGTCGACGCCCTGCTGCTTGAGGCTCCGCGCGATTATGGTCGCGCCATCGATCTCTGCCATCTGGTCACCCCTCGTTCACGTAGCGCGCCGGATGATACGGGAAGAGTTCGCCACGCTCCCGCCCCTGCTCGGCCGTCGCGGGGCGAATTCCACACGGTGTATCGGTAAGATGCGCCCTCCAGCTACGAAAAAGGAGACCCTTCCATGCCCACCCCCGCCCGAGTCGTCGTCTGCCCCGCCGAGCCCGGCCCCCTCCGTATCGATGAGATCAACTTGCCCGACCCCGGACCGCACCAGGTCGTCGTCAAGCAGTTCGCGAGCGGCATCTGCCACTCGCAGCTCCACCAGATGCACGGTCCGCGCGGCGCCCCCCAGCTTCTCGGCCACGAGTCGACGGGCGTGGTCGTCGCCGCCGGCAGCGAGGTCACGCACGTCAAGGAAGGCGACCGCGTGATGGTGACGTGGGTGCCCCGCAGCCCCGACCTCGGACGCCGCCCCACCCCGATCTCGCTTGAGCTCGCCGACGGCTCGACCGCCATCTCCCAGGGCGTCTTCACCTGGGCCGACAACACCATCGCCGACGAGCAGTACATCGTCTCCATGCCCGACGATGTCGCCACCGACGTCACCGCCATCGTCGGTTGCGCTGTCATGACCGGCGCCGGAGCCGCCTATTACACGGCGGGCGTGAAGCAGGGCGAGAGCGTCGCCGTCTTCGGCGTGGGAGGCGTGGGCCTCTCCGCCATCGTCGCCGCCGCCGTCGTCGGCGCCGATCCCATCATCGCCGTCGACCTCAGCGACGAAAAACTGGAGTTCGCCAAGAAGTTCGGCGCCACCATCGGCGTCAACGCCTCCGCTGGTGACGCCGTTGAGCAGGTCCGTGCTCTCACCACCAGCGACACCGAATTCGACTTCATGGGCCGTCCCCTCGCCGGCGTCGACTACGCCTTCGACTGCATCGGCGTGAAGCAGACGATGGAGCAGATCCTCCCTGCCGCGCGCCCGGGAGTCATCGGCGTCCGCACCGGCGGCACCGCCGTCCTCGTCGGGGTCCCCCAGACGAACGTCGAGCTCGACGTTCGCGACCTCCTCATCAACGAGAAGAAGTACATCGGCAGCATCGGCGGCTCCTGCCGCCCCGACCGCGACTTCCCGATGTTCATCCGCTGGTACAAGGAGGGCGACCTCGACCTCGATGCCATGGTCACCGCCAGCTACGAGCTCGACCAGATCAACGAGGCCACCGACGCCCTCGCCGCCGGCCACATCTCGGGCCGCTCCATCATCAAGCTGTAGCGGCAGAACTCAGGGCAGCTTCCGCACCGGAAGCCAGATCAGCAGCGCGACGCCGGCGAAGGCGCCGGCGATCGCGCTTGCCGCGATGCTCGCCTGCGGTCCCACCAGGCTGGTCACGAGCCCCGTCTGGGCGAAGCCGATCGGTGCAGAGAGCACGAACATGAGCGCGTAGACGCCCATCACCCTTCCCATCACCGCCTCCTCGGTCTGCTCCTGGAGCAGGGCAAGGCTGAGGTTCATGAAGACGGCGGCGGCTGGCCCGATTGCGAGCAGGGCCACGATCGTCAGCCAGGGCGTCTCGCTCAGTCCGAACACGACCAACATGGGAGCGCCCGCGATCGGTGAGAGCGCCAGCAACAGCCCTCGCCGGGGAAGGGGCCGCAAGGTCATCAGCGCCGAGCTGATGATCATCCCCGCGCCGAACGTCCCGAAGAGGATTCCCACCCAGCGGTCTTCCAGCTCCAGCACGTCCTCGACAATAAGCAGCATGTTCACCGTCAGGGGACCCGAGTAGAAGATGCCGGGCATCGCTGCCAGCGCGAGCAGCCCCATGATGTTCCGGGACCGCCGCACGTAGCGCAGCCCCTCGGCGAGGTCGCTGCGAATGTTCTGCTGCTCGGGCGCTCGCGGCTCGTAGCGGCCGAGCGTCAGGAACAGCAGTGCTCCCAGCGCCAGCAGCCCGGTCTCGAGCGCGAACGCGGCCGTTAGTCCGGCATCTCCCCCTATGAATCCCCCCAGCGCCGGCCCCACGAACTGCCCTGCCGCGAGGAATCCCACGTTCCCGAGGATCACGGCGTTCTGCAACTGCGGCCGCGTGACCATCTGTGGCAGCACGCCCTGCCGGGCCGGCTGCTCGAACGCCGCCACCGCCCCGACCATGGCCGAGAGCGCGAACACCGGCCACACGATCGTTACCTCAGCCGCCGAGAGCACGATGTACACGGCGGAGACCGTCGCAGCGACCGCCGTGGCGCGGAACAGGAGCAGCCGTGGATCGACGCGGTCCGCGATGACCCCGCCCAGCAGCGTCAGGAACACCCCTGGCAAGGTCTGGATGATGAGCGCCCCCGCGATCGCCGCCGCGCGCTCGTCTGGCTCGACGCGGTCCCGGATGAACAGCGGCACCGTCACGATCTGGATTCCGACACCCAGGGCCATCACCACCGAGGCCGTCAGCCACGCCCGGTAGTCGCGATTGACGAAGGGGTTGCGCCGCTCCGGCTCGGAGGCGGGCTTGGCGCTCACGCCGTGCTCGGCAGTCGCTCCCGCACCTCGGCCGCAAGCGCTTCAAGCCTGTCACGGGGGCTGGGGGCCGGGAGTTCCGGGTTTGGGCGGAAGAGTCTGTCGCCGAAGCGGCGCGGCATCACATGCAGGTGGAGGTGGAACACCTCCTGCCCGGCCGCCTCCCCTGTCGACTGCCACACGTTGATACCGTCGGGCGCGAAGGCGCGATCCACGGCCCTCGCCACGCGGGTGGTTCCCCCCATCAGGGCGGCGCCGGTGCGGTCGTCGAGCTCGAGGATGTCCGCGATATGGGTGCGAGGGATGACGAGCACGTGCCCCGGGTTCTCTTGGTGCAGGTCCATGAACGCTATCGCGAGGGCGTCCTCCCAGACCATGCTGGCAGGAGCTTCTCCGGCAACGATGGCGCAGAACACGCACGCTTCTGACATGTGCAGAGTGTCGCACGAAGACGCGCTATCCTCGCGCCGTCATGAACGACCCCATCGTCATCGCGCACGCCGCCGCCGCGGGCGAGGCCCCGGCGAACACTCTTGCGGGTGTGCGCGCTTCCCTCGCCAGCGCCGACGCCATGGAGATCGACCTCCACCTCTGCGCCGACGGCGTCCCCGTGCTCCTCCACGACCACACCCTCGACCGCACCACCAACCTGTCTGGCCCCGTCGGCGACGCTTCCGTCGCCAACCTCGCCCGCGCCGATGCGGGCGAGGGAGAGCACGTGCCCTCCCTCGATGAGGTGCTGGACCTCGTCGCGGGCCGCATCGCGGTGATGTGCGAGCTGAAGGTCGCCCCTGACCATCGCGAGGACGGCCCCGCCCTGCTCGACGCGACCCTCGCCGTCATCTACCGCCACGGAGCCGAAGCCTGGACCGCGCTCCACTCGTTCGACCACGCACTTGTGGAGCAAGCGCGCACCCTTGCCCCCGACATCGACACGGCGGCCATCACCCCGCCCCTCGAACCAGCGCCGCTGGAGGCACTCTCCGCCCGCGCCGACGCACACGGCATCGGCGCCATCTCGCTCCACGCCGCCGCCGCCGGACCCGAGGCGGTCGATTCCGCCCACCGCCACGGCCTCCGCCTGTGGGCCTGGACCGCAGACACTTCTGAGGACTGGCGCCGCCTCTCCGAGGCAGGTGTCGATGGCATCATCACGAACCAGCCTGCCGCTCTCCGCCTCTGGAACGAGTCTCGCGACCCCGCCTGACCTCCCAGCCGTCGCGCTCCACGGGCCGTTCGCAGACAACATAGGGCTTGCCCCTTATGATCGAGTGCTGCTGCGGGCGGCGTATGGCCGCTCAGCCTTCCGAAGGATTGTTCATGAAGGAGATCGACTACCTGGCGCCTTCCTCGCTCGGCGAGGCATACGCTGCACTCTCGAACGGCAAGACCTCGGCCTTCCTCGCTGGTGGCACCGACATCATCGTCCAGCTTCGCGAGGGCCGGAAACAGGTCGACCAACTCATCGATGTCAAGCACATCCCCGAGCTCGTGAGCTATGGCTGGACGGGCGATGGCGGCCTCGAAATCGGCGCCAGCGTTCCCTTCGCCGAGATCTACGAGGACGCCGAAATCGTCCGCCGCCTGCCCTGCGTGATCGATTGCGCGACGCTCATCGGCGGCATCCAGATCCAGAGCCGGGCCTGCTTCGGCGGCAACATCGGTAACTCCGGTCCCGCCGCCGACACCGTACCCGCGCTCATCGCCCTCGGCGCCACGCTCACGCTTGGCTCCGCGGACGGTACGCGCGAGCTCGTCCTCGAGGACTTCTTCACCGGCCCCGGCCAGAACGTCCTCGGCCCCGGCGAACTCATCGTGAAGGTGAATATTCCGCCCCAGCCCGCCAACTCGGGCTCCTTCTTCCACCGCTTCATCCCCCGCAACGAGATGGACATCGCCGTCGTCAACGTCGGCGCCCGACTCGATCTCGATGCGGCAGGCGAGCGCATCGAAGGTGCGCGCATCTCCATCGGCGCCGTCGCGCCCGTGCCCCTCTTCGTGGCTGCCGCCGGCGATGCGCTCGTTGGCCAGGTGGCCGGCGACGAGGCGTTCGCCCAGGCGGCCGACATTGCCGCCGATGCCGCAACGCCCATCACCGACATGCGCGGCTCTATCGCCCAGCGCGTCCACCTGACCCGCGTCCTCACAAACCGCGCCCTCAACCGGGCGCTCGACCGAGCCCGGGAGGCCTAAGCGAATGCCCATGCGTCGAACCCACATCGAGACCACCCTCAACGGCGAGGACATCGACTTCCTCTGCGAGCCTCGCCAGAGCCTGCTCGAAGTCGTGCGCGACGAGCTCGGCCTCACCGGCACCAAGGAAGGCTGCAACAACGGCAACTGCGGCGCTTGCAGCGTCCTCATGGACGGCCGCGTCGTGAACTCCTGCTGTGTCCTCGGTGTCGAGGCCGAAGGCGCCGAAGTCACGACCATCGAGGGCGTCGCCGATGGCGACACCCTGCATCCGCTGCAGCAGTGCTTCCTCGAAGAGGCCGCCCTGCAGTGCGGCGTCTGCACCCCCGGCTTCATCGTCGCCTCAAAGGCCCTGCTCGATAGCGAGCCGAACCCCGACGAGGGCCGCGTCCGCCACTGGCTGGCCGGCAACCTCTGCCGCTGCACCGGTTACGACAAGATCGTTCGCGCCGTCCTTAAGGCGTCCGAGATGGAAGAGGTCTCCGCATGACAACCACCGAGAAGCCTGCCTACAAAGTGATCGGCACCCGCCCCATCCGTCCCGACGGTGTCGAGAAGGTCACGGGCAAGGCGCTCTACGGCGCCGACATCCACCTTCCCGACCTCGTCCACGGCGCGGTCCTGCGCAGCCCCCACGCGCACGCCCGCATCGTCTCCATCGATACGAGCGCTGCTGAGGCGATGCCCGGCGTGCTCGCGGTCGTCACTCACAAGGACCTGCCCGTCGTCTCCAACAAGGCTCTTGAAATGGGCGAGGGCTCGTACACGGCCTCGGACATGAGCAAGAACGTGCTCGCCGCCGACAAGGTGCTCTACCGCGGTCACGCCATCGCTGGCGTCGCTGCCACCAACGTGCACGAGGCGCTCACCGCGCTCGACGCGATCAAGGTCGAGTACGAGGCGCTCCCGCCCGTCCTGAACGTGCAGGACGCCATGCGCGAGGACGCCCCGCTGCTCGACGAGAGCCGCCACACCAAGACTCCAACCGGCGACCTCTCGGAGAACGCCAGCAACGTCGCCGCCCACAACCACTTCGAGGGCGGCGACACTGAGGCTGCGTTCGCCGAGGCCGACGTCGTCGTCGAGCGCGAGTTCGACACGAAGATGGTGCACCAGGGCTACATCGAGCCCCACAACGGCACCGCCAACTGGAACTCCGATGGCACCCTCACCGTCTGGACGAGCACGCAGGGCGCCTTCGCCGTGCGCTCCGCCCTTTCCGAACTGCTCCAGCTCCCGGTTTCCCGCGTCCGCGTGATCCCGATGGAGATCGGCGGCGGTTTCGGCGGCAAGATCGGCCTCTACCTGGAGCCCGTGGCGGCGCTCCTCTCCCGCATGAGCGGGCGGCCCGTCCAGCTCACCATGGACCGCACCGACGTCTTCCAGGCGACGGGCCCCACGAGCGGCGGCCACATGATGGGCAAGCTCGCCGTCAAGGACGGCAAGATCACCGCCGCCGAGATCAGCCTCGCCTTCGAGGCGGGCGCCTTCCCCGGCTCCCCCGTCATGGCCGGCGCCATGTGCATGCTCTCCCCCTACGAGGTGGAGAACTTCAAGGTCGACGCCTACGACGTCGTCGTGAACAAGCCGAAGGTCGCGGCCTACCGCGCCCCCGGCGCTCCCAATGCCGCCTTCTGCGTCGAGCAGCTCGTCGACGAGGTCGCCCACGAGGTCAACTCCGACCCGCTGCAGTTCCGCCTGAACAACAGCGCCCGCGAGGGCACGCGCATGATCACGGGCGTCGCCCATCCGCGCGTTGGTCACGAGGAGACGGTCCAGGCGGCCCAGTCCTCGGACCACTACCAGTCGCCGATCGAGGGTCCGAACCGTGGTCGCGGCGTTGCCAGCGGTTTCTGGTTCAACGCCGGGATGCAGTCGTCCGTCATCGCCTCCATCAACCCCGATGGCACGGTCAACCTCATCGAGGGCTCGACCGACATCGGCGGCACCCGCGCCTCCCTCGCCATGCAGCTTGCCGAAACCCTCGGCATCGAATACGACAGCATCCGCCCCACCGTCGCCGACACCGACGCCGTCGGCCATAACGACGTGACCGGCGGCTCGCGCACCACCTACGCCAGCGGCCAGGCTGTGTACGAGGCCGGCCTCGACGTGCAGCAGCAGATGGTCACCCGCGCCGCCCAGCTCTGGGAGTGCGAGGCTGAGGACATCAAGTACGTCGAGGGCACCCTCCGCCACACCTCCGACAGCGAGAAGTCGCTGACCTTCGCCGAGTTGGCGGGGAAGATGGTGGAGACCGGCGGCCCGATCCAGGGACGCGGCACCGTTATGGCCCGCAGCCCGGGAGCCGCCTACGGCGTCCACGTCGTCGATGTCGAGGTCGATCCCGACACCGGCAAGGTCGACATCCTGCGCTACACCATCGCCCAGGACGTCGGCACGGCTGTGCATCCCGCCTACGTGGAGGGACAGATGCAGGGCGGTGTCGTCCAGGGCATCGGCTGGGCGCTCAACGAGGAGTACTACTACGGCGAGGACGGGCGCATGGAAAACGCCTCCTTCCTCGACTACCGCATGCCCACCACCCTCGACCTCCCCATGATCGACACGATCATCGTCGAGGTTCCCAACCCCGGGCACCCCTACGGCGTGCGGGGCGTGGGCGAGGTGCCGATCGTGCCGCCGCTGGCGGCCATCGCCAACGCCATCAACGATGCCACCGGGCATCGCTTCACGGAGCTGCCCATCTCCCCACGCCGCGTGGTGGAGGAGCTCCACAACCTGCAGTAGTCCGGTGACGACGGTTCTCATACCGTCGCCCCTGCGCTCGCTCTGCGCTGGCGCCGCGACCCTCGAGGTCGCGGGCGCCACGCTCGGCGAGCTTCTGCGCGCCGTCGACGTTCGCTGCCCCGGCTTCTACGAGCGCGCCGTGGAGGGTGGCCGCGTACGTCCCGAGCTGTCCATCGCCCTCAACGGCCACGCCTTCCGCTACGGCCTCACCGAACCCATCGCCCCCAACGACGAGGTCACCATCGTGCCCGCGATCGGGGGTGGCTAGGCCGGCTCACTTGAACTGCTGACTGAACGTCCGTACATTCGATGTGAACATGGATGTGCGATCTGAGGAGAGTCCCAATGTCTGACTTTCTGTTTGCGCGCCCCAGCTTCTGGGAAGGCCTTGGCCGCATCATCGACATGGGCGACACCCTGACTGAATTCAATCGCTCACTCAGCGCAGCCCAGGCCGATCGCATCGCGCTTGAGCAGGACTGGCTAGTGGTAGGCAATGACTTGCGGCAGGCCTTGAGGCAGTTCAGCAAGGCCGCCGACAAAGATGGTCTTGTTGGTCGAACGTGAGCCAAGACAGTGAGAATGAGGGGCTAGAACCGAGTTCCGCAACCGACGTACTGCGGCGAGTCGGTGGCCCAGCCGCTGTCGCTGTGAGAGGCGCCCTAGCGCTAGCTGCCTGTATGTCCGTTCTCCTTGCATGCACCGGTGGGGAAGAATCCTCGCCACCTCCCCGAGCCGTTGACCCTACCCCGGCCGCAGCGGAATGCGCGTCAAAGGCGACCGAGCTCGCTAGGTGGGAGGAAAGGGCGAAGCGAGGGAGCGCCGTGGCGGAGAGGCGGGTGGACACCATGCGACCCCACTACCGCGGCCGCTGCGCCCCCCACTGGAATTGCTACCCCGAGAGCCCACGTTCTTCCACCTACAAATGCGAGCCTTGGCGCTAGCTTCCTAGAGCTCGCCCCAGGTCCGACCGCGCTTTAGGTCGACCTTCAGCGGGACGTTCAGCTTGAGGCTGGCCGGCATGATCTCCGCCAGCAGCGATGCCACCTCGTCTGCCTCGTCCGCCGGACCCTCGAAGATGAGTTCGTCGTGGACCTGCAGGATCATGCGGCTGCGCAGCTCGCGCTCGCGAGCCGCGTCGGCGATTCGGATCATCGCCACCTTGATGATGTCCGCGGCCGTCCCCTGGATGGGCATGTTGATCGCCTCGCGCTCGGCCGCGCTGCGCACCTGGAAGTTCGTGCTGTGGATGGCCGGCAGGTAGCGCCGCCGCCCGTAGAGCGTCTCCGCGTACCCCTGCTTTTTCGTCGTCACCAGCACGAGCTCCTGCCAGGTCTTGATGCCCGGGAAGTTCGTGTAGTACGTCTCGATGAACGCCTCCGCCTCCTCCCGCGTCATACCCGTTCTGTCGCTCAGGCCGAACGCCCCCATCCCGTAGGCGATCCCAAAATTCACCATTTTCGCCGTGTCACGCATCTGCCGCGTTACGTCCCCCGGCTCGACCCCGTAGACGCTGGCCGCCGTCGCCTGGTGGATGTCCTCATCCGCCAGGAACGCCTTGATGAGGCCCGTGTCCTCCGTGATGTGCGCGAGCACGCGCAGCTCGATCTGCGAGTAGTCCGCGGCCACATAGATGGGGTCGTCGTAGCCTTCGGGGATGAATGCGCGGCGGATGTCGCGACCCATCTCCGTGCGCACGGGGATGTTCTGCAGGTTGGGGTTCGTGCTGCTCAGCCGCCCCGTCGCCGCCACCGTCTGCTGGAAATCGGTGTGGATGCGGCCATCCTCGGGGGAGACCGTCCCCGGGAGCGCGTCGAGGTAGGTCGACTTCAACTTCGTCAGCTGGCGGTACTGGAAGATCGAGTCGATGATCGGGTGCGCCTCGCGCAGCCCCTCCAGCGCCCGCTGATCGGTGCTGTGGCCCTGCTTCATGCGGCGCGTGGGCGGCAGTCCCAGTTCTTTGAAGAGCATATCGCTCAGTTGCTGCGGGCTGCCGATGTTGAACTCGTGCCCCACGTGCTCATAGACCGTCGTCTCGGCCTCTTCGATCTCGCCGATCAGCCCCTCCGAGATGTCGCGCAACACGCTCGTGTCGATCCCCACCCCGACCGCCTCCATCTCCGCCAGCACCGGAAAGAGCGGCAACTCCATCTCCTCGTACAGCTCCCACTGGCCCCGCTCGTGGAGCTGCGCCTCCAGTCCGGGGAGCACCTGCAGCAGCAGGTCCACCTGCTGGCAGGCCAGCTCGCCCACCGACTCCGGGTCGACCTGCGCGAGCGGGATCGCCTTCCGCCCCTTGCCCGTCAGCGCCGTCAGCGGACGCAGCTCCACGCCCAGCCGCTCGTTCACGAGGTTGGCGAGCGCCTGCGAGGTCTCTCCCAGCAGGAACGCCATCAGGCCCGCCTCGTGCGTGACGCCCCGCAGCGGCATGCTCGCCCGCGCGAGCTGGTGCATCAGGTGCTTCGCGCCGTAGGCCGTCTTCGGCAGGGAGGCGTCCGCCAGCAGCGGGCCGAGGGTCTCCCGAATCGTCTCCAGCGTGAGCTGCGCGGCTGCGCTGTCGAGCCGCGGCGCGTGCCCGATCGGGACGTACCACGCCCGACCCGGTTCGGTCGCGAACGAGAGCCCCAGCAGGAGCGGATGCGTCGAGTCGCCCGTCGTCGAGAGGGCGCCGACCGCGAAGCCGCCCGAGGCTCGCAGTATCTCCGCCAGATCCTGCAGCTGCTGTTCGTCGGTGACGTTTGCGTACTCGCCCGCCTGGGGCTCGTCAGCGGGCGTGTCCTCGTCGCCGGCGGCCTCGGGCAGCCGCTCGATGAGGCTGCGGAACTCCAGCTCGCGGAAGAACGCCACCACCTTCTCGCGGTCGTACTCGCGCGCTTCGCAGGCGTCGAAGTTGAAGTCGCAGGGCACGTCCGTGCGGATCGTGACCAGGTCCTTGCTCTCCAGCGCCTCCTCCCGCTTCCCCTCCAGCTTCCCCCGCACCGACTTGGACGTGATCTCGTCGAGCCGCGCGAAGATCTCCTCCACCGGACCGAACTGCCGGATAAGGTTGGCGGCGGTCTTGTCGCCCACCCCCTTGATCCCGGCGATGTTGTCGCTGGAGTCCCCCCGCAGCGCCTTGAAGTCGGTCATGTACGCGGGGCTGAAGCCCCAGCGCTCGCTCGCCGCCTTCGTGTCGTACACCACTGTGTCGCGCTGGTAGGGGCGGAACATGAAGACTTTGAGGTTGGGCCGGATGAGCTGCACGAGGTCCGTATCGAGCGTGACGATCCAGGTGTCGATGCCCTCCGCGGCGGTGCGCGTCGCGATCGTGCCCGCCACGTCGTCCGCCTCGAAGCCGGGCGCCTCGTACACGGGGATGGCGAACGCATCCAGCATCTCGCGCACGCGATCCATCTGCGGCAGCAGATCCTCGGGCGTCTTCCGACGGGTGGCCTTGTAATCCGCGCTCGCCTCGTGCCGGAACGTCTTCCCCTTGGCGTCCCAGGCCGCGCAGATGTGCGTCGGGCTGAGCTGGTCGAACACCCGCAGCAGCGACTCCGCGTACCCGTAGGTGGCGAACGTCAGCTCGCCCTTGCTGCTCATCATCGGGTTGGGAGCCGAGCCCAGCGCGAAGAAAGCGCGGTAGAGAATGCCGTGCGAATCGAGGATCACGAGGCGCGGTTTCGCGCCGTTGCCAGCCACGCCGCGATTATAGGTGGCCCTCTTGGGCGGGGCCCGAATCCGTTGCCCGGCTATACTGCGCGCACTCCCCCGATGGAGCGCCCGATGGCCCGTCCCGTCCTCCGAACCGCCCTCTGCGACCTGCTCGGTGTCGAGTATCCCTTCCTCCTCGCCGGCATGGGCCCCGTCGCCGGCGGCATCGTCGGACCGGTGGCGACCGCCGAGCTCGCCGCCGCCGTCTCCAACGCCGGCGGCCTTGGCGTCCTCGGCGGCAGCGGCTACGGCCCCGAGCGTCTCCGCGAGGAGATCAACAAGGTCCGCGGGATGACCGACAAGCCCTTCGGTGTCGACCTCCTCCTGCCCGCCAACTACATGGGCGCCACCGCCGATAAGCCGCCCCCCGCCGACCCCCGTGAGCTCGTCCCGGCCGAGGTGCGCGACGGCCTCAAGGCCATCCTCGCCGGCCTCGACATCCCCTGGATCGAGGCCCCGCCCGTCGTCACCGAGACCCGACCCACCCTCCAGGGCCGCCGTGGCGGCATGTCCGACGCCCAGATGGAGGTCGTCATCGAGGAGAAGGCGCCCGTCTTCGCCGCGGGGCTCGGGACGCCCGCTCCCTGGCTCGATCGGCTGCACGCCAACGGCACCGTCGTCCTCTCGCTCGTCGGGAACGTGAAGAACGCAAGGCGTGTCGCCGAGGCCGGCGTCGATGCCGTCGTCACGCAGGGCACGGAGGCGGGCGGCCACACCGGACGCATCGGCACGCTCCCGCTGGTCACGCAGGCGATCGAGGCCATCGATCCCGTGCCCGTCATCGCCGCCGGCGGCATCGCCAGCGGGCGGGGCATGGCCGCCATGCTCGCGGCCGGGGCCGCCGGCGTCTGGGTCGGCACTGCGTTCCTCGTCTCCGAGGAGGCCAACCAGCCGAAGGCCCAGCTCGAACGCATCCTCGCCGCCACCGAGGAGGACACGAAGATTACGCGCCTCTACAGCGGCAAGACCATGCGCAACATCCGCAACCCCCTTATCGACGCCTGGGAGGCGAGCGGCATCCGCGCCCTGCCCATGGGCGTCCAGGGCATCGTCATCCGCGACATGGCCCACTCCCTCCGGCAGGCGGGCCGCGAGGACCTCCTCATGAACGCCGCCGGTCAGATCGCGGGCATGCTCGATGAGGTGCGCCCCGCCTCTGTCATCTTTGAACAGATCATCGGCGAGACGGTCGAGATCCTGACCGATCGGCTCCCGGCCACGGTCACCGCCGGAGTGGGGAAGTAGCCATGCCTGAAGGCCCGCTCGCGAACCTTCGCGTCCTCGAGTTCACCGATGAGATCGGCGCCTACTGCGGCAAGCTGCTCGCCGACCTTGGCGCCGACGTCATCAAGGTCGAGCCCCCCGGAGGCGGCCTCCAGCGCCGTACCCCGCCCTTCCTCGACGGCGACCCCGGCCCCGATGCGAGCATCCCCTTTTGGTCCCAGAACAGCTCGAAGCGTTCCCTCATCCTCGACCTCGACCGGGAAGCGGATCGCGCCCGCGCCCGCGAACTCGCCCTCGGCGCCGGCATCATCCTCGAGGACCACGCGCCGGGCACTCTCGCGTCCCACGGCCTCGGTTACGACGACCTCCGCGAGGAGCGCCCCGACCTCGTCTACACCTCGATCACCGGCTTCGGCCAGACCGGCCCTCACGCCAGCTTCGCCTACAGCGACATCGTCGGCCAGGCGATGGGCGGCGTGATGACGCTCGCGGGCATGCCCGAGGACCCACCGAACCTCATCTACGGTAACCAGGGCAACATCTGCGCCAGCATCCAGGCCGCCCAGGGCACGCTTGTGGCGCTCCACCACGCCGAGCGCACCGGCCAGGGCCAGCACGTCGATGTCTCCGTGCAGGAGGCCCTCTCCCTCCCCCAGGAGACGGCCATGATGATGTGGGACTTTCAGCGCACGAACCGTGTCCGTACCGGACCACTCGGCCTCCTCCGCATGGCCATCCCCGGCGTCGGCGTCTACCCGACGAAGGCCGGGTACGTCATGGCCTACATCACCGCCCCCGGCGGCGCCGACTTCCCCGAGGTCGTCGCCTGGATGGACGACGCCGGCTTCGAGCACGACCTCAACGACGAGTCGTACGCCGAACTCGTCCAGGGCATGAATCTCCGGTTCCTCGCCCAGGCCCTAGCCAACCCCGATGCCGCTGCCGCCATAGCCGGCCAGCTCGCGCACATCAACGAGGTATTCGCCTCCTTCCTCGCGACCATGACCGCGCTGGACGCGTACGAAGAGGGCCAGCGCCGCCGCCTGCTCGTGGGCCTCGTCTCCACCCCCAGGGATCTGGCGGAGAACGCGCAGCTCCGCGCTCGCGATTGGTACCAGCCAGTCGCCGTCGACTCCCGCGAGGTCGAGTTCCCCGGCCCGCCCTATCGCCTCGCCGCCACCCCCGCGACTGTGTCGTCCCCGCCCCGCCTCGGCCAGCACGCCGGCGCTGGCTGGAACGCGACCCCCGCCCGCCCGGTCACCTCCCCCAGCCGCCCCTCCCTCCCCCTGGAGGGTGTGCGCGTCGCCGACTTCTCCTGGTTCGGCGCCGGCCCCATCGCCGGCCAGACGCTCGCCGCCTTCGGCGCCGAGGTCGTGCGCGTCGAGTCCGAGGCCCGCATCGACTCGCTCCGCATCGTCGAGCCCGTCGCCCTCAACGAGGACGGCTCGAAGATGAGCGACACCTACAACGCGTCGGGTTACTTCAACAACTTCAACGCCGGCAAGCTCAGCTTCCAGCTCGACCTCAACAGCGAGCGCGGCCAGGAGATCGCCTACCGGCTCGTCGAGCGCTCCGACATCTTCATGACCAACTTCACGCCGCGCGTGCTGCAGAAGTGGAACCTCCTCCCTGAGCACGTCATGGCCGCCAACCCCCGCATCGTTGCCGGCTACGCGCCCATGCAGGGCATGATCGGTCCCCACCGCGACTTCCTCGGCTTCGGCGCCGTGCTGACGCCCATCACCGGCATCAGCGAGCTCTCAGGCTTTCCCCACCACCCGCCTATCGGCATTGGCACGAACTATCCCGACTACGTCGTCAACCCCGGCCACCTCACCTACGCCCTGCTCGCCGCCCTCCGCCACCGCGACATAACCGGTGAGGGCCAGCTCGTCGAGATGCCCCAGATCGAGTCCGTCGTGAACGCCCTCGCCCCCGCTATCCTCGACTACACCGCCAACGGCGTCGTCCAGACCCGCACCGGCAACCGCAGCCCCATCGCCGCCCCCCACGGCGCCTTCCGCTGCGCCGACGACCCCACGTCGGCGGGCTCCGAGGACCGCTGGATCGCCATCGCCTGCGGCAGCGACGAACAGTGGGCCGCCATCTGCGACGCCCTCGGCCAGATCGAAGCCGCCACCGACCCGCGTTTCGCCACCCACGAGGCCCGCAAGGCGAACGAGGATGCCCTCGAAATTTTGGTCAACCTATGGACCGCCGACCGACGCGCCGAGGACGTGATGGCCGACCTCCAGGCCCGTGGCGTCCCCGCCGGCGTCGTCCAGAACGCCCAGGACATCCTCGACAAGGACCCCCACGTCCGCGAGCGCGCCTACTACCAGTACCTCGACCACCCCGAGACCGGCCGCAGCGCCTACGACGGCCCCTGCGCCCGCCTCAGCGAGACGCCCGGCGTCCACCGCGCCGCCGCCCCCCTCTTCGGCCAGCACACCGACGAAGTCTGCCGCCGCATCCTCGAACTCAGCGACGACGAAGTAGCCGCCCTCCTCGTCGAAGGCGTGCTGGCCTAGGAGCGTGCTGCTAGAGCCTCGGCTTCGTCTTCAGAAGCGGCGTGATCTTCTGCCTGCGGCTGCTTCTCCTCCGCGAGCTTGGGGGCAGGTGGGGTCCATGCCTTCAGCCCCTGCACGACCTCACGGTAGAACTCCTCGACGAGATGCTCTACATCGCTAACGAAGCTGCCTGACCCTGTTCGCCTCTTTGTTCCCACCTTGCGGGTCTCGACTACGGTGAACGAACGAGGGAGACGGTCGGTCCCTCCCAGCAGGGTCTTCGAGTCGTCGCGCACCACCCCGAGCAGTTCGGAGTCCGCGAACTGTGTCCGCTCGAAGGCCACGTCGACGCGAAGTGAGTCAGGCGCTGACCGCAGTTGCCGCAATAGCCAGTTGAGCCGTGCGGTTGATCGGGCGAGGCTTGGTGCGTCAAGGGTGACTGAAGCGGAGACAACCATTGATTTCAGGTCTGCGCTGACGGTCAGTGGGGCGACGGCGTTGGGAATCGCGATCGTGCCCGAGAGCGTGCCGCTGTCGGCTAATTCCTTGGTGAGGTTGCTGGTCCTGATTGTCGGGTCCTTTGCTTCTTTGCGAGTCAGAACCGGGTGGACATCACCACCGAGCCTGGCAGCGAGGCTCAGGCTGATGTGTTGCAGCAGCTGTTCCCAGCGGACTGCAACGCTACCCGGCTCCGCATCGCTACGACGCAGTGTCCCTTCCCGCAGTGCGGTTCGCAGTGCTGTCCAGTCCGGGCCCATGTCGTCGAAGGACCTTGCTCCCGACTGTTCATGCTGCAGATACCTGATGAGTTCGCCGAGAATCCACTCTTGGTCCGCGTCTTCAACGCCTATATGGTCGTTGACCATCAGGGCCGTGGACAGAACTCTCGCCCACGAGAGGTGATAGAGGGGAACCTTGCCGTAGCGGACCTTGCGAACTTCGACCGGGTGCTGCCCGTAGACCGAGACAAGTTGGTTACTGATGGTGAGGAGGCCATCGAAGCCTTCCTGCTTCACCACGTCGAGATAAGCCTCAATCTGCTCTTGGGTAAGCTCTGCCTTTCCGGTCTTCACCTCCACAAGGAGCGTCCAGGTTCGCTTTCCCCGTACGACCCGGATCGCGCCGTCGACGCGGACCTTTCGCCCGTCCGCAAGCTCAAAGGGGACTTCGCAGAAAGACGAGACTCTCCCTGCGGGCGCGCCCAACGGCCTCAGTACCTCGCGCTCGAACTCGTGAACAGCGGTGAGCACCGCCAGGAGCGCTGATGTGCCACGGCGCTCTTGTTCTTCGCCTCCGCGGATGCCGGATATGGGGATAAGCCTCGAGGCTTGCCAATTCTCTTCAGTCATGTGCGGGTGCCTCTTCTGGAGTGCCGGAGTCTATCGCAGCTTCGGGCGCCTCACATCCCAAACCCCACCCCCGCGTATCATCACCGCTCGCACTGACACCGGCGGGCCACGCCCGCCAATCTGACCACGCACGGAGACGAACGTCATGGGACTGCGCACGCCGGCCGAATACCTCGAATCCCTCAAGGACGGTCGCACCGTCTACTACCGCGGCGAGCGCGTCGATGACGTGACCACCCACCCCGTCATCTCCAAGGCCGCGAAGCACGCCTGCGTCGACTACGAGATGGCCGAGGAGCCCGAGTTCCGCGACCTCACCATCATCAACGACGAGGACGAGCCCTACGCCCGCTACTTCAAGGTCCCGCGCAGCAACGACGACCTGCTCAAGCGCTCACAGCTCATCGAGGCCTCCACCGCCCGCGGCAAGACGCTCGTGCCCCTCGTGAAGGAGATCGGCAGCGACGCCCTCTTCGGCCTCATGCGCATCACCCGCGCTGTCGACAGGGCCCACGGCACCTCCTACCGCGACCGCCTCGACGCCTTCTACCGCCATTGCCGCGACAACGACCTGACCATGTCCGTCGCCCAGACCGACGTGAAGGGCGACCGCTCCGGCGGTCCCGGCGCCCAGTCCCATCCCGACTACTACCTGCGCATTGTCGAACGCCGCCCCGACGGCATCGTCGTGCGCGGCGCCAAGACCCACACGAGCTGCACGACGAACGTGAACGAGGTCATCGTGCTGCCCACGCGCGCCATGTCCGAGGCCGACGCCGACTACGCCGTCGCCTTCGCCGTGCCGCCCGACACACCCGGCCTCAAGCTCGTCGCCAGCCCCTACGGCGGGTGGGCCAAAAACACCTTCGAGAACCCCCTCAGCGCCGACCGCAAGATGATGGAGACCACCACCATCTTCGACGACGTGTTCGTGCCCAATGAGCGCGTCTTCCTCGCCGGCGAGCACGAGTTCGCCGCCCCCCTCGCCCTCGGCTTCGTCGAGTACCACCGCTTCACCGCCGTCTCCTACAAGCTCCCCCTCGTCGACGCGCTTGTCGGCGCAGGCCAGCTCATGGCGGACCTGAACGGCATCACGCGCGCCGGCCACGTCCGCGAGAAGCTCGTCTGGCTCGTGAGCTACGCCGAGACGGTGCGCGCCCTCATCGAGATGGCCGCCGCCCGCGGCGCGCCCGACGAGGAAGGCATCTACGCCCCCGACGCCATGACCACGAACATCGCCAAGTACCACTTCGCCCACCACTACCACGAGGCCCTGCAGCACGTGCAGGACATCGCCGGCGGCGCGCTCGTCACCGCCCCCGGCCTCGAGGACTTCGAGAGCCCCGAGGTCGGCGACCTCCTTCGCCACTACCTCGGCGGCCGCGAGGGCGTCGATGGCGAGACGCGCATGCGCGCCATGAATATGGTCAGCGACCTCACCACCGGCGATTTCGGCGGCTATCATGCGGTCTTGGCCATCCACGCCGAGGGTTCGCTCGAAGCGGAGAAGCTCATGATCGCCCGCGCCTACGACGGACGTCGCACACTCAACTACGCGAAGCAGCTCGCCGGCATCGAGTAGTGACCGCGACGCTCCTGCTGACGCAAGAGGAGATACGGCAGGGGGTACGCGCGCTCGCAGCCCAGGTCGCCGAGGGCTTTCCGGACGGAGAGATCCCCATCGTCTGCGTCGACACGGCCGCCTGCCGCTTCTCCGGGGATCTTGCACGCGTGCTCGAAGACAGCCACGGGCGCCCCTCCCGCATCACTCACGTCAGACCCAAGGGTCCCGACCCGATCCCGGAGCACGTCCTGGAGGGGTTCAACCTCGTCGTTGATACGCTGTTCGATACGGGCAGGACGTTCCAGCTCCTGGAAAAGATACCGGGCCTCCGCACGACCCTCTGCGTGAAGGCCGAGATCGACCCCCGCTACTGGCGCTTCCCCGACTGGTGGGCGTACCTCGTGCCGAACGTCTACATCCACGGCTACGGCCTGGACGACGACGACGGGTTGCAGCGCGATCTCGACGACATCCTCAGCGACGAGCCGGTACCTCCCGGCGCCCGGACGCTACTGCGTGCGGAGGCCGAGGCCCCGATCGAGGCGAGGCGCTAGTCCTCCACCGCCCTCCTCAGCCCCGCCCGTGGCCGGTACACTGCCCTCGTGGCCAGCCTTGAGATTCCGCTGTTCCCGCTGCGCACGGTGCTCTTCCCCGGGCACGAGCTGCCGCTCCAGATTTTCGAGGAGCGCTACAAGACCATGGTCCGCGAGCTGCTTGAGAGCGGCGGCGTCTTCGGCGTGATCCTGATCAAGCACGGCGCCGAGGTCGGTGGCGCCGCCGTCCCCTACGACGTCGGCACGACCGCCCTCATCAAGGAGCACCGCGAACTGCCCGGCGGACGCTACCAGCTCGATACCCGCGGCAGGGACCGCTTCCGCCTCGTGCGCATGCTCTCCCCCCGCCCCTACCCCTACGGCGAGATCGAGTTCCTCGACGAAGCCTACGACCCCCGCGACGCGCGACTGCAAGCCGCCTTCGAGACCACCCGCGCGACGTTCCCCCTCTACCTCCGACTCGCCCTCGCCCTCTCCGACCAGTGGGCCCGCGACCTCACGCTGCCCAGCGAACCGCACCGCTTCGTGAACACGGTCGCCCCCTGGCTCCAGGTGGAGGAGGAGGGCAAGCAGCGCCTGCTGGAGATCGAGCCCGCCGCCGCCCGCCTCGCCCAGCTCGCCGAGCAGCTCGACGGGCTCATCTCCCGCATCCGCGAGCAGGTCGAGAACCACCACCGACAGAGGTTCGCCAGTCTGAGTGCCATCAGCTAGAGACGCCGCGCGCGCGTTCGCGCCCATGCCGCCTCCGGGGCGCTCTGGGCGGGGGTCTTTCTCGCGGGCGTCGTGCTCGCCTTCCTCGCCGCCGCCAACGACCGCCTCCCCGGCGACCTCTCCGCCACCCACACCATCCAGGACTGGCCCTTCCCCGGCGAGGCGTTCTCCGACGCGCTCCGCATCCTCAGCGGCACCGAGTTGGTCGTGGCCGTCGGCGTTGTGCTCGCCGTGGCCGTCTGGCTGGCTGGGCGGCGCCGCCCAGCCATCGCCTTCGCCGCGGGACTCGCCCTCGTCGTGCTCCTGCAGTTCCTCCTGAAAGAGCTCGTCGACCGCCCCCGCCCGCCACCCGAACTCGTCGACCTCCGCGCCGGCTTCACGAGCGCCAGCTTCCCCTCTGGACACACCATGAGCGCGACCTACTTCTATGGCTTCCTCGCGGCCGCCGCCCTGGCCTCCCCACTCCGCGGAGGGGTCAGGGCGGGCGTCGCGATCGTCGCTTGTCCTCTTCCTCGCGCTGGCCGGGCTGGCCAACGTCTTCCTTGGCGTGCACTGGCCCAGCGACGTCATCGGGGGCTACCTGTGGGCGCTGGCCGTCCTCATCCCCGCCGCGACGGCCGCCTTCCCGAGCCGTCCGTAAGCATCGCTCGCGTACACTCCCCGGCGTGGAGATAGATCTCGCCCTCCGGGCGGCCGCCGCCATTGCCGGCGCCGCCGCACTCGGTCAGATTATCTCCCGCCGATTCCCCATCCCTCTGCCCCTGTTCCTCCTCGCCGCGGGGCTATTGCTCGGCCGCGACGGCCTGAACGTCGTCCGAACACACGAACTCGAGGAGTTCGTCCGCGTCATCGTCGTCATCGCCGTCGCCCTCATCGTCTTCGAGGGCGGCACCGCCCTGCGACTCGCGTCGCTGCGCACCCTTGCGCCCGTCGTCCGCAACGTGATCCTGCTCGGGCTCCTCGTCACGCCTGCCGTGGGCGCCGTCGCCGCCTGGCTCTTCCTCGGCTTCGACTGGCGCATGGCCTTCCTCTTCGGCGCGCTCGTGACCGTCACCGGGCCGAGCGTGCTCACGCCCCTCCTGCGCTCCTTCCGTGTCGATGATCGTCTGCGTGACATCCTCGCCAGCGAGGGCGTGATCATCGACCCCCTCGGCGCGCTCCTCACCCTCTTCCTTCTCGAGATCGTGCTCGCGGAGACGCTCAGTGTCGCCGGTCCCACCTGGTGGGTAATCGAACGGCTCCTCATCGGCGGCGGCGCAGGGGCGGCCGGCGCGCTGCTGGTCTGGGGGCTCTCGCGCTTCGTGAAGCGGCTCAGCGGCCGCGAGATGGCGCTCTTCGTTATCGGCGCCGCCGTCGCCACCTTCGCCCTGGCTGAGTCGCTGGCGCACGAGTCCGGGCTCGTGGCGATGGTCGTCATGGCGATCGCCATCGGAAACATCCACCTGCCCCAGCGCCAGCGCGTCGATGACCTGCAGGAGTCGGTCACGGTCTGGCTCATCGCCAGCGTCTACGTGCTCCTCGCCGCCGGCATCAGCATCGACGACCTCACTGGTCTCTGGCCCGAGGGACTCGTCGTCGTCGCCATCCTCGCGCTCGTGGGACGCCCCCTCCTCATCGCGCTCGCCAGCATTGGCTCAGGGCTCAACTGGCGCGAGCAGGCGTTCCTGTCCGCCGTGGCTCCCCGCGGCGTCGTGGCCGCCTCCCTCGCCGGCGTCGTCGCCGTCGAGGCGAGCGCCCTTGCCGGCAGCGATGCTTCCCGGCTCGTCGCCATGGTGTTTGTCGTCATCCTGCTCACCATCGGAATACAATCGGCTTATGCGGGAACCCTCGCGCGACTCCTCAGGGTCCAGCCCATGACCACCATCGTTGCCGGCGCCGGCGAGGTCGGGAGGCGCGTTGCGATGCTGATCGCGGGCTCGGGCGAACCTGTGCTCGTCGTCGAGACCGACGACGGGGCCGTCGTGCGCGCTCGTGAAGAGGGCCTCGAAGTCCTTGTCGGCGACATCTCCGATACCGCCGTCCTTGAGAAGATCCGCCTCGACGAGGCGAAGGCGCTCCTGCTGGCCACGCCCGACGACGCCCGTAACCTGCTCGCCGCCCAGCTGGCCCGCTCGAAGTTCAACTGCGAATCCGTCTTCGTCCGCGTCAACGACGTCGCCAACATCGAGGCCTTCCAGAAGCTGGGCGTCGTGCCCGTCAGCCAGTCCGAGGCCGTTGCTTCCGAGCTCGCGCGGATGGTCGCCGGCCCGATGTTCCAGGATGTTCTCGCGCAGGTGGCCGAAGATGTCACCGTGGCCCGCGTGGTGGTCACGTCCGCCTCCGCTCAGCGCGAGATACAGGCCATCCCAGAGCTGCGCGGGACACTCGTGGTGCTCGTAACCCGCGGGCGGGACTCCGTTATCCCCAACGGGCGCACGGAGCTTCGCCTCGGCGACATCGTCACCATCTTCGGCAGTCTCCCGGACCTTGCCGCCGCCCGCGGCGGACTGTCCGTCATCCCCGAGCCGGCGCCCATCCTCTCGTAGCAGCGCCCCTCGCGAGCCGCTACCATCGATCCATGCGGTTGCTCCTCATCCTGCTGCTCCCGGCCCTCGTTTCCCTTATCGGACTCGCGCTCCGCACCTGGATCTCCATGCGGGTTGGCGAGCGCCAGCGCATCGTCGATGCCACCGTCACAGAGGCCCGCTCAGCCCCTGCTGGTCCGCAGGACGAGCGCGGCCGCGCTCAGGGACGCTCCGGGCGACGCGAGGCGCCGCTGTGCGGGCGGCACAACCTGCACCTGCTCTTCCGGCTCGTTGGTGGAGAACAGAGCTGCCGCCACTGCGCCGCCATCGAACGCGCCCACTTCGATGCCGATGCCGCCGCCGCCGTCGATGCTGCCGAGCAGGCCCTGCGCGGCGATGGTCCCTAGCGAGCAGCCACCGCCGAGAGGCGCGCGCGCTCGACCTCACCCGGGAGCGCTTCCAGCACCGCGTCGATGTCCGCTTCCGTCGTGCCTTCGCCCAGGCTAAGGCGCACGCTTCCCGCCGCCCTCCGGATGGGCACGCCCATCGCCAGCAGCACGTGCGACGGCTCCCACATGGCACTCGAGCAGGCGCTGCCGGTGCTTGCCGCGATCCCGCGCGCATCCAGTCGCGCCACCAGGTCGTCGCCCTCGATGCCGTCGAACGAGATGTTCAGGTTATTTGGCAGGCAGTTCTCCTGGCAGCCGTTCGTCTCCGCGTCCGGGACCGCCGCCAGCACGCCCTCGCGCAGCCGCTCGCGCAGCGCTCGCACGCGCGCTGCGCGAGCGGGGATGTCTGTACAGGCCAGCTCCAGCGCTCTCGCGGTCCCCACGATGCCGGCGACGTTCTCCGTACCGGCGCGTTTCTGCATCTCCTGGCCGCCGCCCAGCATGAGCGCATGGAACGGCGTGGCCCGCCGCAGGAAGAGCACGCCGCTCCCCTTTGGCCCCCCGAATTTGTGCGAGGAGAGGCTCAGTGCGTCGATGCCCAGGGCCTGCACGTCGACCGGCATCCAGCCGGCGGCCTGCACGGCGTCGGTGTGAAGCATCACCCGGTGTCGCTGGCGGACCCCGTACTCCCGCAGGATGCCGGCCAGCTCCGCCACCGGCTCGATCGTTCCCACCTCGTTGTTCGCCAGCATCACGCTCGCCAGAACCGTGTCGGGCCGTAGCGCGCCTTCGAACTCCGCCGCGCTCACATGGCCGGCGTGGTCGCAGCCGAGCGTTGTCACTTCGAACCCGAGATCCTCCAGGAACTGGGCCGCGTGCAGCCCCGCGTGGTGCTCGATCGCCGTCGTGATGACGTGCGCGCCTGCGCCTGCCCGGCGCATCGCATAGGCGATGCCGAGCATCGCCGTGTTGATCGCCTCCGTGCCGCCGCTCGTGAAGAGGACCTCCGAGGTCCGTGCGTTCAGGCAGTTCGCGACCGTCTCCCGCGCCTCGTCGACTGCTTCCTGCGCGACGCGTCCCGCCTCGTAGTGCCCGCTGGGATTGCCGAAGCGCTCCCCGAGGAAGGGCAGCATCGCCTCGCGCGCTTCCGCGCGCAGCGGCGTCGTTGCGGCATGATCGAGGTAGACCACCTGCACTCAGCCTAGCAGAGCGTGGCCTCCCGTTCGCCGGGAGGGCGACTCGCTAGAACTCGTAGTAGAGCCCGAACTGTCCCGCCCCGATGGGCGCGTCCGGGCCCGAGGACGAGATCGCCACCACCCCCAGCACCAGCACCATCATTCCGAATCCAACAAGGCAGGCCGCCACCACCTGGACGGGTTCCGCTCCCGTTGCCGCCTGCACCGCGTAGATCATCGCCACCAGCAGCAGCGCCAGTGGCATCAGGGCGAAGACAGGGTAGAGCACCGGGATGAACATCCCCACCGAGAGGGCCAACGGCGCCGCTGCGTAGCCCATCGTCCGCACGATCGCGAGCAGGTCCACCTGGACGTGGAAAAACTGCACCATCAGCACGTAGATGAGGAGCGCTGTCGCGCCGTACGCGGCCGCCAGGAAGAGGGACCCCAGCAGGAACGCGTTGACGAACGCGTTGCCTGGCGTGAAGTCTGCAACTTCCCAGTGAAGCCACGCGCCAAAGCCCGCCAGCAGGCACGCCAACCCCGCCACCATCATCGCCGACCCGAGGTCACGCTCCTCGTCCCGCACCTCCTCGAACACGGATGTATCGAGGAGCGCCAGCCGCTGCAGGCGGTCCAGCACGAGCTTCGCCGGTCTCCCGTCGATGCTCCTGATCCCGTCGAGCACTTTCCGCAGCAAGTCCGAAGAACGCCTCACAGCCTTCAGCCTCGTGCACTCCTGCTCCGTGCCGCTCCTTCTGGGTAGGCCGGCACGAGCCCTCCGTCCCGGCGATAGCGTCGCCGTGGAAGGCTCCGCACTCTAGCACAGGCTTCGTTTCGGGCCGTCTCAGGGAGCGGCGATGGGGCGCTTCGCGGGCATGCCTGGCCGTCTGGGGTACCGCGCCGGGGTTGTCCCCAGCTTGCGGAAGAGGAGCACGCGCATCCGGCCGGCCACCTCCTCCCGCATCGGTTCACTCCCGGCATGCGCGCAGTTGAGAGCCGCCATGGCGGCCTCTGCCTCCGCGAGCTCGGCCGCCCCCCGCGAGCCCTTCACCGCTGCGATTGTCGCGCCCGACGCGGCCATCGGCGCCGTGTACTCGAGTAGCACCGGGAGCGGCGCTACCGCCCTCGCGACGACGAGGTTCGCGCCGTCGCGCAGCCTCCCCCGCCCCGCCTCCTCCGCCCGCTCCCCGTGCACCTCCACGTTGGCGAATCCAAGCTCCCGCGCCAGTTTCACGAGGAGGTCCGCGCGCTTCCCTCGGGCCTCTACCAGGTGGACCTCCGTGGCGGGCGCGACGGCCGCGATGACCATGCCCGGAAAGCCGCCCCCGCTCCCCACGTCCACGATCACGCCCTCCCGCGGAGCCCCCGCCAGGCGGTACGCCTCAAGCGACTCGGCATAGTGGCGGGCCACCACGTCCTCGCCTGTCACCGTCGTCGTTCGTACGGGCGCCTCCGCCACGAGCTCCGCGTGGCGACGCAGCAACGCCAGCCAGCGCTCAGGCTCGGCGAAGTCGGGAAAGAGTCCGGGGAGCGACTCCCAGGCCAGGATCATTGCGAGTCAGACACCGTGAACAGCCCTCCGGCTCCTTTCGCAAGCGCATGGTACGATGAGTTGATGAGTAGCCAACCGGGCGACGAGGATACTATCTCTATCACGCTCGGCGAGGCCCTTAAGGAATATCTGGCAACGCTCTCACCCGAGGCCCAGAACAACGCCTCCCCCTTCGTCCGCCGCTACGTGGACCACGCGGGCCACGACATGACCGTCGCTGCCCTCACCGGGGCGCGCGTCGAGTCCTACGCCGAGTCGCAGATTCAGGTGTCCGACCCGGCTGCTCCCCAGCGCGTGGCCGCCCTCAAGGCGTGGTTCGTGTACCTGAAGAAGCGCAGCTACGTCGAGAAGAACTACGGCGTTCACATTCGCCTGCGGCGCTCCGCGGCGCGCGCCACCGCCGCCCATGCCGTCAACGTGGCCCCCATCGAGATGACCCCCGAGGGCATCACGAACCTGCAGGGAGAACTCTCCCGGCTCGAAGGGGACGTTCCCGACCTCGTCAAGGCCATCTCCCTCGCCCGCGAGGACAAGGACTTCCGCGAGAACGCTCCGCTCGAAGCCGCTCGCGAAGCCCTCGCCTTCAACGAGACCCGCCGTCGCGAGCTCAACGCCACTCTCAGGCGCGCCGTCCCCGTCGATGTCACTTCCTCTCCCGACGATCGTTCTACCATCGGCTCGACCGTGCAGGTCACCCGCCTCGATAACGACCGCGACACCGAGTACAAGCTCGTGAGCGCGCGGGAGGCCAACGCCGCCGACCGCAAGATCTCGGTCGAATCGCCCGTCGGCAAGGAGTTGCTCGGGCGACGCCCCGGCGACGAGGTCACCGTCTCGATTCCCGCAGGCGTTGTTCAGTTCCGTGTGACCGGCGTCAGCAAGTCCTGACGAGCGAGTCCCGCCCCCTTCCCCTAGCAGCAATCGTCCTTGTAACCGCAACGCCGGCAGACCGCCAGGCGGGATCCTTTGATGGCCGAAAGCGCACCGAGGCAGCGCGGGCACGTCTGCAACGGGATGCCTGACTCACGCACGTCCACGATGTCGATTATGCCAGCTTGTTGACCCCAGGGGCCTCCTTTATGTGCACCTGCCTCCACATTTGACAGTTTCTCCCTGCCGTCGGAAGAGTGCGCGCGTGCCGGCATCGTCGTGGCGGGGGCCTCCAATCGTGGCAGACCAGTGGCGCCTGCTGCGGCTCCGCTACCGTTGGCGGGCACGTCCCTTCCCCTTTCACGGGGTTGACGATTGAGTACAATGCCGCAGGCTTGTAACGGCGCGGGAAGCTTGCGCCATGCTCAGAAGATTTCAGAGGACAGACCAACATGACTTCTAACCAGTACTGGTGGCCGGATCAGTTGAACCTGAAGGTTCTCCGCCAGAATTCTTCCCCGTCCGACCCGATGGGCCAGGACTTTGACTACGCCGAGGCGGTCAAGACCCTTGATGTCGATGCGCTGAAGCAGGACATCGAGCAGGTGATGACGACCTCGCAAGACTGGTGGCCGGCCGACTACGGCCACTATGGGCCGCTCTTCATCCGCATGACGTGGCACGCCGCGGGCACGTACCGCATCAGTGACGGTCGCGGAGGTGGAGGCTCAGGCCACCAGCGCTTCGCGCCCCTCAATAGCTGGCCCGACAACGCAAACCTGGACAAGGCGCGCCGCCTGCTCTGGCCGGTCAAGCAGAAGTACGGCAGGAATCTCTCCTGGGCCGACCTGATCATCTTCGCCGGCGACTGCGCCCTGGAGTCGATGGGGTTCAAGACCTTTGGGTTCGCCTTCGGACGCACGGACGTCTGGGAGGCTGACGAAACTGACTGGGGGGCTGAGGAAACGTGGCTCGGTGATGAGCGCCACAGCGACGACGGTGAACTCCAGGGACCCCTTGGCGCCGACCACATGGGTCTGATTTACGTGAACCCGGAGGGGCCCAACGCCAACCCGGACCCGCTTGCTGCAGCAAAGTACATTCGCAATACGTTCAAGCGCATGGCGATGAATGACGAGGAGACGGTCGCGCTCATCGCCGGCGGACACACTTTCGGGAAAGCCCACGGCGCCGCCACTGACGAGCTTGTCGGTCCCGAACCGGAGGCGGCCAGGCTGGAGGAGCAGGGCTTCGGCTGGACCAACGGCTTCGGCAGCGGCATGGCCAACGACACGGTCACCAGCGCGTTGGAAGGCGCCTGGACCAACAACCCCGTGCAGTGGGACAACAACTTCCTCGAGAACCTGCACAACCACGAGTGGGAGCTGACGAAGAGCCCCGGTGGGAAGTCGCAGTTCACGCCCACGAATGCCGCTGCAGTGGCCACCGTGCCAGATGCGCACGATCCCTCGAAGAAGCACGCCCCCTTCATGCTCACGACGGACCTCTCCCTGAGGATGGACCCTGACTACGGTTCCATTGCGAAGCGCTTCCTTGAGAACCCCGGGGATCTTGAAGACGCCTTCGCCAGGGCGTGGTTCAAGCTGATCCACCGCGACATGGGCCCCCGTAGCCGCTATCTCGGGCCCCTGGTTCCCACCGAGCCGCTGTTGTGGCAAGACCCTGTCCCCGATGTCGATCACGAGTTGGTCGGCGAGCAGGACATCGCCGACCTCAAGGCGACGATCCTCGCCTCGGGCTTGTCCGTATCCCAACTGGTCTCGACGGCCTGGGCATCGGCGGCATCGTTCCGTGGCACCGACAAGCGCGGTGGAGCGAACGGGGCGCGTATCCGCCTCGCGCCGCAAAAGGACTGGGAAGTCAACAACCCGGCCGAGCTCGGTGCCGTCCTGCAGACGCTGGAGCGGATCCAGACGGAGTTCAACAGCTCGCAGGCTGGCGGGAAGAGCGTCTCCCTCGCTGACCTGATCGTTTTGGCCGGGTGTGCGGGCGTCGAGCAGGCTGCCCAGAGCGCCGGCCACGACGTGCAGGTTCCCTTTACGCCAGGGCGCACGGACGCGTCGCAGGAGTGGACCGACGTGGAGTCCTTCGCCGTGCTCGAACCCACCGCCGACGGGTTCCGCAACTACCTCCAGGCAGGGCAGCAAGGTACCCCGGAAGAGCTGCTGGTGGAGCGGGCGTGCCTGCTAACGCTCAGCGCCCCCGAGATGACGGTGCTCGTTGGCGGCATGCGCGCCTTGAATGCGAATACCGGGCAGTCCGGGCACGGCGTCCTCACCGATCGGCCGGGGACGTTGACCAACGACTTCTTCGTGAATCTGCTCGACTTCAGCACCGAGTGGAGCGCCCCATCCACATCTCAGGATGTGTTCGAGGGACGTGATCGCCAGACCGGTGAGGTCAAGTGGACCGGCTCCAGGGTGGACCTTGCCTTCGGTTCAAACTCCGAGATCCGAGCCATCGCAGAGGTCTACGGATGCGACGACGGGCAGGAGACGTTCGTACGTGACTTCGTGGACGCGTGGACCAAGGTGATGGACCTTGATCGCTTCGACCTGGCGTAGTCCGTAAAGGTCGAGAGGCGTATCCACCGGGGTGCGCCTCTTGCGATCTGCCCGCATGGGCTGCCTGCGCCACAATCGTTCCGTGCCCGGCCTTCCTGTGCTTCGCCTCCTCTTTGCGATTGCGGCCGTCCTCGTTGCCGCCGCCTGCGCCACGCCCGGCGTTCCCCCACCCGAAGGCGTCCCCGAAGGAGCCCGCTTCGTCGCCCAGGACCACCTCGCCTTCTCCCCCGGGGAGCTGCGCGTGCGCGTGGGCGAGCGCATCTACTTCTGGAACGGCGAGACCGCTATCCACAACCTCATCTTCGACAAGGCCGCCCGCTCCCCCGATATGGAGGCCGGCGATGTCTTCGTCTGGCGCTTCAGCATCCCCGGCGAGCACGTCGTCACCTGCGATTACCACCCCCAGATGCGTCTGCGCGTCACCGTCCTGCCATAGTCCCCACGCCTGTGCTCCCGTACGCTAGCGCCCATCTCTGGCGCGGAGGCCGAGCATGCAATTCGAGGACATCCTTTGGGAGATCGATGAGGACGGTGTCGCCCACCTCACGCTCAACAAGCCGGCGAAGCTCAACGCCATCAGCCTCGATACCGTCGCCGAGATCGAGCACGCCATTGCCCTCGCGAACGACGACGACAACATCCGCTGCATCCTGCTGACGGGCGCGGGCCGCGGCTTCAGCTCCGGCACCGACCTGACCGCCCGCGGCGGCAACCGCGTCGAGCGTCCCTTCCCCGGACGCGCGGGCATCACCCGCAGCACCATGCTCGCCCCGGCCTTCCTCTACAACAGCAACAAGCCCAGCGTCGCCGCCGTCAACGGCGTCTGCGTGGGCGCGGGGTTCTCCCTGGCGCTTGCCTGCGATATCCGCATCGCCTCCACGGAGGCGCGATTCAGCTCCATCTTCGTGAAGCGCGCCATCGTGCCCGATTCGGGTGCGAGCTGGCTCCTGCCGCGTCGGGTGGGCCTCGAGCACGCCCTCCGCATGATGTACACCGGCCGCATGGTCGGCGCCGACGAGGCCAAGGAGATCGGCCTCGTCAGCGAGGTTGCTCCGCACGACGAACTCATGACGCGCGCCGGCGACCTCGCCCGCGAGATCGCCCGCGGCCCCTCGGTCGCCGTCGAGGTCTCGAAGAAGCTCGTCCGCGAAAGCCTCCACCGCAACATCGAGGAGCAGACCGAGATGGAGAACTTCTACCAGAGCTACATGCAGCAGACCGAGGACGTGCAGGAGGGCCGCCTCGCCTTCGTGGAGAAGCGCGAGCCCAACTTCCAGGGTCGCTAGGCGGCCAGCTCCCCCACGATCCGTCGCAGCTCGCGGATGGCCTCAGGCATCCGTGGGCCGTACCACCACAGCAGCTTCCCATCGACAACTGCTGTCGGGGCGACCTCGGCGAACGCGGGCACGTGCCGCTCGCTAAAGCGGTACGGCTCGTCCGGCAGCAGGATCGCCTCGGGCGCGAGCGCCGCCACCTCTTCCAGCGTGATCTCGGGGTAGCGCGTCTGTCCGGCAAGCACGTTGGTCGCACCCACGGCGGTCAGCACTGAGTCGCCGTAGGTGTCGCTCGCCAGCCCCATGAGCGGGTTCCGCCAGATGGGTACGAAGAGCGCCGCCTGTCGTCCCCCGCTCCCCTCCTCGACCGCCGCCCGCACGTCTTGGACCAGCCCCTCCGCCTCCGTCTCCCGCCCCAGCACCTCCCCCAGTTCGACGATCATCGCCAGCGCTTCCTCCACGCTGTTCGGGTCGGTCAGCAGCACGTTGAGTCCCGCCGCGCGCAGCGCCTCCACGTCCTCGCGGCGGTTCTCCTCGCGGTTCGCGATCACGAGATCCGGGGCCGTGGCGGCGATCGCGGCCACGTCGGGAGTCTTCGTCCCGCCGATCACCGGTACGCCCTCGATCTTGCCCGCGGGCTCCTCGCAGAAGCGCGTCCGTCCACGGAGCGCATCTCCGCAGCCCAGCCACCACACGAGTTCGGTTAGGCTCGGGACCAGCGAGACAATCCGCTCCGGCGCCATGACCCGAGCCTACGTCAGCACAGGTGCGCGCGCTCCCCGGGATGTCGTGGCTAGCCCCGCGTGTTCGGCGGCTGAGGAGGCGCCGGGTTCGTCAACTCTGAGCCGATGACGCGCGGGAAGACCCGCTCCAGCGACGCCAGGTCCCAGCCGCCCTCGCGGTGAATCGTTGCCTGCTTCACCGGCATCGACATCAGCGACACCTCGTCGCCCCCGACCACAAAGTCGCGGCCGTTCACGTTCGCCGCTGAGTCCGTGCAGAGATAGACCACCAGCGGCGCCACCATCTCGGGCGCCTGCGCGTCCATCTGCGACATGGCCTGCTCCGCGCCGGTATCACTCTCGCCGCCCCTGCTGTCGCCGCTCTGGCGCGAGGCACGGGCGCGCTGCATCGCCTCCCGCAGCTCCGGCGAGAGCGTCAGGCGCGTGCCTGCCCGCGGCCGGATGGCATTCACCGTCACGCCGTACCGGCCCAGGTCGAGCGCGCAGGTGCGTGTCAGCCCCACGATCCCTTCCTTGGCGGCGGCGTAGTTCGCCTGCCCCATGTTCCCCAGCCCCGACTCCGACCCCGTGTTCACAATCCGCCCCGAACGCTGCTGTCGGAAGACGAGGCTCGCGTGCTTCGTCGTCGTGAAGTGCCCCTTCAGGTGCACCGCGATAACCGAATCCCACTCTTCCTCCGACATGTTGAAGACCATGCGGTCGCGCAGGATGCCGGCGTTGTTGATGAGGATGTCGAGCCGCCCAAAGGTGTCGAGCGCCGTCTTCACGATGCCCTCGCCGCCCTCCATCGTGGCGACCGAGTCGTAGTTCGCGACCGCCTCCCCGCCCGCCGCCACGATCTCCGCTACGACCTCGTCCGCTGGCGATGCGTCCGCCCCTTCCCCGTCGGCGCCGCCGCCGAGGTCGTTCACCACCACCTTCGCCCCCTCCTCCGCGAGCAGGAGCGCCTCGCCCCGCCCGATCCCGCGCCCCGCGCCCGTCACGATCGCAACCTTGCCTTCGAGCCTTCCCGCCATCGGTCCCTCCGTCATGCGCAACGTTCCCGCCGCAACGGCGGCGGGCCGGGAGCGAATCTACACGGCTCCTTGCTACGCGTCCGGCGTTACGCGTCAGGCCTGCCGGTCGCGCCCCGTCGGTTGAAGCGTGAGCTCGCCCGCTCCACTCCCTCCGCCACGATCGCCGCGACCGCGTCCGCCGCATGGCGGGTGGTCTCCTCCAGCGTCGCCAGCTCCTCGCCGACTGGGTTCGCGAGCACGTAGTCCGCGACCAGGTCGGGGTCGCGCGTCGGCTCGCCGCCGTCCAGGGGCCTCCCGATCCCGATCCGCACGCGCGCGAATTCCGCTCCCGCCTCCGCAATGATCGACTTCAGCCCGTTGTGCCCTCCGGCGCCCCCGCCACCCCGCAGCCGCACCGCCCCCAGGGGCAGGTCGAGTTCGTCGTAGACAACGATGGTGCGCTCAAGTGGAGCGCCGCTCGTGCGCAGCGCCTGCGCCACAGCCCGCCCGCTCTCGTTCACGTACGTCCGCGGCCGTACCAGCGCGACGCGCTCGCCCGCCACCTCTCCGAAGGCGATGCGGATCGAGCGCCCCTCTGCCTTCAGCTTCACGCCCGCCCGCCTCGCCAGCTCGTTTACGGTCCAGGCGCCGGCGTTGTGCCGGTTGCGGCTGTAGTGCTCGCCCGGATTCCCGAGACCCACCACCAGCCAGGCGGCAGGCGCCTCCTGCTTCCGTCCCAACCGTAAGGCTCTTCGCAGCCGCATCGCCTTCCTCTCGACTCCCTTACGCTAAGCGAAACCGCCGAACGTGGTAGAGTCACGCGCGCCAATGCTCATCGACCTCCACGCCCACACGTGGCCCCGTTCGCACGACAGCGTGCTCAACCCCGAAGACCTTGTCGTCCGCGCGAAGGCCGCAGGCCTGGACGGCATCTGTTTCACCGAGCACGACACCGTCTGGGATCAGCGCGAAGTCGACGAGATGCGCGCCAAGCACGACTTCCTCGTGCTCGCCGGCGTCGAGATCAGCACTGACGATGGCCACATCCTCGCCTTCGGCATCGACCGCTACGTGTTCGGCATGCACCGAGCGCCGGAGCTCGCGAACTACGTCGAGCAGGGTGGCGGCGTGATGATCGCCGCCCACCCCTACCGCCGCCAGATGCCCTGGTTCACCAGCAGCGAAGACAAGTACGAAGCCGCCCTCGAGAAGGCGGGCCGTAACCCCGCCTACGAGTACTGCACCGCGCTTGAAGCCTTGAACGGTCGCGGCAGCGACAAGGAGAACGATTTCTCCCGCCGTCTCTGCGAGCGGCTGGAGATGCCCGGCACCGCCGGAACCGACTCCCACGCCATCAGCGATATCGGCAAGTGCGCGACTTACTTTCAACGTGACATCAAGGACGAGCGCGACCTGATCGCGGAGGTCAAGGCGGGCCGCTTCTACTCCGTCGACCTCCGCACCGGCGATCCCGTCCCCTTCGCCGTCGCCCTCAAGGGCTAGCCACTCCCACCTCCTGATTGCGCTCGCTTCACACATACTGGCGCGGGTTGTACTATGCGAGCGGTCGCCGAGAGCGGCCCGAAATCCCGAGCCGAGAGGATCCAAGAGCATGACTTACGTCATTACGACGCCGTGTATCGATGTCCAGGACCAGTCCTGCGTCGAGGTCTGCCCAGTCGACTGCATCTACTTTGATGAAGATGGCGACCGCATGCTCTACATCCAGCCCGACGAGTGCATCGACTGCGGCGCCTGCGAGCCCGCTTGCCCGGTGACCGCGATCTTCGCCGAGGACGACGTCCCCGAGGAAGAAGCGGAGTACACCGCCCTCAACGCGCAGTGGTTCGAGGACAAGGATGCCGTTCGCGGTCGCGTGAACGAGCTGAAACCAGCCTGAACCCAACCCCCGGACCCGCTCCCCGGTCAGTGAGCGCGATGGCGCGTATCAAGCGCGTCGCCCAGGAGGCGCCATGCCAGACCGACCAACCCTCTCCGCGACGAGCCGCACCGTGCTCGGCAAGAAAGTCCGGCGCCTTCGTCGCGAGGGCGTGCTGCCCGCCAACGTCTATGGGCGCGGCGTTGACTCGACCGCCATCCAGCTCAACGGGCGCGACTTCCACCGTGCTATCCGCCAGTCGGGCATCCGCAGCATGTTCGAGCTTGCCATCGAGGGTGAGCCGGCGTCCCGCCACGTCCTCGTCCGCGGCCTCGACCGCGAGGGCGGCACCGGCGACCCCATTCACGTCGACTTCTACCAGGTCGACCTGAAGCGCCCCATCCAGACCACCACCGGCATCCGCCTCACCGGCGTTGCCCCTGCCGTCACTGACCTCGGTGGCACGCTCCTGCAAAACCTTGAGACGGTTGCTATCCGCTGCTTGCCGCTCGACATCCCCGAGGCCATCGAGCTGGACATCAGCTCCCTCGCCAGCTTCGAGCTGAGCCTCAACGTCGGCGACCTCAACGTGCCCGCTGGAGTCGAGGTGCTGGCCGCCTCCGACATCGGTGTCGCTACGGTCGACGCGCCGCGTCTCTCCATCGAAGGCGAGGAAGAAGCGGGCGAAGAGGAGCTCGAAGGCGAAGAAGGCGAGTTGCTGGAGGGCGAGGAAGGCGTCGAGTCCCCTGCGGAAGGGGCCGGCGCCGAGGCCTAGCGCCCCTCCGTGCCCGATCGCCTCTACCCCTCCGACCCCAGCGAAGCCGCCCTCTCTCTGTTCCTCGACTGGTTCGGGCGCCGCTACGCCCGCAGCACAAGGACCATCGAACGCTCCCCCGAAGGCGACGCCCTGCGTCGCGCCCGCATCAAGGTCGCACGCCGCTGGGAGCTGGACTGCACCCTCATCAGCTCCCTCCACGCCGATGCCGACCTCCCCTTCGAGGCGGCCCGAGCCGCCGTCGAGCAGCGCCTCGACCTTGAGGGCTTGTCGTATGCGCTCTGGCTTCCGCGAGGCGCCCAGCTTCCCACCGGGGAGCCCGGCCTGAGCCAGCTCGCTCTTGCCGCGCACGAGGCGCGCCCCGTCGATGGCGAACGGCTGGAGGTGCGCCGTGGCGTCAACCTCTACCTGCGCCGCACCAGCCTTGAGGGTTCCGTCGTCACCGTCCTTGGCGGCCTCTCACCCCTCTGGGCGCAGTTCACGAACAGGGTCGCCGGCTCCTTCCAGCTCAACGCCCAGGAGCTGCACCGCCTGCCCGAGTCCGAGGAAGAGCGCACCGAACTCATCGAGCGCGTTGTCCTTGCCGCCGGCCAGCCCGATGTCGACGACTCCTGCGTGATCCCCGCCGACGATGTCTGGACCGCCAACCGCCTGCCGGGGGGCGGCGCCTACGTGGTCGGCTCCCCCGTACGCGAGGGCGACGAGGCCAGCTCCCGCCTTCGCCGAACCCTCCGGAAGCTCCTGCGCGAGGCGCAGGGCGCATCCGGTGAGCCCGCCGATGCCCGCGCCCTCGTCATCCTCGCCGCCGCCACCGAGCTCTCCGGGGAGAAGGTGTCGTGGTCGCTGCGGGGCATGGACCCCACGCTCTACTCCGGGTACGACCTCATCGCTGTTGTCGCCGACGGACAGGTCCGCATCGTGCTCGACCCCCGCGCCGGCGCCCTCCCCTGGGACGCCCCCTCTCCCTAGGCGAAGAGCGGCCCACCTTCGTCCAGCACCTCGCCGCCGACTGCGATCACGCTCGGGCGCTCCTCGCAGTAGCCGTCGTTCTCGCACTTGTCGAACACGAATGCACCCTTCGCCTTGTCGAAGTTGATCGTCCAGCTTCCGAGCACGTGGCTCTCACTCCCGCGCTCGTTTTCGCGGGCAAGAATCTCGATGAGGGCTGCGATCTCTTTGCTTCCCATGCAGGTGCTCCATGTGGCGGTTCGTAGCGCTTTTCCATCGTAGCGTCTCGTGCCCGCTGGCACGCCCCCAGCAGGGCGCCGCCCACGTAGAATTCGCCGCTGTGGGCCACGTCTTCGTCACCCGTCTCCTCCCCGGCCGCGCGGTCGAGCTTCTTGGTCAAGCCGGGCACGGCGTCTCCGTCTGGCCCGATGAGATGCCTCCCGGCGCCGAAGTTCTCCGTGAGCGCCTCCTTGAGGCCGACGCTGCCCTCACGATGGTCACCGATCCCGTGGGCGCTGACCTCCTCGCGGCCGCCGGACGCCTGCGCGTCGTCTCGAACATGGCCGTCGGCTACGACAACATCGACACCGAGGCCGCCGCCGCAGCCGGCGTGTGGGCGACGAACACCCCCGGCGTCCTCCACGAGACCACTGCCGACCTCGCCTTCGCCCTCCTCCTCGCCGCCGCCCGCAACGTCGTCCTGAGCGACCGCGACACCCGCGCCGGCGGCTGGCGAACCTGGTCCCCCACCGCCTTCCTCGGACCCGACCCCTCTGGCGCGACCCTTGGCATCGTTGGCCTCGGCGAGATTGGACGCGCTGTCGCGCGCCGTGCGAGCGGTTTCGGGATGATCGTGCTCGCCGCCACCCGCACCCCCCGCCCCGACATCGAGCGCGAGCTCGGCGTCGAGCGCGTGTCCCTCGCCGAGCTGCTCGCACGCTCCGACTTCGTCAGCATCCACGTGCCCTACGGCCCCGAGACCGAGCGCTTCATCGGCGCCGCTGAGTTTGCCGCCATGAAGGAGACGGCCATCCTCGTGAACACTGCCCGCGGCGGCGTCATCGACCAGGATGCGCTCGTGGAGGCGCTGCGGGCAGGCGCCCTCGGCGGCGCCGCCCTCGACGTCACCGTTCCCGAGCCGCTCCCGCTCGACCACCCGCTCTTCGGCTTCCCCAACGTGGTCATCACGCCCCACATCGGCAGCGCAGGCCACGCCACCCGCGCGCGTATGGCCGAGATGGCGGCGCGCAACATCATCGCCGTTCTGGCGGGAGAAGAACCCCCGAATCCGGTCAACCACCCGTCCGCCCCGCGGCCTCCCGCTTGACACTGCCCGCGCCTTCGCGGAGAACAGAGGCGACGCGCTCCGCCACCACCCCCTCCGGGAGGCCCTCGCCCTGAACGAAGACACCACTACCGAAAACCTCTGGCTGGCCGAAGAGCTCTGGGAGCTCGGCGCCGTCGAGCTTGGCAACTTCACGCTCGGGCGCACAACCGTCGACTCACCGATTTACATAAATCTGCGAAAGCTTATCAGCAGCCCCCGCGCTCTCCAGCGCTGCGCCGACATCATCCGCCTCAAGCTGGAGACGCTCGTCTCCATGCGGCACCCGCAGGTGCAGCCCTTCACGCTCGTGGCAGGCGTCCCCTTCGGCGGGCTCCACGTTGGCACGGCGTTCTCGCTGCTCGTGAACACGCCCATGATCTACATCCACCCGCCCGGCACCTCGAAAGAGAACCTGATCGAGGGGAACTACGTCCGCGGCCAGTCCTGCCTCATCATCGACGACCTCATCACGGGCGGCGGCAGCATCCTGGAGACAGCCGCGGCGCTCACGGAGGCGGGGCTCGTCGCCCGCGACGCCGTCACCCTCATCGACCGGCAAGAGGGTGGCCGCGCCGTTCTCAAGGCGAAGGGCATCAACCTCGTGAGCATCCTCACGCTCGAGCAGATCGCCAACTACCTGCGCTACTCGGGCCGCATCAAAGCGCCCGACCACGAACGCATCGTGCGGTATATCCAGGCTCGCGAGGACGCCTAGGGAGCGCGCTGGACTCAGGAGCGCCCGGGGATATCCAGTTCCTCGGGTGGCGGCGCGGGATTGCGAATGCCTGTCATGAGTTGCGTTGGCACGAGCTGGCGCAACTCATCAAGCGTCCACATCCCTTCCTTGTAGATCGTGCGCAGCGGTGGGTAGATCTCGTTGAGCAGACCCACCTGGCCGCCGGCCACGGAGAAGATCTTGCCGTTGATGTTCCAGGCCTCGTCCAGCAGCAGGTAGACCGTCATGGGCGCGACCATCTCGGGACCGCGCATGCCCGAGGCCTGCGCCGCCTGACGCTGCGCCTCAGCCGACCGGCCCCCCGCGGCGGCCATGCCCCGCTGCTCGCGGATCTCCCGCGCCGCGTCCGGCACCGTCGCCGTCAGGCGTGTCGCCGCGCCCGGCGCGATCGCGTTCACGGTCACGCCATAGCGGCCGAGGTCACGCGCGACGACGCGCGTCAGGCCAGCCACGCCCGCCTTCGCGGCGCCGTAGTTCGCCTGCCCCGAGTTCCCTTGGAGCCCCGATACGGACGAGTAGTTGATGATGCGGCCATAGCGCTGCTGCCGGAACAGCACCGCCGCCGGCTTCGTCGTGGTGAAGTGCCCCTTCAGGTCGATGCGGATGACATCGTCCCATTCCGCCTCGGTCATGTTGAAGACCATGCGGTCGCGCAGGATGGCCGCGAAGTTGATGAGGCCGTCGAGCTTCCCGTAGGCGTCAAGCGCCGTCTGGATGACGCTCTCGCCGCCCTCCATCGAGGAGACATCGGCGAAGTTCGCAGTCGCATCGCCGCCGGCGTCCTTTATCTCGGCGACCACCTGTGCGGCCGGGTCGTCGTCGTGGCCGCTCCCGTCGGGGTTGACGCCCGGGTCGTTCACGATCACGCGCGCGCCCTCGGATGCCGCCAGCAGCGCGGTCGCGCGGCCGATGCCGCGCCCCGCGCCCGTCATCGCGACGACGCGGCCTTCAAGCAGGTTCGCCATGAATTCGCCTCCCTACGGCAGCCGGACGGTCGCGGTCCCGGGCGAGGTTCTGCTCCCCGCCGGGTTCTCCGTCCAGATCTCGAGGTCGACGAGGCGCTCGCCGTTCTCTTCGTATTTGCGCGTCACGACGCCCTTGCACTGAATGTTTTCGTCGGGGAAGTCCATGCCGCGGTAGCTGCAGCCCACGCGCTTCACCCGGCCCTCGTTGCCCACCCAGTCGTGCAGGAGTTGGCCGAGGAAGGCGTGCTTGAGCGCGCCGTGCACGATGATGTTCTCAAGCCCCGTGGCCCGCGCGAAGTTGTGGTCGTAGTGAATCTGGTAGAAGTCGCCCGAGCCAGCGGCCCAGTAGACCAACTGCTGCGTGCTGCAGTTCTTCTCCAACGTGGGGATCTCCATCCCCTCATGGACCTCGTCCCAAGATGCGCCCATTGCGTCCCCCCTAGTACCGGATGCCCGTGCCGGTCGCGATGGCGACGATCTCGCCGCTCTCGTTCCGGTACGTCGTCTTCGTGGTCGTGATCAGCATCTCGCCGAGCCGCCCCGCCCGCTCCTCGATCGACGCCACCGCGCTGGCCGAGGTCAGGATGTCGCCCGCGCAGATGTCGGCGAGGTACTCGATGTCCGTGCCGCCGTTCAGCATGCGCTTCAGCGGGCGGCTCGGTTCAAGCCCGACCTGCGTGTTGCGGGCGCTCCGCCGGTTCGGGTCGTAGACCGGCGTGCCCAGGTAGCCCGGAGGCGCCGGCAGGCTGCGGTAGCCTGCCGCCTTCGCCGCTTCTTCGTCGTAGTAGACCGGGTCGGTATAGCCCACGGACCGCGCGAACATCCGCACGGAGGTCTTGTCGATCTCCAGCGTGGTCGGCTCGGATTCCTTGCCGACCGCTGCGCGCATCTCGTTCGTGATCAGCGATTCCTGTGTCGAGTCGCTCATACCACCTCCTCTGTCTGGCGGGGTGAACGATAGCCCAGCCCGTTCGGGCAGTAAACCAGGATTCCTCCCCCTGTGGCCTGCTGCGGCGCAACCCCGTACGGTGATTTCATGGCCACCAAACGCTGCGAGCTCGGAGGCCGTCTGCGGCGTTGCTCCCGCCCTCCGTGCGATACTTGCCAGTACTGCACTCGCCCCTTCTGCCGCGAGCATGCCTATGTCCTTGAAGGGTACGACGCCGTCTGCGCTCGCCCCTCATGCAGTGCCAAGCACGACGACCTCCCGAGCCACTACGCCTACGTGCGCGGCATCCGCCTCCGTAACCACGAAGGATTCTGCGGAATCGTGGGGTGCGAGATCGCCCGCGGGTTCGACTGTTCGAAGTGCGGGGGCCGCTTCTGCCTCGGCCACCTCTCCGACCAGATGTACCCTTCGGCGGGCCTCAATCAGCCAGCGGAGATGGCCATCGTCTGCCCCCACTGCTGGGAGCGCCGCACGATCTGGAGCAAGCCATGAACACGCATCCGCATGTCACCATCGACGACATCGAGGCGGCTCGCGAGACGATCGCTGGCGGCATCCACGAGACGCCCGTCTGGGCCTCGCAGACGCTCGAACGCATCTTGGGCGTTCCAGTGGTGCTCAAGTGCGAACAGCTCCAGCGTGCGGGCTCCTTCAAGATTCGCGGCGCGCTCAACGCCGTCCACGCCCTCTCGGAAGGGGAGCGCGCCCGCGGGCTCATCGCGGCCAGCGCGGGGAACCACGCCCAGGGCGTCGCCCTTGCCGCCCGCGAGGCGGGTATCGCCGCCACGGTCGTCATGCCCGAGGGTGTGTCCCTGGTCAAGGCGGCCGCTACCGAGTCCTACGGCGCCCGCGTCGTCTACTTTGGCGACTCCCTCGAGGCCGCGCGTACCCACGCCACCGAGCTCGCCGAGCGCGAGAACCTTGTCTACATCCCCCCGTTCGACAGCGATGCCATCATCGCCGGACAGGGCACCCTCGGCCTGGAGTTGCTCGACCAGATTCCCGACGTCGCCGAGGTGCTCGTGCCCGCGGGCGGTGGCGGCCTGCTTGCGGGCGTCGCCACGGCCATCAAGGCTCGCCGTCCCGACGTGCGCGTTGTGGGTGTGCAGGCCGCCGCTATGGACGGCATCTGCCGCTCCTTCGAAGCGGGCGAGGTGCGCAGCGTGTCCCATGCGGGCACCCTCGCCGATGGTGTCGCCGTGTCCGGTCCGTCGGAGCGGACCTTTGCCCTTATCCGCGAGAACGTCGACGAGATGGTCTCCTGCGGCGACACGGCCACCGCCCACGCGATGGTGTTCCTCCTCGAGACCTCGAAGCTGCTGGTCGAGGGCGCGGGCGCCCTCGGCGTGGCCGCGCTCCTCTCCGATGCCTACCGCCCGCGCGCGAAGACGGCCATCGTCCTCTCTGGAGGCAACGTCGACATCAACCTGCTGGGCTCCATCGTCCGCCACGGCCTTGTCGAGGACGGGCGCTACCGCCACCTCACGATCGAGATCGCCGATGTCCCCGGCGAGCTCGCCCTCATCTCCGGCGCCATCGCCCGTGAGGCCGCCAACCTGCTGGAGGTGAACCACGATCGCGAGGCTCCCGGCATGCCCGTGGACGTGGCCCTGATCGACCTTCTCATGGAGGTCAACGGCGAGGAGCACTTCGAGCGTGTGAGGGATGCCCTGCGCCGCGAGGGCCTTGCCGACCTCACGCTCACGCCACCGCGCATGAACACGGCCTCCGCCCGGCGTCGCTACGAGAGTGGCTGAGAACGTCCCCGGCCCGAGGTTCTAGTAGGTGACGAAACTGCCCTCGGCGGTCTGCAGGTGGTGCGTGTCGTTCAGGCTCTGTAGCGCCCGGTTCTGCCCCTTGGCGAGCACCACGTGCACGGAGGTGTGCGCGGGCCGGAAGAACATGTCGTACGAAGTCGCGATCACATAGCCCGTGTAGGCGTTGATAACGCCCCCGTGGCAGGCCACAACGACCCGCGCGGCCTCACCTTCGTGCCTGGCGATGATCCCCTCGATGGCGTTCACCACGCGCTTCTGGAACTCGGCGCTCGGCTCGGTCAGGGGGAACACGTCCCACGACCGCTCGCGCGCCATTCGCCTCCGCAGCCCCGCCAGGTAGTCGATGCCCAGCGCTTCCGCCGCCGTCTGGTCCGGGGGAACATCCTGGAACATCCCGACCTCGCGCAGGTCGTTGATCACAACCGGTTTAATCCCATGGTGACCCGCAATCGCCGCCCCCGTGTCAAAGGCGCGCCGCAGGCCACTCGAGTACACCGCGTCGATCGACTCCGTCGCGAAACGCTGCCCCACCAGCCGCGCCTGCTCGCGACCCTTGTCGCTCAGCGGCGCATCGACGCTGTCGCCGATGCGCGCATTGGGCGCGTTCGGGATGGACTGCTGGCCGTGCCGCACGAGCACGATCTCCAACGTCCCCTCGATTCCCGTCAGGAACGCCTCGTTGAACGCGTTTGAAGCAGGGCCCCGTTGCGGCTGACTCACCGCCCGGAGGATACAGCCCCCGCATGAACGCGCGAGCGCTCGAGGGGCTCCCCTACCAGCGCTGCCCCGCCGGGGGCTCGACGAGGGCCTGCTGCGCAATCGCCTCGGGCGCGGTGGCGCCCGCCGCCCAGGGCCAGCTTCCCTCGTCCGGCGCGAACGCGCCGGGTGCGGCGGACACGATCGCCGCGGCCATCGCCAGCGTCCGCCGCGTCCCCGCCACGTCGTGCACGCGGAAGATGCGCGCGCCCTGCGCATACGCGAGCGCGGTCGTGATGTGCGTCTCCAGGTCGCGCCCCTCCGGACCCGATCCCGACACGCTGCCGATGTAGTTCTTGCGCGAGTGCGCCAGCAGCAGCGGCTGGCCGGCCGTTCGCAGCTCTGAGAGGCGGCGTAGCGCCTGCAGGTCCTCGTCGTGGCTCTTGCCGAACGCGATCCCCGGGTCGATCGCGATGCGCCCCCGCGTCAGCCCTGTCGCCTCCAACTCCGCCAGACGAGTCGCCATCCACGCCACCTGCTCCGTCGCGACATCGTCGTAGACGGGCGCGGGGTCAGGGCGATGCTTGGGCACCGTGTAGCTGTAGTTGAGCACGTAGCCCGCCCCGCCCTCTGCCGCCGCCTCCGCCGCGTCCGTGCCCAGCGTCAGCCCGCTGATGTCGTTCACGATCGCCGCGCCCGCCGCGATGGCAGCCTCCGCCACCTCCCGCTTGTATGTGTCGATCGAGACGAGGTGCCCCTCTCGTACAAGGGCGGCTACCGCGGGCGCCGCGATCGCCGCCTCGGCGTGAGCCTCGAGCTGTGGGCGGCTCGCTCGCGCCGTCTCCGCCCCCACGTCGATGATGTCCGCCCCTTCCGCCCGCAACCGCTCAGCGTGCGCGAGCGCTGCGTCTACGTCCGTTCCGACGCCATCGCCCGAGAACGAGTCATCCGTCAGGTTCACGATGCCCATCACAAGGGGACGGGCCAGCGCGAGTTCGTGCGGGCCGGCCTGCCAGTGCTCGACCGGCGAGAGGTAGCGCGCCAGCGCCGCTGCGAGCGGGCTACGGCGTCGGTCCAGCTCCGCCGCCAGACGCCCGAGGTCGCCCGCGCTGGCGGCCACGCGACCGGCCCCGTCCGTGACCGTCAGGCCGAGGCCGAGGGCGCTCGTCGCCAGCGCCAACTGCCCGAGGTCGTCGGTGAAGAACGCGATGTGCTCGGCCTCGCTGTCCGTGGCCAGCGCCCACTCGGCCGGCGGGACAACGCGCAGGAGGGGCCTCACCGGCGCGGCGCCGGGTCAAGACCAAGCATGCGCCGCGCCTGCCAGAGGTGTTCGAGGTCGTGTTTGTAGAGGTCGCGCACAAGGTCGATCAGCGCTACCTCGCCGCGGTAGGGATGGATCGCCTGGCGTTCCCACTCCTCGAGCGCGAGTCCCCAGAGCGAGTAGGAGGTCTCCTGCCGGGCGTAGCCGAACCCCTCCAGCGCTTCGTCGATGGTCACGTACGCATAGTCCTCGGGAAAGGGGATGTCGTCGAGGTCGACGGTGCGGATTGGGGCGTATGGCCGTCGCAGGATCGTCTCGAACTGCTGGTTCGTCGCCCGCTCCACGTCCCGCAGGTGCACGGCGATCGCGAGCAGACACCAGCCGTCATCCTGCCCAACCCCGGGCTTGCGCGCTCGCCGCTCGCTCGCCGAGTAGAGGATGCTCCGGAGTTCGCCCGCAGCCTCCCCCAGGGCCTTGAGGAGGAAGCGGTCGCTGCTGGTCCGTACTTCCTGCATGGGTCCATTCTACGGACCCTGCCAAGCCCACCCGCGATCAGGTGATAACGAGTGGCACACCCTCGCGGCAGAGGTCGCACGCTTCCGGCGAACTTACAGGGCGACGGGGGAGCCTAGGCCTGTTGAAGTGGACGTAAGCTTGCCATACTTGTCGGCGCTAGCAACCGCGAAGAACTTGTGGTCACCGCGTCGGATCGTGTCGGCTTTGGGATCCTGTCTGTCAACTAACACCAAGACCCCCCTCACCACCGCACCCCGCTCGTGAACCTCGTCGATCGCTTGCTGTAGGCTCCGTCCAGTTGTCATAACGTCATCGACAATCAGAACCGGAGTACCCTCTGCTAGGAGTTCCTCGCGATGTGGGTGAAAGGCTTGGTATACGTTCTCCTTTGTGCCATGAACCTTCTTCTCATCCAAAACATAAAAGCCACGGAGTTCGGTGTTCGACACGAAGGCAGCGTAGGCAACTGCGGCATCAGAAATGGATATCGAGCCTGCGGAAAGTCCCCCGACAGCTGTCGCGCCAATGCTTGTAGCAAACTCCCAGACCACCTGTCCAACAAGTGGAAGGCCCTCGCAGGACTGCGTGACTCGCTTTCCGTCAAAGTAGAACGAGCTTGCTTCTCCAGATGCCAGCTTAAACCGAGCATCGGACCCCTTGGACACCCGCGCGCGTTCATCCAGAAGGTGGATCAAGCGGGACTGTGCGTCAGTGGTCATTGGTTCGCCCCTTGGCCAGCTGGGGTATCCCAGCGACGGGGGGCAGATTGTACTGCTAAAATTGGAGCGGCCCGACGTAACAGCCGCGCTGGACGTCAAAGGGAAGTTAAGGTTCGGTCCGCTCAGGGTTGGCACTCTACATAGAGCCTACCAGAGCGCAAAGCTACTGGCCGCTGGCAAGTTGGAAGTGGCCCTCCAGCATGGCCCCCCGTCGCTCAAGCTCGCCGCGAAGGCTCTCGCTCACGGTCCCGCCTCCGCTGTCCCCGCCTCCGCGAACTCGGCGCCCCCGTTTGGCGCCCGCCCGAAGTCTCCCAGCGGCCAGTAGCGAAGGAGCGCCTTCCCCACGATCCGGTCCCGCGGCACCAGCCCCACGCGCCCGCTGCGGCTGTCCTGGCTGCTGTTGCGGTTGTCGCCGAGCACGTAGTAGTGCCGCGCCGGGATCACGATCTCGGGGCGTGTGCCGCTCCAGACCTCCGCGATGTACGGCTCCTCCAGCAGCAGTCCGTTGATGTACACGCGCCCGTTCGTGATCGCCACGCGCTCTCCCGGCAGCCCGATGACGCGCTTGATGAGGTCGTTCCCGCTCGCCGCCGAGCTATGGAACACGATGATGTCCCCGCGCCCCGGCGCGCCGAACACCTGCCGGACGTCGCCGGCCTCGGCGTCCACGAACGGGATGAAATCCGTCAGGCGGTTCATGTTGACCTCGGCGTAGCCCAGCTTGCTGACGAGGATGTGCTGCCCGTCATCGAGCGTCGGCAACATCGAGAACCCCTCGACGAGGTAGTTCTGCAGGGTCGCGCGTACGGCCAGGAACACCAGCAGGGCCAGCAGGGCCGTCTCGATGATCTCGCGGACCAGCCTGCGGCTGCGGTCCGGACTCTCTTCCCTGGCCTGGGTGTGAACCCCTTCCGTCCACGAAGGCACGAGAAACTCCTCCGCCTCCAGCGCCGCCGTCTCGCCGATCACCGGCTCCTGGACCGGGGCGACCCGCGCCTCCGCGACCGGCGGCCAGCCATCGGCCCCTGTGCCGCCAATAACGGGTCCATCCTCCTCGGGGGCGTCCGTCTCGTCGGGCGAAGGTGTCTGGGGGTCGTGTTCGCCGTCGGGGGACATGCGCTGAGCGTAGCACCCGCACCCCGTGAGCCTCCACTGAGTCGCGCGCCAACGGACCGTCGCCTGCGATCGAGTGAGCGTGCGTCCGCGGCGCGGCAGGGGGTTCCAATGTCCCGATCCCGACTGCTTGCCGTCCTCGTAGCGGCCGTGGCGTCTCTCGTCCTGGCGTCCGCCTGCTTCCCGACAACCGTCGAAGATGGTGACAACAACCCACCTGCTATCAGCGTCAGTGGCAGCGGCGAGGTTCAGGCCGAGCCCGATATCGCTCACCTTGAGCAGTGGCGTAGAGGTCAGCGCCGATACCGTCGTAGAGGCGCGCGCGGGCGCCGCCGAAGCCGCCGCCGTCATCGCCGCCCTCCGCGAGAACGGTGTCGAAGAGCGCGACATCCGCACCGTCAACTTCTTCATCGACCCCGTCTACGACTACCGCGACGAGACCCCTCGCGTCACCGGCTACACCGTCTCGAACAGCGTGGAGGTGACCGTGAGGGACGTGGAAGGCGTCGGTGAACTCATCGACGCCGTGGCTGTCGCCGGTGGCGACGCCGTGCGCTTCAACGGCATCTCGTTCGCGCACGAAGACCCCGTCGGGCTCACGCAGCAGGCGCGCGAACTCGCCATGGCGGATGCGCGCGCCAAGGCCGAACAGCTCGCCGAGCACACCGGCGTCAGCCTGGGTAAGGTCATCAGCGTCTATGAGACGAGCTGGGCCGCTCCCCTTGTCGGGGCCGGTCCCCGCGAAACATTCGCGGCGGCCGACATCGCGTTCACGTTGATCCAGCCCGGCGCCACGGGCGTGACCGTCACCGTGCAGGTGGTCTGGGCGATCGAGTCGACTGACTAGGAGTTCAGCTTCCCGGTGCGCTCCAGGACGAGGTATTGGCCCAGCCCCCGCATGAAGTGCTGGTGGAACGTGGGGTAGCGCTTCCGCAGCTCATTCTGGAACTCGTTCATGCGGAGCCGCCGTCGATGGTAGTCCGAGTCGTCGGGCACGGGGCCTACTTCGCTGGCCACTGCCACGTAGAGGGGCCTGAGCGCGCGGAAGTGGTTCTCGTAACGCTCGTTGTAGCTCGTCGCCTCGCAATCCATGTAGCCGATGAGGAACGTCTGCGAGATCGTGGCGCCTGTCCGCTCGTACGCCGCCCGGGCCACGAACTCCTCCGCGGTCTCGTCCTCGCCGATCTCACCCTCAACGACTTGCCAGCCGGCGCCCTCGTCTCTTTCAGTAACGTAGCCGTAGTCGCCACGCACCACGCAGGCGTAGGCGTAGAGGGCGGGTGCGTCGTCGGGCAGAGAGTCTTCTTCGACATAAATCGCTCGCCAGTTCCCCGCGAGAATGATCTCGACGGTTCCATGGAAGTGCGTCTCCGGCATCGGTGGTAGGGGGATGTCTCCCAGGGGCATTGTTACGTCTTCCTCCGGCGGTAGAGCGGTTTCTGGGCGACCAGTGCGCTCTCTCCGCCTACCGAGATCGCTGTGCCTGGAAGGCTGCGATCCAGATTGAGTATTGCCAGTCCGGCGGCAGCGTCAAGCGCGAACGAGCGCGCGCAGCTGCGGAGCTCCCCCACGACCTGCTCATCCGCCAGCGCCGGTGTCCCCGTTGGCGGCGTCCGGTCGCCCTCGAACAGGAGCGCGCTGAGCAGGCGCGGAGGCTCCTCGAGGGGAAGTCCGAGCGCTTCGCTCAGGCCAGCCTCGGCCGGCGTGAGGCCCGTCTCCAGGTCCGGTGAGAAGGCTGGCACGCCCGCCTCGATGCGCGCCACTTCCTGCGCGGCCATGCCCGCCAGCCCCAACCCCGCGGTCTCGAGCAGCCCCAGCAGGTGCTCCGCCACGGGGGGAGCCAGCATCAGCTCGAAGCCGTCTTCCCCGAGCCCGCTTGTGCGAACCGCAAGCGCGCGATACCCGTGGAACTCGAACGGCGCCGCATGCATCGACGGCAGGCGTGGCGGGAGCGCTTCGTTCACGTGCTGCGCCGCCGCCGCCGCCGCCCCCGGTCCCGCGATGCCGACCAGGCAGGTTGTCGCCGTGCGGTCCTGGATGACCACGTCGTAGTCCGGTCCCGCCGCCCCTTCCATCATCGCCAGCGTCGTGGCGCCCCTGCCGGGCTCACCCATGACCACGTAGGCGATGCCCCCCGTCCTCGCGACGAGCACGAGGTCCGCGATCCGCCCGCCCGCGTCGAGCGCGACCGCCCGCACGGCCCGTCCCTCCTCCAGTTCGCTCGCCTGTTGCCCAAAGACCGTTCCCAGCACGGTCGCGCCGTCCGTCCCGCTCACGAGCAGCCGTGTGCGGTCGGAGCGATCGAAGGCGACCGCGTTCGATCGCAGCCTTGCGTACTCGTCCTCGCTGTCGCCGTACGTCTCCGGGAGCCGCCAGCCGCCGCGCAGCCCGAAGGTGGCGCCGAGCGCCTCGTGGACGGCGTGCAGGGCCAGCCGGTTGATTCCTGTCTCGCTCACTCCTCGACGAAGCGCCGCCGGCCGTTAACCTCGGTCAGTCGCCCCACTCCCGGGTACGCGTTGTGCACGCAGATCAGCAGCGCCCGCTCGCGCAGTGCGCGCTCCACCAGGCGCTTCTTCGTCTCCAGCGAGACCAACGGCAGGATGTCGAAGGCCGCGATCCAGGCCGGACGCTCGACCTGCACCGCGTGATGCACCAGGTCGCCCGTGTAGATGGCCGTCTCCCCGCCCGATGTGAGCACGATGGAGGCGTGGTCGGCCGTGTGCCCCGGCGTTGGCAGGAAGGTCATGCCGGGCAGGATCTCGCGTTCGCCGTCCACCAGCTCGAGCTGTCCTGTCTGCTCCAGCGGCTCGAAATTCCCGACGAGGTATGTGGCGCGCGTCCGCTCGTTCGGATGCATCGCCGCCTCGTACTCGCCCGCCTGGATGAAGTAGCGCGCATGCGGGAAGGTGGGCGCCAGCTCCCCCTCGCGCTCGACCGTGTTCCAGCCGCAGTGGTCCGTGTGCAGGTGCGTGTTGACTACGTGCGTCACGTCCTCGGGCGCGACTCCGATCGAGGCCAGCTCGTCGAGCAGCGTGCCGTACGCGCCCGGCCAGATGCGCTCGCGCTCCCGCTCCGTGTACTTGGTTCCCATCCCCGTCTCGACCAGCACCACGTCGTCGCCGCGGCGCACGAGCATGCAGTTCAATGCCAGCGGGATGCGGTGCTGCGCGTCGATATTCTCGCTGCCGACCGCGGGTTCCCAGAGGATGCGCGGCACTAGCCCGAACACCGCCCCGCCGTCGAGCCTGATGTGCCCGTCGGAGACCACCGCGATGTCGAATTCGCCCGTTCGGTACGTTCTTGCCGCCATGCCGCAACAGTACGGACCGCCGTCCGTGCGCGCCAGACGCGAGCCGCTAGCTCGCCGCCTCCGCCTCCGCCTCCAGCGCCGTCTCGAAGGCCGCGATCGCGACCTCGATCTGGTCGTCTTCGGGAACGCGTGTCGTGAGCGCCTGGAGAGCGATGTTCGGCACGAACATCGCTCGCACCAGGGGGTTCGACTCGAAACGTGCGCCGAAGCGCAGCACCTCGTAGCTGATCCCCGCGATCGGTGGCAACAGCACGACCCGCGAGGCGATGCGCACGAAGATTCCCTCGTCCACGAGCAGGTCAAACGCGAGGAACGCGGCCAGCGCGATCATGATCACCACCACCAGGAAGCTCGTTCCGCAGCGCGTGTGCTCCTTCGGCAGCCTGCGCACCTCGTCCACCGTCAGCGGCCGGGCGGCCTCGTACGCGTGGATCGTCATGTGTTCGGCGCCGTGGTATTGGAACACGCGGCGGATGTCGGGCATCAGCCCGATGAGTGAGATGTAGGCCACGAACAACGTCAGGCGCAGCGCGGCCTCGATCACCACAACCACCGCCCGAGTGATCCCCAGCGACTCAAGGAAGTTCGCAAACAGCACCGGCCCCACGAAGAAGATGGCAACGGCGAAGATCATGCCAACCGCCATCGAGCCCCACATGGCCGCACCCCCGAAGTCGGGCGCTTTTTCCTCGGCTGCTTCCCGGAGGACTTTCCGCCCTTCCTCTTTCGCTTCCGCCACCATCTCCGCCACGACTTCCCGCTGTTCTGGCGTGAGCGGTCCCATCTCGCCCAACCGTTCCTCCACCCGCTGCTCGATCCGTTCCTCATGCTGCGTGGCGTGCTTGTCGACGATCTCCGCCTTCGCTTCCTCCGTCAGCCCTTCGAAGGCGATGCGCGAGGAGTAGTTGATGGCGCGCATGCCCAGCGAGAGCGTCTCCCACATCACGACCGCCCCGCGCACGAGCGGAATTCGCCGCACGCGCCCTGTCGTGAAGCCCGTCAGTTCCTCGGCATACCGCACGATCTTGCCGCTGGGGTGGCGCAAGGCGATGGCCATGTGTCGCGGCGCGCGAATCAGCACGCCCTCGATCACGGCCTGGCCGCCGTAGTACACGTCCGGTCCTGACGGCGCGGCACTCATGCGGCGATCAGCTTCGGCTTCGCGTCAGCTCGGTGGCTGAACCACGACGGTTCACGGCTGTTCTGGAGACGCGTGCGGTCGCGCCGGGCGCTACGACGGGTCTCCCAGCGAGTAGCGGCGCTGGAAGCGCTCCACGCGGCCCGCCGTATCGACAATGCGCTGCTCGCCCGTGAAGAACGGGTGGCACTCGCTGCACACGTCGATGTGCATCTGCGGCTTCGTCGCCCGCGTCTGGATATGGTTCCCGCACGAGCAAGTGATGACCGCGTCCACGTAGTCGGGGTGAATCTCTGCCTTCACCGGGTTACTCCTGGCCTGCCGGCACAAGCACGCTCACGCGCTTCCGGCGTCCCTTTGCGTGGGGGCTGAACTTCACGGTGCCCTCCACCTTCGCGAAAATCGTGAAGTCTCGCCCCAGCCCCACGTTCACCCCGGGGTGGAAGCGGGTGCCGCGCTGCCGCAGGATGATCGTCCCGGCCGTCACGTGCTCGCCGTCGAAGCGCTTCACGCCCAGCCGCTGGCTGTTGCTGTCGCGACCGTTCTTGGTGCTGCCCAGGCCCTTTTTGTGCGCCATCGCCTACCCCTTCGTGATCGACTCGACGATGAGCCGCGTGAGCGGCTGCCGGTGCCCGAGCGTCCGCCGGTAGCGCACCTTGTTCTTGTACTTCATGAAGCGCAGCTTCTCGCCCTTGCCGTGCTGCGCGATGCGCGCCCGCAGGGAGGCGCCCGGAACGGTTGGCTCGCCGATCGCGACATCCGCGCCGTCGATCAGCATGAGCACGTCGAAGTCGAAGGTATCGCCGGGCTCGCCCTTGAGGCTGCCCACGTCGAACTCCTGCCCTTCCGTGAGCATGAATTGATGTCCGCTGGTTCGCACGATCGCCTGCACTCGGCCGCTCCACTCGTTCCCGTTCTGACGGGGAATCCTCAGTCTAGGAAGACCGCTCCTCTAGGGTCAACGCGGGGGACCTCCAGAGACGGTCGCGCCTCCGCCCTACCCTTCCGACGCGATCATGCAATCGATGCACAGATCGCTGTCGGAATCCTCTTCGATCACGGCGCCGCAGGCCTCGCAGATCCTGGGCGCTTCTTCCCAGGGCATTCCCCCGTCTTCCCCTCGCGGGGCTAGTTCCCGCCGTCCGTCGTTGCCTGCGCGCCACCCTCCCAGGCCAGACCCGGCTTGGGCGCTGGCTGGAAGCTAGGCGTTTCCGCGGGCTTCTCGCCGTGCTGCTCCACGGGGGGTTCTTCCTTCTTCCGCAGGTCGGGTGGCGGCCAGGGATCGTTCGGATCGCTCTTCAGCAGGCGAGTCAATTCCTCGCCCTCAAGCGTTTCGACCTCCAGCAGCACCGTCGCCAGTTTATCCAGCACGTCGCGACGCTCCGTGAGCAGCGCGCGCGCGCGCTGCTGCGCCTCCTCGATGATGCGTCGTACTTCGTCGTCGATCTCTTCCGCGATCTTCTCCGAGTAGTTCCGCGTCTCCGAGATCTCGCGGCCGAGGAACACCAGGTCGTCGCTCCGTCCGAACGTGCGCGGGCCGAGCCGCTCGCTCATGCCCCAGCGCGTCACCATCGAGCGGGCGATACGGGTGACCTGCTCGAGGTCGTTCGAGGGCCCCGTCGAGGCCTCGCCGAAGATGAGCTCTTCGGCCGCGTGCCCGCCCAGGGCCGTGCAGAGCTGGTCCTTGAACATATCGCGCGTGCGATAGTGCGTCTCCTCGTCGGGCAGGAAGCGGGTGTAGCCGCCCGCCATACCCCGCGAGACGATCGTGACCTTGTGCGGCGGGTCGTGCTTGTCCAGGAAGTGCGCGATCACCGTGTGGCCGCCCTCGTGGAACGCCGTCAGCCGCTTCTCGTGCTGGCTCATCACGCGGCTCTTGCGCTCCGGCCCCGCGATCACGCGGTCGACGGCTTCCTCGAATTCGTCCATGGCGATCGTCTTGCGGTTTCGGCGCGCGGCCAGGATCGCCGCTTCGTTCACCAGGTTCGCGAGGTCCGCGCCGCTGAAGCCAGGAGTCGACTTGGCCAGCGTCGACGGCACCACGTCGTCGTTCACGGGCTTGCCCTTCAGGTGCACGGCCAGGATCGCCTCGCGGCCCTTCACGTCGGGAGAGTCCAGCATGACCTTGCGGTCGAAGCGCCCTGGACGCATCAGCGCGGGGTCGAGGATGTCGGGCCGGTTCGTGGCCGCGAGCACGATCACGTTCGTGCCCGTGTCGAAGCCGTCCATCTCCACGAGGATCTGGTTCAGGGTCTGCTCGCGCTCGTCGTGGCTGCCACCCAGCCCCGCGCCGCGCTGGCGCCCGACCGCGTCGATCTCGTCGACGAACACGATGCAAGGCGCGTTCTTCTTCGCTTGCTCAAACAGGTCGCGCACGCGGCTTGCGCCCACGCCCACGAACATCTCCACGAACTCAGAGCCGGAGATGCTGAAGAACGGCACCCCCGCCTCTCCCGCGACCGCGCGCGAGAGGAGCGTCTTGCCGGTGCCCGGCGGGCCAATCAGCAGCACGCCCTTGGGGATGCGTGCGCCCAGCGCCGCGAACTTCTCCGGGTACTTCAGGAACTCGACGACCTCGACGAGTTCCTCCTTCGCCTCATCCGCGCCCGCCACGTCCATGAACGTGACTGTCACCTTGGAGCCGGTAAAGAGCCGCGCGCGGCTCTTGCCGAAGCTCATCGCCTGCGAGTTCGAGCCCTGCGCCTGCCGCATGATCAGCAGCAGGAACGCGCCGAACAGCAGGAACGGGAACAGGTTCAGCAGCAGTCCCAGCCACGCATGCCCTCCGCTCTCTTTGAACTCGAGGTCGACGGTGTTCAGCCGCCCCGGGGAGGCCCCGCTCAGGGCGATCCCGCGGTCGCTCAGGAACGTTGCGATGTCGGTGTTCTCCGCCACCTTCGACTTGCGCACCAGGCGCTCGCCGTTGACTTGCTGGAAGTAGACCGCGTTGATGTCCCGCCCATCCACCTCAAGGGTCTGGATCAGGCCGGCCTCGACATCCTGCACGAGTTGGCCGAAGGACACTTCCTGCTCCGAATCGCCGCCCGAGAAGAAGGCGAAGCCGATCGCGATCGCGGCTACGACCACGAGGAGCCAGATGAAGCCGTTACGAAGCCAGCGGGAGTACAACGGGGGACTCCTGGCGGCGAGAAGGCCGCTCAGAGAAGGTGATTTCGCTTCCGGTTTCGAGTATAGCAGAGCATCCCCCTTGGCCCGTAAGGCCGCCGGAACGGCTCGCACGCGCCAGCGCAGGCCGTCGCCAGGCGTCCTCTTCCCGCCACTTCCGATAGACTCCCCAGCCATGAAACTTGCATTCGTCGGCGGGACGGGCCCCGAGGGTCTCGGCCTCGCCATCCGCTTCGCCGCCACCGGGCACCACGTCGCCATCGGCTCCCGCTCCACCGAACGGGGCGAGGAAGGCGCCGCCAAGGTCGCCGAGGCCGTCGCCGGCGCCAGCGTGAGCGGCGGTGCGAACGCCGACGTAGTTGACGGCGCCGATGTCGTCTTCCTGACCTTTCCCTATGGCGGTCAGGCGCCCACGCTTGAGGCTCTTGCCGGCGCCCTCGACGGCGCAATCGTCTGCGATGTCGTCGCGCCGCTGGAGTTCGTCCGGGGGAAGGGCGCCGTTGCCCTTGATGTCGACGGCGGAAGCGCCGCCGAGGAGGCGGCCGCCGCCCTCCCCAATGCCCGCGTTGTCTCCGCATTCCAGAACATGAGCGCCGAGAAGCTCATGGAGTTCGACAGGCCCGTCGAGGCCGATGTCCTCGTTTGCGGCGAAGACTCGGAGGCGAAAGCCGTCGTCATTGCCCTCGCGAACGAGATCGCCGGCGTCCGTGGCGTCGATGGCGGAGCCCTCGCGAACAGCCGCTACGTCGAGATGCTCACGTCGCTGCTCATCAACCTCAACCGCGTGCACAAGACGCAGACCAGCATCCGCATCGCGGGCGTCTGAGGAGCAACACAGTGGCCGTCTCTGTCATCGCCGTTGAAGGCCTCCCCGAGATCACCGAGGGCGTCGATCTGGCCGCCATGATCGTCGAGGCGTCGGCAGAGGGCGGCGAACCGGTCGCCAACGGCGACATCGTCATCGTCACCTCCAAGATCGTCTCCAAGTCCGAGGGGCGCACCGTCGATCTCGATACCGTCACGCCCTCCCCCTTCGCCCAGCAGTTCGCGGAGCGTTGGGAGAAGGAGCCAGGCATCGTCGAGCTCGTGCTGCAGGAATCGAAGCGCGTTGTGCGACAGGTCGGCCCCGTGCTCATCACCGAGACACGCCACGGCTTCGTCTGCGCGAACAGCGGCGTCGACCAGTCCAGCTCCGGGGCCAAGGGCCGCGCCGTCCTCCTCCCAGTCGACCCAGACGCCAGCGCTCGCGGCCTGCGCGCCCGCCTCCGCGAGCTCGGCCACGATGTCGCTGTCATCATCTCCGACACCTTCGGCCGCCCCTGGCGCGAGGCCCAGGTCGACGTCGCCATCGGTATCGCCGGGATCAACCCGGTCATCAGCTACATCGGCGAGCACGACCCCCACGGCCACGAGTTCCTCGTCCAGGCCGTCTGCCGCGCCGATGAGCTGGCCAGCGCGGGCGAACTCGTGAAGGGCAACCTCAGTCGCGTGCCCGTCGCCATCATCCGTGGCTATCCCTGGGAACCCGACGAGGGGGCCTCGATGATGGACATTATCCGCGAGTCCGAGCGCGACCTCTTCCGCTGAGCCCCCTATGGAAGAGATCGGCGTGAAGCTGCTGCGCGCGGGCGCCCGCCTGCCTCGCAAGGCGAGCGAGCATGCTTCCGGCTACGACATCTACGCCTGCCTCCCCGAGGGGCCGGTCGTTGTCGGGAACGCCCCCGTGGTTATCCCCACCGGTATCGCCCTTGCCGTGCCGCCCGGCCTCGATGCCCAGGTCCGGCCCCGGAGCGGCCTTGCTCGACGGGGGGTCATCAAGCCGCTCGGCACGATCGATGCCGACTACCGCGGCGAGATATTCGTCACGCTCTACACCATCTCCCCCGAGATCCGCCACGTTGTCGAGCACGGCGACCGCATCGCCCAGCTCGTCATCGGAAGGCTCGCGGATGTCGAATTCGCCCTCCGCGAAACCCTTCCCGAGACCGACCGCGGCGCGGGCGGCCACGGCAGCACTGGTCGCTGACGCCCGCCGTTGGCCATAATCGGCAGGTGGCCTAAGGTTTGCGTCCACGCTTGCCGCAGGGACCGCTTCCATGCCATACCAACTTGATGCCCTGACCGATGCCAGCCCCCGCGACGACCTGCCCGAATTCGGCAGCGGCGACACCGTGCGTGTCCACGCCAAGGTCGTCGAGGGCAACAAGGAGCGCGTCCAGGTCTTCGCCGGCGTCGTCATCCGCAAGCGCCGCAAGGGTATGTCTTCGAACTTCACCGTCCGCAAGATTGCGAGCGGCGTCGGTGTCGAGCGTACCTTCCCCCTCTACAGCCCCCGCCTCGACAAGATCGAGGTCGTGCGCCGCGGCAAGGTCCGCCGCAAGAACCTCACGTACCTTCGCGGTCTCACCGGGCGCGCCGCCCGCATCAAGGAACGCCGCTAGCCCCCTGGCGCCACGGCCGGGGTAATTCCCGCCCCACTCCGCTAGGCTCCCGCCATGCTTCGCGCCTGCCTGGCCCCTCTCGTCTTGGTGGCGATCGGGCTGGCTCTGTTCGCGACCGTGCACACCGCCGAGGCCGACTCCGGCGAGACCGTCACGACGGAGCTCCAGCCGGGTTGGAACCTTGCTGGCTGGACCGAGGCGGAAGCCGGCGTCGAGGCCATCTTCGACGCCATCCCGCAACTCGAAGTCGCCTATGCCTGGGACGCCGAGTTCTAGTCGTTTCGCGTGGCCATTCGCGCGGACTCGGCCCTGCTCGGCGACCTCGACACCCTCACGCCCGGCATGGGCCTGTGGCTCGCAATTGCTGGGGAAGAATCAGTTACCTGGACGCGGCCGCTGGTCCCTCAGACCGGCCTCGCCCCCCTGCATGAAGGCTGGAATCTGGTCGTCTGGGGCGGCGAAGATGGCATCGTGACCAGGGACGCTCTCCGGGAAATCGATGACCTCGCCAGCGAAGCCCTCGACGCAAACGGCGACCTGCTTACCACGCTGACCACAGGAAGCCCCTTCTGGCTCAACGTCTCCGCAGCGAAGCAGTGGTGGCAGTTGAACGAACCGCCCCGCATCGAGTTCGCCAATGACTACCGCCCTGAGCAGCAGGAAGAGCTGCGGGCGCAAGTGGATGCCGTTGTGGCCTTCTATGTTCGCCGCTTCGGCGCTGCCGTCCCGGGTCTGACCGTGCGCTTCGCCGACGCCGAGGCGGATGTGGTTTGCGCCGGCTACGCCGCCAAAGTGGTCTACCTGAAGGAGCCCTGCATCGGCTCCATTGCCCACGAATATGGTCACGCCCTTCAGGAGTACCTCGCCACCCGCGAAGAAACAGGACAGTGGGGTATCAAGGAAAACCAAGAGCCCTCGTTGGCTTGAGGAAGGGATGGAAAATCACTGGTCTGCGCTCTTCACGCAAGAAAGTGACGTTAGAAAGTTTGAGGACTACATCTACACAGCAATCGAGAACGTCCGGAAGATAAACCTAAAGCCCCAGAATTTCGAGGATCGTATTGACGATGGCCGCTACTACAATGTCGGTTCTTTAGCCGTAGCTCATATTGCCTCCCTTGCAGGAGAGGCATCACTCGTTGAGTACTACTACCAGCGTCCGCAACACCGTGACTGGCAGGACAATTTCCGAGAGGTGTTCGGGATCGCCGTCGGTGCATTCTATGGGCTCTTCGAGGAATATCGATCGGATGTTGCACCTCCGCTGCCGCGATTCAGGGGCATGGTCCTACGCCCGGACGGTGAACTAGTGGAGGCCGTTCGAATCTTCGCCTATCCGCCCTCAGGTGGCTCCAGCTCGATGATCGAGCTTGGCCCCGAGGGGTACTTCGACGGCGTCGCTCCGGATGGCTCCGGCCCTCACGTGCTCAGCCTTGACTTCCTTCCTGGCGATGGCAGCGTCTGCCACCTCGGTTGGTACGACGGTCGGGGAGGAGTCACAACTGTCTACGACGAGAGGGCGGAACCGTTCCCGGACGGGCTAGACATCATCATCAGGCTGCCCGCGACGCCTTCCGGACTCTGTAGCCGGATTGTGGGGATCGCGACCAGAGTGGATGGAAGTCCACTTGAAGGGCTTTGGGTCGCGATTCATGGGCGCGGTGCATCTTCTGGTACGAATATCGGGGCAGCAACGGCGGCCGATGGGACATTCACCATTGGCGCCCGCGACGGGACTTACGCCCTGGTCATCCACTCAGGCACCGTAGGCGCATGCTCAGTCTTGGGATACGCAGGCTCAGGGAAGAGTGAGGAGGGCATGAAGGTGCAGGGCGAGGACGTTACGGGCATTCGACTGAGCGTTACGGAGACCAGGCACCAAGAGCCTTCATGGATCACATGCGTCATCGTGCAGTAGGCGAGAGAGCACCTGTGGCACGCCCTGCGGCCTTCCTACCCGAAAGTGTGTCGCCCCCCTACGCCTCCACTGCCGCCACCAGCTCGTACAGCGGCTGGCCGCCCACCACCACCACCACCTCGACCCCATCGAATGCCGTCTCGACTCGCTCCGCCAGCTCCTCGCCCGACCCCTCGGGTCCTACCTCCGCGGCCTCACCGGGCGCGCTGCCCGCATCACGGGAACGCCGCTAAGGCCTGTTCACCTTAAGGCCGAGGGCTGGCAGAGTGGCGCCGGGATAGGCAGTGGGCCCCGAGGGCCTGATGGAACTATCTGATGCGCAGTGCGAGCGGATCGCCCCGCTGCTGCCGAAGCCGCGTGGCAGCCTCAGCATCCCCCACCGGCAAGCGCTGAACGCGCTGCTCTACGTGGCCAAGGAACGCTGCACCTGGCGGGGTTTGCCGGAGCGGTTCGGGAACTGGCACACGGTCTATATGCGCCTCAATCGCTGGGCGAAACGGGGTGTGCTGGAGCGTCTCCTGAGCGAACTCCAGCACGACTGCTTGGAGGGCCTCACGCTCGATACGCTGTCGTTGGACAGCACGATCATCAGGCTACACGCCGATGGCAGTGGGGCCCTCAGAAAAAGGGGCCCCAGGCAATCGGGCGCTCACGCGGTGGATGGACAACGAAGCTCCACGCCCTGGTCGCCAACGACCGCACGCCCCTGAAGCTGGCGCTCTCGCCCGGTCAGGCGCATGACGCCGTCTGCGGTCGCGAGTTGCTGCGGGGCCTCGGTCCACAAGCGGGGAGCCCGTCATTGCTGATGGATCGCGCCTATGAAGGTGACGCCACACGCGCGCTGGCGCAGGAACTCGGCTACCGCCCGGTCGTCCCGCCGATGCGCACGCGGACCAGGCCGTGGGACTATGACCGCTCCCTCTACCGCCAGCGCAACCAGGTGGAACGCTTCTTTGGTCGGCTGAAGCGCTTCCGTCGCATCGCCACACGCTACGACAAGCTGGACAGCGTCTTCCTCGCCTTCATCCACCTCGCCGTCATCTACGACGTACTCCAGCTAACGTGAACAGGCCCTAGCCCCCGCCGCCACGGCCGGGGTAATTCCCGCCCCACTCCGCTAGGCTCCCGCCATGCTTCGCGCCTGCCTGGCCCCTCTCGTCTTGGTGGCGATCGGGCTGGCTCTGTTCGCGACCGTGCACACCGCCGAGGCCGACTCCGGCGAGACCGTCACGACGGAGCTCCAGCCGGGTTGGAACCTTGCTGGCTGGACCGAGGCGGAAGCCGGCGTCGAGGCCATCTTCGACGCCATCCCGCAACTCGAAGTCGTCTACGCGTGGGATGCCGAGAGTCAGGAGTTCCGCTTGGCCATTCGCGCGGACTCCGGCGTCCTCGGCGATCTGGAGACGCTCACGCCTGGCATGGGCCTGTGGCTCTGGCTCGACGGGGACGAGTCCTTCACCTGGACGCGTCCCCTCATCCCCCAGACCGGTCTCGCCTCCCTGCACGAGGGCTGGAACCTGGTTCTCTGGGCCGGCGACATCCCTGTCATGGACGCCCTGAGAACGCTCGGCGACGTCCTGGAAGCGATCGCAGACGAAGAAGGACGCGAACCCCTTTCTCTGGCGAGGGGCGACGCCTTCTGGCTCAAGGTCTCCGCTGCCGGAGAGTGGGATCGGGGGGACGCCCCGCAACGTGTCGAGGGTGTCGTCCTCGGGCCGGACGGTGCTCCCCAGGTGGGTCTGCAGGTTGCTGCCGTCAGCCGCGGGGACTGGGGGTTCAGGTCTGGACCGACCGACGACCAGGGAAGGTTCGATTTCTGGGCTGAGAGCGATACGTACTCGCTCTCCGTCGCGCGTGGCCTGTGCACCCTCCCCTGGTCCAGTTCTGACGGCAGGCTTGAGTTCGCGCCCCCTCGTCTCCCCCGCCTGGTGGTAAATGCCGACGTTGCAGGACTGGTCCTCAATCTGGCCGCTGCCCCCTCGGAGTTCTGCGCGTCCCTCAAGGGTGTTGTCCTGTCGTGGAGCGGTGTCCCGGTGGAGGACATCACCTTCGGCATTCGCGAGGTCTCGGAGAGCCGTAGGAACTCGATACTGACTGCGGATGACGGGCGGTTCGAGTGGAGCCTCAACAGCGGCACGTACGACCTTTCCCTGTCTGCCGGCGGCTGTGCCCTTCCCTGGTTCAGCCTCGGCAGCCCCGTGACGACGTTCGCTCCGTATCGCGTCCTGCTTGAATTGGAACAGGGGGTTGCCGCGGGACTCGTCGTCATTCCCTCCGTTCCGCTCTCCGGGGCCTGCCGGTGGGTGCGGGGCGTCGTCACCGATTTGGCCGGCAATCCCCGTGCTGGAGTTGGAATTGACCTTATCTTCGAGGTCAGGTTTGCGACCCACTATCGGCACAAAGTGACCGACAGCGATGGCGCCTTTACCTTTTGGGCGCCTCGCGCCCGATACCAGCTCGCCCTCCGAAATTCGGAAACGGCTGGCTATTTTGGTTACTACGGCGGTGAGAGTGGTTTCACCACAGACCCGTCCAGGGCAAGGGCCGTCAACGCCCAGGCGTCCAATGTCACCGGGATCCTGATCGCGTACGGGACGATCAGCGGCGCCGTCGCCGGGTCCGACAGGTAGCCCGCCAGGCAGTTGTTGGTAAGCCGGGATCCACCGATGCCGGTGGTTGAGCGGGCGAAGGAGCGCGAAGCGGCCGTCGTGTGAGGTGCACGAGCCGTTTGTGGCGCCCGGAGGAGTGCTCGGCGCTGTCCGGGGCGCGTCGCCAGCAGGGGAACACGGCGCCGGAGGCGAGCGCAGGCAGGCGAGCGCGCGGCCTGGGGCCGCGGGCGGGGAGAGGGAGCGGCGTCAGGTCGGGAGCGGGAGCGCGCGCAGGCGGGCGAGGGCATCGGTGAAGTGATCGGCCCATGGCCAGCGCACCGGCAGATGCAGCGTGAACCGGCGGGCAGAGCGGGTCAGCCGTCCGACGAGAACGAAGAGCCGCCGCCGCAGCGTCCGGGTGGTGACGATGCGCTCGCCGAGCCCGAGCCGCGCCGTCCAGCGAGCGAGGTTGTGGGCGATCACCTGGACCGCGAGCCAGGCGCCGTTGGCGGCGAAACGGCCGGACGGCAGGTGATTGAGCCCCACGCCGTACTTCAGGTCGCGAATCGCGTTCTCGACCTCGGCGTGGCGGCGATGGTCGGCCTCCAGCTCGAGCATCTCCCCGTCGCGGTCGGTGATGAAGGCGTGATAGCTGTACGTCGCCAAGAGAGCGAGCTGGGACCCGGGCGTCGGCCGCACGCGCCGGACGATGAGCCGCACCGGGACGGCATCCGGCACGTGTGCGAACGGCGTGTAGGTCGTCTCTGAGACATCGGCGCCGCCCTCCAACCAGTACGGAATCTCCGTCCACTCCTGCTCGGGGATCGCCTCGATGAGTCTCCGCAGCTTCGGATGCTGGCGCACCGTGACCGAGAAGCGGACATCCATTTCGCGGCAGGCAGCGACCACCGCGTGGGAGTAGAAGCCGCTGTTGGCGCGCACCGTGAGCCGCCCGCTCGCTCCGGCGCCGCGGACCCGACCCACCGTCTCCTGAAGGAAGTGGGCGGCGCCCCGGCCGCTGTACGCACGACCCGAGCGCAGCCGGGCCATCAGCACGTCACCCGTCCCGGCCGCCACCGCGAGCAGCGGGTGATAGCCGCGCTGGCCGGTGTAGCCGGGGCGCTGCGCCCCCTCCTTGGCGAGTCCGTACGTCTCGCACATCGTCGAATCGAGGTCGATGGTGAACGGCGCCTCGCCGGGTCCGGCCCCGGCGGCCCAGGCGCGGGCGAGCAGCGCGCGACTCACGCGGTCGAGCTGGCGGACGTGGCCCCAGCGGAAGCTGCGGAGGAAGGTGCCGAGCGTGGACGGCGCCTTGACGGTGCACCCGAGAACGCGCTCCGTGCCGCCGGCCCGCAACGCATCGGCGTCGTCGATGCAGTCACCGCCCGCGAGCGCGGAGGAGACGAGTGTCGCCATCTTGTCTCCCGCGTTCGCCCTGCCCGGAGCGTCGCCGAGGTCGAGGTGACGGTCGACGAGCTCCCGCAGGCCGAGACGCTCGGCGAGCGTGGCCGGCAGCAGCAGGCCCGCGTGGGCCACCAGGCGGTCGTCGTCGAAGGCGATGGAGAGCCGGGCGGGGCTGCTCGGTGATAGCATCGAATGGGTGCTCCCTGTTTCCGGTGAATGATTTCCTTCAAGACCATTCTCCCAGATTCAGAGGAGCACCCAATCCCCTCTCCTCGGGGCTGTGTTCACCCTCTCCTTCGGTGGATCCGGGCTTAGAAGGAGCAACAGGCCCAGAGGCGCCCAGCGGCAGGTCTGGGAAACACGTTCCACTGTAGACTCGGCTGTGACGCCACGATCGGCGAGTGTCCGGCGCGGCTGCTACCTACTCCGCAGGATCGACGACAACCACGCAAGAAGAGGTGAAGCATCGAAATGACTGCGCCAGCAGGCGATCCCCCGACAGCGCTCATTACGGGTGTGTCGCGCAGGGCCGGCATCGCGAGTGCCGTCGCGTTGGGGATGGCGCGGGCAGGTTGGCATCTCGCACTGACGGGATGGCCAGCGTTCGACCGAAACATGCCATGGGGAGACGACCCGGCCGGACTTGACCTGCTCGTGAAGGATCTCGAGGCTGTCACGGAGGGCCGCGTGTTCTTCGTGGCCGCTGATCTGAGTACGCCCGGCGCGCCAGAGTCTGTCTTCGACCACGCCGAGAGCGCTCTCGGGCCGGTCACCGCACTGATCAACGTCCACGCTCATTCCACCAGGGGCGGGCTGCTGGAACTCTCAGAGGAAGAACTCGACCGCCACCTCTCCGTTAACGTGCGCGGGACTCTCATGATGTGCGCCGAATACGCCCGCCGCTGGAGCGGGCATCCCGGAGAGGGGCGAATCGTCAACTTCATCAGCTCGCTCCCCCTGAAGGGAGAAATCGCGTACGCCGCGAGCAAGGGCGCCATCGAATGGGCAACCGTTGCGATTGCTGGCGACCTCGCCGACAAGGGAATCACCGTGAACGCCATCAATCCGGGCCCCACCCAGACGGGATGGATGGATGCCGATCTCGTCGGTCGGATACGGGAGGCGGCTCCGCTCGGGCGCATCGGAACACCTGACGACGTCAGCGCTCTCGTCGTCTTTCTATGCTCGTCTCGTGCTGGATGGATCACTGGGCAGGTGCTCCACTGCGACGGCGGATGGAAGCACCTGCGCACGTAAGTACGAAGCTCCGCTCGCTCGCCGCGTCATGCGTCGGGGTGCTCCCTGTTTCCGGTGATTGACTTGCTTCAGGACCATTCTCCCAGACTGAGAGAAGCACCAGATCTTCCCTCCTCGCGGCTGCGCCCACCCTCTCCGCCGGTGGATCCGGGGTAAGCACGCTGTCCGAAGTCGATTGCCTCTACCTCTTCCTCCACCCCGAGACCTACTGCCCTTCCCGACCTCCCCGCGGAGGAAGAATAGGTCGAATTGGGCCGGACGCAGCGCGATGGCAGTTTCATGCCTGCGAGTGGCTTGCCGGAGGGCATGTCGGTCGAAGGGACCGACATCCAGAGCATCCTGGTCCGCCTCCCCCGCCTCCTGCCCCTAGCCGCCCCTCAGGCCTCCACCGCCGCCACCAGCTCGTACAGCGGCTGGCCGCCCTCCACCACCTCCACCTCGACCCCGTCGAAGGCGGCCTCGATTCGCTCCGCCAGCTCCTCGCCCGACCCCTCGAACCCCTCCCCCACATAGACCGTCACGATGGCCGCCTCTGCCGCCTCCGCTTCCACCAGCCCCGCCAGCAGGCCCTCCACCGGGTCGTCGGTCCCCCCGATGAGCCGCCCGTCGACAAGCGTGATCGCCTCGCCCTCGCGCACGTCCACGCCGTCGGCAGTGCGGTCCGCCGCTGCGCGCGTCACCTCGACCGTGCGCGTGGCGGCGAGCGCTTCCGCCAGCGCCTCCGTGTTCTCCTCCGCCGTTGCCTGCGCGTTGAAGGCGATGGCCGCCGCCGCACCCTGCGCCAGCGAGATCGAGGGCGCCACGTGCAGGTTGCATCGCGCCAGATCGACAGCCTGCTCTGCCGCCGGGATCGCATTCTTGTGGTTGGGCAGCACGATCACGTCCGCCGGTCCGAGCGCGTCGGCCGCGCGGGCGATGTCGCCCGCCGCCGGCTTCACGATCTGCTCCAGGCGGAAGACGCGCGCCCCCAGGCTTTCGAATACCTTGTCGAAGCCCTCGCTGCTGCTCAGCGCCAGCAGCCCCACCTTCAGCCCCGCCCCGCTCCCCTCCGCCCGGAAGCGTGCGTGCTGGGCGCTCATGTCCTCGAACTTCGGACGCGTCAGCTCCCCGAAAGCCCCGGCGTCCTCCAGCAGGCGCTCCGGCTCGTTCGTGTGGACGTGGACGCGCAGCGCCTGCTCGTCCCCCACGATCACGACCGACCCGTACGCCTCCCTCTCCGTGTGCCGCCGCAACCCCTCGACGTCGACGTCGCGTGCGCCCGGGACCAGCACGAACTCGGTGCAGTAGCCGAACCCGTCGTCGATGTGCCCCGGCAGCATCGCGAGGGGCTTGTCGGGGATAGCGACCGGCGGTGGCAGCTCGCCGCGCAGGGCCGCCACGAGCCCCCGCAACACCACGCAGATGCCCTCGCCCCCAGCGTCGGTTACGCCTGCCTCGCGCAGCGCCGGCAACTGGTCGATGGTCTCCGCCTCGGCCCGTTCCGCTTCGGCCAGCGCCGCCGCCAGCACTGGCAGCACGCCCTCGCCCTCGTGCCCCTCCGTGCCCCTGGCGGCTGCCCGCAGGACGGTCAGCATCGTGCCTTCCACCGGCTCGGCCACGGCCGTATAGGCGGCGTCGGCAGCCGCGCGAAGGCCCTGCGCGAGCGCGTCCCCGCCAAGCTCCTCCACCTCCCCCACGCCCTTGGCCAGCCCCAGCAGCGACTGCGACATGATCACGCCGGAGTTTCCCCGCCCGCCGTAGAGCGCGCCCCGCGCCACCGTGGCGAGCACCTGCCCCGCCCCCACCGGTTCCTCCAGCGCGAGCGCGTGGTCGCACGCTTCCCGCAGCGTCGCCGCCATGTTCGAGCCCGTGTCGCCGTCCGGCACGGGGTACACGTTGATCGCGTCCACCGCCTTCGCCGACTGCGTCAGGTAGTCCGCCGCCGCCGTAATCGCGGCGCGCAGTTCCGCCCCGCTCAGTGTCTCGCCGCTCATGCCAGCCTCCGCCGCACTGCGGGATGGCTGCTAGCGAATACGGGTGCTAGCATCGTGAACCAGCCTTTCGAGGGAGTGTCCCCATGGCCAGCGGCGCCTGCGACGTTTGTGGAAAGAAGACCATCTTCGGTCGCCATATTCGCCACCGCCACGGCGGACGCTGGGAGCGCAAGGCTCCCAAGAAGAGCCGCCAGCTTCGCCCCAACGTGAACAAGCAGCGGGTCTTCATCGAAGGCTCCTGGAAGCGCCTGAATATCTGCACGCGCTGCCTCCGTACGCTCTCCAAGAGCGCCTAGCTCCCCGTCGCCAGCGCCGCTCGCAGCGACGCCAGGTTCTTCGCCACGCTCGACCGGTCGTTGTAGACGCTACTCCCGCAGACGAGCACGTCCGCGCCCGCTGCCGCGCAGGTCGCCGCGTTCTCGACCTTCACCCCGCCGTCGATCTCGATGCGCGCTCGATGACCGCCCTCATCCAGCAGCGCCCGTAGCCGCGCCACCTTCTCCAGTTGCGAGGGGATGAGCTTCTGGCCGCCCCAGCCGGGATTGATCGTCATCACCATCACCTGATCGACCTCCGGCAGCGACTCCTCGATGGCCGCCAACGGCGTCCCCGGATTCAGGCAGACTCCCGCCTCCGCCCCGCCCTTCCGGATCAGGTCGAGCGTGCGGTTGACATGGTCGGTCGCCTCCACGTGCACGTTCACGACGTCCGCCGCCTCTGTGTAGAACTCCACGTGCCGCTCCGGCTCGGCCACCATCAGGTGGATGTCGAACGGTAGCGTGGTCGCCTTGCGCAGGGCCTCGACGAGGGCGTGCCCGAAGGTGATGTTGGGCACGAAGCGCCCGTCCATCACGTCCAGATGGAGCAGGTCGGCGCCGCCTGCCTCTGCGGCCTGCACTTCTTCCGCGAGCCGGCCGAAGTCCGCTGTCAGGATCGAAGGGGCCAGCTGCACCGTGCGCATGCCGCGATTCTATGCGCTCGGCGGCGCCAGCCGCAGGGTCCTCCGCGTATACTGCGGGCAGGTAGAGGGCTGATTCTCATGGCTGTCCAGGTCGTTACAGATTCAACCAGCGACATCAGTCCCCAGGACGCTGAGGAGCTCGGCGTTGCCGTCGTCCCGGCCATCGTTGCCTTCGGCGATGACGTCTTCCGTGACCGCGTCGATATCACGCCCTCCGAGTTCTACGAGCGGCTTGTCAGCTCCCGCGACTTCCCCAAGACAAGCCAGCCCAGCGTCGAGGCGTTCGCCACGGTCTACCGCGAGATCGCCGCGAACGGCGACGACATCGCCTCCATCCATGTCTCCTCGAAACTCTCCGGCACCCTCAACTCCGCCTCCATCGCCAGCGAGACGAGCGAGCTTGAGACGCGGATCGAGCTTCTCGACTCGTACACTGCGGGCGTCGGCCTTCGCGCCGTCGTCGAGGCCGCCGCCGTGCGCGCCCGTGAGGGGGCGCCGCTCGAGGACGTGACCGCCGCCGCGCGCAGCGTGATGGCGCGCAGCCGCGTCGTCGTGGCTCTCGACACCCTTGAGTACCTGCAGAAGGGCGGGCGCATTGGACGCGCCAACGCCTTCCTCGGGAGCGCGCTCCGCATCAAGCCGCTTATCCAGATCGATGGCGGCGAGGTTGCCCCCTTCGACCGCGTCCGCACGCGCTCGAAGGCGGTCAAACGCCTCGAGGAGGTCGCCCTTGAAGACCGCACCCTCGCGAAGCTGTTCATCATCTACTCGGACGACGATGCCGGCGCTCTGGAACTCGTTGAGCGCGTGAGCCCACAGCTTCCCCACACCGCCATCGAGGTGATCCAGACCGGCCCCACCGTGGGCGCCTACCTCGGCCCGAACGCGCTCGGCATCTGCACGGTGCGGCGGAGCCCGTAGGTTGGCGGCGGGTCCCTCACTGCCGTCCACCGACTCCGAGCTGGCCCGTCTCGGCGACCTCTTCCGTCGCGAGATTGAGGGGGGCGCCGCGAACACCGAGATCAGCGGCGGGCTCGATACGCTCCTGATCCGCATCGTGGATGATGCCGCGATCGGCCGCGGCCATCCCCTGTACGAGCGCATCCGCGGCCTGCAGCGGGGTGGCGGCTACCGCGCCCTCACTTCCGAGGGACGCAGGAAATGGCTCGAACGCGCGATCGCCGCCGCAGGCCCGGATGCGGATTCCGATGCGGCCCCGAAGCGCTCCGCCGCGAGCGCTCGCAGGCGTCCCCCGAGCCCCGATGACCCCGTGACCCGCCTGCCCGGGATCGGCAAGAGCGCCGCCGAGCGTTTCGAGAAGCTCGGTGTGACCACCGCAGGCGATGCCGCTCTCTTCTTCCCCCGCCGCTTTCGCGACTTCACCGACGTCCGCCGCATCTCCGAGGTCGAGCCCGACGGCCTCCCCAAGACCGTTGTGGGCACGGTTCTCTCCGCCGGCCAGATGCGCTACGGCCGCCGCGTCCGGGGCAGCGAGGCCGTCATCAACGACGGTTCCGGCTCGCTCCGCATCGTCTGGTTCAACATGCCCTGGGTGGCCCGTGGGCTGAAGGAGGGCGAGGAGCTTGCCGTCTCCGGTACGGTCACCGTCTACCGGGGCCGCCTGCAGATGGCGAACCCGCCCGAATACGAGCCCTTCGACTCGACGATCATGCGTCCCGGACGCCTCCTTCCCATCTACCCCGGCACGCAGGGGCTCGGCCAGCGCACTATCCGCCGCGCCGTCGGCGCCGCCGTCGAGGCGCTCGCCGAACGCCTTCCCGACCCCGTGCCGGCGTGGCTCGCGAAAGAGGAGGGCCTGGCGCCCTACGCGGAGTGCGTCCGCAATTACCACACCCCCGAAGCGGACAAGGACGCCCAACGCGCTCGACAACGCCTTGCCCTGGGCGAGTTTCTCGCCATCCAGGTGGCGGTGCTTCAGCGACGCGCCGCCTGGCAGCACGACCAGCAGGCCCCGGAGCTCGACTTCAGCAACTACCTCGACGGCTACCTTGAGTCGCTGCCGTTCGACCTGACCACCCCCCAGCGCCGCGCCCTCGACGAGATCCTCGCCGACGCCGCCGAACCCGTGCCCATGCTCCGGCTGCTCCAGGGCGACGTCGGCAGCGGCAAGACCGTGGTTGCCTTCGCCGCCATGCTCGCCGCCGTCGCCGCCGGCCGCCAGGCGGTGCTGATGGCCCCCACGGAGATTCTCGCCGAGCAGCACTACCGCTCCCTCACGAACCAGCTTGGAGGCGGTGAGTCGGCCTTCGAGGGATTGCTCTCGCCTCCCTGGCTCGACCGGCCCCTGCGCGCAGCCCTCCTCACCGGCTCCCGCACCGCCGCCGAGAAGGCGCGCATCCGCGCCGCCGCCGCCCACGGCGGCGCCGACATCATCATCGGCACCCACGCCATCATTGAGGAGGCCGTCGAGCTTCCCCGCCTCGGTCTCGCCGTCATCGATGAGCAGCACCGTTTCGGCGTCGACCAGCGCGCCCGCCTGCGCCAGAAGGGCGCGAATCCTCACCTCCTCGTGATGACCGCCACTCCCATCCCGCGCACCCTCGCCCTCACCGTCTACGGCGACCTTGAGGTCTCGACCATCGACGAGCTTCCCCCCGGCCGCCTGCCCGTACGCACGACCTGGGTCGAGCCCGGGGAGCGCGATGAAGCCTACGAGTTCCTCCGTGAGCGCCTCGACGATGGCGAGCAGGCGTTCGTCATCTGCCCCCTCGTCGATGAGTCCGAGGTCCTCGATGTGCGCTCCGCCGAGGAGGAGTTCGAGCGGCTGCGCGCCGGCCCCCTCGCCGCCTACCGGCTCGACCTCCTGCACGGTCGTATGAAGGGTCGCCAGAAGGAGGAGATCATGTTGCGCTTCAGCGGCGGTGAGACGCAGGTGCTCGTCTCCACCAGCGTCGTCGAGGTTGGCATCGACGTGCCCAACGCCACGGCCATCGTGATCGAGGGCGCCGAGCGCTTCGGTCTCAGCCAGCTTCATCAGTTCCGGGGTCGCGTTGGGCGCTCCGACAGCCAGGGCTACTGCCTCCTCTTCAGCAGCGACGAGGACCCCAGTCCCGAGGCGCAGAACCGCCTCCGCGCCATGGAACGCACGACCGACGGCTTCGAGCTTGCCGAGACCGACCTTGAGATGCGTGGCGAGGGCGAGGCCTGGGGCATGGCCCAGAGCGGTGGCAACGGCATGCTCCGCGTCGCGCGCGTCACCGACCGTGACCTCCTCGTCGATGCGCGTGAGATGGCGCGCCGCATCCTCGCGCGCGACCCTTTCCTGCAGCGCCCGGAGCACCGCGGTATCGCCGTCAGCGCCAAGCCCTTCATCGAGACCGCCACCGAGGCGAACTGACGATCAGGCGGGACGGCCCTCCCGCCAGGCGGCCGTCAACCGCTCGCGATCGTCGGGGGCCAGGTACTTCACCGCCTCCCGGAACGTCACCCCCGAGGCCCGACCCGTTCGCGGCGCCAGCCACTCCGCTACCAGCGCCGGACGCTTCTTGCTGACCTCGCGCAGCACCCAGCCGATTGCCTTGCGGATGAAGAATTCGCGTTCGTCGAGCATCGCCTCGGCGTAGCCCGCAAAGCGCTCGAAGTCGCCCCCGCCCCGCCGCAGTGCGGGCAGCAGCGCCAGCATCGCCGTGCGGCGCACCCAGAAGTCCCCGTCCTCCGCCCAGCGATCCAGCGTCGCCGTCAGCTTCGGGCGCCGCTCGACGATCGGGGCGAGCACGCTGATCGCCAGCGTGTCGAGCAACGCCCACGTTTGGGCCTGCCGTACGAACGGCTCGATGGCGGTCACGTCCTCCGACTCCAGGAGCTTGTTGCGTACCGTCAGCGCATCGATCGCCGCCAGTCGCAGGTCGTAGATGCCACGATTCCACAGCAGCGTGGCCAGCGCGACCAACTCCTCGCGCCCCATCTCCGGGTGCGCCTTGAGCGCGGCCTTCGTCGTCTGCCGGACCTGTGGGACGCGTGCTCCGAGGTACTCCAGTCCGAGTCCCGGTCCCGGGGGATTGGGGATGTGCTTCTCCCGATCGGCCTTCTGCCCGACACCGCGACGCGGTTCCCCCACCGCCCGCAGCGTGCGTTCGATCTCGGCCGCAATCGCCTCCATCGGCATGTCTTTACCCGCAGTTCCAGCGCACACGCGGGCCACCCGCCGCTGCGCTACGATCGATGCCATGGACGTCTTCGCAGCAGCCGATGAGGGTGGTCACGAGCAGATTCTCTTCGCCCGCGATGGCGAGTCGGGTCTGAAGGCGATCATCGCCGTCCACTCTACCGTTCTCGGGCCGGCGCTCGGCGGCACCCGCTTCTACCCCTATCAGTCGGAGGATGAAGCCTTCGCCGACGCCGTCCGCCTCTCACGCGCCATGACACGCAAGAACGCCGCCGCCGGCCTCGACTTCGGCGGCGGCAAGGGCGTCATTATCGGCGACCCGCGCACGCTCAAGTCCGAGCGGCTGCTGCGCGCCTACGGCCGCGCCATCGAGTCGCTCGGTGGCGCCTACGTCACCGCCGAGGATGTCGGCACCACCATCGCCGACATGGAGATGATCGCCCGCGAGACCAGCTACGTCACCGGCGCCGCCCACGACACAGGTGGCTCGGGCGACCCTTCGCCTACTACCGCGCGCGGGCTGCTCGCGGCCATGCGTGGCGCCGCCCGTTCCCTCTGGGGCTCCCCCGATCTCTCCGGCCGCCACGTGGCTATCCAGGGCGTTGGCAAGGTCGGTGGGGCCTTCGCACGGCTCCTCGCCGCCGCCGATGTGCATCTCACCATCGCCGACGTGAACGAGGAGGCCGTCGGCAGCTTCGCTCACGAGCTTGGCGCCGACGTTGCCGCCCCTGGTGAGGTCCACGCCACCGAGTGCGACGTCTTCGCCCCCTGCGCCCTCGGCGGCGCCATCAACCCCGACACGGTTCCCGAGCTCCGCTGCGCAGCGGTCCTCGGCAGCGCCAACAACCAGCTCGCGAGCGACGATCTTGCCGGCGACCTCGCCGTGCGAGACATCCTCTACGTCCCCGACTTCATCGTGAACGCAGGGGGTGTCGTCAACCTGGCCGAAGAGGTGGGGCGCGATTACCGCCGGGAGCGCGCCAACCGCCGCGTCGACGCCATCGAGACGACCGTGATCGACCTGCTTGCCCGCGCCCGCCAGGAAGGTGTCACGCCTCTGGACGAGGCGGTCGCCCGAGCCGACCGGCGCATCCGTGATGTGGGGAGCCTCCATGCTCGCGTCGCCCGCCGTCCCCGGACGGTTTCAGGAGCCCGCTAGCGCCGCGTCTGCTATAGTCCGAAAGGCCAATCCTTGGGGAGAGGTGGGCGGTGTGCCCGCCTTTTTTGTTGAACGAACATGAAGAACGACTTCCTGCTTGCGATCAGCCAGCTGGCCGCCGAAAAGAACCTCGCTCGCGAGGTCATCTTCCAGGCCGTCGAGGCCGCCCTTGCCTCCGCTTACCGCCGAGATGGCGAGGAGGGACCGGATGTGCACGTCCGCATCTCCGGCGAAACGGGCGAGATCAGCGCGTTCATCCAGAAGACCGTCGTCCGCACGGTCGAGGACGAGAACCTCGAGATGGACATCGAGGAGGCCAAGCGCTACAAGCCCGACGCCAAGATCGACGACATCCTCGAATTCGAGGTCAAGCCCCCCGAGAACGCCGGCCGCATCGCGGCGCAAACGGCCAAGCAGGTCGTCCTCCAGCGCCTCCGCGAGGCCGAACGCGGCGCCATCTACGAGGAATACGCCGACAAGCAGGGCGAGGTGCTTCTCGCCAATGTGCAGCGCGTCGAATCGCGCCAGGCCACCGTCGAGATCGGCCGTGGCACCGAGGCCCTCCTGCCCGGCAGCGAGATGGTGCGGAACGAGCACCTGCGCGCCGGCCAGCGCGTCAAGGTGCTTCTGCTTGAGGTGAACGACGACGTCAAGGGCCCGCAGGTCATCGTGAGCCGCGGCCACCGTCTGCTCCTCCGCCGCCTGCTCGAGGTCGAAGTGCCCGAAGTCGCCCAGGGGCGTGTCGAGGTCATGGCGATCGCTCGCGAGGGCGGCCACCGCAGCAAGGTTGCCGTCCGCGCCCGCGCCGCCAGCGTCGACCCCATCGGCGCCTGCGTGGGCATGCGTGGCTCCCGTATCCAGAACGTTGTCAACGAACTGGGCGGCGAGCGCGTCGACATCATCAAGTGGGATGCCAACCCCGTTGAGTTCGTCAGCAACGCCCTCAGCCCCGCGCAGATCGTGGAGGTCAAGCTCGACGAGGATTCGCGCGAAGCCGTCATCGTCGTGCCCGACTCGATGCTCTCCCTTGCGATCGGCAAGGAGGGGCAGAACGCCCGCCTTGCCGCCAAGCTCACCGGCTACCGCATCAGCATCCGCAGCCAGACTGGCGCCGAGCGCGAGGGCGAGGATGTTGCGATCACCGAAGCCCCCGCTGCCTTCGACGCCTTCCCGCCCGGCACCGAGCCGGACCTCGACATCCTCCAGCTTCCGGACGAGCTCCTGCCCCCGCTTGAGGCCGAGGCGCCTCGTCCACCCCTCGCCGTCGCGCCGCCCGCGCCCGCCACTGAGCAGCCTGGCGCCCTCGGCGAAGGGGAGGAGGATGTCGCCTTCCCCGCGGCCCTCGCCGAGATGGAGGTTCCCGACGAGGCAACGCGAGAAGCCGAGGACTACGGCGAAGAGGAGTTCGACGACGATGAGGGCGAGGAGTACCAGGTGCCCACGCTCGTCGCACCCGAAGAGCGCCCCACGGCCATCCGTTTCGCCGAGGATGTGCTCCCCACCCGCGAGGAAGACCCCACGGCCAAGCGCAAGCGCCGCCGTGGTCCGCGCATCGAAGAGGACGATTTCGAGGAAGAGATCGACTACTCCGGCCGGATCCACTGAGGCCCCCATGGCTGCCGCCCGTCGTGAGCCGCAGCGCACCTGCATCGGCTGCCGCGAGGTTGCCGGGAAGCGGGGACTCGTACGCATCGTGCGCGCCGCTGCAGGCGGCCTTGCCATCGAATCGACCCGTGAGCGGCTGCCCGGACGGGGCGCCTACCTCCACCAGAACCGCTCCTGTTGGGAGCACGCCCTCTCAAGCGGTACGATAGGAAAGGCCCTGCGAATGTCCCCTGATTCTGGCGATATCGAGGGCCTGCGGCGCCACCTCGAAACCATCTCGAACAGCGGTCCGGAGGAAGCATGACAACCAAACCGTCGTCCGGCCCGCGCTCCATCACCCTTCCCCCGGCGATTACCGTCAAAGGTCTCAGCGAGCGCCTTGGCATCTCTGCCATTGAGGCGATCAAGCGCCTGATGACCCACGGCGTCATGGCCGCCATGAACGACACAATCGACTACGCCACGGCAGTGCTCGTCTCCGCCGAACTCGGCATTGCCTCCGCGCCCGAGGCCGCCGCCGGGGCCGTCGCGACCGCCGTGCGCGAGGCCGACGAAGAAGGCGAGGACGCGGACGCCCGTCCCCGTCCCCCGATCGTGACCATCCTCGGCCACGTCGACCACGGAAAGACGAGCCTGCTCGACGCCATTCGCGAGACGAACGTCGTCGCGGGCGAGGCCGGTGGCATCACCCAGCACATCGGCGCCTACCAGATCGAGCGCGGCGGCAGCGCCATCACGTTCATCGACACGCCGGGCCACGCCGCCTTTACCGCCATGCGCGCCCGCGGCGCCCAGATCACCGACATCGCCGTCGTGGTCGTGGCGGCCGACGATGGCGTCATGCCCCAGAGCATCGAGGCGATCTCGCACGTCCGCGCCGCTGAAGTGCCCATGATCATCGCCATCAACAAGACCGACCTGCCCGCCGCCAATCCCGACCGCGTGAAGCAGCAGCTCACCGAGCAGAGCGTCGTCGTCGAGGAATACGGCGGCGAAGTCCTGGCGATCCCCGTTTCCGCCACGACGGGCGCGGGCCTGCCTGAACTGCTCGAAGCCATCGACCTCGTTGCCGAGATCCAGGAGCTCAAGGCGAACCCCGACCGTCCCGCCTCCGGCACCATTGTCGAAGCCGAGCTTGACTCCCGCCGCGGCCCCCTCGCCACCGTCCTCATCCGCAATGGCACCCTGCGCCAGGGCGATGCCCTCGTCAGCGGTCTCATCAGCGGCAAGGTGAAGGCGATGTTCGATGAGCGGGGCGAACGCCTGCTCGAAGCTGGTCCGGCCCGCCCGGTCCGCATCATGGGCCTGGCGGATGTGCCCTCCGCTGGCGACGCCATCCACGTGGTCGAGAACGAGCGCGCCGCCCGCCGCATCGTCGAGCAGGCGCGCCGCGAGGCCGAGGGCGGCTCCGGCGCCCGCCGCGGACAGGTCACCCTCGACACGCTCTTCAACGAGGTCAGCGCCGGAAACGTCAAGGAGCTGCTCCTGATCCTCAAGACCGACGTGCGCGGCAGCGCCGAGGCCATCCGCGGCGCGCTCCAGGGACTCGGCACGGGCGAGGTCAAGATCAAGGTCATCCACTCCGCCACCGGTCCCGTGAGCGAGTCCGACGTCATGCTCGCGGGCGCGTCCGGGGCGATCGTCCTCGCCTTCAACGTGAAGACCGAGCCCTCGGCCGCCAGCCAGGCCGAGATCGTTGGCGTCGAGATCCGCAGCTACGAGGTGATCTACCAGCTCCTCGAGAGCGTCGAGCAGGCCCTCGAAGGCCTCTACGAACCCGTCTATGAGCGCGTCGTCGATGGCGTCGCCGAGGTGCGCCAGCTCTTCCGCTCCAGCCGCGTGGGTCAGATCGCCGGCTGCTACGTCACCGAAGGCAGGCTCGTCCGCGGCGACCGCATCCGCGTGGTCCGCAACGGCGCCGAGATGACCGATACCGCTTGCGGCGGCCTGCGCCGCTTCCAGGACGACGTGCGCGAGGTGCAGCAGGGCTTCGAGTGCGGCATCGTCCTCGAGCGATTCGGTGACTTCCAGGAAGGCGACCTCCTGGAGTTCTACCACCAGCAGCGCGTCAACTAGCGCGCGGCCTCGGGTGGAATCGCCATGAGCCGGCGCACCAGCCGTGTCAGCGAGTTGCTCCGTGAGGAGATCAGCGACCTCATCCAGCGCGACCTCAAGGATCCGCGCCTCGATGGGACCTTCGTCACGATCACCGAGGTGCGGGTCAGCCCGGACTTCCGTGTCGCTGATGTCTTCGTCTCCCACCTGGGCAGCTCCGAAGAGCGTGACGCCGCCCTCGCAGGCCTCCAGAGCGCCTCGCCCTATCTCGAACGCGAGCTCCGCCGTCGCCTGCGGATGCGGCGTACGCCTTCCCTCAAGTTCCAGTTCGACCCCTCCATCGAGCGAGGCGCTCGCCTCGCCTCCACCATCGCGGACCTCGCCCGCGACCGCGGGGACGACCGCAATCCGCCCGTCGTCGAGCCGTGAGCCGCCGTCGCAAGGGCGATTCCGGCCTCACCGGCGTCCTCCTCATCGATAAGGAGCCCGGCTGGACCAGCCACGACGTGGTCGCTCGCGCCCGCCGCCTTACCGGCCAGCGCCGGATCGGTCACACCGGCGCCCTCGACCCGATGGCCACGGGACTGCTCGTCCTCTGCCTCGGCCGCGCCACCCGCCTTGTCGAATACATGATGCCCAGCGAAAAGGCCTACGAGGGCGAGATCGCCCTGGGCCAGGAGATGGACACCGACGACGCCGAAGGCGCACCCACCCGCGCGGGCGAGCTGCCGGAGGGCGCAATCGACCTCGACGCGCTCGCGCGCCAGTTCACGGGCGAAATCATGCAGACGCCCCCCGCCTACAGCGCTGTCAAGGTCGACGGTCGCCGCGCCTACGCCCTCGCCCGCGAGGGTGAGACGCCCGAGCTGAAGCCGCGCCCTGTGCGTGTCTCGACCCTGCGCCTCGAACGCCTCGCCCCCGACAGGCTCCGCGTCAACGTAAGCTGCGGGCCCGGTATGTACGTCCGCAGCCTCGCTCGCGATATCGGACGGGCCATCGGCTGCGGCGCCCACCTCGCCCGACTGCGACGCACCGGCAGCGGGCCCTTCCATGTCTCCCGAGCCGTGCCCGTGGAGGCGCTCGGCGGTTTCGTCGAGGCGGGCAAGCTCGATGAGGTCGTGCTTCCCGCCGATGAGGGCGTCTCCGAGAGCGCCGCCGCCATCCTTGCCACCAGCCACGCGGAGCAGCTTCGCAGCGGCCAGATGGCCTGGGCGCGCGGTGGTTTCCTCCGCCCCGCTACCCTCGCGCGTCTCTACGGCGCCGACGGCTCCTTTGTTGGCGTCGGCCAGGTCGATGAGCCGGGCCGCGTGCGCGCCCTCAAGGTTGTCGCCGGCGGCGGCTAGGCCGCGCCCTCTCCCAGCACTCCCAGCAGGGCCCCGTGGATGAGACCGTTGGTCGCGACCGCGTCCTCCCCCGCGCCATCCTTCCCCGCCCACGTCGTCAGCCGCCCGCCCGCTTCCGCCAGGAGCACCACGAAAGGTGCGATGTCCCACGGGTTCACTGCGGGGTCGATCATCGCCTCCGCCCGCCCCGCGATCACCGCAAGGTAGCCGTAGCAGTCACCCCACGACCGCAGCAGCTTCGCCTCTCGCCCCAGCCGCGCGAACCCTCCCGGCGACCGGCGCTGCAGGCTCGCGGGACCGGTCGTCAGCACCGTTGCCTCGCCCAGTGCGGCCGCCGCGCTCACGCGCGTCCGCTCGCCGTTCAGGAAAGCGCCTCCCCCGCGAGCCGCCCAGGCCGTCTCTCCCACGGCGTGGCAGGCGACCACCCCGACCACGGGCTCGCCCGCGCGTTCGAGCGCAACCAGCGTCCCGAAGAGGGGAACGTGGTGGATGAAGCTCTTTGTCCCGTCGATCGGGTCGACGACCCAGCGGTGGCGTCCGTCCCCGGGCGACTCCCCCAGCTCCTCCCCCAGCACGCCGAAGGCGGGCGTCTCCCGCGCGAAGAGCTCACGCATCGCCCCCTCCGCGCGGCGATCCGCCTCCGTCACGGGCGTGCCGTCCGCTTTCAGCTCCACCGTGAGGCGTTCCTCGTAGAGGGGCATCACCACCTCGCCCGCGATGGCGGCCGCCCGCCGCGCGATCGCGGTCAACTCCTCCAGCTCCGCGTCCATCGGGCGAGTCTAGCGCCTGCACACCTCTGCGGCCCCTGGGGCTTCGTCATCACCCCGTAACCTGCCGTCGCCTAAACTGGGGTGCATGGTGACCGATATGAGGCCGCGAACGTGAGCGTGGGCCAGGCCATCCCCACGATGGTGGGAGAACCGCCCAACGACGACCTCCAGCAGCGCTTCCTCCACGAGATGCTGCTCATCCGGCGCTTCGAGGAGAAGAGCGCCGAGATGTACACGCGCGGCAAGATCCGCGGCTTCCTCCACCTCTACACGGGCGAGGAGGCCTGCGCCGTCGGCGCCATCAACGCCCTCCGCGCCGACGACAAGATCGTCACCCACTACCGCGACCACGGCCACGCTATCGCCCGCGGCATCGAGCCGCGCCGCATCATGGCCGAGCTATTCGCTCGCGTCGGCGGTACGAACGAGGGACGCGGCGGCTCGATGCACATCTTCGATGTCGAGCGTGGCTTCCTCGGCGGCTACGCCATTGTCGCCGGCCACATGCCCATCGCCGCCGGCCTCGGTCTCGCCGCCCACATGAGCGGCGAGGACTGGGCCGCACTCTGCATCTTCGGCGATGGTGGAGTGGGCGAAGGCGAGTTCCATGAGGCCCTCAACCTCGCCGCCATCTGGAAACTGCCCGTCGTCTGGTTCTGCGAGAACAACGGCTACGGCATGGGCGTCCCCTTCGGCGACTCCCTCGCGAACGACGTCTACAAAATCGCCGCCGCCTACAAGATACCCAGCGTGCGCATCGACGGCATGGATGTGCTTGAGGTCTACTCCACCACCCAGCTCGCCCTCGCCCATGTGCGCGAGGGCCACGGCCCCTACTTCATCGAGGCGCTCACCTACCGCTACCGCGGCCACTCCATGGCCGACCCCGAGCTCTACCGCACGAAGGAAGAGATCGACGTCTTCCGCCAGCGCGACGCTATCCAGCGCCTCAAGCGCTCGATGATCGCCGACGGTCTCCTCGACGAGACCACCTACCAGGCGCTCGTGGCCCGCGTCGATGCCGAGGTCGACGAGGCCGTCGCTTTCGCCGATGCGAGCCCCGAGCCCGGCCTCCACACCCTTTACGACCACATTACGAAGGAGTGCGAGGAGGAGCCCGGATGACGGAGATGCGTATGCGCGACGCCATCCGCGAGGCGATGCGCGAGGAGATGCTGCGCGACGATCGCGTCTTCCTCATGGGCGAGGATATCGGCGCCTACGGCGGCTCCTACGCCTGCACCCGCGACCTGCTCGATGAGTTCGGCCCCGAGCGCGTGCGCGACACGCCCATCTCGGAGTCCGTCATCGTTGGCGCCGGCGTTGGCGCTGCGCTTGCGGGCTTCCGCCCGATGGTCGAGATCATGACCATCAACTTCAGCCTCGTCGCCCTCGACCAGATCGTGAACAACGCCTCCAAGCTGCACTACATGAGCGGGGGCCAGGTGAACGTGCCCCTGGTGCTGCGGATGGCCAGTGGCGGCGGCAGCCAGCTCGGGGCGACCCATAGCCACAGCCTCGAGGGTATGTTCGCCCACTTCCCCGGACTCACCGTCGTCTGCCCGGCCTTCCCCGGCGATGCCAAGGGCCTGCTCAAGCGCTCCTTTCGCGAGCCCAACCCCGTCGTCTTCATCGAGCACACGGCCCTCTACAACATGCGCGGGGACGTCCCCGAAGACCCCGACCACCTGATTGAGTTCGGCCAGGCCTCGATCGTGCGCTCCGGCGCTGATGTCACCCTCGTCGGCTACAGCGGCAGCGTGCATCAGTGCACGCGCGCCGCCGACATGCTTGCCGCCGAGCACGGCCTCACCGCCGACGTCATCGACCTGCGCACGCTCCGCCCCCTCGACATCGCCACCGTCCTCCAGTCCGTGCGCCGCACCAATCGCGCCGTCGTCGTGGAGGACGACTGGAAGTTCGGCGGATTCGCGGGCGAGATCTCCGCCCAGATCATGGAGCGCGCCTTCGACTGGCTCGACGCGCCCGTCGCCCGCGTCGCCGGCAAAGACGTGCCCATGCCCTACAACCGCAACCTCGAATACGCCGCCCTGCCCTCCGAAGAGGATGTGGTCGAGGCGGTCCTGGCGATGCTCTAGGAGGCGCGCATGGCTCTCGAAGTGGTGATGCCGCAAATGGGCGCCGACATGACCGAAGGCACCCTCGTACGCTGGCTCAAGGCCCCCGGCGATACGATCGAACGCGGCGACATCATCGCCGAGATCGAGACCGATAAGGCCACCGTGGAGCTCGAAGCCTTCGAAGCGGGTGTCCTCCGCAAGCTCGTCGCCGAGGAAGGCGATGTCGTGCCCGTCGGCGAGGTCATCGCTCTGCTCGGCGACGCCGACGAACCCATGCCTGAGATCGAGCGCAGAGCCCCCGGCGAGAAGCCCAACCCCCGAGCCGTTACCGCCCCGACCGCCGACGGCACCGGCGCCGACCTTGACGCTCGCCGCGTGCGCGTCTCACCTGTCGCCCGCCGTATCGCCGACGATGCCGGGGTCGATATCGCCGAGGTCACGGGCTCCGGCCCAGACGGCCGCATCCTCCGCCGCGATGTCGAGGCGGCCATCGCCGCCCGCGACCATCACGCCCCGGCGGGCGTTCCGACGGTCGAACCCGAGCTGCCGCCACCACCACCTCCGTCCTCCCGCGTCGAGCCCCTCTCGCGCATGCGCGCCGCCATTGCCCGCAACATGACCGACGCCAAGCAGCAGCAACCCCACTACTACCTCACCGTCGACGTCGACATGACGGAGGCGATGGCCTTCCGCCGCCACATCAACGTCGTCCTTGGGGAAGCGCAGCGGGTCAGCGTGAACGACCTCCTCGTACGGGCGTGCGCCGTCGCTCTCGCGAGCCACCCCAAGTTCAACGCTTCCCTCGGCGACGAGGGCATCCAGTACCACGAACAGGTCGACATCAACATCGGCATCGCCCTCAATGAGGGACTCATCGCCCCCGCCCTGCTCGACGTGGCGGTCAAGCCTCTTCCCCAGATTGCGGAGGAGTCGAAGGCGCTCGTCGAGCGCGCCCGGGCCGGCCGCCTCCGCGCCGAGGAGTACTCCAGCGGCACCTTCACGATCACGAACCTCGGGGCCTACGGCATCGATGTCCTCGTCGGCATCATCAACGCCGGCCAGTCCGCCATCCTCGGCGCCGGCTCCGTCACCGAGCGCCCTGCGGTCGTCGACGGCGAGCTTGCCGTCCGCCAGCTCATGACCCTTGCCCTCAGCGCCGACCACCGCGTCACCGACGGCGCCGAAGGCGCCCGCTTCCTCAAGGAGATCCAGACGACTTTGGAGAACCCGACCAGGCTCGCGGGGTAAGGCGCTAGAGGGCTGCTTGGGCTAGTGCAGATGCTGCGTTAGTAAGCACAGCTACTGCAGCGGGATGGCGGGCTACACCGGCAAGGCCTTCGACAAAGCTTGCCCACGTTCCGAGTTCCCGGCGACCAAGGGTAGCTAGCTGGTCAACTAGGCCCGCCAAAGTGGGGACGGCGACTTGGCGAAGGACGTCAAGTTCATAGCTTTCCGCGGAGTCCCACCCAAATTCCCCTCGATCTAGTCGGCCCTCCAGTTCTTGCACGACATCTTGAAGGATCGTTATTGCTTCCTCGACACTAGTCCGAGCTTCCGTCAAATCCCTAGTTGGTAGTTCATCACGACGATCTTGTGTCCCCAATATCCCATTAATCCAGTCTTCTATCAGAGAGAGAGATGGGAATCTATTTCTGGTCGCGACAGGCGAGAAATAGTTGTATATGTTCCAGGGTCCCCGCGGCTAACTCTCAGCGCTCTTGTAAGAGCCGATAGTTCCTGAACTATATCGAGAATATTTGATGGAAATCTCGCTTCCAATTCTTCACCAGTTCTTCATTTGCGAGAGGTGACTGCCTCGCTTCGTCAAGAAAGTCTTGCAAGCCGCTAAATATGGGATTTGAACGTGATTCAACCATGAACCTGCCTTCTCCTAAAGAACAGTGTTGGCACCCAATTGCTAATGAACTACAGGGGGTTGTAAGTATAGCAGCCAGCGGCTTGCGGTGCCTTACCCCAGCACCTTCCCCATCACATAGAACGGTGCGCCGCCGGGTGTGAACGCCATCTCTTTGACCATCTCGAAGCCGAGGCGGGCGTAGAGTTCGTGGGCGCGGCTGTCCGTGCGCGTGCTCAGCACGCAGGTCGACTCCGGCCGCCCTTCGAGCAGCGCCTCGACAAGCAGCGCCCCGATGCCGCGGCTCTGGAAGTCCGGGTGCGTCGCGATCTCGACGAGCTCGTAGGCGTTGCCCAGCCAGCGCTTGCGCGACTTCCGATCCAGCCCGCGTGCGACCGCGTCGCGCCACCACTGACCGCGCTCGCTGCGGTACCCGTACGTCATCCCCACCACCCCGTGCGAGGGCACGCCCGGTTCATCGGTCTGACCGAGTGCGACGAAGCCCCGGAAGCCCTCTCGATCGCGATGCAGCCGCCGCAGCCGGTAGCGAATCTCCTCGCCCCGATCGGGATCGCTGTAAGGAGGCGGCGCGAACGCCGCCGCGTAGACGGCGATGGCCCCCTCGAACAGGGGGCCACCTTCAGGAAACGGTTCGATACGCCAGCTCATCCCCGATACTGGATCTTCGCTCCGACGCGGTCCTTGTTCAACCGTTTGTTCAGGTGCAGCCCCTCAAGGATGAACTCGGTGCCCGCCGCGAGTTCGCCGGCCGAGTGGGCCTCCACCACCTGCAGGGCCTCGGTCAGCCCTTCGATGCTGTCCAGCAGCCCCCGGTAATCGCCGCTTGCCGTCATCTCCCCCACTTCGACGGAGATGCCCGCCTTGAAGCGCGCCACGATGGGCTCCAGGTCGCTCAGGTTGTAGCGCCGGTTGAAGACGGCGACCACCGCGCCCTGGATCAGCTTGTCGATGATCTGCTCCTCGCGCCCGTCCTCGATCGTCTCCAGCTCCACCTTGCCGCTCAGGGTGGGCACCACGAAGGGCAGGTCGCTCACGCGCGGGACGGCCTCCTCCTCGTCGTTTACGATCGCGCGGCGCAAAGAGTTGGCGAGCATGCTCTCGTAGTTCGCGATGCTCGCGCGAACGCTCACGCCCGAGCGCTGGTTCACGTCGGGACTGCGACGTGCGAGCCGTGTGATCTCGGCGATGATCTCCTTCATGTAGGCTGGCACGGCCACGCTGAAGTCCGCCGGGACCGGGTGGTGCTCCGCCTCCACGATGTCCATCTCGTGCTCGATCTTCTGCGGGTAGTGCGTCCGCACCTGCGCGCCGTAGCGGTCCTTCAGCGGCGTGATGATGCGGCCCCGGTTCGTGTAGTCCTCCGGGTTTGCGGTCGCCACCACGAAGACATCCAGCGGCAACCGCACGCGGTACCCCCGGATCTGCACGTCGCGCTCTTCCATGATGTTCAGGAGGCCGACCTGGATGCGCTCCGCGAGATCGGGCAGCTCGTTGATGCAGAAGATGCCGTGGTTCGTGCGCGGAACCAGCCCGTAGTGGATCGTGAGTTCGTCCGAGAGGTAGCGCCCTTCGGCCACCTTGATCGGATCCACCTCGCCGATCAGGTCAGCGATTGTGATGTCCGGCGTCGCCAGCTTCTCACCGTAGCGCTGGTCCCGGTCGAGCCAGACCAGCGGCGCGGCATCGCCCTCGTTCTCCACGATCTGGCGGCCCTGCATCGTAATCGGGTTGAACGGATCCTCGGGGATCTCGCAGTTCGCCAGCACGGGGTAGGCCTCATCGAGCAGGCCGGTCAGCGAGCGGATGATGCGGGACTTCGCCTGGCCCCGCTCTCCCAGGAAGATGATGTCCTGGCCAGCCAGGATCGCGTTCACGATGTGCGGAACAACCGTGTCGTCGTAGCCGTAGACGCCAGGGAACAGCTTCTCCCCCGAGCGAATCCGCGCGATCATGTTCCTGCGCATCTCTTCGCGGACGGGCAGTGGCTGATAGCCCGACTCCCGCAGCTCACCGATGGTCCTGGGACGCTCGACTGTGCTCACTCGCTGGCGCTCCTCTTCCGGGCAGCGGGCTCATGCTTCACCACGACAACGACGAAGGAAGCCGCCGCGCCGCCCGGGTTCGCCGCGTACCGCGGCTCTCAGAATCACCCGGAACGGTATCCCTACCCTGTGCCCCATGATAGGGCGTCGCTCGCCTGTCAACCACGTCCGGGGGCGTGCCTCACGCTCCCGTGAACAGGTCCAGTTGGTCTCCTGTCTCGGCCGTCAGCTCCTCGACAAGGTCCGGCCCGTCGTTGCGGACGCTGTTCACGCGCTGCGAGACCGGGCGGACCACCAGGTAGTCGTCGGGCGCCGGCCCGAGCAGCCGCTTCAGCTCCTCGGGCTCACGCTCGCCCCCGAAGATCCACTCGTCGATGCGTTCCTCGGGCAGGATCACGGGCATACGGTCGTGGATGCGTCCGGTCAACTCGTTCGGAGGACAGGTCAGGATCGTGAATGTCGCCTCCCAGCTCTCCGGCGTCGGATGCCACCACTCGTACAGCCCTGCGAACGCGAGCAGCTCCCCGTGCGGACGGTGGAACCAGAACGGCTGACGGTTCTCCTTCGTCCCCGTCCATTCGTAGTACCCGTCCGCGGGCACGATGCAGCGGCGCTTCCGGAACGCCTCGCGATACAGCGGGCGCGTCTCGACGCTCTCCACGCGTGCGTTAATCCCCCGCGCCGCCTGCTTGCGGTCCTTCGACCCGTATCGAACCAGCCCCCAGCGCGCCGGGAGCACCTCGCGGTCCTCCCGACGCATCCGCACCACGAAGTGCTCGTCCGTCGGCGCGATGTTGAAGCGAGGCTGCATCGCCGGCAGCTCACCGGTCGCTACGCCGAAGGCCTCCGCCACCGCCGCGGTGTCCTCAACCGTCATCGTGAAGCGCCCGCACATGGCCCAAAGGATAGGGGAAGGGGGCGCCGGGGGACGTTGAGGAGTGTGCCGAGGCGATATAGGGTAGAAGGGGCGAGGGACTTTCTACCCTTGGAGTAACCGGTGAGCCTCAACATCAAGAACGAAGAGACCTGCCGCCTCGCCAGCGAGCTTGCGGAGCTCACCGGGGAGAGCAAGACCGGCGCTATCACGGTCGCGCTCCGGGAGCGCCTCGAGCGCGAGCGCAGCGATCGCGATGCCGAGATCCAGGCGCGCCTTGAACGAATCCGGGCCATCGCCAGGCGATCCGCGGAACTCCTCCGCAGCGGTCCGCCTCTGGCCGAGGGAGAAGAGCTCTCTCTCACTCACGGCGACTACCTCTACGACGAGCACGGCCTCCCGAGGTGATCGTCGACACGTCGGCCGTCATCAGCGTCCTCTTCGGCGAAGAGGGGTCGGAGCGCTACCAACAGGCGCTGGCGGAGGCTTCCCGCTGTCGCATGTCGGTTGTCAGCTTCGTTGAGGCGACCATGGTCCTTGAGGGCCGTGGGGGAGCAGCGGTCGGACACGAACTCGACGCGCTCCTGGGAGATGTGCCTATCGAACTCGCACCAGTCACCGCCGAGCAAGCCCATGCCGCCCGCGAGGCCTGGCGACGCTTCGGCAAGGGCAACCATCCGGCCGCTCTCAACTTCGGCGACTGCTTCGCCTACGCCCTCGCCGAAACCACCAGCGAGCCCCTCCTCTACAGGGGCGGCGACTTCGCGCTCACGGACATCGACCCCGCCTGACGCGGCCACCGGCCACCAGCCAACCCCCGCCGCCACCCTGCTAGCATGGAACGCGAAGGGATTTACGCGAGATGACCGCCAGCCAGACCCGCGTTCCGCGCTCCAGCGAGATGCTCCACGACTACCTCCTCAGCGAGGAGCAGCTCGAGGCGATGTATCGCTACATGCTCCTCTCTCGCCGGCTTGAAGAGCGCATGATGACCTTGAACCGCCAGGGTCGCGCCGACTTCGTCATCGCCGGGGCCGGGCAGGAGGCCGCGCAGGTCGGGGCGGGCATGGCGCTCAAGCCCGGTGTCGACTACGCCGCTCCCTACTACCGCGATCTCGGCGTCGTGCTCGTGCTTGGCATGACCGCCCGCGAGGCCATGCTCAACGTCCTCGGCAAGCGCGACGACCCCAATTCCTTCGGACGCCAGATGACCTCGCACTGGGGCAGCGTGGAGCGCCGCATCATCACCCAGTCGAGCGTCGTCGCGACCCAGCTCCTGCACGCCGTCGGCGTCGCGCTCGCGGCGAAGATGCGCAACGACCCGATCGTCGCCTTCGCCAGCTGCGGCGAGGGCAGCACCAGCCGCGGCGACTTCCACGAGGCGCTCAACTTCGCCGCCATCCACAAGCTGCCCGTCATCTTCTTCGTCGAGAACAACGGCTACGCCATCTCCGAGCGAACCGAGAAGGAGATGCCCGTCCCCCACGTCGCCGACCGCGCCTCCGCCTACGGCATCCAGAGCGCCGTCGTCGACGGGCTCGACGCCATCGCCGTCTACCAGACCGTGCGCCCCGCCGTCGATCAGGCCCGCCACGGCTCGGGCCCGTTCCTCATCGAGGCCAAGTGCTTCCGCATGTGGGGCCACTCCAGCGACGACGACCAGCGTCGCTACCGCCCCCGCGAGGAGCTCGAGAACTGGTCGCAGCGCGACCCCATCGCCCTCTTCCGCGCGCGTGTTGAGGAGGACTGCCTCTTTCCGCCGGAGGATCTCGACGCTATCGAGGCGGGCGTCGAGGTGGAGGTGCGGGCCGCCGCCAAGTGGGCTTTCGACCAGCCCGACCCCGTCGCCGAAGACGCCCTCGGCTTCGTCTACAAGGAGTCCGACGGTGGCTGAGGTCAGCGTTCTCGAGGCCGTCCACGAGGCACTCGACGAGGCGCTTGGCGCCGATGACCGCGTGTTCCTCCTTGGCGAGGACCTCGAGGCGGGCGGCGTCTTCCGCACTACCGACGGTCTCGCCGAGAAGTACCCTGGACGCGTCCTCGACACGCCCCTGGCCGAGTCCTCAATCATCGGCATCACTATCGGAGCGGCTCACTACGGCCAGCGCCCGATCGCCGAAATCCAGTTCGCCGACTTCATCCACGCCGGCTTCGACCAGCTCTGCAGCGAGGCCTCTCGCTGGTCCTGGCGCACCCGCGGCGAGCAGTACCTGCCCATGGTGGTGCGCACGCCCTGGGGCGGCGGCGTCCACGGTGGCCAGCACCACTCCCAGAGCATTGAGGCGTACTACGCGCACATGCCCGGCATCAAGGTCGTTGCGCCCTCGTTCCCGGCCGACTACCGCTCGCTCCTGAAGGCCGCCATCGCCGACCCCAACCCCGTGCTCTTCCTCGAGCACAAGCGCACCTACCGCCTCATCCGCCAGGAGGTCGATGGGGCCCCCGCCGAGGACCGCATCGGCCACTCGCGCATCACCCGTCACGGCGACGACCTCACCGTCTTCGCCTACGGCCTCATGCTCCACGAAGCGCTCGCCGCCGCCGAGGAGCTGGCGGGCGAAGGCATCGAGTGCACCGTCGTCGATCTGCTCACGCTCAACCCGCTCGATGGGGAGACGATCCTCGAAGCGGCTCGCGCCACCGGCAAGGTGCTCATCGTCCACGAGGACACGCTGACCGGCGGCCTCGGGGGCGAGATTGCCGCCATCATCGCCGAGCACGCCTTCGAAGACCTCGACGCCCCCATCCGCCGCCTCGCTGGCCCCGATATCCCCCCCATGCCCTTCCACGAGGCGATGGAGTCCTTCTTCATGCCCGACCGCACGAAGATCGCCGCCGCCGCCCGCGACCTGGCGGCCTACTGATGGCCACGGTGACCATGCCCCAGCTTGGCGAAAGCGTGACCGAGGGCACCGTCCTCCAGTGGATGAAGCAGCCCGGCGACACCGTCGCCCTCGATGAGTCGCTCTGCGAGATCGAGACGGAGAAGGTGGCGGCCGAACTCCCCTCTCCGTTCGAGGGCACCCTCGGCGAGATATTCGTGCCAGAGGGCGAGACCGTCGATATCGATGCCCCCCTCTGCACGATCATTGAGGTGGCCTCGCGGGCATCGGCTCCGCAGGCGGAGCTTGCGCCTGCGGTTGCGGACGAGCCCTCTGGCAGCGTTGCCCAGGCGCCGGAAGCCACCCCCGACGGCAGCCGGGTGGGCGTGTACTCCCCCGTTGTCCAGCGACTCGCCGCCAAGCACGGCATCGACCTGGCGGCCATCGCCGGGAGCGGTCGTGGCGGACGCGTCACCCGCAAGGACGTTCAGGAGGTCATCGACGCCCGCGAGCGCCAGGCCGCCGTGGTCGCGGGTGCCCCGCGCATCACCGTGCCCCTCCCCGAGGGCGAGGTGGTCCCTGCGCCCGACGCGGCCACGGTCGCCCCTTCCGGCGAGTTCGATGTCGTGTCCCTCTCCCCCACGCGCCGCAAGATTGGCGAGAACATGGTGCGCTCCACCCAGGAGGCGCCCCAGGCCTGGATGATGGTCGAGGCGGATGTCACCGGGCTCGTGGCCCTGCGCGCGCGCGAACGCGAGCGCTTCGTCGGCGTCGAACTCACCTACCTCCCTTACTTCGCCTCCACGGTCGCCCACACCCTCACCGACTTCCCGGAGCTCAACGCCCGCTGGCACGGCGACGAGCTCCGTCGCTACCGGCGCGTGAACCTCGGGATCGCCATCGCGACGGAGCGCGGGCTGGTCGTACCCGTGGTGCCGAACGCCCGCGACCTGAGCGTGGCCGGACTCGCTCGCCGCATCGACGACCTCGTCGCCCGCGCCCACGCCGGCAAGCTGCGTATCGAGGACATGGAGGTTGGCACCTTCACCGTGAACAACACGGGCGCCTTCGGATCCATCGCCTCCAATCCGATCGTGAACCACCCCCAGATCGGCATCGTCACGATGGAGCGCGTCGTGCGCCGCCCGATCGTCGTCGATGACGACGCCATCGCCATCCGCTCGACGATGAACCTCTGCCTCAGCTTCGACCACCGCGCCCTCGACGGCGCCGAGGCGGGCGCCTTCCTCGCCGCCCTCAAGGAGCGCCTCGAAGCGCTGCGCTAGAACGGCTCAGTCCAGCCAGCGGTGGGGACGCGTGCGCATCTCGCTCAGCCCCAGCTCGTCGCACATCGCCAGCCAGGGCTCGCGTGGAACGCCCAGCCACTCAAGGTCCGCGAACGTCTGCGGGATGGGAGCGTCGCGACGCAGCGTAGCCAGCTCCTTGAACAGGTCTGCCTGCTCCCGACCTTCCCGCAGCGACCTCGCCAGCCGCCCCGCCCCCCGTGGCTTCACCCCCCAGTCGCCGTGCGCCTCCGGGATCTCCTCCAGATGAACGTAGTGTGCGAGCACCGTCGCCGTCGACTTCGCCCCCCATCCCGGCAGCCCGGGGAAGCCGTCGGCGGCGTCGCCCACCAGCGCCAGGTAGTCGGGGATCGACTCCGGTCCCACGCCGAACTTCTCGCGCACGCCCTCCGCGTTCATCGTCACCTCCCGCCGCCGGTCGAGCATGACGACGTGGTCGCCGTCGACGCACTGCGCGAGGTCCTTGTCGGGCGAGGCGAGGATGACCTGCTCGGCCTCATCCGCGAAGCGCGCCACCCCCGAAGCCATCCCGTCGTCCGCCTCGAACTCGCGCATCCGCCACACGGTCACGCCCAGCGCCTCCAGCGCGTCCTCGGCCAGGGGGAATTGCGCGAGCAACTCCTCGGGAACACCGGAGTCCGTCTTGTAGTCCGCGTAGAGCTCGTTCCGGAACGAGTGCACCACCGTGTCGGTGGCTGCTGCGATCGCCAGCGGCTCTTGCTCGCGCAGCAACGCCAGCGTGCTCGCCGCGATGCCCGCGACGGCACCCACTTGCCGCCCGTCGGGCGCTGTCCGCGGTGGCGCGCCAAAGTACGAGCGGAACAGCTCGTAGGTAGCGTCGAGCAGCACGAGCCGCACGGCCCCGCTCCCCTAGCGCTGGTAGACGATGTCGTCCTTCGAGTGCTGCCCCTGCGTGAAGGCGGGCGCCCCCGGCCACGTCTCGGTCACCGGGTCGAAGCGCGTGTAGTCGTGCACAACCGTCCGATGCAGAATGCGCCACTCGCCGTCGCGTCGCTCGAAGCGATCGACATAACGCCCACCCCAGAGGAAGTCGGTATCCACCTTGCCCTCGCCGCTGGGAATCCGATGGCGCGCCAGGCAGTACGACTCGCACCAGGCGAAGTCGCCCTCGATGTCGATGATGACGTTGCCGACGCGGTGCTGCGTGAAGCGGTAGGAGCCGAGCCCGCGCGGGGAGCTCTCCGCGAACCCCTCGGGGGTTGTGTCGTCGCCGTAGCGCAGGACCGCATCCGGGTGGAAGCAGCTCTTCAGGAGCTCCGGGTCGATGCGATCGATGGCGCGCGCGTAGAGCATCAGCACGCGCGTGATGTCGCGCTCCGAGATGAGCGTGTCGAGGGTGGTAGGACTGGCAGTCTCCGTGGCCATCTGGGCCTCCCGCCGCGAGGATGACCTGATTCTAGCCCCCACCCGCCGCCGCTGTTACGCCGGTCGACTCCGCAGGCTGAGACGCCGGGCCAACTCGTACCGCTCGTACCAGGGGGGACCGGTCGGCCGCTGCGGCGGACCCGCCATCGCGAAGAAGACGATTCCCAGCGCCGCGACCACGGCCAACACGGTGAAACCACGCTCGTAGGTCCCGAACGCGTCCGCCATGACGCCCGCGATGATCGGCCCGGCCATCATCCCCGTCATCACGATCAGCGAGGAGAAGCCCATGATCTTGCCGAAGGCCGTGCGCCCGAAGTAGTCCGCCCGCAGCGCCTGCTGCATCGGTCCGCGCGTGCCCCACGCCAGCCCGTTGAGCACCGCGAAGAGCACGATCATCCAGAACCCCACCGCGAAGGTCACGAGCAGCAGGGCGACAACGTGCCCAACCATGCAGGCCACCAGCATCACGCGCTTGTTCAGGCGGTCGCCCAGGTAGCCGCCACCCACCTGGCCAACGAACTGGAAGACCGTCATCAGCAGGATCACGAAGGCGGCCGTGTATGCCGAGTGCCCCAGGTCCTCAAGGTGCTCGACCAGGTGCACCATGAGCGCGCCGATGATGAGCACCGCCCCTGCGTGCCCGATCGAGATGAACCAGAAGGTCGGCGCACGCAGCGCCTCCCCCGTCGTGAAGTCCTCGTTGGCGGGGATCACCACGGGCCCGCTGCCCCGTGCCGCCGCCATGGTCTCGGGCACCGGCTCCCCGTCGATCGTCTCGCCGCGATCCTCGGGGCGGTGGTAGATGAAAGTCGCGATGATCTGCCCGACGACAAAGATCAGCACGCCGGTCGCGATCGAGGTGTTCCGCCAACCGATCTCGTTCATCGAGAACACCACCAGCGGCGCCATGAAGCCACCGACCGCGAAGCCCGCCGACATGAGCCCCAGCGCCAACGACCGCTTCTTCTGGAACCAGTTGACGATCGCCACCACCAGCGTCACGAAGCCGGCCATGCTCGCGCCCACCGCGATCAGGAAGAACGTCAGAAAGAACGTGGTGACGGAGTTGATCTGGCTGAAGAGGAGGAAGCCCAGCGCCGTGGTGGTGATCCCGATGCGAATCATGATCCGCGGCCCGTACCGGTCGATCGCCCAGCCTTGCAACGGCCCCAGCAGGCCGCTCTCGATGCGCGTCATCGCGAAGGCCAGGGAGAACGTGGTCTTGCTCCACTCGAACTCGTCCTCCAGCCTGTTGACATAAAAGCCGAAGGACTGGAACATCAGCCCGCCGATGAGCACCTGGATCAGGGCCCCACCGGCGACCATCCACCAGCCGTAGAAAATCTTGCGTTGAGAGAAAGGGAGCTGGGGGCGCACTACCCCCAAAGATAAGCGTTGCCCGCCCTTCCCGCCGGAGAGCCGCTGTGTCAGCGCCCCGATCGACTGCGCGGAATGGCCTTCGCCCGCTGGGCTGCCCCACGACGGCGCCGTACTCCCGTGGGTGAAGCCAACGCCGACAGGTGACGGTTCCATGCCGCTACGGTGGCGTGACAGCGATCGGTCGGTGGGGCGCTGCTAGAATCGAAGCAGCATGCCCCTCGACCACATCGCCGTGCGCGGCGCCCGCGAGCACAACCTCAAGAATATCGACGTCGAGATCCCGCGCGACAAGCTCGTCGTGATCACCGGTCTCTCCGGCTCGGGTAAGTCTTCGCTCGCCTTCGACACCATCTATGCCGAGGGCCAGCGCCGCTACGTCGAGTCGCTCTCCGCCTACGCCCGCCAGTTCCTCGGCCTCATGGAGAAGCCCGACGTCGACCACATCGACGGCCTCTCTCCCGCCATCTCCATCGACCAGAAGGCCGCTTCCAACAACCCCCGCTCGACCGTCGGCACCGTCACCGAGATCTACGACTACATGCGCTTGCTCTGGGCGCGCGTCGGGCGACCCCACTGCCCCACCTGCGGTCGCCCCATCGAGCGCCAGACCGTCCAGCAGGTCGTCGATGCCACACTCAGCTTCCCGCCCGGCTCGCGTCTCCTCCTGCTCGCTCCCCTCACCCGCGCGAAGAAGGGCGAGCACGTGCGTCTGCTCGAAGAGGCCCGCCGCCAGGGCTTCGTCCGCGTCCGCATCAACGGGGAGGTGCGCGATCTCGACGAGTCCATCGAACTCGACAAGAACAAGCGCCACGACATCGATGTCGTCGTCGACCGCGTGGTCGTCCCCGAGCCCGGCGAGAGCGAAAGCGCGAGCCTGCGGTTGGCCGAATCCGTCGAGACGGCGCTTGCGGTCGGCCAGGGCGTGATGCACGTCGCCACCGCCACCCGCTCCGGCGAGGAGCCCGCCCCCGAGCGCATCTTCAGCGAGCACTTCGCCTGCCCCTACGACGGCTTCTCCTTCGGCGAGATCGAGCCGCGCACCTTCAGCTTCAACAGCCCCCACGGCGCCTGCTCGCGCTGCACCGGCCTCGGCGTCGAGATGCAGGTCGACCCCACCCTCGTCATCCCCGACCGCACCAGGTCCGTCGCCGAGGGCGCGGTCGAGCCCCTCGCCAAGTCGCGCGGCGGCCAGACCTGGTACCAGCGCCTCCTGGAAGCGGTCGCCGAGGAGTACGGCTTCGGGATCGACACGCCCATCCGCGAACTCACCGAGAAGCAGCTCAACGTCATCCTCTACGGCAGCGGCGAGGAGAAGCTGCGCCTGCGCTTCACCAACGACTACGGACGCACGCGCTACTACGACGCCCGCTTCGAAGGTGTGGTCAACAACCTCCAGCGCCGCCACAAGGAGACCGATTCCGACTACGTCCGCAGCGACATCGAGCGCTACATGGGCGCCGTGCCCTGCCCCGGCTGCGAAGGCCAGCGCCTGCGCCCCGAAGCCCTCGGCGTGCGTATCGACGAGCGCACCGTCGTCTCGGTCACGAACGGGAGCATCACGGAGACGCTGCACTGGTTCGACAAACTCGACGGTCCCGAGACGCCCCTGAGCGAGCGCGAACAGACCATCGCCCGCCAGATTCTCAAGGAAATCCGCTCACGCCTGCAGTTCCTCATCGACGTCGGGCTGGAGTACCTCACGCTCAACCGCGCTTCCGGCACCCTCTCCGGGGGCGAGTCGCAGCGCATCCGCCTGGCCACCCAGATCGGGTCCGCCCTCATGGGCGTCCTCTACATTTGCGACGAGCCCTCCATCGGCCTCCATCCCGTCGATGGCGACCGCCTCATCCGCACCCTCGAACGCCTGCGCGACCTCGGGAACACCGTCATGGTCGTCGAGCACGACGAGGCCATGATGCGCGCCGCCGACCACGTCATCGACCTCGGCCCCGAGGCCGGCCGCGCCGGCGGCCATGTGGTTGCCGAGGGCCCCCTCGACGCCATCCTCGCCTGCGAGGAGAGCATCACCGGGGCCTACCTCTCCGGACGGCGCACCATCCCCACCCCGGAGACCCGCCGCCCCGGGCACGGGACCGAACTCGTGGTCCGCGGCGCCCGCGAAAACAACCTCAAGAACCTCGATGTCGCCGTCCCGCTGGGGAAATTCGTCGTCGTCACCGGCGTCTCCGGCTCGGGCAAGTCCTCGCTCATCACCGAGATCCTCGTGAAGAGGGCGATCAACGTCCTCCAGAACGGACGCCAGCGCCCCGGCGCCCACGACGCCATCGAGGGGTTTGAGCACCTCGATAAGATCGTCGACATCGACCAGTCCCCCATCGGGCGCACCCCGCGCTCCAACTCCGCCACCTACACCGGCGTCTTCACCGTCATCCGCGAGATGTTCGCCTCCGTACCCGAGGCGCGGGCGCGCGGCTACAAGCCCGGGCGCTTCAGCTTTAACGTGAAGGGCGGTCGCTGCGAGGAGTGCTCCGGCGACGGCTACAAGCTCGTCGAGATGCAGTTCCTGCCCGACGTGACCGTCTCCTGCGAGGTCTGCCACGGCCAGCGCTATAACCGCGAGGCCCTCGAGATCAACTTCCGCGGGAAGAACATCGCCGAAGTCCTGGCCATGACCGTCTCCGAAGCGCTCGAGCTGTTCGACCGCTTCCCCCGCGTCAAGCGCATCCTCAGCACCCTCGAAGACACAGGTCTTGGCTACATCCGCCTCGGCCAGCCCGCCACGACCCTCTCCGGCGGCGAGGCGCAGCGCATCAAGCTCGCGAGCGAACTCGCCCGCCGCTCGACCGGCAGGACCCTCTACGTCCTCGACGAGCCCACCACCGGCCTCAGCTTCCAGGACGTGCACCACCTCCTCGACGTGCTCCAGCGCCTCGCCGACGGTGGCAACACGGTCGTCGTCATCGAGCACCACCTCGACGTGATCAAGACCGCCGATCACGTCATCGACCTCGGCCCCTACGGCGGCGACCGCGGCGGCCAGCTCATCGCCGAGGGCACCCCCGAGGAAATCGCCCTCAACCCCGACAGCGCCACGGGCCACTACATCCGCCCCCTCCTCGAAGCCGCCGGCACCATTCCGAAGCCGAAGGCCCGCAAGCGCACCCGGAAGCCCCGCGAGTCGGAGGCCGAGGCCGCCGTCGCTGGGTAAGGACACTGATGATAAGTAGCGTTTGTGTTACTATAGAGCAATGGTCCTGACGCGAAGCTTCAAGGAAACGATCAAGGCGCGGGCCGAGCGCGACCCGGAGTTCCGCGCTGCCCTCCTTCGCGAGAGTGTGGAACTCCTGCTCAGCGGTGAGGTTGATCTTGGAAGGGCCATGGTGCGCGACTACATCAATGCGACTGTGGGATTCGAGGAGCTTGGTGGCCTCGTCCACAAGTCTCCCAAGAGTCTCATGCGCATGTTCGGCCCGCAGGGCAATCCCCAAGCTCGCAACTTGTTTGAGGTCATCAACTGCCTTCAGGAGCGCGAAGCGATCCGCCTTGAGGTTCGTGTCGCCAGCCGAGAACCAGTAGCTGCCGGCTAGCGACGCACCCGGTACCGGAGGTAGACCTCGTCCGTCTCCGGGTTGGCGTGAGCCGAGAGCAGTTGGAGGCGTTTCGCCTCGTCCCGCGTGAAGGCGCGCTCGCCCGCGACCGCCGTCAGCGTGTCCGCGCCCCCTACGATCACCGGCCCCAGCGTCAGGAACGCCTCGTCGATGGCGTCGAGCGCGTAGAGCGCGGCGTAGACCGTCGGGCCGCCTTCGACCAGCAGGACCTCCGCGTCCAGCTCGTGGCGCATGTGGCGCAGCATCTCCGCGAACTCGCGGCCCGCTGGCAGCGTCACGACGGGACGGCCCGTGGCCTCGATCGCCGCGCGACGTTCCCCTGGCGCGCGCTCGGATAGGTAGACGACGGCGGGAAAGTCGCGTGCCGTGAAGAAGGCGCGTTCCAACGGCAGGTCGCCGCTCTGGCTCATGACCCCCGCGATCGGTACCCGCGGCTTCCCGCGACCGAGCCGGATCGCCTCCAGCGCCTCATCCCCCAGCCGCGACGACGTCCCGCTCGCCCGCAGCGTCCCCGCTCCGTTCAGGACCACGTCCGCGTTCACTCGCAGCTCGCGCATGAGCCGCTGGTCGACCGTCGAGCCGATGCCCTGCTCAGTGCCCTCGATCACGCTCTTGCCGTCCGCCGACATCACCATGTTCGCGATCACGTAGGGGCGGTCAGGAGGCGGCGCCGGCAGGTCGAGCGCCGTGTAGTCGGGTTTGCCCGGCTCCCAGGCGGAGCTCACGGCAAGTCGTGGTCGCGCTCGACCTCGCGGTAGTAGCAGGAGACGTTGTTCGTGTGGCAGGTCGGGCCCACGGGCCGCGCCATCACCAGCAGCGAGTTGTCCTCGCAGTTCTTGTGCAGGCTCACGAAGTTCAGGAAGTTCCCGCTCGTCGCGCCCTTCTCCCAGAGCTCGTCCCGGCTGCGGCTCCAGAACGTCACGTGCCCCGTCGCGTAGGTGTGGTCCAGCGACTGACGGTTCATCCAGCCGAGCATCAACACCTGATGCGTCTCAACGTCCTGGACAACGGCGGGGATACGGTCGTGGTCGTCGAAGGAAAGGGGCATTGCGCCTGCTCCGGGCTCGTGTTCGTTTCACCTTCGAGGATACCGGAGGGAACCGCTGTGCTCGCGCCCGGACCTACTCGCGTTCCGCCACCGGCCGCATGGGGATGCCCTGCTCCGAGAGGGCCGCCTTCACCTCGCGGATCGAGTACGTCCCGAAGTGGAAGATGCTCGCCGCCAGCACGGCGTCCGCCTTGCCCGCCGTCAGCGCCTCCGCCATGTGGTCGGGACCGCCTGCGCCTCCGGAGGCGATGACCGGAACGTTCACCGCCTCGCTCATCGCGGCCAGCATGGGGATGTCGTACCCGCTCTGGTGGCCGTCGGTGTCCATGCTCGTGACCAGCAGCTCGCCCGCGCCCCGCTCCACCACCTCCCGCGCCCAGGCGATAGCGTCCATGCCCGTAGGTGTGCGACCGCCGTGCGTGTAGACCTCCCAGCCGTCCCCCGTCCCCTTCGCGTCGATGGCCACCACGATGCACTGGCTGCCGAAGCGGTAGGCCCCCTCGTTCACGAGGTCCGGGTTGTCGACCGCGGCTGTGTTGATGCTGACCTTGTCGGCCCCCAGTTCGAGCATCACCTTCATGTCCGAAGTCGTGCGGATGCCCCCGCCCACGGTGAATGGGATGAACACCTGGTCGGCGGTCGCCGACACCATGTCGTACACCGTGGCGCGGTTGTCCGAGGAGGCGGTGATGTCGAGGAACACGAGCTCATCGGCGCCCTCGGCGTCGTACAGCTTTGCCAGCTCCACGGGGTCGCCCGCGTCGCGCAGCTCAATGAAGGAGACGCCCTTCACCACGCGCCCGCGGTCCACATCGAAGCAGGGGATGATGCGTTTCGTCAGCACGCCGCCACCGCCTCCAGCGCCTCGGCCAGCGTGAAGCGCCGCTCGTAGAGCGCCATCCCCACGATCGCGCCCTCGCACCCCGTCTCCGCCAGCGCGCGCAGGTCGTCTACCGTCGTGACGCCTCCAGCGGCGACCACCGGCACCGGCAGCGCCGCGGCGAACTCCGCCGCCAGCGCTACGTTTGCGCCTTCCAGCGCGCCGTCGCGCCCGATGTCCGTCACCATGATGCGGGGTGCGCCCCGCTCGACCATCTCCTTCGCGAGCGTGAGCGCGTCCGCTCCCGAACTTTCCAGCCAGCCCTCCGTCAGCGCCTCGCCGCCGCGCGTGTCGATGGCGACCACGATCGCCTCGGGGAAGCGCGCGACGGCGCGATTCACGAGGTCGGGGTCGCGTACGGCGGCGCTGCCGAGCTGGAAGCGTCTCGCCCCCAGTACCGCCGCCGCCTCAATGTCCTCCATCGTGCGCAGCCCCCCTGAGACCTCGACCGGAATGGCAACGGCCTCACAGATGGCTGCCACCTCCGCCCGGTTCACGGGATGCCCGTCGCGCGCACCGTCCAGGTCGACGACGTGCAGCCGCGTGGCACCCTGTGACTCCCACTCCCGTGCCATCGCCGCCGGGTCGTCGTCGTAGACCGTCTCCTGGTCGTAGTCGCCGTAGGTGAGGCGCACGCAGCGGCCCCCGCGGATGTCGATGGCGGGGATCACCTCGAAGGTCACGCCGCGCGCACCCACTTCGCGAAGTTGGCGTAGAGCGCCAGCCCCGACGCACCGCTCTTCTCCGGGTGGAACTGCGTCGCGACCATGTTCTCCCGCGCGAGCACGCTCGGGAACGTGAGTCCGTAGGTCGTCTCCCCCAGCGCCAGCGCCGGATCGTCGGGCGCGGGGTAGAAGCTGTGAACGAAGTAGAAGTAGGAACCGCTCGGGATGCCCGCGGTGATCGGGTGGTCGCGCACCCACTCCACCTGGTTCCAGCCCATGTGCGGAACCTTCAGGTCGTCGAAGCCAAAGTGGCGCACCGTGCCCGGAAGCAGGCCCAGGCACTCCTGCCCGCCGCCTTCGTCCGAGTGGTCGAGCAGCGCCTGTAGTCCCATGCAGATTCCCAGGAAGGGACGGCCCGAGGCGACGTACGCCCGCAGCGGCTCCGCCAGGCCGCGGGCGTTCAGCTTCGCCATGGTGTCCGAGGCGGCGCCTACGCCGGGCAGAATCACGCCGTCCGCGCGCTCGATGTCCGCCCAATCCGCCGAGATGATCGCGTCGATCCCCACGTGCGCGAGCGCCCGCTCGACGCTGCGCAGGTTGCCGGCGTCGTAGTCCACCACCACGAGAACGGGATCGGCGCCCATCAAGCCAGTGTACGGCCTCGTCCCGCTATCGCCACCGACCATGCGAGGCGGTCGAGCGCCCGCGCGCGGCAGTCTAAGATCGATAGCCGGATGGCCCCCGAAAGTCAGCACGAAGCGCGACTCCGCAGCGAAGAGCTGCGCTCGCTCATCAACTACCACAACCACCGCTACCATGTGCTCGACTCGCCCGAGGTCAGCGACGGCGAGTACGACGACCTGCTCGCCGACCTGCGCGGCCTCGAAGCGGCCTTCCCCGAGCTGATCACGCCCGACTCCCCCACCCAACGCGTGGGCGCCGCCCCGCTCGAATCCTTCTCCACGGTTGAGCACCGCGCGCCCCTCCTCAGCCTCTCCAATGCGACCACCGACGAGGACCTCGCTGACTGGCGCCGCCGCGCCGCCGAGCGCGCCGGCCGCGACGACTTCGCGCTCACGACGGAGCCGAAAATCGACGGCCTCGCCATCGCCCTGACCTACGAAGGCGGCCGCTTCGTGCAGGGCGCCACCCGCGGCGACGGCCGTCGCGGCGAGAACATCACGCCCAACCTGCGCACTATCCGCACCATCCCGCCTGCCCTCAGCGGCGACTTCCCACCCGCCTTCGAGGTGCGCGGCGAGATCTACATGACGAAGAGCGGCTTCGAGCGCATGAACGCCGAGCGCGCCGAGCGAGGCGAACCCCTCTTCGCCAACCCCCGCAATTCCGCCGCCGGTGCGGTGCGCCAGCTCGACCCCACCATCACCGCCCAGCGCCCCCTCTCCATCTACGTCTACCAGGTCGGCTGGAGCGAGGGTCCCGTCCCCGACAGCCACCTCGAACGGCTGCACTGGCTCGCCGGACTCGGCTTCCGCGTGAACACGGACGCCCAGCGCCATGCGAACCTCGCCGAGGTCTCCGAGCGCGTGCGCTGGTGGGGCCAGCGCCGCGAGCGGCTCGACTACGACATCGACGGCGTCGTCATCAAGATCGACGACACCGAAGAGTGGGAGCGGCTCGGTGTCGTTGGGCGCGAGCCGCGCTGGGCCACGGCCTTCAAGTTCCCACCGCAGCAGCGCACGACCAGGTTGCTCGACATCGCCGTGAACGTGGGCCGCACCGGCGCCCTCAACCCCTTCGCGGTGCTCGCCCCCGTGATCGTCGGCGGCGCGCGCATCCAGATGGCGACGCTCCACAACGAACAGGACATCCACCGCAAGGACGTCCGCATCGGCGACACCGTCATCGTCCAGCGCGCCGGCGACGTCATCCCGCAGGTGGTCGCGCCCGTGGTCAGCCTGCGCGACGGCAGTGAGCGCGTCTTCGCCATGCCCGAGACCTGCCCCGCCTGCGCCACGCCCATCGAGCGCGAGGAGGACGCGGCCGACTCCTACTGCCCCAACCTCGCCTGCCCCCAGCAGCAGGTGCGTCTCGTCGAGCACTTTGCCTCGCGTGGCGCCATGGACATCGAGGGGCTTGGCGAGCGCCTCTCCTACGTCCTCTTCCGCGAGGAACTCGTGCACGATGTCGCCGAAATCTACGACCTCACCGCGGAGCAACTCGGCTCTCTCACCCTCCCCCAGCACCTTGGCGAGAAGCATGCCGCCGCCGTCGTGCAGCACTTCGGCAGCGTCTCCGCGGTCCTCGAAGCGGACGAGGAGGCGCTCCGGGAGGCCGAGGGCGTCGGCCCGGTCGTCGCCAGCAGCATCGCCCAGTGGGGCGATCGCGAGCGAAACGAGGCGCTCGTCGCGTCCTGGAAGGAGAGCGGAGCCGAGCCCGGTTTCTCCGAACTCGCACGGATTCGCATCGAAGACCGCGGGTTCGGTCCGAAGAATGCCGCCAACCTGATCGAGGGCATCCGCCTCAGTAAGGAACGTCCCCTGCCCAACCTCATCTTCGCCCTCGGCATCCGCCACACCGGCGCCGAGACCGCGCGCCTCCTTGCCGAGCGCTTCGGCGAACTCGACGCCATCCTCGATGCGGGCGAGGAAGCGCTGCAGGAGGTCGAGGGCGTTGGACCGGTCGTCGCGCGCAGCATCGCGCGCTGGGCCGAGCGCGACCTGAACCGTGACATCGTCAAGCGCCTGCGCGAGGCGGGCGTGAACATGGAGGGCGAGATCGTGGTTCCCGTCCGCGGTCCGCTCGATGGCCTCACCGTCGTGATCACGGGCACACTGGAGTCCATGTCGCGCAGCCAGGCGGAGACGCGCGCGAAGGACGCAGGCGCCTCCGTCAAGAGCTCCCTCTCGAAGAAGACCGACTTCCTCGTGACGGGCGCCGACCCCGGCGGCAGCAAGCTCACGCGCGCCGAGAAGCTTGGCACGCTCCTCCTGAGTGAGGAGCAGTACCTCGCCGTGCTCGATGAAGGCCCTGCCGCCCTCGATCGCTTCCGCGAAGAACGCGAGGCGGCGGCCACCGAGTAAGGCTGCCCCAGAGCGCCCCGCCCGTTCACAATGGCGCGACCATGAGCGAGCGTCCTCAGAAGGACACCTACACGCACGGGCACCACGCCTCCGTGGTCGCCCAGCACAGCCGCCGCACCGCCGAGGAAGCCGCCGCCTTCCTCCTGCCGAAGCTGCGCCCCGGCATGCGCCTGCTCGATGCGGGTTGCGGCCCCGGTTCGATCACCGCCGGGCTCGTGAAGTACGTGGCCCCGGGCGAGGTTGTCGGCGTCGATGCCGAGCCCGGCATCCTCGAGACGGCCCGCGAGTTCGGCGCCGGTGTGCCCAACCTCAGCTTCGAGGAGGCGAGCGTCTACGCGCTCCCCTACGAGGACAATTCCTTCGACGTCGCCTACGCCCACCAGCTCATGCAGCACCTCGCCGACCCAACCGCCGCCCTCCGCGAGATGGGCCGCGTGGTCCGGCCCGGCGGCTTCGTCGCCGCTCGTGATTCCGACTACCAGACGATGATCAGCCACCCCCGGTCGGAGGCCATCGAGGAGTGGCGCGCCCTCTACACGGAGGTCGTGCGCCGCAACGGCGCCGACGCCAATGCCGGGCGCCGCATTCCTTCCTGGTTCGCCCGCGCCGGTCTCGAGCAGGTCGAGGTGTCCACCACCGTGGCCGTGATGCGCGACCCCGCCGAGGTGCTGAACTGGGGCGACTCCTGGGCCGAGCGCATCGTCAGCTCCTCCCTCGCCGAGCAGGCGCTCGTCTACGGCCTCGCCACGCGCTCGGACCTTGAGCGCATCTCCGCGGGCTGGCGCGCCTGGGCGCGGGACGACGACGCGCTCTTCCTGTTCGTCCACGTTGAGGGTCTCGCAGTTGTTCCCTGACGTAATGCTTGCAGGGCGCGCGCGTACGGCTGCCCTATACTGAGCCGAAGCGCCCAAACGTTATCGCAGGCGATGCCTGCTTCAGGACCGTTCCCGTGGCACGACTCGGCCCCTTCTCGCGCCTCTTCAGCTTCCTGTCCCACGACATCGCCATCGATCTGGGGACGGCGAATACGCTCGTCATGGTCCGGGGCCGCGGCATCGTCATCATCGAGCCCTCCATCGTTGCTATCGACCGCACCTCCAAGCGCATCCTCGCGATTGGCGAGGAGGCGCAGCGCATGGTGGGACGCACGCCCGCCAACATCGTCGCCGTCCGCCCCTTGCGCGACGGCGTTATCTCCGACTTCGAGGTCACGGAACGGATGCTCAGCTACTTCATCCGCGCCGTGCAGGACCGCACGTTTCTCGCCCAGCCTCGCGTGGTTATCGGCATTCCCAGCGGCGTAACCGAGGTCGAGAAACGCGCCGTGCATGATGCCGCCCTCAGCGCGGGGGCGCGCTCCTGCTTCCTCATCGAGGAGCCCCTGGCCGCCGCCATCGGATCCGGCCTGCCCGTCATGGAGGCGGCGGGCTGCATGGTCGTCGATATCGGCGGCGGCACCACCGAGGTGGCCGTCATCTCCCTTGGCGGCATGGTCGTCAGCCGCTCCATCCGCGTCGCTGGCGACGAGATGGACCGCAGCATCGTCTCCTACGCCCGCCAGGTGCATAACCTCCTCATCGGAGAGCGCACCGCCGAGGAGGTGAAGAAGATGGCGGGCTCGGCCGCGCCACTCGACAGCGAGGAGTCCGTCACCCTCCGCGGCCGCGACCAGGCGACGGGCCTCCCGAAGGCCGTGGACGTCAGCACCATCGAGCTGCGAGACGCCCTCGCCGGCTCCGTCGGCCAGATTGTCGAGGCCGTGCGTTCCTCCATCGAGGTCACGCCCCCCGAGCTCGTGAGCGACCTCATGGCCCACGGCATTGCCCTCGCTGGGGGCGGGGCGCTGTTGCGGGGACTCGACCGCCGCATCAGCCAGGAGACCCGCTTTCCCGTGTACGTCTCCGAAGACCCGCTCCTCTGCGTGGTTCGTGGCGCGGCCGCGATCTTTGACGAGATCGAAGCGAGCAGCACCGTCGAGCAGCAGTTCGACTCGGGAAGGGCTCGGCGGTAGCCTCGAAACGGTCGCCGCATGCTGATCTTTAGTCGGTACACGTACTGGGTTGGGGCCATGGTCTCCCTGGCCGTCCTGCTCGCCGTCGCCGGGCGCGCCGGCCTCCTCGATCCTGTCCAGGATCTCTTCCTGCGGGCCACCGGCCCTGTCGAGGAAGGGACTGCGTCGTCGTTCCGTCCCGTCGCGGACTTCTTCAGCGACATCCGCGATCTCGACCGCCTGCAGGAAGAGAACCGCCAACTCCTCAGCGAGAATGAGAAGCTGCGGAACGAGAACACCGCCCTCAGGGGCGATAGCGACCGTCTCAGGGAGCTTGAGGAGGCGTTCGTCAACCCCGACCCCTCCGCGGAGCGCCTCATCGCCGGCGTCCTCAGCCGCATCCAGGGCCCGCTGACGCGCCAGCTCCGTATCGATCGGGGCACCAACCATGGCGTGTCCGAGGGGAATCCCGTGCTGTCCGTGCAGGGCACGCTCATTGGGACGGTGACGGAGGCCCTCCCCGCCAGCTCGTTCGTGCGCCTCCTCACCGACAGCCGCAGCAGCGTCGCCGCGCAGGTACGCGGCAGCCCCACCGATGGTATCGCGAAGGGTGACGGCGGCGCCCTCAGCTTCGCGTTCGTGGAAGGCGATGTGAACATCGCCGACACCGTCGTCACCTCGGGTCTGGGTGGGACCTACCCTCCCGACATCCCCATCGGCGAGGTCGTGGCCATCCTCGGCGATCCGCAGGATGCCTTCCCCACCGTGCGCCTCCAGACCGCCGTGCGCATCTCCACCACCCGCACCGTTCTCGTGGTCATCAGCTTCACGCCGGCGCGCTTCGAGGCGGAAGAGTAATGCGGGCGCTGCTGCTCGTCCTGCTCGTGCTGGTGACTGTCCTCGCGCAGGTTGCTGTTGCGCCCTTCTTTCCTGTCGCGGGCGCGCTCGTCGAGCTGCCCGTCGTCGTGCTGCTGTTGCTGGCCATCTTTGCGGGCCCGTACGCCGTGATGATCGCGCTCCCCATCCTCGTCCTCTTCCTCGGCTTTTCCACGAACGTCGAGTACGAGTGGCTCGTCATCGCCTACCTGCCTCTCCTCCCCGGCGCCGCCTGGATCCAGCGCCAGCGGGCCATCCCCCAGACGCCCTATCTCCTCCTCCTCGTCATGGTGGTCGCCGCTGGCATCTGGGCCCGCGGGGTCTTGGCTGGCGCCGCGATGACCTCCGGCGCCAGCCCGACCTTCGGCCCCGTCGTTGCCGACATTCTGCTCCCGGGCGCCGCCTTCGATGCCGGCGTGCTCTCCCTGGCGTACGGCCTGTGCCGCTGGATCGGCTGGCCGACGCGCTCTCTCGACCTTGAGCAGGCGGGGTTCTGAGCGATGAAACTTGCCGGCAATAGGCGTGTCGCCCCTGGCCTCAGCCGCAACCGGCCCCACGGAAACGTGGGAGTGCTGCGCATTGCCGTGGTTGTCCTCTTCGTGATCCTGGGCGTCCGGCTCGCCCAGATGCAGCTTGTCGATGGCGCCGAGTACGCCGAGCGGTCCGAGCTGAATCGCATCATCGTCGAGGGCGTACGCCCCACCCGTGGCCTCGTCTTCGACCGCAAGGGCCAACCCCTCGTGGAGAACAGCGGCTCCTTCACCGCCCTCATCACACCCAGCTTCCTGCCCGAGGACTCGGACGATCGCTACCGCCTCTACCTGTACCTGGAAGACCTTCTCGGCGTAACCGTCCTCCAGATTGAAGAGGCGGTCACCGTGGCCGAAGACCGGGGCCAGCGCGACCTGCCCCTCGCCATCGCCCGCGCTCTCGATCGGCCCGTCGCCCTCATGCTCGAGCAGGTCGCGGCCGATCTTCCCGGCGTCACCCTCTCCGTCCAGCCTAGGCGGCTCTACCCCGGCGGCCCCGAGTTCAGCCACATCCTCGGCTACGTCGGGGCGCAGTCCCCCGAGGAGTGGCGCGTGCTGCAGGATGACGGCTATGCCTTCAACGAGGTGGTAGGGAAGGTGGGCGTCGAGGCTCGTTACGAGGCCGCCCTGCGCGGCGATCCGGGCCGCGCCATCACTGAGGTCAACGCTCAGGGCGACCTCATCACCACCATCGAGCGCACCGAACCCGAGGGCGGCCGCAGCCTTGTCCTCTCCATCGACTCCGACCTGCAGCGCTACATCTACGAACTGCTCTCCAACACCATGGGCGAGGCCACCACCGCCGCCGCCGTCGTCATGAGCCCCGTAACGGGCGAGGTCTACGCCCTCGTCTCCGTGCCCACGTACGACAACAACATCTTCTCCCTCCCCGACCTCGACGAGGAGTACGAGCGCCTCATCGAAGATCCTCGCAAACCCCTCATCCACCAGGCCCTCAGCCCCTTCGCTCCCGGCTCGACCTTCAAGATCATCACAGCCGCCGCCGCCCTCCAGGAGGGCAACATCACGCGCTTCACGAAGCGCACTATCAACAGCAGCGTGCTCGAGTTCATCGGCGAGGACGGCCAGACCTACTACTTCTACGACTGGCGCGTTCACGGTGAGCTCGACCTCATCGGGGCGATCGCCTGGTCGTCGAATATCTACTTCTACATGGCCTCCTGCGGCATTCCCCAGGAAGGCATCGCGGGCCTCGGCGCGAACACCGAGCAATCCGCCGTTGTCCTCGGCTACTACGCGCGCAGCTTCGGCCTCGGCCAGGTCACGGGTCTCGATATCGCGAGCACCGAGTCTCCGGGCGTCATCCCCAGCCCCGAGTGGAAGCGACGCGTCCGCAGCGGTTCCTTCTTCAACCCCGAGGACCGCGATTGGTACCTCGCCGATACCTGTTTCATGGGAATCGGTCAGGGCGACGTGACCGCCACGCCCCTGCAGATCGCGATCGCCACCGCCGCCATCGCCAATGGCGGCTACCTGCTGGAGCCTTATGTCACCCGGCAGATCCTCGCCGCCGACGGTTCCGTCGTGTCCACCACCAAACCATCAAGCGAGCGCGTTCCCGTCGACGAAGAGCACCTGGCCGTCATTCGTCAGGGAATGCGCCAGTCCGTCATTGACGGCGCCGCCAGGCTCGCCACCCTCCCCACCATCCTCGTTGCGGGCAAGACCGGCACCGCCGAGTTCGTCGACCCCGAGGACGGAGAAACGAAGGACCGCGCCTGGTTCACCGGTTTCGCGCCCTACGACCGCCCCGAGGTTGTCGTCACGGTCTTCTACGACCTTGGAGTCGGCGGAACGAAGGCTGCCCCCATCGCCGCCGACATCATCGGCTACTTCCTGGAGAACGTGGAACCATGAGCCGCTTTGGCGTCCAGGGCTCCCTCCGCGCCTGGGACCGCTTCGATGCGATCCTCGCCGTGGCGGCGCTCGCGCTGGTGGGCTACGGGCTCGTACTCATCTACAGCGGCAGCCTGGGCTCCTACGACGGTCCCACCCTCAGCATCCAGAACCCCGTCGTGCGGCAGGGGCTCTTCGCTTTCATCGCCGTCGTCGCGATGTTCATCATCTCAAGGCTCGACTACCACCTCCTCCTGCACTACGCGTGGTGGTTCTATGGCGCCTCCATCCTGCTGCTGCTCGTGCTCATTCCCATCGGCCAGACCGACTTCGGCTCGACGCGCTGGTTCGCCCTCGGTCCGATCCAGTTCCAGCCATCCGAGTTCGCCAAGGTCGCGACCGTGCTCTTGCTCGCCCGCTTCCTCAGCGAGCAGGGAGGAGACGCCCGCGACCTGCGCGTTCTGGGTGGCTCGCTCGCCATCGTGTCGCCGGTGCTCCTCCTCGTCTTCACCCAGCCCGACCTCGGCACGAGCATCATCTTCGGCACCATCTGGCTCGGCATGGTCGTCGTGGCCGGCATCCAACGGCGCCACCTGCTCTTCTTCGGCGCCGTCTTCATCGCCATCCTGCCGTTCGCCTGGACCTTTACCGTGGCCGACTACCAGATCGAACGCATCTCCGTGCTCTTCAATGCCGAGGAGGACCCGCTCGATGCCGGCTACAACCCTATCCAGTCCCAGATCGCCGTCGGCTCGGGCCAGCTCTTCGGCAAGGGCCTCACGAACGGCGAACAGACCCAGCTCGACTTCCTCAAGGTGAAGACCAAGGACTTCATCTTCAGCGTCCTCGGCGAGGAGCTTGGCTTTGTAGGCGCGATGGCGCTCTTCGCGCTGTTCATCCTGTTATTGATGCGAGGAATCCGAGCCGCCCAAATCGCGGGCGACATACCCGGTCAGCTTGTGGCCGCGGGGATCGTCATCATCATCCTCATGCAGGCCTTCATCAACATCGCCGTCAATCTCAGCATCTTCCCCGTCACGGGCCTGCCCCTGCCCTTCGTGAGCCAGGGAGGAAGCTCCCTCGTCACGCTCTTCCTCGGCCTCGGCATCGTCCAGAGCATCGTCATGCGCCACCGCGCCTACCGCCAGTTCTAGGGCGGCGCGAGCCGTGCCTGCGGAATGGTTCGCGCCGCGAGGGGGGAAGCCGCCGCTACCTGACGCCTGCCGCAGCGCGTACCCTGCGCGGCGCGAACCGCGCCCCAGGGGGTACATCGTGTCGAGTCCGGAGAATCCGCCCACCCAGTCCGAGGTCCTCGGCTACTTCGACTCGCTCTCCAACTGGGGCCGCTGGGGCGCCGACGACCAACTCGGCGCACTCAACTACATCACGCCCGAGAAGCGCCGCGAAGCGGCCGCCCTGGTCCGCGAGGGCATCTCCGTGTCCTGCGCCTGGGACATCGAGACCACGCCCCGCGCCGACCACATGTTCGGCGTTCCCCAGCGATACATGGTGGCCACCGGCCGCGACCCGCTGGAATACGGACGCGGCGGCGCGGCCCTTGAGGTCATGAGCCTCGCCTTCCACGGCGTCACCATCACCCACCTCGATGGGCTCAGCCACATCTTCTGGGACGGCAAGATGTACAACGGCAAGCCCGCCGAACTCGTCAACGCCCAGCAGGGGGCGCAGCACCATGCAGTCACCGCTCTCGGCGACGGCATCGTCACGCGCGGTGTCCTGATTGACATCCCCGCCCTTGACGGACGCCCCTGGCTCGACCCGGGAGAGGGCGTCTTCCCAGAGCACCTCGAAGCTGCCGAGGAGCGCCAGGGCGTGCGCGTCTCCACTGGCGACATCGTTCTCCTCCGCACCGGCAAGGGCCGCCGCCTGCGCGAGGAATCCGACCCCCCGCGGTCGTCAGGCGGCTGGCATGTGGCCTCGCTCCCCTGGCTGCACGAGCGTGAGGTCGCCGTCATCGGGGCCGACACCGCCCAGGAGGCAGGCTCAACCGGCTACGAGGCTATCCCCGTGCCCGTCCACATGATCGCCATCACCGCCATGGGCCTGCACCTCATCGACAACTGCGACCTCGAAGCCCTCGCCCAGACCTGCGAACGCCTCAACCGCTGGGAGTTCTTCCTCAGCATCCAGCCCCTGCGCCTCGCAGGAGGCACCGGCAGCGCCGTCAACCCCATCGCCGTCTTCTGATACCGGCGCAACTGTGCCTGCGGCACGGCCCGCGCTGCGGGGGGCGAACGTGTTCGCCGGCGGCCCCCTCAACCCTCGCGGCGCACCGGGGGCGCCGTGCGTTCGATTCGTCTGCACCGACTCGCGCGCCCGGCGGCGGCGCCCCGCACTGTGCCGAGACAAGGCAGTAGTGTTCCCGAGAACGGCTCCAGTGGCAGGAATCGAAGACGCACCGTGAGCCGGTCCTGCCGCACGACGACCGTCAGCGAGTCCGTTGGCGCGGGTCCAGCCAGTCGCGAGTGGCATCGCCCAGGACGTTGAAGGAGAGCACGACGACCGTGATGGCAACACCCGCCGAGATACTCATCATCGGCTTGCTATCGAGAAACGCCCGGCCTTCGTTCACGATCTGGCCCCAGCTTGGACCAGGCACGCTGAGGTTGAGAAACGCGAGGCTCGCCTCGGCGAGGATATTCGCCCCGATCGAGATCGAGAAAATGACAATGATCGGGTCGATAACGTTTGGGAACAGGTGCCTCGCAATGATGCGCAGCCTTGACGCTCCTACGCTGCGCGCAGCCTCAATGAACATCTCGCTTCGCGTCCTCATGGTGGCTGCCCTGATGACTCGTGAGGACGAGAACGTCACCAGGATTGATAAGGCCACCATGGTGAGCACGAAGCTGCGCTCCCCTACCTGAACAATCAGCAGCAAGAGGACGAGAGGGGGGAAGGCGATCATCGCGTCGACGAACCGCTGGAGAACCAGGTCGAACTTGCCTCCCGCAAGGCCCGAAATCAGCCCGATGATGCTTCCGACTATGCAGCCAAAGAACGCCGCTCCCACCCCGATCGGGACGGAGATGCGGGAGCCGTGAATCAGCCGCGTGAAGAGGTCGCGGCCGCGCGTGTCCGTCCCCAGCCAGTGGTCTCCCGAGGGCCCCGCCAGGAAGGCCGTGCGGGTTTCGTTGAGTGCCTCCGGAGCACTGCTCTTGGGGTCGTAGTCGGGGTTCGGCTCGGTGAAGATCTGATCCTTCGTGTACGAAGTGAGGCTGGTTCCAAGCGCGACGACAAGGAGAGTTACCACGATCACGACGAGCGCGACGGCGCCCGGGATGTCGTAGCGGATGAGTCTCTTGACCGTCTCGGTCAGGCTGCTCCGTCTGGGAGCCAGCATCTCGGGGACAAGGATCCCCTCGCCTGCCTCCTGCGCCAGGCTCCGTGCCATGTCATCAACCCTGCTCGGCAAATCGGCCATGTCCTCCCTCAGGCCTCACTGGCTTCAACTGAGATACGCGGATCGAACACGGCAGTCAGAATATCGACCAGCAGGTTCGCGAACACGACGATGGCTGCGATTGTCAACGCCAGAGTCTGGACCATCGGGACATCCCGGCGACCAATTGCGGTAATCATCGCCTGGCCCATGCCGGGAATATTGAACATGGTTTCCAGGATGATCGTTCCACTCAGGAGTGACGCCAGCAGAAGGCCAATCATGGTAATGATCGTAGCGAGCGAACTTCGGAAACCATGGCGAATCGCAACGGTAGCCTCAGTGAGTCCCTTGGATCGTGCCGTTCGCACGTAATCTGTCCCCATTACCGCGATCATCTCGGACCGCACGAGACGCATGAGGATCGCGCCAATACCGGCGCCGCCCGCGAGCGCCGGGATCAGGAACAGCTGAAAGCTGCCCCACGGGTCTTCCCAAAACCCTGGATACCCGAGTATGTCGAGCTCAATGATGCCCGTCTCAAGCACGAACAGTGTGCCGATGGTTGCTGTCCAAAAGATGGGAGCAGCCAGGCCGAGCATGGCGAAGATGCGAAGGGCGGCGTCCAGCCGCGTGCCCTTCCGCCAGGCCGACAGGCAGCCGAGCGGGATGGCCATGACGAGGCCGATGAGCAGGATCATGGCGCCGAGCTGAAACGTGTAGGGAAATGCCTCACGGGTTTCCGTGATGGTCGACTTCCGTGTGGCGAGGGAGATCCCGAAGTCCCCTCTGACGAGGTCCCTCAAGTAGCGTCCGTATTGCTCTGGAATGCTGCCGTGCAACCCAAGCGCCCTCCGCGCTTCGGCCATCAGGTCTTCGACGGACTCACCTTCAACTCCCGCCCCTCCGAACTGCCGCAGGGCGACCTGCTCGGCTGCGAAATCACCGGGCAATATGCGCACGGAGATGAACACGAAGGTGAGGAGGATGAATATCACCACCAGGTTCAGCAAGATCCGCCGGATGATGTAGGTAGTCACAGCCCACCACCACCAGCGCCGATGAACGGCTCTCGATCAGTGCGAACAGCGTGCCGTCGGCGCATGGCCGGGAGGCCTCCCACTGCATGTACGCGGGGCGACTTCGCTGATTATGCGCTCCTGCGGCCTGCGAAGGACGGGTCGCTCTGATCGATCCAGGAGCGGAACGTCACGTTCCTGTACCAGTAGCTCCACCACGGGTGGATATCCATGTTCAGGTACGGCCACTTGAGGTAGCGGTACGTCCCGCCTGCGAGGCAGTCGGAGCCACCGTTGGCATCCTTCAGGAGAATCCTCTGGGCGTCCTGAATGTCCCGGATGGCCTGCTCGCGGTCCAGCGTCGAGCCGGCGTTATCAATGAGGGTGTCTACCTCAGGGTCGTTGTACTTGGCGAAGTTGATGCCACCGGTCGAGTGGTGCGAAAGCGTGAACCGGTTCCTCGGATCGGGCGAAACCCAGGCGCCCAGGGAGCCAAGATGGGCGGTGAATGTTTCGCCCGTGAGGTAGGGGAAGAGGCTCGTTCCGGGAACGAACTCGACCTCGGTGTCGGCATCAAGGTTCTGCTTCATCATCGCGGAGAACCACTCTGCCGCGGCGGTACCCTGGGGGCCTTCGGTGATCACGAGCGGTACGGGGCCAATGTCGGCTCCGCCGCCGGCCTCCCAGAGCGCCCGCGCTTCCCGCACGTCTTCTTCCTTGTCTACCCTGTAGCCGGGTGTCTGGGCGAGTTCCTCCTGCGGGATCGCCCACTCGGCGTAGGGCCAGGGTATCGGCCCATCCGGTCGCCCCTGCCCGCCGAAGTCGGAGTCGATCACCGTCTTCCGGTCGATCGCCATGAAATACGCCTGACGGAGGGCGGGGACGGCGAAGGCCCCTCGCTCGAAGCTCATGATCAGGGCGCGGTTGTTGTTCGGATCGCCCGCATCCTGGACTTCGAGGTCGGGTACCGACTCCACGAGCGACTGGATGAACTGGAAGGGGTAGGGGTTGCCGGCGTCGAGGGAGCCGCCGATCCAGTCGAGCTGTTTCTGCTCGAACGCCGCGCGCCGCGCATTGACGTCGGGGGGCAGGAAGGTGTTAAGGATGGTGTCGAAGTACTGGACTTCCTCGCCTGCTTCTTTGAGGAACCAGTCGGGGTTCCGGACGGCGCTGCTGCGGCCCTCAGGGTCATACTCCTCGACGATATAGGACCCGGTACCGACGATGACTTCCTGTGACCGAATGTTGGGATCGGCCTCGATCTGCTCAGCCACGTCCCGGTACATCATGACGTTCTGGCTGCCGCACATGCCGTCGAGCCAGGTTGCCTTGGGGCCGTTCAAAACGATCTTCAGGGTCTGATCATCAACGACTTCGAAGCTATCGACGTGTCGGTAGACGGTGCCGTACAGGGCAAAGTCCGTCCCAATGTCGCCGTTGCTCAGTTCGCGGGACACCTGGCGCTGAAGGTTCCAGGCAAGGTCATCCGCCGTGAAGTCTCTTCCGTTCGCGGGCGCCTTGTTTTGCCACTTGATGCCGGGACGAAGTTTGAACACGTACGTCAGTTCATCCGGCTGTTCGGGCAGGGACTCGGCCATCACGCCACGGACGCTTCCAACGTTGATGTCGTCGTACGACACCAGCCCGTCGTAGGCGTAGGTGATGATGCCTCCGGCAGTGACCGCCCGGTGCTGGTCCATGCTGAACGTGCCGCCGCCGAGGGCGCTGTAGAAGCTGCCGTCTTGAGGCCCCGTGGGCCTGGCGGTTGTCGCAGCCTCGGTGGCCTCTGGAGTGCTCTCGGCCGTGGCCTCTTCCGCGGTCTCCGGTGGTTCCTCGTCATCGCCACAACCGACCATGGCCGCTGCGGCCACACCACCGGCGCCGAGGGCGGCTCCCTTCAGGACGGTCCGTCGGTTGAATCGCTGCCTTGACCTGAGTGAATAGCTCATGAACCCCCCGCTCTCTTCCCGACTGACTTCAGCCAGGGCGGCATTCAGCCGGGTGTCAGTAAACACTTATTCCATAAAACGTGTCAAGGTATTTTTGGGCGGCATTCGCAGGCGGGCTTGGGGTCACCGCAGCGATTGTCGGCGCTTCGCCAGACGCTGCCTGACCCTTGCGATCGGGAGGAGTTGGTTACCTTGCTCCGATAGACCGGTGGGTGTCACGAGGGCCAACGCGGGGCGCTCTCGGCGCCGTGGGGCAGGAGCGGTATGGGCCTTGACCGGCTCTTCAGGCCTCGGCGAGTTCGTCTTCCTGGCTGTCTGTGTCCCGGCGGGCCACGCCTCGGACGACAAAGTCCGCAACTCTCGCTGCGTGCTCCCGAGAGCTGGTCTCCGCTTCGGGAGCGATGCCTAATCGAGCGTGTGTTCTGGGGAGCATGCCGCTATAGCAGAATCCCATAGTAGCGACGGTAGTGACGAAGAATTCGAGGTCAACGTCTGGATCGATGTCCCCATCACGAATGGCTTCACAGAAATCCGACTTCAGAAGTGAAATGATGTCCTCGTCCGCATCGATGGCGATAGAATTCAAGACCGACCAACCAGATGCCAGTTCCCACCTGGAGTATCCAAGATATCCGGCGTGTCCCTGGAACGCGAGTATGTTTGCTTCGACAAAAGCACGTAGTTTTTCGATCGGTGGCAGGTCTCTGGTTTCGATTTGTCTATCTCGAATAGACGAAAGTATCTCGCCGAAATTGTGCCGGGCAACGGCCTCGTAGAGCCCGGCCTTGTCGTCGAAATAGTGGTAGATCATGCGGACACTGAGGCCCGACGCCGCAGCTATGTCGTTGATCCGGGATCCGGCATACCCCTTCGTCGCGAACTCTTGCTCAGCAGCGTCCAGGATTCTCTGCCGAGAACCGCTGCCATACCGACCCTCCCGCTGCACACTCACGTCTGCTCCCTGCACCACCCGGAAGGAAAGGTTCGGGGAGATTCTGTCCGCGGTCAAGGCAGAGCCCGGGGTGTTTCCCGCCGGGTAGGGCCGCTCCGAGGGCCTTGACACCTCGTATGGAGTAAGTGTTTACTCCGGTATCTCTTCAGTGGACGGGCCTGTAGAGGTGCCCGCTCAGACGAGCACCTGCCGTGGCCGCCCCAGGAGTTGGAGATGGCTGACTACGACATCGTTATCAAGCAGGGGACGATCATCGACGGCCTGCGGACGCCGCGCTTTGTCGCGGATGTAGGCATCCGGGACGGCCGCATCGTCCACATTGGGAAGATTGCCGCAGCCAGTGGGGAGACTGTCCTTGACGCGGAGGGCCTGATCGTGGCCCCCGGGGTCGTCGACCTCCACACCCATTACGACGCCCAGGTCTTCTGGGATCCCCATTGCACCATGTCGTCCTGGCATGGCGTGACCTCGGTGGTCATCGGGAACTGCGGGTTCGGCCTGGCGCCGGTGGATCCCGAGGCCCGCGACCGGGCGATGCTGACCCTGTCACGGAACGAGGCAATCTCCCTGGACTCGATGCGGGAGGGCCTGCCGAAGCCCTGGCCCTGGGTCGGTTTCCCCGAGTTCCTGGACGCCATTGATGCGACCCCCAAGGGGGTCAACATACTCAGCTACGTCGGGCTCGCCCCGGTGATGACCTACGTGATGGGGCTCGAAGCCGCCAAGAACAGGCCGGCCACCAGTGACGAGAAGTCCCAGATGGCGGCGATCCTGGACGAAGCGATCGAAGCAGGCGCCTGTGGATGGTCGACGCAGTGGTCTGGAGAGAACGGCGTTCAGCTCGACTACGACGGCACCCCGATGGTCACCGACACCATGGCGGAGGAGGACCTGTACGTGTTCGCGGAGGTGCTGGGCAAACGACAAGAGGGGTTCATTCAGCTCACCGGAGATGGCGGTTACGGGCCGGAGGAGGCTCGCCGCATCCAGGAGCGAATCGCCGAGATCAGTGGCAGGCCCGTGCTCTACAACGTCCTCGCGCTGGGCGTGGATCAGCACGGCCAGGCCACAAGCAACCACAACGAAGTCATGCAGTGGCTGAACGACGCGAATGCCCGTGGACACCGGATATTCGGGCAGGCGGTGACCGTCCCGCTCGGGTACGAGTTCACGCTGGAGGACTGGAATCTCTACGACAACAGCCCCATCTGGCGGGAGGCGACCCTGGGCACGGTCGAGGAACGAGCGACAAAGCTACGGGATCCAGAGCGGCGCCAGGCCATGCGGGCGGAGTACGACGCAGGCCAGCACCGAGGCGCTCCGTTCGCGGGCACCATCGCCCAGTTGACTGTCGAGTCCGTCAGGGAGCGGGAACTGGAGTGGTGTGAGGGATTGACCGTCGCCGAGATGGCTGCGCGCGAGCAGAAGCACGTGGTCGACGCGATGCTCGACGTGGCCGGCGAGAAGCTCGACACCACGTATGTCACCCCGTGGCAGGCGATCGACATGGCTGAGATGAAGCGGCTCGCGAATTCCCCGTTCGCCCTGCCAGGCACGTCCGATGGAGGCGCCCACACCAAGTTCCTGACAATGGCGACCTACCCGACGTACTACCTCGCGACGCTCGCCCGGGACAACAACATCATGGACCTCGAACAGGCCCACTGGCGCCTGAGCGCCTATCCGGCCCTGGCCGCTGGATTCAAGGACCGTGGCTGGATCCGCGAGGGAGCGCCGGCAGACATCATCGTGTACGACCTCGACGAGCTGGAGATCCTCCCCCGCGAGATGGTCCACGACCAGCCGGCCGGCTCATGGCGTCGCATCCAGCGGTCGCGCGGGTACCGGTGGGTCATGGTGAACGGCGAGATCACCTTCGAGGATGGTGAGTGCACCGGCGCCACACCTGGAGCCCTCCTCCGGCACGGGGCGGCGACTCCGGCCTGAGGTAGCGCCGCCACCCTGCCTCACGCCCCGCGCGAAAGCCCGAGGAAGCAGGGTACGAAAGGGGATCTGGAATGGACCACAGCGAGGCCGGAGAGTTCGTGCAGCGTTGGGCAAACGCCTGGAGCACGCCCATGCGACCAGCCGAGCTCGCCGCTCTCTACACCGACGATGCTGGCACTGGCGGGAGCATCCGGCCTCCGAGTCAATTCACCCAGGAGTCGTTCGACGGCGCCGACAAGATGTGGACCGGTAAGACCCTCGTGGAGAAGTGGTACCTCGCTGACGAAGATCGGATCGTCGTGCACTGGTGCTTCGAGGGCGTCCACGACGGCGAGCAGTTTGACTACCCGGGTCTCGCGGTCCTCAGTATGCGCGAGGGGAAGTGCTTCCTCGAGGAGCACTACGGAAGCGATCTGAGGCTCCCGCCCGATATCCAGAAGACCGCCGCCAGAAGTCGAGGGGTTCCGGAGAGGGGCCCGACTGATGCCTAGCCCCATCGTGATGTTCCAGATCAATACCGCCGATACGGAGGCGTCCCGGCGCTTCTATAGCGCCCTGTTCGACTGGGACTTCGACGAGTCAGACTTCGTCATCGCGCCAACCTTTATCGACCCCAAGGGACCTGCGGACTTCGACCCACGGGGAGCCTTTATGCCCCTGGAACGCGGGGACGAGCCGTTCATCAGCGTCTTCATCCGGGTCGCCGATCTCTGGGAAACGGTCGACAAGGCGCAGGAGCTTGGCGCCACGATCGTGACGCCCATCAGCGAACTCGCGAATGGCGCACACTACGCGGAAATCAGCAGTCCGGAAGGACACCGCATCGGCATCGTCCAGCAATAGCGCGCGAACCGGAGGAAGAAAGCCATGTCGCTGACCACGTCTTCACCTGCAGAGTCCACGCCCGATGACGAGGCGATCATCGACGCGGGCGAGTTCGACGGCCCCGACTTCCTGACGGACCCGTACCCGCTCTACCGCAGGCTGCGCACCTACCACCCGGTCTACCACGACCGCCTGCACAACCAGTGGCATGTCACGCGGTACTGGGATCTGGTAGAGACGCTCCGAGACGAGGAGGCCTTCGGAACCCGCCCCCACAGCTACGAAACGGATGGTGTGCTCGGACCCACGATGCTGAGCCTCGGTGGCGCGGAGCATGCCGAGCAGCGCAATCTCGTGGGCGACGCCCTGGTTGGGCGGAAACTCGACGCGTTCACACCCATCGTCCGGGATGTGGCCCGCTCCCTCGTCGAGACGTTCGCCGACCGCGGGAACGTCAACCTCACACAGGAGTTCACGAGCCAGCTCCCCATCCGCGTGATCATGGTGATGCTGGGTCTGCCGATGGAAGACTTCCTCCTGTTCCAGCGCTGGTACAAGCAGTTCATGATGGGGATGGGGTGGGCGGACGACACACGCGCGACCGCGCTGGAGGCCATAGCCGAGTACGAGGAGTACATGACGCCGTTCCTCGAGGTGCGGCGCCGCAACCTCGGAGACGACCTGACCTCTCGCCTCATCCGGGAGGGCGTTCCCGACCCTGCCATCAAGACGTTTGTCTCCCTCCTCCTCTCAGGCGGCGGCGAGACCACCGACAAGTCGATGGGCAACATGTGGTTGAATGTGTTGCAGCAGCCCGAGCTGGTGGCGAGGCTGGAGGCGGACCATAGCCTGCTGGACCACTACTTCAGCGAGACCATGCGCCACTCCCCCCCGGTGCACCGGGAGGATCGAGGCACGACCCGTGACGTCGAGCTGGCGGGCACGCTGATCCCGTACGGGGCCGTAGTGAGGCTCTGGTTAGCCGCGGGGAACCGCGACGAAACCGTGTTCGTCGAACCCAACCGATTCGACCCGTTCCGCGGGGACCTGTACTCGGTACGGGATCTGCGCGCGGGGTACTCCAGGGATGGCCTCTTCGGGCACCTGGGGTTCGGTCTCGGCCGGCACTTCTGCATCGGCTATCAACTCGCGCGACGGGAAGCGATCGTGGGGGCCGAGGAGCTATTGCGCGTGATGAAGTCGCCGCGCCTCTCCGGGGCACAGATGGACACCATCAGGGGGCGTAAGCGCGATGGCAGCATCCGCTCGGTGGGGGACCTGCTTGTCGAGTTCGACCGGCACTGAACACCACCCGGCAGTGACTTCCGCTCCTCGATCGATTGTGCGCGGTCAGGCGAAACTCCGGTAGTTGGCGCCCGCTCGCGGCCACCCGCGCGCTCAGTCCGCCGAGGGCGAGAGTTCGCCGTAGACGTGCACGACGCGAGTCGGGAAGGCGAACTCGACGCCAGCCTCGCGGAAGCGGCGCAGCAGCTCCAGATTGATTGCCTGCTGGGTGTCCATGTAGACGGCGTACTCCGAGGTCAACATGTAGTAGACGGCTTCGAATTCCAGCGCCGACTCCCCGAAGCCGCGGAAGTGCGCGCGGTCGAAGCGTGTCGTGGACTGCTCCCCTATCGCCCCTCGATCATGCCCGGGATCGCCTCGACCTGTTCGAGGGCGGTGTCGTACGTGACGCGGAGGTCAAGGACCACGCGCCGCTCGTCCATGCGCCCGTAGTTGCGGATGGGCGAGCTGAGTATGTCGCTGTTGCTGAACACGAGCTGCTCGCCGCTGATGCTGCGCAGATGCGTCGTCTTGACGCCGATTCGCTCGACGCTTCCCGACATATCCCGTACCGCCACGCTGTCGCCGATCGCGAACGGGCGGTCCACCACGATCGCGAGTGAGGCGAACAGATCGCCGAGGGTGCTCTGCGCTGCCAGTCCGACCGCGATGCCGCCGATGCCCAGCCCGGCGACCAGCGCCGTGATCTCGAACCCGAGGTTGTCGAGCGTGAGGATGGCCAGCACCGACCAGATGATTAGCGTGCCGATGTACCGTATCGCCTCGATCACCCGGGGGTGGCGAAGTCGGGGTCGCGCTCGCTCTGCCGGCTGAGCACGAACGTGAGGGCGGCTCTGCCCCACAGCCCGACCTGCGCCACCACTACCAGGACGATCACGACATGCACGGATCGTTCCAGGTATTCCGGCATCGTGATGACGGTGGAGGCGGAGTAGACGGCGGCTCCCAGAGTGACTGCGGGATGGGACGGCCGCGCGATCGACGCAACGAAGCGCCGGAGTGGAGTCGCTCCCCCTTCCTGTGGCCCGCGCTCGATGAAGCGCACGGCCGCCCAGCGCACCAGCCAAAGCAACGCGATGGTGATGACGGCGGCCAGCGCCGCGGTGAGCCAGTCCTGGCCGGTGTTGCTCCGGAATGCATCAAGGTCCATTCCGGCGATTCTATGGGAAGGAATCACGAGCGACGACGAGGTCGCAGCCCGCTCGCCGCGGCATCTCGCGAGCGTGCTCGCGCCCCTGCCCTCGCGGAGCGTCGGAGCAGGCTAGCACGTGCGCGATTGCGTCCCTGCCGCCGTTCTCCGCCGCCAGCCGCGCGAGCGGGTCGCCATGCCGTTCATGATGAGATATGCGCGCCTCAGGCGGGGATGGTTTCCCTGAAGGGCCGTTTTTCCTCGATCGACGACATGTCGCGAGGCGCCGGAAGCTGGCTGGGGAAAGGAGACTGTACTGCGAACCTTCCGCTGGGAGGTCTTGTTGTAGGGGCGCCAAGTACGGCGGGTCGCCAAGGGAGACTGTACGACGAACTTTCGAGCTGACCGTGGCGTTGTAGGTCTTTGGCCCATCAAGGGATCTACCCGGGCGGTCGCGTTGGGAAGTCAAGCATGTCCAAGGCCAGTTGCGAACGATGTGTGGCACCCGCAGTACGGGGCTCCCTCCGCGACTCGGCGAAGCGCGCAGCTCACACCGCTCAAGCCAATGTCGCGGCGGCCGTCTCAGCTTGCTATATTCATTCGAGTTGGCACCCTTCCTCAAGGTATCGGCCCAGCAGAATGTTTGCTTTGCTTCCTCAAGGCTTCGGAACACAACGCCCTGTGTCGTTAGGGTATGTGTCACTGCGAAGGACGTGTGGGGAGTGACCACCGCCGCTAGTCAACCCGTGTCGAGCCCGGCACAGACTGCATCGAGGGCTTCATGACCGCGCAACTGGGCGAAGTGACACGGTACGAGGTAGCTGAACAGCTTCTTCGTTCAGTCGGCATCCAGGCGTTTCGTCGTGCCTTCAGGAAGCAGCAGCACTGGGCCCGAATATTCCCCGGGTATCGCCCAGATTCCTTGACGAGATCGATTGTCGTCGACCGCCCTGGGGGCTTCGCGAGAGATGTCGACCGACTTAATGAACTCTTGGACGTATATCTCGACGATCTTGGGGTCCCGATGGGCAAACAGTTGCAGCGACTTCAAACGCTCATGGCTGACCCAAGACCGACCGAAGAGGTTAAGCGTGTGCTGACAGCACCGATTGAGGGAACACCAATCGCCCTCATGCCGGTCGGAGAGCCAGCGTTCAAGTCCACCAGTGCACCCGAGCCTCCCCCGCCTGGCGAGTATGGGGCGGAAGACTCAACCGAGCCTTCAGAGGAGTCCACTCAACGACCCGCAGGGCACCCGGACACCAACGGCACAGAAGTTGCTGAAGAATCTCCCGCCCCCGCCGACCTCGCCCCCAGCGACGAGTATCAACTCCACTGGGACCGGCCTGACGACGACGTTTCCGATATCCAAGACATGGTGACCCTCTTCGAAAGGAGCCTCGTTGCACTCGTCCGTCACCGGCTCGAGGAATACCACGGCCCCCCGTGGTTGAAGCGAGGGTGTGGTCCCTTGATCAAGGGTTGGCGGGAGAAGTCTACAGCCAACAAGAAGCCAGGGGTCCGCAGCGCCACACCGCAGGATCTCATCGGATACGCAGACTTAGGAGAACTTCTCCACCTCATTATAAACGGAACCAACTGGCCGACCTTTGCTCCCATTTTTGGAGATAAGACCTTTATCGAGCGACACTTTTTGAACATTCTTGCGCTACGTAACTCCGGGATGCATGCCGGCGGCCGGGAACTCTACGCCGCACAAGAGTCGGCCGGAATCGGCGCCATGCAGAGCGTTGCGGAGAAGTATGACCGCACAGTGGCGCAGACTATTGACGAACAACACAGGCAACTCCTTTACCCTGAAATTCCCACTAATTCTCCTACCGTGGCGGCGTTCACAAAAATGGCAACTAATCTCCGTGAGGTGAGAGATCCCAATCTTGTAGGACGCGAGACTGAACTTCGCGCCCTCAGTGAATTTTGGTCCGACACCTACACACGTGTCGCATCCATAATCGGGATCGGCGGGGTTGGAAAGACGGCATTGCTTGACCAATTTACATTTGAGTTAATGACGGCCCAGTGCGCGACCAATGAAGCACCTACCCCTGAAATGTTTATCTTCTTGACGGCTAAACAGAATTATCTTCCTGGCATGACAATGGCGCCGAAGTCCCAACATTTTGGAACAGCCCGCGAAATATACGAAGCCCTACTTGTCGCCGCGGGGGACGAGGGGACTCCAGACCGCCCCTTGGATGAGTTGCGACGAGACGCCTTTAGTATTGCCAGCAAGGCCCCGGTTCTCTTTGCACTCGATAATCTTGAAACCATCGATGGTTCAGACTGGGAGGAAGTACGGGACTTTCTCGATGACTTACCACGTCCCAGCAAAGCCATTGTCACCACGCGGGATGACCGCCGGCAAGGACGGTCCGTGCTGTTGAGTGGACTTGAGAGAGATTCTGCTGTGGAACTCATTCGTAAAGCTGCAACAAGACATGGTGCAATACTTGATGAATACGATGATGAGGTCCTTGGGGCTATTGCTAGCGCGACGGATGGTGTTCCTCTCTATCTGGTATTCTGTGGCAATGCTATCGGACAGGGGTGTTCCACAGCGGAGGCACTTGAACGACTTCAAGGTGAAGAATTGATTAAGTTTTTAGAGTTTTCATTCAAAACGTCTTTCGACACAATGAACGACGAGTCTGTTGCGGTGGCCTACTATCTTGCTCTATCAGGAGAACCACGTCGATACCAAGACTTGAAGACCGTCTGTCCAAAGGACGAACTTCTGACTCAGGCGATAACAAAGCTTAGGCAGCTGTCTTTCATCGACGTTACGACTCAAGGAAAGAGGACTGCCTACCGTATAAGCGCTCCACAGTTGAGCGAATACAGCGCAATTGCTGCTCGCGAACGATTGTCGCCTCAGCTATGCGCGGAGATCGGTCGACAAGCGGGTGTGAAGCCTTCGGCAACCATCGCCACTAATGTTGCGATCGAAGTGGAACGAGCCATCGCGGACGCAGAGGACAGCGCAAGCAGTTCCAATTGGCAAGCTGGTATCGAGATCCTTGAAGAAGCTCGAGGGCGGTGGGGGGATGCACCGATGCTTCTTGACCGTCTGGGAACCTTTTATTGGAAGATGCATCAGCGCTCACGAGCTAGGGACCTTTTGGAAAAGGCGATCAAGGGTGGGTTACGTTTCTCTACAACCTTTTTCACTTTGGGATTGGTAAGTCTATACGAGGGCGACTACGCCAACGCCGTCACCCAGGCTCAGATGGCACTGAATGAACGTCCGAATTACCCACAGGCAGAGCTCCTACTAGGCGATGCGCTATCCAAGGAAACGGTCAGTGCTCAGCTTATGATTTCGCCGGAGCGCAAAAGGGAAACGTTACTAGAAGCGAAGCGACATGTAGCAGCTTCTTTCATCGACGATGATATACAGGGGTGGCAACGGCAACACAACCAGCTTGCTAGGGACACTCGCGCACGAATCGAGCGCGAGCTGGGGTCTTGAGCTGGGACGACGCTCGGGTCGCAACACGAGGCGCTCGCTCCAAGAAAGTGTGGAGGCGATCACCGCCTTTGCCGGGGAGATGAGTGAATTCCTGCGAACCAGCGAACTCACCGAGTCTCGAGCCTTCATCCGCTCCTTCGTGAAGGAGATAGCTGTGAAGCCCGGGACCGCGACGATCCGCTACACCATCCCCACCCCGCCCGACAGCCCCATCGGCGGGGCGGATGCGGCGGAGGTGGCCCTGACCAACCCGGTTATGAGTACGGTACGAAGTGGCTGCCGAGCAGGGATTCGAACCCCGACCAAAGGCTCCAAAGGCCTGTGTGCTACCGTTACACCACTCGGCAGTGGGGTGGTGGTGAGGGCTGGTGCCGAAGGCCGGACTCGAACCGGCACGGGCTTTACGCCCAACGGTGTTTGAGACCGTCGCGTCTGCCGATTCCGCCACTTCGGCTCCTGCGACGGTAGCTCCGTCCCGCGGGCGCGGTCAAGGATGGGCGGCATGGGAGGGCTTGGAGCGGAAGACGAGGGTCGAACTCGCGACCTCCTCCTTGGCAAGGAGGCGCTCTACCACTGAGCTACTTCCGCGCGTCGAGCGAGTATAGCAAAGCCCCTGTTGCCCGCAGCCTCCAGCCCTCGCGGCGCTGATCGTCCGGGAAGGAACATTATCTCCGGCCCGGAAATCAGTCGCCGAGCCTGGACGTGTAACCCAGCGCCACCACGTCCTCGACGTATTGGCTGCGCCAGCCGGGATCGGGGACGCGCACGCGGTGGTCACGGAACCAGCGATGGATGCGCGAGTACTCCTCTTCGAGTTGCGCCCGCCAGCCGTCCTCCTCGCGGAACGTGTCCGGGTCGACCTCTTCGAGCCGGCGCGACATGTCCGCGTAGTCGACCTCTACCTCTTCCTTCCAGTACGTCGAGAGGTAGTCCAGCGACTCCTCGAGGTTGCGGCGGCACTCGTCCAACTGGACGCCCATCCACCCCGCCTCGGTCATCAGTTCGCCGTTCACGCGATAACGGTTGGCGCACGGCTCGCACACCACCACCAGCTTGCGCGCGTCGCAATCCGACTTGTCTGTGCAGTCCTGGCAGCGCGCCGCGAACTCGGCCGCCTCCGTGCTGCGCGTGTAGCCCACGATCATCTCGTCGCCCAACGCGTTGCAGGCCTGGCACGCGAGCGTGCCCGCCAGGATCTCGTTGATCGTCTTGTCCCAGTCGACCGACATTGGCGCCCTCCGTCCTACGGGGAGTCCGTCCGTGAGCCTACTCCGCAGTATACCAACCGGCCTGTCCCGGCATTTCCTCAATGCCCACGGTCAGCCGCTTGATGTTGATGGCCCCCCGCTCCGCCAGCGCCGCCCGCAGGCGCACCGCGAACCATTCCGCCAGCCGCTCCGCCGTCGAGTTGTCGATTGGCAGCGCCGCCACGTCCGACCTGGGGAAGACATAACGCCGTTCCGCATACGAGATCTCCCAGTCCCGCTCGCCCTCCACGATCGTCAGCACGCGACTCTCGCGCTGGAGCACGAACTTGTGGTCGAGCTCGTCCGCGATCGCCTTCGTCATGCGCTTCAGTTCGCCGAAGTCCCACACCCACGAGTCCTCGGTGAGTTCGCCCTCCACATCGACCATCACGTCGTAGTTGTGGCCGTGCAGGGGCTCGCACTCCCCCAGGAACGTGGCAAAGTGGGCGGCGGCGAAGCGCAGCCGGTTGCGCTCGACGGTGACGCGGCGGGTGACGGTCATGGTGCGGCCTCCAGGTGGCGATCGTCGCACCCCCGGGCCGCACACGCTCGCGCGTGGCGCTAGCCCCGCCCGAGTAACCCTCCCGCGTCCATCGCGAAGATGCCCTGCATGTCGCGGTTGATGCGCAGCTGCAGGTAGGCGCGCAGCTTCTGGATCAGCTCCGGCGCCTCCTCCCAGCCCTCGCCGTCGAGCTTGTGCAGGTGCCCGAGCGCCTCCGTCAGGAGCGTACTCAACTCGCGGTAGCTCTCGTTGATTGCCGTGAAGGCGGGCAGCTCCGGGAACGCGGGCGCGTCCGCCGCCCGCTCGCCGATCGCGCGAAGGGCCTGCGCGGCCTCGCCCCCGTCCGCCGGGGCCGAGTCGCCCGTCTCGCGCAGCACGCGAGCCATGCGGTTGCACTCGTCCGCCATCCACTGCTGTTCGACTGGCAGGCGCCGCTGAACCGAGAGCAGCATCTGCTGGATCATCTGCACGGTCACGCGCGCGGCGTTTGTCTGCAGCTCCGGGATCACATCGCGGTCGAGGCTCTCGCGGATCAGCTCCAGCACGCGCGCCGAACTTGGGTTCGTGAACATCAGGCCTACTCCTCTGCCGCGGGGTACCCGAGGATCCCGCAGTAGCCGGGCTGCGCCGCGACCAGCGGCTGCAGCATGTACGTGCTCAGGAAGTTCTGGCTCTCCCCGTTGAGCCCCCGCCGCACCGCGTCAAGGATGGGCGAGGCGAGCGAGGCCGAGGAGAAGATCTGGAAGAAGCCCACATCCTCCATCGTCACGGGGATGCCGCTCAGCTTCGAGTAGTGCTGTAGGAAGCCTCCGTCCGCTTTGACGCTCCCCGCGAGGTCGAAGCCCGTGATGGCCGAGAGCTGCCAGAGCCAGCCGATGTCCTCCCGCGGGTCGCCCACATGCGCCGCCTCCCAGTCGATGATGCCCGTGATACGTCCGTCTTCGTAGAGGAAGTTCGATGGCTGGTAGTCACCGTGGCACATTGCCAGGGGCACGGGTGTGGGCAGCCGGTTCGGGAGGCTCGCGTACATGTCGTAGAAGACCGGCAGCGGGTCGAACGCGATCTGGTGGTAGCTTGCCATGAAGAACTCCATCGAGCTCGTCATGTACGACTCCCAGCTCGAAGCATCGATGCCAACGTTGCGCGCGTCCCGCATCTCGCCGTCAGGGTCGAGCGTGTCGAGCGAGGTCGCGTGCAACTCGGCGAGCCGCTCGCAGAACTCGGTCGCGACCGCCTCGGCCTCGTCCTCGTTGCCGGGCGCGAACAGCGGGGTCAGGTCGGCGCTCCCGCCGAGGCGCTGGATGACCATCGCGGGCCGATCGAGGGCCGCGCCCTGCTCGTCAAGAAAGTGCGCCTTCGGCACGGGGATGTTGGTGCGCTCCCCCACCCGCTGCGTGATGAGGAACTCCAGACGCCGGTTCGTCGGCAGGATGTCGATCTCCGGCGGCGGGTCCCGGCGCACGATCAGCGGCAGCCGCTCAGTGCTCCCGCCGCTCTCGATCACGGCGTCCGCGCTGTAGGTCTCCTGCGAGTAGCCGCCCGCGAGCAACTGGAAGTTCTCGACCCGCACCGACTGCGCGTCGGGGCGCTGTTGCTTGATGAATCGCTCAAGCTGAGCCTCCATGGGGTACCCTCCGCCGCCGAGTCTACGGCGGCGGCCCCTTGCGCTCAGCCGACGATGGCGAGCCCCTCGCCGCGCAGGTCGTGGGCGGCGGCGATCCCCTGTCCGGTCAGGACGGCCAGGCAGGCCCGACCGGTCCAGCCATCCCATGCCGCCAGCGGCTCGAACGCCAGCCCTTCGCTCCGTAGCGCCTCCCCGAGGGTGTCCGGGGTGCGCGCCTCCGCGTAGAGCGAGCCGTCCGTATCGAGCGCCCAGCGGGGCGCGTCGAGTGCATCCTGCGGGTCTGTGCCCTCGCGAAGGACGGCGTCGAGCACCTGCACGTTCGTTTGCGGCTGGCGGTGCGCCCCCGGCGTCCCCCCAACGGCGACAAGTTCGCCGTCGCGAGGCCCCTCCGGCTCGCCAGCGAGGGGCAGGTCCGGTTGTGACGTGACGATGTAGTTGTGGAGCGTGTGCATGGGTCGCTTCCCGCCCGCGAGCTCGTTCGGGTGCCCCTTCTCGAGGCTGAAGCCCCTCATCCGGTTGTTGAACACGACCCCAGTGCCGGCGGACAGCACCCCGCTTCCCCACGCCGAGAATACCGACTGGATCAGCGAGACCGCGTTCCCATCCGCGTCGATCGCAACGAGTGCCGTCGTGTCGCCGTCACCCCGACTGCCCGCACCGGCCCGCGCTGTCGCCCCGCCCGCGCGCAGCAGCGCGGCTGCGTCGAAGCCGGTGACGCGTGGGTCGCCCGCCTCAGCGTCGACGGCGGCGAAAGCTCCGCGCAACGCCTCGACCTGCGCGCCGATGTCCCGCTCCGACCGCGCCAGTCGCCGCAGCGCAAGCATCGTTACGAGCCCGCGTGAGGGAGGCGGCTGGGTGTGCACGCGCAACCCTCCGAAGTCGACCGCCAGCGGGGTCGTCCACTCGGCGGGAGCGCGCCAGTCGTTGGGTGTGAACGCGGCCCCAAGCCCGTTCAGCGTGGCCAGGCACTCGTCCGTGACTTCGCCCTCGTAGAACGCCGCCGCGCCGCCTTCCGCCAGTGCCCGGAACGTCTGAGCCAGCTCCGGTTGTACGACGAGTTGCCCCCCGTCCCCGGCCACGTGCCCGAACGTGGTCTTGAACGCGCCCGCGGGGTAGACGCGCCCCCGCCCGACCGCCACGGCTCGCGCGAGCGCCCGCGAAGCGGGGAATCCTTCCCGCGCGACCCGTTCTGCGTCCTCCAGCACCCGCGCCCACGGCAGCCGGCCGTATCGCTCGTGCAATGCCCCCCACCCCGCCACGCACCCCGGCACCGTGACCGCGAGCGCCCCCGTATCGGGTACGCCGCCGAGCTTGCGGTACTCGTCCGCACTCGCGCTCTCCGGCGCGGGACCTGAACTGTTCAGCGCCCGCACCTCCCCGCTCGCGCTGTCGTACACCATCGCGAATGAGTCGCCACCCAGGTGGCTCATGTATGGCTGGGCCACGGTGAGCACCGACGCCATCGCGATCGCTGCGTCGGCGGCGCTACCGCCGTCGTGCAGCGCCCGCTGGCCCGCCGCTGCCGCCAGCGGGTGGTCGGCGATGACGCACGTGCGCGACCCGCGCAGCGCCCCCCGCCGCGGTCCGTCGCCCCCCGCGACCCCTTCGACGCCCTCGCGTCCGCCTCCTGCGGGCTGGTCCGTCATGTGTGCTCCCGCAGCTACCCTACGCCCCGCGCAGCAGCTTCAGGACGGCGTCGGCGTTGTCGGCGGCCTTCGCTCGCTTCCACACCTTTGTGAACGCGCCATCGGGCCCGATAACGAAGGTCGAACGCGTCATGCCGATGCTCTTGCGGCCATACAAGGTCTTCTCCCCCCACGAGCCGTACTCGGTCGACACCTTCGAGTCCTCGTCCACCAGCAAGGGGAAAGGAAGTTCGTACTGCTCCCGAAACTTCGTGTGCGAGGCGGCGGTGTCTGTCGAGACGCCCAGCACGATCGCGCCCTCCGTCCCGATGTCGTCATGGTTGTCGCGGAACCCGCAGGCCTGCTTCGTGCAGCCCGGCGTGTTGTCGCGCGGGTAGAAGTAGAGCACCACGGTCTGACCGCGGTAGTCCTGCAGCCGGTGCGTCTTCCCGTCCTGGTCCTGGAGCTCGAAGTCCGGGGCGGTGTCGCCTGCTTCCAACGTAATCGGCATCGCTTCCTCCTGATTGTGTTGCGTCTAGCGGATCACGCCTGAAACACGCTCCGCGTGGATGCGCACGATCACGCGCCGCTGCGTCTCCAGCCAGGTGGGCAGGTCCTCCGGCTCGGTGAAGCCAGAGTCCTTGATGTTCTCGAAGACCAGGTGCGTGGCGGGCTCAAGTCCCTCGCGCTCGATCTCCGCCCGACCTTCGACCGTTACGAAGTTGAACGGCGCCGCATCGTTGAAGACCGTGATCGTCACCTGCGGGTTTCGCTCCAGCGTGCGCACCTTCAGCGTCGGCGCGGTCGTGCTGACCACGAGCGTGTCGCCCTCGCGTGCGTACGCCACCACCGAACTGCTCGGCTGGCCGCTCTTCCGCACCGTCGTGATGACGGCCCAACGGTGCTCGCTTACGAACCGGTCGAACGCTTCCGTCCCAATCATCCGCGCCTCCTTCAGGCCCCGGCCGTCCGCCGGGCGCCCCTATTCTCGCGAACGCGCGGGCGCAGGTCACGCACCGGGGCCTCGGAGCGTGAGCGCGACGGTGGCGAGCCCGCCACTCACGGCTGCGCGCATTCGCTCTTGCTCCAGAACAGGCTGCAGGCGATCGCGACCACCTTCTCAGCGGCGGAAGGCCCCCCCAAGAGGCTGCCACCGGTCCCCTGCACCCTGTACACCGACTCTGTCGCCGCATCGTAGACACTTACCTTGACAGGAAAGAACGCGCTGTGTTGAGCGCCAAGCGGGCTGTAAGTCACCCACGCCGGGCGACCCGCGATGGTGCGCAGCTCTTTCACGACCAGCTTTCTTTGGTTCGTTGTATAGCTGGACACAGATGCCCCGCCGCGATCCCCATCAAGGACGTAGTCGCCCTCGATCTCGACCCGCGTATAGCCGTCCGCGTTGGTCCAGACCGCCGCGTAGCCAGCGTAGTTGTACCCGTTCGCCTCCCCACCCAACGCGAGCGCGAACGTCCAGTCTGTCGGCAGCGCGCCCGCTGCTGGTTCGCGCCAGGCGGGCAGGCCACGCGCCACGTTCAGCTCCGTAGTGCGCAGGGTGCGAGTCCGTCGCTCTATCTCGATTGCATCTTCCGAGACACGCAGAAACGGCTTGGTGGACACGTCCCCGCGCGGTTGCGCGCGCATGCCGGGCTCACGAGACGCGCCGGGCGCGAACTGCCACGGTCCATGCACGACAGCGAAGTCCGCGAGGTTGGCGCCGCCGAGGTGCTCCAACGGCAACTCCGTAGCCACGGTGAAGGTCATCGCCGTCGTCGCTGTCCCGGATGCGCCCTCGCTCCCACCCGCCGACAGCGAGCCCGCCTGGCAGCCCTGAAAGACGTACGTCTCCGCGCGCACGCCAAACTCGCGATGGGCCGCAGTCTCCTCAGCAGCCGGTACGTCCGTCACGCGGTAGCGCACAAAGCAGTCGTCCGTCTTGAGCCACTCAATCAGGTGGCCTTCAGCCACCTCGCCGTAAACATCCGCCTGCGACGTTCCGTCGGCGTCGGACTTGTGGATGAGGAGCGCGGTCGTGGTGCCGTCGCGCAGGCCCTCGTAGGTCGTGACCACGCTCGCGCCGTCCTCGCCGGAGAGGAAGGCGTAGCTGCCCGCTGTCGCGACCGCGCCGGCGGTGTCGTAGGTGTCGTAACGGAAGGCGGTGGTGGCATCGGGAGTGGGTGTGGCTGCCGGAGTCGGGGTGGCTCTGGAGGTCGGCGTCGCGGCCACGGTGGGAGTCGCGGTGGCCCTGGAGGTCGGTGTCGCGGCCACGGTGGGAGTCGCGGTGGTGGTGGCGGTGGGCGTGGGCGTGGCTGCCGGCGCCGGCGTGGCCGGAGACGTGGGCGGCGGGGTTTCGGTGGCTGGCGTCGGGACGGGGCCGGGCGCGACCCCGCCGCCGCACCCTTCCACGACAAGCGCGACCGTCACCGCCGCCACGGCCGCCGACCGCACGACGCCCGCTCCCCCCCGCACAAACGGACGCCGTCGCGGCACGCGCCCCTCGGCGGGCGCGTCCCTGTCGCGATGGGGCGGGGGGCCGAGTCGCCGCGCTGACATGGAGCCACTGTAGCAACGGGAAGGCTGAATTACCCCGGCCGTTCGCACGTCGCTGGAGCGGGTTCGGATCACGCGCTGGGCCGCCGCCCTACAATGTCCCGCAGTCCAACAGGGAGGTGACCATGCCCCAGCTTCCGGCCTTCACCCTCACCGACGGCGACGGGCGCGAGCGCGCGTTCCCCTCCGGTCGCCCGTCCCTGCTCGCCTTCGTGAAGGAAGATTGCCCCACCTGCGGCCTCTCAATGCCGCTCATCGAGGCCGCGCACGAGGCCTTCGGCGACGCCGTCGACGTGCTCGCCATCGGGCAGGAGGCCGAGGGCAACGCCGTCCTCGTCGACCGCCACGCCCTCACCGCCCCCATGCTTGACGACAGCGCCCTGCACGCCTCGTACGCCTACGACCTCGATACGGTCCCCACCCTCATCCTCGCCGGCCCTGACGGCGAGGAGCAGACGCGCTTCGTCGGCTTTGGCCGCGAGGATTGGGAGTCGCTCTTTGGCGAGCTTGCCGCCATCGCGGGTATCGACGCGCCCGACCCAGGTTGGGAGGCCTACCCCGACTCGCGCCCCGGCTGTGCCTCCCGCTCCGTCGAGCCGGGCATTGCCGAGCGGCTCGCCGCCGAGGCCGAGGGCAGCCCCCTCCGCGCCCGCCGCATCGACATCGGCGCCGGCGACGACCTGCACGAGTTCCTCTTCGACCAGGGGCTCACCGACGGCCTCCCCGTCGTTCCCCCCACCCCCGAGCGTGTGATGCGCATGCTCGAAGGCACCACCCGCGACGCCCAGGACCTCGTCGCCGTCCTTCCCCCGAACATGGGTCTGGCGACCGTCGAGAAGGTCGCAATCAACGCCGTCATGGCCGGCTGCAAGCCCGAGTACCTGCCCGTGGTCATCACCGCCGTCGAGGCCTGCGTCACCGAGGAATTCAACGCCCACGGCGTGTGGGCGACCACGATGGGAGCCGCCCCCGCGGTCGTCGTCAACGGACCCATCCGGCACCACATCGGCATGAACATGCGGCTGGGCGCGCTCGGCCAGGGGACTCGCGCCAACGCCGCCATTGGCCGCGCCCTCCGCCTCGTCATGCGCAACGTGGGCGGCGCGAAGCCCGGCGGCACCGAGCGCTCCACCCTCGGCACCCCCATGAAGTACACCCTCTCCTTTGCCGAGTGGGAGGAGCGCAGCCCCTGGGAGCCTATGCACGTCGAGAAGGGCTTCGAGGCCGACGACAGCGTCGTCACCGTCTTCCCCGCCACGAGCGGCCCCCAGCTCCTCGTCGACCAGACGGCCCGCACGGCCCGCGCCCTCACCGGCATCCTCGGCCTGACGATGGCCGCCGTCGGAAACGCCCGCACGCCCACCGGCCACGTCCTGTTCGTCGTCTGCCCCGAGCACGCGGACACGATCTGGCGCGACCGCTGGAGCAAGGAGCAGGTGCGCGACTACATCATCGAAGTCACGAGCATGCCCCTGCGCGACCGCCTCGCCACCCCCGACGCGGGTGGCATCGAACCTTCCCAGTTCGGCCCCGACGGCCCCACCGAGGAGCAGCTCGACAAGCTGTATTCGAAGTTCCGCGGGCCCGAGTTCATCCACATGGTCGTGGCCGGAAGCGAGGCGGGGAAGTTCTCCGCCGTCCTCGGCGGGTGGGCCAGCGCGCCCGTCAGCCGCAAAATCGAAAACATCCCGTAACATTCGGCGGCGTTCGCCACTGGCGCGTGCCACAACCGCCCTCTACGCTGGACGTGCGGGTCGCGGTCAGCGGCCCCCGGAGAGGTGCTGCGATGAGTGGTGCGATCGGACCGGGCAGCGAAGGCATGAACCTGGCGCACATCAAGACGTGCGTCCATTGCAGTCTCCGCTACGACTGGCGGAGGTCCTCCAGCGCGTCCCTCAAGATGACCTACTGCAGCCATCTCTGCGAAGCGGGCGACCTCGGCTTCACCCTTGAGGCGCTGCTCCACGCGCAGCCGCCGACCGCGACTGAGGCCGAGACCTCCGAACCCGAGACCGCTGCGATCTAGCCGCGCCAGCCGCCCGTTTACGTGACGAGCGGCGTGTCCTCGCGGTTCGCCCACTCGTACATTGAGCCGTCGTACACGCGCACGTCCTCGTAACCCAGCAGAGTCAGGGCGAAGGCGGAGTGCGCCGCCCGAATGCCCCCCTGGCAGTACGTGACCGTGCGCGCCCCCGAAACCACCCCCGCTTCCTCCAACAGCGCCTGCATTTCCTCCGCCGGCAGGAAGCGGCGCGTATCCGTGCGCTCGACGAGCCGCGTCCACTCGAGGCGCCGCGCCCCCGGCACGTGCCCGACCCGCTTGTTCCCGCGCGCGTTCGAGCCGTCCCACTCGCCGTCGCTGCGAACGTCGAGCACCGTGCAGGTAGGCGAGTCGTGCTCGGCTATCAGGTCCTCGGCGCTCGCGTGCAGCTCCGGAACCGTGTGCGACTCGAAGGTCCGCGCCTCCGGTCGCGCGCCGTGGAACGTCACCGGCCTTCCCTCTGTCAGCCACCGATGCCAGCCACCGTTGAGCACCTTCGCCTTCGTGTGGCCGTAGTAGTTCAGCACCCACCACAGCCGCGACGCCACGAGCGCGTTGTTGTCGTCGTACGTCACGACCGTGGTGTCGGCGTCTACCCCCAGGCCGCTCATGAGCGCGGCGAATTCGTCCGGCGGCATCACATACATGCCCGCGCCGCCCTCGCGCTCGCCCTGCTCCTTGATGTAGTAGTGAACGGGCAGGTGGACCGCCCCCGGGATGTGGGCGCGGCGGTACGCCTCCAGCGTCGCGCAGTCGATGATCCGCACCTGCGGGTCGTCCGCATGCTCTGCGAGCCAGTCAGGCTCCGCGAGCAGCTCCGGTCGGGCGTACGGCATCGCTCACTCCTCGCGTTTGAAGACTGCCGCAGAGGATAGGCCCAGCATCTCCGCCCCGCTACGGCCGCCAGCCGGTCAGGTCATCGCTGTGCATCCAGCCATCGAGCCCCTCGTCGGTGCGAACGTGTATCCAGTAGCCGTAGCTCCATGTGAGATGGCTGCTGCGGTCGCCGTGAACGTAGCCATCCCTATTGGGAGGGGGCTTCACTGACTCCACAACCGTCTTCGCCGGTAAGCACGCGAGACTCGCTGCTTCGGCATCGAACCACGCGCGCAGGTGCTGGCACGAGTCGCCAGTCGCGACCGTGAGCGTGGTCGCATCGAAGAAGGGCGGCCGCTCGACCCGTGGCTCCCGCGAGGGGATGTAGCCCAAACCCTCGTAGGGGCCGCCCGAGGTGAGATGAACGCGAAGCTCCCCGCTGGAGAGGCCCCACGATGTTCTGTTGTAGGCTCCGGCGAAGACCCCCCTCGTCCACCCTGGGCCGCCTCTCCAGGCAGCATTGGGGGCGGCCTGCAGGATTAATTGCGCTGTAGCTATTTCCCGCTCAGGGTCCGTCACTCTCGCGCTCAGCATGCGACATGTCGCGTCGTCGAGCGCACAGGGCTGATAGATGAGATGCAGAGGCCGGTCAAAGAGAGCCGGATCGTCGGAGGAGGGGATGACGAAGCCAAGTCCGAAGACTGATTCGGGTCCGTCGAAGCGGGTGCCCCATGAGCCGTCCACGTTGAGGACGCGCGCTTCGGTCCGCGTTTGGAGCACGAGACCGGAACTGTCCGCGAGCCAGCGGCTGCGGTGGTCGTGAACTGCAAGGGCGTCGTGCGAGGGAAGAGCTCCGTGGACCCGCATGAATTCCTCGCCTGTCAGGGTGTCAAACAGCGATGTGATGGCCAGCTTCTGCCAAACGCCTGGATCGGCAGGCTCCTTTCCCAGCAGCAGCGTCACCGTGGCCACCCACTTCCCGTCGGGCGACAGGTCCACCCCGAGCCAAGGCGCCTGGATGCACAACATCGAGGCTTCGGACAGGACGGCGAGGTCCCAACCGAATCTTGTGACGATGCAGGTGCTCTTCCCTTCGTCGTGGGAGATTGCCGCCAGCCCCTCTCCCCCGCTGAGGGTCTGAACTTCCACCCGGCGGCTGTAGCGAGGGGGGGCTGGAATCTCCGCGCTCCTGTGTTCCCCTGTCATGAGGTTGATGGAGGTGAGGGTTCCGGAGGACTGGTATCGCGCGAGGTACTTCCCTTCGGGATGCGCCAGCCACAGTCCGGGGGCTACCGTTCCCTCGACCATGTCATCAAGCTCGAACCAGGCGGTTGCCTCGATGGACGCATTGACCACCGCGAAGGCATTGCCCCATCTGAAGATCAGGTGCTCACTCGCTCCCGTCCCCCACCCAAGGAGCGTTGGCGTGTAGTCCCCCATGGGCCACCGCGGAATGATCCGACGGACCAGTGACAACTCCGGCGAGTCCCACGCGAATGTCCGACCTTCCAGGCGGTCGATCAGCCGTATCCCTTTGGGTGACTCAAGCAGCACGAAGCGGTTCCCCGGTGAGGGAGCGGGTCTGCCGCACGCCGTCCAGCCCTCGACCGCGCCCGTCTCGATATCCAGGAAGAACAGTCCCGCATCCCGCGTGAGGGTCAGCACCATTGGTTCCCCGCGCTCGAACTCCACGCTTCCGAGGTCCTCATGGTCCGTGTCGATCTCGTGGATTGCCGGCTGCCAGCGCCCACTTGCTGCTGGCTCCGCAGGGGTGGTCGTTGGTCTTGTTGCGGATTCGGCGGTTGGAGTGGCGGACTCCGGAAGGCACGGCGGTGCACCCGGTGGGAGCGCGACTGCCTGTGTCGGGCTGGGGGTTGGGGCGGGTGTCGCCGCCGGCGAGGCTGAAGTAGTCGGTGTCGCCGCTGCCGTTGGTGTCGCCACGGTCGAGGGAGTGGGGGTGACCGGCGGCGCCTCCGAAGTGGGTGCGGATGTCGCCGAAGGAGATGGAGATGGCGCCGGTCTCGCGGTAGCAGGCGCGGTCGGGCCTGCCGGAGCCGTCGCCGTGGGGGACGGCTCCGGTGTTGCCGTGGCAGGGGGAATCGCCTCCTCCCCGCCCCCGCAGCCCGACGCAAGCAGCAGCGCCCCCGCCACGACGGCAAGTCCCCCGAGTCGCCTTGCTGCGAACGACAACCGCATCGGACGTCCAACATAGGGGCGCATCGCCCGAATTACCCCGTCCGTTCCCGCTACGCCAGCAGGTGCTCCTCGAAGTACGACACCAGCCGGCGCTCCATGTACTCCAGCCCGGCTGCGTCGCGGGGCATGTGGCGCTCCTCCGGGTAGAGCTGGAGGTCGTACGGCTTCTGCGCCGCCGTCAGCGCCGTGATGAGGCGCGCCGTGTGCCGGAAGTGCACGTTCTCGTCGACCATCCCGTGGACTAGCAGCAGCTTCCCCGCCAGCCCCTCCACGTGCGTCGTGACCGCTCCGTCCCGGTACCCCTCCGGGTTGTCCTGGGGCGTCGACATGTACCGCTCGGTGTAGCCCGTGTCGTAGCCATCCCAGTCGACCACCGGCGCCCCCGCCACCCCCACGCGGAACACATCCGGCGCGCGCATCAGCGACATGCAAGTCATGTAGCCGCCGTAGCTCCACCCGTAGATGCCGGTGCGTTCGCCGTCGGCGATTCCTTCCCCCACGAGCTGCTGTATCGCTGCTACCTGGTCCTCGACCTCGATCGTGCCCATCCGCCGGTGCAGATGCGCCTCGAAAGCGAGTCCGCGGTTGGCGCTCCCCCGGTTGTCGACCGCCAGCACGGCGAACCCAGCCTGCGCGAGGTACTGCGCCCGCAGGTCGACCGTCAGCGCCCAGTCGTCGATGACGCGCTGCGCGTGCGGCCCGCCGTACACCGACACCACCAACGGATGCGGCCCCTCGCCCTCCGGCCGGTACAGCGCCGCGAACATGGGCGTCCCGTCTGCCGCCGCCATTACGCGTAGTTCGGGAGGACGCAACCCCTGTTCCGAGGCGGTCATCCCCGACTCCTCGAACAACGTCGCGAGCATATCGCCCCCATCCGTGCGCCGCAGCGTCGTCATGGCGGCGTGCTCCCGCGAAGAGAACGTGTCGACGAACGTCTCCCCGTCCGGCGCGACCGTGCAGCCGTGCACCCCCGCCCCGGACGTCAGTCGCTCCACCTCCCCACCGTCCAACCCCACGCGGTACAGGTGCCGCTCGATCGCCCCCTCCCGCGTCCCGCTGAAGAACACCTTCCGCCCTGCCTCGTCCACCTCCACGACGCGCGTCACGACCCACTCCCCCTCGGTTAGCTGCCCTGACGACGCCAGGTCTGCGTCGTACAGGTAGAGGTGCCGGAAACCGCTGCGCTCGCTCGACCACAGCAACTCGCCCGAGTCGAGGAAGCGGAAGTCGCCGAGGTTCAGCCACGGCTCGCCGCGCTCCCCGAGCGTGCGCAGCACCGCGCCGGTGTCCGGGTCGAAGAGGTGCAGGCGAAGCTCGGTCTGCTGGCGGTTCAACACAACCCCGGCGAGTACCCCATCGGGCCGCCAGAGCACGCGCGGCAGGTAGACGTCGTCCTCGTCTCCGAGGTTCATCCAGACGGGGTCGCCACCATCGGCCGCTACCACCCCCAGCCGCACGCGCGCGTTTGGCGCCCCCGCGAAGGGGTAGCGATGGTGCTCCGTGTCGAGCTTGCCCTGCCCCTGGTGGACGATCGGATAGTCGGGGATGTGGCGTGCATCGACTTCCACGAAGGCGATGCGGGAGCCGTCCGGTGACCACCAGAAGCCGTCGGATTGGCCGAATTCTTCCTGCGCGATGAAGTCGGCGAGCCCGTTCGTGAAACCGTCCTCAGCGCCAGTCGTGAGCTGCCGCGCCTCCCCGCCCCCCGCCGGAAGTGCGTACAGCTCCCCGTTCCGCACGAACGCGAGCTGGGCGCCGTCGTTGCTGAGCCGGGGCGTGATCGCCCCCTCCGCCCCCGCGACGGCCACCGGCTCGCTCTCGCCCACGATCAGGCGCGGACCGGCGCCGCCTGGCAGCAGGATCGTGCGCTCTGGCGCCTTGGGCGCGAAGCGGTAGTCGGTCACGCCTACGTCTCGCAGACGCGCCCGCTCGCGGCGCAGCTCCTCCTCCCGCGAGATCGGCCCGCCCCCACCCGCCGGACCCGCGAGCGCTCGGCGCTCGCCGCTCGCGATGTCGTACAGCCAGAGGCTCCGCACCAGGCCGCCCCCCTCGCTGGCGAGGTAGGTGATGCCGCTCCCGTCGGGCGTGAACGACCAGCGCGCGGGCCCGCCCATACCCGGTCGCGGGTAGCGCGCGACCTGCTCGATGGAGATGCGAGCAAACGGAGCGGTCATGCCTGCAACGCCTCCCCGCGCAGCGCCTCGATCGCCTCCAGTGCTTTCGGCGTCTCCGCCGAGAGCACCTCCGGCCCCTCCTCCCGCACCAGCACGTCGTCCTCAATACGGATACCGCCTAAGTCGAGCAGCGCGTCGACACGCTCCCATGCCACGTCGTCGTGGTAGCGCGCCCGCAGGTCCGCGTCCTCCAGGAGTGCGCGGATGAAGTAGATGCCCGGCTCGATCGTGACGACGTAGCCCGGCTGGAGGGGCAGGTCCGCCCGCAGGTAGCGCAGGGTCGGGCGGTCGCTCGGCTCTCGGCCTTCGAGGCACCCTCCGGCGTCGTGTGTTGCCAGCCCGAGCATGTGTCCCAGCCCGTGCGGGAAGAACAACGCCTGTGCGTCGCGCTCGACGAGCCCTTCCGCATCGCCCCGCAGCAGCCCGAGATCGACGAGCCCCTGCGCGATCTCGACGCTCGCGGCGAGGTGCAGGTTCTTGTACTCGACTCCCGGCCTCGCTCCCGCGATCGCCCGTTCCTGCACCCCAAGCACGAGCGTGTAGAGGTCGCGCTGTACGCCCTCGAAGCGCGCCCCGACGGGATAGGTGCGGGTCACGTCGCTCGCGTAGCCACCCACCTCCGCCCCCGCGTCAACGAGGATCAGTTCGCCCTCGCCGAACTCGCGCGCGGTCGGCGCGAAGTGCAGCGTCGCCGCGTTCGGCCCACTACCGACGATCGAGCCGTAGGCGGTGCGCTCCGCCCCCGCCCGGAAGAACTCAACCTCGATCTCGATCTGCAGGGCGCGCTCCGACATGCCCACGCGCGCCTTGCGCAGCCCGGCCATGTGCCCCTGATGCGTGGCCGCCGCCGCCTCCCGCATCAGCGTGAGCTCGCCCGCGTCCTTCGCCCGACGCAGCTCCGCCACAACGGTGCGAAGGCGCTCCCCCTCCTCCTCGTCCGTCGCGAACTCGAGGCTGGCCCAGGACTCGACTCCGTACTCCGCCGCCCGCAGCGTGATGTCATCGTTCCCGATGACGGCGAGCGGTTCCCCCCGCCGCCGCTCCAGCCAGCCCCCAAGTTCCGAGGCTGACCGCACCCGCTCCAGCCCCGCTACCTCCGCGATACCCGCCAGCGAGGCGCCGTCGCCCGTCCAGACCCGTTCCCCCGCCTCCGGCTGCGGGACGAAGAGCGTCCACCCCTCCCCCGCGTCGAACGCGAGCACGCCGCCCGCCTGCCCCACCCCCGCCAGGTAGCGATGCTCCGGATGCGCGTGGTACTCGTGGACCTGGTCCGTGCCCGCGATCGGCAGCATCAATCCCGCCGGCACGAGCACGACGCCTCGGTCGAGGTTCCAGCGCGCTGCGGCCCGCTCGCGACGCTCGGCTGCGAGCGCCGCTGTGTCCCTGTCATGGCCGCCGTCCTGCATTCCCGCAGTGTAGCGATCTCCCGTCGTTTCCCGCCCGCGCGGGTGTAGGCTGGAGGCGACCCGGCTGGCGCCGCCCCGGTCCCTGATGCGATGGGCGGCAGGGGGGTCCATGAACGCCCGCGCCACCAATCTCACGCTCTTCGTCCTCCTCCTGCTGGAGCTGATCTCAGGGCTCGGCAGCTTCCTTGCCGGCAGCCCCGAGGGGCGCTGGGTGTTCTGGCTGCACAGCGCGGGCGGCCTCTCCGTCGTCGTCCTGCTCGTCTGGAAGTGGCGCATCGTCGTGCGCTCGTTCGTGCGCCGGGGCGCGGGCCTCTGGTCGTTCGCGCCCGCCCTGCTGGGCGTGCTCTTCCTGGGAATCCTGCTGACCGGCCTCTGGTGGCTGCTCGTCGGGCGAGGAACCCTCCTCGTCCCCATCTATGGCGAGATGCGCCCCCTTGTGCTGCACACGATCCTCGCCCTGGCGTTGGCGCCCCTCTTCGCCCTCCACGTCGCGCTGCGCTGGCCGAGGCGCCCCGCCGCCGCCTTCGCCGGCAGACGCGCCGTCCTGCGGCTCTTCGCCGTCGGTGGGGCCGGACTCGCACTCTCCCGTGGCCTCGCCGTCGCCACTCCGCAGGCCGGCCCCGACCGCCGCTTCACCGGCTCCCGCGAGGAGGCCAGCTTCACCGGCAACAGCCACCCCGTGACCAACTGGCTCGCCGACAGCCGCCAGCGCATCCCCGTGGACGAGTGGCGCCTTGAGGTCCGGGGCGCGGTGCAGGAGCCGTTCACGCTGGACTACCGCGAGATCACGTCTCTCGCCGACCGCACCCGCCGCGCTACCCTCGACTGCACGGGCGGCTGGTACACGGTGCAGGACTGGAGCGGCGTCCCCCTCACCGCCCTCCTCGACCGCGCAGGCCTCTCGGCGAACGCCCGGAGCATTGTCGTCACCTCGGCGACCGGGTTCAGCCGCCGCTTCGGTCTCGGCGCCGCCCCGCGCCTCCTCCTCGCCACGCACGTCGGCGACGAGCGGCTCAGCACGGGCCACGGCTTCCCCGTGCGCCTCGTGGCCCCGGGGCGTCGTGGCTACAACTGGGTGAAGTGGGTGGTGAGCATTGAGGTCAGCGAACGCCCCGGCTGGTGGCAGTCGCCGCTTCCAACCCAGTAGAGGCACGTTCCCCACCCCCTCGCGTAGGATCGCGAGTAATGCCCCTGACCGAGTTCGGGCCCGTTCAGCACCTCTCCGCCGACGCCGTGGGCCAGCCGGGACAACGCCGCTTCCGTTTGCGCGCCATCAGCGAAGGCGGTTCCTACGCCTTCGTCTGGATGGAGAAGGAACAGCTCTCTGCTATCGGCGAGGCGATCGAGACCACGCTGGAGCATGCCGGCGCGCCGCCTCCCAGCCCCACCGCCGGCGAACCCGAGCCGGTCTTCCCCCTCCAGGCGAACCTTGACCTCGATGTCCGTGCCGGCCGTCTCTCGTTTGGCCTGAACGAGGAGACGCGCACCATCGTCATCGTCGGCGCTGAGGCCCCCACCGAGGGTGAAGGCGAGGCGATCTCGCTCGAATTCGACTTCGAGATCGCCCAGCGCCTGCGCGCGCGGATCGGCGAGGTTGTGGCGGCGGGTCGCCCGCCCTGCCCCTTCTGCGGCGCCCCCATCGACCCCGAGGGGCACGTCTGCCCCCGCTCCAACGGCCACCACCGCGAGGAAGAATAGGGCTCTCCCCTACAGCCCCCGCAGGAACCCGATCATCGCCGCGTTCACCGCCTCGGGCGCTTCTTGCTGCGTCCAGTGCCCCACCCCCGGCAGCATCAATGCGTCGCGCAGGTTCGGCGCGCTCTCCCGCAGCCGGTCGAGGAATCCCGGACCCGACATCGCCACCACCAGGTCACGGTCGCCCGTGACGAAGAGCGACGGCGGCGTCGCCTTCGCCCCGTTGAAGGCCCCCATCAGCTCCCAGTTCCGGTCGATGTTGCGGTACCAGTTCAGACCCCCGCGAAAGCCCGCCCGCTCGAACTCCCCGGTGAAGACATCGAGGTCGGCCGCACTCAGCCAGTCGGGCAGGTCGTCGCCGGGGTCGGCCAGTCCCTGGAGGAAGGTCGCGGTTTTCGGCAGGCTCCCCAGACCGTCGCCCGCCGGCGCATCCCCCGAGGCCGCATAGAGCAGCATCCGCATCGTGCGCCGCACGTCCGCCTCCAGCTCCGCCTCCGCCTTCCCTGGCTCCTGGAAGTAGAGCTGGTAGAAGAAGCGGTCGCCGAAGCGCTGCTTCATCGCCTCCGTGGGGGGAATCTCCCCCGCCCGGGCGTTGTAGGGAACGCTCAGCGCGATGACGGCGCGGAAGACGTCGGGTCGCAGCACGCTCGCGTTCCAGGCGACCGGCGCCCCCCAGTCGTGCCCCGCGACCACCGCCTCCTCCTCGCCCAGCGCCTCCACCAACCCCACGATGTCGCCGACGAGGTGGAGCTGGGTGTACGCCTCGATCGCCTCCGGCTTGTCCGTCTGGCCGTAGCCGCGCTGGTCGGGCGCGACAGCGTGGAAGCCCGCCTCCGCCAGCGCCACAAGCTGATGCCGCCACGAGTACCACGACTCCGGAAAGCCGTGGCAGAGCACCACCAGCGGCCCCTCCCCCGCCTCGGCGATGTGCATGCGAATGCCGTTCGTCTCCACGAAGCGGTGCGCGATCTCGGTCATGGCGTCCTCCCGCCGGGCATCGTAGCCCGTCCGCCCGTCACGGAACTCGATAGACTGCCAGCCACCCCATCGGGGCAATCGGGGGGCGCCAGCCCAGGAGTGAGCGCGGAGCGAAGCGAAGCAGTCGAACAACGGATGTCTTGAGCGCGAAGCGAAGCGCAGCAGACGAAGGAGCAGTTAAATGAAGTTTGGGGTTCATCTGATCCAGCAGAACATCGAGATGGCGGAGCTCCGCCGTCTCTGGACCTGGGCCGACACCGCCGGCTTCGACTGGATCGACGCCTCCGACCACTTTTACGAAGCCCCCCTCGTGCACGAGAACCACGGCGACTACTGGGAGGGCACGACCATCATGACCGCGCTCGCCTGCGAGACGAAGAACCTGCGCATCGGCTCGCTCGTGCTGGGCATGAACTACCGCCATCCCGCCGTGCTCGCCAACGCCCTCGCCGCCATGGACCACCTCAGCGGGGGCCGCATCGAACTGGGTATCGGCGCCGGCTGGTATGAGGACGAGTACCGCGCCTACGGCATCCCCTTCCCGCCCCTCGGGAAGCGCCTCGATATCCTCGAGGAGGGCATCCAGGTCATCCGCCTGCTCCACACCGAGGACCACGTCAACTTCGAGGGCGAGCACTTCACCCTCACCGACGCTTGCTGCAACCCCAAGCCCCTGCAGGAGCGTTTGCGCATCTGGGGCGGCGGCGTCGGCCGCAAGCGCACGCTGCCCATGATCGCCCGCCTCTGCGATGGCTGGAACGGTCCCTACCTGACCCCCTGGCAGTTCCGCCACCTCTCCCGCGTCCTGCGTGAGGCCTGCGACCGCGAGGAGCGCGACTTCGACGAGATCGAGCGCAGCGTCAACCTCAGCTTCCACCTCGCCGCCAACGAGGCTGCCCGCCCCCGCGCCGAGGAGCACGCCCGCACCGTCTTCGGCGGCGCCATCGACACCTGGCGCGAGCGCGGCCTGATCATGGGCACCCCCGCCGAGGCGAAGGAGCTCATGGCCGAGTACCGCGACCTCGGCTGCGACCTCCTCAACATCGCCATCCGCCCGCCCCTCGACTGGGAGGCGCTCGAAGCCTGGGCGCAGGAGGTCATCCCCGCCTTCCAGTCTGGGTGAACGCCCACTGCCAGCTCCCTGGGTGACGAACGGAGTCGCCCGTTATCCCGTTGTTGGGGAGAATGGCCCTGGGCGGTTCGGGCCGGCGCACCTTCGCTCATGAAACGCGAAGTCCCGTTGGCGACTGCGGCCAGCCAAACACCAGCGCCGCACCGTTCCCACTGAACGAATGACTGATTCTCTCGAGCCAGACACCCCATGACCGCGACTGCCGAGTCTGAGGTCGCCAACGCACTGCGACGCAACATCGCCATCATCGCGCACGTCGATCACGGCAAGACGACCCTCGTCGACGCCATGCTCCACCAGACCGGGGTCTTCCGGGCGAACGAGCGCGTGGAGGAACGCGCACTCGACAACATCGATCTCGAGCGCGAGCGCGGCATCACCATCATGGCCAAGAACACGGCCATCCGGCATCGCGATTGCATCGTTAACATCGTCGACACGCCCGGCCACGCCGATTTCGGCGGGGAGGTCGAGCGCACGCTGACGATGGTTGATGGCGTGCTGCTGCTTGTCGACGCCTCCGAGGGCCCCCTGCCACAAACTCGTTTCGTCCTGGGAAAGGCCCTTGAGCACGGCCTGCCCGCCATCGTCGTCATCAACAAGATCGACCGCAAGGATGCGCGGCCCGCGGAAGTGCTCGACGAGATCTATGACCTCTTCATCGACCTCGAAGCAACCGAGCAGCAGATCGACTTTCCGGTCGTGTACGCGAACGCCAGAGCGGGCGTTGCCAGTCTGGATCCGGACGAGGCCGGCCTGAACTTGCGCCCCCTGCTCGACGCAATCGTCGAGCAGCTGCCCCCTCCTCGCGGTAACCCGGAGGCCGCCCTCCAGATACGGGTTGCGAACCTCGACTCAAGCGACTACCTGGGCCGGATCGCGATTGGACGGATCGTCAACGGCCGCGTGGCCCTCGGCGACGAGATCGCCGTGTCGAAGCGCGATGGCTTGGTCGCGCGAACCCGCGTCACCAGGCTGTTCGTCTTTGACGGACTGGAGCGGGTCGAGGTGGAGCAGGCCGCGGCCGGCGACATCATTTGCCTTGCCGGGATCGACGACATCACCATCGGCGAGACCATCACCGCGCCCGACGACCCGCGGTCGTTCCCTCCCATGCACGTGGATGAGCCGACGGTCTCCATGATCTTTGGGGTGAACACCTCGCCCCTGGCCGGGCAGGATGGTCAGTACGTCACGTCCCGCAAACTGCGCGAGCGACTTGAGCGCGAGCTGGTCAGCAATGTCTCGATTCGCGTTCAGGACACCGATTCGGCTGACCAGTTGCAGGTGATCGGCCGTGGCGAGCTGCAGCTTTCGATTCTGATCGAGATGATGCGGCGCGAGGGCTACGAGCTCCAGGTCGGCCGGCCCCAGATCGTCACCCGCGAGCGAGGTGGCCGCGTCGAGGAACCGTTCGAGGAACTGGTCATCGACGCGGCAGAGGACTACCAGGGCGCAGTCATTGAGAAGCTCGGCGCACGTCGAGCCAAGATGACCCGCATGGTGAACCACGGCAGCGGCCGCATCCGGCTCGAGTTCCTGATCCCGACGAGAGGCGTCATCGGGTTCCGCTCCCAGTTCCTCACCGATACCCGAGGCACCGGCATCATGAATCACCTGTTCGCCGGCTGGGAGCCGTGGAACGGGCCCATCGCCGGACGCCCAAGCGGGGCGTTGGTGGCCGACCGGGCGGGAACGGCAACTGCCTACGCCATCCACAACCTGCAAGAGCGCGGCGCGATATTCATCGACCCCGGTACGCCGGTCTACGAGGGGATGATCATCGGCGAGAACGCCCGCCCATCCGACATGGACGTGAACGTCACGAAGGAGAAGAAGCTCACCAACATGCGGGCGGCCGCCGCCGACGAGGCCCTTCGTCTCGTTCCGCGCAGGCTTCTGAACCTGGAGCAATCGATCGAGTTCATCAACGATGACGAACTCGTGGAGATCACGCCGGGCAGTATCCGGTTGCGGAAGCGCGTTCTGGGGGCGACGCTGAGGGCTAGGAGCCAGTCGGCGCGAGTGAGCGCGGAGCGCAGCGGAGCAGTCCGGGCGCAAGCCCGCGAGTGAGCGCGCAGCGAAGCGGAGCAGTCGAAGGAGCAGTCGGGGGCGCGAGCCCGCGAGTGAGCGCGAAGCGAAGCGGAGCAGTCGAAGGGGCAGTCGGGGGCGCGAGCCCGCGAGTGAGCGCGAAGCGAAGCGGAGCAGTCGAAGGGGCAGTCGGGGGCGCGAGCCCGCGAGTGAGCGCGAAGCGAAGCGGAGCAGTCGAAGGAGCAAGTCTTATTGACACTGCCCCTCCTGACCGGCAACGTGCGCGCACATAACTCTGGAGGTGCCACATGGCCGCCGATTCTGACTCCTACACGCCCGACCCCACCAAGGACCACGAGACCGTCTCCATCTACCCGATCGACGAGGACGTCAAGGAGGAGCTGCTCAACACCGTCCGCGAGGCTGTCCTCAACTGGTCGACCAAGGACGGCTGGCCCGTCGGCGTCATGCACGCCGTCGTCTGGGCGAAGGGCTCCTTCTGGATGACCGCCGCCGCCCACCGCCACCGCATGGCCGCCCTGCGCCGCGACCCCCGCTGCTCCGTCGTGCTGACTAGCACGGGGACCCACCTCGGCGGGGGCAAGACCATCACCGCCAAGTGCCGCTGCATCATGCACGAGGACCGCGAGATGAAGGACTGGTTCTACCACGCCCTCGCCTACCGTCCCGAGGCTTCGGAGGAGCAGGCCGCCGCCTTCGAGGAGAGCCTCGACTCGCCCCTGCGTGTCGTCATGGAGCTCGTTCCCGAGAAGTGGATCACCTTCGACGGCGCCAAGATGGGCCTCGCGAGCGCCGGCATGCTCACCGACGAGCAGAGGGGGCCGGCCCTCAGCTCCGACGCTGTCCGCCTGGAGAAGGAGCTCAAAGCCCGCGGCCTGGCCTAGCCCTTCGCCACGGGTCCGCAGCGCTCTTCTTCTCGCGCTTGTAACCGTGCGCGGGCGTCTTCGCTCGCCGCGTACAAGCAGGCGCGGTACGGTGATGGCAACCCTCTCCTGGGAGCGACTGCCGTGCGTGTGGGAATTCTGACCGGCGGAGGCGATTGCCCCGGGCTGAACGCCGTCATTCGCGCCGTCGTGACCAAAGGCGAGCGCCAGTACGGCGATGAGGTCGTGGGTTTCCGCAACGGCTGGGGGGGCGTCATGGAAGGCGACGTCATGCCCCTCAGCGCCGAGCGCTGCGAAGACATCTTGCCGCTCGGGGGCACCATCCTCGGCACCTCGCGCGCCAACCCCTACGCCACCGAGGGCGGCGCCGGCGCCGTCCGCGCCACGCTCGAACGCGAGCGCATCGACGCCCTCATCGCCGTCGGTGGCGACGACACCCTCACCGTCGCCGGCCGGCTCGCCCGTGAGGGAGTCTCCCTTGTCGGCGTACCCAAGACCATCGACAACGACCTCGCCGTCACCGAGCTCACCTTCGGCTTCCACACCGCCGTGCAGTCCGCCACCGACGCCATCGACCGTCTGCGCACGACCGGCGAGTCCCACCACCGCGTCATGGTCGTCGAGGTCATGGGCCGCGAGACCGGCTGGATTGCGACCTACGCGGGCATCGCCGGCGGCGCCACCGAGATACTGATCCCCGAGGAGCCGTTTGATATGGCCGGCGTGTGCGGGCGTCTGCTCGCCCACCACGGGCGCGACGTTTCCGCCTCCGTCGTGGTTGTGGCCGAGGGCGCCCGCCCCGTCGGCGGCGAGTTCTTCGTCCAGAGCGACCAGCGCGACGCCTTCGGGCACGTCCGCCTCGGCGGCGTCGGGCGCGTCGTCGCCGACGAGATCGAGGCCCGCACCGGATTCGAGACCCGTCTCACCGTGCTCGGCCACGTCCAGCGCGGCGGCACCCCCACCGCCTTCGACCGCGTCCTCGCCACCCGCTTCGGCATCGCCGCCATCGACGCCGTCCACGATGGTCACTTCGGGAAGGCGGCCGTCCTCCAGGCGAACGAGATCCGCCTCGCCCCCCTCGAAGCCCTCACCGGCGAGACCAAGCTGGTCGACCGCAACCTCTACGAGACGGTCGCCGGCGCCCTCGTCGCCCTCCCGGACTGAGGGCGAGGTCACTTCGGGACGTCAATCCCCAATTGCGCTGAAGGCAATCGCCAGCAGAAAGAGCAAGGGGCCGAGAGAAGCACCAACCAGTGCGAACACGATGACCAAGTGCCATGAAGGCCCGTACGGATCCGTCCACTGGAGCCACGAGGCTGTCAGCAAGGGGAGGAAGGCGATGATGGTGGTGGTGATGACAAACCCGCCAGGCTCACCTCCCGCGCTCCACCAGAAGACCGAAGGTACCAGAAAGAACGCCCCTACCGTCGCAAGGATCCCTGAAGTGAGGTGGCGGGCGTCTTCATGCATGGGGCGACCATAGCAAGACAACGCCTGACTTACCCCATCCCCCTCCCACACCAGTAGCCAATGGCCAACAGCCAATAGCCTTCCCTATAGTCCCCGCATGCCCCCACGACCCTTCCGCATCGATGTCCCCGACAGCGTCCTCGACGACCTTCGCGAGCGCCTCGATCGCACCCGTTGGCCCGACGCCATTCCCGACACCGGCTGGGACTACGGCGCCGATGTCGAGTATGTCCGCGAGCTCTGCGACTACTGGCGGAACGAGTACGACTGGCGCGCCCAGGAGGCCGCGCTCAATGCGTATCCGCAATTCCTCTGCGAGGTCGACGGCGTCGACATCCACTACTGGCACGTCCGCGGCCAGGGACCGAGCCCCCACCCCCTGCTCCTGACGCACGGCTGGCCCGGCTCGATGTTTGAGTTCCTCGAACTGATCGGGCCCCTCACCGACCCCGCCGCCCACGGCGGCGACCCCGCCGACGCCTTCGACGTCGTCATCCCCTCCATCCCCGGCTTCGGCTGGAGCGGCAAACCGCAGGAGCGCGGCTGGGGCCCCTCCCGCGTCGCCGACGCCCTCGACCACCTCATGACCGCCGAGCTTGGCTACGAGCGCTACGGCGCCCAGGGCGGCGACTGGGGCGCCATCATCAGCACGCGCCTCGGCGCGACCCACGCCGGTAACCTCAGCGGCCTCCACCTCAACATGGCGCTCGCCGGTCCCCCCGACCCGCCCACGGAGGCGGACGAGGCCGGACTCGCCTCACGTCGCGCCTTCCAGGCCAGCGAGACCGGCTACAGCAATGTGCAGGGCACGAAGCCCCAGTCCCTCGGCATCGCCCAGGCCGACTCACCCGCTGGAATCGCCGCCTGGATCACGGAGAAGTTCCGCACCTGGAGCGACTGCGACAGCGACGTCGAGTCGCGCTTCTCCAAGGACACGCTGCTGACCAACATCATGTTCTACTGGGCGCCCAACAGCGTCGCGTCGGCCGCCCGCATCTACTACGAGGCCCGCGCCGAGGGCGTGGGGGGCCGCACCTCCAGCATCGAGCCCATCACCGTGCCGACCGGGTTCGCCGCCTTCCCGAAGGAGATCCTGCAGACGCCCCGCCACTGGGTCGAAGGCGCCTACAACCTCGTCCACTGGACGGAGATGCCGGCGGGCGGCCACTTCGCCGCCCTTGAGGAGCCCGATCGCCTCCTCGCCGACATCCGCGCCTTCTTCCGCCAGGTGCGCTAGTGCGTGTTCGACCCACCGACGCCCCTCGCAGGGTGGTGAAGAGGTCCAGGCATCTATTGGCATCGGAAACGGCTTCTGCTACCATCTGGGGACCACCCCCATCGCTTCGCCGATAGGGTCGAGACCGCCCTTTGAGGCGGTCTCTTTCTTTGGGGGGGTTGGCGATTGATCACCAACGTCTATGTTGACGGCTTCAATCTCTACTACCGCGCGCTCAAGGACACCGCCTTCAGGTGGCTGGACCTGCGACAGCTGGCCGAGGTTCTCTTTCCCGGAGACGACATCCGGAGGATTAGCTATTTCACAGCGCGCCTGGACACCCGTCCTGGCAATCCCAATCAGCCCCGCCGCCAGTTGGTATACCTGCGCGCTCTGGAGACGCTGCCGGGTCTCGATCTCCACTATGGAGCTTTCCGGTCTGGTCTCAAGCGCCGCCCGCTCGTTGATCCCATTCCCGGACTGCCTCCGTATGTTCGGATCAGGGACTCTGAGGAGAAGGGATCGGATGTGAACCTCGCTACTCGCCTTCTGGTGGACGGCTTCGACGGGGAGTATGAACAGGCAGTTGTCATGTCCAACGACGCGGACTTCGCCGGTGCCATGCGTTATGTGCGGGATGGCCTCGGCCTCCGCATGACCCTGGTAAACCCCGACGCGCGGACTGCGAGCCCCGCCGAACTCGCTCGTGCCGCAACGTACGTGAAGCGCCTCTGGAAGAGCCATCTGCGACGAAGCCAGCTTCCCGACACGCTGAGAGATGAGATTGGCGTCATCACCAAGCCTCAGGGCTGGTGATGTCCGAAGGCCATCATCCCGAGCCCAATTTACGGTGACCGATAGCAGGACCTATCGTCTGCGGCACGATCAATGGGTGACGCGCTTCGTGCCGTCCACGAGGACAGCCGCCCCGCTGCGACTTGCCGCGTCCCTGGCGCCCCACCCCTAACCGCCGCTCGGGATATACTGCCTCGCGCGGATTCGAGGCGGTTATTCGCCCCGACCGGCTGTAGATGGCCGCGATTCCGCCGACAGGAAAGCCCTTGAAGGACTGCGGATAACGAGATGCCAAGCCAATCGAAACAGGAGTGGCTCGAAGGGACGTACCGCAAGGCGGTCGAGCGCAACCCCGAGCGCGCCGAGTCGTTCCGAACCACCGGTGAAACCGTCCTTGACCCCGTCTACGCCCCCGAGGACGCCCCCAGCAACGGCGACCTCGGCTTCCCCGGCGAGTACCCCTTCACCCGAGGGGTCCAGCCCACGATGTACCGCGGGCGCCTCTGGACCATGCGCCAGTACGCCGGTTTCGGCACCGCCGAAGAGTCGAACGAGCGCTACCGCTACCTCCTCGACCAGGGCCAGACCGGCCTCTCCGTCGCCTTCGACCTGCCTACGCAGATCGGCTACGACTCCGACGACCCCATGGCCATGGGCGAGGTCGGCAAGGTGGGCGTCGCCATCGACTCGATCGATGACATACGCACGCTTTTCAAGGACATTCCCCTCGATCGCGTCACCACCTCGATGACGATCAACGGCTCCGCCGCCGTCCTGCTCGCCCTCTATATCGCCGTCGGCAAGGAGCAGGGCGTCCCCGTCGAGAAGCTGGGCGGAACCGTCCAGAACGACATCCTCAAGGAGTACATCACGCGCGGGACGTGGATCTATCCGCCCACGCCCAGCATGCGGCTCATCACCGACGTCTTCCGCTACTGCTCCGAGAACGTCCCTCGCTGGAACACCATCTCCATCTCCGGCTACCACATGCGCGAGGCGGGCTGCACCGCCGCCCAGGAGATCGCCTTCACCCTCGCCAACGGCATCGCTTACGTCGATGCCGCCGTCGCCGCCGGCCTCGATGTCGACGCCTTCGCCGGACGCCTCAGTTTCTTCTTCGCCTGCCACAACAACCTGCTGGAGGAGGTCTCGAAGTTCCGCGCCGCCCGCCGCATCTGGGCGACGATCATGAAGGAGCGTTTCGAGGCCAAGAACCCGCGCTCGATGATGCTGCGCTTCCACACCCAGACAGGCGGCGCCACCCTCACCGCCCAGCAGCCCGAGAACAACATCGTGCGCACCACCCTGCAGGCGCTCGCCGCCGTCCTCGGCGGGACGCAGTCGCTCCACACCAACTCCATGGACGAAGCCCTCTCCCTGCCCACCGAGAAAGCCGTCCAGATCGCGCTCCGCACGCAGCAGGTCATCGCCTTCGAGAGCGGGGCCGGCGACATCATCGACCCGCTCGGTGGGTCCTGGTACATCGAGTCCATGACCGACCGGCTCGAGGCCGAGGCGCGCGATTACCTGAAGACCATTGAGGACCTTGGCGGCGCTCCCGCCGCCCTCGAACAGGGATTCCAGCAGCGCGAGATCCAGGAGGCCTCCTACCGCTACCAGCGCCAGATCGAGGACAAGGACCGCGTGATCGTCGGCGTCAACGACTTCACCATCACGGGCGAGGAACCGCCCGAACTCCTGCGCGTCGACCCGTCCATCGGCCGCCGCCAGATCGAGCGCCTCCAGGCCCTCCGCGCCCAGCGCGACAACGCCGCGGCCGATGCCGCCATCGCCACGCTCGAAACGGGCGCCGCCGGCACGGAGAACCTGATCCCGCTCATCGTCTCCGCCGTCGAGGCGCGCGCCACGCTGGGCGAGATCAGCCATGCCCTGCGCCGCGTCTGGGGCGAATATCGCGAGATCGTGGTCGTCTGATGGCCGAAGACGACACCCGCGGCTTCGCGGACGAACGCCGCCGCCTCCTCGGCGAGCTTGAGCTCGAACGCAATCAGCTCATGCGCAACATCGAGACCTGCCGCATCCGCGACATCGAGCGGCCGATGATCGGTGACTGGTCTCTCAAGGACATCATCGGCCACGTCGCCAGCTGGGAGGCTGAGATCATCAGCGCCCTGCGCGATGTCCAGGAGGGCAGGCGCCCCGCCATCCTCGACTTCGAGGAGGAGCGCACGGACTCCTGGAACCAGGATCACGCCGAGCGCAAGCGCAGCCTCACGTTCTGGAGCGTACTCGAACAGCTCAAGGCCGGTCGCGAACGCCTGCTCGCGATCGTCGCCCAGTTCGAGGACTCCGCCATTGGCGAGGAGGGGCGCGTGCCCAACCGCCTCCTGCACGTGGTCGTACAGCACGATCGCGAGCACTGGCACATCATCGCCGCCTATCTCGCCGGTATGTCGGGTGTGCGCGAAGCCACGCCCGCCGCCGAAAGCAACTAGAAGGAGCCCCATGCTCAGCAAGGTCCATCACGTTGGTGTCGTCGTTCGCAGCGCCGACGAGGCGCTTGGCTTCTACCGCGACGCCCTCGGCCTCCCCGTGAGCGTCGACCGCGTCATTGAGGACCAGGGCGTCCGTGGCGTCCTCCTCCCCTGCGGCGACGCGGAAATCGAGCTGCTCGAGCCGACGCGCGACGACACCGGCCTGGCCCGTTTCCTCGAAGGCCGCGGCGAGGGCCTGCACCACGTCTGCCTCGAGTCCGACGACTGCGCCGCCGATCTCAATGCCGCCGCCGCCGCCGGCGTCCAGCTCATCGACGAGGCGCCCCGCGCCGGTCTCGCCGGCATGATCGGCTTCCTCCATCCGAAGTCGAACCACGGCGTCCTCATCGAGTACGCCACCCCGGTCGAGGAATCCCACGTTGGCCCCAGCGACAACGCCCTGGCCCGGCGCATCGACCACATCGGCATCGTCGTGGAGGACATTCCCGCCGCCGCCGCAACCTACGAACGCCACTTCGGCTTTACCCTCGATCCCGACCTTGGCGGTCGCGTCGAGGCTCTCGGTATCGAGAACGCCTTCATGCTCGCCGGCAACGCCCACCTCGAATTCATCCGGCCCCTTACCGACGAGGGGCCCGTCGCCAAATTCGCCGCCGAGCGAGGCGAGGGCTCCTTCCTCCTCTCGCTCGCCGTCGCCGATGCCGAAGCCGCCGTCGCCAGCCTGCGCGATGGGGGCGCCCGCGTTGGCGCCGCCAACGGCGGCGTCGCCTTCGTCTCGCCCCGCTCCTCCTTCGGCGTTAACCTGCAGTTGGTCGAGCGATCCTGACCCCACGACAAACAGGAGCAGCACCATGACCGCGACACCCGAGACCTCCACCCCCGGCGAGACCGGCCAGAAGATCCGCGTCCTCATCGCCAAGCCGGGCCTCGACGGCCACGATCGCGGCGCCAAGATCGTCGCGCGCGCCCTCCGCGATGGCGGCTGCGAGGTGATCTACACCGGCATCCGCCAGACTCCCCAGATGATCGCCGAGGCGGCCCTCCAGGAGGACGTCGATGTCGTCGGCCTCAGCATCCTCTCCGGGGCCCACCTCGAGCTCTTCCCCCGCATCGTCGAGGAGCTGAAGTCTCGCGGCCTCGACGACGTGACCCTCTTCTGCGGGGGCATCATCCCGGAGGAAGACACCGAGGCGCTCGCGGCCATGGGTTTCAGTGCGATCTTCCGGCCGGGCACCAACACCCGCGACATCGTGTCGTTCGTCTACGACAACGCCCACGCGGAGTGACGGACCTGGTCGAGCGCTTCCTCGCGGGGGAGCGCCGCGCCCTCTCGCGCATCCTCACACGTGTCGAGAACGGCACGCCCGAGGGGCGGGAGTACCTGCGCCAGCTCTACCCCCGCTCGGGCCGCGCCCACACCATCGGCGTGACCGGCGGCGCCGGGTCGGGCAAGAGCACCCTCACCGGCGCCCTCGCCGCCGAACTGCGTAAGCGCGGCCACCAGGTCGGCATCATCGCCGTCGACCCCTCCAGCCCCTTCACGCAGGGCGCCATCCTGGGAGACCGCATCCGCATGCAGGACCTCGTCCTCGACCCCGGCGTGTTCGTGCGCAGCATGGCCAGCCGGGGCGCCCTCGGCGGCCTCGCCCCCACCATCGACGAGGTGGTCGCCGTCATGGACGCTTTCGGCTTCCCCTACGTCTTTGTTGAGACCGTGGGCGCCGGCCAGGATGAGGTCGAGATCGCCGGCACCGCCCTCACGACCGTGCTGGTGAACAATCCCGGCACTGGCGACGACATCCAGGCGCTCAAGGCCGGCATCATCGAGATTGCCGACGTGCTCGTGGTGAACAAGGCGGACCGTCCCGGCGCCGATGTGCTTGTCAGCCAGCTCCGGGCGCTCCTCTCGCTCGCCCCCATAGAGGGCCGCGAGATCCCCATCCTCTCGACCGTGGCCACCACGGGCGATGGTGTCCCCGAGCTCGTCGACGCCATCGACGAACACCGCGCCTGGCTCGATAGCTCCGGCGAGCTCGACCGGCACCGCCGCCAGGAGGCGCGCCACCAGGTGCTCTCGGTCGCCCAGCGCATCATTCTGGAACGCATCCGCCGCGAGACCTCCGAGGACACGCTCGGCGAGCTCGTCGCGCAGGTCGCGGGCCGCACCCTCGACCCCCACACCGCCGCCGAGCAGCTCGTCGAACCTTCCCGGCAGGGCCAGGCAGTGTGAGCGAGGCGCAGCAGCGCATCCGTGCTCGCTTTCGCAAGGGCGAGCGCGTGCGTCACATCTCGCACCTCGACGTGCTCCGTTACTGGGAGCGCGCCATCCGCCGCGCGGAACTGCCCCTGCTCTACTCGCAGGGCTTCACCCCCCACCCCAAGATCGCTTTCGCCGCGCCCCTCCCCCTCGGCTTCATCGGCGAACGCGAGATCATCGAGGTCTTGCTGAAGGAGCGTGTCCCCCTTGATCGCTTCGCAGCTGCTCTCGCCGGGCAGACCACGCCCGACCTGGAGCTCCACGAGGTCGGCGAAGTGGGCCTCGGTCTCTCCGCCCTCCCCAACCTCCTGCGCTGGGCCGATTACCGTGCTGTGCTTGAAGGCATCACGCCGGAGGAAGCTGCCGAGTCAGTGACTGCCTTCCTCGCCGCCAAGACCTTCCCCTGGCGGCAGGAGCGCGAGGGCAAGAAGGCGCGCGAGTATGACCTCCGCGCCGGTGTCGCCTCCCTGACCGTTGAGGCAGAGGAAGCAGGTCTCGCCGTCAGCGCCCGTCTGAGCGCCGGTCCCGACCTGACCGTGCGGCCCGAGCAGCTCGTCGCCGCGCTTTTCCCGCAGGCGACCGTCGAGCGCTACGTGCGCGCCGAGCTCGTGCTGGAGGAGCCATCGGTGGCGCGGGAGGCCTGGCGCACGAGGGGTCAGTACGAGTGAGGCTCCACCTTGTCCGCCACGGCGAGACCGCCTACAACCGCGACGGCCTCGGGCTCGGCCGCGCCGACCCGGCCCTTACCGACTGCGGCTTGCGCCAGACCGCCGCCGCCGTCGAACGCCTGGCCACTGAGCCCGTTGACCGCATCTTCAGCAGCCCGCTCACGCGCGCCGCCACCATCGCCCGCGGCCTCGCCGAGCGGACGGACGCGCCTCTCGATATCCGCGAGGAGCTGATCGAGATGGATGTCGGCGAAACCGAGCACCTCCCCTTCCGCGAGATGGGGGAACGCTTCCCCGGCTTCATCGAAGCCTGGCGCGCCCCCGACCCCTCGGACGTGGTCATGCCCGGCGGCGAGAGCCTCGCGCAGGTGGCCGCCCGCCTCGAACCGCTCGTCGCAGAGTTGCTCACCCTCCCCGACGACATCGCCGCCGTCGTCGTCTCCCACAACTTCGTCCTGCGCCTACTCATCTGCCGCCTGCTGGGGCTCGAGATCGCCGCCTTCCGCGCGTTCAGCGTCGACCTCGCTTCCATCTCGACGCTCTCGCTGCGGGCGGGCCAGGCATCCCTTCGGACCCTCAACGACCGCTGCCACCTCCCCTCGGACGTGTGACCGCGGCCTTGAATTTTGAAGGCCCTGCCCCTAATTTGGTCACATGCCTACCCCGGTGTTCACTAAGACCACCCTATTTCTTCTCGTCTGTCTGCTCCTGACCGGCTATTTCGTCTATACGACCTCGTCCGGCGCCGTTCGCCAGCGTGAGCAGAACGCGGATCACGATGCCGCCATCGCCGAGATCGAGGATCTTCGCTCCAGGCGCGATCACCTGCTCGCCGTGTACGAGTACGTCGCCTCCGACGCTTACGTGGAGCAGGCGGCGCGGCGCGATCTCGGCTACGTCCGCGAAGGCGAGACCGCGTTCGTCGTGCAGAGTCCCGCTCCGACCACCGACCAGCAGCCCGCCGGCGAGTGGTGGGAGCGCCTCTTCCCCAAATAGTGGTGGAGCAGACTGCATCGCCCCGCGCGCGCGTCCGGCGTTTCGCTGAGCGCGAACGGCTCTTCCGCCGCCTCTCGAAGCTCGTTGTCGCCGTCAGCGGTGGACCTGACTCCGTCGCCGCCCTCCTCATCCTCCGCGCGCTTGGGGAAGAACACGGCTTCGAAGTAGTCGCTGCCCACTTCGACCACCATCTCCGCGGCGATTCCATCGCCGACCGCGACTTCGTGACCGATCTCTGCGAGCAACTCGGTGTGCCCTGCATGACCGGCGAGGGCGATGTACCCCTCGCCGCCCTCCAGATGCGCACCGGCATCGAGGAGACCGCGCGACGGTTGCGTTACCAGTTCCTCGCCTTCGCGGCCGAGCGGCAGGGCGCCGGCGCCGTCGCCACCGGTCACACGTCCGACGACCTCGTCGAGACGGTCCTCCATCACATCGTGCGCGGCAGCGGGGTGCGCGGCATGCGCGGCATGCTCCCCAGCGCCCCCCTCCCCGGCATGCCCTCGCTGCGACTCATCCGGCCCCTGCTGGCCCTGCCCCGCGTCGCCACCGTCGCCGTCTGCGAGGCCGCTGGCATCGACTACCGCGAGGACGCGACGAACGCCGAGCTTGCAGCGACCCGCAACCGCATCCGGCACACGGTTCTGCCGCAACTGCGCGAGGAGAATCCGTCAATCGACGGCGCCATCCTCGGCCTCGCCGAGAGCGCCCGCGAGCTCTTCCGCTCCGTCGAGACCTCCGCTGACCTCGCTCAGCCTCGGGATCGCACGCCCGGATCGGTCGTCTTCGACCTCGACACCGTCCGGCCGCTTGGCAGCGAGGCCCGCCTGGTTCTGCTCGAGCGGGAGGCCGCCTTCCTGAAGGCGGACGTCGACGCCAACCGCACGCGCCTTCGCAACCTTGATGCCGTCCTGACGCGTGGTACTGGTCGGGTCGCCTTCGGTGGCGTGACCGTCGAGGTCTCGGTCGGGCAGGTGCGACTCTTCGGCGGGGAGAAAGAGGAGGAGGCCCTGCCCGTCCCGGAGCAGTTCGTAAACCTCCCCGGCGTCACGAAATCCGGCGACCGCGTCCTGCAGGCCGCCACCAGCCCCTTCCCCGACCCCGATGCCAGCCCTCCCGCCGTCGCCGTTCCCTCCGACAGCATCGAAGGAGCGCTCCGCCTCCGACCCCTGCGCCCCGGCGACCGGATGCACTACCGCGGCTTCCACCGCAAGGTCAGCGGAGTCCTGAAGACGGCGCGCGTCCCCGTCTGGGACCGCGGCGACCTCGTCGCCCTCGCCGGGAAGGAAGACGTGGTCGCCATCCTCGGCACGACCGTCGCCCTTGCCGATGGGTGTGAGGGCGAGGATTGCTACTACTTCCGCCTCGCCCCGCCGCCCACCCGCCCTAGCCCGTGACGGAGATGGCCTGTTTCCGGTAGGCGCGGTCGGTCACCTGCCCGACGAGGAACTGCGCGAGGTCCGCGCGCGTGATGTCCTTCACCTTCGCCGTATTGCTAGCCGTGAAGCTTCCCGTGGCCTCTGCATCCTTGAGGATGGCAGCGCGAACGATGGTCCAGTCGAGGGCGCTCCCCCTGACCACCGCCTCTTGTGCCGTGTGGTCGGCGTAAATCGTGCGCAGGAGCGTCCGGAACATCACGCGGGGAAGCAGCGTGAGCTGCCCCCAGCTATCCCCCACGCCCGCGGCCGAGAGCACGACGAGGTGCTCGACACCGTGCTGCGTCATGCCGTCCACGACGTTCTTCGTGCCGGCGGAGAGCGTCGTCACGTCGCGCAGGCCGTTGCTTCCCAGCGCGACGATCACGGCCTCGTGGCCGGCGACCGCTTCGGCGACCGCCGCAGCGTCGGTGACGTCGCCCTGCGCGGTGTGCAGGCTGGCGCGGGAGTCGCCGTCGAGCTTGCTCGGCGAGCGTGTAAAGGCGGTGATGTCGTGGCCCGCCTCCAGGGCGTGCCTGCAGACGTGCTGTCCCGTTTTCCCGGTCGCGCCAAAGACGATGATTTTCAGGGTGAAACCTCCATACATGCCACCCGCGCTACGTGTGGACGGCGGGTAGCACTTCCTCGATCAGCCGCTGGGTCTGCGCGTAGGCGTCTTCATCCGAGGTTGCCAGCGGTCGCAGCACGAACTTGCTGATTCCGCCCGCGACATACTCCTGCGCGCGCGCCACGATGTCGTCCGCGCCGCCTACGGCGAACAGCGCCTTCGGGTCGAGCGCCGCGAAGCGGCCGTACGCCTTCGCCGTGCGCTCGATCGCCTCGTCCTCCCAGCTCCCGAAGCGGAAGGGGAAGCCCGCGCCGTAGTGGTCCTCGTCGATCGCGCGACCAGCCTTTGCCGAGGCCGCCTTGATCTTCGCCACGACGGGCGCCACCTGCGCCGGCGTCTGGATGCCCGCCAGCCACCCACTCCCCCGCAGCGCCGTGCGCGCGATCGCCGCCTCGCTGCTCCCGCCGATCCAGAGCGGCAGCGGCTGCTGCACCGGTTTCGGTGCGATCGATGCCCCCTCGTAGCGGAAGTGCTCGCCCTCGAACGTCACCTCGTCCTCGGCCCAGAGGCGCGCGATCAGGTCGATCATCTCGTCGGCGATGGTGCCCCGTCCGCGCGGTTCGCGCCCCGTCGCCCGCCACTCGGGAGCGTTCAGCGCCCCCACCCCGAAGGCCGGCAGCAGGCGCCCGCCGCTCAGGTAGTCGATCGTCGCGCACTCCTTCGCCAGCACGAGCGGGTCGCGCAGCGGCAGGAGCACGACGTTCATGCCGAACTTGATCCGCTCGGTGCGCCCCGCGATGGCCGCCATCGCGGTCATCGGTTCGAGGGCGGGTTGGCGCGAGGCCAGTCGCTCGCTCAGCCAGATCGAATCGACCTCGCTCTCTTCGCACAGATCGACCCAGCGGAAGAACGAAGCCGGCGTCGTTTCTGGCAGCAGCGCCGCCCCCAGCCCGATGCGTACACTCATCGCGATTCCTCCGCGCGCATCCTAGCCGGTCGCGCGCTTGCCTACTTTGAGATGTGCTGGAAGTAGGCGTGGATGCGTGCGTGCAGCCCCGCCTCCGCCACCAGCAGGCTGCGGACGAGCGGTCGCGGCTGGTTGAATTCGAGTGGATGGCCAAGGACGTCCGTCACCTTCAGTCCCCGCGCCAGGCAGAGGGCGGCTCCCGCGGCCACGTCCCACTCTTGTCGCGGGTACCACGTCACCACCACGTCGCCCTTGCCCGCCGCCACCAGCGCCATCCGGTAGGCGACGCTCCCCACTGCCCTCGTGCGCCCCTTCCCCGGAAGGGGCGGAACCTCCCCCAGCCGATCCTCCCCGCGCCCCACGAGCGCGAGGTACTCCCGCGTGCGATCGTCGTTCGTGGCGGCCTCGGGTAGAGGTTCGGGGCAGATGGCAGCGTGCATCTCGTCCGTCGCGGGGTTGTGCACGACCCCCAATGCTGGCCGCCCCTTCACCACCAGTCCCACCGAGATCGCGTACTCCGGGAGCCCTTGCAGGTACTCGCGCGTTCCGTCGATCGGGTCGACCACCCACACACGCTCGCGGTCGAGGCGGTCCGCCGTGTCGGGATGCTCCTCGCTCAGCCAGCCGTCGTTCGGAAAAGCGCCCGTGAGCGTGTCGTGGAGGATCTCGGCCGCGCGGATGTCCGCCTCCGAGACCAGCTCGTACCCGCCCTTGCGCCCGTAGCGGAGGCCTTCCTTGCGCATGCGCGCGACCTCCCGACCCGCATGGATCGCCGCCTCCGTCGCCACTTCCAGCTCGCGTTCCAGCACCGTTCCACTCTGGGGGCGCGTCACTCTCGGGGCAATCGCCAAGCGCCGAGCCCACGTACACTACCCGCCATGCCGAACCGTCTCGCGGACGAAACCAGCCCCTACCTCCTTCAGCACGCCGAGAACCCCGTCGACTGGTATCCCTGGGGCGACGAGGCCTTCGAGAAGGCCCGCGCCGAGGAGAAGCCCGTGCTCCTCTCGGTGGGCTACAGCACCTGCCACTGGTGCCACGTGATGGCGCACGAGTCGTTCGAGTCGCACGAGATCGCCGGGCTCATGAACCAGCACTTCGTGAACATCAAGGTTGATCGCGAGGAGCGCCCCGATATCGACGGCGTTTATATGACCGCCGTGCAGGCCCTCACCGGTCAGGGCGGCTGGCCCATGACGCTGTTCCTCACGCCCGACCGCAAGCCCTTCTTCGGGGGCACCTATTTCCCTCCGGAGGACGCACATGGCCGCCCCGGCTTCCCCCGCCTCCTCCAGACCATCAACACCACCTGGAACGAGCGGCGCGAGGACATCGTGAACTCCGCCGAGTCGATCAGCAGCCAGCTCGCCGAGGCCGCCGGTCGCGCCGCCCCCGCAGAGCCCTTCGAGCCCGGCGTCACCGAGCGCGCCGCGCACGCCATGCTGCGCTCCGCCGATGACGTCTGGGGAGGCTTCGGCACGGCCCCGAAGTTCCCCGCCCCCGCCAACCTCGAGTTCCTCCTCGCCCGCGCCGCCCGCCCCGACGCCGAGCACGCGGCTATCCGCACCATGCTCGAACGGACCCTCTGGGGCATGGCCAGCGGGGGTATGTACGACCAGATCGGCGGCGGCTTCGCCCGCTACAGCGTCGATGTTCAGTGGCTCGTGCCCCACTTCGAGAAGATGCTCTACGACAACGCCCAGTTGGCCCGCGTCTACCTGCACGCCTTCCAGCTCTTCGGCGACCGGGAGCACGAACGCATCGTGCGCGAGACACTCACCTACCTCGAACGCGAGATGCTCGCTGAGGAGGGTGGCTTCTACAGCGCCCAGGACGCGGACAGCGAGGGTATCGAGGGCAAGTTCTTCCTGTGGACCGTCGATCAGGTGGCCGGGCTGCTCGGCGATGACGCCGGCGCTTTCAACCAGATCTTCGGCGTTACCCGCGAGGGCAATTTCTACGATCCGCACAACCCCGAGCTCCTCGGCCGCAACGTCCTCTCCCGCCGCACCGACCCCTTCCCGGCTACCAGCGGCCTCGATCGCGACGCCTTCGACGCGCGCATGGAGCGGTGGCGGACCACCCTGTTCGAAGCTCGCGCGAAACGTATCCCGCCCGAGACCGACGACAAGGTGCTGACCTCGTGGAACGGCCTCGCGCTCGCCGTTTTCGCCGAGGCCGCCCGCGTCTTCGACGATGCCCACCTGCGCGAGATCGCGGAGCGCAACGCCCGCTTCGTTCGCGAGCGGATGTGGTCCAACGGCGTGCTCCTGCACACCTACAAGGACGGCGTCGCCCGCATTGAGGGCATGCTTGAGGACTACGCCTACTACGGCCTCGGTCTCGTCGAACTCTACCAGCTCACCGGCGAGCGCGAGCACCTTGACTGGGCGAACGAGCTCCTCGACGTCATCGTCGAGCGCTTCGGCGACGACGAAGGCGGCTCCTTCTTCGAGACGGCCGCCGGAGGCGAGGAGCTGCTCTTCCGCCAGAAGCCGCGCTTCGACCAGGCCACGCCCAGCGCCGGCGCCTCGACCGCCCTCCTCGCACTCATGCTCCAGCGCTACGGCCTCCGCAGCGACGGCGAGGCCATCGCCCGCGAGGTTGTCGCCAGCGTCCAGTCGCTCGTCCTTGATGCGCCCACTGGCTTCGGCGCGACGCTCCAGGTTATCGACCTGCTGGCCGCACCCCCGCGGGAGCTCGCGATCGTCGGGGCGCCCGAGGCGCGCGCGCCCTTCGAGCGCGTGGTCGCGGCCCGTTTGCTCCCCGGCCTCGCCCTCGCCCCCGCCACCGGGCCGAACGGCCTTCCCCTCCTCGATGGCCGCGAAGCCCCCGCGGGAGGCGCAGCAGCCTGGCTTTGCGAGAACATGGTGTGCCAGCTGCCAGCCGCCGCGCCGGCGGAGCTGAGCGTCCAGATCGACGAGATCTTTCCCCCGATCCCCGACCAGCATGCGGAGGCGTCCCCATGACCGCACCCTCTCCCGTCCTCGAAGTCACCGACGAGACCTTCGCCGAGGCCGTCATTGAGGAATCCAGGAACCGCCCGGTGATCGTCGACTTCTGGGCCGACTGGTGCGGCCCCTGCCGGGTGCTCAGCCCCATCATCGAGCAGGTGGCCGCAGAGTTCGGCGAGGACGTACTTCTCGCCAAGCTCGATACGGATCGCAACCCTCAGACGGCGATGACTTACCAGATCCAGGCCATCCCCTCCGTCAAGGCGTTTGTCGATGGTGAGGTTGCCAACGAGTTCGCCGGGGCCCTGCCCGAGGAGCACGTGCGCGCCTTCTTCGCGCAACTCGTGATCACTCCCGCGGAGGCCGCTGCGGCCGAGGCCGAGGAGCTCGCCGCCTCCGGCGACCTCGCCGGCGCCGAGGCGCGCTACCGCGAGATGCTGGAGGAGGAGGAGGACAACGTTGACGCCCTCACCGGCCTCGCTGCCATCCTCCTCGAACGGGACGACCGCGAGGGCGCCGAGGAACTCCTCGAGCGCGCCGGCAACGACCGTCGCGCCAAGGCCCTCCGCCACCACATGTTCCTCGAAGAATTCGCCAGCAAGCACGATGCCCCCGCACTGGAGCAGGAGGCGCGGCTCGCCGCCGACGATCCACGGGCCCGCTACCGCTGGGGCGTCATGCTCGCCGCCCATGGCCGATACGAGGAAGCGCTCGACGAACTCCTCGAGTCCGTCCGCCTCAACCGCCACTTCGAAGCCGATGCCGCCCGCAAGGCCGTGCTCGCCGTCTTCGATATCCTTGGCCGCGAAAGCACCCTCGTGCGCGAGTACCAGCGCCGCCTCACGCAGCTCCTGTTCTGAACCCACCCCCGCGGAGGCAGTCGTGGTCGAATCCCGCTGGTGAGGGTTCCCGGATGCCGGAGAGACAGCGCGAAGGCTGGTTTATTGCCCGCGCGCATAGGAAGATGACTGCTCGAAATCATGGAGAGCCCCTCATTATGATCATTCACATGGCCGAAGGCGCGACGCAGGATCAGGCCGACCGCGTCATCGATCGCATCGGCAGCGACTACGGCCTCCAGTGTCGAGACCATCGTCGGGACAGACAGCATCGTGATTGGCGTCAAGGGTGTCGCAGGCATCGTTGACGAGGGTCGCGTCAAGCGAGCTGCCCGGCGTCGACCGCGTCATCCGCATTACCGAGAAGTACAAGGACGCCAGCCGCAACTTCCACCACCAGGACACCGTGATCAACGTGAGCGGGACGTTGGTGGGGGGCGACCACCTCACCATCTTCGGCGGCCCCTGCGCCATCGAGACCGAGCAGCAGTCCGTCGACTCCGCCGTCCTGGCGCGTGATGCCGGCGTCGATATCCTCCGCGCCTTCGTCGACAAGTCCCGCACCAGTCCCTACGACTACCGGGGCCTCGAAATCGCCCGCGGCCTCGAAATCGTGAAGACGATGAAGGCGGCCACGGGCCTGCCTGTCGTCAGCGAGTTGATCGACCTGCGTCACCTCGACGCCTTCCTCGATGCAGGCATCGACGTCATCCAGATCGGCGCGCGCAGCTCGCAGTACTCGCCTCTCCTTGAGGAGCTCTCCCGCATTCGCACGCCCGTCGTGCTCAAGCACGGCTTCGGCAACGACATGAACGAGTGGCTCTGCGCCGCCGCCTACATCATGTCCGGCCTCGACCGGGCGGGACGCCAAACCGGCGCGGGCAACCCCAACGTGATCCTCTGCTACCGCGGTATCAGGTCGTTCGAGTCAGAGACCCGCTTCGCCGCCGACATCTCGATGATCCCGCTCGTGCGCAGCAAGTCGCACCTGCCCCTCATCGCCGACCCCTCCCACAGCTCCGGCGACCGCGCCCTCGTCGAACGCGTCTCCTACGGGTTCGTCGCCGCTGGCGCCAACGGCCTCGAGTTCGATATCCACTGCAACCCCGAGGAAGCCCTCTGCGACGGCCGCCAGGCCGTGCGCGAGGAGGCGGGCCGCATCGTCTCTCGGGCGCGTTCGATCCACGCCCTCCTTGGGAATGGCGTCGAGAGCGGCATCCCCGCCGCCATCTCGAAGTAGCCGGAGCGCCCCGCGCGCTGGAAGCGGGCGACCGTGCGCGCCGGCGGCGACCGGTAGGGGCTACTCCGCGTCGAGCGAGAGGTCGCGCTCAACCTCGCCCCGCGCCAGCTCCCCAAGTCGTTCCGGCAGCGCCCTTGCGCCGAACCGCCACGCGACCGCCTCCTCGAACACCTCGGCCGTCTCCTTCGGCACCCCGCCCTCGCCCGCGATGATCCAGGCTCCCGCCAGCAGACGCAGGTGGTAGACCGCGGCTCCCTGGTACAGCTTCGCGTCCGCTTCCGCCGCCTCCGTCGCCAGCTCTCCCGTCACCCGCTCCGCCAGCGCCCCCGCCGGCCCCGCCACCAACGGGTCGGCGTCCACGGTCCGCCCGAACGACGTCATCAGGCGCCCGTAGTTCTCCTCCGTAATCCGCGGCCGCCGCCGGAAAAGACGCATGGCGGCCATCATAGCGAGGCCCGCTCGCGTACCCTGAGCGCATGAGCGACAACGCCCCGCGGGCCGTCACCGGCATCATCGTGGCGGGTGGCAAGAGCCGCCGCTTCGGCTCCGACAAGGCCTCCGCGAGCCTCCGCGGCCGGCCCCTGCTCCAGTGGGTGCGGGACGCCCTTGCGCCTGTCGTCGACGAAATCGTGGTCGTCAAGGCAGAGGGCCAAACGCTCCCGCCCATGCACCCCGCCATCCCCATGACGGTCGTCGAGGACCGCGAGCCCGAGCGGGGGCCGCTTGGCGGCCTCGCGACGGGGTTCGAGGTCGCCTCCTCCCCAGTGTGCTTCGCAGCCTCCTGCGATGCCCCCTTGCTCGGCACGAGCGTCGTTGCGAGCATCGTCGCCGCGCTCGCCGACTACGATGCGGTCCTGCCGGAGGTCGGCGGCTTCCAGCAACCCCTGGCTGCCGCCTATCGCCGCGAGGCTTGTCTGGCCGCTGCCGAAGCCGCCCTGGGCGCCGGCGTCAACAAGGTCATCGAGGCATTTGCGCAGCTCGATATCCTCGCTGTCGGCGAGGAGCGTCTGGCGCAGGTCGAGCCCGACCTCCGCAGCTTCCGCAACGCGAACACGCCCGAGGAGCTTGCCACCCTCGCCACGCTGCTCGATTCGCCCCCGCCCGCCCAGGCCTCCGGCGCTCGTCCCAAGCGCGCCAGGGCCGCGCGGCAAGAGCCGGCGGCGTCACTAACGGAAGTCCTGCGTACAATCGCTGGTCGACGCCCCGCGATGGGGTCTGCGAAAGGACACGGAGCGATGAAGGTTGGAAGCGGATTCGGCGGTGGCTGGCTCACGGAAATAGAAGCAGGCGCGAAGCGCGCCGAGGACCTCGGTTACGACTTCGCCAACGTCGCGGAGACGGCCCACGATTCGATGCTCGCCGCTACCCTTGCCGCGGCTGCCACGGAGCGTCTGGAGATCGCCACGTCGGTCACGATCGCCTTCCCCCGCACGCCCATGATCCTGGCCATGCAGGCCTGGGACATCCAGCAGATGAGCAAGGGCCGCTTCACGCTCGGCCTTGGCAGCCAGGTGAAGGGCCACAACCAGCGCCGCTTCAGCGTTCCCTGGGTGCCGCCCGCCCCGCGCATGAAGGACTACATCCGTACCCTCAAGGCCATCTGGAAGACCTTCCAGACCGGCGAGAAGCCCGACCACGTTACGGAGCACTACCAGTTCACGCTCATCAACCCAACCTTCAACCCCGGCCCCATCGAGTATCCCGAGCCCAAGGTGCTGCTCGCCTGCGTCGGGGCCGGCATGGCCCGCGCCGCAGGTGAGGTCGCCGATGGCGTCCTTCCCCACGGCTTCATGACCGATAAGTACATGCGCGAGGTGGTTCTGCCCAACATCGCCATCGGCCTGCGCCGCAGCGGCCGCAAGTGGGAGGACATCGAGCTCTCGGGCGGCGGCTTCACCGTCTTCGGCGAGAACGAGTCCGAGATCGAGCAGGGCCTTGAGTACCTGCGCCAGCCGGTCTCCTTCTACGGCTCCACCCGCAGCTACCACGATGTCTTCGAGATTCACGGCTGGAAGGATCTCGGCATGCAGCTCCACTCCCTCTCGCTCGCGGGTAAGTGGGACGAGATGCGCCAGGTGATTCCCGAGGACGTTCTCCGCAGCTTCGCCCAGACCTCCACCTACGACAAGCTCCCCGAGTTCCTGCGTGAGCACCGCGAGTACGCCAGCCGTGTCGGTTTCGGTATGCCCACGAAGACGCCCGAGCAGCGGGAACGCTTCGCCCACGTCCTCAGCGAGGTTCAGAAGGTCGAGGTTTCGCGCGCGCCCCGCGGGCTTGAGGACGCCCTCCTGCCGAGCGCGGCCGCTTCCTGAGCCGAGACCCCGTGGCTGTTGAGCGAGACGAACCGTACATCTTCGTCTCGCTGCTCGCCCGCTGGATCAGCGGCGAGAAGAGCTGTGAATGGGCCTTCTGGTTCCAGTCGCACTGGCAGGACTTCGAGCGAGTCGAGAGCGACTTCGACTTCTCCGTGTGGAAAGTCGACCACACGAGGCTCCTGCGCGAGACGCACAAGGGCCTCAATGCCGACGGCTACCGCGTGAAGGTCGAGAACCAGAACTGGTTCCGCGCCCGCCACGAAGAGTCCCCGGGCATCGTGATCGGCGGGAAGCCCGACCTCCTCGCCCTCAGCGAGGACGACAACATCGTCCTCGACGTGAAGACGGGGAAGCCCCACGACTGGCACGCCCACCAGGTGCTTCTGCCCATGGCGCTCCTGCCCCGCTCCAATCTTGATGAGCACCGGGAGAGGCGTTTCCGCGGTCGCCTCGTCTACGACGACGGGTTGGTCAAGGAGCTTCATCGCGGCCAGGCGGAGGATGTCCACGACCGGCTGCCGTACTTCCTCGACATCCTCGTTGGTCCCGAAGAGGAAGCGCACCGCGTCCCGAGCTGGCAGGAATGCGGTTACTGCCCCATCAGCAGCACCCACTGCCCCGACCGCATTGAGGCGGGGCCCGCCGAGTGGGACGGCTAGCTAGAGCCGGCCCGGGTGCCCGGGATGGTCGTCGGGGCTGCCCTCGACGCCCGGCGTCAGACTCCCCACGCCCACGACCTCGCGCCGCGCGAACAGCCACTCGCCGTCGATCTTCGTGAGCTCGTCGACCCAGCGTCCCCAGTAGTGCATGTGCTCGAACGTCTCCTTGACCCGGTGGAAGGCGTACACGTACGACTGCGCCCGCGCCGTCGTCTCGCCCGTCAGCTCGATCTGCACGTTCGTGAGGTGGTGGCTGGTGGCGTGGAACGCCGCGAGGATGCCTGTCAGCCGCTCCGCGATCGCCTCGCGACCGCGGTAGTCGCCCCAGTACACGCCGACCCCGTCGGGCGCGAAGCACGCCGCCGCCCCGACCGGGTCGTTCGCGTCGATGCGATCGGCGTAGCGCGCCATCAGCCGCGTGATGGCGTCACGCTCGAGCAGTTCGCGCAGGGCGCCGTCGTCGGCCATCTCAGCTCGCGTCGCGCGGACCCTTGTAGTCTCGGTTCGGCCAGACGAAATCGATATAGGTCCGCTCGATCTTCCACGCGCCGTCGACCTTGCGGTAGACATCGTCGTAGATGCCCATCAGCGTCAGCGGGTTCTGGTCCGCCGGGCCGCTCAGGGAGAGGTCGAGCAGGTACCAGCGCGCCTTCGCGGTCTCGGGGCCCGTCAGCTCGATCCACTCGTTTGTGTTCGCGTGCATTGCCCCGGTGAACGGCCCCGCGTCGCCGCCGAACTCCTCGTATCCCTTGCGGATGCGCTCCTTGCCGACCCAGTCGCCGCCGTAGTTCTCCCCGAACTCACAGACGGCGTCGTCCGTGAACAAATCGACGAGGTTGTCGATGTCGGCCATATCGAAGTAGTGGGAGTAGAGGATGCGGACGCGCTTGATCGCTTCGACCTCGAGCAGTTCCTCGACGGTCAGCGGCTTTGTCGATGCCATGCATGGCCTCCCTGCGGGGTTTCGTGTTGCGCGCGGTAGCCTAGCACGTGGGTCCGGCTGCGGTGGTTAGCGGGCGAAGACGCGCTTCACCGCTGGCGCCAGACCCCTCGGGGAGAGCGCGAACACGATCAGGAAGAACGCCACCGAGGTCACCACGATCGCCGGTCCGGCCGCCACATCCGCGTGGAACGAGGCGTACAGCCCCACGACCACGGAGAGGATCCCGAAGACCGCGCCGCCCACCATGATCAGGGGGACGCGCCGCACGACCAGCGCGGCCGTCGCCGCCGGGGCGACCAGCATCGCCATCACCAGCACGACGCCCACCAGCCGGAATGCGGCGACAGCGGCGAGCGCCACCAGCACCATCAGGCCGGTCTGCACTAGCGGGACAGGTATGCCCGCGGCCGCGGCCATGGTGGGGTCGTACGCGACGAACAGCATCTCCCGGTAGAAGATGACCATCACGATCAGGACCACGCCGGCGAGCGCCCCCATCACGATGATGTCTTCCGAGGGGACCGTCAGGATGTTGCCCACCAGGAACGAGCTCAGCTCCAGCGTGTAGTTCCGCGCCCGGCTGATCAGGAGGATGCCGAAGGCGAAGAGCGCCGCGAAGAGCAGTCCGATGGCCGTGTCCTCTCGTAGCCGCGCGCGCGTCAGGATCGAGACGCCGATCGCGGTCGCGCCCGCCGCCACCGCCGCGCCGAGGCTGATCGCCACCGACCCGCCTCCCGCGAGAAAGGCGATCGCCGCCCCCGCCAGCGAGGTGTGGGCGACGGCGTCGGTCAGGAAGGCCAGCCCCTTGATCACGACGAACGCCCCCACGACCGAAGACGCCATCGCCACCAGCGCCCCGGCCAGCAGGGCGCGCCGCATGAACTCGAACTGCCAGGGATCGTTTATCCAGTCGATCACTGCGCCGCTCCCTAGACCTTGCCGTGTTCGTCGTGCCCGTGCAGGGGGTGACTGTGTTGGGCGTGTTCGTGGTCTTCGTGAGCGTCGCCGTGCTCGTGGTGGTCGTGCGGCGCCAGCGCGAGCCGGCTGCCGCCGGAGCCCATCACCAGCACGTGCCCCTCGAACGTGCGGTTCAGCATCTCCTCCGTGATCGTCAGCGCAGGCGGGCCGTACGTCATGATCCGGCGGTTGAGGAAGAGGGTGAGGTCGCAGCGCTCGGTGGCGCAGCCAATGTCGTGCGTGCAGAGCACGATGCTCGCGCCCTCCGCGGCAAGCTCGCTCAGCAGGTCGAGCATCTCCTGCTCGGAGCGGGCATCGAGCCCGGCCGTGGGCTCATCGAGCAGAAAGAGGTCGGGCTCCTTTACGAGTGCGCGGGCGCAGAGCACGCGGCGCTGCTGCCCCCCGCTCAGCTCGCCCGCCTGGCGATCGGCGAGGTGGTCGACGGAGAGGCGCTTGAGCGCCGCCATGATGCGGTCCTCCTCGTCGTGCCCCCGCCGGAAGCGATCCAGCCCGAAGGCCCGCCGGTAAAGCCCCATCGCCACCACCTCGCGCACCGTGGCCGGGAAGGTCCAGTCGATGTCCTCGGCCTGGGGCATGTAGCCGATGCGCTTGCGCACCTCCTGGGGCCGCTCGCCAAGAACGCGAACCTCTCCCTGCCAGGGATTGAGCAGCCCAATGAGCGTCTTGATCAGCGTGCTCTTGCCCGAGCCGTTCGGCCCCAGCAGTCCGAGGAACTTCCCGCGCGGAACCGAGAAGGAGACATCCTCGAGGGCCGTGTGTCCGCGGTAGCCCGTCGTGAGGCCGGCGACCTCAATGGCGGGCGTGTCCTCGCTACTCGGCGATACCGCTGGCGATGGCGCGGAGGAACTCGACATAGGTTGGATACTCCTCACTCAGACCCCCGGACGGGATCGTGCGAATAGAGGCGCCCGTGTCCTTCGCTATCTGGTCGACGACACGCGCGCTGAACTGGGGCTCGGTAAAGATGAAGGGTATCCCCAACTCCGTGATGCTTTCCACCAGTTCGGTGATCGCCGTTGCGCTCGGCTCCTCGTCGGGACCCTCTACCAGGAAGCCGAGAATCGTCAGACCGTAGCGCTCGGCGAAATAGCCGTAGGCGTCGTGGAACGTGACCAGGTGGCGGCGCTCCTCTGGCAATCCGGACAGCAGTTCCGCGATTTCATTGTCGACTGCGCGCAGCTCCGCGATGTAGCGCTCTGCCCGCTCGCGATAGCCCTCTGCCCCGTCCGGGTCGAGCCGCGACAGCTCGTCCCGGATCGTCTCGACCGCCTCGATGGCGAGGTCGACATCCATCCAGAAGTGGGGGTCGAAGGCGCCGTGCTCTTCCTCTTCGCCTTCCTCCTGCTCATCCTCGTCGCCGTGCGCCAGCCCCCGGGGGAACGGACGCAGGCCCATGCCCTCGGTCAGTCCCAGCACGTCGCCCTCGGCGCTGCGTGCGAGATCCTTCTCGATGGCGCCCAGCTCAGCCCCCACGAGCACGAGCAGGTCGGCCTCGGCAGCCTTGCGGATGTCGCTCGGCGAGACCGTGAAGGTGTGCGTGTCGGCGCCGGAGGGAACGATGCTCGTTACCTCGACGCGGTCGCCTCCCACCTGCTCGACAAGGTCCTCGATGATGGTCGTCGAGGCCACAACGGAGAGTGCCCCCCCGTCGTCGCCGCCCCCGTCGTCGCTGCCCCCGCAGGCGATCACGACCAGCGCCACCCCTGCGAGAAGTCCGGCAAGAACAACGCGAAGCCCCTTCAGATGCACCAGTCCCACCGCGCGCTCCCCGTGATGACTCTAGGTATCAATGCGACTCCGTATCATTGGCTCCTTGAGATTGAGTGTCAAGTGGACCGGCCACGGTTCTCCGCACGGTTCTCCCCACGGTTTTCATTGACACCCTGTCTCGGCCAAACCTACGATGACTCCCGTGAGCGCCGCGACGGACTCCACGGAGCGTCTTGAGGACACCGGGCACCGCCTCACAGCGCCACGTCGCGCCGTGCTTGACGCCATAGTGCGCAGCAAGCGCCCCTTCACCATCGAGGAACTGAGCGAGCAGCTTCCCAACATCGGGCGCGCCACCGTCTTCCGCACGGTCAAGCTCCTGCACGAACTGGACATCGTCTGTCGCGTGCCCCTGGAGGACGGCGGCGTGCGTTACGAGCACTCCCTCAGCGGCCGCCATCACCACCACCTCATCTGCAGTGAGTGCGGCTCCGTGACGGAGTTCAGCGATCCCACGCTCGATGCCGCCATCGAGCAGAACGCCACCACCGCCGGCTTCGAGCTCGACAGCCACAGCGCCGAGCTGTACGGCCGCTGCGCGAGCTGTCCGCCCGCCCGCTAGGTTCCTCTTACCCGCCCGGGAAGCCCTCCTGCTACCATCCCGCCGTGCTGAGCCCGTACCGCGTCCTCGACCTCTCGGATGAACGCGGCCTGCTCTGCGGCCACATCCTCGCCGACCTCGGAGCCGATGTCGTCCTCGTCGAGCCGCCCGGCGGCTCGACTGCCCGCACCGCGCCACCCCTGCTCGACGGTGCGCCCGAGGGTGAGGGCTCGCTGGTCTGGGCCGCCTACGCCCGCAACCGCCGCAGCGTCGAGATCGACCTTGATTCCGCGCGGGGACAGGAGGAGCTCCGTCGCCTCGCCGCCTCCGCCGACATCCTTATCGAAACCGCCCATCCCGGCGTGATGGCTGCTCGCGGCCTCGCCGCGGAGGATCTGGCCGCCGTGAACGCGGAGCTTGTCTACGTCTCCATCACCGCCTTCGGCCAGGACGGACCGAAGGCGCACTACCTCGCGACCGACCTCATCGTCGCGGCCGCCTCGGGCACGATGCACATTGCGGGCTATCCCGATGCGGCCCCCGTCCGCGTGAGCGCCCCCCAGGGCTACCTCCACGGTGGAGCCGAAGCCGCCGGCGCCGCCCTCGTGGCCCTCGCCGAGCGCACGCGGAGCGGGCGAGGCCAGCACGTTGATGTCTCCGTCCAGCAGGCCATGAACCTCGGCGCGATGGGCCAGATGGTCAACGGCGCCGCCGGCGCTCCCGAGGCGGTGCGCGCCGCGGGGGGCACCATCATCGGCCCGGTCTTGCTCAAGCTCATCTGGGAGGTGAAAGACGGATTCGTCTCGCTCACCTTCTTCTTTGGCAACGCCATCGGCCCCTTCACCTCGCGCCTCATGGACTGGATCTGCGAGGAGGGGGGCTGCGACGAAGCGACCCGCGACAAGGACTGGGTTGCCTATGCGGTGCTCCTCCAGAGCGGCCAGGAGCCCTACGAGGAGTTTGACCGCATCGTCGACATCGTCAGCGAGTTCCTCAAGGGGAAGACGAAGGCCGAACTCATGCTGGAGGCCCGGCGTCGACGCTTGCTCATCCTTCCTGTCTCTACTGTGTCGGAGGTGCTTGAGAACCCACAGCTGGAGGCTCGCGACTACTGGCGCTCCCTGCCCGTGGCGGGACGCCCGGTCCTCCACCCCGGCCCCGCTGTGCGCCTCTCGGCGATGCCCGCCCGCGAGGAGCGTCCCGTGCCCCGACCCGGCGAGCACACGGCCGAGGTGCTGGCCGAGCCTCCTCGCGCGTCCGCTCCCAGCCCGCTGCCAGCGCAGTCCGCGAAGCCTGCGCTGCCACTGGAAGGGCTGCGCGTGCTCGACTTCATGTGGGTCATGGCAGGCCCTGTCGTCACGCGCGTGCTCTCCGACTATGGCGCGACCGTCATCCGCGTCGAGTCGCCCTCGCGTCCGGGCTCGGGCCGCGCGATGGCGCCCTTCCACAAGGGCGTGTTCGCGCCCGAGAACTCGCTCTTTTTCGACAACATGAATGCCGGCAAGCTCGGCCTTTCGCTCAACCTGAGCGGCGAGGCGGGCCGCGGGATCGCCCATGACCTCGTGCGCTGGGCGGATGTCGTGACCGAGTCGTTCGCGCCCCGCGCGTTCCGCGCCTGGGGCCTCGACTACGAGTCCCTGCGCGCTACCAAGCCCGGTCTCATCATGCTGAGTAGCTGCCTCTTTGGTCAGGACGGGCCCCTCGCCGATGTCGCTGGCTTCGGTACGATGGGAGCGGCCATTGCTGGCTTCATCGACCTGACCGGTTATCCGGAGCGTGCTCCCTCTGGTCCCTTCAGCGCCTACACCGACACTATCGCGCCGCGCTTCGCCCTCCCCGCGCTCCTGGCCGCGCTCGACCATCGCCGCCGGACCGGCGAAGGCCAGTACATCGACCACTCCCAGATCGAGAGCGCCGTCCACTTCCTCAGCCCCTGGCTGCTCGACTGCCAGCTCACCGGTCGCGTGGCGACGCGTACCGGCAACCGCGACCCCGGGATGGCGCCTCACGGTGTCTATCCCTCCCTGGGCGAGGATGACTGGGTCGCGGTCGCGGTTCGCGATGACGCTGACTGGACACGGCTCTGTTCCGCGGTGGCCCGCCCCGACCTCGCCCGCGACGAGCGCTATGCGACCCTTGCCGGGCGGCTGGCGAGTCAGGACGCGCTCGCCGCCGCCATCTCGGCCTGGACCGAGACGCGTACGCCCGCCGAGGCTGAACGCACCCTGCAGGCCGCAGGTGTTCCCGCACACGCGGTCGTCCGTTCAAGGAGCGCGTTCGAGGACCCGCAGCTCGCGCACCGCGGCCACTTCCTCAACGTCCCCCACTCCCTCCACGAGACCACCGTGGTCGAGGGCTCCCGCTTCCGTCTCTCGCGCACGCCCGCCCGTATCGGGAGGGCTCCGACCGTCGGCGAGGACACCGAATTCGTGCTGAAGGAGTTCCTCGGCTACGGCGACGACCACATCGCCGAGCTCGCCGCCGCGGGCGCGTTCGACTAGCGCCGTTCGCCCCACCCCCTCCCCAGCGCTACGCTAGCTGAATGTCCCGACGCCGGCGCCGCAGGCAGGAGATCCCCGAGGAGGAGCGCCTCCAGACCGTTCGCATCGAGCGGCTCGTGGCTGGTGGCCGCGGCCTCGGCCGTCTTCCCGATGGCAAAGCCGTGATGGCCGCCTTCGCCGCACCAGGCGAGCTCGTCGAGGTCACCGTCGAACGCACCCACCCCGACTATGTCGAGGGTGTCGTCACGAAGGTGCTGGAGTCCTCGCGCAGCCGCGTCGAGCCGAAGTGCTCGCTCTTCGGCGAGTGCGGCGGCTGCCAGCTTCAGCACCTCGAGTACCCCGCCCAGCTCGCCGCCAAGGAGGGCATCGTGCGCGAGCAGTTTGCCCGCATCGGCGGCCTCGCCGACGCGACCGTGAACCCGGTTGTTGGCGCGGACGACCCCTGGGCCTACCGCAACCACGTGCGCTTCTCCACGGGACGCAAGTTCGGCGACGCCGGCTTCATCCACCGCCGTGGCCGTGGACTGCTCACGGTGAAGAAGTGTCCCATCGCCGATCCCTGGGTGAACGAAGTCCTGCCCCGCCTGCAGGGACACGCCCGCGGCCTCCACCAGATCCAGCTTCGCCGCAACGCCGCCACCGAGAGCACCCTCATCACGCCCGCAATGGAGGCGCTGCCGGAGGAGAGCGGGCAGGACCACTACATCGAGGAGCTTGCGGGCCGGCGCTTCCACGTGAGCGCCTCCTCCTTCTTCCAGGTCAACAGCGCCCAGGCCGAGAAGCTGGTCCAGCTCGTCGGCGCTGAGCTGCCCCCTCAGGGCGGCCTCCTCGTCGATGCCTATGCAGGCGTCGGCACGTTCGCCGCCATCTTCGCGGAGCGCTTCGAGCGTGTGATCGCCATTGAGGAGTCGTCCTCCGCCCTGCGCGATGCCGAGATCAACCTGGCTGGCGTCGACAACGTTGAGTTCCGCCGCGCCAAGGTCGAGGAACTCCTTCCCGAGCTCGGTGAGGAGCCCGATGTTGTGCTCCTCGACCCGCCCCGCGTCGGCTGCGCCCCCGAGGTGATCGAGGCCCTCATCGCGCTGGCCCCTCCCACGGTCGTCTACGTCTCCTGCAACCCCACCACCCTCGCCCGCGACCTGAAACGCCTCGTCGCGGAGGGCTACACCCTGGAACAAGTCACGCCCATCGACATGTTCCCCCAGACGGCGCACATCGAGTGTGTCTCGCGACTCACCCGCCCCGCCGTCTAGCGTGCCCGCTCGCACCGTCCTCGCCTCCGCCTCGCCCCGCCGCCGCGAACTCCTGCAGGCCCTCCTCGACAACGTCGTGGTGGACCCCGCCGCCATCGACGAGCGCACCACCGACGACCCGCGCGCCGACGCCCGCCGTCTCGCTCGCGAGAAGGCGTCTACGGTCTCTCGCCGCCACCCCGGCGCCGTCGTCATCGGCGCCGACACCATCGTTCACGACGGCGAGCGCGCCTACGGCAAGCCGGGAGACGACGAAACGGCGATCACCATGCTGCGAGCGCTGCGCGGCAAGCCGCACCTTGTGGTGACCGGCATCGCCGTTGTCTCGGCGAACGGCGCCGCGAGCGACGTCAGCGCCGCCGATGTAACCCTCGCGCACCTGAGCGACGAGACGGTCGCCGCCTATGTGGCCAGTGGCCGGCCCCTCGACAAGGCGGGCGCCTACGCGATCCAGGACGAGGACGTGCCCACGGTCTCCGCGTTCGATGGCTGCTACTGCTCCGTGATGGGCCTGCCGCTCTGGCGTCTGCGCACGCTGCTCGCGACGGCGGGCGTCGTGACGCGCGAGCCCCACCACGCCCTGCCCCGCTGCGCCGGCTGCCCCGAACGCTAGGAGCGTGTCCCCCGCGGCAGCGCCCGCGCGGCGGCGGCTGCCGCCCGCTCGAAGCTGGCGAACACGGGGATGCGCCGCTCCGCGAACTTCAGCCGTATTTCCGCCACGAAAGCCTCTTCGTGTGCGGGATGCATCACCATCAGGAACGGCTTCGACGACCGCTCGGTGTGCTCCGCCAGCGTATCGATGAGGTCGTCGATACGCTCCGGGTGGTCCTTCCACTGCCGCGCCCCGAACATCGCCGACTGCTCCATCACCAGCGCGTCGACATTTTCGTCAGCGTCGAGGATGCCGAGGATGCGCTCCAGCACCTCGCGCTTCCCCTGTACGGTTCCCGCCATGTCGAGCGGGTTCTGGAAGCTCCCGCCGATGATGTTGAAGAAGCTCGAAAGCTCCTCGTACGACTGCTCGCCCAACCGCCCCACCTCGAACCCCTCCCGCACGAACGCGTCGGTGATCGAGACCGACTGCCCGCCCGTCATCGCCATGAGCGCCATCCGCCGCCCCGCCGCGGGCTTCGCGTCGAGCAGCACCTTCGCCGTGTCCACGGTCTCGTCGAGGTTGTTTGTCGAAATGGCCCCGCACTGCCGCATGATTCCCGACCAGACCGCGTGCGGCGACGCCAGCGATCCCGTGTGCGACATCGTGGCCCGCGCCCCCGCGTCCGTCTGGCCGCCCTTCCACACCACCACCGGCTTGCGCGCGGTCGCCTCCCGCAGCGCCTTCACGAAGCGTGGCCCGTCCTTCACGCCCTCCACATACATCGCGATGACGTCTGTCTCGGGGTCCTCCGTCAGGTATTCGAGGTAGTCACTGATGTCGAGCACGATGGCGTTGCCGAAGCTGGCGCAGCGGCTCAGGTGCATGCCGTTGGCGCCCATCACCAGGCTGAACATGATGCTGTGCGTCCCCGACTGCGAGACGAATCCCACGCGCCCGTCCCCGGCCACCGGCACGTCCGGGTTGAAGCGCACGCCCACTCGTGGCAGGTAGAGCCCCATGCAGTTCGGCCCCACCACGTTGAAGCTCGCTTCGCGCGCCATCGCCGTGAGCTGCGCCTGCAAGTTCACGCCAAGTTCTTCGCCCGTCTCCGCGAATCCCGATGTGAAGAACGCCGCGCCGCCGACCTTTGCCTCGATCAGATCCTTCAGCACGTAGGGCGCGACGTGCCGGGGAACCGCCACCACCGCGTAGTCGACGGGTTCGGGAATAGCCGCCAGCGAGGGGAAATTCTCGATGCCCAACTCCTCGATGCCGGGGATCTCCTTCTCGTCGATCTGGACCGAGTAGAGGTTGCCGCCCTGGTCCTTGAACGGCTGGTTGTTACGCAGCCACATGTAGTTCGGGCCCTTGTCGCCGATAACGGCGACCGTCTTCGGGTTGAACATGCGGTCGAGGGGGTGTCCCGGAACCGACATCTCAGGCCTCCGCCAGCACGATGCGTGCGTCCACCGCAATCGCCCCATCGGGCGAAGCGATGACCGGGTTCAGATCCAGCTCAGCCACCTCCGGATGCGCCGCCGCGAACTCCGACACGCGGTCGAGCAGCCCCTCAAGGGCGGTGATGTCCACCGGGGGCTGTCCACGCACCCCGTCGAGCACCTGCCGTCCCTGGATCTCGTCGATCATGTCCCGCGCGTCGCCGTCTCCGAGGGGCGCAAGCCGGAAGGACACGTCCCCCAGCACCTCCACCATGATTCCCCCGAGCCCGAACATCATCACCGGCCCGAACTGCGGGTCCGTCGTCACCCCCACGATCACTTCGGCTCCCGGCGCCGCCATCTGCTGCACGGAGACGCCCTCGATGGTCGCCCCAGGCTGGGCCGCGCGCACCGAGCGGATGATCTCGTCGTAGGCCTCGGCCACTTCATCGTGGCTCTCGAGCCCGAGGACCACGCCGCCAACGTCGCTCTTGTGGGCCACGTTCGGGGAGGTGACCTTCAGCGCCACGGGGTAGCCGATCGCCTCCGCCTGCGCCGCCGCCGCCTCCCGTGTCTGCGCGAGGCTGGTCGCCGTCACGGACACTCCCGCCTCCGCGAGCGCGGCCTTCGCCTCGACCTCGGAGAGGAGGGTGCGGTTCTCGGCTCGTGCGAGGGTGATGGTCTCGGCGAACGTCATGGGCAGTCCTCGGCGTGGGATCGCCGGATTCTACCAGCGGATGGAGGAAGCTCGATTCGGAGCTAGCAGGGTGCTGAAAAAGTCCGCAGCGGTCGTTTTGGGCTGATTTTGCGCCAGTCGCGAAATCGAAAAGGCCAATGTTTCTGGGCTCTACGAGAGACTGCCCGATGGTCAGTCAGGGCCTCAGGCCCAGGATCACGCATTTATCAGCACCCTGCTAGACGAGGCTGGAGGCGCCGACCGGGATCGAACCGGTGATAAAGGTTTTGCAGACCTCTGCCTTACCACTTGGCTACGGCGCCAGAAAAAAATTGGTGCCCAGGGTGAGATTTGAACTCACACGCCCAAAAGGGCACTGCCCCCTCAAGACAGCGTGTCTGCCGGTTCCACCACCTGGGCCCAGAGCATCGATCGTAGGCAGCAAGCGAGCCAGCGGCAAGCGCGGCCCGCCGGGGCGGCGCGAGGTCTCAGGAAGGGGGCCTGGCAGGGGTGGCAGGATTCGAACCCGCGACACTCGGATTTGGAGGCCGATGCTCTACCAACTGAGCTACACCCCTGCGGCCCCCCGATCGTACCAAACACCCGCGTCATGGGCCTCGCCCGCCCGCTCTCGGCCGGTCATTGTTCGTTGGCAGCGGCTCCCTAAGACTCGTTTCATGACACGCCATCTGCTTGCTTCCGCCGACCTCACGCCTTCCGAGATCGGTTTCCTGCTGGAGACCGCCCTGGAGTTCAAGCGTCGGCCTCGTCGTCTGCTCGATGGCAAGCACCTCGCCCTCCTCTTCGAGAAGCCCTCGCTGCGGACCCGAGTCAGCTTCCAGGTCGGGATGCATCACCTCGGCGGCGAGACTCTCTATCTCGCGCCCCAGGAGGTCGGCCTCGGCGAACGCGAGGCGATCAAGGACGTCGCCCGCGTGCTTGCCCGCTACGTCGACATCGTCGCCGTGCGCACCTTTGGCCAGGGCATCATCGAGGAGTACGCGCGCTACTCCGAAATCCCCGTCGTCAATGCGCTCACCGACAAGGAGCATCCCTGCCAGGCCCTCGCCGATCTGCTCACCCTGCGCGAACGCTTCGGCGATCCGCGCGGCCGCTCCCTCGCCTTCATCGGCGACGGCAATAACGTCTGCTCCAGCCTCATCGTGACGGCGGCCTCCCTCGGCATGGATGTGCGCCTTGCCAGTCCCGACGGCTATCGCCCGCCCGAGGCCGTCCTCACCGAGACCCAGGTGCGGGCCGAGGCGAACGGCGGCTCCTTCCTGCTCACCGCCGACCCGGAAGAGGCGGCCGCCGGCGCCGATGCGCTCTACACCGACACCTGGATCTCCATGGGCCAGGAGCGCGAAGGGGAGCAGCGCCGTATCGATTTCGTTGGGTACTGCCTGGATGAGGAGCTCGTGGCCCGCACGGCTCCCAACGCGCTCATCATGCACGACCTCCCCGCCCACCGGGGCGAGGAGATCACCGACGCCGTCATGGAGTCGCCCAACTCGATCATCTTCGACCAGGCGGAGAACCGCGTGTGGGCGCAGGCGGCGGCCGTCGCCTTCCTCCTCGGCCTTCTTGAGCCTCCCACTGCCTGACCTTCCGCCCGTGGCATGTTCGCTATGATTGCCCGGGGAGGCCGGCGCGGAAGCGTCGCGAGCGATGAGCCATGGACTTGCAGCATGCCCGCGAAGTCCTCGACCAGTTCGATTGGTCCGCGGCGATCGACGTGCTGCTCATCGCGGCCGCCATCTTCGCTGCCTTCCGGCTGCTCAGCCGGACGCGCGCCATCACCCTGCTGCGGGGCGCCGTGGCCCTCGTCCTCGTCCTCGTCGTCCTCGGGCTCGCCGTCGACCTCACGGCCGTCAACTGGATTCTGGAGAACGGCCTCGTTGCCCTCATCGTCGGCGCGGCGGTCATCTTCCAACCCGAACTCAGGCGGGGCCTCGACCTGCTTGGCCGCACGGGCATCCAGGATCTGCTCGCCCATGACCCCACGGAGGACACCATCGACGCTGTCGCCGTGGCCGCCACGCGCATGGCTCGCCAGCGCCATGGCGCCCTCCTCGTCTTCGAGCGCGAGACTGGCTTGCAGGACGTGATCGACACGGGCGTTTCCGTGGATGCGCGTGTCTCCCCCGAGCTGGTCGAGGGCATCTTCTTCCCCAACTCCCCGCTGCACGACATGGCCACCGTCATTCGTGGCGCGCGCGTGGTCGCCGCCTCCTGCGAGCTCCCCCTCGCCGATGAGGTGCACCGTGGTGTGCGCAGGCTTGGCACGCGCCACCGCGCCGCCGTCGGTATCACCGAGCAGACGGACGCACTCGCCGTCATCGTCTCTGAAGAGACTGGCGAGGTCAGCCTGGCCCAGAGCGGCCGCCTCGACCCCGTTGCGCGCGGTACACTCCTCGCGGAGGAACTCCGGCGCCGCATGGCGAGGCGCGTCGACGGGGACCGCGAACGTGCTGGCCTTGAGCGCGTGACGAATGCATGACGTCTGGATTCGGGTGCGCCCCCTCCTGCTCACTGCGCGCGCCCTCGCGACGGCGGCTGTCCTGGCCGTTATCCGTCACTGGCCGCTCTCCATCTTCAGCCTGGTCCTCGCCTTCGCCATCTGGTTCCTGGTCGAGGACATCGAGAACCCGCGCATTGAGGCCACGGTCCCCAGCGAGGACCAGACGGCCATCCCCGTAGAGGTCGTCAACGTTCCCAGCGGCCTTATCGTGGGCGAGGTCACCCGCATCCGCGTCTTTGTCGAGGCGCGCGAAGAGGACATCGACGAGCTGCGCTCGGGCGACTTCAGCGCCGTCGTCGACGCATCCGGCGTCAGGGCTGGCGATGTCCGCAGCCTCCCCGTCTCGGTCACCACCGAGCGCCGCGATGTCCGCGTCGTTCGCCCCGACCCGAGCACCGTTGAGGTCTCGGTTGTCGCGACGGTCAGCAAGGAGTTGCCCGTCTCCGTCGTCGTCACCGGCGAGCTCCCCTCGGGCTTTCGGCAGGGCCTCCCCGAGGCCGATCCCCCCTTCGTCACCATCACCGGTCGCGCGGGGCTGGTGGATTCGGTCCACGAGGTCAAGGCGACGGTCGACATTCTGGGCCTGCAGAACACCCAGACGTTTGACGTCGAGCTTTCTCCCCGCACCAGTGACGGCTCGCGCGTAACGGTCACCCTCTCGCGCAACCGCGCCCGCGTCACCGTTCCCGTCGAGGAGGCGCTGCTGACCAGGCAGATCGCCGTTCTGGGCGGCGCGAGCGGCAGGCCGGCGCGCGGCTACTCGGTCACCGATGTCTCCGTGAGCCCCTCTCCCATCGAGGTCACGGGCCCTCGCGAGATCGTCGAGAGCATCACCACCTTTTTGGTCGAGGATGCCGATGTCAGCGGCGCGATCGCGCAGATCATCGAGAGCCGCGAAGTTGAGCTCCCCCAGGGCGTCTCGGCCGGGGTTGAAACCGTCTTCATCACTGTCACCGTCGAGGCGCAGCAGGGGTGGCGCGCGCTCCAGGTCGCGCCCTTCTTCGAGGATCTGCCCGAAGGCCTGGAGGTCGCCGCCGGGGTGTACTCCGTGGATGTCCGCCTCGCGGGCCCCGAGCCCGACCTTGCCGGCCTCGCCTTCGAGGATGTGATCGCCACCGTCTCCCTCGCCGATGCCCTCCCCGGCCGCGCCCGCTACGAAGCCGAAGTCTCCGCGCCGGAAGGCATCGAGGTCGTCGCCGTCGCGCCTCTCTGGGTCGCGCTCATCGACATCACCCCGGTCGAAGTGGAAGAAGACCAGACCGGCGCGAACGGCAACGGCGACGGCGAGCAAGACGAGCAAGACGAGCAAGCCGAAGAAGGTGAGGCCAGCCAGTGATCGCCTCCGGACACCTCCCCCGCGTCGCCATCGTGGGCCGCCCCAACGTCGGCAAGTCGTCGCTCTTCAACCGCATCGTCGGCCAACGGGTCGCCATCATCGAGGATGAACCGGGCACGACCCGCGACCGCCTCGAGGCCGAGGTCGAGTGGCGTGATCGCCCCTTTCTTCTGCTTGATACCGGCGGCTTCCAGGTCGAGGACGAGGGCGACTACACCGACCTCATCCGAGCCCAGATCAAGGCCGCTATCGCGGAGGCCACGCTTGTCCTCTTCTGCGTCGACTCGCGCGATGGCCTCACTGCCAGCGACTACGACGTGGCCGACGCCGTGCGTCTTGGGGAGACGCCCGCCATCCTCGTCGCCACCAAGGCCGACACCGAGGCCCGTGAGGAGATCGCCGCCGCCGAGGCGAGCGGCCTTGGCTTCGGGCCGCCTCTCCCCGTCTCCGCCCTGCACGACCTGAACGTCGGCCTCCTCCTCGACGAGGTCGTCGGGCGTCTCCCCGAGACGCCGCCGCTCGTCGAGCAGGACCGCGTGCGCGTGGCCATCGTGGGGAGGCCCAATGTGGGCAAGTCCACGCTCGTGAACGCCCTCATCGGCGAGCAGCGCGTCATCGTCAGCGATGTCGCGGGAACCACCCGCGACGCAATCGACACCGACCTCGATGCTCCCGAGGGCGCTTTCACCCTGATCGACACCGCCGGTATCAGGCGCCCTGGCAAGCGGGGGCAGGGAGTCGAGCGCCACGCCGTGCTCCGCGCGACGTCCGCGCTCGCTCGCTGCGATATCGCCGTCGTCCTCGTGGACGGCGCGCAGGGCGTGACCGCACAGGACACGCACATCGCGGGGCTCGCGCAGGAGGCCGCCACCGGCATCGTCATCGCCGTCAACAAGACCGACCTCTGGGAGAGCCCCGAGGAGGACCGCCTGCGCTTGCTCGCGACGATGCGTGAGCGCTTCCGCTTCCTCCCGTGGGCCATGTTCACGTTCGTCTCGGCCGAAGAGGCGGCCGGGCTCCCGGACCTGCTCCGCCTCGCCACAGAGGCGCGCGAGGCGCGCCGCCGGCGCATCTCCACGGGCGAGCTGAACGGCATCTTCCGCCGCGCCCTCCGCGACCATGCTCCGCCCGTGATTCACAGCCGCCGCCTCAAGGTCCGCTTTGCCACCCAGCCGTCCGTCGACCCGCCGCTGTTCGTCGTGTTCGTGAACGACCCGAAGCTGATCCATTTCAGCTATCGCCGCTACCTCGAGCGCTGTCTGCGGGAGGCGCACGACTTCGAGGGCACGGCTATCCGGTTCGCCTTCCGTGGCGGGAACGAGGAAGATGAGCCCGCATGATCGGCGAGTACCTCGGAAACATCGCCATCGGCTACGTCCTCGGCTCGATCCCGACGGGCCTGCTCCTCGGCTACGTCTGGCTCCGCAAGGACATCCGCGAGTTTGGCAGCGGCAGGACGGGTATGACCAACGTCCTGCGCACCGCCGGACCCATCCCCGCCGTCCTCGGCCTCCTGGTTGACGTGGGCAAGGGAGCCGCTCCCGTCGTCATCGGGCGCTTCTTCTTCGACGACTACGGGGTAGCGGCGGCCGGGGCGGGAGCAGCCGTCCTCGGGCATGTGTGGCCGGTCTTCGCTGGTTTTCGGGGGGGACGGGGCGTCGCCACGGCGCTCGGGTCGCTGCTCGCCGTCATGCCTCTCCTAGGCCTGGCGGTCGTGGGCGCCGCCCTGATCGCCCTCGCCATCACCCGGATCGCCTCTGTCATGTCGCTGGTAGGTGGGGTGGCGGCCGTTGGCATAACCGGCGGACGGGCCCTGGCCGGCGAGCTTGAGCCCGTCATCGCCTGGTACGCCCTCGCCGTGATCGCCTTCATCTACTGGATGCACATCCCCAACATCCGCCGCCTGATCGCGGGCACGGAACCCCGTCTCGGGCAGGGCGGCGACAAGCCCGCGGGCGGCTGAGCCGTGCCCTCCTTCGTCGTAGCGGGCGCGACCTCCTGGGGTGTGACCCTCGCGCACCTCCTCGCGCAGGGCGGCGCCGAGGTAACTCTGCTGGCCCGCACCGCCGCCGAGGCCGCTACTGTCGACCGCGACCGCGGTCTGGCCCGCCTCCCCGGCTTCGAGTTGTCTTCCACCGTGCGGGTGCGCCCCACCGAGGCCGCCCCCGCCCAACCCGACGGCATCGTCATCGCCGTCCCCGCCCAGGCCTTCCGCGCGACCGCGGAGAAGCCAGCCCTCTCCCGCGAGGTCCCCGTGCTCACCGCCGCCAAGGGTATCGAGCACGGCTCGCTGCTGCGCATGAGCGAGGTGCTCGCCGCCTGCGGCTGGCCCCCCGAGCGTGTCTCCACCCTCTCCGGTCCCAACCTCGCCCGCGAGATCGTCGCGGGCCATCCCGCTGCCTCTACCGTCGCCTCCACCCGCGAGTCCGAGGCGGAGATGTGGCAGCGCGCTCTCAGCTCCTCGCGCTTCCGTGTCTACCGCTCCGCCGATCTCGTCGGCGTCGAACTTGGTGGGGCGCTCAAGAACGTCGTTGCGATTGCGGCGGGCGTGGCGGCGGGTCTCGGACTCGGCGCGAATTCAATCGCTGCCCTCACGACCCGCGGCCTCGCCGAGATCACGCGCCTGGCCGTGGCCGAGGGCGCCTCTGCCAGCACCCTCCTTGGCCTCGCCGGCGTCGGCGATCTGATGGCTACCTGCTACTCCCCGCTCAGTCGCAATCACCGCTTCGGCGAACGCCTTGCCGCGGGTGACACGCCCGCGCAGGCGCTGGCGGCGGCGGGCGGTGTGGTCGAGGGGGCCGCTACCGCGCCGGTGGCGCTCGCGCTGGCCGCGCGCCACGGCCTCGATCTGCCCATTGCCGAGCAGGTCAACGCCGTTGTCGCCGGCGAGCGCTCCGTAACCGATGCTCTGGAGGCCCTCCTTTCCCGCGACCTTCGCGCCGAGGGCTAGCCGCTGTGTACCATCACATGCATGACAGGCTCCTCGACGCCCCTTGCCGAGCTCACCGAGGCGCTGGAACGGCTTGCCAGCGGCGCTGACCTCCTCCCCTCCGAACTCTCGGTTTTCTCCGACCTCGACCGCGAGCGGGTGAAGGTGCTCGAAGCCGCCTGGCCCGGGATTCCCGACGAGACCCGCGTCAAAGTGATGACGGAAGCCCTGCGCCTCTCCGACGAGAGCGTCGATGTCGAGTTCTCGCGTTTCGCCGCCGTGGCCGCCAGCGATCCCCTCGCCGAGGTGCGGAGCGCTGCGGTGGAGGCGCTGCGCGAATCCCCCCTCCGCCGGACTGCCCGCCTCCTGACGTCCGTCCTCCGCGACGACGACGATGAGGATGTCGCCGCCATCGCTGCCGATGTCCTTGGCGAGTTCGTCCTGCGTCTCGAGCTGGGGCGCTTTCCAGAGCGTGAGGGCGAACCGATCGTCGACGCCCTGCGCGCTGCGGCCTCCGATCCCGCCCGCGCCCCTGCCGTCCGCGCCCCTGCCGTCCGCGCCAGCGCCCTGGAGTCCCTCGCAACCCGCTCCCTCCCGTGGATCGAGGGACTCGTGATCGAGGCGTTCTACGGCGACGATGAGACCGTGCGCCTCGCCGCCGTCCGCGCCATGGGACTCTCCGCCCGCGAAGACTGGCTCGAATACGTGCTCGAGCAGTTCGATTCCGGCGACCCCGAATTCCGCCGCGAGGCCGTCATCGCCGCCGGCGAGATCGCGTCCGAGGACGCCGTCTCCCGGCTCGCCGACCTCTTCATCGACTCCGACGAGGATGTGGCGAAGGCGGCGATCAATGCCACCGGCGAAATCGGGGGCGAGGTCGCCCTCGAGTACCTGCGGGAGTTCGCGGAGGAAGCCGAGGAGGGCTGGGCTGACCTCGTTGCCGAGGCGATGGAAACCGCCTCCGGCGTTCGGCGCGACTACGAGGATCCCGACGAGTGAGCACGCGAGCCGCCCGCCGGCTGCCTGTCATCGACGCCGTCTCTGCCGGGGGCGTGGTCTGGCGAAGAGATCCCGCTGGCGGGGTCGAAGTTGTCATCGGCTACCAGCAGGCCGACCGGCGCTGGTCGCTCCCCAAGGGCACGCCCGAACGGGGCGAGGCGTTGGAGGCTACCGCCCTCAGAGAGGTGGCCGAAGAGACGGGCCTGGAAGTTGCCCTTGGCGAGAAGGTGGGCGTCATCGACTACTGGTTCTCGAGTGATGGCCGGCGCTACCGCAAGCGCGTCCACCACTGGCTCATGACCGCTGAGGGTGGCGACTTCGAGGCTCACGACCACGAGTACGACGCGGTCGTGTGGGCGCCCGCCAGCGAGGCCCTCGCGCAGATCACCTTCGAGACCGAGCGCTCCATCCTCGAACAGGCCCTCGTGGCCCTGGGGACCAACACATGAGCGATGTGGAGCCCGGGGTTGTAGCGGCGACCGCGCGCCTCCACCTCCGCGAGAAGCGAATCGAGGACGCCCCCGCCGAGTACGCCTGGCGCCGCGATCCCGAGGTTGCCCGCTACGACGCGACCCTGCCCCTCATCCTCCCGTACCGCGAGTGGGTCCAGCAGTTCGAGCGTGACCTGCGCTTCGCCAACCCCGCCCGCCACGCCTACGCCATCGAGACGGTCGAGGGTGAGCACATCGGCGCGCTCATGTACTACAACGCCGACCACGCCTCAGGCACGGCCGAATACGGCATCTCCATCGGCCCGGCCGAGAGCCGCGGCGCCGGGCTTGGCACGGAGGCGACCGTCGCCTTCCTCCGCTTCGCCTGGCAGTCGCTCCCGCTCCGCCGTATCTACCTGCACACGCTCGAATGGAACGAACGTGCGCGGAAATCGTTCGAACGCGCCGGCTTCCGCCAGACCGAGGTGGTGCTGCGGCGCCAGGAACGCTTCCTGCGCATGGAGGCCAAGCGCGAGTGGTGGCTGCTCTGGGACAGCGAGGGTCGCTTCTCCGAGTTTGCCGGATCCGCTCCGCGGAAAGCCGAGCCGACGGCTCCCGAGAGCTAGCTGCCCTCCTGCGAGGAGTGCGCCTCCAGGATCGCGTTCGCAATCATCCGCGCGTGCGGATACGGCTTCCAGCCCTCGGGTGAGTTGTAGTAGCGCGTCCCGATCTGCACTTCTTCCGGCGCACGGTTGCCGTACTCGACGTCGACCCCTTCCACGCGAATGCTCGGCGTGCCCAGGAAGCGCTTCGCGGTCGCATCTTCCTGGCTCAACACCTCTGTGTAGGTGACCTTTACTTCAACCGCCGTCGCCTCAATGGCGAGACGCAAGTTCTCTTCCGTCTCCGCACCCGGCGACTGCCCGCGGGTGTGGAGAACCTCAACCTTGATCGCTGTCAGAGCGTTCCTCCCGGGGCTGTCGTTGCCGGGCGAGCCGTTCGGCGAGATCCGCCTCGGCTCCCAGCGCGCCCGCGTGATAGTACCGCGTCTCGCCCAACTCTTCGGGGAGATAGCGCTCACCCCCGGCGTAGTGATCGGGCTCGTCGTGGGCGTAGCGATAGCCCGAGCCGTAGCCCATCTCGCGCATCAGACCGGTGGCCGCGTTGCGAAGGTGCAGCGGTACGGGCAGGTGCGAGGTGCGCCGTGCATCCTCGCTCGCGCGGGCGTAGGCCGTCAGTGCGGAGTTGCTCTTGGGCGCCAGCGCCAGGTAGAGCGTGCACTCCGCCAGCGGCAGGAACCCCTCGGGCATGCCGATGAAGTGCACCGCCTGCTGGCAGGCCGTCGCCACGCCCAACGCCTGCGGGTCCGCCAACCCGATGTCCTCCGCCGCCAGGATCACCATGCGCCGCACGATGAACAGCGGGTCCTCGCCCGCCTCCACCATCCGCGCGAGCCAGTAGACCGCCGCGTCCGGATCCGATCCTCGTAGCGACTTGATGAAGGCCGAGATCGCGTCGTAGTGGTAGTCGCCTTCCTTGTCGTAGTAGGGGCGGCGCTCCTGCAGCGCCCGCCGCACGTCGCTCGCCGCGATGCGCTCGCGGCCATCCGCCTGGGCGGAGTCCGCCGCGATTTCGAGGGCGCTGAGGGCCGCGCGGGCATCGCCGTGCGAGCCCTCGACCAGTGCGTCGCGCGCTTCCTCCTCGATCGCCAGGCCCAGTGCCCCCAGCCCCTGCTCCCCGTCCCCGAGCGCGCGCTCGACGATGCGGGTGAGGTCGTCCTCCGCCAGCGCCTCCAGCCGAACCACGCGCACGCGGCTCAGCAGCGGCGCCACCACCTCGAACGATGGATTCTCGGTCGTCGCCCCGATGAGCGTGACCGTCCCGTTCTCTACATAAGGAAGGATGACGTCCTGCTGCGCCTTGTTGAAGCGGTGGATCTCGTCGATGAAGAGGACCGTGCGGACGCTCGCCTCTCGGCGCTGCTGGGCCTCACCGATGACTCTGCGCAGATCGGCCACACCCGAGGCCACGGCGGAGAGCGCGACGAACTCGCCTTCCGCCTCGCGCGCGAGGATGCGAGCCAGCGTCGTCTTCCCGCAACCGGGTGGCCCCCAGAGGATGACCGAGGGCAGCGCCCCACCCGTCGCCGCCCGCCCCAGGAGTGCGTCTGGTCCCACCGCCGACTGCTGCCCCACGAACTCGGCGAGCGTGCCTGGCCGCATGCGCGCCGCGAGTGGGGCATCGGCGCGTTCGCCCGCGGAGAAGCCGAGCGATGGCTGGAGCCCTCCGCCTTGTCGCTGCCGTGGCATGGTCAGCCAGCCAGCACGGCGATCGTGACGCCGTCGCCGCCTTCCCGTGGGGGGGCCGTCTCGTAACGCCGTACGAGCGGATGGCGCGCGAGCTCCTCGCGGATCGCTGCCCGCAGCGCGCCCGTGCCCTTCCCATGGATGATCCGGATGAAGGGCAGACCCGCCCGGAAGGCATCATCAAGGTGCCCCTCGAAGGTGTGGATGGCCTCCTCCGCGCGCTGCCCCCGCAGGTCGAGCTCGGCGGCGACCGCGATGACCGGAGGAAGGTTCACCGCTCCTGGAGTGGGCGCCGAGAGGTTCGGCTCGGTGCGCTCGATACGGTCCACGGAGACCTTCATCCGCATCGAGCCGAACCGCACTTCCACGCGGCCGTCGGGCCCCACCCCGGTGACCGCCTCCCCCTGCTGGGGGATGTCACGCACTCGCACGACATCGCCGGGCGAGACGGGTTCGAGCCAGGTGGTTGCCTGCTCCTTGGCGGCCTTGCCCGCCGCCTCGATCTCGGCGTCCAGCTCCTCCAGGCGCTCGCCCGCCGCCCGGTCGAGGGTGCGATCGCGTTCGCGCCGTTCAAGCCGCTCAAGTTCACGTTGGGCCCGCGCGACCAGCGCCTCCCCCTCGCGTCGCGCACGGCCAAGGATGGCCTCGCGCTCCGACTCGATGCTGCGGTGCTGGTCGGCCAGCCGCAGGCGCAGCTCCTCGGCTTCGAGTTGCGCTTCCTGTTCATGCGTGCGCGCCTCGGCCGCCGCCGCCCGCTCGCGGCGCGCCTCGTCCAGCAACCCGTCCAGTTCCCGCGTCTCGGGTGCGATGCGCTCCTCCGCCCGCGCCAGCACGCCCTCTTCGATGCCCAGCCGCCGCGCGATGGCGATCGCGTTCGACTGGCCGGGCAGCCCGATCGTGAGGTGGTAGGTGGGGCTCAGCGTCTGCAGGTTGAACTCTACCGAGGCGTTCCGCAGCCGTGGTTCCTCCTGCGCGAACGTCTTCAGTTCGCCGTGGTGCGTTGTCGCGAGGATGGTGCAGCCCCGGTCGAGGAGCGTCTCCAGAATGGCGCGCGAGAGCGCCGCGCCCTCTTCCGGATCGGTGCCCGCCCCCAGCTCGTCGAGCAGCACCAAGGTTCCCGGCGCCGCCACCTCCAGGATCCCTCGCATCGTGCGCATGTGCGATGAGAACGTGGAGAGCGACTGCTCGATCGACTGTTCGTCGCCGATATCGGCGTGGATGGCCGCGTACGTCACGAAGCGGCTGCCCTCGTCGCAGGGCACGGGCAGACCCGCCTGCGCCATCAGCGTGAGCAGCCCCACGGTCTTCAGCGCCACCGTCTTCCCGCCCGTGTTCGGGCCGGTTACGAGCAGTCCCGGGGCGTCCTCGCCAAGGTTGAGCTCGATCGGCACCACGTCGCCATGGAGGAGCGGATGGCGCGCCCGCACGAGCGTCGTCTGTCCGCGCTCCCCCAGCCACGAGTCGTCGCCGTCGGCGCGGGGAAGGGCGGCGCCGAGCCGCTTGCCCAGCAGCACCTTAGCGCGAAGCAGGTCGAGCTGCGCCATCGCCGCCAGCGTCGCAAGCGCGTCCTCCTCCCGCTCCCCGACCATCGCGGAGAGCTGCAGGAGCACGCGCCGCTCCTCGCGCTCTTCGGCCAGTTGCAGCTCCCGCACCTCGTTGCCGGTCTCCACCACGCTCATCGGCTCCAGGAACACCGTCGCGCCGCTTGACGACACGTCGTGCACGATGCCCGGCAGCTGCCCACGGAAGTCGGCTTTCACGGGAATGACCATGCGCCCGTTGCGCTCGGTCAGCAGCTCTTCCTGCGCGACTCCCCGCCGCACCGCCTCGGCGAGGGCGGAGCGCGCCCGCTGTTCGAGGCGCCCCTGCGCCCCCCGTAGTTCCCGCCGAACCGTGGCCAGCTCCAGGCTTGCCTCATCCGCCACCGCCCCCCGCGGCGTGATCGAGCGGCGAACCTCTGCGATGAACGGACGGAAGTCTGCGATTGCCTCCGTGATCGCGGCGATACGGGGTGTACGTTCGGCGAGGCGCTCGGCGAGCTGCCGCGCGCGCCAGGCGGTATCGAGCGCCCCCGCCGCCTCCTGGAGATCCGTGGGCTCGATCGCCTGGCCGATGGTGGCGGCGTGCACCATCGGCCGCAGGTCGCGCATCCCCCCGAGGGGCACGTCCAGCCCCATCTGGTCGATGTGTGTCATCTCCGCCGTTTCGGCTTGCAGCGCCAGCACGGCGTCGTGCTCGCGCTCGGGTTCAAGCGCCAGCGCACGCTCACGCCCAAGGCTGAAGGCGGTTTCGCCCGCCAGCATCGTCCGCACCTTGTTGAACTCCAGGACGCGCAGGGTGTGGTCGTTCATAACGCCAGCGTACGGCCTGGTTCCCGGCGAGACCACAGACGCCGGAGGCTCCGCCCGTTTCGGCGTTTGCCCCAACCCGCTAAGCTGGCTGGTCCAGCGGCCATCGCGAGAGAGGGTTTGATGCTGAAGAAGGTTCTGGTCGCCAACCGGGGAGAGATCGCGCTGCGGGTCGTGCGCGCCCTGCACGACCTCGGGATCTCCTCTGTGGCGATCTACTCCGAGGTCGATAGCCTCTCGCGGCACGTGCGCTACGCCGACGAGGCGTATCTCGTCGGCCCCGCGGAGGCCTCCGAGAGCTACCTCAACGGCGAACGCATCATCGACATCGCCACCGCCTGCGGCGCCGATGCCATCCATCCCGGCTACGGCTTCCTCGCCGAGAACGCCGATTTCGCCGAGGCGTGCGAGGAGGCGGGGCTCACCTTCATTGGCCCCTCGCCCGCCTCCGTTCGCCTGCTCGGCGACAAGAATGCCGCGCGCTCGCTGGCGGCCAGCGTGGGTGTGCCCGTGGTGCCCGGCACCGGCCCCCTTGACTCGTTCGATCGGGCGCCGGAGCTCGCACGGGAGATCGGCTACCCCATCGCCATCAAGGCGATCGCGGGCGGCGGTGGTCGTGGCATCCGCTTTGTCGAGCGCGAGGAGGACCTGCCCCGGGCGCTGAACCTCGCCAGCCGCGAGGCGCTCGTCGCCTTCGGCGATGGCCAGCTCTACCTCGAGGCGCAGATGCAGCGTGTGCGCCACATTGAGGTGCAGATCATCGCGGACACCTTCGGCAACGTGATCGCGCTGGGGGAGCGCGAGTGCTCCATCCAGCGCCGCCACCAGAAGATCATTGAGGAGACGCCCTCGGTGGTGGTGGGGCCCGAACTGCGACGCGCGCTTAACCGCGCCGCAGTTCGCGTCACCCGCGCCGCTGGCTACCGGAGCGCCGGCACGGTCGAGTTCCTGCTCACCGAGGAACAGCAGTACTACTTCCTGGAGGTCAACGCCCGCCTCCAGGTTGAGCACCCGGTCACCGAAATGACTACGGGGGTGGACCTCGTAAAGGACCAGATCCTTGTCGCCGGTGGCCTGGAGCTGCCCTACGACGAAAGCGATCTGCTGACGCGCGGTTGGGCGATCGAGTGCCGCATTGTCGCCGAGGACCCGCAGAACGGCTTTCTCCCCTCGGTGGGTCGGGTCGTCTTCTCCCGCGAGCCCGCCGGGCCGGGCATTCGCGTCGAGAGCGCCCTGCACGACGGCTTCGAGGTGACTCCCTACTACGATTCGCTGCTTGCGAAAGTGACCGCATGGGGCCCCGATCGCGAAGATGCGCGCGCGCGCATGATTCGCGCCCTGGAGGAATGCCGCGTGGTCGGCGTCGCCACTAATATCCCCTACCTGCTCGAGATCCTCGTTCTGCCTGCCTTCATCGAAGGACGGCTCGATACCGACTTCCTCGACCGTTACCCGGTCGAAGGCCAGCAGTCGGAAGAACCGTTGCTTGAGGTCGCTGCCATCGCGGCTCTCCTCACGCTCGCCAGCGATGGCCGCTCGCTCCACCCGACCGCGGAGGCGCAGTCGCGCCGCCCGGCGGTATCCCGCTGGCGGCAACAGGCGATGGGTCGATGGCCGAAAAGTATCTAGTCCAGGTCGACGACCGCCCCTTCGAGGCCGAGTTCGAACGCCTCAATGGCAGGGCCGCGGCGCGTGTCCGTCTGCACGCCGATGGCGAGTGGCAGACCGCCGAGCTTCAGCATGTGCGAGCCGGGCTGCATATGGTCATGCTCGATAACCACCCTGTCGAGCTCTACATAGAGCGGCGGGGTTCCGGTGTGGACGTCACCATCGGGCGCCGCACGTATCACATTCAGATTGGGCGTGGTCGCCGTGCGGCCAGCGCGGCCGCGGCGGCCGCCGCGGCCAGCGATGGGCTCGTGCGCATCAGCGCGCCCATGACTGGCGCCGTCCTGGAGATGCGCGCCGAAACGGGCGCGCAGGTGGAGGCTGGCGATGTCCTCGTCGTCATCGAGTCGATGAAGATGAACAACGAATTGCGCGCCCCTGCCGGCGGCATCGTGGAACGAGTTGGGACCAGAGTCGACGCGCAGGTGCAGCAAGGCGATGAACTCGTCGCCATCCGTCCATCGGAAACGAAGGGCTCGGACTGAGGTTCCGTGCCGTTGACCCGTGTGACTACGTTGCGTAGGGTACGTGCCCGGCCGTGCTAGGTGGGGAGCTAGCGGTGCCCTGTACCCGCAATCCGCTCAAGCGGGGCTGAATTCCCGTCCGAGGAGTCGTCTCTCCGGGGACTGCCTTCGCAAAGTGGCGTTGACGATCTGGTCCTGCGCGGCGGAGCACTACGAACCTGGTCAGGTCCGGAAGGAAGCAGCCATAAGTAGAACGCTCCGGGCGCCGCAGAATACCCGGGTCCGAGCTGGCTGGCGCGGTGCAAGCCTGGGGGCTACTTCGAAGGCGGGTGCACGGTCGCTATCAGAGTTCGCCGGCTGCTCCTCAGGGGGCAGTCGCGAGGGAGGGGGCGCTCTTGGACCGTAGCGTGCTTCGGCCCCGCCCCGCGATCGAAACGCCCGTGGCGATCGGCCGAACCCTAGCCACGTTCGATCCCGTTGCGTACTCCCGTTCCTCCCGGGGTCGCCGCCATGCCGCGGCCATGGTTGTCGTCGCGCTCCTGATCGTTCTCGCCTTCAAGGCGTTTCCCCTCCAGGACATCACCCTCGTAGCTGGCGACACGACCGTGCAGGTGCGCTCCACTTTCGGAGACCGGCAGGCGGCGCTCGATGCTGCCGCCGTTGAGCTCGCCCCCGGCGACCGGCTCCTCGTCAGCCGCTCTGGCGATCAAGCTGCCGTAGCGATTCAGCGAGCAACTCCGCTTGTGGTTCTGGCCGATGGCGCCCGCCTCGAAGTGCGCACCCGCGCCCGCACCGTGGCCGGCGCTCTCGCCCTCGCCAATGTGGCCGTGGGTGACGGCGACCGCATCTACGCCGACGGCCTCCGCATCGCGCCGGGCGACCAGCTCGACGGCATCGCCGCCGGCGCTGTCGCTGCTGCTTCCGAGGGCCGGCCGCTGCGTATCGAGGTCGTCCGTGCGCTTCCCGCCGCACCGGTCACGGATGCGCTCGCGGGGGATCTTCCGGTGCAGCCGCTCTCCCCGCCACCGGCGATCGAGGCCGTGCCTACCAGCGCCCTCCTCAGCGTTCTCGTCGACCCCTTCGCCTGGCGTCCCCGCGAGAGCGGGCTTCCTCCCGACCTGGAGGCCCTGTCCAACGCCGTCGCCAAACTGCCGGAGCAGAGGTCGATCACGATCAACATCGGCGGCCAGACCGAAACACTCTCGACCGATGCGAGGCGTGTTGAGGATGTGTTTGCCCTTTTTGAGCTCAAGCTGGGAGAGCACGACAGAATCTCCCACAACGTTGACGACGCCGTGACCGAGGGCATGTCGATTGTCGTCCTGCTCGTTGAGAAGGTCATCGAGGAATACATCGAATACACGCCCGCATCCATGTACAAGCGCGATGACCACACCCTCGCGCCCGGCGAGGAACGCATCGTCGAAGGCGAGCCGGGCGAGGTGCGGGTGTGGGAACAGGTCACCTACGAAAACGGCGCCGAGGTCGCACGAGAACCTCACTCCGCGGTACTCCTCAAGGAGCCCGTCGCCGGTGAGCGCCTCCTCGGACCGGTCGCAGCCGACGGCGTCTCGCCCGTGGTCGTCGATGACTACGATGGGCCGTACACGCAGAAGCTCCGGGCGTGGGCCACCTGGTACGACGCCACACATGGCGGCAAGACCCCGGACCACCCCGCCTATGGCATCACCTACAGCGGCATTCCCCTGACGTACGGCATCTGCGCCGTCGATCGCGACGTCATTCCCCTCTACACCAGGCTCTACGTGCCCGGCTACGGCGAGTGCCTCGCCGCCGATACGGGCGGCCTCATCAACGGCTACGACATCGACCTCGGCTACCCTGAAGGCCACGCTCCCAGCCCGTGGCACACCGGCTACGTCCACATCTACATCCTCGACTGAGTCTCGCGTCCGGGCCTACCATCCCGCCATGAGTGCGAAGTTCCGCGCGCCGCGCGCCCGCAAGGCGCTTGGTCAGCACTTCCTTGTCGATACCGGCGTGCTGTCCGACATCACCGCTGCCCTGCGCGTGCCGCCGGGCGGCGTGCTCTTCGAGATAGGCGGCGGCACGGGCCAGCTAACGGAGGCCCTGTTGGACGCCGGACATGAGGTTGTCGCGCTCGAAGTCGAACCCCGCCTCCTTTCCCACCTCCGCTGGCGCTTTGCCGAGCGCGAACGTCTCACACTCGCCCAGGGCGATGCGCGCATCCTCGATCTCGCCGAGGTGTTACCTGCGGGCCGCCCCTTCAGCGTGGTCGGGAATCTTCCCTACTTCGCCGCCAATCCGATCATCCGCCACCTGCTCGAGGGCCGTCCCCTCCCGACCGAGTTGGTGGTAATGGTGCAGCGCGAGGTCGCGCGCGAGATCACCGCCAGGCCCGGCAAGCTCTCCATCCTTGGTATTTCCGTCCAGAACTATGCCGTCGCCGAGCCCCTCTTCGATGTGCCTCCAAACGCCTTCGAACCACCACCCGCCGTCCACTCGTCCGTCGTGCGCCTCACCCTGCGCGAGACGCCGCTCGTGCCGCCCGAGCGAACGGATGCCTTCTTCGCGTTTGTGTCCAAGACGTTCCGAAACCCCCGCAAGCAGATCCACAACGCCCTCACGCGCATCCTCGGCAGTGATCCCGAGGCGGTTCGTCCGGCGCTCGCCGCCGCCGCGATCGACCCCCACCGCCGCCCCGAGACGCTCGCCATCGAGGAGTGGCTCGCTCTCCTCGATGCCTTCGAGTCCGGCGAGTCCCATGCCTGACGAGCGCACTGCTCTCGCCCCCGCCAAGATCAACCTCACCCTTGAGGTTGGTGGCGCGCGCCCCGACGGCTATCACGAACTCGCGAGCATCCTCCAGACCCTCGCGCTCGCCGACGAGGTTGCCTTGCAACCGTCCAGCACGCCCTCGATCGAGGTCACGGGCCCTTTCGCCGAGGGAGCGCCGGCGGACTCCGGCAACCTCGCGTGGCGCGCCGTCGACGCGCTGGCTGGCACCCTCGGGCGCGAGCCGGAACCGTTCCACATCTCCATCGTGAAACGCATCCCCGCAGCGGGGGGCCTCGGCGGCGGCGCTTCCGACGCTGCGACCGTCCTCCGCCTCCTCGCCGCACGCTGGCCCGATGTTGGTGAGGAAGCGCTGGCCACGGCGGCGGCGGCCGTCGGCAGCGATGAGCCGTTCTTCCTCGCCGGGGGCACGGCCCTGGTCGAAGGGCGCGGGGAGCGGGTCACTCCCCTCCCCGACCTCCCTGAGCACGGCGTCGTGCTCTTCATCCCACCGGACACCCTCCCCAACAAGACGGCCACCCTCTTCCGCGCCCTCGACCGCGACGGGCGGGTCGACGAATCAACCGTGAGCGTGGCGCTCGCCAGGCGCCTGCCTGCGCAGATCTCCGGCGTCGACCTGTACAACAGCTTCGAGCGCGTCGCGTTCGACTGCTTCCCCGGCCTGGCGCGCCTCTGGGAGCAGCTCGAAGCGCGCACGGGCGAGGCAATCCGCCTCGCCGGCGCTGGCCCCACCCTCTTCTGGATCGGCCCGCCCGGCGAGACCGACCGCGTCCACGAGGCCGCCCACGGGCTCGACTGCACGGTCATCGCCACGACCACCGCCGGTTCGCTATGGCGGCCCTGATCGCCGGCGCGATGGCTGGGTACGTGATGGGCATGCTCACGAGCGTCGCCGTCATCTACCTCGTGATCAGCGCCCGCGATGCCCAGCTCGTCGAGCGCTGGGTCGCGCGCGATGTGCCCGGTCCTCTGCTCATCATCCCCATCCTCACGGGCTCGGCGCTGGCCTGGATCTTCGTCGGCCTCATCGCCGCCGTCATCTACGAAGTCGCCGACCTCGGCGCCCAGCCGGCCGGACTCGGCAGCCCCAGCGCCGTCTTCACGATCATCGCCGTCGTCTTCTCGCTCGCACCGGCGCTGCTCCTCGGCATCATCTGGACGCGCCTCTGGTGGATGTGGGCCGCGCTGGCCCTGCCCTGCGTGGCGCTCTTCGGCTGGCTTCTGCCTCACCTTGCGGGCCGATAAGATAGCGACGCGCTTGTGCGGCAGTTCACGAGCGGGGAGGCGCGCGTGGCCGGCACCATCGTCGATATGCACCTGCACACTACCCGCGGTGCGTCCGACTCCATGCTCGACCCCGAGGACCTCATCTCCGAGGCGAATCGCATAGGCCTTACCGGTGTCAACATCACCGAGCACGACCGCATGTGGGAAACCTGGGACCTCGCCCCCTTCCGCAAAGAACACCCCGAAGTCTTTGTCTCGAACGGCATGGAAGTCTCGACCGACATGGGCCACATCCTCGCTGTCGGCCTGCGCGGCTACGAGGGCGGCATCCGCCGCCTCGAACGCCTTCGCGAGGTCGCGGACGAGCAGGGCGCCTTCCTCATCGTCGCCCACCCGTTCCGCCACTACTTCGACCCCGTGCACTTCAAGCGTCAGGGCAAGCCGGCCTTCACGATGACCGCCGAGGAGGCCGCCAGGCTGCCGGTATTCCAGCTTGTCGATGCCGTCGAAGTGCTCAACGGCTGCAACACGCCCCGCGAGAACTACTTCGCGCTCCAGGTTGCGAAGGTACTCGGCAAGCCCGGCACGGGCGGCTCCGATGCCCACTCCAGCCAGGGCATCGGTTACTTCAGCGCCGAGTTCGACGAGCCCGTCGAGAGCCCGGAGCACTTCCTGCGGCTGCTGCACAGAGGCGCGTTCCACCCCGTCAGCGGCCTCCCCCAGGGCGAGATCGAGAATTTCTGGGACGCGCCCCCGCCAGAGGAGTAAGCCCATGCCCCCTCGCACCCGCTGGGAATACGCACGTGTCGTCGTCACGGGCATGGACCAGCCCATCGTCGCCAACTTCAGCCACCGCGTTGAGGATGACCGCGAGTACGGTTCCAACGACCTCGCCGAAGCTCTCCGCGATCTCGGGGACGCCGGCTGGGAGATGGTCTCCGATGCCCGTGTCGAGAACTGGATCGGCCCCACCCTCGTCTTCCGCGAGATGCTCTACTTCAAGCGCCCCCAGGGGGAGGTGGAGTGAGCGACGAGCAACCTTTCGCGGGCATCACGGTGCTCGAATTCGGACAGTTCGTCGCCGTCCCCTACGGCGCCCAGCTCCTCGCTGATGGCGGCGCCCACGTCATCAAGGTCGAGCCCCTTGAGGGTGAGGCCGCGCGCCTGACCGGCTACCGCTGGGGGGATGTCACCCGCCACTTCCTCGCCCGTAATCGCGGCGCCCACTCCTTGCCCCTCTCCCTCCGCCACGAGCAGGCCCCCGCCATCCTCGATGCGCTCCTCGCCAGGACCGATGTCGTCCTGACGAACCTCCGCCCCGGACTCGCCGCCCAGTTCGGGCTCGACTACGACAGCCTCTCCGAGCGCTACCCGCAGATCATCGTCGGCAACGTCACCGCTTTCGGGGAGAAGGGCCCCGATGCGGGATTTCCGGGCATGGACCAGGTGGTCCAGGCCCATAGCGGACTCATGGCCATGAACGGCGGCATGCGCGAGGGCCGTCCTATCGCCGAAGGCTCGCCCATCTCCGACTTCATGTGCGCCGCCTTGCTTGCCTATGGCGTCGCCTCCGCGCTCTACCGGCGCACGCGCACCAGTCGCGGCGGTCGTGTCGATACCTCGCTCCTGATGTCCGCGCTCATCCTCCAGAACAACCTCATGATCCGCGTCGACGACGGAGACGCGCAGAACCACGCCGAGTACCTCGAGTGGCTTGCGGAAGCGCGCGCCGGCGGCATGCCCTACGCCAAGCAGGCGTCCCGCGTGGTCAGTAGCCGCCCGGCGCGCCTGGTCAGCCTCTACTACCGCACCTTCACCACCAGGGACTCCGCCATCGCCATCGCCTGCCCCAGCGCCGGCCTGCGCAAGCGGCTTCTTGCCGTTATCGGGATGGAGGACCCCAGCCTCGACCCCAATCTCCCGGAAGAAGAGCGCCACGCACACGACCGCGAGCTTCAGGACCAGTTCGAGGCGCTCTTCGCCTCGGAAAGCACCGACCACTGGGAGCGCCTGCTGAGCGGGAACGGCATCCCCGTCTCAAGGGTCCGCTTCCCCACCGAGCTGATCGACAACGAGCAGGCGGCGGCGAACGACCTGTTCGTGCACCAGGACCATTCCGAGGCGGGCCCGTTCACCGTGCTCGGAAGAGCCCTCAAGCTCGACGAGGATGGTTTCACGCCCGCGCCTTTCCCCGCCCCTTTCCGCTCCGAAACGCGCGACATCCTCGCCTGGGCCGGCCTCTCGCCGGAAGCGGTCGAGGGCGCTATCGAGGGTGGGGCTGTCGCCGCCGACTCGCCGGATCCCGACTAGCAGGGCACCCGCCTAGCGGCGCCGCGCCCATTCCTTGGCGTGGTAGGTGATGATGATGTCCGCCCCCGCGCGCCGGATCGACGTCAGCGTTTCATTGATCGCGCGCTCCTCCTCGATCCAGCCGTTCGCCGCCGCCGCCTTCAACATGCTGTACTCGCCGCTCACGTTGTAGGCCGCCACCGGTATGTCCACGGCGTCCCGCACGGACCGCAGCACGTCGAGATACGGGAGCGCGGGCTTCACCATCACCATGTCCGCGCCCTCGTCGATGTCCGTCAGCACTTCGTCGCGGGCCATGCGCGCGTTCGCGGGGTCCATCTGATACCCGTGCCGGTCGCCGAAGGCGGGCGCGCTGCCGGCCGCCTCGCGGAACGGCCCGTAGAACGCGCTCGCGAACTTGGCTGCGTACGAGAGGATGGCGGTGTCGGTTTGCCCCGATCCGTCGAGCGCCTCGCGGATGGCGGCCACGCGACCGTCCATCATGTCGCTCGGCGCGATGATGTCGCAGCCCGCGTCCGCCAGACTGACCGCCATGTTCGCCAGCAGCGGCAGGCTCGCGTCGTTGTCGACGCCCCCGTTCTCGTCCAGCAGGCCGCAGTGCCCGTGGCTCGTGTATTCGCACAGGCACACATCGCCGATGACGAGCATCTCGGGGACGGCATCCTTGAGCCGCTGGATTGCCTCCTGCACGACACCCTGGTCGTCGTAGGCGCCGGAGCCGTGCTCATCCTTCGCTGAGGGAATGCCGAACAGGAGCACCGCGGGCACCCCCGCGCTCCGCAGCTCCCGCGCCTCCTCCACCAGCGCCGCCAGCCCCAGCCGCGACTGCCCGGGCATCGCCTCAATGGGCGCGCGGCCGTCGAGGCCTTCCTCCACGAACAGGGGGGCGACCAGGTGCGAGGGCGTCAGCTCGGTCTCGCGCACCAGCCCGCGCATCGCCTGTGAGCTGCGCAGCCGCCGATGCCGCCGGAACTCCAACCCTTCCATCACGCGCTCCCGCCGGGAGAGCTACGCCGCTAGACGGCGCACTCGCCCTCGCCGCGCTCCAGCACGTACAGCTCGTACTTCGTCCAGTCGATGAACATCTCACGGTTGTCGTCCGAGAAATCCCCGGGGATCGTCAGATCCCGAACGGCCTCCTCGAAGGGCGCCTTGCCGACCCGGTCGAAGTAGTCGTTGAACTCCTCGCCGCCCTCGCGCCCGCCCTGGTACAGCTCGATCCAGCGCTGTACCGCGTCGGGTGTGCGCTTCGCCGGCAGCCGCAGCTTGAGCTGCGTGGCGATGCGGATCTTGCCGTTCCCCTCCTCGTACCCGCCGCCGATGAAGGCGTGGTAGGCGGGCAGCTGGTGGCCTTCCACCTTCATCGCCGCCCCGTGGAAGCCGATGTTGCCGAGGTGGTGCTGACCGCAGCTGTTCGGGCAGCCGCTCATCTTGATGTGCAGCTTGGCCACCAGCGGGTCGTTCACCGCCATGTCCGTCATGTGCTCCTGGATGGCGCGGTTCAGCCCCATCGAGCTGGTGATGCCGAGCTTGCAGCTGTCGGTGCCGGGGCAGCTCACCACGTCCGTGACCGTGTCCGCGCCCGCCTCCGCCAGGTCGAGCGCGACCAGCCGCGAGTAGACCTCGTAGAGGCCCTCGTCGCGGACCCAGCGCAGCACCATGTTCTGCTGCACGGTCGTGCGCGCGTTGCCGCCGCAGTACCCGCGCATGATGTCCGCGATGCCCCGGAACTGGTCCGGGGTCAGGTCCCCGCGCGTGATCTTGACCTGCACGGTGCTGAAACCCTGTTGCTTCTGCGCCTTCACGTTCGAGGTCGCGAACTGCGTGAACGCGTCCGCGTCGTCGCCCGGCTGTGCGTAGGAGTCACGCCGTGCGGGCGCGCGCTCCTCCTCGTTGTCGAGGAAGAGCAGGCGCTCGGGGCTGAAGTCGCGCTTCGCCCAGTCCTGCGCCAGCTCCTCATCCACCATCTCGAGGAAGCGGTCCGCCCCGATGCGGTCGATGAGCACCTTGATGCGCGCCATCGCGCGGTTCTTCCGCAGCATGTCGGCCGCGTTGAAGATTCGGATGACCGCCTCGCTGACCTTCAGGTACTCGTCCAGCGACACGAACTCGCGCACCACGATCGCCTCGCGCGGCATGATCGCGAGGCCGCCCCCGCAGACCATTTTGAAGCCCTGCACGCCGTCCTGGATGCGTGGGATGAAGCCGAGGTCGTGGATGCCCGTGATCGCCACGTCGGCGTCGTCGGCGCTGAAGGCGACCTTGAACTTGCGCGGCAGGAGCTGCGTCAGCGGGTTGCGTAGCCAGAAGCGCGCGAACGCGCCCGCGTACGGCGTCACGTCGAAGAGTTCGCCGTCGGTCACGCCCGCCCACGGGTCGGCGGTCACATTGCGCACGGTGTTGCCGCAGGCCTCGCGCGTCGAGAGCCCGGTGCTCGCCAGCAGCCTGAGCCCCTCGGGCATGCGAGCGAGCGGGATGTGGTGGAACTGGAAGTTCTGGCGGGTGGTGATGTGTCCCTTGCGCAGCGGCGCGAAGCGCTCCGCCAGTTCCCCGAAGGCGTCCATCTGCTCCGATGTGACCCCGCCGAAGGGGAGTTTGACGCGCGTCATCTGCACGTTCGCCTGGCGCTGGCCGTAGACACCCTGCTTCAGCCGGTAGCCCTGGAAGACCGCCTCGTTCTCGTAGCCGCCCGCGAGGAAGCGCGTTGCTTCCGTCTCGAAGTCTTTGAGCTCCTCGGTCAGGATGGGGAGAACCGTCCCCGGGGCGTTCGTTTGGACGATGGTTTCGACTGCGCGCATCTACGCTGTCCTTTCGTGGCCGGCTGTTCGCTGGGGCCTTCTGTCAAGGGCTCGGAGTGTGTAAGGCGACTGTAGCACAAGGCCCGCCGTTGCCGGTATGAGGAGTTGTTGATAATGTTGAGCGACGAACTCAGCTTTATGCGGAGCCGCTTCCCGTGTCCCTGACCGCCACCGTCGACGATACCGCGATCGCCGCTCTCAACGAGCGCTTCGAGGGCGCCACCCCCGAGGAGATCGTGGGTTGGGCCGTCGCGAAGTTCGGCGATGACCTCTCGGTTGGCGCCAGCTTCGGTGGTCCCAGCGGTATGGCGCTCCTCCACATGGCCGCCCAGCTCAAGCCCAACGTCCACGTCTTCGTTCTCGATACCGACTACCTGTTCGAGGAGACCCACCGGACGCGCGAGCGCGCGACGGCCGCGCTCGGACTCGCCAACGTGCAGGTCTACAAGTCGAAGCTGACCCACGAGGAGCAGTCCGCCGAGCACGGCGCCGCCCTCTGGATGCGTGACCCCGACCTCTGCTGCGACCTGCGCAAGGTCGAGCCCAACCAGCGCGCCCTCGAAGGCAAGTCCGCCTGGATCGCCGGCCTGCGCCGCGATCAGTCCGAGGGCCGCTCCGATGTTCCCATCGTGGCGTGGAACACCCGCTTCGGCCTCATCAAGCTCAACCCGCTCGCTCGCTGGACCGAGAAGGAAACCTGGGACTACATCGTGAAGCACGACATTCCGTACAACCCACTGCTCGACCAGGGCTTCGTCAGCATCGGTTGCTTCAACTGCACCGTGCCCGGCAAGCAGGGCCGGCAGGGCCGCTGGGAAGGCTTCGACAAGGATGAGTGCGGACTGCACACCTGAACCGCTACCTCGCACCATCCTTGCACGGCGGCCCCACGGCCGCCTTCTTGACGCGTAACCGGGCGTCGCCAGACGCCACCACCATCAGTAGAGGAGTAACACGAATGCGTTTGGAGTACAGCCAATGAGCGATCAAGGCTTCGTCATCTGGTTTACGGGGCTCTCGGGTTCCGGCAAGAGCACCCTCGCCGAGGCGCTCGCGCCCGCCCTCCGCGAGCGCGGCCGCAATGTCGAGATCCTCGACGGCGACATCGTTCGCACCAACCTTTCGAAGGGCCTCGGCTTCAGCAAGGAGGATCGCGACACGAACATCCGCCGTATCGGCTTCGTCGCCAGCCTCCTCGCCCGCAACGGCGTCGGTGTCATCACCGCCGCCATCTCCCCCTACCAGGAGATCCGCGACGAGAACCGCGCCATGACCGAGGGCGACGGCGCCGTGTTCGTCGAGGTGTACGCCGCCGCTACCGTCGAGCAGTGCGAGGCGCGCGATGTGAAGGGCCTCTACGCGAAGGCCCGCGCCGGCGAGATCAAGGGTTTCACCGGCATCGACGATCCCTACGAGGATCCCCCCGCTCCCGAGGTGCGCTGCGAGACCGGCGTCGACGCGCCTGAGGCGAGCCTCCAGCAGATCATCGACTTTCTCGAGTCCCGCGGTCTCATCGGGGAGGCGCGATCATGAGCGCCCTCGGCGAACCGTACGGCGGCGCCCTCGTCGACCTGCTCGTTACTGGTGAGGAACGTGAGGAGCTCGGCCGCGAGGTCGCCAGCCTCCCCACCATCGAGCTGGACTCCCGCACGACCAGCGACTTCGAACTCCTGGCGAACGGCGGCTTTAGCCCCCTTACGGGCTTCATGGGCGAGGCCGAGTACCACTCCGTCGTCGAGAACATGAAGCTCTCCAACGGCCTGCCCTGGTCGATCCCCGTAAACCTCTCCGTGCCCGAGTCGCGCGCCGCAGACCTCACACCCGGCGTGCGCGCCACCCTGCGCGATGAGGAGGGCTTCCCCCTCGGCGTCATCGACATTACGGAGGCCTACCGCCGCGACAAGGCGCACGAGGCCGAGCAGGTGTTCCGCACCACCGACGAGGCCCACCCCGGCGTTGCCGCCCTCTACGCCTCCGGCGACCTTGCGCTGGGCGGATCGGTGAAAGCGCTCCACCTCCCCGATCACGGCAACTTCCCCGACCACCGCCAGACCCCTGCCCAGACGCGCGCTGCCTTCGCCGAGCGCGGCTGGCGCACCGTTGTCGGCTTCCAGACGCGCAACCCCATCCACCGAGCGCACGAGTACCTCATCAAGGTCGCGCTCGAAAGCGTCGACGGCGCCCTCATCCACCCCCTCGTGGGCGACACGAAGGACGATGACATCCCCGCCGATGTGCGCATGGCCTGCTACGAGGTGCTCCTCGACCGCTACTTCCCCGCGGATCGCGCCCACCTCTCGGTGCTGCCCGCGGCCATGCGCTACGCCGGTCCGCGCGAGGCCATCTTCCACGCCATCATGCGCAAGAACTACGGCTGCACTCACTTCATCGTTGGGCGCGACCATGCCGGCGTGGGCAATTACTACGGTACGTACGACGCCCAGCGCATCTTCGGCGACATCGACCTCGATGCGCTGGGCATTCAACCGCTCTTCTTCGAGCACGCCTTCTGGTGCCTGCGCAGCGGCGCCATGGCGACCACGAAGACGAGCCCGGCCACGCCTGAAGAGCGCCTCTTCCTCTCCGGCACGAAGGTGCGCGAGATGCTCGTAAACGGCGAGGATCTGCCCGTCGAGTTCACCCGACCCGAGGTTGCCGCCGTGCTGATGGAGAGCGCCCGGAGCGGCTGAGGTGGAGCAGCGGGCGCGTCCGGTCGTGCGCGACGACCCGCCCGTTGCCCGCGGCCTTGAGTGGCTTCGCCCGGCGTTGTTTGCCCGCGCCGGCTGGGCGGTCGCGGGGCTCGTGCTGTTCGCCCTCGCCCTCGAGGTCACGCGCGCGGGCGCTGGCTCGCTCGCGCCCCTGCTTGCTGACATAAACGTTGAGGGCGTCACGAACGGCCTCGGTTTCGGCTGGTTGTTCGCCTATATCGTTCTCAGCGGTTCACCCGTCGCCGCTATCGGCGTGACGCTCCTCTCGGAGGGCGTATTCCACGAGACCGAGGCATTCGCCGTGGTCGCCGGCTCACGTCTCGGCGCCTCCTTCGTCGTGCTCGCCGCCGGCTTCGTCGCCTTCCACTTTGGGCGCCGCAGCGGCGATGGCATCGCCATCGGCATCGTCGCCATGCTCGTCACCTTCACGACCCAGGGGCCCGCGGTCGCGCTCGGCTTTCTCGCACTCCACCTGGGCTGGTTCGACGGGGTCAACCCGTCCGCACCTGAGGCCCTCCTGCAAGGCGCCGAGGCCGCCTTCGGCCCCGTTACCGACGCCCTCGATGCGATCCTGCCGGGCCTGCTCGTGTTCGTCGTGGGGGCAGCCGTGCTCCTCCTCGCGTTCGCCGTCTTCGAACGCGCCCTCCCCCAGCTCGAGGGCGAGGCCGAGGGTATCCGCCGCCGCCTCGACGTGCTCAACCGCCGCCCCCTCATGTTCCTCATGGGCGTGCTCATCACGCTCACCACCCTCAGCGTGGCCGTTTCGCTGACGGTTCTCGTGCCCCTCGCCCTGCGCGGCTACGTCCGCCGCGAGCACATCATCCCCTACGTGCTCGGCGCCAACATCGCGACGTTCGTCGATACGCTCGCCGCCAGCGTCCTCGTCGGCGGTGATGCTGCCGTCGCCGTCGTCCTCGCGCAGATGGCCTCGATCACGGTCGTGGCCGGCATCGTTCTAACCTTGGCCTACCGGCCTTACCGAGCCGCAATCCTCAGGAGCGAGCGCTGGATTGCCGCCCGCCCCCGCCGCCTCGCCGCCTTCCTCGCCCTGATCGTGGCGGTCCCCGTCGCGCTGCTCGTGGTCTAACGCCTTGGCGACTTCGCTCGGCCCCCGTCCCCGCTAGATGGAAGCTATATCGAGACCCTCCGCAATAGCAGCGCGGGCCAGGGCAGCATCCAGCGTCGCCAATGGCAGTTGGCGCCTCCGCGCCAGCTCAACATACATGGCGTCGTAGAACGACAACCCGCGCGCGATCGCCAGTTCCATCGCTATCTGCAGGTCGGGTTCACGGTCGGTGAGGATTGGCAAGTGGCCCAGGCTGGCCAGTCGCTCGATCACCTCGTCTTCGTGCAGGCGTCCCCGGCGTTGCGCTACGAGAAGGGCGTTGCGGATTTCGTAATGCCAGAGCTGTGGCACGAGGGCGCCATCCTGCCTCACCGAATCCAGCGAGGCGCCAGTCTGCGAGTCCACTTCGTCCTCGAGGAGCCAGGAGGCGGTAACGGACGCGTCCAGCACGAGGCCGGTCACATGCGATGACCTTCATGGCGGGCGGCCAGGATCTCCTCCCGCGTCATTCCTGTGGGTCTCCAGGAAGCCCGCCGCTTCAGGAAGCGGTCAACTGCTGCGTCGCGCTCAGCCTGTTCCTGATCGCGAGCGGGGATCAGGTGGGCGATGGTCTTCCCGTGCCGCGTGATCGCGATGGTCTCGCCATGCTCCACGGTTCGAAGGATCTCGGCGAAGCGTGCCTTGGCTTCTGTGGACTGAATCTGCCTCATGAATACAACCTGTCAATCTGACCGGTTTTAGTATAGCAAGGCTAGCGGCCCATTGTCTCCAGGACCGCGACTGCGTCTCCCACGGCGACGCGGCTCTCCGGGCCGCCCAGGTGGACGCTCAGCACAAGCCGCCCCCGCGCAACGACGACCGCGTACCGTACCCGCCCATCGCCCTCCACCAGCCGGAACGCCCGCGTCCCCTCCGTACCTCCAGCGTCCACCTCCGCGAGCACCGTGCCCTCGGCCAGTGCGATTCCCGCGACCGTTACGCTCAGCCAGTCCGGTTCGGCCGGGAGTTCGGTCACGAACCGCGACGCCTCCGCGTCCTCGCCGAAGGCGACCACCTGGCACACGATTTCCACGGCCGCTTCGTCCTCAAGGCTGTCGCGGCGTTCCTTCCAGAAGGCGAAGTACCCGCCCTCGACGCCTGCTGCCGCGAGTGTCTCCGCCCCCACCTCGCGTCCAAGTTCGCTCCGGGAGAGGTTCCCGAACGTCAGGCGCTCGAAGCCCTCGGGGAGGTGCTCCTCGAGGCACGCGCGAGCAGCCAGGGCCTCCGGCGCTCCGCCCCCGCACCCAGCTAGCAGCGCGAGTGCGCCGAGCACAGCAAGGACGCCTGCCGCCCTAGTCGTCGTCGAAAGGCGGGTCAGGGTCAGGGCCGATCAGTCCGTGTTTGGTCGAGTAGCGCTCCACCGCCACGATGAGCGCGAGGAAGGGGAGGAAGCCGATGAGCGCCCCGAGGCCCCAGAACCAGAACCCTCCGAGGCAGAACAGGATTCCCGCGGCGGTGAAGAACGACATCCCGATGATCGAGAGGATGCGCCCGGCCACTACGTATGGGGAGATCGGCGACTTCAGCATTTATCAGCTCACTCTCGGTCTGCGTGCCGTCACCACGCTGTTCTGACCGCCGAGCGGAGACCGCCACGGCTGCTCGAAACCCGCCTCCGCCAGCAACGCTGCGATCCGCGGCTGCGTGCGGTTCTCGCCGCCAAGGAGCGCCATCGTCAGGCCGCTGACCGAGGCGTGGTCCGGGCCGGTCAGGTCCTCCGCAAGCATCGGCTCCACGACCACGATCGTACCTCCCGGCTCGATTGCCTCGTGGCAGGCCGCCAGGATGCGCCGGCACTCCGCCGTCTCCCAGTCGTGCAGGATGTTGGCCAGCAGCAGAACGTCGTGCCCCTTCGGCAGGGAGTCCTCGAAGAACGACCCCTCGACGAACTGGCAACGCTCGCCCAGGCCCCGCGCCCCGATGCGCTCCTCTGCGAGCGGGCGCACCCCCGGCAGGTCGAAGATCGTCGCCTTCAGCGACGGGTGCGCTTCCAGCAGGGCGAGCGCGTAGCCACCTCCGTTCCCGCCTACGTCCAGCAGCCGCCGGAACGTCGAGAAGTCGACCTCGCGGCGAAGGTGCTCGACGCCCGCGATGGAGTTCGCGAGCATGCCCTCGGCGAACCAGCGCTGGTCCTCTTCGTCGAAGCTCCCGAACATGTCCGCCTGCCCGGCATCTGCGACTGGCTTCCCGCTCGCGAGCGCCTCGCCCAGACGCCCGATGTGCTCGTGGAACCCCTGGAAGAGCAGCGACCGTCCTCCCGAGAAGCACGGGCTCGAACGCACAAGGAAGTGCTCGGTCGCCGGTGTCGCGCGGAAGCGTCCCTGTTCGTCCCTCTCGGCCAGGCCCTGGCTCGCGAGGAAGGCGAGCAGCGCTGGCGCCACTCGCGGCGCCAACCCGAGGTCCTCGGGTGCGGACGGTCCGCTCGCGAGCCGCTCGAACAGCCCGCTGTGCAGGCAGAAGGCGAGCGCCTGGGCGCGCATCGCCCCGTCCTGCAGCGCGTAGATGCGCAGCCTCGCGGCTTCGAGTTCGTCGCTCACGACCGGCATGGGCTCCCATTCTCTCGCGGGCGCGGAGAGCGGGCCAGCCGTGCCCCTCCTTTACCCCAACGCGTACCAGACAGCGCCCATCGCGCTCAGTCCGATCACGATCCATGCCGCGATCGAGAGTGTCGCCGCCGCATCCTCGTCGGCGTCGTGCTTGATCCACGCCCAGACGAAGAACGGCAGCAGCAAGAGGCCAATGACGATCGACATAAACTCAGTCTAGCGAAGCCGGGGGCGCGGTATCTAATGGCGCGGTAGAGTGCCTTTCACACCTCCGGAGGTCGCCAGCCGTGGATTTCTGCCGCTACGAGAAGAAGGACCGCGTCGCCTACATCACCATCACTCGCCCGGAGGTGATGAACGCGCTCCACGTCTACGCCAACCTCGAACTCAACGACGTCTGGGATGACTTCGCAGCGGACGACGACCTCTGGGTCGCGGTATTCACGGGTGAGGGTGGACGCGCCTTCAGCGCCGGCAACGACCTGAAGTTCACCGCCGAGATGTCGCGCCTGCCTGCCTCCGAGCGGCCCCGCGTCGCCTGGCCCCGCAGCGGGTTCGGTGGCCTCACCAGTCGCTTCGACCTGTTCAAGCCGATCATCGCGAGGGTGAATGGCTACGCCCTCGGCGGTGGTTTCGAGATGGCGCTCGCCTCCGACATCATCGTCGCGGCCGAGCACGCCCGCTTCGGGCTCACCGAGCCCAAGGTCGGACTCATCGCGGGAGCCATGGGCGTCCACCGCCTCCCCCGCCAGGGCCCGCTCAAGGCCGTGATGGGGCACATGCTCACCGGCCGCCACATGACCGCCCAGCGCGCCTACGAACTCGGCCTCGTCAACGAGGTCGTGCCTGCCGACGGACTCGATGAGGCTGTCGATAAGTGGGTTGCCGATATCGTGAGCTGCGCGCCCCTCTCCGTGCGCTCCACCAAGGAGACAGCGCTGCGCGCGCTCCACATGCCCCTGCCCGACGCTGCCCAGACCGTGTTCCCCTGGGAGATGCGCCGCCGCCAGTCCCCCGATGCCCTGGAGGGACCGCGCGCCTTCGCCGAGAAGCGCGATCCCGACTGGAAGGGCACCTGGACATAATCCTGCTCAGCCAGCCCGGAAGCGCGAGCCGCTAGAATCGTGGCGGAGGGCACTCGCTTGTCCCAATCCGGCGTCCACGTGATCGAGGCGCACCACGTCTCGGCCAGGGACCGGCTGATCGCCTCGCTCCGCCACGAGCAGTTCCGCTGGCTCTACATCAGCAACATCGCCTTCATGTTCGCGATGATGGGCCAGTTCACCGTCCGTACAGTCCTCGCGTTCGAGCTGACTGGCAGCGCCTTCGCCTTGGGCTGGATTGCCTTCGTCGTTGGCCTCCCAATGCTGGTCGTCTCACCGATCGGCGGGGCGCTCGCCGATCGGCTTGACCGGCGGAAGTTGATTGTTTTTGTGCAGGTTGCCGTGGTCCTCGATGAACTGCTGGTGTTCATCCTTCTGGTGACCGATCTGCTGACGTTTGTGAATCTGTTGGTGCTAACCGGCCTCTTGGGAGTGCTCTTTCCCTTCATGATGCCGGCACGCCAGGCAATCATCGCAAACGTTGTTGGCAGACAGGGCCTGGGGAACGCGATGGCCCTGCAGATGGGTGGTATGAACGCCGCTCGCGTGGTCGCACCGATGCTTGCAGGTGTGCTCATCTCGGTTACAGGAGTGCCAAGCACCTACAGCATCTCTCTCGTCCTCTACGCCGTTGCGCTAGGTGCCATGCTGCGAGTGCGGCCCTCCTTCCCGGATGAAGAGAGCGGAGGCCAGTCGGTACTCGGCGATATCGTCGATGGACTGCGTTACGTACGCGATCACGCTCCTGTTCGGGTGCTCCTGATCTTTGGTCTCGTGCCCACGCTGCTCGCCATGCCCTTCCAAGCGTTGCTTGTCGTCTTTGCCTATGACGTCTGGGATCAAGGCGCCTTTGGCTTCGGCATGCTGCAGGCCTTCGCAGGGTTGGGGGGACTCGCAGGATCGCTCTATGTGGCCCTGGACGCCGAATCGCATCGGCGTCTGCACCGCATGATGGCCAGCATTCTCGCCTTCGGGTTTACCCTCCTGCTCTTCTCGATCAGCCCCTGGTTCCTGCTCGCGCTACCGCTCGTGCTTCTGGCCGATGTCTTCGTGAGCATCTTCTTCGTGCTGAACAACACCGCCATCCAGGTGCTCATCCCCGACTACGTCCGCGGGCGCGTGATGAGCCTCTTAATGATGTCGTTTGGCCTCACGCCCTTCGGCACGCTGCCAGTGAGCTGGTTCGCCGACAAGTTCGGGGCACCCGCAGCGGTCGCGCTTGCTTCCGGACTCATGCTCGTAATTGCGCTGCTCTTCCTTGCGCTCAGCCCCGCCCTCCGCCGTATCGACACCAGCACGCGCGAGGCCGAAGAGGAGTTCGGAGAGGCCGACCGCCGCGGCAGGCATAACCCCGAGCTCACTCCCGCCGCGAAGTAGGGCGGGATGGCGTTCGGTCCGTGTGAAGGGGGAAGGTGGTGCTGAGGCCCAGAATCGAACTGGGGACACCTGCGTTTTCAGCGCAGTGCTCTACCGACTGAGCTACCTCAGCATGCAGGCCATCGTAGGAACCGCTATCGCCACGGGCAAGGCGCGCGCCTACGCGCCTCCCGCCTGAACCCGCCCCACGACCTCCGCCAGCGGCACGATCTCGCTCTCGCCCGAGGTTCGCTGCCGCAACTCGATGCCGCCCCGGCCAAGCGCCCGCGGGCTCACCGTCAGGCGCACGGGCATGCCCAGAAGGTCCGCGTCCTTGAACTTGGCTCCCGGCGATTCGTCGCGGTCGTCCACGAGCGCCTCCAGTCCTGCTGCCTCCAGCGCCGCTTCCAGCTCCCCCAGCGCTTCCGCTACCTCCGGCTTGTCCCCGCCCAGCACCACCACGTGCAGGTCGAAGGGCGCGACCTCCACCGGCCAGATGATCCCATGCTCGTCGTGGTTCGCCTCGATCACGGCCGCCAGCAGCCGGTCGATGCCGATGCCGTAGCAGCCCATGACCGCGTAGTGGCGCTCCCCCTCCCGGTCGAGGTAGCGCACCTCCAGCGCCTCGGTGTAGGTGGTGCCCAGCTTGAACACGTGCCCGAGCTCCATGCCCGAGCGCACCTCGAGTGTCCCCTCGCAGTTGGGGCAGCCGTGTCCCGCCTCCGCCAGCGCGATGTCTTCGACAACGCTCGCGCTCCAGTCCCGCCCGTAGTTGAGGTTGAGCAGGTGCGCGTCGCGCTCGTTTGCGCCGCCAACGAGGTTGACGGCGGTGGTGGCGCTCTCGTCGGCGACTACGCGGATGCCTTCGAGCCCCACTGGCGAGGCGGATCCGGCCACCAGCCCGGCGCGCGCGACGGCGCGGTCGTCCATCGGTTCCAGCGCGACCGCCTTCAGCAGGTTTCGCAGCTTCGTCTCGTTCACCTCCAGGTCGCCCCGGATGGCGACGAACACGGGCTCCCCGTCGGCGGCGTAGAACACCGCCTTCACCGTCTGCCGCTCCTCGACGCCGAGGAACGCCGCCAGGTCCGCGATCGTCGTCACGCCCGGCGTGTCCACCCGCTCGACCGGCGCGGGCTCGCCGTCTATGGGCGGCTCCGCCCGGAACGTCGCCTTCTCCGCGTTCGCCGCGTAGCCGCAGGCGGTGCAGAGCAGCACTTCGTCTTCGCCGTTCTCGTTCAGGTAGATGAACTCCTGGCTGTCCTTCCCCCCGATCGCCCCGGAGTCGGCCTCCACCGGGATCGCGGGAACCTCCGCCCGCGCGAAGATGCGCGCGTAGGCGTCGAACATCGCCTGGTACGACTCGTCCAGCGTTTCCCAGTCGGGGTCGAAGCTGTAGGCGTCCTTCATGCAGAACTCGCGCAACCGGATCAGACCGCCGCGGGGACGCTGCTCGTCCCGAAACTTCTGCTGGAACTGGTAGAGGGTCACGGGCAGGTCGCGGTAGCTCTGCACCTGCGAGGCGGCCAGCGCGCTGATCGCCTCCTCGTGCGTGGGCGCCAGCACGAAGTCGCGATCGCGGCGGTCGGCCACCCGGTAGAGCACGCCTCCGAAGATCTCGTTGCGCCCCGACTTCTCCCAGAGCTCCACCGGCTGCAGGGCCGGCAGCCGTAGCTCCTGCGCTCCTGCGCGGTTCATCTCCTGCCGGACCAGCTCCTCAACCCTGCGCATCGCCCGCCACCCGAGCGGTGTGAAGCAGTAGAGCCCCGCCGCCAGCGGCATCACGAGCCCCGCGCGCAGCAGGAGCTGGTGGCTGGGCAGCTCCGCCTCGGCGGGAGCCTCACGCAGCGTCTTCAGGAAGAACCGGCTCATCCGTGTCGAAACGGTCATTGGCCTACTCTCCGCGCCCCGCCGCTCCGGTCAAGCGCGGCGCGGACGCTCCAGCTCTGCACTGTCGATGAGTAGCGTCACGGGACCGTCGTTCACGCTCTCGACCTCCATGTGTGCGCCGAAGCGTCCTCGGTCGCAGCTCACACCCGCCCTTTCGACCGCGTCACAGAAGTGCTCGTAGAGGGCTTCCGCCCGCTCCGGCCCCGCCGCCTCCGTGAACGATGGCCGCCTCCCCCGCCGTACGTTCCCGTACAACGTGAACTGGCTGACGCACAGGATCGCGCCCCCGACCGCCGCAAGGTCGAGGTTCATGCGCCCCTCGCCGTCCTCGAATATGCGTAGCCCGACTACCCTGCGCGCGACCGCTTCGGCTACCGCCTCGTCGTCGCCGTGGGTCATGCCGAGCAGTACCAGGAAGCCGTTGTCGATCGCTCCCACCACGTCGCCGTCCACGTACACGCTGGCCCGGCTCACGCGCTGGACAAGCGCCCGCACGCGCCTTCAGTCCTTCGAGGAGCTCTTGCTCGACTTCGCGCTCTTGCCCGTGCTGGCGCCTGTGCTCTTGCTCTCGCCTGAGTCGGCGCTGGGGAGGCTCACCGACTTGTCGCTCGAGCTGGAAGAGGTGCTCTTCTCAGACTTCTTGCTGTCGTTCACGTAGAAGCCGCTGCCCTTGAAGACGACCATCGGGACGTGCAGCACACGCTTCGCAGTGCCCGTCTCGCAGTGGTCGCAGGTGTGGCTGGAGGCCGCGTCAAAGCCTTCGCGGCGGTCGTAACGGCGCTCGCAGGAGTCGCACTTGTACTCGTAGGTAGGCACGTGGTCCTTCCAGACTGAGCGAAGAGCTTGATTGTGTCGAGGTTGGCACTCAGCTGTCAAGAGTGCCAGCCTCCGTACTCCCGACGGAGCACTACAATCGTAGGCAGGAGAGGTGCCCGAGCGGCTGAAGGGAACCGTCTTGAAAACGGTCGTGGCCTAAAACCACCGTGGGTTCGAATCCCACCCTCTCCGCCATCGCCTTCGTACGTGGCGCTCGCCTGCCCCGTAGAATTCGGCACAGGCTGCTGTTCCCCGGAGGCGTTTCGCCATGAGTACCACGCTGACCCTGCTGCATGACGGACGAAGCGACGAGGTCGCCGTTTCCGACCGCGCACACCCCACCATCTCTCCCGAGGCGCTCGAAGGAACGCTCGGCTGGGAGCTTCGCCCCGAAGGGCTCTGCCAGGGACTCGCATGCGTCCCTGTCGACCAGGAGGCCCTCGTCGGCGATGCCGGGGTGGACCTGCGGGTGCTCGCCGACGCGCTCAAGCGTCCCCTCGTGGTCGACCAGAAGCACGGCGTCGTCGCCCTTGGCGCGTCCCACCACGACCGTGGCGACGCCCTCACCTCGCTGAAGGCGCCCGACTTCTCCCTCCCCGACCTTGACGGCCGGATGCACTCCCTCAGCGACCAGCGCGGCAAGAAGGTGCTGCTCGTCGCCTACGCCTCCTGGTGAGGCTGCCGCTACGACCTGCCGGTCTGGCAGAAGGTCTACGAGGAGCTCGCTAGTGAGGGTTTCACCGTCGTCACCGTCGCCATCGAGAGGTCGCCCGAGGACGCCCGTGAGTGGATCGAGGCGGCCAAGCCGCAACACCCCAGCCTGATCGACACCGAACACCTCGTGCCCGACCTCTACGGCATGAACAACGTGCCCACCATTCTCTGGATCGACGAAGAGGGCCGCATCGCCCGCCCCAACGACGTCGCCTTCGGCTCGAATGACTTCAAGGCGATGACCGGCATCGACTCCGAGTTCCACCTGAAGCGGCTGCGCGCCTGGGTGCGGGGCGAGGGTCCGGCGATGACCGCCGGCGAGGTGCGCCAGGCCCAGACGCTTCCGACCGAGGCGGAGCAGGAGGCGCGGGCCGAGTTCACCCTCGCCTGGTGGCTCTCACAGCAGGGTCACGCCGAAGACGCCGAGCCGCACTACGTCCGCGCCGGCGAACTCGCCCCCCACGACTTCACCATCAGGCGCGGGTCGATGCCCATTCGTGGCCTCGATCCGATGGGCGACGACTTCATGAAGATCGTGGCCGAGTGGACGGAAGCGGGAAACACCTTCTACCACCCCATTGATGGCGCTGACCCGCAGCCGGTGAGCGCCTCGTGAGCGAGCTCGAAGGCACGGCCGCCATCATCACGGGCGCCGCCCACGGCATCGGCAACGGCATGGCCCGCGTGCTCGCGGGCGAGGGCGTCGCGCTCGCCCTCTGCGACATCGACCCCGCCGTCCATGAATTCGCCGCCGAGCTCGAGAGGGACGGAGCGGCGGTCATGGCCGCCGAGGCCGACGTCAGCGAGCCCGATGACGTGCGGCGCTTTGTCGACGCCGCTATCGAGCGCTTCGGGCGCATCCACACCATGGTCAGCAACGCGGGGACCTGGCGCGCCACCTACCCCCTCGATCCCTGGGAGAAGGCCATCGACGACTTCGACGCGCTCGTCGCGACGAACCTCAAGGGCGTGTTCCTCTGCGGGCGCGCCATCGCCCCCCACATGGCCGAGATGGGCGGCGGCAACATCGTCAACATCGCCACCGACCACATCTGTCCGCCTCCGGGCTACAACACGGGAGGCGGCACGCGGATGGACGTGTACGACGCCTCCAAGTGGGGCATTAACGGCTTCACCCAGGCCTGGGCGCGCGTCCTCGCCCCCAACGGCATCCGCGTCAACGCCTTCTGCATGGACGCCACCGACTCGAAGATGATCCGGGGCGCCCTTGGACGCACGCCTCCGCAGGAACTCCTCGACCACTGGATGCGACCCGAGCAGATCGCCGGCCTCCTCGTCGACCTCCTCAACGAGGGGCCCGACGGGCGGACGGGCGAGAACATCGGCATCTGGCTCGACCACGAGGTGGCGCTGCCGCCCCGCGTGGACCCGCTCCCCCACCGCTTCCAGTAGCGGTTCCCGCTACTGTCCCGACTGGCCTTCCGCGAGTGGCTCCGCGGGCGGGGGCGGAGTGCCCGTACGTGCCTGCCGCCGCCGCCACCAGAGGTAGAGCCCGCTCAGGATGATGGCCGCCACCCAGACCGCAATGATGACAAGCGTGATGCGCAGGTCGCGTCCCAGGCTGTCGCCTGCGACCACGCCCACGATCGTTGGCGTCAGCATGCCCAGGAAGCTGAAGAAGAAGAATCGCCAGAAGCTCATCGCGGTCAGCCCCGCGAGGAAGCTGATCCAGTCGAAATTGACGACCGGCAGCATCCGCGCCCAGAAGATGAGGCGTCCCCCCATGCGCATCGAGAGGGAGTCCATCTGCGCCGCGGCCTTGCTCCCCACGAGTTTCGGCAGATGGCGCCTGCCCAGCCAGCGCGCCACCCAGAACGCCATCGCCGAGCCCCACATCATCCCGATCATTGAGTAGACCGTTCCGAGCACCGGTCCCCACACCAGTCCGGCGGCGACGAAGATGGGCGCGTTCGGGATGGGCGCGAAGAGTACCGAGAAGGCCATCACCGCCATGAAGACGATCGGGCCCCATACACCCCACTCCTGGACCCAGTCCTGTAGCGGCTCCGGGTCGAAGTCGAGCGTGATGTCGTAGGCCTCGGCGAGGATGAAGTAGGCCGCCACCAGCGCCATGAACACCGCCACGATGCCCACGAGCACGCGCGGCCGCAGCAGCAGTGGCGTCTCCTCCCCTGCGGCCACGAAGTCGGTGATGGTTGGCCGGCGCACCGTGTGCCCCTTGCGCTCCTCAGGCATGAACGCCGCTCCCTACCCGCTCCAGGTGCCCCAGCAGCAGTTCGTTGAGCCTGTCGGGCGCCTCCTGCTGGACGAAGTGCCCGACGCCCGGGAGGTAGTGTAGGTCGAGGTCGCGCACGTAGCGCTCCGTTCCCACCGTGAGGTCCTTCCCCAGGGCGAAGTCCTCCTCGCCCCAGATCATCGTTGTCGGCGCCGTGATGACCGGTACGGGGTCGGGAAGTGGTTTGCCGCGGGGGATGGCGCGGTACCAGTTGATGCCTCCGCTGAGCCCGTGCTCCCGCCAGCTCCGGCGGTAGAAGGCGAGGTCCTTGCGGCGTTCCTCTCCGGGCGGGACCCCCCGGAAGAGCAGGCGCGCCAACCGCCGGTACCCGTTCCGGGCAAGCACGCGCTCGGGCAGCCAGGGCAGCTGGAAAAAGAAGATGTACCAGCTTCGCCGTAGCTGCGCGAAGCTCTGCAGCCCCGCCCGCGCGAGCGCCGGGTGGGGCATGTTGACGATCGCGAGGGAGCGGACAGCCGCCGGGTGCTGCATGCCCAGCCCCCAGGCGACGGCCCCTCCCCAGTCGTGTCCGACGATATGCGCGCTGCGCTCGCCCAGCGCCTCCAGCAGCCCGAGCACGTCCCGCTGCACTGTTGCGCTGTCGTAGGGAGGGCGCGCGTCCGTTTCGTGGTAGCCCCGCAGGTCCGGCGCGATCACGCGATAGTCCTTCGCCAGTACCGGAAGCTGTCGTTGCCAGGAGTACCAGCACTCGGGGAAGCCGTGCAGGAGCACGACGGGCTCGCCCTCACCCGCCTCGACGTAGTGCATACGAATGCCGTTCGTACGCGCGTGGCGGTGCTTCGGCTCGAACGGCTCGGCGGGAGGCATGGCTCTATCTTAGGCGAGCGCTCCGAACGGGCAGGGATGCGGGTTTGCGTCAGGTGAAGTTCCCGACGAGGAACACGACCGGCGCCACCCCGACAATCGAGTCGAGCCGGTCAAGCAACCCCCCGTGTCCCGGCAACAGGCCGGACGAGTCCTTGATGTCAGCCTTCCGCTTCATCCAGCTCTCGGTTAGGTCTCCTGCCTTCGCCGCCACGCCGAGCCCCAGCCCCAATCCCACAACTGCCCCGATGTGCAGGTCCAGGTCGAACCACCCCGAGAGCACCCAAACCGCCAGCACCGCCGCGCAGAGCCCGCCGACCGCGCCCTCCCAGGTTTTGTTCGGGCTGATCGCGGGCCACAGCTTGTGTCTTCCGATCAGCGAGCCGACCGCGTAGGCGCCCGTGTCGGCCGTGAACGTCGTCAGCACGAGCAGGAGCACCCAGTCGCGTCCCTGGTCGAGATCCCGCGCCAGCACGATCGTCGAGAAGATGATGCCCGGGTAGATGATCGCCCAGCCGATCACGCGCAGCGGTTTCCGCGGCCCGAAGAGGTTCGTGCGTGAATACCCCGCGCCCAGGAAGAGCGCCGCCAGCAGCGCTCCGGCGATCAGGAAGCGTTCGTCGGCGTGTACCCCCGCTACCACGACTGCCGGCGCCAGCAGTCCCGGACCCAGTGGCAGGACCGCCCGGTACGGCTGCGTGGGGAAGAGCCAGGCATGCGCGAATTCGATCGTCCCGCCGAGGGTGATGAGCCCCGCTACGATGGCGAAGGGCCACCCTCCGACGCAGATGACCAGCAGCAGCAGGGGCACGCCCACCGCGGCGGTTGCCAGACGAAGCGCGAGGTTGCGGGGTATTCGCACTAGGCGTTCTCGAACGCGTCGAGGTCTTCCGGAAGGAGCTTGCCGAACTTCCGTTTGCGGTGGCCGTATTCGGCGAGGGCCAGGTCGATGTCTTCCCGCCCAAAATCGGGCCAGTAGGCGGACGTGAAGTAGAGCTCCGCGTAGGCGTTCTGCCAGAGGAGGAAATTCGAGATGCGCTGCTCACCCGCTGTGCGAATCACGAGGTCGGGGTCGGGCAGGCCCCCCGTCAGGAGATGCGCCGCCACGGTCTCCTCGTCGATCTCCTCCGCGGGAATGCCCGCCTTGGCGATACGGCGGACGGCAGTCACGATCTCGTCCCGGCTGCCGTAGCTCAGGCAGATGTTGAGCATCAGGCCATCGTTGTCGCGGGTTATCTCAACTGCCTCCACGATGCGCTCGGCCAGCGGCTCCGGCAGCTTCTCGAGGTGGCCGAAGTGGCGCACGCGAACGTTGTCGCGCTCCATGTTCCGCAGCTCCCGCTGGAGGAAGCGGTCGATGAGCTGGAAGATGACGGAGACCTCGCTCGGGGGCCGGTTCCAGTTCTCCGTGGAGAACGCGAACAGCGTCACGTAGCGAACGTCGTGTTCGGCGAAGCGTTCGATCACGCGCCGGATGTTCTCCGCCCCCGCGCGGTGTCCCGCCGCCCGCGGGAGGCCGCGCTGCGTGGCCCAGCGCCCGTTCCCGTCCATGATGATGGCGATGTGGCCGGGCACGCGTCCGCCCGTCAGCGGCGAGATGCGATCGCCGCCGGGGTCGGTCCGGGTTTCGGTTCCCGCGCGCGGCGCCAGCCTATAGCTCAAGCAGATCCTCCTCCTTGTGCTTCATCGCCTCGTCGATGAGCCCCGTGTGCGCGTCGGTCAGCTTCTGCAGATCGCCCTCGTACTGGCGCAGGTCGTCCTGCGTCATGTCTCCATCGCGCTCGCCCTTGCGCAGGTCGTCGTGCGTGTGGCGGCGAACGTTGCGCACAGCCACGCGTGCGTCTTCCGCCTTCTGGTGGACGAGCCGCACGTATTCACGGCGGCGTTCCTCGGTGAGCTGGGGAATGGGCAGCCGGATGAGCTGCCCGTCGATGTTGGGGTTCAGCCCCAGGTCCGATGTCTGGATCGCCTTCACGACAGACTGCACGGCTCCGGCATCCCAGACCTGCACGGCCAACAGCCGCGCCTCGGGCGCGTTGATAGTGCCGAGTTGGTTGAGGGACTGCGTTTGGCCGTAGTGCTCTACCTGGAGCCCCTCAATGAGGCTGGGGTGGGCGCGGCCCGTGCGCACCCCGGCCATGTCGCGCCGGAACGCCTCCACGGCGCCATCCATGCGCATCTCGGCGTCGAGCATGATCTCTTCTGGGTCGGCCATGCGTCTGCTCTCGTCCTACCCCGGAGGGGCGTGCTCGGTGAGCGCGCCGGCGCTCACGGTCGTGCCCATGCGCTCGCCCCGGAGCGCCCGGTAGATGCTATCCGGTGCGCGCACGTCGAAGACCACGATCGGGAGTTCGTGCTCCATGCACAGGCTCAGGGCGGTGCTGTCCATCACCTGCAGCCGCCGCTGGATCGCCTCCAGATGGCTCAGGCGCTCGAAGCGGGTCGCATCCGGCGAGGTCGCCGGGTCGGCATCGTACACGCCGTCGACCCCGTTCTTGGCCATCAGCAGCGTCTCGCAATCGACCTCGATGGCGCGCAGGGCGGCGGCCGTATCGGTCGTCATGAACGGGTTGCCCGTGCCTGAGGCGAACACCACCACGCGGCCCTTCTCCAGGTGCCGGATCGCCCGGCGGCGGATGTAGGGCTCCGCGATCTGCGCCATCGTCAGCGCCGTTTGCGTGCGCACCTCCGCGCCCGCGTGCTCCAGCGCGTCCTGCAGCGCGAGCGCGTTCATCATCGTGCTGAGCATGCCGGCGTAGTCGGCCGTCGCGCGATCCATGCCCGTCTCGGCGGCCGACTGGCCGCGCCAGAAGTTGCCGCCGCCCACGACGATGGCGACCTGAATGTCCTCGTTCGAGGCGCGCGCGACCTGGCTCGCGAGGTCGCTGATGGTCTCGGGATCGATGCCGAACTCGCGGTCGCCCATCAGGGCTTCACCGCTGAGCTTTACGAGCGCGCGCCGGTACGCGTCGGTCACCGCTCCCCCTTTAGGATCCGAGTTCGAAGCGTGCGAAACGCCGCACGCGGATGTTCTCCCCCGTTTTCGCCATCGCGTCCTGGACCAGTTCCGCGATCGTCTTCGATGAGTCCTTCACCCACGGCTGGCTCAGCAGCGCGACCTCTTCATCGGCGCCTTCCAGTTCGGGCTCGCGTTCCTCGGCCGTGACAATCGCCGGAGCCATCGCCGCGACCTGCATGGCGATCTCGTGCACGAGACCGCGAAACTCATCCGTGTTCGCCACGAAGTCCGTCTCGCAGTTCACCTCCACGAGCGCGCCGATGCGGCCACCCGCGTGGATGTACGTGTCGATGACGCCCTGGCCCGTCTCACGCTCGGCGCGCTTGGCCGCAGCCGCCAGACCCCGCTCGCGCAGGATGGTCGCTGCCTGCTGCATGTCGCCGTTCGCCTCTTCAAGGGCGCGCTTCGCGTCCATCACCCCGGAGCCGCTCGCGTTGCGCAGCTCCTTCACCATCGCTGTCGAGATACTAGCCAGTGGTCTGCTCCTCTGATGGCGGCGCCGGCGTCGCGGCGACCGCTTCTGTCTCTGGTGTCGGCTCCGCTGCTGCCGCCGCTTCCTGCGCGGCCGCGAGCTGAGCCATCTCACTGTATGCCTCCGCGTCGACGCCCGCTTCGCGCGCCGCGCGGCCTTCGATCGCGCCCTCCGCGATCTTGCCCAGGATGAGCTTGATTGCGCGGATGGCGTCGTCGTTGCTCGGGATCGGGTAGGAGATCGGATCCGGGTCGCAGTTCGTATCGACGAGCGAGACGATGGGGATGCCCAGCCGGTCGCACTCGGCCACCGCGATCGCCTCCTTCATCGTGTCGATGACGAAGACGGCCCCCGGCAGCCGTTCCAGGTACTTGATACCGCCGAAGTAGCGGTTGAGCCGCTCGATCTCGTTCGAGATATTGAGCTGTTCCTTCTTGGCGCGGCGCGCGAACTCGCCGCGTTCCGTGCGGTCCTCAAGATCGCGCATGTGGCGGATGCGCCCCTGAATGGTGCGGAAGTTGGTGAGCGTGCCGCCCAGCCAGCGGTTGTTCACGTACGGCAGGCCGGCGCGCTGCGCCTCCAGCTCAACGGTTTCGCGGGCCTGCTTCTTCGTGCCCACGATGAGCACGTCGTTGCCGCTGGCTACCACCTCGCGCACGAAGTCGATCGCTTCGTCCAGCCGAGTAACCGTCTGCTGCAGGTCGATGATGTGGATGCCGTTGCGCTCGGTGAAGATGAAATGCTGCATCTTCGGGTTCCAGCGCCGTGTCTGGTGGCCGAAGTGGACTCCGGCTTCCAGGAGTTGTTTCATCGTGACGGGCGTGACCAAGGTCCGCCCCTTTCTGTGCGACGCATAGATTTGGCGCAGAACGCCACGCGTCGCGCGCGCGTCCGCCCAGAATAGCGGTGTGAGCCACCTCGCGGAAGCGCTGCCCCGATTTGGGTCCTCCCTCAGCCTTCCCCTCGGTAGACCTGGTCGTGGGTACAGTTGTTCCGCAGCCAGAGCTCCCCGTTCTTGATCTCGAAAGTAATCCGGAGGGATTGGCTAGCCCGCGCTTCCCAGACTCCGTCCCGGCCCCCGATCTTGCTCGACCGCAGCGACCGAGTGTTCAAATCTTGTTCCATCACTCGAAGGGCTTCTTCGATAGCACTCTGGTGTTCAGGAGACTTCTTCTTGAAGCGCTTCTTGAAAGCTCGTGTTGCCCCAGCGATCTTTACTGGGCGAGCCTGTCGCCGATCCTCACTCGTCGTCATTCAGCCAGGCGATGAGGTCGTCGACACTCTCAGGCTCGTAGTAGTCCCCGATCAGGCCATCATAGTCAGCCAAGGTCTCCCACTGCTGCCATTCTGCTTTCCAGAAATATGCTTGCGACCGAGGAATAGACGGCCTGGTGGTGACGTCGGGCGATGCACTTGCGGAAGTCCGGCGGCCCAGGCTGAACCTGCTAGTTCCCGAGGAGGATTGTGCTGAGACAGCGATGCGGCTAGTCATGACTACGCCCCTTTCGACTCGCCTTCGTATTGGTCGAGGCTTTGTTGCATGACGCTAGGAATCCTCTGAGCAAGTAGGCTGCCGCCGTCGATTTGCTCCGGCAACAGGTTGTATTGGACAAAGAGGACGGCAGGGGAGGGGGCCGGGGGCGGGCGGGGGCCTCGTTTGCCCTCCCGTCCCGCTTCGACGGGCGCGGGGGACGCACTGCTCCCCGGGTCAGGCGAGTTGGGGCTCGGCTCGCAGCAGGTTCGTCAAGCCCAGCAGCAGCGCCAGCCGCTCGCGGTTCTTCGCCAGACCGCGGTAGCGCACCTTGTTGTAGCCGAAGCGCCGCTTCACCGCGAGGAAGGGGTGCTCCACCTTCGCCCGCAGCGACGCCTTCTCCCGCTCCAGCCCCGCTTCCGCGCTCTTCGGCTCAAGCAGCCGCCTCAGGCCGGGCCGCAGCGCCACCCGCCACTCGACCTCCGACCGCGCCTGCTCCGGGCGCTTCTCCACGCCCCGGTAGCCCGCGTCGCCGTACGCCTCCCGCTCCTCGCCGTGCAGCAGGCGGTGCGCCTCCGTCACGTCGGCCACGTTCGCCGCCGTCGCGCGCATGCTGTGCACCAGCCCGCTGTCGGCGTCCACGCCGATGTGCAGCTTCATGCCGAAGCGCCACTCGTTCCCCTTCTTCGTCTGGTGCATCTCGGGGTCGCGCGCGCGCCGCCGGTTCTTCGTCGAGGAGGGCGCCTCAATGATGCTGGCGTCCACGATCGTGCCCTCGCGCAGGCGCAGGCCCCGCTTCGCGAGGTGGGCGTTGATTGTCTCGAACAGCTTCGTCCCCAGGTCGTGGCGCTCCAGCAGGTGGCGGAAGTGGAGGATGGTCGTCTCGTCGGGAATGGCCTCGATCAGGGTGAGGCCGCAGAAGCGCCGCACCGACTCGGCTTCGTAGAGGAGGTCCTCCATCGCGGGGTCGCTGAGGTTGTAGCAGAGCTGGACGCAGTGGATGCGCAGCATCACCGCCAGCGGGTAGGGCCGCCGTCCCCGTCCTGCCTTCGGGTAGTGGGGCTCGATGCGCGCCTCCAGTGCCTCCCAGGGCACGAGGCTGTCGATGCGTTCGAGGAACAACTCACGGCGGGTCTTCCGCTTCTTCTGCTCGAACTCCACGCTGGCGAACGTCGGCTGGTGCATGGGGGCGCCCTCCCTCTCCGGTCCGTGCCCCATGATCGCATCTGCTCACTCGCTCTGGCGAGTTGTTCAGACTGTCCCTAACGAACTCCCGCATCCGCTGTGCTGGCAGACCAATGCGGGCTATGGTTTTGACCGGAACGAATTCGACTCGCGCGAGCCCTTCTTGTTGCTCCTCTTCGCTTCCGAGGATAGCAGGTGGGCTAACCTGCCCGAACGAAATGAGAAACTCATCGTTGAGGTGCTGCGCGAGAATCTGGTTGGCGAACAGAACGGCCCTGTCGTCCCTGTCGATCCAGATAAGCGGGACGCTGCGCCCCTCGCTGCTTGACTCGCCGGCTCCCATGCCTCTCCCTCCCTCGGGGCTCGGAATCATAGCACCCCTCCTCTCGTCGCTCGCTCTAGCCATCGTGAGGGCGAGCAGGTATCGTTAGTGGCAAGGAAGGAGGTGATGCGCATGGACGACCATAGTAGTTGTAGCCAACCCCATCTAGCGCAGGAGGTGATCTCCTCCTAGAAGACGCGTTGAGCTACGAACGGGGCCTGAGCGGTGCGATTGCCGCCAGGCCCCTTTTTCGTTCCCGGAATTGCCCCAGCCATGCCTGACTCCCCCACCTTCGCCGCCGCCCGCTTCGTCGCTGCCCTCCACACCACCTTCCTCGGCCGCGATTTCCGTTACGTGCGCGAGACGCCCTCGACGATGGACCTCGCGCGCACGGCCGCCGGCGAGGGCGCGCCCCACGGGACGCTCATCCTCGCGGAGACGCAGAAGGCCGGTCGCGGCCGCCGCGGCCGCGGCTTCTTCAGCCCGCCCGGCGGCAGCCTCTACTTCACCGTCATCCTCCGCCCTTCGCGCGAGGAGTACGCCCGGCTGCCCCTCTCCGTGCCCCTCGCCGTCTGCCGCGCCTGTACCCGCGAGGGCGTCGATGCGGGCATCAAGTGGCCGAACGACATCTGGGTAGGCGAACGCAAGCTGAGCGGCATGCTCATCGACGGCGAGACCGGCCCCGCGGGGCTCACCGCCTACGCGGGCATCGGCATCAACGTGAACGCCGACCCCACAGCCGACCCCGCCCTGCGGGCCAGCGCCACGAGCCTCGCCCGCGAGCTTGGCCGCGAGGTTTCCCGGGAAGGGCTGCTCGCCCGTGTCTGCGACGAACTTGAGGGGACGCTCGCCATGCCGGAGACGCCGCTTGTCGAGGCCTACCGTGGGTCGAGCCTCGTGCTCGGGCGCCTGATCACGGTCGAGGAGGCGGACGGCGGTTACGAGGCGCGCGCCGTCGAGATAGCGCCCGACGGCGCGCTGGTTGTCGAACGCGAAGGCGGCGAGCGCCTCACGGTGCTCGCCGCCGATGTTTCCGTTCGTCCAGGCGGGTGAAATCCGCGGATCGCTACTCGTCGTCGTCGTCGTCGTCGTCGAGGAACATGCGAATCAGGTCTATCGGCAGCGGGAACACGATCGTCGAGTTGTTCTCGGTGGAGATCTCGGACAGCGTCTGCAGGTAGCGCAGCTGCAGCGAGATGGGTTCGCGCGCCATCACCTCTGCTGCTTCGCGCAGCCGCTCGCTTGCCTGGAACTCCCCGTCGGCGGCGATGATCTTCGCGCGCCGCTCGCGCTCGGCCTCCGCCTGCGCCGCCATCGCCCGCTGCATGGTCGAGGGCAGCTCCACGTCCTTCACCTCGACGGTGCTGACCTTGATACCCCAGGGCTCCGTCTCCTCGTCGATGATCTTCTGCAGCTCCTGGTTTACCTCCTCGCGCTGCGAGAGCAGGCCGTCGAGGTCGGTCTGGCCCATGACCGAACGCAGGGTCGTCTGCGAGATCTGCGAGGTCGCGCGGACGAAGTCGAGGATGCGCACGACCGCCGCGGTGGGCTCCACCACGCGGAAGTAAACGACGGCGTTCACCTTGATCGTCACGTTGTCGCGCGTGATCGCTTCCTGGGAGGGAACGTCGAGCGTGATCACGCGCAGGTCCACCTTCACCATCCGGTCGATGAAGGGGAGCAGCACGAACAGCCCCGGCCCCTTCGCCCCCGTGAGGCGCCCGAGGCGGAAGATGACGCCGCGCTCGTACTCCGCGACGACGCGAATCTGGAACGGCAGCAGCGGAACCAGCAGAACCGCGCTCAGCCCCAACAGAAAGACCTTGATGATCGTCGCGAGAAGACTGGTGGGCGGTTCCGCCGCCAGCTGCTCAGGTTGTGGCAGTGATTTCTGCTGGGTCATGGTTGGTTCTCCTTCCGCACCTTGAGCCTCAGCCCATCGGCGCTAACCACGCGGACTTGCTCGCCCTCTGTGGCGGAGCCGTCCTCCAGCTCTGCCCGCCAGCGCTCGCCCTGAATGAATACCATACCGTCTGGAGTTAGGGGTGTGCGTGCGATCGCCATTCTACCGACAAGCGCCTCCGCTCCGGTCTCCGATCGCATCTTTCGCGTCCGCGCCAGTCCAATGGCCATCGAGACGAACACGACGACCAGCAGAAAGCCCAGCACGCCCACCACGATGCGGTTCGGTTGGAGTTCCGTGGGGGTGTCGCGGAAAGCGATGATCGCGCCCAGCACGAGCGCCACCAGACCCCCGCCGGCAAGGACTCCGCCGGATGGAACGAACAGCTCCAGCGCCAGGAAGATGAGCGCCGCCCCGATCAGCACGAGCCCGATCGTGTCCACCGGCAGCACCCCCAGCGCGAGGAAGCCGATCGCGATCGCGATGACGCCCGCAACGCCCGGGAAGATCGATCCCGGGTTCGAGAGCTCGATGAAGAGTCCCAGCATCCCCAGCGAGATCAGGATCGTCGCCAGCGTCGGGTTCGCGAGCCGCACCAGGAAGCGCTCCCAGACCGTCATGTCCGTGCTCACCCGCTCGGCTTCCAGAAGACCCGTCAGCGTCACCATGAAGCCGGGCTTCAGCTCGATCGTCGTGCCCTCGATGCGGTCCAGGATCTCGTCGACGCTGCTCGCGACGAAGTCCACCACGTTCTGCTCGACCGCCTCGGTCTGCGTCGCCGAGACGGCCTCACGAACAGCCTCCTCGGCCCAGTCGGCGTTGCGGCCGCGCAACTCCGCGATCCCGCGGATGAAGCTGACGGCGTCGTTCTCCACCTTCTTGCCGAGCGTCCCCTCGATGTCGGTCCCGTCGGAGTTGATTGCCGCCGCCGCGCCGATCGAGGTGTTCGGCGCCATCACTGCCACGTGCGCCGCCATCGTGATGAACGTGCCCGCGCTCGCTGCCCGCGCCCCATATGGCGACACATACACGACGACCGGCACGTCCGAGGCCTCGATGCGCTGCACGATCTCGCGCATGGACGAACTGAAGCCGCCGGGCGTGTCCATCTGGATGACGATGAGGCGTGCGCCCTCGTCCTCGGCCTTGCCGATAGCGCGGTCGATGTAGCGCTCCGTGATCGGCCCGATGCCGCCGTCCAGCGTCAGCAGGTGGATCGCGCCCGGTTCCACATCGTCGCCGCCGCAAGCCGCCCCGATCCCGATCGCGACCACGACCAGCAGGAGCGCACGCCGAACAATCCGAAGCTTCGACATCAGCTTCGAGTATAGCCAGCGTGTTCGGCCGGTGGGGGAAGAAGGCTACCCTTCGCCCGAGGGATCGAGATGGCCGCAAAGAATGCCCGGGGTCTGTCCGAACGCATCGACCGCCAGCGCCGCCGCGCCATGGTGCGCGAACTCCAGGGCTGGCTGCTCAAGGAACGCGACGAGGATGTGGGCGAACTCGCCGCCGGCTTCATCCTCGACTTCGTGCTCGACCTCGCCGGTCCCGACCTCTACAACGCCGCCCTCACGGACGCCGCCAGGGCCTTCCGCGAGCACGCCGATATCGTCGAAGCGGAAATCGCTTCGCTCACGCAAGACACCTTCGCGCCGCGCGAGGCGGCGGAGTGATCGATTACTGCTGGATCGGCACGCTACAATCCCGCCGTGACTCTCGATCTAACCCGTCTTACGGAGACTATCCACGCAGCAATCACCGAGGTGTTGAGTGATGACGGTGAGCCACTGCGACTGAACGAGGCAGAGACGCGCACGCATCTCATCGATCCTGTCCTCCGCGCACTGGGCTACGTCTCGCTTGCCGCAATCCGCCGCGAGGTGCGCCTGGAAGCCTCAGGGCAATTTGTTGACTATCTTCTCCGTGCTGGGCCGCGACGCGTTGTGGTTGAGGCAAAGGCTGCGAGCTTGGAGTTGACGGCCAAGGACTCCGGACAGCTCGTGGGGTACTGCGCTCAGGAGGGCATTCGCTGGGCGCTGCTTACTAACGGGCTTGTGTGGCACATCTTCGACATCAACTTGTCAGGGGACTGGGAGGCCAAGCGCGTAACGAAGCTCGATATGCTCGGCGCACATAGGGGTGACGCGTTGGCTGAGTTGGCCAGGATTCTGGCCCACTTCGCTCGTGAAGCCCTGAGCGAAAGTGAAGACTCGCTCGACGCTTGGTCCCAGTCCGCACGTGCTAGCGCGGTCTTGGCGGAGTTGATTTCGACGCCCGGCTCAACGCTGATCGTAACCGCAGCCAAAGAGCTGGCCAGCCGGGGCATTCAGATGGAGTCGGCTGCCGTCATCAAGCTGCTGCATGACACGCTCAGTGGGGGAGTGGTTGATTCCACTCAGGTCTCCGCGGCGCCGCCGCCTCAACCCCTGTCCCCAGACGAAACACCAGCCGCCCCTCCATCAACCGGATCTCAGGGGGCTGCATGCTATCTGTTCAGTGCGTCAGCTCAGGGTGGCAGCGATGGCCAGACGGGTCTCGATGTGCTGAAGGAACTTCTCGGTCTTGGTCTGTGGGGTGTGAGGACAAAGGCAGGGCTTCGTACTGTTTTGAAGCCTGGCGACCGGTGTTGCTTCTATGCTGCGGGAAACGGCGTGGTTGCGGAGGCCGAGGTCGCTGGACCCCCAGCGAGCGAACTGAATGCCGACGGGTACTTTCCTGTTCCGCTAGCGAATGTCCGCTGGTTTGCTGTTTCCATAGCTCTGGATGCCGCACTCCGAGGGAAGTTGGAGGCCTTCGCGGGCAAGGATCCCGAGGGTGTGTGGAGTTGGTTCGTGCAAGGTTCTATTCGCAGGCTGACCACGCACGACTACAGCCTCCTCACAGGAAAAATCTGGGCCTGAGCACTCGTACACAGGCCTGGGGCTCTCCAGGTAGGGAGTCCTGAGCGATCCGCCGCGAGGCGCCCGACTGCGTCGCCGAGGGCGTTCTACCCTTGCTGGATCGGCTCTACGTCCGGGAAGGTCGTCTCCCACAGGTCGTTGAGGCCGGCCACGGCGCCACCGACCACGCCCTGGTGGATGGGAGGCCCGAGCAGCTCGAGGATCGGCCCGCCGCCCGCGGCGTGCACGTACGTCAGGCTCCCCGGCAGCGCCTCGCCGATGACCTCATCGAGGGGGCTGTCGAAATTGAGCTGGACAACGCCCGCGTTCGGGTAGACCCAGCGAATCTCGCCGCCCTTCTCGAGCAGGGCCTTCGTCGCCGCGACCACGTCGGGTACATAGAGACCGAGGTGCTGGACGCCCTCGCCCCGCTCATCGAGCCACTGCTGGTGGGGCGTGTTGCCGCTCACCGGCTGGATGATCTCAGCGATGCAGCCGGCGATTGCGCCGTAGTAGACGCGCAGCTCGGCTTCCTCGCCCGCCATCGAGTGAACCTTGTAGGGCGGCATCAGGCGGAACTCGGCCCCGAGCAGGTTCGTGTAGGTGTTGGCCATCTCGTCGGCGTCCTTGACGACGAAGCCGAGGTGGTGCATGACAGGCTTTCCGGTGTGAACGGTCATGGGTCTCGCTTCCGTGGGTTCAGAGTGCCCGCGAACGCTACGCGATCCCGTCGCCGCGGGCCAGCGCGCAGAACGATGGCTGGCGCCCGCCCCTACGCCAGGCTGGCGCGCACCTCCGCCAGCCGCTGGATGGAGGCGACGGCGTGCTCCTGGGTGGGCATCAGGTTGCGCACGATCACGTCCGTGTAGCCCGCCTCGGCCAGCGTGCGGAACTCCGCCGCCACCGTTTCCGGGCTGCCGATCGTCAGTGCCGAAGGGTCGATGCCGCGATAGCCTCCCTCCACGACTGCTTTCGTCGTCTCCGCCGCTTCTTCGTCGCTCTCGCCCACGTAGATGTCGCGACGTATCGCCACGACGCCCGGGTCCTGGCTGCTGTGAATCTGGCGGCGTTCGTGCCACTCAGCCGACCGCGCCGCCGCCTGCTGCGGCGTAAGCCCGGGCGCGGCCAGCCAACCGTCGCCCAGTCGCGCGGCGCGGTCCATGGCCTTGCGCGCCACCGCCCCTATCCAAACGTCCACGCCGTCGGGCGGCAGCGGCGCGATCCGCGCGTCCTGGATCTGCCAGCGTCCGTCGGAGCTCACGGTTTCCCCGGCCCAGAGCCGACGCATGATGTCGAGCGACTCCTCGAAGCGTGATGGCCGGTGCTTCACATCCACGCCGAATGCCGGGAACTGGTTGTCGTCCGGTCCGATCGCGCACTGCATGACGAACGGCCCCTCGTGCAGCGCCGCGAGCGTGCCGATCTGCTCCGCCAGCAGCACCGGATGCCAGAGCGGCAGCAGGAAGAGCGCCCCCGCGGGCCGGTCGCCCCACTCCGCCAGCAGCCGTCCCAACACGGGCACGTTCTGGAAGTAGGTCATGGGCGCGGTGCTGTGGTGGTCGCCGACGAAGAGGCTGTCGAGCCCCGCCTCCCGCGCCGCCACGGCGCGCTCGACCAGCCAGCGCCCGCCCTCGCGCGCGTCCGGCGCCCGCAGCGCCGTCGTCAGTGATATCCCGATTCGCATGGTCATTTCTTTCCCGCCGCCTCTCGGTACGCCTCAGTCAGAGCGTCCAGCAGTTGATCAGTGATCTCTTTGGTGTCTTTCGTGGTGTTCTCTTCCTTGCGGGCTGCCTTGACAGCAGACAACGCCGCAGGCGCTTGCTTGCTGATCACGCTCTCGTGGATGCGCAGGTAAGCATTGCCGGACTTGCTCAGAGGATTCGCGATAGAGACCTGTCTGTCCAGCAAGCGAGGCTGAAGGCTTGCGTTCTTGTTGCCCACGGCGGTGTGAAGCCGGCAGAGCCCCTCTTCTGCGAGCTTGTCCGCCCAGTCGGCGCACTTGTGAAGGAGCACCGATTGACTCTCGTCGGCCACTCCCGAGATGGCCTCGCGGAAGTCCTCAGAGCCCGCGGTGACAGAGACGCTGCTTTGACTCGCTGGCGACGACTGAGCTGGTGGGGCTTCCGGAAGGCGTTCGGGGTCGACGCGCTGGGGCAGGAGTATGTGTGTGTCGCCCACTTGGTAGGAACGAACGGTTACGAGGTCAACCGTGATGCGGTCGGCAATGAGTTCGAGATATCCGGTGAGCCTTACGAGTTGAAGAGGCGCGTGGTCTAGGACGAACACGATGCGGAAACTCCCCTTAGCAAGGTGCTCCTTGAGGTTCCCGTAGAACTCCTCCCTGTCGACCGCGTGTTCCTCACTGGCTTCCGCGAGGGTGGAGTGTTCGTCCTCTTGTAGGTGCGTGCTGAGGATGTCAGTCTCTAACTTCTCGACCGTTTCTCCGCGCAGGGCCGCAGCATACGCAAGCGCCTGCGCCACGACTGCGCGACGTGCTTCCGCGTTTTGTGAGAGCTTGACCTCAATGACGACTGGGCGGCCGCTCGCCTCGAATGCGAGCACGTCGGCTTTGCCACCGCCAAGGGGGACTTCGCGGTACGCAGCCACGATCTGAGGCTGGCCCGAGAGCGGCAGCATCTCCGGGGCTTCTACTATCCGATCGTGAAGCTCTTGTTCGTTCAGGAACGCGCTTGGCCGGGCGCGGCTCCACTTGTCCCCGATCTTCTGCCAGATGTCGGTCATGCCCCTACTTCGCCTTGAACTCGATGTGCAGCTCCTTGAGCGCCCGCAGGAACAGGTGTGGGTGGTGCTTGAAGTCGTTCTTGCCAGGCGCGAACCACATCTCGTCGACGCGCTCTACCAGCGTCTTGAAGCTGTAGTACAGCTCGCGGCGCGCGAGTGGCGCCCCCAGGCAGTAGTGGATGCCCGCGCCAAAGGTGAGGTGCGCCATCGGGTTCTTGCGCTCCAGGTCGACATCCGCGGGGCACTCGAAGCGGCGGTCGTCGCGGTTGGCGGCGGCGTAGCGCGTGCCGATCGACGCCCCTGCCGGGATGGTCACTCCGTGCATCTCCACGTCGTTCAACGCAACGCGCCCGAGCATCTGCACCGGTGACTCCAGGCGCAGGACCTCCTCGACGAACGTGCGCAGGTACTTGTCCGGGTCCGATTTGAGCTGCGCCCAGGTGTCCGGCTGCTCGATCAGGATCTTGACGCCCTCGCCGATGGCGTTCGTGCTTGTCTCGGAGCCGCCCACGAAGGTGTCCGACATCATCTCGGACTGCAACTCGCCGTCCGTGAGCTTGCGCCCCCACTCGGGAATCTCGCTGTTCACGAGGTCGGAGAGCAGTGTGTCGTCGGGCTCCTCCCGCAGCCGGTCGAAGACCTTCTTGAAGTAGTGCTGGGCGGCTATCTCCGCCTCAAGGCACTCCCGCTCGTCTTCCTCGCTCAGCATCTGGCCGAAGCGGCGCACCCAGGCATCGGTGGCCCGCTTGATGAACCAGATGTCCTCCTCCTTCACCCCCATCTGGTGGCCGATCACGATGAGTGGCAGCGGTACGGAGAACTGCTGCACCCAGTCGCAGTGCCCGTCGTCGGCGAAGGCGTCGAAGAGGCGGTTGGCTACGTTCTCGACGAACGGGTCGAGCTGCCTGATCTTCCCCGGCCGGAACGCCTTGTCGAACATGTTGCGCATCTGGCGGTGGTTGGGGTCGTCGCGCGCCGCCAGCGTCGGCTCGGGGAGCCAGCCCTTGTTCTCCTCGTACACTTTGAGCGTGCGCTGCTGCCGCTCGCTCAGTACGGGACGCGCCTCGGCTTGGGCGTCGCGGTTACCGCCGTTCCCGAAATTCTCCGTGTCCAGCAACACCTCGCGCAGGTCGTCGAAACGCGAGATCACGTACTGGCCGGTCTGCGGGTCCACGTAGACCGGCGCCTGGTCGCGCAGCGCCTGGTACGCCTCGTAGGGGCAATCCTGGATCTCCGCATCAAGGAAGTTGAATTCGTCCGGCGTCTTCCCGGCTGTTTCGGCGGTTTCGCTCATCGTGTGCTCCCCTTGTGGTCCGTGATCAGTGGTCAGTGGTCGGCGATTGGTGGGGACTGACCACCGGCCACCGGCCACCCCTAATGCGCTGCCGCGTAGTGCTCCGCCAGCAGGTCGCGTCCGAAGTCGCCCTCGGGATCACGCCAGACGGTGTGGCTGTGGTTAGCGTCGTTCTGCACGCAGTCGTACTCGATAAGCACGCGCGGCCCCTGTAGCCGGTAGTAGTGCGGCTGCTTCCGTTCCATGCCGCCCGCCCAGGCGAAGTGCAGGTCGGGCAGGATGCTCATCAGTCTTTCGTGCTCCACCGTCGCCAGCGGCTCCGGCAGCCGGTTCGTGTACTCCCGCAGGAGCGCCTCAAGGATCACGAGTTGCGCCTGCGACATGCCCCCCGCCGCCAGCCCCTTGGGCGTGAGCGAATAGCGCGCTGCCTCGCGATCCGTGTCCGTCATCGCCTGTCGCGTGTTGAGGTCGTTCTGCATGATGCTCAGGCGACCGGCGGTGCCGTCGTCGGGCAGGCCGTTAAACACGCGCGAGATCCACTCCGGTTCGGCGCCGTCCTCGATCCGCGATCGGTTCGACTGGACGATATCGAAGGGCGCCGCTTTCGAGATGATGGCCACGGAGCGCTGGGCCGTGTCGAGGCTGTGGACGAGCTCGCGCGCGAGGTCCTCCTCGCCGGCCACGGGGCGCAGCGTCTGGTAGTCGCTCAGCGCCGCCTCGTGCGGGTTAGCCCCGAAGAACGTCGGCGTCACCGACACGATCTCGCCGTCGACGATGGTGTTGTGCACCGACACGTGGTGCCCCCCGAACCGCCACCCCCAGGTTCCGGTCCCGGGTTCGCCGTAGACCATGGCGAAGTACATCGCCGGGTCCGAGCCGTGCATCACGCCGCGCATCGAGCCGCGCGGGATGCGCCAGCCGCCGAGCGCGTCCTGCCACGCCTCGAGGTTCATGATCACCGTCGCCCGCCGGTAGGCCGGCAGGCTCAGGCCGGAGGCCAGTAGACGGTGCGCCAGCTGCACCTGGCGCACCGTCTGGTCCGCCATGGGTACGCCCTCGTGGTCCGTCGGGGTGTAGTACCAGATGTCCCGGCGGGGGTCGGCGAACGGCGGGTTTGCCTTCTCCCGCAGCTCAGCGGGCAGCGAGGCGAGCCAGTCGCTGGCCGCCTCCGCCATTCGTTCGACCACGTCCTTCGCGGCGACGCTCATCGTGACCTCCGATCGCCCCGCAGCCTACGACCCTGCCAGCCCCGCGTGAAGCGGCCCCGCGCCCCCGCGCCCCCGCGCCTAGTGACGCCACGCGCGCCCGGTCCCGGTTGATCGACTGCCATGCGCTTTACCAGGGGCGTCTGAGTGCACATACAGGCGCTAGCCCTGAGCGATTGCCTCAATCCTCTCGGCTTGCTGTGGTTGTCAGCAGTTCTTTGCAGGGTTTGCAAGTGCTGGTAATTGCTTCACCGCTCGTTCACTGCCGACGCGACTCATTCCGGTCGCAACCCTTTCCTTGTGTTGCCGTTTACGAAGGTACTGCTAAGCTATCGAGGAGAAGAAATGCTGGAGAATTCCGCAATGGTGAAGTTCACGACAATCAAGGCTTCCGCTGCTCCCGGTCCGATGCGTCAGACGGGGCGGCTTACTGCGCGCATGCGGCAGTACGAGGACTACGTCAATTCCGTGAAGTCCGACGAAGCTGGCAGACTAGCGCCCGAAGAGGGTGAGACCCCTCGTGGCCTGGCGCTCCGTGTCTCCCGCGCGGCTAAGCGCATTGGCAAGACCGCCGATACCTGGGTCCGCGACGGTTCGGTCTACTTCGTCGTCTCGTAGACCAGGGCGTCCCGGGCCGAGTCTCGCAGTGGGCGGAGCGCCCGAAGTCTTCGGCACCATGCGCTTCGAGCGTTAGCCTCCCGCGACTACTGGCGCGTTCCGCGATGGGTCGGGCGCCGAGCTCATCCGTCGCAGGACCGGCTGTGTCGTCAAGACGGTGAGGCCGACCAGGAGCAGCGCCGCGCCGCAGATGGTGAACCACGCGCCCGCTCCAACTACGTCCGCCATCAGCCCCGCGACCAGCGCGCTCAGCGGCATGGCTCCCACCATGCACATGTTGTAGATGCTCATGACGCGGCCCATGACCGCGTTGGGCGTGTGCGCCTGCACCAGCGCCATGTTCAGGTTGATGAAGACGCCGGCGTTCCAGCCTGTAATGAACATAATCACGAACGCAAGGATGTACGTGGGCGCCAGCCCGAGGGCGACGTTGAGCGCTCCGCCGACGACCAACGTCATCAGAAAGTAGAGCCCCGCCCGGTCCAGACGGGTAAGGGTCGCGAGCGCCAACGAGGTGATGAGCACCCCTACGCTCATCGCCCCGAACAGCAGCGAGGCGGCAAGGGCCCCGACCTCCAGGTCCTCGCGGGCGATCTTTGGGAGCAGCGCCTGGAACGTTCCCGACATCACCAGGGCCGTGGCCAGCAGTGCGATCATGAGCGTGCGGATGCCCGCGTGGCGGGCCACGAACACGAAGCCTTCACGCAGGTCTTCCCGCATCTGCCGCGGGGCGCTCTCCCTCACCCTGGGAACCCGCAGCGGGATGAGCGCGAACAGCCCGAGCAGCAGGAGCCCCGCTTGCACGGCGAACGCCAGCTCGATCCCTCCCCACGCGATGAATGCGCCGCTGATGAATGCCCCGGCCATCTGCGAGGCCTGACCGCCGAGGTTCATCAGGGTTACTGCGTTCAGGACACGCTCTGGCGTGACCAGCGAGGGCACGATGGCCTGTCGCACCGGCAGGCCGAAGGCGATCGAAGAGCCCAGCAGGAAAGCGAAGCCGAGGGTGGTCCAGATGTCGAGCGATCCCATGGCCGCGAACGCCGCGGCAGCCGCCGTGATTCCGATGCTCGCGAGCTGGCTCCCGAAGAGGAGTACCCGCCGGTCAAGCCGGTCGGCGAGGATGCCCGCGTACAACCCGAAGAAGAGCATCGGCAGGCCGAGCGCGAAGATAACGAGCCCGACGGCAGACCCTGACTGGATCGTGAAACCGGTCCAGAGTTCAACGCCGTCGTTGGCGATCTCGAGCGCCAGCCACGCGAACGTGAACAGTTGGATGGACTGCGACAGGGCGAACGAGAACGTGTTTGCCCAGAGCAGCGAAAACGGTTTCGACCGAAACGCGGCGAACGTCGAGTACGAGAGTCCTCGCCCCTCGTGCTCCACCTCGACCGGTTCCGCTACGGTTTCCGATGGGGATGCCACGTGTCGGCGATGCTACAGGAGAGGGGCCTACCTACCCCGAGACGGGCAGGCGCCGCCGCCCCCACAGGAAGAACGGCGCGATTCGCTCACCGTCGCCCAGGAGCTGCAAGTTGGGGGCGCGCTGGAGCAGCGTGCGCAGCGCGATGCGCGCTTCCAGGCGCGCCAGCGGCGCTCCCAGGCAGAAGTGCACGCCCAGCCCGAACCCCAGGTGCCGGTTCCGCTCGCGGTCCAGCGAGAAGTCGTCCGGAGATTCGAAGGTGGCGGGATCACGATTCGCGGCCGCGTAGTGCATCATCACCTTCGCGTCTTTCGGAACCGTTCCCCCCTCGAGTTCCACGTCCCGCGTGGTCGTGCGGTAGAGGCCCAGCACCGGTGGGTCGAATCGCAGGCTTTCCTCGACGGCCGCATCGATCAGACTGGGGTCCGCGACCAGACGCTCCCACAGCGGACGATCCTGCTGCAGCCGCCAGACCATGTTCGTGATGAGCGACGTGGTCGTCTCATTCCCCCCCACGAAGAGCTGGTTGACGACGCCGAGGAGTTCCTCGTCCGTGAGGCCCTTGCCGTCCTGCTCCGCGGTTACGAGCTCGCTGATGAGGTCGTCGCGCGGGTCCGCCCGCCGCTGACGGATAGCATCCAGGAGGTAGGCGCCCAACTCGCCCATCTCCTTCGCATACGGTGTGGGGTCCTCGGCGCCCATCGCTTCCACGGTGATGTCGGACCAGTGCTTGAACTTCTGCAGGTCATCGCCGGGCACGCCCAGCATCTCCACGATGACGATCACGGGCAGGGGGAAGGCGTAGTCGTCGTGCAGGTCCCAGGCGCTTGTGTCGGCCCGTTCGTCCAGCAGTTCCTCCGAGAGCGCTGTGATGCGCTCCCCCCACTCGGCGATCGCCCTGGGCGTGAACGCCTTCTGCACGAGGCTGCGGTAGAAGGTGTGCTGGGGCGGGTTCGAGAGCATGCCCCCCGGCGGGCTGAAGCGCGGGCCCTGCCCGAACTCGCTCGAGTACGTCTCGATGTCGAGCAGCGCCGCCTGCACGTCGCGATGCCGCGAGAGCGTATAGAAGGGCGGTTCGAACGCCTCGAAGAAGTGCACCGGCGCTTCGTCGAGCAGGTGGTGGTAGGCCACGCTCGGCTCGGCCCGAACCTCCTCCGAGAGTGGGTCGTACCCGTCGACCATCCCGGTTTCCCGACCCACTACGCCGTCGCCGCCGTCGCCTGACGCTTCGTGAACGCCAGGTCGAGGTGGTAGAGCCCGAGCATGATCCCCGGCTGGTGCTGAAAGTCGTTCGTGGGCTTCAGCTCGATCGTCTCCAGCCGGTCCAGCAGCGCGTGCACGGCCACGTTTTGTTCCATGCGCGAGAGTCCCGCCCCCGGACAGGAGCGCGGCCCCTGCGAGAACGTCAGGTGGCGGCCCGCGTGCGGGCGCGCCAGGTCGATCTGGTCCGCGCGCTCGTAGTGCTCCGGATCGCGGTTCCCCGCCCCGTAGCGCAGGTGCAGCGTCGAGTTGGCGGGGATCTTCACCCCGCCCATCTCGAAGTCGATGCGCGCCGTCCGCGCCGTCAATCCCTGCGTGGGCGCGTAGAGGCGCAGCGCCTCCTCCACGAAGAAGCGCACCTTCGTCCGGTCCGCCCGCAGCTCCGCGACGATCTCGGGGTGCTGCGCGAGCAGCATCGCCTCCGCCGTGAGCGCGTACTGCGTCGTCTCATTCCCGCCGATGTGCATCAGCAGCGCGACGCTCGTGATGTCGCCGTCGCTGAACCTCTTCCCCTCGAACTCCAGCTGAGTCAGGTGGGAGATCATGTCGTCCTTCGGGTTCCGGCGCTTCTTCTGGATCTGCTCCGAGAGGTACTCGTTGAACGCGACCAGCTCGCGCGCGTTCTCGATCTCGTCCTCGTCGCTCATCTGGCTGTTCACGCCCCTGCCGTAGACGAAGCGGCGCACCTGCGCCTCCTCCATCCCCCGCAGCATCGGCATGTCCTCCAGCGGAAGCCCGAGGATGGTCGTGATCACCGTCTGCGGCAGCGGCGCCGCGAAGCCCTTCACGAAGTCGACCTCGCCATCCTCGATCCAGTTGTCGATCAAACGGTGCGCGGCGGCCGAGGCCATCTCCTGGTGACGCTGCGCTCCCTCCGGCCCCACCCAGGGGTCGGTGACCGCGCGGCGGTAGCGCATCGCCTGGTCATCGCTCGACCGCAAGTCCTGCTGTGCGTTGAACGCGTCGCCGAAACCCGCCTCCTCGAATATCTCCTCCTGCAGGGGGCTGTTGCCGTTCCCCTGCATCGACTGGTCCTCGCGGCCGAGCACGAGGTTCCGGTCGCGCGCCACCCGCGCGATGTCCTCGTACCTGGTCAGGATGAACGCGTCCGTCCCCGGTTCGCGACCCTCACCCGGCAGGCGGATCACCGGACACTCCTCCTGGAGCTTCTGGTACGCCTCGAACCACCATTCCTGGGAACCATCGGCGAACAGGTCGATCTCCTCGTGATTCACCGGACACTGGGCCGGCGCCGTAGGGACCTCCGTGGTCCCGTGGTAGGTCATCGACATCACGCACTCCTCTCCGCGCGCACAGCGCCGGACGGACTCCGCGCATGATCGCACTCCGCGCGGGGGCTCGCCACCATGCAGAGATAGTTGCAGCCTGTAAGCTGTTCTCGTCATGCCATGGGCGTCCAGCGAAGTGATCAACGTGCTCGCATTTCTGCTGCCGGGCTTCGTCGCGTCGGCCATCTACTACTCGCTCACGTCGCATCCCAAGCCCAGCGCCTTCGAGCGCATCATCCAGGCGCTCATTTTCACGGCGGTCATCCAGGCGATCACGGCCCTGCTGCCGGACTCTCTCCCCTCTCCCGAGGTCGACATCGGCGCCGACGCCCCCTGGGATCCGGTTTGGCCGGTCGTGATCGCCGTCATCGTCGCGTTCATTGTCGTTACGGTTGTGAACTACGACCTTGCGCACAGCCTCCTCCGCTGGCTCCGCGTCACGCGGGAGAACGCATACGCCTCGGAGTGGGACTCATCCCTTGTACGGAATGACGGCTGCTATGTTGTGCTGCACCTGACAGGCCAGCGACGGCTCTATGGATGGCCGGACGAGTGGCCCAACGATCCCGAGCGGGGGCACTTTCGCATCACCCAGGCCGATTGGCTTACGGATGATGGCCCAAAGCCCCTCGCGAATGTGTCGGGAGTCTTGGTTCCCGTGGGCGAGGTGGAGATGGTAGAATTTGTGGGAGCCGAGGATTCGGAGGAGTAATTTCATGACCAGGGAGCCAACACGACCTCCCAAGGGCGCTGTGAAGCCGCCCCCACCTCCCGCGCCCCCGCCGAAGAAGAAGTAATACGGCAGTCCCGGAGGGCGCTATTCCTGACACAGCAGCACCTCTACCCCGCCCGATGCCCGAGCAGGAGCGGGGGAAGCCGTTTTCGTCCCCTCCGCCGAAGCCGCCTCCCCCACCTGCACCGCCGCCAAAGAAGTAGCCAGGTTGGCAGCGGCCGTCCAGCTGGTTCAGGCTGCTGCTTGAGCAAAACGGGTCGGGCGACTCAGCCCCGCCGCCGTCTCCGCTTGGGCTTCGCCTCCGCCGTTAGCGGCGCGACCAGTTTCTCGTAGAGCCCCAGCAGGTGTTCGACACGTTCCCGCTCGGACTTGAACCCCCCACGGCGGTACAGCCGGTCCACCGCGCGATCCAGCGCCTGATGCGCCTTGCGCAGGTTCGGTGGCATGGCGTCCGGGTCGTACAGGTCGGCGAGCGTGGCCTCAGGGTGTTCGGCGCGGGCGTCGAGGATCGCCTGTGCCAGCGGCTCGATCTGCGCAAGCCTCTCTTCGTCAACTGGCGGCAGCGGGAACGTGTTGTAGACGACGCCTACCGAATACATGTAGTCGCTCTTCATCCGCCCCGTGACCGTGCGTACCCATCCCATATGCATGGCAGAGGTCAACAGGCCGAAGTGCCAGAGTTCCGCCTTTGGGAGGATGCGAAGCTTTTGGTTCGCAACCACATCCGGTGGCAGCCACCCGATCGGGATGTACTCACGTCGCTCAGAACTCGTATTGGGGAGGACGAGGAAGGGTTCGGAGAGCCTCTCGTCGACCCCGACCCTGGTTGGGTAGTTGGCCATGGCAACGGTGCTTGGTCGCCGGCTGGAAGCGCGATATTCCTTCACTTGGCTCAGCCGTTGCCGTACTTGTGGAAGCTGGCGGAGAGCCTGTGGAGACGCGTCCGCGAGATAGAGAATCCAACGGTGGAAACCATTGATGTACTCGTCTCCTCCGATGTACTTCCTGAAGAATTGCTGCGATCGCGGCTCAGCGGCAATGAAGTCCGCATATTCGGTCGCTGTAAAGGTCAGGATGCCGTTGTCGATCATCTGCACGCCCGTCTTGAGACGGGGCAGGCCGTTGATCGGCTGGGCGGCCTCCCGTACGACCACGTGCGGATCGGCGAGCCCGCCCCCGTCGAACAGGTAGGGGGATAGGGCCGCGTGATGGCTCTCGTGGGGTTCTCCGTTGAGGTCGTCATACGAATACAGGCGCCTTTCGCCCGGCGCATCATCCCCTTTCGCGAGTCCGATGATGACGACGTGCACGTGCGCCTTGCCCCGCGCGTCCGAGCCCCAGGCGAAAGTGCGGTGCGCAAACGTGATCTCCAGCCCGCAGCGTCCGAACAGGACTGGCCATAGCTGCCCCACCTGCTCGCCTTGCGTGATCGAGTTTGTCGCCACAAACCCGATGGGGGCGTGGCCGCGCTCGGTGTACTCGCCCGCCTTGATGAACCACGCCGTCACATAGTCGAGCGTGCCCCCGGTCTTGCCCAGGTTCGCAATGCGGCGCACCTGCTCCCGCTGTTCGGGACTCTGGAACTTCGCCCCGCCGAACGGCGGATTGCCGAAGACGTAGGAGCAGCGCTCGGGCGGAAGGTGCTCGGCCCAGTCCGTTTCGAGCGCGTCCGCGTGCAGGATGTGCGGCGACTCCTTCAGCGGGATGCGCGCGTACGACTGCCCGAACGCGAGGCTCAGCTCGTTGTTCATGATGTGGTCCATCATCCACAGGGCCGTCTCCGCGATGCGCACCGGAAACTCGCTGAGCTCGATCCCGTAGAACTGGTCGACATCGATCCGCGAGAGCGCGGCCACGTCGAGCTGGCGTTGCTCCTCCGCCACTTCGTACGCGCGCAGTTCGCGGATCACCTCGATCTCGAGTCTGCGCAGCTCGCGGTAGGCGATGATGAGGAAGTTCCCGCATCCGCACGCGGGGTCGAAGAACGTCATCTCGCCAAGCCGCTGGTGGAACGCTTCCAGGCGGGCGCGACGGCCGCGCCTCAGCGCCAGGATTTGCTCGAACTCCGCCCGCAGGCCGTCGAGGAAGAGCGGTTCGATGACCTTGAGGATGTTCCGCTCGGTCGTGTAGTGGGCGCCCTCGGCGCGGCGCTGGGCTGGCTCCATCACCGACTGGAACAGCGAGCCGAAGATGGCGGGCGAGACCTTCGACCAGTCGAAGCGGCAGGCTTCGATCAGGAGCTCGCGCATGGAGGCGGTGAAGGCGGGCATCCGTAAGGGGTCGCGGAAGAGGTCGCCGTTGACGTAGGGGAAGCGAGCGATGTCCTCGTCACGCGTTGCAAGCCGCTGGTCCTCGGGTGTGTCCAACACCTGAAACAGTTCAGTCAACAGCCCGCCCAGCGTGGTGCCATCCTCGGAAGAGCGTTCCTCGATCAGGTACAGGAAGCTGTCGCGCTCGAAGATGCCCGTGTTGTCCGCGAACAGGCAGAAGACGGCTCTTACGAGGAACTGCTCGAGATCGTGGCCACCGTACCCTGACTCCTTCAGCGCGTCGTGGAGCGCCCCCATGAGCTCGGCGGCTTCGATGTTGACCGGATCCTGGTCGCTGAACGTTCGCTTCTCGAGGCCAAGGATGAACCCGAACTTGTCGATATGGTCTGGCAAATCCACAAGGGCAAAGCGCCACTCCTCGCGCTCGTCCCGGTCGAGGAGTTCGAAGGTCTGGAAGTCGCACAGCAACTGGTATCGGGGTCGCTCGTGCTCGGGCAGCGCGTCGAAGTAGCTACCCGCCTGCTCGCGCGCGGCTTCGAGGCTGCGTCCCGCGCTCTTCTGCTCGACAAGCAACGTACCTGGCCAGAACAGGTCGATGTAGCCGTCGCTGTTGTCGAGGCGCTTGACACGCTCCTCGTAGCGGGCGACATCGCGCCGGCGGACGCCAAACACCTCGAAGAAGTTGTTGTAGAAGCTCTGCGTCTCGCCCTTCTCGTAGGAGGCCGTCGCCCACTCGCGAGAGAAGGCTGCAGCGCGAGTTCGGATTTCATTCCAGGAAAGACGCATTCGTCTCTACTGCCTTAGCACAGGATGAAGTGGTGGAGTTGTACGGGGCGCAAGGCGAAGACCGGAGACTACCCGCCCCACCTGTCCCAGTGCGTGACGTCCTGCCACGGCTTGCGCCAGGGACGGCCCCACGGACCCTTCGGGTAGCCCACCGGGATGAGCGCCGTGATCGTGACGTCCTCGGGGAGACCCAGCACGTCGCGAACCTCCGCCGTCGCCTCCGGCTTGACCGGGGAGTAGTCGGTCGCGAGTGTCAGGAGCACCGTGCCGAGGCCGCGGGCGCGAGCCGCCAGCAGGATGTTCTGCACGGCCGGGTAGGTCGAGCTGAAGAAGCCCGACGAGACATCGGAGTTGTCGGGGGCGCGGCCGTGCAGGCAGGGCACGATGATCGCGGGCGACTCGTCGAGGTGCTCCACGTTGTGCATCGCCTTCGAGTACACGCGCTGCCGGTCGGGTGTGATGTCCGGGTCGGCCAGGACGCCGTCGCGGATGTAGCGCTCGCCCACGTCGCGGTAGGCGGCGCCGATCTTCGCGATCTGCTCCGGGTCGGTCACCACCACGAACGCCCACATCTGCGTATTGCCGGCGCTCGGCGCCATCGTCGCCGCCTCGATGATGTATTCGAGGTCATCTCGCGAGACCGGGTCAGGCTTCAGATGCCGCATGCTCCGCGTCGTGAAGATTGCCTCGTGCAGTGAGAGGTCGCCCATCGGTCGCTCCTGTTCCGCGCTGGCTGCGCGCGGCCTGTCGGGATGGGCCGCACGATAGCCACGTGGCGACAGCGCTGACAAGCGCTTCGGAGTCCCCGGGAAGCCCCGTGAAACGGGCGCGAACGCTGGTATCGTGGTGGGTGTGGCGGTAGGATTACGTTACGTCTATCCCCTTGGAGGCAACCCATGCCCGAATTCGATACCGTCATAAAGGGCGGCACAGTCTTTGATGGCCAGCGCACGCCGCGATTCACCGGCGACATCGGCATCAAGGACGGCCGCGTCGCCGCCATCGGCGGCAAGATCAACACCTCGAATGGCGCCAAGGTGATCGACGCCAGCGGCCTCAACGTCGCCCCCGGCTTCATCGACCTGCACACCCACTATGACTCCCAGGTGTTCTGGGACCCCTACTGCTCCATCTCCGGCTGGCACGGCGTCACCTCCGTCGCCATCGGGAACTGCGGCTTCGGCTTCGCCCCCTGCAGGCCCGAGGACCAGGACCGCGCCATGCTGACCATGTCGCGCAACGAGGCCGTTCCCATGGAGGCCATGCAGGAAGGGATGCCCTGGGACTGGGAGACCTATCCGCAGTTCCTCGATAGCCTCGACCGCACGCCCAAGGGCGTGAATCTCCTCAGCTACATGCCCCTCAACCCGTTGATGTCGTACGTGATGGGGATCGAGGCGGCCAAGAGCCGTCCGGCCAACGAAACCGAGATGGCGGAGATGCGCCGCCTCATGATCGAGGGGCTGGAAGCGGGCGGCTGCGGCTGGTCCGGCCAGTTCGGCGATAACGACGTGCAGCGCGACTACGACGGCACGCTCATGATCACGAACCTCATGAAGGAGCAGGACCTCGTCTCCTTCGCCCGTGTCCTCCGCGACATCGGGCGCGGCTTCATCCAGTGCATCGGCGCCTCGCGCGAACTCACCGAGACCCTGGCCGACGAGAGCGGCCGGCCCGTCATCTACAACGTGCTCGCCGTCGCCACCGACCAGCACGGGGCCGCGATGCCGCAGTACAAGGACACCATGAAGTGGCTGGACGACTGCAACGCGCGGGGCACGCGCGTGTTCGCCCAGGCGCTCACGGCGGAGAACAACTTCCAGTTCACCTTGGAGGAGTGGAACCTCTTCGATACCAGCCCCGCCTGGCGCGAGATCACCCTCGGCACGGTCGCCGAGCGCGCCGCCAAGATGGCGAACCCCGAGCTTCGCGCCGCCGCCAAGGCCGAGTTCGAGGAGTCCGAGCGCGGCGGCCAGGGCGTTGTCTTCTCCATGCCGAGCCTCATCGTGGGCGAGCTGCACAAGCCGGAGCTCGACAGGTACACCGGCTGGACCGTCGCCGAGATCGCCGAGGAGCGCGGTGTGCACGTTATCGACGCGATGCTCGACATCGCCCTCGAGGACGACATGAAGGCCCTCTTCGTGACCGCCCCGCGTCCCGCCGACATGGCCGCCATGAAGGAGATGGCGAACTCCGCGTTCGCTATCCCGGGCGTCTCCGACGGCGGTGCGCACACCAAGTTCATCACCCTCGGTCGCTACCCGACCGAGTTCCTGGCTTCGCTCGTGCGCGACAACGAGGTCATGGACCTGGAGCATGCTCACTGGCGGCTCAGCGCCTACCCGGCGCTGGCGGCCGGCTTCCGCGACCGCGGGACGATTCGCGAGGGCGCTCCGGCCGACATCGTCATCTACGACCTCGAGAACCTCGACATGGGCGAGACGGAGAAGGCGTACGACTACCCGGCGGGCGCGTGGCGGCTGATCCGCAAGCCGCACGGCTACCGCCACATCATGGTGAACGGCGAAGAGACGTTCGTGGACGGCGAGTGCACGGGCGCCACCAGCGGCAAGCTGCTGCGCCACGGCTCGGCCTAAGCGCACGCTCACCGGCAACGTACCTGCGGGGCGCCCATCGGGTGCCCCGCTTCACGTCCACGCGGATTGCGCAATGACTTAGAATGCCCGACATTCGCTGATGTCGGTCCGACGACAAGGAGGCACCATGGCCGAGAACTACTGGACCAGGTACATGCGCAGGCGCCCGATCACACGCAGGGGCTTTCTGAAGGGGTCCGCCATCGCCGGAGGCGGCGCCGCCACGGCCGTGCTCATCGGCTGCGGCGACGATGACGACGACGACGACGCCCCCGTGGCGACCCAGGCCGCCGCGGCGACCCAGGCCGCCGCTGAGGCGACCCAGGCCGCCGAGGCGACCCAGGCTGCCGAGGCGACCCAGCCGCCCTCCAACATCAAGCGCGGGGGCACGCTCCGGCTGGGCAGCGCGGTCACTGGCGATTCCGTCTACGACCCCGCGATTACGAACCACGCGACCACGTACTCGATCGGCATGGGCCGCGCCCTCAGCCGCATTCTCGCCTACGACGGATCCGGGAATGTGCTCCCCGAGCTGGCGGAGTCGCTGCCCGAGCAGCCGGACGACCTGACCTACGTCTTCAAGCTGAATCCGAACATCGCCTGGCACGACCTGCCCCCCGCAAACGGGCGGCAGTTCACCGCTGAGGATGCGGCCTTCGGCCTGAATCGCTTCAACGAGGACAACCCCGAGTTCATCCAGGGCCAGCTCGACCAGATCGAGAGCATCGATGTGATCGATAACCTCTCGTTCTCGGTGAAGACGAAACAGCCCTTTGCACCGATGCTCCGTTTCATCGCCGACGACCCGATCCTGATGGTGAACCGCGAGCAGCGGGATGCCGTCAGCGACGAGGGGATGAAGCTGTACGAGAACATGATCGGCACCGGGCCGTGGATCCGGAACACCTTTGATCCGGGTGTCTACGGGAAGCTGGACCGCAATCCGAACTACTTCGAGATGGGCGAAGACGGCCAGGCGCTGCCGTACATGGACAACATCGAGCTCATCGCGATATCGAATGAGGCGCGCGAGGGCGCGATCATCGCCGGCGAAGTCGACCAGTTCAGCATTGGCACTGGCCTTGGCTGGGTAGGGGTCGAATCAATCCAGAGCCAGATCGGCGACAAGATAGACTTCCGCCGCAAGCTGCACTCCGCTATCTCGGAGACGCACATGCACACGCAGAAGGCGCCCTTCAATGACCCGCGCGTGCGTCAGGCCGTCCATCTGGTGATCAACCGCCAGATCGCCGTCAACCCGCTCGGGCCGAGAAGTGGCGTTCTCATGGGCCCCGTCCCGCAGACCTTCCTCCCCCTCGCGTTCAACGAGGAGGAGCTCCTCGCGATGCCGGGCTTCCGCGAGGACAAGGAGCAGGACATCGCCGATGCCATCGCCCTCATGAACGCGGCCGGTGTGGGCGTGGGCGCGGACGAGACCATCACGATCGACACGCCCATCCAGTGCGGTTGCCACGCGACCGGCATCAAGGAGGACGTGGCCGCCCTCGGGCTCAACCTTGAGCTCGAGCCAGCGACCAGCGCCGACTACTTCGCCGAGCGCTCGCAGGGCAACTTCATCATGAACATCGGCCTTGAGGTGGGTGGCACCGACCCCGATACCTACATCTACCACCGCTTCCATACGGGCGCGCCCTTCAACCGCACGGCATTCTCCGACCCCGGGGTAGACGCCCTGCTTGAGAAGCAGCGCTCCACCCTCGACCCGGAGGCGCGGGCGGACGCGATCCGGGAGGCGTCGCTCGCCCTCATCGAGCACTCGCCCCAGGCGTTCACGGCCCAGCTCGTGTTCTGGCCGACGTTCCGCAGCCACGTGAAGGGCCACCCGGATGCCATCCCGGCTGGCCTGACGCACAACCTGGCGCGCATCTGGCTCGACACCTAGTCCGAGTCACTGGCGCCAGCAAGAATCCGACAAAAGGGGCCGGTCCATATGGACCGGCCCCTTTGATGTGTGATGTGTCTGGCGTGCCCGAAGGACTTGGCGGGCCTACGTCGTCCCGCGCATGCGCGGGTCCCACAGGTCGCGCAGGGAGTCGCCGAGCAGATTCACGCCGAGGACCGCGAGCGCGAGGCCGATCGCGGGATAGATGAACAGGTGCGAAGCGCTGGAGATGTACGTGCGGCTCTCCGCGATCATGAGGCCCCACTCCGACTGAGGCGGCCTCACACCGAGGCCGAGGAAGCCAAGCGAACCCGTCACGAGCATCAGGTTGCCGACGCCGACCGCGAAGATGACCCCGATCGTCGGGGCGATGTTGGGTAGCACGTGCCGAAACAGGACGCGCATCCACGAGGCTCCGGCCACTACGGCCCCCTCTACATACAGGTTCGTCATCGTAGATAACGTCGATGCTCGTGTGATCCGGATGAGTGCGGGTGCAACGGTCAGTGCGATCACGAGGATCAGCACCTGCATGTCGCTGCCGAACACGATGATGAAGAGCAGGATGAGGAAGAGCCCCGGAAGCGCGAGGATCGCGTCGATGAGACGCTGGAAGATGAGATCTACCCACGACACGTAGGCTGAGACCATGCCCAGAAGTGTCCCTGCGGCTGTGCCGATCGCCAGCGAGAACACCGCAACGGCTACTGTGATGCGTCCGCCCGCCATGGTTCGTGAGAAGTAGTCTCGCCCCTTCTCGTCCGTCCCGAACCAGTGTTCGCCGGAGGGACTGGCCAGCAGGTTCGTGCTCTGGGAGTCAGGGTCGTGAGTCGTGAGATAGGGACCTACGATGACGATGAGGAGCACGACGAACGTGAGGAACAGCCCGAATACCCCGACGGGTTGGGATCGCGCGGTTCTCCCAAGCCGTCGCCAGGCACTCGGGCGTGGCGGGAGGATGTAGCCGCCCGAATCCGGAACCTGTGTTGCAAGCTCCGTCATCAGTATTGAATCCGTGGATTGAGCCAGGCGTAGAGGATGTCGACCATGAGGATGACCATCACGAACATGAAGCCCGAGAAGACGACGAACGTCTGCACCACGAGGTAGTCCTCCTGGCGCACGGCCCCGAGCGCGTAGCGGCCCAGCCCCGGCAGACTGAAGATCTCCTCAATGATCACCACCCCGCCGAGCGCACTCCCGAACGAGAGGCCCAGCACCGTCACGACTGGAATCAGCGCGTTCTTGAGCGCGTGCCGCCGCACGACGGTCATCTGCTTTAGCCCCTTCGCCCGCGCCGTGCGCACGTAGTCCTGGCGCAGCACTTCCAGCATCTCGGTGCGTGTCAGGCGGATGAGCGTCGCCATGAGGCCCAGCGCGCCCACGGCCACGGGGATGGCGTAGATCTGCAGGTTCCGCAGCGGGTCGTCCTGGAAGGAGACGTAGCCTAACGGTGGAATCCAGCCCCACCAGAGTGGTGGGAAGCGTAAGGCGAACACCGCCAGGACAAAGCTTGGCACGGCGATCACGACCACGCTGGCGATGCGGATCGCGTGGTCCGTCAGCCCGTTCTGCCTGACCGCCGCCAGCGCTCCTAACGGGATCGCGAGGCCCGCCTGCACGAGCATCGTGAGTAAGACCAACTGAATCGTGACCGGGAAGCGCCGCTTGATCTCGTCGACGATCGGCGTGTAGCTGATGAACGACCGCCCGAAGTCGCCCTGGAAGGCGTTCGAGATCCAGTCGAAGTACGCCTCGAAGGGCCCCTTGTTCAGTCCCAGCTGCTCTCGCAGGGCCTCCGCACGCTCCGGGTTGTAGCTGTTCTGCAGGCGGTAGTCGACAACATCAGCTGGCGTGAGCCGCATGATCATGGCTGTGCCGAAGGAGAGGATGAACAGCGTCACCGGCACGAGCAGCAGTCGCCGCAGGATGTACGTTGTCATCGACGCCTACTCCGTAAGAAACGTCGCCACGGCACTCGCGATGCGCTCCCGTTGCTCCACTTGTCGGCCGGAGAGTTTCCCGTCGCGTGGGGGGCTCCGCGCCCACGCTAGCGGTCGGCCAGAGGCAGGTCAATACATTCGCGCCCGTCACATCCGCGCCCGTCCACTTTGCACCGCTGCGGTCTAGGCTAGGGACATGCTCAAGAGCGGCTTCCGCCGGCTTGACCCACGGGGGGGTGTCGCCCGGCGACGGCTTACGAATTTCGTGCGCCCGGTGCAGGAATTCGTCCAGACCGAGAGCGCGAGTGCGGTCCTGCTCATTCTTGCCGCGGGCGGCGCGCTGGTGTGGGCGAACTCTCCCTGGCATGCCAGCTACGAGGAGTTGCTCGACACCCATCTGGGGGTCGACCTCGCCTTCTGGGCCGTCGAGGGGACCCTCCACTTCTGGGTGAACGAAGTGGCCATGGTCCTCTTCTTCTTCGTCATCGGCCTGGAGATCAAGCGGGAGATCACGATCGGAGAACTCTCCGATCCGCGCGTCATGGCGGCCCCGGTTGCTGGCGCCGTGGGCGGCATGCTCCTGCCCCTTGGACTCTTCCTGCTCATCGCCCAGGGCGCCGAGGCGCGCGAGGGCTGGGCCATCCCCATGGCAACCGACGTCGCCTTCGCCCTCGGCATCGCGACGCTGTTTGCCTCACGCGTCCCCCTCGGGCTGCGCGCCATGCTCCTCACCTTCGTCATCGTCGACGACGTTGGCACGGTCCTGGTCGTGGCCGTCTTCTACTCCAGCGATGTCCAGCTTGATCAGCTTGTGCTCACTGTCTCGCTGATCGCCCTCATGCTCGTGCTCTACCGCCTCGGTTTGCGCGCCGTGATCGTCTTCTTCGCCCTGGGCATCGTCTCCTGGGGAGCGATCCTTGAGTCGGGGGTGCATCCCACGACACTCGGGGCCATCCTCGGGTTCCTGACGCCCTGGCGGCCACCCGTGCCCCTTGATGGCTTCGTACGCACTGCCCGCCAGTTGCTCGAACGCTTTCGCGCCGGCGACGAACAGCCCGAGAGTCCCCTTGGGCACGACCAGGTTGTCGACTCGCTCCTCAGCCTGAGCGACCTCAGCAGCAAGGCGGTGCCCCACGTCGACCGTCTTGAGCACAGCCTCCATCCCTGGGTGGCCTTCCTCATCGTGCCCGCCTTCGCCCTTGCCAACGCTGGCGTCCACCTCGACCCCGGCGGGATCAGCGACGCCTTCAAGAGCACGGTCACGTGGGGGGTCCTGATCGGCCTTGTGATCGGTAAACCGGTTGGGCTGGTGGCTGCCACCTGGATCGCCGTCGCGCTCGGGGCCACTCGCCCCGCTGGCGTGACCTGGCGGGGGGTGGCGGCTATCGGCCTGGTGGCCGGTATCGGCTTCACCGTCGCACTCTTTGTCGGCGACCTCGCCTACGCCGACGCCGACCTGCTGCGGCAGAGCAAGATCGGCATCCTGGCCGGCTTCGCCGTCGCCGGTCCCCTCGCCTTCCTCGCCTTCCTGCTCCTGCCCAAGGTCTCTCGGATCGACCGTCCCTCTGGCCTGGACGAGGGCATCCGGACCGCCCCCCTGCCTTAGTGCAAACGGCCGACCCCGTCCCACTGGGGGCGACCGTGACGCCTCTCAGGGCGGCTCTCTTCCGGCCCCTTCTTGCCCCCGTCGAAAGGAGTAGGCTGACTGGTAGTTCATAGGAGGAGATGTGACATGCGATTCTTTCGACGTGGAGAACCGGACTCGAGCGGTACTGCACCGGCCGGGGATGTGTCCGAAACCTGTGAGCACGTCCTCCTTGTTCCCCACTGGGATTCCCCCGAGAACATGGGCATTGATGACAAGGCGACCAGCTATCGCTGCAACACCTGCGACGAGAGTTTCACCCGTGAAGAGGAAGAGATTCTTCGCGGTACCGAGACCGACCGCATTCGCCGGGGCCTGCAGGAGCGCCCAAACATTCAGGCTCGCTATCCCGTGACCTGGAACCTTGCCAACGGGACCGAGGTGGAGCTCCACCGGCTTGGCTCCTCGAATCGCAACGCGTTCCTGCAGTTCGCCCGCTCCCTTCCCCACGACGACCTGCTGTTTATGCGTGAGGATCTCTCGAGCTCGGCAGTCGTTGACGGGCTCGTCAGAAACGTGGCCGATGGCATCGACTTTGCCCTGGTGGCCCAGTCTCCGCGCAACCACGAGGTTGTCGGCTACGCCTCCCTGCACGGTGAGCCCATGCGCTGGACCCGCAACGTGGGCGAGGTTCGCGTGATCGTGGCCGGCGACTATCGCGGCAGTGGCCTCGGTAGCCGCCTCGTCCGCGATGTCATCGACGCTGCCCCGAACTTCGGATCGCGCAAGATCACGGCCCAGATGACCGTCGACCAGGAGGGCGCCCGCGCCGCCTTCGAGCGGCTCGGGTTCAAGGAGGAAGCGACGCTCACCGGATGGGTGACCGACCGTCGCGGCCTCCCGCGCGACCTCCTGATCATGGCCCTCGATCTCTCCGTCTCGGACGAGGACTAGGCTCTTACCGCGGCCGCGGTCGCCTCTGGAGCAGCGCCATGGCGATCCGCCCCTTCGCTCCCCACGCGACCGTCGAGCCGTACCCCGGCCATACGCGCCTCCTGCGCAGGAGTTCGCCCTACCGCGAGCCTGACCTCGGCGCATGGGTCGTGACCCGCCACTCGGACATCGAGCGCATCCTGAGGAATCCCAGGGTGTTCTCCTCGTCGGGCAAGACGGGCGTCGACGACCCGAGTCGCATCATCATCCTCGTCAACGACGATCCGCCGCGGCACACGCAGCGCCGAGCGCTCGTCCAGCGACCGATGACCCGCCAGCTTGATGACTCCCTCTCGACGTGGGTCGAGAGGCGCGTAGACGAGCTGCTCGATGCTGTGGAACCCGACAGCGTCGAGGTCATGAGCGAGATCGCGGTCGACCTCCCCGTCTCCGTCATCACGCACCTGCTCGGCATCCCCGCCGAGGACCGCGATCGCTTTATGCGGATGCGAAGCCCCCAGCGGGGCCAGACGCAGCAGGAACGCGAAGCCGAGTTCACGGAGATCGTTGGCTACCTTCGACGGTTCGTCGCCGAGCGACAGCGCAACCCTCGCGACGACCTCATCAGTGAGCTGTTCGCGCACGACCGCCACGGCCCCGCACTCCAGGAGTGGGAGATCATCGGGCTTTGCATCACCCTGCTCGTCGCCGGCAACGAGACGACCAGCAACCTCATCGCGAATGCTCTCAACGTGCTCGCGGCCCAGCCTGACCTCTGGCGGCGGCTCCGCGACGAGCGGGAGCTGGTCCCCACCTTCATCGAAGAAATGGTGCGCTGGCAGTCTCCCACCCAGACCATCTTCCGGACGACCACGGAGCCCACTACGATCGGCGGTACGCGCATCCCATCCGGGTCGGTCATCGCGCTTGGTGTGGGCGCGGCCAACCGCGACCCACGGGTCTTTCCCCACCCGGACGAGATGGACCTCGATCGTGACCTCAGCAACCACCTCGGCTTTGGCAGCGGGGCGCACTACTGCATCGGAGCGCCCTTCTCGCGGCTCGAGGTGGAGAAGCTGCTCCAGGCCATGCTCGATCGCTACGACCGCATCGAGCTCGGCCAAATGCCGGGCGAGCGGCAAACCGAGTCGCCGTTCATCTACGGCTTCCGTCGCCTGCCCTTGGCTTTCCGGCCGTAGCAGGGTTCCCGACAGACAACAGAGCGGCCCGCCGATTGGCGGGCCGCTCTGAACTGGTTGCCGTAAGGACCTCTAGCCGATCCGGGCCTTCTCGTCCGGGTCGATCCAGAGCTGCTGGAACCACGAGGTGAGCCCTGCCACCAGCACAACGTCCTTCAGGTAGTTCCACCACGTGGGGTGGAACACGATCTGGGCGCTGAAGATGTGCGGCGCGTCCTCGAGCAGGAGGTCGTCCGCCTCGCGGATGACGGCCGCCCGCTCCTCGATGTCCACGATGCCGCGCTGCTTCTCCACAAGGGCGTCGAAGTCGGGGTTCGAGTAGCTGCCGAAGTTGAACGACCCCGCAGAGTGGAATCGCGTGTCGATGTAGTGGCCGGGGTCGATCGCCCCGTTGTTGCTGGCGATGCACATGTCGAAGTTGCCCTGCTGCCGGGCCACGATCCACTCCGTCACCGGAACCTCGTTGAGCTCAAGTTCGACGCCGATCGCCTTCAGGTTCTCCTTGAAGGCGATGCCGTGATTGCCGATGTAGCCCTGCTTCAGCGTTGATAGCTCCAGCCCGTCGCCGAAGCCGGCGGCCTCCAGCAGCTTCTTCGCGTCTGCGATGTCCTGGTCCTTGGGCTGGCGGTAGCCGGGAAGCTCGTAGAGCTCCTCCTGCGTGCGCCCGTAGGCCGGGAAGTACGCCGCCTGCGGGACGGATGTCATCAGCAGGCCCGCCTCCTTGCCCCAGGCGTTCTGGAACGAGTCGCGGTCGGCGGCCAGGTGCAGCGCCTTCCGCACGCGCTTGTCCCCGTAGGGCTCGCGCGTGGTGTTCAGGTCGATGTCGTACGTCGCCGACAGCACCTTTGGTGCGCTCGCGATGGCGTCGCCAAACTCCTTCTCCAGCTCTTCCACGGCGAGCTTGATGTTGCCGGTGATGAAGGACGAGGCGTCGATCTGGCGGCTGCGGAAGGCGGCATCGCGGGCCGCGCGGTCCGACAACGGCACGAAGTTGACGCGGTCGAGGTAGGGTAGCGCCTCCTCGTAGAAGTTCGGGTTCTTGGTGAGATGGCTCCCGACGCCCACATCGAGCTCTCCGCGGACGAAGGCTCCGGTCCCAATCATGTTCTCGTAGAGCTTGATGCCGTCGTCTCCCACGGCCTCGTTCTGCTCCTGGTTCACCATCAGGTACGCGTCGTCCGCGATAACGGAGAGCATGGCCGCGTGGGGAACCTGCGTCACGAGCTTGTACGTCGACTCGTCGATGGCCTCGTGGCTCTCCACCGCATCAAGCTTCGAGCCGAAGACGAACTCGGGGTTGTCCTTGGCCATCCGCTTGACCCCGAAGACCGCGTCCTCGGCCGTGAACTTGCGTCCGTTCGCCGGTGGCAGGTCGTGCCAGTACACGTTCGGCCTGATGCTGAAGATGTACGTCAGGTCGTCCGGCTGCTCCGGCGGATTGGCGATGTCTGGGAGGATCGCGAAATCCGGCCCGTACTTGATGATTCGCGAGTAGACGTAGCCCAGCCCCAGCGAGTACGTACCACCCAGGATCGTGATCGCCGGGTCGAACACGTCCGGCTCCGTCGCCGCGCCGCTGATATTGAGCACCCCGCCCGACACGGGCCCGCCTGCGGCCGCGGCCGCTTCGGTAGCTGCTTCTGTCGCTGCTTCTGTCGCTGCTGCTGCGGCTTCCGTCTCTGCCGCCGCGGGCTCCGCTACGTCATCATCGTCGTCGTCATCGCCGCAGCCCGCGATCGCGAGCGCACCGAGACCGGCGGCCCCGGCCGCGGCTCCTCCCAGAACCGTTCGCCGCGTGACTCGCTTTTGCCAGTACCGGCTCCAATAACTTTCCATGCTGAACCCTCCATTGACCACTGGTGATGATGAATTGTACGCCCTTTCGCAATACCCGGAGCGGAGCGCAAGGGCCTAAAGCGAGCGCAGCCGTGGATCCCAGACGTCCCGGATGGCGTCGCCGAAGAGGTTTACGCCCAGCACCGCCAGGCTGATTGCCAGACCTGGGAAGATCGCCAGGTACGGCGCGTAGAGGGTGAACTCGCGCGACTCGGCCAGCAGGTTGCCCCACTCGGCCGTCGGTGGCTGCACCCCCAGGCCGAGGAAGCTCAGGCCCGCGCTGATGAGCAGCAGGCTCCCGATCGAGGTTGTCACCACGACGGCCACGGACGGCAGCAGGTTTGGAAACAGGTGCCGTCCGAGTACGCGGGGTGTCCTCGCCCCCAGGGCGTGCGCTGCTTCAATGTACGGCTCGGTCAGGAGGGAAAGCGTGGTGCCCCTCGCGAAACGGGTGATCGGGGGGATAATCAGCAGGGTCAGCACCAGCACCAGGTCCAGCGTGTCTCGCCCGAGGACGGTGACGAGGAAGAGCGCCAGGATGATCCCGGGCAGCGCCAGCAGCGCGTCGATCACCCGCTGGAACAGCAGATCGAGCCAGCCCTTCGCCCAGGCCGAAATGACGCCAAGCACCGTGCCGCCAGCGAACCCGAGGACGACGCCAAGCACCGCCAGCGCGATCGTGATGCGTCCACCACTGACCATGCGCGAGTAGTAGTCCCGCCCGTTGCTATCCGTCCCGAACCAGTGCGCGGCGCTCGGCCCCTCGAGGGTCTCGCTCGAGAGCGCGTCGGGGTCAGCCCGCACCATCCACTCGCCGAAGATGGCGATGACCACAATGATGATGACCAGCAGCAGGCCGAACGCTCCCAACGGCTGCGTGCGGGCAAAGCGCCCGAAGCGCCGGGCGAGCCCGGCCATCCTGTCGAGGACGCCTTCTTCGCTGGTAGCCAGCTCCAGGTCCGCGATCGCCGTCATGAGTAACGAATCCTTGGATCGAGCACTGTGTAGAGCAGGTCGACCGCCAGGTTAACCAGCGTGAAGACGATGCCCGCCAGCAGCACGAAAGCCTGAATCGCCGGGTAGTCGGCTTGACTCACCGAGTACACCACATACCGCCCGAGCCCCGGCAGCGAGAAGATCTGCTCGATGAACACCGAGCCCGAGACCAGACCCCCCAGCGACAGCCCGACCACTGTCACGACAGGGATCATCGCGTTCTTCAGAACGTGGCGCACGACCACGACCATGCTCGTCAGCCCCTTCGCACGCGCCGTCCTGACGTAGTCCTGGCGGAGGACTTCAAGCATCTGCACCCTCGTGAGGCGCAGCAGGATCGCGGAGAATCCGAAGGCGCCCACCGCCGCCGGGATCGCGAACTGCTCGAGATTCGCGACCGGATCGTCGAGAAATGCGACATAGCCGAATTTGACCGACCAGCCGGCGTAGACCGGAGGAAGCGCGACCACGAGCGTCGCCAACCAGAAGACCGGGATGGCGAGCCCAAAGATGCTGACGAGCCTCAGCGCCTGGTCGGCGAGCTTGTTCTGCTGCACTGCGGCCACGATTCCCGCCGCTATCCCGAAGAGCACTGACATGAGCAGCGTCATCACGCCGAGCTCCAGGGTGATGGGTAACCTTCGCAACATCTCGGCGCCGACTGGCTGGTCGTTGATCAGCGAGTCGCCGAAGTCGCCCTGGAACACGCCCCCAAGCCACTCCCCGTAGCGGACATAAAACGGGCGGTCGAGCCCGAGGTAGGCCCGCAGCGCCTCCGCGCGCGCGGGCGTGTAGGAGTTCTCCAGCCGCTGCGTGACGACATCGCCCGGGATGAGGTCCACCATGAAGAACACCCCGAGCGAGAGGATGAACAGCACGACCGGCACGGCGACCAGACGGCGAACGATGTAGGCGGACATCCTTTGGGCGCTCCTCCTCGCGGTTCAGGTTTCAGGGGCTGCGGGGAGCCCCTATCTGGCCTGCTGCCTCAGGCGGTGCCGTGGCGCAACACCTTGCCCGGTGTCGCCCCCGTGCACTCCCCTTCCTCGAAGGTCACGTCGCCGTTGACGAGCGTCCAGCGGTAGCCGGTCGCCTTCCGTACCCGGCGCCACTCGTTCGCCGGGAAGTCGAAGGCCTTCTCTTGCGGCAAGAGCGCCAGGTTCTCGTAGTCGTACACGACGATGTCGGCGGGCGCGCCCTCCCGGATCCAGCCGCGGTCGTTCACCCCTGCCGCCAGCGCCGGATAGGCCGAGAGCCGCCAGTGCGCCTGTTCGAGGTCCATGACCTCGTTGTCACGCACCAGCTTGGTGAGGTACTCCGTCGTGTAGGCGCCCAGCGTGATGAACTTCGTGTGCGCCCCGCCATCGGAGACGCCCGGGAGCGCGAAGCTGGAGTTACAGACCTCGCGGATCGCCTCCATCTCCCCCTCGGAGCGCTCTCGCGGCGGCGTCACGAACGTCGTCTTCAGTTCGTCTTCGACCGCCAGGTCGAGCATCGCGTCGATCGGGTGCTTGCCCCGTCGCTCCCCGAGTTCGGCGATCGTCAGCCCTTCGCAGTCGCGCAGTTCGTCATTCTCGACCGACTCCACGATCATCGAGCCCACGCCCCAGACGTTCGTGCCGCCGACGCGCGCCTCGGTGCCGCCGCCCGCGATCGGTCCCTTGCCCGCGTCGAACTCCTCGCGCAGCCCCTGGCGCCGCTCGGGGTCGCGCATCTTCGCCAGGCGCTCGGGCACGTCGCCGAGCGTGATGGCGCGCCACAGCGGGCTCGAGTCGAACAGGTTCCAGTCCTCCAGCGTGAACTCGAAGCCCACCTCAGCCGTGATGAGCTGGGCGAAGACGCGGTTTCCGCGCCCATTCGCGTCCTCCAGCCACTGCATCTGCTCCTTGTAGTTCGCCATGGGCTGGCCGTGTTGGTCCGTCGTGACGCCGAGGCCGCTCATCACGGGACGTCCGCTCGCCTGGCAGAGCGCCTCCGTCAGTTCGCGGCTCACCCCCGCCCCCTGGATGAATCCCCGCCCCACCTTCTTGAGAATGCGGGCCAGCTTGATTACGTCGTCGTGCGGCATCAGGTCCGTGATCATCGGCGTGCCGTCGTAGTCGCGCTGGACGCTTCCCTCGCCGGAGAGCTGTGTGGAGAAGCCGCAGCAGCCGGCCTCCATCGCCTCCTCGAGGATCTGGCACATACGCTCCATCTCCTCGTCGGTCGCCGCCCTTCCCTTTTCCTCGATGCCCATCACGTAGACCAGCAGGGGGTTGAGGCCGAGGTAGCTGAGCAGGTTCACGCCCTTCGGCGTCCGTTCCAGGCTTTCGAGGAACTCGGGGTAGGTCTCCCAGTCCCAGGGCATCCCCTCCTGCATCGTCGCCAGCGGCACGGCCTCGTTGCGAGCCATCGTCAGCATCGCGCGGTCCTGGTCCTGCGGCTTCACCGGCGCGAAGCCGAAGCCGCAGTTCCCGATCACCACCGAGGTGACACCATGCCACCCGGAGATGGAGCAGTACGGATCCCAGAACACCTGCGAGTCGTAGTGCGTGTGCAGGTCGACGAAGCCAGGCGCGACGATCATCCCGCTCGCGTCGAGCACTTTCGCCCCGTCCGAAGCGCCGACCGCTCCGATCGAGGCGATGCGCCCGTCCTTGATGCCGATGTCCGCTTTGTAGCGCGGCGTGCGCAGCCCGTCGATGACGGTGCCACCCTTGATGACGGTATCGAATTCTGGCACCTGAGCACCTCCACCCGTTGTTGGCCGAATCCTACTACGTTTGGCAAGGGGTACCGCAGGCCTTCGTGGTTACGGTTTCATGGCAGGGCGGGAGCGATCGGGCGCCAGGGTGGGCGCGTAGGGAGTCCCGATGCCGTCCCAGCCCTGCTCCTCTGCTTTCACCGCCGCTCGTACCGTGGCGTCGAGGCGGCCTACCGAGGTCAGAACTCTGCCGTACGGGCCTCCCTACAGGTCCATGCTGCCGTTGATCTCGCGTCGCGGCCAAAGGAAGTCGATGCGTGTTCGCTGGATGCGCCAGCCCTGCTCGGTCTTCCTGTACGTCTCGTCGTAGATGCCGAACAGGATCAACGGGTTCTCGACGCCTTCCGTCGCGCGAACGTTGAGCAGGTACCACCGGCCCCTTGCCGTTGTCTCGTCGACGAGACGGATCCAGGGGTTCGTCACGTTGTGGAGGATGCCGTAGTCCGGGCTCTTGTTCGCCGCGGCGGCTGCGTAGTTCTTGTAGATCTCCTCCCGCCCCACCCACTTGCCGAACGCCTCACCGAAGTCGCACACGGCGTCCTCGGTGAACAGGGCCACGAGCTCGTCCACGCGGTTCCCGTCGTAGTAGTGGGCGTACAGGGAGCGAAGATTCCTGATCTCTTCCCTGTCGCAGAGTTCTTCAATCGTTACCACTGCATAGCTCCTGGCGCGGCAGACCTCACGGGGTCCACTCCTCGTTTTGCCTGTCCGGGACGATAGCGAGCAGCACCCGCCGGTCTCGCCTCTGCCGGTCGCATTCCTCCACGAACTCCCTACAGGTTCGTGCTTGGCTGGTACTCCCGCCGCGGCCAGAGGAAGTCGATCCGCGTCCGCTGGATCTTCCAGCCTTCCTCCGTCTTCTTGTAGGTCTCGTCGTAGATGCCGAACAGGATCAGCGGGTTCTCAACCCCCTCTGTCGTGCGCAGGTCGAGGAGGTACCAGCGGCCATGGGCCGTGGTCTCGTCGGCGAGCCGGATCCAGGGATTCACCACCGCGTGCATGACGCCATGAGGGTCGCCGCCTTCCCCCTCGATGAACGTCTTGTAGTTGTTGTAGATCTGTTCCCGGCCGACCCAGTTGCCTCCGTACGCCTCACCGAATTCGCAGACAGCGTCCTCGGTGAACAGGTTTGCCAGCTCTTCGACCCGCTGCCCGTCGTAGTAGTGGGTGTAGAGGTAACGAAGCTCCTTGATGTCCTCGATCTCGCACAGTTCTTCAGGGGTGACCAATGTGCTGCTCCTTTAGCGTGCCGGACCCCAGGAGGTCCACTCGTCGATTGGTTTGTCGGGGGTGATTATCAGCAGAACGCGCTCGTCCCGCCTGAGCTCTTCGAGGAACTCCTCGCCGTTCTGGGCGCGACCGTGTTTCTCGCGAATCGCCCTGAAGTGCTCAAGCACCGCCTCGTGGTCGTCCCGCAGCTCCACGGTGCCGTCGACCAGCACCGTGCGGAACCCGGTGGCGTCGTCGATGGCGAGCTGTACCCGTGGGTCACGCAGGAAGTTCGGATACTTCCGCCGCCGCTTCGTGGTGGAGACATAAAACCGTGAGCCGTCCCAGTGAAACCAGTTCGGCGTCATCTGCGGACGGCCATCCGCACGGATCGCTCCCACCATCGCGTTCCGCGGCTCCGCCAGGAACGTCTCAATGTCCTCGCGGCTCATGCCGCCGGGTCGCGTCATGCGCGAGTCCCGAAGCGGGGGACGATCACCGCTCGCTCGCCTTGGGCCCGTCGAAGTACTTGACCAGCTCGTACCAGCCGGAGCCGTTGACGCTCAGGGGAATGCCGCCCATCTTCTCGCCCGTCTCGCGGTGCTTCATGCGACCTTCCCAGGCGTCCGGGTTGCGCTGCCACTCGTTCAGCGTGCGCTCGGCCTCGTCGTAGCTCGGCGCCTCTACCTCGTAGAGGGAGAGGTAACCGGAGACCGTCTCGCCGTTCCCGTGTGGCCCGCTGAGCTTGAACACGCTCCCGCGGACGAAGTTCGGGCACTTCGCCGTGTCCTCGACATGCTGGTCGACGAACCACTCGTCGAACTCCGCCTGCCTCTCGGGGTCGTTGGGCTCACAGAGCCCGATAAGCACGAATCTCGCCATGATCTGGGTCCTCCTGCTATTGAGTCTCGCGAAGGGTAGCACTGGCTCGCTGGCGTAAGGCGCCCCGCCTCATGCGTCAGGTTCCCCGCTGCCGCGGGTCTAGCACGTCGCGCATTGCGTCGCCGAGCAGATTGAACGCCGCGACGGTGAAGGTGATGGCGCCGCCGCCAACGATGCTCATGACAGGCTGCGAATCAAAGGTCAGGCGGCCCTGCGCCACCATCTTGCCCCAACTGGGGCCGGGGGCGCCGAGGTTCAGGAAGGAGAGGCCGGCCTCGGCGAGGATCGCGGTGCCGACGGAGATCGAGAAGATCACGATGATCGGCGCCGCGATGTTCGGCAGGATGTGGCGGGTGCCGATCCGCAGGTGACTCGCACCCACGGCTCTGGCTGCTTCTACGTACACCTCATTGCGTGTTGCGAGCGCTGCCGACCGCACCACCCTCGCCGCGCCGAAGGACCCCAATATCGATAAAGCGAGGATGACCCGGAGCAGGGTCACCTCCCCGATCTGGATGAGCAGGAGCAGGAAGATGAGCCCCGGGATTGCGATCATCGCGTCGACCAGTCGCTGCAGGACGAGGTCGATGAGGCCACCGAAGTACCCGGAGGTGATTCCGATAACAGATCCGATCACCGTCGCCAGGGCCGCCGAAGCGAAACCAAAGTAGAGCGCACGTCTTGCCCCCACGAGCAGCCGCGTGAGCAGGTCGCGCCCCTTGTCGTCTGTCCCCAGGGGGTGCTTCCAGGATGGGCTGGAGAGCCGCAGGAGCGTGGTCGGACTGATCTTGTCTCGGTCCGTGCTGCCTCGATCGTAGTTCGGGTTGACTTCGACGAACACCTGGTCCCTCCCGTACGGCGTTACGTAGGGGCCCAGTACGCCCACCGCAAGGAAGATGATGGCCATCGCGAGACCAAGCGCGCCGACCTTCTTCTGTCTGACGAAGCGCCCGAACGCCGTCAGCGCCCGAGCGCCCCTCGACCGCCCTCTGTCGAGACTGGTCACTGTGAGATCGTGCTCCCCGAAGCCCTCCCTGCCCGTCATTCGTTCGCAGCCCCCACCGTGACTCTGGGGTCGATGAGGAAGTAGCTGAGGTCAACGAGGAGGTTGACCATGACGACGCCCACAACGAGCAGGAGGGCCATCGCCTGGGCAACCGGGACGTCCCGGATGAGCAGCGCTTGCAGGAGGAGCCTCCCCATGCCCGGGATGTTGAACATCGTCTCCAGGATGACGTTGCCGCCAACCAGAGCGGCCAGGGAAATCCCGAAGATCGTGACAATGGGAATGAGCGCGTTCCGGAGCACGTGGCGCGCAATCACCGCCCTGCTCTGGAGACCCTTCGCCCTTGCGGTCCGCACATAGTCCTGTCGCAAGACGTCGAGCAACTGGGATCGCAGGAACCGCATCAGGACGGCGCCGAACGCGAGCCCGGCGGCGAGACTGGGGATGAGCATGAGCTGAATGCTCCCCCAGGGATCCTCCCAGATGCCCGGGTGCGCAATCACGTTCAGGTCCAGGATATCGAACTTGACGGACCATCCGGAACTGAGCGTGGCAATCCAAAACGGCGGCGCCGCCAGAAAGAACACCGCGAAGAGACGGAGGCCGCCGTCAAGCCAGGAGTCCTGCCGCAGGGCCGAGATGATGCCGACGGGGAATGCCAGGATGAGCGCGATGACCACCGACATCAGGCCGAGCTGGAGCGTGTAGGGCAGCGCCGCGCGTACGGAGGTCAGGGGGGAGCCGCCCGTCCGGAATGAAGTCCCGAAGTCCCCGGTGAAGAGGTCGCGCAGGAACTTCCCATACTGGACCGGGATGGGATCGTGGAGCCCCAGGCGCTCACGGGCGAGGCGAAGGGCTTCCTCGGGATCGCCGCCCCGGCCTGCGAAGAACTGGTCTGAGACCTGCTGCGCGGCGAAGTCGCCCGGCAGGATGCGCAGGGTGATGAAGATGAACGTCATCACGATCAGGATGACCACGAGATTGAGGAGAAGGCGTCTCGCGATGTACTGCGTCACGGGGCACGCTCCAACAGGGTCGTTGCACGGCATCCCCGGCGCGAGGCCGGGGCGCTATGCGCCATACCAGCCGCCTACCCTGCGCCGTGGCGGATGAGGCGGCCCGGTGTGGCCCCTGTCGTCTCCCCGTCCTCCACGGTCACCTCGCCGTTCACGAGGATCCAGCGGTAGCCCTCGGCCCGGCGAACGCGCCGCCACTGCCCGGCGGGAAGGTCGTAGACCTTTTCCATCGGGCCGATGCCGAGGTTCTCCAGGTCGTAGATCACGATGTCCGCCGGTGAACCTTCCTTGATCCAACCCCGGTCCTTGAACCCCGCGGCCTGGGCCGGGTAGGCGCTCAGCCGCCAGTGCGCCTGCTCCAGGTCCATGATCTCGTGGTCGCGAACCAGCTCGGCCAACATCTCCGTCGGGTACACGCCCATCGCCAGGAACTTTGTGTGCGCGCCCCCATCCGAGACCCCGGGAATCGCGAACGGCGAGTTCGCCACCTCGCTCATCGACTTGACGTCGGTCTCCTCGGGTGGCGTGACCCACGTCGTCTGGAGCTTGTCCGCGACGCCCAGGTCGAGGAAGGCATCGACCACATGCTTGCCGCTCTGCTCGGCGATCTCCTTGACCGTCAGCCCCTCCAGGTGCTTGAGAGACGGGTCTTCGACTTCCTGCACCGTGAGTACCGCGATCCCCCGCCCGACGTGTCCGTCGACTTCCGCCTCCTCGTCGCGGCCCGGGGCGCTTGGCCCCTTCCCTTCGTCGTACTCCGCACGGAGGGCGGGGCGGCGCTCGGGGTCGCCCATCTTCGCCATCCGCTCCTCGACCGTGCCGAGCGTGAGCTCTCGCCAGAGCTCGTACGTATCGAACATGTTCCAGTGCTCAAGCGTGAGCTCGTAGCCGATCTTCACCGTGACCGCCTGGCCGAAGACGCGATTGCCACGCGCATTCGCCTCGTTCAGCCACGCGATCGTCTTGTGGTGGCCCTCCATCTTGTTCCCGTGCTGGTCCTGCCCCATGGCCAGGATGAGGTTGTAGATGACGGGCCGGCCGCTCACTTCCGCGAGCTGCTCGTTCAGTTCCATCCCGCCGCCCGTGAGCTGGATGAAGCCCGCCCGGCACTTTGCAAGCACCTCCGCGAACGAGAGCAGAGTCTCGGGCGCCATGGTGTCCGTGATCATCGGCGTGCCGTCGTAGTCCCGTTGGCCGCTGCCCGGTCCAAGGACCTGGGCGGAGAACCCACACCCGCCAGCCTTGATCGCTTCCTCCAGGATGCGCGACATCTCCGCCATCTCGGCTTCGTTCGGGAGCCGGTTCTTCGCCGCCTCCAGGCCCATCACGTACATCATCAACGGGCCCAGGCCGACGTAGCTGAGGAGGTTCACGCCCTTCGGCGTGCGATCAAGGCTGTCGAGGAACTCGGGGTACGTCTCCCAGTCCCACGGCATTCCCTCCTGCATCGACTCCAGGGGGATGGCCTCGTTCCGCGCCAGCGAGAGCATCGCCCGCTCGCGGTCGTCCGGCCGCACCGGCGCGAAGCCGAACCCGCAGTTCCCGATCACGACCGACGTGACCCCGTGCCAGCCCGAGATCGAGCAGTACGGGTCCCAGTAGACCTGCCCGTCGTAGTGCGTGTGCAGGTCGACGAATCCGGGCGCGACGATGAGCCCCGCCGCGTCGAGCACCTGGTCACCGTCCGAAGCGTTCAGGCGCCCGATGTAGGCGATGTGGCCATCGGTGATGCCGATGTCGGCTACGTACCGCGGCGTCCGCAGCCCGTCGATGATCGTTCCGCCCTTGATGACGGTATTGAACTCAGCCATGACAGAACCTCCGCTGGCCGTTTGGCGCTTGCAGCCTCACTCTACAAGGTTGGCTTGCCCGCGTATGTCGGATCGGTCTGGTCGAGCCACGCCCGCCTGCCGAGCTTCTTCTCGAAGTCGAGGAACCCCGGCTCGGCCCCGTGCAGGTACGGCCAGTGCAGGTACTGGCGGAGCGAGCCGGAGATGGGGATGTGTCCGGTGCCCCCGTCCGAGATTGTGAGGCGCTGCGCTTCCCTCAGGATCTCCTTCGCTCGCTCCGTATCGAACTCGGCGAACATCTCCGCGATCAGCTCCTCCATCTCCGGAGTCGTGGTCTTATAGAAGTTGATGTTGCCCTCGATCCCCCAGAGGCCCTTCCAGCGCTGCCTCGGGTCGGGCGAGTGCCACTGCGTCCAGCCGCCGAGGAAGCCGCCGGAGCCCTGGTCAAGCAGGTACTGAAGCAGTGTGCCCACCGGCACCGTCTGGAGAGAGAACGCATCCGTCCCGAGATTCTCGTTCATCATCGCGGGCCACCATTCTTTGATGGCCTGGTCCTGGGCATCGATGATGGTCATCTCAAACCACTTCGGGTCGATCGCGTCGCCGCCTCCAGCCTGCCAGAGGGCGCGCGCCTCCTTGATGTCCTCCGCCTTGTCCTCGCGATAGCCCGGTGTGGTCGCGAGCTCGTCCTGGGTGAGCGCCCAGTCCTGGAATGGCCAGGGAACCGGGGGGTTCGGGCGAGCGACGCCCTGGTAGTACTGCTGTCCGCTCAACACCCGGTCGGTGGCGATGAAGATCGCGTTGCGGATGTCCTTGTTGTTCCAGCCCTCGCTCTGGAGATAGGGGTACGTCAGGCCGAGGTTGCTGTTCGGCTCGCCGACCGACAGCCGCACCGCGTCAGGCTGCGCCGCTTCGACTGCGGAGATGACGTCGTTGCTCGAGAGCATGATGTCGAGCTGCTTCTGCTCGAATCCCAGGCGGATCGCCTGGGCGTCGTCGAGCGGGGTGTAGATGATCTCGTCGAAGTACTGCACTTCCTCGCCCGCGGCCTTCAGGAAGTAGTCGGGGTGTCGCGTCGCCTTCGCGCGCGTATCGAGGTTGTACTCCTCGAAGACGTAGGGCCCCGTGCCAAGGATGTACTGGGCATCCGTCACCGCGAAGTCGAGCTCGATCGCCTCTGCCGTCTCACGGTCGTTGATGACGTTGAAGCGGTCGCACATCTCCGAGAGCCAGAGCACGCTCGGCGCGTTCAGCGTGATCGTGAACGTCTCTTCATCGATGTAGTCCACGTTCTCGACGTACTGGTAGAGGGCGCCAAACCGATAGAAGTCCTCGGTCTCGGTGCCGTCGGCCAGCGTGCGCTCGCGCTGCCGCTCGATGTTCCAGCGAACGTCCTCCATGGTCATCGTGCGGCCGTTCGCCGGAGGCTTGTTGTGGTACTTCACATCGTCGCGAATCTTGAAGATGTAGGTGACGTCGTCGGTCTGTTCGGGCACGCCCTGCGCGATCTCGCCCCGGATGGTGGCCAACTCGATGTCGTCCCACGCGATTAGCTGGTTGTAGGCGAGGCTCATCATCTCGCCCCGGTTCGGATAGAGCTCACGGTGCATGTCGAGCGTTGCGCCGTCGAGACCTCGGTGGAAGCTGTACTGCCCGCCGTCTGTGGGCACCGTTCCTGCGGCGGGAGCCTCGGTAGGAGCTTCGGTGGGGGCTTCGGTGGCAGCTTCGGTGGCAGCTTCCGTAGCGGCCGTGGTGGCAGCTGCGGTCTGGGCGGGTTCGGTGTCGTCATCGTCGCCACAGCCAACGAATGCGAGCGCACCAGCGCCGGCTGCCCCGGCGACCGTGCCCCTCAGGAGGGCCCGCCGGCTCACTCGCTTGCGATCCCAGTGCCGTCGCCAGTAATTCTCAGCCATGCTATTCCCTCCGTGCTCCGTAGCGGCTCCAGTCCTTGGAATGAAGCAACCGCTCGTCCAGCGTGATCGCTGCTACTCCGTGGGTTGCCTGAGGCTCTGGCTAGCGATGATCCCGGGGATGGGTCCACGACAGCCATGGTTGCCAAGCCGCTTCGCGCAGGCTACGCCGCGCTAGAACACACTGCAATACTTTTACCCCACGCAGGGAGTAGAGGACTAGAGCCGCGGAATCACTTCCTCTGCGAACCACGTCTTGAAGTCGGCCCCGGCGAGGGATGGCGGTAGCACCCGCGCGACCGGCTCACCGGGAACCGGCATCGGAACCGGGTGGGGCACAACGATGTCCACTCGGCCCGCGATCGCGATGGTGTCCCGTAGCTGCCCGGCAATGTCCTCAGCCGATCCGAACAGCGAGAACGAATCCGCCGTCTCCTCGTCGAGAAAGCCGACAAGGTTCCCCGACTCGACGAGGTCGGCGGCATGGTGGAAGTCGGGATACACCTGCTGTTTCAGCTCTTCCACGGGCGGCCCGTCCCAGGGCAGCCCCGGAATCTCGAAGAGGGCCGGCGAATACTCGTAGTACCCCGCCGCCATCGATCGGGCCGTCGCTCGTATCTCGGCCGGGTCATCGCTCATGACCGTGTGGAAGATGAGCCCGATGCCAATCTCGTCGGGGTCGCGACCGGCTGCCCGCGCTCCTGCATGGACGCGCGCGATGGCGGTGCGCAGGTTCTCGGGGTGCCGCCCCACGCGCAGAAAGACGCCGTCCGCCACGCGCCCAGCCATCTCGAGTGTCCTTGGGCCTCCCGCCGCGATCCAGACCGGCGCGGGTCTCGCGTGCTGCAGGCGGGCGGGTCGAACCGCTCCCACATCGACCGCCTCCCCCGCGAGCAGCCGTCGCGCCAGCACGGTCGCTTCCTCCAGCTCCGCCACCTTCGCGGGGCGCAGCCCCAGCCAGCGGACGGCGGTGTCACCGACACCGTAGGTCAGGATCGCGCGCCCGTCCGAGATCTCGTCGAGGGTCGCGATCGAGCTGGCCGAGGCAGCGGGGTGGTGCAGCACCGGGTTGTCGAGCAGGAGACCCAGCCGGATGCGCGACGTTCGCCCGGCGGCCACGGCCAGCTGCATGTACGGGTCGTGCCGCGCGAGTGGGTTCCAGGGGATGAGCGCGTAGCCGAAGCCGAGCTCCTCGGCCCGGCAAATGTCCGCCACGAAGGCCTCCGTGGAGGTCCAGTCGAATCGGTTCAGCCCGAATTCGGGAGACTTCCCCATGCCCTGCCCTTCCAGACGGCTCGTGGCGCCTGTGCGGCGTTCAGCCGGCCTCTGCGTAGAGCGGACTGTCCGCGGGTTTGAGTAATGACAGCCTCTCGAGCAAGTTCGCTGGCTCCGAGATGCCGACGATGTAGACCATGCGCTCGGTCACCTCTCCCTCGGCATGGATCGCCCCTGCCGGGATCACCAGCTTGTCCCCGGGACCGAGCGGGAAGCGCTCGCCCTGTTCGTTGAGCACGTAGCTGCTGCCCTCCAGCACGTAGCCGCAGTTGTCCACGTCGTGCCGGTGGAGCGGAAGCTCCTGCATCCGCTCGGATACGTAGGTGGTCGGCCAGAGGTCGAGGCGTTTCAGGTCCTCGAACACCTCTTCCTTCGTCGAGAAGGCGTTGTGGATGACCTGCATGGGGCCGGGTTCCAGCGGCACTGCCTGTTCCTCGTTGTCGGTGGGACGTTTGACTGCGGCGGAGTGTCGCACGCGGCTGTGGATTCGGCTACGCGGCGCTCCCGGCCTCCAGCCGTGAGTGACGGACCCCTGTCAGCTCCTCCGACATGGCCCAGAGCCGCCGCGCATCCGCTTCGTTCCGGGAGGCATCCGACGACGACACGAGGACCGGATGGCCTCGTTCCTCGTAGAAGCCTCGCGGCCCGTAGTACTGGCCGCCCCTGGCTGCGGGGTCGGTGGCGGCGCGGAGGGTCGGGAGGGCGCCCATGTCCGGGCCCTGGACCATGAGGTTGAAGAGCCGAAACGCCCACCCCACGTGCCAGCGTTTAGAGATGTCGTCGCCGATATTGGTGCCGGAGAAGCCCGGATGCGCCGCCAGCGAGTGCGCCTCGACGCCAGCCCGCTCGAAGCGACGCTGGAGCTCGTAGGTGAACAGCAGGTTCAGCAGTTTCGTGCGGAAGTAGGCCGCCCCGCCTCCGTAACCGCCCTTCTCATAGAAAAGGTCGCCGAGGTCGATCTTCCCTCGGCGGTGCCCCAGGCTGCTCACGTTCACGACCCGCGCCCCCGGTGTGGCGAGGAGCGGGTCGATCAGCCTGCCCGTCAGGGCGAAGTGGCCCAGGTGGTTGGTGCCCACCTGGCGCTCGAAGCCGTCCTCGGTCTTCGTGTACGGCCCGCCCATGACCCCGGCGTTGTTCGCCAGCACATCAAGGCGGGAGTAGTGCTCCCCGAACTCCGTGGCGAAGCGCTCCACGGAGGCGAGGCTGGCCAGGTCGAGCAGCATCAGCTCGGCCTTCGCGCCGGGAACCTCCGCCCGTATTTCCTCCAGCGCGCGTTGGCCTCGCTCTGGCGAGCGGCAGGCGAGGATTGTCTCCGCGCCCTTGCGCGCGAACTCCCTCGCCGCCTCGAGCCCGATGCCGCTGCTCGAGCCAGTCACGACCGCCACCCTCCCGGTTAGGTCGGGGATGTCGTCGGCGGTCCACTTCTCACGACTCGGCATCGCGTCAACCTGTGGGGCAGGGACTGCTGGAGCGGGAGACGAGGGTCGAACTCGCGACATCCTGCTTGGAAGGCAGGCGCTCTACCACTGAGCTACTCCCGCTCGCGGCCCTGGCGATTGTAGCAACCGCGCTCCTTTCACCCCTTACGGGCGTGGGAAGGACACTCCGGATCGGGTAGCCTTTGGCCCGACGACAACACTTTCGTGGAGAAGCCCATGACAACGATGGAAGAAGTCATCCGGGAGCAGCTCAAGCTCGCCATCGAGCCCCAGGAGTTCGATAGCCCCGAATACATCAAGGATCCCTTCCCCCTCTACAAGCGCCTCCGCGACCACCACCCCGCCTACCAGGACCTCTTCCACAAAAACTGGGTCATCACCCGCTACGACGACATCGTCGGCGTCTTCCAGAACAACGACGACTTCGACCGCGCCGAGTACGACCCCAAGGGCGAGTACGAGTTCGGCAAGAAGCACGTCTTCGGGCCGAATATCCTCGAGTACGGCAATAGCGACGAGCACCGTTTCCTCCGCAACGTCGTCGCCGACCAGTTCGTCGGCAACCGCCTCCAGACCTTCCTCCCCTTCATCGAGCAGATTGCACGCGAGATGATGGGCAAGATCTGGGCGAAGTCGGCCGACGACGTCGCCCAGGGCTTCGCCGAGGCGGGCGAGGTCGAGCTGGTCAGCCAGTTCACGACCCAGTTCCCCATCCGCGTCATCTCCAACATGCTCGGCCTGCCCCGAGAGGACGAGGACACCTTCGTGCGCTGGTACCAGCACCTGATCGAGGGCCTCGGCTTCGGCGGCGAGCACCTCGCCCGCGGACTCCAGGCCCGCAACGAGATGTGGGACTACCTCGACCCGTTGATCCGCCGCGCCGAGGACGCCCCCGGCGAGGACCTCGTCTCGCGCATCGTGCACGCCGAGTTCCGCGGCCAGCGCATGAACGCCGACGAGATCAAGGGCTTCATCGCCCTACTGCTGGCGGCCGGCGGCGACACCACCGACAAGGCCATCGCCCTCATGTGGTACCACATGCTCTACACCCGCCCCGACCAGTTCGAGGAGGTCAAGAAGGACCCCGGCCTCTGGACCAACGTCTTCACCGAGATGATGCGCTACGACCCCGTCGTGCACTTCCAGTACCGCCACACCACGCGCGAGGTCAAGCTGCACGGCGAGGTCATCCCCGAACGCGCGAGCATCACCCTGCTCCTCGGCGCCGGTAACCGCGATGAGCGCGCGTTCAAAGACCCGGACACGTTCGATATCTTCCGCGACGACCTGCACATGGGGCGCGAGCTGCGCTCGGGCCGCTACCCCGACGGCAAGCACGGCCACCTCGGCTTCGGCATGGGCCAGCACTTCTGCATGGGCTACGCGATGGCCCGCCAGGAGGCGATCATCGCCTCCACGCGCCTGCTGGAGGCGATGAAGAACCCGCGACCGAAGTTCGCCACGCACCCCGGAATAACGTCGCCGACGCTCGGCGCGGGCGGCTTCCGCTCACCCGTGGAGCTCTGGGTCCAGTTCGACGCGGACTAGGGCAACCCCGAGGGGGTCAGGATGCCCGTCGCCGGGAAGGCGCATGAGCTTGAGGTGATCGCCCGCGAGTGCGAGGGCGGTTCCGGCTATCCCCCGCTGCTCTTCGTTCACGGCTCGTGCCACGCGGCGTGGTGCTGGGATGAGCACTTCCTCCCGTTCTTCGCCGACCACGGCTATGACTCCTACGCCCTGAGCCTGCGCGGCCACGGCAAGAGCGGCGGCGGCGAGCGCCTGCGCTGGACCTCTGTTGCCGACTATGTGGCGGATGTCGAGCGGGTGGCCGCTGGCCTGCCGCGGCCGCCCGTCGTCATCGGGCACTCCCTCGGCGGCTTCGTCGTGCAGAAATACCTCGAGCGACACCACCCGCCCGCCGCCGTTCTGGTTGCCCCTGCGCCCGCGCGCGGTATGGGCCGCCCGGCCATGCGGATGTTTCTGGAGAGCCCTTGGCTGTCCCTCAAGCTGTTACTCACGCTTGAGCCGGGCACCTTGTTCTCGACGCCCGAGTTGTGCCGGAGTCTCCTCTTCTCTCCCGCTACGAGTGAAGAGATCGTGCAACGCTGCGCGGCCCAGGTGGGGCGGGAGTCCTTCCGCTCCTGGCTGGAGATGCTCGGCAGCCCGCCCGACATTGCGAGCATCCGGGGCGCCCCGATGCTCGTGCTCGCCGCGGCTCGTGACGCACTCATCCCCGAGCCCGCGCTGAGGCGCACGGCCGAAGCGTACGAAGCCGATCTCACGATGCTGCCGGACATGGGCCACGACCTGATGCTGGACGACGGCTGGCGTGGCGCCGCTGAGGCCATGCTCGAGTGGCTGCCGGGCGCCCTCGCGACCGCTCCCTTCGAGGGACGTCCCTGATCCGCGATCTGTACACTCCCCCATAACCAGCCCAGCCGAGGTACGCGATGACGCTCAGCATCGACGAGGTCGACCTGTTCTCCCCCGAAACGCAGGAAAACTGGTACCCCTCCTACCACGCCATCCTCGACCAGGCCCCCGTCTACCCCATCCCCGGCCAGAACATGTTCCTTGTCTCGAAGTTCGAGGACATCGCCTGGATCGTGCGCAACCCGGATCGCTTCCCCCACGCCGCCGGTAGCAGCCACAACCTCCTGATGAGCGATGAGGCCAAGGCCTACCACGTTGAGAACGGCTACCCCCGCTCCCAACCCCTCAGCACCAATCCACCCGAGCACCGGCGCTACCGGGAGCTCGTCGACCCCTTCTTCTCCCCCGCGGGCGCGACCCGCCAGCGCGAGATGATCACCGAGACCATCGAGGAGCTCGTCGACGAGATCGTGGCCAGGCGCCGGGTCGAGTTCGTCGAGGACTTCGCCGTGCCTCTGCCGGTGAGGGTCATCACGCGCATGCTCGGCTTCCCCCTGGAGGACATCCCCCAGCTCCGCATCTGGTCGAACGCCTGGGTCATGGTGTTCAAGATGAGCCTCACCCACGAGGAGCAGATGTACGCCGCCGAGCGGGGCGTCGAGTTCCAGAAGTACATCGAGGGCTTCATCGACGAGCGCCGCGCCAACCCGGGGGAGGACGTGCTCTCCCACCTCGCCGCGCGCGCCATGTACGCGGGCGAACGCCCTCTCAGCAACACGGAGATCGTCGGCATCATCAGCCACCTCTACATCGGCGGGAACGAGACCACGACGTTCGCCCTCACCTCTGCTCTCTGGCTGCTGACACAGGAGCCCGGCCTCTGGCAGCGGCTGAAGGAGGATCGCTCACGCGTGCGCTTCTTCGTCGAGGAGACGCTGCGGCTCGAATCACCCACGCAGGGTCTCTTCCGCGTCACAGTCCAGGACGAGGAGCTGCGGGGCGTGAAGATCCCCGCCGGATCCGTCCTCCACCTCCGCTTCGCCGCCGCCAACCGCGACGGGGACGAGTTCTCCTGCCCCGACGACCTCGATCTCGAGCGTCCGAACGCCGCCAAGCACGTCGCCTTCTCGCAGGGCGAGCACATGTGCCCCGGCGCGGGCCTCTCGCGCCTCGAACAGAACATCACCTGGGAAACGATGCTCGACCGCGTCGAGCGCTTCGACCTCGTGCCCGGCGCCAACGACTTCACTCACCTGCCCGGTTTCGTCCTGCGCGGCCTCAAGGAGCTCCACGTCACCCTAACTCCCGTGGCGTAGCGCCCGCGCTACAGGTTCGCGACGAGCCAGCGGTGCACGTCCACGCATCGCATTAGTTGCTTCGCGCACCACGGCGCGAACTCCACGCCATCCGCGTCGCCTGGAAACGACTGCGCCCACCGCACCTGCGAGGGCAGCTCCCGGAGGAAGTCCCGTGCCTCCCCTGAGAAGGCGGCAGAGGTGGTCACGCGGACTCTCCACTCACAAACGCGCGCGCCTCGTCGAGGAGCGCCTCCCAGAGTTCGCCGTCGCGCTCGGGAATCTGCACCCACTCGCGGAAGCGCCGCCCGGCGGGCGCGAAGGGAAGTCCCGTGCCGCCGGCCATCAGTTCATCCACCCGTGCGGCCGGGATCTTCACGATCAGGTCGCCTGTTGCTAGCTCCAGCGTCGCGAAGAACGCCCCGCCCGTGCGCAGGCAGCGGAAGCCCATCATGGTGCCCTCCTCCGCCTGCCCCATGGCGAGGAGCGGCTCCGCCAGCTCCCAGAAGAGGGTGTCGTCGACACTGCCGCCGGTCATGTTTGCGGCCACGTAGCTGGCGTCACTGCCCCTCCAGGGCGCGCCTCGGTCCGGCCGCCGGCGCCGGTACCGGCGGTTCGGGACGGCTGCCTCCGAACCGCGGGATGGCGTCGCCCCAGCGCAGACGCATGTCGTAGGCCGCCAGCGGCGCCAGCAGGATCGCGGGCAGGATGATGATCGCCTCGACGCCGATGGCGTAAGCCAGTGCTGTGTCCTGCGACTCGCCCAGCGCCACCAGCGCTTCCTTTGCCAGGAAGGCGAGGCCGACGCTCGCCTGCGCGAGCGGGATGCCGGCGCCGATGTTCGCCGCCGCCACCACGAATATGTGCACGAAGAAGTTCAGGCTGATGCCCAGGGAGGCCGCCACCGCCCAGTAGAGGAGCGCCTCGCTCAGCCAGATGGCGATGGACAGCCCGAGCACGTTCCCCGTCTGCGAGCGGCTCTGAACCGACCCGAGCCCCCGCAGGAACGGTGTGACTCGCGGATGTGCGAGCAGGCCCCGCCAGCCGGTCGCCGATGCCGGCTCGCGCCGGTTTCGCGTGGCGAACCACGCGAGCGCGAGCCCCGCCGGCGTGCCGAAGAGCATGAAGGCCCCCAGCCCCGTGAAGCCGCTGCCGATGGTGAGGGTCGCCAGCGCCAGCGCTATCAGCAGCGCGAACACGAAGCCGTCCATGATGCGTTCGAGCGCCTCCGCTCCCAGCAGCTCGAGCCGGCCGATGCCGAACTTGCGGGCGGTCACCTGGATCATGAGAACGTAGCCCAGCCCGAAGGGCAGCGCCATGTTCGCCGCCTGTCCGAGGATGACGCGCGGGAGCGCCCGCCGCGTCGTGACGCTCTTCAGGTGCTCCACCAGGATCCGCCAGCGCAGGGCGCGCAGCCAGTAGCGTGCGAAGAACACGAAGGCGATGGGGACGAGGTAGCGCACGTCGGCCTTCTGCACCGTCCTCCCGACATCGCCGAGGTTTACGTCGCGAAGCAACAGCCACACGAGGAACAAGCTGACGCCCATGCCGACCACAAGCTGGAGCGGCTTAGCGATTCGCCCTAGCGACACGCAATCCTCCACGGTCGGGGGGCGCTTCGGGCCTCCCCGCGGCGAGCGAGCCTATTGTGAACAGTTGAACGTGTGCTGGGTAGGGTGTGTTCGCACCCGCTGGAAGTGTGGCCGGGACTACTCGCCGGGAGAGACTGGCTCCGGCAGCTCCTCGATCTGGTCGAGCACCGCCTCGTCCGCGTCGCCCTCTCCCCGACCCTCTCCGCTCGCCGAGACCCCGAACGCCTCCGCGAAGCGCCGGTACGACTCCAGCGAGTCGCCGTACTTGCGGTGTCCCGCCGTGTGCCAGGCGCTTGCCAGCAGCAGCGCGTCCCGTCGCGACGAGGTCGAGTGGCCGTAGTCCTCGGCCAGGCAGAGCCCGATCTCCTGGTTGTGGGGATCGTTGCCGTGCTTCACGGCGGCGGTCGTGAGAACGCGCAGCAGTGGCGAGCGCCCGTAGCCGGCAGCGAGGTAGGCCTGTGTCCAGGCGACGCTCTCCGTGGGATTCAGCGCCATCAGCGCCTCGTCCAGCCGCGACAGCAGTTGGTCGCCCGAGAGCGACTCGAACCCCTTCGGCGGCGACACCAGCGGCCGCCCATGGCCCTTCAGGTTCGCGATCCAGCGCGCCGCCTGGTTTACGAACGATCCCGCCACGAACAGCAGCTTCGTGCGGTGCGGGTGCTCGAAGTTGTCGTAGAACCAGCGCACGGTATTCGTGTACTCGTAGGCGTGCTGCGGCATCGAGAACTCGTCCGGCACCATCGTCTCAAGGATCACGTTCGCCGCCGCCACCTGGATCGTGTCCAGGATCTGGCGTGGACCCCGCCCCGCCAGCAGGAGCGCCACCAGGTGCTCGATGTAGTCCGGCTCCGGCATCGTCGTGAGCGCCCGGATCAACCCCTCCGCCTCCGGCTCCGAGAGCGGCGCTTCGTTCGCGAACAGCTCGGCATCGAGGCTCACTCCCGGCGTCGGGTCGATGGAGGAGGTTGGGAGTTCCTCGCGCAAGCGGTAGAGCTCGACCTGGCAGGCCATCTCGTACTCGGAGTGCCAGCGCGGCCCCACGGCCACGTCGAGCACGCCCGCGTAGAGCACGTGGTGGGCGTTCTCCCAGCCGATCGCCTGCCCCAGCTCGACCGTGGCGCGGGCGCGGTAGGCCTTGTGCCCGGTGGTGTAGGAGCGGTTGTAGAGCAGCCGTCCCTGCACGTCGATGAGACCCGCGAACACGAGCTGCGCGAGCAGCTCCTTGCGCCGCCCCGACTCCTCGAATAGCCCGAGGAAGACGCGGTAGGCGCGCACCACCTCGCCCTGCTCCACGAGCGTGAGCCACTCGTTCAGCCGCTCCTCGAAGGTGCCCTCGATGTGCAGCGGCTCCTGATCGGCCCAGTGAGCCTCCGGCGGAGGCGGCTCCACGCCCGGCACGGGCTGGTAGGTGCGCCGTCCGTAGTGGCCGGGCATCCGCCCGATGAGCTGGTTCCACGGATCGAGACCCGTGGGCACGTACCAGAGCGTCTGCGCGAGGGGCAGGTGCTGCAGCTCGTTCGGCAGATAGCGGGGCAGGTTCAGGCTCGTGCGCGAACTCAGCAGGCAGTGGTCGTTGTTCACGAATCGCAGTATGCCGCCGTCGACGCGCTGGTGGTAGGGAACGTTCGTGTAGGGCGCGTGCGTGCGCACGGTCTCGCTGATGATCTCCGTGGGCTCGCGGCCCGCCTCCAGCAGGTCCAGCAGCGTCTGCCGCACCGCCAGCTGGTCGCGCCCGAGGATATTCTCCCCGAGCTGGGCGAAGAGCCGGTCGGCTTCCCTGTCGCGTGTTGCCGTGGCCGTCATCGCCAGCCTCCCGTCGTGCTCCCCACGACTGGCCTGATTATAGGCGCGCCCGCTAGCTCGCCGCCGAGGCCGCGGACTCGCCTTCGTAGCGACCGTCGCGCGCGAGGCCGTTCAGCCTCGCCCGCTCGTACAACGCAGCCTGCGCGGCGGGCTCGTTCTCGACCTTGCCGCCCCACGCCGCCAGCGCCGGCGCCTGCAGGCCGCGTCCATAGGAGAAGCTCAGCGCCCAGGCCTTCTCGCCCGCGGCCGCGTTGATCGCGTTCAGGTTCTCCGTCGATTCCACCGCCGACTGGCCCCCGGAAAGGAAGTTGATCGTCGGTACCGCCGCCGGTACCGCACGCCGGAAGACGGTCAGGGTCGCGTCGGCGACCTCCTCGGGCGAGGCCTTGCGGCCGCTCTCGCTGCCGGGCAGGACCATGTTCGGTTTCAGCACGATCCCTTCGAGCAGCACGCCGTGGCGGTCAAGCGCCGCGAAGACCGCGCGCAGCGCGGCCTCGGTCACCTCCGCGCAGCGCTCGATCGTGTGGCCGCCGTCCATCAGCACTTCCGGCTCGACGATGGGCACGACGCCGGCTTCTTGGCATATGCGGGCGTAGCGCGCGAGCACTTCAGCGTTCGCGGAGATCGCGAGGGCGCTCGGCAGGGTGTCGCTCACGTTGTAGACCTCGCGCCACTTGGCGAAGCGCGCGCCCTGTTCCTTGTACCCCTCGAGCCGTCCCGCCAGCCCGTCGAGTCCCTCCGTGATCAGGTCGCCAGGGGCGCCTGCGAGGGCCGTCGTCCCCTTGTCGACCTTGATGCCGGGCACGACGCCCGCCGCGGCCGCGACCTCCGGCAGGGGAGTACCCTCGCCGTCCGCCTGGCCCAGCGTCTCCTCGAACAGGATCACCCCGCAGATGTACTCACCGATGCCGGGCGTGGTCAGCAGCAACGACCGATAGGCGCGCCGGTTCTCCTCGGTCGATTCCGCGCCGATCGAGTCGAAGCGGCGCTTGATCGTGCCCGTGCTCTCGTCGGCGGCGAGGATGCCCCTGCTGGGCGCTACCAGGTCCGCGACCGTCCGCCGAAGTACGCCTTCGTCCATGTCTTCCCCCTGCTTTGGGTGGCTTCGATGGGCCAATCTTACTCGCGTCCTTCGGAGCCGCTATCCGGTGGCTCCGCAGCTCACTCAGCGACGGCGAGCGCGTTGATCCAGGTGGTCGCGCCCTTCTGCGTGCCTCCCGTGCCGGCGGCCAGGAGCCAGCGGATCGAGGACCCGGCGGCGACCAGCATCTCTGGAGGACTCGCCCTGCCGCGCGTAGGCGGAGGCCCAGCGGTCGTATCCCTTGGCGACGCGCGTGAATCGTTCGCGCGCGGGAGACACCTTCGTGAGGCTAGCAAACGGGGAGGGGCTGTGGGGAGGACTTCGCTCAGGCAGCCGTCTGGCGGCGGCCGCGGAGCCAGTTGAGGAAGGCCTGCACCCGCGGATTCGGGCCCTTGTCGGCGCTCCCGGAATCCTCGATCTCAGCGAACCCGCGGCCGCAACTCTGGCAGTAGCCGTAGACGTTCAGGTTCTCTCGTCCACAGGCCGGACACTTCTTCATGGGCCAAGTCTAGCCTGCCCTTCGGCCACGGGCACGGGTGGGGTGATTGTTCGCACGGATCGGGGCAAGCAAACTGGAGAGCACTACCGCCGGGAGTGCCCACGTGAGCCTTGATCCTGTCCGCGACATCATGCCCCTCGTCATCGAGTCCGATGGACGCCGCGAGCGCGCCTACGACATCTACTCGCTCCTCCTCAAGGAGCGCATCGTTTTCCTCGGCACGCCTATCGACGCGATGGTCGCGAACATCATCATCGCCCAGCTCCTCTACCTCGACCGCGAGGACGAGGAGAAAGACGTGACCCTCTACGTGAACAGTCCGGGCGGCAGCGTCACGGCTGGACTCGCCATCTACGACACCATGCAGCTCATCCGCCCCGACGTCGCCACCGTCTGCATCGGCCTCGCCGCCAGCATGGGCACCGTGCTTCTCACCGGCGGCACGAAGGGCAAGCGCACCGCCCTCCCCAACGCCACCATCCACCTCCACCAGGTCATGGGGGGCGCCGAGGGCCAGGCCTCCGATATCGAGATCCAGGCCAGGGAGACGCTCCGTCTCCAGGCCATCCTCCGCAACATCATCCACGAGCAGACTGGTCAGCCGATCGAGCGCATCGAGCACGATACCGACCGCGACTTCTGGCTCGACCCCAAGGCGGCCAAGGAGTACGGCCTCATCGACGAAATCCTGGAGGGCCCGGCTGCCGCCAGCGTCAACGGCGCGGGAGAAGCGACCAAGAGCTAGGCTGGCGTCTCCGGCTCGATCCGCGTGAGTCCGCCCATGTAGGGCTGGAGCACCGTGGGTACGGCCACCGAGCCGTCCGCCTGCTGGTAGTTCTCGATCACTGCGATCAATGCGCGTCCGGGGGCGAGCCCCGAGCCGTTCAGCATGTGCGGAAAGTTCGGCCTCGCGCCGGCCTTGCGCCGGTACCGCACCCTCGCTCGCCTCGCCTGGAAGTCGAACGTGTTGGAGACAGAGCTCACCTCGAGCCACTCTTCCTGTCCCGGTGCCCACATCTCGACGTCGAACCCCTTCGACGCCTTGAAATCAAGGTCGCCGCTACAGAGTTCAAGTACCCGATAGGGCACGCCCAGACGCTCGGGAATGGAACACGCGCGGGCGAGGAGGAGGTCGAGTTCGGAGGCGCTCTGCTCCGGCTCGCAGAAGACAAACATCTCGACCTTCTCGAACTGGTGAACGCGCTTGAGGCCGCGCGTGTCGCGTCCTGCGCTCATCTTCTCGCGACGGAAACAGGGCGTATGCGCCACGAACCGGAGCGGCAGCGTGCCCGGCTCCAGTATCTCGTCGCGGTAAAGGTTCGCGAACGGCGCCTCCGCGGTGGGAATGAGGAGGTAGTCCTCTTCCGCGTCCTGGTACAGGTTCTCGCGGAACTTGGGCAGGTGACCTGAGGCGAAGAATGACTCCTCGGTGAGCATGTACGGCAGGTAGTGCTCCTCGAAACCTGCGGCTATGTGGGAGTCGAGCATCCACTGGGTGAGCGCCCGGTGCAGGCGTGCGATGCCCCCGCGCAGGACGAAGAAGCGCGTGCCGGACATCTTGACTCCGCGCGCGAAGTCGATCCCGTCGAGGGCTTCTCCCACCTCCCAGTGCGGGCGCGGCTCGAAGTCGAAAGCCCGCAGCTCGCCGACCGTCTTCACGGTTACGTTCTCGCGCTCGTCCGCGCCCGGCGGCGTGGACGCGTCGAGGATGTTGGGAACCTCGTAGAGCCGCTCCTGCAGGGTGGCTTCGGCCTCCCGCAACTGCGCCTCAAGCCCATCGAGCTGCTCGCCGAGGCCGCGTGCCGCGGCGATGCGCTCCGCCCGCTCATCCGCGTCCTTCGTCGCGCCGATCGCCTTGCTGGCGGTGTTGCGCTCCGCCCGCAGCGCCTCGACCTCGCCGATGAGGGCGCGCCGCTGCTCGTCGAGCGCGAGGATGTCGTCGATCGGCGCGTCCGCGCCGCGCGCTGCCAGATCGCTTCGGACCCGGTCCAGGTTCTCGCGAATGAATTGGGCGCTCAGCATCGCGAGTCTGCTTCCGCCGCCGCTGCCAGCGCTCTCACTCCGAGCAGTCGCACGTCTTCGGCCACGGGCACGAGGGTACCATCGGGTGCGGGCAGCGAAAACGCTCCCGCCAGCGCCCCTGCGCCCACCCAGCGGCACGGCCCCTGTGGGATCGGCGCGTCGAAGTCGACCGCCTCGGTCGCGCGGGTGAAGTAGACGTGGTCGATATGCTGGTGAAAGGGCTGGTCCTCCCGCTCGATGTCCTCGATGAGGATGACCACGGGGGGCGGCTTCACCTCCGGACGGGTGACGACCAGCAGGTCGGGCGGCGGGATCACTTCCACCTCCAGGCCCGACTCCTCCAGCGCTTCGCGACAGGCGGTCTGTAGGGGGTCCTCGTTCGGCTCGCTGTGGCCCCCGGGCGGAAGCCACATCCGCAGCTTCGCGTGCCAGAGCAGCAGCGTCCGGTCGCCCGCCACCACGTAGGCCGTGCTGGTCGCGTGACGCTCCATCGCCTCCGTCACTCGTCGTCTCGCCGGGAGAGGCTGCGGTGCTGGGGGAAGAGGATTACCTCGCGGATGCTCGTCTGCCCCGTGAGCAGCATCACCAGCCGGTCGATGCCGAACCCGAGCCCGCCCGCGGGCGGCATCCCGTGCTCGAGCGCCAGCAGGAAGTCCTCGTCCGCCAGTTCCACCTCGTCGTCGCCCGCCAGCCGCAGCGCCTGTTGCGCCTCGAAGCGCTCGCGCTGGTCGACCGGATCGTTCAGCTCGGAGTAGGCGTTCGCGAACTCGAATCCGCCCACGAACGTCTCGAAGCGTTCCACCAGCCGGGGCGCTCCCGCCTTTCGCTTCGCCAGGGGCGAAAGCTCGATCGGGTAGTCCAGCAGGAAGGTTGGTTGGATCAGGTGTGGCTCCACCAGATTGCTGACGGCGATGTCGCTCAGCTTCCCGTAGCCAGCCTCCGCGGGAGCGTCCAGCCCCCGCCGGCGCAGCTCCTCCCGCAGCGCATCGGCGTCCCCGAACGCGGCCAGGTCGAAGTCGCCGTACTCGCGCAGCGCGTCGTGGAAAGTGATGCGCCGCCACGGCGGGCTGTAGTCGATCTCGTTCTCGCTGAAGGTCACGATCGTCGTTCCCAGCACCTCCTTCGCCACGCCGCTCACGAGCTCCTCCAGGAGCGAGGCCATCGTGCCGTAGTCGCCGTACGCCTGGTACAACTCGACCATCGTGAACTCGGGGTTGTGGCGCTGGCTGAAGCCTTCGTTGCGGAAGATGCGCCCCAGTTCGTAGACGCGCTCGAACCCGCCCACCAGCAGCCGCTTCAGGTGCAGTTCGAGGCTGATGCGCAGGGCGCGGTCCTCGCCCAGCGCGTGCGAGTGCGTCACGAACGGCCGCGCCGCCGCGCCCCCCGCCTCCTCCTGCAGTACCGGCGTCTCCACCTCCAGGAAGCCCCGCTCGTCCAGGTTCCGGCGGACAGCCGCCACGATCCGGCTGCGTGTCCGGAACGTGTCTCGCACCTCCTCGCTCGCGAGCAGGTCGAGGTACCGCTGGCGTTGCCGTACCTCCACGTCCGTGAGGCCGTGAAACTTCTCCGGCGGGGCCCGCAGCGCCTTCGTGATCAGCTGCCACGAGGTCGCCCCCACGGTCGCCTCGCCCGTGCGCGTGCGCATGGGCCGCCCCTCCACCGCCACGAAGTCGCCCAGGTCGAGCAACTTCAGCCGCTCGTACGCTTCGTCGCCGATGACGTTGCGACGGAGCAGTACCTGCAGCCGTCCGCTTCCATCCAGTACGTCGAGGAAGCTCGCTCGTCCCATTCCCCGCTGCGCCACGACCCTCCCGGCGATGGCGACGGGCTCCATCTCAGGTTCCTCCCCGTCGCCGACGCCCTCGAGCAGGGCATCCACTTCCACGGTCGTGTGGGTGCGATCGACGCGTGGGGGGTAGGGGTCGAGGCTCGCTTCCCGAAGCTGCTCTGCTCGCTCGATGCGCTGGGCGCGAAGGATCTCAGCGACCGTCCCCGAGGAGGCGGCTTCCCGTTCCTGCGTGCTCTGTTCCTCGTCCATCCTTGTCTCGTTCCCGTCCTCGTAACAGCGAGGGCCGCTGGTCGGCGGCCCTCTCCGGCAATGACCGTGGAGCCGCGCGTCAGTCGATGTCGAGCACCTTCAGCTTGACGAGGCCACTGGGAACCGCGATCTCGACCTCGTCGCCTTTGGAGCGCCCCAGGAGGGCGGCGCCGATGGGCGATTCGTTCGAGATGCGGCCCTCGGCGGCGTTCGCCTCGGGCGGGCCGACGATCTGGTAGTGCAGGGTCTTGCGCCCCTGGCGCACCTTCACGCCGCTCCCCACGAGCACCCGCGAGGCGTGGTGCGCGCCTTCCTCGTCGATGATGACCGCGCGCCCCAGCAGATCCTCGAGGTTGAGAATCTTGCCTTCGAGCAGGCTCTGCTCCTGCTTTGCGTTGTCGTACTCGGCGTCGTTTTGGCTCGTGCCGAGCTCTCGCGCCTTGTGGATGTGGTCCGCGACGGTCTTGCGATCCGCCTTCAGAGTCTCAAGCTCCTCGTGGAGCCTGGCGACGCCTTCCTTCGTCATGGGCACCGGGTCTTGTGGCATCGTTCGTCGCCTCTACGCACGCAAGCTGCCTCCTGGGGAAGCCGCTCGCGAAGCTGACATTCTACCGGATCGGCGGTTTCCCCTTCCCCCTCTTCTGGATGTAGGGCGCTCGTGGGCGATAATCGGAAGCGATGCTCCTCTGCTTCCCTCGCAGCCGTACGCCCCGGTCTCGTCGCCTTGCCTTCATCTGGATGGATCGAGCGCTGTGATACGGCTTGGCGCTCGCCGGGGCTATGCCGGCGGGACGATGCAACGCTCGACCTTCTCGAGTGGTGGACGACAGTCCCCCGTGCGCATGCTCGTGCTGGCCGTCATCGCCATCGGGGTGCTCGTCATCGGAGGTCTCGCCTGGTTCTTCCTCGGTCGCGGCCCCGCCGAGTGCACCGAGGCCTACTGCGAAAACACCACCTCCGAAATCGATATCCCCCCCGACTTCGAGCCGCACAGCAAGCTCTTCGAACGCAACCCCGACGCCGCCCCCCTGCCGGGCGGTTTCGACCTCAAAATCACGATCCCGCTCGAAGTTCCCACGACCGACGACCGCGGCCTCAGCTTCTACGGCTACAACAGCGAGAGGCAGATATGGGAGCCGGCGGCGAGCGTTACCCTCGATGAGACCGGGGAACGCGCCACGGGCATCTTCGCCGATCCCCCGCCCTACCTGGCTGTGTTCCGGCGACTGAACGAAGGCCGCCAGGTGGTCGCCTACCTGGCGCGGGGCGAGGCCCTTCACTCCACCGCTGCCCTTCTTGCGACCATCGTCCACACGCTGGACTTCACCCCCGCCGCCGATGGTTCGCTGGAGGGCCAGCCCAGCCCACGCCCCGCCACGACTGCTGTGCACTACCCCGTCATCTCCGCCTCCGCCGAGATCGACGGCTCCGTGCCCAACGTCGACAGCATTCTCTCGACGGGCGCCGATCGCACGAACCATGTGCGCCAGATCCTCCAGCGCGTGGCCGCGCACCGCCTTGCCGGAGTCGACATCGCCTACCTCGATCTGCGCGCCGACCACCGCACGTCGTTCACCCTCTTCATCTCCGAACTGGCCGAAGGCCTGCACTCCCAGGGCAAGACCCTCACCCTGACCCTGCCGGCGCCGCTGAAGGCCATCGATCGCCTCGACGAAGGGGCCTACGACTGGGCCGCCCTTGGGCAGTCCGCCGACCTCATCAAGATCGCCCCGATTCGCGACCAGAGCACCTATCGCCTCCACATGCCCGAGGTGCTTGGTCACATCACCGACGCCGTCGAACCGGGCAAGGTCATCCTGACCATCACGCCCTACGCCTCGGAGAAGTCGGCGGACGGTCTGAGGCCCCTCACCCTCACCGAGGCGATGACGGTTGCCAGCAAGCTCGCTATCCGCAGCGAGAGCGTGACCGCCGGCAGCGACATCCAGGTTGTGGCTGTCAACATCGACCGCGACGAGGGACTGAGCGGCCTGCGCTGGCAGCCCGAGACGGCGACCGTGGCCTTCACCTACAAGCTCAACGGCGGGCGCACGGTCTGGATCGAGAACGTCTTCAGCGCCGGCTTCAAGCTCGAATTCGTGAGCGTCTTCAACCTCGGCGGCCTCGCCGTCGAGGACTCGAGCGACAACGTCTTCCTCGGCAACATCTGGAGCGCCGTCGAGCCGTTCGTGGCGTCGGGACAACCGGTCCTGCTCCAGCCCAGCCACGCCCACCTCCTGCCCCAGTGGGAGGTCACCGCCGGCGATCTCGTGGGCGGCGACCGCGGCCTCGTCACCTGGCAGACGCCCCTGGAGGCCGGCTCCTACACGGTCACGTTGATCCTCAGCGACGGCGTCGAGCGCTTCGAGAGCCGCATCGTGCTTGCCCTGCAGCCGGTGGAAGCCGAAGTTTCCGAGGAGACTCCCTGAGTGAGGCAGATTCGAGTCCGCGTCACGGGCGGCGATCTGCGCGGCTTCCAGCTAGCCGAGCCGGGGGGCTCGCGCCTGCGTCCCACCAGCGCCCTCGTGCGCGAGGCTATCTTCAACGTGCTCGCGGCCCGCGTTGAGGGCGCTGCCGTCCTCGACCTCTTCGCTGGCACGGGAGCGCTCGGTATCGAGGCGCTTAGCCGCGGGGCAAGCCGCGCCGTGTTCGTCGAGAGCCACCGTGGCTCCGCTCGCGCCATCGTGCAGAGCCTCGCCCGAGGGGATCTGGCCGGGCGCAGTTCCGTCGTGCGAGGTGCGCTCCCCGGGCCCATCGAAACCCTTGAGGGGCCCTTCGACCTCATCTTTCTCGACCCCCCCTACGACTCCGACCAGGCCTCGCCCACGCTCAGCGCGATCGGTCCGCTCCTCGCCTCCGGCGGTCTGGTCGTCTATGAGCATCGGAGCCGATACAATCCGCCGGAACGCCCGCTCGGCCTCACGCTGACCGATCGGCGGGTCTATGGCGATACCGCCGTGGCGTTTTTCGCGGCACTGGAGGGTGCATGAGAACCGCGATCTTCCCGGGTGCCTTCGATCCCGTCACCAACGGGCACCTCGACCTCGTCCAGCGTATGACGCGCCTCTTCGATCAGGTCATCGTTGCGGTCATCCGGGGACGCGAGAAGAGCGCCATGTTCACCTGCGACGAGCGCATCGAGCTCTTCCGCAAGGCAATAACCAACATCCCCAATGTTGAGGTTGAGCAGCTTGAGGGCCTCACTGTCGAGTTCGCCAAGCAGCGCGGCGCCGTCGCCATCGTCCGCGGCATCCGTGGCGGCGGCGACTTCGAGTACGAGTTCGACATGGCCCTCATGAACAGCAAGATGGCTCCCACGATCGAGTCCGTCTACCTGATGACGAATCACGAGTACATCTACGTGAGCGCGAGCCGCGTGCGCGAGGTCTCCAAGCTTGGCTACGACGTCGATGGGCTCGTGCCCGACCACGTACGCACTGCCATTCGCGAGCGCCTCGGCCTTGACGGCTAGCCCGCGGGCGAGGCCCCCGGTGGAACTGCTCGAGCTGATCGCCAGCCTCGAATCACTCGTCCTACAGGCGCGCCGTCTCCCCGTGGGCGGCAACCTCGTGATCGAGCGACGCGCCATCCTCGATCTCGTCGATCAACTGCGTCTGGCCGTTCCCGACACCGTCCGGCAGGCCGCGCAGGTGCTGGAGCAGCGCGAGCAGCTCCTGCGCGATGCGAAGGAGCACGGACAGGCCGTCATCGAAGAAGCTGAGCGGCAGCGCGTGCAGCTCGTGAGCGAGAATTCCCTGGTGCAGGAAGCCGAGAAGCGCAGCCAGGAGATCATCATGGATGGCGAGGCGCGCGCCCGCCAGACCGTTGCCGACGCCGATGCGACCGCCGCCGCCCACCTGAGCGAAGCCGCCCAGGCCGCCGCCAGCCAGCTCCAGGATGCGGATCGCTACGCCGTGGCCGTGCTCGAACGGCTCCAGGAGGACATTCGCGGCGTCCTCGAAGCGCTCGACCGCAGCAGCGAGACGCTGCGCGAGAGGCGCTGATCGCGCGGCGGCCTCAGGCTCCTACGAGGCGGTGATCGCCTCGCCCACGGCCTTCTGGGTAATGCTCCCGTGCGAGGCCGCCCACCGCGCCCTCGCGTCGCGCAGGATCAGGACCTGCGGCGACTCGTGCTTCACGCCCGTGCGCGTCTCCACGGAGCGCGTCAGTTCGCGGCTCTCGGACACGTCGATCAGGGCGATCTCGCCCTCGACCAGCGACATCTCGTCGTAGGCGCGGCTGGAGATGGGGCACCAGTAGTCGTGCAGGAAGAGCACGACATCCCCCTCGCGTGAGCGCTCGAAGCAGGCGTCGAGCTCCGCCATTTCGGTCAGGTTCTGGAAGTCCTTTGCGCCCACGGGCCACCCTCCTCGCCCCGGACGGGGGCGCCCCTTCACGATAGCAGGCGGGTCAGGCTTCGGGCGCTCGGGCCCGGCGAGCGATCGCGTAGGTGGCGCGCCCCGCAGCCGCCAGCTCGCCTGTCTCGTCGCGCACCTCGATCGTCACGAAGACCGTCGTCCGGCCCGCGCGCAGCACGCGCCCCTCCGCCACCGCCTCCCCCCGGACCGCCCGCAGGTACGAGACGTTCAGGTCCGTGGTCGCGTGCCCCGCCCACGTTTCGTCTGCCGGGTCGCGCAGGGTTGCCACCGCCGACCCCGAGGCGGCGTCGATGAGTGAGGCGATCGCACCCCCGTGCATCACGTCGGGGCGGCGTGTGGCGAGCTCGTGACGCATGGGCAGGCGCAGCGTCACCCGGCCCCGTTCGGCGTCCACCAGCTCGATGCCCAGGAGCGACCAGTACGGTATCTGGTCAGCCGCCACCAGCTCCGCGATTGCAGCGTCCATAGCCTTCCCCCGCCCCGTATACTGCCGTCCGCCAGCGACTCGGTCACGGAGGCAGGCATGCCCACCATCCCCACCGCCGCCGGCGCCATTGAGCATACCGCTCTTGGCGCCACGCTCATGCACGAGCACGTGTTCATCCGCTCCCCGGGCGTCTTCGAGGCCTGGCCCGAGCTCTGGGACCGCGACGCCGAGGTCGCCAACGCCGTCGAACGCTTCCGCGAGCTCAAGGCCGCGGGTATCGACTCCATCGTCGACCTGACCACCATCGACCTCGGCCGCGACGCCGCCCTGGTGTCCGAGGTCGCGCGCCAGGTCGACCTCAACATCGTCATGTGCACCGGCGTCTGGCGGCAGCCTCCCAACCTCTTCCTCCAACTCGATAGCGACGCTATCGCCGACCTCTTCGTGCGCGAGATCGAGCAGGGCATCGAGGGCAGCGACGTCCGCGCCGGCGTCATCAAGCTCGCCACCCAGCCCACCGTCGATGCGGTCAACGAGGTCATGCTGCGCGCCGGTTCCCGCGCGCACCGCCGTACCGGCGTTCCCATCAGCACGCACACCGATGTCTCCACCGAGTCGGGACTCGCCCAGCAGGATGTCTTCGAGAGCGAGGGCGTCGATCTGACGCGCGTCGTCATCGGCCACTCCGGCGACAGTGCCGACACCGACTATCTGCGTCGCATCATGGACCGCGGCAGCGCCATCGGCATGGACCGCTTCGGCATCGACCGGACGCTCGATACCGAGGGCCGCATCGCCACCATCGTCGCCCTCTGCGAGATGGGCTACGCCGAGGGCATGGTCCTCTCCCACGACACGAACTGTTTCATGGACACCATGCCTCGCGAGAGGCGGCAGGAGTGGGCGTCCAACTGGCACTTTCTGCACATAACGAACGATGTGCTCCCCGCGCTGCGCGAGCGTGGCGTCACCGAAGCGCAGGTCAACGCGATGATGGTGGAGAACCCGCGGCGCATCTTCTCTCGCCGCGATACGTACTAGGAGCGTCGCCGGCGCTGGTGGTTAGAAGTCGAGGCCGCCCATGTCGGGCATGCCCCCACCCATGCCGGGCATACCCCCGCCCATGTCGGGCATGCCCCCGCCCATGTCGGGCATGCCGGACAGGTCGCCGAACGCGTCGTCGGACAGTCCGCCCACGCCGATGATGGCGGCGCCGAATACCCGGTTCGCCTTCTTTCCGTCGTCGGGGCAACGAGCGCCCGTGCCCGCCTTCTCGCGCGGCCGTGTTCGCTCGAAGACCTTCCCGCACGAGGGACAGCGAAATTCATAGATGGGCATGGGCGAAGCTCCTTCGAGAGTGTGTCGATGAGTGTCTCCTGATCCTACACCCCCACCCGTCCCGCCGAAGCTAGTGCGGCTGCCCGCCCCAGGCGCTACGATCGTGATTCAGCGGGCCCCCGTAGCTCAGCGGATAGAGTGTCGGCCTCCGGAGCCGAAGGCAGAGGTTCGAGTCCTCTCGGGGGTACCAAGCCTGACTGTAGGTAGAACCGCGTTGGGGAGGGTCAGATTTTCGGCGTCTTGGCCGGGGATGGGGCTGTCTTCGGGCATGGGGATGGTGTAGCGGATGGTTGCCTTGCCGGGGGCGACCGCGACCTCCTTCACGAAAGACCGGATGAACGTTCGAGACTCGGTGAGTGCGCTCTCCCTTAAGTAGGTGTTCATGTCGTCAGCGAAGCCCGTGATGGTCTCCACGTTGTCAAGCATCGCCTGGCGCTCGGAGAGTTGGTCATCTGCCTCTGCCGCGGCGACCTCCAAGCGCTCCTGACGCTCTTGGTGCCGCCGAATGCGGGGAAGGATGTCATTGATCTCCAGGTCGGAGGTCTCGACAGCGTGCCACAACCGGTCCATACGGTTCCGCACTTCGGCGAGTTCTGCCTCGATGCCTTCGAGTTTCTTCCGCTGTTCTCGCGCTACCCCGTCCATCTCCTCACCGACGAGCCGCACGAGGTTGCGGATATTGTCCTCGGTGAGAATGTTGTCCCGTATCTGGTTGATGATCAGCTGGTCAAACCGCTTCACGTTGAGGCGTGGCGTGGTACACGCTTCGCGGCCTTGATGAACCAGCGACTGGCAGACGTAGTAGGCAAACTGGCCGCTCTTCGCCTTGTGGCCGGTCAGTGGCCGGTCACAGCGCTCGCACCGCACTAGTCCGCTGAGCAGGTAGGGGCTGGCGACGCGTCGGGGATGAGTTTTCACCGGCGCCTTGGAACGCATCAGCTCGGCAACGCACTCGAACTGTTCATGAGAGATGATGGCCGGGAAGGCGTTTTCGACTCTCACTGGCTGGGCGCCGTCCCTGGCGTTTTTTCCCCAAATGAGCGTGCCGGTGTAAGCCTCGTTGGTGAGCACGTAGTGGACCGTCGTCTTTGACCAGCGCTTCCCGGCAGCGGTCGCGATGCCCTCTCCGTTGAGGGTCTTAACGATGTCCAGCGTGCTCTTGCCCGACTCCGCCATGTGGAACATGCGCCGTACGACACCGTCCGCCGGCGGCTTCAGCTCGAGCCGAGGGCGCTTCTTGGCGCCATCCTGGACGGGAACCTTCTTGTAGCCGTAGGGAGCGGAGGTGGAGACCCAGAACCCGCGTGAAGCGGACTCGCGCATGCCCCGTGTGACTTCCTGGGCCAGATTCTCGCTGTAGAACTCGTCCAGGCTCTCGATGATCGCCTCCATGAGCTTGCCGGTAGGGGAGTCGTCGGCGTGCTCGGTAATGGATGTCACCTTGACCCCTCGACGGCGCAACATCGACTTGAAGGCGACGGCGTGCTCGCGCTTTCGGGTGAAGCGGGAGAACTTCCAGACGAGAATCTCCTCGAAAGGCGCGTCGGGTCCACCTGCTGCGTCCAGCATCTTGCGGAACTGGGGACGGTCTGCAACACGGCCACTCTCGGCCTCGTCCACGTATTCGCGTGCGACTACGTAGTCGTTCTTCTCGGCGTAGTCCCGCAGTGCCCTCAGTTGGGCGGCGACGGAGAGGTCGACATCCTGGCGGTCGCTGGAGACGCGAGCGTAGAGGGCAGCGGACCTCCGGGTGGCTGGGTGCTTCATGGCGTCGTCCTTTCCTGCGTGGGCGTGTCTGATTTCTGATCGTTCGGTAGGGAGGAGGCTTCACGGGGGGTGACCCGAAGTTGGAGGCCAAGGGAGTCGAGTACCTTGAGCACGGTAGCGAACTCGGGGTTGCCCGTGGGCGCTAGCGACTTGTAGAGGCTCTCGCGGCCAAGTCCGGTGTCCTTGGCGACGTTCCGCATCCCTTTCGCTCTGGCGATCTTCCCGAGTGTGCCAGTGATCCGGCCCAGGTCGTCTGTTCCCAGAGAGGCGTTCAGGGAGGCAGCCGCCTTCGCCGGGGCCCAGGGCTGGAACTCCATGTTCGGCATGGTGCCCTCCTCGTGGCGACGCGTGACCTGCGTTGTGATCACGGTATCTGAAAGGATACCTGAGTGTCACCCACGGGAGCAACTCTAGCGGCCTGCCCCTGGTCCAGCTCTGTCGCCGGCATCGGTACTTGAACTGGCTCGGCCAGAGCCCACGTCCAGCTTCGAGTCGGCATCCGTGGCGGACAGCGCTGCCTGCTGTCGCAGATGGGCGCGTACGATCATCCGCGCGAGGACCCGCAGGCCTGACTCCAGCGTCTGCTGCTGCTCGGCGGTGTATGTCTCCTGGCTCGTCGCGTCGTCCATCGTCGGCAACCCCGATCCCCGCTCAGTGTCACTGGCGAGCTACGGGGGCGGAACAGCCTGCGAGGGGGTTCGCTCACGAACCCTTGGACACGGTAGCGTCCAGCCTGAGAACACGAACTCTTCCTGGAGTTGGTGCAACTGAGCGTCGCGCCAGACGGGGAAGGAGGTCACGATCGACGGCGTGCTCCCGATCGTGCCTCCGGAATCCGCTGGCGAGGACGGCCTGTTTGTCACCGTGGAACACGCATCGGCATGACGATGCGCTCGTGCGAAAACGGATGCGCCCCGTTCTATGTGGGGCTATCGTTCTGAGGGTAAACAGGCTCGACCAAGAAGGGACACGTGGCACAGTCCCTGGCCGATGCCCCGGTGCGGTTCGCACGATTCGAATCCCCGTTGGCCTACCAAGCTATACAAAATCAAGAACCTTCGTCCTGGTCTTCCATCTCGCGCTGTGAGGCGGGCTACCCAGGAACAGGAGGTGGCCTCGCTTCGTCTGTGTGCAGTCGGCTAATCCCTGTCACGCCTAGCTGTGCCGGGCTCTGGCTTCGCGCATTCGCATGTCGCCCATCGGCTCCCCCAGTCGAGCGTCCGCCGACCTCGCCAAGCTCAGCGCTAACCTCTCCGGGGCCCGCTAGCCTCCATCATTCGCCTGACCTCGCAGGACATCCAAGGCTCTCTGCACCTCCTCTGCTGCGGCCGAAGCATTATGGAACCTCTGTTGAAGGCTCTTGACATCGCCCGTCGCTAACGGGTCTTCGCTGAAGATGCCGATCTGTTGGGTAGCCATTGTGTGAAGGTGGGTGAGTGCCCAGACAGCCTGTTCGACGAGCTTCGCCCACTCACCCTGGTCGACGCGCTTCAATCGCTGCATTCCCCCTGTGGTGTCTCGGGTCCTATCTCTATCACCATTCGCAGGCCCAGACGGCGCGTTCGAGTCGCAGGATTGGGTGGGGAGCGCGTCCCACCGTTGACGATGTGGGCCACCGTTCACGGGGCAGCCCAGAGCCTTCGACCCACCGCGCCTGGACGGCACAGGCTGCCGAGCAGAATCGATTCGCGATGAGTGAATGGCAATGGCGACGCCGCCGGAATAGTCGTCAACTACACTTCTGTAACGAGGAGTCGTGGTACATTCCCCCGCCGCTAATAAGAGGGGGAGTATTCAGTTGAAGCTTCAGACGCCGCACTTCGTGCCCGGCCATGGCCGTTGAATCTACCGTTGCCGTCGCGATGTCCGTGAGCCGGGCGGCCGTTCGCGACGATGCTAGACAAGACATACCCACCCAACTTTATCTTCGAACAGCCCCACAGCCCCACAGCCCCACAGCCCCACAGCCCCACAGCCCCACAGCCCCACAGCCCCTCTTGGCATTGGTTCCGCCAAGCCCAAGGGGCTCTCCGCCACAGCGACCTTCAACTCCGTCCCCCTGCCGTGGGGCGTGGGCCCGGTTGCCGGTGCCGAGTCCGTGACGCACGACCAGTTCAAGTGGCCCGAAGGAGTCTCAGCCGCTAGCACCAGTAACCTGTTGCTCCCCCAAACGCCGGGCGAGGAAACGAAGCGGAACGCGTCCGACACGGGCGCAGGCGGCCGCTCCGCCTACGGGCTGGCTCCAGTCCGGGGCGGTGCCTGAGCCCGTGGGGCGAAACGCCGATCGCCCCACCGCTCGGGGCGAAATTCTGACCTGGCGACGCCCGGCCAACGTCGCCACCTGCGACTCGGAGGACCCCAAGTGCCAGTGAACGAAACCGCGAGATTGCGGAAAGAAAACGCGGCCCTGCGAAACCGGCTCTCCCGATTGAGTTCGGCCACCCTGCGCATCAACGAGAGCCTGGACTTCGACACGGTCCTGCAAGAGGTCCTGGACAGCGCCCGATCCCTCACGGGCGCCCGCCACGGCATCATTACCACGCTCGGCGAAGCGGGCCAGACAGAGGAGGTCGTGACTTCCGGCCTGACTCCGGAAGAACGCGCGGGGCTCTGGGTCTTCCCCGATGCACTGAAGATATTCGAAGCCCTCAGCCAGATTGAGGGACCGCTGAGGGTCTGCAATTTGGGTGACCACATCAGTTCGCTCGGCGTCCACGAGTTCCTACCGCCCGTGGCCATCAATTCCTTCCTCGGGACGCCGATGCGTCACCAGGGCGTGCGCGTCGGTACCTTCTACCTCGCCGAGAAGGGTGATGGTCCGGAGTTCACCCTTGAAGACGAAGAGACCCTGGTGATGTTCGCCTCCCAGGCGGCGCTGGTTGTCTCCAACGTTCGCAAGTACCGGGAGGAGCAGCAGGCCAGAGCCGATCTGGAGGCGCTCGTCAACACCTCGCCCGTCGGCGTCGTGGTCTTCGACGCAAAGACGGGGAGACTCGTGCTGTTCAACCGGGAGGCGACCCGGATTGTCGGGGGGTTGCAGGTGCCGGACCACACGCCAGAGCAGTTACTTGAACTGACGACCGTCAAGCGCGCCGACGGGCGCGAAGTCTCCCTGAGCGAACTCCCACTGGAGCAGACATTGGGCAGCGGCGAGACGGTGCACGCCGAGGAGATGGTCTTCAGTATCGTCCCCGGCGGCAGATCCGTCAGTGCGCTGGTGAACGCCACGCCCATTCGCTCGGAGGACGGTGAGGTCGTCTCCGTGGTTGTGACCCTCCAGGACCTGACGGAACTGCAAGAGCTCGAGCAACTGCGCGCCGAGTTCCTGGGCATGGTGAGCCACGAGTTGCGGACGCCGCTGACCTCCATCAGGGGTTCGGCGACTACCGTGCTCGATGACGTGTCCGCCTTCGCTCCTGGGGAGGTGCGCCAGTTCCTCCGCATCATCGTCGAACAGGCCGACCGTATGCGCGGCTTGATCAGCGACCTGCTGGACGTGGCCCACATCGAGACCGGCAGCTTGTCGGTCGATCCCGAACCCGCGGATGTGGCCAGCCTCGTGGACGAGGCCAGGAAGACGTTCCTGAGCGGGAGCGGCAGGGAGGGCCTGTCCATCGACATTGCGCCGGACCTGCCTCTGGTGATGGCGGATGCACGACGCATCGTCCAGGTGCTGGGCAACCTCCTCTCCAACGCAGCCAAGCACACGGAGGATCCGTTCCCCATCCGGGTCACCGCTGTCCGGAGGGACATCCACGTTGTATTTTCCGTCGCCGATGAGGGCAAGGGCATCAAGGCTGAACGTCTCCCGCACCTGTTCCAGAAGTTCGCTCGTCTCGCAGGTGGCGAACAGGAGCGCGGTCTCGACGGCGTGGGTCTGGGGCTCTCCATCTGCAAGGGGATCGTAGAGGCTCACGGAGGGCGCATCTGGGCCGAGAGCGATGGGCCGGGCCGTGGTGCGCGCTTCACCTTCACCATTCCCGTGGCCGACGAGGAACACCCCGGGATCGCAACCTCTCCTGGGGAGGCCGTCGCCCATTCACAGCGGGCGGCGGGGGAACTGCCGCGCATTCTGGTGGTGGATGACGAACCGCAGGCCCTCAGGCATGTTCGGGACGCCCTCTCGAAAGCGGGCTATGCGCCGATCGTGACCGGCGACCCTGAAGAGGCCCTCCGCATCATGGAGGAGTACAAGCCCCAGTTGGTCTTGCTGGACCTGATGTTGCCGGGGACCGACGGAATCGAGTTGATGGAGGGCATCCGGGAGACTGCCGACGTGCCCATCATCTTCCTCTCCGCGTACGGCCAGGAGGAGGTCGTGGCGAGGGCATTCGACAGGGGGGCTGTCGACTACGTCGTCAAGCCCTTCTCGCCCACGGAGCTGGCGGCGAGGATCCGGTCGGCCCTGCGCAGACGGATGGACACCTCCCGGCCGGAGCGCTTTGCGCTGGGCGAGTTGACCATTGACTACGCCGAGCGCGAGGTGACTGTCGCCGGCCGCGCCGTACCGTTGACCGCGACCGAGGACCGTCTGCTGGCCGAACTCTCGGACGCTGCGGGCCAGCCTGTCACCTACAGGCAGTTGCTGAGGCGGATCTGGAAGGTGCAAGACGATCGTGACGTACGGCCGGTGCGCACTGTCGTAAAGAGCCTTCGCCGCAAGCTGGGCGACGATGCGAGTGATCCCACCTACATCTTCAACGCGCCTCGCGTGGGGTACCGGATGGCTCGGGGCGGGTAGCCAGACGGGGACGTGGGCTGACGTCCAGCGACGCCGTCAACTCGTCCGGGGCGCCCACGCCCGTATCGGCCACGACGCCGCCCTGCGAGCAGGGGGCGGCAACGAACTCACGGGCACGATCCCTGAGGCGCCCGGCGATCAACTGCCCTGGGTGGTGAGAGTGATGGAGGGACGTGCCTTCCATCCCCTCTCCCGTGTCCGGTGACCCATCAGCTGGTGCGTCCCTCGCCGTGAGTCGGCCTCCCAGCGCAGTCGCGACGACATTGTGAGCGCTTCGCTGGACCGAGCAGCCCTTGCCCCTTGGCGGCATCCACCCGGCCTCGCGGGCCGCCCCTGCGTGTGACCCTTCGACAACCCAGCAGACGGTGAGCCCTGTGCACATGCCCATGGATGAACCATGTTCTGTCACACACTAGTGGGTGCCCCTGTCGGACCGCACTGTTGGGTCTCCGGCATTCGGTCCGGGTGTGACTTCAGGGCGGGTTGTATAGGGCATCGGTCTGGCGCGGAGGAGATGCACTAGACAGGGAGGCCATCGCCAAAGTGGCGATGGCCTCCCTGCTGGTTGCGGTGGCCTCGGGCCGGGAGCGGTCGTGGCCTCAGTCGTTGTCCGTGACGACCACCGACACCAGGTCGGGGGTCGTACGGCTGCGACGTTCATTGGGCAGCGTCACCCCCACGTAGATGGTGCTGTCCGGCTCGTCCACGCTGTCGTCGTCGGTGTCGATGTTGAGGTCGGCTGTGGCCTCGTTCGCAGCGAACACCAAGGTGGTCGGCGGCGTGCCATCGATCATGTTCCCCGTCTCCAACACGCTCACGTTGATCGTCAGCGCTTCGGACGTGACGCCCGTGCGCGTCACCGTGAACGACGCCGTGGTCCCCTCCTCAATGGGCGAGGTGTCGTCGAAGGTGATGGTCAGCGCCGGCAGGTCGTCGTCGGTCACGGTCACTGCCGCCGACGCTGTGGTCCCGAGATCGTAGGTGGTCCCGCTTAACAGCGTTGCCGTGACGACGCTGTCGACCTCGGCCGTCTTGTCCTCGTGGGTCGGGACTGACAGGTCCGCCGAGGTCTGGTTGGCGGCGATGGTCAGCGATGTCGGGGCAGTGCCGCTGATCATACTTCCGGTCTCGGTCACCGAAACGGAGACCGTGAGCGCCTCGGTGATCGTGCCACCCGTGCGCGTCACCCGGAAGACGGCGGCATTGCCCTCATCGATAGGTGTCGTTACCGCGGCGATCGTGACCGTCGGGCGATCGTTGTCCTGGACCGACACCTGCTGCAGGAGCGTGCCCGTGATGTCGTAGTCCACGCCCTGCCGGAGCAGGACGGCGATGCTCCCGTCGGCCTCCGGCGTGCTGTCGTCGACCGTTGGGATGGACAGCTCGGCCGTTGTCGAGTCCGCAGTGAAGGTCACCGTGGTGGGCGCCGCCCCGGAGAGGAAGTCCCCCGTGGGAAGGACGCTCACGCTCACCTCGAGCTCGTGCGAGACACCTCCCACACGCTCGAACGTGAAGACGGCGGTTTCCCCCTCGATGATGTCATCCGGCGCCATGAACGACACCAGCGGGTCGTCGTCGCGCACCGTCCCCTCAGCCGAAGAGTCGTCACCGAGGTCGTACAGCGTGCCGGCGGAGAGCGTGGCCGTAACGACGCTGTCGTCCTCCGGTACTGCGTCATCCTCAGTGGGGATGCTGATGTCGGCCCACCGCTGGGTGGCCGTCAGCGTCACCAAGGTCGGCAGCGGTGTCCCGGCGGTGATCATCGCGTCGCTCTCGCTCACCGTGACGGGGACCGTCAACGCCTGGAGGATCACGCCCCCCGTCGCTGTCACCCGGAAGACGGCACTACCGCCCTCGTCAAGTGGCGTCGCGACTGCCGTGACGGTGACCGTGGGGCGGTCGTTGTCCTGGACGGACACGCGCTGCAGGAGGGGGCCCGTGACGTTGTAGTCCGCGCCCTGCCGGAGCAAGACGGCGATGCTGCCGTCGGCCTCGGGGGTGCTGTCGTCGACCGTGTCGATCGGCCGAACGACCGTCGTCGAGCCCGCGGCGAAGGTCACCGAGTCGGGCGCCGGCCCGGAGAGGAAGTCGCCCGTTGGAAGGACGCTCACGCTCACCACGAGCTCGTGCGAGACGCCGCCCACACGCTCGAACGTGAAGAAGGCGGTTTCCCCCTCGATGATGTCATCCGGCGCCATGAACGACACCAGCGGGTCGTCGTCGCGCACCGTCACCTCCTCCGAGGAGTCGTCACCGAGGTCGTACAGCGTGCCGGCGGAGAGCGTGGCCGTAACGACGCTGTCGTCCTCCGGTACTGCGTCATCCTCAGTGGGGATGCTGATGTCGGCCCACCGCTGGGTGGCCGTCAGCGTCACCAAGGTCGGCAGCGGTGTCCCGGTTGTGATCATCGCGCCGCTCTCCGTCACCGTGACGGGGACCGTCAACGCCTGGAGGATCACGCCCCCCGTCGCCGTCACCCGGAAGACGGCATTGCCGCCCTCATCGATGGGCGTCGTGACGGCGGCTACCGTGACCGTGGGGCGGTCGTTGTCCTGGACCGACACCTGCTGCAGGAGCGTGCCCGTGATGTCGTAGTCCACGCCCTGCCGGAGCAGGACGGCGATGCTCCCATCGGCCTCGGGGGTGGTGTCGTCGACCGTTGGGATGGACAGCTCGGCCGTTGTCGAGTCCGCAGTGAAGGTCACCGTGGTGGGCGCCGCCCCGGAGAGGAAGTCCCCCGTGAGAAGGACGCTCACGCTCACCTCGAGCTCGTGCGAGACGCCGCCCACACGCTCGAACGTGAAGACGGCGTTCTCGCCCTCGGTGATGGCCTCCGGCGCCATGAACGACACCAGCGGGTCGTCGTCCCGCACCGTCACCGTGGCTGAGAAGTCGTCACCAAGCCGGTAGGCCGTGCCGGCCGTGAGCGTGGCCGTGATAGTGCTGTCGCTCTCGGGGTCGGTGTCGTCCTCCGTGGCGACGGTGACGTTCACCGAGGCCTGGCCTGCCGGGATCGTCACCGAAGCCGGCGGGGTTCCAGTGATGGTCGCGCCGGTCTCAGCCACACCCACGGGCACAACGAGGCTCGCGGTCGTATCCCCGGTACGCGTGAGCGTGAAGGACGCGTTCTCCCCCTCGCTGATGGGGCTGCCGTTTGCGGCGATCGTCACCGTCGGCAGGTCATCGTCCGTCACGGTGACCTCGGCGGACGAATCACTGCCGCGGGCGTAGCCGCTGTCTCGCGCGATTGCGGCTGTGATCACGCTGTCCGCCTCTGGTGTGGTGTCATTCACCGTCGCGACGGTGACGGTGGCGGAGGTCTCGCCTGAGGGGATCGTCACCGAACTCGGAGCGGATCCGCTGATCATGTCGCCGCTCTCGGCCACGTTCAGGCTCAGTGTGAGGACATCCGACAGCGTTCCGCCGGAGCGCGCGACAGTGAACGAGAGACTCGCGCCCTCGCTGCCTGGCGCAGAAGTTGTGGTGATGGTTACGACCGGGCAGTCCGGGAGTCCCAATGTGCTCACATCGCTGCCCTTTGCGAACGTCAGTGCTGGCGGCACGCAACCTGTGAATTCATTGCCCCCCAGATTGAGCCAACGGAAGTCTTCATGCGCTAGGTCGTCGGGGATCGTGCCGGTTAGGTCGTTGGACTCCAGGTCCAGCCATGTCAGGTTGGTCAGGTTCCCCAACTCAGTGGGGATCGTGCCGGTTAGGTCGTTGGACCCCAGGGTCAGGTATATCAGGTTGGTCAGGTTCCCCAACTCAGTGGGGATCGTGCCGGTTAGGTCGTTGGACTCCAGGTCCAGGTTGGTCAGGTTGGTCAGGTTCCCCAACTCAGTGGGGATCGTGCCGGTTAGGTCGTTGGACCCCAGGTACAGGTATATCAGGTTGGTCAGGTTCCCCAACTCAGTGGGGATCGTGCCGGTTAGGTCGTTGGACCCCAGTTCCAGCAATGTCAGGTTGGTCAGGTTCCCCAACTCAGTGGGGATCGTGCCGGTTAGGTCGTTGGACCCATGGTCAGCGATGTCAGGTTGGTCAGGTTCCCCAACTCAGTGGGGATCGTGCCGGTTAGGTCGTTGGACCCCAGGCTCAGGTCGGTCAGGTTGGTCAGGTTCCCCAGCTCAGTGGGGATCGTGCCGGTTAGGTCGTTGGACCTCAGGAACAGCCATGTCAGGTTGGTCAGGTTCCCCAGCTCAGTGGGGATCGTGCCGGTTAGGTCGTTGTACCTCAGGTCTAGGTTCGTCAGGTTGGTCAGGTTCCCCAGCTCAGTGGGGATCGTGCCGGTCAGCTCGTTGTTGCTCAGGAACAGCCACGTCAGGTTGCTCAACTGCCCCAGCTCCACGGGAATGCTCCCCGTCAGCTCGTTGCCGCTCAGGGATAGCCGCGTCAGGTTGCTCAACTGCCCCAGCTCCACGGGAATGCTCCCCGTCAACTGGTTGTTGCTCAGATAGAGAGTCCTCAGGTTGCTCAGTTGCCCCAGCTCCACGGGAATGCTCCCCGTCAGCTCGTTGCTGCTCAGATCGAGAGACGTCAGGTTGCTCAACTGCCCCAGCTCCACGGGAATGCTCCCCGTCAGCTCGTTGCTGCTCAGGGATAGCTGCATCAGGTTGCTCAACTGCCCCAGCTCCACGGGAATGCTCCCCGTCAGCTCGTTGCCGCCCAGGGATAGCTGCATCAGGTTGCTCAACTGCCCCAGCTCCACGGGAATGCTCCCCGTCAGCTCGTTGCCGTGCAGATACAAATACTGCAGGTTGCTCAACTGCCCCAGCTCCACGGGAATGCTCCCCGTCAGCTCGTTCCTGCTCAGAGCGAGAGACGTCAGGTTGCTCAACTGCACCAGCTCCACGGGAATGCTCCCCGTCAACTGGTTGCCGTCCAGATCGAGAGACGTCAGGTTGCTCAACTGCACCAGCTCCACGGGAATGCTCCCCGTCAGCTGCCCGTTGTAGCGCAGAAAGAGAGACGTGACACGGCTCGGTGAGCGGCTCACGCGGACGCCCTCCCAGCTGGTGACTGGCGTGCTGGCGCTCCAGTTGAGCGTGCCCGTCCCGGCGAGCGTGTCCCTGGCGGCAAGGAGTACTTCACAGTCCTCCACAAGACCGGGGTTGTTCGCGGGATCCGAGACGGCAGTCCCCGACTCGCACTGTGAGGCGCCCGGCGTGCCCGTGGTGCTCGCGTAGAAGGTCCCGACTCCCTGCGCGGTCCTCGTCGCTACCTCCACGTCGTACGTCGTTCCATCGGTCAGCCCACTCACGCGGTGGTTGGTTACCACGCCGACATCGACCGTTGTCCAGGCTGGTGTCTGCGAGGTGGTCTGCGGGCGGTGGCGCAACTGGTAGCCCGTCAACGGTTCTTCGGGAAGGGTTGACGGCGGCTCCCAGCGCATCATCAGGCCCCCCGCCCTGCCCTGGGCCTCAAGCTCTCCCGCTCCCTGGGCGGTGTCGCTGTTCCATGGCCCCAGGGCCATGACGAAGGATGCTGAAGTGAGTGCGAGTAGGATCGCCATGCCGAGTGTTTTCACGAAGGTGTTCCTTTCCTGACGTGCCGGAGTTGCATGTCTCCTCGATGGTTCGCAGGGCATGCTCTGGAGAGGTGGCACGGGGAGGGAGCCTGGGGTTTGGTCAGGCTAGATGTAAGTAGTTCTCGGTGGGAATCACCGAAACGTCACTTGAAAATCACCGATAACTCACAAATAAATCACAGCCAAATTGTAGAATCCTTCGTGACTACTGTTCGCCCATCCGGTCTACGCGTGTCTGTTGGCTCTTGTGGGGTTGTAGGCCCGTGGGGCTGGCGTGGGGACGCACCAAGGGAGTGCGACCAGTTGGTGTTGTGTCATCACTGGCGTTGGCACGGACTCTTTTCACAGTTCTTTCGTGTCGCAGGAAGGTCTTGGGGGAGGGTTGCACACTTGCGTACAGTCCTCTCTGCCACAGCCTGCGGGCTCATCGTGGTTGCTGCGATGGCCGTCGCGGGCTGCGGGGAGCCGGCACCGGAGCCCCCAGCACTGCCACCCTCCACCCCCGGCATCCCACCCGCGACGGCAACGGCCGCAGTCACCCCCGCTACGCCCCCGGCAACAACCTCCACGCCGACGCCCGCCTCTGCCCCTCCCCCCGGCAGGGGCGAGCCGGCGACCGCCACGGCCGCCTCCCGGACGCCCACACCGGTAACGGCAGATGCTTCCCCACCCGGCAACGAGCGGGAACCCGCAGCAACTCCAGGCACCGCCTCGGTACCCGCAAGCCCCACGCCATCCGCCACGCCATCCGCGACGCCACCGGCCACTGCTCCGCCTGCAACACCGACGGCGACAGTCGAGGTCGGTACACAGCGCCCGCCCGTGGCGGGCGGCTCCGGGTTTGCGGTCAGCGAGCCCGTGGAGGATCTCGGTACTCAGGCGGCGCCGACGTTCCTTGACCCCGACGAGCACGAGGTCCTCCACACCTGGGACGACGGCGGTGTCACCCGACGCGTGTGGATGCGGAGCGACTGGGTCTTGCAAGCGAGCAGCGAGAACACGAACCGTGACGTCGTGGTCAGAGACGGGGGCGGGGAGAGCATCGTCAAGAGCCAGCCCCGCCACACCGAGGCGAACTCGGAGCCGGTGTTTCGCACTGAATCCGGGCAGCTCGCAACCCTGCCCGGCGGAGTCATTCTCGTGCTCGACAGGAGCTGGGATGAGGCCCGCGTCGACGCGTTCTTCGCGAGTCGCGGGATCGCCCGCACCGGTGTGCAGGATATGACGTTCACCGTCAACGCCTTCCTCATCGAGACGGCCCCCGGGCTCCCCTCACTTGAGCTGGCGAACGCCCTCGCGGGGCTCGAGGGCGTCGTCATCTCCAGCCCCAACTGGCGCTCCGAACTGGTGCTCAATTGAGGACGCGCGCGCTCATCCTGGTCGCAACGGTCCTCGCCTGCGCACTGGTGGGCGCCTCAAGCCGGGCGGTGGCGCAAACGGCGCCGGGGGCGCCCTCGCTCACGCAGGTGAGCGCTACCACGAACACATTGACGGTGACGTGGAGCGCTCCCACAGTCACTGGCGGGTCGGCGATTCAGGCCTACCACGTGGGCTACATCGAGAGCTCGGTGGCAGACAAGGCCGACGCCAACTGGACCCTCGTCGACGATGAGTTGAGCGCGGACGAGCTCTCGTACACGCTGACGGGGCTTCACGACGGCACGGGTTACGACGTGCGCGTTCAGGCCGAGAATGCGACGGAGCTGGGCAACTGGTCGACCCCGCGGACGGCAACGACGCCCGACCATGCGAACGCGCGCACCAGTGGCACGCTCGTGGCGGTGGGCACTCCCCTGCCGGGCCGCCTCAGCAGCGACTCCGACTCCGACTACTTCCGCATAGACCTGACAGCCGACACCGACCTCTGGGCCTACACCACCGGAGACGTCGACACCACTGGCGAACTCTACTCAGCGGAAGGGCAGTTTCTGCTACAGAACGAGCATGGGTTCTTCGGAGACAACCCGCTGAACTTCAGCCTGCGCTACCGGACGCAAGCCGGGACGTACTACCTGCGGGTCTACACCGAGACGGGTGCGGCCGCCGGGAGGTACACGCTGCACACGCAGGCGGTGACCGATCCCGGCAACAGCATCGGGACGGCGACCGACGTCGCACTCAACTCAATCACGCCCGGGCTGGTCGGTCCGAGCTGGGAAGACGGGAGCGAAGACATCTTCAAGCTGGTCCTCACAGAGGCCACAGATGTCTGGGTGATGTTGCTGAGCGACAGCCAGTTGAGGGGGTGGATCTTCGACTCAAACGGCGACGACGTGGCCGAGTCCAGCGTCTTCGCATCTCACTCGTATCTGCTTCGCGAAACCGGATTCAACAACAGGATCATGGGGAACGCGGCCGCGCCTCTACCCGCCGGTACGTACTACATCAAGGTGCAGCTGTTCCTTTCGTTTAAAGGCATCCAGCCCTACACCATGGTGATTCGCACAGGGAGCGATCCGGGGAGTACGGCGGCGACTGCGGTGCCGCTCGCGTTGCTGAGGCCCGAGGTGGGCCGGGTATCGGATCCGAACAAGGTCGAGTACTTCGGCCTCACGTTGGATGAGGACAAGTACATCGGCATCGAACTCTTGCATTTCAGATCTGCGACGCGCCCGGCCCCTCGAGTGACCGTGCTCGATCAGGGAACCGAGATCCCGCTCTTCGCGATTACGAAGGAACAATTCCTCGTGACAGGTGGCAACGACCTGTACGGAAGACTGTGGGGCCGGCTGGCTGCGGGGACGTACGACATCAAGCTGGAGGCGCCGCCATCGGATTTCCCGGGGATGTACCTGATATCGGCGTACGAGGACACCGAATATCTCCGCACGGTCGAGAAATGCACCGGACTGACGACGCCGATGAGCGATCCCTGGTACGGATGCCAGTGGCATCTCAACAACACCAATCAGCTGGGGTCGGGCGGCGGGCAGGACATCAACGTCGAGGAGGTCTGGGCCACCAACAAGGGGGAAGGTATCAACGTGGCCGTCTTGGATTCCGGATTGCGCTCCACGCATGAGGACCTCGCCGACAACGTGGACACCTCGCGGAACGCGAGCTACGCCCCGGGGGGCGACATCGCGAACCCGCGGTCCGACCATGGGACGAAAGTCGCCGGGCTGATCGCAGCGCGCGACAACGACGTTGGCGTCCGTGGGGTCGCGCCACGGGCCACCATCTACGCCTATGACCTGACCGACGGGCGTCGTTGGGCGGACGAGGCCAAGAAAGCCGAAGCGATGGCCCACGAGCGGGCCGTCACGGCCGTCTACAACAACAGCTGGGTGAGCGGCAACAGCGCAGTCCCCAAGACAGCGTCCGCAGTCCTGGAACTGGCCGTGCGCGAAGGCGTTACCAGCGGTTACGGCGGGAAAGGGGCCTTCTACGTCTGGGGCGCGGGCAACGGATACAGGAGTGGTGACAACACCAACCTGGATGAGTTGCGGAACTCCTTCGCTGTCACCACGGTCTGCGGGATCGGCTACAACGATCGGAGGGCCGTCTACTCCGACGTGGGCGCCAGCCTCTGGGTCTGCGCGCCGTCCGGGGATGGCAGCGGTGGCACCCGGCACATCACCACGACCGATCCCGGCAACCGCTATACGGACGCGTTCGCGGGCACCTCGGCTGCCGCCCCGATCGTCTCGGGTGTGGCCGCCCTCATCCGCGCCGAAAACACCAGCCTGACCTGGCGCGACGTCAAGCTCATCCTGGCCAACTCCGCGCGCAAGAACCACGCCACCGACTCCGGCTGGGAGCAAGGCGCCGTGAAGTACGGTTCGGCCCCGGGCCGGTACTCGTTCAACCACTCGTACGGCTTCGGCGCCGTCGATGCCGGGGCGGCGGTCGCCCTCGCCAGGACCTGGACCCTCCTGCCTCCGACCATGCGAGAGGCCGAAGTGGCTTCGAGCACCGTCAACCTGCGGATTCCCGACGCCGTTGACGGGTCCACACCCACATCGGTGTCATCCTCGGTCACCTTCGACTCGTACATCGAGTTCGTCGAGTTCGTCGAGATCAACACCGAGTGGGACCACGCATTCATCCGGGACCTCGAGATCGAATTGGTGTCCCCCTCGGGCGCCATCTCGAAGATCGTGCCGGCGATAGACAAGTCGAGGGTGCACGACTTCTTCCGCTTCCAGTACGAGTTCCGGTCGGCGTTCCGCTTCGGTTCGTCCCGCCACCTCGGCGAGCCGGCGGCGGGCGAGTGGACCCTGAGGATCACGGATCACAATCCTGGTCATGTGGGCGCGCTGAAGTCGTGGAGCCTGAGGATCTACGGCCACGGGGTTCGGCCGGCCGCTCCCACGGGCGTCTCCGCGAGCCAGAGCGGAACCTCGCTGACCATCAACTGGACCGCTCCCACCGATACCGGCACGTCCGCCATCACGGGGTACGACCTGCGCTACATCCGCTCGGACGCTTCCGACTTCTCAGATGGCAACTGGACAGTGCGGAACGCGGTCGCGACCTCGGACGCTTCCCCGTTTGCGCTCACCGGCCTGGAGGCGGACGTGCAGTACGACCTGCAGGTGCGGGCGGTGAACTCGGGCGGCGCGGGCCCGTGGTCAGACGCGTTCATCTCAATCAAGCCAAACGTCGTGCCCGCCGCGCCGGCATCGACCAGCGTGTCCGCCGACCACGAACGGCTGCACGTCGCGTGGCATCGGCCCAGCACGGGGTCGGCGCTCATCGAGCAGTACGACGTCCGTTCCATCCGCACCGACGCGACCGACAATGCCGACGACAAATGGGATGTCGCCTCACCACCGGCCTGGAGGAGCGGCGACGGCGCCCTGCAGTACACCATCGAGAGCCTCACCAACGAGGTCTCGTACGACGTGGAGGTGCGGGCCGCGAACACTACGGGCGACGGCCCCTGGTCTGCGACCGCAACGGGAACGCCCGCCGTCCAGAACCGGCCTCCGGCGTTCCCGGCCGCGACCGCTACCCGCAGTCAGAGCGAGACCCCGTACGAGTTGCGCTTCATCGGCGAACCCGTGACGGCGACCGATCCGGACGGTGACACAGTGACCTACTCCATCATCGGCAACACCGACTTCGGGATTTTCCCCAGCGGGCAGTTGGTCAACTTTGTGGCGCTGGATCGGGCGGTGGCCACGACCCACATTGTCACTGTCGGCGTGAGCGACGAGAAGGACGAGAACGGCGACCTGGACGACGGGGTTGTCGATAGCACCATCGCGGTGATCATCGATGTCACGGTCGCCGCGCAGCCGCTGAGCATCAGCGGCCTGGACCAGCTGCGGCTCTCCGAAAACATCGAGGGAACGGTGGCCACGTACACCGCGACCGACCCCGAGGGCGCTGCGACCACATTCACGTGGTCGCTTGAGGGGACCGACGCCGAAGACTTCAACATCAGCCAGTTCGGGGATCTGAGCTTCCGGACTCCGCCCGACTACGAGGCAGCTGCTGACGACAACGAGAACAACGTGTACGTCGTTACCGTCCGCGCGACCGCGGGGGAGCAGACCGGGGCACTGCGGGTCTTGGTGTACGTCCTGGGTGTCAACGAGACACCTATCCTCTTTGGTCCGACGACGATCGACTTCCCGGAGAATAGCCGTGCCCGTGTATCTGACAGCCATGGGGCTAACGACCCCGAGTTCCAGGGCGCCACGTGGTCCGTGGCCGGCACCGACGGCTCGGCGTTCGATATCAACCCCGTGAGCCGGGTCCTCACCTTCAAGACCCCGCCCGACTACGAGACCAAGAGCCAATATCAGATCACCCTGCAGGCCTTCGATGGCCTGAACACGGGCACGCTCGATGTAACCGTGAACATTACGAACGTGGACGAGGGGCCCATCATCACCGGTCCCTCACGCGTCACGGTCGAGGAGCACGGGGACAAGCTCGTCGGCAACTACACCGCCACCGACCCCGAAGGCGACGACACCCGTTGGATTGGCAACGCGGGCCCGGACCGCGAATACTTTGAGATCAGCCCGGTCGGCGCCCTCAGCTTCACGGAACCGCCCGACCTGACGGCTCGGCCCGATGCCAACGGCGACCACATGTACGAAGTCGCCATCATCGCCCGTGACAGCAAGAACAACGGGGGTCGTTTCGATGTCATCGTGACCGTCGGGGAGGTGAACGGACCGCCGGTCATCACCGGCGATGCGACCGTCAATTTCGCGGAGAACGCGACGGGAACAGTCGCCACGTACACCGCCGCCGACCCCGAGAACGACACTGTCATCTGGTCGCTCACCGGCGCCGATGCGACGCGCTTCGGCATCACCGGCGGCGTGCTCACCTTCACCTCCTCGCCCAACTACGAGGACGCCCGGGACGCGGGCGGCGACAACATCTACAACGTCACGGTGAACGCCTCCGACGGCGATGCCACCGACACGCAGGGCGTGACTGTCACTGTCACGAACGTGGACGAAGTGGGCGCGCTCACGCTCCCCGAGCAGCCGCAGGTGGGAACCGCTCTCAGCGCGACACTGACGGACCCCGATACCATCCAGACGACGACGTGGAAGTGGGAGCGTTCAACGAACCGCAGCACCTGGACGGTGATCGCGACGGCCACTACCTCCAGCTACACGCCTGCCGCCGGCGACCTCAACCACTACCTGCGGGTGACCGCCACCTACACGGACGGCCACGGCTCCGGGAAGAGCCTCGCTAAGACGTCGAGCAACGCCGTCAAGGCAGCGCCCATCAGCAACACTCCGCCCGACTTTGCCGACGTGAGCACCACGCGGGAGATAGAAGAGAACTCACCGCACCCGGCCACCGTCGGCCGACCCGTAACCGCCAGCGACGCGGACAGCGGCGACCGGCTGACCTACGCCATCTCGGGGTCAGATCTCTTCACAATCGACGGGGCGGACGGCCAGATCCGCGTAGCGGAGGATGCGGACCTCAACCACGAGGGGGTGACTCCCCACGAGGTCACCGTTACCGCCAAGGACCCTTCGGAGGCAAGTGACAGCATCGACGTCACCATTAGCGTCACCAACGTGAACGAGGCGCCGGAGGCAGACCGGGACGACGCCACCACCGACGAGGACACGCCCGTTACCATCTCCGTCCTCGACAACGACAGCGATCCTGACAGTGGAGGTCTGACTGTCACGGCCGTCGGTGCGGGGCCGCAGCGGCACGGCACCGCGGTGATGGGCCCGAACCGGCGGACCATTACCTACACACCCGATCGCGACTACCACGGCGCCGCAACGTTCACCTACACCATCTCGGACGGGAGGTTGACGGACACGGGCACGGTCGACGTGACCATCGGGGCGGTCAACGATGCGCCGGACTTTGGAGTGACCGCCGTTGCCCGCTTGGTCTCCGAAGCCGCCATGCCGGGTGACAATGTTGGCGCAGCGGTCACAGCCGTGGACCCCGACCACCCCGCTCCCGTCTACAGTCTCACCGGCGCGCCCGACTTCGAAATCGACCCGAACAGTGGTCAGGTCACAGTAGGCGCCGGGGTCGCCCTCGACCGCGAGGACACGCCTTCGTACACCGGCACGGTCACTGCAACCGACGATCTGGGCGCCAACAGCAGTATCCCGCTGACCATCACGGTCGTCGACGTCAACGAACCACCTGTAGCCGGCATCGACATGGCTACAACGAAGGAGGACACGCCGGTCGCCATCAATGTGCTCGCCAACGACGCCGATCCCGAGGACCGGCCTCTGCGCGTCGGCCTCGGTGGCCTGGCGCCCCGCCACGGCAGCGTGCGTGTCCTGGCCGACAAGATGATTCTGTACACCCCAGAAGCCGACTCCCACGACGACGACAGCTTCACCTACACCATCTCCGACGGCCGTTTTCGCGTTGAGGGCTTGGTCTCGGTGGAGGTCACTTCGGTGAACGACTGGCCTGCGTTCGGGGCGGCCACGGCGACCCTCACGGTCCCCGAGAGCACGGAGCCCGGCAACGCCGTCGGCCTGCCTGTCACCGCTACCGACCGCGACGACGACGCCGTGAGCTACGGCCTCGCCGGGACCGATGCCGACACCTTCGACATTGGCGTGAAGTCCGGCCAGATCATCCTCGCGTCAGGTACGAGGTTGGACCGCTCCGTCCAGTCGTCGTACGAAGTGACCGTTACCGCCGACGACGGAAACGGTGGCCGCGCAAGCATCGATGTGACCATCAACGTCGCAGGGGGGCCAGTTGGCCCACCCATCATCATCATCACCGGCGGCGGGGGCGGCGGCGGCGGACCATCGGGACCCAGCCCAAGCGATGTCGACTACGAGTGGACGGTGAAGCACGATCTCGAGGAGCTCGAAGCCGACCACGACAAACCCACCGGGATGTGGTCTGACGGCACCGCGCTCTGGCTCCTCGAGAACGGCGACGGCGCCGACGACGCCGTCTACGCCTACGACCTCAAGGGCGGCGAGCGCGTCGAAGACCGCGAGTTCGCCCTCGACGAGCACAACCGCGCCCCCCGTGGCGTCTGGTCCGACCGGACCGTTATCTGGGTCAGCGACAGCGGCCGTGACCGCCTATTCGCCTACGCCCTTGCCACCGGCGAACGCCTCGAGGGTCGCGACATCGAGCTGGACGAGCGCAATGGCGCCGCGCGCGGCATCTGGTCTGACGGCGGTGTCGTGTGGGTGCTCGACGACCGTCGCAACGCCGTCTTCGCCTACGATCTCGAGACGGGCGCAATCTTGGCTGAATACGCCCTCGACTCTTCCAACAGCTCTCCCCGTGGCATCTGGTCCGACGGCGTCACGCTCTGGGTCTCCGACCCTGGCTCAAGCCCGCGGCGCCTCTTCGCCTACCGTCTCCCCACCCGCAACGAGGCGGAAGCGGCAGGTGAGGATGCCAGCCTCGAACGGGTCAGGGACGAGGACTTCACCCACCTCTCCAGCTCCAGCAACAACAGTCCCCGCGGTATCTGGTCCGACGGCGACGTGATGTACGTGGCCGATCAGAGCGACGACAAGGTCTACTCCTACAACATGCCGGACGCCATCGACGCCCGCCTTGCCTCGCTCACCCTGAGCGGCCTCGACATTGGGGAGTTTGCGCCGAACATCGCCACGTACGAATCCATCCCGCGTGATGCTGTCACCCAGACGACGGTGGCAGCCCAGGCGTCGCAGCCCCGAGCGACCATCGCCGTGACACCCGGTGACGCTGATGCGGAGACCAGTGGTCACCAGGTATCTCTTGCAGGTACCCGCGAGATCAAAGTGATGGTGACATCGGCAGATGGCAGCCGGGAAAAGACCTACCTCGTGACTCTCGAGCCCTGGGTGACGGAACTTGCGCTGAGCCCTACGTGGACATCGTTCGAGTGGCCCAGCGACGATGGCATACCCGTGGCGGATGCCCTGCGCGAAGCCTGGCTCTCGAACAGGGTGCTCGTCATCTACGAGTGGGACGAGGCAGCGGAGAGTTGGAAAGGGTTCTTCCCCGGCTTGGAGAATGTGCCGGGACTCAACACGCTCGCTACGTTCCAGCAGGGAACCACCTACTGGATCGCGGTCACCGAGGCGGCCATCTGGGCGGTCCCAGAGGTGCACGGCCGCCAGGAATCCCTGGAATCGGGTGGCGAGTAAGAGGGGGTCCGCTCCTCTGTGCCGACAACCATTCTCCCGCAGATACCGTGAGCAAGGGAGGCCACCGCCACGTGGCGATGGCCTCCCTGCTGGCTCCGGTGACCTCGGGCCGGGAAGCGGTCGTGGCCTTAGTCGTTGTCCGTGACGACCACCGACACCAGGTCGGGGGGCGTACGGCTGCGACGTTCATTGGGCAGCGTCACCCCCACGAAGATGGTGCTGTCTGGCTCGTCCACGCTGTCGTCGTCGGTGTCGATGTCGAGGTCGGCCGTGGCCTCGTTCGCGGCGAACACCAAGGTGGTCGGCGGCGTGCCGGCGATCATGTTCCCCGTCTCCAGCACGCTCACGTTGATCGTCAGCGCTTCGGACGTGACGCCCGTGCGCGTCACCGTGAACGACGCCGTGGTCCCCTCCTCAATGGGCGAGGTGTCGTCGAAGGTGATGGTCAGCGCCGGCAGGTCGTCGTCGGTCACGGTCACTGCCGCCGACGCTGTGGTCCCGAGATCGTAGGTGCTCCCGCCTGACAGCGTTGCCGTGACGACGCTGTCGACCTCGGCCGTCTTGTCCTCGTAGGTCGGGACTGACAGGTCCGCCGAGGTCTGGTTGGCGGCGATGGTCAGCGATGTCGGGGCAGTGCCGCTGATCATACTTCCGGTCTCGGTCACCGCGACGGCGACCGTGAGCGCCTCGGTGATCGTGCCACCCGTGCGCGTCACCCGGAAGACGGCGGCATTGCCCTCGTCGACCGGCGAGGCGAGCGCGGTGATGGTGACCGTCGAGCGGTCGTTGTCCTGGACCGACACCTGCTGCAGGAGCGTGCCTGTGACGTTGTAGTCCACGCCCTGCCGGAGGAGCACGGCGATGCTGCCGTCGGCCTCGGGGGTGCTGTCGTCGACCGTGTCGATCGTCAGATCGGCCGTCGTCGAGCCCGCGGCGAAGGTCACCGAGTCGGGCGCCGGCCCGGCGAAGAAGTCGCCCGTGGGAAGGACGCTCACGCTCACCTCCAGCTCGTGCGAGACGCCGCCCACACGCTCGAACGTGAAGACGGCGTTCTCGCCCTCGGTGATCGCCTCCGGCGCCATGAACGACACCAGCGGGTCGTCGTCGCGCACCGTCACCGTCACCGTGGCTGAGAAGTCGTCACCGAGGTCGTACAGCGGGCCGTCTGAGAGCGTGGCGGTGATGACGCGGTCGCTCTCGAGGTCGGTGTGGTCCTCAATGGGGATGCTGATGTCGACCGACCGCTGGGTGGCCGGCAGCGTCACCGAGGTCGGCGGCGGTGTCCCGGCGTTGACCATCGTGTCGCTCACTGTGACGGGGACCGTCAACGCCTCCACAATCACGCCGCCCGTGGCCGTCACCCGGAAGATGGCAATGCCGCCCTCATCGACAGGCGTCGTCACCGCGGCGATCGTGACGGTGGGACGGTCGTTGTCCCGAACCGTGGTTATTCGCGGCAGGGTGTCTGTGATGCTGAAGTGCGGGTTCGTGCCCTGCCGGAGGAGCACGGCGATGCTCCCGTCGACCTCGGGGATGCTGTCGTCGACCGTGTCGATCGTCAGGTCGGCCGTTGTCGAGTCCGCAGTGAAGGTCACCGTGGTCGGAGCCGTCCCGGAGAGGAAGTCCCCCGTTGAAAGGACGCTCACGCTCACCACGAGCTCGTGCGAGACGCCGCCCACACGCTCGAACGTGAAGACGGCGTTCTCGCCCTCAATGATGTCATCCGGCGCCATGAACGACACCAGTGGGTCGTCGTCCTGCACCGTTACCTCAGCCGAAGAGTCGTGACCGAGGTCGTACAGCGTGCTGGCGGAGAGCGTGGCGGTGATGACGCTGTCGCTCTCGGGGTCGGTGTCGTCCTCCGTGGCGACGGTGACGTTCACCGAGGTCTGGCCTGCCGGGATCGTCACCGAGGCCGGCGGGGTTCCAGTGATGGTCGCGCCGGTCTCAGCCACACCCACGGGCACAACGAGGCTCGCGGTCGTATCCCCGGTACGCGTGAGCGTGAAGGACGCGTTCGCCCCCTCGTCAACGGGGCTGCCGTTTGCGGCGATCGTCACCGTCGGCAAGTCGTCGTCGGCCACGGTAACGTCGGCAGAGGCCTCGCTGCCACGGGCATAGCTGCTGTCCCGCGTGATCGCGACAGTAATCACGCTGTTCGTCTCGTCCGTCGTGTCGTTCGCGGTCGCGATCGTGACGTCGGCGTTCACCTGGTTTGCTGGGATCGTCACGGAACTGGGCGCCACGCCGCTGACGGTGTCCCCGCTCTCGGTCACGCTCAGGCCGATAGTGAGGGGGTCCGACAGGGTACCCCCTGCGCGCGTGACAGTGAACGATGCGCTTGTACCCTCCCCCACGGGTGAGGTGGCGGCAGAAATCGTCACAAGGGGGCAGTCGGCAAGGGCAATGGCTGTTGGACCGTCATGCTCAAGCTGCCGCAGGCCCGGCGGCAGGCACCCTGTGAACTGGTTGCCAGTGAGTCGCGTGGTGGTGAGGGACTCGAGAATCCCCAAACCGTCGGGGATCGAACCGCTCAACTGGTTGTCTTCGAGATCCAGGTCCCTGAGTTCGGCAAGTCCTTCCAGTTCCACTGGGATGGGACCGGTCAGCTCGTTCCCACCCAGGCGCAGTCGGGCCAGTATGCTCAGCCTCCCTAGTTCTGTGGGAATCAAGCCGGTCAACTGATTGCCGTCCAGAGATAGGCCCCGCAGGTTGCTGAGGCCGCCCAACTCTGCGGGAATCGAGCCGGTAAGTTCGTTGTAAGCGAGGTTTAGGACGGACAGGTTGGTCAGTTGAGCTAGCTCCACAGGTATGGAACCTTCTAGCCTGTTGCTAGCGAGGGATAGGACCCTCAGGTTGCTCAACTGCCCCAGCCCCACGGGGATCCAGCCGGTCAGCTCGTTGGGAGCGAGGTCTAGGACGGACAGGTCGGTCAGTTGAGCTAGCTGCGCAGGGATCGAGCTGGTCAGCCTGTTGTCGCCGAGGTGTAGGGCCGTCAGGTTAGTCAGGCCTCCCAATTCCCCCGGGATCCGACCGGTCAGCTCGTTGCTGCTCAGATCGAGAGACGTCAGGTTGCTCAGTTGCCCCAGCTCCACGGGAATGCTCCCCGTCAACCGGTTATTGTAAAGATGCCAAGACGTCAGGTTGCTCAGTTGCCCCAGCTCCACGGGAATGCTCCCCGTCAACCCGTTGTAGCCCAGATACAAAGTACTCAGGTTGCTCAGTTGCCCCAGTTCCACGGGAATGCTCCCCGTCAACCCGTTGGAGCCCAGATGCAAAGTACTCAGGTTGCTCAGTTGCCCCAGCTCCACGGGAATGCTCCCCGTCAACTGGTTGCGGCTCAGATACAAGAACGTCAGGTTGCTCAGTTGTCCCAGCTCCGCGGGAATGCTCCCCGTCAGCTGGTTGCGGCTCAGATACAACAACGTCAGGTTGCTCAGTTGTCCCAGCTCCGCGGGAATGCTCCCCGTCAGCTGGTTGCGGCCCAGATGCAAAGTACTCAGGTTGCTCAGTTGTCCCAGCTCCGCGGGAATGCTCCCCGTCAACCCGTTGGAGCCCAGATCGAGAGACGTCAGGTTGCTCAGTTGCCCCAGCTCCACGGGAATGCTCCCCGTCAACTGGTTGTAGTCCAGACTCAAATGATGCAGGTTGTTCAGTTGCCCCAGCTCCGCGGGAATGCTCCCCGTCAGTTGGTTGCCGTTCAGATTGAGTTGCGTCAAGTTGCTCAACTGGCCCAGCTCCACGGGAATGCTTCCCGTCAACTGGTTGTAGCGCAGATAGAGAGACGTGACACGGCTCAGTGAGCGGCTCACGCGGACGCCCTCCCAGCTGGTGACTGGCGTGCTGGCGCTCCAGTTGAGAGTGGCCGTTCCCGCCAACTCGGACTTCAAGCCCAAGAGCGTTTCACAGTCCTCCACAAGACCGGAGTTGTTCGCGGGATCCGAGACGGCAGTCCCCGACTCGCACTGCGAGGCGCCAGGCGTGCCCGTGGTGCTCGCGTAGAAGGTCCCGACCCCCTGCGCGGTCCTCGTTGCTACCTCGACGTCGTGTGTCGTCCCGTCGCGCAGGCCAGTCACCCGGTAGCTCGTTACCACCCCGACATCAACCGTTGTCCAGGTTGGTGTCTGCGAGGTGGTCTGCGGGCGGTGGCGCAACTGGTAGCCCGTCAACGGTTCTTCGGGAAGGGTTGACGGCGGCTCCCAGCGCATCATCAGGCCCCCCGTCCTGCCCTGGGCCTCAAGCTCTCCCGCTCCCTGGGCGGTGTCGCTGTTCCATGGCCCCAGGGCCATGACGAAGGATGCTGAAGTGAGTGCGAGTAGGATCGCCATGCCGAGTGTTTTCACGAAGGTGTTCCTTTCCTGACGTGCCGGAGTTGCATGTCTCCTCGATGGTTCGCAGGGCATGCCCTGGAAATCTGCACGGGGAAGGGAACTTAGATGACGGCCGGTATAGGTGTAAGTAGTCCTCTGCGGTAATCACCGAATTATCACGTCGGCATCACAGAATAATCACTAGTAGTAGACCACGTAGATACTTGAACATGACTGTCTGCCACCAGGCTTGGTCGCGCCGGGCTTCTGCCCTCGTTGGTTCCCGCCGGGTTAGTCGACGGCAACCGCCAGCCTCGGAATCGAGGGTGTGCGCTTCGGCTTGAGCTACAACGTCACCGCAACTCGCAGGTGGCCTTGAGTCAGCTAGCCCCAATAGCGCTTCAGCGTGGAGAGGACCGGGTGGTCTGGGGCGCATGCCGCCAGCGCCACTTGCGTCCCGGCCGAGGTGGGCCGAGTGGACTGCTACTAGGGAGGGGAGACCCAACGATCGCCATGTAATACTTGCGTGGGTCGGACTAGGTCCGCAGGAAACCCGCTCGGTCTCTGGCGGCGCCAATCTACCCAATTTGCCAGTGAGACCCTGCTCGTCCAGCAGTCCAACCAGCCGAGGCATTCTCCGTCACCAGATTGAGCAAGGAGGCCGTCGTCTGGGGCTACGGCAGGCGCAGGTGGCAGATTGAGTGCATTCTGCCGCTCGCAATGAGTCAGAGAGTCCTGCTGGCGGGGCGCTCATCTGCTTTCGGCCCTGCCTCCCATCTCTCGCCTGCGATCCCTTGTGAACCTACAGGGGGTTCGCGGGTGAACCCCCTGTCAGGCCCTGCCTCACGACGGCTGGGTGTGGTTTCCTGAGACGCACGTTTGCTGCCGAAAGGGGCCTCTTTGGAGGCGCCCGACGTGTACAGGGATATGAGGGTTGGTTGCAAAGTTGCATGCCGGTCCTGACCCCATGAAACAAGGCGTTTCCGGGAACCCCGGCAGGAAGCAACCAACTTCTTCACGGACGTGCGGGTCCCACGCGCAAAGCGCAACTTTGCACCCCCGAAGGGCAAGTGTGCAGACCCCGCCAGACCCGGGTGACGGCAGTCAAGGAGGGGCAGGACCGATGGATGTGGCGACGAAGGGGAATGCGGCGGAGACGCACGACCAGCGGCTGATGGCGCTGCTGAGGGAGCTGGTGCACGAGCGGGGACGTGCCCGCACGGCGGAGGCGCTGGCAGTCGATCCGCGCACGCTGGCGGCGAGCCTGAAACGGGGAACGCCCTCCAGGCTGATGCGCGCGGCGCTCGAGCGGAGGCTGAGTGCGGGACCACGGCGGCAGGAGGACACGGCCGTGCCGGAGCGGGAGGCGCGCGTCCTCCGCGAAGCGGTCACCGCTGAGGTGAAGGCGCTGCGGGAGGAACACGCCGAGGCATGGAAGCGCCTCGAACGGCGACTGGAGCGGCTGGAATCCAGCCAGGCCCTGAGGGAAGCGCCCGTGGACGGGGAAGCAGTGGTGGGCGGTCCGCCCCCGCGGGCGGCGCGACAGAGTGCCCAGGAAGCGCCTGAGCCCCAGCGCATGCCGGTGGTGGACGTACCGTCCACGGAGCGTCCCGGCCAGGGTGCGAGGCCGGAGCAGCAGCCGGAGCCAGCGAAGAAGTACTCACCGCCGAGGCTGTACCCCGACCTCGTAACTGAGGACCCTGCCCCCGACGACGCGGAGGTGTACGGCGAGGCCTGGCCGCTGGTGGAGGAGTGGCGCCGGCTGTGGAAGGTGCACGTACGACCGGGCAAGGGGCTGGAGTGGCTCAGGCGGGACGAGCGCATCCTGGAGCTGGAGGTGGCGATGCTGGATGAGCACCGTCTGACGCTGCCGCCGGCGGCGTTTCCGCAGCGCGGCGTGTGGCGGCACGGTCAGCTCAGCTGGCGTTGGAAGGCCCTGCAGGACGCGCAGCGGGCGCGTGCATGGGGTGAGGTGCGGCGCTGGGCGGGGCGGGTCCTGACCTCCGGGGTGCTGCTGGGCCTGACCGCCCTGATGGTGCTGATCGAGCGTTCCTCGACGCCTGGCTGACCGAGGGCAGGGATGCCGGGTCGGCGCCATCCGGGCCGCCGGCGCAGTCCGACACAAGCACGACCAGAGCGGCGATGAGAGCGGCCAACGCTGCTGTGATGGACAGGGCGCCCAGCGCCACCCGCAGGGGACGCCCTCGTCCAGGGGCGCGGCCTTCGCGTCCAGGCGGCCGGGGAAGCATCTCAAGCGACATGGCGAGCCTCCGGTCTGGTGGACAGGAAGGCCTCGTGGCCACCTCGGCCAGGGGCCGTGTGGCAGATGCGGGAGGGCGGGGAGGCAGTGCCAGAACGGCAACTGCTTAGGGTTCCGTCGAACTGGAACGACGACTTTGCCCGTGAGCGCCCCAAAGCCGTTGCGCACGCTCCAAGCCTGTGGCGATACTCATCCTCGATTTCTGGCTTTTCCAGCGTTTCCCGCCTGAGAAACCTGGGGGTTCCTTCCTCGGCCCGGATGACCCAGAAGGATCGAGCTTCGCTCTCCCGACGGATCGCCAACGAGGGATGAGCTGCGAAGTGGAGTGATAAGCCCTTCGCCCGCAGCTACGACCAGAGTGCAAACCTGCACCTGGGGGACCGTGGGGGAAGTGCGTTCCGCGCTAAGCCCGTTTCCCAGACCCCGGAGCGCCGCCCACCCATAACAACGCCACATCGTCACCACGCACAACTGAGGGCTCGCCCGTGTCTCGCAAGGGATGCACCAGGGCGAGTCCTCGCTGCGTCTCATGCGCGCCGTCCGCCGATTACATCGTCGCAGGCCGGCCGCTCCACATCCCCGCAGCCGCCAGCGTTCCTTCACTGCGAATAGACCCTGGGCGATCTGCGCCTTCTTCCCCGGCCCCTGCACGTTCGAGTCGCGGGTGGGTCCGGGTACAAGCCACTCCCCCGTTCCCCGGTTCTGCATCCGACCGTGGGCGGAGTGTGTCCAGCGACCAACGACCTCCGCGCCGTGGATGCGGGCGTGGGCCAGATGCACGCAGAGGAGAGACGCATGCACATCACGGAAGCGATTACGACGGCCGCCCGCATGGGGTGGCGCACCCGGCTGGCGGCGGCGGTCCTGCTGATAGGCCCGCTGCCCCTGACCGGCGACCTGGAGCTCTTCGCGCTGAACGCGGCGGGCCTCGTTCTGGGAGCGCTCGTGCTCCGCCAACTCATTCGACCGACCCCACGACCCACCACCACAACGAGGAGGCCACAGTGACCACCGCAACCACGAGCATTCCGTTCACGACCGCAACCCGGCCCACCATCGAAGACCTGGTGGACCGGCTCATCGACAGCATCTTCGGGGGCGCCCCCGAGGCCGCCGAGCAGAGCCTCGCGCGCCACGTCCACGACGCGCGCCGGCTGCGGCAGGCGGGCGACCTCGATGGGGCGCTGGCGCTCCTCGCCGGCGTCGACATGGCAGCGGCGGAACCACACGAGACACGCTGGGTGTACGCCGAGTGGCTCGACCTCGCACAGAGGCGCTTCGCCGATGGCGGGGCGCTCGTCTACAGCCCTGACATCGGACGGGCGGCGGTTCTCGCCCCCCGTGGCGATGGCAGCACCCTGGAAGTGCTGGCCGTCCTGGGGATGCGCTGGCGTTCCGGCAAGACCACCTCGCGACGCAGCCTGCGGGGGCTCCGGCCCCTGGCTGGAGGCTCCGCGTGACGGCCGCCGCCAGCACCGCCCCGGTCGACCTCGCCGCCCTCAAGCGCCGCCACCTCCTCGCCGAGGTGGTGGAAGGCGCGGGCGTGCCACTGCGGGGTAGGGGTCGCGTCCGCCAGGGCGTCTGCCCCTTCCACGAAGAGCGCGAGGGCAGCTTCACGGTGTACGGCGACACGGAGCGCTGGTACTGCTTCGGCTGCGGCGAGGGTGGCGACGTGCTGGACTTCCTCCAGCGCGCCGAGGGCCTGAGCCTGCCCGAGGCGATCCGGCGGCTCGATGCCGCCCCGCCGACCGCTGTGGTCAGCCCCAAGCACCGCCGGCCAGCTCCCGCGCCGGTGCCCTCGCGGGACCCGGCGCTGCTGACAGGGGCGGCCCGGTTCTACGGCGGGGAGCTGCGCCGCAGCCGTGAGGCGAGGGGCTACCTCGCCTCACGGGGCATCCGCCTGGAGACGGCTGCACGCCTGGGCCTGGGCTACGCGCCGGGACGCGGGCTGCGGCGCTTCCTTGAGGGCGCCGGCTTCAGCGAGGAGCGGCTCAGGAACTCGGGGTTGTTCACGGAGCGGGGCGAGCGCTTCGCCGGCATGGTCGTCGTCCCCGAGGTCGCGGGCGGGCGCGTGCGCTGGCTTGCGGGGCGGGCCATCGACCCCGGCGTGACGCCCCGGTTCCAGTCGCTGCCAGGTTCCAAGCCCGTGCTCGGGCAGGGGCGGCTTGGCCCCGCGCCCTCGTGGGCGGTCGTGGCCGAAGGCGTCTTCGACTGGCTCGGCCTGGCGCAGTGGGGCCTGCCCGCCTGCGCCGCCCTGGGGACGCAGGGGCTTGAGCGAGTGGCCAGCGCTCTGCGGGGCTGCCCGAGGGTCTTCCTCGCCTTCGACAACGACGCGGCGGGACGCGAAGCGGCGGCGCGGCTTGGGGGCTTACTTGGCCCCCGCGCCACCACCGTGGCTTTGCCCGCCAGCGTCTCCGACGTGGCGGAGCTTGCCGCCTCGTCCCACGGATGGACGGTCTTCGAGCACCTGCTCACGCGGGCGGCGCGAGCCGCCGTCTAGCCACCCCACTCCAACCACCCAGCTTGTGATCGCACCGGCCTCCCATGGGGGATCGGGCGGCCACCCATGCCCCAACGCCAATGCGCGGGGTGAACGCCCCGCGCCCATCACCCACACCGAAGGAGGCCACATGGCCGCTGACCGCCGGGGCTTGCCCCGCCCACGGGCCTCCCGCAGGGGAGACCCGCACCGAAGTCGTCCACACAGCACGAAACACACAAGGAGAAAGAACCATGCAGAACGGAACCATCACCCTCAACGGGAGCCGCAACGGCTCACACCCCGAGCCCGTCGCCGCCGAGGAGCGCGACCTGCTCTGGGACGGCCTCCCGCCCGCCACGACGCAGAAGCTGGGCGAGCCCCTCGACGAGGGACTCGTCTCCCATCGCAAGGGGCGGGGCGGACGCACCTTCGCCTACCTCGAAGGGCGCGCCGCCATCGACCAGGCCAACCGCATCTTCGGGTTCGGCGGCTGGGGCTACGAGCTCACCGGCCCCGTCGAGCTGCGGGAGAGCGAGAGCGTCGACCCGAAGACGGGCGAGACGCGCCACATGCGCGCCTACGCCGCCACCGTTCGGATGACCGTCCCCGGCGCCCCCTCGCGCACGGACGTGGGTTTCCACGCGGTCGCCGAGGAGACGGCGGAGGGCCACGAGACGGCCTTCAAGGGCGCCGTGACGGACGCCCTCAAGCGCGCCCTGCGGGGCTACGGCGAGCAGTTTGGGAACAGCCTCTACGGCGACGGCGCACCCGGCGACGCCGCTCCCTCCCTGCGCCGCACGATCGTCGAGCTGGGGCGCAAGCAGGGCTTCGACGAGGGACAGGTGCGGGACGCCGTGCGCAGCCGCACGGGCAAGGACCTCGACGAGCTGCCCGTCTCCGAAGTCACGAGCCTCCTCGAGTCCATGGCCCGGAAGCTCCAGACCTCCGGAGCGGAGGACGAGCCGAAGGCCGCCTGACCCTTCCGCCCCGACGCCCCTGTGAGGGAGCGCCGATACGGGGTCGTCCCTCCCGGGGCGGCCCCGCCACCCATTCCGCCCGGGAGCGGTCTCCCCGCTACCCCCATCCATGACGCCAACCACCACCAAACAGAGGAGATTTTGAAAATGTCACGCACGATCAATCGAGTCGAACTGCTGGGCCGCGTCGGGACCGACCCCGAGATGCGCTACAGCCAGGGCGGCACCGCCGTCACCACCCTGCGGCTGGCCACCGACCGCCGCCGCCAGAGCGGCGATACGGAGGTCGACTGGCACTCCATCGTCTGCTGGGGCAAGCAGGCGGAGGCCGTGGCCGAGTACGTGAAGAAGGGCAACCGCCTCTTCGTCGCGGGCTCGCTCGCCCAGAACACGTTCGAGACCGAGGACGGCCAGCGCCGTCACCGCACGGAGGTGCACGCCCAGGAGGTCGTCTTCCTCGACTCCAACGGCAACGGTAACGGGGAGTCCAGGGAGCGAGAGGAGGGCGAGGAGTCCAGCAGCGCGCCTGCGGCCTCCGCGCCCACGCCCTTCTAGCCCACAGCCATCCACCGCCGCCCGTCACGCGCGGGCGCCAGCACGGGGCCGCTCCCACACCGGGGTGGCCCCGCTCTTGATCTCAGAGGAGGAAGCCATGAAGGAAACACTGCCCGGAGTCAGCTCCGGAACCGTCGACCCGCCCGTGGATCGGGCGGGCGTCTACGACCGTCCCAGCGCTCGCTTCGACTGGGAGGGGCAGCTTGAGGTGCGGGCCTCGGCGGCCACAGGCTGCCGGCGCGCCCTCTGGTACGCCGCCACGGGCCACGAGCCCGCACCCCCGAGCAACGAGGCGCTCACCGTCATGGAGACGGGAAGCGCCCTGGAGCCGGTGGTGCTGGGCGCCATGCAGCGGGCCGGCTGGGAGGTCGCTCCCGCGGACTCGCAGCACCCACAGACCGTCATCCTGCAGCTCACCCCCACGGTGAAGGTGACGGGTCACCCGGACGCCACCGGCCAGGCGCCCCTCTTCGGGGGCGAGGCCGTGATCGAGGTGAAGACCCGCGGCCCCTCCGCCTTCAAGCGCTGGCAGGCGCTGGGGGCGGAGCGGAGTCACCCGGACGCCGTAGCCCAGGCGGCCCTCTACACCTACGGGCTTTACGGGGAGGCGCGCGACGCCGTCCTCGCCGTCATGGACACGGGCGCCCGCGCCTGGGACACGGAGGTTATCCCCGCAGAGCGGGTGGAGGGCGCCCTGGAGCGGACACGCGAGTGGCTTGCTCCCCTGGGCGCGCACTACGCCAGGAACGGGGCGGATCCCGAAGTCCTGCCCGAGCGCGACTTCGAGGCGGGCAGCTGGCGCTGCCGCTCGTGCCCTTTCCTCGCCACCTGCCTACCGGGCAACGCGGAGGAGGCCACAGAAGCCGCGGAGAGCGAAGAACCCGAGGTGAGCGACGAGGAGGCCCGCGAGGCGGTCGCCGCCTACGTGGCTGCGCGGGCGGTCCTGCGGGAACCCGAGCAAGCGAAGCGCCAGGCCCTGGACACCCTGAAGGCCTGGATGCGCCAGCGGGGGTCCGCGAAGGCGGACCTCGGGAGTCACACGGTCAGCCTCGTGCGCAGCACGCGCTACGCGGTCGACCACAAGAAGCTCAGCGCACTCCTCGACCCCGAGGCGCGGGCGGAGATCGTCACGGAGCAAACCTCCGAGTCCGTACGCATCAACTAAGCCCAGACGCTTCCAGCCGGAAGCGCCCACACGGGACCGTCCCCTCCGGGGCCGGCCCCGCCTTCGTTTCCGACCCGGGTGCGGTCTCCCCGCTACCCCCATCCACGACGCCAACCACCACCACCAAGAGGAGATTTTGAAGATGTCACGAACGATCAACCGAGTCGAACTGCTGGGCCGCGTCGGGGCCGACCCCGAGATGCGCCATTCCCAGAATGGCACCGCCGTCACGACCCTGCGGCTGGCCACCGACCGCCGCCGCCAGAACGGCGAGACGGAGGCCGACTGGCATTCCGTCGTCTGCTGGGGCAAGCAGGCCGAGGCCGTCGCCGAGTACGTGAAGAAGGGCAACCGCCTCTTCGTCGCGGGCTCGCTCGCCCAGAACACTTTCGAACGTGAGGACGGCCAGCGCGTCTACCGCACGGAGGTCCACGCCCAGGAGGTCGTCTTCCTCGACTCCAACGGCAGCGGCAACGGCCGCTCCGCAGAGCAGGAGCAGGACGGGGAGACCGTCGCCGGGGCGGCCGCGTCCGCTCCCACACCCTTCTAGCCCGAGTCAACCAGCGCCACACGTGGGCGCATCACGGGGCCGCTTCCTTTCGGGGAGGCGGCCCCGCCATCGTTCCGGCCCGGTGCGGTCCACCGCACCCCACCCGCGACCACCACACACACACACCAGAAGGAGAACCCCAAGTGTCACACGCGACCAAGCGCGACGAACTGCCGACCGTGAGCAGGCACACACTCGTCATGACCCTGCTCGAGGGTCCCGACCACTACAACGGCCACTGCACCTGCGACCGCTGGTCCTACCGGACGGCGGACTGGACCGATCTCGGGACGAAGTGGGCCTGGCACTACATCGCCGAGTCCGACGGCCCTGACGGCCATCCCCTCATCCGCAAGACGGTGAGGGCCGAGCTGGAGGCCATCGACAACTACGGCGGGGACTGCGCCGGCTGCGGCCACCCCGTCGTCAAGGGGCGGACCTACTGCCGCACCTGCGAAGCGGCCGACGAGGAGTGCGGCGACAACTGCGAGCGCAACTGCTGCTGGGAGGACACCGTCGCCCGGCGCGTCGCCCGCGACGCCGCCCACCAGCGAGTCGCGTGCCGCAACTGCGGCAACTGCCTCGACTGCGACGAGCCGGACTCGCCCGACCACGAGGACTGCATCTGCCCACTCGGGCAGGCGCTGCCGGTGGAGGTGGCGGCATGACCGCCACCGAGCACAGCGCCGCCCTGTTGGAGGCGCTACGCCGCAACCTGCACGTCCTCAACGAGCTGGCCGTGCGCTACGAGGTCGAAACCGACCCCGGACGCGCGGCTGACAGCCCCGCCATCACCTCCCCGGAGGATGTTTACCGCCTCCTCGGAGCGGAGATGGGCGCCCTCTGCCAGGAGCAGGTGCGCGTGCTCCTGCTCGACCGCCGCAACCGCGTCGTGGGCCAGCGCGTCATCTACCAGGGGAACGCATTCTCCACGGTCGTCAGGCCGGCCGAGGTGCTTCGGCCCGCGGTGGTGGAGGGCGTCCCCAACCTCATCGTCGCCCACAACCACCCGAGCGGTGACCCCTCTCCCAGCCCCCAGGACATCAGCGTCACGAAGGAGCTCAGGCAGGCGGCGAAGCTGCTCGGCATCGAACTCCTCGACCACGTCGTCATCGGGAACGGGGAGGCCGTCAGCCTCAAGGACCGCGGCCTCCTCGACTGACCGCACGCACGCACCGAGCGCCGCCCCTACCGGGCGTCGCCATACGGGGCCATCCCTACCGGGAACCGGCCCCGCCGTCGTTTCCGCCCACTCACACAAAGGAGAACGAGTCATGACCACCATCCGCGCCGTCCTGGACGACCGGCGGCACACGTTCATCACCGAGCCCGCGGTCGAGGGGATGCTCTGTGACGACTGCCCGCAGCCGCAGCCCGCGACCACCGAGATCGTCGACGACCCCTCTGACGACAGCTGGGGTCACTACTGCGACCAGCACCTGGCCACGGAGCTGGCGGAGTTCGAGAAGCGGCCCGCGTGGACGCTTCCCCACGACCTGACCGTGACGCTCGGGCCGGGGCCGCTGTTCTACGACGGGCGCTGCGGCTGCGGCGACTGGTCCCTGCGGGAAGGGGACTGGTGCGACCTGGGCGCCGCCTTCGGCGCCCACTACCTGGAGGCCGCAGCGTGACAACCGACGACCTCTACACCGTCAGCGCCGGCGGCTTCTCCGCCACGGCCGACGCCTTCGCCAGGGACCCCGACAGCGGCGGTCTCTGGTTCCTCTCCATGGTGGGCTCCCAGACCGCCCTCAAGGCGATCTGGGCGTCCCTCCTCAAGCAGCCGCCGGACGTCGCCCACCTCATCCGCGGAGCGGACGGCATGGCCCTCTCCGGGAGCTACCAGCGCTGTCACGTCCCCCCCGAGACGGTCGGGACGTGGACGACGAAGATCGCGCGCCTGCCCGTCTCCGGCGGCTGGCACGCGCTCGTCTACACGAAGCTGGCGGAGTACGCCTTCGAGCGGGACGGCTTCCTCCTCCTGGCGAAGAGCGAGGAGGAGGCTCCCGCCCTGCACCACCGTTTCCTCGACAAGCGCAGCCCCCTGCCGTTGCACCGCTCCTGGGCGGACTGGCTCTGGCGGCGAGGACTGGCGCGGGAAGAGATCACGCCGCTGCAATCGGCGGGCGTCGTCGCCTACCGCTGCGACCCGGACGCAGAGGCCCTCAGAGACGACCTCTCCGTGGCGGTTGCGTCGGGATTGCTGACGCTGCCGCGCGAGGAACCATCCACACCGACCACCCATGCGAAAGGGGAACCGAAATGAGACTGGCTGCACAGGCAAAGGGAGGGTTTTACCCGACCCCGCCCAGGGTGACGGACCTGATCGCGGAGCTGATCCAACCGCCCGCCGCCTACGCCCGCAACGACGAAACGCTCAGGATCCTCGACCCCTGCTGCGGTGAGGGTGACGCCCTCTCCCGGCTGGCCGAGGGCCTGGGAAAGCCACACGCCGCTCCCGTCGAAACCTTCGGCGTGGAGCTTCACACCGAGCGCGCGGAGGAGGCGAAGCACCGCCTCGACCGCGTCCTCGGGACCGACCTCTTCGCCACATCAATCGCCAACGGCGCCTTCGGGCTCCTCTACCTGAACCCTCCCTACGACTGGGACTCGGGCGAGGAGAAGCGCGTCGAGCACGCCTTCCTCACCCACTGCACCCGCTACCTGGCGGAGGACGGCCTGCTCGTCCTCGTCGTCCCGCGGCAGCGGCTGGCGGTGTCGGCGAGGTACCTCGCCTCGCACTTCTCGCGCATCGACTGCTGGGCCTTCCCGCAGCCGGAGCGCGAGGCCTACGACCAGGTCGTGCTGCTCGGTTACCGCAAGGCGGAGGTCTTCCTCGACGCCTACGCCGAGGAGCGCATCCACCAGTGGGCGGCGGACGAGGCTCCCGAGCTCGGGCCGCGCCGCTACCCGCTCTACGTGGCCACCGCCACGCCCGCGGGGGACGTGCTCTTCGCCAGGCGCACCATCGACCCCGTGGCGGCGGCAGCCGAGGCGAGGACTTCGGGCCTCTGGGCCAACACCGCCGTCATGGACCTGCTCTGGCCCGCCCAGGACCAGCGCACCCGTCCACTCATGCCTCTGCGGCGCGGCCACCTGGCCATGCTCGTGGCGGCGGGCTTCCTCGACAACCTCCAGCTGGAGGCCGGGGACAGCCGCATCCTCGTCAAGGGCCGTACCTCGAAGGAGATGGTCCTGGCCGAGCGCACGCCCACGAAGGAGACCTTCCGCGAGCGCCTGCGCACGACCGTCGTCGCCCTCGACCTGGACAGCGGACAGGTCACCGACATCGCCGCCTGATTTCTTCCAGCCGCCTCCATCTGGCGGCTCCCGACGGGTCAACGCCGATCCGCAAACGAGGCCCCCCGGAGCAACCGGGGGCTTCGCACCAGCCACCTCAATGGGGACGTTTCCATGGCTCTTGCACTGAGCGTCCCCTCCCGCACGGGGTGGGCGCAGTGCGCCCAGGCCCTGGTGTCGTCCCTGCCAAGAGAGAAGGAGACACACCATGGACCTCGCCGAGTTCATCGACACCTATCGCGACGCCATCGCCCAACGCGTGGTGGAGTCCTATCCGCCCCGCTACCGGCCCTCGGAGAACGGGCGGCCCCTCCCGCAGTTGCTGCGCTCCCCGCTGGGGGCGCAGGCGGACGCCATCCGCGCCGCCGCCCTCTCCCTCGACACCCACCGCGGCACGACCGTCGTGGGCGAGATGGGTACGGGCAAGACCTTCATCGCGGCCTCCGCCGCCCACATGGCCGGCTTCCGCCGGGTGCTCGTCCTCTGCCCGCCGCACCTCACCCGCAAGTGGAAGCGGGAGGTCGAGGACACCGTCCCCGACGCGCGCGCCGTCATCGTCGCCTCCATCACCGACCTGGAGCGCCTGCGCCTCTCCCACGGGCCGGGGCCGCTCTTTGCCGTCATGTCGCGGGAGCGTGCAAAACTCTCGTACCGCTGGCTGCCCGCCGTCGTCGAGCGCTGGGCGACCGTGGACGGCCGGCTCGTGCGGGACGAGGAAACCCTGGAGCCGTTCCGCGTGCCCTGCTGCCCGGACTGCTTCACGCCGATCGTCGACAAGGACGGGCTGCCCCTGACCCTGAAGGACCTCGGCCGCAGGAAGCGGAGCTGCGACGAGTGCGGCTCGGCCCTCTGGAAGGCGGACCCCTCGGGGCCGAAGCGCTACCCGCTCGCGGACTACGTGAAGCACCACCTGCGGGGCTTCTTCGACCTGCTGGTGAGTGACGAGGTGCACGAGTACAAGGGCCGCGGCTCCGCCCAGGGCATCGCCGCCGGCATCCTCGCCGACGCCTGCGGCAAGTCGCTTAGCCTCTCGGGCACGCTCATGGGCGGCTACTCCTCCACGCTCTTCCATCTCCTCTACCGGTTCTCCCCGGAGATCCGGTCTGAGTTCGGGCGCGGGGAGGAGAGCCGCTGGATCGAGCGCTACGGCTTCGTCGAGCACACCGTCGGTCGCGACGACGGCGAGTCGCTCGAGGACGGGCGCACGAGCCGCCGCCGGAAGTACCGCAAGGTCATCCGGGAGCGGCCGGGGCTCGCCCCCGCGGCGCTCTTCCACCTCATCGGCGCCAGCATCTTCCTGCGCCTCTCGGACGTGGCCTCCGGGCTGCCGCCCTACGAGGAGCGGGTGCTGCTGTCGTCGATGGACGACGAGGAGGATTCGACGGGGCTCTCACAGCGAAGCGCTTACGACTCGGTCTTCGAGACGCTGCGCGCCGCCCTCACCGAGGCCCTGGCGAAGGGCTCGAAGCGGCTGCTGGCCACCTACCTGCAGACGCTCCTGGCCTACCCGGACGGCTGCACGCGCGGCGAGACGGTCTTCGACCCGGAGTCGGAGGAGGTGCTCATCCAGGTGCCTCCCCTCTCCGAGGAGAAGCTCTACCCCAAGGAGCAGGCGCTCGTCGACCTCGTCGCCGCGGAGCGGCTTCAGGGGCGCCGGGTGCTCGTCTACGCCACCCATACGGGAACCCGCGACATCACGGAGCGCATGGACGACTTCCTCACTCGCCACGGCTTCAAGGTCGCGGTGATGAAGGCGGACGCCGTCGCTCCCGAGCGTCGCGAGGCGTGGGTGGCGCAGCGGGTCGAGGAGGGCGTCGACGTGCTCGTCTGCCACCCGCGCCTGGTGCAGACGGGCCTCGACCTCGTCGACTTCCCCACCATCTGCTGGTACGAGACGGACTACTCCGTCTACACCATGCGGCAGGCGTCAAGGCGCTCCTGGCGCATCGGCCAGACCGAGCCCGTCCAAATCGTCTTCATGGCCTACCGGAACACCCTGCAGGCGGACGCCCTCCAGCTGGTGGCGAAGAAGCTTCAATCGTCGCTGGCGGTTGAAGGGGAGCTACCGGAGGACGGCCTCGCCGCCTACGGCGACGACGGCGACGACTTCATGCTCGCCCTGGCGAGGAAGATCGTCGCGGGCGAGGAGGACGCCGGCTCGATCGAGTCGGTCTTCGCCCAGGCCCAGCAGGTCGCGGCGGACGCCGAGGCGCTGCTGGTCGACGCCGAGTGGGCTGCGCCCGAGCCGCTGGTCGTCGAGGTTCACGCCAGCGGTGACGGCCGTAGCGCCCTTCCGGTGGGCGGAGAGGCCGAGGACGAAACCCCGGAGCGGCAGCGGTCGCTGTTCTCGTGGGCGGAGTTCATGGCCGAGGAGCCGGCCGAGCCGAAGCGCCGCGGCCGCAGGCCCGCGCCCGCGTCCATCTCCCTCTTCGAGTGGGCAGTGGAGCGGGAGCGGGAGGCGGAGCCGGCCGGCGCGGAGCGTTAGGCCGCCGGCCCACAGAGGGAGGCCACCGCGATGGCCTCCCTCTGTGGGCTTCTATGTTGGGGCTTTCCTATTGCCCCAGCGATTGGTCGCCGATGCGGCAGAGCTGCGAGGCTCAGCCGCCGACCAGCGCCTGTGGGAGTGAACCGCAGATCCGCGCCATAGGCGTCGTTCGACCTCATCGGCAGTGTCGTCGGCCTTGCGAGGCCCATTACGCTACTACCTTCGCCCAGTAACGCTCTAGGAATCCTCTGAGCAAGTGGGCTGGCGGCGGCGATTTGCTCCCCGGCAGTTTGTATTGGACAAGGAGGACGGCAGGGGAGGGGGCCGGGGGAGGTCGGGGGCCGCTTTCGCCTTCCCGTCGTGCTTCGACGGGCGCGGGGGACGCACTGCTCCCCGGGTCAGGCGAGTTGGGGCTCGGCTCGCAGCAGGTTCGTCAAGCCCAGCAGCAGCGCCAGCCGCTCGCGGTTCTTCGCCAGACCGCGGTAGCGCACCTTGTCGTAGCCGAAGCGCTGCTTCACCGCGAGGAAGGGGTGCTCCACCTTCGCCCGCACCGACGCCTTCGCTCGCTCCGCCCGCGCCGCCTCGCTCCTCGGCTCAAGCAGCCGCCTCAGGCCGGGCCGCATGGTCACGCGCCACGCGACCTCCGACCGCGCCTGCTCGGGACGCTTCTCCACGCCCTGGTAGCCCGCGTCGCCGTACGCCTCCCGCTCCTCGCCGTGCAGCAGGCGGTGCGCCTCCGTCACCTCGGCCACGTTCGCCGCCGTCGTGCTCATGCTGTGCACCAGCCCGCTGTCGGCGTCCACGCCGATGTGCAGCTTCATGCCGAAGTGCCACTCGTTCCCCTTCTTCGTCTGGTGCATCTCCGGGTCGCGCGCGCGCTGGCGGTTCTTCGTCGACGAGGGCGCCTCGATGATGCTGGCGTCCACGATCGTGCCCTCGCGCAGGCGCAGGCCCCGCTTCGCGAGGTGGGCGTTGATTGTCTCGAACAGCTTCGTCCCCAGGTCGTGGCGCTCCAGCAGGTGGCGGAAGTGGAGGATGGTGCTCTCGTCGGGAATGGCCTCGGTCAAGGTGAGACCGCAGAAGCGACGCACCGACTTGGCCTCGTAGAGGAGGTCCTCCATGGCGGGGTCGCTGAGGTTGTAGCAGAGCTGGACGCAGTGGCTGCGCAGCATCACCGCCAGCGGGTAGGGCCGCCGTCCCCGTCCCGCCCTCGGGTAGTGAGGCTCGCTGCGCGCCTCCAGTTCCTCCCAGGGCACGAGGCTGTCGATGCGTTCGAGGAACAACTCGCGGCGCGTCTTCCGCTTCTTCTGCTCGAACTGCACGCTGGCGAACGTCGGCTGATGCATGGGCGCGCCCTCCCTCTCTGGTTCACGCGCCATGATCCCATCTGCTCACTCGCTCTGGCGAGTTGTTCAGACTGTCCCTAGCTAGGGTGCCGACGGAGCCAGGGGACGAGTCGGTGGCACACCGTCTCCCATGTCACTCGCCGGGCAATGCCACCTCGCATCGCATGTGACACACGTGCGCCGCTCCGGCCGTGGCTCCCACACTGCCGGAAGGTTGCCGACCGACTCGCTAGCGAGGGAGTTCTCGATCTGAGCGACCGTGGAATCGAAGAAGCTTGTACCGGCGGCGATGAGGTTTTTCGACACCGGCACGGCACTGATCGCGGCACCGAGGAGTTCTCTGGCCTCGTCTCCCTGCGGCGTGACATTCGCGTCCGCGCCGTCAGGCAGCAGATCGTCGACGGTGCAGAGTACGCCGGCGCGAACCACGTCCTCGTCAGCTTCGCGGTTCCGGAGCCATCCGTAGGTCAGTATCTGGCTGCGCGCAGCTTCGTAGTCGCGTTCCAGTCGCTCGCGCGTGATGCCTTTATAGTCAACAACGATCTCCCCGACGGTGCCCACTGCGTGCCCCGCCTGCTCTAGGCCATCGCGGATCAGATCGACGAATACGTTTTTGCCCGGCTCTCCGAAACGTGCGACTGCCAGTACGTCTACGACCCCCGTGACTTGGTACAGACTTGCTGCACCAGCGGAGTATTCGCGGACCGCATCTAGTCTCACTTCCGACCTCTCGATGAGGGGGAAGAGGTGTGTTCCCAGCAAGCGTACGGTCCGCAATAGGCGCCTCTCGGCCACATCACCCATGTTGCCAGGCCGATACAAACCTTCGGCCCGGAGAGTACGCATCACCTCGTCTATCAACGACTGGAATGGTTCATTTCCAGTATCCGACTCCCACTCGTACATTTCGGGACCGACGGACTCGTCCTTCCATTGTTCGTACGCAACGCGCATTCCTCGATGCAAGAACTGACCGTACCAGCGCTGGGTCGGGTGGGACTCGCGCACGCCCGTGCGCGTGAAGAGTCGGTATTGCAATGGGCACCGCTCGTAGTTCAGAAGATCGCCGGTCAGGCTGTAGACAGGGATCACTCGCCCGGTCCGTCTCGGCTGAAATGTGCTCATATCAGTGTGACCCCTAGTGAATCCCACCCGTTAGTGCCATCGCGGCACCATCCCGTGCCCACATTGGGCACCCTATTGGGGCCCGCTCCGGGCTCTCCACAGCCGAAGAGCACCAACATGTGCTGAGCCCGCGTGCAAGCGACGAAGCTGCGGCGCACGATATCGTCGAAGGCCCGATCGAGCGCCTCCCGCTCCATCGTCGGAGGTGCGCCGGTGGCGAAGGGCCGCAATCTGTCCTCGAGTGTGTACGGGGCGAAGGTCTTGTCGGGCCGGGGAAATCGCGCGAACGCTTGCACGGCGAAGTTCCTGCGGAAGTCGGAGCCGACGTCAACCAGACAGACCGGAAATTCGAGCCCTTTTGCCTGGTGTACCGTCAGCGCATTGATCGCATCGAGGGGAAGGGACTCGAGAACGTCTTCGTCGAGATCCACTTCGCCGCGCGCAATGGGGATGAAGAACCGATGGTAAAGCCGCGTGACGGCAGCATCCCAATCGTTAGCGCGAATCAGTCCGGCATTCGCTCCGTAGAAGGAGGAAACGCTCGCGAGGGTACGCGTAAGCGCCTCCCAGTAGATGACGCCTGGGCTCCGGTGCAACTCCGGCAGCCAAGTCGAGAGTTCGTGTAGTAGCTCCATCACCGGGAACGCTCTTGGCCAACCCCCAGAGCGCTGAGGTTGGCGATCTTGCCAAGCAGAAACGAAGTCATCGAGCCCGTGCGGGGTGTTCGGCTCTGGAGCAGAGGCAAGAAAGTCGGCCGCCTTTTCACGCCACGACCCGATCCGGGGCCGCACTTCCCGCTCAATGGCGGGAGGCGCGTGGCTACCCTCGCTATCGAGGCATAGGAGCGCGAGCCCGAGCAGTCGCTGCACCGACGGCATCTCATGCAACTGCACGCCGCGGGGGTTGAATAGAGTTACGGCCGGGTCGAGCGCGGACAGTCGGTCCTCGAGGAAGTCGTAGGTGCGTCGTCGGTCGCCGGAATTCCGCCTCGTTGAGAAGCCGATCACAGCAATATCACCCGGTTGCTGCTGCCGGATCGGTTCCGCGGCACCCGGAACGTCGAGACCATCCCCAAGAATCGCTTCGATTAGACGGGCCACTTCGTCTCCGAGTTCGTCCGCGTTGGGCCTGAATAGTCCGAGAACGGGGATTCCGTCGGAAATCGACCAATTGTTGCGTGCGTTAGAGCCGACGAGATCGGGCTTACTGGGTACGCGCGCAGCCTGATACGCACTGTCGAGCCGTACGTAACGGTTGGCGAAGTTGACGATAGGCAGCGACGAGCGCCGGTTGATGTTGAGCGGCAGCGTCTCAATCGGCATGCCCGAGACGGCCTGCTCGAATCTTGATGGAGCGTCCACGAACAACTCGACGGTTGCGCCGCGGAATCGGAAGAGCGACTGGTCGTCATCACCGACGAGTGCGATCCAGCCGCCGTTGTCGGTCGCGTGCGCCGCGACAGGCTGGTAGATCGACTCTTGGAGGGCGTTTGTGTCCTGGTACTCATCGACGAGCAACACTCTCACTGGCTCGAGCCAGTCGGAGAGCGAGCCGTCGGCGAGCCCACCTCGGAACTCCTCTTCGACCGAAATGAAGTCGAGGCGTCCGTCGCCGGCCAACTGGTCATCGTAGGCACTCAGCACCTGAGCTACGGCTGAGGGCCCATCTCCCGACGCCGACCAGAGCTCCCTATCGATTTGGTCCTGTCCTATGCGCTCACGCACCGTCGAGAGCCGGGCTCGGATCATCGAGAGGCGTGCTCCGCCTCGGCCGCCACCGAAGAGTTCTTCCATCTCGGCGAGCAGGGGAACCCGCAGTTCGTCGTTGGTGCCAGCGCGCGCAATTTGGCTATTGAATGCCGCCTGCGTCATCGTTCCGTTCTGTACGAGTTGGTCCGCTAGAACGCCCAGTTGACGCTCGACAAGCGCGCTGTGACAGATTTGGTCGATCGTTCCGATGCGAATTCGCGACACGTCGAAGGCTGGCGCGTCGATCGGTTGCTGCGTCGCCCGGAGCAGTTCGTGCAGGCCTTCGGTGATCCGGGAAGCCAGCTCTCGGGCAGCCTTGCGAGTGAACGTGGTAGCGATAATCGCTGCTGTGGGATGACCGTCGACGAAGATCGCCTTGAGGGCGAGCAGCGCAAGCGCAGAAGTCTTCCCGGTGCCTGGTCCGGCGACGATGTGGAGGTTGCGGGGCCTGGCCGACAGCAACTCCCTGTGCGGTGACCCCTCGCTCAGATCGATGTGGAGCGACCCTGAAGCGAACTCAACGAATTGGGCCAACTGCATGCATACATACCCGTAGTGGCGATTCCCCCACCACCGATGAGACAGCGAGAGGCTCCCTGCAGAGTCTCCCACCATCAAGCCGTATGGGCAGACAGACGGTAGACCACGCCTGCGTTCGATAGCTCCGGGCGGCCTCTTGCCGGGACGAAGCCTCTGAAGCCACTTGGGTGAGCAGTGTCGCGATGTTCTCCTAGCCCGCCAAATCGCCGGTAACAGACCCCGCTAACAGAAGACACTCTCTGACCACTCAGCGGCTCTCTGCAGGCAGGATAATCACAGGCAGATACTGCCTTTGATAGGAAGTCTCCTCTCGATGTAGTGCATCACCAACTCGGTCAAGTAACTGACCTCGTCAGAGGCCAGAGGCTTTCCCCGGTCGATCCCATGCCATGCCTCGACGCACTTCCGACAACATGTTGCCGTGGCGTGCTGGGCGTAATAGATAACGTTGCCTGCGAACGGCGTTTGCATGCCGTCACGAGACAACTCTGATCTCGGTCTGCCGAGGTACTTGCTCAGTCGGTGGACAGCGTCCTCGCGCAGTCCGCCACGACCCTTCCTGTTCGCATGATTGAGGGCCCTGGCGTCTAGGGGCCTGTTCCAGAACTCGTGCCTAATCAACTCTCGCTGCAGGGATGAGACGGTGTTGTCGATGTCCTCGAGGTCGTGCCGATCCAGCCTGGACCAGTCAATCAACTGGGCCCCGCAGCCCCGACACCCTTCACTCCTATAGGACTGTCCCCGCGGTCTCCAACGGACGAAGGAGTGAAGGTTCATGGCGCAGTCGTAGGAAGTCGCCTTCGGGTGCAGGCCGCCGCTCGGCTCACCTGACGCGCCGGCCACGAGTACCCCCTCGCCGAGAGAAGTCAGCTATGGCAGGAGGCTGGACTTCCCCCTGCATGCCCACCACAAGGTGACTGTCTCGGAGCCATGTCATCACGGAAGGGCTCCCACGCCGAGTTCGCGTTCGATACGGCGTCGGAGGACCCAGAGGTTGTGGAACCCACGACGCCTGTTCCGGTTGTTTCCGCGGAAGATTGCCACCTCAACGCCAAGTTCCCTGCAGATGGGGCAGGGGCACCGATCCCAGGGACGAGCGCGCAAGAGTTCCTTGTAGAGTTGGCTTCTGCGCTGGGCGTCGCTTTCGTACGGACGGGCACCTAGCATCGAGTCATAGGCATTGATGCGCTTGAGCGTTTCCCGCATCCCAAGTCTGCGCTCTGCGAACGCGCGCACCGCAGCCAGCGCCTCCTGTTCCGCTTGCTGGAGATCTTGAAAGGAAGCCTCACTGCGACCAACGAGTGAGCCGCTGAGGCCTCTTCCCTCTTTCGCCACGGGGATTCGGATGGCCGCGTACGCTCCGTCCGGCGTGTAGTAGTTGTCCTTCGCTGAGAGCCAGGCTTGTCGCAACGGTGCCGCACTATCGGCGCTGGTTACCCCCAACTCGATAAGCAGCGGCAGCAAGGTGGCTCGGGCTACGCCAAAGACGTGCACCTGGGCCCGTCCCGCGGTCACTCCCGAGACAGCCGTCAGCACGTTGGTGATGTCGCGAGTGTTACTCCGCGCAAGGCCGCCTATGGCAATGTAGGTGTAACCCATCTCAACGAGGGCGTTTGCAGCCTCGACGTAGGTGCACTCGTCCCAGCCCTGGGCTGCTCCAACCGGCGTGAAGTTGAACCCCCCTTCGCGGTGCATCGTCAGGAAGGATTCAGCATTCCTGAGCGTGAGGTCGAAGCGGTAGGCACGCTGGTCCTCAAACTCCGGAAGAATAATGTGGTCGACCGAGACACCGTAGTCGAAGCCCAGTCGCTCATAGTGATCGATGACATCCTCCGTCGCGAAGACCGGATCACGTCGCTCGATGTACCCGAACGCCCCACAGTCGCCGAAGAGTTCCAACTGCTCAGGCATCCGCAGGTAAGCCTTCATCCCGACCTTCTCTACCCGGTCGCGCTTTCGTCCCTTGCGGAATAGCGCCATGCGCGAGACCAAGATTCCGTCATACAGCCGGTCAGCAAAGAGTTCATGGGCGTAGCGGTCGTCCTCGTAGGGGTCACGCCGCAGGGTCATCCTATCGGTTAGGAAGTCGTATCCCGGGTCGACACGGTCATCCCAGTCAGGAAGGAAGAACTTCACGTTCCTCCTCCTTCGCGGTGCACGTCCCACGTGCTGAGTGCCGAGTTGAGGCCATGCGCGATGGCATCGTCGACGAACGATGCGAATCGGGTGGCCCCAACATCCCGCGGAGACACGCTCAACTCTTGTGCATCATCAATGCCGCACGGGACGACTACGGCCCGGCCGAACTTCTGATCGACCAGGGGGGACGCGAAGTAGAGTTGAGTAGTGGAGGACTCAAAGGGTGCCCCAACCGCGTGGAGGTATACCAGCGGCAAGATGAACAGTGCCGTGTCGAACGCCTTCAGCCGGCGCCGCAGGCCGCTCGGCAGCTCAAGCTCAAGACCACGCCGCTTGGCCGCCGCCGGGCTCATGCCGGAAAAGGCTTCTTCGTAGAGGGGTGTCAGAGCAGCCTCGCCGACCAAGCCAAGCCCAGCGGAGACGATTGACCACTCGATCTGGTCCTGAGTACGGCTCCGACGCCAACGATCGATGGCTTCTCGCACTCGGCAGTGAGCCCGACCCGCGTAGCGTTCACGAGCGGGCAGCAGCGAGTCAGACCCTAGGTCCGCCGCCCGGTCACCCAGCTTGCGTTTCGAGCACGCGCTGACCACTAGGACGCGCTGCCCTGTCATCGGCTGAGACTCGACTCCTAGCTCCATGCTGAGAGGCGCAGGATATGCTTTCTCTCCCACCGCGTGTCTTCGAGACACCTCTCCAGAGTGCGCCTCCGCGAAAATAGTCACGGCGCTGAACTCTTCTCAGAATCCCCGCTTGTCTCCCCAGATCAGGATGTGCAGGCGCGTTGAGAACCGGTAGCCGCGATCACTACACAGGGGGGCGAGCCACGTCGAGCGTTGCTGGATGGCTACGGGTGAGGTGCCCTGGGGCATCAGGATGACCCGCTCGGTCGGAACCCCGAACCTGGCTAGCACACAGTCGACCTCTTCGAGGTCAGCTGGTGTGTCGACCACGAACTTGAACCACGCTTTGTCGGACGCGGCGAACCACTTCAGCGGTTCGTCCAACTGTCGGCGCTCTATCGGGTTGGCCGAGTTCGCCAATTTGGGCGAGACATTCCACTGCGCGATGTGGGGCTCTAGTGAAGGCCGCGGAGTAAAGGTGCCGTTCGTCTCCACTTCGATGCGGTGTCCCCGCTGTGCGAGGTCGCCCGCAAGCTCGGCCAGTGGAGCCTGCTGCATGAGTGGCTCGCCACCAGTGACAACCACGTTCTCCACACCGAGTTCAGAGACCTTGGCAGCGACCGCACTGCAGTCGAGGGCCGTGATCTCGACTTTTGGGTCGTAGCGCTCCCAATCCCACGTGTACTTTGTGTCACACCACGAACAGGCGAGGTTGCAGAGGGACAGGCGGACAAAGGTGCTCGGCCGGCCCGCTGAAGCCCCCTCGCCCTGAATCGAGGTGAAGATCTCCGGCTCGCCGGACGGGAGTCGAGCGAGTTTCAGCAAGTCTCAGACCAAGGCCATGATGGGGTCGGCCACGCCAGCCTCAGCAAAGCCCTTGGCTCGGAGCAGACAGCTGTCGCAGCGACCGCACGGCACAGCCCCGCCCTCATAGCAACTCCACGTCATATCGAGCGGGGCATCTATGGCGACGGCGTAGCGCACAATGTCGGCCTTGGTCATGTGCAGGAGAGGAGTCGCTATCTCAAACGGCACCCCGTACTGCGTCCCTATCTTGCTCCCCAGGCGAAGCGTCTCGGCCAGGCTCTCGTAAAACTCCGGCCGGCAGTCCGGATAGCCGCTGTAGTCGATGGCGTTCGCGGCGATGAAGAGGGTCGCCGTGACCGGCTCCGAAGGGCCACCATCACGCTCCAGTTCCTGCAGGGCGTGGCTCTCAAGGTAGGACGATGCCAGGGCGAGCAGGAATGTGTTCCGCATTGGCACGTAGGTGATTGGGATGTCCGCAGCCATCTCTTCCACAGAGCGCCCCTCGGGGATGTCGAAGCGATCCGGGCTGGTGAGAGCCGAATACCACGCCAGCCGGCTGAAGAATGAGACGTCCACGATCTCGTGGCGAAGTCCCAGCCCCTCGGCGACCTTCTTTGCCGAATCCAGTTCTCTGCTGTGCACCTGTCCGTAGTGCACGGTGACCGCGACCACTTCGTAGCCTTCCTGAACCGCCTGCGCTGCGACGGTGGTCGAATCCAACCCACCTGAGAGAAGGACTACTCCAAGTTTCCGAGTCATAGGTGTTCTCCTTCGTCGATGTCGCCCTCGGACAAGACGTAGTCCGCGTACTGCCCCGCTTCCCAAATTCGGACGCGGAGCAGACTGCTCCCGAGTTCGGCTCGCATCACGCAAAACAGGGTTTGCGCCATCACCTCAGCCGAGGGGTTGAGGCCAGGGAAGCAATACAGCTTGCTCTCCGGAATTACTTGAAGAGCGCCTATCAGCAGGTCATCACGGTCGTTGAGAAGGAACGCATGATCCCAGTGAGCATCAATCCATCGCTTCAGCGGCTTCTTGATCTCACCGAAGTCAACGGCGAGGCCGAGGTCATCTAGGTGTGCCCTGCCGACGAAGACCTCCGCCCGGTAGGTATGCCCGTGGGGAGAGGCGCACTTGCCGTCATAGCCCATTAGCCGGTGTGCCGCATCGAACGAGACTTCGACGCGGTCTATGAACATGGCGGTTGCTCCTTACGTGCGCGGGCGAGCTAGAACGGCCGCGGGTGGGGAAGCGCCTCGCCTAACCTGCTGGGCGCCCTTCGCGAATTCAAGGCCGATCAGGCCGGACAGCTCGTCGGAGAGGAGCTGGATAGAGGTCGAAGTGTTGTTCACACGCCCACCTTGGAGAGCAACGCTCTGCCACCCCGGGTTGGTCAATTGCCAATCTACCACGGGCTCGCCGCTTTTTGAACACTCGCCTAAGCGCTTAAGTGAATCTTTCCACCCCGTTTCTGACTGCGCCCGTGCGCGCCGCGCGACTTCGGCGAGCGCTCGCTGGGCAACACCGTGCCCGACAAGTTGTCGCTGCCGCAGATAGGCGGGGTGTTCTTCGTCGTCACGGACCATGCGCCAGGCCGGAATAGCGTCGGTCAGGCAGTCGATTACTTCGACGACATCACTGGCGAGGCGCTCCTCCTCTTCAACGGTGATGTCATCAGCGAGATCCCCGATGAGTGTCCGTACCATCTCGTACAAGGTCGAGAGCGTCATGAACTGGCGGGCGTTCGTCGAGAGGCTCGTGCTCTCCAGGTTCATGCGACCTCGCAGCAGTGGAGCTTGGTCGCACACGCGCTTGGCGATGCGCGCGTGCGGATCGCGATGGGCAAAGAGAAGCGAGATGGACTTGGAGGGGGCCTTCGCATTCCTGTTGAGGTCGCTGAAGAGGGTCTGCGACTTCGAGATGTCGTCGAAGGGCACGAGGATGAGGGCGATGTGCTCCCCCGCGAGCTCAGGACGCTGCCTGATCGCAACTTCAATCGACTTCAACCGGTGCTGGCCATCGAGTGCGTAAAGCGACTCCGTCCCGTCCAGGGTCAACTGGCCGAAGTCGATGCCCCCGGGAAACTGCGCTGTTGCCTCAAAGTTGAGGGCCTCGCAGCCACGACGCATAGTGCGGACCTCGACTGTCAGCGCAGAGTAGAAGTGGTCATCGTTCGCCACGAGGTAGGGCACCATCTCCTTTTCGACACGCTGGTTATTCAGCTTTCGCTGCATTTTCAACTCCGGAGGTGTCTCCGAAGTCCAGCCGTCCACTTCTTCGGCATAGTCGATCATTCGGGCGGCCTCGCCCAGCGTCATGACCGACACGAAATACTCGGTAACCCCGATCCTGGCGCGCATTGCGGGAACATACGTTGCCATCCGACTCAACTCCTTCCTGGGCCGCCAGGTTTACGTCCCCCGCCACAGCGGCGCGGGACGTAGGCGACCCACTGCTCGACACCTGCCAACTCTGAGGCATCTGAACATTGCTGACAAGGTCCTCGTCTGCTGAAACCGAACCGCCCCACTCCCGCAGCCTTCTTCGAGGCAGACCATCCGTGCTCTGTCGCGCACCGCAGAGCCTTCCCCGCTACAATCCCCAGGGTGCCCGCCTAGCTAGTCGAAGCGCTGAACCACTCTCTAGAAACGGGTAGCACCAGAGCCATTGGAGAGTATGACCGTCGAATCTGCTGACGCTCCGCCCTGTCCAACCTGCGGTGGGGCGATGGAGATCAGGGTAGCCCAACGGGGGTGGCGTTCCGGCGATTCCTTCTGGGGCTGTTCACAATTCCCTGCCTGCCGGGGCTCGCGCGACCTTGCAGATGGGTTCGATGTGGAGCCACCCAAGAAGGCCCCGTCAGCCTTGCGCCCCGAAGTCGTTGACCCTTCTCGGCTGCAGGTGGGCGGATTTGTGTGGACGTACGACCGGGCCCTGCTCGGGAAGTTGGTCCACCTGAGCCCCGGCCGAGCGCAGGTACGCATCGTTCACTCCGCAGCCAAGCGCGAAGAGTGGGAGTACGTCCCTGGCCAACTGGAGCGGGCGTACCTGTCACCCCAGACCCGTGTCTACGTGTTTGACGAGACGCGCGAGGCATGGTCAGCAGGCCGAATCATTGATTACGACCGCTCCGCCGGCGAAGACAAACTAGCCTACTTGGTTCGCCTGCCGGGCCGTGACGATGCCCCGGTAGTGGAAAGCGTACTCGAAGCGCGGTGCTTCGCCCCCACAGTGGATCCCACGGACGCACTTGCCGCGGGTGGAGTCGAGTCCCAGCACTTCCATGACCGGCGCCTCGCTGCACTCGGTGCCCTTCTCGCACAGCAGAACGCCTCAGCCAACGCGGGCGGGCTCGTGTCGGCGAGCGTGGAGTTGATGCCACATCAATTCCACGTTGTGCAGCGACTGCGGGAGGATCCGATCCAACGCTATCTCCTTGCGGACGAGGTCGGCCTTGGGAAGACGATCGAGGCAGGGGCCATCCTGCGACAACTCCTCACCGATGCACCTTCGTCCCGCGCCGCCGTGGTTGCCCCCACTTCACTGCTGCGACAGTGGCAGCGCGAACTGCGCGAGAAGTTCGACATCGACACGGACGAGGGGCAGGTCGAGTTCTTCGATATGACCTGCCTCGAGGACCTCCTTGAGGACGATGACGGACTTGATCTGCTCATCATCGACGAGGCTCACCACCTGATCGGTCGTGGCGGAGCGCTGGCAGACGGGTACGGGCTACTCACCAACGTTGCCAACAAGGCGGAGCGACTCCTACTCCTCACTGCCACGCCGGTGTTGGGCGATGAAGCAGCGACGCTCGCACTGCTCCACATCCTGGATCCGCTGACGTATCCGCTTGACGATGTTGACCGTTTCCGCGCGCGGAGTGAGCGTCGACAGCGCTACGGCGAACTGGTGCTGGCGCTCGATCCCGAAGCATCGCTGGTCTTGCTTGGCTCCACGGTCGCGCAGATCGCCGAACTCCTTCACGAGGATCCGGACGTGCGCGCGTCCTGCGCCGCCGTGCTCGATACCAGTCTCGACGCAGGGCATCGCCAGGCGGCCGTGCGGAACTTGCGTGAGTTGATCTCTGAAACGTACCGGCTCGATCACCGATTGATACGTACGCGGCGAGTGGACGCCGGTTGGCTCGACCGCTCGTGTCCGATCACGGCCGTCGAGGTGGACGACGACTCGAGGGTCGAGAACGCGATGGTCCTCTTGGAACAGTGGCGAGCCGACGCCGCTGCGGTTGCTACTCCCGAGACTGAGACGGGAGCCGCGCGGCTGTACGAGAGCCTGCTGGAAGCGCTCGGTCAAGGCCTCGATGAGTACGTTGCGTTGCTCCGCACTCGTATGGCTGTGCTACAGGACGGAGGGCCCGAAGCGTATCCGGGCGAACTCGAATGGGTCGCAGATTCCCTCGCCACCAGCGAACGAATGGGCGAGGGAATGACGCGTCTCGAACTCTGCCTGGCATCGATCGACCTGACGCTCTCTGGGCTGGCGCGGCGCGGAGGGGACGAACCGCCACTCATCGTCACGTTTACATCCTCTACCAGGTTCGCAGAGCGACTGGCTGACCGCCTTCAGTTGAGCGTCGCGACCACCGTGACCATGGTGACCGCAGGCATGAGTGACTCTGAGGTGGAAGATGCAGTCGATCGGTTCGTGGGGAGCAGCCGCCCCGCAGTGCTCATCGCCGACCACACCGCCGAGGAGGGCCTCAATCTACAGGCCGCGGACGGCTTGCTACTGACCGATCTCCCGTTCGCGCCGGAGCGGCTCGAACAGCGCGTCGGGCGGCTCGATCGCATGGGACGCCGCCGCCCGGACATCCCCACCCGAGTTGTGCTGCCCAGCGATGCGGATAGTAGCCCGTGGCTAGCGTGGCACGAACTGCTCAGGGACGGATTTGGCGTTTACTCGCGATCGATATCCGACATCCACTTTCTTCTCGATGAACTGCGCGAGAGGGTTCGCTTGGCTCTCTTTCGCAGAGGTGCCGCCGGGGTCACGGACCTGACGAGCACTATTCGGAACGCACTCGACGAAGAACGCCAGCGGCAGGACCGGCAGTACGCGCTCGATCAACTGGACCTGGAGGCCCGCGACGCGCGGGATGCCTTCGAGCGCCTCCAGGGGGCTGAGCGCGGCGAGCAGCAGTTTGCGGACGATGTTTCGGGATGGCTCTTCGATGTGCTGCGGTTCGGGCGTGAGGAACGCGCACCGGGTGTCTTCCGCGTTCGATGGGGCCGCCAGACCCGAATCCCCGAGCAACCGGGATGGAGGGAGCGATTCGAGCCCGGCCTCGATCGGCCGCTGACGTTCGACCGCAAACGGGCACTCGCCGACCCGACAGTGCGTCTTGTGCGGCCCGGCTCCCCCCTCGCCGACGAGATGCTTCGGCTCATGCGCCGCGACGATCGCGGTATGGCCTTCGCAACGTGGCGTGCGGATAGGCGCTGGCCAGCCGAAGCTGGCGAGTGGGTGGGCTTCCGCCTGACCTACGTTGTCGAGATTGATGAGCGGAGGCTTCGCGAGTCGCTTGAGGAGGACTCCTCAATACCAGTCGGTGCTGTCCTAGGCGCGGCCAACTACCTCTTCCCACGGTGGATCGAGACGCGCGACTACGATACGAGGTTCGAGTTGGTCACAGACCCCCTGATCTGCGACATCCTGCAGCGTGACTACGACCGCTATTCCGATGTAAATCTCGGGGGCCGCCCCGACTTGATTGAGGCCGTGGTGGGCGGTCCGCGCTTCACTACGCTCTGCCACGAAGTCCGCACCCGCTCCGAAGCGTTGCTCCGTGCCGAGCCTGACTTCACAACGCGTTTCGAGCACGCGCGCAGCACGGCTGTGCAAACGCTCGCGGCTCAACAGGCCCGCCTCAACCGCCGGCACCGGGCGCTTGAGTTGCTCGGGGAGACCGACCCATCGGTGACGAGGCGGCGGGGCGTGGCCGAGGCGCTCCGGCAGGCCGTTACAGTGCCCCACCTGCGGCTTGAGGCCATCGGCGCGTTCATCGTGTCCCACGATCGCCCGGACCCAACGGCGTGACCAGTGTGACGATCAACCATCCGTTTGAGGCGCTTCGGGCGCGCCTGCTCGGCGATGCCGTGCCGAACCCAAGCAACGCGCCACCCCCAATCGCACGTCTCTTCCGGGCTCTAGACACGAGTTCTGCCTCGCCGTTGGATCTGGCCGCCCTCCTCAGGCACGTGCTGCAGCGGGAAGGTGGCGCTCTCCGCGTGTCGGCCGGGTCGGACATGCCAACGGCCGCTGACTGGGCCTCTGTTGGCGTAACGGCTACTCCAGTTGATGGTGCCTTCAGGATCGAGAGCCTCCCGTGGAAGCCAGAGTGGTTGCCCAACGTCCCGGACGAAGGTGTGGACGGAGCGACAGCTCAATCTCAGGAGCGGCGGCGCAGTGACCTAGCCGCAGCCGATCCGTACCTGGCCGCATTCGACTACGACTCATATCGCTCACCTGGGCAGCGCCGGGCGCTACGCGCAACGCTGAGTGCGCCGCGCGGTTCAACGCTGGTCGTGTCGCTTCCGACGGGCGAGGGGAAGAGCTTGGCATTCCAGGCTCTGGCCCGCGTCGGGTTCGGCGACGGGCCCGGCGTGACACTCGTCGTAACGCCTACAGTGGCGCTAGCCGCCGACCACGAACAGAGTTCGCATCGGCTTGGCTTCGATGACACACCGCTGGCGTACCGCGCGGGCGAGGCCGAAAAGAATCAGCCGCTGCTCGATCGCATTCGCAACGGTGAGCAGTCGTTGTGTTTCGCTTCTCCAGAGGCAGTCTGCACCTCGCTGAGCGAACCACTCCGTGAGGCTGCAAGCCGTGGCCGTCTGCGCACGATCGTCGTTGACGAGGCGCACCTGATCGACACCTGGGGAATCAACTTCCGTCCGGAGTTCCAGATGCTTGCGGGGCTACGCCGTCAACTGCTCGAACTCGCTGGCGAACGCCGCTTCCGTACCGTGCTCCTGTCCGCAACCCTCACCCACTCCTCGATCGATCTATTGCGAACGCTCTTCCCTGGGGAGCCGTTCAGGGTAGTCAGTGCTGCCCAGCTCCGCCCCGAGATCAGCTTTTGGGTTGCCGACACGACTGATCAGGCCACACGGGAAGCGCGTGTGTTCGAGGCTCTCCTGCATCTGCCGCGCCCACTCATCCTCTACACCACGACCCGTGCGGACGCAGCGCACTGGTACGAAGCAGTCCGGGAGCGTGGATTCCGAAGGGTCGGCACCATTGCCGGAGACACGCCCGATGCCGTCCGCAATCAGGTCGTACGGGGCTGGCGCGATGGGGAGATGGACCTTGTGGTCGGCACATCGGCTTTCGGACTCGGCATCGACAATCCCGACGTGCGGGCGGTTGTGCATGCCTGTGTCCCTGAGTCGCTTGATCGCTTCTATCAGGAAGTCGGGCGGGGCGGCCGGGATGGCCGCGCAAGTGTCTCGCTGCTGCTGCCCTCACACCGCGACCTCAATATCGCCGCCAAGATCAGTGCACAGCAGATGCTGACGGAAGAACGCGCGGCACACCGCTGGCGGGCGATGTTCACGCACCAGGACCACGAGTACTCAGACGGAGTGCACGCCGTGCCAGTCGATTGCCGGCCTGGCGTGGATGACCGCGAGATCGACATGGTCGGCCCGAGGAACACGGGGTGGAACGTCAAGACCCTCGTATTGATGGCGGCGGCAGGCGGTATCCGGCTGCTTGATGTTCCTGACCGGTTGGTTCGGCAGTTGAACAGCGCTCTCGACCTTGAGGACGACGATGATGGCGAGGGTGCTATCGACATTGAGCGACCGCGCGTGAGCTTGGTAATGGACGCCACGATTGATCAGAGTTTCTGGGAAGATCGCATCGCGGGATTCAGGGCTGCTCGCAAGGACGTGGCGAGGCGTTCGTTCGAGCGGATGAAGTCATTTCTCCTGCGTGGCGATCGTTGCGCGGGCGAGGCCATCGCGCCGATGTATGAGATGGAGGGTGACGCCGCCCAGGACTTACCCGCTGTCCGGGTGGGTCGTGCGTGCGGCGGCTGCCCTCCCTGTCGGCGTATCGGGCGACCGCTGCGCGACAGCAATGCGCCAGTCACGCCGCATCCGTGGCCACCCACGGAGCTCACGGGCCGGTTACCACACCTGCTCAACCGCAACGGTCAACTGTTCGTGTTCCATGGCCAGCGGACGAGCGGGCCGCTGGCCCGGCGGCGCGAGAAGGAGGCGCTCCGTCGCATCTCCGCATGCGGGGTCCGGAACCTGATTCTGCTCGGAGATGCGTTTGACGCGGATGACTTCGCAGAAACCGGGGACACACCGCTGTTTGTGGCACATGAACTGGGATTGAACGACTTGCCTGAGGGGCCCACGGTGATCGTTGGACGAGCGAGTGAGCGGCTGCCGGCCTACCAATTCGCGGCGCGCGAGCCCGGAGCCGAGCGCATCTGGCTGCTCGACGAGTCGGTCCCGCATCCATCGAAGCCGGGCGTCACGCTCCGCCAGGCACCCCCGGTAGCCCGAGTCCTCAGTCTCGCCGAGTTCGTCTCAGAGTTGCAGCGATGAGCGTCGTCACGACGTGGGAAGCGGTTCCGAACCGCATGGAGGCGGTCGTCCGTTACCTTCGCGGGCGTACGAACGTGTCGACCGAGGAGGTGTACGGGCTACTGTCACCTCCCACTCTCCGCGAAGCCAGGAATGTCATCTCAGGGGTCGTTGCTGAGGCATCGAATCTGGGGCTGATCGAACGGACCGATGGCGACCGCTGGAAGTTGACAGACGAAGCTGCGGCCACGGACGACATCCGCACGGTCATCGCGCACACGCTGTTGTTCCCGGAACTAGCGGCTGATGCGCAGCAGGTTTCGGTAGCACCTGCCATCGCCTGGTTCCTAGCGCAACCCACGTCGACGCCACTGAGTTTGAGGGACAACTGGCGCACGCTCGTTGAGCGTGACTGCCCAAGCACAACCAACGCGTTCGAACTCGTCAACATCGCTTCCTGCCAACAGTTCGCGTACTGGGCTGTCTATCTTGGATTCGGTTGGCGGCTTGGGACCGGCATCCAGGGAGAAGCCAGCGAGTTGCTCGTACCGGACCCCAGCGTCGCCCTCGAGTCCGCAATGCGAAAGACGATGCGAGTGGGTGAAGAGCTCCCGATTAGCGACGTGATGTCACGCGTCGCTAAGGTGTGTCCAGTGATGGAGGGCGGCAGCGTCCGCCAGGAAGTCGAGCGACAGTTCAGCATCGAACGCCAGCGTTCGGACGCCCAGTTCTCACGATCAACCAGCTTCGCGCTCGCTCGGCTGAAGGATCGAGGCGCAGTCGAGATGCCACCCCCGCCCAGCGACGCCCGTGTGATGATGCTGACTCTCTGGCCGGAGCCTCGCCCTGTGTCGCAGCTTCGACTAGGTGAGGACCGACGATGAGCTTTACGCGTGTCGTCTGCTGGGAGTCCGAGCGCGCCGAACAGGTGATGCGCACTGACGCGGATGCAGCACAGGCACCGGTCTTCATGGCCGTGCACACGGAGGAGCCGCTTTCGTTCGAGCGTCCTGCTGGCCAGCGCTCCGCCCAGGAGTTCTTGGAGGACTTCATCACGCGTTCCGGCGATGTCCGGGCGGTCGTGATCGGTGACAGCGGATACGGAAAGTCGCACCTGGTGCGATGGGTTGAATTGAACATCCCTCGGGACCGCACCGATCTGCGGGTAGTGAGCGTCCCGCGCTCGGGAACGAGTCTGCGCTGGATTGTGGGGCGACTGATCGAGGTGCTCCCACCAGCCCTCCGAGCGGAGTACCAAGACAAGCTCGTTGCGGCTCCCGATTCAGCCTCGGAGTTCACGGAACTCGAATTAGGCCTCCTCACGGGCCTCGCACTCTCCCTCGATCGCTCCGAGCACAGCAATGAAGTTGACGCAGCGCTGGCGAACGGACTGCGCGACTTCTTCCTCGACCCATCCATGAGAGAACACCACTCGGGGGAGAAGGGAATCGTTGCGGATTTGGTCCGTCACATCACGACCGCATCGGGCCGCGAGGATCGAGAAACGCGCCGCAGGTTCGAAGAGGCCGACCTGCATCTTGATGCCGCGATGACGCGAATGCGCGACCTTGCTGCCCCAACGGTCCACCTGCTGCGCAGCCTGCAAGGCAACGCGCAACTCCGGGAGCGAGCCGTTGAACTGGTCAACGCGCATCTCGACGCCGCTGTCGCGCAGACGCTCGGGCTAGGAAGCGGCGACTTGACGGACTTGTTAAACGGGATTCGGCGACACCTCAGGGAAAAGGGACAGACGCTCGTCCTGCTCGTTGAGGACTTCGTGCGGACGGAGGGCATCGACCGTGCCCTGCTCGACGCGCTCATCGAGAGTTCCGACGAGCTATGTCAAATGCGCCTGCTTATTGCCGTCACTACCGGCTACTACCGGAGTGAGTTGCTCGCTACACAGAAGACACGACTGGACTTCATCATCAACCTCGATCAACGGTCACCGCTCGACGAGGGCGACAGGCTCGCGCCCTTCGCCGCTCGCTACCTCAACGCGCTGCGCGTCGGCGACCGCACACTGCACGAGTGGTACGCGGAGACCCGAACTGGCGAGACTAGGCCGCCTCTGCCGAATGCGTGCACAGAGTGCGAGCACCGGGAACCCTGCCATGCAACCTTTGGATCACGCTCGCTCCAGGGGGCGGGCGAGGTAGGGCTGTACCCGTTCACGTCCCACGCCCTCTCCAACATGGCGCAGCGGTGGAGAGATCGTTCACCAAACAGCGCTGCAATGGATCCCCGCTCGCTGCTGCGGGACATCCTCCGCCCCATCGTGAGCGATCTCCGGTCACAGTCACTCCGGAGAGGCGACTTCCCTGACAGCCAACTCGTTGAGAATCACGGCGGCCGAGAACTGGAGGTAGGCGTCCAGCGACAAGTCCGTGATCGAACGGGACCGCAAGCTGACCGCTATCTCGCCCTGCTGGAATTGTGGAGCTCGCGTCCGGGCGATGCCACACAGCTTCCGGACGAACTGTACGCAGCCTTCACGCTCGACCCACTCATGCTCGGCGAGGACCCGCCAACCGAACCACAGCCGCACTCAGAAGTAGAGCCGGAGGTCGAGCATAAGGCTGAAGTGCCTCAGGCCGTGCAGCGGCGCCTCGGGGCGATCCAGACTTGGGCGAACAATGGGCCGATGACGGGCGTCACTGACAACCTTCGCCGGCTCGTGATGAACGCGGTGATGGCCGCAATCGATTGGGATCGGGAGGAGTTGGAGCGGGCCGTGTTCGCGGGCTCACGGGGCACCGCAAGTGACGCATTCGCGCGGACCAGTATCGATTTCGCCAGACAGGACACGAGAGAAGTCCCCAGGGCGGTCAAGCTTCGTTTGCCGCTGGACGGCGGCGCTGACTCGCAACTACGGGCGGCACAGGCGCTGCAAGGGCTGGTGAACTTTGAGCATCACGGGCATTGGAACTTCCCGGGCGGCTTGAACCAGCTACTGGCCGTGAGTGAGCAAGTTCCTACGTGGGCTGAGCACGTCGTTGACCAGTTGGGACGCGTGCATGACCCGGACCGCGAATGGGACCCGGTAGCCTCAGCTGTCGAGGTGCTGGCCGTTGGGGGGGCTCTTGCCTCCAAACCAGCGCAACTAGATGCTTCACCTGCGCAGCGCCTCGCGGCGATCCTCGACGAGGAGTGGCCTGACCCGCGCGAGGTGGAAGTGCGTTCCGACCTTTGGCGTGACTTGTACGGGCGGATTCATGCCCGCCGCGGGGAGCTCCGCGAGTTAGTCCTGGCGCATGCTTCCGCAATGAAGGGTGGTCAGGCTGGCTCGATGCTCGATGCTCGCCGCGTGGTCGGCCCCCTTCGCGCAGTGAGCCGAGACTGGCAGTTGCGCTCTGGGCCTCCGGAACGACTCGCTGAAGCCGACTTGCCGGATCGCTATCGCCGTCTATTTGACCTACACACCCGTGTCAGTGAGCGTCTCGGCTCTGCCGCCGAGGACGAAGTGGCGCAGAGGTTGGCGTGGCTGGACGCACTCCGTGAGTATATTCCGGCGGGCGTAGTGCGGCGTGAAGTAGTGCAGTCGATAGAGCAACTCCAGACGGCACTCCACTCTGCCAGCCTCTCGGTGCGGAGCGATTACCTAGCGACGCCGTTGGACTCATTTCGGACAGTCCAACTCGACGAGGCGATACGCATGACCGAAGAACTGCGCTCGGTTGAGGGCTCGGCCCAGGCGCTGTTGCCGCGCCTGGCTGGCGAGCGGCGTGGCGAAGCGATGCGGTCAGCGGAACGATTCCGCGACCCGGTCATGCGATTCCTTGATGACACCGAGAGCAAGGTTCGGTCAGAGAAGGAGAGAATCGGCGGTGCTCGAGAGGTGGAGGAACAGTACGCCCGAATTGACGCTGGGTTCGCAGAGCTCGAGAAGGCGTTGGAGTTGGTGACTGGCCCATGACTTCTGAAGGCGGAGTCGCCGAGCGAGCCAACGCCCTTCGCATCGAGGTCGAACGGCTGCCGTCCCTCCGCCAAGCTGCGAACGACTCACAGGCAGTGACTACGCGTGCTGAACAACTGGAGAAGCTAGCTTCCGAACTGCGAGTTCAGGCCGGTCAGCTTCAACTGTTCCGTAGTCGCGGACTCGACCCCCAAGTACTACCGGAGCAGCCCTCGGCCCTGCTCAGAATGACACGGTCGTACCGAGCCAGGTTCGAAGAGGACCGCGCATCGATCGCAGATGACCCCGAGGACTCAACGTTCAAGTGGCGGTACCGGGACGACCTCGGTCGTCTGACCCGATCGATCGAGCGTGCGCTGGACGAAGCCTGGCGTAGGCACGTGGCCTCGCTGATCCCCCCGGGGCTTCATCAGCAACTGGACCTACTTGGGGGAGCCGGCGTGTTGTCTGAGCAGATCGCCCGAATGCGGGAACTCGGCGACAGCATCGAGGCGGAGCAACCACGTATCCCGAGTGACGCCGAGGGGTTTGAGCGCGTGGAAGGTGCAGCCCGCGAACTGAGAAAACTTTGGCAGGACCTGAGGGGGATTCCCGAGGACGTTCGCGCGTTTCTCGCGGCTGCGTCAACTGGCCATGGAGCGCCGCTCGACGCTCTTACCCCTACGGTGCGGACGTGGCTCGAAGATAGCGAACTCATCGATTCACTGCGCCTGGTGATGAAGGGCGGCCCGTGAACCGCAAGCTCAGCGAAGAGCAACTCGACGGGCTACTGCTCGCGATCGAGCGACGCGAGATGCGGTCGCTCCGCTGGGGAGCGACCCAGGCAGCGCTGTTCGAAGACGAGTTGATCGATCTCGCCGCCGGGATCATGGACAGCGATCCCGAGGAAGCTGCTGGCGAGCTTCTCGACCGGCGCTTGCTCTTCCGAGTTCCCGCTTCCGGCGGTGGCATTCGGTACCGCTCCCGCTTCGCCGAAGGCGTGCGACTCATGGCGTCGCTGCGCCAACTCTTCCCAGGCAGGCGCTGGGAGGCTGCGCCAAGCCTCGTTGCAGACTACCGCGCCGATCTCAGGGAACGGCGGTTCCCTAAGCGCGATCAGGCAGCCGATGACGTGATCACGCGACTTGCAGCCAAGCTGGGGTGGACCCCTGAGGATGTTGCCATCTCCCGGGCCCTACTGCCTGGGCTGAAGCTGGCCGCCTTTCAAGAGCGGGCTGCCGAAGCAGTGTTGCGAGCCGCCTCGGCCGACCGGGGTGTGGTGATCGCCGCAGGGACCGGGGCCGGCAAGACCCTGGCCTACTACTTGCCGGTCATTGTCCGCATAGCACGGGAAGTGCGAGCGGGCGACCACTGGACCAAGGCCGTGTCGGTATACCCGCGAAACGAACTGCTCAAGGACCAATTTGCCGAAGTGCTCCGGTACGTCCGTCTCGTCGGAGATGTCCGTGGCCGTCCGCTGACGATTGGAACGTTCTTCGGGCCAACCCCGAACGACGCGACCATCGAGTCGGTCCAACGCAAGTGGAAAGCCTTTCCCCCTCAGGGTAGGACCGTAGGCTTCCTGTGTCCGTTTGCAACATGCCCTGAGTGCGAAGGGCGCCTCGTGTGGCGGCAAGCGGACATCACAGCGAAGCGTGAGAGGCTGACCTGCGAGCACGCGCTCAGAGATGTGGCGAAGTGCGCCTTCACAACGGACCCTGCCCAAGTGCTTCTAACGAGGCGGGCCACGCGCCGAGCGCCGGACCTGCTGTTTACCACGGCAGAAATGCTGAATCAGCGCATGAGCGATCCGGCCGCCCGTAACGCACTCGGGCTCGGTCAGCCCCGACAACGCCGCCCGCTCTTCATGCTGCTCGACGAGGCGCACACATATGAGGGAGTGGCCGGCGCTCAGGCGGCGATGGTGTTCCGCCGATGGCGCCACGGTGTCGGTGCCCCGGTGCGCTGGGCCGGCCTCAGTGCCACCTTGAGGGGAGGGCCATCCTTCTTCAGTCAATTGACCGGAGTACCCGAGTTGGCTGTCGAGGAAGTGACACCCGATAGGGACGAGTACGAGACAGCAGCAGCCGAGTACCAGTTGATCCTGCGCGGCGACCCGTTGTCCCAGACCGCGCTGCTCTCAACCTCCATCCAGTCGAGCTTCCTACTGGCACGCTTGCTCGATCCGGACACCTCCCCCTCGCAGGGCCGGGCCGGACATCGAGTCTTCGTCTTCACAGACGACCTCGATGTAACTAACCGCCTCTTCCACGACTTGCGCGACGCGGAACGCCAGCGGCTCGCACGCGAGCGTTCAAGGGAACGGGCGGATGGCGAGCAGGCGTTCGCTGCAGGGCAGCAGTGGCGAATTCTCGAGGAGATTGGCTGGGATCTCGGGATTCCCCTTGACGTGTCGCGGACAAGCTCACAGGACGCTGGCGTGAGCACGACGAGTCGACTCGTGGTGGCTACCGCCTCGCTTGAGGTAGGGTTTGACGACAACCGCGTGGGAGCGGTCGTCCAGCACAAGTCACCATATCGTGCGTCGTCATTCGTGCAGCGCAAGGGTCGCGCAGGCCGCACGCGCGAGATGCGGCCCTGGATGGTCACTGTGCTGAGCGACTACGGTCGCGACCGCATCACATACGAGTCATACGACCGTCTGTTCGACCCCATCGTGGAGCCGCAGGGACTGCCGATCGCCAACGGCTACGTGCGGCGCATGCATGCCGGTTTCGCGTTCATCGACTGGCTTGCGGCCAGTTCCAGGTCCCAGTCCTGGTGGTGGTGGGCGCTCGACGGGCCAAGCAGCTACCGCGGGACCACCGATCAGCAGCAGGCCCTCGCGGAACTCATCGAGCGGCTGCTCGGTGGCGATGAGGCGGAACTGGCTTCTCTGAGACGACATCTCCGGGGGGCTCTTCGTCTCGAAGACGACGAGGTCGACGCGGTGCTCTGGCAGCCACCGCGGTCGTTGATGCTCGAAGTGTTGCCGACGCTTGCGCGCCGACTTGCGACGCGCTGGGAGACTGCCAATCCGCACGGCGCAGTTGGGGCGCTCGACGCAGTATCCGGCAGCCCGTACCCGCTACCGCTCCCGGAGTTCCTCCCCCCGAACCTCTTCAGTGATCTCAACCTGCCCGAAGTTAGTGTCCGCGGCCCGGGAATTGATGCGGATGCCTCGCTACTCATTGAGCAGGCTTTGCGTCACCTCACGCCTGGCCGCGTAACGCGCCGATTCGCGCCGGCGCACCCGGATAGGTACCACTGGGTACCAGTCCCGACCGACGGCGCCGAACGATGCGATCTGCCGCTCAGCGACTTCGTCCCAAGCGCACACCCCGTAGCAGAGGTGACAGTCGAAGTTGACGGGCTTCCCCGCGAAATTACGGTGTACCGACCGTGGGAGATCGCGTTGGCGGTCGCCCCGACGCCGAAGGGGGTGTCTGGCGGCGGAGACGTGCTTCCGAGTTCGAACGCCACGTACCGCTGGCACTCGCAGATCATGCCCCAGGGTGAGCCGCTCAGTATCGAGGCCGCGCACGACCCGGTTTGGAGCCAATTCGTCGACCGTCTTGAGTTCTACCTGCATGACCAGAGGTCTCCACTCACTGTGCGGCGCTTCGCCGCGGAGGCCGAAGCTGAACTCCAGTTGCGGGAACGACGGGGTAGCGATAGGGGTCGGAACGAGCGCCCGCTCCGGGTTCTGCTGCGCGATCCCGTCGATCCGAGTCGGCATGCGGCCATCGGGTACGAGGCCGAAGTAGACGGCGTGGTCATCCGGTTCCGTGAAGTCGACCGCGAAGTCATCACCAGCCGCGCCGATGAGGCTCCCTCGCTGCCTGCATGGCGAACGGCCTACGTTCGGAGCCTTGTCGCCTCGGATCCAGAACTGCCGACCCAGGCACACAGCTTCTTGCGCGGCTGGCTCTTCGACTTGTACTTGGCCACTGTCGTCGAAACAGCGCTCGCTCTCGACATCCACGCCAGCGCCGCGAACGACATCTTGCGCAGCGAGGGAAGTGTCGAACGCTTCGAGCGACTGCTGAGTGGCTTCCTGCATGTCGAGCGTCAAGTCGAACATCCCGAAGAGAGTGGCGACACCAACGCCGTCGGCGGGGACGGTACCGACGGCACCACGACAACTCGTGACCGCCGGATGCGGGAACGACTGCTCGCCCTGGTCGGGGATGAGGCAGTGCGTGGCCGTCTGGGGGACCTGTTCGCGGAGTGCTGGACGCCAAGCCAAGCGGGATGGACTCGGTGGCTCGAGAGCGCTTTGCACGGGACGCTGTCAGAGGCCGCCCGCGCCGCCGCACTCTCTACGTCCCCCGACCACGTCACCGAGGATGCTGTGCGCCTCGATCTAGGGCGGGCGGGAGCAGCGGATACCGACCAGCCACGCGAAGCCTGGATCACCGAATCGGCGATCGGCGGGTCTGGCATCGTTGAAGCGATCGCGTCGGCATACGCCTCGGAACCGCGTGCTTTCTTCCGCGCCCTTGAGGTTGAGTTCCTGCCCAGCGAGTTCGAGTTGAGTTCGGGCGACCTCGACGCAACGGTGGGACTCGGCGCTGAGGACGCAGACGTGAGGCGAGCACTCGGCGGGGCACGGGACGCAGAAAGCCATGCCGACCGCGACCGGCGGATGAGCGAACTGGTCGGCATCTTGCAGTCTCGTGGCATCACGCCGGGCCATGCCTATCTCGCAGCCGTCAACCAGCGCTTGCTCCGGCCCGGCATGCCCGACGATGCATACCGCGTGATCCACGAACTCGTGACGTTCTGGCGCACAGTCGAAGGCGATCATGGGATCGCGCTCGACCTTCGGGTCTTCTGCAGCGTGGCCGTCCAGGCGACCCACTTGGGGCCGCGCCTGAGCACCGATGAGCTACAGCGTTTCCTCGCAGAGCAGGCCGGAGCCGACCTCAATTTGGCTGACCGGGCAGGAGTACTGCTGGGTCTGCTCTGGCCGCGAGGTCACGAGGTACGCCGCCGCGCCTTGCAGTCTTGGTCGCCGTTCCGCGCCATCGAGTTCACCGATCCCGCGCTTGTTCGGGAATTACTACTGAGAGACGGAGTCCCGGAAGTGCTTCTGTCCAACCCGAATTGGCACGCGGAGTTCTCCGCGACTATCTCGCGGACCGGCATCGCGCGTCTCCGTGCGACTGTCGATGATGCTGCCGGACTGCAGGGCGCCCTGGTTCGGCTGCTGGCAGAGCCACTGGATGTAGGCTTCCTCCAACTCTACCCAGGGGTCGAGCAACTCCGTCGTGAGGGACGCGACTACGTCGCCACCATCGTGTTGCGAGGGATGGTATGACGAGTGACTATCCGCGCCGAGACCTCGCTTCACAGAGGTCGCGTGACGTGCCGCGAGACATGCTTCAGTCCCTCTTTGCGGCCGAGTTGCTTGCGCCCAGCCGACCGCTGTGGATCCTGTCACCATGGATCAGCGATGTGGAACTCATCAACAACCGTGGTGGGCGGTTCGCGGCGATTGAGCCAAGTTGGCCGAATACGACCATCCGACTGCTGTCCATACTTATGGCCATTACAGGACGAGGCGGGGAAGTCGTCATCATCTCCAATCGCGCGTCCCACAACGATGAGTTTGAGCGTCGCGTGCATGACCTTGCCGATCCTGCGCTCCGGTTCCTTCGCGATGAACTGGTGCACACGAAGGGCATTGTTAGCGAACGCTTCATGGTCTCCGGCTCGATGAACCTCACGTACGGCGGCGTATTCCGCAACGAGGAGCACGTGCTGTATGAGACCGACCCGGCGCGCATCTATGAGTGGCGCGTGGAGTTGCAGCAGCGCTGGGGTGAGCCAAGGTGATCCTCGCCGACGCGGGTGCGCGCGATGCGTTGCACAAGGATTTGGCTCCGCATCTTCGCTGGGATCCGACCGACGAGCGGCCGAGCGTCCAGAAGCTCGCCCGAATCTTTGGGTCTATTGACGACCCGCTCGTGCCGGGAGCGATCATCGCTTTGGTTCGCGACGACCGCATGTTGTTCAGCGTGGTAGCGGACAACCCGACCGACTGGCGACGCCTCATCCCCCTTGCCGTCGCAGCCGCTGGCGTCACGTTGACGGACTTGGACGGCCGATCGGTCGAGTCTAGCGGCCCCATCGCCGAGATCCTGAACGAGTACGGTTTGCAGCACACCTCCTTCGAAACCCCCATTGGGGATCGCCACCGAGCAAGTAAGGCCGTTGATGCACTGCGGAGGCTCATCCTCGCGCTACAGACGATGCCGGTTGCTCCCCGCGATCTCCCGCGCAGCCCGCCCCAGCTTCTGCACGAATTCGACCTCGCCTTGCAGGGCGGGGATCGCGATGCATCGCTCGCACGGCTGCGGGAACTAGAGCAACAGCGGGCAGTCGATTCACTAAATCTGAGGTTCCTGACCGTGCGCTGGCACGCGGCATTCCAGCAGTGGCGCGAACTACGCGACGAGCCCTGGTTCGCAGACCTGTGCCAGACGCGGCGTCCTCCTCGGGTCACCGCCGAACTGCTGCGAGCCATCTACGAGGCCGGCCTCGGCGGAGCGAAGTTACTCGCCGACCCTGGCGTTCTTCTAGAGCGCTTCCGCACGTTGGTCGCTGGCGTGCCCGGCGACCTGTTCCGCCACTTGCCACCCGCCCCTAACTCGGTGACGGCGATCATGTTCGCGCTCGACGCCGCCACGGACAGTGAGGAGGGTCGCATCGCGGCGTTGCGGCTGAGTGATACAAGCGACTGGGATGTGGCCGAGCGGCGCGCGTTCGAAGCGATTCTCGTACTGGGGTCGCCCTCGGATGCACCGTCCACAGCCGAGCCCGAACTGACACTGCTTGAGTTGCTGCGCCGGCGCGCTGATGGCCCGCCTTTGAGCGAAGCTGAACTCACCGCCGTCCGGGGGTTGCTTGCCGAGGAGAGCGGATCGCTCAGCGTAGTCGAACTGGGCAACGCCCTGATTCGCGACCGCTCCGCGCAGCAGGGAGTCCCGGAAGCATCACCACTACGAGCATCCGCCGATCTGCCCGATGACTGGGTGACGGATCGTTGGGAAGGCTGGTTTAGAGCTCTCCCGAAGCTAAGCACCCGAAGGGCCAGGGAACTGGCGGAACGCCTTGCAGACGAGGTCGATGTTCGCACCGCTTTGGCGGCGGTCAGTGATCGCGAACACTTCGCGAACACTCTCGCTGACGCTCTCTCCACGAGCGAGGAGCAGGCCGTCCAAGGGCTCCCACACGTTGCCCGCTGGCTTCAGGACGATGCTGACTGGCCCACTGCGGACCTGGCACCGCTGTACCGGGCGCTGTTTACCGACTTCCTGATCTTCGATGCGCGAACTGCTGAGAGCCTTAGCTTGGCCTTGTCGCTCCTAGACGGATGGCTCTCGACAGGCCCGCAAGCCACTGAATACACCGAGGCGCTGGATGACTTCCGAGGTACTCTGGGGGGTCTAGTCTCGGAACGGACACTTGACCCTCTCATCGACCTAGCTGAGCTCTTGGTGATCCACCCGGCCCAGCACAGGGACGCACGCGACAGCCTGTGGGCGGAGTTGCAGTCCCGACTTCACAGGTTCCAGGCAAGGATGACGCCTTTGCAGGTCGCGATCTTGAACGGAATCTGTGAGGTAATGGGCGGCCCTTGGGCGTTCGAAATGCCCGTCCGGGATGAGGAGGCAGCGGACGGTGCGGGTGCCTGGGAGGGGACGGTCGGTATCTACTCGCTCAGGTCGGCTGTAGGGCAGCGCGTCGTCGATGCGCTGTCGGAGAGGTACCCCGGGGCGCGAGTAGACTGGCGCGACGACCACGTGTCGTCGCCTTCGTTGCGGCAATGGGCAGCCCGCAGCGACGTGGTCGCTGTCGACTGGTCAGCGGCGAAGCACCCGGTGACGGATGCGATCCGTGCCGCTCTGGGAGACCGCGCACCACTCTGGGTCCACGGCGGCACCTCCAGCATCGTCTCGAAGATCATCGACGCAGTTGACCACTTAGTGTGAAGGGAACGTCCACACAGGAGACCGGACCTCTGGAATCCACTCCACGGGGAAGGGCGACAGGAACGCCTGAGGGGTCGGCCGTGATGCGAGTCGATGGCTAACGAAAGCAAGGGTGCATCGGTGCTGGAACTCACCGACGATTTGTCGAGCAATCCACTCAAAGCGGCCCTCGACGACGACTGGGTGCTCTACCACGGAACATCTGAGTCTTACTCCGCTTCCATAGAAGCCCTCGGCCTCGGACACGCGGACGGTACGCCTAGTTACTGGGACGATGTGCAGTCCTTCATCTCGTATTGGCGCGTGTTCAACCTGCAGTCGCCAGCCTTCTCGGCCCTGGCAGGTTTCAGTCAGGCCCGCGACGGCATCCGGTCGGTTTCTCTAGCCGTGACGTTTGAGCGGGCAGCGCGTTACGCGGTAGAAGAGCCTGGCGGGGAGACAATCGCACTCATGTCAAGATCGATTGGCCAGATTGCCGACGAAGTCAGGAATCCCAATCTTCTCAAGAGATGTCTTCACGAGAAGCGGGCGGGACTGCACCGCCGGGCCGTGCGCAGTGGATTTGACAGTGAAGAGGCGTGGGACGCAGCAAACGGAGCTACCGGGTCATCCTTCGGTGCGATCGGCCACGCTCTGAGTATCTTGGAAGATCCGGGCTCTCTTTTCTCAGAACTCGACCGGTTTAGCTCGTACAACAGCGGTAGAGAACATGCTCCCCTGGTGTACGCAGTGCGGATGCGCAGCGAGGACATCAGCCTGCTTGCACCGGACGCGGCCGGCGTCAACTACCGCGGGGTCCTCCCATCAGAACGTCTTCTAGCTCGCGCTCGGATCGCGGACGACAGAGTGATCCGGCAACGTGGTCCTGACGACGAAGGTTGCGATCCGGAGCTTGAAGCCAGAAGAATGTGGCACGAGAGACTGGGCCGATAGTACCAGGCCTCAATGCAGGAGCTCAGCAGCAGGCTCTCGTCGTTTCTAGGCTGGTTGCGCCTAGAACGTCAGCGGGACAAAGAACCTCGCACAGCCTCTTTCGCACGGGGGCGTTGTCATGCCGATGTTCGTGCACTCGAGCGAGAAGAGTCGCCCCGCACCCTTCGTGTACCGTGCGAAAACGCATGTGATCACCCCCTAGACGCACCAACGGCGCCGCAGCGGCGTATCTGAAGCCACGGACAAGCTGAAGGCAGGCGCCCGTAGCCCTCCTGGAGGCTAGTGCCAATCGTTGGCCTTCGGAGCGCCCTCGATGCGACGAGGTCCCTGGGGGTGCATGCGCGCACCCCCTTGCAGGCAGTTAACCGCGGGCCTTTTCGCTCTCACACTCGGTTGCTCTTACCACCCAAGTGGAGGGCAACTGTGAAGTCTCGTATCCCCACCCCAACATCCCGTAGGCGACGGCTGGCGCTGGTCGCGGCGTTGCTGCCCGCGGCCCTGCTGCTGGCGGCGGCCGTGGCCATCCCCGCCGCCCTCGTCATCGCCCAGGAGCCGCCCCCGGACGAGCTGGTTTTCGTCAACGCCGAGGAGGACCCCGTCGAGCGCAAGGGAGACGGGCGCTTCATCGCGCGGCCCGTCTTCAGCAATCAGGTGGGGTCCCTCTACTACGGCGTGCGCGACCCCGACACGGGCGACTGGCTCACGACCCTGTACCGCGTGCAGGGGGGCGAGAAGAAGCGCCAGGACGGCTGGGAGTACTCCTTCGAGTACCCCTTCGAGAACGACCAGCCGCAGCTCGACAAGGAGCGCCCCTACCTGCTCGTCCTGGCGGTCTCGGAGGGCGGTCAGCAGCACACCTTCTACGCCGCCATCCCCGAGCACCGGCCGGGCGGCATCTGGAACAAGATCCTGAGTGCGCTCGACCCCAAGGAGTGGGGGCGGGCGATTGCCGGCTGGGTGATCGAAGGGACGCACGGAACGCTCTGCGGGGTGGTCGAGCAGGCCACGGGCGACGACGCCGACCGCTGCCGGGAGCGGTAGTCCCATGCACGACATCATCACCGGCACCCCCGCCGACCTCACCTACCTGCACCCCATCGTGCGCGAAGCCTGGATGGTCGTCTGGGCCATCACCTCCGCCGCCCTCGTCCTCATCCTCGGCTGGATGGGCCTGAGCTTCACCATCCAGGAGCACCTCGGGCGGGTTCCCGCCGGCTGGCGGGAGATGGTCCCGCGGCTGCTCCTCGGCCTCGTTGCCGCAGCCACCTCGCTCTGGTGGTGCGCCCTCGTCCTCGACGTGGCCGACGCCGTCTCCGGCTTCGTCGCCGCCTCCCTCGACCTGAGCGCGGGCGACCTCCTGCGTTCGTCCGCGCAGACGTTGCTGACGGCGGTGGAGGTGGGGAGCGTGGGCATGGCGCTCGTGCTGGCCCTGCTCTATCTCGTCTACGGCTTCTTCGTCCTCTACGTCCTGCTGCAGCTGATCATGCGGCTCGCGCTCATCGACCTGCTGGTGGTGCTCGCCCCGATCGCCCTCGGGCTCTGGATCCTGCCGCACACGGCGGGCTGGGGGCGACACTGGCTGCGGCTCTTCCTGACGACGGTCTTTCAGCAGGCGATCCAGCTGATCGCGCTGGCGATGGGCTTCGGGATGCTCAACCAGTTCGCGGACATCGCCGCCTTCGAGCCGATCCAGGACCTCGTCTGGAAGCTGCTGCTGTCGCTCGCCTTCGTCTACCTGGCGACGCGCGTGCCATCGCTGCTGGGCAACGCCGGGACCTTCGACTCCTGGATGCACACCCTCCACTTCGGCATGGCCCTGCCCGGCAGCATGGTCCGCTCCGCGCGCAGCGTCGGGATGCTGACGCGGGGCGTGGGCGGTGGGGGCAGAGCGGCGGGAGCAGGAGCAGGAGCGGCCGGGGCGGCAGCGGGCGCGGTGGCGGGCGCGGGTCTGGCCGCGGGAGGCGCGGTGCGCTCCGCCGCCGAGATGGGCACGCCCGCCGGAGGCACGGGCGGAGCCCCCAGGAGCGCCGGCGAGTAACGGCAACCACGACACGAGAAACCGGCGCGGCGAGACCGCGCCGTAACCACCCGAGGAGAGGGAGCGATGTGCCAGTAACGCGACGGAGCAGCCCCAGCGGCAACGACCAACACACGCACAGGAGTAGCGAACCCAATGGAAGACCTTGTCCAGACCATCTCCAACATCGTCGGCATCCTCCTCGGCCTCGTGGGGGCCGTGGGCGTCGGCTTCTTCATCTTCGGCGCCTACCTCTACCTCACCGCCTCGGGCGCGCCCCACCAGATGGAGCGCGGCAAGAGCGCGATGATGACCGCCCTCGCCGGCATCGTCCTGGCGATGGTGGCCTACGGCATCGTCGAACTCGTCATGGGCGCCGTCGTCGACCCCGTAGTCGACATCGAAGACGTGCCCGTTCCCACCACGTCCCTCATCGGGACGCTGCGCGGATAGGAGGCGTCAGATGCAAGCACACGAAGTACCCACCCACGTGCAGGCCGAGGACCGCGTCCTGCTCTGGTTCACCTTCCCCCAGATCGTGGCCCTGACGGCAGTCGCGGCCCTCGCCTACGGCGCCTACAGCCTCGCCCCCTTCGGTCCCTCCGGGGTGAGGCTGGCGCTGGCCATCCTCATCGCGCTGGCGGGCGTGGCCGCGGTCGCCGGCAAGATCGGAGGGCGGCGGCTGCCGTTGGTGGCGGCCGACCTCCTCCGCTTCTGGCTGGGGCCGCGGCGTTACGCCGGGGCTCCGTCCGAGCTGGCGCGGAGCGAGCCGCCCCCGCCGCCTCCCAGCCGTCCCAGTCCCCTGCGGCTCATGGCCACGCGCGCGCGGCGAGGGCTGCGCAAGCTGCGCAAGAACCGCACGCGCCGCACCGGCCGGCGTCCCTTCCGGGCGCACTGCCGCTTCGGCAAGCGCTTCAAGCGGCGGCAGGGCCAGAACGGCAACGGCACCGGCCACCGCGTCGACATCCGCTCGGTGGCGCAGCGGGGAGGGCTTGTCCTCCTCGTTGCCTCGGTGGCGATGGCGACGGCCTTCGGGGTCATGGCGCTCTGGTCCCAGCCGGCCAGCGCCGACGGTCACGAGCAGTGGTTCGGGGAGGAACTGACGATTCCGGAGCCCATCCCCGGGCAGCGGCTCTTCGTCGAGCGGCTCTCCGTCTCCGGCGATGTCGCCACGCTCGCGCTGCGGGCGGCCACCGACCTGGATGTCCAGGTGCGGGGCTACGGCGGTGACGACGGGGAGACGCTGGTCTTCCGCGCCGCTTCAAGCCTCACGACGGGCGAGCGGGTCTCCTGGGACCTGCCCCTGAGTGGGGAGTTCCCCTCGGTCACGGTGTCCTGGCAGGACGAGCTTGGAGAGGCGGGCGCCCTCAGCCTTGAAGGCGCACAGCTTCCCCATCCTCTGCCGTCCGTCGAGGGGGAGCTCTGCTCCCTGTCGGTGACCTCCCTCGCCTGGACGCCGGGGCGCATCGAGGGGGCTGTCGCCTCCACGTGCGCTTCCTCGGTCGAGGAGCGCGTGGACCTGCCGATCGCCAGCGGTAACCACGAGGCGTCGGTGACGGCCCTCATCGAGGCCGCCGTCTCCGACCTCTCCGGAACCCTCACGATCACGTCCGGGACGCGGTCCGCCACGGCGACCCTCGTCCCCAACGGCAGCACGACCTTCACCCTCCCGATAGGGAGCGGCCAGGCGGTCCACGCCGTCTCCATCGCGGCCGCCCTGGAGGCGACCACTAGATCGCCGCTGCCGCCGCTGGTGGAACTGACGCACCATCCCGAGCGCACCGAGCACCTCACGGAGACGGCGGCGGTCACCATTCCCGCCTTCGGCGACACCGTCAGCGAGACGGTGACCATCCCCAACGAGGACGGCGCCTCCACGGAGCACACCGTCTCGGCCAGTTGCTACGTCCCCGAGTCGACCGTCCGCCAGGACGTCGTCTTCACCGTCGTCCAGCCGGAGCACGTGCGCGCCGAAGTCGTGGCTCGCGCTCCCCTCGTCCGCGCCAGGAGCGAGTCCCTCGCCCTGGCCCTGAGCGTCGCCTCCGACGACCCCTACGAACCGCTGGTTCCGCCGGAGCCCGAGGAGGAGCCGCCCCTGTCCACCCAGACCGCCGTGACCCCCGAGGAGCTGCAGTGGCTGCTCGGCGTCCTCAACGGGCAGTAGCCATGTTGAGGCGCGGCCTGACCGCCCTGCTTCTCGCCGGCGTCGCGCTCCTCTCCATGGGCGCGGCGCCGGAGGAGGAGCAGGCAATGCTCGAAGCCTTCAACGAGGTCCTCACGGCGATGGCCTACGCCGCCTCCGGGCTGGCCGTCTTCGCCATCGTCTGGGCGGGCTTCGTCCTCATGGCGGAGGGCGCCGAGGCGCGCGGATCGGGAAAGGCCCGCAGCGCCGTCGTCATGGCGGTGGTGGGCCTCGTCCTCGTCCTCTCGGCCAAGGGCATCGCCCTCGCCCTCATCAACGGCGTCATCCCGATTTTCTGACAAGAAGGAGAACTCACCCATGCGAACACCAGCATTCATGCGAACCGCGCCGCCGCTCACGGAGAGCCCCGACAAGGCCCCTCCCGAGGCAGCGAAAGCTCCCGAGCCGAAGCCGCCCCTGCCGTTGCCGCTCTGCTTCCTCCTCTCCCATCTGGAGGAGGCGGCGGTGGTGCGGCTCGACGGCGTCAAGGTGGGCGTCTGCGAGGTGCAGGGGCTGGAGCTGGACGAACCCAAGCTGGGCGCATTCGCCGGCTTCCTCAACGCCCTCGACTTCCCCGTCCAGCTGCTCGTGCGCCAGCACCCGCCCGACCTCGGGCGGATGCGGGAAGCCCTCAAGGAGGAGCAGCCCGAGGGGCTGCCCCCACAGACGCGGGAAGCAGCGGAGTCCCTTCAGCGCCTGCTCGGAGACCTCGAGTCGCGCGAGGGCATCCTCGACCGTCGCTTCTACGCCGCCTGCGAGCTGGAGCGTGTGGAGGAATTGCAGTCCCTCCTCGCGAGGGCCGGACTCTCCGTCCACCCTCTCAAGGGCCGCGCCCTGCGGCGCCTGCTGCTGGCCGCGGCCCTCGGCGGCACCCCCGCGGAGCGGGACGAGGAGGCGCCCGTCGAGGTCGAGGTCAACCGCCGCGACCTGCGCCTCGGGGATCACCTCGCACGCTCCCTTCACCTGGGGAGGTGGCCGCGCTCGCTCGCCCCCGGCTTCCTCCAGGGGCTGATGACGGCGGGCGTGCCCATGGACCTCGCGCTCCACCTCGGCTCCATCCCGGCGGACCAGGCGGCGCGCACCCTGGAGTGGCAGAAGGTGCGCTTCGAGTCCGCCCAGAGCCTTTCCGTTAGCAGGGGCCGCACCCTCTCCTCCGAGGCGGAGATCGCCCTTGAGGACGTGACCCGCCTGCGGGACGAGGTGCAGCGCGGGCGTGAGCGGCTCTTCCACGCCTCCCTCTCGGTAACGCTCCACGCCCCGGACGAGGCCGCGCTCAGTGACCTCACCCAGCGGGCGAAGGCCCACTTCGCCGCGACGCTGGGGAAACTGGACGTGCTCGCCTTCCGCCAGCGCGAGGGCCTGCTCTCGACCCTGCCCCTCGCCCTCAACGCCATCGCCGCCTGGCGCACGCTCGACACCTCGTCGATCGCCAGGCTGTACCCCTTCTCGCCCCCGGACCTGGACACGCGCAGCGGCACGCTCGCCGGTATCGACCTGCGCGCCTGCGCGCCCGTCGTCTACGACGCCTTCGACGGCACCCACCTCAACGCCAACACGGCCGTGCTCGCGCGCTCCGGTAGCGGGAAGTCGTTCGCAACGAAGCTGGGCGTGCTGCGGGGCCTGATGCGGGGCGTCGTCGCCTACGTCATCGACCCCGAGGGCGAGTACGCCTCCATGGCGCGCGCAGCAGGCGGGCGGGTGATCTCACCGGGCGTGCCCGGTCAAGGGTTGAACCCCTTTGTCATCGACCGCCGCGACGGCGAGGAGCTGCTGCAGCGCATCGGCAGCCTGCGGCGCCTGATCGAGGTGATGGTGGGCGAGCGCCTCGGGGCGGAGCGCCGCGCCGCCCTCGACCACGCCCTCGCGGGTTACTACGCCGAGCCCAGCGAGGGGGCCGGCTTCGCCTCCTTCTACCGCTACCTCCAGGAGAGCGACGCGGACCTGGCCAAGCTCCTGCGGCCCTTCGCCACCGGCAGCCTGCGCCACCTCCTCTCGGACGAGGGCGACGACCTCCTCGCCAGGGAGGCGCTCGTCACCGTCTTCGACCTGCACCTGCTGGAGCCGGAGCTGCGGCCCGCCGCGGCGATGGTCTGCACGGAGACGGTCTGGGCTGCCGCCGCGCGCGATCCAAAGCCCCGCCTGCTGGTCGTCGACGAGGTCTGGTCGATCATGCAGCACCCCGAGGGCGCGGCCTTCATGCTCTCGATGGCGAAGCGCGCGCGGAAGCACCGGCTGGGGCTGCAGTTCATCACGCAGGACGTGCAGGACCTCCTCAGCGAGGACTCCTCCCGCGCCATCACCGGCCACTCGGGCAGAGCGCTCCTCCAGAACGCCGCCTTCAAGCTCCTCCTCCAGCAGGACGCCGCCGCCATCAGCACCGTCGGCGACGCCTTCGACCTGCCCCCCGACCTGCAGCGCTGGCTGCTGTCGTGTCAGCGCGGCGACGGCCTCCTGCTGGCGAGGGGCAACCGCTTCCCCATCCGCATCGAGGCCACATCGGAAGAACAAGCCCTCATCGAGTGGACCCCCGGGACGCAGCACTAACCAAACACCCACTTCACATCCAGAAAGGAACCACCCCCCATGAGACTCAACCCCTTCCGCAAACCCGAACCCACGCCCCCGGTTCTCCTTGCCGTGACGCCGCCCCGCACGGGTGAGCGCACTCTCCTCGGCATCGAGAACCTCCTCCAGTCGATCGCCGTCCCAGAACCCTTCTCGCTGGAGCTGGCGGGGGACGCGGATGGCGTCACCCTGCTCGCCCGCTGCCATGACGGCGAGGTCGTGCGCGGTCAGATCGCCGCCCACTACCCCCAGGCCCGCATCGAGGAGCTTTCCTCCGAGGAGGATCCGCTGCGTCTCGCGGAGGGCGAGCAGGCCTGGGGGCTGACCCTCACCTCCACGGGCCCCGACTACGTGCCCCTCCGCACTTTCCGCGACGACGACCTGCTCGACCCCGGCTCCGACCCCCTCCTCGCCCTGCTGGGGGCGCTCGCCACCCCCGAGGAGGGTGAGCGGGTAGTGGCCCGTCTGCTGCTGCGCTCCCTCGGCCCCGACTGGTCGCAGGCCCACCAGGAGCTCGCCTACAAGCCGCCTATCGAGCAGCCCAGGCCTGCTGTGAATGCGCCCTCCTCGCAGGGCAAGACGGGTGGCCCGGAACCCCTCGCCCTTGCCGTCCTCGCCGTGGTCGGTCTCGTCGCCTTCAAGGGCTGGGACTGGGTGCAGAGCGGCGAGCCCCTCAAGGCCGCCCTCCTCGGCCTGGGGGCGCTCGGGGCGAGCATTGCCGGCCTCTGGCTCTGGCAGCGCTGGAAGGGCGGCCGCGATCGCGTGTACGACCCCGCCCTGATCAAGGAGAAGGTGTCGCGCGCGGCCTTCGAGGCGCAGATCGAGGTCACCGCCATCCTGCCCCCCGGCGGGAAGGCGGAGCGCGCTCGGGAACTGCTGGAGCCGGTGGCGGCGGCCTACCGCCACTACGACCATCCCGGCGGCGCGCGCTTCAAGGTGGGCAAGGCGCGGCCCGTGCCGGGTACGCCCTCCCTCGAACCCGCTTCGCCCGGTCTCTTCGGCAGGCGCGGCGTCCTCGGGGTGCGCGAGGTGGCCGCCCTCTGGCATCCACCGGGGGCCGGAGACGAGACGCCCCTCGTCGAGCGCTCGGGCGCGAAGGCGCTGCTGCCCGCGGCCAGGAACGTCACCGGCGGCGCGCTCGTGGGGGAGACCACGGCGGGCGCTCCCAGGGAGATCCGCTTCCCCGACGACCTCCTCCGCCGTCACCACCTCTACGTGGCGCGCACGCGCATGGGCAAGTCCACGCTCATGGGGCACCTCGTCGCCCACAAGCTGCGCGAGAAGGCGGCCGGCCGTGACGGCGACGCCATCGTCGTCGTCGACCCTCACGCCGACCTCGTCGCCGACCTCCTCGAGCAGGTGCCCGCGTCGCTCACCGACCAGGTGCGCCTGATCGACCTCGCCGCGGAGGAGGGCGCGCCCGGCATCAACCTGCTGGACACGCGCATCTTCGCGGACCGCGACCGCACGGCCGACTCGGTCGTGCGGGTGGCGAGGGGACTGTGGGAGCAGTGGGGGCCGAGGATGCAGTCCATCCTTGAGCAGACCGTCAAGACCCTGCACGAGGCCAACACGCGGCTTGAGCCGGAGGACCAGTACACCATCCTGGACGGCCTGCGCCTGCTCTCCGACGAAGGCTTCCGCGGCGACGTGCTCGCCCTCGTGACCGACCCCTACCTGCTGGAGTGGTGGGCGCGCGACTTCGGAGGCTGGCGTCGCGAGTACCGGGCCGAGGCGCTCGCGCCGGTGCAGACTCGCCTCTCCTACTACGCCTCCTCGAAACGGGCGCGCGCCATCCTCGGCCAGTCCCGCTCCACCATCGACCTGCGCCGCACCATCCTCGACGGCGGCGTCCTCTTCGTCTCCACCGCCCAGGGCAGCGCCGGGCGCGACGTGGCCGCTCTCGTGGGCGCCTCCCTCCTCAATCTCGTCGACAGCGTCATCCGCGAGCAGGAGCGGCTGCCGCAGGAGCAGCGGCGGGGCGCGCTCGTTGTCGTGGACGAGATGCAATCCATGCCGGGCGTCGACTACGAGTCGATGCTCTCGGAGCTGGGCAAGTACGGCGCGAGCTTCGTGCTCGCCACCCAGAGCCTGGCCAAGCTGGCCGACCTCTCCCCTACCATGAAGGACACGGTCCTCGCCAACGTGGGCTGCCTGGCGGTCTTCCAGGTGGCCGGTTCGGACGCTCGCCAGCTGGTGTGGGAGCTGGACCGGGAGCGCGTTTCCGAGGACGACATCGTCTCCCTGCCCGTGCACCACTGCTACGTGCGCGCCACCGTGGGCCGCGAGCGCATGCCCGCCTTCTCCATGCAGGTGAAGAAGCCCGATGCTGGCGACGCCGGCGTCGCCGCCCGCATCCGCGAGGAGGCCCGGACCTACACCGCCTCCGCCGCGGAAGTGGCTGCGATGGAGGCCCATCACGCCCGCGGGCGGGTGGAGGAATACCGCGCGGGACTGGAGGCGCTCGAGGGCGGCGACCCGTCGCCCCCGTCGCAGGACAAGCGGCGCAAGCAGCGGAGCAAGCGACCCCAGGACGACGGCGCCTCCCCGGAGGGCGCCGCCGGAGAGGAGCGTGAGACATGAGGGCCGCGACCTGCGAGGGGGCGCTCCTGCGCCAGCTGGCGGAGACCCCGCTCGCCGACCGCCTCGAGCTCGCCGCCCTCTCGGGCTGGTCGCACGGCGCCGCCTACGCGGCCGCAGAAAGGCTGGAGGCGGCGGGCCTCGCCGCCTCGCTCCCCCACGCCACTGACCTCATCCCCTCGACGCGGCGCTTCCTCCTCACGGACGCGGGCCTGCGGCGGCTCGCGTCCGTGGTGGGCCTGAGCGTGGAGGAGCTGCTGCGCACGCGACCAGTCTCCCGGCACTGGCGCCGGCTCCTGCTGGAGCGGCTGGACGCCCTCGCCGTCATCTACCGGCTCGCCACCACGCTGGCTGCTGGCGCTCATCCGCTGCGCTTCCGCTGGTACCGCGCCGCGCCCCTCGACGCCGCCATCGTGGTCCCCGGCGGGCGCGTCGTTGGCGTCGTGCGGCAGGGACTGGCCTCCGACCGCACGGGCTTCTCCAAGCGTTTGCGGCGGCTGCAGGAGGGACCCCTCCCGGGCGTCCTCCTGCTGCTCCTGCCCGACGAGATGCGCCTGCGGCACGCCCGCCGGCTGCTTGGCGGCGCTCCCCTGCCGGCCTTCCTCGCGCTGGAGCGGGAGGTGGTTCGCGCGGGCTCGAGCGACCGTATCTGGCGGCTGCCCTCCCTGTCGGGGAGGATCACCCTGGCGGAGGCGGGGTCTCTGAGCGCGCATCGCGGCGGCGCGCCGGTGGAGACCCGTCCCCTGCGGACAGTGCTTCCCGGGGACGCCATCCCCGGGAACCTGCTGGCTCCGTCGCTGCTTAAGCCCGCCGAAAAGCGCGCCCTCGATCTCCTCCTCGACTGGCCCTGGCTCGCCATCAAGGACCTGGCGGGCCTGCTGGCCGTCTCCGGGGCGCGGGCCTCGCGCCTCGTGCTGCGCCTGGAGGCGCTGGAGCTCGCCGCCCGCGTACCCGTCGCCGGACAGCGCCGCCTCGTCCTCACGGACCGCGGGCTGGCCCTCATCGCCCATCGCGACCGCACCTCGGCGGGGGCCCTGCGCAAGCGCTGGAGCGCCACTCCCGTGGAGCCGGAGGAGCCCCTCACCTGGCGCAACGTCTGCGGCTCCCGCAGCCGCCAGCTGCTGCGCCACCTCACGCACACGGCGGCCGTGCACGGCTTCGCGGCGGCCCTCACGCGGCAGGCCCGCGCCCGCGGCTGGGAGGTAGCGCAGATCGACCCGCCGCACCGGGCGTCACGCTACTTTCGCCACGGCGAGGGGCTCTACTCGGTGCGGCCCGACGCCTTCGCGCTCCTGCGCCGGGGCGGCAGCGCCTGGCCCTTCTTCCTGGAGTGGGAGCGCCGCGCCGTGCGCCCCGCCACCATGGCTGGCCGGTTGGCTCCCTACCTGCGCTATTACTCGACCACCCGCCCGTCTGACGACCATGGCGTCCGCCCCGACGTACTCACCGTCTTCGACAACGAACTGGCCGCCACCCACTTCCTGCGCGTGGCGCGGGCGGAGATGGAACGCACGGGGGTGGAGGTGCCCCTCTGGGTCTCCCACGGCGCCGCCCTGGAGGAACAGGGACCGCTGGGGCGCGCCTGGCGCACGACCGGCGAGGGGAGGTCCCCGCAGGCGCTGCCGGGGGCGCCGGTCCCAGCACGCGAAGGAGAGAAGCCATGAGGCTGTACTACCTCGACGAGCGCGAGAGCGCCCGCTACCACGTCCGCTCCGCCCTGGGGGTCGACGGCGAGAGCTGGAACGACCTTTTCCGGGATGTCCGCATCTGGCGGCAGGAGCTGCGGAAGCGCTACAGCCTCCCCCCGGGGATGGAGCTGCTGCCCTTCGACCTGCTGGCCCCGCGGGAGGTGCCGGGCTGCGAGGAGCGCGACGGCTGGGTCTCCCCCGAAGAGGGGGCGGACATCTTCCGTGGCGGTCTGCGCCTCCTCGAGGAGGCCGCTCGCCGCGGCGGTGGCGTCGAACTGATCAACGTCTGCCTGGACAAGCGGGAACGAGGGCGCACGGACGAGGTCAGTCTTGGCCGCCTCCTTACGCGCATCAACACCTCCACCGCCGGCGCGGGCCGTCACGCCTTCCTCATCTTCGACCAGGTCCACGAGGAACCGATCACGCGCCTCTACCGGCGCCTGCGCCTCCACAACCCCATCCCCAGCCGCTACGAGACCTGGGGGGACGGCTCGCCCACCCGCAACATCCCCCTTGCGCGTGTCATCGGCGGCCCCGCCTTCCGCAGCGCCGAGGACGACCAGCTCCTGCAACTGACTGGCTTCGTCGCCTGCGCCCTCCTGCTCCAGGAGCAGGGGGCCGGGGCTGACGGGGAAGGCCGCGACTTCGCTCACGCCTTTTCCCTCCTCGACCACGTCCTCAACCGGGAGGCGTCGCGGCAAGACCGGCAAGGGGTGGTGAGGCGGTGAAGACGCAGTCCCTGCTGAGACCCCTGTGGAGCAGAAGAACTGACGTGAGAGAGCGCGATGAGGACCCTCCGAAGCTCAGCGGCAGCAACGAGGTCGTTGAGGCGTCCATCGGCAGCAACGAGCACAACAAACACTCGAAGAAGAAGCACCTCTCTGGTCGCGGCACCGTCGGCAAGCGGCCGGCAATCGGCATGCGTGAGCGTGGCGGGCGCACTATCGCCAAGCCCGTCGAGGGCACTGGCAGCGCTGATCTCCACGCTGAGATTGAGCAGCACGTGGAGCGACGCTCCACCATCTACGAGGGCAACGTGAAGGTGCACACGCTCGCGCGCCTGAACGCCTTGGTGGATCGCTGCTGCACGACGCGCATCACCTACGAGGAGTTGACCAGCCCATGAGCGACCGAAGCTCCCAAGGGAATTCGAGGACGCGGTAGACAAGGTGCGCGACTACCGACCGCCCAAGGCGAAGAAGCGCCGCAGGCGTAGTGGCCAGTGGAAAACGTCAAGCAAAGGCCGAACGAGAGCGATAGTCAAAGCATTCCGAGCGATCTATTGTGATAGTGTTGCGCGGCCAATCGTGGGGAAGCCTCGGGCAGTGTCTGTCTTGGGCTCTAGGAGCTAGGACCATGAGTCGAGACAAAACAAACGAGAACCCGCAAGGTCCGGCAGAGAGCAACCCCAATCCGCCACCGCCCCCACCGCCCCCGTCGCCACCGAAGCCACCTGGAACGGGTGAAACGGCCTTTGCAAGGAGCACCGAACCTCCACCTCGCAGGGGGAGCGTTAGGGTCTCCCGTGAGAAGGTGACTCGTGCTGAGCGCATAAGGGCCAATCGCGGTACCGCCCCCCCTCGTCCCAAGGGGAGCCCTGGCACCATCATCAAGAGGGGCGTGGGCTAGCTTCTTCCCCCCACATGCTCTCAGCAGTTCGGGGCGCGCTCTACAAGTACGTTTACGACCTGTACACCCACGACCCAGATTGTCTGGACGGCTACAGCCCAGAGTAGCCAGCTGAGGAGACGACCTCGTCTTCTGATGAGTTGCGTGTTGCTGCGGAATCCACTGATGAGGATTTCTAGTGCAGTTGCCATCATGAGGCGCCTTGTCGCACCGGCACTGGCCCACTGAGCCAACCACTGGATGTTCTCTCCTGTCTGCCATCTCTGTGGTTGGAGAGCGAAGAACGTGATCACGCCTGCGGCCACAGAAGAAGCGAGTGCGAGGATCGATACTATGGAAATCGGGCTCAGGTTGCCCTCGATCTGTAGGTCGCCGAATATGCCGCTGGCTGCTATCAGGACGAATGAGAGTCTTGCAAAGGCCAGGGCTTTCGACTCTTGCTGATTGCCAAATTCAATTGTCTCCTGCAGGCGCTGCTGGCTCCTCAGATATAGGTGCTCAAGCTCTTCTTCTGGCAGTTCAGAGGCCCAGTCTTCCCCTAGGTCCATCAGGTCAGATTCGTTGTCGGGGGGCTTCTGCCAGGCGAACAAATTCCCCGCCCGTGTCATCAGCGCTCTGAGGCGGACGAGCGACCAGGGTGATCCGTCGGGCATCGCTCGGCTACGGCAGGTTCACAAGGATAGGTGCCACCGCTGGATGGCGTTCGCCTTCAAGGGGCTGGTAGTAGTCAGCTAGGTATCGCTCTACGCCGTCTCTGAAATCGGACGGCACGTCAGCCCACGTCACGAGAAGCTTGTCTGCGCCGTGCTTCAGGATGGCAGCCTCGGTTCGGTGAGAGCGGATGCGATCCACGATTCTGCCTTGTCCCACATAGACCACTTTCCCGGTACCGCTGTGCCAAATGAAGTAGACCCCCTCATCTTGGAAGTCGAGTGTGAGATTCATAAGGGGACACCACTTGTCGCCGGTGCAATTGTGCCAATGAACTTCCATCGCCGTGGACCCCGTTCACCCCAGGGGGAGAGGTGTCAGCGTATCACGCCCGAGCTGGGGCCCCTGCGCTCCCTGTCCACCAGAGGGCGGGGCGTGCTATCCATGGGGTGCTTGACACCACGCGGGAGCGTCCTGTTCTCGATGCGGACATTTGTTCGACAGGAGGTCCAATACGGGCCAGAACGATCTGCATGTGGTGAAGCGCCTGATGGCACGTGGGCCGTGAAGAAGGAGAACGCGCAGCGGGCGTCATCTGTACACGGGACACAGCAGGAAGCCTTCGAGAAGGCGCGCGAGACCCAGCAGAACTCCCGCGGGGGCGGACGCTGCGAGGTCCTCATCCATGGCGAGGACGGCAAGATTCGGGATGCCCGGTCCTATGGCAACGACCCGAACCCGCCGAAGGACAAGCGCTGATCCGTCTGCCCCGCGTGTTCGCACCGGAACCCGGTGGAGTCATCGAAATAATTCTCCCGTAATGTGCCTGCCGCCAGTCAGGGGGAGACGACGGGTCTCCAGACGACTGGGAGGAGGAAGAGCGGGAGGCCGAGAAGGATGGGAGAGGCAAGGAAGCTCCCCGCAGGAAGTAACGCTGGCCAGGGCGGGCGCGCGCTACGGCTGGATGGCGAAGGGGGCCCGCGCTCGTACCATCTCGTCCGGCACGCCGAAGTGCTCAGCCACCTCCCAGGAGTAGACGAACCCCTCGGCGAGCGCCTCCCGGGGGTCCACGAGGAGGCCGAAGGCGAAGTCCTCCGCTTCCCGCTCGAAGCCGTGACCGAGATCGGTGTGCTTCCGTATCCAGAGTTGGTTGCCAGCATGCAGAAACCCGTGCCCGACGGCGTGGGCGACGACCCAGCGCCGCCACTCCGGTTCGAGCCGGTCCGCGACCGCGATGAACTTCCCGATGCGCATCTCCTCGAACACGCGGAAGGGTGATCGCTTCACCACCAGCCCCAGGTGGTCGGTCACCGCCTGGGCGTCCACCTGGCCGCGCAGGCCCAGCTCTCGCCGCAGCACCGAGCCCCGCTTCGTCGCTCGACTCATCGCCGTCTACTTCTTCCTGCGCCGCTGTTCGCGCACGAAGTCGATGAAGTGCTGGATCTCCTCCAGGTCCTCAAGGGGGAGGCCGGCCACGGAGTTGCGGAATGAGACCTCCGCCTGATCGAGGATTTCCGCCTCCACCACCACCCGTCCCAGCAGCCAGTCGGTGCTCACCTCGCAGCGGGAGGCCAGCTCGACGAGGTGCTCCCCGCTGGGCTTGGTCTTGCCCGCCTCCCAGCACCAGACGGCGTGAGCGCTGACGCCAAGGAGTTCGCTCACCTCCTTCTGCGTGAGGCCCACCTTCGTGCGCGCCTCGCGGATGCGGGCCCCGCTCTCCCTCCACTTGTAGCCCTGGTCCCCTGGCATGTGCACCGGTGCCTCCTGATTCGTAGGGCGGCCAAGGATACGAACATGCGTTCTTGACTGCAATATGAATTCTAACTACTATCTCACCCTTATCAAACCTTAGGGTGCCGAAATGCGAAAACGCCCCCTGGTCCGGCTCAAGCGGGAGGCTCTCTGGGAACGCCTCGAGACGCTCAACCGCTCCCAGACCTGGCTCGCCCGCCAGGCCAGCATCAGCCCCAGCTATCTCTCCACCCTGGTCAACGAGGGACGCGCGCCCTCGGGCCCTGTCCGGCGCCGCCTGCAGGCGGCCCTGGGCATCAACGACTTCGACGAACTCTTCGAACTGGAGGACCGAGATGAGAACGAGTAGCTATTCCGAACGAGGCGCGGTTGCCGCGCACGGCCTGAGGATACGTGGTCGTCTGGTGCCCTACGAGACCGGCGAGCTCCCGGAGGACTTTCCCCAGCGCCTCTGCCGGCTGAGGGAGCGCAGCGGGCTCACCTGGACCGACTTCGCCGAGGCGGTCGGGGCGGACCCCAAGCAGGTGCTCCGCTGGCGGCACGGGACGCACCCATGCGGCGGCGCCCTGCACTCCCTCCTGCGGGTGGCGGGACGCATCCCCGGCGGCGTGAAGCTGATCATGGGCGAGGACTTCGAGCTAACGGGATGGGAGGGCTGATCCCATGCCCCGCCGGCGCAGGCTCCCCCGCGAAGTGCACGTTTTCCCCGATGACTTTCCCCAGGCTCTGGTGCGGTTGAAGGAGGCCTCTGGTCTGACCTGGAGCGAGCTCGCCCGGCGTCTCGGCACCAACCCCCTCACCCTCAGGCGCTGGCGCGGCGGGACCCGCCCCAACGCCCTGCACCTCCTTGCGCTCCAGGAACTGGCCGCGTCACTGGAACTCACCCACCTGCTGCCCGTCGTGAGGGGTCGCCATGCCGCGCCGTGAGGACCGGATACAGGCACTGGTCGAGGCCATCGCCCACCACCAGATCGCCCACGGCTACCCGCCAACCGTCCGCGAGTTGAAGGAGGGGCTCGGGTTCAACTCGACCTCGGTGGTGACGTACTGGCTGGATGTGTGTGAGAGCCTGGGCCTCGTCGAGCGCGCGCCCCGCCTCGCGCGCGCGCTCATGCTGACGGCGGCGGGACGCGCGCTCGCGGGATCTCCCTCGGAGCGGGAGGCGCCAGCGGCGGGCTTGCCGGGCAAGGGCCGTGGAAGCAGGCCTGGACGCGATGGGCTGCTGTCTCGACAGCCCTAACCTGACGGTAGTGACGGTGATAAGATGGAGGAGTCACTGTCAGAAGCGGGTGTTGTGATGGTAAGCCGATTCGAATTCGACGAGCGACTCCGTGACCAGGAGCAAGCACTCAGCGCTGAAGCGCGCGCGCGCGCCATGACAGGGCTTCCATCGGGCCGGGGTCACGGCCTCGGCTCGTGGGGGGAGTTCTTCGAACACATTGACGCCGTCTTGCTGGCGGAGGAGTCCGATGTGTTGGATGCTGCCGCCTCCCTTGCCGCGCGTCATCACGCCCTGGAGGGTGACGAGTCCCAGCTGCGGAGCTTGCTGGAGTTGCTCGTCGTGCGCAGTGACCTGGTCCGGCAGTTGGGCGGAGAGCCTCGCCAGGTGCTGGACGAAGCCGGTCAGGCCCTCATGGCTCAGGCCCGGCTCCAGGGGGAAGCGATCCGGACGATCTGGCGTGAACCCATGCTTGCGCCGAAGGACGCGGCGGTCGCTCTTGGAGCAAAGGCGACGAACCGCGAGAAGGTGCGGCAGTACCGCGAGCGTTCCTGGCTCCTGGGGCTGCCCTCCGGCCGTGGCTACCTCTACCCGGCATTCCAATTCGATCCCGACCGCCGCGATGTCTTTGCCGAGGTGCGGGCTGTGAACGAGCGACTCGAGGCCGCGAACGACCCCTGGGGCGTAGCGTCCTGGTGGATCTCCCGGCATGCACGCCTCGGTACCCGCCCGGCAGACCTCGTAGGAACTCACCGAGGGGACGACCTCGTGGCTGTTGCCGTGGCAGGCGCCGAGCTGGTCGGGTAGGCGAGCTTGTCGCCCAACCAGCCGCCTCCTCCACGGTACGCGGGAAGACCGCCCAGGTTCCTGCTCCCCGCGGGCACGACGCTGACGCGCGTCCACAGCACCGCCTTCGGCGTCACGCAGTTCAATCCGACGCTCGCGCTCGACGACCTCCAGGGTGGTCGCTTCGATGCCACGCCGGAGGACGAGTACGCATTCCTGTACGCCGCCGAGGACGACGCGGCCGCGGTCTCGGAAGCCCTGCTCCGCGACCTTCAAGCGGACGAGTACGGGGCCCGTCTGCTCCCGCGGGTAAGGCTCTCGCAGCTGAGCATCAGTTGGCTGCGGGCGACAGCCGATCTGGAATTGGTGAGCCTCCGTTCGGGTCAAGACCTGGCCGCGGTGGGTCAGGATGCCTGGCTGACGGCCTCGCCAGCGGCTGAGTACGCGATGACCCGGCGGTGGGCCTCAGCGATCCGGGGATGGGCGTCCTGGGCCACCGGCCTGACGTGGCGCTCGTACCGGGAACCCGAGGGATTCGCCTACATCTTCTTCGACGACCGCTGTCCCGAGGGCTGCTTCGAGGAGGTGGCGGACAGCCTGCCCGTGCCGCATGGAGACCGGAGCCTCGATGCTGGGGCCGCGCGCCTCTACGTCGAGGGGATTCTGGCTTCGTACCGTGTCGCGTTGATGTGACCCTGCGGCGTAGGCGTGGTCACCTGTCTCCCTGCGCTGCTACGTTCGGTCGAGCCACCGAGTAACCGCCTGAAAGCGATCGTCGATCCAGCGGAGTGGGCGGGTGCTGAATCCCACCGACGCGAAGAGTTGTCGGTGTCGTTCCTTCGTGGAAGCCCGTGAGGCGGATGCGCTGATCTCCCGCGCACTCGTCAGCTTCAGTTGGACAGCGGGGGCGGGATGTGTTGTGGAGATGCGCCAGATCGTGGGTGCTCAGGGCATACTGGAGCTGGGCTGGGCTCTACAGCGGGACCACCAGTTCGAAGGTTCTACCTACAGTCAGGTTAGGTGTACCAAGCCCTTGAAAGGGGGTGCACGCATGCACCGTCGGGTCCCGATTCGGCCTGCCGCATGGTGCGGGTGGATGAGCGTCGTTCGCAGAAGGCTTGCCGTCGCAGGGAAGAGTTACCCCATGTTGCTACCATGAGAGCGTGGATGAGCGTGCGCTACGCCGTTTCGCCTGGGCATCGGTCCAACCTCGGAGAGGAGGGGTGCCATGAGGGGACCTGTACTACCCCACGATTGCGTGTTGATCTACCAGGAGCCGTTCAGCTACCCGGTCTGCAAGGTATGTAGGACTGTGTTCGAACGCGCGCCTGCCGCTGCCAGCGACGGGGTAACGGTGACGCCCCTATACGACCTCGCCCGGTTGCTTCTCGACCTGCACCAGCAGATCGGCTCGATTCCGCGCGAGAAGATGCACGGCTATCTGGTAAACCTCCGCAAGAGCCCCGAGTCGGGCGACGCATTCGCTTGGCTCGCTGCCGAACACGGCTTCGATCTCGAAGCGCCGACTCTCGGGTAAGGAGTGCCTCGATGGGCAGAGGGCGGCAAGGCGCAGGAGGTACCCATGATGCGACGCTTGACATGTGCGCTCTGCAATGTGGAAACCAGGTCGCGGGAGGAAATTCAAGTAAGGAACATGTAATCCCGAAAGCCATCGGTGGCCGGAAAACAGTCGGTGGATTCATCTGCAGGAGCTGTAACAGTCAGACTGGCGAAGCTTGGGATGCGGTATTGGCTAACCAGCTGAAACCCTTGAGCCTTTTCCTGGGGATAAAGAGACAGGGTGGCAGTGTCCCTCCTCAAGTGCTCTCTACCAGTGACGGAGGCGCCATACAGCTGCATCCCGGTGGTAGAAGGACTATTTCTAAACCTTCTGTTGCGATTGAACGCGAAGAAGGCGCTACACGTGCAAGAATCAGCGCTAGATCTAGGAAGGAGGCGAGAAGAGTTCTGAAGGGACTACTAAAGAAACACCCGTCTGAACAGAGGAGCATCGATGACCTAATGTCAGGTGTTCACGAAGCTTCATCGTACAGCCCAGCATGGACGGAAGTAAAGCTGGATTTTGGCGGACACAAGACTGGAAGGTCACTAGTAAAGTCAGCACTGGCCTTAGTGTATGACGCAGGAATCGATCCCAAGTCGTGCAATCTTGCACTTGCCTACCTTCTAGGCGAAGGAGGGGATCCTTGCTTTGGATTTTATTACGACAAAGACAGAGATCTTGTTATCCACCGGCCGCTATGTAGACCTTTCCACTGCGTCTACGTGAAGGGCAATGCTGATTCAGGGACAATACTTGGCTACGTTGAATACTTCAGCCTCCACAGGGTAGTATTGTTCCTTTCTGATTCCTACTCAGGGGAGGACTTCGAAAACATCGACGCAATCGATCCCGTCAGTGGGGAGCGCCTTGATCTTGATATTGACTTGGAACTAGAACTAGGGGATGTTCTCTCGGTGGTGGCTTGTGAGAAGGAAGATTGGACAGTCAGGCAAGATGCGGCCGAACACCTGCTGGGACATATCGTTAATGTAGACTTTGACAGAGCGTTAAGTGAAGTCATCGAGGAGGCTATCGAGCAGGCCGTCGCTAACTGTGAAGCGGAGCCTGGTGAAGAATTGACCGACAGACAAGTCCAACAGCTTGTAGGGGACATGATGCAAGTGTTGGAACCCTTTATCCTGCACAATTCTGAGAAATGGCGAATGCCTTTCGGGGATACACCGGACTCGCCAGCGTAGATGAGTTTGGGGAGCCTTTGCCCATAGCGCTTCGTGGCTTGGAGTCACTCCCCGATACGCCCGTCACCGGGTGTTGGCAACTCTACGGACTCTTCCATGAGGGCGGGGCTGTGCGAGTATGGTCGTGCAGGCCCACCTGTGGCGGCAGAAGACATTTGCTGACGAGAGTGGCCTGGAACCTAAACCCGCCGCTCGTGGGGGCGGGTCAGACTCGTAGCGCGGCTCATAGGCTTGGAGCTTATGAAGCGGTGGAGGCCAGCCTACAGCGCTACCACCAGCTCGAAGGTTCTACCTACAGTCAGGCTAGGTGTACCAGACGAGACTGTACTAATAACTCGGCCCGGCAGTCCTGACTCCGCCGCATCCCTCCCGCCGATGGGGCTCTCCGGCGCGGTAGGGATGGTGTAGCGGATGGTTGCCTTGCCGGGGGCGACCGCGACCTCCTTCACGAAAGACCGGATGAACGTTCGAGACCCGGTGAGTGCGCTCTCCCTCAAGTAGGTATTCATGTCGCCAACGAAGGCCGTGATGGTCTCCACGTTGTCAAGCATCGCCCGGCGCACGCCCCGCTCTCCCTCGACCCCGGCGGTCCGCGGCGCGAGCCACGCCAACAGGGAGCGAGGTGACGGGTTCCCCAGGCCAGAGCCTTGTCTGCGCAACACCCATCCCCCTCGCAGGCGCGGGGACGCCTGGCGAGCGATGGCGAAGTTGCACCTGCGTGGAGTCCACAACCAGGTTCCTGCCTCGGTGGAACCTCAAGCCGCTCCGGGCAGCAAACCAGAGAAGGCGGGCCGCTCAATCGAGCGGCCCGCCTTGCCGGTGTCCTTGCCGGACTCTTTGCTACGCTTCTCTCTGCGTTCCTGCCGAGGACGGCGCGAACGCTGAGTTAGCTCGCAGTATTCTGGTCCTCCTAGAGACAGGGCGAGTGGTGGATATAGACCCAGCCGCCCGGTTCAACCCAGTCCGTCACGAGACTCTCGGGCGGCCCCCCGGGCGGCCCCCCGTCGCTCCATGTCCAGTGGAAGCGAACTCGGTGCTGTGCGTATTTGCAGGAATAGGTGGCGTTGTCCAGACTGATGTTGACCCAGTTGCCGATTCCGTACTCGACAAACTGTCCAACCGACCAGTCGCCCCAACTCCGGCCTGTCCAGAACCGGTCCTGGTATTCGTAGCTCATCTCATCGGGCGTACCGGGCATGTGGGTCGGGGGTCGCATTCGCAGTTCCCAGACTCCGCGGGAGCCGAAGATTGATGAAGGATCGGGAACTGCCCTCTCCAGGTACATGACCCAGGGCAGGCAGTACTGTGGGTCATCATCACAGACGCTATCCTCGTGGCCCGCTATGTGTGCGTTTACTGACACCAGATCGTCGTCAGTATCCGCGACAAACTCGAGCGAGTTATAGTTGTTCGTGTCGACGGCCTCGGCCGCCTCCCAGGTGATGACCAACTTGTTTGATCTCTTACTGAGCGTGTTGCCGCGCCGGGCGATCACCCGGTAGATGTACTCCGTGCCTTCTTCCGTGGCCGTCGTGTCGACATAGGTCGTGTCGGTCGAGCCCGTGTCTTCGACGAGGATGCCCAGTGTGGTCTCGCCATGACCGGGCCGGCGGCGCTGGATCTTGTAGCCGGTGACCTGGCCGGCGTTGATCTGCGGGGCGTTCCAGTTCAGTTCGACGCCGGCTGTGACCACGGTTCCGGTTAGACCGGTCGGCTTGAGTTGTTTCGCGCTCTGCGCGAAGGCGTCGCCTCCAAAGAGGTAAAGCGGAGCGATTAGCGCCAACGCCAGAATCAGTATGGTCCGGCGAAGATGACGCGGTGATTCAAATCGTAGTCTCATGGTTCCTCACATCTCTGCTATGTCGATTGTGCGATCTTGGTTGGCAGGCAGAGTGTTGGGTTATCGCATGGGCGCTCCGATCGTTCAGGGGCGAACACAAGTTTTCGCACCATGGTTTTCTCACTGCTTGGGGTGGGAGTTGCGCTAGATGTATGCAGGCGGGAGCCGTCTCCGTGGGCGGATCGCGAACTCTTGCCAGGGCGTTAAATATAGAGACGGGGTATGAGTTGGAAGTGAGCAAAGGGTAGTTTTATCGTGAGTTCTTACGACTATTGTTCTTGATTCCGGCGCCTTGTCGGATCGAAGCCGGCCGCTTGACACGTCTATGCTAGCAACGACGCTCTATCTCCCCTTCCGCCCTCGCCGCCCATATACGCCGCGCGCCACAGTCCCCATTGCCCGGCCGCCAGCGCCAGGGGGCGCGGCGGCGGCTAGGGTGCGGCGACGGTCCAGATGACGGGCTCCGTCACCGCGATCCAGTACATCCGCCCCTGACTGAGGCTGCCCAGGGTGTTCAGCCCCGGTACGTCCCGCAGGCCCGGGAAGTACGCCCGCCACCGCTCCTCAACCTCGTCCCACCCGTATATCACGAGGACCCTCTCCGTGAGACTGCCTTCTCCCAGGATCTCGGCGATGTCCGCACCCTCTCTGCCTCCCCACTCCAGCGAGGTCCATGGTGGCGACAGCGCAATCTCCTCCGTCGCTGGCGCGAGCCGCACCCGGTAGACGCGCGTCCGGGCGCCATCCGCCGAGGTTACCGTGACCGTGACCTCCCTGGTCCCCGCGAGCGTGACCTGGTGGCCCTCGGCCTCCTCGCCGGCGTCGGGCGGGTCGATGACGACTTTCGTGCGACGCTGCTGCGCCTCCGCCTCGACCGTCGTCTCCGTCACACCCTCGCCGAGGAGGACCTCGTAGTCGGAGCGGGTGGGGTCAAACTCCCCGATGTCGACGCCTGTGAGCGAAAGGGAGGCGAGGCGCGCGTCGATCGCATCGGGCATGTTGTAGGTGTAGACCTTGTCGTCGCTCTCGTCGGCCACGTACATCACGTCGCCGTCGGCCCAGATGCCCCGTGGGCTGTTGTTACTGGCCCCGCTCAGCTCGCCGAACTCCTCGTCGCGGACACGTTCGAGGTCGAGGTCGAGGTCGTCGCCCTCAGCGGGCACGGGCAGGCGATAGGCGAAGAGGCGCTTGGCGCCGTGGTCGGAGACCCAGAGTGTGACGCCGTCGGACCAGATGCCGCGGGGGTCGCTGTTGGCGCTGTGCAGGGCGTATGCGGCGAGCAACTCGCTGCTTTCGAGGTCGTAGGCGAAGAGTACGTCCTTGCCGCCGTCGAGCACCCACATCGTGTCGTCGCCGGCCCAGATGCCGCGCGCATCGGCGTTGCGCTCGGCAAGCTCGATGTCGGAATCGGGGAGGCGCTCGCCGCTCCCGAGGTCGTGGGCGAAGAGCTTGTCCTGGCCGCTATCGGCGACCCAGAGGGTGGCGCCGTTCGACCAGACGCCGCGGGGCGCGCGGTTGCGTTCATCCAGCTCGAACTCGCGCTCCTCGACGCGTTCGCCCGTCTCGAGGTCGTAGGCGTAGATGGCGTCGTCGGCGCCGTCGCCGTTCTCCGCCAGCCACAGGGTCGTGCCGTCCGACCACAGGCCACTGGGGGTGTCGTGGTCGCTGTCGAGTTCCTCGATGTCACGGGTCACGGTCCACTCGAAGTCGAGCTTGCTCGGCGACGGTCCCGAGCCGCCGCCACCGCCACCGCCGCCGCCGCCGCCGATGAAGACAGGTGGTGTGACCCGGCCCGAGCCGAAGTTGATGGTCACCTCGATCATGGCGTCGATCGCCGGGTTCTGGGCGCCCTGGCCGTCCTTGCCGTCGCTGACCGACACGGTGACGGTGTAGCTGTCCTTGCCCTCGATGTTCAGGTCGGCCATGGTCCGCAACTGGCCGAAGGACTCGTCGATGTCGAAGGACACCATGTCCGCCTCGGCCAGGGTGTAGCTCAGGCGGTCGTTGTCGCCGTCGGTGGCCGCCACCGGCGCGCCGATGTTCACGCCCGGAGGCGCGGTCTTCGTGGTGTGGCGGGTGGTGCTCGCGCCGTCGGTGAAGACCGGCGTGTGGCCTCCCCGCGGCTCCCGCACGGGGTGGGCCGAGACTGCCTGGGCGCTCTGGCCGGCGTCTGCTCCATCTCCGTAGGAGGCGGTGGCCCGCAGGTAGGCGCCCACATCGGCGACCACCGGCGTGTAGTTGGCCGCCGATGTGGCTCCGCTGGCGGCGTTCCAGGACGCCCGGTCCGGGGAACTCTCCCACAACCACGTGACGGAGCCAAAGACGTCGTCGGGATCCGCGAGGGTGGCGGTCAGCTCGATCCCCACCACGGGCTCCAGCAACGACAGCCTGACCGTGCCGGGTTCCTGGACGTTGCCGACGGTGATCGTGACGAAGACTTCGCCGAACCCGCCGGACGGGTCCGTGGCGGTAACGTCCACCTGATAGCTCTGCTGTGTCTCGTAGTCGAGGACCGTCCTGGTCCGCAACTGGCCGGATGACGGGTTGATCTCGAAGGAGGCAGCGTCCGTCCCGCTCAGGAAGTAAGTCAGGCGGTCGTTGTCGGTATCCGTGGCCACGAACGGGGCGCCGACGATCGTGCCCACCGGCTCGTTCTCATCTACGGTGCGGGTGTCCGGCCCCGACGCCGACGGGAACGAGGGATCGCTATTGCCGGGCGCCAGCGCCCGCACCGGGTTGGCCGAGACCGCGGAGGCGCTGTTGCCGGCGCCTTCTCCGTCGTCGTAGGAGGCGGTGGCGCGCAGGTAGTGGTCCGCGTCCGCGTCGACTGTCCGGTAGCTCGCCGAGGTGGCGCCGCTGATGGCAGTCCAGCCCGAGGTCCGGCTCGTGGAACGCTCCCACGACCACGTAGCGACGCCAGAGACCACGTCGGGTTCGGTCAGGTCGGCGAACAGCGTCTCGTCAATCCGGGGCTGCACGCTCGACAGCGTGACCACGCCCGGCTCCTCCACGTTCTCGACGGTGACGGTGACCGGGATGCTGTTGTTGTCGGCGCCCGACGTGGCGGTGACACCCGGCGAGTACGTGGACTTCGTTTCGTAGTCCAGGGCTGCCCTGGTCCACAACTGGCCGGAGGCCGCGTCGATCTCGAAGTACTCCACGTTGTTCGCGCCCAGGGAGTAGGTCAGGGTGTCACCGTCCCCGTCCGTGGCCTGGAACGGTGCGCCGAGGGGCTCGCCCGCGGGCGTGTTCTCCGCGATCGTGCGAGTGGCATCTACCGATCCGAACAACGCGGGCTCGTTCACGTCGCTGACGAGGACGGTCACCGCGATCGTGTCATCCGTGCTCGGGTCGGCGGCGGCGTTGGCGTCCTTGCCGTCGCTGACGGACACGGTGACCGAGTAGCTCTTCCTTGTCTCGTGGTTGAGCTCGACCTTTGTCCGCAGTTGGCCGGTGGTGGCGTCGATAGCGAAGACGGCCTCGCCGGACGCGTCCAGCGAGTAGGTGAGCGTGTCGGCGTTGTCTGCATCCGTAGCCCTGAGCGGGTCGCCGATGTTCTGGTCGGCGAAGGTGCCCTCGTCCACGCCGCGCGTCGCGGCCGCGCCCTCGTCGAAGACGGGCGGCGTGTTGGGCGCGCGCGTCACCGTCACGCTGTAGGTGTGCGGCGTGGTGCTGCCGTCCGAGGTGGTGACCTCGATGGTGATCAGGTGCGTCCCGACGACGAGGGGCACCGGGTCGCCGTTCGCGTAGCTGTCTGCGCCCCTCGTGATCGACAGGTCGTCCGCGTTGTTGTTCAGGCTCGCCGTCACCGTCGTGGATGTCACGGCGTGGGCGGCGGAGGCGGTGTAGGTCTCGGCGCCGCTCGCGAAGGCCGGATCGAGGGTCAACCCGCCGAGCGTCAGATCGCTGAGCCCGCAGAACGGCAGCGCCAGGCCGGCGATGTCGCCGGGGTCCGCGGTATCGCCGTCGCCGTTCGCGTCCAACGCGAAGTCGTGGGCCGGGAGGTCTGGCGGGAAGTCCGGAGCGGTCAACAGGTAGCGCAACCCGTCGGGCACGCATCCGGTAAAGGCATTGTCCGCGAAGCGGGCGAATTCCAACCCGGAGAGGTTGCCCAGCGAGGCCGGAATCGTCCCGTTGAGCCTGTTGTCCCGCAGGGACAGCTCCCTCAGGAAACTGAGGTCGCCCAGCTCAGCCGGGATCGGTCCGCTCAACTGATTGTCGTTCAGGTACAGCTCAATCAGGAAACTGAGGTCGCCCAGCTCAGCCGGAATCGCCCCGTTGAGCCTGTTGTTCCGCAGGGACAGATCAGACAGGGAACCGAGGTCGCCCAGCTCAGCCGGAATCTCCCCGGTGAGCCGGTTGTCGTTCAGGTGCAGGACGTTCAGGGAGCTGAGGTCGCCCAACTCAGCCGGAATCGCCCCGGTGAGCTGGTTAGCGCTGAGATCCAGGAACACCAACCCCAGCGGGCTGAGGTCACCCAACTCGGGAGGAATCGCCCCGCTCAACTGGTTGTCGCTGAGGTCCAGATAATTCAGTTCGGTGAGCGTGGCGAGCTGGACCGGCACGGTTCCGCGCAGGTTGTTCTCCGGGAGTTCGAGCCAGACGACGCGGCCGTCGACGCCGTCGACCCTGACGCCGTACCACATGTCAAGGCTCTGCGCGCTATCCCAGTTCGTGTTGTTCGTCCAACCTGATCCGCCCGTGCTGTTGTACAGCGCGATCAGCGCCTCATAGTCCGACTGTGCCGACCCTGGGTGGAACACCTCTACGGTGTAGGTCTGCTTGAGCAGCCGCGCGACGGACGGCGTCACCTCGATGGTGATCAGGTTTGACCCGACTTCGAACGGCACCGCGTCGCCGTTGTTGTAGGACGTCGCGCCCTTCTTGATCGACACTCGGTCGTTGGGGTCGTTCAGCGTCGCGGTCACCAGGGTAGAGAGGAGCGTGGTCTGGGCCGTGTAGGCCGCAGTGCCGGGTGCGAAGACGGGATCGAGGGTCGCATCGCTCAGAACGTGAGCGCGCTCAGCATGCAGAAGGGCAGGTTCAGGCTGGGGACATCACCCTCGTCATCGGTGTCGCCGTCGCGGTTCGCGTCGAACGCGATGAAGTCCTGTGGGGGAACGCCGGGCACGAACTCGTCAACGTCCAGGAGGAACCGCAAGCCGTGCGGCACGCAGCCGGTCAAGGCATTGTTCGCGAAGCGCGTTGTCGTCAGCTCGGTCAGGTTCTCGAGCTCGGCCGGGATCTCGCCCGTCAAGTCGTTGTCCTGCAGGTCCAGGACTCGCAGCGCATTGAGGCTTCCCAGGGAGGCCGGGATCTCCCCGCTCAACTGGTTCCCGCTCAGCTCCAGGAAAAACAGGGTCTGTAGGCTGGCCAGGTCGGGGATCTGTCCGGTCAACTGGTTGCCCTGTAGGGACAGGACTCGCAGCCGAACGAGCGTTCCCAGGGAGGGCGGGATCTCCCCGCTCAACTTGTTGTCCTGCAGGTCCAGTCGCTGCAGGTTTGTGAGGCCCCCCAGGTAGGGGATCCGCCCCTCCAACAAGTTACCACGCAGGTACAGGTCCTGCAGCTTGGTGAGGTCGCTCAGGTCGGGGATATCCCCCTCCAACTGGTTCTGCTCCAGGAACACGCGGCGCAACTCGGTGAGGCCGCGCAAGTCCGGGATCATCCCCGACAACTGGTTGTCCTGCAGGTACAGGTACTGCAGGCTGGTGAGGCGGCTCAGGTTCGGGATCGGACCACTCAACTGGTTGCCCCAGAGGAACAATTCCTGCAACTTAGTGAGGTAGCTCAGCGACGGTGGGATCTCCTCCGTCAACTGGTTCTGATGTAGGTACAACCCCTTCAGGCCGCTGAGGTTGCCCAAGTCGGGGATCGCCTCCTCCAACAGGTTTTGGCTCAGGTCCAGGTACTTCATGGCGGTGAGGCTGCTCAGGTCCGGGATCGTCCCACTCAACTCGTTGTCCTGCAGGTACAAGTCCTCCAAGTTGGTGAGGGTGCTCAAGTCGGGAATATCTCCCGTCAACATGTTTCCGCCCAGGTCCAGGTATTTCAGGGCGGTGAGGCTGCTCAGGTCCGGGATCGTCCCACGCAACTGGTTGCCCGGCAGGTACAATGCCTCCAATTTGGTGAGGCTGTTCAGCGACCCTGGGATCTCCCCCGTCAACCTGTTTCGGCTTAGATACAGGTATTTCAGGTTGGTGAGGTCGCTCAGGTCGGGGATCTCCCCCGACAACAAGTTGTCCTCCAGTTCCAGTTTTGTCAGGTTGGTGAGTCCGCTCAAGTTGGGGATCTTTCCCATCAACTCGTTATTGCTCAGGGTCAATTCCCGCAAGTAGGTGAGGCCGCTCAGGTCCGGGATCGTCCCGCTCAACTCATTGTTCCGCAGGTTCATGTACTGCAGGCTGGTGAGGTTGCCCAGGTCCGAGATCGTCCCACTTAGCTGGTTGTACGACAGTGCCAGGCGCGTCAGGTCGGTGAGGCCGGTCAGGTCCGGGATCGTCCCACTCAACTGGTTGCTCGACAGGCGCAATTCCCGCAAGTTGGTGAGGCTGCCCAATTCGTCCGGCAGAGTGCCGGCCAGGTTGTTTCTGATAAGTTCCAGCTTTGTCACGCGGTCGTTGCTGTCCGCGGTGACGCCGAACCACGAACTGATGGGCTCAGCGGTCCCCCAGTTGGTGCTCGTTGTCCAGTTCTCGCCGGCTGCGCTGTTGTACAGCGCTACCAGGGCGACCCTGTCCGACCGCACCGACCCGTGGAGCACCTCCACGGTGTAGGTCTGCTTGAGCAGCCGCGTGTCAGACGGCGTCACCTCGATTGTGAACAGGTTCGACCCGATTTCGAGCGGCGCCGCGTCGCCGCTGCTGTAGGACATCGCGCCCTTCGTGATCGACAGGCTGTCGCGGGAGTCGTTCAGCGTTGCGATCACCGTCGTGGAGGCGACCGTGCTGGTGGCGGTGTAGGCCGCGGTGCCGGGTGCGAAGGCGGGATTGAGGGTCGCATCGCTGAACGTGAGCTCGCTCAGCATGCAGAAGGGCAGGTTCAGACCGGGAACATCACCCTCGTCATCGGTGTCGCCGTCGCCGTTCGCGTCGAACGCGATAAAGTCCTGGGCGGGAATGCCGGTCGCTGGACCGACGGCGGCCAGGAGGAACCGCAAGCCGTGGGGCACGCAGCCGGTCAAGGCATTGTTCGCGAAGCGCGTTAACCTCAGCGTTGTGAGGTCGCCCAGCGAGGCTGGGATCCTCCCCATCAACAGGTTGTCGCTCAGGGATAGGTTGTTCAGGACGGGGAGGCTGCTCAGGTCCGGGATCGTCCCGCTCAGTTGGTTGCCCCACAGGTACAAATCCTGCAACTTCGTGAGGCCGCTGACGTCGGGGACCTCCCCCGTCAACTGGTTTTGACCCAGGGACAGGTAGATCAGTTCGGTGAGGCCGCTCAGGTCCGGGATGGGCCCGCTCAGCTCGTTGCCCCACAGGTACACGGTAGTCAATTTGGTGAGGTCGCCCAGCCAGGCGATCTCACCCGTCAACTGGTTGCTGCTGAGGACCAGGCGCGTCAGTTCGGTGAGGCCGCTCAGGTCCGGGATGGGCCCGCTCAACTCGTTGCCCCACAGGTACAAATCCCGCAACTTCGTGAGGCTGCTCAGCGAGGGCGGGATGTCGTCCTTCAACTTGTTGCCGTTCAGGTACATGTACTCCAGGTTTGTGAGGCTGGCCAGGTCCGGGATGGACCCGCTCAACTCGTTGCCCCACATGGACAGGTTCGTCAGGCTGGTGAGACTGTCCATGTTCGGGATCGACCCGCTCAAGGCGTTTTCCTGGAGCCACAGTTTCTGCAATCGCGTGAGGCCGCTCAGGTTCGGGATCGGCCCGGTAAAGTTGTTCCCCTGGAGCTCCAGGAGCTCCAGGTTGGTGAAGCCGCTGAAGTTCGGCAGCGGCCCGCTCAACTCGTTACCGCGAAGGAAGAATCGGACGAGCTTCGTGAGGTTGGCGAGCGAGGCCGGCACCGGCCCGCTCAACTTGTTGTCGTGGAGGTACAGGAACTGCAGTTCGGTGAGGTTGCCCAACTCGGCCGGCAGGGTGCCGACCAGGTTGTTGTTGCCAAGGTACAGGCCTTTAACGCGGTCGTTGCCGTCCGTGGTGACGTCAGCCCACATGCTGATAGGTGCAGTGGTCCCCCAGTTGGCGTTCCTTTTCCAATTCTCGCCGCCTGCGCTGTTGTACAGCGCCATCAGCGCCTCTCGGTCCGGCTCCACCGTCCCCCCGTGGAGCACGTCCACGGTGTAGGTCTGCTTGAGCAGCCGCGCGTCGGACGGCGTCACCTCGATGGTGATCGGGTTCGCCCCGTCATCGAGCGGCACCGCGTCGCCGCTGCTGTAGGACGTCGCGCCCTTCGTGATCGACAGGCTGTCGCTGGAGTCGTTCAGCGTTGCGGTCACCGTCGTGGAGGCGACCGCGCTGGTGGCGGTGTAGGCCGCGGTGCCGGGTGCGAAGGCGGGATTGAGGGTCGCATCGCTGAGCGTGAGCGCGCTCAGCATGCAGAAGGGCAGGTTCAGACCGGGAACATCATCCTCGTCATCGGTGTCGCCGTCGCTGTTCGCGTCGAACGCGAGGAAGTCCTGGGGGGGAACGCCAGGCTCAAGCTCGGCGGCGGACAGGAGGAACCGCAAGCCGTGGGGCACGCAGCCGGTCAAGGCATTGTTCGCGAAGCGGGTTAGCTCCAGCAGGGTAAGGGCGCCCAGCTCGGCCGGGATCTCGCCCGTCAACAGGTTGTCCTGCAGGTACACCTGTTGCAAGCCGGCGATCTGCGCCAGCGAGGCCGGAATCGACCCGTCTAGCTGGTTCCCGCTCAGGTCCAGATAACGCAGGAACTGTAGGCCGGCCAGGTCGGGGATCGGTCCGGTCAGCTCGTTATGGTTGAGCCACAATCCCCGCAGGTTGGTGACTTCGTTCAGCCAGGGCGGGACAGGCCCCATCAACTTGTTGCGGGCCAGGTCCAGGTGCGTCAGGCCGGTGAGGCCGCGCAGGTCCGGGATCGACCCAGTCAACTGGTTGTCTTGCAGGTAGATCTGTTGCAGGTTGGTGACGCCGTTCAGCGAGGGCGGGACAGGCCCCATCAACTTGTTGCGGGCCAGGTCCAGGTGCGTCAGGCCGGTGAGGCCGCTCAGGTCCGGGATCAACCCAGTCAACTCGTTGTCTTGCAGGTAGATCTGTTGCAGGGAGGTGAGGGCGCCCAGGGCCGGGATCGACTCGCTCAACCGGTTTCGGGCCAGGTCCAGGTGTGTCAGGGAGGTGAGGCCGCTCAAGGCGGGGATCGGCCCAGTCAAGTTGTTGTCTTGCAGGTAGATGTGCGTCAGGGAGGTGAGGTCGCTCAGGTCCGGGATCGACTCGCTCAACCCGTTACGAGCCAGGTCCAGGTGCGTCAGGGCGGTGAGGCCGCTCAAGGCGGGGATCGGCCCAGTCAACGCGTTGTCTTGCAGGTAGATCTGCGTCAGGCCGGTGAGGCCGCTCAGGTCCGGGATCGACCCAGTCAACTCGTTGCCTTGCAGGTAGATCTGTTGCAGGGAGGTGAGGCTGCTCAGGTCCGGGATCGACCCACTCAACCGGTTTCGGGCCAGGTCCAGGTGCGTCAGGCCGGTGAGGCCGCTCAGCGCGGGGATCAACCCACCCAACTGGTTGTCTTGCAGGTAGATCCGTTGCAGGGAGGTGAGGGCGCCCAGGGCCGGGATCGACCCGCTCAACTGGTTTCGGGCCATCTCCAGGTGTGTCAGGGAGGTGAGGCCGCTCAGGTCCGGGATCGACCCAGTCAACCCGTTGTCTTGCAGGTAGATCTGTAGCAGGGAGGTGAGGCCGCGCAGGGCCGGGATCGACCCAGTCAACTCGTTGTCTTGCAGGTAGATGTGCGTCAAGCCGGTGAGGGCGCCCAGGGCCGGGATCGACCCGCTCAACTTGTTTCGGCCCATCTCCAGGTGCGTCAGGGAGGTGAGGCCGCGCAGGGCGGGGATCGGCCCACTCAACTGGTTGTCTTGCAGGTAGATCCGTTGCAGGGAGGTGAGGGCGCCCAGGGCCGGGATCGACCCGCTCAACTTGTTGCGGGCCAGGTCCAGGTGTGTCAGGGAGGTGAGGCCGCTCAGGTCCGGGATCGACCCATTCAACTGGTTGTCTTGCAGGTAGATGTGCGTCAAGGAGGTGAGGGCGCCCAGGGCCGGGATCGAAGTCAACTTGTTACGAGCCAGGTCCAGGTGCGTCAGGGAGGTGAGGGCGCTCAGGGCGGGGATCGGCCCAGCCAAGTCGTTGTCTTGCAGGTAGATGTGCGTCAAGCCGGTGAGGGTGGCCAGGGCCGGGATCGACCCGCTCAACTGGTTTCGGCCCATCTCCAGGTGTGTCAGGGAGGTGAGGCGGCTCAGGTCCGGGATCGGCCCAGTCAACCCGTTGTCTTGCAGGTAGATGTGCGTCAGGGAGGTGAGGGCGCCCAACTCGACCGGCAGGGCGCCGGCCAGACTGTTGCCTCGAAGGTCCAGCCTTGTCACGCGGCCGTCGCCGTCGACCGTGACGCCATGCCACATGCTGAGGGCCTGCGCGCTATCCCAGCCCGTGTTGTTCGTCCAACCTGATCCGCCCGCGCTGTCGTACAGCGCCATCAGGGCGACCCTGTCCCCCGCCTGCTGATGCTGATGCCGAGGCTCTTGCCCGGACACCAACGAGCTGGCGGATACCGAAGGCGCGCTCAGCCCTCCGGCTGCGCCGAGCAGCACGATCACAAGCAGAGCCAGGGCGACGGTCTGGCGTTTCATAGTTGGGGCCTTATTAGGTGCTTTCAGAGTGCCAGACAGTACGGGGTCAATATGAGCGCTTTATCAGGATCGAGCGGTTTTGGGGTGATTTCTTGTGAGAACTCCATCCTTTCCGGCGAAAACCTCGAAGAACGCCTCTGGCGAGGCTCTGGTGCGCCGCCATGACCGTTGCAGGAGACCAATTCACCGGCCCGCGCCGCGAACTGGAACGACGCAGGGCGCGTTCGCTCCGTACTCTGTTCAGTCGCGGAACGAAGGAAGCAGGAACCATGGAACGTCAGGAGCGGATCGAGGACTTTCGCGCGCCGCCCTGCGCCTCGCCCTCCATGTCGTCAATGCGCACATTCGGAGCCCCCCACTCCGGCGGCGCCTGGATATCGATCGGCCTGGTCTGCCCCACCAGCTCCGCCACGTTCCGGCTCATCCAGCCATCCTGTGGCCCCTTCCCCACGCCCGCCGCCACCCGCCAACCGAGCGCGAAGATGCCACCCCCGCTGCGCTCCGCGCCCAGGTAGATACGCCGCGCCACACCGAACGCCGCGCGCTGCTCCTGCTGCGCTGCCGAGTTCGGATTGCGCCCGGCCCGTCGTGCCTTGACGTACGAGGCGCCACCCGCCCGGGAGAAGACAACGCTCCCTAGAACGCCCCGCACGTCCGACACAATCGGCCTATAGGTGACCTTAGCCACGTCGTCGCCACGCCTCACGCGGCCAGTGCTTCACCCTAGGCACGCCAGGCGACCCCACCAACGCCACAGCAGCACGCGCCAGCGCCACCCCACGCCCTCATACCTCGCCTCTAGCCCCTTCCGGACCCTACGCACTACGGGGCGCTCGCCCACGGCCCACCGCGGCGGTCGCCCTTCCGGCATTGCTGGTGCTCTGTACCGGGGACACTGATGGTTCCGGCCCTGATCGACGTTCGTGAAATCTCAGTGGAATCCTGAATCGATGCCCCACGCTCGGGAACGGTTTGAATGAAGAGCGAATACGCTCCGCTACCGAGGTTAAAATGAGTGACGACAATATGGTAGGTTCCAGCCTGTAGGCCTTCCCGAAGCAGGAATTCGCTCCCAAGGCCAAAAGGCTGACTAGGCCGAATAAGATTGCCATCATCATTTTCGACAAGGAGCGTTTGGTTCGAGTCGTACAGCTGGACTTCGGGGTCGCGGTCTCCGGTGGAGGTGATGAATACATCGGCGGGGCTGTTGGACGGGTCGCTCGCGGAGGGCATGCTCCGTTCTGAGAGCCAACGCGACCCCGAGCGCAGTCGTTCCGGTTAGGCGAGAGCCCAATAGCACATCACCTTCCGAGGGATGCCCCGCACAAGGCCCGTTTAACTGGCGGTTGGGGCCCTACCGCCTCAGAAACGGGCGATTGCACCAGTGTGTAGTACCGATCTGAACTTCGCATGAACTTGTCGCGCATATTCGATGAGTTCCTATGAGGTTTCTCCCGGCCTCGACTTGCAGACACGACGGGCCTGGCCGAGGTCGGCGTTATCAGGCCTGGCGAGATTGAGGAGGTTGGCGACGTCGACTGGTTCCGGGTGTCGCTGAACGCAGGCGTGACCTATCAGGTGACCTATCAGATCGATATGGAAGGCATCTGGTCCGGCCATGTCGGCAACAACGGGAATTGGGTGGGGGTGGGAACGCTCACCGCCCCGCTGCTGAGGCGAGGTAAGCACGGTGACGGCGAGTCTGGACTCCGCGCCGGCAACGGCAGTCGCCGCTGCCGGCGTTGGCTACGGGCGGCTAGTCTTTCTTGGCGACCAGTGGCGTCATCATCGCCTCCATCACCGACCTGGAGCGCCTGCGCCTCTCCCACGGACCGGGGCCGCTCTTCGTGGTCATGTCGCGGGAACGGGCGAAGCTCTCCTATCGCTGGCTGCCGGCTGTCGTCGGTATCCTCGCGGACGCCTGCGGCAAGTCCCTCAGCCTCTCGGGCACGCTCATGGGCGGCTACTCCTCGACGCTCTTCCACCTGCTCTACCGGTTCTCGCCGGAGATCCGGTCGGAGTTCGGGCGCGGGGAGGAGAGCCGCTGGATCGAGCGCTACGGCTTCGTCGAGCACACCACCGGGCGCGACGACGGCGAGTCGCTCGAGGACGGGCGCACGAGCCGCCGCCGGAAGTACCGCAAGGTCATCCGGGAGCGGCCGGGGCTCGCCCCCGCAGCCCTCTTCCACCTCATCGGCGCCAGCATCTTCCTGCGCCTCTCGGACGTGGCCTCGGGGCTGCCGCCCTACGAGGAGCGGGTGCTGCTTTCGTCGATGGACGACGAAGAGGATGCCACGGGGTTCTCCCAGCGGAGCGCCTACGACTCGGTCTTCGAGACGCTGCGGGCCGCCCTCACCGAGGCCCTGGCGAAGGGCTCGAAGCGCCTGCTGGCCACCTACCTGCAGACGCTCCTCGCCTACCCGGACGGCTGCACGCGGGGCGAGACGGTCTTCGACCCGGAGTCGGAGGAGGTGCTCATCCAGGTGCCTCCCCTCTCCGAAGAGAAGCTCTACCCGAAGGAGCAGGCGCTCGTCGACCTCGTCGCCGCCGAGCGGCTCCAGGGCCGCCGGGTGCTGGTCTACGCCACCCACACGGGCACCCGCGACATCACGGAGCGCATGGACGAGTTCCTGAGTCGCCACGGCTTCAAGGTCGCGGTGATGAAGGCGGATGCCGTCGCTCCGGAGCGTCGCGAGGCCTGGGTGGCGCAGCGGGTCGAGGAGGGCGTCGACGTGGTCGTCTGCCACCCGCGGCTCGTTCAGACGGGCTTCGACCTCGTCGAGTTCCCGACCATCTGCTGGTACGAGACGGAGGTCTCGGTTTTCCAATCCACACCACACGCTGCGCTACTCGTGGCGCGTGAGCTTAGGTGCGGCTGGGTGAGACCGGAGCCTGGTCGAGTACCCAATCTAAGCGCAAGCTACCCGTAGTTCGAGGACACTCAACGTTAGCGTGCTTCCACGAGCCGCAACAGAGCCGCGATCCTGAGCACTACCGCCGCATCCCGCTTGGAGGCCTGCTCGGCCAACCCGTGGACATGCCTGTTGCGGAGGTTTAGGCCAGGCGCCTGCTCCGTCAGGGCGATGCGAAAGAAGCGCAACCAGTCTGCCATCTCATCTGTCGCCAGCTCTCCGAGACCGCGCAAGACATCTCCCAGGCCCAGCACTCGCCCGGGACGGTGGCCACGCGGTGGTTGATAGACGACCCCGCCTGTCGCATCGAGCCATCGACGGAGCACGGCTTCGATTCTGGGCAGACAGATGAGGAGCGCCTCATCAGGGCGGTCCGCCCAGTAGTGTTCGAGGGCTCGCGCGAACGCGGCCGCCTGCTGTTCATCAATCAACTCAGTCTCGAACAACTGGTGAAGGCTTGCCCGGTCGGTCGAGTACCGCTCTCCTATCCGGTCGAGCGCGAACTCCCGCAGCAGCTCATCGATCTGAATGGAGCGCGCTTCATGTTCCAGGATGTCGAGGCTTCGCTTGTCCTCGGCGCTCGCGGCGAGTCGGATCTGGTATCCGCGCTCGTCGGTAACGACACGTGTAACCAGATTCTTGAATACGAACTGCTGTGCCAACTCATCGACGGTGCGCTCGGTTTCGGCACGGTCCCCGACTGGCGGCCCGCCGTCGAGGGCGAAGCGCTCCAGCGCCCGGGAAGACGTGGTCGTCCGCACGCTGGAGACCACACCACCGGACGCGACGCACTGGAGCACCCGCTCGATGGCCAAAGTGCTGCGGGTCAACCCTTCGACGGGCGCCGGCGCGCCGACCAACCCGTTTGCCCAGGCGCCCCTGGTCTACACCTATGGGCGCCGCAACCCGCAGGGCCTGGCGCGGGTCGCCCTGGCCAGCCAACCGCCCGAATCGTGGCCTAATCGCACTCCCAAGCGACCAGAGTTGTCTGCCCGTCAATAATCTCGGAACAGGCCTCGTACAGGAGAGTTACATGAATCCTGTAGTCGTTGTTCCCGGTCCTGGTTAGTGCCGCGTGTGTGGGCCGTATTTCGATATATACAGCACCGTCCTCCGCTAGAAGATCGCTGGCCCACTTATAGCCGGTTGCTGTCCTGCCGTTGCCCAGCCTGCCGTTGGCCAGCCCGTAGCCGATGGATTTACCGTCGCTATTCCAAAGCAGGAACCACGCGCCGTGGTCGCTGCTCACGGTGATTTGTAGCACCGAGTCACTTGTAATATCGGGATCAGTTGTATCGTTGGTGAGCGTGACTGTGGGAATGGTTAGAAATTCAAACCAATCCGAAACATCACTATTTGACTCTGACCCTATCCTGCCAGTTGCTGCGGCCGAAGTAAAATTGGTTAGCTCAAGAAAATCCCAGGTATTGGTTTCGATGTCAGTCCAGATGCCGCCATCAAGCGTTGCAGCGTCCGCCTGTGGTTCGATAGGTATTGCCAGTAAATCCCAAAGTGAACAGGCCGCGACTCGGCGGCCACGTCGGACAGCCGCAAGAAGACCGAGTTCCCGATGAGGTGGAACAGGGCAGCGGGGGCGAGCCCCGGACGCTCCCAACAGGCCGGACGCGAAGCTGTTCGACTTCACCACTCCCGCGACCGTCGGCGCCGGAGGCGACCGCCGACACGGGCGCGACCGACGAGGACGAGGCAGTGGCTATCGATGTCCTCACCAACGACAGCGATCCCGAGAACGGCGACCTGACCGTCAGCCTGCTAGGTGGACCGCATTCGCGGGTCCAGCTCGTCGCGAAGCGCATCACCAAACATATTCGTGGCGAACACAACAAGGGAGAGGGCGAGAGCCGGGGCGATGAGCAGCCACGGGGCGGCGAGCATGTAAATCCTTCCGTCCACACTCAGCATCCCTCCCCAGGATGGAGTGGGAGGCGGCACACCAAATCCCAAGAAGCTCAGCGACGCCTCGGCAACGATCAGGCCGCCGATGGTCGTCGAGACGAGGACCATGATCAGCGCGAAGATGTTCGGGAGAACGTGGAAGGTCAGGATCCGCGGGTCGCTGGCGCCGAAGGACCGCGCCGCCTCGACGTACTCCTCGCTCTTGATGTCGATGACCGAGCCACGCACAATGCGGGACAGGCTAAGCCCCGTTCGAAGGCCGAGCGCTAGGATGATGTATTCCGTACGAGGACCGAGAACGAGCAGGACGCCCAAGAGGAAGATCAGCGCTGGGATCGCGTGTGCCGTATCGACAAATCGCTGCACGAAGTAATCGAGCTTTCCGCCCATATAGCCGCTGACCGCGCCGAGCAACGTGGCGGCGAGCACTCCCAGCACGGTCGCGCCAATTCCGACATAGAGCGATGTCCGGGCCCCGTACACGATGCGGCTGAAGACATCCCTCCCGAAGTGGTCGGTGCCGAAGAGGTGGGTGGCAGCCGGCCCTTCCAGGCTCGGACCTACGTTGTTTCGAATCGGATCGTAGGGGACGATCACGTCCGCCAGCGCTGCGGACAGCACCAGCACGATCAGGACCACCGCTGAGAAGGCTCCAAGCGGCTGACGGCGGCTGAATCGCACTATTCTCGATGGCAAGCTGACCCAGAGCGATCGCGTCTGTGGCGCTACGGCCACCGATCGCGTCTGTGGCGCTACGGCCACCGGTCGCCCTGAGGACGGCGCCGTCGTCATGCACCTACCCTCACCCGCGGATTCAGCCAACCGTACGATATGTCAACGAGCAGATTAGCGAATATCACGAACATGCCCGAAACGACGGCGATCCCCTGGATAACCGGATAGTCACGCTGGCTGATAGCCGTCAGCAGCATGCGGCCCATACCGGGAAGCCCGAAAATCGCTTCAATCAGAACCGCACCTGAGATCAAGGTGGCTACCTCGAGCCCTAGCGTGGAAACCACCGGGATGAGCGCGTTTGGCAACGCGTGCCGGACCACGGCCGTGCGCTCCGGCAGGCCTTTCGCGCGCGCCGTCCGGACGTAATCGTGGCCGAGGACTTCGAGCAACTGGGTGCGGGTCAGACGCATGATAACTGCGCTCGTGGCAAGCCCCAGGACCAGGGCGGGTGCAAAGAACTGTGAGACGTACGTCCACGGGTTTGAGCCGTCGAACGAGGTATACGTGACCGGCGGCGACCACTTCCACCAGACGGTGAACATAACGATGACAAATGTGGCGAGCGCGAAGTTCGGAATGCTGAGGCCAAGGATGGAGATGCTCCGCAGGACGTAGTCCACCACCGTTCCGCGGATGACGGCGGAGATGAGACCAATAGTCATCCCAGCCAAAGTGGACCAGACCAGCGCCATGATCCCCAGGACTAGGGTCACCGGCAGAGTGCGCCCGATCATTTTCGTCACCGGTTGCCCTGTCAAGACCGATTGACCTAGATTGATCTGCGCCGCGTTCCACGTATAATGGGCGTATTGCAGAGGCAGGGGCTTATCGAGTCCGAGCCGCCGTTCGAGCCCTGCCCGTGCCTCCGAGCTCATACCGCTAGTTCCGGTCACGGCCGCCTGGGCCTCGAGCGCATCGATGGCGCTGCCGGGCAGCAAGCGTACAAGCACAACGACGGTGAGCAACAGCAGCAGCGTCGTGGGGAGTATGCCCGCGAGCCGGGCGATGATATACTTGGTCATTCCTCCCCCAGAGACAGCGCGCAGCCCTTGATGTAGGAGCCGTGCGCGTCGGATCGACCAAACGGCTCATCCCAGTCAGGTTCGCCGCGATGCCCTCGGCAGCATACAGTCTGCCGTTGGTGAGGGGACGCTCGTGTACTGGCGCGGAAGAGTCTTTGACGGCATTGAGTGGGCTCTGCGCTCGACCGACCTTCGCGAGGATCCTCTCGATCATGGCCGTCCACGTATAGGGACGCGGGTCGGCGTTGCGCACAGCCAGGTAGGCTTCGATCGCGGCTTGCAGCTCTCCGACGTGCTTGAAGACGCCCCGCCGGATGGCCTTGTCGGTGATCTCCGCGAAGAGCCGCTCGACGAGGTTGAGCCACGACGCTGAGGTCGGCGTGAAGTGCAGATGGACGCGTCGATGGGCCTTGAGCCATGCCTGCACATGGGCATGCTTGTGTGTGTGGCGTAGTTGACGATGATGACCTCCAGGTCCAGCCCCTTCGGCGTCTGCCGGTCGAGTTGCCACTTTTTCTCAGCTTTGGTCTACAATGCCGGAAATCGGATGCTGGCAATCGCGCAATCGAATGCTGGCGATCGAGGGTCTTGAGAGGGGAACCATGACATGAAAGACAACAACTCGTATTGGAGCCGGCACTACCCAGGGAAACGTCTGGCGCGACGCGCCTTTCTTGGCAGCTCCGTAGGTCTAGGCGTAGGGGCGGCCGCTCTTGGCGTTGTGGGGTGCGGCGACGACGACGACGACGACGCCCCGGCGACCGCCGCGACCGAGGCAGCCACCGAGGCGGCCACCGAGGCCGCAACCGCAGCTGCGGTGGATACATCCAAGCAGGGCGGCTCGTACATCTGGGAGGGCGACGGCATCAGATTTGTCCCGCCCGTGGTCGATCCTCACGTTGCCGGTTCGGGTGGTGTCAGGCTGTGGCTATTCTCCGCCGATATCGCGGTTCGGCGGAACTTCGATGGGAGCGAGCTCGTACCGGAGCTCTTCAGCGCCTGGGAGACTGTCGACGGCCTTGAGCACATCGTCACTGTCAGGCCGGGCGTGAAGACCCACGACGGGCCGCTGACCGGCGGCCGGCTGTTCAACACCGAGGACGTCGCCGTGAACCTCGAGCGCATAGCCGGCCTGCTGGATCCCGAGGGTGACCCCAGCGGCTACTGGATGGCGAACCTGCTGCAGGGACTGGTTTCCGCGGAAGCCATCGATGACAGCAAGGTCCAGGTGACGTTCTCCAGCCCGTTAGCCTTCCCGTGGGGCCTTACGCTTCCCTACGCATCCCTGCTGCCGGTGGAGAATTTCGAGTCTGGCGGTCTCCAGGATGCGGACCCGGCGAAGGTATCGGCCACCGGACCGTGGGTACTCTCTGAATACAAGACAGACGAGAGCTTCACCGCCAGTCGAAACCCCGACTACTGGGGCGGCGCACCGTACATGGACGACGTGATCTGGAAGCCGACAGGGGACCGCGTCAGCCAGTCGGCTTCGTTCATTCAAGGAAACGCGAATTTCTTCAACAATCCGTCCAAGGTGGAGCGCGAGACGATCCTCGACGCGCGCGAAGGCTCTCAGCTGTTCCACTGGGCCGGTTCCACTTGCGCCTACACGATCTTCAACACGCGCAGCGGAGCCAAGTTCGCCGACCCACGCCTGCGGCGCGCCATGCACCTGGCGACGAACTACGTGGCGAACCAGACTGCTTTCTGGGGCGAAGGCTTCTTCGCGCTGGGCGGCGTCCTGAACAATGCCCACGCCGAAGGGCTTTCGCAGGAGGAGCTCCTCACCATGCCGGGGTGGCGGGAGGACAAGACCGAAGACCTGAAGACGGCGAACGACCTGATCGCGGCCGCCGGCTTCCCCCAGGGCGAGGGCCTGTCCTTCGAGTTCATGGGGAATACGATCTGGGAGGCTTACGGCTACAACTTCTCCATTCGACAGATGGACGATTGGCGAAGCGCTTTCCCGGAGATCGATGTCGAAGGGCGCCTCTCCGCGGATGCCACCGCCCACATTGAGGCGTTGACCAACGGTGGCTTCGACGTCTCCCACCTTCCCATCGGGTCTTCGTCGCCGGCGTCCTCAGACCTCGGCCAGTACACCACGGGCGCCGGGAACAACTTCTCGGGCTACTCCAACCCGGAGCTTGATGCGGTGGTCGCAAGGGCCAACACCAAATTCATTCCCGCGGAGGCAAGCGAGGACGTCTTGGAGGCGCAGCGCATCCTGTTGGAGGACCTCCCCCAGCTAATCGACCACCGCCTGCACCAGGCGGCTATCTATGGGCCCGACGTGCGAGGCTTCCCCATCATCCCGGGCGCCACCGAGCCGCTGGCAGGCAACTTCGAGAACTGGGACACGATCGCCCGCCACGCCGGCTCCTTGTGGTTGGCCTAGCGGGGCCGGTGTCGTCCAAGGAAGGTAAGTATCCGTATTCGTCGATTTGCCGCCCGGCTCCGGTCGCTGCGCTGGCGCGTTACAGGTGACCCGCAAACCCTGTATCGCGCCCGTCGTGGCGGACGGCGCACTCTCCCATCTCCGTATCTGCGACTTCACCGGGCAGCTGGCCGGCGCCGGGGCAACCCGGTTCCTTGCAGCCTTCGGGGCGCAGGTCATCCGTATCGAGGATCCGATACCTGAGGGGCGCTGGGACATCCTTCGCGGCAACCCGCCGTAGGTCGACGAGCGCCGCGGCATCGACCTCGGGGGTGCCTACAACAACCACAACGTCGAGAAGCTGGGCATCACGCTCAACCTGTGCACCGAACGCGCCCGTGAGCTGCTCCGGCAACTCATCGGCATCTCCGATGTCGTGTCCGAGAACTTCGTGGCGGGCGTCCTCGACCGCTGGGGCTTCGACTACGAGGCGCTCAAGGCGATCCGCCCCGACATCATCTACGTGTCGAACTGCGGCTTCGGCCACTCGGGCCCCTATCGCGACTACAAGACCTGGGGGCCGATCGTGCAGGCGATCTCCGGGCTCACCTTTAGTTCGGCGTTGCCCGACCAGCCGCCGGCAGGCTGGGGCTACAGTTACATGGACCACACCGACGGCTACTTCATGGCCATCGCCATCCTCATGGCCCTGCACCACCGGAACGTCACCGGCGAAGGTCAGTAGGTCGATCTGGCCTGCACCGAAGCGGCCTGCACCCTCAACGGCCCGGCCCTGCTCGACGCCACCGTGAACGGCCGGCCGTTGCGCCGCGAGGGGATACCCCACGCCAATCGCAGCCAGTTCCCGCCGATGGCGCCGCACAACATCTACGCGGCTGAGGGCGAAGACAACCGGATCGCGGTCGCCTGCCGCTTCGACGAGGAGTGGCGAGCCCTGCGGGAACTCATCGGTGAGCGCTGGACAAAAGACCCGCGCTGGGACTGCCTCTCGGGCCGGCTCGAGTTCGAGGACGAACTCGACCGCAACATGGAGCTCTGGACTCGCCGGCACGAGCGCTTCGATCTCGCCGCGCGCATCCGCGATGCCGGGCTCCCGGCGACCGCCGTCCAGCGCCCAGAGGAGCGCGTCGACAAAGACCGGAACACCGAGGGCTGGGGCCTCTGGCCCAGCGTGAAACACACCGCGATGGGCGACGTTCGGGTCGATGGCCTGCCTGTGCATCTGTCGGAGACGGACTGGCGCCTCGAGCGTGGCGGACCCTGCCTCGGCGAGCACAACGACTACGTCTATGGCGAGATCCTCGGCCTCGCGCCCGCCGAGGTCGCGTCACTGCGCGAGGAGGGCGTCATTTGAGCGGCCCCCTGGCGGACCTGCGCGTGGTCGAACTGTGCAGCGAGCGCGGCGCCTGGGCCGGCAAGCTGTTGGCCGACATGCGCGCCGACGTCGTGAAGGTCGAGCCGCCCGGCGGCGACATAACGCGCACCTATCCGCCGTTCCTCGATGACGAGCCCGACCCGGAACGCAGCCTCTACTTCTGGCACTACAACACCAGCAAACGGGGCGTCACGCTCGACCTCGAGAGCGACGCCGGCCGCGATGCGTTTCGGCGGCTGGCTGCCCGCGCCGACATCCTTCTCGAGGACCGCGACCCCGGCGTCATGGCCGCCCTCGGCCTCGACTTCCCCGACCTGCAGCCGTCGAACGAGCGGCTCATCTACGTCTCGATCACGCCCTTCGGCCGCAACGCGCCCCGCGCGAACGAGCCGGCAAACGACCTCACCATCCTCGCCGGCGGGGGCCCCGGCTGGAACAACGGCTACGACGACCACTCCCTCCCGCCCGTGCGTGGCGGCGGCAACCAGGGCTACCACACCGGTTGCCACTTCGCCGTCATGTCTGCGCTGGTTGCCCTCCTCCACCGCGACAACGGTGGCCGTGGCCAGCATATCGATGTGAACATGCACGCCGCCGCCAACGTCACGACCGAGGCCGGCAGCTACAACTGGCTCGTGGCCCGCGAGACCGTGCAGCGCCAGACCGGCCGCCACGCCGCCGAGAACCCGACCATGCCCTCGCAAGTGCGCTCCGCCGACGGCCGCTACGCCAACACCGGTGTCCCGCCGCGCCGCCCGCACGAGTTCAAGCTGCCCCACCAGTGGCTGGAGGAACTCGACCTGCTGGAGCACTTCCACGCTGCCGCCCTGCTCCTGCTGGGCGCCGAATGCGAACAGATCGACCTTTTCGAAGCTAGCCTCCGACGAGGACCTGCGTGCGATCTTCGGCGCCGGCCGGGAGGCCATGGCCTACATCGCCTCGCATCTCACCGCTTATGATTTTTTCACTGGCGCCCAGGAGCGCGGCTTCCAGGTGGGCATCATCTACTCGCCGGAGGAGGCGATGGCCGACCCCCACTTCGTCGCCCGCGGCTTCCCCGTGGAGGTGGAACACCCCGAACACGGCCGCTCATTCACCTACCCCGGTGCGCCCTACAAGTTCGAGAAGTCGCCGTGGTCGGTTGGTCGCGCTCCTCTGCTCGGCGAGCACAACGACGAGTGTTTACCGAAGTAGGCCGTGGGCGTTGCTCTGGGCGCGGCTGCGCTCGTGGCGGGAACCCTTTCGGCGCGTGAGGACGCAGGGTTTGGGCCCATCGGCTACCGCTGGTGGGACTAGGCTCGCCTCTCATTCGCTGCCGCGGCAGAGAATGAGAGGCGTCTGCGTGCCGGGCGGGTGACACCAATGGCCTGCCCCTCGAAGGTCGGCTCTGCCTCTCGGGGTCGCCCGCGCTCGTACAAGCTGCCGGGACCGGGCAATCGAAGTGCATAGAGAGCCTACGTAGGAGGCAGGTACTTGTCGTCGTCACACGGGCTCTCGGTCGGTCGCAGGCGAGCCCCGGCAGGGGACGTCGCCCTCTGCGCCGCACTATCACTGTCTGTTGGTAGACTGGCGCGTAGGATTCGAGGGCTGCCCGGCCTTCCGACGTGGCGTCGGAAGGCCTCCGCCTCGCCCTGATACGATGGTGTGCGTGACCCCATCCCCTTGGCCCACGGTCTCTGTGTGGCTGCTCATCTTGGTCGCCTGCTTGGGCGCGTGGGGCTGCAGCGCAGCGGGCGGCGACGCGGAAGGGTCCGGCGGCAGCCCTTCGCCCGCGGCTGAGGCCGACGCCGACGACGAGGAGGCGCAGCCTGCCTCCGACGCCGAGGCCGAGCCCGCCGACGTCCCGTCCGACCCAACGGAAGAGGGCATCCCTCCACTTGCGCTCGCTGACGGTTCTCAGCCGCCGCCGGCGCCGTCGGTCCCGAGCGGCCCTCTCGACGAGGCGCTCGTCGCCGACCTCGACCGGCTCTTCGGCGACGTCGGCCCGGCGATCGACCGCGCCGCGCTCGATCGCGTCGGAGCGTCGGGAGACGCGCGCGTGGCCTGGCTGCTCGCGGACCTGTTGCGCTTTCTGCAGGTTGGGGACAGCGCCGATCGCGTGGTCTTGGCCTTCGAGGCGCTGACGGGCAGCGATGTGCCGAGGGGATTCGCCTGGCCGATCGTGACCAACTGGCTGATCGCCTGGGATCTGCCGGCGCCGCCCGGTTACGTGACCTGGAAGCGCCAGCCGTTCGAACTGATCGAGCCCGGCTGGGCGCCCTTCTTCGCGGACGAGGACGCGGCGATCGACTGGCGCCTGGTCAGTTGGGGGGGCGTCCTGATCGACGACCGGCCCTTCGAGCAGATCAAGCTCGCCTGCCCCCAGGGCTGCATCCCCGCGCTCAATGACCCCGGGATTACCGGCGTCCGCGGCGGCGCCTGGTACGCGGACGCCGGCATCGTCTTCGGAGTCGTCGTCCACGGCGAGGCCCGTGCCTACCCCAAGCACATCATGGAAGTGCATGAGATGGTCAACGACACCCTGGGCGGCCGGCGCATCGGCATGCCCTATTGCACCCTCTGCGGTTCGGCCCAGGCCTACTTCACCGACCGGCCTCCGCGCGGCTTCGCGATAATCGAGCTGCGCACTTCGGGGCTGCTCTCCCGATCCAACAAAGTGATGTTCGACTTCCACACCTACTCGGTCTTCGACACATTCAGCGGCGCGGCGCTCTCGGGGCCGCTCCAGGACGAGCGCTTCGTCCTGGAGATGCTGCCCGTCGTCACCAGTACCTGGGGCGAATGGAAGGCGGCCTACCCCGATACGACGATGGTGGCGGCGGACGGCGGCATCGGCCGCAGCTACCCCCTCGACCCGCTGCGCGGGCGCGACGATGCGGGACCCATCTTCCCCATCGGCGCGGTGGACCTGCGGCTCCCCGTGCAAGCACCCGTGCTTGGGATCGTCACGCCGGCAGGGGAGGCGCTTGCCTTCCCGGTCGCGCAGTCGCGAGCCGCGCTCCAGGCAGGCGACGCCGTGGTGCTGGCCGGGGTCCGGCTCGTCCTGGACGGCGGCGGAATTCGCGCCGAGTGGACCGACGGCCGCCCGCTGCCCAGTCACCAGGCGTATTGGTTCGCCTGGAGCCAGTTCCACCCGGACACCGTCGTCTGGACGCCGCTCTCCTGAGGCAGGCGGAGACTCGGGGGGAGGTCGTCGAGGTGCGGCCCGAGGTCCTCCAGCAGTTGACCGATCCCGCCATCGTGGGTGTTGCGCACCAGCCCAGCAGTCGGCTCCAAGCGTGTGCGGTCTGCGCCTGCAGCATTCGCGTCTCAGCCCCACTGCCTCGCCCGCTCGCGGCGATCGATGACGGTCCTCGCAATCGATCCGCGGCGCGAAGCGGATGTCGCGCTGATCCGCGCGGTCGCCCGCAGCTGCCAGTCGCTGATCCTTGTCGTGGTTCCCGGTCCCCACTCCCAAGGGGTCACCGGCGCACTCGAGGCGGGCGCGGATGTCTGCGTACGGGAGAGTGTGCCGCAAGCTGCGCGCCGACCACTTCCGCGGCGGGATCATTATGTTGACCGCGTGCAGCGGTATCCGGGACCGCGTCGAAGGCCTGGATAAGGGCGCCGACGACTACCTCGTGAAGCCGTTCGCGTTCAGCGAGCTGGCGGCGCGCATCCGCGCCGTCAGCCGGCGCGAGGGCAGCATGCGCGAGCCCGTGCTCGCGACCCGCGGGCTCGAGCTAGACCCGAACACGAATCGGGCGCGGCGCGACGAGGTCGAAATCCACCTAACGCCGAAGGAGTTCGCCCTCATCTACTACCTCGTCAAGAACGAAGGCCGCGCCGTCCCTCTATCAGCCCCTCCTTTAGGCAGTAGCTCCGCAGCTTGCTCACCGACCACTGGGTGAAGGGCAGACGCAGGTCCTGTGGCCGGCTGAGCGCCACCCCGATGAGCGCCCGCACCTGCTGGCCGTCGATGATGATGGCACGGCCCCGATGGTTCGGCTGCTTCTCGAAGGTCGTAAAGCCGCTTGCATTGAAGCGGTGCACCCAATGCTCCGCCTTGCCGCCACTGCAGCCGACCATGCGCGAGGCCGCTGCTGCCGTCGCTCCTTCGCAGAGCGCTCCGGTGATGCGGTAGCGCTCATGGATCTTCAACTCACACAGCAACAGGGCGGGACCCCGTCCTGTCAACAACCTTCCTGGGTGGGAACTACAGCTAGCCGCTCTATGCCCTGATCCAATGCTTTGAGATCCGTTCGAGTTACCGTTCGTTCCTTCTTGGGGAGCTCCGATTCCCGCCGCCACCGGAGTCTCATCCGAGAGCGCTGATCGATAAGCCACAGTAGGTGTAGGAGCTGTTCGCCGTCCGTCTCGACCTGCCAGAGGGCAGAGGCCGGCCCGGTCCACCAACGCCGCCAAATAGTCTTTGACGACTGCAGCCACGTACCTGCGGGGCAAGGGCGGCACCGCCGCCCTTGCGGTCGGGATGCCGCTCCACGTAGTAAATCCTGCGGCGGGCGCGGTCGTGGCCGCGGAGCTGGTCGACGGGCTTATGCGCTCCCAATCAGGCCCTCCGTCCACAAAAATGCAGTTTTTCGGACCGGCACGCAAGAAAATAGGTAACAGGGGTACCGAGCGGGCTCCCGATCTGTGGAAATGGGAACCGCCTTCACCCCGGGTGCGGCTCGATGGCCCATGGGTGCGCCCCCGCTCAGAGAACTCGTCCTCCGAGTTCACGTTGCCCATGCAGCGAAGCGGACGACCGGCTGAGCCGATCGACGGTACGCAGATTGCGAACCCCTGGCACGCGGGCGATCTCATGGTCAGTCAGCCCGATTGCGGCCCGGAGCCAGCTCACGAATCCCCGTCTCAAGTCCGAGCGCCTCATGGGACTTAGCCCCGACTGCCTGCCAGCGTCAGCGAGGATGCGCCGCGCCTGGCGCTCGTCTAATCCCCGATCGCCAGACCGTCCGCTGAATACGAACTCCGACGGCGCGGATGATGACGAGAGCGACAGCCGATAGCTGATCAGCTGCCGAGCACCCTCCCCCAGCACCGGAAGACGGCGCTCCTCGCCTGCTCGGACCACGCCCACGAGGGCGCGATCGCGGAGCCCATGGCTCTCATCCCTCCCCGCTCGCGCGACGATCCCCACGAGTTCGTGGGGACCAATGGTCGGCGAGGGCGGCCGCGCCCGATTCCGTTGGCCTACAACGACGGCTCCGCTCTCGTCCCAGCGGCGGGTCGGGCGGTGTGGGAGTAGAGCTCTCTGGACGTCCTGGCGCTCACGGCCCCGCTCGGGGGACACGTCCGCGAGGGCGGCGATGACTGCCCGTAGGCGGAGGCGAGCGGTTGACTCAGCGATCGGCGAAGGGGGTGACGTGAGCAATCGGGCGAGCAGAGGCTGCTCATCGAGGAGCTCCGGAAGGGCACGCATCGGGTTGAGTCCCAGCCCCGCCCTCGCGATAACCCGTAGCTGCGAGACCTCGGAGCGGACCGTGGCTGCCGCTACCTCCTTGCCGCGCTCGGCCTCGTAGCTGGCCAGGAACTCCCCGCTCGCGTCATCGATCGCTGTCGCAGCTCCAGGCGCTCTGGGCTCGCCGAGTTCAGGGAGCACGAGCTGCCGCGGCTGCACGGCGCTTCTCCCTATTCCGCTGAGACTCCGGCCCGGCTCGCCCTCGCATCAGCTTGTCGCGCAGCGCGTCTTCGCGGACGCCCACGTAGTGCTGATCGAAGCGATCGGCGCCGCGCCAGCCGCCCGCGAGGGCCGCCTCCCACCGCGGAAGCCTCTGCGCGGCCTCGGTCGCCCAGAAGCGCCGGAAGGCGTGTGGCGTGTAGTCGGCCACGCCCGAAGCCTGACAGGCGGAGCGCAGCACGCGCCGCAGGTCCTTCTCGCCCCAGCCGGTACCCCTAAGCGTGCGCCACAGGGAGCCTTCGCCCCCAAGGATGAGGGGCACTGTCCCGCAGTCAGCCGCCCAGCGGTTGTAAGCGTCCAGGTAAGCGCCCAGTGCACTGACCGCCTCACTCCCGAGCTCAACCTCGTGGGCCTCGGGGCGATTCTTCTCGGCCGCGAGTAGACGGACGCTGCCGCCAGCAGAGGCGACCCCGTCCCCGCTCGCTGGTCAGGGCGTCTGCGGCTGTCGGCGCACCCGGCAGCGGCTATGCTCACCGTGCCGCCTCACGCGCGGGCGCTATGAGGCTCTCAGGGGGTAGCAGGCGAATGCTGCGCGGGCCGCGCCGATGCCCAGGAGCCGGAGAGACCATGCACACCGCGCTCGCTTCACAGCCGAACGATCCACTGGCATTCGGAGATACGGAATGGAATCAGAGCAGGTCAGCAACGGGACGCCGGACACCGATTCGATTTTCGAGTGGGCGCTGAGGTTCTCCGAAGGGCTGCCGGACCGTACCGCCTCCGCGTTCGACGGCGTTCGAGCCTTGTACAGCCCGGTGGTGGGGATGGTCTATCACGTGGCCCAGCGACTCATCGACGCGAAGCAGCGTGGCCGTGCTCCGAACAACCCCGATGAGGCGCTCATCGTGCTGTGCAATCGGCTCTTCAACGAGTCGTTCGCCGGCTACGTTGTGCTCAGCCACGGGCTGATGGGGGCCGGGCAGCACCACCTTCGAGCAGCGGTCGAAACTTCGAATCTCGCCACCTCTGTTCCTGGTCAAGCCCGAGCACGCGTAACGCTGGCTGAGCGGTAAGGAGTACCGGCCCGGAAGGGTTCGGAAGTTCATCGACGCTCCTGAAGAGCTGCGCGAGTGGTACTCGTGGCTATCGACGATGACGCACACGAACTACGCCGCCTCCGGTGCGAGCGTCTTTGCGCTCGCCACCGACGGTGCTCAGGCCTTGGCCTACGGCGGCTACTACGCCCCTCGCGCGATGGCCTCCACGACGATGGCCTTCGTCTGGATTGCGCTGGCGTTCCTGCGCCTATTCTACCTGCGCTACTCCGAACACCTGGAAGAACTGTCTCTGCTGTGGCATCCCGAAATGGCTTCCTTCGCGCAGGAGAGCGGCGTCAGGTGGGACCACTTACTCGAACTCTTCGAAGCGATCGCCAAGCAGCTCCACGAGGAGATCCTGGAGGTCCCTGAGGACGACGTGTGGACGCCGGAGTGGGCCACGGAGATCCACTCCGGTCGGGATTCCTGATGACCCGACGACCGGATAGTCCCAGCTCCCGATGTGACCGCCGCGCGTGCCTTTTAGTTCACTCATGTGCTCCGCAGTTCAGCGTGGGGTCGCAGTGCGTCGGCACGGGGCTTTCCGTTCTACTGCGCGCGAGGCTGGACTTCTTCGCTCTACCGAGGGCCAAGCGCATCCACCGCCGGCGACGATGGGCGGCGCGGCACCCAGCCGCGAGGGCGATTCCTTCGATGCGGCGGTGCCGCCGCGCTAGTCCTCCGGGGTGCACAACTCGCCCTAGCAGGCTGCTGAAAAAGTCCGCAGCGGTCGTTTTGGGCTGACTTTGCGCCGTTCGCGAAGTCGAAAAAGCCAATGTTTCTGGGCTCTACGAGAGACTGCCGGATAGTCAGTCAGGGCCTCAGGCCCAGGATCATGCGTTTATCAGCAGCCTGCTAGCCCTCGCATTCGTGATGCGCGTCGCAAGGTCATCCGGGAGCGGCCAGGGCTCGCTCCGGCGGCGCTCTTCCACCTCATCGGCGCCAGCATCTTCCTGCGCCTCTCGGACGTGGCCTCCGGGCTGCCGCCGTACGAGGAGCGGGTGCTGCTCTCGTCGATGGACACGGAGGAGGATGCCGGCGGCTTCTCCCAGCGGAGCGCCTACGACGCGGTCTTCGAGACCCTGCGCGCGGCCCTCACCGAGGTGCTGGCGAAGGGCTCGAAGCGCCTGCTGGCCAAGCTCGACCTACCTGCAGACGCTCCTGGCTTACCCGGACGGCTGCACGCGGGGCGAGACGGTCTTCGACCCGGAGTCGGAAGAGGTGCTCATCCAGGTGCCTCCCCTCTCCGAAGAGCGGCTCTACCCGAAGGAGCAGGCGCTCGTCGATCTCGTCGCCGCGGAGCGGCTTCAGGGCCGCCGGGTGCTCGTCTACGCCACGCATACCGGCACCCGCGACATCACGGAGCGCATGGACGAGTTTCTCACCCGCCACGGCTTTAAGGTGGCGGTGATGAAGGCGGACGCCGTCGCTCCCGAGCGTCGCGAGGCGTGGGTGGCGCAGCGGGTCGAGGAGGGTGTCGACGTGCTCGTCTGTCACCCACGGCTGGTGCAGACGGGTCTCGACCTCGTCGACTTCCCCACCATCTGCTGGTACGAGACGGAGTTACCGGTTTCCCCATCCACACCAAAAGCTGCGCTGTTCGTGGGCCGTGAGCCTGCCCGCACCTGGCCGATAGGCGGGTTCCGTTACGAGCCCGTCCTTTTCCCGACCGAGTAGCTGCGACTTGCCGCCACCTGCGCGGCTGTACACTGCCCGGCGAACGCGCCGCGGCTACTCGCGCTCAGGGTCGCTGTGCCCGCAGCGAAGAGCGATCGCCGGGCTCCGCAGCCTCGTCGCGACCGCTGTCGCCAGCGGGCGGTGACCTCGACGGCCACCGGCTTGGGCGCGCTCCACTCGGCGGCGACCAGCAGCCCTTCAGCCTCAGCCACGACCTGCTGCGCCTGGGCGAAGACATCCTCCACGGACTCCTCGCCCGCTTCGTCGGCGAAGATCTTCCTCGTTAGAGCCAGCGTGTTGACCGTCGTCGCCGTAGGCGGCGAGGCCGTCTTCGGGGAGTTCGCCCTCGACGGCGAGGGCGAACTGCAGCTTCTTCGCCACGAGCTTGAGGGCGTCGGCCTGGAGGGTGTTCCGGTAGGCCTGGCTCTGGCCGATGCGCCACGAGCGCCGTGAAGCCTGCCGAAGGGTCTACTTGGGAGTAGTGCGTCTTGAACTAATGCACGTGGGCAGCGAAGAGCGATCAGTTGGCCAGGGGCGGCCCCTCGCTCTTGGCCACCAGCGGCGTGACGGCGGGCAGGCCGTCGGCGAACAGCTCCCTGAACTCGCGGTTCACGAAGTCCGGCGCTCCAAGGATGTACGAAACGAACTCGCCTTCGTGCAGGGCGTAGAGGGCCGAGACCTCCCGGCTCTCCGCGCAGGCGGCCAACTCCTCAACACTGCCTCCCTCGTAGACGACGAGGCTGAAGCCCTCAGCGACCCTGCCGCGCAGGCACTCCGGCCACTGCTGCTGCACATCGTCGTCAAGGTCATCCCCGAACGGGTCTGCCGAAGGCGGCCCGTTGCTGCCGGCGACCAGCGGCGCCATGACCGGGAGCCCGCCGGCGAAGAGCTCCCCGAACTCGCGATTTACGAAGTCCGGCGCCCCGAGGATGTAGGGGACGTAGACGCCCTCGTGCAGGGCGTAGAAGGCCGTGATGTTCCGGCTCTCCGCGCAGGCGACCAGCTCCTCGACGCTGCCCCCCTCGTAGACGACGAGGCTGAAACCTTCGGAGATGGCGCCGCGCAGGCAGTGCGGCCAGGGATCGCGCGCCGGGTCCCACCGCGTCTCGCCGAACCGCACGCGGTAGACCTTCGTGCGGCTCTCGTCCTGCGAGGTCACGGTGATGGTGATCTCGCCGACTCCCTCGAGCGCCAGCTGGTGGCCGTCGGTCGCCTCGTCGGCGTCGGCCGGCGCGATCGCGACCGTCGCCCCGCGCTGGGCGGCCTCTGCCTCGACCGTCGTCTCGGTCACGCCCTCGGCGGCGACGCCCTCGTACTCCGTCACGCCGGGGTCGAACTCCCCGAACTCGACGCCGCTGAGGGTGAGCGAGGCGAGGCGGGCGTCAAGGGCGTCGGGCATGTTGTAGGTGTAGACCTTGCCGTCGCTCTCGTCGGCGACGTACATAACATCACCGTCGGACCAGATACCCCGTGGGCTGTTGTTGCTGGCGCGGCTCAGGTTCGTGAACTCCTCGTCGCGGACACGCTCGAGCGGGAGCACGTCACCGGCTGCCGGGCTCTCGGGCGCGGGCAGCCGATAGGCGAAGAGGCGCTTGGCGCCGTGGTCGGAGACCCAGATAGTGACGCCGTCGGACCAGAGACCCCGCGGGTCGTTGTTGGTGGAGTTCAGGGCGTACTCGGCGATGAGTTCGCCGGTGACGAGGTCGTAGGCGAAGAGGCTGTCCTTGCGGCCGTCGAGCACCCACACAGTCGTGCCCTCGGACCAGATGCCGCGCGGGTCGCGGTTGCGCGGGTCGAGCTCGACCTCGCGCTCTTCGTCGCGTTCGCCGCTCTCGAGGTCGTAGGCGAAGAGGCGGTCCTGGCCGCTGTCGGCGACCCAGGCGGTCTTGCCGTTGGACCAGAGGCCGCGCGGCGCGCGGTTGCGCGCGTCGAGTTCGAACTCGCGCTCCTCGACGCGCTCGCCGGTGACGAGGTCGTAGGCGTAGACGGCGTCGTCGGCGCCGTCGCCGTTCTCAGCCAGCCAGAGCAGCGTGCCGTCGGACCAGGCGCCGGTGGGTTTGTCGTGGCCGCCGTCGAGCTGCTCGATGTCTCGCTTCACGTTCCACTCGAAGTCGATGATGCTCGGGCTCGGGCCGGACGATCCGCCACCGCCACCGCCGCTGTTGGTCGTGGATGTCGTCGTAGTCTCGGGCTCTGTGGTCGTTCCGCTCTCCGTGATTTGCAATCGCACGCGGGCCGGCGGTTTCACCAGGACGCCATCCGGCGACACGGTGCCGGATACGTTCACCACCGCCGCGACGAGGCCCGTGATCACCACTTCGCCAGTGCTCTGCGTCTCATTCGCCGCGAAGCTGAGGATGGTATTCAGGCTCGTCTCGAATTGGCCCGGGATCGGCGGGAAGGCCGCTGCCCAGATCTCCACGGAGAAGGTGTAGGCGAGGCCGGTGACACGGTCGCGGTCACCGTGCTCATCCCGCGGTTCTCGGGTATCGAAGATTCACTCAGGATCAGCGTCACGACCGGCAGCACGGCCGTCTCGCCCGGTTGCGACCCCGACCAGGGTCCGTCGCCCTCAGCGTTCGTCGCTCGCACCTGCACTTGGTAGCTGGAGGCTGGGATCAGCTCACCGATCGAGGCGCTCGTCCCGCTCACGTCCTGGGGGCCGTCGATGAACCCCGTTTCGCTGTCCAGCTTGTAGCGCAGGTCGTAGTCTCTGACCGCGGGGCGGCCGGAAGTGGCGGGCGCCAGCCACGTCACATTGAGGCTGACGGGCGATGCCGTGTCCACCTGCACGACAGGCGCAGCGGGCGGTTCGTCCACATCGGTCACCGCGATCGTCACGTTGATCGATGCGGTGTCCTCGCCGTCCGAGACGGTCACAGTCACGCGGTAGCTCGACCGCGCCTCGTGGTCGTAGACGACGCCGGACTTCGTGCGCAACTGGCCGTTCGTCGAACCGATGTCGAACGAACCCGCGTCCAGTCCGCCCAGCGAGTAGAACAAGGTGTCCCCCAGATCGACGTCCGTCGCCGCGAGCGGGCGCCCGATGGTGATGCTTGGTCCTGTGTTCTCGGCAAGAGATCGTGCGGCGCTCCGACCCTCTGTGAACACCGGCGGGCTGTTGGTGGGCGGCGGCGGCGCGTCGTTGGCCAGGATCATGATGAACCTGACGCCGAGGGAAACGGCTTCATGCGAGGCGCTGACCACGATGGTCTCGTTGCCTTCTTCCTCGGCGTCGTCAACGATGCTGATCGTGGCCACGACCGAGCTGGAGCCCGCGGGCAGGGTGAGCGCATAGGGGGCTGTCAGTGTTTGCCCCTGGGAATCTGTGACGGTGAAGTCGACTCCCGAGGTGGCCCCGCCGCCCGAGAAGGTGAGCTCAATCGTCTGCGCCGCGGCGAAGGTGGCGACGCCATCGAGGGTCAAGGTCAGCTCTACCGTGGCGCCTTCCCCCACCTCGTCGTCAGAGACTGCGAATTCGAACCCCGCGCTGTCTGCATCCGTGATCGTCACCGTCGTTGTGGAGTTGGTTCCCGACGTGACGCCCGTGGGCAAGTCGCCAAAGGCGAGGGCAATGGTCTCGTCGCCTTCGATCAACGCGTCGTCGCCAATCGGAACGAAAACGGTCTGCCGGTCCTCTCCGCTGCTGAAGACCACCGGTTCCGGGGCGGTGTACTCATCCGCGGACGCCGTGCCGCCTGTGACGACGATGGGGATGGTGATCCCGAAGGGTCCGCTCGGCGCGCTCAGGCTCACCATGATCGAGGCTGACGCGCCTTCCGGCGCGGTGAAGCTCGTCTCCTCGAACGACACCCTCACCGGCGCTTCGATCGTGTATGCATCGGGGACTACCGACAGCATTGCGCCGTCCGCGGTACAGATGCCTCCCGAGGAGCAACTCTGGTTGGCGAACAGCCTGAGCGTGATCGGGCCGTCGCCGTCCGGTGTCAGCGTGAACAGGTAGGCGTTCGCCGGCTCACCCGCCACGATGTGGGGGGCGACACTGGCGATGGCCGCTCCCGTCACGCTCACCGACGGCGTGTCCGCGGCGAAGTCCTTCACCGGTTGTCCGAAGGCGACCACTACCGTCGGCGTGTCACTCTGGCCGAAGGTGAAGACGGAGGTGTGCGCGCTCTGGGGCCAGGCTGCCGCCAGCGGTTCGGCCTGCTGCTCCAGCGCCTCGAATCCCAGAGGGTAGGTGCGGCTATCGTGCAATGCCATCGAAGGCGCTCGCGTCATCTTCAGCGACAGCAACTCCTGATCCGTCGTTGGATTGTATTCAGTCGCGGTTGTGTCGGGACGGTTGGTGAAATGCGGTTCAGAAAAGCCCCAACTGATGAGCCAACTGTCGTTGACCATCGGCGCCACAAGGCCCTGGTACGTATTGAAGAGAGTAAAAGTACCGTGGAGCGAATGGTGACGGACAAACGTCGCCGTGCCCCGCTCAAGGTCTAGGGCGTACTCCACCACCCTGCTGAATTCTTCTTCGGGGCGGCGTGGCAGGCCGGTAGCCGGGTCGCGTGGGCAATGCCAGCCGTTGTCGTAGAGGAGCAAGTGGCCGTTCGGCATCAGCTTCGCGGAATGCTGCGCGCAAAACTCTACGTACGGGTCGCCGATGATCCGCAGCGGGGGCTGCAGGCCGAGCGCTTCCCATTCCGCGTCGCTGCGCTTGCTTGACCCCAGCCGCCATTGCACGTCTCCGCTGGTCCCATCGATTCTCAGAACCTGCGAGCAGTTGCGCAGCGAGATGACAAGATCTTCGTCGTCCACCAACTGCAGCGAGTTGAGGTGCCCATAGTTAGCCGGAAACTGACTCAACATACAGTCACCGAGATACATGTGGTTATACGAATTCCAGAAGAAGACCTGCTCTCCATCCGGAGTCACTTCCTCAATCAGCGAGTCCTCCGCCGGCTGCGTGCCGTACGGATTGCCGTGGTGATCCACAAACTCGCTGAGATCATGTTCGAAGGGCGCATAAGCCATGAAGATAAAGTTGCCGTTCTCCTTGGTCAGAAAGTCGTGCTGGTCGGTTTGCGGGATCGCGGATGTCGTTGTCACGCGTCGTACCTCGTTGAAGTCGCGGTCCAGGATGGCGATTTCAAAGTCGCGGCGGGCGCCCCATGGCGATTGGAACGGCTCAGGCAATGTAAGGGCATGGGAGTACGGGAACTCTCGGTTGTCCTGGGGGCGGAAATGGGTCACACGCGGGTTGTCGATTCGGCGAAGAACCCTGGGCACGCCGTTGGCGTCGATCACCATCAAGCGTCCACTGGCGCCGAGACCGCGCCCCTCATTCACGCTTCCCGCGATCAGTTCGATCGAGCTCCCCGGCCCCTTCTCGACGCTGATGAACGGATCGTCGCTGTTCATGCAATGCACGACGTAGGTCGTGCTGGCGCCGGTATCGTTGCTCAGCGTGATCAGGATGTCGTCGTCGCCATCGAGCTGATTCAGCTCGACCACGGCGTTCTGGTTGACTTGCTGGATCCCGTTGACCGCGAGCCGCGTCGTGGCATCCGTTGTGGACAGCCTCAGCGTGAGCGTTTGGGCGGGGTCGCAGCCCACGGCGTAGTGCAAGGTGCCGGGGTCGAAGGCGGGATACATTGCCCGACCGCCGCCGCCGCTCGCAGCCAGCGACGACAGCTCAAGCCGCAGCGGGCTCGCTCTTAGCGTCATCGTCCCGGTTCCGATATCGGTACCGTCGTGGCTGGCCGTGATCGTCAACGTCTCCGCCGGTTCCGGCAAGGCGTCGTTGACCGTGCTGATGTAGGCCGCGGCCACGCCTTCGTTGGCCGGGATGGTGAGCGTGTAGGGCGCGGAAAGCGTTCCGTCGCTGGTGTTCAGCAAGGTGAAGTCGTCGGCCGTCGCCGTGCCGCCGAGGGTCAGCGAGATCGTCTGCGCGGTCGCCAGGCTGACGCCGTTGTCGATTTCGACCGTCACCGCCCCGCCTCCGCCCTCGGTGACCTCGGCCGGGCCGACGCGCAGGAGGAAGCGCGGCAAGTCGTCGAGTACCACCACGTCGGCCGCAGCCGCGCCCGCCGTGGCTTGGTAGCGGGCGTCGGCGTCGGCGTCGGCGTCGATCGTCACGGTCACGGTGCTCGGATCCTCGATGGGAGCGTCGTCCTCGGTCGTGAGGGTCAGGCTGGTCGTGTCGGCGCCCACCCCGAAGGTTGCCGAGACCGGCAGCGCGCCACTGAGCATCGAGCCCGTCTCGGCCACGCTGACGTTGACTGTCAGCTCGGCCGTCAACGGTCCGTTGCGGGTGAGCGTGAACGTCGCGTCCGCGCCCTCGGTCACCGGGCTCGGACCCGGCTCGATCGACACTTCGGCGACAAAGGTCGGGATGATCAGCGGCGCGGCGGGCGCTTCGGTCAACTGCGTGCCGTCGGCGGTGCAGATGCCGCCGTCGGCACACGCCTGATACGTGAGCAAACGGAACGTGATCGGGCCGTAGCCATCCGGCGTGAGCGTCACCAGGTAGGCGTAAGCCGGCTCGCCGGCGACGACGTGGGCGCTCACGCTCGCGACGATCGCGCCCGTCACGCTGAGCGACGGTGTGGTCTCATCGAAGTCGACCACCGGGCGACTGAAGGCGACCACGACCTGCGGCGTATCGGTGGCGCCGAGATGGAAGTTCGATGTATGACTGCTGGCCGGAAGCTCCGCCGCCAGGGGCACCGGCTGCGGAGCCAGCGCGAAGGGCGGCAACGGGGTGGCGCGGACCGTGGACTGGTGATCGTTCTTGACGTCGTAGCTCCTCAGAGAGAACTTCTCCGTGCCGGTGCGCGGATCGACCTGCGTGACAACCTCGTCGAGGCTTGGCCCGCGGCCCCAACTGATGAGCCAGTCCCCGTTGTCGAGCACGACAACGTGGCCATTGGCCGGTCCGATGAGATTGCGTGCGCCGTGCAGGGAGTGGTCCCGCTGGAACACGGCCTCTCCGTTCGTCAGGTCCATTGCGTACTCCACCGCGCGACTGAAGACTCCTGTTTGCCGCCCGATGCTTTCGTTTGTCCAGGGATTGATCACGCAGGGGTGGCCGTTGTCGTAGAGCAGGAGGTTACCGTTGGGCAGAACCTGCGCTCCATGCTGCCCGCAGAACTCCCCTTCGGGATCGTTGATGATTGGCAGGGGCGCGGGGCCGATGTCACGCACTGCCCACTCCTCCGCGGACAGATTGGATTGGCCCACCCGCCAAACGACCTTGTCACCGGTGTTGAGGTTGGGATCTATCGCGAGCACCTTGCCGCAGCCCCGCAGCGAGGCAACGATGAGACCGTCCACCATCTGAAGCCCGTTGATGTGCGCATAGTCATCGGGAAACCGGTGCGTCGTGCAGTCCTCGATGAGCATGTTGCCCCAGGAGTTCCAGGTGAACAGCGCCTGCCCCGAGGGGGTCACGATCTGAATGGCGGAGTCCCTCATCTGCTCGGAGGTCCCGTACGGCTGGCCATCGGGATCCGGGAACGGCAAGTTGCTGAGATCGCGGGTTGCCGGCTCCCAGGCCATGAGCAGAGAGTCGCCGTTCTCCAGGAGCCACTGGTCGTGATAGCCCGTAACGGTCAATGGGGGCTGAGTCATCACGCTTCTCAAGAAGTTCAGATCCTCGTCCAGGATGACCTGCGCGCTGTTGCTGCTCCAGGAGTAGCGATACTCGCCGGCTTCACCCACGCGCTGGAATCGGAAGTATGTCGCCGCGGGGCTCGCACGGAGAAATCTCGGTACGCCGTTGGTGTCCACAATCACAAGAGTGTGAAGGCGACGGAACATCAGCAAATCCTCCATCGCGCCCGCTGTCCTCTTGATCGCCGTCAGGTCTTGCAGGTCGGCCTTGAAGCAATGCAGCACGTAGGTCGTGGAGGCGCCATCACTACCGGCGACGGTGACCGGTACTTCGCTGAAGGCATCCACTGATACGGATGCCGTACCGGCCCCGCTCCCGGCCTGCACCCCGTTCACCGCTACGCGGGCGCCCGCCGCAGCGGAGAGGCTGAGCGTGATGGTGTCGGACTCCGCGCAGCCGATCCGGTAGTGCAGAGTCTCGGCGTCGAATGTCGGTGTGAGAGCCAGGTACGTCTTTGTCGGGGAGGCCGTCGTTTCAGCGCTGAGGCCAGTCAGCAGCGGCCCCAACACCACGTTGGGAGGTACTTCGCGAACGACCTTGCCCGAGCCGTGCTCGTCGTCGTAGGTCGCGGTCACGCGCAAGAACGTGTCCGTGTCGGCGGCGACCGGGGTGTAGTTGGCGGAGGTTGCGCCACCGATGACGGCCCACTTGTTGCGCCCCGCCGAGCGCTCCCAGGTCCACTCGGGCACCCCGGTGACACCATCGGGGTCGTCCAGTGTCGCGCTCAGCGCGGCGCCAAGGCTCGGGCGCGACGAGGACAGCGAGACCGCGCCGTCCTCGTCCACGTCCGTCACAGTAACGGTCACGGTGAGCGGCTCGCTGATGTGCGCGCCGACCCTGGAAGACAGGGTCAGCTCGTACACGTTGTCGCCGTCGCTGTCGTCGGCCGCCTCGAAGTCGGGCGGCTCCGGGAAGAGAATGGGGGCGACCGGGTCAATGTGAAAGCGAAGCGCGCCGGGCGGGCTGTCGATGGTGAAGTGCCACGCGTCGTCTCCTGCCAGGACCCAGTCGATGCCGTCACGGTCCTCCGCCGACGAGGCGCTGAACGTGGCCACCCGGCCCCCGCCATTCTCCGCAAAGGTGACCGCCTCCGGCCCCGTGAGCGGCTGGAGTTCGATGACGTTGGTGACGTCGATGGTCACCGTGATGTCCACGGAACCTGTCGAGTCCGTCGCCGTGACGATCACTTCGTAGCGGGACTTCGTCTCGTAATCGAGGGCGGCATTGGTCTGCAGTTGACCTGTCGCGGAGACGATCGCGAATGACCCGGCGTCAGCTCCGACGAGCGTGTAGCTCACCGTTCCGATGACGTCTGTGGCCGTCACCGGCAGGCCGATGTCGACGCCCGCCGCCGTGTTCTCGGCGACGCTGCGGGTTGTGGCGCCCGACGGTCCGCTGATCCCGGCGACTCCGCGGTCCCTGCCCGGTTCGCCGTCCCGGTCCGGCGTGCCCACCGACGCCGGTGGCGGCGCGCTGTAAGTCAGGCGGACGTTGTTGGTCCAACCGCTGAGCTCGTCGCCACGCCGAGCTTTGACCCGGTAGAGATATTCGACGCCTGGTGCAGTCGCGCTGGCGTCCAGATAGCTGGTGGCGGCCGAACCCGTGTCCGCGACCAGGATCAGCAAGCGCGCTTCGCCCGCATCCGGCCGCCGGCGCAGGATCTGGTACCCGCTGATCTCCGCCGCGCGCGCCCGGGGGGCCTCCCAGTTGAGCTGGATGCCACCCGCGACCAGGCCGCCGGTCAGGTTGCTCGGGCTCTCTTCCGGCGCCGGCTGCGCCCAGACGTCGCTGACGAACAAGAGGCCGTGCGCGGCGGCCAGCGCCGCCAGCACTGCCAGCGCCACCAGCGCCATCCGCGCCCGACCGGCGAGCAGCCACGCCCCGGAGCGATTTGGCGCTGGTCTTCTCGGCAATGTTCCAGGCAAGGTGTCCGGTCTCCCTCAGGAAACGCAGACTACCCAAGAGGCATGAGTTATTCGTGAGCTTAGGGGCTTTTATCGATGAATTCTTGTCAGCACTCGTTTAAAACCCGGAAGTCGCGGTCTTCGTCACCGCGCGCCTTAGCCGCCCGTTGCCTGCCCTCTGGGCGTCCGCCGGCGGCGATCGCTCGCCGAAACAGATGAACTTCGCCGAGAACTCACCCATAAGAGGGTCCGTCAACCCCCTCCCCTGATGTGCTGACCACCACAAAGTTCGCTGCGGCCGGCTCCGAAAACACCTCGACGGCACGGTCGTCCTTCAGTGGGCCGACCCGCCGGGGGCGTCCGCGAACGACTACGACCTGTTCGCTGTCGACGGCGACGGCAACCCGATCTGCTTCCCTGCAAGTCGAGACCGGGAGAAACCTCATAGGAACTCATCTCATATGCGCCAAAAGTTCATGTGAAACTCATATTGGTACTACAGACTGTTGTAATCGCCTGTTTCTGAGGCGGTAGGCCCCCAACCGCCAATGAAACGGGTCTTGTGGGGGGCATCCCTCGGAAAGTGATGTGTTATTTGGGCTCTCGCCTAACCGGAACGACTGCGCTGGGGGTCGCGTTGGCTCTCAGAACGGAACATGCCCTCCGCGAGCGCCCCGTCCTCCGGTCGAGAGAAGCGGTCCTCCGATGAGGCGGCTGGCCCTGCTGGCGGTGTGCGCCTCGCTCTCGGTGCTGCTGGCGACAAGCGGCGTCAGCGCGCAGACCGCGCCCCCGGCCCCCCGACCAACCTGTCGGCCACCGCCGTCGGGGGCTCGCTGACCGTCACCTGGAGCGCGCCCACCGACGACGGCGGGGCGATCACCTCCTACGACCTGCAATACGGCGAGGGCGACGCCACCAACCTGCCCACCAGCTGGACCGTATTGGACGAGGTGTGGACCTCGGGCTCGCTCTCGGCCGTCGTTTCTGGACTCGAGGAAAGCACCGAATACGCCGTGCAGGTGCGGGCCGTCAACAGCGTTGGGGATGGGGAATGGTCGGGCGCCGTCGCCCAGACGACCGCCGACCACGGCAACACGCGCGCCACGGCGACACCGCTCGCCCTGGGCGACGACCTACCCGGAACGATCGATCCCCCGACAGACGTGGACTACTTCTCCTTCACCATCGACGCCACGACGGATGTGTGGTTGTACACCACGGGCGATACCGACACTCGCGGGTACCTCTATAACTCGAGCGGGACGGAGCTGGCCGAGAATAACGACAGCGGCAACCCGAACAACCACCTGACTTTCGAGATCCGTGCGATGCTGAACCCCGGAACCTACCACGTCAGTGTCCAAACCTTCGAACAGTCGAGCTCCGGGTCCTACACGCTGCACGCGCGCTCGGTGGCGCCCGTTGGCACTACCCGCAACACCGCGACGGACATCACGCCCACCTCGGAGGGCACGCTGTTCCCCGGGTTCATCTACACGCAGGCTGGCTATAATTACTTCAAGTTCGAGCTCACCAGCTCCGCCGATGTATTCATCACGACCACCGGAGGGCTCGACACCGCGGCCGAGTTGCAGCACCACAACGGGGTATACATTACCCAGAGTGGTGATAGCTTTCTTCCTGTCGGTTCGTTGCGCCCCCTGATCCGGGAAAGAGTCGCGACTGGAACCTATTATATTGAAGTAGAACTTTATGGCAGCGCTCCGCCTCATACCGGACCGTACTCGCTATTCATTCAGCTCGTTCCCGATCGTGGAACATCCATCCAGGACGCCACTGAAATTCCACTATGGTCGACAAGGGCCGGGAATATCAGCTCTTTCGGTAACCATCACTACTTTAGCTTCACGTTGGAGAATCCGCTCTGGGTTAGGTTGACCGCATCATCGCAAGATCATGTGCTCGCACTCGGATGGGCGCTATTTGGCGCCTCAAATACCGACATAAGTTCTTCTCTGTACGATGACTCAGATATCCGTAAGCCCCGCCGGCAGATCGAATTCTCCTCGTTGGGCTACCTGTTCGCCGGGACGTACTACTTCCGCGTCACATCCGACGGATCTGGGGAGCAGCTGTATGCGCTGCAATTCACCGTTTCGGAAGATGACCAGGACCTTTTCAACAAGTGCCAGCAACTTGGGGAGTCGCTGCCCACCACCACGGATCGCCCGAAGGATCCGCTGTACAACTGCCAGTGGCACCTCAACAATTTCGGTCAGGTCGGTGGCGCGGGACAAGACATCAACGTCGAACAGGCCTGGGTTACCACCATGGGCGAGGGCATTACGGTGAGGGTGGTAGATGACGGGGTCATCGGCGAGCACGTGGACCTGAGTGACAATTTCACCTCCCACGCCGCCGGCTCAGACATTGGCCCGGGTGACGAGCATGGAACGAGAGTCGCTGGCGTGATCGCCGCGCGGGACAACGACCATGGCGGGCGCGGCGTCGCCCCGCGGGCCTCGATCTCCTCCTACAAGGTGCCTGCCGGAGATCATAGCGAGCCCGCGGTTGAGGACGCGATTCAGCTCGCCATGGTCCACGACCTGATGAACACAGCCGTCTCCAACAACCATTGGGGAATCCTGAGCCTACAAACCGGCGTGCCCCCGCGAATCGCCCCCGCCGGCTGGGAAATGGCCATTGAGAGGGGCGTGACCGCAGGGTTCGGCGGGAAGGGCATCTCCTACGTCACGGCCGGGGCCAGCGGGGCACATAACGCGGACGCCAACCTGGACGAATACGGCAACCATTACGGTGTCATCACTGTCTGCGCCGTCAACCACGAGGACACCCTGGTCGGCTCTTCCTCGGCGCCGGGCGCCAACCTCTGGTTATGCGCCCCCGCGAGCGTTGCATTCAACCGGCCGGCGATCACGACAACCGATCTCGGCAGCTACACGGAATACTTCAACGGCACCTCGGCGGCGGCGCCCATCGTGTCCGGCGTGGTCGCACTGATGCGGTCCGCCAACATGGACCTGACCTGGCGGGACGTGAAACTGATCCTCGCCGCATCCGCGCGCCAGAACGACAGCTCGAACAGCGGTTGGCAAACGGGAGCGCTGGTGTACGGCTCGGACAGCGAACGCTACACGTTCAATCACGACTACGGCTTCGGCGTGGTCGACGCCGGGGCGGCCGTGGCTCTCGCGGTCGGCTGGACCCCCGTGACCAAGCCGCTGCGGGAACTCACCCTGGCGTCCCAGGGCGCGCCGGTCAATATCCCGGACGCTCCCACCAGCGGCTCCGGCGAGACCGTCACGACCAGCATCGTCGTCGATACCGACTACGTGGGGTTCATCGAATTCGTGGAGATCAACCTCGACATTGACCACGACTCGTACACGAATCTGCAGATCGATCTGGTTTCGCCTTCGGGCGCCACTTCGCGGCTCGCCAGGACAGCTACGCGGGGGACTGCCTGGCCGCTGAGGGAGTCCCTCCGCCTGGGCTCGGCGCGCCACCTTGGCGAGGAATCGCTGGGGACGTGGACCCTGCACATCAAGGACGGCCGCCGCCAGAACACGGGAACCCTCAACTCCTGGAGCCTCACGTTCCACGGGCAGGGAGAAGCGCCCGAGAAGCCCACGATCGATATGGCGACGACCGGCGAGAACTCTCTCGATATCTCCTGGTCCGCCCCCACCGACACCGGGGCCTCCGCCGTGACGAGCTACGATCTGCGCTACATCGCGAGCGACGCAGCGGACAAGTCACATTCCAACTGGACTCTCAACACCGGGATCTGGTCGGCTGGCAACCTGAGCTACAACCTGACGGGCCTGACCAGGGGCGTTGAGTACGATCTGCAGGTGCGGGCGGTGAGCGCCGGCGGCGCGGGCCTCTGGTCAGATGTCTTCAACGGGAACACCACGCCGGAGCCGCCCGACCCACCGGCCAACCTGTCGGTCAGTCCGCGGGACCTCGGATTGGGAGCCGTCTGGAACGAGCCGGCCTTCACCGGCGGCCTGCCCATCACCCAGTACGACTTGCGCCATATTGCCAGCGACGCCACCGACAAGGCCGACAACTTCTGGGTGGAACACCTCGGCGTCGGGACGGCGAGTGGCGACACGTTCACCCACAACATCGAAATCCTGACCAACGGCGTCAGCTATGACGTGCAAGCTCGCGCGACCAGCAGTGCTGGCACGAGCGAATGGTCCTCCAGTGTTTTGGGCACCCCGCACGTTCAGAACACGGCGCCGGCATTCCCGTCGGAGACCGGCGTGCGTGAGGTGAGTGAGCACGCGGAAGTCGACGATCGGGTCGGCAGTGCGGTGGCCGCCAGCGATGCCGACGGCGACCCGCTCACGTACTCCCTCGTCGACACCACCGGCACGTTCACCATTGAGGAGGTGACGGGGCAGATTCTGGTCAACGACGCCGTCCCCCTGCTTGTGGACGCCACCTTCATCGTGACCGTGAAGGTCAGCGACCAGCGGAACTCCAGCGGTGATGTCGACCCGACCATCGACGACGAGATTGACGTGACAATCACGGTGCTGGATGTCAACGATCCCCCCGTGGTGAGCGGCCCAAAAGAGATCGACTGGCCGGAAACCGCTACCGGCGTTTTGGGCCGGTACACTGCCGTGGACCCGGAGAATGCGCCCGTCCGCTTGGGCTTGGGGGGATTTGATCTGGACAAATTCACACTCAGCGACGAGGGCGATCTGGCCTTCCACCCCGATTATGACGTTGACTACGACAGCGGCCAGAAAACTTTCCTTTTTCGTGTGGTTGCCTTCGACGGCGAGTTAACCACTAGACACGTCGTGCTCGTCCGGCTCACGGATGTGGACGAAGCCCCGGGGATTGGTGTCGCAGAACTGAACGCGGACTATCCCGAAAACGAGACCTTCCGGGTCGCCGCCTTCCTGGGCCTCGACCCGGAAGGGGAGGACGTTAGCTGGGAGCTGTCGGGGGACGACGCCGGCGCTTTCGAGATCGCGATCGAAATCTTCACCATCCGAGTCATCGGCTTCCCCAGCTTGCCCTTGCCCTTCGGAATCCTCTATTTCCGTTCGCCGCCCGACTACGAGGCGCCCACCGACTTCGACAGGGACAACATCTACCACGTCACCGTGCGGGCCCTGGACCCGCAGGGGCATTCCGCGGACTACGACCTGACTGTGACGGTCACGGACGTCGGAAACGCGGTAAATGTGAGCTTCGCCGAGGCCACCTATGACGTGCCCGAGGGCGACAGCGTCGAGGTCACGGTGACGCTGAGCGACGATCCGGACCAGACGGTCGTCATACCGATCACCACGACCAACCAGGGAACCACCGCAGACGCTGACTACAGCGTGCCGGCGAACGTGACCTTCTCTGCGGGCGGCAGCCCTGGCCCCCGCGATCAGACGTTCACCGTGACCACGACGGATGACCGGATCAACGACGACGGTGAGTCGCTACGTCTCACGTTCGGCACACTGCCCGGGAGCGTCACGTCCACCTCGCGGTCCGCGGCCACGGTCAGAATCACCGACGACGACGTCGCCGGCGTCACGCTGTCGAAGACTTCGCTCGACATCGTCGAGGGCAGGAGCGAGACCTACACGCTGGTGCTGACCAGCGAGCCCACGGCGGATGTCGAGGTCGCGGTCAGTGCGCCGTCCGGCGCCGGCTCGGAACTGTCGGTCAACCCCAGTTCGCTGACCTTCGACAGCGGGAACTGGGCGACTCCCATTACCGTGACCGTCTCCGCGGCCCACGACAACGATTTCACCGACGACACGGGAACCATTACGCACCGGGTCACGCCCGGCGACAGCGACTACAACAACCGCTCCGTCGGCTCGGTCGCGGTGAGGGTCGATGACGACGAGGAGGTGCCGGTCACGGTCAAGTTCGGCCGAGCGGACTACACGGTTGCCGAGGGCGGCATGGTCGACGTGACCGTGACGCTGAACCAGGACCCGAAGCGCACGGTGATGATTCCGATCGAGAGGACGGACCGGGACGGGGCGGTCGATGGGAACGACTACTCCGGCGTGCCCTCCAGCGTGACCTTCGACTCCGGCGACACGTCGAAGACCATCATCTTCGAAGCGACGCAGGACAGCGACGACGACGACGGGGAGTCGGTGAGGTTGAGCTTCGGCGCGCTGACCGCCCTCGCGGCGGTCACGGCGGGCACGCCCAGCGCATCGACGATCTCGATCACGGATGATGATCACCCGATCGTGTACGTCAGCTTCGAGAAAGACACCTACGACGTGAACGAGGGCGGCAGCGTCAACGTGACGCTCACACTCAGCGAGGCGCCCGGACGCAGCGTCACGGTGGATATAGAGGCCAACACCAACAACGGCGGCGGCGCCACGACCGACGACTACTCCGTGCCCGACGATGTCACGTTCGGGCCCAACGACACGGAGAAATCGATGTCGTTCAGGGCGACCCAGGATTCCATCAATGACGACAACGAATCGGTCCGGCTGGAGCTGAGTTCGACGCTGCCCGACCGGGTCAGGGGGGGCACGCCGTTCGAGAGCACGGTCAGCATCACCGACGATGACGGTCCCGGCGTCCTGATCACGCCGACCACCCTGACGGTGCCCGAGGGCCGGAGCAGGACGTACACGGTGAAGCTGACCAGCCAACCGACGGAGGACGTGACGGTCACCATCAGCATGTCGGGCAGCGCCACTGTCACGCACGACGCCACCAACAACATGCTTACCTTCACCGCGGCGAACTGGGCCAGCAACCAGACGGTCAGAGTGTCGGCCGCCGAGGACGACGACGACCATCTCGACGACGAGGCGACGATCTCGCACAGCGTCGCATCGGCCGACGGCGACTACAACAACCGCCCCGTCGCCTCGGTCGCCGTGACGGTCACGGACGACGAGGGGGTGCCGGTCGAGGTTAGCTTCGAAGCGGCGACCTACATCATCGACGAGGGCGATGAGGTGACCGTGAGGGTCACGCTCGACGCCGACCCCGAACGGACGGTGACGATTCCGTTCGTCAAGACCGAGGTGGGCGCGACCGGCGCCGACTATGGGGGCGTGCCCAGCAGCGTGACCTTCAGGAGTGGCGACAGGGAGCAGACATTCACGGTCACGACCGTCAACGACACCTTCGACGACGACGATGAGCGCATCGACCTCGCCTTCGGCACGCCGCCCGACGCGGTAACCAGGGGATCGGTCGACGCGACCTCGATCCAGATCACGGACGACGACGACCCACAGGTCACGGTCAGCTTCAAGGAGTCCTCCTACCGCGTGGCCGAGGGCGGCAGCGTCGAGGTCACGGTGACGCTCAACGCCGACCCGAAGCGTAACGTCACCGTTTACATCAGCGCGACCGGTCAGGAAGGCGTCAGCCTGGAGGGCGATCCCGGCGCCGACTACTTCGGCGTGCCGCCCAGCGTGACGTTCAATGCCGGCGACAGGGAGCGGAGCTTCGCGATCACCGCCGTTGATGACGAGGGCGACGACGACGGCGAATCGATCCTGCTCAGCTTCGGCAACGTGCCCACGGGAGTCACTCGCGGGGCCGCCGTCACCGTCACCATCGAAGACGACGATGTTCCCGACGTGGTGGTCAGCTTCGCCGAGGCCGCCTATGACGTCGACGAAGACGGAAGCGTCACGGTCAAGGTGAAACTGGACAGGGACCCCGAGCGCCAGGTGGTGATTCCAATCACCAGGTCCAACCGGGGCGGCGCCTCGACGCAGGACTACTCCGGCGTGCCCGCCATGGTCACCTTCGAGAGCGACGAGACCGAGCAGGAGATCAGGTTCAGCGCGACCCACGACACCCTGAACGACGACGGCGAATCCGTGGTCATTGGATTCGATTCCTCCGCGTCCACATGGCCTTCGCAGGTCACGACGGGCACACCGAGCAGCACCACGGTCAGGATTGGCGATGACGACAACCCGACCGTCACCGCCAACTTCGAACAGACCGAGTACTCGGTCGACGAGGGCGCTGAGGTGACCGTGAGGGTCACGCTCAGCGCCAACCCGGAGCGCTCCGTCACGATCCCGATCACCGCGACCGGCCAGGATGGCGCCACCAGCAACGACTACGCGATCGACCCGCCCTCCCTGACGTTCGAGAGCGGCGGCGAGACGCGCAAGTTGCTCACCTTCTCGGCGACGGATGACGGCGTGGACGACGACGGCGAGAGCGTCAAGCTCGTCTTCGGCAGCGTCGCGGGCGTCACCAGGGGCGTCAGGAGCGAGGCCACGGTCACCATCCTGGACGATCCGGACGACGTGCCCGCGGTCACGGTCAGCTTCGCGCGGAGTTCGTACACGGCCGCCGAGGATCAGACGGCCGCGAACCACACGGTGGAGGTCGAGCTCACGCTCAACGTCGCCCCCGAACGCGAGGTCGTGATCCCGATCGTGAGGACGAACGAGCGGAAAGCCAGCGATGCGGACTACGTGCCGCCGCCCACGACGGTGACCTTCGCCAGCGGAGACACCCGCAAGTCGTTCAGGTTCACACCGGTGGACGACGCCATCGATGACGACGGCGAGCGGGTCAGGCTGGCGTTGGGCGCGCCGCTGCCACACCTGGTCGCCAACGGCAATACCACAGCGGCAACCGTCAGCATCACCGACGACGACACGCGCGGCGTCACGGTCAGACCGGCCTCACTGCGCATCGACGAGGGCGACACTGGCGAGTACACGGTGGTCCTCGGCAGTGAACCCACCGGCAACGTGACGGTCACGATCGACGCGCCAACCAACACTGACATCACGGTCGACAGCGCGAGCCTCACGTTCACCTCGTCCAATTGGAGCTCGCCGCAGCGCGTGGAGGCGTCGGGCAGCGAGGATGACGACGACGCCAACGACACGGGAACCATCACGCACACGGTCAGCGGCGGCGACTACGCCGGCGTTCGGGCCGACTCGGTCTCGGTCACGGTGCTCGACGACGAGGACCCGCAGGTCAGGGTGGAATTCGATCGGGCGTCCGGCACCGTTGCCGAGGGCGGCGGCGGGATCACGTTCACCGTGCGCCTGAGCGAGGACCCCGAACGAACGGTCACCATCCCGATCCGCGTCGCGCATCACGACGGCGCCAGCAACCTCGACTACACCCTGTCGGTAGACGGCGTCCCGGCGACCAGCGTGACGTTCAACAGCGGGCAGCAGTCGAAGCGGATCACGTTGACCGCGGTGGACGACATGATCGACGACGACGATGAGTCGGTCACGCTGGGCTTCGGCGGACTGCCCACCGGCGTCGCCACAGGCGCCATCAACGAGGTCACGGTCAGCATCACCGACAACGACGCCCCCTCGGTCACGGTGCGGTTTGAGCGAACCACCTACACCGTCGACGAAGGAGACTCGTTCTCGATCACCGCGATCGTGAGCCCCGACCCCGAGGGCACGGTCACGATCCCGATCGAGTTCACGATTGAGGACGCCGCCGGGGGGAACTACGGCCTGCCCGAGAATGTCACGTTCAACGACGGCGAGACCAGGAAGAGCATCAACTTCACCGCCACCGACGACGCTGTGGATGACGACAACGGACGCGTGATCGTCCGCTTCAACACCTCGTCCCTTGAGAACGTCTCGGCCGGCAATGAGACGACCGTCCGCATCACGGACGACGACACGCGCGGTGTCAGCGTCACACCCGCCATGCTCACGGTCGACGAGGGGGGCGGCAGCGACGGCTACGACGTGGTGCTCACCAGCGAACCGACCGGCGACGTCACCGTGGCGATCACGCCGCCAGCGAACACCGACATCACCGTCAACGAGACCAGCCTCACGTTCACCGCGGACGACTGGTACGACGAACAGACCGTGATCGTGACTGCGGCCGACGACCTGGACGCCGAGGACGACACGGGGACCATCACCCACGCCGTCAGCGGCGGCGACTACGATTTGGTCAGGGCCGGCACCGTCTCCGTCACCGTCGATGACGACGAAGTCAGTGTCAGCTTCGAACGCTCGGCCTACTCGGTCGCGGAAGGCGGCGACGCCGTCACCGTCACGGTCCGTCTCAGCGCCCCCGCCAAGGAGGAGTTCACGATCGACCTGGTCAAGATCGACCAGGTCGATGGCGCCACCGACGACGACTACTCCGCCCTGCCCGGCAGCCTCACGTTCGATCCGGGCGAGACCGAGCAATCGTTCGGCTTCAGCGCGCTTGCGGACACTGAGGATGATGAGGGCGAAAGCGTGCTGCTCGAGTTCGCCACGCTGCCACCGGGCGTGATCGCCGGCGAACCCGCGCAGGCCACGCTGACGATCACCAACGCCATCCGCTCAACAGGCGGCGGCGGCGGCGGCGGTGGTGGCGGTGGCGGTGGTGGAGCGTCCGGCCCCAGCCCGAGCATCGTTGACTTTGAGTGGAACGTGAAGCGCGACATCGAGGCGCTCGACGCCGGGCACGGCACGCCTTCGGGCCTCTGGTCCGACGGCGCGACGCTCTGGGTCCTCGAGAACGGAGAGGGGGCGGACGACGCCATCTACGCCTACGACCTCGAGAGCGGCGAACGCATCGAGGAGCGGGAGTTCGAGCTCGACGAGACGAACCGGGCGCCACGCGGCTCCTGGTCGAACGGCGAGGTCGTGTGGGTCTCCGACAGCGGCCGCGAGCGTGTCTTCGCTTACAGCCTCGCCACGGGAGACCGCCTTGAGGAGCGCGAGATCGCGCTGGCCGAACGCAACCGCGACGCCCGCGGCATCTGGTCCGACCGCGAGACGATGTGGGTGCTCGATGGCGGCAAGGACGCGCTCTTCGCCTACGACCTCGAGAGCGGCGAGTTGCTCGCGGAGTATGCCCTCGACGACGCCAACGGCGATCCCCACGGCATCTGGTCCGACGGCATCAGCGTCTGGGTCTCCGACCACGGCGCCAAGCGCCTCTTCGCCTACCGCTTGCCGGCGCCGCCGGATGCAGAGGCGGACTCGGGCGAGGAGGATGCCGGCGACGGCGCCAGGGAACTAGAGCGCGTGCGCGACGAGGAGTTCGGCGAGCTGAGCAGAGCCAGCAACAACAGCCCGCGCGGCATCTGGTCCGACGGCGAGGTGATGTACGTCGCCGACGAGAGCGACGGCAGGGTCTACAGCTACAACCTGCCCGACGCCATCGACGCTCGCCTCGCCTCGCTCACGCTCAGCGGCGTCGAATTTGGGGAGTTCTCACCCGGCCGTACGGACTACGACGGGGTCGCCGCCGACGGCGTGGCCGAGACCACAGTCGTTGCCACGACCGTTCAGCGCCGCACGAGTGTCGCGATCGACCCGCCCGACGCCGGCGAGGACACGAAGGGCCACCAGGTCACGCTCGCGGGGACCAGGGAGGTCACGGTGACGGTGACATCGGCGGACGGCAGCCGTCAGCGCGTGTACCGCGTCCGGCTCGCGCCAGCGACGGAGGAGATTGCGCTGTCGCCACCATGGACCTCGCTGGAGTGGGGAGGCAGAGAGGGTGCGGACATCGCCGAGATCCTGGGAGAAGGCAGTCTCACGGAGAGGGTCCTCGTGATATACGAGTGGGACGAGGTTGAGGAGAGGTGGCGGGCGTACTTCCCGGGCCTGCAGGACGTACCGGGCCTGAACACGCTCAGCAGCCTCAGTCAGGGGCGGATGTACTGGATCGCGGTCACGGAGCCTGTCATCTGGACCGTCGCTGCACCCTAGCAGGGTGCTGAAATGAGTCACGTACTTGGGCACACAACTGCCCCTCACATGTGAGAGGCAGTTGTGTAGTGCCCGAAGAATGTGAAGCAGGTAAGTCACTCCCGGCTCCCTGGCACCCTGACCTTCTCCCAGTCTTCCCCGGAGCACAACTGGCGGTAGCCGTTCTTGAAGCGGAAGAGCCCGACGTTGTAGTCGGTCATCTTGTCCACAAAGCCTTCCAGGTGCTCCCCAAGTGCTCCATGGACAGGGGGTCAGCCTTCGATCAGGCCAAACCCCTCTCTGAGGGAGCAATCCGGACGGCTTCCGTCGACGCCTTCCGGGCTCCGCCGGCTTCTCCGCCAAGAACTCGGCCCAGGAGAAGACCGACCGCCGCGCTTCGACTGGCTCTCCAGCCGTGACCAGTTCGACGGCCACCGGCTTCGGTGCCCGCCCCCCGTCGTCGACCAAGAGCGCCTGGCCTCGGCCCCGACCTGGTGGGCCTCGGCAAATACCGACTTGACCGAGTCGGCATCCTCCTCGCCCGAGACGATCCTGCGCGCCACGGCCAACATCAGGTCGTCGCCGTAGGCGGCGAGGCCGTCCTCAGGCAGCTCCCCCTCGCCGTCGAGGGAGCTCTGGAGCTTCTTCGCCAGAAGCCTCGCATTGATGGGGTCGGGCATGTTGTACGTGTAGACGCGGTCGTCGCTCTCGTGCACGGTCCCGAACTCCGCGCTCCTCTGAACTCCCATGATCCAACCTAGTTCTCGGCCGTGCCCTCCCCGCCCGTGCCATTGGCGGGCCCGTCGCTACTGGCAATCAGTGGGGTGACGGCGGGGAGGCCGTCAGCGAACAGGTCGTAGAAGGGTCGGTTCACGAACGTAGGCGCTCCGGAGATGTAGGAGACGAACTCGCCGTTGTCCAGCACGTAGAAGGCCTCGATGCCCAGACTCCGCGCGCAAGTTTCCAACTCCCTGATGCTGCCGCCCTCGTAGACGAGCAGGCTGAGGCCTGTCGCGATGTCGCCGTGCAGGCAGCGTGGCCAGGACGACGTGATGTCGTCGTCGCCCACCAGTCCGTCGGAGGCCGGGACCGCCGGCGGCGGTCCGCTGCCCCCGGCGACAAGGGGTGTCACCGCAGGGAGCCCGTCGGTGAACAGATCGAGGAAGGCCTCATTCACGAAGTCGGGCGCTCCGAGAATGTAGGGGACGTAGACGCCGTCGCGCAGGGCGTACAGGGTGGTGATGTGCCTGCTCCGGGCGCACATATCGAGGTCCTCCACGCTCCCCCCCTCGTAGACGACGAGGCTGAACCCAATAGCGACGCCGCCGCGGAAGCAGCTGGATTCCGCCTGGCTCACGCCCTCTTCCCCCATGCCGGCGAGCCGCACGCGGTACACGCGCTGACGGCTGCCGTCCGCCGATGTCACCGTGACCGTGACCTCCCTGGTCCCCGCGAGCGTGACCTGGTGGCCCTTCGTGTCCTCGCCGGCGTCGGGCGGGTCGATCGCGACACTCGTGCGGCGCTGAACGGTCGTGGCAACGACTGTGGTCTCGGCCACGCCGTCAGCGGCGACCCCGTCGTAGTCCGTACGGCCGGGTGAGAACTCCCCAAATTCGACGCCGCTGAGCGTGAGCGAGGCGAGGCGGGCGTCGATGGCGTCGGGCAGGTTGTAGCTGTAGACCTTGCCGTCGCTCTCGTCGGCGACGTACATCACCTCGCCGTCGGACCAGATGCCGCGCGGGCTGTTGTTGCTGGCTCTGCTCAGCTCGCCGAACTCCTCGTCGCGCACGCGCTCTAGTTCCCTGACGCCGTCGCCGGCATCCTCCTCGCCCGAGTCCGCCTCTGCATCCGGCGGCGCCGGCAAGCGGTAGGCGAACAGGCGCTTGGCGCCGTGGTCGGAGACCCAGACGCTGATGCCGTCGGACCAGATGCCGTGGGGGTCGCCGTTGGCGTCGTCGAGGGCGTACTCCGCAACCAGCTCGCCGCTCTCGAGGTCGTAGGCGAAGAGCGCGTCCTTGCCGCCATCGAGTACCCACATCGTCTCGCCGTCGGACCAGATGCCGCGTGCGTCGCGGTTGCGCTCCGCCAGCGCGATCTCGCGCTCCTCGAGGCGGTCTCCCGTGGCGAGGCTGTAAGCGAAGACACGCTCGCGGCCGCTGTCGGAGACCCACACGACCTCGCCGTTCGACCAGGAGCCGCGTGGCGCCCGGTTCGTCTCGTGCAGCGCGAACTCGCGGTCTTCGACGCGTTCGCCACTCTCGAGGTCGTAGGCGTAGATGGCGTCGTCCGCCCCCTCTCCGTTCTCGAGGATCCAGAGCGTCGCGCCGTCGGACCACAGCCCCGAGGGGGAGTCGTGACCGCCATCGAGCGCCTCAATGTCGCGCTTCACGTTCCACTCAAAATCGACCACGCTCGGGCTGGGGCCGGACGCTCCACCACCACCACCACCACCACCACCGCCGGTGCCGGTGCCTGTTGAGCGGATGGCGTTGGTGATCGTCAGCGTGGCCTGCGCGGGTTCACCGGCGATAACGCCCGGTGGCAGCGTGGTGAACCCGAGCAGCACGCTCTCGCCGTCATCAGCCTCAGTGTCCGCAAGCGCGCTGAAGCCGAACGATTGCTCGGTCTCGCCGGGAGCGAACGTGAGTCGCTCGGGCAGAGCGGAGTAGTCGTCCTCGGTGGCGCCACCGACCTGGTCGGCCTTGGCCAGGCCGATCATGAACGTCTGCTTGGCGGGGGCGCTGAGACGGACCGTGACGGTGACGGCGTCGCCGCCTTCCGCGACCGAGTAGGCCGCGCGTTCGAAGCTGACACTGACTTCATCGTCATCGACGGTGACGGAGACGGTGCCGGCCCTGACCAAATCGTAGTCGCCGCCGCTGACGGCGTGGGTGATGGTCCCCGTGTCGTCCTCGGCGTCCAGGTTGTCGGCCGCGGCCGAGACCGTAAAGGTCTGCGGCGCGTCCCAGTCGGACGGGGTGAAGGTGAGCTCCGCGGGACTGACCGTGATGTCGGTGTTGTTGGCTGGCTGCGTGATCGCCACGGTGACGTCGCCGGTGGGTTCGCTGGTGAGCACCACGTCGTAGTCGTCGCTGGAGGCCTCTTCGACCGTGAGCATGGCGGGTGTGACGCTGACGCCGCGCGTGTCGTCGTCCGTGATGCGGACGGTCGTCTCATTGCCGGCCGCGACGTTGTCGCGCGATGCCGTGCCGAAGCGCACGATCACGCGTCCGTTGTCGTCGTCCACATCGTCATCAGTGGCGGTGAAGTTGATGCTCTTCCTGGTCTCGCCGTCGTTGAATGTGATATCCATGGGAAGGCCGTAGTCTCCCACGGCGGCGTCCTCACTCGTGAACTCGATCGGGATCGTGACCAGGCCCTCGGGGTCGGGGCTCAGGATCACGTTGATCGAGAACGAGTCCCCTTCGTCGACGGTGTAGCCGGTTCGCTCAAACCGCACCGTGACCGAGGGGGCGTCGTCGTCGGTGATGCTGACCGTGACCTCGTTGATGGCGCCTGTGGCGACGCCGGTGGGCAGTCCGCCGAAGCCCAGCGTGACCGACTCATCGTCGTCGTCGATCATGTCGTCCACCGCGGTCAGCGTGATCTGCTTCGACTGCTGCCTGCTGCTGAACGTCACGCCGGTCGCCGGGACGCCGTCTACCGACAGGGTGTAGTCGGAGCTGCTGGCGCGGCCGTGATGCGTGACGCGGATCGGGATGGTGACCGTTCGTTCGGGATTCTTGTTCAGCCTCACGGTGAACGTGATCCCGCCGCCCTCGGCAACGGTGCCGGCCGCCCGATCGAATTCCACCCTGACCTGCGGGTCCTCGTCGTCGAGCACCGTGACCGAGACCGAGCCGGCCCGAACGCCGGCGTAGTCGCCGCCGCTGACCGTGTGCGTGATGGTTCCCGTGTCGTTGGCGTCGTCGTCATCCTCGCTGCCCGACGCCTCCACGCGCTGCGGCGAGCTCCAATTGGACGAGGTGAACGTGAGGCTCGCGCTGTCGACCGTGATGTCAGTGTTGGTTGGCGCGTCGATCGTGACCGTCACGTTGCCGGTGGGTTCACTGCCGAGGACCACCGTGTACTCGCCAGTGTCGCCCTCGTCGATGCGCAGTGAGGCCGGTCTGACCGTGACGCCGCGCGTGTCGTCGTCGGTGATGCTGACGGTTGCCGCTGTGGTATTGCCGTTGGCGACCAGGTGTGGCAGCGGCGCGCCCAACGCCAGCCTGACCCGCTCGCCGTCGTCATCGATGGCGTCGTCCACCGGTGTGAACCTGAACGACTTGCGGGTGTCTCCGCTGGCGAAGGTCACCGTCGTGGGCGGCGGCACGTAGTCCGCATCGCTGGCTTTCCGCTCGTTCGTCCTCACGATCGGGATCACGACCTCGCGTTCGGGGGCGACGTTGAGCGTGAGCTCGACCTCCACCGTGTGGTTCGCGGCCGTCTGATCCTCGGCGGCCGTGTACGAACTCCGCGCGAAGCTGACCGTGACCGCGGGCACGTCGTCCGGATCGTCCAGGATGGTGACCGTGGCCTCGCTCCTGACGCCCCTGGTGACGCCCGCGACGCTGCCGAAGACGAGCTTGACGCTCTCGCCGTCGTCGTCCACGCCGTCATCCGTCGCCGAGAAGGTGAGCAACTTGCGCGTCTCGCCGCCGCTCTCGAACGTCAGGGAGGGCGGGTCGATCGCGTAGTCGTTGCTGGTGGCGCCATCCTGGCCGGTCGCGGTGATCGGGATCGTGACGGAGCGCTCCGGGTTGGCGCTGAGCGTGACCCTCACGGTCACGTTACTGCCCTCGGCGACCTCGTACGACGCCGGGTCGAAGTTGACGGTGACGTTCGGGTCGTCGTCATCGCCAATCGTGACCGTGGTGCTGCTCGGGGTGCCAGTCGCGACCTGCGAAGGCCATGTGGACGCGGAGGAATCGAATCCAATGACCACAGACTCGCCGTCGTCATCGCCGCTGTCCTGGGTCGCGCTGAAGTTGATCACCTTCGTTGTGTCGCCGCTCTCGAAGGTGACGCCGGTGGTGGTGGGCACGCCCGAGTAGTCCTGGTCCGAGGCGCCCTGGTTGGACCTGGTGATCGGAATCACCACCTGCCGCTCGGGGTCCTTGTTCAGTTCGACGGTGACCTCGACGCTTTCGCCTTCGTCGACGTCGTAGGCGTCCGCGCCGAAGCTGACCACCACGTCGGGAACATCGTCGTCTTCGATCGTGACCGTCGTGCCGTCGCCACGGAGCACACCCGGGGGCAGGTTGCCGAAGCTGAGCGCGATCGATTCGCCGTCGTCGTCGGCGCTGTCATCGACGGCGGTGATCGTGAAGCTCCGCTCCGTGTCGCCGGCATTGAACGTCACGTTGTCCGGCACGCCGAAGTAGTCGGAGTCGGCGTCGGGATCGCCCTCCAGGGTGACGCCGCCCTGACCGGTCGCGCTGATGTAAACGGTGACGTTACGCTTCGGGTCGGCGTTGAGCGTCACCGTGACCTCGACGCTGCCGCCCTCGGCCACGCGGTAGGAGGACTCCTTGAAGCTGACCGTGACCTGTGGGTCGTCGTCGTCCTCGATCGAGATCGAGGTCGCGTCGTCGTCGCCCCTGGTTACCGCGTCGGGCAGCGTGCCGAAGGCGAGGTCGATGCGCTCGTCGTCGTCGTCGAAGGTGTCGTTGACGGTCGTGACCGTGAATGTCTGCTCCGTGTCGCCACTCCTGAAGGTCACGCTGCTGGGCACGCCCCCATAGTCGGCGCCGGTCGCGCCCACCTCGATCTTGACGAACGGAATCGTCACCGTCCGCTCGGGGTCGGCGTCGAGCGTGACCCTCACGGTCACCTCATCGCCCTCGTCGACCGAGTACGCGGCCTCCTCGAAGTTAACCTCGACCGGCACCCCCTCGTCGTCCGTGACCGTCACGGCGACCGAGGCGACGGGGCGGTTGTTGTAGTCGCCGTCGGCCGATGCGACGCTGTGCCTGATCGTGGCCGTCTCGTCGAGATGGTCGTCGTCATCCTCGTCGGCCGACACTCTGACCGTCTGGTTGCTGGCCCAGTTGGCCGCGGTGAAGGTCAACCTGTTGTTGGTGGCGTCGTGCGTGACAGTGGTGCTGCCCGACGTGCTGAGGTTGACCGTCACGTCTGCCGTCGGCTCGCTCGTCAGCTTGACCGTGTAGGTCCTGCTCCTGCCCTCGGGAACCGTCAGCGCGGTCGGCGTGATCAGGAAGCCGGGACCGTCGTCGTCGGTGATCGAGACCGTGGTCGAGGTCTGCGTGCCCCCGTCGACTCGGTCGGGCAGCGCCGAACTCAGCACCAGAGTGACCGATTCGTTGTCGTCATTGAGGGAGTCCTGGGTCGCCCTGAACGCTATCGATTTCTCCGTGTCGTTGGGCCCGAACGTGACCGCGCCGGGCACCCGGTAGTCGTCGGCGCTGGCGCCGCTGTTGGTGGTGGCCTCTATATCCACCGTGATATCCACCGTGACGCTGCGTCCGGGCGCCTCGCTGAGCATGAGCATCACGTTGACGCTGCCGCCCTCGTTCACGTCGTAGGTGTCTTTCTCGAAGCTGACGTCCACGATCGGGTCATCATCATCCGTGATCGAGATCGTCGATTCGCTGGGCGTGCCCGCCGTGACCGCCGCGATGGTGGTCAGCGCGCCGAAGCTCAACCTCACCGACTCCCCATCGTCGTCGTCGGTGTCGTGCAGCGCTTCGAAGGCGATGGTCTTCGACGTGTTGTCGCCGACTTCGAAGGTCACGCTGCTGGGCACGGAGTAATCGGCTAGGGTGGCGTCGTCCTTGCCCATCGCCGTGATCGGGATCTCGACCCGACGCTTCGGGTCCCGGTTCAGGGTCACGGTCACGTCGACCATGCCACCCTCGGCAACCGTGTAGTTCGCCGAGCCGAACTTGACCGTGACCGGCACCTCCTCGTCGTCCAAGACCGTCACCGCGACCGAGCCGACGGAGCGGTTGTTGTAGTCGCTGTCGCTGGATGTGACGCGGTGCGTGATGGTCCCCGTGTCATCGGTGAAGCCATCGTCGTGTCCGGCCGAGACGGTCACGGTAATGGGCGAATCCCAGTTCCCGCTGTCGAAGGTGGGCGAGCTGGGGTTGACCGACAGTTCCGAGCCGGCGCCGGACGGCGCACTGACCGCGACCTCGACATCCGCCGTCGGTTGACTGGTCAGCACCAGCGTGTAGGTCGCCGAGCCACCTTCAGCCACGGTCCGCGTGGCCGGCTCGATCATCACGCCGGCGACATCGTCGTCGGTGATCCTGACGGTCGCGGTCTTCCGAGACCCTCTAGAGACCCCCGTTGGCAACGACGGACCGAAGGACAGACGTAGCGACTCACCGTCGTCGTTGATCCGGTCATCCGTCGTGGTCACGCTGAACGTCTGCTCGAGGCTGCCGCCCGTAGAGAAGGTCACTTTCTCCGGCACAACGCTGTACTCCGCGTCCTCCAGTCCGTCCTGCCCGACCGCCTCCAGCGGGATGTCGACGGTCCGCTTCGGGTCGGCGCTCAGCCTCACCATGACCTCGACGCTCTCGCCCTCGGCCACGGTGTAGGTGGCGTCGGCGAAGCTCACATTTACACGGGGATCATCATCGTCGGCGATGTTGACCGCGGTCCCGGCGCCGCGGATCACCCAGGATGGCAGGTTGCCGAACCCGATCGCGACCCATTCGTCATCGTCGTCGTCCGTGTCATGGGCCGCCGTGAACGTGGATGTCATTTCCGTGTCGCCGTCATTGAACGTTAGGACGGTTGGGACGATCCGGTAGTCCGTGTTGCGGGCGCCGTTCTTGTTGGCCGGGATCAGCGGGATGCGGACGGTGCGATCGGGGTCGTCGCTCAGCGTCACCGTCAACTCGACCTGGTTCTCGAAGACATCGGGGGTCGTGTTGTCGTCGCTCTCGGCCACGGTGTGGGAGGACTTCTCGAAGCTGACCGTGACCTCATCGGGGAAATCGGTGTCCGCGATCTTGATCGATGTCTTGCTGGGCGGTCCCACTGCCACCCCGGTAGGCAGCATGCCGAAGGCGAGGTCGATGTACTCGTCGTCGTCGTTGACGGTGTCGTTGACGGCCGTGACGGTGAATGTGTGCTCCGTAACGCCACTGTTGAAGACCACGCTGTCGGGCACACCCCGATAGTCGGCATTGGTGGCGCCGCCCTCGTGGCTCCTGTTGAGGGGAATCGTCACCATCCGATCGGGCTCGGGGCTGAGTCTGACCGTGACCACCTCGGACCGGCCCTCGGCGATGGTGTAGATCGACGCCCCGAAGCTGACCGTGAGCGGCGATTTCTCGTCGTCCGCCACCGTGACCTCGACATCGCCCCCGCTGATCCCGTGATAGCCCGTGTCGGTGGATGTCACGCTGTGTGAGATCGTGGCTGTGTCGTCGTCATAGTCGGCGTCATGGGCGGCCGACACGGTGACCGTCTGGGGGCTGACCCAGGTGGCCGTGGTGAAGGTAAGCGGCGAGTTGGCGGCGCTGTGCGTGACATCGGTGCTGCCCGACTGGCTCATGGCGACCGTCACATCCGCCGCCGGCTGGCTCGCCAGCTCCACCGTGTACGCCATGCTCCCGCCCTCGGGCACGGTCAGCGTGGCCGGCGTGAGCAGGACTCCTGGCGCCGCCCCGACGATGCCGATGACGGTCTCCGACCAGGGGCCAGGCTGTGGGACGTTGACGGCCCGGACCTGGACGTCGTACCGAACGGCATAGGTCAGGCCCGTGAGGTCGTACGACAGGTCGCCGGCGGTCCAGACACCCGTGACGACGGTCCAGTTGGGGTCCGCCTTGTCCGCGTCGCTGGGGATGTATCGCACGTCGTAGGAGTTGGCCGGAACCGTACTGGCGCCGGGAGCAGTCCAGGTGACCCTCAGGGCGACGCCAACGGTGGTGGCGGATGGGGTTGCGACGGACCCGGGCGCAGGGGTGTGGCCGTACATTTTCAGGCGGAAGTTCTTGAGTGTCCCGTCCCAGTCGGTTAGCAGCTCATCGGTGATCCGCAGCGTCCACTCACCGTCGGGGTTCTCCCCCAGGTGCTTCGCCGAACCGAAACGGATCGCGCCCCTGTGCGTATGCTTGAGAGGGCCGAAATCAATGCCGAATAAGAAGAAGCGCAGCTGTCCGGAGTGCACCAGCACCGATGTGGCGCCCGACGGGGATTCCAGTTCGATCTTGAGGTCCCGGAAACTCAAGTGATCGAGATCGACGGTGATTTCAACGAACTCGATAAAGTCGACATCGCTGTCGGAGAACGTGACCGTCTGCGTAGAGGGCGTGCCGAAGGTAGCAATAGCCACCTCGCCGTCGTCCGACGTCACCTCGTCGGTGCGCATGGGCGCCACGTTGGTCCACCGGTTCGCCAGAGCGACCGCGGCGCCGGCATCAACGGCGCCGAAGCCGTACTGGTGGTTGAACCAGTAGTAGTCGGTGTCGGAACCGTACCGCAGTGCGCCCCGCTCCCAGCCGCTGTCGGCCAGATCGTTCTCGCGCGCCGAAGCGGCCAGGATCAGCTTCACATCGCGCCAGGTCAGGGCTGGGTTGGCGGAGCGCATCAGTGCGACCACGCCGGACACGATGGGCGCCGCCGCCGAGGTGCCGCCAAAGGTGTCCATATAGAGCCCCGGCCAATAGCCACTACCGGCTTCGTCGCCGAAGAACGCGAAGGTACCCCCCACGTCCGTCGTCGTGATGTCCGGCGGATCCGCTCCGCTTGACGGGGCGCACACCCACAAGTTGGCGCCCGGCTCGGAGTAAGAGCTTCTCACATCGTTGTGGTCGATCGCGCAGACGGCGGTGACGCCATAGAAGTTCGCGTACCCGTCCAGGTTGGAGTTGTCGTGGCTGTGAGGGTTAGACCCGTTGCCAGCGGCGAAGACGTAGGAGATCCCCCTGCCCTCATCCCCCTCCCGGAGGCCCGTCTCGATCGCCATGTCCCAGGTGCTTGGGGAGGGCTCTGGGGTGCCGCTATCGCCTGGCCCCCAGCTGTTGGACGATATGTGAGTCGTGACCCTGTCGCGGGTCATCGCGTCCGCTTCCTCTGCCAGTGTTTGGTAAGAGTCCAGGTAGTTGTGGTTGTAGATCGTCGCTCCCGGCGCGACACCGCGGACGCCGATGTCGTTGTGCTCCGCGGCGATAAGCCCTGCAACCGCCGTTCCATGGCTGTCATGGAAGGGCAGATGGATGTAGGCGCCGTCGTATTCCATAGAGAGGTAGTCGAAGTTGCGAGTTCTATCCACGTTATCATTCAAGTCCGGATGCTCGAAATGGAGTCCACTATCCACGATGGCGATGCTCACGCCCGCGCCCGTGTTCCCCGCTTGCCACACCTCCTCAACATTGATGTCGTGGATCGCTCCGCCCGGGAACTGGCCGGTGTTGTTCAGGTGCCACTGGCAGCCGTAGAAGGTATCGATGGCATCGTCCGCAGTGAGCGCCGAACACTGCCTCGCAAAGCTGGTATACGCCTCCTCGGGCCTGAAGAGGAGGAAGTATGCGGCTCGCTCCCCGGCATTTGCCCTCACACGGATTTTGTATGTCTTTCCGGCCTCGAACAGGCCAAACGCGTGGCCGGCTACATAGCCAAGCACACGATCCTCCCATGCGCTGTGGGCTATCGAATGGAAGTCGAGGGGCGTGTTCTGTTCACCGTAGACTGTTATTTCCAGGTCAGCCACTTCCTGGTAAGGCACCAGGTATGCGGCCGTCACGGCGACGACGGTTGCAGCGGTGTCCTCATCGAAGGAGATACTGAAGTAGTCGGCATCTGATGCAGGCGAAATGCGGCCCGGCGCCCCGGCGCCCGGAAGTATGGGAGTCGCGGCGCCCAGGGTGCGGCCGGGGTTCGGCGCCTCGCCCACCTGCATCACGTACGATCCCCTGTCATTGTTACTGGTGCTCCGAACCTCGATGTAGTACGTTCCGGCTCTGCCGGTGCCGCGCAACATGAAACCCGTGTCATTAATGCGGGAAAACGGACCGAGGAACAACTCATCCTGGAGATAATACTCCTTGGATTCAGCGATGAGTGTCTCGCTGGCATCGAAGAGTTGCCCGGAGGTAGAGTGTCCGCTGAACACCACGACGTAGAAGTCGGTCCGCTCACTGAACTCGAGCTTGTAGTAGTCGCTGTCGAAGCGACCAACCCGCCCAGCGGTCACAAGGCCGGGGTAGGCGGTGGCAGCTGCGTCGAAGTAGTCTGGGATGTCGTCGGGCAGGATCTCCACGTGGATTTCGTACGGTCCCGTGGCGCCATCATGGCCCGCCACCGAGGCGTAGTAGGTTCCGGCGGTAAGGTACCTATGGATGAGGAAGTTCCAGGGGTTGTCGGGGAAGCGGGCATTGTTGTTTGCCCCTGCTGAGGTCAGGTCCTCGTTCAGCACTTCGCCGGCGACATCGACGGGCCCGGTGCTGCGCACCATGAGCTCGGCGTCTTCGGTCAGGACGAAGCTGAACACGTCCTTGTCGGTCTCGGAACCAATTCGCGCGGCCACCACCGCGGGAGTCGTGGCGCTCAGCACCAGCGCGGTGGCCGTGGTGGCCGTGTCGCCGTAGTCGGTGGTCGTACCGGTTACCGGGTCCGACCAGGCGCCAGGGCCAGTGGAGTTCACAGCTTGCACCTGCACGCCGTATGCGGTGCCGCCCCTGAGTCCGGAAACGACGGACGAGAGCGAGCCCGAGCTCGGGGCCCACACCCTGCCCCGGAAGGTCCAGTTGGCGTCGTCCATGTTCGTGGCGTCGCCCTCGGTGTAGCGCAGGTGGTAGGCTCCGATCGTCGCCCCACCGTCGTCGAGCGGCGCGCTCCAGGTGACGGTCAGCGTGTTCGGCGTGCCCGCCACCGCATCGATCGTCGGGGCCCCCGGAGCGGCTTGCGCCGTGGCGCGCTCCGTTGCACCCAGGAGAGCGAGCGCGGCGCCGAGGACGACTAGCGAGAGCCACCTCACCTGGGCACGACTTCGCGCCGCCAGTTGGGGCTGGAGATGACTACGCCTTCCTCGGCGGCCAGCGCGTTGGCGAGCTCGAGCGAAGCAAGGCCGGGAGCAGTGTCGATGAAGAACGCGTTGGGCGTGAAGTCCAGCGCCCTGACGCTGCCTTTGTCGATGCCGTTCGTGGCGAAGAAGGTGTTGATCCGAGGCTGGTCCCACTGCTCGTCGAAGACGAGCAGGACGCCGCCGGGGAGAGTCATGATGGAGCCGGACGCGGAGCGGAAGACCGGGAGCGTGTCCTGCTCGTCGTGCCGCGCCGTCCGCTGGACAACGTTCTCCATGCGGCCGGCCCTGACGACGACGTCCTCGGAGGTGTTGTCGGCTGGGTCTTGCAGGACGAGATTGGGCTGGAGGTAGACGCGCCTGGTGTGCTCGCCGTCCTGCCAGGTGTAGGGCACGGACCCGCCCGCTGCGAAGGCGGACACCGTTGACTCAACGGTGCGCGGCCCGACGGCGCCGACCGGCCCGGGCTCCGGGGTCGGCGTGCGGCTGCGTGCCGCTGTGCGGCCCCGCGTGATAGCGCCCGGTGTCGCAGCCCGGCCAGCGGGGTCGAGAGCGGGCACGACCGTCGGGGTCGCGGGAACCGGGGTGGTGGTGGCAGGACCATCTCGCCCGTGAGGCTCGGGCGTCGGGGTGCTCGCCGGCCTGGTGCTGCCGGCGGTCTCCGGAGCGTCAACGCCGCCGCCGGCCGTCGGGGAGGGTGACGCTACCGCCGTTGCCGTCGGGGACGGCGACGCTACCGCCGTTGCCGTCGGGGACGGCGACGCTACCGCCGTTGCCGTCGGGGAGGGTGACGCCATCACCGTTGCCGTCGGGGAGGGTGACGCCATCACCGTTGCCGTCGGGGAGGGTGACGCCATCACCGTTACCGTCGGGGTCGTCGCTGCGGGCTGCTGATCCGTGCCGTCGCAGCCCGAGAGGAGCGCGACGGCGCCGACTACGAGAGCGATGGCTGTGACGGCGACCGGGAGTGTGACTCGCAGCTGCATGTGACCTCGTCCACCTGGCAAATGCGGGACGCGAGCTGTCTTTGGGTACACGGTACAAACTCAATATGAGTATTCGATGAGGATCGACCGGTTCATTGGTGAGGTCTTGTGAGGCGCCATCTATTTCCGGCGAGAACCTCGAAGAACGCGTCGGTCCTGTCCCGCAAGGTGGTGTCAGAGCTGGCAGCTAGCAGCAGCACCCTCGCCTGACGCCAGCGCGCGCGGGCGGGCGGGCGGGGGCAGCAGCGTCATGTAGCGTCGCCCGACCGCCCACTCATCGTCCTACTCGGCGAGCACCGCGCCGGCCAGTCCTACTCGGCGAGCACCGCGCCGACCAGTTCCCCTCGCGCTCCCGGTCGAGCGCCCACTCGAAGAGGGAGAGCGTCGGAGTTTCGTTCCGGTCTCGGCGCTTCGGCGCCCCTGGCTCCCCGGCCATGAAGACGACCTGCACCGGTTGGGTCTGGCCGATGCGCCACGAGCGCCGGGAGGCCTGGCGCATCGTGTAGACGGAGTAATCCGTCTCGTACAAGCAGTTGGTTGGGCACTCCATGAGGTCGAGACCGCGTCTCGCGGATGGGGCAACGTGGGAGCCGTACTACGCGTAGCGCGCCTGCCCCGCCAGACGCGATCGCTCCGCCCCGACTGCCGACCGCTGCCCTTCGGCACTCCACCCACGCCACTCCGTGCGACAGCCTCTGCTAGTTATCAGAAGGCCCACAAGAACTCACCTGAGATACGCCAAAGACTCATATCAAGCTCACCTCCGCCAAGTACCGTTTCGTTCGGTTTAGCCAATTGGAAAGGCCTTTAAGACTAGCAGGGGGCTGAAAAAAGCCTGAACCCGAGCGGCAGGGTCTCACTGGCCGATCGGCAGTCTGGTGTAAAGCCCCAGAAACATTGGGTTTCTTGAGTTCGCTACAAGCGCAATTTCAGCCCAGATCGGCCGTGGCGGACTTTTTCAGCACCCTGCTAGCTCCTTTCCTCTGCAGGAGGACTGCCAGGCGGGGGCCATCGCTGAGCGGCGAATAACTTGGGGTTCTGTACATGATGGATACGTTTGACCGCGAGGCTGGCAACCAGCTGTGCGGCATCCCGCTCTCCGATTGCGAATTCGTCGGATGACAACTGGGGCGGCCCGACCGATCGCTTCTCTGGCCCTCACGCTCGCGCTGGCCCTCCTCGCCGTGCTTGGCGGGCTGGTCACGAGCTTCGAGGCCGCGAACGCGGACCCGTCCTGCGAGGTTCCGCCCACCGGCCTCGCCAGCGCGCTCAACGCCGCCGGTTCGGGCATCCTGCTGACCTGGGAGGCATCGAGCTGCACCCCGGACGAGTACGCTCTCTACCGCGGGAACATGGAGGAAGACGGCAGCAGGATGCGCCTGTTCGCCACCGTGGATGGCGCCACCGTCACCTATGCCGACACCAGTGTCGAGGCGGGCGTCACCTACCGCTACCGGATCAGGTCCAACGACAAGGGCCCCAGATCAGCTTCAACCGAGCTCACCGTGCCCGCCCCGAAGAGCGACGCCGGCGACACCGAGACCTCGGGAGAGACACCGAGGCACCACGGCGGCGTCAACTCCGAGCCGACCTTCGGCATCACCTCGGCCACGCGCGACATGCTCGAGAACAGCCCAGCGGAAACGAACGTTGACTCTCCGGTCGAGGCCATCGACCCCGATGCCGGCGACACGCTGACCTACTCGTTGAGTGGCGCGGACGCGTCGTCCTTCACCGTCGACTCCTCCACCGGCCAGATCAAGACCAAGGCGGGCGTGACCTACGACCACGAAGCCAAGAGCAGCTACAGCGTGAGGGTGCGCGTGCGGGACAGTAAGGACGCCGCGGGCCACGCCGACACCTTTGTCGACGACACCATCGAAGTGACTGTCACGGTCGGGGACGTTGACGAGCCGGGGACCCTGGTGCTGTCGCATGGCGTGCCCCGCGTCGGAAGCGTACAGCGGGCACGATTGAACGAGGACGATGCCGGTGTATCCGATCCGACGTGGCGGTGGCACCAGTCCGCGGACCAGCAGACGTGGACCAGCATCCAGGGGTCAAACAGCCACAACTTCGAACCCGGAAGCAGCCTCGAGGGGCTGTATCTTCGCGCCAGAGCGCGATACAGGGACAAGCACGGCTCCGGCAAGACCGTGGAGGCCATTACCACCGAGCCTGTTGCTGCTGCGGAAACGGCTCCCACGATCACCGTCGTCGAGTTGATCACCGGACTGAGCATCCCCTGGGGCATCGCCTTCGCGCCGGACGGAACGATGCTCTTCACCGAGCGACTGGGCGTGCTGAGCAGCCGCCTCACCGACGGCACGGTCCAAGCCGTTACCGCAGACCTCAAAGACCTGTTCGTTGACGCGGAAATGGGGCTCATGGGGATCGTGGTCGATCCCGAGTTCGCCTCTAATCGCCGTTTCTACACGTGTCAGTCATATCGGCTGGACCCACCACCACTGAATCCTAGGCACATTGAGATGCGGGTAGTCGCATGGACGATCAATGCTTCCTACACGGAGGCCACCCGCGTCTCCGATCCCCTCGTCGAGGGCATCCCCTTCGGTAATCGCAACACCGGCTGCCGGCTTCGGTTCGGTCCCGACGGCCACCTGTGGGTGACAACCGGCGACGCCGGCGGTGAAACGAATGCCCAGGACCTCACAAGCCTGGCCGGGAAGGTGCTGCGCGTCGATGCCTCGACCGGCGCCGCCGTGCCCGGTAATCCGTTCGCGCCCTCGCTCGTGTACAGCTACGGCCACCGCAATCCGCAGGGGCTCGCGCTGCGACCCGGCACACGCCAGATGTGGTCGGTTGAGCACGGCCCCTCCCAGGACGACGAGATCAACCTGGTGGTCTCCGGCGCCAACTACGGTTGGCAGGCGGCGCCGAACACGTACGACGAGGGCGTTATGACCGATCTGAAGCAATTTCCCGACGCAATGGAGGCCAGGTGGTCGTCGGGCGCCGACACCATCGCCACGAGCGGCGGCATATTCCTCGAGGGCGACGACTGGGGCATCTGGGAGGGAAGGCTTGCGGTGGCCTCGTTGAAGAACAAGTCGCTGCGTCTCTTCGAATTCGATGCCGACGGCGTCCTTCTCAGCGAGCACGTGGTCGGGGAACTCAAGAATGCGTTCGGGGAACTCAAGAATGCGTATGGACGTCTCCGAACGCCCATGGTGGGCCCGAACGGAGCGCTGTACGTCTCGACCTCTGCCGGTGGAGGCAGCGACAAGATCCTGTTGGTAGCGCCGAGCCAGCCGCCGTCCTTCTCGAGCGACTCCGTCACCCTTGATGTGCAGGAGAACAGCGCGGCCCCGACAGTCGTGGGCACGGTGACCGCCACCGACCCGGAGGGCAAGGCGCTCACCTACACGCTCAGCGGCCCCGACGCCGATGCATTCGACATCCCGAACCCATCCGCCGGTCAACTGCAGGCCAGGGAGTCATTCGACCGCGAAACCAAGGACTCCTATGAAGTGGTCATCAAAGCGACCGACAACTACGGCCTGAGCGATAGCGTCACGGTGACCATCGAGGTGACCAACGTGAACGAGGCGCCGGTGGTCAGCGGGAACAACTCACCGGACTTTCCTGAGATCGAGTTCGATGTCGACGGCGCCAGCCTCACCACCGCGAATCTCACCGTCCCCGGCACGTACACCTTCTCTGACTGGGATGGCGATGTTACCTGGGGGCTGAGCGGCGCCGACGCGGACCACTTCACCATCACGGAGGACGCCAACGGAAATGGCGTCCTGACCTTCAGGAACCCAAGCCCCGGCACGAGCCTCAAGCCTGCCGACTTCGAGAACCCCGTCGACGGCAGCACGCCGCCCGACAACATGTACGAGGTCATCGTCAAGGCGGATGACGACAGCCCGACCCCGAACACCAGGGAGTTCCCGGTGACCGTCACCGTCACCCCCGTCGACGAGACGCCGGAGATCACGACCACCGGCCCAACCCACGCCACCCCTTCGTTCGCGGAGATCGAGTACGACGCCACGACCGCGGACCTCACCGTGGCGGACTACGACGCGCGCGACGAAGAAGGCGAGGCCATCACCTGGTCGCACAGCGGCCCGGACATGATCGACTTCACCATCGACTCCACCACCGGTGTTCTTTCCTTTGCCATCGGGGCCGATGCCATAGGGCCCGACTACGAGATCTCGCACGATAGCTCCCCCCACGACAACGTCTACACGATCATCGTGAAGGCGACTGACGCCGGCCCGACCCGGAAGGCCAGGGAGTACCCCGTCAACGTCACCGTCACCGATGTCAACGAGACGCCCGAGGTCACCCTGCTCAGGGGCGACTCCGCCTTCCCGGAAACCTCCTACGATTCGGACCTGAGGCCGGAGGTCGCAACCTTCAGGGCCCGCGACGAAGAGGGCCAGGACATCACCTTCACCCTCGGCGAAGACGACGGGGACGCCTTCACCATCACGAAGGACGCCTTCGCCAATGTCGCCGTCGTCACCTTCACCGACCCGCCCGACTACGAGATGCCGGCGGACGATGACTCAGGCAACACCTACGCGTTCACCGTGGAGGCATTCGACGGCACGAACACCGGAACCTGGGACTACACCCTCACCGTCACCCCCGTCGACGAGACGCCGGAGATCACGACCACCGGCCCAACCCACGCCACCCCTTCGTTCGCGGAGATCGAGTACGACGCCACGACCGCGGACCTCACCGTGGCGGACTACGACGCGCGCGACGAGGAGACCGAAGCCATCACCTGGAGCCTCGGCGGCGACGACGCGGGCGACTTCACCATCAACCCCAACTCCGGCATCCTGTCCTTTGCCCGGAGGCCCAACTTCGAAATGCCCGTCGACGGCAGCACGCCGCCAGACAACATGTACGAGATCATCGTCAAGGCGACTGACGCCAGCCCGAACCAGAACACCAGGGAGTTCCCGGTGACAGTCACCGTCACCAACCTGGAGGAAGCCGGCACGGTGACGATTGCGGGCACGCCGTCCGGGGGAGAACAGTTGACGGCGGCGGTGGCCGACGAAGACGGGACCGTCAGCAACCTGACCTGGCAGTGGGCGCGTGGGAGCACGGCGACCGGGCCGTTCGACGAGATCACAGGTGCGACCTCGGACGGCTACACGCCGGTGGCCACGGACGTGGCCCAGTACCTGCAAGTCACGGCTAGCTACACCGACGGGCTGGGTCCGCTCGAGACCGCCAGCGCCGTCACGAGCAGCGTGGTGGGGGCCAGCAACGCCGAGCCGACGTTCGACCAAGGCGCCTCGGCCACCCGCACTGTTGCGGAGAACAGCTTGTCGGGCACGAACGCCGGGAATGCGGTGGCGGCCGCGGACAGCAACAACGACACGCTGACCTACTCGCTGAGCGACAGGAACCTGGGCTCCCTGGACGCGGAGTCCTTCCAGGTCGACTCGACCGGCCAGATCAGGACCGTTTCCGGCGTCGACTACGACTTCGAGGAGAAGGATAGTTACCTCCTCACCCTGAGCGTGCACGACGGGAAGGACATCGCCAGCGCCTTTGACGACACCATCGACGACACCATCGAGGTGACAGTCAGGCTCGAAAACGTGGATGAGCCCGGCACGGTGGAGATCCGGTTGCTTACGCACAACAGCGGACGACTGTCAGTGGCGCGGCGGGAGGTTATGGACCCTGACGGGAGCGTGGATACCAACAGGATCACGTGGTCGCGGGGAGACACGGCCAGCGGTCCGTTCACCGAACTCGTCGCCTGGAGGAATGTGGCCGAGTACCTCACGGTGGTGGCGGACGTGGGCAAGTACATCGAGCTCAGCATCAGATACCGCGACGGTGAGGGTACGGGCAAGACTGTCTCCGCGGTGACGGACGACCCGATCCCGGTCACCAACTCCGATCCGATGTTCGACCCGGGTGCCCCGGCCACCCTCAGCGTTGCGGAGAACAGCACGGCGGGCACGAGTGTCGGGGCTGCGCTGACGGCTTCGGACAGCAACGACGACACGCTGAAGTACTCGCTGAGCGGTCCGGACGCGGGCTCGTTCGAGATCGACCAGGACGGCCAGATCAAAACCAGGTCCGGCATCACCTACAACTTCGAGAGCACCAAGAACACCTACAACGTCACCGTGAACGTGCACGACCGGAAGGACATCGCCAGCGTCGTTGACACCACCATCGACGACACCATCGACGTGGCCATCAGCCTGACCGACGCCAATGACGCCCCCACGATCACGGGCGGCGCGCCGGCCAGGAGCATCCTCGAGGGCACTACGGTCGTCGGGGTCTACACGGCTTCCGACGAAGACGCGTCGGACACGCTGACGTGGGATGTGGAGAGCGCCGACGACGGTGACTTCTTCCAGATCAGCTCGTCCGGAGAGCTCTCGTTCAAAATCGCGCCGGACTTCGAGGACAGGCAGGACGCAGGCGGCGACAACGATTACGACGTGACGGTGAAGGTCGCCGACGCCCTTGGCCGGAGCGCCACGCTGTCCGTCACCGTCACTGTCACGAACGTCGACGAGGCGCCCACGATCGACGCCGGCTCTGACAGCTTCGCCGTCGACGAGAACACAGCGACCACGACGATCATCCAGACCTATGAGGCGTCCGACACCGACGCCGCGTCCAACCTGGCGTGGACGTTGGGAGGCGACGACGCGGGCGATTTCACCATCACGAAGAACACTTCCACGGGGGACGGCGAGCTCAGGTTCAGGAACGTGCCCAACCACGAGATGCCGGCAGACACCGTCCCACCGGGACAAACCGAAGGAGACAACGTCTACGACATCACGGTGAAGGTCGCCGACGGCAGCGGCGAGAGCGCCACGCTGCCCGTCACCGTCACCGTCAATGACCTCAATGAGACGCCGGTGGTCAGCGGGAACAACTCACCGCACTTTCCTGAGATCGAGTTCGATGTCGACGGCGCCAGCCTCACCATCGCGAATCTCACCGTCCCCGGCACGTACACCTTCGCTGACGAAGATGGCGGCGACGACGATGTTCGCTGGGGGCTGAGCGGCGCCGACGCGGAGCACTTCACCATCAGGAAGGACGCCAACGGAAATGGCGTCCTGACCTTCAAGAACCCAAGCCCCACCACGAGCCGCAAGCCTGCCGACTACGACAACCCGCGCGACATGGGCTCCAACAACGTCTACAGGGTCGTCATCACGGCGGATGACCGCCAGAACGAGAGCAACAGCGTCGGGACCTTCACGGTGGACGTGACCGTCACCCCCGTCGACGAGACACCGGAGATCACGACCACCGGCCCAACCCACGCCACCCCCTCGTTCGCGGAGATCGAGTACGACGCCACGACCGCGGACCTCACCGTGGCGGACTACGACGCGCGCGACGAAGAACGCGAAACCATCACCTGGTCGCACAGCGGCCCGGACATGATCGACTTCACCATCGACTCCACCACCGGTGTTCTTTCCTTTGCCATCGGGGCCGATGCCATAGGGCCCGACTACGAGATCTCGCACGATAGCTCCCCCCACGACAACGTCTACACGATCATCGTGAAGGCGACTGACGCCGGCCCGACCCGGAAGGCCAGGGAGTACCCCGTCAACGTCACCGTCACCGATGTCAACGAGACGCCCGAGGTCACCCTGCTCAGGGGCGACTCCGCCTTCCCGGAAACCTCCTACGATTCGGACCTGAGGCCGGAGGTCGCAACCTTCAGGGCCCGCGACGAAGAGGGCCAGGACATCACCTTCACCCTCGGCGAAGACGACGGGGACGCCTTCACCATCACGAAGGACGCCTTCGCCAATGTCGCCGTCGTCACCTTCACCGACCCGCCCGACTACGAGATGCCGGCGGACGATGACTCAGGCAACACCTACGCGTTCACCGTGGAGGCATTCGACGGCACGAACACCGGAACCTGGGACTACACCCTCACCGTGACCGATGTCAACGAGCGGCCGGAGTTCACGGGGACTCCCGAAACGTCGTTCACCCTGGACGAGCACGACGCAAACGAGGTCTACACCACCCCGCCCCTGGGGTCCTACGCCGCCCGCGACGAAGAAGGCGGGGTCACCTGGACGCTGACCGGCACGGACGGCGGCGACTTCGTGATCGACGGCGCCGGCGTCGTCACTTTCGCCGCCGCGCCCAACTTCGAAACCCAGACAGACTCCAACCCCGACAACAGCTACACGTTCACGGTCGTCGCTACCGACGTCCAGAGCCGCTCGCCTCGCCTGACCGCCACGGTCGACATTACCGTCACCGTCGAGGACATCGAGGAAGCGGGCACGATCGAGGTAGACAATCTGAACCCCGCCGTGGGAGATCTCATCACCTTCGAGCTGATGGACCCGGACGGCGGCATCGACGTGTCACCGGGCGGCAATTTCAGCTGGGACATCCAGGGACGCTCGCCCGGGGGAGCATGGGGGACGATTCCCACATCCACTCCGCGCTCCACCACCGGCGCCTACAGGGCTGACGAGGACCACACAGGTTTCGAGATTCGCGCCGTCGCCCACTACGGCGACCGCAGAGGGCCTCTCAAGTCGGCCGAGAGCATGGCAACCGCCGCAGTTGCGGCGGATCCCATCATCAACGCGCCTCCCCGCTTCCAGACGGGAGGCACGCAGCGGATCGCGGAGGTCGGCGCTGGTGTCGACGTCGGCGAACGGCTGACGGCCAGCGACCGCGACAACGACCCCCTGACCTGGGGAATCTCGAGTGGGCCGGGTGCCGCATTCTTTGAAATCGACGCATCCAGCGGGCAGTTGCGAACCCTCCAGGCGCTGGACTTCGAGACAACTGTACCCCGCCCACTCGTCCTCCGGGTCACCCTGCGTGACAGTAGAGATGCTGATGGCAACCCCGACAGCTTTGACGACGTCACCACCGCCATTGAATTCGAGATCATTGACGTGGAGGAACTCGGCGTCGTCACGCTCTCCCCAGATGAGCCTGAAGTCGGAGACACCGTCGTGGCGACGTTGGAAGATGGCGACGGCAGCGTTAGTGACGTTTCCTGGCAGTGGGCGCGTTCAGAAAATGGGCTGACCGGCTGGGTCAACATCTCCAGAGCGACGTCGAGCAGCTATACGACGTTGCGATCCGACGCGGGTTCATTCCTGCGGGCCAGTGTGAGGTACACGGACAGACGTGGGGGCGGTAAGACCGCAGATGCAGTGACCGCCGCCCGCGTGTTCGCCGAAAACGAGCCCGCCACCTTCCCGTCCTCGGAAGACGGCCAGCGCACCGTGCCGGAGAATACGCCTGCCCGCGTGAACATCGGCGCTGCCGTGGCCGCCACGGACCTCGAGGTCGACAGCCTCACGTACACGCTGCGCGGCCCGGCTGCGGCCGCCTTCAGCATCGTTGCCAGCAGCGGCCAGTTGCGAACGAGCGAGGCCCTGGACTTTGAGACACAGCCCAGCTACAGCTTCACGATCGAGGTGCACGACCGGCTGGATGGCTCAGGCAACCCGTCCACCATGGTGGACGACAGGAAGAACGTCACGGTCACGATCGAGAACGTGGAAGAGCCGGGAACGGTAACGCTCACCACAGACACCGCGACCATCCAGGCTCGCGTCGAAGTGACCGCGACGCTCGAAGACAACGACATGCCCTCCGGCATCCGGTGGCAGTGGTCCCGCTCGCCGAACGGCACGACGAATTGGGTCAACATCGCGAACGCCACCTCCGCCACATACACGCCCACGTTGGAGGAAGACGCGGGCAACTACATCCGGGCCACGGCCACCTACACCGACGGCCATGGGCCGAACAAGACTGCCAGCGCGGTGTCGCCGCGCGTCGGCGACCCACCCCCGGCCAACTCGCCGCCCGCGTTCCCCGCGACCGAGGACGGCCAGCGTGATGTGCCGGAAGACACCGCGGCGGGCCAGGCGTTCGGGGATCCCGTGGTCGCCAACGATGTGAATGATGACGATCTGACCTACTCGTTGAGCGGGAACGACAGTGCCTTGTTCACCATCGACGAGGACACTGGGCAGTTGCGGCTGGCCTCGAACGCGCATCTGGATTTCGAGGAACAGCGAAGCCATCGCGTCGTCGTGTCCGTCAGCGATGGCGCGGATCGGAACCACGATTCTGACACGGTGATCGACGACACTATCGACGTCGTCATCACTGTGACGGATGTCAACGAAGCGCCTGTGATCACGGGCGACACCTCCCCATCCTTCCAGGAGAACGCCAGCACGGCCGTGGCGACGTTCACGGGCGCCGACCCGGAGGGTGACACGCTCGCCTGGTCGGTGGACAACAGCGACTTCTGGATCTCCAGTGGTGGGCAGCTGTACTTCCGCACGCCGCCCAGCTACGAGGACCAGACGAGCTACCGCATCACGGTCGAAGCCACCGACGACGAGGGCCTTCCGGACTCGCTCATCCTGTCCATCACTGTGACCGACATGGAGGAAGAGGGCGTAGTCACCGTTACACCGCCGCGCGGTTGGGCGGATGTCCAGACACAGTTCAGCGCAGACCTGACCGACGACGACGGCGGCGAGACCAACATCACCTGGCAGTGGGCGCGGTCGCCCAACGGCAGATCTGGCTGGGTGGACATTGCGGGCGCCACGTCGAGGAGCTACACGGCAGGCGCCGGCGATGAGGGCGCCTACCTGCGGGCCACGGCCTTCTACGAAGACCGCCGGGGCAGCAACAAGACAGCTCACTCGGCGCCGACGGGGCGGATCGACGACCTCAAGCCGGCAACGAAGAACAGCGCTCCCGCATTTGAGGATGCTACGGTCACCCGGAGCATCGGTCAGGGTACCAACGCCGGCCGCCCCATCGGCGCGCCTGTCACGGCGACGGATCCCGACCAGGACGATGTCCTCACCTACTCTCTGAGCGGGGCGGACGCCGATGCCTTCGACATCGATGCCGCCACCGGCCAGATCCAGACGAAGGACGTCCTCGATCCAAAGGTGAAGGACATCCATACCGTCACGGTGTCCGTCCACGACGGCTTTGACGCCAGCTACAACCCCTCGGAGGTAGAGGACGACGCCACGGATGTGACCATCACCGTCACCGAGGTCAGCACGCCGGACACCGGCGGTGGCGGCGGTGGCGGCGGCGGCGGCGGTGGCGGTGGCGCAAGTGGCCCCAGCCCGAGCGAAGTCGAGTTCGAGTGGAACGTGAAGCGCGACATCGAGGGACTCGCCCAGGGGCACCGCTTTGCGACCGGCCTCTGGGGCGACGGCGAGACCCTGTGGATCACCGAGAACGGATCAGGCGCCGACGACTCGATCTACGCGTACGACATCGAGACGGGCGAACGGGTCGAGGACCTCGAGTTCGAGCTCGACGACACGAACCACGCGCCCCGCGGCGTCTGGTCCGATGGCGAAACCATCTGGGTCTCTGATAGCGGTCAGGAGAAGCTCTTCGCCCATAACCTCGAAAGCGGCGAGCGGCTCGAGGACCGGGACATCGAACTCGCCGAGCGCAACAGCGCCGCGCGCGGCATCTGGTCCGACGGCGAGACGATCTGGGTGCTCGATGGCGGCAAGGACTCGCTCTTCGCCTACGACCTCGCGAGCGGCGAGCTGCTCGCCGAGTACGCCCTCGACGCCGCCAACGGCGACCCGCGCGGCCTCTGGTCCGACGGCATCAGCATCTGGGTCTCCGACCACGGCGCGAAGAAGCTCCTCGCCTACCGCCTCCCCGAAGCGCCCGACGGCCCCACGGCCGAGGACGCGGATCCGGTCCCGCTGGAGCGGGTCGACGACGAGGACGCGGATCTGGTCCCGCTGGAGCGGGTCGACGACGAGGACTTCACGGAGCTCAGCGGGGCCAGCAACAACAGCCCGCGCGGCATCTGGTCCGACGGCCAGGTGATGTACGTCGCCGACGAGAGCGACCGCAGGGTCTACACCTACAACCTGCCCGACGCTATCGACGCCCATCTCGCCACGCTCACCTTGAGCGGTGTCGAGATCGGGGAGTTCGACGGTCGGAGGACCGAGTACGAGGGCGTGCCCGGGGAGGGAGTCACGCAGACGACCATCGAGGCCACAACCGTGCAGCGCCGCACCGCCATCGCCATCGACCCGCCCGACGCCGACGGGGACGCCGCCAACGGCCACCAGGTGGCGCTCGACGGCGTCGAGGAGATCACCGTCACGGTCACTTCGGCCGACGGCAGCCGCACGAAGGTCTACCGCGTGCGGCTCGAGGCAGCGACGGAGGAGATTGCGCTGTCGCCAACGTGGACCTTGGTGGAGTGGGGAGGCAGGGAAAGTGCGGACATCGCCGCGGCCCTGGAGGAAGGTGGTCTTACGGAGAGGGTCATCGTGATCTACGGGTGGGACGAGGTTGAGGAGAGGTGGCGGCCGTACTTCCCCGGCCTGCGGGACGTGCCGGGGCTGAGCACGCTGAGCAGCCTGAGGCAGGGAGGCAGGTACTGGGTCGCGGTCACGGAGCCCGTCATCTGGACCGTCGTCGTACCCTAGCAGGGTGCTGAAATGGGTCACGTACTTGGGCACAAAACTACCCCCCACATTTGAGGGGCAGCGCGTAGTGCCCGAAGAATGTGAAGCAGGTCAAGTCATTCCCGGCTCCCTGGCTCGCTCGATTCCGCCCAGTCCTCCTCGGAGCACAACTGGCGGTAGTTGTTCTTGAAGCGGAAGAGCCCGACGTTGTAGTAGTCGGTCATCTTGTCCATAAAGCCTTCCAGGTGCTCCATGGACAGGGGGTCAGCCTCGATCAGGCCAAGCCCCTCCCTGAGGGAGCGATCCGGGCGGCTTCCGTGGACGCCTTCCGGGCTCAGCCGGCTTCTCCGCCAAGAACATGGCCCAGGAGAAGACCGACCGCCGCGCTTCGACTGGCTCTCCAGCCGTGACCAGTTCGACGGCGACCGGCTCCGGGCCCACGCCACTTCGTCGTCGACCAGCAACGCCTCGGCGTCCGCCGCGACCTGCTGGGCCTGGGCGAAGACAGACTCGACCGAGTCCGCGTCCCCCTCGCCGGCGATGACCTTCCTCGCCAGCGCCAGCATGAGGTCGTCACCGTAAGCGGCGAGGCCGTCCTCGGGCAGCTCGCCCTCGACGGCGAGGGAGCTTCTTCGCCACTAGCTTGAGGGCGTCGGCCTGGAGGGTGTTCTGGTAGGCCATGAAGACGACCTGCACCGGCTGGGTCTGGCCGATGCGGCAGGAGCGGCGGGAGGCCTGCCGCATGGTGTAGACGGAGTAGTCGGTACCGGTTCCGCAATCGACACGAAATCCTCGCCGGCCGGGATGGCGAGCGTGAGGGTGACGCGGTTCTGGCCGTCGATCGTCGCCTCGTCGAGCAGCAGGTTCAGCACCTCGCGGCGCTCCTCATCGGGCAGGCCGTCCAGGCCCTCACCGACCCGGCGAGCCCACTCCTCCACCTGCTCCAGCAACACGCGCTGATCGGCCTCGGCCGACTCCCTCGCGCGGTACTCGTCCAGCCGCGCCCGGAGGAGTTCCAGCCGCTCGCCGATGAACCGGCGCTGGTGGTTGAGTTGCCGCTCGGTGATCTTCCCCGACACGTAGAGCCGGATGGCGCGGTCCTCCTCCAGTTGCACGCCCGCCAACTCGCGCTCGGTGCGGACGGCATCCTCGGCCGCGCCGTCGTCGCCAGAGCCCAGCGCCGCCAGGCCCGGCCACGATCAGGTCCGGGTGCTCCAGCACGCGCCTGACCTCGCCCCAGACCAGCTCCTCGAGCCGCGCGGCGCGAATGACCGGATGCTCGCGACAGCGCAGGCGGTAGGGCGCCCGCATCCCGTAGCACTGGTAGTAGCGGCGCGGCGGGTCCAGCTCGTAGCGGTAGGTCTAGCCGCGCCGGACGCTCTGGCGCCGGACCACGTTGGGTCCCATCAGCACTGACGGCAACCCCGACCTGGAACGTGTATGGGCCGACCTGAAGACGATGTCGGCAAGCACGTTTGCGGAGGGAGGGTTTCGGGCGACCGCCGTCTTCCAGCTGCGCGCACGCACACAGACCTCACCCATCGTTACGAGCGGGAGGCGGAGGAATTCGCCCGCGCACTGCTCATCGATGAGGGGGAGGCACTGAGGGAGGGCCTTGTCGGCGCGGGGCGGGACGATTGAGGTCTGCTGACTTGTTCGAGGAACTCACAAAAAGTCATTCCAAATCGGCATATGCCTCATCATTAGCTCATAGATGCCGTGTATTTTTCTGTCCGTAAAGGGATGCTTATGAGGCGTCGGTATCGGCTCGTCCGATTCCTCGGTCATGCCGATGATCCGCGTACAGGCGCCGCGCTCGCGCCCACTTCGGGAGGCAGTTGCGTGAGCGCAGCGCGGTCGACGGTGCTCGTACTGCTGGGCCTGGTGGCGCTCGTTGCTGTTCTGCTCACGCCCCCGCCCGCTGCGGTGCTCGCCCAGAGCCCGAGCACCGACGCCACCCTCGGCGGCCTGACCCTGAGCGAGGGGAGGCTGGATCCGGTGTTCGCCACCGGCACCACCGATTACGCCGCCGGCGTGGGCTACACGGTCACGCGCATCACGGTCGTGCCCACCACGACGGACGCCAACGTTACGGTCGTCTACCTCGACGGCAGCGACACGCCCCTGCCCGATGCCAACACCGTCACGGACGAGCAGGATGTGGACTTGGTCGTGGGCGAAACCGTCGTGAAGGTGAAGATCACCGCCGAAGACACTTCCACCTTGCAGACCTACACCGTCACCATCACACGGACGGAGGAGGACACCTCGCTGAGGCCGGCCGCGACCGACCCCGTCGCGGCGAACCCATCGACGGCCGTCTACGGCGTGACCTTCCAGGGTACGTGGACCAGCAGCGTGACGCCGGACGGGGTACCGGGTGGCGCGCACTTCTCACGACTGGTCGGCGGCGTCCACGGCGACGCCGTGACCTTCCTGGAGAGCGGCGGGACGGCGAGCGCCGGGGTCGAGTCCATGGCGGAGAATGGGGGAGTCTCAGACTTCAAAAGCGAAGTTCAGGCGGCAATCGAGGCCACGCCGCGGACGGCGCTCAGCGTGCTCGAGGGCGACGCCTACGTCATCGACCCTCAGGTCTCGAAGACTCTCGGCAACGTCGAACTCACGACCGACTTCCCCCGCGTCACGCTCACCACCATGGTGGCGCCGAGCCCGGACTGGTTCGTGGGCGTCTCCGGACTGCCGCTGCTTGACGACCAGGGCCGCTGGCTGCGTTCGCACGAGGTGAACCTGTACCCCTGGGACGCCGGCACCGAGGACGGGACCGAGTTCTTCCTGACTAACCTCGCGACCAATCCGCGGGGAGTCATCACCAGCATCCGCGGGACGGGCAAGTTCTCGACCGAGCCGATTGCGAGCCTGAGCTTCACCCTCGAGTCGGTCCGCACCACCCGCAGCGTCGCCGAGAACACGGCGGCGGGCATGGACATCGGGGCGCCGGTCACGGTTACGACCGTCGGCGCCGCAGTCACCTACACCCTGGGCGGAACAGACGCCGCATCCTTCGACATCGTCGAGGCGACCGGCCAGCTCCAGACGAAGGCCGCGCTCGACTACGAGACCAGGCCGAGCTACGAGGTGACGGTCACCGCCACGAACTTGGAAGGTTCCGTGGACATCACGGTGACCATCGACGTCACCAACGTCCTCGAACTCCAGCCGCTCACTGGCCCTGCGACCGTTGACTACGAGGAGAATCGGGCCGTGCGCGTGGCCGCCTACTCGGCCTCCTCCGAGGCGGATCGGGAGCTGCTGACCTGGAGCTTGTCGGGCGCCGACGCCGGCAGCTTCCGCATCGACGAGCCCGGCGGCGTATTGCGCTTCGACCTCGCCGTGGCGCCCCCAATCTCTTCTCCCCGCTGCCGGACTACGAGGCCCCGACCGACACCGGCAACGACGGCGCCTACGAGCTGACCGTCGAGGTAAGCGACGGGACGGACACGGTCACCCTCGAGGTAACCGTCACGATCACAAACCTGGATGAGGCTGGCGCCTTCTCCCTGTTCCCCACGAACCCGCTGATCGGAACGGTGGTCCAGGCGCGCCTGAGCGACCCGGACGGGGTCGACGGGGTCGCTCCGCAACCGAACGAGCCAGTGTGGGAATGGGCCAGATCGTCCGACAAGAGCACCTGGACCGCGATCACTGACTTTGGCACCTTGAAACACGTCAGTGGCAACGTAACAACGGCTCCACCGGGCCCCAACTATGCCCCCGGGGATGCCGACACGGGGATGTACCTTCGGGTGATAGTAGCCTACACCGACGGGACAGGGAGCCGACAAACCCTCCAGGTCATCTCGAACCAGGTGGTCCGTGAGCGGGCGCCAGCGCCCGACATTACGATCGTTGAACTGGTATCCGACCTCACCATTCCCTGGGATCTCGCCTTCACACCCGACGGGACGATGCTATTCACTGAGCGACCAGGGAAGCTCAGCGCCAGACTTGCCAGCGGCACGATCCAGACCGTCACGGCAGATTTCTCCGACCTCCAACTGTTGCGGAGCAACGGCCTGCTGGCCATCGTGGTCGATCACGACTTCGCCACCAACCGACGCTTCTACACCTGCCAGAGCCATACGGGCCGCAAGGTGCAGATCATCGCCTGGACCATCAGCAGCGACTACACGGCGGCCACACGCGTAGCCGACCCCCTGGTGGGGGACATCCCCAGCGGCGGGGGCGGGCACCCCGGCTGCCGGCTGCGCATCGGCCCGGAGGGCTACCTGTGGATCGCGACTGGTGATGGATACTACCCCAGCACCCCCCAGGACCTTGGTTCGCTGGCCGGCAAGATCCTCCGGGTCGATGTAACCGCCGGTGATGGCGCACCGGGGAACCCGTTCTCTTCGCGGGTCTATAGCTACGGTCATCGTGACCCCCAGGGCTTGGCTCTGCGGCCCGGGACAACCGAGATGTGGTCAATGGAGCACGGTCCGAACTGGGATGATGAAATTAACCTGTTGGTCGCTGGCGCAAACTACGGCTGGGATCCCGCCGACGGGCCGGGCTACAACCACAGGGCCCCCATGACGGATCTAAGAAAGTTCCCCGATGCGCTTGAGGCCAAGTGGTCGTCGGAGAAGGAAACGCTGGCGATCAGTGGCGGCATCTTCCTAGATGATTCCGCGTGGGGTGCCTGGAATGGCCGTTTGGCCGTGGCGGCACTCAAGGCCCAGTCGCTGAATCTCTTCGAGTTCGACTCCAGCGGGACGCTGTTGAGCCACGTCGTCGTGCCCGAACTACACGAGCACTACGGTCGGCTGCGGACGCCGATGACTGGACCCGACGGCGCGCTGTACGTCACCACCTCCAACGGCACTTCCCTTGACTACATCCTCAAGGTTGTCCCTAGCCTGCCGCCACAATTCAGCGCCGAAGTAACCACGCAGTCCGTCGAAGAGAACAGGGGAGCTTCTACCGTCGTTGCCACCGTCACGGCCATCGATCCCGAAGGCGGGGCAGTTACCTACACGCTGGGCGGCGGGGAAGACGCAAGGAACTTCAACATCGCGAATCCGGACATCGGTGAGGTGCGTGCTGATGCCCCGCTCGACTACGAGACCAAGAGTTCCTACACGGTTGACGTGATTGCCACCGACCCGTGGGGACTCGATGACGCCATCACTCTCACGATTAACGTCGAGAACATCGACGAGCCGCCGGCGACGACGACCCGCAGCGTCGCCGAGAACACGGCGGCGGGCATGGACATCGGGGCGCCGGTCACGGCTACGACCGTCGGCGCCGCAGTCACCTACACCCTGGGCGGAACAGACGCCGCATCCTTCGACATCGTCGAGGCGACCGGCCAGCTCCAGACGAAGGCCGCGCTCGACTACGAGACCAGGTCGAGCTACGAGGTGACGGTCACCGCCACGAACTTGGAAGGTTCCGTGGACATCACGGTGACCATCGACGTCACGAACGTCATCGAACTCCAGCCGCTCACTGGCCCTGCGACCGTCGGGTACGAGGAGAATCGGGCCGTTCGGGTGGCCGCCTACTCGGCGTTCTCCGAGGCGGATCGGGAGCTGACCTGGAGCTTGTCGGGCGCCGACGCCGGCAGCTTCCGCATCGATGAGCCCGGCGGCGTATTGCGCTTCGACCTCGCCGTGGCGCCCCCCAACCTCTTCTCCCCGCTGCCGGACTACGAGGCCCCGACCGACACCGGCAACGACGGTACCTACGAGGTGACGCTGTCGGCATCGGACGGGACGGACACGGTCACGCTGGATGTGACCGTCACGGTCACCAACGAGGACGAGGCGGGCGTGGTCACCCTCTCCCCGGTGCGCCCCCGCGTCGGAACGGCGCTGAACGCCACCCTGACCGACCCCGACGGCAGCACGTCAGGCGTTGCCTGGGCCTGGGAGCGCTCGACCGGGCCCACCACCTGGGTCGCCATCGGCGGGGCCGAGTCGAGCAGCTACACGCCAGCGGTCGCCGACGCGGGACACTACCTGCGAGCCACGGCGACCTATGACGATGGCCACGGCGCGGGCAAGAGCGCCCGGGCCGTGGCGCCGTACACGCCGCTGGCCCACGAGCTGAGCGCGCTCTCGGTAACCGGTCCGGCGCGCGGCCTGTACCCGGCATTCGACCCGGAAGTGCTCCACTACGCCATGGAGTGCGCCGCGGACCAGACCACCACGTTGACGTTGTCCGCGGCGGAGTCAAGTACGCGGGTGGCGGTCAACGGGTTACAGAGGTCCAGCCAGAACGCGGTGGTGGAGTTGACGGGACTCGATGGCTACAGCGACATCCCGATCACCCTCAGCGGCAGCGAGGGCGGCGCCACGACGTACGTCCTGCACTGTTTCCAGGAGGACTTCCCGGACATCGCGACGGAGAAGGGGTCTGGCGCCACGGAGGAGCTGATTGGTTTCTCCCTCCATTCCACGCCACCTGGACTCGTCACATATGGGTACCTGGTGATCGTCGACAACAACGGGGTTCCAAGGGTCCACCGCAGAATCGGCGCCCGCGCGAACCACTTTCGGCCCCAGAACAGCGAGACGTATCCCTTCTCCTATTCGGTGCCGGACGCAGATACGACGAACGTATGGGTCCTGGTCGACCGGGATTTGAACGAGTTGGACCGGGTAGCCACCGTCTCGCCCCTGCGTGCGACCGATAGGCACGACTTCATCATCCTCGACAACGGGGACTATCTGCTGTTGTCCTACGAGCCGGTGCTGCGCGACTTCAGCAGCCTGACGGGCGGCGATGGCAATCCGCCGCCCCCGAATCCGGACAGGCCCGATGGGCGGTACCCCGTTGAGGACACGGCAATCCAGATCAGGACGCCGGCAGGGGCGCCGAAGCTCACCTGGTACTCGTGGGAGCACATGGCGGTGCAGGACTGCGTGCAGCACAAACCGTTCCCCGAGGGCGGCTATGCACACGGCAATTCGCTCTGGATGGCCGATGGCGTCATCGTCGTCTCGACCCGGAGGTGCGGAAAAGTGCTGGGCATTGACGAGGCAACTGGAGACGGCTGGGCCGCAGCTACCGCTCCCCCGAGGAGTGGGGGAGGGACGAACTGAGCGGACAGGGCCGCGGCACGGGCCCGGCCCCGATGGCGATCCTCAACGACCCCTATGGGGAGTTTTGCGGACAACATTCCGCGCAACTCCTGGACAACGGGCATCTCCTGCTCTACGACAACGGCGTTCACTGCGTCGTGGATCTGGCAACGGGTCTCAGCCGGCGGGAGACCGGGGTGTTCAGCCGGGCGGTGGAGTACGCCATCGATCCCGACAACAGAGAGGCTATCTTCCAGCGCCATCATTCGCTCCACGGAGACTTCAACAGGGTGGGGTGGAGCGCCGGTCTCGTCCAACCGATGGACAACGGTGACTGGCTGGTCAGTTGGGGCCGGGGCGTGGTCGACGATGACCCGGACACGGCGCTGCATCCCGACGAGTCAGTGACGCAGGTGGATCCGGACAATGGCACTGAAAAGTTCTCGATCAATGTCCAGCTCGACCACCGTGGGGAAGTTAGCATCCAAGTTCGTGCCTACCCACTGAGCCCGGTGGCGCTGGCGGCCGAGCCTGCTGCGTTGACGGCGGAGCTTCCGGCCAGCAGTCATACGTCGGTGTTCCACCTCGGCGCCACGGACTCGCCGCAGGTCGTCGTGAGTTTCAGCCGCCCGATCGTCGACTTCGACGAGACCACTCCCTCGTTCAGCGTCACCGGCGCTACGGTCGCGAGCGTGAGCGCCCACGTGGTCGCCGGCGAGCCGGCCCACGCCTACCTGGTGACGCTCACTCCGGATGGCGATGGCGCGATCACGTTCCGTTTGCTCACGTATCAGGCGTGTGCCGTCGGCGGCATCTGCACCGCCGACGGCACGACCTTGTCCGAGGCGCCCTCGGGGCCGGTGACCATCAGCGCGCCTCCGACGGTCGGGTTCGGAGCGGCGACCTACGAGGTTGACGAGGGCGGCACGGTCGATGTCTCCGTCGAGCTGAGCGCCGCCCACCAGGGTCTGCGCGACATCACCATCCCGGTCGTGGTCGCCGCCGGCACCACGGCGGGATCGGACGAATATTCCGAACCGCCGAGCCTGACCTTCGCCGCAGGCGAATCGACGAAGACGTTCACGTTCGCCGTCCACCAGGACGCCGACGACGACGACGACGAGTTCGTCAAGCTCGCGTTCGGAGCGCTGCCCGACGGCGTCAGCGCGGCTACCAACGCAGAGACGACCGTGAACATCAAAGACGATGACGATCCGCATGTCGTAATCCGCTTCGACTCCGACTCCTACAGCGTCGTGGAGGGCGGCAGCGTGGAGGTCTCGCTGAGCCTCAGGCCTGACCCCGAGCGCAGCGTCACGATCCCGCTCAAGGCGCCCGACGAGGGTGGCGCTTCCACCGGCGACTACGGCGCTCCATCAAGCGTCACGTTCAACAGCGGCGAGACCACCAAGGCCATCACCTTCACCGCGACCGACGACAATATCGACGACGACGACGAGAGCGTCACACTCGAGTTCGGGGAGCTCCCGCATCGTGTGGAAAAGGGAGACCCAGGCGAGACGAAGACGACGATCGCGATCCTGGACAACGACGTGCCCCGGGTCAGCGTCATGTTTGTGCAAGCCAACTACACCGTCGCCGAAGGCAGTCCAGAAGATATCAGAGTGGAGCTCACCGCCGATCCCGAGCGCACGGTTGAGATCCCGTTGAACAGAGTCGAGCTGGGCGGCGCAACGGACGCCGACTACTCCGGCGTGCCGGCCAGCGTCACGTTCAACAGTGGTGAGACGAAGCAGGCGATCCCGTTCTTCGCCATCGACGACGGCGAGAACGACGATGGCGAAGCGGTCCGGCTGAGCTTCGGCGCACTGCCGGACGACGTCACTGCAAGAGGCATCACCCGGACCGACATCGGGATCACCGACGACGACCTGCCGGACGTGGCGGTGAGCTTCGACGAGGACGACTACAACGTAGCCGAGGGCGACAGTGTCTTCGTCACCCTGACCCTGAACGCCGATCCGGAACGCACCGTGACGATTCCCATCGTCGTCACCGAGCGCGGCGGCGCGGACGAGCGCGAGGGGGATTACTCCCTGTCCGCCGATCACGTGACCTTTGAGAGCGGCGAAACCACGATGAGGCTGACGCTCTCGGCCGGCGACGACCGGGACGACGACAATGACGAGTCGGTGCGCCTTACCTTCGGCGCGTTACCCACAGGGGTCACTGCGGGCGACGAACGCGCAACAACCGTCGCGATCATGGACAACGATGTCACGGTGAGATACGGCGCGGGAACCTACTTCGCAACCGAAGGCTCGGAGGTGGACGTACAGGTCTGGCTGAACGAAGCTCCCGATCGGCCGGTGACGATCCCGATCAGGGCCGTCAACCAGGGCGGCGCGGACGGCAACGACTACTCCGGCGTGCCGGCTGAGCTCACCTTCGAGAGCACTGACACACTGAAGTCGTTCACGGTCGTCGCGAACGATGACACGGAGGACGACGACAACGAGTCCGTACGGCTGACCTTCGGCCCGTTGCCCGCCACGGTCAGCGCCGGCGACCCCGCCGAAGCAACCATCGAGATCGGCGATGACGACGATCCCGTGGTTAAGGTCAGCTTCCTGCAGGGCGAATACACCGTGGCCGAGGGCAGCCCCGAAACAGTAACGGTGCAGCTCAGCGCCAACCCCGAGCGGTCGGTCGAAGTCCTGCTGACCGCCACAGCGCAGGACGGGGCGTCAACCCTCGACTACGATGCCGTGCCGGCCAGCGTCACGTTCCAGAGTGGGCAGACCGATCAGACGTTCACGTTCAACGCCATCGCGGACGATGAGTTCGACGCCAACGAGTCGGTGTTGATCGGGTTGGGCGCTCTGCCCGAACGGGTCCAGGCAGGCGATCCCGATGAGACTACGGTCAAGATCACCGACGACGACTTGCCAGAGGTCAAGGTCAGTTTTGGGGCCACGACCTATACCGCCAGCGAGGGCAGCCGTCTCACCATCCCGCTCAGCCTGACCGACGATCCACAACGCACCTTGACGATCACGCTCACCTTGACCAACGAGAACGGCGCCATGGACAGCGACTACATCCTCGAGCCGAGGAACGTGATCTTCACGGCCGGCGAAACGATGAAGACGATCACGTTCACGGCCAATCCAGACGCCGAGGACGACGGCGGTGAGTATGTCACGCTGGGTTTCTTCAGCACGCTGCCGACGGGCGTCACCCCAGGGGAGATCGCTGAGGCCGAAGTCACAATCAGGGAGCGTCCCCAGAACACAGGCCTGGGCGGTGGCGGTGGCGGCGGTGGCGGACCGTCGGGACCGTCGCCGAGCAAGCTCGACTTCGAGTGGACCGTGACCCGTGACATCGAGGCGCTCGACTCCACGCAGGACTCGCCTACCGGCTCCTGGTCGGACGGTACGACCGTCTGGATCGCCGAGAATGGCGACGACGCCGACGACGCCCTCTACGCCTACGATGTCGAGACGGGCGACCGCGTCAAGGACCGCGAGTTCGACCTGGACGAGAGCAACCGCGCGCCGCGCGGCCTCTGGTCGAACGGCACGACCCTCTGGATCGCCGACAGCGGCCAGGACCGCCTCTTTGCCTACGACCTCGAGAGCGGCGAACGCGACGAAGAGCAGGAGGTCGAGCTCGACACGCGCAACCGCGACCCGCGCGGCATCTGGTCCGACGGCACGACTGTGTGGGTGCTCGACGGCCGCGCTGACGCCCTCTTCGCCTACGACCTCAAGAGCGGCGAACTCATCGCCGAGCACGCCCTGGACTCCGCCAACGACGACCCGCGGGGCATCTGGTCCGACGGCGTCACCTGGTGGGTCTCCGACCACGGCGCCAAGCGCCTCTTTGCCTATCGGCTGCCCGCGCCCGAGAGCCCGGCAGTCGGTGACGTGCTCCCGCTCGAGCGTGTCCGCGACGAGGAGTTCGCGAACCTGAGCAGCGCCAGCAACAACAGCCCCCGCGGTATCTGGTCCGACGGCGAGGTGATGTACGTCGCCGACGAGAGCGACGGCAGGGTCTACAGCTACAACCTGCCCGACGCCATCGACGCACGCCTCGCCTCGCTCACCCTCAGCGGCGTCGAGTTCGGGGAGTTCGACCCCGGCGTGACGGAGTACGAGGGCGTCGCCGGCGACGGCGTGACGGAGACGACGGCCGAGGCCGGGGCGGTGCAGCGGCGTACCGATGTCGCAATCCACCCGCCCGACGACGACGACGACGACGCCAACGGCCACCAGGTGTTGCTGCAGGGCGCCTCCGAGATCACCGTCACCGTGACCTCCCAGGACGGGACGCGCAGGAAAGTCTATCGCGTAGCGATCCAGAGACCGGAAGTAGCGCTGGAACTCGCTCCGACGTGGACGTCAATCGAGTGGCCAGGCGCTGATGGGGTCACCATCGCCGACGTTCTGCGCGACGGCGGCGTTGCCGACGAGGTCCTGGTCGTTTACCAGTGGGACGAGGTGACGGAGAGGTGGAAGGGGTTCTTCCCTGGTCTGGAGGATGTGCCCGGACTCAACACGCTTGCCACCCTGCAGCAGGGAAGCACCTATTGGGTCGCTGTCACCGAACCCCTCACCTGGACGCTCGAGCCTCCCGCCCCGCTGAGCGTTGAGGCTGACTGACGGCGATCAGACTGCCGCCCAAGCCCTCCTTACTTGTCCTTGTAGGTCGGCACTTTAGTTGAGGACAGCAGTTCCGGGAGGTCGAAGGAGGTGGCCAACTCCAGGAGCGCGAAGAGCTGAAGTGCATTCGGATGGGCGCCCCGACGCCAGCGCTGGAGGGTGAGGGGGTTTGCGCCAAGCCGGGCGGCAAGCTCGCTCCAGGTCGGGCCGGACTCCTCCTCTAGTCGCTCCAGCCGTTGCGGGAAGTCCTCGGGGAACATATGGACCTCGCGCCGGTAGGGCTTGCGCTGGCGGGCATGTGGCCATCCATCCCTAGCTAGGTGCTGGAAGTGCTTGCCCAGCACGAGTTCCAGCCCGCCGGGGATGCGGGTCGCCAGCGGATGAGGGAGTGCATCGCGCCGCCGCACGGCTCGGTGCCGTGGCGCCAGCGCAGCACCTGCTTCGGATCGACCCCAACGAAGTCTTCGCGAGGACACCGCTCCCGTAGGGGACTGGGCGGCCGTTGATGGTCAGGCCGTACGTCGTCGGCGAGTGTCGGTGAGGAGGGACTACTCGTTTGCATCCTGGCCCTCCAGTGCGAAGAGTTCATCGAAGTCGTTGACGCCAAGGGTCTCCTGCAGCCGGCGGCGGACGCAGCCCGAGGGCGCGGCCCTCGGTGATCAGGGTCGACAGATAGCCGTGACTGATGCCGGCTTCCCGGGGCGAGACCGGACTCGGGGTCGCCCCGGGAAGCGCCGCTAGCGGGTGGCGACCCCGGTGGAGCCTCAGCGATCGTGGCCTGCACCCCGCCGCGCAGCTTGCGCCCGTCGGCCGCGCAGAAGGCGACCGCAATTTCGGTTGCGCGGGGGCCGCATCTTGGCGACCTCCTTCCTGGTCTGAGCGGTCGAGGGGCCACTCCGGTCCCTTACTCCCTCCCGTTGCGAGGCCTCTCCATGCGGTAGCCCACGCGAGGCTCGGTGAAGATGTAGGTGGGACGGTTGGCGTCGTCGCCCAGCTTGCGGCGGAGGTTTCTCACAACCGTGCGCATCGGCCGCAAATCCTCCCTTCTCTCCGTCTTCCAGACCCTTTGAAGGAGGTATTCATACGTCAATATCCGCCCGGCGTTGACGGACAGCTCAAAGAGCAGCCGATACTCGATCGCGGTCATGCGAACCGGATCCCCGCCGAGGGTGACCGCGTGGTCAGCGTAGTCAATCTTCAGCGCACTCAGCACGAAGGGTTCGGTGGGGTCGGTCGCCTCAGACCCCGCCCTCTTGCGCAGGGCCGCTTTGACCCTTGCCACAAGCTCCGTCGGTGAGAAGGGCTTGACCACGTAGTCAACGCCTCCCATTTCGAAAGCCCTGGCGATGACCTCGTCCTGGCGGTATACGGACAGGAAGATCACGGGAATGTCTGCTTTCGCCAGGATGTCCTGCATCAGGGTGATTCCGTCCGTCCCTGGAAGCAGAAGATCGAGCAAGACCAGGTTGGGCGCCTGCTCCTCCACGAGCTGCAGCACCTCTTGCGGATCGCCGGTCACAACGGGCGAATAACCCGCTCTCGAAAGCGCGCCGCGAACGTAGCGCAGCATCTCTGGGTCGTCGTCCACGACAAGAATCCGCTCCTGCTCGTGTTCCACCGGGGTTGCCGGATGCGAGGTACCGGAAACGGTGGCCACGCCGCCCCCGACCTCCTCCGCTACCGGAAGCGTGAAGGTGAAGCGCGCGCCAAGCCCGGGGCCGTCGCTCTCGGCCCAAATGCGACCCCCGTGGGCCTCCACAATGCCCTTGCAGATAGCGAGGCCCAGCCCCGAGCCGCCGCTGTCGTGGCCGCCCTCGTGACTCTCCGTGCGGGAGAACCTGCTGAACAGGTAGGGCAGGGCCGCGGCGGTAAGGCCCGCACCCCTATCGGAGACGGAGATGGCAACGTGAGTGTCTTCAAGCTCGGCGGACACGCTGATGGCGGAAGACTCCGGCGAGTACCTGAGAGCGTTGGAGAGGAGGTTGGTCAGGACCTGCACGATGCGCCGCCTGTCAGCCATGACCAGGGGAAGGTGCGGGGGGACGTCGATGCCGAAGTTGTTCCTGGCGGCCCCGCTCAGGACCTTCGTTCTAGCCTCGTCCACCAGCCTCACCACCTCGATAGGTTCGGGGGTGACCGAGAGCTCACCGGTGTTGATCCGGGCCACGTCAAGCAGATCGCCAATCAGGTCGCGCATGTAATCGGCCTGCTCGTCAATGATCCGGTGGAACTGGAGCGTTTCGGCGGGGTCGAGGTTGGACGACGCTTGCAGCAGGGTGGTGGCTGAGCCCTTGATGGAGGTCAGCGGGCCGCGCAGCTCGTGGCTCACCATGGCCAGGAACTCGGCGCGCAGCTGCTCCAGCTCCCCCAGTGGCGTCATGTCCTGCAGGGTCACGACCACCGACTCCACCTCAGCCCCGTCCTCCGTACGGATGGGAGTCGCGTTGACGAGCGTCGTGAGGGACCTGCCGTCGGGGACCCGCAGGATGATCTCCTCGGCGCGTACCGTCTCGCCGGTGCGCAGCGCGTGCACCAGGGGAAACTCGCTCAGCGAGAAGACGCGCCCGTCCGCGCGTCGGACGGTCAGAATCTCGAGAAGCTGCTCCGGGGACTCCCCCGGGGTGCTCAGGTCTCCCACGATCCTCGCGGCCTCCCTGTTGGAGGACATCGGTCTTCCGGTTTGGGCATCGAAGACAACGATGCCCACGGGTGAGGTGTTGATCAGGGTCTGCAGGTCCTTTTGGGCTCGCTGCTCGTCCCGGCGCCTGCGAGCATTTGCGATCACCATCGCCGCCTGAGACGCGAACATGACAAGGATCTCTTCGTCGTCCTGGCTGAACTCCCCGCCTCCCTCCTTCTCAGCGAGGAAGAAATGGCCGACGCCCTCGCCTCTATGGCGGAGCGGAGCCGCCAGAAAGGCGAGGGAGGGGCCCACCGGCATGGGCAGAATGATTTCAGGAAGGCCCAGCGCCGCGGTGTGGCTGGCAAAGTCCCGCAGCCGCAGTGGCCTCAGGGTCGCACCAAGGTACTCGAAGAGCTTCGCTCCTCCCGACCAGTTCCACAGCTGCTGGGTCTCTTCGGGAGTCAGGCCCGAGGAGAGCAAGGTCTCTACCGTTCCGGCCTCATTAAGGAGGGTGACCACGCCATACATGGCGTCCGTTAGCGCCCGGGCGCTCTCCAGCACCTCTCGCAGAACGATCTCGAAATCGAGGCTCTCGCTGATGCGCAGGCTGGCCTCGCTAAGCCTGGAGAGTCGTTCTCGCTGCTCCTGAGGCCCTTTCACGGGATCGTCCGCCATGGTCACACTCTCCTCCTTCGCCAAACTGTGACTAGCTTGGGGTACCCGTCGCCGGATGGCAGGGCGCAGGGTCGGGCTGCCCCTGCCTTTAGGCCATTAGCTCGACGGCATCACCTGATCATACTCATCCTTTCGCTCCAGAAACTCATGCCCACCCCATGGGGGTGAGAGCGAGCCGCTCCTCGGCAACGGAACTACAACCAAAGTGTCGGGCGGCTGGGGTCAAAGCGTCTGCACGCGCCAGATTGAGGTCCCCAGATGGCGTGTTAACCAAGAGGGGTGTACGGGCATCCCGAGGTGACGAACTGAGGTGGTCCCGGTCCGGGCGGTCAGCACCATGGGCGCGGGGGCGGCTAGGGTGCGGTGACGGTCCAGATGACCGGCTCCGTGACCGCGACCCAGTACCTGCCCCCCTGCCTCAGGCTGCTCAGCGTGTTCAGCCCCGGCACGTCCTGCAAGCCCGGGAAGTACGGCCGCCACCTCTCCTCAACCTCGTCCCACCCGTAGATCACGATGACCCTCTCCGTAAGACCACCTTCCTCCAGGGCCGCGGCGATGTCCGCACCTTCCCTGCCTCCCCACTCCACCAAGGTCCACGCTGGCGACAGCGCAATCTCCTCCGTCGCTGCCTCGAGCCGCACGCGGTAGACCTTCGTGCGGCTGCCGTCGGCCGAAGTGACCGTGACGGTGATCTCCTCGACGCCGTCGAGCGTCACCTGATAGCCGTTCGCGGCGTCCTCGCCGGCATCGGGCGGGTCGATCGCAACACTCGTGCGACGCTGCTGCGCCACCGCCTCGACGGTCGTCTCCGTCACCCCCTCCCCGGCGACGCCCTCGTACACCCTCTTCCTGCTTGAGAACTCCCCGATGTCCACGCCGTTGAGCGTGAGCGAGGCGAGGCGGGCGTCGATCGCGTCGGGCATGTTGTAGGTGTAGACCCTGTCGTCGCTCTCGTCGGCCACGTACATCACGTCGCCGTCCGACCAGATGCCCCGTGGGCTGTTGTTACTGGCCCCGCTCAGCTCGCCGAACTCCTCGTCCCGCACCCGCTCGAGGGCGGGCGCCTCCTCCTCCGCTGCAGGCAGCGTCGGGAGCCGGTAGGCGAAGAGGCGCTTGGCGCCATGGTCCGAGACCCAGATGGCGACGCCGTCGGACCAGAGGCCGCGCGGGTCGGCGTTGGCAGAGTCGAGGGCGTACTCGGCGAGCAGCTCGCCGCTCTCCAGGTCGTAGGCGAAAAGCGAGTCCTTGCCCCCGTCGAGCACCCAGAACGTCTTGCCATCCGACCAGATGGCGCGGGCGTCGCGGTTGCGCTCCGCCAGCGCGATCTCGCGCTCCTCAAGGCGGTCTCCCGTGGCGAGGCTGTAAGCGAAGACACGCTCGCGGCCGCTGTCGGAGACCCATGCCGTCTCGCCATCGGACCAGATACCGCGCGGCGCGCGGTTGCGCTCGTCGAGCGCGAACTCTCGCTCCTCGGCGCGCTCACCTGTCTCGAGGTCGTAGGCGTAGACGCCGTCATTGGCGCCGTCGCCGTTCTGGGCCACCCAAAGCGTCCCGTCCCTGCCCCACAGACCCGTCGGTATGCCGTTGGACTCGTCGAGCGCCTCAAGGTCGTGCTTCACTGTCCACTCGAAGTCGAGCGTGCTCGGGCTCGGGCCACCGCCGCCACCGCCGCCACCGCCGCCGCCGCCCCCAGCGCCCCCACCGAAGACGGGCGTGATGGTGACGGGCCCCTCGCTCACAGTGATCGTTACATCAACGCTGGCCAGCCCGCCTTTCTCGTCGCTGGCAGTTACCGTCACCATGTAGGGCTTCGCCGTATCGAGCGTGACGTTCCCGGCCACGGTGATCTGCCCCGTGTACTGGTCGATCTCGAAGACGCGATTCGCATCGGTCAGCTCGTAGACCAGCGGATCGCCGTCGACATCAGCGGCGGCAACGGGGGCTCCAACGTTTGTGCCGGCGACGGCGCTGGAACTGACCGCCCGCTCCAGCCGGTCCATTGGGAAGGTGGGTTCTGGGAAGGTGGGTTCGTCGTTCACCGGCTGGATGGCCACAGTGACCGTCCCGTTGCTGCTGAGCTGCCCGTCGCTGATGCGGTAGGTGAAGGTGTCCGTCCCGCCGAAGTTGGGCTTGGGCACGTAGATGAAGGCCCCGGCGTTATCCGGGTCGAGCTTAACCGAGCCGGTCCGCGGTCTGTTCGCTAGCGCCACGACCAGGGTGGCGGGGGTATCGTCTTCGTCCGGGTCCGTGTCGCCGTGCAGCACCCTGATAGTGACGGGCGTGTCCTCACGCGTCGTCTCTTTTGGATAGTCCTTCGCCGTAGGCGGTTCATTCACATTGGTAACGGTGATCTCCACCGTCTTGAAAGCCGACGCGGCGGATGGGTCCTGTGCTGCGACCGAGACGGAGTGTTCGGGTTGGGCCTCGTGGTCGAGCACCACGTTCGCAGCTACCCGAATCTGGCCCGTGTCACGATCGATGGTGAACAGGTCGCTGCCGGCCAAGGAGTATTCCAGGGTGTCGTTCGGGTCAGGATCGGTGGCCTGCACAGGCGCACCAACGCGGGTGTCGGCGGTCGAGTTCTCGGAGACCGTCCGTTCGATGGGGTCGGTGGGGAAGGTCGGGCTTCTGTTGTCGAGTTCGGTCGCCTGCACCCGTCCCTTGGAGACGGCCTGCAGGGTCTTCTCCCCGTGGCCGTCATTGTAGTCAACGGTAACGCGCAGATAGCTGTCCACATCGTCGGCCCCGGGAGTGTAAATCAGGCCAGTCGCAAGGGTTGCGGCATCATCGGGCCAGGTGCTGCGACTCGGTGAGCGGTGCCATGTCCAGCTCTGGCTCCTCCTGTTGACGTAGTCGCCCTCAGCGAATGTGACCACGTAGCCGACCGCAACCTGGGGCGCCTGGAAGGGGAGGAGCAGGGCGCCCTCTTCGTCCAGGTCGTTGATAATGATGGATAGGGTCTGACTGATAGTGTCGGTTCCACTCGATGCCTCCACCGTCACGTAGTAAGCACTCTGCGTTTCGTGGTCGGGTGGGGGCCGGTTGCTGCGGAAGGCGAGCACGCCGCCCATGATCGTGAAGGCGCCCGCGTCGCCCTGCGCGAGCGACCAGCTCATCGTGTCAGCGGGGTCGGGGTCGGCGGCGGCGAAGGTAGCTACGACCCCGGACCGGTTCTCGTCATGAGAAACGGTAGCGGGGACGTCGCTCGTGAAGACCGGTTTCTCGTTCTCGTCCGTCACCGTGATGGTCAGCCCGCGCTGCCCCATGAGGCCGGCGGCGTCGGTCGCCACCACGATCACGCTGTACACGGGGTTGCGGGCCTCGTGGTCGGGTGGGGCGTTGAAGGTGAGCACGCCGTTGTTGTTGTTAAAGAGGCTGCTGTCCCTGCCGGCGAGGGACCAGCTGATGGTGTCACGAGCATCATGGTCAGTGGCGACGTACCTTGCCACCGGCCGGGTCGCGTTCTCGGGGTAGTTCTCGGCGACAGGCCCCGTCACAACCGGACGTTCGTTGACATCGGTCAGGGTGACGGTCACCTGAATGGAGGCGTCGACGGCCGGGTCTGCCGACCCGTTGGCGTCCTTGCCGTCGCTCACATTCACGGTCAGGGAGTACTCGGACTTCGACTCGTGGTCGTAGGTCACTCCCGACCTGGTCCGGATCTGGCCTGTCGTCGACACGATCTCGAAGCTGTCCGCCTCGGCGCCCGTGAGGGTGTACGTCAGGGCGCCGCCGTCTTCATCGATGGCCGAGACTGGGTCCCCGACGTTCGTGCCTGCGTTCGAGTTCTCGTCCACGCTCCGCGTGCCCCCCTCCGTCGCCGGGAATGCCGGGGGCTCGTTGACGTCGGTGACGGTGATAGTGACAGCGATGGAGTCATCGATCGACGTGTCCGTATCGCCATTCGAGTCCACGCCGTCGCTCACGTTCACCGTCACCGAATAGCTCGACTTCGTCTCATGGTCGTAGGTCACGCCCGGCTTCGTTTGGATATGGCCCGTGTTCGAGACGATGTCGAAGCTGGCCGCGTCCGTCCCCGCAAGGGTGTAGGTTGGGTTGTCGGCGCCAGCGTCGATGACAGCGGCGACCGGGTCCCCAACATCAGTGAATTGGGCCGGGTTCTCCGGCACCTCGCGCGTCGTAGCGGTGGTGGGGAAGGTGGGGGGCTCGGCGACGTTCGCCAAGGTGATCGCGGCAAACGCGACACCGGTCGAACTTCCCCTCTGTCCAAGAATGCCCACCACGTACACGTTGTCCCCGTTCGCATCCCCGGGCTGCTCGAAGTCGCGTGGGGAACGGAACGAGAGCACGCCATCCCTGCTGATGGAGAAGGCGTTCTTATCCTCCAGGTAGAGCGACCACCTGGCGGTCGTGTGGCCGATCGGTGTCAAGTCGACAATCGCGGTCGTGTCATTCTCGAAGTAGCGGGTGGCATAGGGCTCGACCAAAGGAACAGTGGGGTCTGTGGCGAGGGCAATCCCGAGCGGGGGATCCTGGTCCTCCATGAGCACATGGACGGAGGTGTTCATCCGCAAGTATTCCGTCGGGGGAGGTCCCACAAAACCATGAAGCAAACCCCAGGCATCCAGGGAGTCAGCGTCACTGCCCGCCGTAACCGTAAGAGTCTGAGGTGTGTTCCATGTAGTCTCGTCGAATGTCAGGATCCAATCCGGTTCTGAAGCCGTGTTTGTTGGCGGAGGGCTGCCCGGTCCGGTCACGCTGCCCACGTTTGGGGGCCACATGTACAGATACACTGTTACCTCTCCGGGCGGTGGAGAGGCAAGCTTTGCCGTGAGGGTGCCAGATCCTCCCTCATCCAATGTCAGCGCTTCCACGCTGAACACGGGCCCTGCGGTAAAGGACGGGGCGCTGGCCACGGTGGAATTGTTCTGGACATTCATGTCCGAAAAGAACTCCAGCGCGTTGCCGGCAGTATCGACATAGATCGCGCTATTGCGGGCAAATACGTTGTCGTACGACAACCTGACCGACTGGCCAGCGGCAATTGGTGGTGTGGTCAGCGCAATGTTGAGCGTGTTCCCGGAGAGGTTGGTCTCTATCTCTAGCACGTCCCGATGGCCGTCTACCGTTACATCTAGAACTGCCCGAAGGAAGTAGCTTATCTCAAAGAAGCGACGGTGCTCCTGAACAAGAGAAACAAATGGGCTGACGACTACGGGCTCGCTAAAGGTAACGGTGATCCACTGGCCGGTTTCATCAGTGGCCGCGTTCACGACCGTCGGGGGAGTGGTGTCGAGTTGCTGTGCACGTGCCGGGTCCGCGACGGACAGCAACACGCTCAGCAGTATTGCCACCCAAACTGCTACGCGGCACGTCAGTGACCTTGCCCTGCTCAACTCTCGACCCTCCGGGCCAGACTGAGGAGAGGGCCACGCGTGTCTAACAACCACGCTACCGCGGAGACGTACGCGACCGGCGTTGCAACTGTGGAAGTAGTGCCCCTGAGTGTTTTGGCCGCACTACAGTGAACCCAGCCGACCGCACGGGGCTGCGGTAGAACGTGACCCTCTTTGTCGGGAGCAGCATTATAGCTACCAGATGTGAGCTAGGAGTGAGTAATCTGCTGATTAGTGATGATGTCTTGTGAGTCTCTCCTCGAAAGAGGAAGGGCGCCGCTTTCATCGATAGCCGTACCTCGCCTGGCATTGCGAGGTGGCGGCGATGCGTTCGCGATGCGGTCCTGGCGCTCGGCGAGTGCGCTCCGTTCACGGGCTGTAGCGCCGCCCGGAACGCCCCCGCGACTGGTCCACGTGACTCGTCCAGTCCCGCACGCCAACCGACGACAGAACAAACCCGATCCCTTCCGGCGCCGTTCTCCTTGTCGCCCGGACGTATCCGTCATTGATCGAACGCGGCGGCTAGGGTGCGGTGACGGTCCAGATGACGGGCTCCGTGACCGCGACCCAGTACCTGCCTCCCTGCCTCAGGCTGCTCAGCGTGCTCAGCCCCGGCACGTCCCGCAGGCCGGGGAAGTACGGCCGCCACCTCTCCTCAACCTCGTCCCACCCGTAGATCACGATGACCCTCTCCGTAAGACCACCTTCCTCCAGGGCCGCGGCGATGTCCGCACCTTCCCTGCCTCCCCACTCCACCAAGGTCCACGTTGGCGACAGCGCAATCTCCTCCGTCGCTGCCTCGAGCCGCACGCGGTAGACCTTCGTGCGGCTGCCGTCGGCCGAAGTGACCGTGACGGTGATCTCCTCGACGCCGTCGAGCGCCACCTGGTGGCCGTTGGCGGCGTCCCCGTCGGCGTCGGGCGGGTCGATGGCGATGGCGGTGCGGCGCTGCACGGTTGTGGCCTCGATGGTCGTCTGCGTGACTCCCTCCCCGGGCACGCCCTCGTACTCGGTCCTCCGACCGTCGAACTCCCCGATCTCGACACCGCTCAAGGTGAGCGTGGCGAGATGGGCGTCGATAGCGTCGGGCAGGTTGTAGGTGTAGACCCTGCGGTCGCTCTCGTCGGCGACGTACATCACCTGGCCGTCGGACCAGATGCCGCGCGGGCTGTTGTTGCTGGCCCCGCTGAGCTCCGTGAAGTCCTCGTCGTCGACCCGCTCCAGCGGGACCAGATCCGCGTCCTCGTCGTCGACCCGCTCCAGCGGGACCGGATCCGCGTCCTCGGCCGTGGGGCCGTCGGGCGCTTCGGGGAGGCGGTAGGCGAGGAGCTTCTTCGCGCCGTGGTCGGAGACCCAGATGCTGATGCCGTCGGACCAGAGGCCGCGCGGGTCGCCGTTGGCGGCGTCGAGGGCGTACTCGGCGAGCAGCTCGCCGCTCGCGAGGTCGTAGGCGAAGAGCGAGTCCTTGCCGCCATCGAGCACCCAGATCGTCTCGCCGTCGGACCAGATGCCGCGCGCGGCGCTGTTGCGCTCGGCGAGTTCGATGTCCCGGTCCTCGAGCCGCTCGCCGCTTTCGAGGTTATGGGCGAAGAGCTTCTCCTGGCCGCTATCAGAGACCCAGATGGTTTCGCCATCGGACCAGACGCCGCGGGGCGCGTGGTTCGTGTCGTCGAGCTCGAACTCGAGGTCCTCGACCCGTTCGCCCGTCTCGATGTCGTACGCGTAGATCGAGTCGTCGGCGCCTGATCCGTTCTCGGTGATCCACAGGGTCTCGCCGTCGCCCCAGAGGCCGGTCGCAAAGCGGTGCCCCTGGGCGAGTCCCTCGATGTCGCGCTTCACGTTCCACTCGAACTCGACTTCGCTCGGGCTGGGGCCACTTGCGCCACCGCCACCGCCACCGCCACCGCCGCCGCCGCCGCCGCCACCGCCGGTGTCCGGCGTGCTGACCTCGGTGACGGTGATGGTCACGTCCGTGGAGTCGTCCTCTACCTCCGAGGGGTTGTAGCTGGCGTCAAAGCCGTCGTGGACGGACACCGTGACGGCATGGATGTCCTTCACCTTTGGATCGAGGACGTCCTTCGTCTGGATCTGGCCGGTGGCGGCATCGATGTCGAAGGCATCGGCGTCCGCCCCGCTCAGAGAGTAGGTGAGGACATCGTCCTGGTCGGGATCCGTCGCCGTGACAGGCGCGCCGATGGGGCGGCCGGCGTTGGTACCCTGACCGATGCTCCGGGTGACCGTAGCATCCTCAAATGCGGGAGCGCTGTTCTTCGTTGCCGGCTTGAGGTCGTCGATCCGCCCCGTCGGCGCCGACTGAGCTGTCTTGTTGCTGCCCCGGCGGTCCTCGTAGAAGGCCGTGGCCCGCAGGTAGGCGCCCTCATCGGCGGCGCCTGCCGTGTAGCTCCTCGACGTGGCGCCCGCAATGTCCACCCAGCCAGATCTGCCGTTGGGCGACCGCGCCCACTGCCAGGTGATGTTGGTCTCGCCGCCGTCGTCGTCGGTCAGGTCTGCGCTGAACTGTGTCTGGACATCCGCCCAACCGCGCGGCGGTGTAACGGTGACTACGCCCTCTTCCTCCATGTCGGTCACAGTGATGGACAGGATGAGCGAGTCCGGAAGGCCCTCGTCGTCGGTGGCTTCGACCGTGATGCGGTAGCTCGTCTGGTCCTCGTAGCTGGGCGGCGTGGAGAAGTACAGCTGCCCACGACTGGAGATCCAGAAGTCGCTGTTGTCCACTGACCAGGCGAGCGTGTCACCCTCCGGGTCGGCGCCCGTGAACGTCGCCACGGCCGTGCTGGCGTTCTCCTGGAAGGATGGGGAGGTGTCGCCCGTGATCACAGGCGCTTCGTTGACGTCGGTCACAGTGATGACCACGTTGATCGTGTCGTCGATCACCGTGTCAGGATCGTGGTTCCGATCCGCGCCATCGCTGACGGACACGACGACGCGATGGCTTCGCTGTTCCTCGAAATCCAGATGCGCATTCGCGGCCAGCCGCAACTGCCCGGTGTCCTCGTCGATGGTGAACAAGGCACTGTCGGTCCCGCCCAACGAGTAGGTCAGATCGTCGTCATTCACATCGTTGGCGACCACGGGATCCCCGAACGCCTGGCCCGCCGCGGTGTCTTCCTGCGCCTCGCGCTGGCCGTCCTCCGTGGCCGGGAACGCGGGCGGCGAGTTGGCCGGGGGTGGGTCGCCGACGCGCGGCGACACCGCGCTGGCGGTCTTGTTCGGCCCACGGCCGTCGGTGTAGGTGGCCGTGGCTCGGATGTAGTTGCCCGCGTCTTCCTCCAACGTGGGCGTGTATGTGGTGGAGGTGGCGTGCGCGATGTTGACCCAATTCGTCCTGCCGTTGGGCGAGCGGGACCACTGCCACGTGACGTCGGAGGGTCCGTCGTCATCGCTGAGTTCCGCGGTCACTTCGACGCGAGCCTGGATGGTCGCGGTGTCTGTGGTGAGCGTTACCGTTCCCAGCTCTTCCACGTTCTCGATGGTGATCGTCACGTTCTGGCTATCGTCCACCATGGTGGACGGGTTGCCTGAGCCATCCAGCCGGTCGTGCACCTCGAGCGTGAAGCTGTAGCTGGGCTGTGTCTCAAAGTCCAGGGCCCCGCTCGTTCGCAACTGGCCGCTGCTGGCAACGACGGTGAAGGCGGCCGCGTCCGGCCCGCGCAGCGTGTACGTGAGGCTGTCATCCTCGGGGTCCTCGGCTGCCACGGCAGCGCCGATGTTCACGCCCGGTCGGGTATTCTCCGGCACGGCGCGCTGGCCGTCTTCGGAGGACGGGAAGGTGGCGCCCTGGTTTTCGCTGAAGACGCCGTTGGCGGTCACCGCCTGCGCGGTCTTGCCGCCCCCGCGGTTGTCCGCATAGGTGACCCGGGCGCGCAGGAATGAGCCCGCGTCGGATTGCAGCGTCGTGTAGCTGCTGGACGACGCTCTGGAGATGTTGACCCAGCCGGTCCGCCCATTTTCTGAACGCGCCCACTGCCAGGAAACGCCCTGAATGCTGCCGTCGCCATCTTCCAACGTCGCCACGACGGTGTCTCCGACTTCAGGCTCATCCAGGGAGAGCGTGACGACGCCGAGTTCCTCCACGTCAATCAACTGGACTTCAATGCTGGTGGTGACATCGACAAAGCTGTCGGTGTTGCCATCAGCATCTCTACCGTCACGCAGGGTGACCCGGAGGACGAGTGGGCGGGGTACAGTTGTCTCGAAGTCCAGCGCCTGGAGGGTTCGCAACTGCCCGCTGGATGCGTCGATTTCAAAGAATGCGGCGCCCGGGCCACCCGAGATTCCCCAGGTGATGGGATCGTTGTCGCGGTCGCTGGCCGTCAGCCGTTCGCCGACATCGACGCCGGCGCCGACCTCCGCGATCCGCTGCGTGCCTCCCGTCTGGAAGCGGGGAGGCGCGTTGATGATGGGATCCGCCGCAACTGCGGCGGTTGCCATGCTCTCGGCCGACTTGAGAGGCCCTCTGCGGTCGCCGTAGCTGGCGACGGCGCGAATCTCGAAACCTGTGTGGTCCTCGTCAGCCCTGTAGGCGCCGGTGGTGGCGCGCGGAGTGGATGCGGGAATCGTCCCCCATGCTGCCCCGGGCAAGCGCCCCTGGATGTCCCAGCTGAAACCGCCGCCCGGCGACAGGTCGATGCCGCCGTCCGGGTCCGTCAGGACGAAGGTGATGAGATCTCCCACGGCGGGGTTCAGATTGTCTACCTCGATCGTGCCCGCTTCCTCGATGTCCTCGACGGTGACGGTAATGTCGACCTCGGCGGTCCGGCGAGGCGAGCCGCTCTGGTCGGTAGCGACGACCTTGAACCGATAGATGTTGTTGGAGTGTGCCGGGGTTTCGAAGCTGGGCGCGGCGGCGAAGGTGACGACGCCGTCGTCGTCGATCGCGAAGTCGCGGCGGTCCGTGCCGGTCAGTGTCCAGGTGACCCCGCCTTCTTCGTCGCGGGCGGCGTAGGACGCCAGGGACGGCGCGGTGTAAACCTCGTTCGCGTCGTGCTCGGGCAGGACGAACGTCGTCTCGATAGTTCCCGTGAACTCCGGCCGCTCGTTGACATCGGTGACGGTGACGGCGTAGTCCCAGGCGCCGGTGTTCGTGCGGCTGGCAGTGTCCGTCGCCAGCACGGTGAACTCGTAGGTGTTGTAGGAGTCGGCGTCTTCGGGAACCTCGACGTTGGGCGGGTTGTTGAAGGTGATCACTCCATTCCCGGTGTTGGGGTCCTTCGTGATCGTGAAGTCGCCCGCGTCGTCCCCGGACAGATCCCAGGTGATGTCCTGCATCTCTTCGTCGCGCGCGGTGAAGGTCGCGACGATGGGGATGTCGGTCGCCGTGGAGTCGTATTCGATCTCCGCGTAGCTCCTGGCGCTCGGCGGATTGGTAATCTCGGGCGTCTCGTCGACGTTGGTGACCGTGACGGTTACCGGGAACTCCCGGATGTTCCGGGTCGGGGAGGCGTCAGTCGCCTCCACGATGATGTTGTACACGTTGTCGGGCGGCGTACTGCCGTCGACGGGAATCTCAAAGTTGGGCCTCCGGGCAAAGGACAGGAGTCCGGAAGTGGAGTTGATGGTGAAGTCGCCGCTGTCCGTGCCGCCCAGCGACCAGGTGATGGGTTCGCGTTCTTCGTCGCTCGCGTCGTAGTCGGCCACGGTGAGGTCCGCGGTCGTGGCGTCGTACTCGATCTCCGCGAACGAAGGGGTGGCGTGGGTTGCGCCGGTGGTCGTGATCTCCGGCGTCTCGTCGACGGGGGTGACGGTCACGTCCACCGTGAAGGTCCCGACGCTGTTGCTCTCGTTCTGGCGGTCGTCCGCCCTGATGACGACCCTGTAGACGTTGTTGGAGCCCCTGTTGACGGGGTTTTCGAAGTCGGCAGGCTTGAGGCTGAGGCTCGTGTTGGGGCTTGGGTTCTTGAAGATCAGGACGCCATTTCCGTTGGCGTCCTTCCTGATGGTGAAGTGCTCCGCGTCGGCGCCGCTCAGCCCCCAGGTGACATCGCGGTCATCTTCGTCAGCGAAGGTGTACGTGCCGGGGACGGTGAGATTCGCTCTGGTGAGGCTGGCGCCTTCGACATCGAACTCGATCTCAGGAAAGTCCGGTGAGTTGTTCCCGCTGACCACCGGCGTCTCATTGAGGTCGTTGACCTCGACGGTGACGGGCAGCGTGGTGCTCAGGCGGCTGGCGTCGGCGACCGTCACCGTGATGTCGTAGACGTTGTCTCCCCCCAAAACGGCCACGAGGGGAATATCGTCCGGGTGCTCGTAGTCAGGCACGTTCCTGAACCTGAGTTCTCCGTGCCCCGTGGAAGTGTTCCGCGTGATGGTGAAGGCGCCCGCGTCGGTGCCTCCCAACGTCCACGTCAGGTTGGACGCGGCGTCGGTGTCGGTGTCGGACGCCTCATAGGTCTGGATGATCGTCGTGGTCGCTGTGTTCTCGTCGACGGCGAAGCTGTCAGAGCCGGCGTCGATCGTGGGCGTCTCGTCGACGTCCGTGACAGTGACGGTGACGGACAGCGTGGCGCTCCGGCCAAGGGCGTCGGCGACCTTCACCGTCACCTCGTAGTCGTTGTCCTCGTCTGCGTCCTCCTTGGTCTCGAAGTCCGGCGCGATTTTGAACGAGAGCTCTCCGGACGAGCTGATCTGGAAGAAGTCGCCGTCGTCAGCGGGCTCCACATCCCACGTCAGCGTGTCCGACGCGTCTTCGTCGGAAGCCGTGTAGACCCCGACGACCGTAGTGTCCTCGAGGATGCTCCTGGCCGGCGCGCCGCCCGTGATCGTGGGGGCGTCATTGGCGTCGATGAGGCTGATGGCCACGTCGATGATGTCGTCGATGGTGGTGGTGTCGACGACGCTGGCGATGTCCTTCCCGTCGTGCACGTTCACGGTGACGTTGTAGGTGTTCTTGGCGCTCTCGAAGTTGTAGGTGATGCCGGACCTGGTTTTGATCTGGCCGTCCTGGTCGATCTCGAACGAGCCCGCGTCCGGACCGCTCAGCGAGTACTTCAGCGTGTCGTCGTTGCTGTCCGAAGCCGTCAGCGCAGCCCCGACACTCGTGCCCGCCGTGCTGTTCTCCGCAACGCTGAGGGTGGTCGGGGCGCCCGCGTCGAACATCGGATCGGAGTTGGTGGCCGCTATCTGGCCGGCCGTCACCGCGGAGACAGTCTTGCCCGTACCCTCACCGTCCCGGTAGCTGATGCTGAGCTCGATGTACTTGCCCACGTCCGCCACCACCGTGTGGTACTCGGCGAGATCGCGGGCGACTTCGATGAACGGACCACCGGCCGTGTCTCCCCGCGACCACGTGGTCCTGCTGATATTCACGCTCCCGTCCGGGTCAGCAACTTCCGTGCTCCGCAAGAACTGTCGTCCGTTCGTATCCGTAAGCAACAGGATCCCCACCGTGCCGGGCTCATCCACGTTTTCGAGCCTGAGTGCCACCGCGATGGTGGCGTCGGTGGTGGTGTCGAGGTTGCCGGCGGCGTCCTTGCTGTCGTGCACGCCCACGATCAGGTTGTAGCTGCTCTTGACCTCGAAGTTGTAGATGATGCGCGCAATGGTCTTGATCTGGCCGTTCGACGAGTCGATGATGAAGGACGACGCGTCCTTGCCGCTCAGCGAGTAGGTCAGCGTGTCCGACGGGTCTTCGTCCGTGGCCGTCACCGTATTCGTGACGTCCGAGCCCGACACGCTGTTCTCCGGAAGCGTGCGGGTGGCCGAGAGGCCTTCTTTGAACGCCGGCTCGGCGTTGGTGGCCCCCACCGCGCTGCGCGTTACGGCGCTGACGCTCTTGCGCCCAGGCAGCGCGTCGGTATAGGTAGCCGTGACTTTCAGGTAGTGGGCCACGTCCGCGGCCACCGGCGTGTAGCGGTCTGAGGTCGCACCTGTGATGTTGTCGAACATCCCGGTCGCCGTGCTCCCCCGCGCCCACTGCCAGGTCAGGTTGCTGAGGGGCCCGTCTCCGTCGGCCACCGTCGCCGTCAACTGTTCTCCCCCGGACGGCGTGCCCCAAATCGTCACCGTGCCCGCTTCCTCCACGTTGGTGACAGTGACCGTGATGTCCCGCGTGTCGCCCATGGCCGGGTCGCCGTTGTCGGTGACCGTCACCGACAGGTGGTAGACGTTGTCCCCGTCAAAGTCCGCCGGCAGCTCGTAGTCGGGCGCATGGCGGAACCTGATCACGCCCTGCCCCGCCGAGTTGGTCGAGATGTGGAAAGCCCTCGAGTCAACCCCTTCCGTGCCCCACCTGAAGGTGGCGCCCGCGTCCCCGTCGCTCGCGGTGTAGGTGTGGATGGTCGAACCATGGTTCTCGCGGACAGTCAGGTTCGTCGCGCCCATGATCGAAGGAGGTTCGTTGACGTCGGTGAGGTTGATGGTCACCGTGATGGAGTCGTCGTTATCGGTGCCGGGGTAGCCCGTGGAGTCAAAGCCGTCGCGCACGACCACGACCACGCTGTAGCTGCTCTTGACCTCGAAGTCGTAGTCGCTGCCCGCTTTGGTCTTGATCTGGCCGTCCTGGTCGATGGTGAAGGACGACGCGTCTCGGCCGCGCATCGAGTAGGTCAGCGGGTCGGCGTCGCCAGGGATGGCCGTGACCGGATCGCCAACGTTCGTCTCCGCCGGGCTCTTCTCCGCCAGGGCGCGCGTGGTCCTGTTGCTGCTGAATGTCGGCTCGACGTTGCCGCCCGTGATTTGGCCGGTCTCACCGGCGGCGGACTTGGCCGGCCCAGCTTCGTCCGTGTATGACACGCTGGCCTGGAGCCGCGCGTCCACGTCGGTGCGTTCCAAAATGCGTTCGGCGGAGTTCGCCCCTCTGATGTTGACGAAGTCAAGAATGACGGTGCTCCACCGCCCCCACCGCCACACCTGGTCGCGGATGTTCCCGTCCTCGTCACTCACCGATGCCGTGAGTAGCGAGCCTCTCGTTAACGCGCCCGCTATCGACACCTCGCCGGGGTCGTCTTCGTTAATGACGTCGATGGTCAGCGCGATTTTGTTGTCGACAGCTTGGTCCGCGTTGCCGGCGCCGTCCAGGCCGTCCCGCACGTTCACGTCGACGGTGTAGCTGCGCTGGTGCTCGTAGTTGAAGACCAGCCCGGTCGAGATCTGGCCGTCCCGGTCGATGTTGAGGAACAGAGCGTTCGTCCCACTGAGCGAGTAGGTCAGCGTGTCGCCCTCGGGATCCACAGCCACGAACGGAGCGCCAATGAGCTTCGTCCCTTGGAGGTTCTCGGACACGGTGCGCGTGGCTGTGCTGACGTTGAATACCGGTGGCTCGTTCCTTATCAGCTCGACCCTGGGGGTCGTAGCGGCGGCGTGCTTGGTCAGCCCCTGATGGTCAGCGTAGAACACCCCGGCCTCGACCCGTGTGCCCACATCGCCTTGGACCAGCGTGTAGGTGTCGGAGATCGCCCCCGCGATGTTGACGAACGTTTTAGTGTTGTCCTCCCGCTTCCATCGCCAGGTCAGGAGGCGGGGGTTGCCGTCCGGGTCACTCAGCGATGCCGCGAGTAGCTCGCCCAAGACAGGCGTACCCGATATCAACACCACACCGGGATCGTCTTCGTTAACGAGGTCGATGGTCACCGTGATCGAGGAGTCGACAACTTCGTCCGCGTTGCCGGCGGCGTCCAGGCCGTCCCGTACCTTCGCGTTCACCAGGTAGCTGCTCTTGGCCTCGAAGTCGAGGACCAGCGTGGTCGTGATCTGGCCGTTCTGGTCGATGTCGAAGTAGGACCGGTCCGGGCCACGTAGCGAGTAGGTCAGCGTGTCGCCCTCGGGATCCGTAGCCACGAGCGGAGCGCCAACGAGCGTCCCCGCTGCGAGGTTCTCGGACAGGGTGAGCGTGGCTGCGCTGACGGTGAACACCGGTGGCTCGTTCCTTGGCTCGACCCTGACGGTCGGAGCGGTGGCGTACCTGGCCGGCCCATGATCGTCGGTGTAGAGCACCCCGGCCGTGACCCGCTTGCCCACATCGGCGCCAACCGGCGTGTAGGTGTCGGAGATCTCCCCCGCGATGTTGACGAACGTTCCAGTGCTGTTCTCCCGCTGCCACCGCCAGGTCATGCTGTGGGGGTTGTCGTCGTCACTCAGCGATGCCGTGAGTAGCTCGCCTACGGTAGGCGTACCCGATATCACCACCACACCGGGATCGTCTGCGTTAACGATGTCGATGGTCACCGTGATCGTGTCGTCGGGAGCTTCGTCTTCGTCGTCGTTGCCGGCGCTGTCCACGCCGTCCCGCACGTGCGCGTCCATCCGGTACCTGCTCTGGACCTCGTAGTCGAAGGGCAGCTTGGTCGTGATCTGGCCGTTCTGGTCGATGCCGAAGGACACAGAGTCCGGGCCACCTAGCCAGTAGGTCAGCGTGTCGCCCTCGGGATCCGCAGCCACGACCGGAGCGCCAACGCGCGTCCCCGCTTCGAGGTTCTCGGACAGGGTGCGCGTGGCTTCGCTGACGGTGAACACCGGTGGGCCGGCGGTCCTTGTTGGCGCGACCGTGGCGGTCGTAGCCGTGGCGGACTTGGCTATCCCACGACCGTCAATGTAGGACACCCGGACCTGGACCCGTGTGCCCACATCGCCGAGGACCAGCCTGTAGGTGTCGGAGGTCGCCCCCGCGATGGTGAGCCAGGACGTTCCAGTGCTGTTCTCCCGGTTCCACCGCCAGACCAGGTTGCGGAAGTCGCCGTCCGGGTCACCCAGCGATGCCGTGAGTAGCTCGCCTCTGGCAGGCGTACCCGATATCCGCAGCTCGCCGGGCTCCTCTTCGTTAACGATGTCGATGGTCACCGTGATCGAGGCGTCGGGAGGTTCGTCTTCGTCGTCGTTGCCGGCGCTGTCCACGCCGTCCCGCACGTGCACGCCAAAGCTGTAGCTGTTCCGGCGCTCGTAGTCGAAGAGCGTCTTGTTCGTGATCTGGCCGTTCTGGTCGATCTCGAACACGCCAGAGTCCCCGCGAGCTAGCCAGTAGGTCAGCGTGTCGCCCTCGGGATCCGTAGCCACGAGCGGAGGGCCAATGAGCGTCCCCCGTTCGAGGTGCTCGGACAGGGTGAACGTGGCTCCGCTGACGGTGAACACCGGTGGGGCGTTAGTTTCCTTGGCTGGGGCGATCGCAACCGTGACGGACTTGCCTGCCCCATGATCGTCAGTGTAGTACGGCGTGACCGCGAGCTGTTTGGCCAGATCGGCGGTAACCAGCGTGTAGGTGGAAGCGTCCTGGCCGATGGTGACCCAAGTTCCAGGGCTGTGCTCCCGCTGCCACAGCCAGCGCTCGATGCGGGGGTTGCCGTCCGGGTCACTCAGCGATGCCGTGAGTTGCTGGCTGATGACAAGCCTACCCGATATCGACACCTCACCGGGCTCGTCCTCGTTACGGATGGTGATGGTCACCCTGACCCTGTCGTCGACAGCTTCGTCGTCGTTGCCGGCGCCGTCCAGGCCGTCCCGCACCTGCGCGTCAAAGCTGTAGCTGTTCCGGTGCTCGTAGTCGAAGGGCCGCTTGGTCCTGATCTGGCCGTTCTGGGCGATGATGAAGGGCACAGAGTTCGAGCCATCCAGCGAGTTACCTAGCGAGTAGATCAGCGTGTCGCCCTCGGGATCCGTAGCCACGAGCGGAGAGCCAAGGAGCGTCCCCGTTGCGCGGTTCTCGAACAGGGTGACCGTGGCATCGCTGACGGTGAACACCGGTGGGGCGTTCCTTGGCGCGACCGGGGTGGTCCTGGCGTTGGCGGACTTGCCTGTCCCATGATCGTCAGTGTAGGACACCGTGACCAGGATCACTTGGTCCAGATCGTCGTCAACCAGCCTGTAGGTGCCGGAGGTCTCCCCCGTGATGGGGATGAACACGAGGGAGGTCTCCCGCCACCACTGCCAGATCCGGTCGCGGTGGTTGCCGTCCTCGTCTCTCAGCGATGCGATGAGTCGCTCGCCGTTGGTAGGCGTACCCGATATCAACAGCACACCGGGGTCGTCTTCGTTAGAGACGTTGATGATCACCGCGATCGTGTCGTCGATGCTGTCGTCGAAGTGGAGATCAGAGCCCCAGCTGTCCCGCACGTGCGCGTTCATGCTGTAGCTGCTCTTGGCCTCGAAGTCGAAGACCAGCGCGGTCATGATCTGGCCGTCCCGGTCGATGGTGAAGTCGGACGAGTCCGTGCCACTCAACGAGTAGTGGAGCCCGTGGCCGTCCTCATCATGGCCCGGAAGGGGGGCGCCAACGCCGCCCGTCAGATCTGTGTTCTCCGGCGCGCTGACGCTTCTCGTGCGGGCGCCTAAGAATACCGCCTCCCTGTTGGAGTTGGTCGTATGTTCCCTCGGTGTCACTTCCGAGGTCTCGGTGTCGTCGCTGTCGCTCTTCGGGGCGGGCGCCGTGAGCTCGGTTGAAGCAGATCTGGGGCCCTGGTTGTTGGACCTGATCCGGTAGCGGTAGGTGACACCCGGCTCGACGGCGGTGTCGGTGTAGCCGAGGCTGGCGCCATCCACGGTGGCGAACAGGCGCATCTTGCTGCCGGCTTCGTCCATGTTCCTGCGGTAGACGGCGTACTCGTCCGGGGTGCAGCTCGATGCGTCCCAGGTCAGCACGATGCCCGGAGCGGCGTCGTTGAGGGCGCTGGCGAGACCGCTGGGCGGAACCTTGCAGGACGGGTCCGCGTTCGCGGCCCCGGGGCTCATGAGCAGCCCGCCAAGCACGGCGAGGAGGGCTACCGCGAGCGTGAGGGCCAGAGAAGCGAACGGTCGGGCCGCCCGAGTTGTCATCCGACGAACTCGTAAGCGGAGACCAGGATGCCGCACAAGTTGGTTGCCAGCCTCGCGGTCAAACGTATCCATCATGTAAAGAACTCCTCGTTCTTCGCCCCTCAGCGATGGCCCCCGCCTGGCAGTTCTCTGCAGGAGGAAAGGAAGCCTTAGGTCTGAGCAAAGGCGTTTCTAATCAGCTAGACCGACCGGAAGAGTACTTGGCGGAGGTGAGCGTGGTGTGAGCTCCGGGCTTATCTCGTGTGAGCTCTTATCAGTCCTATGACAATTGGTGGCTAAGAAGAATTGATGTTCGTATTCTTGCCCGTCCACGGGGCAGGAAACACCGATCGCGATGCTCCGACGACCAGGGCTACAAGCGGAAGGAGAGCGCCGCCCGCGTTCGATGCCCCGCAAGCGCAGGCTGGAATTGGAGGTCGCCATCATCCGCGACCACGAGTTGACGCTGCCCGGCCGTCTACCCCTGGAGCCGCCTCGACCGGCGTGATGAGGCCGCGCCCACACCGGCCGCCTGCCCCGCGGCCCACCCCTGAGAGCGTGATCGGCAAGGCCAACCTGTGGTCCTGACACACAGTCGGAGTGTGTCGGCGGAATCTCGGTGGCGGCGCACTCTAGTTCTCCGCCGCCTCGTCACTGCCGGCGTTGGCTGCGGGCGGCGAGTCTCTCGTGGCGACCAGTGGCGTCAGGGCGGGCAGACCGTCGGCAAACAGCTCGAAGAACGGGCGATTCACGAAGTCCGGGGCTCCGAGGATGAACGGCGCCCAGTCGCCTTCATGCAGGGCATGGAAGGCCGTGATGCCGAGGCCCCGGCCACAGGCCTCCAGTTCCTCTACGCTGCCACCCGCGAAGATGGCGAGGCTGAAGCCCGCGGCGATCTCGCCGCGCAGGCAGTTCGATCCTCGCAGAGTTACGGGCTCATCCTCTGCGAGCCGGCCGACGACGGTATCCGCGCTTGGCGGTCCGTTGCTCCCGGCGACAAGCGATGTCAGGGGCGGGAGGCCATCCGCGTACAACTCACGGAAGGAACGATTCACGAAGTCGGGAGCGCCGAGGATGTAGGGCACGTAGACGCCGTTGTCCAGCACATAGAGGGCGACGACGTACCTGCTCACGGCGCAGACCACGAGGTCCTCGAGGCTGCCCCCTTCATAGATGAGAAGACTGAAGCCCTCGACCACATCGCCGCGGAAGCAGCGGGAGGTTGGGTAGCTGGGCGCTTCGCGCTCTGTATCTTCGAACCGCACCCGGTAGACGCGCCTGCGATTCCCGTCGGCCGAGGTGACGGTGACCGTGATCTCGCCGAGGTCCTGGAGGGCAACCTGGTGGCCGTTGGCATCGTCGGCATCGGGCGGGTGGATTGCGACATCGGTACGCCGCTGCACCGCCCCGGCCTCGACCGTCGTCTCGGTCACGCCCTCGGCGGCGACGCCGTCGTACTCCGTCCGGCCTGGCAGGAACTCCCCAAAGTCCACGCCGCTGAGCGTGAGCGAGGCGAGTCGGGCATCGAGGGCGTCGGGCATGTTGTAGGTGTAGACCTTGCCGTCGCTCTCGTCGGCGACGTACATGACGGCGCCGTCGGACCAGATACCACGAGGGCTGTTGTTGCTGGCGCGGCTCAGGTTCGCGAACTCCTCGTCGCGGACACGCTCGAGCGGTACCGGCGCGGCGTCCTCCCCGGTCGTGGTCTCCGTGTCCTGCACCGCGATCCGGTAGGCGAAGAGGCGCTTCGCTCCGTGGTCAGACACCCAGACGCTGACGCCGTCGGACCAGATGCCGTGGGGGTCGCCGTTGGAGGAGTTCAGGGCGTACTCACCGAGCAGCGCCCCCGTCTCAAGGTCGTAGGCGAAGAGCGCGTTCTTGCCGCCGTCGAGCACCCACACGGTCGTGCCGTCGGACCAGATGCCCCGCGGGTCGCGGTTGCGCTGGTCGAGTTCGACCTCCCGCTCTTCGTCCCGTTCGCCGCTCTCGAGGTCGTAGGCAAAGAGGCGGTCCCGTCCGCTGTCGGCGACCCAGGCCGTCTGGCCGTTTGACCACAGGCCGCGCGGAGCGCGGTTGGCCTCATCGAGCTCGAACTCACGCTCCTCCAGGCGTTCGCCGGTCTTGAGGTCGTAGGCGTAGACGGCGTCGTCGGCGCCGTCGCCATTCTCGGCCAGCCAGAGGGTCGTACCGTCCGACCAGGAGCCGGTGGGTTTGTCGTGGCCGCCGTCGAGTTCCTCAATGTCCCGCTTCACGTTCCACTCAAAATCGACCTCGCTTGGAGAGGGACCGGAGGGCCCGCCGCCGCCGCCGCCACCGCCGCCGGTGATGATCGGTGGTCCTACGGGCCTGGCCGTGACGGTGATGGTCACCTCGACGGTCGCCCTCTCGTTCCCGTCGTAGGCCTCGACCATGACGGTGTAGGTGTCCTTCGTCGCGATGTCGAAGGTGACCCCATCGCCGACCGTGATCTGGCCGTTGCTGTCGATCTCGAACGAAGACGCGCCGGCGCCGAAGAGGCGGTAGGTGAGCGTGTCGTTCTCGTCGACGTCCGTCGCCGTCACGGCCGAGCCGACGTTGGCGCCAGCCTTCGCGCTTTCGGACACGGAGCGCGCGCCCGTCTCTGAGGGGGGGAACACGGGCGCGTCGTTCACCGCGTCGATCTGGACGGTGACCGAGGCGGTGCTCGAGAGGGACGGGCTGCCGGTGTCACGGACCTGATAGGTGAACGTGTCCGATCCGTTGTAGTTGGCCTTGGGCGCGTAGGTGATCGTACGGTTTTCGCCCACGTTCGCGGGTTCATTGACCGTCACCGTCCCGTTGCGGGGTGCGTTGGGCCCCGAGTTGAACACCGTCAGCAGCAACTCGCTCCGGTCGTCCTCGGGGTCGCTGTCGTTGTCGAGGACGCGGATCTCGATCTCGGTGTCCTCGTCGAACCGGAAGGGGGCGTCGGCGACGGCGTCCGGCGGCTCGTTCACGTTGGTGACTTCGATGGTGACCAGGACGGTGTCAGACGCGTTCGAGCTGTCGAGGGCTGTGACGGTGACGATGTGCGAGGGCGCCGTCTCGTAGTCGAGCGACCCCTGTGTCTTGACCCGGATCTGGCCGCTGCTGGCGTCAATCGTGAAGAGGTCCGACCCGGGCGACTCGAACTCGTACCTCACCGTGTTGCCCGGGCCGAGGTCGGGATCGGTGGCCGTAACGGCGCGGCCGACCGTGGCATTCGCCCCTGCGTTCTCGGCGACGCTGCGGGTCGGGTTCGTTTCCGTGAACTCCGGCGGGTTGTTGATGACGGGTTTCGCGCGCACCGAGTTGGTGGACACGGCGACCCGGCTCTTGTTCGGCCCGTGCCCGTCGGTGTACGCGGCGGTCGCGCGCAGGTAGTGGCCGACGTCACCGGTGACGGGCGTGTAGACGCTCGTCGTGGTGCTGTCGAAGGCCCCGGTGACGGTCGCCCAAGGGCCGCTGCGGCTTGTCGAGCGTTCCCACGTCCACGTCGTCGACTGCACGCCGTCGGGATCGCTGAGGGTGGCGGTGTAGTCTGCATCGGCCTGCGGCTGTGTTGGGGGCAGCGCGAGCATCCCCGGCTCTTCCTTGTTCGTGACGGTGACGGCGACATCGAACGTGATGGTGTGGCCACCAGCCGAGACGGTCAGCGTCACGTCGTACTCGTTGTCGCCACGACGGTCGGCATCCTCGAAGTCCGGCGCCGCCTTGAACGCGAGCCTGCCATTCGACGTGTTGAACTCGAACTTGTCAGCGTCGCTCCCAGCGAGCGGTTGCCAGGCGATGGTGGCGCTTTCCGGGTCCGATGCGGTGTACGCATCGACGAAGAGCGTGCCCTCTTCCTCTATGCTCGCCTCGGCGGCTCCGGTGATGGTGGGCCTCTCGTTGACGTTGATGAGCGTGACGGTCACGGGTAGCTCGCCGATCTTGCCGCCCTCGTCCCGCGCCCGCACCGTCACTTCGTACGTGTTGTCGCGCCGCGCCTCGAAGTCGGGTTCGCTCACGAAGCTGAGGGCGCCGTTGTCGAAGGCGAAGTGGCCGGCATCCGCTCCCATGAGCGTCTCCCAGGTCACGGCCTTGTTCTCCGGGTCCGTGGCGGTGTAGTCGCCGACAGCTTCGCCACTGTTCTCCGCCTTCGTGACGGCTTCAGGGCCCATCACCTTTGGCGCCTCGTCCACGTCCGTGACGGCGATCTCTACCGAGATCCTGTTGTCGACGACCGGGGGGTCCTCGGCCATGTTGTTGGCGTCCTTCCCGTCACTGACGCCAACCCTGATGGTGTGGCTGGGGGCTGTCTCGCGGTCGAGTGCGGCTTTCGTCAGCAACTGGCCCGTCGCGGGGTTGATGTCGAAGAGGTTGGCGCCTCTGGTGATGGAGTAGGTCAGGGTGTCGTTGTCGCCGGCGACGGCCGCGACGGGGGCGCCGAAGGTCCGTCCGGCGGGGGTGTTTTCGGGCACGTTGCGCATGCCGTTCTCGGTGGGCGGGAACTCCGGCGTCTCGTTCACGTCGCGGACGGTGACGGTCACGGGGAGTTTGCCGATCTTGCCGCCCTCGTCCCGCGCCCGCACCGTCACTTCGTACGTGTTGTCGCGCCGCGCCTCGAAGTCGGGTTCGCTCACGAAGCTGAGGGCGCCGTCGTCGAACGCGAAGTGGCCGGCATCCGCTCCCCTGAGCGTCTCCCAAGTCACGGCCTTGATCTCCGGGTCGTCGGCGGTGTAGGCGCCGACAGATGTGCCGCTGTTCTCCGCCTTCGTGACGGCTTCAGGGCCCATCACCTTTGGCGCCTCGTCCACGTCCCCGACGGCAATGGTTACCGAGATCCTGTTGTCGACGACCGGGGGGTCCTCGGCCATGTTGTTGGCGTCCTTCCCGTCACTGACGCCAACCCTGATGGTGTGGCTGGGGGCTGCCTCACGGTCGAGCGGGGCTTTCGTCAGCAACTGGCCCGTCGCGGTGTTGATGTCGAAGAGGTTGGCGCCGCTGGTGATGGAGTAGGTCAGGGTGTCGTTGTCGCCGGCGACGGCCGCGACGGGGGCGCCGACGTTCCGTCGGGCGGGCGTGTTTTCGGGCACGCTGCGCATGCCGTTCTCGGTCGAGGGGAACTCCGGCACGTCGTTCACGTCGCGGACGGTGACCGTCACGGTCCGCTCGCCGGGATAACCGTCGCTGTCGAGAGCTTTCACCCTGATGTCGTAGACGTTGTTTTCGCCGGAGTCGGTGGGGTGCTCATAGTCCGGAATGGCCGCAAAGGAGAGGACGCCGTCGTCGGTGAGGGCGAAGTCGCCCCGGTCCCTCCCGACCACCGACCACTCGTACGTGAGGCCAGGCTTCCTCTCCGGGTCCTCGGCGGTGAAGGTGGCGAGCGAGCGGTCATGGTTCTCGTCGACCGTGAGGGCGTTGTCGTTCACGGTGACGCCGCCGGTCGCCGCAAACGAGATGTCCGGCGGCTCGTTCACGTCGAGGATGGTGACCGTCACCGTGATCGTGTCGTCGTCTGCCGTGTCCGTGTGGCCGTTCGAGTCCTTGTCATCGCGCACCGACATCGTGAAGGAGTAGGTGGCGCGGGACTCGCGGTTGAGCGCCCCCTTGGTCTGCAGTTGCCCGCTCGACTCAATGACACCGAAGGAAGCAGCGTCCGCGCCGGAAATCGAGTAGGTCAGGTTGTCGTTGTCGGCATCGTCGGCCGCGATCGCCGTGCCGAAGTTCCTGCTTGCGGGCGTGTTCTCATCGACGCTGCGGGCTCCGTCCTCGCTCGACGGAAACTCCGGCTGGCTATTCGGGCGCACGTTGCTCACCGTGCCTGTCACCAGCGCACTGCGGGTCGCCTCTCCGCCGTTGACCACGGCCGCCAACTGATAGGTGTAGTCGCCTACGGTCAGACCGGCGTCCTGGTAGCTAGGCGCATTCAGGTTCTCGGCGACGACCGTGGCGTCGCGGTAGAGGGTGTAGGTGATGCCCGGCGCCGGGGTCCAGTGGCCTGCGTCTACAGGGAGCCAGTTCAGGACCACCTGGCCCTCTCCGCCCGTCGCCATCAGCTCCGGACCAGCACGGAGCTGATGGCCAAACTCCTGCCAGGTCTCGTCGCCGTCGCCGTCGAAGTCTACGGACAGGGCCGGGTACTGCGAGGAGGTTCCAAAGTGCCAGGGGCCGTTCCAGGCTCCGTAGATCCCGGTGTCCCCTGTCGGCCCCTGTAATGCGGCCGTGGACTGCCCCCCTGCAATGCCGGAGGTCGTCGAATCCCAGTAGCTTTGCCTGATCCGGCTAAAGCCACCCTCGGTGCCCCCAACCAGGCCCCCCACAGTGCTGGCCGTGCTGGACGTAGCCGATGCCGGGCCGGTTGAGTAGCTCGCGGTAATGCCGCTCGCGTTGGTGCCGACCAGCCCGCCGACATCGAGGTTCCCCGACACACGGCCCGTGGCATAGCTTCTTTCGAATACCGAAGGCCCGTCGTTTCTCCCGACCAGCCCGCCCACCGTGGTCCCTGTCACCGCCCCCGCCGCGTAGCTGGCGATGATGCCCCCCCCGGAGTTCCAACCCACCAGTCCACCCGCGGGGTGGCCCGTCACATCGCCCGTCGCGTAGCTTGACCTGATGTTGCCGCGGTTTAGCCCAACCAGGCCCCCGGCGCCTCGGGGCTCACTCGAAACAACGACGCAAGGTGGTGGGCAGATCGGTGGTGACGGCGGGGATGTTGCCGTGGCCAAGCTGCTACTTCGGGTGATGCTCCCTCCGTAGTAGTTGTCTCCCACCAGTCCACCGACCAGGTCCTGACCCCGCACCGTGCCTGTGGCGTGGCTGGCGATGACGGTTCCGGCGTTCTGCCCGACCAGCCCGCCAGCAGAATACTCGCCCGTCACATCGATGTCGGTCAGGCTGAGGTTGCGGATGACGCCTGATTCGCCAAGAGCCCCGAACAACCCCGCGTAGTCGCCTCCGTTGACGAACAGGTTCGCAATGACATGGTCATTGCCGTCGAGCGTGGTGGAGAAAGCTCCGGACGAAAGGAACGCTGGGATGCCAATGGGCGCCCAGCCGGCGCCGCCGTTCCAGTAGGTATCCCCCGCATTGGCGGTACCGCTCCCGTCCGTGTCGAAATCCAGGTCCGCCATGAGCTCATAGCCCGAGCATCCCTCAAGGCCGCAGCCCATGCGGTCGAGAGGCGCAGGGAATGCAAGGGCGTATGCCGCCCGGTCCTCCGGGATGACTCCCCCGTCCAGGTTGTGGCGCATGGCGTCGAGTTGGGCCAGCGTCTGAATCTCGATCAGCCCGTCGTCATCGCTGTCGTAGTCGTTCCCCACCGTCACGGTGAAGCGCTGCGTCGCACTCGGGTTCGACCCGACGGAGTCGGTCACCGTGACGGTGATGATTGCCCGGCCCCCCGTCTCCGGCGTGATCGCGACTTCCGATCCCGACACGCTCACCGAGGCGACCGATGGCGCGGACGAAGCCGCCGCGTGCGTCAGTGTGTCGCCGTCCGGATCCCGGAATGCCGCGGCAACGTCCACTGTCACGGCGTCCGTCCTCAGGAGCAGCGTCCGGTCCGCCAGGATTCCCGCTGCCACGGGCGGTTGATTCGCCGCGCCGGCGGTCACTGGCGCTCGCGCGCTGCGCACCACTTCACCGCCGCCAACCACCGCTGCCACCTGATAGCTGTAGCGCGCGCCGGGCGCGACGCCGGTGTCGGCGTATACGGTCCCGGTCAGGTCCTCTGCCACTGCCACCACGGTGAAACCGTCATCGCGGTAGACGGTGTAAGTCACGCTGGGCGCCGGGGTCCACGGACGCACGTCGGCCGCAGCCCAGCTCAGGTCCACCTGGGCTTGACCGCTCGTCGTTGTCGCCGTCAATGCCAGCGCTGATCGGAACTGGTAACCGAACTCCTGCCACGTGGCTCTGTCATCGCCATTCAGGTCCACGGACAGGGCCGGATACTGCGTCGTTGCCCCGAAGTCCCAGAGCTCGTCGGGCTCGCCGTCTCCGAAGCCCGGGCCGCCCAGATCCACGGCCCAGGCGCTGTAGATGCCGTCATAGTCCGTCGGCTCCTGCAGGGCAGCGGTAGTCATGCCCACCAGACTTGCCCGCTGCAACTCCGCGCCGTCGACTACGCCGTTGTCGTTCGTGTCCTCCTCGCCGACCCCGACGCGTAGCCCCGAGGTCTCCATGTCCCAGTAGCTGAAGCCGATGCTGCCATAGAGACCTGAGCCGAGAAGACCGCCAGCGGCCGCACCGCCAGACACGGCCCCTGTCGCGTAACTCGCCTCAATCCTGCCGCAGGAGTGCCCGACGAGCCCACCGATACCCCCGCCGCTGCTGGTTTCGGCGTCGACAGTGCCCAGGAACCCGCACACGATGAATCCCGAATCCGACATCGAGAGTCGAGCCCCCACGCCCGACACGTCCCCAGTGGCATAGCTCGCCTGGATCAAATGGAAGAAATCGCTCGTCGCCCCCACCAGCCCGCCAACCGCGTACATCCCGGATACACGACCGGTGGCGTAGCTCGTCGTGACCCTGTTGAGGATGTGATGCCCCACCAACCCGCCAACTGCCTCCTCGCCTGACACCTCGACGGCGGCGTAGGTGTCGATCAGGTTGCCCCAAGACTCACCTGCCAGGCCGCCTACCTTGTCGCCGCGGCCCGTGACCCGGCCGGTGGCGTAGCTCTTGAACACGGTCATGTACATTGAGCGCCCGAAGAGGGCGCCGACTCTGTCGCGCCCGGTCACATCGACTTCGACAAGACCCACATCACTGATGTGACCATTAGTGCCGGCGTAGCCAAGCTCACCGAACAGCCCGATCCCGTCCTCCATGGGGCGGTTGATGAACAGGTTGGCCAGGATGTGGCTTTCGCCCCAGAAGTTCGCGATGTACGGATTGTCTTCGCTGCCGATCGGCTCCCAGCCCGCTCCGTCGTTCCAGTAGGTGTCGCCGGCTTCACTGGTCGTCCCGCTGCCGTCGGTGTCGAAGTCCAGGTTCGCCGCCAGTTCGTACCCGATGCACCCGTTTGGACAACCCATCTCCAGCGCGCCCATGGAGAAGGCCGCGTAGTACGGCTCCCACGTTGCCCCATCCACGAGGCCGTTGCCGTTCAGGTCGTACCGGATGGCGTCGAGCTGGGCGAGGGTGCTGACCTCAATGAGGCGGTCGTTGTCCGTGTCGTAGTCGGCGTTCCCGGCAGTGACGGTGACCGTGAACGTCTGCAGTGCGCCCAGGCCGCCGGGGTCGGTCACGCGCGCCCAGACCGTGTTCCAGCCTGGCGACCCCGGTGTCAGGGTGACCTCGGTTCCGCTCAGCGTGACCCCCAGCCGGTTCGGATCGCTGGACACCACGCTGTACGTCAACGCGTCGCTGTCTGGATCGGTGAAGATGCTCGCCAGATCGATGGTCACCGCACCCAAACCTGCCACCAGCGTGCGGTCGGTCAGCGCGCTTGCCGCGGTAGGAGCCCCGTTGCGATCCGCGACCGCAACCGCGACCCCGGCGATTGCACCCGGCGCCATCACAATGCCGGCGCCGCTGTTGTTGTCGAAGCCCGCCTTCTCAATGTCGAGGACCGCCGTTGTTGCCGTCATCGCCGCGCGGAGGTCTGCCGGGGTGATGTGTGCCGGGCCGCCGGCAGCCGCCAACATCAGCGCCGCGATTGCCGCTGCGTGCGGAGCCGCCGCCGACGTGCCGCAGAATGTCGAAAAGCCGGGCGTCGCGGTCGACACACACGAGGCGGCCGAGAGGTCGGGCTTCTGCAGGACCTTTCCACCGGTGGACGAGAAGTTGCCCGGGGTGATCGGCGTGCCGTCCGGCTCGTAGAAGAGCCGCCGCGGCCCGTCCGAGCTGCCTGTCGTGACCGACTCGGTACCGTCGAAGATGCCCCCCGCTCCGCCAGCGGTGCGCACATCAACCTGCCCCACGCCCACAGTGTTCTCCGACGCAGCGTGGCCGTATGTGGCGCCTGCGGTTGCGATCTCCAACTTCGAGGGAAACAGCTGAAGGCGGAGGTAGCGGGCCTCGCCGGAGACCTTCACGATGACGAGGCGCACACCCTCGAATGCGAAGAATCCCAAAGAGAAGGTCTCGATGGGATCCTGGGCGCCGTCCTGCGTGTCCGTCGAACTCAACAGGACGTTGCCGTCTCCATCGACCAGGAAGAGGTCATAGTCGTTCGCGGACGCCCCCAGTGGGTCGGCCCACTGAAGGACGGCCCTGTTGAAGAACGCCCCCCTGACGGCGTTCTCTTCCTTGCCACCGCCGAAGTCGTGGCGCACGCCGACCGTGCTGCCCCTCACGATCATCGGGGTCCCCGCCACGTAGTCGCCCTCCCAGACGCCCGACGTGCCGTCGTTGAGATTGCCGCTGTTGCCGGCCGAGGAGAAGAAGTAACACCCGTTTGCGGTCGCCGCGTTGACGCCCTGCGCGATGATGCTGTCCTGAAAGGTCAATTCCAGGTAGTAGCTGATGTCATCGACGATGACATCCGCGCCGGCCTCACAGAGCGCCTCGATGTTTGCCGCGAATTGAGCCTGCCCGCTAAATCCGGTCGCAAAATACAAGTCCGCGCCCGGCGCGAGGTCGTGGACGATCTCGAGCATCGCCGTTCCCTCGTCGCCGCTTCCCTCCTGACCCGGCAGCACCGCGACCTGGGCTGGCAGGTCGCCCGACGCCTGCCGCGCAGCGAGTGTCGCGACTCCGTTCGAGAGCACGCCGATCCCGATGCCAGAGCCGGTCAGGCCGTGTGTCGTGCGCGCCGTGTTCACCAGGTGGGCGGCGTCGCCCTCAGACGTGTTCTTGTGGGTCACCGCCTCGTCGGCCGGGCGGATCGATTGGACCGCGCTGAGAGCGGCGAGGGGCTGCACGGCAACAAGTGGGAGCTGCGCCCGAATAGCCCGGTACTTCGGCACGCTGTTGATGACCGTGCCGCCCAGCGCACGTATGCGCCCCAGGACCTCAGGCGTCACGTCGGCGCGGATGTCCACCGTTACAAACTCGACCTCAGCCACGCCATCCGTGGCTGCCGGCCGCCGGGGGCCCGAGCGGGCCGGCGGCTGAGGCTCCTCTCCCCCTTCCTCTTGCTTCTCTGGTAGCTGCGCGTTCCCAATTGAATCCAGGAGTCGCGAACTCACCTTTCGCTGTGCCGGCGTCCGCTGCGCTTTCGCGGCCAGTATCGCTCCGATTTGAGCGGTGGCTGTGGCTGTGGCTGGTTGCGTGACCACATCCTGCGCTGGGGCGCCGCGCGTGCTGGCGCCGGTGAGGGTGGAGCCATTCGTGACAGGCTGGTCGGCAAGCGATGCTGCGTCGTTGCCGGCACGGTCCTGAATGGCAGCTTCGTCGTTCCCGCTGGTGGGATCGGTGTAGCTCACGCTGGCTGTCTGCCCCTCCCGGATCGCGGGGCTCAGACCGATCAGGGAGACGGACTGCTCGCGGCCGGGGATCACTTGCACGGCGCCTACCGCTACCGGTGCGCCATCAGCGGTCACCGCGAAGGAACTCGCAGGGGGCGTCCTCCCCGGGTCGAGATCGAGCGATTCGTTGAAGTACAGCTCCAGAGAGTCGCCGTCGGCGCCAACCACACCTGCGACGAATCGGGGCGGAGTGAGGTCGCCGGTGGTGGCGCTGGCGATGTTCGAGGGAGCGCCCGTACCGACGGAGTTGGTCGCCGAAACCCGGTAGTGCCGGGTGGCTCCGGACACGAGGCCGGTGTGGGCGTACGTCGTAATGGTGGCGCCGGCGCCGGCAACCAGGTCGTTCCAGCTCGTGCCCCGATCGGTGGACACTTCGATCCTGTAGCCAACGATCTCGGAGCCATTCGTGTTCCCCGGCGCGGTCCAGGACAGGTCGATCCGTGTCTCTCCGGCCGCCGCCGTCAGGTTCGTCGGCGGACCGGGCAGTCCAGGCAGAGGTGGATCTGGAGCGGCTGGGATGTCGGCTCTGAAGAAACGGCTGCGCTCGCTCAGGCCGGAGCTGTTGCGGGCCTTGACGCGGTAGACGTAGCTGGCCTCGGCCTCTACGGCGGTGTCCACGTACGAGGTGGCCGCGCTGTTGGTGTCGTCGGCGTGGACCTGGAAGTCGCCGACTTCGTGTACGCCGCGTTGGCGGCGCAGTATCTGGTAGCCGGTGATTGACGGGTCGCCCGGGTCGTCCCAGGACAGGGAGACGGACTCGTGCGTGAAGGTGCCGGTCAGACCGGTGGGCGTGGCCGGCGGCTCAGCCCGTGGGCCCTGTGCGCCAACACGACCGTCGACACTCAGCGTCAACCCCGCGACGAAGAGCGCGGCCATCGCTAGCAGGGCCAGGCGCCTGCCGAACGGTCGAACCGCGAGGGCCGGTCGCCCGTTTAGCCGCGCATCCGGAGAGCTATGCATCGCTTGGCCCAAGACGTCCTGAACGTGCATCTGGGCGAAGCGCTGCCGTGTTGGCGGATAGGGACGGGGCCCGTAGGCGGACCAACTCGTCCGGAACCCCGAAGTGCTCGGCTATTTCCCACGAGTCGACGAGGCCCTCTGCCAACGCCTCTTCGGCGTCGACGCGACCATCAAGACCCCGCTCCCTCCGCAGCGCCGAACCTCGCTGCTGTGCCCCGTTCATCTCCGCGTGGATCCCTCCTGCCGCAGGGATCCACGCCGCGGTCTTGCTGTTCGCACCCGCGACTTCGCCGTGGAACGTACCGGTGCACCAGTTCCTGGGGTCGCCGACTCTCTGATGTCCAGATCGCCCCATCGCCTTCGCGGCCTCCTTCAGGCGGGCGCCCTCGGACCCTGTCCCGAGAGCGCGGGATTCCCTACCGCAGGGCGATCTCAATGGGCGTGACCGCGCTGCGGGACCAGCTCAGGGCACCAGAACTGGGGCCCGTGTGAAGGTATGGACCGCTCGCCATGTCCGGTCGTCGTGGCTGGTCCAGTCTTCGCCTCGCTAGGTTCAATGTAGCGACCGAATGTGAGTTAGTGATGAGCCCACCATTCACTTGGGGTGAGTTTTAATGAGTAAGTCTCTGAATGCCGGGATGACGGGGCGCGAGTTCTCGCTGAGCGAGTTGCGCGCGGCGCACCGGCACGTCGGCACGCGCGGAGGAGATCGTCCCGCAAGCCCCCGACGGCAGGTCCGTCACGACGCTTATCAACGCGACTCCATCGATGCGCGGGGTCACCCTGTCCGATCAGGCATGTTCCGCGCCGGCGCCGATAGGACGTGCGGGCGATCCAGACTCACGCGAGCTCCTCCATAGAGGGGCGCATCACGCGCGAGACGCGACGACCTGCCGATCGCAGAGCGTAGAGTCGATAAAGACACGTCCTTACCTCGGAGCGTCGAACATGGGTGGTCAGAGCAGGTCGGCACACGGACGAGAGTCAGAGTTGGCGGAATCTGGACACGAACCAGAATACGTACACCCTGAAGGCCAGTCGGGCGACTTGATCTTCAGCGAGGGGCAATTGGTCCGTCGCTGACGGTGTGATTGTTCAGCCCAGTGAGCCAGAACCCGCATCTGAACCTCGGGTTCGGTCGAAGTACTCCGCAGAGACAGCACGCACGGCGACAACGTCACTCGACACAGTCGATGAGGTTGAAATGGACCGTATCAATGCCCAGGAGCCACGTTCCCCCGATGACGCACGCATTTCGAAGGTCGTGATAGACGGCGGCCCTGGTCATATCGTGAAGCTGCACGGCATCCGGAATGGGCTTTCTGGGGTCATCACTTAACGCGCGAAAGTCGACTCTGTGACGATCGCGGTCGAGACGATCAACCCTGATGCGACCATCGAGCTCGACCCACCTGACGCGTACTCGGAAGCCGATGGCCATCGAGTTGCCTTGCCCGAGGCAAAGACACCTCGATCAGGATCACCGCTAGCTCCCCGGATGGCACCAGCAAGTCGCAGCTCGACAACGTTCTGAAGCGATCGCCGAAGTCCGACGAGGAATGGAGGGACTCCGGATGAGCAGTGCCAATCGCCGACAACGACCGACTTGAAGATGGGCCCGCTCAGCGCTGCAGGGTCAACGGAGCTGGGAATTCTCGCACGACACGTGAGGCCTCCCGCACTGAGAGGGATGCTTGGGCCGTCGCGGCCGGGGGCAGGGAGAGCGAGCACTACAGGCCCATGGCCAGCTCGAAAGTTCGTAGTACAGTCCTCTCGGGGGTACGCCGTACCAGTCGACGTGGATTACGACCTACCGCGTACTGAGGACCGAAACTTAACCCGGCCTCAGATGTCTCCCGACAGTGGAGTTCCACCTGAACAATCGATCGAAGAGGTAGGCCATGCCTAAGTTCGCAGTCGGTCTCCTTGTCTTGTTTCGAAGGATCTCCCTTCTCGTCTGGAGGCTTCGTGGCAAGACGCAGGACGATGTGGCCGCTCAGCGCGTAGTCAGCGGCGAGTCCTGGAACGAGTTCTGCGACTCGCTAAAGGCGGCAGGAGCTGCGTTGAGTTTCCCCGGCGCTCCGCGGGATCCGTTCAACCAGGCGGAGGGATACAGGTACCTGAGCCGTCTCGCCCGCGCCAGCCTGATGGCGTTCATCGAGCACGCCGACCCCAAGGCGCCCGTGCTGCATCGCGTTGTCAACGAAACCACCAAGCTGGGCGCGGACAATCCCGACAATTTCTATCAAACGGCCGCGTTGGACGGGAATTACGACTACAAGATCACCGGGCGGCGCAACACCATCGCCTACTTGAGCTTCGGAACCCAGAGCGGCAATTACGGTCAGGGTGGCGGTCTTCCCCCCACCGGGTACATCGAATCCGAACAGATCGAAATGGACGAGAACGGCTGTTTCGAGCTTGTGCTCAGCTCCAGTCCCCAGGGCAGGAACTGGCTCCCGATGAGGCCGGAAACCGGGACACTGGTGGTCCGCCAGACCTTCCTCGACCGGGACACGGAAGTCCCGGCGGAGCTGACCATCGAGCGCATCAACTGCCCCGAAGACGAGCGCCGCGCCTCTCACCTGACGGCAAGGGCGCTGGACGAGGGGTTGAGGAACGCGGGGGCGCTGGTGGCGGGCGCGCCACTTCTGTTCGCCAAGTGGGCGCGCGACTTCAAGCAGCATAGCAATGAACTACCACTGTTCGATCCGGAGGTGTCGCTGGCCGCCGGGGGGGACCCGAACATCACCTACTACCACAGCCACTGGGCAATTGCTCGGGACGAAGCCCTGTTGATAGAAGTCACACCTCCCGAATGCGAGTACTGGAACTTTCAGCTCAACAACTACTGGATGGAATCGCTGGACTATCGCCATTTCAGGATCCACACGAACAAGCATCTTGCCAACTACGAAGAAGACGGCTCTGTGCGTTTGATCGTCGCGCACGAGAATCCCGGCCGTCCCAACTGGATCGAGACCGCAGGCCACACGTCCGGCACCATGTGTTTCCGCTGGGTGCGGGCGAAGGAGCATCCGCAACCCCGGACCCGAGTGGTCAAGTTGAGTAGCCTGCCAAGCTAGCCCAGCAGAGGATCGCTCCCGCGGCCAGGAGGTGCTTGTGACTTCCACGGACTATGAGAACCCCTACCGCCCTCTCCCAATCAGGATTTTCAACCGGATCGGGAGGGCAGGGCTGCGTGTGGGGCTGCCTGGTCGTCTGGAAGTCGATTCACTCATCGCCCATGCGCAGCGGAAGACTGGGCTGACGGACTTCGGTGGGGACGAACACCTCCGTGCCCTGCAAGTGCTCGTCGAGTCGATCAACGACGAAGCCCGACTGACCGCCACCGGCCGGCTGATACAGAAGTCTCGGCTTACCGACGCGCTGGTTCACCGGTTGCGGATCCAGGAGCTGCTCAGAAGGCATCCCGAGATACATGACATCGACCTCGGCACGATCGTCCTGGTCACTGGATTGCAGCGCACCGGCACCACCCTGCTGCAGCGCCTGCTGAATGCCCATCCGGGGGTCCGGGGCGTCTCAGGCGCGGAAGCGCTAGACCCGGTATCGGCTGCCGATCCGAAGGAACGCGGGCCGAGAGCCCGCAAACGGCGGGCAGTTATCGCCGAGAGGGCCATTTCCTATCTGGCGCCCCAGTTCATGGCGATCCACCCGATCAACCACGAGGAGCCGGAAGAGGACATCCTGCTCCTCGATCTGAACTTCATGACCCAGTCGGCGGAAGCGACGATGCACGTGCCCAGCTATTCCCGATGGCTGGAGGTTCAGGATCACACGTGGTCCTACGAGTACTTCCACCAGGTCCTGAAGGTGCTCTGCTGGCAGCGCCCCGGCCGTGCCTGGGTGCTCAAGACCCCGCACCACATGGAGTACCTGGACGTGTTCCTCAAGGTGTTCCCCGACGCGACGATCGTGCAGACCCACCGCGACCCGCGAATATCACTCGCCTCGTATTGCAGCATGGTGGCCCACGCCCGCGGCATTCTCAGCGATTTCGTCAATCCCAAAGAGATAGGGCAACACTGGTACAGGAAGTCCCGCAGGATGGTTCAACAGTCGATGCAGGCCCGGGAGGGGGCGAGAGACCGTCGATTCATTGACCTGTCGTACTACGATCTGACGAGCGATCCGATCGCCGAGCTTGGGCGAATCTGCGAGCAGGCGGGGATCAGTTTCGATGACGAGGCCGAGCGCGAAGCCGCCCGATGGCTGAAAGCGAATCCGCAGAACCGGTTCGGAAAACACACCTACCGATTAGGCGATTTCGGTTTGAGCGAGCAAGTCGTGGACGAGGGCTTTTCCTCCTACCGGGGGAAATATGCGATCCCGTTCGAATAGGCCCGCAGCGGACCATTGAGCGAGAACCAGCGTTCGACCTAGGAGGCGCCCATCGCCATGGCACAAGAAACAAGGAATACCGGAGACGGCAACGTCGTGAACGCCATCATCAAGGCGATCCAGGACCTCAGGAATCCCAAGAGTCCCGACGTCAGTCCCCTTCCGGGTGACGTGCGGATCGACGGGAAGACTTGCCTGGTTACCGGGGCCAACAGCGGATTGGGCAAAGCTGCTGCCATTGAACTCGCAAGGCGTGGCGGGAACATGATCCTGGCCTGCCGGCCCGGTCATGCCGAAATCTGTGGCGAGATCAGGCAACTTTCTGGATCCGGGGCCGTGGAGTTGATCGAGGTGGACCTCTCAGATCTCCGCTCCGTGCATCGCTTTTGCGACGACCTGCAGCGCCGCGGCATCCGCATCGACATCGCGCTCATGAACGCCGGCCTCATGTCGCGTAGGTCGAGGAAGACGCCGCAAGGATACGAGGTCATGTTCGCGGTTCATTTCCTGGCAAAGCGGGTGATGATCGACCGATGGCTGCAGGATGGTGTCATTCGCCCGTCGAGGCGGGCGGACGAGACCCCGCGGATCGTGTTCGTCGCATCGGATTCGCATCGGTCCGCTCAGGCCATCGACTTCGATCGCTTCGGTGCGTACACCGAGTACGGGATGACGGAGAGCATGCGGCAGTACGCCCTCAGCAAGCTGGCCCTCTGCACGTTCGCGACCGAACTCTCCCGCCGCCTGAACCCGAGTGAGAGGGTCGAGGTCGCGGTGCACGCGATGTGCCCGGGAGGGGTCGCCACGAATATCGCCAGGGACGCGCCGACACTGCTGAAACCGATCGTCAACGCGGTGTTGGGGCGATTCTTCCAGTCTCCGGAGGAGGCGGTCGAACCGATCGTCTACCTCTGCTGCGCGGAGGAAGCGGGGAGCTCCACCGGGATGTACCTGCACATGATGCACCGGAAGCGGGTTTCGCCAAGCGCGGCCGATCCAGATAACGGCGCCAGGTTGTGGAAGGCGAGCGAGGCCTTGGTGGCGGACTCTCGGGAACCCCACTGATCCGGCCCGAAACATGCCGCGTTTGCTTCCGAGCCCGCCCATCACCTGCGGCGCCTGTTCACCGGCAAGCCGACGGCGGCGAGAGTCAACATGTCGGGCCCGCGCCGGCGCCGAACTGGACCGCAGGCCTGACGTGGCAGCCTCGGCGGGCGCGGCCGCCGAGGCTGAGTTCCGTGGTCTGGCCTGGCGCGCGACAGCCCCACGGCCAACTCGAGCGTGGCGAAACGGAGCAGGCCTACAGCCCCACGGCCAATTCGAAAGTTCGTCGTACAGTCCCGTTAGGCGTATTTCGCTTTGGCTCGAAACTACCTGGCGGTCACATCCAAGCGCCGACCGATTGCGCCAAGGGCCGCGTCCATCTGATCCAGGCGGGAGTGGTGCTCAACATCGAGGACGCGGTCGACCTGCGGCATGTGCCAGCCCAGGCGACGAGCGAGTTCGGCCTTGCCGACGCCTTGCTCCCGCATGCCTTGGTAAAGCAACACCTTGACCGAGGTGAGTGTCGGCAGGGTGGCGTAGGTCTTCCCCCTGGACGGAGCGGGAATGTCGTCACGGCCGTGGATGCGGCCGGCGATCGCCTCCTCAAGCGCGTCCACGGCGCGGGCGGTCGCTTCCTCGCGGTCGTCGCCGAACGTGGTCAGCTCGGGGAAGTCGGGGGATGTCACCAGGACGGCGCCGTCGTCATCTTCGAGCACGATCGGGTAGGCGAGCATCAGTTCAACCCCAGGTCCTTCTTGATCTTGGCGACGAGCCCCCTCCCCAGTTCCTTACGACCGCCGTGCATCGGGCAGTTGACTGGTGCGGTTGCCCCGCCGGACGGTGATGTGTCCGCTGCCACCCTTGTGGGTCTCGAAGGTGCAACCCTGTTTCCGTAGCCAGCGGCGCAACTCACCTGCGTTCACTCAGCACCAACCTACACAACAGAACTGTTGCTATCAAGCTGCCCAACGTGCAGGGCCGCCGGCATGGGGGCGGTCGGTCAACCGAGCTTGCTCCTCACGGTGTCTACAGCCCCACGGCGAGCTCGAATGTGCGCAGGTTCGATTCCTGCCGGGGGTAATTCGCTCTGTTACGAAAGCGTCAGCCAACCATCAGCCTGCAAGTGACCACAGGACGCGGATGTTGGTCGGGTAGGGAAACCTCCCAATGGCGTCGCTAGGATGACGCCATGGAGCGCGATCGTGGCGGGCGTCCACGCCACCCCGACATCCTGACCCCCGCCGAGTGGCGCGTACTTGAGGAGCTGCGCAAGGGCGGGACGAACGCCGAGATCGCAGTGCGCCTCGGCATCAGCCCTGACGCCGTCAAGTACCACATCTCGAACATGCTCGGGAAGCTGGGGCTTGAGGACCGGCACGCGCTCGCAGCATGGACCCCCAAGCGCAGGGCCCGCAGGCTCGCGGGGCTCCTTGCCCTTCCTTCGGTCTTCTCTTCCCTTGGCCGGACCATCCTGTTGACGGGGGCCACCCTGTCAGCGGTCTCAGTGGCGGTCGTGGTCGCGATCCTGCTCATCGCCCTCGCTAACGATGCAGGGCAAGAGACTCTCCCCGCGGACGGTGGCCCTGGTAGCGCCACCGTGAGTAACGCGGAGGAGCAGCCTTCTCCCGCTGACCGTGGACCGCAAACCAGCACCGTGAGCGACTCCGAGGAAGAGCTCTCTTTCTCGGACCGTGGGCCGGTGACCGTCACCGTGAGCGTGGGCGACTTCATCGCCTGCGCGATACGGGAGACAGGCGAGGTCACGTGCTGGGGGGCCAGCGATTCTGATTGGTGGACCGATCCACCTCCGGGTAGCTTCCGCTCTATCAGTGCCAGCAGGTGGACGTGTGCGGTGCGCCAGTCGGGCGAACTGCTCTGCTGGGGGCGGGATGCCTCCAAGTTCTGCGAGGCAACCCCCCTTGGGGAGTCCACGCTGACCTGTGTTGGCGACAGGGACCTCCTTGCCGAGGCGGGACTCCGCTCGGGCAACTTCAGTTCGGTAAGCACCAGCAGGAGTCATGGCTGCGCCCTGACAACGGACGGCCAGATCCGCTGCTGGGGCACGAACGGCTACGGCCAGATTGACGCCCCCTTGGGCCGCTATCGATCGGTGAGCGCCGGCTGGCTCTACTCCTGCGCGGTCCGGACAACCGGAGAAGTCAGGTGCTGGGGGCGGCTCGATGCTGGCACATTGTGGGCTCCCCCGGGGACCTTTCGCTCGGTGAGCGCAGGCGAATGGCACGCCTGCGCCCTCAGGGAGACCGGTGAGATCGCCTGCTGGGGGTCTGGCTCTACCGACCCTCCTCCAGGTACCTACCGATCGGTGAGCGTGGGGGAGTTCTATGCCTGTGCCGTCAGGGAGACCGGCGACATCGCTTGCTGGGGGTCGCGGCGCACGAACGGCCCTCCCTCAGGCGCCTACCGATCGGTGAGCGTGGGCTCGTCCTATGCCTGCGCCATGCGCGAAACGGACGAGATCGTTTGCTGGCATTGGGCTGATTTTAGCAAGGCCCAAGCCCCCTTGGGGAATCACAGTGCGGTGAGCTCAGGCTCGCGGCACAGTTGCGTGCTACGGGAGGACGGGCAGGTCGTGTGCTGGGGTGACAACTGGTATAGACAGACCAATGCACCGTCGGGGAGTTTCCGGTCGGTTAGTGCGGGCTCCACCCACAGTTGCGGAGTTCGAGAAACGGGCGAAGTACTGTGTTGGGGTTTCGGCTACGAGGGGGCGACGGATGCACCCTCGGGGAGCTTCCACTCGGTCAGTTCCGGCTCCCCACACAGTTGCGGGGTTCGAGAGACGGGCGAAATTGCGTGCTGGGGCAGTGGCTACGAAGGGGCGACGGATGCCCCTTCTGGTCGCTTCCGCTTGGTGAGCGCGGGCAATGGGCATGCGTGCGCCCTGCGAGAGACGGGCCAGGTCTTGTGCTGGGGGCTGAACGACTTCGGCCAAGCCAATGCCCCTTCGGGGAGCTATCTGGCCGTCAGCGCGGGCGGGGGTCACAGTTGCGCTGTGCGGGAGACAGGCGAGATCGACTGCTGGGGCTCGAACGAGCACGGTCAGACCGATGCGCCACCGGGAAGCTATCGCTCGGTGAGCGCGGGTAATGTGCACGTCTGTGCAGTTCGGGAGGCAGGCGAGATCGACTGCTGGGGACGAAACGAGGGGCTCCAGACCGATGCACCGGCTGGGATCTATCGCTCGGTGAGCGCGGCCGACGACCATACGTGCGCCGTCAGCGAGTCAGGCGACGTGATCTGTTGGGGAGCGGTCCCTCGAGGAGCCCAGGTACCGCCGGACTTTCGATAGGGCGTCCCAATGCCACACTCCGCTTCGCCGCATCGACCGAACCGCAGGGCCCTATCGCCTTCTGGAGCGGTGGTGAGATCTCCCGGGCGTCTTCGGCCAAGGAGAAGGTCAGCCCACAAGGGCCACAGCCAGCTCGAACGTTCGTAGTACAGTCCCGTTAGGTGTACACAACAAGATTCAGCGCCTATCTCCGGCTTTACTGCTCGTTTCAGCGGCGCCGCGCCACAGCGCCGCCCACTCGCGTACCCTCGACGCATGACCGACTCATCGGGATCCGCCCCGGCCGCGACTGTCGTGACCGTCTACCCCATGACCGGCCGGCAACTCTTCCTCAACGTCCCTCACTCCATCTGCGAGGAGTGCGACCTCACCGTCCGCCTCGTGCAGCGCGTCGCCTCCGACCTCCCCGACGTTGAAGTTCGCATCAAGCCCTGGTTCAACCACCTCTTCGACGCCCTGCGCCGCGGCGGCTGGCACCCGCCCGTCGTGACGATCAACGGCAAGATCACGACCCAGGGTGTAGTCCCCGACGAAGACGGGCTCCGCCGCGCCCTTGCGCCCGCGGGCCGCACCACGCCCGCCGGCGCCGATGACGCCTGACCACCCTGGTTCCGCCGCAACCGTCGCCGCGGAGGCTCCACGCACCCTCCTCGGCGGCTATGTCGCCGTCGGCTCCACGCGCGAATGGCTCAGGGCCTGGGCAGCCATCCTCATCCTCCTGGGCCCCGCGAGGCTCGTCCTTCGCCTCGCCGCGTTGCTGCCGGACCGGGCGGTCCGGCGGGCCGCCGAGCGCTGGTGGGCTCGGCTCGCTGCCCGCCTTATCGGTCTGCGCATCCGCATCAGCGGACTCGAACACATCGACCCGGAGGAGCGATACGTGGTCGCCTCCCTCCACGAGGGCTTCGCCGACGGCCTCGCCCTCCTCCATCTCCCCCTGTCCCTCACCGCCGTCGCCCGCGACGAGCTCGCCACGTTCCCGTTCCTCGGCGGCCAGCTCGCGCGCGGGCGGCACCTCTTCATCCGCCCCGAGCGCCCGGTCGCCACCGCCCGCACCTTCCATCGCGAGGCTCGCGCTGCCATCAAGGCCGGGGACAGCGTCCTCTTCTTCCCCCAGGGCTCCATCCTCGGCATCGAGATCGCATTCCAGCCGGGGGCCTTCAACCTCGCGCGCCGCCTCGGCTGCCCGCTCCTCCCGGTCGTCGTCACGGGCGGCCATCGTGTCTGGGAGCACCCCTTCACTCCCACCCTGCGCGCCAACCAGTCCATGAGCGTGGCCGTGCTTCCACCCGTCCCGCCGGACGAAGCCGTCTCCCGGCGGGCAGCGATCGAGGGGTGCATGAAACAGCTTGCCCTCGACAGCGCCACGCCCCCTCGCCACTTCGACCCGAGCCGCGACGGCTACTGGGACGCCTACCGCTACGAGATCGACGCCGCCTTCCCCGACCTCGCCCGACGAATCGCCAGCCATCGCCGCGGCGCCACCACCAACCGGCCCAACGGCGCCTATTCGTAAATGCTCCCGGAAGCCGCCCGGTACCCGGCGGAGCCGCGGGGCCCTAGATAATCGCCCCAGCCGACTTGGCATGCTCTATCTCCGACCAGTCCAGTCCTAGCTCGAGCAGGAGCTCCTCTGTGTGCTGGCCTACTTCCGCTAATTCCCCTCCCAGGCGGGGGGCGCTCGCAAAATCGACCGGCGCCGGGGCGATTCTCCGCGTGTCGGCGCCCGTGCGGGAGTCGGCGAATCCCGTTCCCTCGAGTGATTCATCCTTTATGGCTTCCTCGAGCGTTCGAAGGGGAGCCCAAATCACGCCACGCCGCTCAAGCTCTTTTCCAATGTCCGCGCGGTTCTTGCTGGCAAACGTGTCATCGAGAGTTGCCACCAGCTCCTCACGGTGAATGGCTCTGCCGCGCGCGGTTGCGTACTCGTCGTTCTCCAACAGCCGTTCCAGGCCCACAGCCCTGCAGAACGGTTCCCACGCCACATCGGACTGCAAGTTGACGAGGACAAGCCACTCTCCGCCTGCGCACTTGTACGAGTTGTTGAGTGGATTCGTCACGCGCCGGCGATCCGGCGACGGAGCAGACTGTCCTACCCATGCGAGGTTCGCATAGTCCCATCCCAGCTGAAACGTCCCGTTTCCGACGAGGGATGTATGGACCAACTGGCCACGACCGGTGCGAGTCCGGGCGAGAAGGGCTGCACATATTCCCGCCGCAGCAGACATGGCAGTTGCATGGTCTCCAACAGCAGGCCGCGGCGCCACGGGTGCGTCGAGGCCGCTGCTGATAGCCATGCCCATTCCCGTGGCGGCCCAGTAGGCGGCGCCGTCGAATCCGGGAAGCTCGGCGGCGGGTCCGTCGTAGCCATAGCCCGAGACGACGCAAAACACCACGCTTGGCGCGAACTCCGACACTTCTGAGTAGTCGAGGCCCAGGGCCCTCCGACCGGCTGGGCGCAGGTTGGTCAGCACAACATCGCTCGCGGAAACCATCCGCCGCAAGAGCGGCAGAGACTCCGGGGCTTTCAGATTCAACGCGACGCTCCTCTTCCCGGGGTTCGTCAGCTCAAAGGGCGGGCTCAGTCCGGGAATTCGCGCCGGATTGCCCATCCCTCGGAGCGCGTCTCCGTTGATGGGCTCAAGCTTCACGACTTCGGCCCCCCACTCTTTCAGGATGCGACCGCACGCTGGCGCCGCAATCCAGCTCGCTATCTCGAGCACCCTGATACCCGCCAGCGGAAGCTCAGAAGCCTCCGGCTGCACCTCAACCATGACTGACCCCTTTCGACGTCTGGCGCCCTCGCGCGAACCGGCTGCCTGCGTTGCGCAATGGCATTGCGGTGGAGATTTACCGGTGACGCAGCCGCGGATCGAGGACGTCGCGTAACGTATCTCCGACGATGTTGACCGCGAAGACCGCTAGTGAGATTGCTATCCCCGGGAACAAGACCATCCACGGCGCTCTCTCCATAAACCGGCGTCCGTCGCCGGCCAGCATTGAACCCCAGTCAGGCGTGGGTGGAGCCGCTCCAAGACCCAGAAAACTCAACGACGCAACGATGATAAATGAGTTTGCGACTGCCAAACTGGCGAAGACCATGACCGGCGCCGCAACATTCGGCGCTATGTGCCGCGTCATGATCCGCCAGGGGCTGCAACCGATCACCTGCGCTGCGTCGACGAAGGAATACTCCCGCGTAGACACTACCGATCCGCGCACAATCCTGTTAATGAGCGGAACCTGAATCGTGGCGATCGCTATGATCGTATTGATCGGGCTCGATCCCAACACACTGACAACGACCAGGGCCAAAATCAGTGTAGGGAATGCCATGAACGCGTCCATGACGCGTTGGAGAAAGAGATCCAGGTGGCCGCCGAGGTAGCCCGAAAGCAAGCCAAGGAAGGATCCAACCAGGACACCGAAAAATACGGCGGAGATGCCGACCTGCAAGACACTTCGAGAACCGAAGATGACGCGGCTGAGGACGTCCCGCCCGAGATTATCGGTCCCGAAGGGGTGTTCGGCGGATGGAGCTTGAAGCTCGGCGCCAAATTCAATTTTTAGCGGATCGTATGGCGATATCAAGGGCGCAGCGATGGAGCTCGCCAAAAGGAGGATAATCCCGACCAGAGAGATTAAACCTATGGCGTCCCAACCCTTGAAGAAGCGCACGGTACGAACAAGTGCAGAGGGAGAGCGATCGGTAATATCCGCTCCGAACTGTTTCTCCAGCCCTATATCGCTCACCATACGAGTGCCGTTCGTTTACTCATATCGCACTCGTGGGTCGAACCACCCGTAGGACACGTCAATGATCAAATTGATGAGCACGTACCCCAGTGCAATCAGGACGACGGCGCCTTGTACCTGCGTATAGTCCCGAACCTGGATGGATTGCAACACCGTTTGCCCTAGTCCGGGGAGGCCAAAGACACTTTCAACGATAACTGACCCACCGATGAGAAAGCCCATCTGATTACCAATCGTCGTGAGCACTGGTATGAAGGCATTTTTCAGCGCATGCCGGAACACAACGGCTCGTTCCGTGATGCCTTTGCTCCGCGCGACGAGCACGTACTCTTGGCTGAGTACTTCCAGCATGGAGCTTCGGGTCATTCGCATGATTGAGGCCGATAGCGAGAATCCCAACACCAGTACGGCCGGTCCCAACTGCTGGAAGTGCGACAGAGGGGCCGAAAGGATGCTCTTGTACCCAATGGGCGCCGACCAACCGAACCAGAGCGCAGGCAAGAGAACGAACAGCGTGGCAAGAACGAAGTTGGGGACAGACTGCCCGAGTACAGCCGCGAGACGAGCCGTGTAGTCCGTCAGGCCGTGTCGCCACAGCGCCGAGACTATGCCCGCCGGAACCCCGATCAGAACCGAGAGGAGAGTCGACCAGAGCGCGATCTCGAGCGTGATCGGCAGGCCCCTCAATATCGCGTCGCTGGCTGGCCTTCCGGTAAGAAGCGAGTCGCCAAAGTCCCCCCGGATGACTCCCCCCATCCAGGGCAGATACTGTCTCCACGCCGGCTCGTTGATGCCCAGCTCGTCCCGAATAGCTTCCAGGGTTTCGGGCGTGATGCGCGAGTCGTCCTCAAAGCGCGCGGTAAGAACATCCCCCGGAACGAGGCGCAGAGAGAAAAAGACCAGTGTCGCCACGAGGATCAGCACGGGAATGCTGTACACGAGCCTCGTGGCGATGTAACGCTGCAATCTCCGCACTCTCCTTGAAGACATCCGGGCGCCGAGCCGAAACCCGGCGCCCGGCGCCCTTCTTAGGTGCTATGGGCACTCCCTACGCGTTGAACCACGACTTCTCCAGAGCGGGCATCCCGTAGCTCCAGTGCTCTCCGTACCCGCTCAGCTTCTTGCTGATTGGCATCACCTGCGGCCCCTGTCCAACAGGGATCGTTGGCAGATCCGCGTAGAGCATCGTTTGGGCCTCCAGTGACAAGGCGACGCGGGCCTCCGTGTCGACTTCGGTGCTGATGCGATCAGCGAGCGCATCGTAGTCCGAAGACGCGTAGTTGAAGTAGTTGCGGCCCCCGTCTGACCGGTAGAACTGGGACAGCCAGAAGTCCAGGCTCCACGAGGTGCTACCGAGAAGCGAAATGAACTCGAAGTCACCGTCTCGGAGTCGGGCGAAGTACGTCGCCCGGTCGGCCGGCGTGATGGAAATGTTGATGCCAAGCTCCCGCAGTCGGGCTTGCACGAGTACCGAAAGAGAGGAGGCGGTGTCGTTATCGGCGCCGATCATCTCGATGTCAAACCCGTCGCCGTATCCGGCCGCTTCGAGGTTGGCCTTGGCCTCGTCAAGGTCAGATTCCCCGTACCACTCGAGCAGCGTGGCTTCAGGAAGTCTGAAGTTCTCCATTGCGTGCGGGACATGACCCTGCATCACTCCGCGACCGTCGTAGAGGTTGGCCAGGATCGGCTGGCGTTGAAGCGCCAGGGAAACTGCCTTGCGAACCCGCGGATCGTCCCCGGGGCCCCCGCGCATTGCCAGGAAGTATCCGTTGGAGCGGATTCCCTCCACGAAGTCGTAGTCGTCGCCAAGTTCTTCGGTCAGCGCGTCGATATCGCCGAGGCTGGGGCCGCAGCAGTACGGCCCGACATCGATTTGACGGCCGCGGAGAGCGGCCGTGCGCGCAGAGGCATCGGGGACGACGCGCCACTCCACGTTGTCGATGTAGGGAAGCCCGGTTTTGAAGTAGTTGGGATTCCGCACGAGGTCCATCCCCACGCCGGGCTCCCAGGACTCCAGAATGAAGCTACCGGTGCCCACCGCCGCTGCATCCAGGCCGTCGCCCTCAATGAGTTCACGCGGGAACGAGAGTGCGTAGTGGCTTGCGATGTTCTCGATGAACTCTGCTCGCGGAGCTGACAGTCGAAAGACCACCGTGGAGTCATCCGGGGTGTCGATGCTCTCGACGCCCGCGTAGAGCGACTTGCTCGGGCTCAAGTTCTCTTCGTCTGCAATGAACTCCGCGCTGTACTTGACGTCCCCGGACGTAAAGGCTCGTCCGTTCACGGGCGCGACGTCTTGCCACGCGATTCCATCTGCGAGTTTGAACGTGTACTCCAGACCGTCGCCGCTGACCTCCCAGTCCTGGGCAAGGTCCCCTTCGATGGCGGTGCTTGAGAAGGCGATGTCCTCTCCGGCTACGTATTGGAGCAGGCGGTTGTAAACGAGCCCCAGAGGCTGGTGGGTGGCGAACGTCGACTCCTTCACGACGTTCAAGGTCGGGGCATCACGAGGGTAGAGGGTCCTGAAAGTCCCCCCTTGCACCGGGCCGGCGCTCGCCTCCGCGGCTGCCTCCGTGGCTGCTGCCTCCGTGGCGGCTGCCTCCGTGGCTGCTGCCTCCGTGGCGGCCTCTGCGGCGGCCTCTGCGGCGGCCTCCGTGGCTGCCTCCGTGGCGGCTGCTTCCGTGGCGGCTGCCTCTGTGGCCGCTGCCTCTGTGGGAGCGGGGCTGTCGTCATCATCGCCGCAGCCCGCCAGCAGCGCGGCGGCGCCAGCGGCAGCGACACCACTGGCGGCCAGGAATCGCCGGCGGCTCAGCGGCCGCTGCCGGATCCAGTAGTTCATCTCTTTACGCATTGTTCTGTTCCTTTCCTTGACCTGCAGCACAGACGCGCTGCGCTCGATCGACCTCACGCGATGCCATCGCGTTGGCATACGCTCGATGTTCCACTTCGTCACCATGAGCCCACAGAGACTGCGGACGCCGTTCCCTCACTGATCGTGCTCCCTCCAAAGACAGCTGAACTCTCGTACCTAGAACCATGCGCCCTTCCTGAGATGGCGAGCGATCGCCATCCGATGCACTTCACTAGGACCTTCAACGATTCGGTTGCCCCGCGCATTGCGGAGCATGGACTCCAGGGGCAAGTCGGTTGTGAAGCCGACGCCCCCGTGGATCTGGATCATGCGGTCGACCACCTTCCACAGCATTTCGGTGGCGAACACCTTTACCATCGAAGCTTCCATCCGAATGTCTTCACCTTGATCGGCACGCCATGCGGCATGAAGGCTCATCCAACGGGTCGCGTGAATCTCAATGGCGGAGTCGACGAGCATCCACTGCACCGCCTGCCGGTCGGCGAGCAGTTCCCCGAATGTCTTGCGCTGTTCGGAGTACGCCACACCCATCTTCAATGCCCGCTCGGCTTTTCCAACAGACCCAGGACCCATTCCAAGCCGGTTCCTGTTGAGTGTCTTTTGGGCGATGACAAACCCTTGCCCGACATCCCCGAGCACGTGTTCATGCGGAACCCGACAGTCCTCGAACACCAGCTCGTTCGGGCGCCTCCCCGGCCCGCCCAACGTGTCGATTCGCCGTACGACACGCCAGCCGGGTGTCTCACGGTCGATCAGAAACGCGGTGATTCCTCCGCGGCTGCGCTTCTCCTTGTCCGTCACCGCGAAGACGACGCCGAAATCGGCCTCATGTGCGTAGCTGATCCAGAATTTGGAGCCATTGATGACCCAGTCATCCCCGTCACGGACCGCCGTAGTCTCCATGGAGGCGGGGTCGGAGCCCGAACTCCCGGCCTCCGACTGGGCGAAGAAGGTGGTTTTCTCACCCCGGAGCGCGGGGTAGAGATAGCGCTCCTTTACCGACTCCGAGGCTCCGTAGAGCTGAGCCGGTACCCGAGCCGAGAACAGGTTTCCGGCAGCATGCCCGGCGCCCAGGATGCTTTTCCCGATCTCCTCGCGAATGGGATACATGTCCAGCGCGCCCAACCCACCGCCTCCATAGTCCTCCGGCACGCTGAGGTTCCACATCCCGATCGCCTGGATCTTGCCCATGAGTTCCTGGGCCACCTCCTTCGGGAGGTGATCATCGTGGTACTGCTTTTCGAGAGGGATGACCTCTTCGTCCATGAATCGTTTGACGGTGTCGCGGATCATGCGAACCGCCTCCGGATATTCAAAATCCATTGGCGTCACGCTCCTCCGGCCCGCTCGCGAGCGAATGCAATTGAGACTGATAGTCCGGATCCGACGCGACGACCATGCCCCGGTCCATCATTTCCGGAATGGTCAGATAACGCTCATTCATGGCCCTCGAGAGCGTCGGTTCCGAGCCGATGATGTTCTCTGCTTCAAGCTCTTCCAGCTCGGCCGTCGTGATGCCCGCGAGATTGCGGAGAACGGGTTCGTTGTGCTGGCCCAGAGTAGGGGCCGGACAGCGCAGGCGAGGCCGCCCAAACCGGCTGGTGGACCACATTGCGCCGGGGTAGACCCGTGCGCCGAATTCAGGGACGGAGTCGGAGTGCTCTACCCGTTCGAAGAATGCGGTTGCGCGCAGCTGAGGGTCGAAGAACAAATCACGAACGTCGTTCACGGGCCCCGCGGAGACACCCTTCGCCTGGAGTCGACGTTGCAGGTCCCGGCGCTCGAACGCAACGGTGTGAGATGCGACCAGCTCGTCGAGCTCCTCTCGGTTCTGCCATCGTTGACCTACAGTCAGGAAGCGCGGGTCTTGATCCCGATCCGCCATCCCCAACACGGCGCACAGGCGAGACCACTCGAAGTCGTCATGCACAACGATCGCGATCCACCCTCCGGCTTCGCCGCCGCAGGGGTAGACGTTGTGGGGGGCGAAGATCGGATCCTGGTTCCCGTTTCGCCCCGTCGATTCCGGACGTACCTGTGCTGCGATGAGACCCTCGGCAAGGAGGGACACGCCGATCTCATACTGGGATGAATCGATCCGCTGGCCCTTCCCGGTGGCGGAGCGGTACTCGATCGCGCACATGATGGCGAAGGCGTTCATCATGGCTGCCGGCGAATCGGTGTACGAGATGACATTCTTGATGGGGGCGCTGTCCGCATAACCGGTGAAGTGTGAGAGCCCCGCCGTCGGCGCGAGCGTCATGCCGTACGCCTTGTACTCCCTCCACGGCCCTGTCTGTCCAAATCCCGAGGACGACAGGTAGATGACATCGTCCCGGAACCGTCGCAGCCACTCGTAATCGATGCCCCAATTCGACATAACTCTCGGCGCATAGTTTTCCACCACCACATCACAATCCGCCACGAGTTTGGAAAGAACGGTCCGGCCTGCTGGAGTGTCGAGGTTCAGGGTGATCCCGGACTTGTTGCGATTGGCCTCTTGATAGAACCCCCCGGTCTCCCAGGCCTTTGCGCCCGGCTTCCCCTCCGGGTGGGTGATGCCTCGTCCCACTTCTGGCCGTTGCAACGACTCTACCTTGATGACTTCGGCGCCCATATCGGCGAGGAAGCGCGTGGCAAGGGGCACGGCCAGCGCATTGCCGACCTCCAGAATCTTGATGTCGCTCAACGGGAGTGGGGTGGTCATGCGGTAACCCCAGCGACAACGAGGGCATCGAACTCCGGCTCGGACAGATCGCAGATATCCCTCAGCACTTCATGCGTGTGCTGGCCAGGCGATGGAGCACTGAGTCGCGCGGCCCAAGGAGTTTCGCTCATCCTGAACGGCGCTCCAGGTACGACAAGGGGGCCGGCCCCTCCAGCGCCATCCATTGTCTGCCAGAACTCTCGATCACGGAGTTGCGGGCACTCGAACAAGTCGCTTGGCGTTTGAACGACGCCGAATGGGAATCCCCACTCCTGAGCCGAGTGAAACACCTCGAGTTTTGTTCGCTCGGAGAGGGCTGCGACCAGAAGCTCGGCCAGGGCGGGCGCATGGCGTAACCGTCCCTGGTTCGTTGCAAAGCGTTCGTCCAACAACTCTTCGCAGCCAAAGAACGTGGCAAGAGCCTGCCAATCGCCGTAGCCCCCGAGCATGGGCACGATGTACCCGTCCGAGGTGGGAGTGATCTGGTTGAGACCGCCGCCGATGTGCTCCGTCCGTCCCCGTGTCGCACCCATGTACGAGTAGTACAGCAGGGAGGATTGAAGGCCAGACGCGAGGCACTCAAGTAGCGAAACGTTGACGATGTCGCCGCTACCGGAGCCCCGTTTCTCATGAACCGCGACCAGCGCCGCCAGTGCCCCGGTGATTCCACCCCAGAGCCCTGCCTGGGAAAAGCACTCTCGCAGGGGCTCACGATCGTTGTAGCCCGTGAGCGACATCAACCCCCCAAGCGCCTGGAGGATGAGCTCGCTCGCCTTGTACTGTGCGTAGGGCCCGGACATCCCAAAGGGCGAGATGGAGACAGTAATTCGACCACTGCCGGCGGGTCCCTCGATGTGGTCCCGTACGAATCCAGGACTCTGCGTCTCGAGCTCCGGAATTGACGTGATCAGAACACCGGCCCACTCCAGGAGCGACGAGACAATGGATCGCCCGGACCCCAGGCGGTAGTCGACGATGCAGCTGCGCTTGTTCGCATTGAAGTAGTCGAACACGGGGCTGCTGTCTTTAGAGGCTGCCCCTGCCGAAGGCCAGGGTCGACGTTCCGGATCTCCGCCCGGCAGTTCGACTTTGATAACGTTGGCGCCGAAATCACCGAGGAGTTTTCCGGCATAGGAGAGCGCGGTTCCTCCGCCCATCTCAAGGACACGGAGGTGGCCAAGGGCGGCCGCTTCCATCATGCCCCCTCGATCAAGCCGGATTCGGGGAGGCTGCGGCGACAGCCGTACCGTCCAGCGTGGGCGGCGCCCAATTCGGAACGCGACCCTCCGCCCGCGCCCGGATGCCTTCACGGGCATCGGGCTCTCGCCGTACGGTCTGGTCGTAGACGGCCCCGAACTGCCGCGCCTGCGTATACGGGAGGCTCCAGGTGTCCCACAAGGCAGCGACGGTCGCGGAGACCGCGCGCGGCGATGACTGCGCGAGGCGGAGCGCGAGCTCCATCGCGCGCGTCATCAGCTGGTCACGGGGGACCACCTCCGAAACGATACCCACCTGATACGCACGCTCAGCGGAAATGCGGTACCTCAGGCCCATCATTGCGACGCGAAGCGCTTCCCCTCGTGGCATTTGGCGGTTGCGGACCATGCCCAGCGTCTCACCGCAGGCCGCGATGGCGACATTCACGTGAGGATCGAAGAACTCAGCGTCGTCCGCGCAAATGACAATGTCCGCCGTATCAAGGAAGTGCAGTCCACCACCCGCGCACATCCCGTTGACGGCGGTCACGACGGGCTTGGCGGGAATGCCTTTTGCACGATCCGCCAACCCGAACTTCGACAGGCCCGGATACTCTTTGTGCTGGTAGCTTCCGATGAAGTCAAGCATGGGTATCCGCCGATCGGCGCCACCGCGTCCGCCGGCCTGGCCACCGGCTTCTTCCTTGATGTCGGCGCCGACGCTCAGTGCTCGGCCCGTGCCCGTGATAATCATCACCCGGACGTCCGGGTCACGATTCACTTCGAGGTACGTTTCGAGCATGTCGGCGTGCATCTGGCCGCTGAAGGCATTCAGCCGCTCGGGCACGTTCAGCGTCATCGTGGCGACGCCATTCTCCAGCTCGTACAGGACTGTTCCGTAGGTTGGCTCGAAAACCATGGTTACTCCCCCCTCTTCGAATCAATCCACGGAACTTTCAGCTCCGGTTTGGCCCAGTTCGGCGGACGCTTCTCAGCGAATGCCTGGGGACCTTCCTTCGCATCATCCGAGAAGAAACGAACTTGATTCAGGTAGACGTGGTTCCACTTCTTTGCCTCTTCGTACGGCAGGTTGAAGCTTCCCCACATGTTCGCCTTGGCGCCGAACATGGCCATGGGCGATGAGTGCGCCACGATCAATTCGGCTATTTCCCTGGCGCGGTCCATCATTTCCGCGCGCGGCACGACCTCTGTCACAAGACCGAGCTCGAATGCCCGTTGAGCGTCGACTCGCCAGTACTTCCCCATGAAGGCAATAGCCGTGGCGATGGGACGCGGGACTGTCCTCGTCATGACGAAGGTCTCGTGCATCGGAACGACGCAGACGTTTACGTGCGGGTCAAAAAACGACGCGTCGTCCGCAGCGATCGCGAAGTCTGCCTGCGCAACGAAGTGAAGGCCGCCACCGGCGCACATCCCGTTGATCGCTGCGATCAGAGGCTTTCCGGGCATCCCGTGTGTCGGTTGCGGCATGCCCCGTCGCATGTAGCGTTCCTTGCCCGTGACGCCGAACTGGTAAATCCAGTCGCCGCCCTTTTCCCAGCGCTCGGGGCCAACGCGACCGCCTGACTGGGCTTCCGCGGCCTCGCGCACGTCGGCGCCGGTGCAGAACGCCCGCCCTTCGCCGGTTACGACCGCGACCGTGACGTCATCGTCCAGGTTTATCTGCATCCAGACGTCGGTCAACTCCTTGTGCATGACCTCATCGAGGGCATTGAGCCGTTCTGGACGATTGAGGGTCACGTAGGCGACGTGATTGACCACTTCGTATCGAATTGTCGAGTAATTGGGATCCATGCCGACCTCAGCTTCCTGGTCCGTTTCTGTCACTTTGCTTGCCACTGCGGCTTCCTCTTCTCGGCGAACGCGCGAGGGCCCTCGCGTGAATCTTCGGAACGGAACCGGACCTCATTGAGGTACTCGTGCGCCCATCTGTTTCCTGCGTCAAACGGAAGGTCGATCGTGTTCCAGATGCCGGCCTTCGAGCCTCGCACGGCCAGTGGGGCAGACTCACGCGTGAGCGTGGTGACCAGTTCCTCCGCCCGTTCCGCCAATTGCGCGGACGGGACGGTCTCGATGACCAGGCCGAGTTCCCGCGCTCGTTCCGCAGGCATCGTTTCACCCAGCAGGGCAAGTCGGGAAATGGCGGCTCGTGACACGTTCATGCGCGTCAGCGAGATGATCTCCTCCGCCGCGCCGAGGCCGTACTGGACATTTGGAATGCTGAATCCGGCGTCGTCCGCACAAATCGCAAAGTCGCTGTGAGCGAGGAAGAGCATTGCGCTCCCCGAGCAACGTCCCTGGATAGCGGCGATAAGGGGCTTCCCGGGAAGTCCAGCCTCAGGCTCGGGGAATCCCAGTGACGGACCCTCCCCGCGGTACTGCCCCGCCCAATCCTCGGCTGCCCGCCACCGCGGCGGCATTTCGTCGGATCGCGCGTACTCTGCCCACTCCGCGAAGTCCTCGCCGACGCAAAAGTCGTCGCCGGCGGCTGTGAGCAGAATGGACCAGACGCCTTCGTCCTCGTTGGTCCTCCGCCACACGTCGCTCAGTTCGGCATGCATCTGTTCGTTGAGCGCATTGCCCACCTCGGGGCGGTTCAACGTCACATGCGCCACGCGGTCTGTTACTTCGTATCGGACGGTGCCCTCTGGCATCACTACCACCTCTGCGTTCGCGACGATCGCCTTGGTTCGCGCATCGCACCGGAGCCTCAAATCGGCTCTCGGACTCCACGGGAGGGGAGGAGGTCCGCCAGATCTTCAAGGCCCACATTTGGGCCATACGCAAGCCTCTATCAGAGGCTACGGTGGCAGCTTGCACAGTAGCTGAAACGATGTCAAGAGTGCTTCCGCTGGAACGTTCGACGCGTAGCCGCTCGGCGGAGATGTCGCTGCGGGCGGACCTCAGATGTGGCTGTGGACCGACCCCGAAACCCGGCACCCCAGTCTTCCGACTGTGGCGGCTACAGGTCGGTTCGCGCTCCCTTGCCCGTCAGGGGCGTTCGCTCGACGGAAACCTTGCCGGCCGAGTCGATTTCGACAATGTTCATCGTTCCCGCGAGCTGCGGGCTTCCCGAGTAGTACGCGTGGGGGTGCCGCCCGCGCGCGTGGACAGCGCGGTCCCAATGCCCCAACGCCACATAGTCAGCATCGACCGCCGCCAGGTCGTCGTTGCGAATGAGCCAGGACCGCTCGTGATCTTCGGGGCTCTGATGTAAGTGACCGTGGGCGACCGCTATGTGCCTCCTGGCCAACCGCTTCGGCGATTGCGCCAGGGGCGCCATATTTTCATAGTCACGATGCGGACGCCCCCAGACCGACAGGTCAAGGGATGGGAAGTGGAGGGTCTCGCCGTTGGTCACTCCCAGCACGGACACATTCTCGGGGTCCCCAAGGCCGCCCCGGACGTAGACCGAGTTCTCTCCCAGGCAATCATGATTACCCGGAAGGATGACGACCGGAAGACCGGCATCACTGAGGAGTCGAGTGGCTTCGTCGATCAGCTGCAGCGGAAGACGATTGTGCTCGAACACGTCGCCGGCGAGTATCAGTACATCGGCCTCAATACCGGCGGTTAATACCGAACGCAGGACCGTGAGCTCCGAACCCGAGTCGATGTGAAGATCCGAGCTGTGAGCGATTCGGACGATGCCGTCATCGATGGTCATCGGCGAGCTTTCGTCCTCCTGGCTTTCCCAGGCCAACGGAAGGGCGTGACCGCTGAGAAGTGCGCCCGTCGGTACATCCGATATTCCGCATTTCGGTCAGCTTACCAGCGCTGCTCGTGGCCGCGGGGGAATCCACGCCCAACCTAATGGGGCACAGAGCGGCCGCCGCGAGCCCACCGCTCCGTGGCAGCTCCAAGGGGCTGCGCACAGCGGGTGGGTTGGGGAGAATGCCCGCACGGCTGCCCGCCCGCGAATCTCCCTGCTCGAACCCTCCTGAGGCAGGGCGGATGCCGGAAACGAGATAGATGAACGTAATTCTGAAGTCAGTGGTAGCCCTTGTCTGCGTCGTGCTGATGGCCGTTGCGCTGGTGGGATGCGGTTCCGACCCCTCCCCCAGTGCAGATGCAACGCCATCCAGCACCGCTACGCCCGTGGAACGGACGCCTACGGCAATTCCCGAACCCACCACCACAGCCACGCCCACTCCCACGGCCACGGCCACGGCGGTGGCCGAGACGCCCACTCCCACCCCGGCCCCCACCGCCACAGCGGTAGCGGTAGCGGTGGATTCCAGCCCCGACGCTCCGCTGCCCTTCGATTCCGCCGTGGTTCGCGGCACCCTCAGTAATGGTCTGGCCTACTACATCAGGCACAACGAGGAGCCCCGCAGCCGCGCGCACCTGTCGCTTGTCGTGAAGGCTGGTTCCGTCCTGGAAGAGGAGGAACAGCGCGGGCTGGCCCACTTGGTCGAGCACATGGCCTTCAACGGAACGGAGCGCTTCGCCAAGCAGGAGATCGTCGACTACCTGGAGTCCATCGGCAGCACCTTTGGCGCCGACCTGAACGCCTCAACCAGCTACGACACCACCGTCTATTTCCTGGAGATTCCGACCGACGATCCCGAGATCATCGAGACGGCGTTCCAGATTCTCAGTGACTGGGCCTACGCGGTGACCCTCTCTCCCGACGAGGTGGAGCTGGAGCGCAAGGTCGTCATGGAGGAGTGGCGCATCATCCAGGGGTTCTCCTCTCGCTGGCAGGACAGCTTGTTCCCGTTGCTGTTCGGTGACTCCCGCTACCTTGACCGGAGCCCCATCGGCCTGCCCGAGGTCATCGAAACCGCGCCCGTGGAGCAGTTGCGGGCGTTCTACGAGCGCTGGTACCGACCTGATCTGATGGCCGTTGTCGCCGTGGGCGACTTCGATCCCGAGCTGATCGAGGCCAAGGTGAAACAGCACTTTGCGCCGCCCCCCGAGGGGGAGGCTCCCCAGGAGCGTGCCGCCGTCGCACCCCCCACCGACCGGCCCCGCTTCGAGATTCCCGAGCACGATGACCTGCGCATCAACGTGTTCACCGATCCCGAGGCGCCAGGTACCCAGTTGACCCTCGTCCTCAAGCTCGCCCCCGACACTGGCCAGGATGTGGCCGCGCTCCGGCGCGCCGTGGTGGAAGGGCTCGCCTTCACGATGCTGAATGCGCGGCTGTTCGAGCGGGGCCAGGTCGCCGATCCCCCTTACCTGCAGGCTGCAGGCGGGCGCGGTTCGTTCGTTGATCCACTGGACATCGTGACCCTCTCCGTGGTGGTGGAGCAGGACGGCGTCGAGCGCGGCTTTGCGGCTTTGTTGGAGGAAATGCAGCGCGTCGGGCAGCATGGCTTTACCGCCACCGAGCTGGCTCGAGAGAAGGTCAACTTGTTGAGGTCGGTGGAGAGCGTCTACAAGCAACGTGACCAGCAAGAGTCGGGCCGGCTGGCGCAGTCGCTCAGGAACCACTTTCTCAGCGGCGCGCCCGTTCCCGGCATTGAGGCGGAGTGGCAGCTCTACCAGGAGCTCCTGCCGCTGGTCTCGTTGGCGGAGGTCGATGAGGTGGCCGCTTCCTGGACGCAGCCTGGGAACACGGTGCTCCTGGTTCTGCGCCCCGAGGGGATTGACTCCAGCCCAGACGACGAACTGGCCGCCGCGGTGCGGACACAGTTCGATGGGGCACACGCACTGGTGGTGGAGCCGTACGTAGACGCCTTCGACGACGTCCCGCTCCTGGCAACGCTCCCTACTCCGGGGAGCATCACCGGGGAAGAGCGAATCGAGTCCATCGATGCCCGGCGGTGGAAACTCTCCAACGGCATCACCGTCATCGCCAAGCAGACCGACTTCCGCAATGACGAAGTGCTGTTCAGCGCCCACAGCCCCGGCGGGCACTCGCTGGTCGCCGACGCGGATCACGTCTCCGCCCTGTACGCTGCGGCGCTGGTTGACGGCAGTGGCGCCGGTCTGCACGACAGTGTCAGCCTGGACAAGCTGCTGGCCGGCAAGAGGGTTTCGGTGTCCCCCTACATAGGGGAACTGTTCGAAGGCCTGGGCGGCAGCGCCTCCCCGGAAGACATGGAGACGTTGTTCCAGTTGATCACGCTCTACGCGACCGAGCCGCGGCTCGACCCGGTCTACTTTTCGACGTACGAGGCGAGGCTGCGCAGCACCGCTGAGGCTCGCGCCACCCAGCCGGATGCAGCTCTCTACGACACCGCCAACACGGTGCTGAGCCAGAATCACTTCCGGCGCCGGCCCCTCACCCTCGATCTGCTGGAAGAACTCAGCCTCGAGCGAGCGGAAGCCGTGTACGCCGACCGGTTCGCCGACCTGGGCGACGCAACCTTCGTGTTCGTGGGCGCCTTCGACTGGGACGATCTGCGCTCGTTGACCACCACCTATCTGGCCAGCTTGCCGACGAGCGGGCGTGCTGAGCAGTGGCGGGACCTCGGGGTTGACCCACCGAGCGGCGTAGAAGAGCACGTCGTCCGTAAGGGCATCGAACCACGCAGCCAGAGCATCCTGGTGTACGCGGGGGACACAGCGTGGAGCCGCCGGGAAGCGCTCACGCTCTCGGTAGCAGGGGAAATGCTCGGCATCCGTCTGCGCGAGCGAGTACGGGAAGAGCTGGGCGGCACCTACTACATCAGCGTGAGCGCGAACATCAGGTCCCTGCCTGATCACGAGTACCAGGTAGCCATCATCTTCGGTAGCGACCCTTCCCGGGTCGAAGAGCTCGCGGAAGAGGTGAAAGCAGAATTGGACTGGCTGCGGGAGGGGGGTGAGCAGAAATACCTGGACACGGTCAAGGAGCTGCTGCGCACCTCCCGCGAGGAACAGGTGCGGGACAACGGTTTCTGGCTCAATCAGATTGAGGCTGCGATGCAGCGTGGTGAGTCGCTCACCGAGATCAATCGCTTCGACGAGTGGCTGGAGGCGCTGACCCTGGAGGAGGTCGCGGCCGCAGCTCGGCGCTACCTACCTGAGGACCGTTACGTACGCGTCGTGCTATTCCCCGCCGACGAGTAGTCCTCTTCAGGCGCTACCACCTCAGGGGGTGAAACCGCGCAATCGCGCGGGTTGCACTACATGGATCGCGTTTTCCCCGATCCCCACTCCTTCGATATCGACCGCTACCTGCCTCCGCGCGAGGAGCATCGCAGTTCCGCGTACGCCCCGTACGGGCTGGGCACGCATACCTGTCTCGGCTCGCGGTGGATGGAGCTGCAACTGGGCATCAACCTGTTGATGCTGGCGCATTACTTCATGATCGAAGTGTCCCCCGCGAACCAGAAGCTCAGGATCAACCCGTTTCCGTCGCTGTCTCTCAGCAAGAAGCTGAAATTCGTCATCTCCGAGCGGAGGCACGAGCTACCGGCCTGAGGCGCAACCACCCGAGGCTCGTCACTGCCATGAAAGCCGCCAGGAACTGGCGACCCTCGTCACTCATTGGCTACGACGATTGCTGTTCCTGCTCGTGGCGCCGGTGTACGTCCTCGATCGCCACGTCCAGCTCGGCCCACGTCCGCTCCACCATCGAGCGCAGTCGCATGTTCTGATACGAGCCCCAGACCGTCATCGCGGGCGGCACAAGCACGATCGAGACGATCAACGAGTACGCGATCGTGATCGCCGCCGTGATGCCGAACTGCTGCGATGCGAGCAGCGGCGAGAGCACCAGCGCTCCGAGCCCGAGCGCCGTCGTCAGCGCAGAGCCCAACAGCGCCGAACCAGCGGTCGCGAGCGTCCAGATGGCGGCCTGCTCGGGGTTACGCAGGCGGGAGAACTCCTCCCGGTAGCGATGGATGATGTGGATCGTGTAGTCCACCCCGATCCCGATCGAGAGCGCCGTGATGATCGAGGTAACCAGCGTGTAGGGAATACCCAGGAGCGCCATCGTGCCGAGCACCCAGATGAGGACGAACACGATGGGCGCCACGGCGACGAGCGCCAGCACCGGCTGCCGCAGCGTTACCCAGAAGAAGATTGCGAGGATGCCGACCGCCACCGCGATGGTCGTGCTGATCGCCTGTGTCTGCCGGCCCGTGATCTCGTCTGTGACCGTGAGCGAGATGATGCTGCCGGAACTGGCCGTGACAGTCCCGTCTTCGCCGAACCAGAGCGCCTCGATGTCCTCCTGGAGTGCCTTCGTCGCATCTGGATCGCCCGTGTAGGCGGGGAACTGGATCAGCAGTGAATCGACGCCTTCGGGATTGTCGACCAGCACGTGCGCGACGGCGGGATCCTTCACCCTGAGTCGGTCGAGAAACTCCTGCAACAGCTCTGGATCCAGTGCCGTGAGCGAGCTTGGGGGTCCGATAAGGTCCAGTGCGTCCGGCCCGAGCCAGCCCTCCGCGCCGATCACCCAGATGAGCGCGATGAGCAGCCCCCCCAGCGTGAGCAGCAGATCCGCAGGCGTGCGCAGGAAGAGAAGAAGCAGCGCCGCGATCAGCAGGAGCGCCAGCCCAATCAGCGGCGCCGTCCCCTCTTCCGTGGCCTTCTTGTACGCATCCTCAATCACCAGGGCAGACACGCTGCTCACCCGCAGCGGGCCATCGTCCGCGGCCGCCAGCTCGTTGATCGTCCGTTCAGCGTCCTGGATTCTCTCGTCGTCCGTGTCGATCAGGCGGATGGTGGCGATGGCGACCGGCGTGCCGTCGGTGTCGGTTCCGGTCAGAGCGGCGAGCGCCTCCTGAATCCCCGGGGCGCTGCGGGTGGAATCGATTTCCGCCTGCGTCACCGACTCAAGGCCGTCCATCTGGAGCAGGGTCTTGATCAGGGAACTGGGCGCGACCACCGGATCGCCGGGGGCCAGGAGGTCGCGCACGCGCGGGTCGGCGACGATGCCATCGATGAGAGCATCCATCTGGGAGAGCCCGGCGGGCGTGAGCGCCTCCCCACGGAAGACGAGCGTGACGACACTGACGGCGCCAGAGTCCCCGAAAAGCTCATCGATCTCAGTAATCGCTTCGCCGACGGCGTTCCCGGGCGGAAGGAAGGCCAGGGCTGCACCTTCTACCACCGGCGCGCGCCGCGTGGCCCCTGCGCCCAGGGCAACGGTGACGATGAGGAGGACGAGGATGGTGATCTATGGGCGGGCTGTCGCCAGCCAGGCCAGTCTACCGAGCATCTGGCTCATGGCAGGCCATTCCAGCTGAGGTAGCTTCCCGCGGGTGTCCCGCTGTCGCTGAGACGCAGGTGAACTTGTCAGGCATGGGAGCGCGCAGCCTCAGCCGGAGAAACCGAGGCCTGTACAGGTCCCCGACGCGCTCAGTCGACCTCCAGCGGCAGCGACGGATCGGCGGCGTACTCCGACATCGAGGCGTCGTAGACGGCGACGTTGTCGAAGCCGAGCAGCGAGAGGACGAGGGCGTCATTGGAGGCGGCGATGCCGCCGCCGCAGTACGTGACCACGCGCTGCGTCTTGTCCGCGCCCGCCTGTTCGAAGAGCGACGCCAGCTCCTCCGCCGGGCGGTAGAGGCCGGTCTCGGGGTGGACCAGCTCCATCGCCGGCACATTGGTCGAGCCGGGAATGTGCCCGGGACGCCCGTAGACCTGCCCGCCGTCGGCGCCCGAATGTTGCTCTCGTCCCAGGGCGTTGATCAGGCAGCTACCGCCGGTGCCGCCCGACTCGATGAACGCCCTGACCTCGTCCAGGTCGGCGAAGCGAGCCGGATCGGCGGTCGGCGTGAAGGTTGTGGGTTTGTACGTCGTCGCATCCGTCGACACGGCCCGGCCCTCAGCGCTCCAGCGACGCCAGCCGCCATCCAGCACCGCTGCGCCCTCGCAGCCCATCGACCGGAACATCCACCACAGCCTGGCGGCCCACATCGACCCCGAGCGGTCGTAGAGGATCAGCTTCGATGACTCCGAGATGCCGTGCTGTCCGGCCGCCTCGGCGAACGCCGTAGCGGAGGGCATCATGAAACGCAGGCGCTGCTCGTTGTCGGAAAAGTCGCCCTGCAGGTCGAGGAATCCCGCGCGGGGGAGGTGTCCCGACTCGTACTCCGCCTGTCCCGACTCGACGCTACGGCCACCGCCGTTGCGGGGACGCAGGAAGACGGTCGTCTCGAAGACGCGGACGTCGTCGTCCGCCAGGTGTTCCGCCAGCCAGTCGGTCGAAACGAGGAACTCCGGATGCGCGAATGCCATTGTCAACTCCAGCCAGTCTGGGCTTGTCTTGAGTCTGCCCGTTCGCCCCAGTATCGGACCCCCGCGGATCGTTTGCGACAAGACCTGTAGAGGGTATTCCTGCCACTTCGGAGTTGGGAGAACGAACTCATCCTGTCGGGAGCCGTACGCCTTGTCGCGCCGGGCCACTCAAAGCCGTTGAACCCGGGACTCAAGCCAGCTCCACCGTGGGCGCTCCCGAGCGTGATGCGGTACACGCGTGCGCGGCTGTCGAGGCTGGCCGCCGCTCACGTTCCTTGACCGCTCATGCAGGTCGCTGGTAGGCATACGCCCATCACCCTGAGGAGGGAGATCGATGGGAAAGTACCTGCTACAGGGGAACTACACGCAATCAGGCCTCGTGGGCCTGCTCAAGGAGGGCGGCACGCGCAGGAGGGCGGCTCTCGCGGAGACTATTGAGGGCGTAGGCGGACGCCTGGAGTCGCTCTACTACGCGTTCGGCAAGAGCGATCTCTTCATCACCGCCGACCTTCCCGACGACACGACCGCCGCCGCCGTCTCCCTCGCCATTGGCACGCCCGGCGCGCTCGATGTCAGCGTCACCGTTCTCGTGACGCCAGAGGCAGTCGACGAGGCCATCGCCATGAACGTGCCCTACCGTCCCCCCGGAGCCTAGCCCGCTTCCGGGGCCCGATAGCGGGCGCCACAGGTCTCACTGAGGCCCTTGCGATCCGCATATATCCGGTTCGTGTGCTCTCGGCGCGCGCGTCCTGCAGCAGACTGGGGAGGGCCCCGTATGGTCGCCAAACTCCGTTCCCATCGCTGGCCATTCACCATCCTCGCGCTAGCGGTCGCCGGGGCGGTCGCCCTCTTCCTGGCCCGCCCCGCCATCGCCCAGGCGGCGGGAGTCGAGGGCGAGACCGAATTCGTCCTCAACACCTTCGCCTTCCTCATCTGGGGGGCGCTGGTCATGTGGATGTGCGCCGGATTCACCATGCTGGAGTCCGGTTCCGTCCGCACCAAGAACGCCTCGATGATCTGCCTCAAGAACATCGGTCTCTACTCGATCGCCGGGCTCGCTTACTTCGTTATCGGCTACAACCTCATGTACGTCGATGTCGTCGGGGACTTCATCGGCTCCTTCAACCTGTTCTATGAGTCCTCGGAGGCCGAGCTCGCCCTTCTCGACGGAACGGGGGATGCCGCCGCCGTTGTCGAGAACGGCCACGCCACGATGTCGGACTGGTTCTTCCAGATGGTCTTCGTCGCGACCGCCGCCTCCATCGTCTCCGGCGCCCTTGCCGAGCGCGTCAAGATGTGGCCCTTCTTCTTCTTCACCCTCGTGCTCACCGCGGTCATTTACCCCGTCGTGGGAGCGTGGACCTGGGGCGGCGGCTGGCTCGCCGACCTCGGCTTCCAGGACTTTGCCGGCTCGACAATCGTGCACGGCGTCGGTGGTTGGGCCGCGCTTGCCGGCATCCTCGTTATCGGACCGAGGCTGGGGAAGTTCAGCGCCGACGGGAAGGTGAGACCTACGCCGCCGTCGAACATCCTCGTCGTCACGCTCGGGGTCTTCATCCTCTGGTTCGGCTGGTTTGGCTTCAACGGCGGATCACAGCTTGCCCTCTCCAGCGCCTTCGATGCCGTCTCCATGAGCAATGTGCTGGTCAACACGAACCTCGCGGCGGCTGCGGGTGTCATGGCCGCGCTCGCCGTCTCGCGCTTCGTCCTCAGGCGAATCGACCTGTTTGCCGGACTCAACGGCGCGATCGCCGGGCTCGTCTCCATCACCGCCGGACCCGACATCACCGAGCACTACTGGGCGATCATCATCGGCGCCATTGGCGGCGTTATCTGCACCCTCGGTATCAAGCTCCTCGAGAAGCTAAAGCTGGACGACGTCGTCGGCGCCGTACCCGCCCACCTCTTCGCCGGCATCTGGGGCACGCTCGCGGTCTGCATCGCCGCCGGCGGCGACTTCGGCGCGCAGATCACCGGCGTGGCGGCGGTCGGAGGGTTCGTGTTCGTGGTCTCGTGGGTGCTGTGGCAGGTTCTCGCCAGGACCGTGAGCGTGCGCGTGTCGCCCGAGGTGGAGCACATGGGGCAGGACGCCGGAGAGCTCGGAATCGAGGCCTACCCCGAGTTCATCCTCATGCCCGAAGAGTTCCCCGACATGGCCGTTGTGACCGCATCCGCGGGGGCCAGCGCCGCGCCCGAGGAGCCCGGCGACGAGGACTGACTGAGGTTGTCCCCGATGTTCCCACTGCATGTGCAGCACATGTGATAATGTGGAGCACATGTCCAAGATGATCCAGATCCGCAACGTCCCCGATGACGTGCACCGTGAAGCGAAAGCTCGAGCCGCTCGTGCAGGCATAAGCCTCTCTGACTACCTGCTCCGCGATCTGAAGCGGTCGCTGGAGGTGCCGCCCATTGAAGAGCTGCTGGCGCGGATACGGGCACAGGAGCCCGTCCACCCCACGGAGACGCCAGCCGAGATCATCCGGGCCGAACGTGAGGCGCGGTGATCGTCGCCGATGCCTCCGTCGTGGTTGAGTTGCTCCTGAACCGCGATGCACCGGCGGGCGTGGAAATGGGGATGCGCATCGAGCGGGATGAGGCGGTCTGCGCCCCTCACCTTCTCGATGCCGAGGTGGGACAGGCACTGCGGCGCTTGGCACACCAGGGGCAGATGACTGCTCCCAGGGCTAGTGCTTCCCTCAACAACCTGGTGCGCTTGCCGATCCAGCGATACGCGCATGGATGGCTTCTGCCTCGAGCCTTCGAGCTTCGAGACAACGTCACCGTTTACGACGGCCTCTACCTCGCCCTGGCCGAGGCACTCGACGTTCCCCTTCTCTCCTGCGATTCCGCGCTGGTGAACGTACCCGGCTGCACCGCCTCTGTAGAAATTCTCCCTACTGGCTGAACCGCTCCGGGAGCCTGATACCGGTCGCGCCTGAGGACTGAACCTCGGGTTAGGCCGCTTACACCCCCACCCCGGTCCTTTTCCCGGACCTGTGTAGCATGACCCGCGTCAGGGAGGCGCTGGGAACAATGCTGAGATTCGCCGAAGAGATCATCCTGCTTCTGCTCCGCGACGAGGACGGGACCTTCGTCCATGTGCCCAACTGGTCCGTCGACCGTGCGCTCGCCGGCGCCGTGCTCATGGACCTGGCGCTGGAGAACCGCATCGATACCGACCTGGAGAACCTCATCCTGGTCGACTCCACCCCCCTCGGCGACAGCCTCCTCGACGCCACCCTCGCCGACATCGCCGCCGAGGAGACGCGTGACCCCCGCTTCTGGGTCGAGCGCACGGCGCAGCGCGCCCCCGAGATCCGCGAGGAGGTGCTCCAGCGCCTCGTCGATAGCGGCATCCTCGAGCGCCAGGACGACCGCTTCCTCTGGGTCTTCCGCACCCGCCGCTACCCCATGGTCGACGGTAAGGCCGAGCGCGAAGTGAAACTGCGCCTCATGGGCGTGCTCTTCAGCGACGAGATCCCGGACCCGCGCGATGTCGTCATGATCTGTCTGGTGGACGCCTGCCACATCTTCCGGGAGCTGCTCTCCAAGCGAGAGCTTGAGCAGGCCACCCCCCGCATCGAGCAGGTGCGCAAACTCGACCTCATCGGTCAGGCCATGGCCCAGGCCATCCGCGATATCGAGCTCTGGATCACCACCGCCCAGATCGAAGGCCGGATGCTCTACTAGCCCCCGCCGGTTCAGGCAGGGGACAGGCAGCGCACAACCATCTCACGCGACGAACTCGTCGACCGCTGGCTGCGGGAAGAGCAGGAGCCCTTCAGCGGCTGGGACTTCTCCTACCTCCACGGCCGCATGGACGAGGGCCGAGAGCCCTGGTCGTACCTGGACCGCGCCGCCGAACTCATGGCGCGCTCGTCGTCGGTGGTCGACATGGACACCGGCGGCGGCGAGAAGCTGCTGAGCCTGCGGGACCACTGGCCCGCCAGGGTCGTCGCCACCGAGGACTACCCGCCGAACGTTGAGCTTGCGACCAGGCGGCTCTCGGCCGTGGGCGCGACGGTGGTCCGAGCGGCGCTCTCCGACACGGCGCCCATGCCGTTCGCCAGCGGCGAATTCGACCTGGTGCTGAACCGGCACGCCGCCTTCAACTCGCGAGAGGTCGCCCGCATCCTCGCTCCGGACGGCGCTTTCCTCACCCAGCAGGTGCATGGAATGTGGGCCTGGGATCTGCTGGCCGCCTTCGATGCAGAGCCGCAGTGGCCAGACGCGACGCCCGAGAAGTACGTATCGCTGCTGGAAGCGGCCGGCCTGACCATCGTGACCCTTGAGGAGTGGGAGGGCCGTCTGCTGTTCGCCGACGTGGGCGCGATCGTCTACTACCTGAAGGCCACCCCCTGGGAGGTGCCGGGTTTCACCGTGAAGACCCATCTCCGGTACCTGTTCGCCCTCCAGGAACGACTGGACGCGGGCGAGGAACTCGGGTTCTACGCGGCGAAGTACCTGGTCGAAGTGAGGAAACCGTAGCCGTAGCGCTCGTTTAAGCGCGCGCCCAGCGCGCGAGCGCCTTCTCCGGATCCGCCAGCTCCTCGACGGACTCGTACCAGGAGTCCCGCCACCCCTCCGGCGGCAGACCCGTGAACAGCATCAGGTTGAGCGGGTAGTTCTCGCTGTCCGTCGCGCGACGGAAGTCGTCGCGGAACAGGAACGTCGGCTTGCCCAGCGCGATCGCCATCCCCAGCTCCACCATCACCCCCTCGTCCGGCGGCACCCCGTTCACGACCGCGAAGATCCCGTCGGAATCCCGCACGTCCCGGAAGTCTGCCTGCCCGATACGCCAGGCCCAGTCCCGCTCCGCCCGGTCGACCTGGTTGTTCCGCTCGAACGGCTCCCACACCTCCAGCCCCAACCCCTCCAGCGCCGCCACCAGCTCCGGCAACAGCAACGCCTTCTGCTGCACCGAAAACCCGTACGGACTCGCCAGGTAGATGGTCTTGGGGCGCCGTTCGGGCCTCGTCATGGCGGACGCCAGTATAGGCGTCGACCACTGAGCCCTTGCCTCCCCCTGCTACCCTGCCCCCAATGCGCCCGTGGCTCCTCCGGCTTGCCGCCATCGCCCTGCTGCTAGGGCTCCCGCCTGCGGTGCGGCCAGCGCCCACGAGCGCGTGCTCGTGTCCTGAGAACTACCCGCTGTCGATTGAGGAAGAGTGGGAGGGGTCGCGAGCAGTCTTTGCCGGCAGGGTCGTCAGCCACCGCGTTTACAACGAGGAGACAACTCCCGTCCTCATCACCGAACTCAGGGTCACGACCGTCTGGAAGGGCCCCCGTTACGAGACCATCTATCTCACGGACAGCCCCAACACGACATGCGAGAGTTGGTTCGCCGAGGACGAGGAATATCTCGTTTACGTCTCCTACGGATGGACTGCACCTGGACTCTGTGGCCGAAAGATATGGTTCCCGAGTGCGCAGGACGATCTGGCCGTGCTTGGGGAGGGCCAGTCACCGCAACCCGGATCGAGCAATAGAATCCCATCCGCACTCCAGGCCTATCTTCTCCGTGACGACACTCCACCCGTTCCTGTCTGGGGCATAGGCCTCCTCGCTGCCGTGTCGGTGGTGGCCGTGGTTGGTGGGTGGTACTGGTTGACCCACCGTCGAAGCCGCTGGGATCCCCGACCCTGAGATCGGTTCGTCACACCCTCGTCCTCACGGATGGCCAATGCACCGCTCACTGGCCCAGCCCCGTCGGAATAGGATTGCCCGCCATCCGCCGGCGCTCACGCCAAACCTGAGCGACCGACGTCGGCCGCTCAGGTTCCGCAGTCCGTTGCTTTAGACGCCCTAGACGGCGACCGCGATCTTCGCGAACTCGCCGCTCAGGTCGGCCGGGCCCCGATACAGTGCCTGGAACTGGCGCGTCTGGATGTACCACTGCCCCTCGATGCGCGTGTACGTATCGACGTAGCAGATCGAGTTCATCGAGCGCGAGCCGTCGGCCATGTTCAGGAACTCGCCCATGTACCAGCGGCCTGTGGCCGTGTCGCCCGTCACGTCGTCGATGACGCCCGAGTAGACGTGCATGTAGACGTTGGGGATGCTGCCCATGATGGTCGTCCAGAGGGGCACCATCACGTCGCGGCCCTTGTGCACCTCGCCCACGTTCCACTCGCCGTCGGGCGCCCAGGTCTGGCCCCAGGCCTCGGCGTCGAAGCGGTTGACCGCATCGACGTAGCGCTCGGCCACCATGCGGATGGCGGTGTAGTCCTCAACTGTCGGCTTGCCCATTTGGGTTCTCCTTCGCGTTGTTTTGCCCTGCGCGCTTCGCGCCAGCGGGCCGCTGATGTTACGCGTTTTGCCAGGCCAGATAGGGGTAGAACACCCCGTGCAGGTCGTCGCCGCTGTACAGCAGGTCGTGCGTCCGCCGGGCGAAGCGCCACTGTCCATCGATACGCACGAGGTCGTCTTCGTACACTGTTACTCCGGCCAGGCGGTTGTCCTCGCCGATCTGCACGTCCTCGGTGTGGTACCACCGCGCCTTCGCGGTGTCGCCATTCACCTCGTCGACCACGCCCGAGTTCACGACCATGACGACGGCGGTGATGTTCTCCATCGCCGCCCCCAGAAGCGCGCCAGCTGATCGCGTCCGTGCGGGGGATTCTCGCCTCCGTACTCCCACACGCCGTCGGGCGCCCACGTCTCGATCCAGGCCTCCGCATCGCGGCGGTTGATGGCGTCGACGTAGCGCTCGCAGAGCTGGCGAATGGCGGAGTACTCATCCGGCATGGGAAGCGCAATGCTACAGGGTTCGCGGGATCGCTGGGAGCCCGGTGCGGCTCCGGCCGACAGTCTAGCCGGACGCCTTTGGCACGGCCCGCCGCATGGACGGCGCCCTCGACAACGGGCAGGATCGGCACACTTCACTCCGCGAGGCCCTCATGAGCACCACCCCCCTCGAAATCCTCCGCTCCGGACTCACCTCCATGCACGCCCTCCTCGATCAGGCGATCGGCGACATGACCATCGAGCAGCTCAACTTCCGCCCCGGCGAGGGCGGCCTGAGCCCCTTCTTCAGCCTCTGGCACTACGTCCGCACCGAGGACAACATCGTCAACTACATCGCCCAGGGCAGGCCCACGGTCTGGCTCGAGGGCGGCTACGACCAGCGCTTTGGCCTGCACCGCACCTCGCAGGGCACGGGCATGCCCGAGGAGGAGGCGAAGGCGATGGCTCTCAACGACCTCGAAGGCTGGCGCGAGTACCAGCCGCGAGTCTGGCAGGCCACGGACGGCTACCTCGCCGAGATGTCGCCGGACGAGTTCGACACGCGCACCGTCACCATCAAGCCGCTGGGGGAGATGTCGCTCTGGCAGGGCCTGAACGGCGTTTGTTTGAGCCACGGCTACCGGCACGTGGGAGAGATCGAGTACGCGCGTGGCATCCTCGGCCTGGGTGGGCTGACGATCTAGCCGGCCCCGCTACTCCTCATCCTCGCCCCGCTTTTCCAGCGCGCCGATGCGGCGGTCGAGGCTGCGCAGCGAGTAGCGGATGATGGCCATCGTCACGAAGAAGTCGAACCAGAGCATCACCGCTCCGATGATCATGAAGATGTCCTGGATGATCTGGTGGTTCACCAGGATCGCGGCGAGGATGAACCCGATGCCCACTCCCGAGAGGAGTGAGGGCACCACGATGAGTGCGCCGCCTACGGTCCGTCGCACGGTCATGCGCCCTCTCCCAGCCGCGCGCTCTCGCGTGCGAGCAAGCCGAGTCCCATCGGCCCCAGAGTAAGCATCTCGCGGTGGAAGGTGCGCAGGTCGAAGGCATCGCCGAGGCTCTGGCGCGCTGCTTCCCGCGCAGCCAGCCAGGCGCGCTCGCCCACCTTGTAGCTGATCGCCTGGCCGGGGAGCCCGAGATAGCGGTCGATCTCGCTCGCCATGAACTCCACGGGGAAGTGGCTCCGGCCCTTCGCGAACTCGTCGCCGAGCGCGGGCGTCCAGCGCTCGCCTGGGTGGAACGGCTGCCCCTCGGGGATGGGCAGCTCCAGGTGCATCCCGATGTCGATGATGACGCGCACGCTGCGGAGCGCCTGCGAACGCAGCAGCCCCATCGCGTAGTCGGGCACGGCGAGGTAGCCGAACTCCCCCATCAGCCGCTCGGCGTAGAGCGCCCAGCCCTCGACGTAGCCGGAGCAGTCGCCCAGCAGCCGCTGGAAGCGGGAGAGGTCGAGGAGCCGCGTGTTACCCCGTTCGAGGTGGTGACCGGGGACTCCCTCGTGGTACGCGATCGAGACCTCGCCCCAGAGCGGGAAGCGCGTCTTGCCGCCCGTCGGGTACCACGTCCGGCCCGGCCGCGAGAAGTCCTCGGAAGGACTCGTGTAGTACATCGCGAGCGCGCCGCCTGGAGGCGCGATCATCGCCTCCAGGCGCTGCAGCGGCTCGGGAATGTCGAAGTGCGTCCCGTTCAGCTCGGCGATCGTTCGTTCCTGCAGGTCCTGCATCCACTGCCGGAACGGCTCGACCCCCTCGATGGCGCGCGCGGAATCTGTGTCGAGCACGGTCTTGGCCGCTTCGACGCCTTCGCCGGGCGCGATCTGCTCCGCCGCCGCCTCCATCTCCGCGTCGATACGGTGAATCTCGTCCCAGCCCCAGGCGTAGGTCTCGCGCAGGTCCAGATCGCAGCGGTTCCAGGCACGCGCGTAGCGGACGTATCGCTCCTCCCCGACGGCGTCGCGCTCGGCGGCACGGGGCAGGTAGTCCTCGCGGAGGAAGCGGCCGAAAGCGCCGTAGCTCTTGTCCGCGGCGGAGGCTGCGGCGCCAAGGTCGCGCCGCAGCCCCTCGGAGAGGCCACTGCCGGCCCTACCCACGAGCCCGCTGAAGAACCCGCCGTCCGCGCCGCCCGCCCACGTTTCACACTGTTTGAGGCAGGCCTCCACCTGCCGCCGGGGAGCGGCGCGTCCCACTTCGAGACCCGCTTCGAGCGTCGTGCGGTACCCCGCGAGGGCGTCGGGCAGGCAGCCCAGGCGTCGCGCGATCGTCGCCCAGTCGGCTTCGCTCTCGGCAGGCATCAGGTCGAACACGCCCCGGATACCCTGCACCGGCGAGGCCAGCACGTTCATCCCCGCCAGATAGTCGCCCGTGTCGTGCAACTCCGCGTCGACCGTCAGCGCTTCGCGCATGACCTCGCGCAGAATACGGTCGCCCGGGGCTTCGAGCGGTAGCGTCTCAAGCACCGCCAGCGTGTCCCGCGTCAGGCGGTCGCGTGCTTCGAACCCCTCGACCGAGTAGTCCGTGAGTTCGTCGTCGTGGCCGGCGATACCCAGGTCCGTGGCGGCAATGGGGTGGAGCGCGGCCAACTCCTCGACGTACGTGTCCCCAAGATCGGTGATTGCCGACATTAGCGCTCTAGCTTGCCACGCCGCGAGGGTTCGCGGGCGGGCTGGCTGTTCCCCTCCGCCCACCGGTCCGTCGCGACCAACCGGTTGAGTGGCTGGCGACGCTGCTCGCGCTGCTCCCGCCGCTGCAAGTCCTCGGGCAGGGACTCGACCGCGCCCGGGAACCCGATCGCGAACACGATCAGGACGCGAAGCTCCTCGGGCGTTCCGAAGGCAGCGCGAACGGCCCCCTCGTCGAATCCAGCCATGGGGTGCGCGATCAGCCCCAGCGCGGTCGCCTGGGCCATCAGGTTCCCCGCGGCGATGCCCGCGTGGAACGACCAGAGGGCGCGCTCCTCCCCGTACGAGTCGGCGTGCTCGTGGCCCGGGAGCGACGCCAGTGCTACGAGCAGGGGCGCTGCCGGGGCCCAGTTCCGGTTCCCCTCGGACAGCGCGGCGATGAGGCTTGCCCGTGCGCTCTCGGATTGCGCCACCAGCAGGCGCGCCGATTGCACGTTTCCATGGCTCGGCGCCACCGAGACCGAGCGCCACAGCAACTCCTGCGCCTCCGCGGGAACCTCGCGCGGGTCGAACGCACGTCGTGCGCGCCTTTCCGCAATCGCCTCGATCAGTTCCGCCATCAGCCCTCCGGCGCGCCATCGTGCCATCCTCCGGCGCGCGGTGCTAGGGTGACCCGCCATGCCCACCTTCATCGGCCTCGACCTCGCCTGGACCGCCCATCGCGATGATTTCCCGGAAGAGAGCGGCATCTGTGTGCTCAAGGGTGAGCAGGGCTCGGATCTGAAGTGCACGCGAATCGAAGCCGCTCGATATCACATTGCCGACCTCGCGCAACAGTTGACTGACATTGACGGTGCTGTGGTCGTGGCGATTGATGCGCCGCTCATCGTGACCGAGAGCCGCAGGGCGGATAGGGAAGTCAGCAAGGTCTTCAGCTATCCCTATTACGCAGGCCCATACACAGCTACACCAGCTTGGCTGGACCAAGGGGACACATGGGCTGGACCGAGACTTGGAGCGCTCCTCGACAGGCTGGGCTTCGAACTTGACCCCTCAAGTCTCAAGCGCGGCGAGCGTTCGGATCGGATGGCCATTGAGGTCTATCCCCACCCAATTCACGTGTGCCTGTTCGACCTGCCTCAACGCATTCCCTACAAGAAGGGCTCCGTGGCGAGGAAGCGCCGTGGTCTGCGCGCCTATCAGAGCCACCTACAGCGCTATCTTGGTCAGCACACACCGGGCGTGCTTCAGAACGTCAAGGTTCGGAAGGCGCTTGACCCCGCGACGCTCGAAGGGCTGAAAGGAAGCTCACGCAAGGGCATTCCCACGCTCAAACACTACGAGGACACTCTTGATGGACTCACGTGCGCGCTGTATGCGTGGCTGATTTGGCGCCATCCTCGAGACTGGAAGATATACGGGGACATGAACGGCTACATCGTTGCGCCGCTCCCGCCCAAGAAGTAGCCGGCTACATCCGCTCCGGAGCGGTCATTCCCATCAGGCCCAGCACCCGCCCGAGGGCGATCTTCGCTGCCGACACCAGCCGGAGCCGCGCCGCTGTCAGCGCGTCGTCGTCGGTGATCACCTTCAGGTTCGGGTCGCCCTGCTGGCGGAAGGCGTCGTTGAAGGCGTGGAACGAGGTCGCCAGCTCGGTGCCGTAGTGGGCCAGGTGCTGCGGCTCGTACGTCGTCGCGACAAGCTCGATTACCTCGGAGAGACGCAGCATCTCCCGCACCAGCGCCAACTCGTGCGGGGCTGTCAGGAGCGCGACATCCCCGCCCTCGGACGTGTGACCTTCGCCCGCGGCGCGATCAAGGATGCTCGCTAGCCGCGCGTGCGCGTACTGGATGTAATACACGGGATTCTCGTTCGACTGCTTCACGGCCAGTTCCAGGTCAAACTCCATCTGGGAGCTGGGCGCGCGCAGCAGGAAGAAGAAGCGAGCCGCGTCCGGCCCCACCTCTTCGACCAACTCGTCGAGTGTGATGATCTCGCCGCTCCGCTTCGAGAGGCGCACGATCTGGGTCCCCCGCCTGAGGGTCACGAGTTGGTACAGGAGCACGTGGAGCGCATCACGGCGCCCCACGACCGCCTCCGTCGCGACCTCCACACGTGAGACGTGGCCGTGGTGGTCGGCGCCCCACACGTCGATGACGAGGTCGAAGCCGCGCGTCGTGAACTTGTCGTGGTGGTAGGCGATGTCGCTGGCGAAGTAGGTTGGACGCCCGTCGGAGCGCACGACCACGTTGTCCTTGTCTTCGCCAAGGTCGCTGGATGTGAGCCAGAGCGCGCCCTCGCGCTCGGCCAGGTGGCCGTTCTCGCGGAGGCTCCCGAGGGCCGTGTCGTAGGCCGAGCGGGCCCCATTTGGGCCGGGCTGGTAGAGCGTGCGCTCGCTGAACCAGCGGTCGTAGCTCGTCCCGAAGCGCTCGAGTGTGCCCCGGATCTGCTCGATCATGAGCTGGATGCCCAGCTCGCCGAGGGCGGGATCGGCGTGCTCACCCGGTGGCGCGAGGAAGCGGTCGCCTTCGCGCTCACGCAGTTCCATGGCGAGTTCGATCATGTAGTCGCCCGGATAGCCGCCGTCCGGGATGGGAACGTCGCGGCCGAACTGCTGCTGGTAGCGCGCGTACAGCGTCTCGGCGAAGACGTTGGATTGCGTACCCGCGTCGTTCACATAATATTCGCGCTCGACCTCGTACCCGGTCGCCGCCAGCGCCGCCGCGAGCGTGTCGCCGATGGCCGCCCCGCGCCCGTTGCCGACGTGCAGCGGGCCGGTCGGGTTGGCAGAGACGAACTCGACCTGCGCTCGCTTGCCCCGCCCGAGAGCGCCGTCCGCGAAAGCCGGTCCCTGCTCGATGATGCGGTTCACTTCACCCTGCACGAACCGCTCGGCGAGGCTCAGGTTGATGAAGCCCGGCGGCGCGATGCGGGGCGCGTCGATGATCTCGCCCGCGGGAAGGTGCGCGGCGATTGCCGCGGCGATGGCCAGCGGGGGCATCATCGCCGAGCGTGCGAGCTGCAGAGGCAGGGAGCTGGCGTAGTCGCCGTTGGCCGCGTCGCGGGGCCGCTCGATCACAGCATCGGGCAGGGCCACGTCGGGCAGGCTTCCCGCTTCGATGGCCGCCCGTGTCGCCCCGGCGACAAGCGCGCCCACGCGGTCGCGGAGGGTGGTCGTCTCAGTCACCGCCCAAGCGTATCGCCTCCCGCGCAACCGCGGGAGTGGCTGAGCGGCGGCGGCCGGGCGCCACATCCTCAAGGGACTTTCCCGTCAAGCGCAGGGAGGGGGCGTCGGGGCAGAGTTCGATGTCCTCGCCCCAGGAGATGCCCCCGTGGGGTGCGATATGCACCGCCTCAGGCGTGAGCGGTCCAGACCTCGAAGGCGCCCCGGCCCGACAGGTGCGAAAGGTCGACCTCACCCGATTCCCCATCTGAGCAACGGAGCCGGATGCGGTAGCTGCCGCGAGCCTCTACTTCGACTGGCTGCGCCGTCACTCTCCACTCTGTGGAATCGGCGCTACAGGTCGAACGGGAACTGGTGGCGCTGGGCCAGTGCCGAGAGCTCGCCGACGGCCGCCTGTGCTTGCGCGACGACATCCGCTGGGTAGCCGTACTTCAGCCGGTGCTCCTCGAACTCGTCCGAGTCCAGGAGTTCAATGGTCCCGCCCGCCCGCACCGTCACGTCGAGGTCGAGGTCGATGTAGCGAATCTCGCCGCCCTCAAGCTCTGGTGGCGTTGTCACGTTGCAATACCAGAGCGCCGTCTCCGCGCCCGGTTCGGCCAGGCGGAAGACGTTGTACCAGCGGTCGCGCCAGAAGTGCACGAAGCTCTCATAGCGGGAGCGGAACTCGCCACGGCTGGTGAAGATGGGGCTGCCCGCCGAGGCGTGCGCCCGCAGCAGCGATCCGTCGTCCGAGAGCACCCGTAGGTGCTGGATCCAGTGCGCCTCGCCGTCGTACTTCGTCACCCGCAGCAGGAGGGGATCCCCACGAGCGGTTCGTGCGCTGTCCATGGGCCGATCATACTCCCGAACAAGCGCCCTGAGGCGAAGCGGAAGGAGGTCGCGCCGGCTAGGCGGTCAAGACGAGGCCGAGGACCGTGCCCGTGATGATGGCGACCGCGCCCAGCCCGATTACCATCGAGAGCTGGGCCATGCTGAACTCGGCCCGCACGTCCGTATGTGCGGGCGCAACCTCCGGTATTCCCTGTTCGTTGTCGCTCATGCGGTGCTCCCGGCCACATTCTGCGTCTCCGCGCCGGTGCGCGCACGCGGCGGCTTGCCTGCCTCTACTTGATCGGGTGCAACTTGTCGTCCACCCTCGATGGGGCCGCGCGCCACAGCGGGCGCAGGCTGGAGTTGACGTGACTGCTGTTGGGAGAACGGGAGATTTGGTCATCGACGCCAGGGGTGTCGTGAAGACCTACGACACGGGTGAGGTCCAGGTCCAGGCGCTGCGTGGCGTCGACCTGCTGGTTCCGCGCGGCGAGATGGTCGCGGTGATGGGGCCCTCTGGTTGCGGCAAGACCACCCTGCTGAACTGCCTCTCCGGGCTAGATACGTTCGATGCCGGCCAGGTGCTCATCAACGGTGAGGACATCGCCCGGATGGCCGATAACGAGAAGACCGAGTTCCGCGCGACAGGCATGGGCTTCGTCTTCCAGACGTACAACCTGCTGCCGGTGCTCTCGGCGGCGGAGAACGTGGAGCTGCCGCTCATCGTTTCCGGCACGAGGCCGCGTGACGCGCGTGAGCTCGCGCTGGCCGCGCTCGAACGGGTGGAGCTGCGTGAGTACGCGGGGCACCGCCCCGGGCAACTCTCGGGCGGCCAGCGCCAGCGCGTCACCGTCGCCCGCGCCGTTGTGAACAGCCCCTCGATCGTGTGGGCGGATGAGCCTACCGGCGCGCTCGACTCGCTGACAGCGGGCGGCATTATGGACCTGCTCGTCGAGCTGAATGCGCAGGCGAACCAGACGCAGGTGATCGTTACACACGCGCCGGAAGTCGCCGCCCGCTGCCACCGCACCATCTACATGGCGGACGGCCTCATCGAGCGCGAGGAGTCGACCCGACCCCTCGCGCCGGCCTCGGCGTAGCGGCCGGCATGGAGGAACTGTTCGGCGTCTCCATGAACACGATCGCCTTCTGGGTGGTCCTGGTCACGGCGGTCATTTTCGCCCTGCTAGCCTTCGTAGCCATCCGCAATCCGGTGATGTTCAAGACCGGGCTGCGCAACATCCCCCGCAGGCGCGCGCAGACCACCCTCATCATCTTTGGCCTCATGCTGGCGACGGTCATCATGACTGTCGCCTTCGGCACCGGCGACACCGTGTCGAGCACCGTCACCGACGACATCTATGAGCTCACGGGCGAGACGGACATGCTCATCGTGTGGGATGAGGAGGAATTCCCCCGTCCCGAGAACGAGCGCGTCATCCCTCTTGAGGACGTCACCGCATGGCAGGAAGAGTTCGCCGGCGATCCCGACATCGACGGCTTCCTTCCGCTCCTGCTGGAGACGCTGCCTGTTATCAACACGGCTACCAACCTGAACGAGTCGAGCGCCACGATTGTGGCCTACGACACGGCCGCCGCTGCCCCATTTGGATCGCTTCGCGACCTCGACGGGAACGTCGTCACCGTGACCGGCAACGAGATAGTTATCAACGAGGACCTTGCAGGCGAGATCGATGCAGAGGTGGGGCACACGCTCGTTCTCCTCTTTGGGGGCGACCCCGTCGAGGTTGTGGTCGCTGCCATCGCCCCGAACAGCTTCCTGAGCGGCGCCTTCGACCTTGGCGCCTCGGAGTACCCCGGCGGCGCGGTGAGCTTCGACTTCCTTGCGGCCGTGATCGAACGCAACGACATCGCCTACGCCGTCGTCGTCACGAACGCCGGAGGCGTCAAGGAGGGCCTTGAGCGTTCCGACGTGGTCGAGGCAAAGCTGAGCGAGGCGCTCGAAGGAACTCCCTACAAGGTAGAGCCGCTGAAGAAGGACGCGATTGAGATCGCCAAGCTCGTCGGCAGTATCTTCACCACGATCTTTCTCATCTTCGGGCTCTTCTCGATCGCTGCCGGCATCCTCCTCATCTTTCTCATCTTCATCATGCTCGCGGCTGAGCGGAAGCCGGAAATGGGGATGGCCCGTGCTGTCGGCGCCAAGCGCCGCCACCTCGTTGAGTCCTTCCTGGCGGAAGGCATGGGCTACGACCTCGGAGCGGCCATCGTCGGCCTCGTCGCCGGCGTTTTCGTAACCTTCGGCATGGTCGCCCTCATCAATTCCGTCGCCGAGGAGGGGTTCGGCCTGGAGCTGCGAACTTCGCTCACGGCCCGCAGCCTCATCGTGGCCTTCTGCCTCGGTGTGATTTCGACCTTCGCGGTGATTTTCCTGGCCGCTATCCGCGCCAGCCGCCTCAACATCGTCGCCGCCATCCGCGACCTGCCCGAGCCGATCGTGACGAACCCGGAGGCAGCGACGTGGCGCGGCTACGCCCGCGCGGTGCTGAACGCGGCCGTCGCCGGCGGCGCCGTCGCCGTGAGCGTGTTCGCCCTTTACCGGCTACCGGACTTCGCTGGGCTCTTCTCCATCGCCCTGCTGTTCGGTCTCGTGGGGCCATACGTCTACGTGCTGCGCCGGCACAACTTCGGGGCTCCCACCCGCGAACGCATCGCCGGGCAGGGGGTACCCCTCTGGCCCTTCATCCTGTTCCCGCTGATCCCCTTCTACCTCGTGGCGATGCTCATCGTGCGCGTGATGCGGGATCGGAACCCGAACCCAGGCTTGTGGCTCATCATCCTGGGTATCCTCCTACCGCCTTTCGGCCTCGTGCTCGTGGCCTCCCAGGACCGCGACCGTCCCATCGCCTGGGGCGCTGGCTTCGGCGTCGTTGGTCTCGCGCTGGCGGGCCTTTTCATGGAGTGGGCCTTCTCCTCGGAGAGCTACTTCTTCTTCGCCGGCGGCGTCTCCCTCGTCTTCGCCTGGGCCGTCTTCACGCTGCGTTACTTCCACGTCCGCGAGCGCGCCTCCTTCACGATCGTCGCCATCCTCCTGCTCGCCTTCTGGTACATCTCCCCCACGGGCGCCCTCGACTTCATCATTGGCGACCTCGAGGGCGGGCCCGAGCTCTTCTTCCTCAGCGGCATCGTGATGGTCGCCTGCGGAACCTTCCTCATCGTCTACAACGCCGACATCCTCCTCCCTCCCATCGCCACCCTGGGAGCGCGTTTCGGACGCATCGTGCCCGCCGTCAAGACGGCCGTCGCCTACCCCCTCATGGCGCGTATGCGCACGGGCATGACCATCATGATGATCGGCCTCATCACCTTCTCCCTTGTCATGTTCTCCACCGTCAACGATAACTTCGACAACATCTTCCTCTCCGACGACTCCAAGGGAGGCTTCGACACCCTCGTCGTCGTCAACAGCAACAACCGCACCGAAGACCTCGTCGCAGAGCTGGAGGAGCGGGGCGTAGATACCTCCTTCATCGTGGCCGTCAGCGAGCAGCGCATCGCGGCCGCCTTCGAGACGGAGATCTTCGCCGATGTGCCTGTCCCGGATGAGCCGTCAGCCGACGGCGTGGTCGGCACCTTCCATGTCATCGGCGCGGACTCGGCCTTCTTCGAGTACAACGCGATCGAGCTCAAGCGCCGCGCCGCCGGCTACGACAGCGACGAGGCCGTCTGGAACGCCCTGGCAAACGATCCCACCCTCGCTGTCATCCCCGGCGGCATCACGAGCGAGGGTGGCTTCGACCCCGGGGACACCCTCCGCCTCGATCCGGCAGTCGTGGAGGAAGGCTTCGAGCCGTTCACCCTCCGACTCCACGCCCCCGGAACCGAGCTGTTCACCACCGTCACCGTGATCGGCCAGATGGACGATCCCGGTGACATCTTCTGGTTGGGCATCATCGTGCAGCGCGACACCGTCGTCGCCGCCTTCCCCGACTCCGACACCCAACGTTTCGTCATCAAGACCGTCGGTGGCATCGACCAGGAAGCCTTCGCCAAGTCGATCGAGTCCAGTCTTCCTCAGGCCTCGGCCGAGTCGTTCCAGAAGTTGCTCGACGACCAGCGGGCGGCCTCGCAGGGCTTCCTGCTGCTGTTCCAGGGCTTCATGGGGCTGGGCCTCATCATCGGCATCGCCGCCCTCGGCGTGATCGCCTTCCGTGCCGTCGTCGAACGCCGCCAGCAGATCGGGATGCTGCGCGCCATCGGCTACCAGCGCTCGATGGTGGCCCTCAGCTTCATCTTCGAATCCGGCTTCGTCGCCCTCTCCGGAATCGTGATGGGTGCAGTGATGGGCGTGTCCCTCTCGTGGGTCTTGTTTACCTCGGGAGGCATCGGCGATGCCTCCGAAGGCTCGGACTTCATCGTTCCCTGGCTCCAACTTATCGTCATCTGCGGAATCGCCTTCGGAGCCTCCATGGTCATGACCTGGTTCCCCGCTCAGAGCGCCTCCCGCGTGGCCATCGCCGAGGCCCTTCGTTACGAATGAGCGCGAACGACGACCGTCCGGAGCTTCGTGGCGCCCAGCTCTTCGACCTCACCGGCCGTGTGGCCATCATGACGGGAGCGGGGCGCGGGCTGGGACGCACGATGGCCCTCGGCCTGGCCGCCGCTGGGGCCGACCTGGCCCTGGCCAGCCGCACCGCCCCCGAGCTTGAGACCCTTGTCGAGGAGATCGAAGCACTCGGGCGCCGCGCCATCGCCGTCCCCACCGACGTCACCTCCCCCGAGGCCTGCGAAGCGCTTGTGGCGGCAGCCATTGGGCAGTTGGGCCGTCTCGACATCATGGTGAACAACGCCGGCACGAACGTCCGCAAGGCCGCGCTGGAGATCACGCCCGACGAGTACGACTTTGTCATCCAGACCAACCTCAAGGGCTACTTCAACGGCGCGAGAGCGGCGGGCCGCCACTTCGTTGAGCAGGGCTCGGGCAAGGTCATCAACATATCCAGCATCCTCGGCAGCGTGGCCCTGCCCAACCAGGTCGCCTACGCCTCCTCCAAGGGCGCCATCGATCAGCTCACCAAGGTCCTGGCCATCGAGTGGGCGACGGCCGGTGTGCAGGTCAACGGTCTCGCCCCGACCTACTTCGAGACCGACCTCACCCGCCCCCTCTACGAAGACCCCGAGCGCCGCGCCTTCATCGAAGAGCGCACGCCCATGGGTCGTTGGGGCCAGCCGCACGAGCTGGCGGGCGCGGTCATCTTCCTCGCCAGCGACGCCAGCGATTTCGTGACGGGGCAGACGATCCTCGTCGACGGCGGCTGGACCGCCTGGTAGCCGGCTCCTACGAGCGCTGCCCGATCTGCGGCTCCCAGAGCGTGAAGAAGTAGCCGTCTGGCCCCATGATCTGGCAGCTTCGCGCCACCCCATCATCGTGGGGATGCTGGATGCTGACGTTGCCCATCGCGACCGCGCGCCGGTGCCGCTCGTCGACCGCGTCGACGCGCACCCGCACCTCCGCCCCGATACCCCGCGCGGCTCCCTCACTGGCAAGCGCCTCTCGCCATGGATGCCCTGGGTACGACTCGTCCGAGTGCAGCTGTATCTCCGCCCCGTCGACCGTCAACGCGGCGAACCCGGGGTGGCGCGTCTGCGCCGTCGCACCCACCACATCGGTCAGGAAGGTTACGAAGCCGTTCAGGTCGGTCGCCCAGAGGACGAGGCTGAGGGCCCCCCGCGGCATCGCTGTCAGGCCACGGGCCGGAAGCGGGGGACGGGCGCGTCCCCTTCCCGCTCCCACACCACCTCCACGGGCATGCCCACGGCGATCTTGTCGTTCTCGACGCCGATGATATTGGCGGGCATGCGCGGTCCCTCATCGAGCTCGACCAGGGCGATGTTGTAGGGCAGGTCGGGCTCCCACGCGGGGTGGTAGCGCTGGTGCATGATCGCGAAGGTGTAGACCGTGCCACGACCGCTCACCTCGTTCCAGGTGTATCCCTCGCCCAGGCAGGTGGGGCAGCTGGGGGCGGTGGGCAGGCGCATCTCGCTGCAGACGTCGCAGGTAGCGAGCAGCAGGCGGCCCTCCGCGCCGGCGGCGAAGAAGGGCTCCGTCAGCTCATCGGGCTCGGAGACTGGCTTCAGGGGTGGGGAATCGGCCATCGTGCGGTTCTCTCAGTTCTGGTGGGGACTCAGGATGAGTGAGGCGTGGTAGCTCAGCGCCCCGCCGTTGCCGGTCGCGAGGACGAGGTCGTGTTTCTCGACCTGGCGCTCGCCGCCCTGCCCTCGTGTCTGGATGACGGCTTCGCTCAACGGTGTCATGCCCCACATGTAGTACGACGAGAGCTGCCCGCCGCCCGTGTTCGTCGGCAGGGAGCCGCCCGGACCGAGCTTGCCGTCCTCGACAAAGGCCCCCCCCTCGCCCTTCTTGCAGAACCCGTAGTCCTCCAGCGTGACGAGCACCGTGTAGGTGTAGCAGTCGTACAGCTCGCAAACATCGATGTCCTCGGGACCGATGCCGGCCATCCCGAACACGGTCTCCGCGGCGATGCGCGCGCCCGTCTCTGTCTCCGCCGAGTCCCCAGCGCGTCGCGTGTCGCCCGGATGCCCCTGGCCCATGCCCCATACGTAGACGGGCGGCTGCGGCATCTCCTTCGCCTGGTCGGGTGGGCTCACGATGACGGCGACGGCGCCGTTCGAGACGAGGCAGCAGTCGAGCAGGTGGAGCGGCTCCACGATCCAGCGCGAGGCGTGGTACTCCTCGATCGTGAGCGGGTCGCGCATCTTCGCGTGCGGGTTCATGGTCGCCCACGCCCGTTCGGCCACGGCGACCGCCCCGAACTGGTCCTGGGTGGTGCCATAGAGCGACATGTGACGCTTGGCTGCGAGGGCGTAGGCCGTGTTCGCGCCGAAGTGGCCTGCGCCCGCCGAGAGCCCGAGAATGCCGCTCGGCCCCGCCCGGCGCCCCGCGTTGCCGTAGGCCGCCGCCGAGGAGGCGCCCTCCCGCAGGGGAGCGTCGGCGAACACGCAGACCACGTGCGTGGCCATGCCCGCGTCGATTGCCATCGTCGCGTACTGCACCATCTGCGCCGCCGTGGAGCCGGCTGCGTTCATGTGGTTCAGCAGCCGCAGGTTCCCCATCCCGAGCACGTTCTGAAGCTGGAGCCCGACGCCGCCCGCTCCCGTCATCCCCGTGATGCCCGCGTTGATCAGCAGTCCGTCGATGTCGGACTTTTCCAGCCCGGCATCGGCGATCGCGAGGCGCACGGCGTCGACGGCGAAATCGGTCGAACTCTTGCCGTAGATGCGCCCCATGGGCGTAATGCCGAGACCGGAGATGGCTGCGGCGCCGCGAAGTCGATGTGTCATGGCCGCGATTCTAGCGCAGCCGTTCCCGCGGTGCCCCCCGCTGCCGCTAGAGCTGGTAGGTCTCGTAGTCGCGCGCGACGAGCGTGCGGGGAAGGTCTGTTTCCACGTCGGGCGTGACGTGCGTGAGCACGAGCTTCGCGGTGGGGGACATCGCCGCGTGCACCTCGGGAATGTCGTCCACGAGGTTCATGTGGACGGGAATCGGGATGTCGCGCGAGGCGCACTCGGAGATGAGCACATCCGCGCCCCGGGCCAGGTCGAGTACAGCGTCGCAGCGGCGCGTGTCGCCTGTGTAGGCGAACCGCTCGCCGTTCAGGCGGGCGTGGTAGCCGAGGTTCAGCGAGAGCCGGTCGTCGTGCTCGACCGCCACGGCCTCGACCGTGAGATCGCCCACCGTGGCGGAGTCGCCGGCGACGACCTCACGCCACTCGATCCCGAAGTCGCTTTCGAACAGGCCGGGGTAGACCGTTTCGCCGATCTGCTGCGCGAGCCGCGCGGTTTCCGGGGGACCTACGATCGTGACCGGCTTGTCGCGGCCCATGTGCTTCCAGTGCAGCAGCAGCGAGGGCAGGCCGAGGAAGTGGTCGCCGTGGTGGTGGCTGAGCACGACCGCTTCGACCGCGTTCGGGTCGACCTCGACCCGGTGGAGCGCCATCAGCGCCTGGGGCGGCGCCTCGAAGAGGAAGCGACGGTCCGCGAGGAACCCGTTCCAGCAGAGTCCACCCGCCGCGAAAGCGTTGCCGGTGCCGATGAAGGTCAGTTCGAGGGACATGGCGGAATCGTACTGCGCCCGTGTGAGGCGCGTTCGCGCATGGGCGCGCGAGGCGGGAAAATGAAGGACGTGACGGTACGCGTGGGCATCATCAACGTCACCGGTTTCGCCGGGATGGAAGCGGCGCGTCTGCTCTGGAACCACCCCGGGGCCGAGCTCGTGGCCGCCACGGGACGCTCGCTCGCCGGCCAGAAGCTGGGCGAGGCCTTCCCCCACCTCTCCGCCTACGCCGACTTTCCCATCACCAGCGAACTGGAAACGGAGGTCGACGTAGTCTTCTCGGCGCTGCCCACCGGCGCCAGCGCCGAAGCCTGCGCCCCCCTCGTCGAACAGGGTGTGCGCGTCGTCGACATCGCCGCCGACTTCCGCCTGCGCGAAGCCGAAGCCTTCGCCCAGTGGTTCGGGAAGGAGCACCCGGCGCCTGCTCTCCTCGACCGCGCCGTCTACGGACTTGCCGAGCTGTATGCCCCCGAGATCGGGAATGCGGACCTCGTCGCCAACCCGGGCTGCTACCCGGCCGCAACAATCCTCGCGCTCGCGCCCGCGGTCGCGGCGGGAATCGTCGAACCCCGCGTCTTCGTCGATGCCAAGTCGGGCATCTCCGGCGCCGGGAGGGGTACGGGCGGCGGCTTCAGCTACAGCGACGTCAACGAAGACGTCTCCGCCTACCGCATCGCCAATCACAACCACCAGCCGGAGATGGCGCAAGAGCTCTCCCGGCTGCGCGAGGGTCCGGACGTCGCGGTCACCTTCGTACCCCACCTCGTGCCCATGACGCGCGGCATCCACTCGACCTGCTACGCACCCCTCGCGGAGAACGTTTCGCAGTCGGAAGCGCTCGCCATCTACCGCGACTTCTATGCAGAGGCGCCCTTCACCTCCGTCACCGACTCGCCCCCCCACACGAAGCACACCTACGGCAGCAACACCTGCCTCGTGCATCCCACCGTGGACGAACGCAACGGCGCGCTCGTGGCCGTGGGCGTGCTCGACAACCTGATGAAGGGCGCCGCCGGGAGCGCCATCGAGAACATGAACCTCATGTTCGGCCTGGCCCAGGAGGCGGGACTCGACCGCCCGGCGCTCTACCCGTGATCACCGCGTTCGACCCCACCGGCAGCCCCACCAGCCCCGCCGGATTCCGTGCGGGCGCCGCCTACGCCGGCATCAAGACATACGGCGAAGGCAAGCTCGACATCGGCATCCTCCTCTCCGACCATCCCGCCACGGCGGCGGGCGTCTTTACCGTGACTCGCCTTCACGGCGCTGCCATCGACGTGGACCGCGAGCGGCTGGCTGGCGGCCAGGGCCGGGCCGTTGTCGTGAATAGCGGTAACGCTAACGACAGCACCGGCAAGCAAGGCGTCCGTGACGCCTACCGCATGGCCGAATTGGCCGCGGAGAAGGTGGGAATCCCCGCGGAAGCCATGTTCGTCTGTCACACGGGCGTTATTGGCCACTACCTCCCCATGGACAAGATCGCAGCCGGCATCGAAGCCGTGGAGCTGTCAGACGACGCCGGCCCCGCATTCGCCCGCGCCATCATGACCACCGACCTCGTGCCCAAGCACTGTTCGGTGCGCTTCGGGCCCTACATCCTCGGTGGCTGCGCCAAGGGCTCGGGCATGATCCACCCCAACATGGCGACCATGCTCTCCTACCTCACGACCGATGCCCCCATCGACCGCGACACCCTCCAGACCGCCCTCTCCGAGGCCGCAGACCGTAGCTTCAACCTCATCACGGTCGACGGCGATACCAGCCCGAGCGACACAGTCATCCTCCTCGCCAACGGCGCCGCCGGCGGGAACCCCATCACCGCTGACAGCGACAACTACGCGGACTTCCGCGAAGCCCTCGATACCGTCTGCATCTACCTCGCGAAGGCCATCGCCCGCGACGGCGAAGGCGCCACGAAGCTCATCGAGATTACCGTCAGCGGCGGCGCCTCCGACGCCGAGGCGCGGAAGCTTGTGCGCGAGATCGGAACCTCCCCGCTGGTCAAGACCGCCCTCCACGGCGCCGACCCCAACTGGGGCCGCATCGTCGGGGTCATCGGCCGCTCCGAGGTCGTGATCGTCGAGGTGGATGTCTCGGTCACGGTCTGCGGCCACCGTCTCTTCGAGCGCACCGAGCCCATCCCCTACGACGAAGCGGAGGTCTCCCGCGCCATGTCCGGTGACGAGGTCTCGATCGAGGTGAGCCTCGGGGCGGGAAACGCCAGCGCTACTGGCTGGACCTGCGACCTGAGCGCCGAGTACATCCGTATCAACGCCGATTACACGACGTGAGCGGCGCGCGGCCCCTGGTCATCAAGGTGGGTGGCAGCACCCTCGGCGCCGCTGACACCACTTTCCACGACATCGCCGCCCTCGACCGCGAGGGCGCGAACCCCATCGTCGTCCATGGTGGGGGCGCCGAAGCCAGCCGCTGGCTCGACGCGATGGGTATCGAGAGCCGCTTCATCGACGGGCTGCGGGCGACCGACGAGCGCGCCCTGCCCGTCATCGTCGCTGTTTTCGCCGGACTCGTGAACAAGCGCATCGTCTCGGAGCTGAACGCCGCCGGCGCCCTCGCTGCCGGCATCTCCGGCGCCGACGGCCGCACGCTCGAGTGCGAACAGCGTCGCCCCGAACTAGGCTTCGTTGGCATGCCTGTGGCCGTTCACCCGGGGGTGGTGCTCGCCCTGCGCGAGGCGGGCTTCGTGCCCGTTGTGAGCCCCGTCGGCTTCGTCCCCGAAGACGACCGCGACCAGCTCGTGAACGTGAACGCCGACGAAGCCGCCGGCTGGATCGCCCGCGCCGTCGACGCGCACGAGCTCGTCTTCCTGACCGACGTGGAGGGCGTGCGTGGCGAGGATGGCGCCGTCGTGCCGGAGCTCGATGCCGTGTCCGTGCGCGACCTGCGCGACCGGGGCGTCATCGCCGGCGGAATGATTCCGAAGACCGACGCCTGCCTGCTCGCCGCCGGGCTGGGCGTCCGCAGCCAGATCATCGATGGACGGGTACCCGGAGCCCTGCTCGACCGCGAGGGCCGCGGCACCGTCTTCCCGCCCGCAGGCGCGTAACCGGCGGGCTCGTACACATGCGCGGCGTAGAATCACAGCCCCGACCCCAACTGAAGCCCCACAGGAGCCAATGGCCATGAGCGACTGGATCGAACGCGAGCGCAAGTACCTCTTCCAGAACTACGGCCGCCAGCCGATCGTGATCGAGCGGGGAGAGGGCTCGCGCGTCTGGGACAGCGAAGGGAACGAGTACCTCGACTTCGTGGGTGGACTCGCGGTCACGTCGCTGGGCCACTCGCATCCGGCTGTCACCGCCGCCGCCGCCGCGCAGGCGGAGCGCCTCATCCACGTCTCGAACCTGTACTACACAACACCCATGATCGAGCTGGCCGAGCTGCTCGTGGAGAACTCCCCCCTCGACCGCGTCTTCTTCTGCAATTCCGGCGCGGAGGCGGTCGAGACGGCCATCAAGATCGCCCGCCGCTGGGGCCACGACGAGTGTGGCGGCAAGCACGGCATCATCGCCATGCAGGACGGCTTCCACGGACGCAGCCTCGGGGCCCTCGCCGCGACCGGCACGGCCCGCTACCGCGAACCGTTCGAGCCCATGCCTGGCGGCTTCAGCCACGTCCCCTGGAACGACCTCGACGCCCTCCGCGCCGCCACCGACGACAACACCGTGGCCGTCCTCATGGAGCCGATCCAGGGCGAGGGCGGCGTGAACGTTCCCGCGCCCGGCTACCTCCAGGGCGTCCGCCAGTGGTGCGACGAGAACGGCCTGCTGCTTATCCTCGACGAGATCCAGTCGGGCATTGGGCGCACTGGAACGCTCTGGGCGCACGAACAGGATGGCATCGAGCCCGACATCATGTGCGTCGCCAAGGGCCTTGCCGGGGGACTTCCGATCGGCGCCGTCCTCGCTCGCGAAGAGCTTGCCGGCCACCTCGTGCCCGGCGACCACGGCACCACCTTCGGCGCGAACCCGGTCGCGACCGCCGCCGGCGTGGCGGTGCTCCGCCACATCTTCGAGAACGACGTGCTCGCCGCCGCCCGCCGCGCATCCGCGCGCCTCGTCGCGCGCCTCCGCGCGATGGAGGACAGCCTGCCCGCTGTGACGGAGGTGCGGGGCCGGGGTCTGCTCCTCGCCGTCAGCCTCTCCAGCGAGGCTGCCGCCGGCGTTGTCACTCTCTGCCGCGAGAGCGGTCTGCTCGTGAACAACGTGCGCCCCGACCGCATCCGCCTGATGCCCGCCCTGATCGTTGGCGACGACGAGATCGACCGCGCCTGCGATATCCTCGAGGAGGCGATCCAGTCAGCGACCTCGTAATGGGCCTCCTTCTTGCCCTGGGCACGCTCGTGGCGGTAGGCGTTGCCGGCGCGGGTCTGCGCCTGCTGCTTGCCGCGCGAGCCGCCGATGGCGCCATCGCCCCGCCCGCGGTCCTCGTTCTCGGGGGCGTGGCGGCGGCCGCGATGGGCCTTGCCTTCACGCCCTTCGCCCTTGCTGGATCCCTCTCCACCGTCCTCGGCGTCGTGTTGCTCGTGTTGCTTGTCGTCGCGTTGGTGAACACCCTCGCGGTGTGGGCGCTCCTGCTGCGGCGGGCATCCTGACTGCCGCGCGAGCGGCGAGCGCGCTACGCTTTGGGGGACATACCGGAAAGGCAGGCCCGCGTGCCCAAACTCGTTCTCGCCTACAGCGGCGGACTCGACACCACCACGGCGATCACCTGGCTCACGAAGGAGCGCGGTTACGACGTCGTCGCCCTCAACATTGATGTAGGCATGAGCCGCGACCAGGCCGTGCTCGAAAAGCGGGGCCTCGCCGCCGGCGCTGCCAAGGTCATCATCGAGGACGCGCGCGAGGACTTCCTCCGCTACTTCGCCTTCCCCGCACTCGCGGCGGGCGCCCGCTATCAGGACGCCTACCCCCTCGCCACCGCCCTTGCGCGGCCGCTCATGGCCAAGCTCCTCGTCGACGTGGCCCACGATGAGGGCGCCGTCGCCGTCGCGCACGGCTGCACGGGCAAGGGCAACGACCAGGTCCGCTTCGATGTCGGCATTCGCACCCTCGACCCTGCCCTCGCCATCGTCGCGCCCACGCGCGAGGAGGCCATGTCGCGGGAGGCCGAGATCGAGTACCTCCAGGAGCACGGCATCGCCATCGCCTGGGAGGTGAAGGGCTCCTTCAGCATCGACGAGAACATCTGGGGCCGGAGCGTCGAGGCCGGTGTGCTCGAAGACCCGTGGACCGCGCCTCCGCCTGAGGCCTATGTGTGGACCTGCGCCCCCGAGGAAGCTCCCGCCGAGGGCGTCGACGTCGAGGTCGGTTTCGAGGCCGGCTTCCCCACGACCGTCGACGGCGAGGCGCTTGACCCCGGCGCGCTTGTGGAGCGTCTGAACGACCTCGGTGGTCAGCACGGTGTGGGCCGCGTGGACCACATCGAAGACCGCCTCGTCGGCATCAAGAGCCGCGAGATATACGAGGCCCCAGCGGCGACCGTCCTCTTCGCCGCCCACCGCGCGCTCGAAACGATGACCCTCTCCCGGCAGCAGCTCCGCCTGAAGCGCCAGCTCTCCGCCGAGTACGCCGAGCTCATCTACGACGGCCTCTGGTTCAGTGCCCACCACCAGGACCTCGCCGCCTACACCGCGAGCACCCAGCGCTTCGTGAGCGGTCAGCTGCGCCTGCGGCTCCATCGCGGCTCCGTGACCGTGACGGGTCGCCGCGCCGAGTCCTCGCTGTATGACCGGGCCCTTGCCACCTACGACCGCGAGGACGCGTTCGACCACGCGTCGGCGGTGGGGTTCATCGACATCTGGGGGTTGCAGACGCGTGTGCAGGCCCGCCAGCAGCTGCTCGACCAGCTGCCGCAGGCCCTCCGCATCGCATCGCCCGGGGGGGAGGTGTCACGGTGAGTGCAGCGCTCGAGACAACCACGATTCGATACCTCGGTCCCGGTGAAGGCGGCGAGCTCTGGGGGGGAACGCAGGCCGGCTTCATCCTTGACTGGCCGGGCCGCCCCGCCAGGGAGGTCGCGATCCTCCTCCAGGACGCCGCCGCCGCAGTGCTCGCGCAAGCCGCCTCTGCCGACGGCGACCCCGACTTCCGTGCGGCTGCCGCCCGCGCCGTGGGCCAGGCCTGGCTGGAGGCGCAGGTCGAACGGCAGGGCCGTGTCGACCCCGTCATCGTCATCTCCGCCGCGACGCTCACCGAGCGGCCGGAGCTCGTCGCCGTGGCGCGCACCCTCGGGCCTGGCGCCTCATGACCGAGGAGCGCCGCCGCATCCCCCTCTCCCAGACCGGGCCCGACCGCGCCCCCGACAGCGACGAGCCCGAGCCCGAGCCCGAGCCCTGCGACTGCCCCCGACTCGACCGCAACGAGTGGCACGAGGTCGAGAGCGACTGGGGCGACGTCGCCTTTGCGAGGATCGGTGTGCCGGCGTTCTTCGGCGTGCCCATCGGCTTCTGGAGTAATCGGCGCAAGCTGGCCGCGCGCGCCGAAGCCGCGGGGACTGTCCCCGAGGACGCGATGCTGCTCATGGGTCCGGGACGCCTGCGCCGCACGGTGCTGCTGGAGGTCGAAGACGCCGATTCCTCCAGGCGGGACATCGTGACGCCGGGAGGTGTCGTCTTCACGCGCCTGTCGCCCGCCCCCTGGGGCCGCATGCGCGCCCTCGTGAAGGAGACGCGCGACATGGCGCGGGAGCGCTACGGCCGCAATCCCGCGACCGTCTGGGTCTGGTACCTGACCTGTCAGAGCTGCTCGCCGGAGCGTGAATTCGAAACGCTCTTCGTCGCGCACTACCCGAAACGGCCAGAGAGGCAGGCTGCGGGGTGACCGTCAGCACGGGCTTCGCTACGATCATGGGGATGACGCGATCGATGGCAACCCTTGGGCTCGCCCTTCGACGGCCTCGCGGCGCGTAGCCGGCGAGGCCTCCCCCTTTCAGTTCCTTCTGCCCTGCCGTCCCGGTCCCAAGTAGATCGGACGCCCCGCCGAACGAGGAGCCCCATGCCAGATCGCTACGATCCGCAGACTATCGAACCGAAGTGGCGCGCACGCTGGGAGACCGATGGCGTCGACCGCGTTAGCGACGACGACGAGCGTCCTCCCTGGTACATGCTCACCATGTTCCCCTACCCCTCCGGCGACCTGCACACGGGCCACTGGTACACCATCGCTCCCAGCGATGCCGCCGCCCGCTACCGGCGCATGCAGGGCCACAACGTGCTCTTTCCAATCGGCTTCGATGCCTTCGGGCTGCCCGCCGAGAACGCCGCTATCGAGCGCGGCGTCGACCCGAAGGAGTGGACCTACGGCAACATCGAGCGCATGCGCGAGCAGTTGCGCTCCATGGGCGCCAGCTTCGACTGGGATCGCGAGATCGTTACCTGCGACCCGGACTACTACCGCTGGACGCAGTGGTGGTTCCTGAAGCTGTACGAGCGCGGTCTCGCCTACCGCGCCGAGGCCGCCGCCAACTGGTGTCCCGGCTGCCAGACGGTGCTTGCCAACGAGCAGGTGCGTGACGGCCTCTGTGAGCGCTCCGACGACCCCGTCGAGCGCCGCTTCCTCACGCAGTGGTTTTTCCGCATCACCGCCTACGCCGAGGAACTGCTGGACTTCGGGCGGATGGACTGGCCGGAGAACGTCATCACCATGCAGCGCAACTGGATCGGTCGCTCTGAGGGCGCGACGCTCCAATTTCCGGTCGACGTCGAGGGCGTCGATGAACCCCTGGCGGTCTTCACGACGCGCCCCGACACGGTCTACGGCGCGACCTTCATGGTCCTCGCCCCCGAGCACTACCTCGTCGCGCGCATCACCACCGACGACCAGCGCCAGACGGTTGAGGCCTACGTCGCCGCCACCGCGCGCGCGACCGAGATCGAACGGCTCTCTACCGAGCGGGAGAAGACGGGCGTCTTCACGGGGGCGTACGCCGTCAATCCCTTCAGCGGGGCGCGCATCCCCATCTGGATCGCCGACTACGTGCTCGTGACCTACGGCACGGGCGCGATCATGGCGGTGCCCGCGCACGACGAGCGGGACTTCGCCTTCGCCCGCGACCACGGTCTGGAGGTCGTGCCCGTCTTCGACCACCCCGAGATCGACGTGAACGCGCCGCTTGAGGCGGCGTTCACCCAGGGTGGGGCGATGATCAACTCTGGCCCGTTCGACGGCACCCCTGCCAGCGAGGCGATCCCCGCGGTTATCGCCCACGCCGAGGCAGCAGGCGCCGGCACGGGGGCGATCACGTATCGCCTGCGCGACTGGCTCATCTCGCGCCAGCGCTACTGGGGCACGCCCATCCCCATGATCCATTGCGAGTCCTGCGGCGTGGCGCCCGTGCCCGAAGGCGACTTGCCCGTCCTCCTGCCCGAAGGCGTGCACTTCGAGCCGGCCGGACAGTCCCCGTTGACGCAGCTCGACGAGTGGGTGAACGTGGATTGCCCCCAGTGTGGCGCCAGCGCCCGTCGCGAGACGGACACGCTCGACACTTTCATGTGTTCGAGCTGGTACCAGATGCGCTACGTCGACCCGCACAACGCGGAGCGCCCCTTCTCGACGGAAGCGGCCCGCCACTGGCTCCCGGTCGACATGTACACGGGTGGCGCCGAGCACGCGGTCATGCACCTGCTCTACACGCGCTTTTTCTGGAAGGCCGCGCGCGACATGGGCATGGTCGAGGGCGACGAGCCGATGACGCGGCTCTTCAACCAGGGGGTGATCCTGGGGCCCGACGGCAACCGCATGTCGAAGAGCCGCGGGAACGTTGTTGCGCCGGACGACCTCGTTCGACAGCACGGCACCGACGCTTTCCGCTGCCAGTTGATGTTCATCGGGCCCTGGGACCAGGGCGGCCCCTACAACCCGAGCGGCATGCCCGGCATCGTGCGCTGGCTCAACCGGCTCTGGTCCGTGGCCACCGAGCCGGCGCCCGACGGCGGGAACGCCGCCGACTCAGCTACGCGTGAGCTGGTCGCAGCCACCCAGCGCGCCATCCGCGATGTGACGAGTGACCTTGAGGGGCTCCGCTTCAATACCGCCATCGCGCGGCTGATGGAGCTGACAACGGCGCTCGCCCGTGCGCGGGACGGGGGCGCGACGGAGACCGCGACCTGGGAGCGCTCGGTGGACACATTGATCCTGCTGACCGCCCCACTCGCGCCCCACATCGCCGAGGAGCTCTGGGAGCGCCGCGGCAGGCCCTACAGCGTCCACCAGCAGCTTTGGCCAGAATTTGACGAGTCCCTGGTCGTGGAAGAGACGGTCGAGGTCGTCGTGCAGGTCAACGGCAAGGTGCGCGACCGCCTCACGCTCGCCGCCGACGCAAGCGAGGACGACGCTCGCACGCGCGCCCTGGCCAGCGAGAAAGTACGGGGCTGGGTCGAGGGCAAGGCGCCGCGCCGCGTCATCTACGTGCCAGGAAAGCTCCTGAACATCGTCGTGTAACGACGAGTCACGAGAGGTCGCGGATTACTTGAGGCAACTCCCCAAGCTCGTCGATGACCGCATCGACGACCGCAGGGGGTTCCCAGGACTCGTCGCGCTTCCAGATGGCCTTCATGCCGAAAGACTTCGCGCCTCCGATGTCCGTTTCCGGGTTGTCGCCCACCATGACCGCCTCCTCCGCCGAAACGCCGAGCGTGTCGGTCGCGCGGCGGAAGATCTCCCGGTCTGGCTTGCGCACCCCTTCGGCCTCCGAGATCAGAATGGTGTGGAAGTAACTGGCGATCCCCAGGCCATCAATCTTGGGCTGCTGCGAAGCGACTCGCCCGTTCGTCACGAGGCCCATGCCGAGTCCCTGTTGCCGAAGGAGGGAAAGGGTCTGGTGGGCCCTGGGGAAGGGCACGCATACATCCGGGAAGTAGGTCCGGTAGTCAGCCAGAAGCGCATCGGCCATCCCGGGGGACATCGCGAAGACGCCCTCCAGCTTCCGGAAGAGCTCAGTCCGTTCCACGTAGCCGTTTTCATCGAGTTCGAGGAACGTGTCCAGGTACTCTCCAAAGGGGACCGTTTCGAAGACTTCCGGTAACCGCCTGGCTTGATGGTGCAGGAAAACCCTCAGGCTGCTCGTGCGATCCAGATCGTGCCATCAAGATCGAACAGCACTGCCCTCAGCATGACGCGTCAGTTCGAGACCCGGTTGATGACTATGATCATCAGCCAGAGCAGGATGACCACGAGTATGGGGCTCAGATCGATCATCCCTGTGCGGGGCATGTAGCGACGCACGGGGTCGATCAGCGGGTCGGTGATCTGGTGGATGAGCTGGGCGATTGGATTGCCGCGCGAGATGGGGAGCCAGCTGAGGACGGCGCGCGCAATCATCGCGGCGATGAGGATGTAGAGGAAGGCCTTGAAGATGTCCGCGACGAGGGGATTCACTGCGCCGCCCCCAGTTCCCGCGAGCGTTCGCAGGCAGCGCGCACGCACGCGGCCACGACCTCGCGGAACTGCCCTCGCGCCATCTCCTGCAGGCCTGCTGCGGTCGTGCCCCCCTTCGAGGTGACCCGCTCCCGCAGCTCCCCGGGGGAGTACTCGCTCACCTGCGCGTAGGCCGCCGCCCCCACGAGCGTCTGCAGCGTCATCGTCTCCGCTTCCTCGGCGGTCAGGCCGATGGCCACTCCTGCGTCGATGAGTGCCTCGATGAACAGGAATACGTACGCCGGACCGCTGCCGCTGAGCGCGGTGGCCATGTCGAGCTTCCCCTCGTCGTCCACGTACAGTTCGCGCCCGATCGCTCCCAGCAGGCCCCGCACGGTCTCGCGCTGCGACTCGTCAACCGACTTGGTCGCCGTCCACACGCTCATGCCGGCGTTGATGGCGGCGGGCGTGTTCGGCATGACGCGCACGACCCGGTCATGCGCGAAGTGCGTGGTCAGCGACTCGATCCGCACCCCCGCCATGATCGACAGCAGGAGCGCGCCGCCGGGGAGGTGCGCGGAGAGGTTGCGGAACTCCTGCGGCTTGACCGCCAGCAGAACCAGGCTCGCGTCATTCAGAACGTCGCCGGCCTCGGCGACCGTGGCGACGCCGTAACGCGAGGTCAGTGTCTCCCGGCGCTCGGGCAGCAGCTCGACAACGGTCACGTCGCCCGGCGCCAGCACACCGCGGTCGATGGCTCCGGCCAGGATGGCCTCGCCCATCACCCCGCCGCCAACGATCGCGACGGTCACAGGGTGCGCTCCCCGAAGATGGCGCGTCCCACGCGCACGAGCGTGGCGCCCTCCTCGATCGCGACCTCGAAGTCGTCTGTCATCCCCATCGAGAGATCGGGGAGTTCGAACCGCTCCGCGAGGAGCCGCAGGGCGCGGAACAGCGGCCGCACCTCTTCGGGGTCGGCGGCGATCGGCGCGATTGTCATGAGGCCGCGCAGGCGCAGGCTATCTGTCGTGTGGGTGGCCTCGACCAACGCATCGACCGCGTCAGGCGCGACGCCCTGTTTCTGCGGCTCTGCTGCGATGTTGACCTGCAGGAGCACGTCGCGCGGCGGCGCCGCCGCTGCGTCGAGGCGCGCCAGCAATCGCGCGGAGTCGACCGAGTGAATCACGTCGAAGGCGGAAGCCGCCGCTTTCGCCTTGTTCGACTGGAGGTGCCCAACGAGGTGCCAGGTAGCTTCGACCCCGGCGGCGGTCGCCTGCTCGATCTTGGGGAGGGCCTCTTGGATGCGGTTCTCGCCAAAGTGTCGGATGCCGGCCCCGGCGGCGGCGCTGATGGCGTCGGCGGGCTGGCCCTTGCTTACCGCGATGAGCGTCACGCCCGCGGGGTCGCGTCCCACCTGCTCGCAGGCGCGAGCGATGCGCTCGCGGACACGCTCGACGCCCGCGGCCACGTCCGCCTGGAGCGTGATCACGTTCATACCAGCCAGCGGGAGCGCGTGGCGCGCCAATGGTAGCCAGAGTCGCAAGGGCGGCCCACGGCTCGATTCTAACCGTGCGCGGTGGGAGCGGGAGCGCGCCCTACCCGCACTTGTTGTAGCCGCAGCTGCGGCACACCAGGCAGCCCTCGCCGTAGTGGAGAACGGAGCCGCAATCAGGGCAGCCCACACCACTCGGGACCATATCGGCGTGCGAGAGCGCGGGCTCGTCCACGCCGCGGCTCTCTGCCACTTCGTACGGCGATATGAGCGTGGGCTGCACCGCCGTCTCGCGGTCGCCGAACTTGAGCTCGAGCCAGCGGAAGATGTAGTCGGTGATGCTTGTCGCGATCGGAATCCGCGGGTTGCCCGTGGGGCCGCTGGGCTCGAAACGGCTGCCCTGCAGCTTCTCGGTGAGCACCGAGATTGGCACCCCGAACTGGAGCGCGTAGCTCGTCAGCATCGCGATCGTGTCCATCAGCGCCATCACCGTCGAGCCCTGCCTGCTCACGTTCACGAACAGCTCGCCGGGTGTGCCGTCGGCGAAGAGGCCGACGGTCATGTACCCCTCCTGCTCCCCGACGCGGAACTTGTGGGTGATCGACTGGCGCTCGTCGGGCAGGCGGCGGCGGACGGGCCGCCCCTTCTCCGCCACTAGCGCCTCGGCGGCGGCGATCGCTGCGGCTGCCGCTTCCTCGCCTTCGCTGTCGCTCTCACCGGCGTGCTTCAGCACCTGCAGGTCCCGTGAGCCGTCGCGGTAGGTCGTGATGCCGTTGCAGCCGGTGTCGTACGCCAACCGGTAGGCGGTGGCGACGTCCTCGACCGTGGCCTCGTTGGGGAAGTTGATCGTCTTCGAGACGGCGTTGTCGGTGTGCTCCTGGAAGGCCGCCTGCATGCGTACGTGCGCCTCGGGGGCGATGTCGTGCGCGGTCACGAATACTTCCTTGGCCCAGTCGGGTACGTCGCTGCGCTCGGCCAGGCGGCCGCCGTGTGCGAGGAAGTCGATGAGGTCGTCGCTGTAGAAACCCTCGCGCCGGGCGACGCGCTCGAAGTGGTCGTTCACCTCGTTCAGCTCGACCCGCTTGGTGGGGTCGTCCTTGTCGAGGTAGTGCGAGCGGACGAAGGCCAGCGCGAATACCGGCTCAACGCCGCCCGAGCAGTTGGCGATGATGCTGAGCGTGCCCGTGGGCGCGATCGTCGTGCGCGTCGAGTTGCGCAGGGGCATGGGCCCTTCGCTGCCGCCCGGCCCGTAGAGCGACTGCCCCCACTCGGGGAAATTGCCGCGCATGGCGGCGAGGTTGTGCGAGGCGGCATCGGCCTCGCGCTGGATGAAGCCCATCACCTCGCGTGCAAGCGAGAGCGCCTCCTCGGAGTCGTAGGGCACGCGCAGATCGAGCAGCATGTCCGCCCAGCCCATCACCCCCAGGCCGATGCGGCGGATGGCGCGCGAGGTCTCCTCGATCTCCTCGATCGGGTACCGGTTCATCTCGATCACGTTGTCGAGGAGATGCACGCAGCGGTGGACGGCCGAGCCCAGCCGCTCGAAGTCGACGGCGCGTCCTCCCCGCTCGCCGGCGACGAAGCGGGCGAGGTTGATTGAGCCCAGGTTGCACGAGTCGTACGAGTAGAGGGGCTGCTCGCCGCAGGGGTTGGTCGACTCGATCGGACCCCGGCTGGGCACCGGGTTGGCGCGCCCGCCGTTGATGCGGTCGATGAAGATGACGCCCGGATCGCCGTTCCGCCAGGCGTTCTCGACCATCGTCTGCCAGACCTCGCGGGTGTTTCGGCTCCCGACGACCTCGCCCGTCTTGGGGCTGATCAGGCTGTAGTCGCCGCCCTCGTCCAGCGCCCGCATGAACTCATCCGTGACGGCCACGCTGATGTTGAAGTTCGTGAGCGTGGTCATGTCGGCCTTCATCCCGATGAAGTGGTCGATATCGGGATGGTCGACGCGGAGGATGCCCATGTTCGCGCCCCGGCGCGTGCCCCCCTGCTTGATCGCCTCGGTAGCGGAGTCGAATACGGCCATGAAGGAGACAGGACCGCTGGCAACGCCCATCGTGCTGCGCACGCGGTCGTTCGCGGGGCGCAGGCGCGAGAAGGCGAAGCCGGTGCCGCCGCCCGACTTGTGAATGACGGCCGTGTCGCGGATCGCCTTGAAGATGCCGTCGATCGAGTCGGGAACCGGCAGCACGAAGCACGCGGAGAGTTGCTGCAGATCGCGGCCCGCGTTCACGAGCGTGGGCGAGTTTGGGAGGAAGTCGAGCGAGGAGAGCAGCCGGTAGAAGTCCTCCTCCGCGGTGGTGCGGTCGGCCTCCGTGCCGCCATAGCGCAGCTCGGCCTGCGAGAGATTGCGCGCTACCCGGTGGAAGCACTGATCGGCGGTCTCGATCGGATCGCCCTGCTCGTCGCGCGCCACGATACGGCGTTCCATCACCACGCCGGCGTTCTCCGAGAGCGGGGTGGCTGTGAATCCAGCACCGGTATCGGGGGTGGGCTCGGAAGTGGTGACCATGGCTATCCTCCTGGAGGCTGCGTGGCTGTCGCCATAGAACGCATGTTCGGACGGACGAATGTAACGGCGCGCTTATCCGGATGCAACCCCCCCATCGCTGCTATCCGACCGATCGCACGATTGGCGCCGGCTCTTCTGAGCCTGCATCCGGGCGTGCGGATCCTTCAGGGAAAGCGAGCTGGAGCGTGCGCTCCTCAATGGAGAGCTCGCGCCCCTCGTCCAGCGCCTGGAGCGCGTCCTTGAGCGAGTCAAGGTCGGCGAAAGCGCGATAGACCGAGGCGAAGCGGATGTAGGCGATGTGGTCGATCCCCCGAAGCGCATCGACCGCGAACTCGCCGATGATGGTGGATTCCACTTCAAGGCGCCCGTCACGGGAGACCTGCCCCTCGATGTCGTCCACGACGCCATTGAGCTGGTCCGCCGAGACGTTGCGCTTGGCGCAGGCCGAACGCAGCCCCGCGAGCAGTTTCTCGCGGTCGAAGTCCTCGCGACGGCCGTCCTTCTTCACCACCTGCACGGTGGAGCGGAGAACGGTCTCAAGGGTGGTGAAACGCTCGCCGCAGTCGGCGCACTCACGCCGCCGGCGTACGGCATTGCCGGTTCCCCGGCTATCCGTCACGCGCAGGCTTTCGGAGTGGCAGTAAGGGCAGCGCATCGCGGCTCCAAACTGTTAACGGGTGTTAACACCTGTCTCGATGGGGCCGGATCATCGCCCACATCTTGGGGGTTGTCAAGGCTATGACTACCAGATATAGCGCCTGATCGCGAAACATAACAGTGCTGGCAGTGAGCTGGCTCACTGCCGTCTGGCGGGGACTAGCGGCGGCGCGGCTCGTGGAACTGGCAGGCTTCGGTGTCGGGCCAGGGCGCGAACACGCCGCTTCCCGGGTGGAGACACCGGCCCCGACCGGTGTCGGCGGGAACGAATTCGTGGCAGCCCTCGCAGGTCAATGCCGGCTTCGCGCCGGGCCGCAGGTCGTCGCGCACCATGGCGAGGAGGTTGCGGGGACCCGGCTCCTGCCACGTGAGCGCCCGCGCGTCGTCGTTGGCCGGCGCGGAGCCGAAGTTGCTGGCGAAGAAGTCATCGTCCGAGCGCTTGCGCCTCCGGCGCTCCTCCGACCGGCGCAGCGCTTCCGCGCCCACGCTCTCGCGGTCCTGCTCGCGACGGCGCTTGCGGCGCTTGCGACGGCCCATGACGGCAGCCTATCAGAAGCCGGGCAGCCGTCCCGCTCGCGTCTCTCCCGCTACCTCCGCCTCGTGGGCGAGCAGGATTCGCTTTGCCTCGAGGCCACCCGCGAAGCCCGTGAGCGCCCCGCTCGCTCCTACCACCCGATGGCAGGGCACGAGGACGGGCGCCGGATTCCGACCCGTAGCGGCGCCGACGGCGCGGGCCGCCTTCGGGCGTCCGATCGTGTCGGCGATCGAGCCGTAGCTGCGTGTCTCGCCAAAGGGGATGCGAACCAGCTCCTGCCAGACGAGCTGCTGGAAGTCGCTGCCCTCCAGGTCGAGCGCCAACTCGAACTCCATGCGCCCGCTCTGGAAGTACTCCTCAAGCTGCTCGATCGCGCGATTCAGGTGCTCGACGGCTACCTGCTCGAGTGTGCTGTCGCCTGACTCACCGTCGCTCCCCCAGCGCACCTCCCGAATCCCCAGCGGCGAGGCGACGACCGTGAGGTCGCCGATTGGCGTGGCGACCGCCCGGATGGCCAGCGAGGACTCGCCTAGCGGCGCCACTCGGCAATGTTCCACAGCTCGCTGTCCCAGGCGTTGAAGCTGACGCCCTTCAGCGTGTTCGCGTGGGCGGAGACCACGCCACGGCTCACGAGCGGAATCTCCACGTAGCTCTGCACGAGTATGTCGTTGAGCTGCTTCACCACCGCCTCCCGCTCCGGGCCCAGTGGGAGCGGAGGCAGTTGCTCGAAGGCCGCGTCGAACTCCGGGTCGCAGGAACGGGCAACGTTCCCCTCCGCCCAGTTGTTGTCGCGCGAGGGGATGTGGGTGCAACGCTGGTCCGAGAGGTAGTTCTGCGGCTCGATGCCTCCGCCCGTCGCGTACATCTGTACGTCCGCGAAGAACCGCCGGTACGACGCTTCCTTGTCGGCCACGGGATCGCCGCCGAAGAACACGCTGGCATCGTGCTGGATCAGCTCCGTTTCGATGCCGATCTTCCGCCACCAGTCGCGAACAAGCTCCTGGGTGGCCTGCCGGATGGCGTTGGTTGAGGTTTGGTAGGTGATCCGCAGGGGCACGCCGTTGTGCTCGCGGATACCGTCGCCGTCGCTATCAACCACGCCGTGCGCGTCGAGGAGTTGGTTCGCGCCGGCGATGTCCTGGGTGAGGCAGGCCGTGTTCGCCCCCGACACGTAGTGGGGCGGCCCGGCGACGAGGTCGCACTCCGGCTTCCCCGCGAAGCCGTAGAGCTCGGTCAGCCTTTCCCGGTCGATGGCCATCGACATGGCCTGCCGAATGGGGGCAAACGACAGGAAGGGATGCGGGTTCTGCCCGTTCAGGTACTCCGACCGGTTGTCCCCCAGGGAAGGGTCGGGATTCGTGTGGTTCAGGACGATGCGCTCGACCAGGTCGGCGAACGCCGACACGATCGTTCCCTGGCCGGATGCCTCGAACGCGGCCAGCACACCGGGCTCAACCTGCAGGTTCCAGGCGTAGTCGGCTTCCCCACTCTCCAGAACGGCCCTCGCCGCCGAGACCGCGTCGCCACCGCCTTTGATGATCACCCGGTCGAAATAGGGCTTCTCTCCACGGTAGTGCGGGTTGCGCTCGTAGCGGGCCTCCTCGTCGACCGTGAACGAGGTGATGCGATACGGGCCGGTGCCGAGCGGGGACGTGTTCTCTTCGGCGCAGGTGGTCGCCGCCGCGCCTACGCAGTCCGCGAACTGCGCGCGGCTGATAACGGGTGTGCCTGCTCCGACGAAGGCGTCGTAAGGGTAGGGGGCAGGCTCCTCGAAGGTAATCTTGACGGTGCGCTCGTCCAGGGCCTCCACGGATGCGATGCCGGTGAACGAGTCCTCGGCCGTGCAGCCCGTGGCTTCATCGGAGCAGTAGCGCCACGTGAAGACCACGTCCTCGGCGGTCATGTCGCTCCCGTCCGACCACTTCAGCCCATCCTTCAGCTTCCACGTAATAGACGTGAGGTCGGGGGAGACCCCACCGTTCTCGATGGTCGGGATCTCGGCGGCGAGCGCCGGGACGAGGGCGCCATCGGGAGCATGGTGAGCCAGCGGCTCCAGCGTGACCGCCCCCGCGTCCTGATCCTTGAAGCCGGCCGAGAGGTACGGCCCGGGAAGCGACGGGGCCTGCCAGTAGAGGATCGTCAGGACGTTCTCCTCGCTCTCGCCGCCACAGGCGATGAACGAGAGCAGGACGGCGAGCGAGAGCATCACGGCGATCAATCTGGACATAAAGTGCTTCCACAAACGAGAGAGAGTCGACGCCTCCCGGAGGAGAGTCCGAACCGCATCGTAGTTGCGCCGTCAGCGTGGTTCCAGCGCCCCGTCCGCTCCACTCCCGGCCATCCGGTCAGTGCGGGGCGGGACTCGATGCCAGGACAGACGGGGTCGCGGACCTCGTAGTCCTAGCAAGGGGACGCCGTATACTCTGAGGAAGCCCCCATGCGTGAGTGTTCACACCATCGGGGCGGTGAGCATACGCACAGCGAGGTGCGCGGCCCGCGCCTACCGTGGAGACCGGCGGAGAGCGATGAGCAGGCTTGGGGAACGGCTCGCGTGACGGAAATCAAGACGGCCACTGCGCGTCCCTCCGCCCTCGCCCTCGCGGGAGAACTCTTGCGGCTGCGCTCCCGTCGCGATGGCGCCGGGCTCGCGACGGTCGCACTTCCCGTGGTGCTGCTTGGCGATGTAGGCGGGTGGAGCGCGAGGCAGCTTCGCGCGGCCGCCACCGTCTCGTGGGAGCAGCCCTCCGACGATCTCCACCTGTTCGGCTTCGGCTGCGCCCTCGACCTTGGCTCCGCCACGGGCGCGCCCCTGGCGGCCGCCGCTCCCGCCCTTCGGGAAGCCGCCGCCGAGCTACGCGCCGGGCCGCTGGACACGCTCGCGCGCCCGCGCTTCTTCGGAGGCGCGCGCTTCGATGCCAGCTCCCCCCACCGCGATCCCGCCTGGGAGACCTTCGGCGCCTGGCGATTCACTCTTCCCGAGGTCATCGTCGCTCTCAAAGCGGGCGAGATGAACGCCTCGCTCACCCTTCCCGTTCGCCCCCAGCAGACGCGCGCCGAGGTGGCCACGGCGGTTACGGCGGCGCTCGCGGGCGTCGCTAAGACGAAGCCCGCTCCGGCGGGTTCGGTGCATCGCTATGAGCGCGCCGGTCCCGACGCCGCCCGCTGGCGCAGCGCCGTCACGCAGGCGCTCGCCGAGATCGACGAGGGGCGATATCGCAAGGCCGTGCTGGCGCTGCAAGTGCGTTGCGCCTCGGCCACCCCCCACGACGTGGCGGCGACCCTCACCGCCCTCGCCGAACGCTACGAGGGCTGTTTCGTGTTCGGCTACCGGTTGGGCGACGCGAGCTGGGTGGGCGCCAGCCCCGAGCTGCTCGTCTCACTGGAGCGGGGCCGCGTGCGCGCCCTCAGCCTCGCCGGCACCTCCGCCCGTGGCGCGAATATCGACGAAGACGACGAGTTGGCGGGCGCGCTCATCGCCAGCGAGAAGGAGCGCAGTGAGCACGACCTCGTCGTCCGGGCGACGCGCGAAGCGCTCGCCCCCCTCTGTCGCGACCTCTCCGTGCCCGACTCGCCCCGGCTGCTGCGCATGGCCGGTATCCAGCATCTGCAGACTCCCATTGACGGACACGCCGCCCCCGGCGTGGACGTGCTCGATGGACTGCTCTCCATGCATCCAACGCCGGCCGTGGGGGGCTCGCCGCGCGAGCCCGCGCTTGAGGCCATTGCCCGCCTCGAGGGCATGGATCGCGGGTGGTACGCCGGTCCCATCGGCTGGATGGACATGAACGGCGAGGGAGCCTTCGCCGTCGCCCTGCGTTCCGCGCTCCTGCGAGACCGCGAGGCGCTGCTGTATGCCGGCGCCGGCATCGTCGCCGGCTCCGACCCCGACCGCGAGCTCGCCGAGGCCGAACTGAAGCTCCAACCGCTGCTTGAGGCCCTGCGCGGGGCGTAGCGGTGATTGCCGCTGCCAATACCGCCGCCGCCCGCGCCCTCGTCGAAGCTCTCGCGAGTGCGGGTGTGCGCGACGCCTGCGTGACGCCCGGGTCACGCTCGACGCCGCTGACTATCGCCCTTGCCGAGCAGGATGCCATCCGCCCCTGGCTCCACCTCGATGAGCGCTCGTCGGCGTTTTTCGCGCTTGGGCTGGCCCGCGCGAGCGGAAGGCCGGTGGCGCTCGTCTGCACCTCCGGCACCGCCGCCGCCAACTTCCACCCCGCCGTCGTGGAGGCGGACCTCTCGCGGGTGCCCCTCATCGTCTGCACTGCCGACCGACCCCTCCGCCTTCGCAACGTGGGCGCCCCCCAGACCATCGACCAGGTCGGGCTGTACGGCGTCAGCGTTCGCCACGAGCGAGACCTGCCCGCGCCGGGCTCCCCGGACGCTCCCCCTGCCGTCTTCGCAGAGGCGGCCCGCCACGCGGTCGAGGCCTCGCTCGGTCCGCTGCCCGGCCCCGTCCACCTCAACTTCCCCTTCGAGGAGCCCCTTATCGAGGCTCCCGGGGACCACCCCGACCCCGCTTCCCCCTCCGCTCCCGGCCCCCTCCCCGCTGTCCCGGCCCTGGCTCCGGAGCCGGACGCACTTGCCGAGGCAGCGGAGGCGCTCAACGCCAGCGAGCGGCCCCTTATCGTTGCCGGCCCCGAGAGCGGTGGCCTCCCCGCCCAGCCGATCGCGTCTCTCGCGAGCGCCCTTGGCTCGCCCCTGCTCGCCGACCCCCTCAGTGGCCTCCGCGCCGGCCCCCACGACCGCGCACACGTCATCGACGCCTACGACGCGTTCCTCCGTGACCCGCGTGCTGATGCCCTTGCGCCTGACTGTGTCCTGCGCTTCGGGGCGGCGCCCACGTCGAAGGCGCTCAACCAGTTCCTGGCACGCGCCACGGACGCGACCCACATCCTCTGCGACCTGCCCGGCTCCTTCCGCGACCCGAATGCGGTAACGACCCATCGCCTGGTCGCGGACGCACGCTCCACCGCGGATGCCCTCCGCGCCGCCGTCTCCTGCGAGCGCGATGGCGCGTGGCTCGAGCACTGGCGCGAGCGCGACGCCCGTGCCCGCCGAGCGCTCGGCGAGTACGCCCGTGCCGCGCCGGAGCCGTTCGAGGGCCGTGCTGTCGTCGAGCTGCAACGCGCGCTCCCGGCAGGTGCGACCCTGTTCGCGGGGAACAGCATGCCCGTCCGCGATGTCGATGCCTTTCTCACGAGCGACTCGAAGCCCCTCAGCGTCGTCTCCAACCGTGGCGCGAACGGCATCGACGGTGTCGTGTCGTCGGCGCTGGGGCACGCCGCCGCCCGCACCGGGCCGGTGGCCCTCCTCATCGGCGACCTCTCCCTCTTCCACGACCTCAACGGCCTCTGGGCCGGAGTCCGCCACGGCCTCGACCTGACGGTGGTGGCAATCAACAACGGCGGCAGCGCGATCTTTCACTATCTTCCCCAGGCCGCGCACGGGCACGTCTTCGAGGAATGGTTCGGGACGCCGAGCGATGTCGACTTTGCCGCTGCGGCGCGCGCCTACGGGGCGAGCCACCGCTTGCTGGGGGACTGGGCGGAGCTCCAGGGGGCCCTCGCCGGGCCCGGACAGGGCGTCCGCATCGTCGAGATCCGCACCGACCGCGCCCGCAACTACGAGCTCCACGAAGAGGCCTGGGCCAAGGCGAGTGAGGCGGCCTGGGCATGACCCGCGTTCCCCTCGACGGCGGCTTCTCCCTCAACGTGGAGCGCATGGGTAGTGGACCGGCGCTCGTCCTGCTCCACGGCTTTACCGGCTCGGCGATGAGCTGGGGGCCGCTTGCCGAGATGCTGGCGGCTCGCTTCACCTTGTTCGCCGTCGACATCGTCGGGCACGGCGCCTCCAGCAAGCCCGAAGAACTCGACCACTACGCCATGGACCGCGCAGCCCGCGACGTGGGCGCGGCCGTCGCCGCGTTCGGCTTCCGTCGCGGCTCCTGGCTCGGCTACTCGATGGGCGGCCGCCTCGCCCTCTTCATCGCCGCGACCATCCCCAACGCGGTGGAGCGTCTCGCGCTCATCGGCGCTTCCCCCGGCCTCGCTGATGCCGAAGAACGCGAGGCTCGCCGCGTCGCCGACGAAGCTCTTGCCGACCGCATCGAGCGTGAGGGCGTGCCCGCCTTCGTCGACCACTGGGAGTCCCTTCCCCTGTTCGCGACCCAGGCTCGCCTGCCAACTGGCATGAAGCGGGCCATCCGCCGCGGACGCCTCGCGAACGACGCCCAGGGTCTTGCGAACAGCCTGCGCGGCATGGGAACGGGCGCGCAGCCCGCGCTCCACGAGAGCCTCGGCGGCATTGAGGCGCCCTCCCTCTTGCTCGCTGGGTCGCGCGACACGAAGTTCGCCACGATCGCCGAGGAGATGGCCGCCGCCATGCCCAACGCGCGCGCCCTCAGCGTGGCTGATGCCGGGCATGCCCCACACATCGAGAAACCGGCATACTGCGTTCGCACGATTACGGCCTTCCTCCAGGAAGGCGAGAGGGAGCGCGAGCATGGCGGTAGCCTGGGAGCCGGCGGGTGAGTACGAAGACATCCTCTACGGGAAGGCTGAGGGGATGGCTCGCATCAGCATCAACCGGCCCGAGGTGCACAACGCCTTCCGCCCCGAGACCGTCTTCGAGCTGATCGACGCGTTCTCCAGGGCGCGCGAGGACCCCGAGGTGGGCGTCGTGCTCTTCACGGGTGAGGGCGGGCGCGCCTTCTGCTCCGGCGGCGACCAGCGTGTCCGCGGCCACGGCGGTTACGTCGGCGAGGACGACATCGCCCGCATCAACGTCACCGACCTGCACAAGCTCATCCGCTCGATTCCCATACCGGTCATCGCCCTCGTCGCGGGCTGGTCGATCGGCGGCGGACACGTCCTCCACGTCATCTGCGACCTCACTATCGCCGCGGAGAACGCGCGCTTCGGCCAGACGGGACCGCGCGTAGGCTCGTTCGACGGCGGCTTCGGCGCGGGGCAGCTTGCCCGCCTCGTCGGCCAGAAGAAGGCGCGTGAAATCTGGTACCTCTGTCGCCAGTACGACGCCCAGGAAGCGCTTGAGATGGGGCTTGTGAACGCCGTCGTCCCCCTCGACCAACTGGAAGATGAGGGGGTCGCCTGGGCTCGCGAAGCCCTCCGCCACAGCCCCCTCGCGCTGCGCCTCATGAAGTCGTCGTTTAACGCCGAACTCGACGGCATGGCCGGCATCACGGAGCTCGCCCACAACGCGACCCTGCTCTTCTACATGAGCGACGAGGGCAAGGAGGGCCGCAACGCCTTCGTCGAGAAGCGCGAGCCCGCCTATTCGGATATGGCCAGGTTCCCCCGCCGCCCATGACCCCCCCCGCCCCCATCGCGCGCGTTCGCTGGCGGCCCTGGCGCATTCCCCTGCGTGAGCCCCTCGCCACCGGCGCGGGCGACCTGGCCGAGCGCGAGGGCCTCATTGTCCGCGTCGAGACCGAGGACGGCGTCGCCGGCCTGGGCGAGAGCGCTCCCCTTCCCGGTGAAGGGCCGGGCATGGCCGCGCTCTCCGATCGCATGGCCGCGGTCGCGTCCGCGTTGCCGGGGCGTTCCGCTGCCGAGGCCTGGGGCTCCCTGCCGCCCGCCGGCCCGGGCGCCGCATCCGCTGACGTCGGCATTGAAACCGCGCTCGCCGACCTCCTCGCAGGCGTCTGCGGCGTCCCGCTCGCGCACTGGCTCGCGGAGCAGGCGGGTCTCCCGCCCCCCGCTCCCACCCCTATCCCCGCGAACGCCCTCCTGGTGGCAGTCGATCCCGACAACCTCTCGCGCGAGGCTGAGGCCGCCCGGGCGTGGGGCTTCCGCACAGTCAAGCTCAAGGTCGGTCGCGACCGCACCCACGATGGCGAGCGGCTGCGTGCGGTGCGCGCCGTCCTCGGCTCCGAGGCCGCCATCCGTATCGATGCGAACGGCGCCTGGAGCGAAGAGGAAGCGGCGGCCGCACTTGCTGAGCACGCCGCCCCCGGCGTCGCCCTCTGCGAGCAGCCGGTCGCGCCTGGCCCAGACGCGATCAAGAGGCTTGCGCGCGTGCGTGCCGCCAGCCCAATCCCTATCGCCGCCGACGAGTCCTGTACCTCCCTGGACGACCTGCGCGCCCTCCTCGACGCAGGCGCAGTCGATGCCGTCGTCATCAAGCCCCTGCGCACCGGCCTCAGCGAAGCGCTCGCGATGATCGGCGAAGCGACCGCGCGAGACGTGCCCTGCATCCTGACAACAACGTTTGATACCGGCGTGGGCACGGCGCTTGCTATCCACCTCGCGGCGCTCCTGCCCGAACCCCGCCCTGCCTGCGGCCTCGCCACCCTCTCCCTCCTCGCCGGCGACATCGTGCGCGGCTGCCCCGGCCGCGAGGCAGGAGCGCTCGCGCTCCCCGACGGTCCCGGCCTCGGCGTTGTGCTCGACGACGATGCCCTCGACCGCTTCTCCACCGGGCCGTGGGAAGGCGTGCCGGCGTGAGCGCCATGCTTCCTGACTGGCTCACGCATCGCGCCCGCGCCCTACCGCGCGTGACCGCCATCGCCGCGGGACGGCGGCGGGGCCTCAGCTACGCCGCCCTCTACGAGTACGCCGTCCGCCAGGCGAATGCCCTCGCCGCTGCCGGCGCCGCCCCCGGCGAGCGCGTTGCCGTAATCGCCGGAACCTCCCGCGACTTCGTCGTGGCACTGCACGCGACTACCCTCACGGGCGCCATCTTCGTGCCGCTCAACGTACGCCTGACCGCTGCCGAGCTGGGTGAGCAGCTGCGAAACGCCGCGCCCGCGGTCGTCCTTTGCGACCGTCCCCACGAGGCCCTCGCGACCGAAGCCGCCGCCCTCGCCGGCTGCCCCGCCCCACGCGGCCTCCCGCTCCCGCCGGTGGCGGAGCAGGCCCAGCTTGTCGACGCCCACGATGCCGATAGCTGCCACAGCATCGTCTACACCTCGGGCACGGCGGGGAACGCCAAGGGAGTGATGCTCACCTACGGAAACTTCTGGGCCAGCGCGAGCGCCTCCACGCTCAACCTCGGCCTCGACCCCTCCGATCGCTGGCTCGCCTGCCTGCCCCTCCACCACGTCGGCGGGCTCTCCATCCCCATCCGTAGCGCCATCTACGGAACCGCTGTCGAACTCTTCCCCCGCTTCGAACCGGAGCCCGTGAACCGGGCCCTCCGCTCCGGCGACATCACCCTGCTCTCGGTCGTGCCAACCATGCTCCGCCGCATGCTCAACGCCGACGACCGTCCCTTCGGCGGCTCTCTCCGCGCCGTCCTTGTCGGGGGTGGCCCCGTCCCCCCTGTCCTCCTCGAACGCGCGACCGCGCGTGGGCTGCCCGTCGTCCAGACCTACGGCCTTACCGAGGCCTGTAGCCAGGTCACGACCCTCTCCCCTTCCGAAGCGATGTCGCACCTCGGCTCGGCCGGACGCGCCCTGCTCTCGGCCGATGTTCGTGTCGACGCCCCCGCCGGCGACGCCGGCGAGATCCTGATCCGTGGTCCCGCCGTCACCCCCGGCTACTACCGCAACGAAGAGGCGACCGCTGCCGCCTTCTCCGACGGCTGGCTGCAGACAGGTGACATCGGCTTCCTCGACGAGGACGGTTTCCTTACCGTCCTCGACCGCCGCGACGATGTCATCGTCTCCGGTGGGGAGAACGTCTATCCGGCGGAGGTCGAGGCGGCCCTGCTTGCTTACCCCGGTATCGACTCCGCCGCTGTGGTCGGCCTCCCCGACGAGGAGTGGGGCCAGCGTATCGTTGCGGCGGTCGTCTCGAAGCTCCCCGTGGACCTCGCGCGCGTCGAGCCGTTGCTCCGCAGCCGCCTCGCCGGTTACAAGATTCCGGCCGTCATCGAGCGCTTCGAGGCCCTTCCGGCCACCTCCTCCGGGAAGATCCAGCGCCGCTTCGTTCGCCAGCAGATGGCCGAACGCCTCGCTACACTCCCCACCAATCACTAACCACCAGCCACCACTTACCAGGGGGTACCCATATGAGTGACGACGCCCTCCAGGCGATTCTCGACCGCCAGGCGATCAGCGACACCGTCATCCGCTACGCCACCGGCATCGACATGCGCGACTGGGAGGCTTACCGCTCGTGCTTCACCGACGAGGTCGATATCGACTTCACCTCGTGGGGCGGCGGCGAGCCCCAGACCATGCGCGGCGACGACTGGGCCGCGGGTGTGCGCGCCGGCCTCAGCGGATTCCAGGCGACCCAGCACATCAGCACGAACCACGTCATCACGCTCGACGGCGACGAGGCCACCTGCGTTTCCTACATGCAGGCCCAGCACTACCTCCCCAACGCCGAGGGCGACAACACCCTCACGCTCGGCGGCTACTACACCAACACCCTCGTGCGCGCAGACGACGGCTGGCGAATCCGTCGCTGCCAGCTCACGGTCACCTGGACGACCGGCAACAAGCACATCTTCGTGCTCGCCCGCGAGCGCTTCGCCGCCATGGAGGCGGGCGAAGCCTAGGGTTGGGCGCCGCAATCGGTCTACCGGTACGGCAGCGCGTACATGATCCCCCCCTGCCCGTCGGGGCAGCCGGCGTTGTTGATGACCAGGTCGTTCAGCGTGCACTTGCGGGGGATATAGTCGCCGACGGTACGCTCGTAGATTTCCCCGTAGTTCCCCACGGCCGCGATCGCGCGCTGGATGAACTGGGGGTCGATGCGGTCGAAACCGAGGGCGTAGACCTCGCTACCCTTGTAGGAAACCCCGAGGAAGCGTGCGACGGTGTAGTTGGGCGGGTTCGCCGCCAGCGAGGACACGTTCGCCTGCGTGATCCCCATCTCCTCAGCCGCGATCAGGCCGTGCACGACCCAGTTGACGACGTCCTTCCACTCGCTGTCGTAGTCCCGCACGGCGGGAGCGAGCGGCTCCTTCGAGATGATCTGCGGAAGGATGATGTAGTCGTCCGCGTCGTCGCGAAGGGAGATGCGCGAGGCAAGGGTCGCAGTGTCCTCCGTCAGCACGTCACAGCGCCCGGAGAAGAACGCCTCCGCGACATCCTGGCTCAAGCCGCCCTGCGGGTCGTACACGAGGCCAATGTCGGTGAAGTGGTCCGCCAGTTTCTGCTCGGTCGTCGTGCCTGTTTGCACGCAGATGATTGCGTCGCCCATGTCCGAGGTCGACTGGATCCCTGAATCCCTGCGCACCGCGAAGCCCTGGCCCGTGTAGAAGATCGGCTGCGCGAAGTCCACACCCAACTCGCGGTCCCGCGAGGCGGTGATTGTCGTGGTGCGGATCAGCACGTCGAACTCCCCGTCTGCGAGCAACTCGAATCGCTGGGACGCGTCCGACGCGTCTATGTAGTGCACCCTCCTCGAGTCGCCAAGCACCGCCGCCGCAATCGCTTTGCAGAACTCGATGTCGAACCCGGTGACCGTGCCGTCAGCCTCCTTGAAACCGAACAGGGGCTGAGTCTGCTTAACGCCGCAGCGCAGCTCGTCGCGGGCAATCACCAACTCCAGCGTGCGCCACGACGGTGGACCGTTTGGCACGCCTTCGACCAGTGTTCCGCCCGCTTCGGCTGTCGGAGGTGGGGTTGCCGTGGCGACGGCCTCGCCGAACCCGCGCCCCAGGCACCCCGCTTCCTCCAGCGCTGCTCGCACGTCTGGCGCAAGGGCGGCCACCTCCCGCTCGAAGGCGCGATCAAAGAGTCCGGCCAAGAGCGACAAGCCGTCAAGGGCGTCCTCGCCCTCAGCCAACACCCCTTCTTCCAACTCCCCGGACAGCAGCACAAGGGCAATCGCGTTCCCAGTGAGCGCGCTGTGGAACCTGCGCAGCTCCGGGGGAGGCTCAATGCCCTCGATCTCGGTGAGAGTCCCTGCTGCGAGTTCGGCCCCCGAGTCCCCCTTCTCCGGCACAGGCTGCGAGCCCATCCCGACGCACCACGCCGCATACTCCTCAACGGTCAGCGCTTCGGGTTCTGTGTCGCCGCCACAGCCGGACACAAGCACGATCGCCAGCAGCAGGGATCCGAAGCCTGTCACCAGCCGCCCTGTCCGCGCGTGGCCCCGGAAGCGGGTCATGGGGCGGCAGCCTATGGCCCCTCCGCAACCGCCGTCAACGAAGGCTGGCCCGGCGAAGCCTAGGGAGGCTGCGCCGGTTCCGGCTCGGCCTCGGGGGCGTCGACCGGCGCTTCGCCGTCCAACGACTCCTGCCGGTGCGCCCGCAGCCAGAGTGCTAGCAAGGGCGCCCCTATCACGGCCAGGATGACCGCGCCAGTCAGGTAAGCCGTCGGTAGCCCCCGCCAGTACCCGATGGCCGTCAGCAGCGCTTCCATCACCGCGACGATGAGGCTGAAGATCATGTTCTGGATGGAGAGGATCGTCGCCCGGTTCGCGCTCGGGATGCGCCGGTTCAGGTAGTCCGAGATCACGACGAAGCTCATCGCGAACATGAGCGTTGTCATCGGGTAGAACGCGAAGGCCGCCAGGTGGTCGATCGACCCCAGCCCTAGCGCAGTTATCAGCACGACCAGGGGCATCAACGCGACGACCCGACTCACCCCAAGCGCCGCCGTCACCCGGTAGGCGAGCAGGGCCCCGGCGATCGAAAGGAACTGGCCCGGCATGAGGAAGGGGCCGAAGAGCCCGTAGGTCACATTGTGGCTATCGAGGAAGGGCTGCTGCAGGATGATCATGCTGACCCCCACCCCCATGACCACCGCCAGCAGCAGCATCATCAAGCGCACCGCGGGCCGCCCGAACGCCACGCGGAACGCATTCCTGGTTACCTCGATGTAGCTTTCCTGCTTCTCCCCCTCGTCGAAGCGCGGTGGTTCCTTGAAGGTGAAGCTCACCAGCCATGCCATGGCCATCAGTCCCCCGCTCGCGACAACCGGCACCCAGAGACTCACCAACTCCGCCGCCAGTGACCCAATCCCCAGCCCCAGGATCGCTCCTGCTGCCTGCACGGCGCGGGTGCGGCCCCACAGTTTCTGGTAGTCGTTCTCGCGCCCAACCGCCCGTAACGAGTCGTAGACGAAGGCGGAGTCGGCCCCCGAATACAACGTGAACGCGGCCGCCCACACCATGTAGGAGATCAGCAGGATGCCGAAGTTGCCAGCAAGGCCGAAGACAATCACCGCGATCGCATTCGCGAATGCCCCGTAGCTCAGCGAGACCTTCCGGCCCCAGCGGTCGGCGATGGCGCCCGTTGGCACCTCCAGCACGATCAGCAGGACCCAGAAGGGTGCGTCGAGCGCCCCGATCTGCCAGAGCGAGAGCCCGCGCTCGTCGGTCAGGTAGACGACCCAGATCGGCAGCCACAACTGGAAGTCCACGAAGAAGCGGAACAGGTAGAAGCGCCAGATGTTCGCTTCCAGCGAGCGTGCGTCCTCGGGGGAGAGGGGCATGCGGGAGGCCGCGATGCTGCTCACGCCGGGCGAGCCCCGCGTGGTGGGGTTGGGGAGGAGACGGCCAGAAAGGCTATTGCTGGCATGAACGAATCCGCATCGTACGCGACCGACCCCACACACCCCCGCCAACCCCGCGAGGGGTGCGCCCGCGTGCTACCGTTCCGCCATCCCTGCCAGGGAGGTTTCTCATGGCGCGTTTCATCCTTATCGGGCTCATCGAGCCACCCAGCCCAGAGCAACAGGAACTCTTCGACGAGTGGTACCTGGGCCAGCACGTCTACGACACGGCCCTCTGCCCAAACTTCCTCAGCGGCACCGTCTACAAGCTGCGTGGTGGCCACGTCGGCATCGACACGCCCTCCGAGTACATCTGCATCTACGAGGTCGACGCCGACAGCTACGAGGAGGCAGAGGGCGTCCTCAACGAGTGGCAGCGCGACCCCAATGCCTGGGAGGGCCGCGCCGAACACAACGAGTTGCTCGCCGGGACCGACGCCCCGCCCCTGCTCGTCAAGGGCTCGGGCTGGTACGAGTTCGAACGCGGCTACCACACCCGCGGGTGAGCCCGATCTCGATCCGGTAAAGCGTTTCGCGCCCCGCGCTGGGACAAAAGGCGCGGTTTTGTAGAGAATGGTCTGGTGATACCCGACGACCGGCGTAACAGGCCTTACCCAGGCGTGGGGACGGGCTTGCCATGAGCCGTCTCACCCGTGCCCTCGGTTTCGGAAATGGGGAGAGCCGCGCTCGCCCCAGCGCCGCCTCCCCCAAGGTGCGTCGCATCCGCGAGACCATGCGCTGGCGGGGCTACGACCTGAGCGAGTACAGCGACGAGCAGATCGCCGCCGTCAGCGCCCGCTTCCCCAACGACATCACCGAAGATGGCGAGGCCACCGAGGACGGCCGCCGCGCGCTAGCCGCCGCCCTCGAACGTGGCGACTTCGCGCCCCCGCCCCCGGCGGAAGCCCCTGCTGCCGAGAGGCGAGCCGAGTCACCCGCCGCCGCCCGCCGGCCACAAGAACCCGCGCCCCCGCCTCCCGCGGCCGCGCCGTCTTCTCCCAGCACCTCCCTCGGCATGCCCACCCTCCCCGAGCGTCTGGCGCATATCATCGGCATCCACGCATGGCGTCCAATGGATGGGGAGGACGGCACTCGCATGCGGTGCGTGGGCTGCGGGCAGATGCGAAACGAGCCCATCCCCTTCCGCCCGTTCCCGCCGCCCTCTGCGCCCCCGCCACCTCCCACCGATGAACCAACCTCACGTCGCGAGCCCCCGAAGCCTCCGCTCGAAGACCTCCCCAACCTCGAGGATCGGGACCGCATGGGTGTGCCTCCGCGGGGGCCGCAGCCCCCCCCGGGGCAGCAGCGAGCGGGTTCGCCGTGGCAGTTCTTCATGGGCTTGCCCTGGTGGTCGAAGCTGCTGGCCATCTTCATCCTGATCCAGGTGGTCGGCTTCATCGTCACCGCTGTGAGCGGTGGCGGTGGCGGTGGCGGCTAGGCAGCCGCGAAAGGACGCAACGATGATTCGCTACGAGGACATCCACCACATCGCCTTCGTCGCCGCCGACATCCAGCGCGGCATGGAGGAAGTCGGAGAGGTCTACGGCGTCACCTGGACCACGCCTCGCCATATCGAGCTGCACGTGCGCGACTCACGCGGTGACCGCAACCTCAAGCTCTCGGTCGTCTACTCGCAGCAGGGCCCGCTCTTCCTGGAGATCCTCCAGGCGGTCCCCGACTCGGTCTGGGCAGCGACGCCGGGCTCGCAGCTCCATCACATCGGCGTGCACGTCGAGGACGTCAACGCCGAGATCGAGCGCCTTGAGGGACTCGGGCAGGCGATCGAGGCTGCCGGCGTCGGTCCCGACGGGAGAACCGGCAGTTGGGCCTATCTCCAGAGTGCGCAGGCCATGCGCGTGGAGATCATGGACATCAGTGGCCGCGAAGGCACGGCCCAGTGGGCGCGAGGCGAGATCCAGTAGCGGCGGCTACCGCAGGCGACGCAGTCGCGGCGAGATGACCAATAACAGCCCCGAGATGCCCGTCAGCGTGGCGGCGAGGATGGCGATAGCCCGGTCGATGCCGATCACCTCCGCCATGATGCCGATGAAGAACGCGCCCAGGGCCATCATGCCCGGCTGGATCATCATGAGCGCCATCACCCGCCCGCGGAACTGATCCTCGACATAGTGGTGCAGCAGGATCTGGCTGAAGGCCTGCCTGCCGGCGGTGCCGACCCCCACGAAGATGATCGTGACGGTGGCGAACCAGAACACGCGCGAGCCCGAGAACGCCACCAGCGCCACGCCAAGCAGGATGGTGCTCGCCAGCAGGAGGACGCCCCGGTGGCGTTCCGGCAGTGAGGCGATGACGAGCGCCCCGAACAGGGCGCCGCCGCCGCTCACGGCCGTGAGCGCCCCCAGCTCGATCGGGCCGCCTCCGAGCACCTCTTTCACGAAGCCGGGCAGTAATTGGATGTAGGGCATCGCCAGCAGGGCGCTGAGTAGAGCGACGCCCAGCAAGGCGAGGATCGTGGGGTCGTGCCGGACGTAGCTGAACCCGTCTCGCAGGTCGCCCAGCCCGCCCCCGGACGAGCCCTCGGCGGCGGCGCCGCCCCGGGGGATGGGTGCGAGCGAGATCATCGCGGAGAGGTAGAGCGCGGCCATGACGAGGTAGACGGGACCGGCCCCGGTCACGCCCCCGCCCATCACCCAGATGAGTACCCCGCCGGCGGCGGGTGCGAGCAGGCGCATCAGGTTCATGCCGGCGGAGTTAAGCGCCACCGCGTTCATCAGCAGGTCGCGCCCCACCACCTCGGGAATCATCGCCTGGCGGGCGGGCATCATCAGCGCCATCGTGATGCCCTGCACGACAGAGGCGGCGAACAGGTGCCAGAGTTCGATCGTGTGCGTGAGGATCAGCGCGCCCATCACGAGGGCGTTCAGCACGGAGACGAATTGCCCCGCCTGGAGCACGATCTTCTTCGGCGCGCGATCGGCAAGGAGCCCGCCGAAGATGCTGAGGATGAGCATGGGCAGGGAGGAGGCAAGGGCGATCCCGCCCAGCGCCGCGAACGAGCCCGTGATCTCGAAGACGACGTAGCCGCGCACCATCATCTGCATGTTCATCGCCGCCATCTGTCCGAGCATGGCCAGGTAGAACCAGCGGAACACGGGAGCGCTGAACGACGAGAACGTCTGCAACGAGTTCAGGCGGCTGGTAACGGGGTTGGAACGGGGAACGGCCTCGGCGCGGACCGTGTTCGTCGACTGCGCCAAGGGCCCTCCGTTGCGCTGGATGCGCGGACCTTCACGCTAGCGTGAAGGTGGGATGCGGGCAAGGGCCGAGGCGCGCCGAAGGGGTTCGTGGTCTCTACGGCTCGACTGTCACCGTGCCCGTGGAGCCGTCGATCGTGACGGTGGCCCCGTTGGGGATGAGCGAGGTCACCCCCCGGATCTGCGCGACGGCGGGGATGCCGAACTCGCGCGCGACCGTGGCGGCGTGGCTGAGGATGCCCCCCGTCTCCACCACGACGCCGGCCGCGGGGATGAAGAGCGGCGTCCAGGCAGCGTCCGTCACCGGCGCGATCAGGATCTCACCGGGTTCAATTGCGGCGCTCATGGCGGCGGCGGCGCTCTCGATCACGCGCGCCTTGCCCGAAGCCTTCCCGGGGCTGATGCCCAGACCCTGGTAGGTGGCGGTGCTGACCGCTTCGGACGCCACCTTGGGGATGAGCTCGACGGGCCAGTCGAACATCACGGGCAGCTCGTGCTGCTCCATGCGGGCGAACTCTTCCTCGCGGCTGGCGATGTTCGCCTTCGCTGCCCCACCGTCGAGGTTGCTCTCGACGGCCTGCCGCAGCTCCGGAAGCCGCAGGAACCAGATGTCCTCGGCGTCGTCGATGATTCCTCGCTCGGCCAGACGCCTGCCAAGCTCCACGACCGGCGGACGTTGGGTGCGACAGGCGCGGGCCCAGTTGGCCTTGCTGCTCTCGCGGCCCCGGTTCAGTGTCTGCACGAGCCCCAGCGTGTGGCGGTACTCGTCCAGCACCTCGGCGGGCAGGCGCGACTCGATCTCGCGCTCGACCACTACGCGGCCGGACGCCTGCTTCCGCTCAAGCTCATGCGGATCGCGCTCCGGCGGGGCGTTCAGGTCTGCCTGGATGCTGCTCAGGACGAAGTTCGGGGCCTCGTCCCAGGTGCGGTACGAGGGGTTGGTCTCGCACTGCCCGCGGAAGCCGAGCTCCTTGATGAAGTCCGCGTACTCAGCGGCGAAGGCCCGCCAGTCGTCGTTGGGCGGGTCGGCGAGGCGGCCCACCAGGTCATCCGCCTGCAGTGTGGCGAACTCGGTGGCGAGCGCGGGCCGCGCGGCGATGAAGCGGCTCAGGTCCCAGATCGCCTTCGCCGGCAGGGCGCTCTCGACGCCGGTCAGACCGCTCGTGATCTGGTTTGTCCACTCCGGCGGGTGGTCGGGCACGTGCTCCTCGAGGAGCTTCCCGACGATCGAGGTGTACTCACCCCCACCGACGGAGTTGTAGTAGTGCGCGATGAAGATGCGCCCTGCCAGCTCGGTAGCGACATCGAGCGCCTCGATCAGCTCCGCGTCGCTGGCCGCGACCCAGTCGCGAGTGCGTGACTCGCGGTAGGCGTTCCTGGTGATCTCGCGGTTCTTGTCCCGAATCGCCTCGGAGTTCTCCCAGCGATCCGTGATGGCCGCGCGCGTCGCCATGGCCCGCTCCTCGTCCGCGTGGGCCTCGCTCTTGAGGGCGTCGCCCCCTTCGAGGAACTGCTTCAGGAAGTCGCTCCCCTCGCCTACGGAGTACGTGGCCGTGAAGGCCATGTTTATCCCGTAATTGATGACGAAGCGCCCTCCGATGAAGGGAAGCGTCGTCGCGAGCGGCGGCTTCGGAACCTCCAGGATGTCGACCGTGCCGAGGTCTTCGGTGACTCCGTAATTCCAGACATAATCCCACTCCCGCCAGATGTCGGCCGAGAGCGGTTTGGTCACGCCGGGGAGCACCTCCGCGGCGTTCGTCGTCGTATAGGCCCCGTGTACGGGTTCGTGCAGACTGTCCCAGCTGCAGTGAAGCTCGTCGCTCATCGTCGTGTCCCTCCTACGACGCTGTCCGGAAGTGAAAGGTGGCCGCGGTTCTCGCGATTAGTAGGCGGCGGTCCCGCCGTCGACCGACCAGAGCGCGCCCGTGATGCCCGCCCCGACGTCGGATGCGAGCAGCGCGGCGACGGCCCCGACCTCCTCGACGGTGTTCATGCGCTTGATCGCCGACTCGCCGGAGAACTGCTCCACCATCTCGTCGTAGGTCATACCCATGGAAGCGGCTGCTTCGGCGCCGCTGTCGAGCAGGATGTCGGTCTCGATCAGCCCCGGGCAGAGCGCGTTCACGGTGATGCCGAGCGTGCCCACTTCCTGCGCCGCGCTCTTCGTGAGGCCGTTGATCGCGTGCTTGGCCGCGACGTAGGCGGAGATGCCGGGCTTGCCGTGCTTCCCCTCCAGCGAGGAGACGTTAATGATGCGCCCGCTCCCCTGGGGGATCATGTGGCGGAAGGCGTGCTTGATGCCCCAGAACGTCGCCGAGAGGTTCCACGTGATCGTGTGGTCCCAGGCCTCGTTCGTCATCTCCGCCACGGGTGCGAAGCCCGAGCTCCCGCCCGCGTTGTTCACGAGGATGTCGATGCGCCCGTAGCGCTCGACCGTCCCGTCGACGAGCGCCGAGAGAGTCGCCTCCTGCGTCACGTCGCCGGCGATGAAGTGGGCGCGATCGCCCACACCGAGCTCCGAGAGGGCGCGGGCGCCCTTCTCCGGGCTGCGTCCGTTCATCACGACGCTGGCGCCCTCTGCCAGGAGCGCCTCCACAATTCCTCGACCGATGCCCCGGGTGCCCCCGGTAACCGCCGCGACCTTGCCTTCCAGCTTCATCACACCCCTCCTGAGCTACATAGTGACTCGCCCGGCGATCTGCGCCGGGCCGACGGGAGAGCTTAACGACTGAACGTCCTACCGTACCAGCGCCACGGACGGGGTAATTCGCCGCACGGCCTGCTACGTTTGTGCCGTGGCAATGGTCTCGGTCTGGAAGTCACTGGCCCTGGCGGCGCTTGTCGCCGCCATCCTCGCCGCTTGCGGCGGCGACTCCCCCGACCCGTCCCCCGCCCCGACGGCCACCCCGGCAGCCTCCCCCACGACCGCCCCCGGGACACCGGCGGCTACGCCAATGGCAGCGGCTACTCCCACGCCAGCGTCCCCCACGGCCACAGTGGTTGCGACCACTCCCGTCCCGACCGTCACCGCCACGCCCTCCCCCGAGCCCTCCCCGACGGCGACCGCGTCACCGACGCCCGCCCCAACGACGCCCTCCCCGACCCCAACGAACACGACCACCCCTACCCCCACGGCTACGGCCACGCCGCCGCCCGAGCCCACCCCGACCCCCGAGGAGCCTGTCGAACCCGAGCCCGACCCCACCCTCGCCACCCGCCCCTCCCTCCCCCCATCCCCCACGTTTGACGCACCCCCCGGCGTCTACACCACCATCACCGTCGGCGCCTCCCATGCCTGCGCCCTGACCGAGGACGGCGAGGCCGTCTGTTGGGACATCGCCAGCGCCGACGCCTGGGATACTCCTCCCGGTCCCTTCACTCTCATCAAGTCTGTAGGCGACGAAAGCTGCGGGGTCACGGACGAAGGTGAGATCGTGTGCTGGTCCCGGAGCGGGAGGGCAATAGACGCGTACGAACACGATCCCTCCCGGGATGCCCCGCAGGGTCAGTACGAGGCTCTCGACTGGATTGGTGACTACGCTTGCGCACTCACTGAGGAGGGGGCGGCTGTTTGTTGGAACTCGGAACTTGTGTGGCCCGTGCCGCCCGACCCCCCGCCTGGTCGGTACGTGTCCATTAGTGTGGGGTCCTACTTCCCAGGCCTCGGGGGTGCGTTCACAACAGCGTGTGCCCTTGCCGAAGACGGAGAGATTGTTTGCTGGGGGGGCCAGAACTCGGATCCCCCCCAAAGCGTTAGGCGCTCCGGGAGTGAGCACAAAGCGGTCAGCGTGCATGGCTGGGGCTTCTGCGGCCTAACCGTTGATGGCGAGATTACGGGTACTTGTACAGGTCTACTCGATGACACCCGGGCGCCCTACGCTGCTATTGATGCGGGCAGGGGTGGTCACGTCTGCGTGATCACGGATGCTGGCGCGCTCTCATGTGGGTCGGACGCGCTCAACTATTACGATGGCCGGCAGCTAGTCATGAATGCCCCAGGCTCCGCCGGCCCCTACGTAGCCTTGAGCGTGGGCGACGACGCAGCCTGCGCCCTTCGGGAGGACGGACGAGCCGATTGCTGGGTAGCGGTAGTTAATCTGGTTTCCCCTCCCGATCCCGCGTCCGGCCCGTACCAGGCCCTCAGTGCTGGGTCCGGCCACACCTGCGCCCTCACCCATCATGGGTCGGTAGTGTGCTGGGGCTGGAATAATTTTGGCCAGTTGGACCTGCCACCGGGTAGGTACACCGCCATCAGCGCTCGCGAATTGAGTACCTGTGCCCTCACCGAGGAAGGCGAAGTCGTGTGTGCGGGGCTTGAACAAGAGTGGGAAGAACCGCGGGGCCCGGATGACTGGTGCGGCTTAGTCGATGGCAGGGAAGCCGGGTGTTCAGACGATAGAACGACGTGGCCGGCGGACTTGCCAGCCGATGACACTGTGGCCGTCAGCAGCGGGTATCACTACTACTGCGCACTCTCGAGAACGGGTGAGGTGCAGTGCTGGGGTACATTCGACAACCGAAAGGATGACCCGGACTTTGGGCCCGTCCAACCTCCACCTGGCGGCTATAGAGCGATTGCTTCGGGTAGCCACCGGGCCTGTGCGCTGACCGACGAGGGGCAGCTCGTGTGCTGGGGAGACACCGAGTACAAGGCGTGGCCCCCGCAATATGCTCCGTACTAGGTGATGGACAGGTCGCGACAGGTAAATCCCCGGCGGCTGAACTCCTTCCCCGCTCAGTCCCGGCGACCAGCCCGCCGCCGCGCCCACCCCAGCGCGACGCTCGCCCCCACCGCCAGCGCCCCCGCCAGCACGTTGAAGAGGATGTCCCACGGGTCGAAGACGCGGCTGGGCACGAACAACTGCAGGCACTCGTCGAGCAGGCCCAGCGCGCCCAACCAGAGCCGCCGTTCCCGCGTGGAGGAGAAGAAGGCCATCGTCGGGACCATAGGATCCTGGACGCCACCACTACCTTCGTCCGTCGTACCCCCGGGCTCCTTGTGGGGCCACCCCCCATTCGTTACCGTTATCCCCGCAAGGGCGCGTGACGCGTACTGCTATGCCGCGCCCGCTCCGGGAGGCGCTACGTGCACGATCTGGTTATCCGCAACGGCACCATTGTCGACGGGACGGGCGATGCCCCCTTCCAGGGCGACATCGCCATCGACGACGGCAGGATTGTCGCCATCGGCCGCATTGAGGCCGACGGCCGCGAGAACGTCGACGCCACGGGGCTCATCGTCACCCCCGGCTTCGTCGATATCCACACCCACTTCGACGGCCAGATCACGTGGGACCCGCTGCTGACGCCCTCCTGCTGGCACGGCGTCACCACCGTCGTCATGGGCAACTGCGGAGTCGGCTTCGCCCCCGTCGCGCCGAACCGCCACGACTGGCTCATCGGCCTCATGGAGGGCGTCGAGGACATCCCCGGCACGGCCCTCGCTGCGGGCATGCAGTGGAACTGGGAGACCTTCCCCGAGTACCTCGACTACCTCGACACCCTGCCCAAGGCCCTCGACGTGGGCACGCAGGTGCCGCACGGCGCCGTCCGCGCCTACGTCATGGGTGAGCGCGGCGCGATGAACGAGCCCGCCAACCCCGAGGACATCTACGAGATGAAGCAGCTCGTGCGCGAAGGTATTGATGCCGGCGCCCTCGGCGTCTCCACCTCCCGCACCATCGTCCACCGCGCCATCGACGGCGTGAACGTCCCCGGCACCTTCGCCGAGGAGGACGAGATGATGGCCTTCGGCGAAGCGCTCGCCGAGGCCGGCACCGGCGTCTTCGAGCTCGCCCCGGCGGGCGTCACCGGCGACGACATGAACCTCCCCGAGCTGGAGGTCGCCTGGATGCGGCGTGTCTCCGCCGCCACCGGCCGCCCCATCACCTTCGCTCTCGTCCAGCTCGATGCGGAACCCGACCATTGGAAGCGCATGTTCGAGCTCTCCGAGGAGGCTGTCGCCGAGGGCGCCGACCTCTACCCGCAGGTCACCGCCCGCGCCCCGGGCGTCCTGCTCGGTCTGCAGACGAACCACCCGTGGGTGAACGCACCCGCGTTCCAGGAGATTAGCGGCCACTACAAGCTCGGCGAGGGTGACGCTCACCACCTCCGCAGCACCCCCCTTGAGGAGATCGTGGCCGAGCTGGCCAAGCCCGAGGTGAAGGAGCGGCTCATAGGCGAGCTGGCCGAAGCCCGCCAGGAGATCGCCTTCATCAACATGGCGCGCGTCTTCCCGCTGGAGGAGCCGCTCGACTACGAGCCCCCCGAGGAGGACAGCGTCGCCGCCATGGCCGAGAGCCAGGGTCGCGACGCCTACGACCTCTTCTACGACCTGATGCTCGAAGACGGCGGCAAGCGCATGTTCTTCGCGCCCACGCTCAACTACAGCGAGTTCAACTACGAGGTCGTGCGCAAGATGCTGACGCATCCGCGCGCCGCACTGGGGCTCGACGACGCCGGAGCGCACTGCGGCGTCATCTGCGATGCGAGCATGCCGACGTTCATGCTCACCCACTGGGCCCGCGACCGCTCCCGCGGTGAGGGCCTGCCCCTCCAGTTCGTCGTGAAGAAGATGACGAGCGACACCGCCCGCCTCTACGGCCTTCACGACCGCGGCGTCCTGCGCCCGGGCATGAAGGGCGATGTGAACATCATCGACCTGGAGAACTTGCAGCTCCGCACCCCCGAGCTCGCCCACGACCTTCCCGCCGACGGCCGCCGCCTCATCCAGAAGGCGGATGGCTTCGTCGCCACCATCGTCAGCGGCGAGGTGGTCATGCGCGGCGGCGAGGACACGGGCGCCCGCCCGGGCCAGCTCATCCGCGGCGAGCAGGAGCCCGCCGCCAGCGTCAACTAACGCGCGTCCTCCCGAGGATTTCAGGGCCAACCTTCACAAAGTAAGGGGAGTGTGTCGCGAGAAAAACTCGGTGGGGTTGGCTGCGTGTCACGGGTCGCCAGCCAGGGAACCATTCCCGCGCACAACGCATATAGGGGTATGAGCGGCACGACTGCCGGCAGACCCCGCCTGCTACCCTGCCGCCCTGGAGGTTGGATGTTCTCCGTCTCTTCCTGGCGACCCTTGCTCGTCCTTCTGGCGCTGGTCATGGCCCTGACGGCGTTGGTCGCCTGTGGCGGTGTCGACGGCGAAAACAGCGCGTACTACGACGCAGCCCCTGCTGCCACTGCGGCGGCAGAAGCGTCGGAGGCGGCGGACTCCGGGGGGACCCAATCCGCCGCTGCCGCTGCGAGGGAAGAAGAGCCCGCCGCCGAGGCGGCGGCCGATGTCGATGAGGGTGGCGATGGCGCCAGCGCCTCGACGGTCAGCACAGCGGCCATGGCCCAGTCACGCATCATCGTTCACACGGCCACCATGTCCCTGGTTGTCAGGGATGTCGCCCAGGCTACCGACGAGATTCGCACGGTCGTATCCAGGCTCGGTGGCTGGGTCGTCAGCTCCAACCAGACGGCCCGGCACAGCGGGTCCATCGCCATCCGCGTCCCCGCCTCGCTGCTCGATCGCGCCTTCCGCGACCTGGAGGCAGTCGCGACCGACGTCGAGGCCCTCCAGCTCACCAGCCAGGATGTAACGGAGGAATTCGTCGATGGCGAGTCGCGGCTGAACAGCCTGCGCGCCACCGAGGACCGCCTGCTCTCCTTCCTCGAGAAGGCCAACACGGTCGAGAGCGCTCTGCTCGTGCAGGGAGAACTCTCCACCCTCCAGCTCCAGATCGAGCAGATCCAGGGACGGCTCAACTACCTGCGTGAAACGGCCGCCTTCTCCCTCATCGAAGTCACGTTGAAGCTGGCGGCCGTTGGCATCGAAGTCGACGCCGGCCCCGACGCCTCCTACCGCGTCGGCCAGGCCGTGCGCTTCCGCGCGTCGTTCACGGCGCCGCCCGACATTGGCGACTACTCCTTCGTCTGGGACTTCGGCGACGGCACCTCCGCCTCGGGAAGCGGCAGCGTGTTGACGGCGGAGGGTCATCACGTAACCGCGACTATCACCCACAGCTACGGCAACGACCGCGACTCTCCCTACATCGTCACCGTCCGGCTTGTTGGCGCGGGCGACGGTGGCAGGGCCGAAGGCTCCGACTCGCTCCTCGTGGCCGTCAGCCGCGTTCCCATAATCGAGGTCTTCGCCGGCGACGATCGCACGGTCGAGGAGGGCGACAAGGCGGACTTCAGCGCCACCTTCACCCGTCACGTCGAGCTCTGGGATTACGAGTACCAGTGGGACTTCGGCGATGGCTCCGCCTCCACGGTCGGAAACCCCGAGGAGGGCGCGAGTCGCGTCGAGGTCTCCCACCGCTTCTCCGACTACCGCCCCAGGCCGTACGAGGTCGTCTTCAACGTCAGCGCGATGAGCGAAGGCGGCAGGGTCTCCGCCTCCGGCACGTTCAACGTGACGGTCACCGAGGGCGAAAGCTTCTTCGTCGGCGGCTGGAACGTGGAGTCAACCGCGAGAACGGCCGTCTTTGCACTCTCGGCGGTCGGTCGCGTACTTCTGCAGCTGGTCATCTGGCTGGGCATCTTCGTCCTCCCGATCGCTGCGGTCGTGGTGCTTGTGGTCTACCCGCTCCGGCGAATCTGGCCGCGCGTCCAGCCCGTGCTTTCACAGATGTTCGCGTCTCGTCCGACGGTGCCGCGCCCGCGCCCGCGCCCGCGTCCCGCGGTGCCCTTCGTGGGAGGCCCCCTGCCGCAAGACGCCGAGGCCGATGATGCGGCGATCGAAGTCCCCCCGCTGGACGGCAACGCCCCTGAAGCGCCGGACCCCCCCGCGCCCGATTCATCCGAGCCGGAGCCGGAGGGTGACAGCCCGTGCCGGGAGTAAGCCCCGTCAGGGTGCTGTCAACCCGGCGCAGACGGGGGCGATCCGGGTGCCTGACGCGCCACCGCTGCGTTCGGGCGCCAGGTCGTGGTAGGAATACCTTGAGGGGACCCGCCCCCGGCGGGTCCGGAAAGGACCCTGCCGTGACCATCCGCCATCTCAACCCCGAGACGCTTCACCGCAACCCCGCCTTCTCCCAGGCGATAACCGTTGGGGGAGCCCACCGCACCGTCTATGTCGGTGGCCAAAACGCAGTCGACGTGGAAGGCAACATTGTTGGGCGGGGCGATGTCGCGGCGCAGGCGGAGCAGGTGGCCCGCAACCTTCAGGCTGCCCTCGCCGCGGCGGACGCAACCATCGACGACATCGTCAAACTGACGATCTACCTGGTGGAGCCGAACTCCGCCTTCGCTGCCTACGGGGCGTTCCAGCAGGTCTGGGGCGCGCCCGCCAACCCACCCACGATCAGCGTCCTCTACGTTTCCGGGCTGTTCAATCCCGAATTCCTGCTGGAGGTCGAGGCCGTGGCGGTTGTTGATCGCATCCCCTAACCACGTTCCGCGCGGTATGCTTAACCATCAGACGCGCGGCCGCGCCAGCGAGCCGGGGCGCGCTGCTATTTGATGCACGGGAGAGCCTGATGACCGAGACGATGTACCAGGACATGATCGATGCCACCGCCACGTGTCCCATGAACGTGGAGGAGGTCGACCTCTTCGAGCCCGGCCAGCAGGAACACTGGTTCGACTCCTACAAGCTGCTCCACGAGGAATCGCCCGTGATGCGCATCCCGGGCGAGGGCACGACTCCCGGTACGGACGGCTTCATCATCACCAAGTACGAAGACATCGCGATGATCATTCGCGACCCCTACACCTTCCCCCAGCCCTCCTACGGTGGAGCTGGCCTGGAGGTCGAGGAAGAGGACGAGCACTCCGTCCTGCTGGACGCGATGTCGCGTAACACCCTCCGCCCCAACATGGAGTTGCACAAGCAGCACCGCATCCAGTTGACCGACCCCTGGGTGGGCGCCACCGGCGCTCCCCGCCACCGCCCCATGGTCACCCGCTTCGTCGATGAGCTCATCGACGACTGGATCGACCGCCAGCCGTCCGAGATCGACTTCGTCGAGGAGTTCGCGGCGCCGCTCCCGCAGATGGTCATGACGACCATCCTCGGCTTCCCCTTCGAGGACATGCCCCAGCTCCGTATCTGGGGCCAGGCGCAGGTTCGCCGCTTCGTCTACGGCAAGGGCCACCGCAACCTCATGAGCCCCGAGGAGGAGGCGGAGAACGCCCGCGACCTCGGCGACTTCATGCGGTACGTCCAGTCCCACGTCACGAAGAAGCGCCAGGACCCCCAGGACGACATGACGAGCTTCCTCACGCAGGTCGAATACATGGGCCGCAAGCTCACCGATTCCGAGGTCGTCGGCGTTGTCTTCGGCATGCATATCGGGGGGTTGGAGACGACCCAGTACGCAATCGCCGCCGAGGCCGAGCTCCTCGGTCGCGATCCCGAGCTCTGGAACACCATCAAGGCCGACCGCTCGAAGATCCGATTCTTCGTCGAGGAGGGCATGCGCATTCAGGCCCCTACCCAGGGCCTCTCGACGCGCATGACCGCCCGGGACATTGAGATGCGCGGCGTGAAGATCCCCCAGGGGTCGATCCTGCACCTGCGCTACGGCGCCGCGAACCACGACCCCGAGGAGTTCCCCTGCCCTGCCGATGTCGACCTCTCGAGGGCGAACACGGGCCGGCACATGACCTTCTCCCAGGGGATTCGCGTTTGCCCCGGCGCCGGCATCTCGCGCCTCGAGCAGAACATCGCCTGGGAGCGGCTCTTCGAGCGGCTCGATGGCCTCTCCTTCACCCCCGGCAAGAACGACTTCCGCCACCAGCCCGGCATCATGCTGGGTCTATGGGACCTCAACATGAGCTTCGCGAAGGCGAAGTAGCACGCGAGGAAAGACGTGGCTGAACCAGATTCAGTGAAGGAACTTGCTCGTCTCGCACGTGAGGCGGCTCAGATGCGCTGGGGGCGGGAGGCCACCGGCTCCGCCCCGGTCCTTCCCGGCAAGGAGCGAGCCCGGCGGGACAGCGACGGTAAGCGCATGTCCGGCGACGAGGAGCGCGAGGTCCTCAAGGCCCTCGACCCCTTCTGGACGCGCGGCATCGTGAAGCCCGAGGACGGCGAGTCGTAGGCCACAACCAGCTTGCCGGCGTTAGCGCCGCCCCCCATACTGTTCTCAATCCCCCCAGTTGCTTCTGGTGGCTGGGTGCGAAGCCCGCTTCGGCGGGCTTCTGCGTTGCTACCACCCCTCTGGCTTGTGAATGGCGCCTTGTGCGTCGTGCAGGGCAGGAGGGAGTTGGCACTGTGCGACGGTCACTGGTCGTAACTGTTTGAAGAACGTCGGCTCGATCTTCCGTGACCGGTGCTTTGCCGGGTGGGGATTCACGACTCCAACAGCGATGCCGCACTCAGCCTGAGCGATCCGTACTGGCTCAGCGAGGTCGGAGTCGTTGCTGACAACGACGGCGGTCGTGCAACGCCCCTTGAAGGCATCCACCAGAAGATGTGTTGCCAGGTTGACGTCCGACCCTTTTTCTTCTGTGCGCAACACGGCGACGGTTCGAGGCCCTGCGGGAAGGGGATCCACGAGCGGCAGTCGTGTAGGACGCGTGACGAAGTGCCCATAGTGAATCTCGATGAGCGGGTTGGTCGCCAGCGCGCGCAGGTACATGTCCTGCCTCACAGCGGCTCCCGGGGAGTCCCGACGCTCGGTCAAGCGCGCGGTGAAGTAGCGGATCTTGACGATGTCGTCCAGAGGCAGCAAGCGGCGACAGACCGCCTCCAGGTCGACCCACTTGTGGGACGTTCCCTTGACGGCGCCGTAGTAGAAGTTGAACCCGTCGATGTAGACAATGGTTGACACGAGAAAGCAAGGATACCCTAAGGCCGTCCCCCATTCAGCCCCTGGCCCACTCCAGCGCGAGCCCTTCGCCAAGGAATCCGGCGAGCCGTTGCGCCTCCGCCTCCGCGTCCTCCAGCACCCACGCAGGGGGCTCGCCGAACGGCTCGATCCGCACGCTCAGCCGCCCTCCCGAGCGCTCGTGGGACCACACCCCTCGATGCGACCGTCGACCAGGAGCACAGGCGAGATCCAGCCCTGCGGCCGGTGCACCCGCGCCTTGTGTTCGGGCGCGAGGATGGCCGGCACGTCCCGCGCCGAGCCGATCACGTACGGGTCGAAGGCAGGCAGGAGGCGGACGGCGCCCTGCGGTTTCGTGTCCGCGATCTCCCCGACCTGCTCGCAGAGAGCCCAGTGCGGCTCGCCCTCAATGTCGACCTCGACGGCGTCTTCGTCCAGCGCGCGCAGGTAGCGCGTCGCCTGCGCCGGGCGGCGGGGCCCCCACCAGCGCGAGTACTCCGCCGCGGTGGCGGGACCGTAGGCGCTCAGGTACCGGCGAGTGACCTCCGCGAGCGCCTCTTCGGGCGAGGGTGACGGAGTCGTTCCGAGCCACGCCCGCGGGCTGACGAAGGTCACGTTCTTCCCCTTGTTCGGCCCGAAGCAGAGACTCCCCCGGAAGGAAGCGGGCTTCAGGTAGGCGCCCCAACTGTCCTGCAGCTTCTCGCCAAGCACGGGTGAGTGCGCTGCTGCGGCCACCGCCTCCGCGAGCTCGTCGCGCGTGAGCCCCTCCTCCCCAAGCACTTCGCGTACCGTCTCGAGGAGCAGATCCAGCTCCTCGCGCGTGATCGTGAAACCCCGCAGCCACGCGCCCTTCAGGTAGTGGTCGTACGTGTCGAGGGCCGCCTGCCAGAGGCCGTATTCGTGCGCGGGAAGGAGGTGCAGCGTGCCCCGCATCGCCCACGTTTTCACCAGGCTGCGCCGTTCCCACAGCTCATCCTCGACTTCCCCGGGACTGATGCCATCGACCCGCGCCCAGACCGCCAGTTCGGCGGCGGAGAGCACCTGCGCGTGCAGCCCGCCGATCGCGCCCACCACGGCCGCGAGTTCCTCCCGCGGGCGGCGAGACACGAGGTGCTGCCGCTCCATGCGCCAGGCGAGCACGCTCGCCCAGCGCAACTCCGCGCCCTCCACTATCGCTCCGCTCCGAACCGCGCCGGGTCGAACGGAGTGAGGTCGACCGCGCTGCTGCGCCCTTCCGTGATCAGCTCCGCGAGCGCCTCGCCCGTGGCGAGCGAGAGGAGGATGCCCTTCCGCCCGTGCCCTGTGGCGAGGTACGCCCCGCGCCGCCCCGGCGCCGCCCCGATGAGCGGCAGCCCGTCTCCCGAGAGGGGCCGCAGGCAGGCGGTCTGGTTCACTACGCGCATGTTGCCGAGCAGGGAGGTGTACCGGGCGAGCGTCGAGAGGATGTGGTCGCGCGCTGTCTCGGTCGTCTCGGTATCGAAGCCTTCCTCCTCCTCTGTCGTGCCTGCGAACACGAGCCCCGTGGGGCGCGTCACGACGTAGTGCCCCTCCATATCGGCAAACCCCCCCGGCGGCGGTTCGACCGAGGATTCGAGGTGCAGGATCTGGCCCTTGAGCGGCCGCACGGGAATCGGCAGGTCGAGCCAGGCGGCGGCGCGGAGCGACCACGGCCCCATCGCCACCACCGTCGTGTCGGCGGTCACGATGCCGTCCTCCAGCTCGACGCCGCTGATGTAGTCCTCGCCGCCCACGAGCCCCTTCGCGCGCCCCATGCGCAGCGAGGCGCCCATGCCCTTCGCCGCATCGAGCACCCGTGCCGTGAACTTCGCAGCGTCGAGCTGCGCTGTTGGCTGCGCGAGTCCTCCGGCGACCGGCCTGTCGAGCCAGGGGAACCGCTCGGGGATGTCGTCGCGTGCAACCGGCTCGGCGCTCAGCTCCAGCGCGCGCGCCTGCAGGTCCGCGTTCTCCGCCTCGTCCCGCGCGATGAGGCACGTCTCGTACGGCCGGTAGTCGTAGGTGGTGGGCCCGTCCAGAAGGTCCGCGACCCCCCGGTGGAGCGCTACGCTCCTCGCGATGAGCGGGGCGAGGGCGGTGGTGTCGCCGTCGTCGTGGGGCAGTCCCGGGGAGAGCAGCCCCGCGGCCTTCCCGCTGGCGCCGTGCGCAACCTCCGTCCCTTCGATCACGAGCGGTTGCGCGCCGCGCTGGGCGAGGAAGTAGGCCATCGCCGCTCCAATCACGCCCCCACCGACGATCGCGATATCCACGTGCTGGTTCGGCGCCATCGCTCCCAACCTCCCGGCCTGAGTGTGTCACGCGCGGATGCGCCGGAACAGGTCAGCGGGGGGTGAGCCGCTTCACGTCGGCGGCGGGAAAGGCTGCACGACGCCCACGAAAGAGGAGCCAGGGCACTTGCCCTGGCTCCTCGGTGCTGTTTGTTGCGGATTTGACCCGGACGGCTACTCCAGTTCGATGTCCACTTGTATCAAGTCGTCGCTCCGCTCGAAGCGACCGGTGCCGAAGACGGACATGCTGAGCGGTCCGTCGTCGTCATGCGTCGTCCAGGCGCCGCCCTCGGGGCGAGTGCTCAGGTAGAGCTGGGCGGGGTTGGCCACGTTTCGCCACACGGCTATGTGCACGGTCGCGCTCGACCCACTTCCAAGGTCGACATCCACGCGTATCAGGTCGTCGCTCCGCTCGAAGCGACCGGTGCCGAAGACGGACATGCTGAGCGGTCCATCGTCGTCATGCGTCGTCCAGGCGCCGCCCTCGGGGCGGGTGCTCAGGTAGAGCTGGGCGGGGTTGGCGACGTTTCGCCACACGGCCACGTGCACCGTGGCGATTCGCTGTTCGGGCGCAAACGTCAGGTTCAGCGTCTCTAACGCCCTTCGACCGCGCGTTGCCGTCTCGACCGCAGCTTGACCGCCGATAACGAAGCGGATCTCTGCGCCCTCGCCACCGCACCCTGCCTGGGTACTGCTGTTGTGGACCGTCACAAAGTACTCGGTCACCCCAGGCGAGTTTGAGAAGGTGTCGATGGATGAGTCAGTGCAGTTGGTCTCGCCGACGAAGGCCTCGACGGTGAGGCCAGCTGCCACCTCGCCATCGGGGCTGGTGACTGTACCCCTGAACGTCGAAGGCGGCGTCGGCTGTGCAGACGCGACCGAGATGACGGACAGGGTAAGGGCCGCTGCAAGAGCAGCGATGATCCAGGGCTTCAGACTCTTCATGGGGCTCCGCTCCTATTGTGCGAAATCGGCTGTGGGCACCGTGCTGGAATGTGGTGCGTAGATTACCCGAGTATGGCGATGTCCACGGCCATAACGATAAAGATCGCCGCAAGATACGCCAGCGAGTACGTGTAAAGCCGCATGGATGGCACCCGCTCGGGCCAGCGCCACAGCGCGAACGCGATCGCGGCGAACCCGAGTCCCGCCACGCCGGTCACTGCGCCATAGACCCACCCGACGGTGCCCGTGAGCACCAACGACAGCGTGATCGGCACGAGCACGAGCGAATACGCGAGAATCTGGCGGCGCGTCGAGACCTCGCCGGCTTCCACTGGAAGCATGGGCACGCCTGCATCCCGGTAGTCGGGGGCGATGCGCAGAGCGAGCGCCCAGAAGTGCGGCGGCGTCCAGAAGAAGATGATCGCGAACATGATCACGGGGGCCCACGTGAGGTCCCCGGTCACTGCTGCCCAGCCCACCATCGGCGGGAAGGCGCCGGCCGCTCCCCCGATCACGATGTTCTGCGAGGAGCGCCGCTTCAGCCACACGGTGTAGATGAACACGTAGAAGAGGAAGGCCGCCGCCGCCAGCGCCGCCGCCAGCAGGTTCGTTGTCGCCCAGAGAAAGGCGAAGGCGCCCACGCCGAGCGCGACCCCGAAGAGGAGCGCGTTCAGAGGCGGGATGTCGCCCCGCACGAGCGGGCGCGACTGCGTGCGCCGCATGAGCGCGTCGATGTCGCGGTCGTACCAGCAGTTGACGGCGTTTGCGCCAGCCGCCGAGGCGGTCCCGCCGATGAGCGTCGCGATCACGACCGCAGTCGAGGGCCAGCCACCCGCCGCCACCACCATCGCCGGTACCGTCGTGGCCAGGAGCAGCAGGATGATGCGCGGCTTCGTGATGGCGACATAACTGCGAATGGTCGCGGATGCACGGCTCGACTCGCGCAGGGCGCTCGCCAGCGCGGTCATGCGCGAACCTCCGCTCCGGGGAACGGGGCGCGCTCGCGGGACACCGCTTGCGCGGACAACCCCAGGAGCGCGGCTGCCGACAGGGTGAGCCACAACAGGGAGGCTAGCACGGTATGCGTTACGGTGAGCCCGTCGGGGAAGGTGTACCAGACGTTGAGCGCCCCCACCGCGACCTGCGCTGCGTAAATCGTCGCTACGGCGACCGCCGCCGGGGCGCCCCAGCGCAGCCGCTCGCGCTCGCGCCAGGCCGCCAGCGCCATCCAGACCAGCGGTACGACCAGCAGGGCCGCGAGGTAGCGGTGCGTCATGTGCGTGATCTGCTGATCGTCGGCGCCGGGCAGGATACCGCCGTTGCACGTCGGCCAGCCCTCGCAGGCGGTCGAAGCGCCGCTCTCGCCGAGGTACCCGCCCATCCATACCACCGCCGCGAACAGGATGAGGGCGACCGCTGCACGCTGCCCGACTCGCGTCGCCGCGGCGCGCTCGGGGAGGGGCGTTCCGCCGCGGACCTCCGTGTACATCCCGAGGGCGGTGGCCGCCATCACCGTCAGGATCGCCATTGCCAGCAGCAGGTGCGTCGCCACGATTTCAGGCGGAAGCTCCTGCCAGACCGTGAGCGCCCCGAGTCCGCCCTGGATCCCCACGAGGGGCACCGCCGCCAGCGCCGGCCAGAGCACCGCGGGCGTTCCCCGGAAGTGTCGCCAGGCGAATACCGCGGTCGCGACCACGAGCACGCCCACCAGGGCGGCCACGAGGCGGTGGGAGAATTCGATCAGCGCCTGCTGCTCTTGTGGCGGCACGATGCCGCCGTGGCAGGTCGGCCAGTCGGGACAGCCAAGGCCCGATCCCGTCGCGCGCACGTACACGCCGACTCCGATCAGGATCAGCGTGGCGGCACAGGTGATGAAGGCGAGGTTGCGGGTGGCTCTCATCGATCGAGGGGGCGCCATCGTGGACGCTGCCGCTCAGCGTACGGTGCGATGCCGGGAGGCGCCAGATTCGGGTAGGCTCGCGCCATGAGCGAAGCCGACACCGACGCAGTCGCGTCCCTGCTGCGCGAGGCCCGCTCTGTTGTCGTCCTGACCGGCGCCGGTATCTCGACTGACTCGGGAATCCCCGACTTTCGCGGCCCCGAGGGTGTCTGGACGAAGAACCCCGCCGCCGAACGGACCGCCACCATCCAGCACTACGTCGCCAACCGCGACCACCGCGTGCGCTCCTGGGCGAATCGCGCCGGCAGCCCCATGCACACCGCCGAGCCGAACGCTGGCCACCTCGCCCTCGCCGAGCTGGAGCGCAAGGGCAAGCTCGACACGCTCGTCACCCAGAACATCGACGGCCTTCACCACGATGCCGGAACCTCCCCGAGCGCATCATCGAGATCCACGGGACCGTGCGCGACTTCGCCTGCCTCGACTGCACCGATCGCGGCCCCATCGAGGTCGTGCTCGAACGCGTGCGCGACGGTGATGAGGATCCGCATTGCAGCTCGTGCGGCGGTCTTCTCAAGTCCGCCACTATCTCGTTCGGGCAGGCGCTCATCGCGAAAGACCTGGAGCGCGCGCAGCTGGCTGCCGCCAACAGCGACCTCTTCCTCGCGATCGGCACCTCGCTGACCGTCTACCCCGTGGCCGCGCTGCCCGAGATCGCGATTCAGTGCGGGGCGAGGCTTGTCATCCTGAACGCCCAGGAGACGCCCTACGACCCTGCCGCCTCCGCCATCCTGAGGGGCGGCATCGGCGAGGTGCTCCCGCGGATCGTCGAGCTGGTCTAGCGGCCCGACTCCGGAGCGTCTTGCTGCTCGCCCCAGCGGTCCCAGTGCACGACTTCGCCGAGGGGTCGTCTGCGTGACTGGGAGAACCGGCCCTTCTCCAGGTAGCCGAGCGGGATGAGGCACATCACGCGCGCGTGCTCCGGCAGCCCGAGCAGTTCGTTGAAGCCCGATGTGTCGTCCAGGGTCCAGGTGAAGACCGTGCCGATGTCGAACGCGCGCGCGGCCAGCATCAGGTTCTGGACGGCGCCGTAGATGGAGCTGCCCAGCCCGGCGCCCACGTGGCGCGAGTCCGCGCCCGCGCCCGCATCGAGGAGCACGGGCGCGACGATCACCGGCGCCTCGCCGAAGTGCTCGGCGAGGTGGACGACGCCGCGACGGTTGCGCACGTCGATGCCCACCTCCCCCTCCTCGATCCCGCCGCGCGTGATGCGCCCGCTGCCGAGTTCCTCGTCGCTGATGCGCTCGGGGCCGTAGGCGCGCATCAGGCGCTTCTCGTAGATTTCGCCGATCGTCTGCCTGGTCGCCTCGTCGCGGATCACGACCCAGCCCCAGCCCTGGTTGTTCCCGCCGGTCGGACCGCGCACCGCCGCATCCAGGATCTCCCAGAGGTCCTCCTCGGGAATTGGGTCGGGCTTCAGGTAGCGCTGCGCGCGCGTCGAGTGGATCGCATCGAGCACATCGAGGGGTTCGCGGTCGGACATGGGGCCTCCTGGCAGGGCTGTTCGCCGCCGCGAGTCTACCCGCTCGGGCTGCGTCCTGCCCGCAGAGGCGGGCGCGTATCATCCGCCGGACGCCTACCACGGGAGGATTGGCATGAAGATCGGGCTCTACGGCATCAATGCGGGCTTGCACTCCGACCGCGAATCCATCCTGCGCGCCGCGCGGACGGCGGAGGCGGCCAACTTCGAGTCGCTCTGGACCGGCGAGCACGTCGTCGCCATCGACCCCCAGGCCCCGCCCTCCCCCCTCGTCCCCGACACGCCCATCGTCGACACCGTGGCCACGCTCGCGTTCCTCGCGGCCGCCACGGAGCGCGTCCGGCTCGCGAGCGGCATTCTCCTCCTCCCCCAGCGCAACCCCGTCGTGCTCGCGAAAGAGCTAGCCGGCATCGACGTGCTCTCGGGCGGGCGGCTCATCTTCGGCGTGGGCGTCGGCTACGTGAAGGAAGAGTTCGACACCATGAGCGTCCCCTTCGAGGAGCGTGGCCCGCGCACGTCCGAGCACATTGAGGTCATCCGCACCCTCTGGACATCGGACCAGCCAACGTTTGAGGGCCGCTTCACCTCGTTTTCGGGAATCCAGTCCTACCCCCACCCCGTGCAGACCCCGCACCCCCCGATCGTGATCGGTGGCTCCTCGCCGCCCGCCCTGCGCCGCACGATCACCCAGGGCAACGGCTGGTACGGCTTCATGCTCGACGTTGACGGCGCCGCCGCGATGGTGAAGGCCCTCGATCAGACCGCGCGCGAAATCGAGCGGCCTGCCGGCCTCGGCCCCCTCGAGATCACCATCACGCCCCGCGGCCGCCTCGACCGAGAGACCGTCGAGCGCTTCGTCGAGGCCGGCGTGCACCGCCTCGTGCCCATGCCCCGCGGCGTCATGTCCCCCTCCGACAACCCGGCAGCGGCCCGCGACGAGATCATCGCCGGGGTCGAGAGCCTGGCGGAAACGCTGGGTCTGTAGGTGTTTGCTAGCCGTACCGGTACGAGGTACACTTCCCGGTGATTCGGTCGTTTCGCCATCGAGGGCTCAGACGTCTGTACGGGCGGGGAGACCCGAGCAGGGTGGGAGCTGATCAGGTCGAACGGATTGGAGTCGCTTTGGCGCACCTTGACTCGGCTGGGGCGCCTTCCGACCTCGCCCTCCCTGGATACCGGCTTCATCCCTTGAAGGGCGACCTAGGGAATTCTGGAGCATTACCATCTCCGGGAATTGGCGAATCATCTTCCGCTCTGAAGACGGCGATGTGTACGACATCGATCTGGTTGATTATCACTAACAGGGGGCGACACATGGCGATGAAAGACCCACCTCACCCCGGTCTCGGGATCAAGGAGACCTGCCTCGTGCCGCTTGGCCTTAGCGTCACCGAGGCTGCACAGGTGCTTGGCGTGGCCCGCCATACCCTTTCGCGTGTGCTGAACGGGCATGCAGCGATCTCACCCGAGATGGCCATCAGGCTGGAGAAGGCTGGCTGGTCGAACGCCGAGTTCTGGTTGCGATGCCAGACTGCTTATGACCTCGCGCAGGCCCGAAGGCAGGAAGATCTCATCCGGGTTGAGCGCTATGAACCCGTTGTCACCGTGAGCTAGCGACCCGTGAAGAAAGAGGGAATCTGGTCGGGGCGACTGGATTTGGTCCCGCCATCTCCCTGCTCCCCGGTGAGTCGATGACGTTCCGCGCCACGGCGACCGAGAACGTCTACGTCTGAGGGGAGCACCCCGGCAGCAAGCTCGTCTACGTCGAGGAGCCCGCCTAAGGCTGCCCGCTCGATTCGAAGCAGCCGAGGTCGTCCATCACAGCCCCCGCCCCGGTTACGTTGAGCGTGACCGTCGTTATCAGTATCTGAATCTCCATGGTGTCCGCGTTGCGGAGCTTCGCTAAGAACGCCGCAGACGGGGTGACGCGGGAGGTACCCCCAGAGACGTAACCCGCGGACCATGTTTCCGTTTCCACAGGGCCTCCATCGATCGTGTAGCTGACGAGGCGGCTGTTGCCAAAGTGATACCCGTCGTAGTGCATGGATACGAGCGGCAGGGTTGTCGTCCCAAGGTTCAGCTCGATACAGCCCACCCAGAGTCTGATATCTCCCAAGATGTTGTTCGACCACGAACTAAGGGTCTCGTGATGCTGCCAGTCGTCACCGTCGGATCCACCGCGCCCCGGTAGGGCTTGGCTAACCTCCGGCGTCGGCGTCGGCGTCGGCGTCGGCGTCGGCGTCGGCGTCGGCGTCGGCATCGGCGTAGGTGTAGGTGTAGGTGTCGATTCCTCTACTGGCTCCGGGTCCGGCAACTCGACTACCACCGGCACCTCGACTGTGACGAAGCTGCTCTGACGGAAGTTCCGCGAGCGACTCAGCTCGCTCATGTCGAGCGGCTCGGCGTCGTGCGTCGTCCAGGTGCCGCCCTCTGGCCGGGTGCTCAGGTAAAGCTCCCCGTCAGAGACGCGCTGCCAGACTCGGACCTCAACGTTCGCCGTGGTCTCGTGAACCGCAGCGAACGCGGCGATGGTGCCTCCGATGGCGATGACCGCCACGAGTGCGACAATGACCCAGTTCTTCATGGAGTGAATCTCTCCTTAGGGGATGCGCCTTAGTGGCCCGCATTGGCTCGGTGTTCGCCTCGCGCGAACCGCCGGACCCCCGAAACTGCATACGCCGTATAGGGTTTAGTGGTCGGGGCGACTGGATTTGAACCAGCGACCTCTTGACCCCCAGTCAAGTGCGCTACCAGGCTGCGCCACGCCCCGAGGCAACCCTCGAAGCGTACACGATTCCCCTCCTACCCTCGCTATGGCCGCGTAGGCTTCGCCAATGCGCGTTGTCCCCGGTGCTGCGCAGACGTTTGAGTTGCGCTCGCTGATCGGCGGCATCTACCTGCCCGCCCTCTTCTTCGGCATCGGCCAGTGGATGATCATCCCGAGCATCCCCCAGTTCGCCGACGAGCTGGGCGCGAGCGTCTTCCTCAGCGGCATCATCTTCGCCGCGCGCGGCGCCGGCTCCATGATCGGGGATGTCCCCTCGGGCCTACTGACGAGCCGCCTCGGTGGTCGCGTCACCATGACGACCGGGGTCGTGCTCACGGCCGCCACCGCGGCCGCCATGGGGTTCAGCACCGGACCCGTCACCCTTGGCCTCTTCACGCTGCTGAACGGCGTTGCCTTCGCGCTCTGGCACGTCTCCCGCCTCGCCTACATGACCGAGACCGTGCCCGTCGAGTACCGGGGCCGTGCACTTTCGCTCGTGGGCGGTGTCACGCGCGTTGGCTTCTTCGCCGGACCCATCATCGGCGGCGTGCTCGGACAGTTCGGTGGGTTGGAGACGGTCTTCTTCGCGCAGGCCGCGGTCGTCGGCGTGGCAGCCTTGCTGGTCGCGGCCCGTCTCCCGCAGGCTCGCGCCGGTGATGCTGGTACTCCCGAGCGCGCCCACGTAAGCCTGCGCAGCGTCGCGCTGGCCGAACACCGTAGCCTGATCGTGGCGGGCTCGGTCGCTGTCACGCTCGTTCTCATCCGCCACGGACGCCAGTTCCTCATCCCCGTCTGGGGGAGGGAGGCCCTCGACCTCAGTCCACTCGATATCGGCCTCGTCTTCGGGTTCGCCTCCGCCATCGACATGGTCATGTTCTATCCCGTGGGCATGGTGATGGACCGCTGGGGCCGGAAGTGGGTAATCGTCCCGAGTTTGCTCGTGCTCTCCGCCAGTCTCATCCTCATGCCGCTCACCGGAGGATTCGGGTCGTTCCTGCTGGTGGGACTGCTCTCGGGCTTCGGCAACGGCCTTGGCAGCGGCGCGGTCATGACGCTCGGCGCGGACCTCGCGCCACGCGACGCCGCAGGCGAGTTCCTTGGCCTCTGGCGCCTTGTGGGGGACGTGGGCGCGGTTGCGGCGCCCCCCATAGTGGGCGGGCTCGCGGCTGCGCTCACGCTGGGGATCGCCGCCGTCTCGACCGGCGGCATCGGGATCCTTGGCGGGGTCGTCATGCTCCTGCTCGTGCACGAGACCCTGACCCGATCCCGCGCCTCACCTCGCGCTTCCCCCGGCTAGAGGTCCAGTTCGACACCCACCGGGCAGTGGTCGGAGCCGAGCGTCTCGCGCTCGATGAAGGCGCTCCGCAGCGCGGGCATCAGGTCCTCGCTCACGAACACGTAGTCGATGCGCCAGCCGATGTTCCGCTCGCGGCGCTGCCGCCACGGGTCCCATTGGCTGTAGGCCTCCGCTTGCTCGGGGTGCAGCGCCCGGAACGTGTCGACGAAGCCGCTCGCGACCACGCGGTCGACCCACTCGCGTTCGACCGGCAGGAAGCCGGTCTCCTTCTCGTTCGGGCGGGCCACGTCGATCTCGGCGTGGGCCACGTTCAGGTCGCCCATGAAGACGACGCTCCGCCCCGCCTCCCGCAAAGCGACGATGCGCTCCAGAAAGGCCTCGTAGTAGGCCAGCTTGAAATCGAGTCGCGCGAGCTTGCGCCCGGCGTTGGGGAAGTAGGACGTGAGCAGAACGAACTCGCCGAAGTCGGCCTCGATGACACGCCCCTCGCGCTCGAACTCGGGCGTTTCAAGGCCAAGGCGCAGGGTCGTGGGTGAACGCTTCGTCAATAGCAGGGCGCCGCTGTAGCCCGACTTCTCGGCGGAGTGCCAGGTGGCCTCATAGCCCGCGTCGAGCCAGGGGTGGTCCTCCACCTGCTCCGGGCGCGCCTTCACCTCCTGCAGCCCGGCAATGTCCGGCGCGGTCCCCTCAAGCCATGCCGGAAACGTCCCCGAGGCCAGACTGGCGCGCAGGCCGTTCACGTTCCACGAGCAGATCCGTAGAGGCGCCATCGCCTACAGGTACTGGCGCGCGACCACGACGACCGCGGCGCTCACCCCGGATACAACGAAGTACTCCGCCACGGTCGAAAACCTGAGGTCCTCGTCCAGCAGGTGGTGGACGAGCCCCGTCGCGATGTAGAAGCCGATGATCATCAACGCGCCCGTGAGCAGTTCATCAAGCGGGAAGTAGTAGAGGGCGATGCGCAGTTCCGCCAGCGAAATGCCGATGGCGAGCGCTGCCAGCAGCGAGGACGCACCCCGGCCCCGGCTCTCGCGCAGCAGGTCGAGCGCGAGCGCGAAGCTGAGGCCTCCCACCGCAGCCGTGGATGCGGCCAGGTTCAGGTCGCGTGTGAAGAACACCGTGAACAGCGCCAGCGCCGCCAGGTAGGTCACCACCGCAAGCACCAGGCGCATCGGCCCGAACAGCGGCCGGCTCGGGGAGATTGAGTGGTACTCGGCGTACAGGAGCAGGCCGATAGCGGCGCCCGCCGCCAGCCCCGCCACCATACGTCCGTAGCCGGCAGCCGCTTCGTCGATGAAGAGCCCTGCTCCCAGCACCGCCAGCAGCGGGAGGAGGGCGTAGCTGAGCGCGCCGACGCTGCCCCCGCGCCAGTCGGGGTGGCTGCGCACCGCGCCCTCGACGGACACCGCCGTGATCAGCGCCGTGAGCGCCAGGATCCAGTGCTGTTCGGGCCGGAGGTTGAGGTACGCCGCCAGTCCTGCCATCGCGAGCGCTCCCAGCACCACGGCCCGTCCGATGGGGCCGAGCGCGGGGCTCGCGGGTGCGGTCGGGGCCTGCGCTTCCAGAGCCTATTCCTCCGCCAGGGTGGGCTCCTCGAACCCGTAGATCTCCGCCGCGTTGCTCCACCAGAGTCGCTCGCGGTCCCCCTCCGAGAGCTCCATCTCGTCGTAGATCGCCTCGAAGCGATCGATGTGCTCGCGGATGTCGTCCATCCCGCAGTCCGACCCGAACACGAGCTTCTCAATGCCGATCTCGTGTCCGATCAGGCGTAGCTCAACTGCGTGCCGCTCGATCGTCTCGCCGCCGCTCATATCGAAGGCCACGTTCGGACGCCAGCGCGCCACGGAGGTGGCGTACTCGTAGTTGCCCTGGTTGCCCAGGTGCGCGCCGATGATCCGCAGATCGGGGAAACGCTGCGCGATCGTGTCCAGGTGCTGGGGCGACATGCGGTGCGAGGTGACATCGCGCATGGGCCAGCGGCCGCGCATCTCCTGCATGCGGCGGACCGTCGCCGCCGCCTTTGGGTCGCGCCGCGGATGCGTGATCGAGTAGTCGATGCCCCCGCCGATGACGCCCATGTGGAAGAGGACGGGCATCCCCAGTCGCTCCGCCGCCGCGTAGGCGGGCAGGTAGTCGGGCTCATCGTAGGGACGCGCCACGCCGATCAGCTTGAGGCCGCGGTACCCCATCTCGTGGAACTCCTCGACCTCGTCGCGTCCAATCACCTCGGGGTCAATCATGGCCACCGGCACGAACAGGTCCGGGTAGTCCTTCAGGATCTCGATGCCGCGCTCGTAACCTGGACCAAAGCGCCCGCCGGTCAGGACGCAACCCTTCGTGATACCCGCCGCCGTCGCGACCTCAGCGAGGCGCTCGACGATCGGAGCCGGGTCTTCGTCGGGCTTCTCCCAATTACGCGGGAAGTGGATGTGAACGTCGAAAATCTTCATCGTGGAGGCGCCGCAGGGCGCTTGTGAAAGTGTAGCACGCGCCTCCTGCACAGCCCCGAGTCTGGCGCAGCCTCAGAACACCTGCTCGGCGAAGGCTTCCAATGCCGGGATGGCGTCGCGGGAGGAGCGCCAGAGCGTCACGACCACGCGGTTGACTCCAGCTTCCTCCAACTCCTCTACCTCCGCGCGCGTCATCGAAGGCGATCCGCCCACGGTTACGTCGAACGGCTCGCCGGCTCGCCCGTAGTGCTCGCGCAACTCCGCCAGCCGCGCGATGTGGTCGCGGGCGCTCGCGGGCGTGTGTCGCAGGGCGTACCAGCCGTCGCCGAGGCGGGCCGCGCGACGCAGGGCCGCGGGGCTTTCGCCCCCCACGAGGATGGGGGGGTGCGGCTTCTGAAACGGCTTCGGCGCGAATACGGCGGGGCCGATGTCGTAGTGCTCACCGTGGAACTCGGCCACGTCCTCGGTCCAGAGCGCTCGCAGAACGCCGATGCACTCGTCCGTGCGCGGTCCGCGCGTATGGAAGTCGAGCCCGACCTGGTCGAACTCCTCCTCCAGCCAGCCCGCGCCCACGCCCAGGATCACGCGCCCCCTGGTCAGGTAGTCCAGGTCGGCGACCCGTTTCGCCGTCGAGACGGGATCGCGCAGGGGCAGGATGTAGACCGCCGTCCCGAAGCGGATCGTCGTCGTGTGCGAGGCGATGTAGGTGAACACCGTGAGCCCGTCCATGAAGGGCCAGCGTGGGTCGAGCGGGGCCTGGCCGTCCTCTGCGTAGGGATAGGTGGAGGGCAGCTCGGGCGGGAAGATGAGGTGGTCCGGGCGCCACAGCGACTCGAACCCCAGTTCCTCCGCCTTCTGCGCCGCCGCGATAAGCGCCTCGCCCCGAATGCCGTGGATGACCGTGCCGAACTTCACGCTCGCGCCTCCCTGCTGAAGATGAGCCCGCCGCTCGCGAGCGAGCCTGCCCCCACGGTCGCGATGGTGTGGGCAGCGCCCTCGATCTGCCGCGCCCCCGCCCGCCCCGTCACCTGCAGCACCGCCTCGGCGATCTGCGCCATCCCGTGCAGGCGCCCCTCCCCCAGCGAGCAGCCGGACGTGTTCAGTGGGAGCTCACCGTCGAGCGCGGTCGCGCCCGAGGCGATGTAGCTCGCCGCCTCGCCCCGCTTAACGAATCCGAGCGCCTCCAACCACACGTAGAGGAAGATGCTGAAGCCGTCGTACAACATCGCCACATCGATATCGTCCGGCCCCAGACCTCCCGAGGCCCACAGCTTCTCCCCCATCGCGGCCCCGCCCTCCCACATGTTCTCCGAGTCGGTGAACCCACCCCGCGTTGGCCACGTCGTCTGCGCGTGACCGCTGATGTAGGCGGGCGGGCGCCGCAGGTCGCGCGCCCGTTCCGCGCTCGCGAGCACGACAGCTACGCAGCCGTCCACGGGGATGTCGCAGTCGTAGAGGCAGAACGGGTCGGCCACCATGGGAGCGTCCAGGTACTCCTCCACCGTGAGGGGCGTCCCGTGCCAGTAGGCCTTCGGGTTGAGCTGCGTGTTCTCCCGGTTCTGCACCACGAACGCGGCCATGTCCTCCCGCGTCGAGCCGTGGTCGTGCATGTATTTCCGCAGCGCCACCGACTGCCAGGCGGCGGGCATCGTGAAGCCGTAGGGCGCGCGGAATTGGTCCCCGCCGTACGCCCTCTCCCGCGAGAAGTCGCTGTAGCGGCCTTTCGGCACGTTCACCGCCCGCCAGACGAGCGCGTACGTGCACGCGCCCGAGGCGACCGCCGCCGCCGCCGCCATGATGGTGTCGGGGCAAAGCCCCGGGGTTTGGACGTGCCAGCGAATGCCCCGCTCGCGCCCCAGCAGCTGGACCATCTTCGGAACCGTGACGATGTCGATGCCCTCGAGGTCACCCGTGTTGCCGTAGGCGGCGATGTTGGGAATCGTGCCAAGCCCGTCGATGTCGTCGATGGTGAGGCCGGCGTCCGCGACGGCTGTCTCCGCCGCCTCGCGCGCGAAGTGCGCCAGCGGCCGCGGTGAGCGCCGCTCCAGCTTCGAGTAGCCCAACCCCACGATCGCCGCCCGTCCCGAAAAGTCGTCCATGCCTCAGCCCTCCCCGGCCGGTTCGAACTGCGGCAACGCGATCGTCTCGTTCAGCCGCTCGAAGGTGACGCGCACGGGCATCCCGATCTGTACGTCCTCCGGCGCGATCCCGACAACGTTCGCCACCAGCACGAGCCGCTCCTGCTCGACCAGCTCAATGATGCCGATCACGTAGGGTTCGTCCTCCGCGAACCCCTGCGTGACGTTGTCCCGCACGATCGTGTGCGTGTAGACGCGCGCCCGCCCGCTCACTTCGCGGAAGGCCAGGTCGGGCGTCTGGCAGCGAGGGCAGAGGGCCTCCGGGGGGTGGATGTAGTACTCGCAGGACTCGCAGTGCTGGATCGCCAGCGCCCCCCGGTTCGTTGCCTCCCAGAACGGCGCCGTCACCTGGTCCGGGACCGGAATCGGCTTGGTGACCGGCATATCCCCGGCGCTCATCCGCCCGCGACCTCCCCCCGGATGGCCTCGCCGTGCTCGTCGAGTCTTGGCGCCCGCCGCTGCGGCTGCACCTCCGAGTTCTGCGCCACGAAGGCGCTGCCGGCGTAGCGCAGCATCCCCTCGGGCTCGCCGTGGTCGAGCTCGATCCAGAAGTTGCGCGCCTCCAGGTGGGGATCGTTGAGCAGGTCCTCGGGGTTGAGGATGGCGCTGAAGATGAGCGCCCGCGCCTGCGCCCCGTGGAAGATCTCGTCCGCCGTCTTCGTCGCCACGAACTTGCCGATGACCTCCGAGATGTGGACCGCTTCCTCGCGGAAGATCTCGGGCACGAAATACCTGGGATCGGTCAGGTCCTCGGCCATGCCGTGGTCGTCGAGCCACGAGACCAGCCCTTCCCAAGCCCGCGGGCTGACGTTGACGAGTTGGGCGTTGATGTAGCGCCCGTCAGCCGCGCGGTGCTGCCACGCGGGCGTGGGCGCGACGCTGGCGTGGCGACCCGTGCGCCGTGTGACCACCTTGCCCGTGTAGTCGTAGTTGGGGAGTGCGTTCTCCGTCATCCCCGCGCAGGTGTCGTGCACGGAGAGGTCGATGAATGCGCCACCACCGGCCTGGAGCGCCGCCAGCGCCGCGATGAAGGCCCAGCTCCCCGCCATGTGCCCCGCCTGGTTCCCCTGCCCGTTGATGGGCGGGCTCGCGGGCATGTCGTCGTAGCCGTTCGACATCATCTGGCCGCCGAGCGCCTGGTGGACGAGGTCGCTCCCCTGCCAGGAGGCCATGGGTCCCTCCTGCCCGAACCGTGTGAGCGCGACGTGCACGAGCTCCTCGTTCGCCCCCGCGATCGCTTCGCGTGTCACCCCCAGGGCCGCCAGCCCGCCCGGGTCGCTCCCGTCGAGCAGGATGTTCCCCTCCGCCAGCAGCCCCAGGAACGCAGTGCGCCCCTCCCCATCCGTGAGGTCGAGGGCGACGCTCTCCTTGTCGGTGTTGTAGTGCCAGAAGTGCAGGCTCGACTCACTGTCCTCCCGCCCCCGGAACCAGGGTGCGTAGTCCCGCGTTTCCGCCCCGCCCGGCGGCTCCACCAGCACCACGCGCGCGCCCGCCTGCGAGAAGAGCTTGCCGCACCACTCCGTGCGCGGCCCCGCCAGCTCCACCACCGTCAGATGCGCGAGCGTCCCGGTCATGCCCTCTTCGCCTCCTCCAGTGTGATCGCGTCATCGATGATCGCGTCCGCCTTGAGCTGTTCGAGCCGCTCCTCGGAGTAGCCGAGCAGGTCTCGCAGCACGTCGCGCGTGTCCGCCCCGAGCCAAGGCGAGGGGCTGCGCACGCCCACCTCGAAGCCGCTCATGGTCACGGGGATGCCCTCGTACCGCTTCTCTCCCAGCACGGGGTCTTCGAGCTTCGTGTAGAGCCCGCGGTAGGCGAGCTGCGGGTCGCGCTCGACCTTGTCCGCGACGGTCTGTGTCACTCCGGCGGGCACGCCCGCCTCCTGCAGTGCGACCATCGCCTCTCGCGCGTCACGCGGAAGCGTCCACGACTCGATGCGCTCGTCGATCTCGTCCTCGTGCGCGAGCCGCCCGTCCAGCGTCGCCAGGTCCTCGCGGGACGCGAGGTCGTCCGCGCCGATGATGTCGCACAGGGCGGCCCACTCCTCCGGCTCGCGCACCGAGATCGCGAGCCATGAGTCCTCGCCCCGGCAGCGGTAGGCGTTGTTCGGGCAGAAGTTCCCGTACAGGTCGCGGTTCCCCTTCGGCCGCACCTCCGCGCCGTTCAGCGAGACATCCAGCAGCATCGGCCCGAGGAGGGCGCAGCCGTGCTGGCTCTGCCCGGCGTCGAAGAACTCGCCCTCGCCCGTCACCCGCCGCCGCTCCAGCCCCATCAGGATGGCGGCGGCGTTCATCACCGCGCCCATGTGGTCCATGTAGGAGAAGCCCCAGCCGGCGGGTTCGCGATCGGGCAGGCCCGACGTCGCGGTCAGTCCGCTGTAGGCCTGCGCCGTCGGCCCCACCGAGCGGTAGCCCGCGTAGGGACCGGTCTGCCCGAACCCGGAGGCGGACAGGTAGATGATGTCGGGCCGGATGGCGCGAACCGCCTCGTAGTCGAGCCCCCAGCGAGCCATCACCCCCGGCGAGAAGCTCTCCGCGATTACGTCGCAATGCGGAATCAGCTCGCGGGCAATGTCCTTTCCCGCATCCGTCGACATGTCGATCGCGATGCTCCTCTTGCCGACGTTGACCTGCGCGAAGAACCCACCCCGGTTCATCCCCGGACGGCCGTCGGCGTGCGGCCCGGAGAGGCGCAGGAAGTCGAGCGCTGGCGGGTGGGGCCACTCGATTCGCAGGATCTCCGCGCCCAGCGTCGCGAGGATGCGGGTCGAACCGGCACCAGCCAGGTGGCGCGTGAAGTCGAGCACGCGGATGCCGTCGAGGGGACCGGTTGCGGAGCCGTTCGCGGTCATGGCGATCAGCCCCCCTCGAGCAGTTCGAGGGCGCGACGCATCAGGTAGGGCGCCGAGAGGGCCGTGTTCTCCCACGAATCATCGGGGCGCTTGCCCGTGCGGTGCAGATACAGGTTGAACCCGCTGATGATCCCGAACTTGTAGGCCGCCAGCGCCCGGTACCAGGCGATGTCGCCCGGATCGCTGCCGTACGCCGTCACATACTCGGCAATCAGGTCGTCTGGAGGCGGCAGCGCGTGCTTGAGTCCCTCCCGCCACGCCGTCGCGTCCGCGAACGTGATCACCCAGCCGAGGTCGTTCAGCGTCGCGCCCACGCCCCACAGCTCCCAGTCGATGACTGCCTGCAGTTTCCCGTCGAGGCTGTAGAACACGTTCGACCACTGGAAGTCGCCGTGGAAGATGCCGGCTCGCGGCGCCTGCGGCAGCCGCTCAAGCAGGCGGGCGCGCACGTCGGGCGCGAGCGCGACCAGATCCTTGTCGCCGGAGCGCTCGTAGAAGCGATCCCAGCGCGTCACGTCCGGCTCCAGTTCAAGTGGCGGACCGTCGTCGGGTACCAACTCCTGCCAGTCCAGCAGGTGCAGCGCCGCCAGTGCGCGCATCGCCTGGAAGGAGACGGGGCGCATCTCGTCGGCGGACATCTCCCAGCCCCAATCGCTCCGCAGCACGTCGCCTTCGAGCTTGTTCACGACGAAGTAGGGCGAGCCGAACCAGCGCTCGTCCTCCCCCGACCAGATTACGTTCACGACGGGCACGTCCGTATCCCGCAGCGCGTGGACGACGCGCGCCTGCCGGATCACATCGGCGGTGCCCACGCGACGCACATTCGGCGGCGGTACGCGCAGCACGTAGGAGCGCGACTCCCCCTTCGAGGTCGCCGTGAACCCGAACGAAAAGCCCGCGTGCCCCGGCATCGTCTCGACATCCGAGACGGTGGCGTCGTCGCCCAGGTGCTCGCGGCAGAACGGCACGAGGCGTTCGGAGAGCTCGGCGAGGTCCATCAATGCCTCCGCGCTGGCGTCGCGATGATACGCGCGCCGCGTGGGCGCTTCCTAGCCCATTGCGCTGGCGTGCTCGAGCACGGCCGCCCAGGCGGTGCGCTGCTCGATCAGCGGCCGGTACGAGGAGAGCTGCTGCGGCATGTTGAACGTCAGTCCCCCGACGATGATCCCGTTCCGCTGGTACGCCGCCACGAACTCCAGGCTCTCCAGCGAGCCGTGCAGCACCTCGGCCGTGTCGTCCGGGCGCATGTGGCCCAACGACTGGATGCTGGTGTCGTACTGGTCGGACCAGACGTACGGCACGGAGGCGAACGGCTTCGCCTTGCCCGGCTCCGCCAGCAGGTTGCGGGCCACCTGCCGGCTCTGGTGGACCACGTTCGTCCAGTGCTCGACCCGCATCTCCTCCTCGAAGATCGGGTTGTACCAGCGGCACACGTCCCCGATGGCATAGATGCCGGGGGCCGCGGCCAGCGTCGCGTCGCAGACGACACCGTCGCGCAGTTCCAGCCCCGAGCCCTCCAGCCAGCGCGTCTCCGGCGCGACCCCAATCCCCACGACGACCAGGTCCGCCTCCACCGCCGAGCCGTCCGCGAGCAACACGCGTTCGACGCGCTCGCTGCCCTCGAAGCCTGCCACGAGCGCGTTGCAGCGCACGTCCACGCCGCGCTGGCGGTGCAGATTCGCGCACGCCTCCCCCACCTCCGCGCCGACGGCGTTCGCCAGCGGCGCCGGTAGCGCCTCGATGAGCGTGACCTCGAGCCCGGCGCTTCGCGCGACTGACGCCACCTCCGCGCCGATGAACCCCGCTCCCACCACCGCCACCCGCGGCCCCTTCGCCAGTTCGGCGCGGATGCGCATCGAGTCGTCGATGGTGCGTAGCGTGTAGATGCCGGCCAGGTCGGGTGTGTTCGGCAGCGTTCGCGGCGTCGCCCCGGTGGCGATGATCAGTGCGTCGAATCCCACGGGCTCGCCGTCGCTCAGCGCGACTTCGCGCGCCTCAAGGTCGAGCGCCTCCGCCCGCACGCCGAGCTTCAGGTCGAGCCCGAGCTTGTCGACGGCGTCGGGCGCGTCGAGCAGTGTCTGCTCGGGCCCCCACTGGCCGGCCAGTAGCTGCTTCGAGAGGGGCGGGCGGTCGTAGGGATAGTGGGGCTCGGCCCCGATGAGGGTGAGCGTTCCCTCGAACTTGCCCCGCCCGCGCAGCCCCTGCGCGGCGCGAAGCCCGCCGAGGGAGGCGCCGGCGATGGCGATTCGATCCGGGTGAGGCATCGTGCGATTCTCAGAACCGCTTGCGCTCGCGTCAACCACGCTCGTGGCGCCCGGCCCGCCCAGTCCCCAGAATGCGTGGGGCGCCGGGCAGGTCCGGTGCGAGAGGAGTTCACCCCCAATGGCCACCCGCGAAGCGATCATCGAGACCATCCGCAAGAGCGACGCGCGCGGCGAGGCGCTGCGCGAGGGCATCGTCGCCGCCCCCGAGGCGCCCCTGGCCGATGGCGAGTGGCGCGTGCGCGATGCCCTCAGCCACCTTGCCGCCCGCGCCAACCCCCTCCCCCTGATCGAGGCCGTCAGCGCCATGTTGCAGGCCGAGGGCGCGCCCCCCGCATTCGACCCCGATGCCCAGAACGCCGAACAGATCGCGGAGCGCGCGGACAAGTCCGCCTCGGAGATCCTCGACGAGATGCACGCCGCCTACGAAGAGGCGATCGCCGGCATCGAGTCGCTCGGCGACGACAAGTTGGCGCAAGGGTTCAAGCTGCCGGGGATGGAGAACGAGATCCAGATGTCCGACCTCGTGGTCATGTCGATGGGCATGCACGTCGATGCCCACATAGGTGACATTGAGGCGGCGCTGGACGCGGCCGCAGCCTGACTCAGCTCGGCAACACCGAGACCGCGTCAAGGTCCTCGATCGCCGTGAAGCAGCGGCGCGAGACCTCCGTGGCCAGTTCCAGTTGGCGCTCCCCGCTCCCCAGTCCGCCACCCATCCCGATGGGGTACACCGCGCACCAGAGCGTTGCCAGCCGGTAGTCCTCGAAGCAGTCGTCGAACGAGTAGTCGCGCACGCCCGCGGCCACGAGCGTGTCGTGGTAGTGGCGCACCAAGTCGCGTTCCGTCGCGCGACGCTGCTCGACATCGAGGCTCTGGCTGGCGAAGTAGGCGATGTCGTAAGGACCGCGAGCGCGAGCCATGAGCTGGAAGTCGATGACCGTGATGGGGTCGCCTTCCTTCTCCGGGAAGAACATGTTGTCGAGCCGGTAGTCCCCGTGGATGACGGTGACCGGCGGCGTCGCGAACCGCTTGAACACCCAGTCCATCTCCGCCCACGTGCGCTCCACAGTCGCGATCAGGGCGGGCGTCAGCATATGCCCGAAGTTCTGCTGGTAGACCGGCCAGAATCCCTGCAGCGTCGCCGGGGCCATTTGCCAGACGGGACCATCCGTCTTCGGGATCCACGCCAGTTCTTCCGTGTCGGCCCTGCCCCACCACGTCGCGTGGAAACCGGCGGACTGCTCAACGATCCGTTCGGCCTCGCCCTCGGAGGGCGAGACCATCTGGTCGCCGATGCGCAGCTTCCCCTGTAGGTCTTCGAGGATGGTCACGCCGTCCCCCGCCGCCGGGTCGTAGGCGGTGTAGAAGGCCCGCACCGTCGGCATCGTCTTGAGGGAGGGCTGCAGGTCCTGGAAGAAGCGCGCCTCCGTCGCATAGATCCCGTACTGCCGCGCGAAGGCGCGATTCATCTCCGCTTGCGCTGCGAACTTGGCAACAAGCGTCGTTGGCGCTCCCGACCGCGGTCGGTCGTAGGTCAGCGCGAGCCGCGAGAGCGACCCCAGGAAGCCGAACTCCTCGCCCAGGGGGCTGGCCTCCACGGCCACGACGCGCTCGTCTTCCAGCGTCCCGCTCGATTGCAGGGCGGCGGTGACCCAGTCCGGAGTGAAGTCCTCAACCGTCAGGGGGATGGGCAGGTCGCTCACGGCACACTCCGTCAGGGGCTGTAGCTGGTCGTTCTGGATTGCGAAGGCTCAGTTCGGCAGCACCGAGACCGCGTTCAGGTCGAGGATCGTGTTGAAGGAACGCTTCGAAAGCTCCGCCGCTATCTGCAGGGCGCGCTCGTTGTGGGCCATGCCCCCGCCCATCGCGACGGGATACATCACGCACCAGAGCGAAGCCAGCCGGTAGTCCTCGAAGCAGTCGTCGAAGGAGTAGTCGCGCACGCCCCCGGCCAGGAGGCCGTCGTGGTAGCGCTTCACAAGCGCCCGTTCGGTCTCGCGGCGCTGCTCCACGCCAATGCTCTGACTCATGAAGTAGGCCACGTCATAAGGCCCCCGCCCCCGCGACATGAGCTGCCAGTCAATGACCATGATGGGATCGCCCTCCGTTGCCGGGAGGAACATGTTGTCCATCCGGTAGTCGCCGTGCACAAGCGTCATTGGCCCCCGGCTCAACTGCTGGCCCAGCCAGGGAAGCCCTTCCCACGTGCGCTCGATGATCTCCGCCATCCCGGGGAGGAGGAGGTGGGCGGAGTCCTGCTGGTAGGTGGGCCAGAGGCTGGGCAGCGTCTGCGCGGTCATCGCCCAGACGGGGCCATCGAAGGCGGGAACCCAGGAGATGGTGTCCTCGTCCGTCCGCCCCCACCAGGTCGCGTGCAGGTCCGCGATCTGCGTCATGGCCTGCTCGGCCTCTTTGGGAGTGGCCCCGGCAAGCTGATCACCGACGCGCAGCTTCCCCTCAAGATCTTCGAGCAGGATGACGCCGTTGCCCGTCCCCTCTTCGATATCGACGTAGAACGCCTCGGGCGTGGGCATCGCCGTGATGGTGGCCTTGATCTCGTTGAAGAAGCGCGCCTCCCGCTCGTACACCTGGTACTGCACGGCGAGTTCGCGGTTCACCTCGATGAGCGCCGGGAACTTGGCCACCACGGTCGCGGGAGCTCCCGCACGGGGTCGGTCGTAGGTGACGGCCAGACGTGCGAGGGAGCCAAGGAACCCGGCTCCCTCGCCTACGGGAGACGCCTCCACGGCGGTCACGCGCTCGTCCCCCAGCGCCCCGCTCGACTGCAGGGCGGCGGTGACCCAGTCGGGCGTGAAATCCTCGGCTGTGATGGGGATTGGCAGCTTCGTCATGGCGCTCCCTCCGGCGAGGCATCCTAGGATGCCGCTCCCTTGCGGGCCACGCGCGAGGGCGCCGCGCGGCCTTCCCGATCGGCTAAGCTGCCCCAGCGCCGGGCTGGCATCGCCCGATGCCCACTCCGACCGCCGGCAGGCCGGTGATTCAGACGGAGGGAGAGCTGGCAGTGGCGAAGATGAGCGGCGGCGAAGCGTTGGTGAAGTCCCTCGTGCGCGAGGGCGTCGAGGTCGTCTTTGGCATCGGCGGCATCCACATATCCGGGATCATCGTCGCCTCGCGGGATGAGCCCAGCATCCGCCTGATCACGAACCGCCACGAGCAGGGCGCCGCCTGTATGGCCGACGGCTACGCCCGCGCCTCGGGAAAGCCGGGAGTTATCCTCGTCGTTCCCGGCGTGGGTGTGTTCAATGCCGGCGCCGGCCTGTACACCGCCTACGCCCGCTCTTCACCCGTGCTGGCTATTGCCGGTCAGGTTCCCCGCGCCGCCATCGGCAAGAACCTCGGCGCCATCCACGAGGTCTGCGAACAGGGCGATATCGTGCGCAACGTGACCAAGTGGCAGCGGCAAGTGCTCTCCCCCCGGGAAGTGCCGGGAGCCGTGACCGAGGCGTTTCGGCAGATGCGCACCGGCCGTCCCCGACCCGTTTTCATTGATGTCCCCCCGGACGCTGGCGTGGAGCGGGATGAGGTCCAACTGCGCAACCCCGCGCCGCTGTCGCGCATCGTGCCGAGCCTGGAGCAGCTTCGCGAGGTCGCCCGGATCATCGCCAATGCCAGGCTGCCCCTGATCTATGCCGGCGGCGGCGTTGCCCGATCGGGCGGCGAGGCGGCTCTGATCGAACTGGCGGAGGCGACGAACATCCCCGTCATCACCTCCGGGGGCGGCAAGGGCGCCATCCCCGATAGTCACCCGCTCGCCTATGGCTCCTGTGTCAGCCCCGCAGGCGAACGCCAGGAGATGAACCAGCTCTTCGATGTGATGCAGTCGTCCGACGTCGTGATTGGGATTGGCACGCGTTTCTCCCTGGGCAATCCAGCCGGCGAGGCCTCCACGTTGGTGAACATCAACATCGACGACATGGAGTTCACGCGCATTCAGGCCAACACCATCCCCCTGCACGGCGACGCCAGGGCGACCATCGAAGCGCTGCTGCCCTACCTGGCCGAGGCCGGGGCAGGCGATCGCCCTTCCCCCGCCGAAGCCGTCACCGCGGCGCGACGCCTGATCGCCTACCACGACATCCGCCTCAAGGAACCTCAGTACGCGATCCTGGAGACGATCAAGGGGAGCATCCCCGAGGACACCTTCATCGTTTGGGGGGTCACGCAATTCGGCTACTACGCCCGTACCCACTACCAGGTGAATCACCCGAAGACCTACATCGATTCCGGTTACTCGTTCAACCTCGGGTTCGAGTTGCCCACGGCGCTGGGCGCGAAGGTCGCGGAACCAGACCGTCACGTCGTGTGCGTCGTCGGGGACGGCGGATTCATGTTCAGTGCCTCAGAGCTCTCCACCGCCGTCAAGTACGGGATCAACGTCGTGACCGTCGTCTTCCGCGACGACGCCTACGGGAACGTCGCCCGTGACCTGGACGAGGCCTTCGGCGGAACCTACGAGACCAGCCTGCATAACCCCGACCTCGTGAAGTTCGCGGGATCCTCGGCGCCGTGGGCATGCGCGCCGAGGATCCCGCGGATCTGGCGACGCTGCTGCCGCAGGCGCTCGAACGTCAGGCGCCGGTGCTCATCGACGTGCCCATCGGGGACCTCGACCTGCCGCGCGCCAAGCAGCACGCCCACATCGGAGCGCTCCCCTGGACCCAGCCCCAGGAGGGTCTGATACAGTCCTGAATCTCTGGAGTGACGATGAACGGTGAAGACCTGAAAGCCAAGACCCGCGCGGGAGGGATCGTCTACGGGACGATGCTCTCGGTCGCACGCAATCCCCGCTGGGCGGCGACCATCGCCGGACTCGGCCTCGACTACGTCATCATCGATAGCGAGCACGCCCCGCGAGGCCGCAGCGAGATCGCCGACCTGATCGCTGGCCTCGGCGGGGTCGATGTCGTGCCCATCGTGCGCGTTCCCATCCCCAGTTCGCACTACATAACAATGGCCCTTGATGCAGGCGCCCAGGGCGTCCTCGCCCCGTACTGCGAGACCCCCGACGAGGTCCGTGAGGTGGTCGGCGCGAGCAAGTGGCGGCCCCTGAAGGGCGAGCTCCTCCGTCGCGTCGTCGAGCAGGGTGAATTCCCCAGCGATGCTTCCCGCGAGTACCTCGAACGCCGCAACCGCAACGGCGTCTGCATCGTCGGCATCGAGAGCGTCCCCGCGATGGAGGCCCTGGAGGAGATCGTGGCAATCGAAGGTGTCGACGCCATCTTCGTCGGCCCCAACGACCTCAGCATCTCCCTCGGCGTGCCCGACCAGTACGACCACCCGAAGTACGAGGCAGCGCTCCGCACCATCATCGCCACCTGCCAGGCGCGGAATGTCCCCGTCCTCATCCACCACCAGACCGCCGAGCTCACGCAGAAGTGGCTGCGCGAGGGCGCCCGCTTCGTCCTCCACTGCACCGAAACGCGCGCCATGCACAACGCTTTCCGCGAGGACTTCGGCGCCATCCGTGCCGTGGGGGAGGAGATCGGCGGCGGAGAGACGGCCGACGTGGGCGAGTCGAGCGAGACCATCTGAGCCGCCGTCCCTCCGACGCCTCGCTCCGGCGGGTATACTCGCCACACTTTCACGGGAGGGTGATACCCCATGCCTGAGTTCCAGACCGTTCTCTACGAGAACCTGACGCCTGAGATCGTGCGCGTCCGCATGAACCGCCCCGAGGCTCGCAACGCCCAGGACCTGCGCCTCACGCGCGACCTGAACGACGCCTTCGACCACGCCAACCAGGACGACCAGGTGAAGGTCATCATCCTCAGCGGCGAGGGCCCCCACTTCAACTCCGGCCACGACATGCGCGGCGGCACCGGCCTCGGCTTCAACGATGTCCGACCCGTCGGCACCTGGGCCAACTTCGACCTCGAAGGCGCCGAGGGCGCGATGGCCAAGGAGGAAGAGATCTACCTCCAGATGTGCCGCCGCTGGCGCAACCTGCCCAAGCCGATGATCGCCGAGGTGCAGGGCAAGACCATCGCCGGCGGCCTCATGCTCGCCTGGGTCTGCGACATCATCATCGCTTCCGACGACGCCGAGTTCCGCGACCTCGTCGTCGGCTGGGGCATCCCCGGCGTCGAGTACTTCGCTCACCCCTGGGAGTTCGGCCATCGCCTCGCCCGCCAGATGCTCTACACGGGCGACTGGGTGAGCGCCCAGCGCTGTTACGAAGCGGGCATGGTGAACGAGGTCGTGCCCCGCGCCGAGCTGACCGACTACGTCGAGAACCTGGCGCGCAAGATCGCGGAGAAGCCCTCCTTCGGTCTCAAGATCACGAAGGAAGCGATCAACCAGACGCAGGACGTGCAGGGGCTGTGGAACGCCCAGCAGGCTGTCTTCATCATGCACACGCTCGCTCACACGCACTGGCGCGAGGTCAGCGGCGCCGGCATCTACCAGGGCGCGGGCGCGGCCCCGAGGCCCGGCGGTGGCGCCCGCAAGGAGCCCTCAGCCGCGAACTGACCCAGCCCCACGGCAACCAGCACGAGCGGGCGGCTTCCGGGCCGCCCGCCCCGATCCCGGGAGGTCACCTGTGCTCTTCAACATCCTCACACGCCTCAACCTGCTACGTCCTGTCGAGAGCGCCCTCGTGCGCTTCGTCGGCTGGTCGGTCGTGAGCTGGCACATCAGCCGCCAGGGCGGCGTCCCCTACGTCCCCACGGCCATGCTGACAACCGTCGGGCGCACCAGCGGCGACCTCCGTTCCGTGCCCCTCTTCTTCTTCCGTGATGGCCGTGACTTTGTCCTCATCGGCTCGAAGGGCGGCGCGCCCGCGCATCCCGCCTGGTTCCCCAACCTCGTCGCCAACCCCCAGGCCTGGATGATCGTGAACCGCCGTCGAATCCCCGTCACCGCCGAGGTCGTCGAGGGCGAGGACCGCGACCGCCTCTGGTCGATCGCCGCCGCCGCCTACCCGCCGTACAACGAATATCAGCAGCGAGCCAACCCCCGCCAGATCCCGGTCGTGCGCCTCCGCCGACGGTAGCACGAAGCATGCCGGAGGAGACGCCCCCTATCAACCCTGCGGACTACCCATCGGTCCCGCTCGCCTATGACATCGCGGTGACGGCCTATGAAATGGCCCACCGACAGTGGGACAGCGTGCACCAGAGAATCGATGTCTCACTATCATTCGTGACGACAGTTTCGATTGCCACTCCGGTTGCGGCCGAAGCGGTACTGGCAAAGCCTGAATTCGATTCACCGCTGCTGCTGGCTGCTGGCGCTCTTTACGTGCTCATCGTAGTGATTGCGCTGGTTGCGCGTTCATTCGGCTCTATCGCGCAGATTTCCCCCAGGGAACTCCACGAACAGTGGCTTCACCTTGGGGTGCATGAGTTTCGACAGAGAGCCATCTATTGGTCTGGGAAGCACAACGATGCTGCGAGAACCCTTACCGGACGAAAGCACCTGGCTGCGAACGTCATGGCCTTGTTCTTCGTCGGTGAGGCCCTCTTGCTGATCGCCTGGATCGCCACCGCTGGCTAGGAGTGCTAGTCGGGTCGCCATCCGCCGCTCTTGATCCTCCACCCTGGATCAGTCGTAGCAGGGGGAGCCGGAGGTGGCTGTGGCGGCTTTGATTCTGGCGTCGGGCGTGGTTCCGGCATGAAGCCAGTATACCGCTGAGGGCCTGGTTCTTGCGCCCTACCGAGGCTGGAGGCGCAGCGCCCCGTCCAGACGGATCGTCTCGCCGTTGATCATCGGGTTCTCGATGATCGAACAGACAAGCTGCGCGTACTCCTCCGGCTTGCCCAGGCGCGCGGGGAAAGGTGTCACGTTGCCGAGCGCCTCGCGCGCTGCTTCCGGAAGCCCCATCAGCATCGGCGTCAGGAACAAGCCCGGCGCGATCGTGTTGTTGCGCACGCCGTTGCGCGAGAGGTCGCGCGCGATCGGCAGGGTCATGCCCACCACTCCACCCTTTGAGGCCGAGTAGGCCGCCTGCCCGACCTGCCCCTCGAACGCTGCCACCGAGGCCGTGTTGATGATCACGCCCCGCTCGCCGTCCTCGTTGGGCTCGTTCTTCACCATCTCCGTCGCCGCAACGCGGATCGCGTTGAAGGTGCCGATGAGGTTGATGGTCACCGTGCGCGTGAACAGCTGCAGGTTCGCGGGGCCCTCTCGTCCCACCGTGCGATCCGCTGTCGCGATGCCGGCGCAGTTGATGAGCAGGTGCACCCCGCCGTGGGCGGCCGAGGCGTCCGCCACCGCCTGTGTGACCTGCTCGTCGCTGGTCACGTCAGCCTCGACGAAGACCCCGCCGAGGCTCGCCGCCACGTCGGCGCCGTTCGAGCGCCCCAGGTCGAGGATCGCGATCTTCGCTCCCCGTGCGTGGAGTTCGCGTGCGGTTGCCTCGCCCAGACCCGAACCCCCACCCGTGACGATCGCGCTCAATCCGTTGATGTCCATGTCAGCTCTCCGCAGCCGTTGTGGCGTCGGGAGGGTTCTACCACGTACGCCGCCGCCGGGCGATGCGGGCGCCGGTATGCGGCGTACACTGCGCGAGGTTCGAGCCCACGAAGAAGACCTGTTCGGGGAGATGACGATGGCTACCGACGCCGAGTCCCGCGAGAACGCGGCAGCGTCCTGGGACGATGCCGTCGAGGAAATCGCCCAACGCCGCGAACTTGCCGGCAAAATGGGCGGCGAGGAGCGTGTTGCCCGCCAGCGCGCCCAGGGCAAGCTCACCATCCGCGAGCGCATCGAGGGCTTTCTCGACGCCGGCTCCTTCTTCGAGATCGGCGGCATGGCCGGTTCGGGCCAGTACGACGCCGAGGGTCGCCTGACCGACTTCATCCCCGCCGGCTACGTACTTGGACTGGGGACCGTCGACGGCCGCGAGGTGTGCGTTGGCGGCGAGGACTTCACCGTGCGCGGCGGCTCGGGCGGTGGCGGCAAGGGGCCGGGGCGCTGGCTGCAGCCGGCCGCGCTCCAGCGACGCATCCCCCTCGTGCAGTTCGCCGACGGCGCAGGGGCCTCAGCCCGCAGCTACGACGATGCCGGTCGCATGCACCTCCCCGATGGCAATCAGTGGGCCCGCGACGCCGAACTCCTCTCGAAGGTTCCGGTCTGCTCGGCCATCGTCGGCCCCTCTGCCGGACACGTGGCGGGGCGAGCCGTGCTCTCCCACTTCAGCGTGATGGTGAAGGGGCAAGGCCAGGTCTTTGCCGCCGGCCCGCCCGTCGTGAAGCGCGCGATCGGCGAGGACCTCACGAAGGAGGAGCTCGGCGGCGTCGATGTGCACGTCCGCACCAGCGGTGTGGTCGACAACGAGGCCGAGAGCGAGGAGGATGCCTTCCGCCAGATTCGCGACTTCCTCAGCTACATGCCCCGAAACGTCTGGGAGATGCCGCCCCGCGCCGCTGCCGGCGACCCCGCCGACCGTCGCGAAGAGCGCCTGCTGTCAATCGTCCCGCAGAACCGCACACGCTGGTACGACATGCGGGAGCTCATCAGCCTCGTGGTCGACAACGGCGAGATCTTCGAGATGCGGCGTTCGTTCGGGCGCAGCCTGATAACTGCCTTCGCCCGCTTCGACGGTCATCCCGTCGGCATCATCGCGAACGACCCCAAGGTCTACGCGGGGGCGATGACCGCGGCCTCCGCCGACAAGCAGACCCACTTCGTCGACCTCTGCAACACCTTCAGCATCCCCGTCGTCCTCTTTGTCGACGTGCCCGGCTTCATGATCGGCTCGCGCTCCGAGCGCGAGGGCGTGATGCGGGCAGGAATGCGCGCCGTCGTCGCGGGAGCGAGCGCCACCATCCCCTCGATCGCGATCCAGGTGCGGAAGTCGTATGGCATGGCCGGCGACGCAGCCGCCTGCCTCGGCGGCCCCGATGCCCTCAAGATGCGCTTCGGCTGGCCCTCCGGCGAGTGGGGCTCCATCCCCATTGAGGGCGGTGTCGCCGCCGCCTACCGCCGCGAGATCGAGAACGCCCCCGATCCCGAGGCGCGTCGCGCCGAGATCGAGGAGCGCCTGCTGCAGGGCCGCTCCCCCTTCAAGGTGGCTGAGGCGTTCGAGATTCTCGACATCATCGACCCGCGCGAGACGCGACCGATCATCTGCCGCTTCATCGCCGGCGCCCAGGAGACCCTGCGCCGCAACCTCGGGCCCAAGGGCCCGGTTCGCCCCTGACGCACGTGGCCGACGGCATCACAGTAGTCGAGTTAGGAGAAGGTATAGCCTCCTCCTGGTGCGGACGCCTCCTCGCGGGCGCCGGCGCCGATGTCGTCTCCTGCGAGCCTGGAGACGGGAACACGCTGCGGCGTGCCCACCCCCTCCTCCCCGACGGACGCTCGGCGCTCTTCGAGTACCTCGGGATGTACAAGCGCTCGGCCGTCCTGCCGGATGACGATGTCGACCGCCTCGTCGCGAGTGCCGACATCCTCATCGACGAGGTCGATGTCGAGGCCGGAGAAGCGCCGGAGGTGGTCGCCGCACGCGCGGAGCGCTTCCGGAAGCTGAACCCCAACCTTGTGACCGTTGTCTGCAGCCCCTTCGGGCTGACCGGCCCCTACGCCGCTCGCCGCTCCTCGGCCCTCGTCGATTGGGCGATGAGCGGCTACGCCGCCATCACCGGCGACCCCGACCGCGAGCCGCTCCAGGGCGGTGGACCGTGGTGCTCCTCCGTGAACGGCCTCACGGCCGCGGTCGGCGCGATGGCGGCGCTCCGGACGGCCGAGCGCACGGGGTGTGGCCAGCTCGTTGATGTCGCCGCCATGGACGCGATGACGGCGCTACACCAGTGGACGGTCATCCTCGCAACGCATCAGGGCGTGCGGAAGCGCCGCTCGGGGAACCGGCACGCGGAGTCGTTCCACCCCCTCGGCATCCTCCCCTGCAAGGATGGCGCCGTCGCCATCGCCGTTTCGAGCCCTGCCCAGTGGGAGGGATTCTGCCTCGCGCTCGGCATGCCCGAACTCCTCTCCGACGAGCGCTTCGCCACTGGCGGCGACCGCTTCGACCGCGCCGACGAACTCGACGCCCTCATCGTGCCCTGGCTGCTGGAACGAGAGCAGCGCGAGATTGTCGAGTTGCTGCAAGACCACAACGTCCCCACGAGCCCGGTGCTCGACGTGCTTAGCGTCCAGGAGGACGAACAGCTTGCCGACCGCGGCTTCTGGCAGCCGATGCCGCACCTCGGCGAAGACGTGGTCGCCCCCTCCGTGCCTGTACGGGGACCCGTCGCCCCGAAGGGACGGCCCCGCGGCCCCGAGCTGGGGGAGGACACCGTCGCGGTGCTCGCCCAACTGGTCGGCGCAGCAGCGACGGTTCCAGTGCCCCAGCCCTCCGCAGCAGCCGCCCCATCCCTGCCCCTAGAGGGCGTGCGCGTCGTCGAACTCTCCATCGCCTGGGCGGGACCGCTCGCCGCCCGCTTCTGCGCCGACCTCGGCGCCGATGTCGTGCGCGTCGAGCACCGCGACTCGCGGGGAACGAGCCTTGGCCCCGCCGGATCGCCGATGCGTGCTCCCGAGGGGTGGCGCTGGGGGGAACTGCCCCCGCCCGCCTTCCGCGGCGGGATCTTCCCCGACGCCGAACCCGGCGAGCGTCCCTGGAACCGCAACGGTCCCTTCAACAAGTTTCAGCGCAACAAGCGCTCCCTCTGCCTCGACCTGAAGCACGAGGCCGGCCGCGACATCTTCAGGCGGCTGCTCGCCGAGGCCGATGTGCTGCTCGACAACTACCGGCCCCGCGCCCTCGACCGGCTGGGCTTCGACTTCGAGGCCGTCGCCGCCATCAACCCGCGTATCGTCCGCATCTCTATGTCGGGCTACGGCGCGACGGGGCCGTACCGCGAACGCGGCTCGTGGGGACCGATCCTTGAGGCGCACTCCGGCTTCGCCGCCGCCACTGGCTACGCGGACGGCGGCCCGATGAAGCAAGGCGCCGCCTTCCCCGACGGTATCGGCGGCCTCACCGGCGCGTTCGCCATCCTCGACGCCCTGCGCGAGCGCGACCGCACGGGCGAGGCCGTCTACGTGAACCTCTCGCAGCTCGAGTCGCATCTCTCCATCGGCGGCGAACTCCTGATCGCCGCCTCGGCCAGTAGCGAGCCCCCCGCGAGGCGTGGCAACCGCTCGCCCGTGTGCGCGCCCCAGGGGGTTTATCCCTGCCGTGGCGACGACGCCTGGGTCGCGGTCACCGTGCAGTCAGATCGCGCCTGGGAGGCACTCGCCGCTCTGCTCGGCAGCCCGATCCTCGATGACCCGGCCCTGGGCGCGGTGGCCGAGCGCCGCCGGCGCCACGATGCCATCGATGCGGAGATCGCCGCCTGGACGCGCTCCCGCGATGCGCACGAGGCGGCTGCGCTCCTGCAGGACGCAGGAGTCGCCGCTGGACCGGTGCTCTCGAACCTGGAGATGGTCGCGGACCCGCACCTGCGCGCTCGCAACATGATCGTGCCCATCGACCACCCCGATGCGGGCCGGCGCGAGTTTCCGGGCTTCCCCATTCGCCTCTCGGAGACGCCGGTCGAGCGCTTCGCTGGTGCGCCCACCCTCGGGCAACACAATGAGGCGGTCCTGTGCGACCTGCTCGGCTACAGTGAGAACGAGTACGCCACGCTCGTTGCTGCGGGCGTCGTCGCCGATACGCCCGGCGGCGAAGGGTCGTAGCCGGCCTCAATTGTGAGAAGAATCACAAAAAGGTACGCTGGCTTCAGAGGAGCCCGCTGGTGATCGGAAGCATGAACACGACGGCTCTCACCTCGATCTACTCCACCGATCGGGCGCTTGCTCTGACGCTCTTTTGCGGGCTCGTCGCGAGCATTGTGGCTACAGTTGCCCTGCGCGCCGGAGACGGTGGCGGTGCTGGCTGGATCTGGGTGTGCACATGGGCGAGCGTGCCACCGCCGGAGTTTCCGCAGGCGCTCTTCACCTTCGCGATCGAGCCGATTCCCATCTTCCTCATCGCCCTCGCGGCGGCCTGGTACCTCCGCACGCGCCAGCGAGCGCAGGCCTCGCACGCGCGCACACTTGTCTCGAACCGGCGGGTCGCGGCTCTCCTCGGCGGCCTCGCCCTCGTGCTGTTCACCGTCTTCGGCCCCATCGCCGCCTACGACGGCACCTTCCTGAGCCTCCACATGGTGCAGCACTTCATCCTCATCACGATCGCGCCGCCGCTCATCCTCGCCGGCGCGCCCATGACGCTCTGGCTCATCGCCGCTGGCAAGGACCGCCGCCGCCGCGTCATCTACCCGGTGCTCCACTCCGGCGCCTTTCGCGCCTTCACCCACCCGCTCGTGGGTCTGTTCCTCTTCGCCGCCGTTCCCCTCCTCTGGTACGTCACGCCTGCCTTCGAGGAGAGCCTGGGCAACGCGCCCCTGCACTTCGTCGGCTACGCCATCTTCCTGTTCGCGGGGCTCCACTACTGGTGGCCCGTCGTCGGCGGGAATCCCACGCGCTGGAACCTCCCCTACCCGATCCGGCTCGTCTACCTGCTTGCACTCGTTCCCATCCACGCGTTCCTCGGCCTGCTCTTCTACGAGCCCGACAACGTCATCTACGAACAGCTCGCGGCCGTCCCCCGCGCCTGGGGCCCCGACGCCCTCCTCGACCAGCAGATCGCGGGCGCGATCATGTTCATCGGCGGGGAAGCGCTCGGCTTGATCGCTCTCCTCTTCGTCGCCTGGCAGTGGGCCTCGCACGAGGAGCGCGTCGCCCGCCGCCTCGATGCCGCTGACACGAGCGACGAGTGGCGCCCCTTCAACCCCGGCGGCGGCGCCAGCAGATGACACCAATGCAACTTCTGACCCTCGGCACTGCGGCCCTGCTGGCCATCGCGCTCGTTTCCTGCCGGGGCGGGGACGGTGGCGACAAGCTCCCCTTCGAGGTCGAGGGCCCGCCCAGGGCCGTAGACGCTGGCGAAGGTGACGAGCCCGCGTCCGGGAGCGAGGGTGTTCCCGAGATCCTCTACCGCGGCGCGCGCGTTACTCCGCCCCTGCCCAAGCCCGACCTCGTGCTCACCGACACGAACGGCAAGCCCTTCGACATCCTTGCCGAGACCGAGGGCTACCTCACCCTCCTCTACCTCGGCTACACCCACTGCCCCGACATCTGCCCCACCCATATGCTCGACCTCGCCAAGGTGCTCGAGGCGATGGATCCCGAACTCGTCGAGCGCGTCCGCGTCGTCTTTATCACGACGGACCCCGAGCGCGACGATGCCGCCGCCATCCGTCGCTGGCTCGATCTCTTCGACAGCAGCTTCATCGGCCTCACTATCGAGCCCGAGACCCTGTCATCGCTGCTCGCGTCACTCGGCATGCCGCAGATCGTGAAGCAGGACCTTGGCGATGGGCGCTACGCCGTCAATCACGCCACCTATCTCATCGCCTACACCCCGGACGACCTTGGGCACATCGTCTACCCCTTCCTGATCGGCGGTGGTTTGCGCGAACTGATGGCCCACGACCTGCCCCTGCTCGCGGAGGACGGCTGGCAAGAGCCTTCGTGAGAGGCGAAGCGCGGGTGCACACGTTCCGAAGGCACGCCTTGTGGCTCGTCGCCGCCCTTGCCGTCCCCGCTATTGGCCTGTTCGTCGCCTGCGATGACGACGACGAGGCTGACAGCGGCGGCGATGGCGGGTCGATCGAGATCAGCAACGCCCGCGCGCAGTTCACCACGACCGACCTTGGCGCCCTCTATTTCGAGATAAGCAACAAGGGCGTGGGCGACATCCTCCTCGGCGCCTCCGCGGAGATCGCCGACGACACGCAGGTTCACGAGGTCGTGACCGAGGGATCGAGCGCGATGATGCGCCCGGTCGAGGACGGCATCGCCATCGACCCGGGCGGTACCCTCACCTTCGAGCCGGGCGGCTACCACGTGATGCTCCTCGGCGTCGACGAGATTCCCGAGGTTGGCTCCACCTTCGAGGTTGTGCTCGAGTTCGAGCGAGCTGGCCGCATGACCATTACCGTGCACGTCCAGGAGTTCGGCGGATACTCCGGGGGCATGGATCACGGGAGTACCGATGGCGAGGGTATGGACGAAGGCGCCGGTCACGACGACGACGGCGATGGCGAGGAAACGGACGGTGAGGGGGCGGAACACGAGTAGGCCCGCTCGCAAACCGGCGCTCCCCGCTTACCGGATACTTGTGGTCCAGCCGATCGAGTAGCTTCGGGACCGCCCCTGCGAGGCTCGCGTAGACTCACGCTACTGCCACGACAGAGGGAGCCTCGCATGAAGATCGGCGCCATCTTTCCCCAGACGGAGATCGGCTCGGACCCGTCCGTGGTCCGTGACTTCGCCCAGACGGTCGAAGGGCTCGGCTACTCCCACATCCTCGCCTACGACCATGTCATCGGCGCCCTGCCGGACCGCGAACCGAAGCTGTGGGGCCCGTACACGCACGAGTCCGCCTTCCACGAGCCCTTCGTGCTGTTCGGCTACCTTGCCGCCATCACCGAGCGCGTGGAGCTGGTGACCGGTGTCATCATCCTGCCCCAGCGCCAGACCGTGCTCGTCGCAAAGCAGGCCGCGGAGATCGATATCCTCTCCGGTGGGCGGCTCCGGCTCGGGATCGGCACCGGCTGGAACTACGTCGAGTACGACTCCCTGAACGAGGAGTTCGGCAACCGCGGTAAGCGACAGGAAGAGCAGGTCGAAGTGTTGCGCCGCCTCTGGGACGAGCCCATCGTCGACTTCGACGGGAACTGGCACCGCATCGACCGCGCCGGGCTGAACCCGATGCCCGGACGCCGTATCCCCATCTGGTTTGGTGGCTTCAGCGATCCCGCTTTCGAGCGCGCGGCCCGCATCGGCGACGGCTTCATCTTCGGCGGTGGCTCGCACGACTCGGTCAGCGCGCTGGAGAAGATTCGCGGCTACCTTGAGCGCGAGGGCCGCGACCCCGCCACCTTCGGCATCGAAGCGATGGTCAACTACGGCGACAGCCCCGAAAAGTGGGCCGCCGAGGTCGAGCGCTGGCGCGAGGCCGGCGTCGACTACGTCTCGATGCGCACCATGAACGCCGGGCTCCAGGGTCCGCGCGCCCACATCGACGCCATCGAACGTTACTGGCGCGAGGTCGGCGGCTAGCGCTCGCCTGCCGGAGGCTCCACGATGATTCTCCCTGTGCTACTATTGTGATAGGCAATGGTGATGACGGAAGAACGAATCAGCAGGCTTGAAGGAGCCTACGAACAGGTCGACAGGCGTCTGGGCGACCTGACGCAGGCTGTTACCGGGCTTCGGGCTGAAATCGCCGCCCTGCGCCAGGCGATGAGCGAGCAGGGCAACGCCCTTCGCGCCGAGATGAGCGAGCAGAACAGCGCCCTTCGCGCTGAGATGACCGGCGAGCAGAGGAACTTTCGCTCGGAGATGAACAACCGCCTGAACACGCTCCTCGTCGTGGGCGGTGGCGCCTGGGTGACTACGGTGGGGCTCATCATCGGGCTATACCTGCAGTCCTAGACTCTCCCCTGCTCACCGCTCCGGGAGTCGCTCCCAGCGCAGGATTCCCGCGATCGACTTCGCGTCGATGATGCGGCCGCTGTCGACTGCTGCCAGTGCCTCGTCCCGCGTCAGCGGCACGATCTCGATGTCCTCGTCCTCGTCGCCGGGGAGGGGGTCCGGCGTGAGGCCGGTGCAGAGGAATAGGTGGAGGTACTCCGTGGCGTAGCTGGGCGCGATCCAGAACCCGCCCAGGGACTCCACCCGCGCCGCCCGCATACCGACCTCCTCCCGCAGCTCGCGGGCCGCTGTGTCGGCGGGATCCTCGCCCGGCTCCAGCGTTCCGGCGGGGATCTCCAGCAGCCGTGCGCGGGCCCCGTGGCGATACTGCTCGACCAGCAGCAAGCGACCCTCGCCGTCGACCGGAATCATGCAGACGGCGCCCCCGTGGTACACCATCTCGCGCTGGAATGTGTGCCCCTCCGGGGCCCGGAGCGTGTCGAGCCTCAGGTCGAAGAGCCGCCCGTCGAACACGGTCTCGCTGTCGGTAAGCTCCGGGTGTTCGGGCATGCCGTCTCCAGTTCGGGCCCCCATTCGTGGGGAAGCCGCGCAGCGTCAGGGTAGCGCCCGATGCCGTAAGCGTGCTGACTGAAGGCCCGTGGTACGGTTCCGGCGAGGGAGGTAAAGATGCCTGGAGCGCTCAAACAACTCGTCTCGGTCTACCTGCTCCTGGCCGGCCTCGCGGTGGCCGTTCAGTTCATCATCTTCCCCTTCTACGATGACCACGACAGCGATCTCGTCGTCTGGCGGATCCTCGACTGGTTCATGGCCGCGGGCCTGTTGCTCGCGCTGCTGGGAACTTTCCTCCGCAAGCGCGACTTCGACGCAGCATCTGGTGAGGACACCTCCTGGCGGGAGTACGTGGAGGTCAACGGCCTCTTCTACGCCGTGGTGGCCCTCGCACTCGCCTTCGCACCCAACTGGATTGCGGGCGAGTGGGGCTCAGGTGGCGACTTCACCATCTGGCACCTGATCGATACCGCCCTGCCCATTCTGTTCGTGGTCCTTGGACTCCGCTTCTGGCGAGAAGCGAAGGCCTAGGGCTCAACCCAAGGAGGAACGCCAATGGCCGCCCTGCATCGACTCATCGCCGTGTATCTGCTGCTCGTCGGACTGGCCGTTGGAGCCTACTTCGTCATCTCCCCGCTCTATGCGGGACAGGGGAACCCGGACCACGCCCACGATGTGTGGGAGGTGCTCAACTGGTTCATGGCGGTCGCCGCCATCCTCCTCGTGCTGGTCACCTTCGCGGGAACGCGCGCTCTTGCCGAAGGCGCTGACTCGTGGGACAAGTTCGTGGCCAACGGACGTTTCCACGTTGCCCTGGCGCTCTTGCTGGGGTTCCTCAGCAACTGGTTTACGGAGAGTTGGGGCGGCGATTCCAACCCCGTCGCCTTCCTCTGGGTGGTCATCGACATCGGGCTGCCCATCCTCGCCGTCGAGGTCGCGCTCCAGCTCTGGCGCGAGCAGGACGCGTCGTAGGCCAGAGAAGCCCCGGCTGACGCAGGGTCCTCCGCGATCCTGCGCCGGACGAGCCCATGAGATGGCTACTCGTCGATTCCGTCGGCCCGATGCTGCAGCTCGCAGCAGGACGCCGCCTCTGGCGGGAGGCGGCGTCGGGGTAATCTCGGGCGACGCGAAGTCCTAGTCGAGGTAGTCCTTCAGCTTGCGGCTGCGGCTCGGGTGGCGCAGCTTACGCAGCGCCTTCGCCTCGATCTGACGGATGCGCTCGCGTGTCACGCTGAACTCGCGCCCGACCTCCTCCAGCGTGCGGCTGCGGCCGTCCTCCAGCCCGAAGCGGAGCTGGAGCACGCGGCGCTCGCGGCTGGTGAGCGTGGCCAGCACGTCCTCAACCTGCTCGCGCAGCAGCTGCTGGCTGGCGGCGTCGGCGGGCGCCAGCGCCCGCTCGTCCTGGATGAAGTCGCCCAGGTGGCTGTCCTCTTCCTCGCCGATCGGCGTCTCCAGCGAGACCGGCTCCTGCGAGACCTTCTGGATCTCGCGGATGCGCTCCGGCGAGAACTGGTGCGAGGAGTCCTGCTTGGAGCTCTCGAACATGCCCCGCGCGATCTCTTCGCTCGTCGGCTCGCGACCGTACTCCTGCACGAGCCGGCGGCTGACGCGCACGAGCTTGTTGATCGTCTCCACCATGTGCACGGGAATGCGGATGGTGCGCGCCTGGTCGGCGATCGCGCGCGTGATCGCCTGGCGAATCCACCAGGTCGCGTACGTGGAGAACTTGTACCCCTTGCGGTAGTCGAACTTCTCAACCGCGCGGATGAGGCCGATGTTCCCCTCCTGGATGAGGTCCAGAAGCGACATGCCCCGCCCGATGTACTTCTTCGCCACGGAGACCACGAGGCGCAGGTTCGCCTCGGTCAGTCGCCGCTCGGCCTTGTCGCCGTTGTGCTTGATCGTGTCGAAGTGGTACCGCAGCCGGTCCTCGAGAGACGTGATCTTCTCGATGAGGCCCTCGGACGGTGGCACCAACTGGTCCTCGCCTCCCGCTTCCTCCGCCATCTGCGAGAAGAGGTCGGGGTTGAGGATGTGAGTCACGATCGAGAGGGAGACGATTGCGTGATGGATCGTCTCCTCGTCCTTGCGCAGGCGCTTCATGCAGTAGGCGCGGAAGGGTCCTTCCATCTCGCGGTCGATCAGGCCACGGAACTGGCCGTCGCCGATGGCCTCGGAGTAGCCGGCGCGCATGAGCTTGATCCCCTCGGGGTCCTGCCACTTCGGCGTCTTGGGCGGCCAGTCGTCTTCGCTCCCCTCGGGCGGATTCTGGCCAGAGATGACCTTCTCGTAGCGGTCGGCATAATAGAGCGCCGCCTTGTAAATCGGCAGCAGCTCAGCGAACTGCTCCAGCAGCGTCACCGCCACGCGCGAGGCGGAGGGTGGATGCCCGAACGCGTCCACGTACGCCTTCTCGATGTCGCGCAGATGGATGCCTTCCTCCATCTGACGGGCGAGGTGCTTCTCGTCGTCGGCCGTGAGCAGGTAGACCTTGCCGATCTCGCGCAGGTACATCCGCACGGGATCGTCGATCCCTTCGGACTCCTCGGTCAGGAGCGCAACGGTCTCCTCCTCTTCCTCCTCGTCGTCGGTCTCCTTCTCGTCCTTGTCATCGTCTTCCTGGGTTGCGGTGGCGTTCCCGGAGAGTTCGCCTTCTTCATCGCGGCGCTCGTCGAAATCGCCGCTGGAAAGGCGGCTGAGCACGCTCCCGATCATCGCATCGGCGCTTGTGGAGGAAGTCTGGTCGGTCAACGTCTCGTCGGTCATGCGGCTGACAGGTACCCCTTGTGGTCAGAGTGGGATGGCGCGTGGACACACTACGCCAAAATCATGATAGCACAAATGAGCGCCAAACAGAGCGTCTGGACAGGGATCAGGTGAGTAGCTTGACGGCTTTCGGCTAGTCCCCCGTCGGGAACCCCGCCTCCGCCCACGCGTCCGTGCCGCCCTCGACGTTGTACAACTCCAACTCGTCGAGTCCGGCCGCCGTCGCGTACTCCGCCGCGAGGGCGCTGCGACCGCCCATCTTGCAGATGAACAGCACTTCCTTCTTTTCGCCCGCGAACTCGCGGATCTGCTTCAGCTCGGTCATAACCGTGTTCACGGGGATCAGGCGGACGCCCTTCGCGTGAACCTCGACGTACTCATGCGGGTCGCGGACGTCGACCATGACGGCGTCGCCGCTCTCCAGCTTTTCTTTCGCCTCTTCGATGGAGAGCCTCGTGAACGGCTCTCGCGGATCCTTCATAGCCACCGGAACTGCCTCACTCGTAAGCGTTGTCGCCGCTCAGCCTAGCACGAGGAGCGCGACTCCCGCCCCGTCTGGCAAGACCCCGCGGGATATGCGACTCTGCGCCCATGAGTGACCCCCTTCGCCCCGACCCCCTCGACGCGCTCGATGTGTGGGCCGACCGTGTGCGTCGCAACCGCGAGCAGGCCGAGCGCCGGAGGCTCGTGCTCCCCGAGCGCGGCGATTTCTACGCGCCCATCGCCGCCTGGTTCCGCGCCGACCCGCGCCGTGAGGGCGACGCCACCCTCGACGCCCTCCGTGCCCTTGTCACGCCCGACGACACCGTCCTCGACATCGGCGCTGGCGGTGGTCGTTACGCCCTGCCCCTCGCCCTCCACGCCCGCGAGGTGGTCGCCGTCGAGCCATCCGAGGCCATGCGCTCGGTGCTGGCTGAGGGCATGGCCGAGCACGGCATCGACAACATCCGCGTCGTCGAGACGACCTGGCCCTGCGAGAGCCTCTGAGGGCGGACGTCGCCCTCATCTCGCACGTCGGCTACGACATCGAGGACTTCGGCCCCTTCCTCGACGCGATGGAGGAGGCAGCCGGGCGGCTCTGCGTTGCGGTGCTGCTCAGCCGCCCCCCGCCCTCCCGCGCCGACCCCTTCTGGGAGGCCGTCCACGGCGAGCCTCGCGACCCGCTGCCGGCGCTCCCCGAGTTCCTCGCCCTGCAACTCGCGCGCGGGCGGCTGTGCGAGGTCTCGTTCGTGGAGTACGGCGGCATCTTCTACGAGACCGAGGACGACATCCTCCGCTTCCTCCGCCAGCAGCTCTGGGTCGCGGAAGGCAGCTCCCAGGACGACCAACTCCGCGCCATGCTCCCCGACCACATCCACCCCGAGGACGGGCGCGTCGAGTTCAACTGGGATCCGGGTGCGCTCGGGATCGTGAGCTGGAAGCCGCCCGCGTAGCTAGCGCGAGCGGGCGTACTTCTTCGCGGGTGTAAGGATGATCGGCGTGAGTTCGTTCGCGCCGTAGGAGGTGCGCTGGCGCTCCTCCGGCGGCGTGCCGTAGGTCGTCGTGCGCTGGCGGGGCAGCCGCCCGATGCTGCTGATGAGCTCGTCCATCGCCTCGGGTGGCATCTCCTGGCCGTGGCTCGCCCCAGCGGCCCGGCTGATGCTCTCGTTCATGAGCGTGCCGCCCATGTCGTTCGCGCCCGCCAGCAGGCATGCCTTCGAGCCCTCGCCGCCCAGCTTCACCCACGACACCTGGATGTTGGTGATGAGTGGGTGCAGCGCCAGCCGCGAGACCGCGTGCATCAGGATCGCCTCGCGCCAGGTCGGACCCTTGCGCGCGCGCCCCTTCAGATAGATGGGCGCTTCCATGTGCACAAACGGCAGCGGCACGAACTCGGTGATGCCGCCCGTGCGGGCCTGCAACTCGCGCAGCCGCAGCAGGTGCCGCGCCCAGGAGACCGGCCCGTCGATGTGGCCGTACATGATCGTCGAGGTGGTATTGAAGCCAGCTTCGTGTGACGCCCCCACAACCTCAAGCCACTGGTCCGTGCTCAGCTTGTCGGGACAGAGGGTGTCGCGCACTTCGTCGTCGAGGATTTCGGCGGCGGTGCCGGGGAGCGTGCCCAGCCCCGATGCCTTCAGCCGCTGCAGGAACTCGGGCACGGGAATGCCGAGCGTCTCCGCGCCCTGGTGCACCTCCAGCGGCGAGAAGGCGTGCACGTGCATGTCGGGCAGCGCCTCCTTTACGGCCTCGCAAAGCTCCAGGTAGGTCGCGCCCGTGTATTCGGGGTGAATCCCGCCCTGCATGCAGACCTCTGTGGCGCCCCGATCCCACGCCTCGCGTGCGCGGCGAATCACCTCGTCCAGGCCAAGGTCGTACGGCTTGCCGCGCAGGTTCTCGCTCAGCTTGCCCTTGGAGAACGCGCAGAACTGGCACTTGAAGTAGCAGATGTTCGTGTAGTTGATGTTGCGGTTCACCACGTACCGCACGATGTCGCCCGAGACCTCGGCGCGAAGCTCGTCGGCGGCAGCGCAGACGTAGTCGAATTCGGGTCCCCGCACCTCGAAGAGCCGCGCGATCTCGCCCTCGGCCAGTTCCTCGCCGCGACGCGCTTTCGACACGAGTGCGGGCACAGGGGAGTCGGGCGGAAGTGCGGGCGCTGTCCGGGGGAAGGTGTAGCCGGGCGGCGGCTCGAGCACGGCGCCGGGCGCCCACGTGCCCTCGCGGGCGAAGCCGTCGCCGTCCATCGAGCGCAGCACCTGCGTCGCCATGGCGGGATCCTGCCAGCGCGTGCTGTCCTTGGCGTAGCTCGGATACACCGCAAGCCGTTCGTCGAGGTGGTGACCGGCGGCCTCGGTCTGGCGTCGCAGCTCGTCGAGCTGGGGCCAGGGTGCCTCGGGGTTCACATGGTCGATTGTGACGGGCGAGACGCCGCCCCAGTCGCTCAGACCCGCCGCCACCAGCTTCCCGTAGGACTCCGGCATCAGGTTCGGCGGCGCCTGCACGCCGATCTCGGGTCCGAACAGGATGCGCGCCATCGCGAGCGTCCAGAGGAGGTCGTCGAAGTCGGGCTCGGGCGCGTTTTCCATCTTCGTGCCGGGCTTGGCCCGGAAGTTCTGGATGATCAGCTCCTGGATGTGCCCGTGCGCTTCTTGGATCTCGCGCAGCGCCAGCAGCGACTCGATTCGCTCCGGGCGCGTCTCCCCGATGCCGATGAGGATGCCCGAGGTGAAGGGCACCTGCTGCTCGCCGGCGAGCCGGATGGTTTCGAGGCGGGCGACGGGATCCTTGTCGGGCGAGCCGTAGTGGACCTGCCCCTTCTCCATCAGCCGCGACGACACGCTCTCCAGCATGATCCCCTGCGAGACCGAGACCTTGCGCAGGAGGGCGATGTCCTCGGCGGTCATGATGCCGGGGTTGGCATGGGGCAGCAGCCCAGTCTCTTCCGCCACGATGCCCGCGACCTCGGCCAGGTAGGAGATGGTCGTCTCATGACCGAGCGCGGCCAGCTCCTCGCGCGCCACCTTGTAGCGCAGCTCGGGCTTGTCCCCGAGTGTGAAGAGCGCCTCCGTGCAGCCCGCGGCCGCCCCGGCGCGCGCGATCTCCAGCACCTCGTCGATGCTCATGTAGGCGCGCTCGCCGCGCTTGGGTGGCTGCGCGAACGTGCAGTAGTGGCAGACGTCACGGCAGAGCTTGGTTAGGGGAATGAAGATATTGCGGGAGTAGGAGATGACGTGCTTATGGGCCTGGTCGCGGAGCGCGCCCGCTGCCGCCGTCAGGGCCACGAGATCGGTCTCGCCGGCAAGGGCGAGGCCCTCGTTCGGCGTGGGGCTCACGCCCGCCAGGGCTCGCGCCAGAATTGCCTCGGTCGTTTCTCGCATTCACACTCCGGGGCCCGCTCTTCGACCCGGGCCGGGAGTCGATAGTACAATACGAGTCGCTAGCTCGTCACAACCCCTTGGAGGATCCATGATCTCGCGTAGCGTCCGCTGCCCCGTCGCCTCCACCCTCGATCTCGTTGGCGATCGCTGGACGCTCCTGGTTGTGCGCGACCTGCTGCGGGGCGATGCGCGCTTCACCGACCTGCGCAACTCCGTCGAGGGCATCACGAGCAGTGTGCTCTCGGCGCGCCTCAAGGTGCTCGAGAGCGAGGGGCTTGTGGAGCGCCGCTTCTACACTGACCACCCGCCCCGCGCGGAGTACCTGCTGACCGCGAAAGGGCACTCCCTCGGCGTGGTTGTCGGGGCGCTCGCAAGCTGGGGCGAGCGGCACACGGATCATGATCTTTCCCTCGTCGACCATCGTTGCGGGCATGGCGTCAACGTGGTCTACCGCTGCCCCACCTGCGACCGCGCCGCCCCAGGCTCGCAGATCCGGATCGTCCCTGCCTGAGGGCCCGCTGGTTTGCCCCCCCTTGGCCCTGCCCCGTATCCTGATCTATTCAGGAAGTCCCCATCTCTAGCGGGAGCGAGCGCGTGCACACCATCGGCCTGACTGGCGGCATTGCCAGCGGGAAATCGACCGTCGCGGAGTTTTTCCGTGAGCAGGGCGTTCCCGTTATCGATGCCGACATCCTCGGGCATCGCACCTACGATCCGGGCACGGGCACCTTCGCTGCCGTCGCCGCGGCCTTCGGCCCCGATGTCGTCGCGTCGGACGGCACGATCGACCGGCGGGCGCTCGGCGGCAAGGTCTTCGGCAAGCCGGAGGAGTTGACCCGCCTGACGGGCATCGTTTGGCCCGGTATCCGCGCCCTCGCCTCGCAGGAGCTTTCCGACCTTGAGGTGGCCGGCACGGGCATCGCCCTGCTTGAGGCGGCCGTCCTTCTGGAGGCCGGCTGGCAGGACATGGTCGACGAGATCTGGGTCACGACCGTCGAACCCGACGCGGCCGTGGCCCGCCTCGCCGAGCGCAACGGCCTCGACGTGGCCGCCGCGCGCGCCCGCATCGATTCGCAGCTCTCCAACGAGGAGCGGATCGCCGCGGCGCGCGTGGTCATCGAGAACAACGGGACGCGTGAAGAGCTCGCGGAGAGCATCCGCAGCGCCTGGGAGGCGCTCCGCACGCGCACTGGCACAGAGAGGCAGACGATTGGCTAAAGCACCCACTACGACCGAAGTAACCGCCCCCGGCGGGCTCGTCCTCGCCGCCGAAGAGTTCACCGTTCGCGAAGAGCCCTACTACCTTCCCCTCGGGGACGAGGTCCAGCTCTTCGAGGCCGCCTTCGAGCAGCGCATTCCCGTGCTCCTCAAGGGCCCCACGGGTTGCGGCAAGACGCGCTTCGTCGAGTACATGTCCTGGCGCCTCGGCAGGCCTAGGACGCACATCTCCCAGGGCGGCGAGGAGCCCGTGCACAGCGACGGGCCGCGCCCCTTCGTCACCGTCGCCTGCCACGAGGACCTCACCGCCAGCGACCTCGTCGGCCGCTACCTGCTCGATACCGATGGCACGCGCTGGATCGATGGGCCCCTTACACGCGCGGTCAAGACCGGCGCCATCTGCTACCTCGACGAGGTGGTGGAGGCGCGCAAGGACACGACCGTCCTCATCCACCCGCTCACCGACTACCGCCGCCTGCTCCCCATCGAGAAGCTTGGCCAGGTCGTCGAGGCGGCGGACGGCTTCCTCCTCGTCATCTCCTACAACCCCGGCTACCAGAGCGCGCTCAAGGACCTGAAGCACTCGACCCGCCAGCGCTTCATCTCCGTCGAATTCACCTACCCCTCCCGCGAGCAGGAGGCGGAGATCATCTCGCACGAGGCGGGTGTGGATCTCGCCGTCTCCGTCGAGCTCGCCAAGCTCGGCGAGAAGGTGCGCCATCTGAAGGAGCACGGTCTGAGCGAGGGCGTCAGCACGCGCCTCCTCATCTACGCCGGTCGCCTCATCGAGCGGGGCATCGAGCCGCGCCGCGCCGCCCAGGTCGGCGTCACCTGGGCGCTTACCGACGACCTCGAAGTCCAGCGCAGCATCGAAGAGGTAGTGACATCGATCTTCGAGTGACCGCCGGCGTTCTCCTCCGGGAGCACTCGTGGAAGCGCGGGCTCAGAGCCGCGCGCGTGGCGGCGGCATGAGGATCGGCATCGTCTCCGACGTGCACGGCAACATCGCCGGCCTGCAGGCGGCGCTCGATCGCATGGACCCCATCGACGAGCTGCTCTGCGCCGGCGACTCCGTCTACCAGTACCGCTGGTCGAACGAAGCGGTTGCGCTGTTGCGGGAGCGCGGCGCCCGCGTCGTGCTCGGCAACCACGACGAGATCATCCTCGGCCGCGACGGCGAGCGCGCCCGCGCCATGGAGCACGTGCGCGGGGACCTCGTCGAGTGGCTGCGCGAGCAGCCCTACGCAGTCGATGCGGAAGTCGGCGGGCGTCGCTTCCTCATGGCCCACAGCTCGCCCTGGGGCGGCTGGGAGTACCACTACCCCCATGACCCTCTCTGGAAACGAACCGCGACCCTCGAACACGACGTCGTCGTGACCGGCCATACCCATGTCCCCATGGCCGAACGCTTTGGGGATACGCTCGTCATCAATCCCGGCTCCGTGGGCGAGGCCCGCCACCCCGGGAACGGCTACCGCCTCTCCTGCGCTCTCTGGGATACGGCCGGCGATGAGGTCCACTTCTACGAGTACGAGGACCCTTCGCGGCCCTCGCGCGTGCTTGCTTCAGGGGGTGCTTCATGAGCGTCGCCGGTCGGCTGATCGTCCGCAACCGCTCCCGCTTCGACGGGTTCCCCGAGCCCCTGCTCGAAGCCTACGAACGTAGCCTGCGCGCGCTTGAACCGCGCCTCACGCCCTCGCAGCTCCAGAGCTGGTCGCAGGGTGGCCTCGATCTGATGGCAATCAGCCTGCGCTCCTGGGAGTCCGCTGGCGAGTACTTCAAGGCCGGACCCCAGCTGGCGGAGGGCACCCCCTGGGACACCTACGAGCAGCTCGGCCGCGAGGCCAGCGACCTCACCGAGCAGTCGGCGCCGTTGGCCGTCTCCTTCCTCCGCAGCGCCCCCTCCACCCTCTCTCACATCGGACCGAATCACCTGGCCCAGTGGGCCGACTTCGGCCGCCGCCTCTACAAGGGCAACTGGAAGAGCTCGTCCCTCGCCGCGCAGTTCTACGACGCCGGCCCCGAACTCTTCGGCAGCATCCGTGTCAGCCACGCCGGCCGTCTCGTGCTCTTCCTCGACGAACTGGCGCGTCACTCCTACGAGCTCGCCTCGGCCTGCCTCACCTCCGCCCCGGACGTGCTCGGTCGCCTCGAGAACGCCGACCGCATGCCCTTCCTCACTTTCGGCGTGGAGTTGGCGCAGACGAGCTGGGCCGATTCGCGCCTCTACTTCGACCGCGGCGTCCCCCTCATCCAGCGTGTGCACGGGCCCGTACGCGAGCGCTACCTGACGCTCGCCGCCCAGGTCGCCCGCGACCACAACCGCTCCGTGTTCCAGTACTTCGAGGACGCCGCCCACGCTCTCGGCGAGGTCGAACCGGACGACCACGGCCCCGTCATCGAGCTCGCCGAGCAGCTCGCGCCCCACTCCGCCTACGCGGCCATGGACTTCATCAGCAATGCCCCCGAGGTGCTGGAGAAGGTTCGCATCGACGAGTTGCCCGCCTGGCAGGCCGCCGGGCTCGGCATCCTCGCCTCCAGCCGCGAGGGCGGCGAGGCCTACTTCCGCCTGCAGTCGAGTCGTGGCGAGGAGATCCTCGATACCCTCTCCGCGCGCGTCGAGTTGTCCAAGGTCGGAGACGTACTGCGCCTGTACGCGAAGGCCCTCACGGGCAAGAACATCAGCATCCACGCATCCGCCGTGCTCGCTGAGAAGGGCATCGGCTGGGTCGACGAGGAGCGCGCCAGCACCGAGGGCACCACCATCTACCTGCCCAACGTGATGGAGCGCTACCGCAACAAGGAGGAGAACTTCGCCTCGGTGAAGGTCTTCACGACGCACCAGGCGGCGCACCTCGAGTTCGAGAGCTTCAGCTTCGGCTTCGAGCGCCCCTCGACCCTCTTCGAGGATCTGCGCCCCACGATCCCGGAGACCGCCGGCGCGAACCCCGCCACCGAAATTGAGCGCTTCTTCGACCTCTTCCCCGACCGTACCCTCGCCAGCGACCTCCATGAGGTCGCCGAGGACGCGCGCATCGATGCCGCCATCAAGCGGAACTACGCCGGCATCCGCCGCGCCCTCACGCGTATGCAGCGTGAGGAGCTGGGCCGCCGCCCCGAGGTAACCGAGATGCCTCTGCGCCAGGCGTTCGTCGAAAACCTGGTGCGCGTCAGCCTCGATAGCGTGGACGCCGTGCGCTGGCCCGCCGCCCAGCAGGACGCCATGTCGAACGGTGTCGGCATCCTCCAGCGCCTCGGAGCCGAGAGCGCCACCCCCGAGGACGCCGCCGAGGCCACCCTGCGCCTCTACCAGCTCGCCATGAGCATCAAGAACGAGCGGGACGAGGGCGACGAAGAGTGGGACAGCGTACCCGAGCCCGACCAGGAGTCGTTCCAGCTCGACATGAGCGAGCTGGGCGGCGACGGCGCCGCCATGGAGATGGGCGAGCCCGAGGAGGGCGACAGCGAGTACGAGAGCCCCCAGGACATCGACTTCCGCGGCGACTTCAAGCCCGAGCTCGTCCAACTCCTGATGAAGCTTCGTGACGACGCCGAGCTGGGCGACGCCGGCCAGATCTCGCCCGACCAGCTCACCGAGGAGCAGCTCAAGGAGCTGCTGGAGAAGAGCGCCGAAATCGACCTCGACACGCTTCTCGAAGGCGACCTCCAGAACTCCACCGGCATGTTCCTTTCCAACCTCCTGAAGGAGGCGGGCACCCCCACCCTCGATAGCGACGGCCAGTCCGACCAGCCCCTGAGCGATCTCAGCACGGGCGGGGAAGACGGCGAGGAGCCCCTCGCCCCCATCGTCACCACCTACTACTACGACGAGTGGGACTTCCGCGCGCAGGACTACAAGCCCCGCTGGTGCGCCGTGAAGGAAGCCGATCTGGAGCAGGGCGGCGAGGATTTCTACGACGATACCCTGCGTGAGTACGCATCCCTCGTTGCCCAGACCCGCAAGCAGTTCGAGCTGATGAAGCCGGAGCTGTTCCGCAAGATCAAGAGGCTCTCGGATGGTGAGGACATCGAGCTCGATCCCGCCATCGAGTGGATGATCGACGTCCGCACAGGCGTCAGCCCCAGCGACAAGGTCTACTGGCGACGCAACAAGGTCGACCGCGATGTCGCCATCGCCTTCCTGCTCGACATGTCCGCCTCGACGGATGAGGAGATCGCCCGCCGCGACCAGCAGTACGACGACTCCGATGACGACCCCCGCAAGTACCTGAGTTGGTGGGTCACGAAGCGCCGCCAGGAGCTCGCCGCCCCGCCCAAGCGCATCATCGACCTTGAGAAGGAGGCAACCGTCCTCCTCATCACCGCCCTTGAGGCCATCGGTGACGACTACGGCATCTACGGGTTTAGCGGCTACGGGCGCGACAACGTCGAGTTCTACGTGATCAAGGACTTCGATGAGCAATTCAACGAAGTCACGAAGAAGCGCATCGACAAGGTCACGCCCATCCGCTCCACGCGCATGGGCCCCGCCATCCGCCACGCTATCCACAAGCTCAGCGCGACGGACGCGAAGGTGCGCATCCTCGTCCTCCTCAGCGACGGCCGGCCCCAGGACCACGGCTACGGGCGCGACCGCACCGAGAAGGAATACGCCATCCACGACACCAAGCAGGCGCTCAACGAGGCCAAGCGCGAGGGCATCACGCCCTTTGCCCTCACCGTCGACCGCGCCGGCCACGACTACCTGAAAACGATGTGCGAGGACATGGGCTACGAGGTCGTCGGCGACATCGAGTCGCTGCCCCGCCGCCTGCCCGCCCTCTACCGGCGACTCACGGAGTAGCGCGCCCGTGACACTTCTGCTGGTCCGCCACGGCCAGTCCGAGGGCAACGTGCGCGGTCTCATCCAGGGTCAACTCGACATGCCCTTGACGGAGCACGGACGCGCACAGGCGTGCGCCGTGGCCGAGCGCCTCAAGGCCGATGGCGGCGGCGACCGCATCGTCGCGAGCCCGCTCGCTCGCGCCTTCGAGACGGCCCAGGCCGTCGCAAGCGCCCTCGACCTTCCGGTGACGACGGACGACCGGCTGAAGGAGTACGACTTCGGTGAAGAGGTGAGTGGCCTCACCGTCCGCGAAACGCTGGAGCGGTTCCCGGGCTGGCGTTGGACCAGCGAGCGCGACTCATCCTCCGTTCAGCTTCCGGGCGAAGAGGGCCTGCCCGCGCTCGACGCGCGCGTGGCCGAGGTCGTCGCCGAGCTGATGGCCCTCGAAGGCAAGACGATCGCCGTCACGCACGGCGGCGTGGTCATATCCGCGCTCAACGTCGCCATGCGGATGCACGGGGCGACTGAGGGAGGCTCGCCGCGTGTCGCCTTCCAGATGAAGAACTGCGCCATCACCGAACTCGACCGCGACGGTGAGGGGCGTCTCATCGTGCGTCGCCACAACGACGCCTGCCACCTTCCCGCTGGAAGGTAGGGGGAGCTACTCCGGGTCGTCCTCCGCCACCTCGAAGCTGTACCGCTCGATCACCGGGTTGGCGAGCAGACGTGTGCACATGTCTTCCGCCAGCGACTGCGCTTCCTCCGTGCTCGCCGCCTCGATCGTGACCTCGAACAGTTTGCCCGCTCGCACCCCCGCCACCCCCGCGAAGCCGAGGTTGTGCAGTGCTGACGCGATCGTGAGCCCTTCCGGATCGTTCACGGTCGGCTTCAGCGTCACGGCGATCGAGGCGAGGAAGCGGCTCACTGCGGCAGGTCCTCGCCCGTGAGCGTGCGGTAGACGGCCAGATAGCGCTCCGTCGTCTCCGCCGCCACATCGTTCGGGATCTCGGGAGCCGGGTCGCCGTCCTTCCAGCCCGTCGCGGCCAGCCAGTCGCGCACCGGCTGCTTGTCGAAGCTGGGTTGCGATCCGCCGGGCTTGTACTCGGAGAGGGGCCAGAAACGGCTGCTGTCGGGGGTCAGCACCTCGTCGATCAGGATCGTCTCTTCGTTGCGCAGCCCGAACTCGAACTTCGTGTCGGCGATGATGATGTCCCGCTCCAGCGCAACCTGGTGGCCGTAGTCGTAGATAGCGCGGCTGCGCTTGCCCATCGCGTTCGCCGCGTCCGATCCAACGATGCCTTCAAGCTGCTCGAAGCTGATGTTCTCGTCGTGGCCCACGTCCGCCTTGGTCGAGGGGGTGAAGATGGGCTCCGGCAGCCGGTCCGACTCCGTCAGCCCCTCCCGAAGCGTGATGCCGCAGACGGCGCCATCGCGCTGGTACTCGCGCCAGCCCGTCCCCGACAGGTAGCCGCGCATGATGCACTCGGCGTCGTAGCGCTGCGCCTTGCGCACCAGCATCGACCGCCCGTAGCAGTTCGGCGGCACGGGGAAGGGAACCAGCTCTGCCGCGTTCTCGGCGGTGATGACGGCGACGAAGTGGTGGGGAACCACCGCGCCGATGCGCTCGAACCACCACGCCGAGAGCCACGTGAGCATCTCGCCCTTGCGCGGGATACCTGTGGGCAGCACCACATCGAACGCGGAGATGCGGTCGGTCGCGATCATCAGCAGATGGTCGCCAAGGTCGTACGTATCGCGCACCTTGCCACGCATCATGGGTGCCGGCAGTTCGGTTCGCATTACCACGTCGGTCATGAGGTCTCCTTCCGAATACGCAGGTAATAGAGGGTTACGGCGGCATGAGCAAACACCGTGATGGGAATGGCGATGCCGCCCTGCAGGATCTGGAGCAGCGCATCGACGGCCATGCGCGTTCCGCGGCTCGCAGCATCAGGCCCGGGGCTGACCGGCACCAGCAGCCCGATGAGGAGGAGCAGTGCCATCCCCACGAGGATGATCCCGAGCAGGCGCAGCATGTTGCCGTGCGTCGTTCGCCAACTCCTGCTGAGCGCTTCGATAGGCCCCGTCTCTTCCAGCAGGTACACCTGGTAGGCCACGCCGAAACGAGCGACCAGGAAAGGGATCGCCGCCAACCCCACGATGGTGAACGCGAGGAGCCCCGCGACGACCGCGAAGATGACGCTAAGCGCGAGCAGGCCTCCCAGCCGCGTGAAGGCGGGGTCGAGGGCCTGGGAGAGCGTGAGCGGTTTGCCGAGCGCGATCGCCGCCACCGACACGATCGTCGCCCCCTGCGCGACAAGCCCCAGGATCACCGCGAGCGCCACCACGACCACGAGGACGACGACCTCGGGTCCGCCTTTGCTCGCGCCCGTGATGCCCCCGCGGGGGTACACCTCGTCTGCGAAGACGCTGCTGTAGAGCAGGAGCGTTAGCAGGATGGTGCCGATGACGAGGGGAGCCTGGACAGCCAGCAGGGGCAGCATCGTTTCGCGCGGGTGGTCCCGCATGAGCGCCGCCGCCGCGCTCAGTGTCTCGCGCACGCCCGGCTTCTGGGGGGCCTCGGAGGGCTCCCCGGTCCCGCTGGTCACGCCAGTCCGAGCCGCTCGAACGTTGCATCGGCGTTGCGCAGGTAGTAGCCGTAGTCGAAGAGCGACCGCAGCTGCTCCTCGCCGAGCCGCGGAGCCACGTCCTCGTCCGCGAGCAGCAGGGAGAGGAACGGCTCGCGCTCCTTCCAGGCGACCATCGCGTTGCGCTTCACGAGCTCGTAGGCCTCCTGCCGGCTGAGACCCGTCTCGATCAGCTCCAGCAGCACGCGCTGCGAGAACACGAGCCCATACGAGCGGTCGAGGTTCTCGCGCATATGCTCCGGGTACACCACCAGCCCCTCCGCGATATCCGTGAAGAGCGCGAGCATGTAGTCCAGCAGCAGGCAGGCGTCGGGGAACACGATCCGCTCCGTCGAGGAGTGGCTGATGTCGCGCTCGTGCCAGAGGGCCACGTTTTCGAGAGCGGTGGTCGCGTAGCCGCGCAGCACGCGCGCGAGCCCCGTGATGCGTTCGCATTTTTCGGGGTTGCGCTTGTGCGGCATCGAACTCGAACCCGTTTGTCCGGCGGCGAAGGGCTCCTCCGCCTCCAGCACCTCGGTGCGTTGCAGCCCCCGGATCTCCGTGGCGAACTTCTCCAGCGAGGCGCCGGTAAGCGCCAACGCGCTCACAAACTGCGCATGCCGGTCCCGCTGGATCACCTGCGTCGAGGCGTGTTCCACGCCCAGCCCCAACGTTGCGCAGGTGGCCTCCTCGATCTCGGGCCGGATGGAAGCGTGCGTGCCAACGGTCCCGCTGATCGCCCCCACGGCGATCGCTTCGCGGGCGGCCAACAGCCGCTCGCGGTTGCGCCGCATCTCGGCGACCCACACGCACACCTTCAGCCCGAACGTCGTCGGCTCGGCGTGGACGCCGTGCGTGCGTCCGGCACAGAGGCTGTCGCGGTGCTTCCGCGCGAGGTGCTCCAGCGCGGCTGTCAGCTGCTCGACGCCGGCGATGAGGAGGTCGCTCGCGGCGCGCAGCTGGAGGGCTGTGGCTGTATCCCACACATCGCTCGTCGTGAGGCCGAAGTGGACATAACGTGACTCCTCGCCCAGCGAGTCCGCCACCGACTGGAGGAAGGCCGTCATGTCGTGGTGCGTGACCACGAGGTATTCGTTCAGCTTCTCGATGTCGAAGGTGGCGTTCGCGCGGATGAGCTTCGCCGCTGCCGCTGGCATCTCGCCCGCCGCGGCGCGCGCCTCGCAGACGGCGATCTCGACCTCGAGCCAGTGTTCAAACTTGGCTTGCTCGCTCCAGATGGCCGCCATCTCAGGCCGCGAGTAGCGGGGTATCACGGGCTGCTCCGGAAGGTGTGGGGTTGGCGTGCATCCATCATTCCAATCATATCGCGGGGACGCCCTGTGCGAGCCCCGGTGGCCCGGACGGCACGGCATGGCAGCGTGTAAACTGCCGCCCCGCCAGGAGGTGTCGAGTTGGAAGAATTCCGCGGTCGTACAGCTGTCATAACCGGAGGGGGTGGTGGTATCGGCAAGGCGATGGCTGTGGCCTTCGCCCAGGAGGGGATGAACGTCGTCATCGGCGAGATCGACATGAACGCCGCCGCTGCTGCGGTCGCCGAGGTCGAGTCGCATGGTGTGAAGGCCATCGCCGTCGAGAACGACGTTTCCAGCCGCGCGTCCATGCAGGCGCTCGCCGACGCGACCTACGAGGCCTTCGGCGGCTGCCATGTGCTCTGCAACAACGCCGGCGTCGTCACCTTCAAGCTCGCCCAGGATATGACCGAGGACGATTGGGACTGGGTCCTGGGCGTCGACCTGTACGGCGTGATCTACGGCATTCAGGCGTTCCTGCCGGGCATGGTCGCGGCGGGCGAGGGCGGCCACATCGTGAACACGGCCTCTATCGCCGGCCTCGTGCCCGCGGCTACGCCCGGCATCTCCTCCTACACGACCGCCAAGTACGGCGTCGTCGGCATCTCCGAGGCGCTTTCCCTCGACCTTGCCGAGCACAACATCGGCGTGAGCGTCGTTTGCCCGGGCGGCGTGCGCTCCCGCATCGTTGAGGCGGGCCGCAACCGTCCAGAAGAGTACGGTGGCCCCGAGGCTCCGATCCGCGCAATGCTGCCGGGTGAGAGCGTCCCCCAGGCGATGATCGAGCCCGCGGACCTCGCCCAGCGCATCCTCCGCGCCATCCGTGAGAACCACCTCTACGTGGTCAGCCACCCCGAGACACAGCCCGCTGTCGAAGCTCGCTTCGCGGCCATCCTCGACGCCTACAACGCGATTCCCGCCAGCTAGCCCGAGATCACCAGAGGAGCGAAACCATGGCCGTCAAGACTCTCGTCGTCACCAAGGGGCATCCGTTCGACTACAACGGCTTCTACGCCATGTTCGATGACAACCCCGAGCTGCTCACCACGCAGGTCGAGCAGCCTGCCGCGCAGGTGATGCTGCGCCCCGAGAACGTGGCCGAGTACGAAGCCGTCGTTTTCTACGACATGTGGGGCACCGAGAGCCCCGACGGCGGCGCCAGCTTCGTCGCCGCCCCGGAGGAGTACCAGCAGAGCATCGCCGCCCTCCTCCAGAGCGGGAAGGGCATCGTGATGATGAACCACGCGCTCGTGCAGTGGCCCGCCTGGCCTGGCTGGCGCGAGGTGAGCGGCACGTCGTTCCTCCTGACCGAGGGCGAGGTCTTCGGCGAGATGACTCCCGGCTCCGGCTACCGTGGCGGCGCCGTCGACCCCCGTGGCAACCCCACGGGCGCCGTTTCCGCCGACCCCGCCGCCGCCGGCCACCCCGTCGTCGAGGGTGTCGAGCCCTTCACCATCGAGGACGAGCTCTACATGACCTCGAAGATCTTCGAGTCGCAGCCCGGCATCATGCCGCTGATGCGCACCGACTACCCGATGGTGCAGGAGAACTTCAACCCGCCGCCCCTCGCTCCCGCCGAGGAGCAGGCGCGCTGGGAGCATCCAGAAGGCAGCAACGTTGTCGTCTGGGCGAAGAAGAGCGTGAACTCTCCCGTCGTTGCCATGACTATCGGCGACGGCCCGAACTGCTACGCGAATGAAGGCTTCCGCAAGCTCCTCCACAACGCCCTCCACTGGGTCGCCTCGGAGGAGGCGCGCGCCTGGGCCGCCAGCTAACAGGGGACGGTCCCGCCGTCCCCACCAAACATCCGAACAAACGCGCATCCGCGAAAGGGGCAAACCCATGGCAGTGAAAGTTCTGCTCGTTACCAAAGGCCACGGCTTCAACTACAACGGCTTCTATTCCATGTTCGACGACAACCCGGAGCTGCTCACCACGCAGGTCGAGCAGCCTGCGGCGCAGGTGATGCTGCGCCCGGAGAACGTGGCCGAGTACGAGGCCGTCGTGTTCTACGACATGTGGGGCACAGATTTCTCCCCCGCTCCCGAGGAGTACCAGGAGAGCATCGCCGCCCTCCTCCAGAGCGGGAAGGGCATCATGTTGATGAACCACGCGCTCGTGCAGTGGCCGGCCTGGCCCGGCTGGCGCGACGTGAGCGGCACGTCCTTCCTCTTGAGAGAGGGTGAGGTGTTCGGCGAGATGACTCCCGGCTCCGGGTACCGGGGCGGCGGCGCCGACCCGCGCGGCAACGGCCGGGGCAAGGTCACGCCGGTCACCACAGGCCACCCCGTCCTTGAGGGCCTCGACGACGGCTTCGAGGTGCAGGACGAGCTCTACCTGACCTCGAAGATATTCGAGTCGCAGCCGGGCATCGTGCCGCTCATGCGCACCGACTACCCGATGGTGCAGGAGAACTTCAACCCGCCTCCGATGGCCCCCCAGGAGGAGAAGGACCGTTGGGACCATCCCGAGGGCAGCGATATCGTCGTCTGGGCGAAGAAGAGCGGCAACAGCCCCGTCGTCGCCACGCACCTCGGCGATGGCCCCAGCAGCTACACCAGCGAGGGCTTCCGCAAGCTCCTCCACAACACCCTTCACTGGGTCGCGTCGGAGGAAGCGCGCGCCTGGGCCGCCAGCTAGGGAGCTACATCCTCAAGGAAGCCGACTGCTTCCTTTACCAGGGCGTAGTCATCTCGAACCTGACGGTAGGGGAGGTCTACATCCTCACCGTGGGCTATTTTGTTGCGACTTGCGTAGACGCTTCCGATGGCCTCTCGGTGCCGAATACTGAGTTTCGCATTGAGCTGGGCACGCCAGTTGTCATCGAAGCGTCCCAGCATTTCAAGAATCTGCTGCGCTCTCATGTTGCGCATCGGCCGCAGCGTCGTGGCGATGTAGCGGCTCAGTCGAGGGTCACCTTGGTTATCTACGTAGCCTAGGATGACTTGTTCGACGGCCTGTTCGAGGAACCCGGTCACGAGGACGCAGAGGTATCGGGCATAGTCGGCTTCGACATCCGGCGCGTCCGCGAATCCAGCAGCGCGTGCAAACACTTCATCAAGCCGAACACTGCTTGGGCCCTGACCAGGGGAAGCCATCATCTAGCGGTCTTTTGATGCCTTGAATGCTTCCCGTGCGAGCCGCAGGCGCGTCTGAACGTTCGGCTGGTGTGAGGTCCGGCTGCTCGTGGCGGCGATAAACCCGTCGTTGGCCAGGAGTGCGTCGTATCCAGACCGGACAGCGTCATGCTCGGGTAGTCCTCCGCTCTCACGCGTTTGAGCAAGGCCAACCATGACGGCATCGTAGACTGCCGTGTTAAGTCTTCCTTCAGGTCTGAATGCGTCATGTCCGAGGATCTCATCGACTAGTTTGATGACCTCTTCGAACACCTCTCGCCACTCCTTGGCTCTATTGCCTGACACGTCACGGTAGCGAGCCATGAACGACGAGAGGAAGTCCTTCATCGTGCGCTCGTCCGAACTCCCGTATCGATTCTCGTCCACATGTAGGGCAAGAAAACGAAGGATCAGCTCTTGGTCCTTGAGCCTAGGCGAGGGACGACCGTAGACGTTGCGCCAATGAACGTTCTCAGCAAGGTCCTTGAGCAATCCATTTAGTGACCCACCCCAGAGACTCCGTCGAACTTCATGCGCTGCAGCAGGAGTGCCTCGTGTGTTGAGGCGCTCAAAGAGATAGAAGAGAGAGCGGTCCCCACCCTGTGGTTGGTCTTGGCGAACGATCGTTGCGTGAATGATTGCGTCGTCAAAGCGTCGACGATCGCTGGGCAGGAGGTCTGCGTAACGTTTGCCTGCGAAATCCTGGTGGACTCCCTTGCCGAGAACGTAGTCAGCACCCTTGAAGTCGCCGTCCATGAATGCCTTGATCGTTCTCAGCCGTTGCCCTCCGTCAATGACGAAGCGCCTGCTCGTTGCGGGGTCAGTGGAAAGGAAGATGCCAGGGACAGGGAGCCCTAGGAGAAGAGATTCGATGAATCCGTCGGCTTGCTTCTTGGTCCAGACATAACCTCGCTGGAAGTCAGGAATGAAGACATCCCCTTCAGCTTCGTCATCACCCGATGACAACCGCTTATAGAGGGCGTCTACAGGGAAGTCTGTGCCGTAGAAGCCAATCTCGTAGCGCTCAATGCCTGGGATGTCCTGCGCGGCGTCACTCGCTACGGCCTCGTCTTCGATGTTCTCATCCATCTCCTCCTCGATAAGGAGGGGTGGGGTGGTGGTAGTCATCGAGCGTCAGTCCTCTCCCCGGCGGCATCCTGCCATCATGATAGCAGTGCTGGTGGCCGCCTCTCGGCCGCTAGCGCAGCTCCCTGAACGTCGCGCGGATGCCGCGCACGATCGCCTCGGGCTCCTCGGCGGGCGCGAAGTGCCCGCCCGCCGGGTGATGGTCCCAGTGGTGCAGGTTCCAGTACTCGCGCTGCTGCTGGCTCGGCTCCTGCTGCGCACCCGGACCGTGGAACGTGATCCCCGTCGGCGCCTCGACCACGGGCGTGCGCTCGTGGCTCGGACTCCACGGGTTCCAGGCCGCCTCGTAGTAGTAGCGCACCGACGTCACGAAGGCGTCCGTCGCCCAATAGAGCATCATCGTCGTGAGCAGGTCGTCCTTGGAGAAGCGCGACTCGACGTCGCCGTTCGTGTCGCCCCAGTTGCGGCGCCGCTCGAGGATCCAGGCGCACAGCCCGATCGGCGAGTCGTGCGCCATGAAGGCCAGCGTCTGCGGGTCCAGCGCCTGCACGGCCACGTGCGCCGAGTAGTAGCGCATCCGCGCGAGCGACGCCGTCCTCGCCTCCCCCGGCGGCATCGACGCGAGCCCGGGGTCGCCCAGCACCCAGGGACGGTCGTGCGAGAACATGTTCAGCATGATCGCGTCCGTCAGGTGGATGCCGATCAGGTGGTCGGCGTACTTGTGCCCCAGTTGGCTCGTGACCAGTGCGCCCCAGTCACCGCCCTGTGCGGCGAAGCGCTCGTAGCCGAGCACGTCGCGCATGAGCGTGTCCCAGAGGTCGGCAGTCCGCCAGTAGTTGATGCCCGGCGTCGTCAGTGGCGTGGAAAAGCCGTAGCCCGGTAGCGAGGGCACGACCACGTCGAAGGAGTCGGCTGGGTCGCCGCCGTGGGCGGCGGGGTCGGTCAGGGGCCCGATCACGTGGCGCAGGTCCCAGTACGTCCAGGGCCAGCCGTGCGAAACGATGATGGGAATGGGGTTCGGTCCCTTCCCCCGCTCGTGCACGAAGTGGATCGGCATTCCCTCGATCTCAACGCGGAAGTTGGCGAAGCGGTTCATCTCCGCCTCGTGCGCACGCCAGTCGTAGCGATGCAGCCAGTGCTCCGCGAGCTCCCGCAGGTACGCCCCGTTCACGCCGTACGCCCACTCGTCGTTGGCGAAGTCGGGCGCCCAGTTGATGCGCTCCAGCCGTTCCCGCAGGTCCTGCAGCTTCTCCTCGGGGATCGCGATCTCGAATGGCTCGGCCTGCATGGGCACCCTCCCTGCCAGTGTCGTGGCGCCGCGAGTCTAGCCCCTGGAGATGGGCGCCGGGCACCCCTTCCAGACACCCGCAGGTGTGCCCCTCCAGCTCTCCAAACATAACGAAATAGAATATTGACTGCGACAAGTGAAAGGCGATTCGCAGAGGACTACTGTCTCCGCGCGCATGGTGAAGACGGCGCGAAGGGGACGGCATGAACGTACTAGGAAGCATGTGTTCGGGCGCCAGAGCGGCTTGAGGCCAACCCGGAGGGATTTCTCCTGGCCAGCAACATCGTCCTCTTTGTCGGGGCTCTCTGCCTGCTCTTCATCGGCATTGGCATAGTCCGGGGTGAGAGCGCACTCGTCCCGGAGGACTCCGACGCCTAGTCCTCCTTGTCGCTAGACGCCACTAGCTCAGGCCTCGCCGGCGGGAACGTACTCGCGTTCCCGCTGGCGAGGGCTATCCCGCTGGGCTACAGTTCCGGCAGCGCCGCTGCGCTCCGGGGGATCCCATGGTCGTCGAGACCAAGCAGACCTTCTGCCGCTTCTGCCACGCCTTCTGCGCCATCGAGGTCGACATCGAGGATGGCCGCGCCATCAAGGTCCGTGGCGACGCCAAGAACCCGATGTACCAGGGATTCACCTGCATCAAGGGCCGCCAGCTGCCCGAGCAGCACTACCACCCCGACCGCCTCCTCCACTCGCAGAAGCGCGCCGCCGCCGGGATATACCATGATGTCCCCCACCAGCAGGCCATCGACGAGGTAGCGGACAAGCTCCAGGCCATCATCGCCGAGCATGGCCCCCGCGCTGTCGCCACCTTCAGCGGCACCTACGGCTTCTCCTTCCCCTCCTCCGGTCAGTTCGCCGGCGCCTTCATGGCCGGCATCGGTTCGAACATGACCTACTCCGGCGGCACCATCGACCAGCCCGCCAAGCCCATCGCCCGCGCCTACCACGGCAACTGGGGCGCCGGCCCCCAGATGTTCGACGACGCTGACGTCTGGATGCTCATCGGGGCCAACCCCACCATCTCCATGTGGGGCGGCATCCCCCAGTACAACCCCGCCAAGCGCCTCCACGAGGCGAAGCAGCGCGGCATGGAGTTCATCGTCATCGATCCGCGCCGCACCGAGGCCGCGGAGAAGGCCGACATCTTCCTGCAGGTGAAACCGGGCGAGGACCCCACCCTCCTCGCCGGCATCCTCCGCGTCATCCTCAGCGAGGGCCTCGTCGATGGCGACTTCGTCGCCGCCAACGTGCAGGGCCTGGAGGAACTCCGCGAGGCCGTCGAGCCTTTCACGCTCGACTACGTGGAAGAGCGTGCGGGCGTGGCCGCCACGCTCGTTGAGCGGGCGGCCCGCGTCTTCGCCAGCGGTGAGCGTGGTTCCGTCACCTCGGGTACGGGCCCCGACTTCTCGCCCCACGCGAACGTCACCGAGTACCTCATCAACGCCATCAACACCGTCTGCGGGCGCTGGCTGCGTGAGGGCGAACGCGTGCCCAATCCGCCCGTCCTGCGCAAGCCCAAGGACTACATCGCCCAGGCCTTCCAGGAGAACACCGACTGGGAGTCGCGCGAGAAGCTGCGTATCCGCGACCTCCCCATCACGGCCATCGGCCCGCCCACCAGCGCCCTCGCCGAGGAGATCCTGATGCCCGGCGAAGGCCAGATTCGCGCCCTCATCTGCATCGGCTCGAACCCCATGGCGGCTTGGCCCGACCAGCTCCGCACCTACGAGGCGATGCAGGCCCTTGATCTGCTCGTCACGCTCGACATCAAGATGTCGGCCACCTCCAAGCTGGCGCACTACGTGATCGCGCCCAAGCTCTCGCTCGAGCGGGAAGACACCACTCTCCCCAACGAGGCGCTCTCGGGCGTGTTCGGCTTCGCCCAGGGCTACCCCGCCCCCTACGCCCAGTACGGCCCCAAACTCATCGACCCGCCCGCGGGCTCCGACGTGATCGAGGAGTGGGAGTTCTTCTGGGGGCTTGCCCACCGCATGCGCGTTCCCCTGCGCACCGCCTGGGGCCAGGTCGATATCGACAACAAGCCGACCACCTCGCAGCTCCTGGAGTGGATGTGCGAGGGCTCACGCATTCCCCTCGACGAGGTGAAGAAGTACCCCCACGGCCACATCTGGGAGGACAGCGAGATCCGCGTGCTGCCGAAGCGTCCGGGTTCGCCCCGCCTCGACGTTGGCCGTGTCGAGATGATGGCCGAGCTGGCCGAGGTGCGCTCCGAGCCCCATTTTGAGGGTGGCGGTTACCGCGAGGGCGAGTCCTTCACGCACCGCCTCGTCAGCCGCCGCCTGCTCGAGTCGTACAACTCCTCGGGCCGTGACATCCCCCGCCTCATGCGCAAGTACGCCAACACGGGCAACCCCGCCTACATGAACCCGATGGACATCGCCGAGCTCGGCCTCGCTGCCGGGGACATGGTCGAGATCGAGTCGGCGCGCGCCTCGATCTACGGCGTCGTCGAGCCCGCTGATGATGTGCGCTCCGGCGCCATCTCGATGGCGCACGCCTGGGGTGATGCCCCCACCGAGGATGCCCGCGTGCGCGAACTCGGCGCTAACACGGGCCGCCTCTCCGATACCCAGCGCGACTTCGACCCCATCACCGGCATCCCCGTGATGAGCGCCATCCCGGTGAACGTGCGCAAGGTCGCCGATCCTGTGCCCGCCCCGGCGGGCTGAGGCCGAGCGCCGGGCGCTCAGTGCCAGTTGTGGGCCTCCGGCATCGGGACGCCGGCGCCCACTGCCTCCACGTGGGTGACGGCGAGGTTGGTGGTTCCGTCGTAGCGCGAGACCGTGCCCCGCACCAGCAGCACCTGGCTGCGTAGTTCCCGGCGGTAACGGGCGAACACCCGCGGCCAGAGGATGAGCTGCACCTCCCCGCTCTCGTCCTCGATCGTCACGAAGGCCGTACCGTCCTCGCCGCGGGGGTGCTGGCGGGCGATGGGCCAGCCCGCCACCCGCAACACCTTCCCCTCGGGCTCGCCCTCCACATCGGCGGCGGGGAGCACGCCCGGGGGCAGCGTGGGCCGCACGAACTCCAGTAGGTGTCCGCGGGGGTAGACCCCCATCGCTCGATACTCTCCTGTCATTTTTTCGTACTCGCTGAAGTCGGCGAGCGCGGGAACGCCCGCCGCTCCCACTGCCGGGAAGGCGCGCTGTCCGCTGCGGGAGGGTGGAGTGGAGAGTCCCGCATCCCAGAGCGCGAGCCGCCGGTTGGGGGCGACGGCGTCGAAGGCCCCCGCCTCCACCAGCGACTGCGCCGCCTGCGGCTTCACGCCCGTCCGCCGCACGAGGTCGCCCGCGCCGCTGTAGGGACCGTGCCGCTCCCGCTCCGCCACGATCAGCTCCGCCGCCGCCCGGCCGACATCCTTCACGAGTTGCAGGCCCAGCCGCACGCAGCCGTTGTCGGGAATGGCCTTCGCGCGGCTCCGGTTCACGCACGGGTTCAGGAAGGGCGCGTCGAAGCGGCGGGCATCCTCCTTCAGCGTCTCCAGCGGGTAGAACCCCATCGGCTGGTTGTTCACCAGCGCGACGAAGAACTCGAGCGGGTGGTAGCGCTTCAGCCAGGCCGCCTGGTAGGCGGTGATGGCGAAGGCGTGGGAGTGCGACTCCGGGAACATGTAGTGCCCGTTGATCTTGGCGAAGATCGTGCGGGCGGTTTCCTCGGGCACGCCCCGGCTCCGCGCCCCCTCCAGGAACTGCTGCCAGTGCATGGCGATCAGGTGCTCGCCCTGGGGCCGGGCGAAGGCTCGGCGCAGCTCGTCCGCCTCGGCGGCGGTCATGCCCGCTACATCCATGATCAGCTGGACCACCTGCTCCTGCCAGACGATGACGCCGTAGCCGCGCGCCAGCGCGCGCTCCTCCAGCGGGTGGTCGTAGGTCCACTCGACCCCATGTCGGTGGCGCTCGATGAACTTGGAGACAGCGCTCCCCTGCACGCCCACGCCGGGCCGGATGAGAGCGACCTGGTAGGCCAGGTCGAGAAGGTTCCGGGAGAGCAGGCGCTGCGCGATCTTGAGCTGCGCGGGCGACTGGAGCAGGAAGACGCCCTTCCCCCGGCCCTCGTTGATCAGGTCATAGACGTTCGCGTCCTCGGGGTCGATGCGGCTCAGGTCGGGCCTGGTTCCCTCCCGCTCCTCGATCAGGTTGAGCGCCTCCTCGATCTGGTCGAGCACGGGCAGGGAGAGGATGTCGATCTTGGCGAAGTTGGCGTCGGCCACGCTGTCCTTGTTCCAGTCCATGATGAAGCGGCCCTCGATCGCGCTGTCGCGAATGGGAACCATCCCCGGGATGGGGCGGTCGCTCAGGACCATCCCACCGACGTGCTGGCCCAGCCCCCGGGGCGCGTGCAACAGCTGGGGCGCCAGCTCCGTCAGCTCGCGCCAGCCGGCGGCGTCCACCCGTTCGCGGAAGGCGGGCAGCTCCAGCATCGCCTCGCGCAGACCCTCGCCGCCGCGGGGACGCATCTGCTTCGAGAGCAGCCGCAGGTCCTCCCGCGGCAGCCCGAGGGCCTTGCCGAGGTCCTGGATGATGCCCTTCAGTGAATAGGTGGCGATGGCCCCCGCCAGGACCGCGTACTCCGCGCCGAAATGCTGGTGCACACGCGCGATGAGCTCGTCGCGGAGGGCGCGGGGGAAGTCGAGGTCGATGTCGGGGAGCGTGGTCATGTCCTCGGGCATGAACCGCTCCAGCGTGAGGTTCCAGCGCAGCGGGTCGACGTGGCTGATGCCGATGAGGTAGCCCACCAGCAGCGCTACCGAGGAGCCCCGGCCCCTCCCCGGCGGCCGTTCCTCCAGGGGCGTATCGGGCTCGGCCAGCCCCCGCTCCTCCATGATCAGGTGGGCCAGCCGGGCGATCTCCCGGTAGAGCAGCAGGAAGCCGGCCAGGTGGTGCCGCTGGATAAGCCGGAACTCCTCGTCGAGCCGCTTGAGGACCTGTTCCGTGAGCGCGCCGTAACGCCGCCGCGCGGCCTCCTCGCAGAGTCGCCGCAGGTAGCTCTCGGGCGTGTACCCCGCCGGAACCTTGGGGTCGGGCAGGGTGTAGCCGAGGTCCGTGCTGAGGTTGAAGCGGCACAGCTCCGCGATGCGCAGGGTGTTGGCGATGGCCTCCGGACAGTCCCGGAAGAGCCGCGCCATCTCATCCGGGGGCTTCAGCGAGAAGTGGTCGTTCGGCTTGATGAAGGGCAGCGCCCGATCGATCGTGGTGTTGCGCCTGGCGGCCGCCAGCGCGTGCTGCAGCCGGTAGCGCTCGGGGTCGTGGTAGAGGACATCGTTGGTGGCCACCAGCGGGACGTCCCGCTCCCGTGCGAGGTCCATCAACTCGCGGTTGCGAGCGGTATCGCCCTGCAGGAAGTTTTGCTGCAGCTCCACGTACACCGAGTCGGGTCCGTACCACTCCTGGTAGCGGCCCAGCAGTTCCCCGGCCTCCCGATGGCGGCCTTTCAGCGCCAGCCGCGCGAGACGCCCGTCGCGACCCCCGGTCAGCAGGACCACGCCCTCGGCGTGGTCGGGCAGGTGGGCGGGATCGAGCCGCGGCTCCCGCCGGTCGGCGGCGTTGGCGAGGGTGAACAACCTCGAGATGTTGGCGTAGCCCTCACGCGTCTTCGCCAGCAGGACCAGGCGGGAGCTGTCCCTCAGGGTCAGCTCCCCGCCCGTGATGGGCTGGACGCCGAGGCTGTTGGCCAGACGCGCGAACTCCAGCGCCCCGCAGAGGTTGGAGTCGGTCAGGGCGAGGGCCGCGCAGCCGTACGCCTTCGCCCGCGCCAGCAATTCGTGGCTGTGGGAGGCTCCCTCTCCGAAGGAGTAGAAGCTCCGCGCGTGCAGCTCGACGTATCCGGCGGCCATGAGAGGATTTCGGCTAGCAGGCTTGCTGGTACCAGCGCTCCTCGCGCTGGTCGCGGAAGAGGGTGACCTGCCGCCCGTCCTCGCGGCTGACGCGGTAGTAGGCGCGGCTCAGGGGCGCCGGCAGCCACCAGAGGTCGAAGCTCCAGCGCTCCTCGATGCGGGCCACTCGCCGCCACTGCCGCTCCAGGCGCACCGCCACGGGCAGCCCGTCCGGCCCCTCCTCGACATCCACGGGCGTGGGCAGGGCCAGCGGCCGCATGGCGTCCCGCCCGGAGGGGTCGAGCGGCACCTGCAGAACGCGCATCTCCGGGGCCGGGTGCCAGGGCGCGATTGGCGCCATCCGGTAGAGGGCGGGCCCCCCGTGGAGGCGCTCCTGGAGTTGCCGCTCCACCTCGGCTATGCGGCGTTCGCGGCCCTCTCGCACGTCGGGGAAGAGGCCCATCTGTTCGCCTTTCCCTTCGCCCAGACCGGCGAGCTCCAGTACGAGCTCCTCGACGGGGGCCTCGGGATGGTCGTCCTCCAACTGCCGCCGGATGGTGCGGGACGCCCCCTCCCAGCCTCCCACGCCCTGCCGGAAGTGGAACGACTTCTCCCAGGGAGGGGCCCCGTGCAGAAGGCAGGCCAGCTCGGCGCGACTTGCGTACCGGCCCCGCGCCACGGGCCGGGCGAAGGCTCGCTTCAGGAGGATATCGACCCCGGCCAGCACGAGTTCCAGCGAAGTGGAGGCGAAGGGCAGGGGGATGCGCTCGACCACCGCCTCCTCGGTCGCGAGGGGGACCAGGGGGCTGCCATCGATGCCCTGGCAGAGCTCCCAGGCGCGCCTCCCCTCGTTCCCGAACTGGTCGATGAGCAGCTCCGCCCGCATGGTGGCGACGGCGCCCATGGTGTGCAGCCCGAAGCGGAGGAGGCCATCGCGGACATCGCGGGAGAGGGGCAGGAGGTCGATGGAGCGGGGCGCGAGGAAGGTGTCGACGTCGGCGGGAACCGTGACGGCCTCCGGTCCCCTGCCGGTGCGGGCAGCGACGAAGGCGGGGAACTTGGCGTCGGCCACGCCAATCCGTGGCGCCAGGTCGCGGGGGAAGGCCTCCCGCAGGGCGCGCACGAGCGCGCTCTCGCTGCTATGCAGGGCCTCGAGGCCGTCGAGACCCACGTAGGCCGTGCCCAGCTCCGCCCCCTCCACCCGGTCGCTGACCCCCTGCAGGGCGGTGAGCGTCTGCTCGAATACGCGCCGGTAGGCGGGCTCGTCCGCCTCCAGCACGGTCGTGTCCGGGCGCCGCGAGAGAGCCTCCTCCAGCGTCATGCCCGCGACCACCCCGGAGGCGGCCGGGAGGGCGTCCACCACCAGGGGCTTCCCCTCGGAGCGTTCGACGATCACGGCGGGGCTCTCCCGCAGGTGGGGCTGCCGTCGCAACTCGACCTTGGCTCTGAGGTGGCTGATGAGCACGCAGGCGACCCGCAAGGCGTTCCTCCGGTGGTGGCGTCGTGCAGCGAAGGGCTGCGCAGCGCACCCTATAGAACATACGTTCCATTCGTCAACCACCGAGAGGATGGGGAACAGGGAGGCACACCCTTCCGGAGGACCGGGCAGGCATTCGTTCTGGGCAGGGTGTCAGGGTCGTTAGGCGGGTCGTTAGGCCGGCTTCGAGCGGGCGCTCTCGTCGCCGGGGTCTTCGCCGGCGTCCAGGTCGAAGACCTGCTGGAGAAGCTCACCCAGCGAATCCGGCTGTTCGCGGCTGGCAGTCTTCCGCAGTTGCGACGTGGGCTCATGGAGAAGCTTGTTGACGAGCCTGGTCGAGAACTGTTCAACCACCGCTCGCTCGCTCCCTGAGAGTCCCGAGAGCTTTGGCATGACCCACTCAAGCTCGCTCAGCCGGATCAGGTCGGCGCGTTCCTTCAGCAGCCGGATGCTGTCCGAAACGCTGCGCGCGGCCAGCCACTCCCGGAAGCACACAAGCTGCTCCTCGATGATTCGCTCTGCGGGCTCGACGTGCTGTGAGCGTTTGCTGAGGGAGTCGTCCACGATCGTTCGGGCATCGTCGATGTTGCTCAGATGGACGCCCGGGAGGGAGCAGACGTCGGGGTCGATGTCCCTGGGCACGGCCAGGTCCATCAGGTGAATCGACTTACCGGCGGGCAGGTACCGTGTCGCCGCCTCGACCGTCTCACGGGTTAGCAGGAATCCGGGAGCGCTCGTGCAACTCACGATGGCGTCGAATCGAGCCAGGATCTCGGGTGCGACCGGCCAGGCAAGCGCTTCCGCGCCGGTCTCGCGGGCGAGTTCCTGGGCGCGCGCGGAGGTTCGGTTGGCGATGGCGAGGTCGCGCGCCTGCATACCCTTCAGACAGCGCGCGACGCCGCGGCCCATCTCTCCGGCCCCGATGACCAGAGCGGACGCGTTCTCCAGGCTCTCCCACCCCCTTCGCTCCAGCAGGATGGAGGCGGCCGCCCCGCTGACGGAGATGGGACAGCGGCTGATCTCCGTCTCGGAGTGCACGCGCTTTCCCGCCGCCAGCGCATCCTGAAACATGCGCGTCAGCATTGGCCCCGCCGACCCTCCGCTCTGGGCCTGGGCGAGGGCGCGCCGGACCTGTCCGAGAATCTCGTGCTCGCCGATGACTGCCGAGTCCAGCCCGCACGCTACCCGGAACAGGTGGTGGGCCGCATCCGCCCCTTCCAGCGTGTAGCTGTACTGATCGGCGAAACCGTCTGGGATCTGGAGCGTCTCCGCGAAGGTGGCTTCGGCGGACTCAGTTGCTTCGGCTAGCGAGTACATCTCCGTGCGGTTGCACGTACTCAGCCAGACGGACTCACTCGTCCGTCCGTCCATCTCGATGCACGGGTTGCCATCCGGGAAGGCAAACTGCTCGCGCACGTCAATAGGGCAGGTGTGGTGACTGACGCCTACAACCGAGAGGACTGGCAAGGTCTTAGAGCCCCAAATTCAACAGGATGCCTCAAGCACCCGCAACGCGATCGGCGGAATCCCCGGCTGGGGCGGCATGGGTTCGAGCATACGTGCCCGCTCTGGAGAGGGTCAAGAATCAACCCTATCCCATCGCAGGCGCCAACGTCCTGATGGGCGCCACCCACAGGAAGTGCTGGCACTCCCAGCGGGACTGCACTCTGAGCCTTTGTCCTGGCCGTGGAGTGGGGGCGCCGTCGGTGAGCGGCAGGAGAGATCGAGACGCTGGTAGCGCGCTTCCACTCCCTCCGCCACCATGGCGAGGTGACCATCTGGATACGCCGTCTAGGGGCGGTGCTCGTAGGCACTGCCTTCGCGGCGTTGATCGCCGGCGTCCTCACGCTCCAGGCGGTGAACTCGACGGTCGCACGCCCCGGCTTCTTCCCCGACCAGCTCAAGCGGGCTGACGCGTACCAGTTCGTCATCGAGGATCTCCTGACTGCCGTGCTTGAGGACACACGGCGGCTTGATGCCGGCGAGTTCGGCGGGGAGTTCGAGGGCAATCCGCTGGTCTCTTCCGGGTTGACAACGCAACAGATCGCTGGCGCCGTGCGCCGCGCGACTCCGCCCGAGGATATTGAGGCGCTCCTCGCTCCCGCCGTCGAACGGATTGCGGAGTACGGCACTGGAGAGCGGGACGAGATCACGCTCACCGTTGATGCGGGTGAGCACCTTGAGGCCCTGGCGCGCGAACTCACGGAGCTGATGCGCGAGTCCGGCGCGTACGGGCGCCTCCTCGAAAGGAACTCACCCCGATGTTCGCCAGGCGGGTGGACGAGGAGCTCCCACCCAGTAGTGACGAGTCCGGATGGGCTTCGTTCCTGCGAGGCAACGGCGGTGATGCCGGGGGCAGCCTGGTGCGGGTGTTCACACGAGTCGTGACACCCGAGTGGGTGTCCCGCCAGGTCGAGCGGGCTGCCGACGAGCTCACCGCGTACCTCGTCGCTCGTTCTGACGGGTTTGAGCTTCGCATCGAATTGGATGATGCCCAGGTAGCGGAGGCCGCCGACGAGATCAATGCCATCATTGGTGAGGCGGACGAGCGAGCGCAGGATCGCATCGAAGCGGCAGAAGGCTCCCAGCTACTACGAGTGCCGCTTTTGCAAGATCACGGCGGCGGACTGCGATGAGCGCGTGGACTCCGAACCGCAGCCGGTCGAGACCGAGGTGTTCGCCTAGATGTGTGAACAACCTGAAAAATGGCATCAAATTTAGCGCCGTTCCCCGGCGACTAGTTCCAGTTCAGCGAGGGGCTGCCGCCTCCCCAATGATCCCACTCCGGCTCAGATGGGAATCCCGACGGTCTTTCTATTCCATCAAGAAGCCACTGGTCAGGCGTGGGGCCAGCCGCGCCAATGGCAAACCAGTGCCCTGTGATTGTCTGCCGTTCGGCATACCAACCTTGGCCGTCGAGAGCCACGTACATCGTGATCCCGGACGGCTCCTGTAGGCCATCGAGCTCGAATGTGGGCTCCAGTATCTCAAGAAGATCCTCGCGGTACCTGTCGTCGCGGTTCCACCAGCCCATCTGGGCGACGGCCAACGACCGGAGCGCTTCCTGCGTCTCGGAGAACTCTCGCCGGTCGAGTTGCCGACCGTCCCTATCCACACCAGTTCGCCCCGCATTCTCAATGAGGCGGCGGGCCACTGCCGCCTCAGCCATGGCCCGTTCCCGGCTCGCCTGCTTCACCTCTCCTATCCTGCTCCACGTTTCACGGAATCCGGCGGCGTTGCCAATCCACATCTCGCGACCAGCCACAAGTCGCAAGTGCGAAAGAGAGAGGCCAGACCTCAGTACCAGCGCCAAACGCTGCCTCGCGAGGGAAGAGTGGCTCTCATCGCCAAGCCACATTCGCACAAAGGCCTTCTCGTAAGCTGCTACGACCGCAAAACCAAAGACGAAGAGCAGCGCGAAGGGAGTGAGCCAGATCGGCAGGAGGAACTCTCGGAAGAGCAAGCCGCGGTCGATCAGGGACCAGTCATCGATCACCTGCCAGACACCCCATGCAAGCGCCGCTAGCCCGAACAAGATGAGGTAAGCGTTTGCTGCCCGCGCCGCCCGTGTATACCTTCCTGGCTGGACGGCTACAACAGCAGCCATAGCGGCCAACAGTTGGCCGAGGACTTCCGCCCAGAGCGGGAATGAGGACAGGGTTGCGAGGAATTCGATTACTGCCACGACTGCCAGCATGCGAAGGAACGCGCGCCTGAAGAAGCCCGGTTCATCGATCGCCGCATTGAGGCTGAACAGAAGGCCTAGTCCTGAAAAGAGCATCCAGCGTACCGTCGCACCCACGAGATCCGATTCCCACAGGCCCAACCAGGATGCCGGAACAAGCAGTCCCGTGATGAACGCGATGTAGAGAATTGTTGGCACCGACAGTTTGGGCCTGGTCAGCATCGCAAGGATGGAGCCGGTGCTGCGGAGTACCTCAGCCCGATTGCTGGACATCAGTACCCAGACAGCAAGAGCACCGAACAGGATGAGGGTGGCTGTTTCGCGGTTGGTGAGAACGGATTGGTGTTCCATGAGAAGGTGGCGGGGTTATGGGCCAAGAGAGCCCATGGAAAACCCAGCGGGACGCCCGGAGAAGACTACATGGGGGACTTATATCGCTAAGTATCCAAGTTGCCGCTCAGGCACGACGAGGACCGTCGATCGCTTTCCGGAAATTGGGGCCGTCCATGGCGAAAATCCAGTCTGCGTCGTGTGACTCGTCATCCGTTGGCTCACACCGTGGGAACGTGTCACCCGCTTCAAGACACCTGAAGATGCGGTGCGCGCACGCAGACTAATAGTCCCCTGCTCTGTCACACGTCTCGCCGGTACGTGCCACCTAGGAGTCTCCGAAGCGCCTGAAGGTACTGGCGGTTGGCCGAAGGTTGTACTGCTTGGAGCCCCCGCCCCCTCGTCCGAACCACTCGTCTTCGATCATGCCCTTGGTCTGGAACTGCTTGAGGGCCTCTGTCATCTCCGCTTCGGTTCGGACGCTTTCCTCGCTACGCCACTGGGTCCTGGTTCCAGAGACGCCGACAAACATTTCGTTGAGCGAGTAGGAGACGACCAGCATAGAGTCAGCTTTGACCGCCTCGGTCAGAAGTTGGGTTGCTTTCTCTTCCACAGCACTCGGCATCGCGACCTCCCGACCCACAAGTCTACTGCGGCAGCCGGTACGGACAAACCCGCTTGTAGGATACGAAGACGCCCCGGTTGGCAATGCCGGGGCGTTCGCAAGAGTAGGTGACCGAACGGACAAGGCGCGGGGGTTGGCACCCCTCGGCTGTCTGGAGCCTAGCCCTCCAGCAAGCGGGTCCAACTCCCCGCTCTACTCTCTAGCGCTTGGATGTCAGTCTAGCTGTTCTCCTATCGCGTCGTTTGTGGTAGCCCAGGTAGAGTTGGCGGAGAACTCCGCGCTGGAAACTGCTAGCGATGCGTTTCAGGCGCCGGGGCCATCGCAACAGCGACGAGCAACCCCATAGCAGCCGCCCTCTCCAGCACTGCACCAGCGGGCGGCAGCTGAGCGGCCAGCCGGGCGAGCGCCGGCGCCAGCTCCTTCGCCAGCCAAGCGACGCCGAAGATCGCAACCGCCCCCAAGAGGACGACGGCCGCTCCGTTGGCGCGGTCCTCGGGCGACACCTCGTCCAGGAAGACCCTTACTGTGGGGTCGAATTCGTACATAGGCTCAAGCATCTTCGCAATTCCTGCGGCTGTCAAGGCACCCCGGCACTCCGCACTATCGATGCCAGTCCCGCTGACCGGCCCCAGGCGCGTCTTGCCGCGCCCCTCTTGGCAGTGCCCGCACTCGCCCACATGCATGCGCTCGCCCACCCCACCACGCGGCAGGCCGAATCGGGAGCCGGGGGTGCATGCGTGCACCCCCTTTCAAGTGGTACCCCCGGCAGGAATCGAACCTGCGCACATGGTTTAGGAAACCAATGCTCTATCCACTGAGCTACGGGGGCCTCCCTGTATGAGAACGCGCTTTCGCCGGGGTGTCTACCACCGGGAGGTGGCGCCCGTCCGACGCTAGACCGTGACCTCGCAGATGTCCGGGGCTGGCACGACGGGTGCGCCCGTGAGCTGCTGCACCTCGTCGACCGTGAAGCCGGGAGCGATCTCGCGGAGGCGGAAGCAGTCGCCCGCGGGCTCGAACAGCCCGAAGTCGGTCATGACCAGCGTCACCACGCCCGCTGCGGTCAGCGGCAGGGCGCAGCGCTCCAGCAGGCGGGGGTTGCCATCGCGGGTGGTGTGTTCGAGCAGGAGGAACACCTGTTTGGCGCCCACGGCCAGGTCCATCGCGCCCCCGATGCCTCCTCCCTTGCGTCCGCTGATGCGCCAGTTCGCGAAGTCGCCGTTGGTGGCCACCTCGTAGGCGCCGAGAACAGCGGCGTCGAGCAGGCCGCTGCGGATGATCGCGAACGCGTCGGCGTGGTGCACGATCGAGGCGATCGGCGTGAGCAGCACCGGCTGGGCGCCGCCATTCACGACATAAGGTGTCGCTTCCTCAACGGTCGCGTTGCGTCCGTAGCCGATGACTCCGTTCTCCGCGTGCAGGATGACGGTGCGGTCTTCGGGCAGGAAGTCGGAGCAGCGCGTGGGCATACCGACGCCCAGATTCACGATCCAGCCATCCCCGAACTCCGCCGCGACGCGCGCCGCCATCAGGTCCCGTGTCAGTCGCTCGCCCGCCATGTCTAGCCCCTCCTCACGGGAGGGCTCCCAGGCATGAGTGACGGGACGCGCAGGCGCCCGCCCGCCGCTGGAATCGAAACGACCCGTTGGACGAAGATGCCGGGCGTATGGATGAGATCCGGGTCGAGTTCGCCCACTTCCACGACCTCCTCGGCCTCGACGATCGTGCAGTCGGCGGCCATAGCCATGATGGGGTTGAAGTTCCGCTGCGCCCGCCGGAAGACCAGGTTCCCGAACGTGTCCGCCTTCCAGCAGCGGATGAGCGCGTAGTCGGCCCTGATCGCCTCTTCGAGCACGTGCGTCCGGCCACCGAACTCGCGGTGCTCCTTCCCTTCCGCCACCTCCGTCCCGACGCCGGTGGGCGTGTAGAAGGCGGGGATACCCGCGCCACCCGCGCGGATGCGCTCGGCGAGCGTGCCCTGGGGTGTGGTCTCCGCGTCGACCTCCCCGCTCTCGTGAAGCGCTTCAAGCGGCGACGTCCTCGAGGGGTGCGTCGAGGCGGTGAAGGCCAGGATCGCGCGCCGCACGCGCTTCGCCTGCACCAGGTCGCCCGTGGTGATCACGCCGTCTGCGCGCGGGCCGCCCGCGCCGTTCGCGATGAGCGTGAGCTCGGACGCTCCCTGCTCATAGAGCGCGCCGACGAGGTTGTGGGGCGTGCCCGGCTCGCCGAAGCCCGCCACGAGGATGCTCGAGCCATCCTCGATCCCCGCCACGGCCTCTTCGAAGCTTTCAACGACCTTCGACTGCATGGCCGTCCGCTAGCCTCCGCCAAGCCGCGAAAGCAGGTAGGCCACGGTGCGGCCCTCGGTGTCGGGGTCGACCGGCATGATCGAGGCGGAGAAGTCGCTCACGCCGATCGCTTCCAGCCGGTCGAGCGCCTCGTCGAGCGCGCGCTCGTCGCCGAGGATGGCGAGGTCGCCGGGGCCCTCGGCGCCTTCGCGGTCCATCATTGCCCGGTAGGAGGGGATGGGGCCGTACCCCCTGAGCATCTTCCCGACCCGCTCGCGGGCCGCCTCGGGGTCGTCGGTGATGGCGATGGGGAAGGCGGCCACGATGCGCGGCATCTCCCGTTCCGCGCGTTCCGAGGCCTCGCGCAGCGCCGGCTCGATGTAGTTCTCGATCGTGTCTGGCCCGGTCATCCAGAGGCTCGTGCCGGCCGTCAGCGACCCCGCCAGCGCGAGCATGCGCTCGCCCATGGCCGCGATCAGCACCGGTACGGGGTCGGCGCCGGGAACGCTGTAGGTTGCGTTCACGCGGTAGCTTTCGTTCTCGACGTGCGTCTCCTCGCCCGCCAGCAGGGGAAGGAGCGCGCCCAGGTAGTCGCGCATGTGTCGGGCGGGCCGCTCGAACGACATGCCCCACATGTCCTCGATCACGAACTTGTGCGAGAGCCCGATGCCGAGGGTGAAGCGCCCCCGCGAGGCCGCCTGCACCGTGAGGGCCTGCTGGGCCATTGTCACGGGGTGGCGGGGATAGGTGGGGACGACGGCCGTGCCCAGCTCGATGCGCTCGGTCTCGCGCCCGATCACCGTGAACGCTCCCATGGCGTCGAGCCCAAACACGTTCGGCATCCAGACACTGTCGAAGCCCTGCGCTTCCAGCTCCTGCGTGTAGGCCAGCAACCCCTCGAGGTCCTGGCGGCCGCCGATCATCACGCCAATGCGCATCGCGTTCCTCCCAAGGGCGCCAAGGCTACCAGAAGCGACGCCGGGGGCTATGTCCCCTCTTGCAGGACCACGTGGCTTCGCTTGATCTCGCGGCGGAAGCTCTCCGGAAGCCGTGCCCAGTCGTGCGCCTGGACCAGAATAGGGATGGTCGACTCCTCGATCGCTTCCAGGAGGTCGTAATACCCGCCCTCGAGTTGCTCCAGCGTGGGACTTCGCAGCACGAGGTCCAGGTCGCTCCCTGGATGGCATCTGCCGCTGATGCGGCTGCCGTATGCCCAGACTGCCGCGCCCGGAACGTGCTTGCGCAGCAGGGCCTCAAGCTGCTCCCGGTAGCGAGCAGGCAGATCCAGCCCCTCAGTCATCCCCGCCCTCCGCGACAATGCTCGCCAGCTCCCTTGCATCCTCAATGAAGGCAGGGAGCGGTCGCAGAGTCGTCTCCGCGAATTCCTCGCCGTAGTCATGGGCGGTGTCGTTCCGGTTGTCCCGGTAGACCAACCAGCGCTCGCAGGCTTCTACCGAGAGAAGGTCATGTCGGGCGGCATGCCGGAAGGTGTTCTTGCAGGTCAGCCGATCCGCGTCTTTGTTGCTGGAGAAGAAAGGTCGCAGACGCTTCTTCAACAGGCCGCCCGACTGCTCCAGCACGATCTCGAACTCCTTGACGGAGGCCGCCCGGAAGATGTCGTCGAAGGGATCGGCAGGGTCCCGCTCCTGCAACTGCTCGAAGGCCGACTCCAGCGTGTTGATACAGCGAACGAGAAAGTCAGTGTTGATGGTCATGGCGCCGCGCAGTAGCTGGGTCTCAAGTTCCGCAGGGTCGCCTTGATGGCCCCGTTCTGCTTCATGGGCTCCGCCATGATGTCAGTCTAGCGGCTCACGTCCAGACGCCGCTCCCGCGCCCATGCCGCCCCCTTCCCCTACGATTGGCGGCGGGCGCCAGGGCGCCCCCGGGAGGATCACCGTGGACCGCTTCATCGACGTACACCATCACGTGCCCTCGGCCGAGATCGCCGAGGCGGCGCAGCAGGTCGGCATTCCGATGGCCGGCGCCTGGACCCCCGAGACGGCGATGGCCGCCATGGACGCGAACGGCATCGCCGCGGCTGTGCTCACGCCCACCATCTTCGTTGCGGACGTCGGCGATCCCGAGGCGGCCATCCCCCTCCACCGCGCCACGAACGACTACATCTCGGGAGTCGCCCGCCGTTGGCCCCACCGCTTCGGCGCTTTCGCCACGCTCCCCCTTGTCGATGTCGATGCCGCCCGCGCCGAGCTCGACCGCGCCCTCGACGACCTGGGCATGGACGGCGTCCTCCTCCCCAGTGGCGTAGGCCCCGACCTCGTCGGCGCGGAGCGCTTCGACCCCGTCCTCGCCGCGATGAACGAGCGCGGCGTGACCATCCACCTCCACCCCACCAAGTCGCACATCGGCATCCCCAATCTGTCGCCCGCCGTCGTCGACTTCCCCGTCGAAACGACGCGGGCGATCGGCAGCCTGCTCGCATCGGGCGCCTTCGAGCGCTACGGCAACCTGACCTGGATCGTGGCGCACGGCGGCGGCTGCTTCCCCTACATCGCCGGGCGTGTCGCCCGTTCCGACGGCGCCGAGCCGTTCCTCACGACCGCACCCCAGGGCACGGCCGCCTACCTCGGGCGCATGTACTTCGATGTCGCCGTCACCTGCCACCCCAACGCCTTCCCCAGCCTCAGGACGGTCGCGGACACGGACCACATCGTCTTTGGCACCGACTACCCCGCCTTCTCCAAGGAAGACGTCGACGAAGCGATCGCGTACCTGGTGAACGAAGCCGGCTTCACCGCCGACGAGCTCGACGCCATCGGCTCGAAGAACGTCCAGCCCCTCTTCCCCCGTCTGGCTGCCGCGATGGAGGCTGTGGGCTAGCCTTTAGGACACATGTGCTGCTAGGCTGGATGCGATGCCTAGGAAATTCCCTCCGGGAAGTCAATGCGCGTACTGTGGCGCTCCCCCAGAGGACTGGGACCATGTCCCACCCAAAGCTCTCTTCGCGAGGCAGAACCGCCGCGACCTGATCAAAGTCCCTACGTGCAGAGCCTGCAATAACGGGGAGTCCAAGGACGACCAATATCTTCTGCAGATGTTGACGATGAGGGAAGATACGCAGGCATCTCCGGACGCAAGGGAAGCCCATGCGAGGCTAGTTCGTGGAATGCAGCACCCTAGGCGCCGAAAGTTCTTGGAGGCCACTGTCGACAGATTTGAGTTTCGGGAAAGGATCGCTAGAGGTATCTCTCTCGGCATGCAACCGGCGTTCCAAATCAGCTGGCCGAGGGTCGACCGAAGTGTCGCTCGCATTGTCCGTGGCCTCTTTGCTCATGAAAACCAGAGAAGGCTGCCCGACGATTATGTGGCAGTTGCCTATCATTTCGAGGGGTATGATCGCTACGACATTCCCATGATGGCTACTCTCCAGCGCGTCCATGAAGTGGCATTCACCGGGAGTCGAGAACGACTAGGGGGAGGGGTCTTTGAATACGCCTGTCAGTCGCCTGTAGAGGACCCCAACATGACCGTTTGGGCCGTGCAGTTCTACGATGCCCCGTCCTTCATCGGGTTCACGAAGCCCCGAGATGCCTTGTTGCCTGAAGACGAAGGCGTTGCCTTCTGACGAAACGGGGCTCGTGCCCCGAGCTAGCCCTACCGCGCCGCCGCCCCCGCCGGAATCACGACCTGGTCGCCAACGCCGAAGCCCTGGCGCTCGAACCAGCCGCCGTTGACCTCAAGCGTGTACCAGTACCCCTGCGAGGGCGTGAGGGTATCGAGGCTGAAGGGGACGCCGTGCACGATCTCCAGCACGGTGCCGTCCGCCGCCAGGTAGGCGATGTCGAGGGGGATAAAGGTGTTCCTCATCCAGAAGCCGCCGTACCGCTCCCCCTGGAACACGAAGAGCATGCCTGCCAGCTCGTCCAGCGACTCGCGGAACATCAGCCCCCGCTGGTGTTGATCAGACCTGTTCGCGATCTCCACGGTAAGCGTCACCGCTTGCCCACCGTCCGTGCTGCTCACGGTCACCTGTGTGATGGGGAGGCGGCACGGGTCGGGAACGTTCGCCGAGCACCTCTCCGGCGTGTAGTCAGCGGCAAGGCCGGGGAGCACGGCCTTGTAGGTCGTAGGTGTGGGCGTCGGGGTCGGCTCCGGCTCCGAGGTGGCCTCTTGCTCGACCGTCGCGTCGGGGACCGTCGTGGGGTCGCTCCCGGCCTGCACCGTCACGGCCAGTGCTACGGCGAGCACTCCGATCGCCCCCAGCAGCAGCGCTGCGTAGCGCATCGTCTCAGCCCGCGCGGTGGCGCGCGACCCACGAGGTGATGAGCCGGTTGGCGATGCTGATCGAGCCCGGGATGTTCGGCAGCGCGTCGACCGGGAACCACTCGGCCGCCGCGATCTCCGCCTCCTCCAGCACGATGTCGCCGCTCTCGTACTCCGCGAAGAAGCCGAGCATGAGCGAGTTGGGGAAGGGCCACGGCTGGCTCCCCCGGTACTCCAGGTTGGTCACGCGGATCCCGACCTCCTCCTCCACCTCCCGGATGAGCGCCCCCTCGACCGTCTCCCCCGGCTCGACGAACCCCGCCAGGGCGCTGTACAGCCCCTCGGGGAAGCGGTGGCTGCGCGCCAGCAGCACCTCGTCCCCCCGGTGGACAAGCGTGATGATCGCCGGCGAGAGCTGTGGGAACCGCAGCAGGCGGCACTGCGGGCAGCGCATCGCGCGCTCGCCCGCGGCCAGTTCGTTGGGGATGCCGCAGCGCCCGCAGAACCGGTTCGTGCGTTCCCACTCCACGATCTGTTGCGCCCTGCCCGCCGCCATCCAGACTTCCTCGCCAGCCATCCCGTACACGGAAAACAGATCGCAGAAACGCCAGCCCGCGGCCGCCTCCGCGTCGTCCTCGACGCCGGCGGTCCAGACCTGCTGCCCGTCGAGCGTGCCGATGAAGTGCTCCGCCCCGGTGCGCGCGAACCCCTCCGCCTCCGCCGCTCCGGCGAGCGCCGCATCCGCCTCGTGGAACAGCACGCGGTCGCGCTGCACGAGCATCCACAGCTTCGGGCTAGCAGTGTCTTCCGGGGCTACGACGCCTGGCAGGAACATGACTGCGTCAGCCTACAGGCTTGGTCCCGAGGCGCGAACCACGTGCGGCTACCCGATCATTTGCGCGAAGGCGCGCAGCTCGCGCCCAATGTCCGGCCCCATCGGCTGCCACATGAGCTCCGTCGCACCGCCTGCCTCCAGCCGTGCGAGCCGCTCCCGTACTTCGTCGACGGTTCCCGTGAGCTGCGCGCGTGGGGCAGTTTCGGGATTGAGCGCCTTGCGGTCGTGCTCGTTCAACTCGACCAGGTGCCCGCGATGGATTTCGAGGTGCCTCTCTCGCTCGGGTACGGCCTCGATCGAGGCCATCCAGTCCGCCCCACGCGGCAGCCCGTCGAGCGACTGCCCGCGAGCGGCGAGCCCGTGGTAGCGCACGGCCAGCGAGGGCGCAGTCGCCGCGAACGCGCGCTCGGACGTAGGCGACTCGCCCGCGTCGAGCACGGTGCCGGTGCTCAGCACGGCGCACCAGTCGAACCCCCGCACCGGCGTGAAGCTGACCGTGACGCCGCTCCCGATCTCCCTCGCGAACGCCTGCCCCCGCGGGCCCTGCGCGTTCACCAGGAACGGCACGTCGATAGGCCGATCGGGCGCGTAGCCGACCGAGTGCAGCATCTGCGTCGCCGCCCCATCGAGCTCGACGACCTCGCCCCGCAGGAGCGCAAGCACCTGCCGCACGGAGCCCTCGAACTCGCGGCGCGAAAGCATCGGCTGGCCCATCGCCAGCCTCCCCGTGAAGCCAGCGCCGAGCGCGACCGCCAGCCGTCCGGGAGCCAGCTCCGCGAGCGTCGCGATGGCCGCTGCCTGCGTCATCGGGTGGCGCAGGTGGGGAACCAGCACGCCCGGCCCCAGGCCGATCCGTTCCGTGCGCTCCGCGATCCGCGCGAGCGTCACCCAGACATCGTGGTAGAGCGCGGGAGAGTCGTAGATCCAGACGCGCCGGTAGCCCAGTTCCTCCGCCAGCACGGCCGCATCGACGGCGGCGCTATTGGCCGGGAATGCACAGGAGATGTCCATGGCTTCGCTCCTTGAAGGTTCGTTGCTGGTTGCCGCTCAGACGCGCGGCTCCCACGAGGAGAAGCGCAGCGTGACGAGCAGCCCTGCCACCCCCCATGCCGCGATCACGCCCAGGTGTACCGGCTCGAATCCCATGCCCGTCTCGAACGGGTTGAAGCCCGTCTGCAGCGCCTCCGAGAGGTGTCGCACGGGGAAGATCGAGCTCACGTGCTCGACCCACGCTGGCGTTCCCGCGTCGGGCGGGATGAACACGTCCGAGATGAACAGCAGCGGCAGGATGGAGGCGTTCACCACCGCCGGCGCGGCGTCGGCATTGGGAATCAGCGACGCGACCGCGAGTCCCAGCGCGCAGAACGCGAACGCGCCCACGGCCAGCGTCACGAGGACGGCCGGCAGCGTCGAGCCAGGGATATCGACGTCGTAAAAGATGCGTCCGAAGGCCACGACGACGACCGTCAGGACGATCATCAGGATCACGGTGTAGGCGATCCGTCCGAACAGGAACGCCCATGCTGGCAGGGGCGCTCCCCGGATGCGCTTGAGCACGCCCTGGTCGCGGTTGAACACCCAGCTCATCGCCACCGACGTGTAGCACGAGTTCACCACGGTGAGCGCCGCGATCGCCGGCACGTAGAACGTGGCGCCGCTGATCACGCGTTCGCCGGTGTCGATCTCGCCGCCCCCAAAGATGACGTTGAGGATGACGAGGAAGATCAGCGGGAACGCGATCGTGAAGAAGGCCGCCGCCGGATTCCGCCGGAAGGAGCGCTCCTCGTACTTGAGCTGCCGCAGCGCTAGACCAATCGCCTTCACGACCCGTCCTTGCGTTCGCTCTCGTCCGTCAGTCGCAGGAACACATCCTCGAGGGAGAGGCGGCTGATCGTCAGTTCCTCAAGCGTGAATGCCCCTGCCAGTGCCCAGCTCGTGAGCACGTGCAGGGCACTGGTTGGATCGGTCGTGCGCGTCTCCACCAACCCCTCATCCCCCTCCCGTAGGTCGACGCCGTCGGGGAGCGCCGCTCCCTCGGGCGCGCGGAAGCGGATGACGACGTCCGCGTCGGCTGCCACGAGGCCCGCCGGGGTGTCCTCGGCCACGATCTCCCCCCGCACCATGATCGCGACACGGTCCGCGAGCGCCTGCGCTTCGTCCAGGTAATGGGTCGTCAGCAGGACCGTCTTTCCGAGTTCGCGCAGGTTCCGGATCATCGCCCAGGCGCCGCGCCGGGCCGTTGGGTCGAAGCCCGTGGTGGGCTCGTCGAGGAAGAGCAACTCGGGATCGCCCGCCAGCCCCACGGCCACATCGAGCCTGCGCTGCTGCCCGCCCGAGAGCCGCCGCACGCGCTGGTCGCGTTGCTCCTCCAGCCCCACCACCTCCAGGACTTCGTCGAGCGGCAGGGGGTGTGGGTAGTAGCCGCGGAACATGTCGACCGTCTCGCCGACGGTCAGGTACGGCTCCAGCCCGGTACGCTGCAGGACAATGCCGGTGCGCTCCTTCAGCGCCACTTCATTCCGTCCCGGGTCGAAGCCCAACACGCGCACGTCGCCGCCGGAGCGCGCCCGGTGCCCCTCGAGGATCTCCACGGTCGTCGTCTTGCCCGCGCCGTTCGGCCCCAGCAGCGCGAACACCTCGCCCCGTTCGATGCGCAGGTCGATGCCGCGCACGGCCTCAAGCTGGCCGTACCGTTTCCGCAACCCCCGCGCCTCAATGACTGCTTCGCCCATGCGGCGATCCTAGGGGAGGACGAGCGAACGGGCTGGCAGGGCCGCTAGTCACCTTCCTCTGGTGACGTGATGCCTGCCACGGCCCCGAGGGCTCGGTCGTAGGTCTTGATCGCAGCGACCCTGCGCCGTCGGCAGCTCGCGAGGTGGCAAAGGTCTCGAACTTGCAGGTGGGGGTGGCGCTCGTGGAGCTGGCGAGCAAGCGTGACGTCCTCGAACTCCAGCGGCCACACGTCAATGCCGAAACCGGCGATGACATCAAGAGCCTCATCGAATGCCTCCCGCCTGGATGCTCGCAGGTAGGCGTGCGCCAGTCCTTGTACGACCTCGGTGGATGTACAGAGGGGTATGGCGGCCCGACGGGACTCCGCAAAGAACTCGCGGGCCGCACTCCGGTGGGGGTGGGCACGGCCGACGGCGTACATGAAGACGTTCGTGTCGACGAAGATCACGTGTCTGTGGCGCCCGTGCCGCGCGAGGCATTGATCACCCGAAGGTGCTCTTCCCAGTCCGGTTCTCGTCCTGGGCCCGCTTGCTTGTCACACTCACGCCAGAACGCTTCGATTTCGGCCTCGGACTCGAAGCGTTTGGTCTGCTGTTTCCGCTCAAGACGCTCGTGGGCGGCCGCACGCAGCCACGCGCTGAAGGACATGCCTTCCTGTCTCCGGGATGTGGGACATGCAACCGGCCACGCCGGGCTTCATCATCGCCACGGTCGTAGCCGTCGCCGTCACCCTCCTCACCCCGCCGCCTTCCCGCGAGGTCATCGATCTCTTCGACAGGGTCAACGCCCGCTAACGGATCCTGGGTGAAGCAGTAGTGATTGCAATGATGGCAGTGCAATCACTGGGTGGAGCCACGATGCTTGTAGCGAGGAGTGACCGATGGCGAGTATCACCGTGCGGAACCTGGACGATGATCTGAAGCGGCGTCTCCGCATCCGGGCAGCCCAGCACGGGCAGTCCATGGAGCAGGAGGCCCGGGATATATTGAAGGAAGCACTGGATACCGAGCGACCCGTGGAGGAAGACCTCGCCGGCGCCATCCGCGCTCGCTTCGCGCCTCTCGGTGGTGTTGATCTGGAACTACCGCCGCGTGAGCCCATGCCCGACCCGCCTCAACTCGACTGAGCTCCCCCTTTGATCCTTCTCGATACCAACGTCGTCTCCGAGCTGATGCGGCCTTCTCCTGCCGCCGATGTCGTCGACTGGATTGCGGGGCGGCCGGTCGCGGACCTGCACCTCTCCACCATCAGCGAAGCCGAACTCCGCTACGGCGCCGCACTGTTGCCGCCGGGCAGCGCCGTGAACGCCTGCTCGCTGCGATCGAGGGCATGCTTCGGGAGGACTTCGAGGGCCGCATCCTCTCCTTCGACAGCGCGGCCGCTCGGGCCTACGCGGCCATTGCGGTTGAGCGGCGCTCGGCCGGGCGCCCAATCAGTCACGCCGACTTTCAGATTGCCGCGATCGCTCGATCCCGGGGAGCGTCAGTAGCGACCAGGGACGTGGACGACTTCGCGGGCTGCGGGATCGACGTCGTGAATCCCTGGGCCACGGGATAGCAGGCGGACTCAGGCCTGCCGCATTTCGGGGAAGTACGTCTTGTAGAAGCCTCGGTCTCGGGTGAGGAATGTGTCCGCCGTGGCGAGGGCGTGGGCCCCGATCAGAAAGTCGGGGAGGATCCGCGCCCGGGGCCCTCCGGCTTGGCGGTAGCGCATCCAGCGCAGCCCCGCCTCCCAGGCGATCGATAAATCAAGTGGCGAGAGCGTTGCGTTGATCTCGCGCAGCGCTCCATCCAGCGCGGTGCGGTTACCAAAGTTCGGAACGAGCTCTGCGTAGACGATGTCGCAGATGATGATCGCGCCCGCCGAGTAAGCGGTTGCCAGCCGTTCTCTGGACTGAGGGCCGTATCGGTTGTCTGGGATGAAGATGTCCAACAAGACGTTGGTGTCGACCGCGGTGATCAACGCCCCCGGATCTCCTCGATATATTCGTCGACATCCTCGATGCGAATCCCCGCTTGCCCGACGCGCTGGAGGATTCCGTACACGCGGTCAACCGGATGCTCAGCATCCGTTTGCTTGCGAATAAGGAGGCCGTCGTCGGTCGGCGTGATCTCCACTTCCACGTTGTGGTTCATCCCAAAGCGGTCTCGCAGGGGCTTTGGGATTGTGATCTGGCCCCGTTCAGATATGCGCATGATCGCCTCAGTATGAATTGCGGATAGCCTTAATCATACCGGATCGCGGGCCGTCTGGAGAGCATCTCCCGGCCAAGTGGGCTGAGAAGCTGGCAGCTGATGGCCTGCTCGCCTAGAGATCGAGGAGCCGCCGCGCGATCTCACGGGCCTCGTCCAGGTTCGTGGCGAAGCGGTCTTCGGGGACCCGGTCGAGGGCGTCAAGGGCTTCGAGTGACTTCTGCGCCTCTCCCTGGAGACCCATGACGATGACTTCCGTGTCCTCCGAGAAAGCAGAATCGACGAGCTGCTCGACCACCAGCGCCGCGCTGTCGTCGATGTAGACCGTCTCGGAGAAGTCGAGGATGACCACCTCGTGGTCGCGGACGTCCACGCTGATCGTGCCGATGAGTTTGTGCGAGGACGCCACGGTGAAGCTTCCCCGCAGCGCCACCAGCCCGACTCGTGCGGAGAACGCGTCTACGTCGCCGGGGCTCTCTTCCCCGGTGAAGAAGGTACGGTCCAGCAGTGGCACGGAGACGACGCTGTCCAACTGCAGGCGCTCGAACTGCCGCGCGCTGGCCATGCCCGCCGCGATCAGACCGATCGCGACGGCGGAGACCAGGTCGAGGAACACCGTGAATCCCAGGGTGATCACCATCACGAACAGGTGCTCGCGCTGCACTCGCAGCAGCCGCGTGAGGAAGCGCCAGTCGATGATGTCCCAGCCCACCTTCACGAGGATGCCGGCGAGCACGGCCTGGGGAATCTCCTCCGCGAGCGGCCCGAGACCCAGCACAAGGACCAGCAAGATCATCGCTCGCAGCACCCCCGAGACCTGCGTTCTGCCGCCGGCGCGCAGGTTCACGACCGTGCCCGGCGTCGCGCCGGCCCCTGCCAGTCCCCCGAAGAGGCCCGCTGCCACGTTGCCGATCCCCTGTCCCACGAGCTCCCTGTTCGGGTTGTGCTGCGTCCGCGTCATCGAATCAGCGATCAGCGAGGTCAGCAGACTGTCGATGGATCCCAGCAGCGCGAGCGTGATGGCGGGCTGCGCGGCTCCCGCGAGGAAGCCTGGATCGAATGTTGGCAGACCCAGATCGGGCAGCCCCCTGGGCACGGGGCCGATGTCGCCGATCACCAACGTGTCGCTCAGCCAGAGGACGCCCAGCGCCGTCCCGACGACAAGCGCGGCCAGGGTTGGTGGAAGGTACTTCCGCAAGCTCGCCGGCCAGGCCACGCCCACGACGAGCGTGGCGAGGGCGATGCCAAGCGCGCTGAAATTGATGTCGCCGAAGGCGTCTGGCCAGCCGCGGATTGCCCCCAGCGGCCCACCCTCGGCGCTCTTGTGGCCCAGGAAGGGCAGCGTCTGGATCAGGATGATGATGACCCCGATCCCCGACATAAACCCCGAGGTCACCGAGTAGGGCGTGTAGGACACGAAGCGGCCGATGCGCAGGACGCCCAGGAGGATCTGGATCACCCCCGCCATCATCGCAATCGTGAAGGCCTCCGCGAGGCTGTCCGCATGGCTCGTGACGATGACCGCCATCGCCACTGCCATCGGCCCCGTCGGACCCGAGATCTGGGACTTGGTTCCCCCGAATACGGCCGCGAAGAAGCCCACCGCGATCGCGCCGTAGAGCCCCGCCGCCGCACCCAGCCCCGAGGCCACGCCGAAGGCGAGCGCCACCGGCAGGCCCACCACCGCCGCAGTCACTCCGCCAAAGATGTCGCCACGGAGCGTGTCGAGGCTATAGCTGATGTGTGGCAGCGCCCGGTGCACGGCCAAGGTCCCACCGCGGGACCGGCAGGATAAGCCCTGATCCACCGAAGAAGAGCGCGCGAGCGGCTGCGGTTGGGTGCTCCGCTGTAGCTGGGACAATGGGTTTGGTCGAATTACGTACCAGCCACAGGGAGCACCCATTCGATGCTAGCAACGAGCAACCCCGACCGGATAGACATCGCCTTCGACGACGACCGCCTCGGGGACCACGCGGGCCTGCTGCTCCCCGCCACGCTCGCTGGCCGGCTCGGCCTCCGTGAACTGGCGGACGCCCACCTCGACCTTGGTGACGCGCCGGGACGGGCGAACGCCGGCGACAAGCTGGTGACCTTGGTCGCCTCGGCGCTCGCGGGCGGTGACTGCATCGCTGACGCCGATGCCATGCGCGCCGGCGGCGCCGGGCGCGTGCTCGGCTGCACCGTGAAGGCGCCGTCCACCCTCGGGACCTTCCTGCGCAGCTTCCGCTGGGGCCACGTCCGCCAGCTCGACCGCCTCAGCCGCGAGTTGCTCGCGCGCAGCTGGGCGGCCGGGGCGGGACCAGGCGAGGCGCCGCTCACGATCGACCTCGACTCGACGCTCTGCGAGACCTACGGCCTCGCCAAGGAGGGCGCCCGCCACCCCGGCTACAGCGGCGCGCGCGGCTATCACCCGCTGCTCGCGGTTGCAGCCGGGACGGGTGAGGTGCTGATGGCGCGGCTGCGTGAGGGCCGCGCCAACACCGCTCGGGGGGCCGCACACTTCCTGCGTGAGACGGTGGCGCGGGTGCGCGCTGCCGGAGCGAGTGGGCAGCTGACGATGCGCGCCGACAGCGGCTTCTACAACCACGCCGTCGTCGCCGCCTGGCGCGCGCTGGATGTCCGCTTCTCGGTCACGATCCGCCAGCAGCCGAACGTAGGCACGCTGATCGAGGCGATCCCGGAAGCGGACTGGACGCCGATCCCGTACTGGCTGCCGGGCGGCGCCGCTGTCGCCGAGACGACCTACACGCCGTTCCAGCACACGGGGGACGCCAGCGCGGTCCGGCTCATCGTGCGGCGCGTCAAGCCGACGCCCGGCTCACAGCTCGCGCTCTTCGTGGACTACAGCTACCACGCCTTCATCACCGATCGCGCGGGGGAGATGATGGAGCTCGAGGCCGACCATCGCCGGCACGCCGCCGAACTCTCCGGCAGCCCAGCATCCCGCCCCGTCAAACTTCGATCGGTGGATTCGGGCTTACGAAACCTCGTTCAGCTTCCCGGTGGCGCAGTCGTAGACGAACCCGCGCACGTCGTCCTTGTGTGGGATGAAGGGGCTTGCCTGGATGCGCGCCATCGACTGCCGCACGTCCTCGTCGAGGTCGCCGAACGCTTCCAGCGCGAACGCCGGACGGATGCCGGTATCGGCCACGATCGAGTCCTTCACGGCATCGTCGCGGAAGGTCAGCATGCCGCAGTCCGTGTGGTGGATGAGGATGATGGCGGTCGTGCCCAGCAGCCGCTGCGAGATCGTCAGCGAGCGGATCGCATCGTCCGTCACGACGCCACCCGCGTTGCGGATCACGTGCGCGTCGCCTTCCCCGATTCCCAGCAGCTTGTGGGTGTCGAGACGTGCGTCCATGCAGGCCACTACGGCCAGCCCCAGGCCCGGGGGCAGTGGCAGGTCGCCCTTGTCGAAACTAGCTGCGTAGCCAGCGTTGTTTTCAAGCAGGTCGTCGGTAACGGTCATTGGAGACTCCTTGCGCTTTGGTTGGGTCCGGGTCAGCCCGTATGGGGAGGCACGACCCGAACCGTGATGATATCCGTATCGTGATACTGCTGGTGCGTCACCGACTCTGCGTAGCTGCGCAGCATCACCAGTGAGAGTTCCTCTTCGACCGCGGTCAACGAGTCGTGCTCCTGGATCTGCCGGATCTGGTCCTCGAGGTTGGCGGTGTTTCCTCCGCCGATGAACTCGAGGTCCGCCACGTCTCCCTCGCTCGATGCCAGCACTACCAGTTGGCGCTCATCCCTGGGCTTCTCTTCTTCGTCGCTCCCCAGGCTCAGATCCAGCGGGGCGAGCGTCAGCAGTGTCTCCTCCGCGACCGCGGTCAGCCGTTCCTGCATCGGCGTGCCCCACCCCCGGCGTGTCGCGAACCTGGTGATGAACTCGTTGAGTTCCGGCAGGGCGTCGATGTGCAGCTGCGACCTGAACCGCATGCGCCGCGGATTGGTGAGCTCCAGGTAGAGGATCATGACGATTGCCGCGAGCCCACCCGTCGTGATGCCGCTCTTCAGCAGCGCCCCCCACACCGGCCCCACATCCGGCAGGGTGAACAACTCAAACTGGAACGATGCTGCGATCCAGAAGCACACCCCGGCGACCGCGATCTTCTCCTGGCTCGGTTCGTTCTGGATGACCGTCCGCGCGCCGTCCACGAACAGCGCCCCCGTCACCATGATCAGGTAGCCCGTCATGACCGGCCCCGGAATGCTGCTGATCACCGCCGACACCTTGGGCAGGAACGCCACCAGCAGCAGGATGAGCGCGATGCTGTAGCCAACCCGCCGGGCGGCGACGCCGGTGATCTGGGTGAAGGAGATGATGGCTGGGTTGACGGCGTTGGGCACCGCCCCCGCCAGACCAGCCATCAGGTTGCTCGCCCCGGCCCCCGCCACGGCTCCCTGCACCTGCCGGAAGTCGACGGCGCGTGTGTCGCGCCACGCCACTCGCTGCATGCCGATGGCCGCGCCGTTCGCCTGGATGGAGGTGATCACGCCCAGGAAGAGGAACGCTGGCAGCAGTGTCCAGAAGTCGACGCTGAAGTCCAGCGCCAATCCCGGAGCCTCGCTCGGAATGCCGATCCATGCCGCTTCCGTGATCCGGTCGGTCTCGAAGATGCCCAGCGCGGCGGCCACGATGCAGCCGACCACGATGCCCGCCAGCGGACCCCAGAAGCGCAGGAATACCGAGCCCCGCAGGATGAGCGCCGCCGCCACCACCATGGTCGCCAGCGCCGTCAGCGAGGCCTCCTCCGGGTACGCGCTCGTGCCCTCGTCCAGCAGGTCGAACACGACCGAGGCGAGCGTGATGGACAGGATCATCATGACCGTGCCGCCCACCGTCGGCGTCACGAACCGCCTCAGGATGAACAGCCACCGCGACATCACAAGCTGGACCACCGCCGAGACGATCACCAGCGTCGTCAGCGTGGCTGGTCCCCCATCGACCAGCGCCGTGATGCAGAACGGGATGGAGAAGCCCGCCGTGAACATCGGCAGCACCGCGCCCGCGCCGACGAATCCCAGCCGCCGCACCTGGATGATCGTCGAGAGCGCCACGACCACCAGCGAGGCGAACACCATCCAGGTCACGTACGAATCGCCCTCGTTCGAGGCGTTCGCGACGATGACCGGGGTCACCAGCAGTGTCGCCGACGCGATCAGGCTGAACTGCAGCCCGTACCCGATCGTGGGCAGTAGGGGTGGCGACTCATCCGCCTCGTAACGCGGGCTCTGGGAGGCTGGCGCTGCGGCCATTGGAGTTCCCTCCCCGACAGGAGTGCCGGGCGCCCCCTGTGAGGGCCGCTGGCACGCTCGAACTGGCGCCACATTCTAGTCGCAGCGCCGGCTCCTTCGGGCGCGGCGCCCCTGGTGTGTGGCCCTGACAGGGCTCTCTGCAAGGGTGGTGGCGCGGCACGTGTTCTTACCGCCGGCGAGCGGGACGCCACCGCGAAGGACATCGCCGGCTACAACACCTTCGTGCGGGACGAAGCCGGCGCCGGGCACTCTGCCATCCGGCCCCACCGGGCCCGAACTAGGCGCCGAGAAGTGGGCCGAGTACCAGGAACAGGTGAAGTACCGGATCATGCCCGGCATCTATTGAGAGGCCTCCCTGCGGAGTCCCTGCGGGGCGCCTGAATGGGGCAGCCGGCAGCCCTCCCTGACCCGTTTCCGTCGAGGACGGCCCGAACGGGGGCTCAAGGATGTGGCTTTGTCATGTTGTATGATCATGTGGATGAAGGCCATACAGGTCACGTTCGAGGAAGAGCTGCTGGAGCAGCTTGACCGGCGCCCGGAAGTCCGCGAACGCGGTCGCTCCGCGGTGCTGCGCGAACTGACCGCCGCCTATCTCGCGGAGAAGCGCAGCGAGGACATCGCCCGCCTCTACCGGGAGGCCTACACGAAGTTCCCCCAGACCGACGAGGAGATCGAGGGCTGGGAGAGCGTGCAGGCCTGGCCGGAGGATTAGCGCATGGCCCCCCGCCACGGCGAGATCTGGCGCTGCCACTTCGACGCCCCCGACAAGCGCCGGCCGGTCGTCGTCCTGTCCCGCGACGAAGCCCTGCCCTTCCTCCGTACCGCCATGGTCGCCCCGGTCACCTCGACCGTCCGGGGCGCGCCGAGCGAGGTCATCGTCGGCCCCGACGAGGGCCTCAAGACCATCTCCGCCGTCAACCTCGACAGCGTCCAGACCGTCGACCAGCGCCGCCTCCGCGGCTACGTCGGCCAGCTCAGCGAAGAAAAGCTGCGCGAAGTCTGCCGCGCCCTCGCCATCGCCACCGGCTGTGACTAGCAGCGGGAAAGCCGGCGGCCCGGGCCTGGACCTACATGGTCTTCGTTGTCTCCATGTTCACCTGGCGCCAGGTGGAAGACGAAGAGGCATGTGCCGAGAAATACGGCGCCGAAGAGTGGGCCGAGCACCAGTCGCGCGTGAAGTACCGGATCATGCCCGGCGTCTATTGAGAGGGTTCCCCGCGGAGTTCAAACAGGGGGTCTGTACCGTCAAACCTCGACAGCGCGCAGGCCGTCGGTCAGTACCGCCTCCGCTGCTACGTGGGTCACCTGACCGAGTCGAGCTGCGGGAAGCCTGTTACGTCCTCGCGGTTCCTACGGGCGTGATTGAGGGGTAGCAGCGCCCCCGGCGCTCCCACCCACCGTCCGCGCTGCCTAGCCCAGAGCGTTGCTAGGGCTGTTGGGACCTACTTCCCCTCGTTACCCGGTTGTCCGCACTAGGCTCGATAGCGGGGTAGTCCGCAACAGTAGGTTGTGAACCCTCGTACTCCGGCCCGGCGTGCTCGGCTAAGGAGATGAACCGAGGTCCTGCTGCAGGCAAAAGAAAAGCTGGTTTACTGTCAGAAAGCCGATGACTGCGGCCTTGGCATCAAAGCTCTCGGCGCTCGCCACCCCATGGGATACACTGTTGCGTCCCACTGTGATCTCTTCGTCTGTCGGTTCGAAGTTGGAAAAATAGATTGGTGCTTCCAACGGCATTACGATTGATTGGTAAGGTAGTCAGCGAATCTCTTCGGAAACAAGAGTGAGTGCGGTGCATCCGTGATCTCTCTGCGGACCGCAGACTCCACCATTTTCCCTTGCGTCGCCCGTCCCGGTTCATTTTCCTGTATCCTGTGTGTCCTAATAATCCCTTCAATTTTTGTGAATAGTATAGTAGAACAGCTGATGTAATCCTGTTCCCCGAACCGCTCTACTGCTCTCTCTAAGAAAGGCATGTGGTGGGAAAGGGTGGGGTGTTGCTTCCAACTGTCAAGTATTTCCGGAAGACGCTTGCTGACGTTGGAAACAATCTCGGGGAGGACATCATCTACTCTTTTTCCGGAGCGGACTTGGGAAAGCATGGCTCCAATACTCGACTCTGGTAAGCCAATGAATGGAAACCACTTTTCCTTCAGCAACCGCTCCCACTCAACCTCAGAGAGGCTGTGGCGCTCTTGGAAGAGAACATAACCGTACATCCGGCCTAAATATGCGTCGATATCGTAGTCCCTTTCTGTCGAAGAAGGACCACCCAACGGCACCAGGTCGTAGAGGAGCCCTTTGCGCCACCCAATAGAAAATAGGAATACAACCCCTGCATCCTGTGGAATCACGACCCCTAGGTCAAGTCGTGCGATGTCTACGATGTCCCCTTTCATGACAGGCTGCCCAGCATCGACTGGCTTCGCTACTCGCACTTGCGCGTTGATGGGAATTTCATTGACAAAAATTTGGGCAGTACGGTCTCGGTGGATGATTGCTAAGAGGTGGTCGATCTGGGAAGGGTGGGTTTCTTCAGGGAGTTGTCGTCGAAGGAAATCGACAATCCCCTCGAGGCGCTTGACAAAGTCCTGGCCATCTTCCGTGGATGTGAATTCCTTAACTAATATCCAACCGTAGTGCGAATCAGGGATCACGTGGTCCGCGTGGCCAGCGGGAAGTTGAGAAAGGGTGATGTCAAACATTGGCGGATCGAGAGGGGGGAGAGCTAGCGCCCGTGAGGGCAAGATATCGCTGGGGATAAGGACGAAGGGTGGATGGCTGGATCTTCCTGGGGTTCTGCATGTTGAGCCGTGTCACATAGCGCATTCTAGGGGGTGAGGAAGGAGAGCCGGCGAGACGAAGCCAACCCTTGGTGGGCGATGAGGGGCTCGAACCCCCGGCCTCTTCGGTGTAAGCGAAGCGCTCTAACCAGCTGAGCTAATCGCCCCAGACCCCCAGTCTACCCGCCGACCGCTACAGGACCGACTTGATCCCCTCCGCCAGGCGGATGCGCGGCTCCCAGCTGATCACCGACTTCGCCCGCGACATGTCCGCGCACTTGCGCAGCTCCTCGAACGCGCCCCGCGGGTTCGGGATGATGTGCTCCACTTCGCCCCCCACCATCTCCGCGATCTCGTTCACCGACGTCTCCTCGCCCGAGCCCACGTTCAGCGCCACCGCCCGCCCCGCCGGCAGCTCCGACGAGGCCGCGTGCATGTTCGCCCGCACCACGTCGTCGATGTGGACGTAGTCGCGCGTCTGCTGGCCGTCGCCGTAGATGGTCAGGGGCTTGCCCTCGTCCCGCAGCCGCAGGAAGTGCGGGATCACGAGCGCGTAGGCCCCCTCCGCCGACTGCCGCGGCCCGTATACGTTGAAGTAGCGCAGCGACACCACCTGCACCCCGAACAGCGTCGCGAACAGGTCCGCGTACTGCTCGCCGATGAGCTTGTGCAGCCCGTAGGGCGACATCGGGTTCGCCGGCAGGTCCTCCGTCATCAGGTGCGTGTCCTGGTCCCCGTACACGCTCGAGGAGGACGACACGATTACCCGCTCGAGGCCGTTCTCACGCGCCGCCTGCAGCACGTTCAGCGTGCCGTTCACGTTGATCGCGTGCGTCCCGATGGGGTCGTCGACGGACTGCTGCACGCGCGCCAGGGCGGCCAGGTGGAACACCCAGGTCGCCCCCTCCGTCGCCGACCGCACCACCTCCGCGTCCGCCACCGACCCCTCCACCAGCTCAGCCGCCGGGTTCAGGTACTCCCGGTTGCTCGTCGAGAAGTCGTCGAGCACGGCCACGTCGTACCCCTCCCGGATCAGGGCATCGACGATGTGCGAACCGATGAACCCGCACCCTCCGGTCACGACGCAGCGCATGGTGATCAGCCCCCGAACGGATTGGCGACGCGTACGCCGCTGTAGACCTGGCCGTCGCCCAAGTCTTCAGTGAGGAGCGTGTCGCACCCGCCCAGCCTGGCAGCCGCCAGTATGGCGGCGTCCCAATAGGCGATCTGGTAGCGCTGGGTCAGGTCGAGCGCCCGGTCCACGACGTCAAGCGTCACCGGTACGATGGCGTATCGACGCAAGTCGAGGATGTGTCCCCTGGCGTCATCGTGGGAGATCCGGTCGACGCGCCGTGGGTGGGTAGCCTGCCAGTAGAACTCCTGCAGGACCTGGGTGGATAGGGCAAGGTCATCGTTCAAAAGAACGGTTCGGGCTTGCTCCCGTTTGATCTCGTCGCCGGGAGCTGTGCAGGCCGCATAAATCAGGACGTTGGTGTCAACGAATCGTGTCACTATCGTCCTGTAGCTTCTCGCCGAGCGCGGCCTGCCTGTTCCGCGGCCTCCTGTCGGCGAGCCGGGCGGTCGTAGAGTTCCTCGCGGGAGAGGGTTTCGGCGGAGCGGAGGCCGCCGCCCGTTGCATCAAGCTTCTCCCAGAACGCTTGCATCCCCTTCTTCAGGCGGGCGTCCTGCTCCTCGGGCGTCTCTGCGTACTCACAGAGATACGCGCGTACGAGCTCGCCGATGTCGGTGCCGGCCTCGGCGGCTTTGGCGCAGGAGCGACGGTAGATCTCGTCGTCGATGGAGACGGTGATGGTCTTCATACGGTCCAGTGTCACAACTCCCATGGCTCGCGGCAAGAGTGAACGCAGACACCGGCGCGGGTGCGGGCTACGATGGGGACATGACGCCAAGGCGCATCGCCGTGCTCGGCTCCACCGGCTCCATCGGACGCCAGACCCTCGATGTCGTCCGCCAGTTGCCCGACCGCTTCGAGGTGACGGCGCTGGCAGCCGGGCGCAACACCGCCCGCCTCGCCGAGCAGGTCGCCGAGCTGCGTCCGCGCTACGTCTTCGCCGCCGAACGCGACGCCGCCCTCGACGACGCGATCGAGGCGGCCGGCGCCTCCTGGCTGCCGATGCACGAGATGGCTGTCGCCGATGACGTCGACATCGTGCTCGCCGGCACGGGCGGCGCCGCCGGGCTGCTCCCCACGATCGCCGCGCTGGAAGCGGGCAAGCCCGTCGCCATCGCCAACAAGGAAGCGCTCGTGATGGCGGGACACCTTATCCGCCGCGCGATGGTCGCCGGCGGCGGCGAACTCCGCCCCGTCGATAGTGAGCACTCCGCCATCTGGCAGTGCCTCTGGGGCGAGGAAAACCACGGCATCCGGCGCATCATGCTCACCGCCAGCGGCGGCGCCTTCCGTGACCTCGAAACCAGCCAGCTCGCCGCCGTCACGCCCGCCCAGGCGCTCAAGCACCCCACCTGGAACATGGGCGACAAGATCACCGTCGACTGCGCCACCCTCATGAACAAGGGCATGGAGACGATCGAGGCGATGTGGCTCTTCGATGTGCCCATGGAGGCGGTGCAGGTCGTCCTCCACCGCGAGTCCATCGTCCACTCCCTCGTTGAGTTCAGCGACGGCAGCGTGAAGGCGCAGCTCGGCGTGCCCGACATGCGGCTCCCCATCCAGTGCGCGCTCGCCTACCCCGAGCGCATGCCCGACCCTCCCTCCCCCGCCCTCGACCTGGCCAGCTACGGCCAGCTCACCTTCGGCGAGCCCGACAGTTCCCGCTTCCCCTGCCTCCGCCTCGCAATGGAATCGGGACGCCTCGGCGGCACCTACCCCGCCGCCATGGCCGCCGCCGACGAGGTCGCCGTGGCGCGCTTCATGGCGGGCGAGGTCGGCTTCCTCGATATCTCCGGCATCATCGAAGGCGTCATGGAGCGCCACGAGTCGACGCCCGATCCCGACCTTGAGGCCGTTTTCGCGGCCGACGGGTGGGCGCGGGCGGCCGCGGAGGTGGCTCCCGCGGGGGCGCGCGCGTGAGCTTCCTGGTCACCTTCGACCTTATCGACATAATTCGGTCGGTGCTGCCCTTCGCAGCCATCCTCGTCGCCCTCATCGTCATCCACGAGGCGGGACACTTCGTCGCGGCCAAGGCCTTCGGCATCAAGGTGCTGGAGTTCGGCATCGGCTTCCCGCCGCGCATCAAGGCACTGTCGTGGCGGCGCGGGGAGACTGAGTACACCATCAACGCGCTCCCCATCGGCGGCTTCGTCCGAATGCTCGGGGAAGAGGATCCCGGCGACCCCCGTTCGCTCGCCGCCGCCCCCCGCTGGAAGCGGCTCACGGTGATGGCCGCAGGCGTGGCCATGAACCTCGTGCTCGCCCTCCTGCTCTTCTCGATTGGGTTCATGGTGCCGCGCGACCGCGCCCTCAACCTCGCCCAGGTCTCGGAAGTGATGGCGGGCTCCCCCGCCTCGATGGCGGTGATCTCGGGAACCCTCCGCGATGGCGCGCCTGCCGTGCAGGGGCTCCAGGCCGGCGATGTGGTCATGGAGGTCAACGGGCGCGAGGTCCGCAACCTCAGCGAGCTCATCTTCAGCACGCGCCGTTACATCGGCGAGACCCAGACCTGGGTCATCTCGCGAGCAAACTCGACGCTTGAGGCGGAGGTTTACGCCCGCTGGGGTCCCCCCGAAGGCCAGGGCCCGACCGGCATCCGCGTGGGACCGCCCACCGTGTGCTCCGACATCGACGCCGACGGGAACCCCATCGGCTGTCGCCAGCGCTTCCCCTTCACGGAGACAGTGTCGTACCCGCCCTGGGAAGCGATCCCGAGGGGCTGGCAGGCGATGATCGACGCCGTCGTTATCACGAAGAACGAGATCCAGGTTCGCGTGAGCGGGAGCCAGGGCGCCGCGCCCGACCAGCCCCTCCTCTCGGGCCCCATCGGCATCGCCGGCACCACCGGCGACATCATCGAGCAGGCGGGCTGGCGCTCATTGATCGAGTTGGCGGCGCTCCTCAGCCTCTCCCTGGGTATTTTCAACGCCCTGCCCGTCCCCGCCCTCGACGGTGGCCGTATGTTCTTCGTATTCGTCGAGATGCTGCGCGGCGGAAGGCGCATCTCCCCCGAGAAGGAAGGCTTCGTCCACCTCGTCGGGTTCGTCGTGCTGCTGGGTGGTATGGCGGTGATCACCTACTTCGACATCCTCCGCCTCATCACCTGACCTACCGCCGTGCTCTTCACCCTGCTCTTCGTCACGCTTTACGTCCTGGGGTGGCTGGCGCTCGGGTTCGCGCCCTGGCTCTTCCTCAGCGTGAAGACCCGCGGTCGTGCGGGGCTGCGGTATCTTCCCCTCAGCATGCTCACGGGTGTGGTGGGCGGTCTGGCCGTCCCGGTTCTATTCCGTGACGACGCTCTGGGGCTGATCCTCAGCTTCGTTGTGGCGCTTGCGCTGCCCACGCTCCTGCTCGCCATCCAGCGAGCCACGCACCCTCAGCCAGCCTGACCCCGGAGGCACACAGATGACAATCGTGCTCTCGACCATGTACGCCCAGCAGGAGCGCTTCGCCAACGGCGAAGCCTTCGCGCGCTACGCCGCCGAGGCCGGCTACGACGCCATCGAGGTCTCGCACTCGACATCCGAGGAGAAGCTGCGTGAAATCCTCGACTGCGGCGTCCTCCCCGTTACTTCGATCCACCAGCCGGCGCCGCATGTAGAAGTCCTAGGCGGACGGAGCAATGCCGAGCTCAACCTGGCGGCGACCAACCCGCGGGAGCACGCCCAGGCGATCAAGCACGCCCTCCGCAGCATCGAATGGGCCGCCGAGGCGGGCGCCACGGCGCTGGTCGTGCACCTGGGCGAAGTCGAGATGGCCTGGTCGGGCAATGAGGCCGAGCTGTATCGCCTCTACCGGCAGGCGGGGATCAAGAGCGACCGCGCCGCCGAGGCGCGCGGGGAGATGGAGGCGCGTCGCGCGGAGGCAGCCCCCGCACATCTCGAAGCGGCGCGGGCGGCGCTGGAGCAGCTTGTGGAGGCGGCGCGCCCCCACGGCATCGTGATCGGGCTGGAGAACCGCCTCCAGTTCCACCACATCCCCCTCCCCGACGAGACCCTCGCCCTCCTCGACGGCTTCGCCCCCGACGAGGCTGGGCACTGGCACGACACCGGCCACGCCGAGGTGCTCGATCGGCTCGGGTTCATGCCGCATCAGGACTGGTTCGAGAAGCTGGGCGACCGCCTTGTCGGCGCGCACGTCCACGATGTGCGCGGTGTCCTCGACCACCGCGCCCCCGGCACGGCCCAGCTCGACTGGACGAGGGTTGCCGACGGACTCCGGTCGCTCGACGCCATCACGCTCGAAATCGACCAGCGCGAGACGGACGACGACGTGCGCGCGGCACCCGCCTTCCTCCGGTCCATCGGGCTCGGCTGAGCTGCGGCTAGTTCTCGAAGTCGATATCGAGCGAGACGTCCAGCGCGGGCGCGCTGTGCGTGAGCGCCCCCACGGAGATCGCGTCCACGCCCGTGGCGGCGATTCCAGCGACGCGGCCGAGATTGACCCCCCCGCTCGCCTCCAGCTTTGCGCGTCCCCCGACGATCGCCACGGCCTCCCGCATCTGCGCGGTGGTCATGTTGTCGAGCAGGACCCACTCGGGGCTCGCGGCCAGCGCCGCCTCGATCTCGTCGAGCGTGTCGACCTCGATCTCGACGGGCGTGCCCGGCGAGTGCCGCCGGATCGCCACGACCGCGTCGGTGAGCGTGCCGCCCTGCCGCGCGACCGCCTCGCGGTGGTTGTCCTTGATCATGGCCATCGTCGCGAGGTCGCGGCGGTGGTTGGTGCCGCCACCACAGCGAACGGCGTACTTCTCCAGGTCGCGCAGGCCGGGGGTTGTCTTGCGCGTGTCGAGGATGGCGCATGGGGTTCCACCGGCCGCCTCCACGAAGCGCCGCGTGAGGGTGGCGACCCCGGAGAGGCGCTGCACGAGGTTCAGGGCCGTGCGCTCCCCCGAGAGGACCGCCTGTGCCGGCCCCGCAACGGTTGCGATGACTGCTCCCGCGGTGACGTGCGCCCCTTCGGACGCGTGCGCCTGGAAGGTGACCCGCTCGTCGAGCGTCGCGAAGACGCATGCCGCCACGCCCAGCCCGCAGACAACACCCGCCTCGCGCGCCACCAGCCGTGCCCGGGCGACCAGGTCGGGGTCTACGACTGCCTGCGTGGTGACGTCCTCGTGGGCGCGGTCCTCGGCGAGCGCCGTCCGCACGATGGCGTCGACCGCTTTGTCCGGGGGTGGCTCAACCGTCACGGTGGAACACCTGTCGCCGCGCCCACTGGGCGTCGTCTCGCTCGGGGAAGTCGGTACGGAAGTGGGCGCCGCGACTCTCCTCGCGGGTGAGCGCCGCCGTTAGCAGGAGCTCTGCGAAGACCGCCAGCCAGCGTCGCTCGTACGCTTCTCGCGTGGGCTCCGCTGTAGCGGTGGGCCACGATGCGACCGCTGCCAGCCCCGCCCGCAGGCCCTCGCCCGAGCGCTCGATGCCGGCATGCTCCCAGAGCAGTCGCTGGACTGCCCCGAGGTCGGAGGGCGCGCCGCTCGTCGGCGCGAACGGCCGCGAGTCGGGGCAGGGCGCCATGGCCCCTCCCTCCCCGCGCTCCATGTGTTCCACCGCACGCTTCGCGAAGACGACGGTTTCGAGCAGCGAGTTGCTCGCGAGGCGGTTTGCTCCGTGAACGCCCGTGGCCGCGCTCTCCCCGCAGGCGTAGAGCCCCGGAACGGTCGTGCGAGCCCACGAATCGGTGCGGACGCCCCCCATCAGGTAGTGGGCGGCCGGCGCCACGGGTACCGGCTCGCGACGCAAGTCGATGCCGTGGTCGCGACAAAACGCCGCGATCCCGGGGAAGCGCTCGACGGCGTTGACACCGCCGAGGTCCGTGCAATCCAGCCAGACGTGATCCGCGTGGCCGGCGCGCATTTCGGAGAGCATCGCGCGCGCCACCACATCGCGCGGTGCGAGGTCGGCAAGCTGGTGGTAGCGGGGCATGAAGGCCTGCCCGCCTTCGTTGCGGAGGACCGCGCCTTCTCCCCGCAGCGCCTCCGAGATGAGGAAGGGCGGCGACCCCAGCTGGCGGAAGGCGGTTGGGTGGAATTGGTAGAACTCGAGGTCCGTCACCTCCGCTCCCGCCGCGAAGGCGAGCGCAATGCCGTCGCCGGTGGCCACGGGCGGGTTCGTCGTGTGGGAGAAGGCCGCGCCCGCCCCGCCAGTCGCCAGGATCACGGCCGGGGCCTCGAAGGCGAGTTCGGTCCCGGCTCCCTGATCGAGGGCATGCACGCCCACGAGCCGTCCGTCTTCCACGAGAATCTCGGTCGCCAGCGTGTGCTCCCGGACCGACACCTTGCCGCTGGCGACCTGATCGGCAAGGGCCGTCTCGATGGCGGCCCCTGTGCGGTCGCCGCGCGCGTGCAGCACGCGCGCGTGGCGATGCGCGCCCTCGCGCCCGAAGGCGCGGTCCGCGCCCTCGCTGTCGAAGCTGACCCCGTACCGTTCGAGGTCGCGGATACGGCGGGGCGCGCTCTCGACGAGGATGCGCGCCATCGCTTCGTCGACCAGCCCAGCCCCCGCCGCGATGGTGTCGGCCAGGTGCTGCTCGGGCGAGTCGTCGGGACCGATGGCGGCCGCGATTCCGCCCTGCGCATGGCGTGTGCTTCCTTCGTGCAGGTCTGCCTTGGTCAGGAGGAGCAGGGGGCCGAGCGCGCTCGCCTCAAGCGCGGCGAAGAGCCCCGCCATGCCGCTGCCGATCACGATCGCCCGGTACTGACCGTCCGCCTGTGGGGGAACGCTCACGGGACTTAGTGTACGTGGTACACGAAGTCGCCGCGATGGTCTGTCGGCGCCGCCGGAGTCGCTCGAATCGTGCGTCTCCGTACAATGCGGACCGTGGCGATTATTCCCATCCGGCGAGCCGGCGACCCCGTCCTGCGGCAGAAGGCGAAGCGCGTCCGTGCGCGCGATTCGAGCCTTCCGAAGCTCATCGAGGACATGTTCGAGACGATGTACGACGCCCCCGGCGTGGGCCTCGCTGCTCCCCAGATCGGCATCCCCTTGCAGGTCATCGTGCTCGATACGCCTCCGGAGGGACGACTTGCCTTGCTCAACCCGGAGATCGTCAAGCGTTCGGGCGAGCGCGTGCTGAAGGAGGGTTGCCTCTCCGTCCCCGGTTTCCGCGGGGAGATCACGCGCTCGCTGAAGGTGCTCGTGAAGGGCATCGACCCCGCCACCGGCAAGGAGGTCCGCATCCGCGCCGAGGACGACCTCCTGGCCGAGGCCCTCGAACATGAGATCGACCACCTCAATGGCATCCTCTATATCGACTACCTCGAGAGCCCCGATGCCCTCGTCCGCATTGATATAGCCCCGGAGGAAATGGCCCCGGAGGAAGAGGAGTGATCATCGGCGTCATCGGTGGCGAGGCCTGCAGCGATGCCGAGGGCGAGACCGCCTACGCCGTTGGCCGCGAACTGGCAGCCCGTGGCCATACGCTCGTCTGCGGTGGGCGCGGAGGCGTCATGCGCGAGGCCTGCCGCGGAGCCCGCTCCCAGGACGGCGTGACTGTCGGCATCCTGCCGGGCGATGATCGCAGCGACATGAACGAGTTTGTGACTACGCCCATCGTCACCGGCATCGGGTTCGCCCGGAACACCATCATCGCCCGCACCGCCGATGCGCTCGTCGCCGTGGGCGGCCGCTACGGCACGCTCAGCGAGATCGCCTTCGCTCTCATCGCCGGCAAACCCGTCGTCACGATGGGTAGCTGGGACCTGACTCTCCCCGACGGCGCCACGGCCCCGCTCGTGGCGTGCGACGATGCCAGCGCCGCCCTCGACGCCTGCGAGCGTCTGGCGGCAGGAGCGGCTTCCTGATGCTGATCGAAGAGCTGGTCGCGCGAGAGATCCTCGATTCGCGGGGCAACCCCACCGTCCAGGTCTCGGTCCTCCTCGAAGACGGCGCCGTGGGGCAAGCGGCCGTCCCATCCGGCGCCTCGACCGGCGCCTACGAGGCCGTCGAGCTGCGCGACGGTGACGCCCGTCGCTACGGCGGCAAGGGCGTCCTGAAGGCCGTCGAGAACGTCAACTCCGAGATCAACGCGGCCCTCATCGGGCAGACCGCTGCCGACCAGCGGGCCGTCGACCGCCTCCTCATCGAGCTGGATGGCACGGCGAACAAGGCGCGCCTGGGCGCGAACGCGATGCTGGGCGTCTCCCTGGCGGTGGCGCGCGCCGCCGCCGATTCGGCCGAGGAGCCCCTCTACCGCTACCTCGGGGGCGCCGCCGCCCACCGCCTCCCCGTTCCCATGTTCAACATCCTCAACGGCGGACGCCATGCCGAGGACTCGACCGACTTCCAGGAGTTCATGGTCATGCCCGTCGGCGCGGAGAGCTACTCCGAGGGCCTGCGGATGGGCGCCGAGGTCTACCAGTCGCTGAAGCGCATCCTGCACGACCGTGGTCTGAGCACGACCATCGGCGATGAGGGCGGGTTCGCGCCTTCCCTGCCGGGGAACGAAGAGGCCGTCCAGGTCGTGCTGGAGGCGATCGAGGGCGCCGGCTATCGTCCCGGCGCCGACCTCGTCCTCGCCCTCGACCCCGCCACGACCGAGCTCTACCAGGGTGGCGAATACGTCCTGGAGAAGGAGGGGCGCACGCTCTCCAGCGAGGCGCTCATCGAGCACTGGGCCGGCTGGGCGGAGCGCTACCCCATTGCCTCCATCGAGGACGGCCTGGCGGAGGATGACTGGGCCGGGTGGAGCGCCCTCGTCGAGCGCCTCGGCTCGGATGTCCAGCTCGTTGGTGATGACCTGCTCGTCACGAACCCCGAACGCATCCAGCGCGGCATCAACGAGCGAGCCTCCAACAGCGTGCTCATCAAGCTGAACCAGATAGGTACCCTCAGCGAAACCCTCGACGCGATTGCGCTCGCCCACCGCGCGGGCTGGACGGCCGTCATCAGCCACCGCTCGGGGGAGACCGAGGACACGTTCATCGCGGACCTGGCCGTGGCCACCGGGGCGGGCCAGATCAAGACCGGCGCGCCTGCACGCAGCGAACGGACGGCCAAGTACAACCGCCTGCTGGAGATCGAGTCGGAGCTCGGGGCGAGCGCCAGCTACGCCGGCTGGGAGGCGATCCGCCAGCTCGGCCCGAGGCCCGTCGCGGAGACCCCGCCCGCGGCCCCTAGCCGCGCGCGCCGTCGCCGCAGGCCCCGCGACCGGCACTAGGCTCATGGCCGAGTTCCGCGTTTCCCCACCGCGCGTCTACCCCGAAGCGGAACGCTCGTCGCGGCCCCCCGCCGGCGCTGCTGGCTCGGCCGATGCCCACCGCCAGACCGCCTTCGTGCTCGGCGAGACCATCGACCTCCTGATCGAGGGTCTGCGCCTCGAATCCGCTGTCGCGGGCGAGGCCGCTGGCGGCCGTTACCGCAATGTCACGGTCGCGGCCCTGCTCGCGACCGGATCGCGAGCCTGGCTCTCGCGGCTGCACGCCCTGCACGCCATCGAGTGGGGCGCCTACGAAGCCGCGGTCCCGCTGGTAGCGGCGGCGGCGGAGCTGGAGGCTGCTTGCGTGGCCCTGCTGCGCGACGGCGCCGCCACCTGGCGCGACTGGCTTGATGCGGACGGCGTGAGCGATCTCCACGAGGAGCACGCGACGCAGTACGCCCTGGGGTCGCCGCCCGAGGGCGGCGCTGTTCCCGCACTCCTTGCGGAGGTCCGCGGGGCCGCCGCTGCGCTCGCTCAGCCGTCACCGGGTGCGACCGTGCTCCTTGCCGGGGGGGAGAGCGGCGCCGGGAGGCTCGCGGTTACCTTCGGCGACCGCGACTTCCACATGGCCCTCGCCGAGCTGACCAGCGGGTGGCTGCTGGCCCTCGGCGTGTCCAAGGTCGATTTGCTGCTCGAAGGTACGGACGTGCTTCCCGTTTCCGATCCCGAGGCCCTCAGCAGGTGGGCGCGCTCCGCCCGGCGCGAGCTCGAAGCTCCCCGCCGCTGCCGTATGGAGCGCCGCGAGGTCGCCGGGTCCGAGCGCTACGTCGTCGAGAACTGGCGGCGGGCGCCTGCGGGCGCGGTGCGGCGCATCGTCCTCTAACGCCCTCGACGGCGATCCGTTCGCCGCGAACCGAGGCTCCGCGTACGCTTTCCCGGATGGTCCGCTCCCTCCCGACGCTCGTGATCGCAGGCCTCCTTGCGCTGCTGGTTCTTGCCTGCCGCGACGATGGCCCGCCCCCGAGCGCGGTCGACGACGAGGGCTACCTCGCCGTCATGTGCGCGAACCTGGATCGCTTCTCCGATGCCATCCAGGTGGAGAAGAAGGAAGCCGGCATCGTCGCTGTCATTGAGGACTTCATCACGGCGCTCGAAGGCGTCGAACCTCCCGCCGACCTGCAAGACTTCCACGAGTCGTTTATCGACTATCTGGAGGAGGCGGTCGACGATCCCACGAGCCCGCTCGTCCTCGCGCCCCCGCTACCCGACGACGACGCGCGCGAGCGGCTGGCGGGCAAGGAGCGCTCCGTGGCCGAGTGCCGGGCGCCCACCTTCTTCAACAATCCGTGATCGGACCAGTAGCGACCCACGGGTATACTGAAGCCGCCATCAGCGCCGAGGAGTATCTGCCCATGCCCACGCCTTTCGCCTACTTCCAAGGTCAGATCGTCCCCCTGGAGGAGGCCAAAGTGGGTGTGATGACCCACGCCTTCAACTACGGCACGGCGGTCTTCGAGGGCATTCGCGGTAACTGGAACGAAGAGGACGGCTGCCTCTACCTCTTCCGCGTGCGCGAGCACTACGAGCGGCTCGCGCAGAGTAGCCACATCCTTGGCCTCGAAATGACCGAGTCGATCGACCGCCTCTGCGACCTGACGGTCGAGGTCGCCGAGCGCAGCGGGTACGAAGAGGACGTCTACATCCGGCCGATGGTGTACCTCAGCTCCGAGGTGCTGGGCGTGCGCCTGCACGGCCTCGAGAGCGATGTCCTCATCTTCATCGCCCCCTTCGGTCCCTACCTCGATATCGACAAGGGCGCCCGCTGCCACACCAGCACCTGGCGGCGCGTCGACGACCTGGGCATCCCGCCCCGCGCCAAGGTGACGGGCATCTACGTCAACAGCGCCCTCGCCAAGAGCGAGGCCGAGCGCAACGGCTTCGACGAGGCCATCGTGCTCAACCAGGACGGCCATGTCTCCGAGGGCAGCGGCGAGAACATCTTCATCGTGCGCGGTGGCAAGCTCATCACGCCCGCACCCTCCGACAACATCCTTGAGGGCCTTACGGCGGCGACCGTGGTCGAACTGGCCGCGAACGAACTCGGCATCGAGACGGTTCAGCGCCCGATCGACCGGTCCGAGCTCTACATCGCCGATGAGATGTTCATGACCGGCACGGCCGCCCACCTGACGCCCGTCATTGAGGTCGACCGCCGTGCGATCAAGGGAGGCGAACCCGGACCCATCACCATGGAGCTCTCGCGCCTCTTCTTCGAGGCCATCAGAGGGAAGAGCGAGAAGTATCGCCAGTGGTGCACACCAGCGCGCACGCGAGTGGCGTCGTAGACGTCGAGACCTTTCGACCTCCCCGCGCCCTCGGCGTCATTGTCGGTGGGGCGTTCACCCTCTGGGCGGCGTTCATCGCCCTGGTTGCCGGGGTGCTGGCAGGCGGCGGCGCCATCGAGTTCACGACCTTCATCGCCTGGGTCGTCGTCGCCCTGTTCGGCGGGCTTACCCTCCTGTTCGGCTGGTGGACCATTGGCCTCGCGCGTCTCGCCTATGAGATCGACGACGATGCCCTCCGCATCCGCTGGTGCGGCGGCGAGGTCATCATTCCCGTGGTCGATATCCAGCGCGTCGTGCCCGGCCGGACGGCTGGTGAGGAGTCCGTCACCGGACTGAACTGGTGGGGCTGCCACATCGGTCGGGGCGTCGTTTCCGCTCTCGGCCCCGCCCTCTTCTTCGCCACGCACAACCGCCCCGAAGACAACGTCTTCGTGGTCACGCCGGGGCGCGCGTACGGGCTCACGGTGCCCGATCAGGTCGCTTTCGCCGAGGCCTGCTCGCGCAGATTGATCGTTGGCGTCGATCCCGGCGAGCCCCAGCGCGTGGAACCCCGCGGCCTGGCGCTCCTGCCGCTCTGGCGGGATCGCGATGTCTGGTTCGTCTTCAGTCTCGTGCTCGTCGCCCTCGGGGTGCTGGGCGGCTATCTCTTCAGCCAGTACCCCGACCTGCCCGCACTCGTGCAGATCGACTTCCCGCGAACCACCGGCATCGTGCGGGTGGGCGAGCGCTCGGAGTTACTGCGGATTGGCGCTGTGGGCGGCGGCATGGTGGCCATCAATCTCGCGCTCGGCTTCATCCTTCACGCCCGCGAGCGCGCAGCCGGACTCTGGCTTCTCGCCTCCGCGGCGCTGCTGCAGGCGGTGCTGCTGGGCGCGGCGATCGTGGCGTTCGAGCGGGCCTGAGCGACTGCCCCTAGTGCATCTGCGCGGTCTGCGCGATGAGTGTCGCCGCCTGATCGGGCGTCAGCCGGTCGGTGTTCAGGCAGAGGTCATAGTTCTCGGCCGCGAGCCAGGCGCGGCTGTAGAAGCGGCGGAAGTAATCCTGCCGCTCCGAGTCGGTCTTCGTGACCGTCTTCCGCGCCGTCTCGACATCGACGCTCATGCCTTTGGCGATGCGCTGGGCGCGTAGCTCAGTGGAACCTGTCGTGAGCACCTTGAGCGTGTCCGACCGGCCCTGCAGCACCATCGGTGCGCCGTGCCCCATCAGGACCGCGTCGCCCTGGTCGGCCAGGTCGCGGATCACGTCCTCAATGAAGCGCCGGTACTCGGTCGAGGTGAGGAGGGGGTTGGTCGCGAGCGGTACGGGATCCGCCCAGGCCGCGACGGGCATGCTGGGATTGCGCGCGAGCGCCTCCAGGATGCGGGTCAGCAGCGAGGGCGTGTGCTCCGCCTCACTCACGGTCTCCGGCGAGACGCCAGCTTCCTGCGCCGCCGTCTGCACGACCTGGTAGTCGTAGAAGCGGAAGCCCAGCTTGTCCGCCGTCAAGTGTGCGATCTCTTCGCCGGCGGTGCCCACAGGGCGCGCGAGCGCCACGATGCGAATGTTCATGCTTGGCCCCCTCGGCCCGAGTATGCGGGCGAGATTGTACGCCCTCCCCGCTCGTTGCCGGTATGCATGCTTGCGGTAGCCGCCTTCGCCGTCCTGCGAGGATGGGGGAGAAGCGCGCGTGCGTGCATAAGCGGGAAACGCGCTACACTTTCGGAGCAGCGCCAAGCGCCGCCGGGGGTCACTCCCACGGCTCGCGGAGCAGTCAGGAACGGATGGATCGGTTCCGACTCGCGAAGTTTATCGACCAGCGTGTGGGCGAACTCCCACTCGCGGAACCAGTGTTTCTTTCTCCCTCAGCCACTGTTCGCACCGCTGTCCAGGGGATGCATCAAGGAGCGCGCTCGTGCGTGCTCACTATGGAAGGTGACAAGCTGGTAGGCATCTTCACCGAACGCGATGTGCTCACGCGCTGCATGGCCGAGGACTTTGATTGGGATCAGCCGCTCGACAGGGAGTTACTCACCCGAGAGCCGGTCACCATCTCCGACACGACCACCGTGGGGGACGCGATAGCGCTGATGCAGCGCCGAGACTATCGCACCCTGCCGGTCCTCGAAGATGGCGCCGTTATCGGGCTCGTACGTCTGGGCGAGCTTCTGCAGCACTTCGCCGAGTCCTTTCCCGAGGAAGTGCTGAACCTGCCGCCACGTCCTCACCAGGTCGTGGCAAAACGGGAGGGGGGATAGTCACAGAATGACAACCGAAATCGAGGCGCCGCTTTCAGGGGCCGTCACGACGCTCGACCGCGTCACGATCCGCTTTGCTGGTGACTCCGGCGACGGCATGCAGCTCACGGGGACGCAGTTCACCCGTACCACCGCCGTCTACGGGAACGATCTCGCGACGCTGCCGGACTACCCCGCCGAGATCCGGGCCCCGACCGGCTCGCTTCCCGGCGTGTCCGGTTTCCAGCTCTCCTTCTCCAGCAGCGATATCCACACGCCGGGTGACAACCCCGACGCACTCGTGGCCATGAATCCCGCCGCCCTCAAGACGAACCTTGGGGATCTCATCCCCGGCGGCCTCCTCATCGTCGATGAAGGCGAGTTCAACGCCACCAACCTGCGCAAGGCGGGCTACGACCACAATCCGCTCGATGACGGATCGCTGGCGCCCTACCGGCTCCTGCGCATCGACATCACCAAGAACAACTCCACTGCCCTTGATGGACTCGAACTCGGCGCCAAGGAGCGCTTCCGTTCGCGGAACTTCTACGCCCTCGGCCTCATTCTCTGGCTCTTCAGCCGGCCCATGGACACCGTCGTCCGCTGGGCCACGGACAAGTTCCAGCGCAACCCGGTCGTGCTCGAGGCCAACCTGCGCGCGCTCCGCGCCGGCAATTCCTTCGGCGAGACCAGCGAGCTCGTGCACGAGCGCTACGAGGTTCCGCCCGCCCAAGTCGCCCCCGGCATCTACCGCCATATCAGCGGCAACGAGGCGACAGCCCTCGGCTTTGTGACCGCCTCGCAGTTGGCGGAGCTCCCCCTCTTCTATGCGAGCTATCCGATTACGCCGGCCACCGATGTCCTGCACGAGCTGGCGGGACTCAAGCGCTTCGGCGTCAAGACGATGCAGGCCGAGGACGAGATCAGCGCCGTCTGCGCCGCCATTGGCGCCTCCTATGCGGGGCAGATGGCGCTTACCGGCACCAGTGGCCCCGGCCTCGCCCTCAAGAGCGAGGGCCTCAACCTCGCTGTTATGGCCGAACTCCCGCTCGTGGTGCTCAACGTGCAGCGCGCCGGTCCCAGCACGGGCATGCCGACGAAGACCGAGCAGGCCGACCTGCTCCAGGCCATGTACGGCCGCAACGGCGACTCACCCGTCGTCATCATCGCGCCCTCCACCCCGGGCGACTGCTTCTGGATGGCTATCGAGGCCTTCCGCATCGCCCTGAAGTACATGGTTCCCGTCATCATGCTGAGCGACGGCTATCTTGCGAACGGCTCCCAGCCCTGGCCCGTTCCCAGGCTGGCCGACATCCCGCCCGTGGAGTACCGCTACGCCGATCCCGCTCGGGTCTCCCACGCGTACGAGCGCGACCCCGACACGCTGGCGCGCGCCTGGGCGATTCCCGGCCAGGCCGGCTTCGAGCATCGCGTCGGCGGCCTCGAGAAGTCGTACGAGACCGGCGACATCAACTACGAGCCGGGGAACCACCACAAGATGACCCTCACCCGGGCCGCGCGCGTCGCAGGCGTCGTTGCCGACGTACCCGACCTCGAGGTAACGGGACCCGAGGAGGGGGACCTGCTGCTCCTCGGCTGGGGCGGTACTTACGGGGCCATCACCAGCGCCGGCGAGCGGGCGCGCTCGGAGGGCAAGGCGGTTGCCTCCGCCCACCTCCGCCACCTCAACCCCTTCCCCGCCAACCTCGGCGAGGTGCTCTCGCGCTACGACAAGGTCATGATTCCGGAGCTGAACAACGGGCAGCTCTCGGTGCTCATCCGGGCGAAGTTCCTCCTGGATGCGATTCCCTTCAACAAGATCGCGGGCCAGCCGTTCAAGATCTCCGAGATCTCCGGAAAGATCGACGAAGTGCTTGGCGTCTCCGGCCCCTTCGAGTTCGAGTTCTAGCGGCGGCTACCGCCGCGGGAGGCTATGGAGTGACGGCAGCAAGTTCCAATGGAGTGATCGAGGAGGAGATCCCTCTCCTCACGCGTAAGGACTTCGTCTCGGACCAGGAGGTCCGCTGGTGCCCGGGCTGCGGGGATTACTCGATCCTCGCGCAGATGCAGAAGACCCTCCCCGGGCTCCGCATTCCCCGTGAGGAGATCGTCTTCATCAGCGGGATCGGCTGCTCCAGCCGCTTCCCCTACTACGTCAACACCTACGGGTTCCACACGATCCACGGCCGCGCTCCCGCCATCGCGACGGGCCTCAAGACCGCTCGCCCCGAGCTCACCGTCTTCGTCATCACCGGCGACGGCGATGGCCTCAGCATCGGCGGCAACCACCTCATGCACATCCTCCGTCGCAACGTCGACGTGACGGTGGTGCTCTTCAACAACCGCATCTACGGCCTCACCAAGGGCCAGTACTCGCCCACCTCCCCCATCGGCAAGGTGACGAAGTCGGCGCCCATGGGCACGACCGAGAACCCGCTCGATCCGATCAAGCTCGCGCTCGCCGCGGGCGCGACGTTCGTTGCCCGTTCCCTTGATCGCGATACGAAGCATCTCGAAGCGACGCTGCTCACGGCGGCGCAGCACAAGGGCGCCTCGTTCGTCGAGGTCTTCCAGAACTGCAACATCTACAACGACGGCGCCTTCGCCTCGTTCGCCGAAAAGGACGTGCGCCAGGACCGCATGGTCTACCTGGAGCACGGCCAGCCCCTGCGCTTCGGAAAGCACAAAGAGCACGGCATTCGCCTGAACGGCTTCCAGCCCGAGGTGGTCGAGAACCCTATGAGCGACGACGACCTGCTAGTGCACGATACCGCCCGGAGCGAAATCGCCCTGCCCATGATCCTGAGCGGCATGGACTATCCCGACTTCCCCGTCCCGCTGGGGGTCTTCCGGCAGGTCGAGCGAGAAACGTACGATGGCCTCGTGGCCCAGCAAGTAGCGGTTGCCCGTGATCGGGCCGAACCCGATCTCGAAGCGCTCCTCGCCGGTCCTGAGACTTGGAGCGTGCTCTAGCCGCGGCTAACCGCGCCGGAGTACGGGAGGCGCCATGACAGGGGAATCTGGAAGCGAACTCGTGCACTGTCCCTATTGTGGGGATGAGAACATCGCGGGCGTTGACCGCTGCGAGAACTGTCTCCAGCCCCTGCGCAGCGTCGACATCCCCGAGTCCGAGCAGGCCAACAGCGAGAGCGCCTTCAGTGCGCCCCTGGCCTCCCTGCGCCTCCTGAGTCCGCCCGCCCTTGCGCCCAACGCGAGCGTGCGTGACGCCGTCAACCTGCTCGTCGAGAACCGCGGGGGCGCCGTACTCATCGTGGACGGCGATACGCTTTCAGGAATCTTCACCGAGCGCGACGTTCTCAAGAAGGTCGCGGGCCGCCCCGGCGCCCTTGATGCGCCCGTGGCTGAGTTCATGACCACCGACCCCGTCGTCGTCCGCGAGAACGAGACGGTCGCCGTCGCGCTCCACAAGATGGCCGACGGCGGCTTCCGGCATGTGCCTATGGGCACGGCCCACGGATACCGCGTCGTTACCGCCTCCGACGCCCTGCGCTGGGTCGTCGAGCGCTACCTCGAGTCCAGCGGCTGACCCATCCCTGTCCGGCGCACACTGCCGCTGGTGCTATCATCGCAGGCCCCGCGGCAGCATTCCGCGCGCCGCGAGACCCCCGTGGAGGCTCCTCGCTCTGACCGCAACTTACCGTGAGCGCAGCACTTCCAGTGGCGACCTTGAGCTGGCCTATCAGGAGTGGGGGCCGGATGACGGGCAGGTCATCCTCGCCCTCCACGGCTTCGGCGTCTCCGGCCACATGTTCGATGAGTTCGGCCAGCGCGCCGCTGACACCTACCGCCTGATCAACCTCGACCAGCGCGGCCACGGCGACAGCGAGTGGGCGCCCGATGGCGACTACACCCGAGAAGCGTTCGTGGCCGACGTGGAGGCCGTGCGCGAGCAGTTGGGCCTCGACCGCTTCATCCTCATGGGCCACAGCATGGGTGGCCTCAACGCTGTCGAGTACACCTTCCAGCGCCCCGAGCGCGTGAGCGCCCTCATCCTCGTCGACGTCGGCCCGGAGGCGGCGAAAGAGGGGGTCGACAACATCATGCGGTTCACCCGCGGCCCCGATGAGCTCGAATTCGACGAGTTCGTGCAGAACGCCATGCGCTTCAACACCCGCCGCACCGAGGAGAATATCCGCGAGCGCATGCGCCACCGCCTGCGACCCCTGGAGAGCGGCAAGTGGACGTGGAAGTTCGACAAGCGCTTCCGCGAGGGCGAGGGCGCCGTCCGTTCCGGCAGCCAGCTCAGCAGCGACGAGCTCTGGCGCCGCTTCCGCGAACTCGCGCCGCCCGTGCTCCTGGTGCGCGGCCAGCAGAGCGATATCCTCAGCCAGGAGGTCGCCGAGCGCACCGTCGCCGAGATTCGTGAGGCGCGCCTCGCCGTCGTGCCCGAGGCCGGCCACAGCGTCCCCGGCGATAACGCCGATGGCTTCACCAGCGCTGTCACCGAATTCCTGGACGATATTCAGGCGGGCCGCTTCCCCGAGCCTTCCGCGAATCCCATTCCCATCCCCGAGGACCTCGAAGAACGGCGGCGCGATTGGCGCGCCCGTGAGCAGCGGTGGCCCGTCATGGCGCTGGTGGCCGGGGCTGCGGCGGCTGTGGCCGCGGCAATGGCAGTGGGGGCGTTCGCGCTTTCGCGCTCCCGCGCCCCTCGCGCGGAGCGAGTTCGCCGCGAGGTGGGCCGTCCCGTGCGAGCGGTCAGGCAGCGGGTTGGCGGCAGGGCGCGGCGCAGAGGCGGCAGGGCGCGATGGCGCAGCTGAACCTCGAGGGCGCCTCCCTGGGATACGACGAGGAGGGGCAGGGCGCCCCTCCCTTTGTGTTCGTACACGGCTGGGCGGGCGACCGCTCCTTCTGGCGCCCCCAGCTCGATGACCTCTCCCGCGACTTCCACTGCCTCACGCTCGACCTGCGCGGCTGTGGGGAATCCGCGGCGGCCCCTCCCTACGAACTCACGCAGGCCGCCGACGACATCGCCGCCGTCATTGAGGATCGGGGCATGGGAGCGGCCATCGTCGTAGGCCACGACCTTGGCGGACTGGTCGCGCTCCTCGCCAACAGCCGCCACGAAGACCGCGTGCTCGGCACGGTGATGGTCGACCCTCCCCTCGACTCGGCCGCCCGCGGCGCGATGGGCGGCCTCGCCTCCCAGATCCGCGACTCGGGCTCGATGGAGCCCGCCCGCATCTTCTTCGAACGCTTCTTTGACGAAGGGTCGGCGCCTGCCGTCCGCGAGTATGTCGAGGAGCGCATGCTCGCGTGCGATCCGCAGGTCGCCGCGGGTCAGCTCACCGACAACGGCTTCTTCGCGCAGCACCTCGGCGCCCTCCTGCAGGCCGCCGACAAGAAACCCTGCATGGCCCTCTGGGGGAGCAACCCGCTTGGGGATCCAGAGCGGCTGCGCCAGATAACCTTCTTTCTCCGCCAGGAGCCGGTCACCGGCGCCGGTCACTTCCTCCAACTCGAGAACCCCGCCATGACGAACGCCCTCCTGCGGGCGTTCGTAGACGACGTCCGCCGCGACCCGCGCATCAGCGCCTTCAAGACCAGCTAGCGGCAATCGTGGCCCGCGCTATCCTCAGGGGGATGCCGGGAACCAGGTCACTCACCCTCGTCGCCCTTCTGCTTCCCCTTCTTCTCATCGTGGCCTGCGGTGGTAGCCCGAGCGTCAAGGAAGAGTTAGTGGCGCGCTCCCCCGCGCCGGACGAAACACCGGTCGAGGCGACTCCCGGCGGCGCCGCGGCCTCGGCCACCCCCTCCCCGGCGCCTCCCACCGCCACCCCGAACGCCGATGGCCTCTACATCGTTGCCTGCGGGGACATCCACGTGCCCCTCGATAAGCTTCACCGGCTGGAGAATGACTGCGAGCCCGAGTCGCTCCAGCCCGTCCCCGAGACCTACGCCTACGGACCGCAGTCCGTCATCGAGTCTGCCATCCCCGATCTCCTCGCCATGCTTCAGGCGGCTGCCGCCGAAGGGCACAGGATCGCGATTGTCAGCAGCTACCGAAGTTACGAGACCCAGCAGGGCACCTTCCAGTACCACGTCGATACCTACGGGCTGGAGGAAGCCTCGCGAGTGAGCGCCCGCGCCGGTCACAGCGAGCACCAGCTTGGCGCCACCGTCGATTTCTCCAGTGCGACCGTGGGGTTTGAACTGGTCCAGGCGTTCGGGAAAACGCCCGAGGGCCTCTGGCTGGCCGGACGTGCGCACGAGTTCGGGTTCGTCCTCAGCTATCCCGAGGGGCTCGAAGAGGTCACCGGCTACGTCTATGAACCCTGGCACTTCCGCTGGGTCGGCCGCGAGATGGCGGCCGAGTTGCGCGCCACCGGCCTCACCCTCGGGGAGTTTCTGCTCCGCTGATTGCCCGCCACGGTGACGGATGTAAGACTCGCCCGCGACAGGAGGCCTCCCATGTCCACCACCGAGCTGATCGTTGACCAGTGCGACGGCGTTCTCACCCTTACCCTCAACCGCCCCGAGCGGCTCAACGCCATCAGCCGCCCCATGCTCGCCGCCCTCTCCGCCGAGCTGGACCGCGCCAACATCGACCCAGAAGTGCGCGTTGTCGTGCTCACGGGTGCTGGCCGCGGCTTCTGCTCGGGACTCGACCTGAAGGCCCGGGCAGCCGACGAGGACGGCGGCGGCTCCCCCGATCTGCGCCTCTTCGACCTGCACAACACGCCCCCCCTCGTACTCCACCGCATGGACAAGCCCGTCATCTGCGCGCTCAACGGCGCCGCCGCCGGCTATGGGATGGACATGGCCCTGGGCTGCGATATCCGTATCGCGAGCGACCAGGCCAAGCTGGGCGCCGTCTTCGTGCGGCGCGGCGTGCTGCCCGAGTCGGGCGGCACCTGGTACCTCCCCCGCCTCGTGGGCTGGGCGAAGGCGGCCGAAATCGCCTTCATGGGCGACGTGCTCGATGCGCAGCGTTCGCTGGAGCTCGGCCTCGTGAACCGCGTCGTCCCCCACGACCAGCTCATGGACGAGGTCGCCGCCGTGGCCGCCCGTATCGCCAGCAACGCCCCCTACTCGGTGCAGGCCACGAAGCGCATGATGCGCCTCGGCATGGACGAGACCTTCGAGACGGCGGTCGACCACACCTACCTCCAGCTCCGGCCCATGTTCGGCAGCGAGGACTTCCGCGAGGGCATGGCGGCCTTCCTCGAGCGCCGCGACCCCTCTTTCAAGGGCCGGTGAGAGACGGCCCGCTTTCCCGGGGACTGCGCCGCGCGCCTGTTAGACTGGCGGACGCCGAAAATGGCTGGGAGCGTGTATGTACCGGCGCCTGATCCGCGGCATCGTCGAGCGTGGCCAGACCGGTGAGTTGCTGGCCGCCGCGCGTGTCGCTATTGAGCACCAGGACAACCGCGGCATCCGCGCGCGCACGGCCGTCTGGGCGGCGATGACCGGTCCCACGAACGCCATCTCGATCGTGATGGACCTCAACACGCTCGAAGAACTCGAGCGCTGGAACGACCTCGCGGCCCAGGATTCGCAGTTCGCGGGCATATGGGCCGATGTCGAGCGCCATCTGCTGCCCGGCCACACAGACGCCTCCATCCACCGCCTCTCCTACCACTCCGAGGGCCTCATCTCCGCCGAGGAGGCAACCGCCCCGCGACGCTTCCTGCGCCTGATGACGGGCGAAGTGCTGCCCGGCAAGAGTCGCGAATTCGTGGTCTCGCTCGCCGAAGCGCTCCAGTACCAGGCCGAGCGTGGGGTCGACGCCACCACCAGCGTCTGGGCCGCCCTTTCGGGTGGCACGAACGCCATCGCCATCGCCGGCGAGTTCGACTCGATGGCGGAGCTGGAGCGCTTCGACGACCTGGCCCTCCAGGATGCCGAGTTCGCACGCTTCCGCCGCGCCACCCGCGAGGCGATGGCCTTCCTCACCACCCACGTCGAGCTGATGCGGAACGTCCTCTAGCCGCTGGTCGGTGGGCAGGACACGAGAAAGGGGCGCATGTGCGCCCCTTTCGAGATTCAGACCGGGGAGTGACTAGCAGCCGCAGGCCCGCGCCTGGCCGCTGCCGTCGGCCGTCTGGAAGCTGGAGCCGCAGGCGCAGCTCTTGGAGGCGTTCGGGTTGTAGATGCTGAAGCCACTCTTCATGACCTCGTCGACGTAGTCGATCTCGGCGCCGTCGAGGTACTGGGCGCTCTCCGGGTCGACGACGATGCGGACGCCGCTGCGCTCAAGGACGATGTCGTCCTCTTCGGTCGTGCGGGCGAGGGCCATGCCGTACTGGTACCCCGAGCAGCCGCCGCCGGCCACGAACACGCGCAGCGCGCCCTCGGGCAGGTCGCGCGCTTCCAGGAGCGCCTTCGCCTTCTCTACGGCGGCTTCGGTGATGGTGACGAGCTGAATCTCGGTGGTGGCTTCGGTCGTCATTTGCACTCCTTCAAGGTTTCTCGTTCGAAATCCGGCGCGCAAACGCCGGGCGCAGCTAAAGTATAGCAGGAGACCCGGCAAGAAAGCCGCATGGCGTGTCACGCGGAGGGAAGCATGGAGCGCGTTTACCTGGACCACGCCGCCACCACGCCCCCCGATGCCCGCGTGCTCGAGGCGATGTGGCCCGTGTTCTCGCGGGACTGGGGCAATCCCTCCTCGATCTACCTCGAAGGGCAGACCGCCCACCGCTGGCTCGATGAGGCCCGCGCCCGCTGCGCCAGGCTGCTCTCCGTGGAGCCCAGCGAGGTCATCTTCACGAGCGGCGGCACCGAGTCCGACAACGCCGCCATCCGCGGGGCCGCCCTGGCCCAGCGTGAGCGTGGCCGCGGCGACCACATCGTCACCAGCCAGGTCGAGCATCACGCCGTCCTCCACACGGTCGAGCAGCTCGAACGGGAAGGCTTCCGCGCCACCTACCTGCCCGTCGATGCCGACGGCTGCGTCGACCTTGCTGCCCTCGAGGCGGCGGTCGGTCCCGAGACGACCGTGCTCTCCCTGATGGCGGCCAACAACGAGGTGGGAACGCTCCAGCCCGTCGCCGAAGCCGCCGCGCTGGCCAAGGCGAAGAACGCGAACGTGGTCGTCCACACCGACGCCGTACAGGCTGCGGGGTCTGTCGACATAACGCCCGAGGTGCTCGGCGTCGACCTGCTCAGCATGGCCGCGCACAAGCTCTACGGCGTGAAGGGCGCGGGGCTGCTCTACGTGCGCCGCGGGACGCCCTGGCAGCCGCTGATTCTCGGTGGAACCCAGGAGCGCGAGCGTCGCGCCGGCACCGAGAACGTCGCCGGCGCCTTCGGCCTCGCCACCGCCATGGAGTTCGCCTGGACCGAGCGCGAGGAGCGCGTGGGCCACTACCGCCGCCTGCGCGACCGGCTGCTGTTCGAGCTGCCCGAGCGTGTCCCCGATACAGTCGTGACGGGCCCGGCCGACCCCGATCGCCGGCTGCCAAACAACTTCAGTTGCTGCTTCCGCAACGTCGAGGGCGAGAGCGTCCTGCTGGCGCTGGACATGGTCGAGATCGCCGCGAGCTCAGGCAGCGCTTGCACAACCGGTTCGCTCGAGCCCTCGCACGTACTCACGGCCATGGGCATCGACGACGATCTCGCGCACGCCTCCCTGCGACTGACCGTGGGGAAGGGAAATACCGAGGCGCAGATCGAGTACGTCCTCGAGCAGCTCCCGGCGATCGTCGAGCGGCTGCGGGCGCTCGCCCCGCGCTAGCCCTCGTAGCGCCGGAAGATCACGCTGCCGTTCTGCCCGCCGAATCCGAATCCATTCACCATGGCCGCTCGTACGTCCACGTCACGGGCCTCACCCGGCACGTAATCGAGGTCGCACTCGGGGTCCGGGGTCTCCAGGTTGATGGTCGGTGGCACGGAGCCCTCCAAGATAGCCAGCACGGAGGCCATCGCCCCCACGGCCCCTGCCCCGCCCAACAGGTGTCCCACCATCGACTTGGTGGCGCTAACCGGGATTGAGCGAGCGTGGTCTCCGAAGGCGATCTTGATCGCGCGCGTCTCGGAGACATCGTTCAGCGGTGTGCCGGTGCCGTGCGCCGAGATGCAGTCGATCTCCTCGGCGCGCATCCCGGCGGCTGCGAGCGCGCCCGCCATCGCCTGGACGGCGCCGCTGCCGTCGTCGCGCGGCGCGGTGATGTGGTAAGCGTCGCTGCTGAGGGCGCCCCCCGCGATCTCGGCGTAGATGCGCGCGCCGCGCTTCCGCGCCCGCTCCTCGGATTCGACCACGAAGACCGCGGCGCCTTCGCCGAAGACGAAGCCGTCGCGTTCGCGGTCGAAGGGGCGCGAGGCGCCCTCGGGGTCGTCGTTGCGGCGGCTGAGGGCCTTCATGTTGGCCAGCCCGGCCACGGAGACGGGGTGGATGGCAGCTTCGCCACCTCCGGCCACGACCACGTCAGCGAGGCCGCTCTCGATGAGCGCTTTCGCCTCGATGTAGCTGTAGAGCCCGCTGGCGCAGGCAGCCGTGGAGGCAAGCGTGGGCCCCCGCAGGCCAAGGTGCATGCTTACCTGGCAGGCGCCCATATTCGGCGCCATCAGGGGCACGAAGAAGGGGCTCACCCGGGAGGGCCCCTTCAAGAGGTAGTTCTCGGTTTCAAGGAAGGTGTTGAGCACGCCGCCCGCGCCGGTTGCAAGAGCTACGGCCGCCCGCGGGCGCTCCTCGTCGGTCAGCTCCAGTCCCGCGTCCGCTACCGCCTCATGGGCAGCCGTCACGCAGAACTGGGCGAAGCGCGACATGCGCCGGGCCGCCTTCGAGTTGATGACGTCCGGCGAGAAATCCTTCACTTCGCCAGCGATGCGGACGGGCAAGTCGCTCGCGTCGAACGCCTGGATGGCCGCGATGCCGGAGACCCCGGCGAGCAGGTTGCGCCACGATTCGGGCGCCGTGGCCCCGACGGGCGTGACCGCCCCGATTCCAGTAACAAGGGCGCGTCTCATCAGGCCGCTCCGTTCATGGCGCGGAAGATAACCGCGGCGTTGTGGCCGCCAAGCCCCACGGACGTGCTCAGCGTGGTGCGCACGGGGCGGGACTTCGCCACATTGGGCACGTAGTCGAGGTCGCATTCGGGGTCGGGCGTCGTGTAGTTGATGGTGGGAGGCACTTTCTGGTCGCGGATGGCGAGGATGCAGGCGACCGCCTCGATCGAGCCCGCCGCTGCCATGCAATGCCCCGTGATGGGCTTGACCGAACTCATGGACGCCTTGTACGCGGCTGGCCCCATGATCTCCTTCACGACAAGCGTCTCGATGCGGTCGTTCAGCTTCGTGCCGCTGCCGTGGGGATTGATGTAGTCGATCTCGCTGGCCTCGATGCCGGCCTCGCGGAGCGCGCTCTGGATCGAGCGCCGCAGACCCCGGCCCGCCTCGTCGAGGGCGATCATGTCGTAGGCGTCGTTGGAGGTGCCGGAACCCAGCAGCTCGCAGTAGATGCGCGCCCCGCGCGCTCGTGCGTGCTCCTCGCTCTCCAGGACGAGCGCGCCCGCGCCCTCGCCCGCGGCGAAGCCGTCGCGGTTGAGGTCGAAGGGCTTGACCGCTTGCTGGGGATGCTCGTTGTCGCTTGCGAGGGCGCGCATGGAGCACCACGTCGCATGGAACACGGGCACCAGCACGGACTCGCAGCTCCCTGCGATGACGGCGCTGGCGTCGCCCCGCTGGATGGCGTGCGCCGCCGCACCGATAGCGGCCGCGCCCGTCGCGCAGGCGCTCACGACGGCCATGTTTGGCCCGCGCGCGCCGGTGTGGATCGAGATGTGCCCACTGGCCGCGTCGACCACGAAGTTGGCGATGAGGAAGGGTGAGACGCGCCGCGGCCCGCGCTTCTGGAGCGCCTGGTCGCTCTCCCAGATCTCCTCGTAGCCGCCGCCGCCCGACCCGAAGATGACGCCCACGTCCTCGGCGTTCTCCTCGGTGATGGTGAGTCCGCTGTCGTCGAGCGCTTCAAGGGCGGAGTTCATGGCGAAGCGCACGCCCCGGTTCATGTGGCGCTGCTGCTTCGCGTTGATGCGCTTGTCGATCTCGAAGTCGCGCACCTCTGCCTGGATGCGGACGGGGAAGGGCTCCGGGTCGAACAGGGTGATGTGGCCGACGCCGCTGCGGCCCGCCAGCATCGACTGCCACGTCTCCTCAGCCGTGTTCCCGGCTGGGGTGACCGCGCCGACACCCGTTACAACGACGCGGGTCTGGGTCACCGCGTGGCGCTCTCGACGGCGTTGAAGCGCTCGCTCAGCAGGCCGGTGCGATCGTCGCTCAGGCTGACCACGTTCGTTTGCGGATCGATGCGACGCACCAGCTTGGTGAGCACGTTCCCCGGTCCGACTTCCACGAACAGGTCGGCGCCGAGCTCCTGCATGCGCTCGACGCCACGCTGCCAGCGCACGATCGAGGTGAGCTGGTCGCGCAGTTCGGCGTGGAGCTCGGTAGGGGAGCGGAGTACGTCGGCGTTGATGTTGCCGACGAGCGGCGTCTCGGGTTCCCGCGGAGGGAAGCGTTCGAGCCATTTGCTCATGGTGTCGCTCGCGCGCTGCATCAGCGGCGAGTGGGAAGCGATGGTGATGGGCAGGCGCACGACCTTGCGCGCCCCCGCTGCCTGGGCCGCAGCCATGGCGCGCTCCAGCGGCCCGATGGCGCCGGAGATGACGTTCTGGCCCTCGCAGTTGAGTGTCGCGATGCCAACGTAGCCGTCGTCGCCCGCGGCTTCCTCGCAGATGGCCAGCACGCGCTCCTCGGAGAGGCCAATGATGGAGGCCATGCCTCCCGGATTCGCGATGCCCGCCTCGTCCATGGCGCGGCCGCGCTCGCGCACCAGGAGCAGTCCCTCCTCGAACTCGAGCGAGCCCGCCGCCACGGCGGCCGTGAACTCGCCCATCGAGTGCCCCGCCATGACGTGGGGCTGCAGCTTGCGGTCCAGCATGCCCCAGCGCTCGCGCAGCGCTGCGAGCCAGGCCATCGAAATCGTGAAGGTTGCGGGCTGCTGGTTGATCGTCCGTTCGAGCTCAACCGCCGGCCCCTCGAAGCACAGCTTGGAGAGTTTCGTTTCCAGCACCTCGTCCGCTCGCCGGAAGACTTCGCGGGCAGCGCGGGAAGCGTGATAGAGACTCTCACCCATGCCGACGCTATGGGAGCCTTGACCGGGGAAGATGAGGGCGATTCGGCGCCAGGGACCGGTGGGTCGCTGCATGACTCCTCACCCGCGCGCGAAATCGGGCGGTCAGGCCTGAGGATATCAGAGCCCACGTCAACACAGTAGGGAAAGAACCAGTAGGGAAAGAAATGGTTAAAGAAGGCTCACGGGGTCGATGTCGATGCTCCAGCGTCTCCCCAAGGTGACCAACTCAACGAGCGCGCGCGGGTCTCGACCGCGCAGCAGGATGTGCCAGCGGTACTCTCCCCGCAGGCGCCGCACGTAGGCAGGCGTGGGTCCGAGCACGTCCGGGTCGGGCCAGCCGGCGGCGTCGCGGCGCGTGCGCAGCTCGGCCGCTACCTGCGAGGCGTGCTCCAGCCCTCGCTCCTGATTCGCGTGTCGGTAGGTGAGCCGCGCCATTCCCCCGAACGGCGGGTAGCCGGCTCGCCGCCGGTGCTGGGTCTCGTGCGCGAAGAAGCCGCGGTAGTCATGGTCAGCGGCGGCGCGAATGGGTGGGGCGTCCGGCTCGTACGTCTGGATGTAGACCTCGCCCTGCCGCTCCCGCCTCCCCGCTCGCCCCGCCACCTGGCTTAGCAGCTGGAACGTGCGCTCATGGGCGACGTAGTCGGGAAGGCTCAGCCCCACGTCCGCGTCGACCACGCCCACGACCGTCATGGCGGGCAGATCGAGCCCCTTCGCCAGCATCTGCGTGCCCACGAGGATGTCGACCTCGCGCGCCTCCAGCGACTGCAGGATGCGCTCGTGGCTCCCCTTGCGGCTGGCGGCGTCGCTGTCCCAGCGCGTTACGCGGGCACGGGGGAAGGCGCGTTTCGCCTCCTCCTCGATGCGCTGCGTGCCCACGCCGAAGGGGCGGTAGCGGGCGCTCCCGCACTCGGGGCAGGTTGTCTCCTGTTGGCGGCTGCGCCCGCAGTGGTGGCAGAAAACGAGGGGATGGAGCGGGTCGCGCGTGTCGAGCCCCATCGCGAGGGCGCAGGAGGGGCAGGTGGGGAGGTGGCCGCACGCGCGACATAACAGGAAGCGCGCCGCCCCGCGCCGGTTCACGAACAGGATCGACTGTTCCTTTTCCTCCAGCGCCCGTCGCAGGGCGTTCCTGAGCGGCACGCTGAAGACCCCACGGTTCCCCGCCTTCAGCTCCTCCCGCATGTCGACCACGGTGATGTTGGGGAGGGGCACGGTCTTTGTCTCCCCGCTGTCGAGCGCCATCACGCGCGAGGGGAGGTCGAGGCGTGTCAGCGTGCCGACTTCAGCGCGGTGGTAGGTGGTCACGTCCGGCGTTGCGCTGCCGAGGACGAGGGTCGCGCCCGACAGCCGGCACAGTTCCGCGGCGGCATCTCGCGTGTGGTAGCGGGGCTGCGGATCGACCTGCTTGTAGGTCCACTCGTGCTCCTCGTCGAGCACCACCAGCCCCAGGTTCACGACGGGCGCGAAGATGGCGCTGCGCGACCCCACCACCAACCGCGACTCCCCCCGTTGGATGCGGTACCACTGGTCGTACAGCTCGCCCGCGCTAAGGCTGGAGTGCAGCACCGCGATCTCCGCCGGGAACTGCTCGCCGTACCGCCGGATCGCCTGTGGCGTCAGCGAGATCTCGGGGACGAGCACGATGACTCCGCCGCCCGCCGCAAGCGTTCGGCGCGCCAGTTCGAGGTACACCTCGGTCTTGCCCGAACCCGTGACCCCGTGGAGCAGGTACTCCCCGGGAGTGCCCGCGATGGCCTGCAGCACCTCCCCCTGTGTCGCCGTGAGCCTCGCCGGCGGGAGCGCTTCCGGCAGCCGTTCGCCGATCGGGTCGCGCTCGACGCGCGCCTCGTACTCGCGCAGCCAGCCGCCCTCCGCCAGGTCGTCGAGGTGTCGGCGCTGCGCTCCCAGCTCCCGTACTTCCGTCAGGGTCGTGTCGCGCGCCTCCGCGAGTCGCTCCAGTACGCGCGCCGACACCGAACGCGGCGCCTTTTCGGACAGCTCGCGGGCGTGCCTGCGAGCGAACTCGGGCTCCGCCACTAGCGCAACGCGACGCTCCATGCGAGGACGTCCCGCCGGCCGGGCGAGCCCCTGCGCGACGGTCAGGTGGCCGCTCGCTTGCAGTCGTTGGAGGAGATCCCTCGGCGCCTGCCCGAGCGCCTCGCGGAGCGTGTCGAGGGAGGTCTGGCCGTTCTCAGCCAGGTACTGGAGCACGCGCTGGTCGCGCGGCTCGCTGGGGAGGAGCAGGGGCAGGTCGACGGGCGAGACGACCGTCATCGAGCGCTGCCCGTAGCCCGAGGGCAGACACGTCGTCACGCACTCCCACAGGGGTGCGAGGTAGCGGTCGCTCAGCCACCTGGCGAGCGTGCGGTGGGGGCCGTCGAGCACTGGCTGCGGGTCGGCGACGGCCTCGATGGGACGCGCCTCCTGCGCGGGCGGTGCGTCCGTCTCGCCAAGCACGATGCCCTGCAGGACGCGGCTCCCAAACGGGACGAACACCGCTTGCCCCAGCCACACCTCCAGCCCGTCCGGGCGTGCGTAGGTGAAGGGATGGCGTGCCGGCTGACCGCTGTTAACCGCGACCTCGACGAAGGCGCGCTCGACCAGCGGAAACGGGTCGGAGTCAGGGGAGTGCTGGTCGCTGGACACGGCTCCGGTAGCCTAGCGGCTTCGCGCTACCTCCGGCGGCGGCCCAGGCGCGAGGCAAGCGAGAGCAGCGCGTCTGCGTACCAGCGCTTGCGATAGCGTGCGAGCACTGCGGTCCAGCCGAAGGCGTACACGCGGCGAGCGCCCTCGGCTCCCTCCCCCAGCACATCCCAGTTCCCATGCGTGAGCACGACGTGTGTATCTCGCCCTTCCGGCGTGAAGGTGACCTCGATCTCCTGCGCAGTGTCGGGACTGCGTCCCGCGTGCCAGGTGAACACGACCCGTTGGGGCGGGTCCCACGCGAGCACCGTCCCCCACACCGCCTCCGAGCCGTCGCGGCCGCGTTCGAAGACCCGACCGCCCTCACGACCCTCGAAGGCGCACGTCTCGGCATCCGCTCCGCCGACCGAGTTCGTGCCCAACGGCCACCACTCCGCGATGCCTTCCGTGAAGCGGACGAACGCCTCCTCCGGGCTCCAGCCCACCCGAAAGCGCTTGCGGACGGGTTCGGTCATGTCGCTCTCCTGTTCAGGAAAAGGAGACGCAGGTGCTGCTGATCACGCGCAGCACGGTCTGCTGGTTAAAGCGCCGCTCGTACTTCTCCGAAATCTCGTCGATGGCGCGCCGCCCTTCGTCCCCGGGCGGGGCGTAGATGATGAGCAGCTTGCTCCCCTCCCGCAGGATCGCGCCGCTCGAGTCGCGCCACTGCCCGTTGCCAGAGAGCACCGTCAGCCCATCGGGGAAACGCGGCGTCACCGTGTCCGCGAGAAACTCGCGCCACGCCTCCTCCGAGATCGTCCCCCCGTCGCTCTGGCTCAGCCCGAAGAAGAGCTGGTATTCGGTCCACTTGTCCGTGCCTTCAGGACATGCCTCGACCTCCGCCCAGCGACCACAGCCCGCTAGGACGACCACCGCGGCCCCGAGCAGGACGATTGCGCCGGCGGTCCTCACGGTCCCTATCCACGCCCCACGAACGGCATCTTCGTCGCCATCACCGTCAGCGTGAGCACGTTTGCGTCGAGGGGAAGGCTGGCCATGTAGAGCACCCCCTTCGCGACGTTCTCCACGTCCATCGTGGGCTCGGGACGCACGCTGCCGTCGGCCTGCGGCATGCCCCGCTCCATCTTTGCGGTCATCGGCGAGGTGGCGTTCCCGATGTCGATCTGCCCGCAGGCGATGTCGTAGGCGCGCCCGTCGAGCGCGGTCGACTTCGTGAGGCCGGTGATGGCGTGCTTCGTGGCGGTGTACGGGGCGGAATTCGGGCGCGGCGTCGTCGCCGAGATGGAGCCGTTATTGATGATGCGCCCGCCCTGCGGATCCTGCGCCTTCATCACGCGGAACGCCTCCTGCGTGCAGAGGAACGCTCCCGTCAGGTTCGTCTCGACCACCGCCTGCCACTGCTCGAAGGTCAGTTCTTCCAGCGGCCGTGGCGGCGCCCCGATGCCGGCGTTGTTGAACAGCACGTCGAGCCGTCCGAAGCGGTCGACCGTCCAGTCGAACAGCTCCCGTACCGAGGCGGGCTCTCGCACATCGGTCGTGACGGCGATCGCGCGCTCGCCATCGGCGCCGGCCTCGGCGATGCTGGCGCGGAGTGTCTGCGCGCGTCTTCCCGCGAGCGCGACCGAGTGGCCCTCGCGCAGGAACGCGAGGGCCACGGCCCTGCCGATGCCCGAACCGGCGCCCGTGACGATCGCAACTGGACTCATGGCGCGAACCCTACCGCTCGCTTGCGGCGTCCGCCATCGTCGGCGGCCGCCTCTGGCGTACAGTCATGGAAGCGAAAAGGGAGACATGCCATGAAGTCGGTGATCGTTGGTTCGGCGCGAACACCCATCGGACGCTTTGGGGGAGGCCTGCGGCCCCTCCGCGCGACCGAGCTTGGTGCGGCCGCCATACGGGGCGCCCTCGACTGTGGCTCCGTGCCCCCGGAGGCGGTCGACGAGGTGCTCTTCGGCCACGTGGTGCAGGCGGGCGCCGGGCAGATCACCGCCCGCCAGGCGGCCAGCGGCGCCGGCATCCCCATGACCGTCCCCGCGACCACCATCAACAAGGTCTGCCTCTCCGGCCTCACCGCCATCGCTATGGCCGATCGCTCCATCCGCCTCGACGAAGCTAATGTCATCGTGGCGGGTGGCATGGAGTCGATGAGCAATGCCCCCTTCATCCTCCCCGACGTGCGTTGGGGCGGGCGCCTCGGCCACGGCCCGCTCGTCGATGCATTGCAGCACGACGGCCTCTGGTGCGCGTTCGACGACTGCTCCATGGGCGAGTCCGCGGATGCCAAGAACGATGCCCTCGGCATCACCCGCGAGGAGCAGGACGAGTGGTCCGTGTGCAGCCACCAGCGCGCCGCGTGCGCTCGCGACAGCGGCCACTTCGGCAGGGAAATCGTCCCGGTCGACGTGCCCGCGCGTCGCGGCCAGACGGTCCGAGTCGAGCACGACGAGGGCATTCGCGACACCGTTACCGCTGAGTCGCTCGCCCGCCTCCGCCCCGTCTTCACGTCTGAGGGGTCGACGACCCCGGGCAACGCCTCCCAGATCAGCGACGGCGGCGCGGCCGTCATTGTCGCGAGCGAGAAGGCTGCTGCCGAGCTCGGTGTGGAGCCCATCGCCGAGATTGTCGCCTACGGCCAGATCGCCGGTCCCGATGCGACCCTGCACGAGCGCCCCGCCCAGGCTATCAATGCCGCCCTCCACCGCGCCGGGCTAAAGGCGTCAGACCTCGACGTCGTCGAGATCAACGAGGCGTTCGCCTCCGTCGCCCTCTGGTCCGCGCGCATGCTCGACCTCGACCCGGCACGCGTGAACCCGAACGGAGGCGCGGTCGCCCTCGGCCATCCCCTCGGCGCGACTGGCGCGCGGCTCATGGTCACGCTCCTGAACGAGCTGCGCCGTCGCGGCGGCGGCCTCGGAGCGGTCTCGCTCTGCGGCGGGGGCGGCCAGGGTGACGCCCTCATCGTCCGGGTCGGCTAGGCGCTCAGGACTGGCGCTGCTCCGCGAGTTCCAGGAGTTCCTTCGCCAGCGCTCGACCGAGCCCCGGCCCGGCGCTGATCGGTCCCCCCACCTTCGAGCGCACGATGACGCCCTCGGGCGCAACCAGCCCGTGCAGCTTCAGCGTGGTGCCAAAACTCTCGGCGTAGGCGGCGGCGGGGAAGTCGCAGCCGGCTTCGAGTGCAGCCAGGAAGGCCCTCTCCGCGGAGACGAGCCCGCGTAGCTCCCGGTCGTCGATGGTAGCGAGCAGTCGTAGCGTCTCGGAGTCGTCGCGGCGGCACTCGACGGCGAGCGCCCCCTGCGCAGGCGCGGGCAGCATCTCCTCGAACCCGAACACGTGGCTCGCCCGCTCCGCCAGCCCCAGCCGTTCAAGCCCGGCGATCGCGAGGATCGCCGCGTCGTACTCCCCCGCGTCTACCTTCGCCAGGCGCGTGTCGACGTTCCCGCGGATGGGGCGCAGCACGAGGTCAGGTCGGAGGGCGGCCGTCTGCGCGGCTCGGCGGGGACTGCTGGTGCCCACGACCGCGCCCTGGGGGAGCCCCGCGAGCGTGGCTCCGTCGCGCGAGACGAGCGCATCGCGCGGGTCGGCGCGCTGGGGAACGGCGGCGATCACGAGCCCCTCGGGACGCGCCGTCGGCAGGTCCTTGTAACTGTGCACCGCCACGTCCACCTCGCCCGCCAGGAGCGCGTCCTGGATGGCGGAGGTGAACCAGCCCGCGCCCTCGCCTGAGGTCAGGGGGCTTGTGCGATCACGGTCGCCCGCCGTCGTGATCTCGACGACTTCGAGTGCGACTTCAGGCCACGCCTGCCTCAGGCGCGAAGCTACGATCTCGGTCTGCAGGAGCGCGAGGCGGCTCGCGCGCGTCCCGATGCGGAGGGCGCTCACGGCCCGGCGCGGCTTGCCACCGGCCCGGGACTCGCCTCGCGCAGCGCCTCGGCGGCGGTGCGCACGGTGCGGTCGATGTCCGCCTCCGTGTGCGCTGCCGAGACGAACCACGCCTCGAACTGCGACGGCGGCAGCATGATGCCGCGAGCCAGCATCGCCTGGTGGAATCGCGCGAACGTGGCCGTGTCGGAGGTTGCGGCCTCGGCGTAGTCGCGTGGCGCCGTGGAGCGGAAGAAGAGCGAGAGCAGCGAGCCCTGCCGCACCACGCAGGCCCCGGCCTCGCTGCGGCGCACGGCCGTCCCGAGGCCGTTCTCGAGGTGCTGTGCGAGTTCCTCAATGCGGGTGTGCGCCGTACCGTCCTGAAGCGCGTCCAGCGTGGCCACGCCGGCGGCCATCACCATCGGATTCCCGCTGAGCGTCCCTGCCTGGTACACCGGTCCCTCCGGCGCCAGCAGCGACATCAGCTCCGCCCGTCCGCCCAGCGCCCCCACCGGCAACCCGCCCCCGATGACCTTTCCGAGACAGACGATGTCGGCGTCCGGCAGGAGGCCGCTGAGGCCGTAACGCAGCCGGAAGCCGGTGATGATCTCGTCGTTGATCAGCAGCGCGCCCTGGTCACGTGGGACCGTCTGGAGCGCTTCGAGGAAGGCGTCTTCGGGGGCCACGACGCCCATGTTTCCCGCCACGGGCTCCACGATCACCGCCGCCGTCTCGGCCCCGTGGCGGTCGAACCACTGCACGAGCGCGTCGGGGTCGTTGTAGGGCAGCACGGCGGTCCCTGCCGCGACCGACGCCGGCACCCCCGCGGAGTCGCTCAGGCCGAGCGTCGCGACGCCGCTGCCCGCCTTCACCAGCAGGCCGTCGCTGTGGCCGTGGTAGCACCCCTCGAACTTGACCACGAGGTCGCGTCCGGTGGCCGCCCGCGCCAGCCGGATGGCCGTCATCGTCGCTTCGGTACCGGAGTTCACGAAACGCAGCCGTTCGAGGCCGGTGGCCTGGCTGATGCGCTCCCCTAGCTCGACCTCCCCCGGCGAGAGCGCCCCGAAGGCGGTGCCGTGCCCGGCGGCCTTCCCGAGCGCCGCCACGACCGTGGGGTGTGCGTGGCCAAGAATGAGCGGGCCGTAGGCCGCGACATAATCGATGTACTCGGCGCCCTCCGCGTCGAACACGCGTGAACCGGACGCGCGCGCGATCGGGACCGGTTCGCCCCCGGTCGCGCGGAAGGAGCGCACGGGGCTGGAGACTCCCCCCGGGAAGAGCGCTCCCGCGCGCTCGCGCAGATCGGCGTTATCCACGCATGGCCCCCACGGGCATCCCGGCGAGGTAGGCCTCGCGAGTCTCGTTCCCCGGCGTGGCGAAGTCGGCGAAGGCAACGTAGGGATCGGGTGTCGACGGAGGGGGCGGTTCCTGCTGCCACAAGGCGGCCTCGCGGCAGAGGGCGATCATGACGCTGCATGGCTCGGGGCAGAGGATGCCGTCGTCCGTTGCCGTCTCCGCTGTCCACACTGGCGTGCGCACGCAGCCCCCGCAGAGCACGGCGCGCGCCTGTTGGCGACCCTCGGCATCGAGCTCCCCCGCGACGCGATAGCGGCCGCGCTGGCGCGCGATCACCTCCTCGAACGCGACGACCCGGAGCGTTCCCGCCGCCGCCTGGTATTGGTGGAGGAGCGCCTGCGGGTAGACGGCCTCAATTGCCGCTTCGGCTAGGCTCTCTGGCAGCGAGACGCGCCAGCCGCCCGGCATCGTGCGCGCGCCGCTCAACGGGCGGTAGCGACCGTCGTCGTCGACGCGCACATGCTGGCGCAGGGCCTCGACCGTGGGCTCGAGTGGGACCGGTTCGGCTCCTCGGCGCGGCCCCGAGAGCTCGACGCGCCCCGCCCGAAACACGACCTCCACCTCACTTAACGTGAAGTCCCGCCTGACCGCGATCGCTTCCGCTGCCACACCGTGCACGCCGCCATTGTAGCGAGCGCTGCCTCGCGCATAGACGAGGGCGACACGCCCGTCACATACTGCGCGCGCCCGCAACGGAGCGGCAGGGGGATCGAGATGGGGCAGTTCCAGCGCACGCAGGTCGGCAACGCCGAGCTCATCGCTCTTCAGGACAGCTGGGCCGCGATGCCCCCGTCGATGTTCTACCCCGACGTCCCCGCCGACGCCTGGGATGACTACGGAGAATTCCTCGACGCCGACGGCAACCTGACGCTCAACCTCGGCGCCTGGCTGGTCGCGAGCGAGGGTCGCACGATCCTCGTCGATACCGGGCTTGGCGGTCGCCCCGCGCCCATGCCGCTGAAGGAGGAAACGGCGCTGCCCTCCGTTATGGAAGCAGCCGGCGTACGCCCCGGCGATGTCGACATCGTCGTCTTCACCCACCTCCACTTCGACCACACCGGCTGGAACACCGTCGACGAGAACGGCGCTGCCGTACCCCTCTTCCCCAACGCCCGCCACGTGGTCCAGCAAACCGAGTGGGACTACTGGACGAGCAGCGACGAGATGCGGACCGCGGCCCAATACGACAACTCGCTCGGGCCCATCGAGGCGGCGGGCCTCCTCGACCTGGTCGAGGGCGAGCACGCCGTCACCAGTGAGCTTGTGACCGTCCCCACGCCGGGCCACACCCCCGGACACGTCTCCTTCGTCGTCTCAAGCGCGGGCGAACGCGCCTATCTCCTCGGCGATGCTGCCCACCAGCCCGTACAGGTGCGTGAAGACGGCTGGTGCGCCGGCGCCGATGTCGACAAGGTCTCCTCAGCCGCCAGCCGCAAGGTGCTCATGGCGCGGATCGAGGCGGAGGGCGCGCTCATCGCGAGCGGCCACTTCCCCTTCCCGGGCCTGGGCCACGCCGTCGCCGGTGAGGGCGGACGCACGTTCCGCCCGCTCGCGTAGCCCCTGTGGCCAGCGCGGACGGCAGCGAGATCGAGGGCGTCGCCGGCGTCATCATCTGGACGGACCGGTACCCGGAGATGCTCGCCTTCTACCGCGACGTGCTCGGTCTCGTTCCGCGCAGCGTGAAGGGCGCCTTCGCGAACTTCGAGTGGGGCCGCTTCCGCCTCAGCGTGGCTGCCCACGAAGAGGTTCACGGTCCCAACCGCGATCCGCTGCGAATCATGGTCCACTTCGAGGTGGCGGATATCGCCGCCGCCCACCGCCGCCTCTCGGACCGTGGCGTCGTGTTCTCACGCCCGCCCGAGCAGGAGCGCTGGGGAGGTTGGGTCGCGACCTTCGCCGACCCCGACGGGAATACCCTGCAGTTGCTCCAGCTTCCGGGCTGAGGGCGCTCAGACCAGCGGCCAGGGATAGCTGCGGTGTGGCCCAGGCGCCGGCATGGCGCGCGTCCGTAGCAACCGGTCGGCGCGTCCGAGTAGCGCTCCGATCTCGTCGCGGGAGAGGAGGGCGTTAAGCGCTTCGGTTTCCTCCAGGCCGCCCGCGACAGCCAGCGCCGCCTGCTCCACGTCGGCCAGCCACTCGTCCGAGATGGGCTGCTCCGCCCAGTCCCAGATCACGGTGCGCATCTTGTACTCGCGGTGGAAGCAGAGCCCGTGGTCGATGCCCCAGATGCGGCCCTGCTCGTCGAGCAGGCAGTGGCCGCCCTTGCGGTCGGCGTTGTTGGCCACGAAGTCGAACACCGCCATCTGTTGGAGGTGCGGCACCAGCGCGGGATCCTCGCGCTGCTCGAAGAAGTGCGAGGACTGGTCGTGGGGCACGTAGAGCTGGAGCGAGCCCACACCCTGCGGCCCGTCGCGCACGACCGTGGGGGGGATGAACGACCACCCGAGCAACTGCGCGAGCTGGTAGGCCGCCACCTCCCGCGCATAGAGCGTGCCGGTGGGGAAGTCCCAGAGTGGCGTCTCGCCCGACTCCGGCTTGTAGACGGCGGCGATCTCCTGGCCGTCGCCGGCGCAGAGTCTCGCCAGGTAGACGTAGTTGCTGGAGGACCAGAGCAGCTTCAGGTCCTCGAACTCCGCCTCGAGCAGAAGCTGCTCGGCGCCGGCCATGTCGACCTCGCGGGTCATGGCGGCAGCGTAGCAGAGCCACCGTCTCGCGGCGGTCGGCTCGCATTCTGGAACGGGGGCGCAATAGCGCTGAGCTTCCTGGTAGCGTCACAATGCCAGCGCGATGACACAACGACCAGGTAACGGGGCGCTGCTCAGCGAGGAGGCGGGTGAGTTTTTCTTGTGGCTGGTGTGGGGCGCAGCGCTTCTGCTGTTTGGCGGGGCCCTCTTGCTCGGTATTGTTCACTTGCCGCTCCCAGAGGGCTCCGGTGGCTACCATGGAATCGAGTTGGCAATCGTCCCACTGGCGGCTCTCGCCGGTTCGGGCGGGCGGCTTCAGCATGGCCTGACGACCCTCCGGAGGGGTTCGCTCGCGCCTCTGCTGCCGTGGCTGGCGGCCGCCCTGCTCGCGGCCAACGGGTGCCTTCTCTTCGGCTTGGGGTTTCTCGGAGAGGCGGAGGCTGCCCCGTCGCTGGGTGGCTACTCCTTGGTGGCGCGGGCACTGGTCGCCGCTCTCTTCGCCGCCAGCACGTTCCTGGCGGCGACTCTCTACCCCCGTCGGACGGCGGTCTGGGCAGGCGCGACTGCCATTCCCTCCCTGTTGGTTCTGGTCGTTCTTGCCTTTCCCGAGCTGCACCACAGCTTGGACGACTCGAGAGCAAACAGGGACATTGGGTACCGGGTCAGCGAGTGGCTTGCTCTCGGTTGCGTGCCCTTGGCGGTTGTCGTTGCAGTGATCTTCCGCTGGCGCGACCGCTGGCCACCTGTTCTCGGCTTTTTCCTCTGCAGTGCGTTGCTCATGCTCCCCCTGACCGTGTTCGGGTACCTTCTCGGATTCACGATCGGGGACTAGCGGGGCTGCCGCTGTACTGGCGAACTCCCGCCAGCCCAACAAATCCCGCGTGCTCGGCGGAGCCACCGCCTGACGGCGGTGCGCTAGACCGTGATCGTTCCGCGCAGGACCGTGACGGCGGTGCCCGCGATGCGTACGCCCGTGGGCTCGTCGCCCTCCCCGTCCACCTCAACCTCGACCAGCCCGGGGCGCCCCATGATGTGTCCCTGCTCCACCGTGTACGAGGTCTCGCGCACCAGGCCGTAGCGCCAGAGGTAGGCCGCCATCCCTCCCGTGGCGCTCCCCGTCACGGGATCCTCGGTGACCCCGGATGAGGGGCCGAAGTGTCGAGCGTGCGCCTTGTTGGCCGGGTCGTACGCCTCCAGCGTGAACACGTGCGTGCTGAAGTAGTGGCCCACTTCCTCCAGGTCGCTCAGGTGCTGGAGGTCGGGCCGCACCCGTTCGAGCACCTCCAGCGACTTGACCGGCACCATCGCCTGCGGCGTCCCCGTGCTGACCACCTGGACCGGCACGCCGTCGAGCATGTCCGAGGTCGAGATGCCGAGCGCCTGCGCGTACACGCTCCGGTCGAGGCGTCGCAGGAACTCCGGCGCCGCCTGCGTCATCACGACTCGGACGCGCCCGTCGTCCGTGGGCTCAAGGTCAACCGGCAGCACGCCGATGCTCAGCTCCTGCACGACGCGGCGTGCTCCGCCGCTGAGGTCGAAGCGGCCTTCCTCCACGAGCGTGTGCATGGTCGCGATGGTGGGGTGTCCCGCAAGCGGGATCTCCTTCTTCGGCGTGAAGAACGTGGCGCGGATGTCGGCCACCTGCGAGGGCGTGACAAAGGAGGTCTCGCTCAGGTTCAGCTCGCGCGCGATCGCTTGCATCTGCGCCGCGGTGAGCCCCTCCGCGCGTGTGACCACGCCGCAGGGATTCCCCGCGTAGCGCTCGTTGGTGAAGGCGTCGACGATCTTGATCTCGTACTCGGGCATTGGGGCAGCGTAGCATCGAGCCATGTCCATTCAAGAGAACGATCCGCTTGCCACCCGCGTCGGCGAGCTCCTTCTGGCCCGCGAGGCGCGCGTGGCCGTCGCCGAGAGCACGGCCGGCGGCCTCATCTCGGCGAGGCTCATCAGCGTATCTGGCGCCTCGAAATGGTTCGAGCGCGGCCTCGTCGCCTACACCATGAGCTCCAAGCCCGACACGCTTGGTGTCTCCATCGATTTCCTGCGCGAGCACGGCACGGTGAGCCCGGTCGCCGTCGCCGCCATTGCCGGGTCCGTGCGCGAGCGCGCGGGCGTCGACTACGTCGTCGCCGAGAGCGGCATGGCCGGTCCCATCCGCGGCCGCTCGCCCAAGCCCATCGGCGGCGTCTCCTTCGCGCTCGCCGGCCCCGACGGCACGGTCAGCGAAGAGGTGCACTTCGAGGGCTCGCGCGTGGCCATCATGGAGCAGATAGCCGAGCATGCCCTGGAGATGCTCGTCGAGGCGCTCGACTCTGGGGCCTAACTCCCCCTTGGGCTACTGTGAAGCCTCCCACTGCGCAGCCAGCGCGAGATAGGAGCACCCGTGCCCGCACCCGACCTCGATACCATCGTCTCCCTCGCGAAGCGTCGCGGCTTCGTCTTCCCCTCCGCCGAGATCTACGGCGGTTTCGCCAACACCTACGACTACGGCCCCCTCGGCGTCGAGCTGAAGCGCAACATCCGAGACTCCTGGTGGCGCGCCATGGTGCGCGAGCGCGACGACGTGGTCGGCATCGACGCGGCCATGCTGACGAATCCCGAAGTCTGGGTCGCGAGCGGCCACACCGAGGCGTTCAACGACCCCCTCGTGGACTGCAAGGGCTGCCGCCAGCGCTTCCGCCCCGACCACATCGACGAGGGCCAGTACGGCGAGATCGTGCGCGACGCCGAGGGCCGCGTGCGCTGCCCCAACTGCGGGGGCGAGCTGACCGAGCCGCGCCTCTTCAACCTCATGTTCCAGACCCAGGTGGGCCCCGTCGTCGACGAAGGCTCGACCGCCTACCTGCCCCCCGAGACGGCGCAGGGCATGTTCGTGAACTTCGAGAACGTGCGCAGCTCCATGCGCCGCAAGCTCCCCTTCGGCATCGCCCAGACCCGCAACAGCTTCCGCAACGAGATCACCCCCGGCCGCTTCATCTTCCGCACGCTCGAATTCGAGTGCATGGAGGTGGAGTTCTTCTGCCGCCCGGCCGACGCCCCCGAGTGGTACCGCTACTGGATCGACGAGCGCCAGCGCTGGCACGCCGAGACCATCGGCATCGACCCCTCCCGCATCCGCATCCGCCCCCACACGACCGAGGAGCTTTCGCACTACAGCGACGGCACCAGCGACATCGAATACAAATTCCCCTGGGGCTGGGGCGAGCTCGAAGGCATCGCCAATCGCACCGACTACGACCTGAAGGCGCACAGCAGCCACAGCGGCCAGGATCTGACCTACTTCGACGAGGAGACGCGCGATCGCTTCACGCCCTACGTCATCGAGCCGGCCCTGGGACTGACCCGTACGGTGGCCGTCGCGCTCATCGAGAGCTACACCGTCGAGCCCGACGAGAAGGGTGACGAGCGCGTGGTGCTGAAGCTGCCCCCCGCCATCGCCCCCATCAAGGTGGCGGTGCTGCCCCTCTCGAAGAAGGCCACGCTCACGCCCACCGCCAGGCGCGTCCACGCGCTCATCCGCTCGCACTGGATGACCCAGTACGACGAGACCCAGTCGATTGGCCGCCGCTACCGCCGCCAGGACGAGATCGGCACGCCCTTCTGCGTTACCGTCGACTTCGACACGCTCGAGGACGAGGCTGTCACCATCCGCGAGCGCGACAGCCAGGCACAGGTGCGCGTCCCCATCGCCGGCCTCGTCGACGCCCTCCGCGAGCGCCTCCCCGGAGTCAGCTAGACTCCCCTTGGTAGTTGCCAACAAGGAGGGCTGATGGGAACCTCCCCGCTCTCTCCGGAATTCGCGTTTTCCGCATCCTTTGTCGCTGCGCTTCAGCGAACGAATCCGTGGTGGGAAGACCACCCGATGCCGTCTCTGCCACCGACGCGACGACACCTTGTCGCGGGTGTCCGGCGGCGCCTCATGCAGTCCCTTGCTCCGGTCGTAGTACTGCGGGGACCACCGCCAGATCGGCAAGACCACCGCGCAGTTGCACCTCATCGACGACCTTCTGCGAGAGGGGGTCGACCCGCGGAGCGTCCTGCGGGTCCAATTCGACGACCTCCAGGAGTTTGCCCGGCTCGAGTCTCCTCTTCTTCGCATTGTGGAGTGGTTCGAACACGCCGTTCTCGGTTCGACGCTCAACCAGGCTGCCCAAGAAGGCAGGAAGGTCTATCTCTTCCTCGACGAGGTTCAGAATCTGCGTGGTTGGGACACCCAATTGAAGTTCTTGGTCGACAGCTCGACCGTCAGTGTGGTTGTCACAGGGAGTTCGGCGCTTCGAATCGAGCGTGGACGTGACAGCTTGGCTGGTCGCATCACGACGCTTGAGGGTGGCACGCTCTCGCTCACCGAGATCGGCGCATTCGCCGGACTCGATGTCGGCGAACCCCTGCTCCGCGACAACGGTCTCGAAGTTCTGGCTGACCCCGGCTTCTGGCGCAGCCTCCGCGAGCAGGGGGAGGCGCGAGGCCCCGACCGCGATGAAGCCTTTCGCAGGTTCTCCGAGCGTGGCGGCTACCCGCTCGCGCAAGCGAACTACGATGCGCCCTGGCCTGACGTTGCCGAGCAGCTCAATGAAACGGTCGTGCGCAGGGTTATCCAGCACGACCTTCGGCTGGGAGACCGCGGTAGACGGCGCGACCCGGAGTTGCTCGAAGAGGTCTTCCGTCTCGCGTGCCGGTATGCAGGTCAGACTCCTGGTCCGCAGCTGTTTGCGCGTGAGGCGCAGCGTGCGTTGAGCGCCAACACGGGCGTCCAGCGCATACGCAGCTACCTGAGCTTCCTCGACGAGTCATTGCTCATCCGCCGCATAAACCCGCTGGAGATCCGACTCAAGCGGAGGCGTGGCAACCCGAAGCTCTGTCTGGCCGATCATGGGCTGCGCGCAAGTTGGCTGCAGGAGGAAATCCCCCTTGATGTCCAGCAGCTCCGGAGGCGCCCTGAGATGACTACTCAAGCAGGGCATATCGCGGAGAGTGTGGTGGGGGCTTGCCTCAACAGCATTAGTGGGCTGCAGGTAGCCCACTTTCCCGGGCGCCCTGGAGCGCCCGAGGTCGACTTCATTCTGACGGTCGGAGATCGGCGGATCCCCCTTGAGGTGAAGTACCAGGCACGGATTGATCCGCTCCGGGACTCGGAGGGGATTCGCAGCTTCCTCGAGACCAGCGCAAACAACGCGCCCTTTGGCGTGCTTATTACCCAGACTGCTGTTGACGTGAACGACCCACGGATCGTGAATGTCCCGCTGAGTTCCCTTCTGCTACTCCGCTAGCTGGCCGCGTACTCGCGACAGGCGACGGCGCGACCGATTTCATCGATCGATTCCCGCAGCATGCGCTGCAGCACCGCCTGTTCCTCCGGCGTGGCGTCGAGGAGCGTCTGGGCACGGTCGAGGGTGTCCTGCTCGACGCGGTAGCCCGGGAAGAGCCCGCCGTAGAACACGGTCGCGAACTCGCGGTCGCGCTCGACGAAGATGCCGCCGACCTGCTCGAAGAAGGCGTCGGCGTAGGGCGACAGCAGGTCCGCCTGGTGGGTCCAGTTGAATCCGCTCATGGCCGCCTGGTTCAGGTAGCGCGAGCCGTACCCCTCGCCCGCGAAGCGTTCCCACGCCTCCGCCTTCGTCGCGGGGTCCGGGACGGACGTCTCGCAGCGGAGCTGCGCCCGCTGGCCCCGGTCGGACGGATCGCGGCCGGCCTCGGCAGCGACGCGCTCCGCCGCCCCCGGCAGCCCGAAGCCGACGTGACGCGTGGCCACGCCCCAGCGCATCTCCTGGTCGAGCTCGAAATCGGGCACGACTTCCTCGCCGTCCGCCAGCCGCCCTATGTAGGCAAGGTCGCCGGGATTCACCGCGAACCCGACGAGCCCCCGGCCCCAGATGATGCGTGTGTCGCTGTCGGGAGCGGCCAGCAGTCCGACGCGCGCGGTCTCGAACAGCAGGTGCGCTTCTGCGTCCCGCTGCTCCGAGGGCACGTAGCGATTCTGGGCGGCGGCGGCGTGCCCGAGGACCGAGTCCACGAGCTCGATGTTGCGCTCGAACCCGATCTTCTCCCGCACGATCGCGAGGAAGTCCGTCGACTTCAGCTGCTGGTCTCGCACCATGCTCCAGAGCGTCGACCAGAGCTGCTGCCGCAGCAGGTCGTCCCCGACTCGCTCGATGTTCTCGCGCGCCCAGGCGACGGACTCGTCGTCGAGCGCGATCTTGGCGTACGCGTGGTCGTTGAAGTTCGGAAAGACGAGCGCCGGGCGGGGGCGTCCACGCGCCTCCGCGACCTCTGTGCTCTCGCTTTCCAGTACGGATGGCACCGCCTCCACAGCGGTGACAGTGCCGTCATCGGTCAGCAGCCCCGTTTCCAGTGTGTGCGGGCGGATGGTGGGGTAGTCCTCGGGAGCCGTCTGGCTGAGCTCCAGCCGCGTGACGCGCTCGCCGTCGCTCTCCCAGTCGGCCCGGATCGTGTTGAGCGAGGGTGTCTCCAGCCAGAGGCGGGACCACTCCCCCAGCTCGCGGCCGCTCCCCTCCTCCAGCGCTCCCAGGAAGTCGTGCAGCGAGGCGTTGCCGTAGTCGTACGTGCGGAAGTAGTGCCGCATTCCCTCGCGGAAGCCGTCGATGCCGATCGTCGCGACGAGCTGCTTCAGTACTGAGGCGCCCTTCCCGTAGGTGATCCCGTCGAAGTTCAGGAACGTCTCGTCGGTATCGCGCACTGTCCCGGCGATGGGGTGCGTGGTGATGAGCTGATCCTGCCGGTAGGCCCAGTTCTTGATGCCGTTGTTGAAGTCCTGCCAGCCCGACTGGAAGCGCGTTGCGCCTTCCATCGCCAGGAACGACATGTAGGTCGCGAAACTCTCGTTCAGCCAGAGGTCGTTCCACCAGCGCATGGTCACGAGGTTCCCGAACCACATGTGCGCCATCTCGTGGAGGATCACCTCCGCCCGCCGCCGCCGCTGGTTCTCCGTGGGCGGATCGCGGTACACCATCGACTCGTTGAAGGTGACGGCGCCCACGTTCTCCATGGCCCCGTGGTTGAACTCGGGCACGAAGATCTGGTCGTACTTCCCGAAGGCGTAGGCGTAGTCGAAGAACTCGCCGAAGAAGTCGAGCCCCTGGCGCGTGATCGTGAACAACTCCTCCGTATCGAGGTACTGCGCCATCGAGCGCCGGCAGAGCAGCCCCAGGGGGATGCCCGCATGCTCGTCCCGGGCCACGTGGTAGCGCCCGGCGATGAGCGCGAACAGGTAGGTGCTGAAGGGCGGTGTCTCCTCATACTCGCGCCGGACACGCCCGTCCGCCTGCGTCTCCGACGAGGCTTCTCGCGCATTCGTCGTCAACGTCCACTCGGCCGGGGCGGTCACGGTCAGCCGGTAACGCGCCTTGATGTCGGGCTGGTCGAAGCAGGGGAACAGCCGGTGCGCGTCGAACGGCTCGAAGTTCGTGTACAGGTACTCCTCGCCATCCTCGGGATCAACGAACTGGTGGAAGCCGTCGCCGCCATGGTCGTAGTCGTTCTCGTAGTCGATGCGAAGCGTGTTCGAGGCCGCGAGCGCCGAGCCGGGCAGCGTGAGCTTCCGTCCCCGCCACTCGAAGCTGCACGCCTCGCCGTTCAGCTCCAGGAGGTCGATGCGCTTCCCCCGGAAGTTGAGCGTCAGGTCGCCTTCCCCCCTCTGGTCGAACGTGAGCATGAGCGCCCCGCGATAGGTGGGGGCGCCCTTGGTGAGGTCCAGCTCCAGTTCGTAGCGGGCGTTGGAGACGCGCTCCGCCCGGGCCGAGGCATCGGTCTCGGTGAGGATGTCGCGTTCCTGGGTGGGAATGGGCTCGGTCACGGGGTTCCTCGCTTCTTTCGCAGGCTGGCGGCGCCAAGGCTACCGCCCCGCGCCCTCAGCGTCAGGCCGTTCGCTCCTGTTGCGCGTTCGTGACGCGGGGTACAATCGCCCAAGCTCAGCCCGAGGGGTCCCGTCCCAATGCCCAACAGTGACGTTGTCGAGGCGCTCGTCACGGCCATCAACTACGACCGCTTCGAAGAGATCCAGGCGCTGCACCACCCGGGCGTCGTGTTCCACTCGTTCCGCAGCCCCATGCTGCGCGACAGTGTGGCGGTCCGCGACTTCCACCACGAACTGCTGGAGCGCTACGCCGACTGCACCTACACCGAGGTCGAGACTGCGTCCGACGGCGACGCCGTCGCCACGCGCGCAACCATTGAGGCGAAGGGCTACGACTGGCGCGCCTTCCAGCAGCGGGTGCTCGATATCATCCGGGTTGAGGACGATCTCATCGTCGACCGCCGCCTCTACGGCATGACGCGCGACATCGCGCTCGACAAGCCCGCCTTCGCCGCCATGGATGCCGCCCACGCCTTCCGTGGCGGTTCTCCGCGCGCCACGAGAAAGCTCGTCCGCGGCCTCTACGAGAAGCTCATCGCCTCCGAGCGCGACGAGGCGGCCGCCTCCCTCGACGAGAAGGTCACCCTCATCGACTCCGTGTACGGCATCGTCTCGGGCGTCGACGCGGTTCTCGACCTGCTCGAGGCGACCCCGCGTCCTGCCTTCGGTTTCCCGCGCCTCACGGCCGTGGTGGCCGGCGAGAAGGACGCCGCCGTCGAGATCGCGATCGACCCCGCCCGCCCCCGCATCGCTGACTGGGTGCGCATCGTTGAGGGCAAGGTGCGAGTCATCGAACGGCACTGGATGCTGCGCGAGATCGGCATCAACCCGTTCGTGGAGTACAGTCGCGACCGGCACAGCCGCCAGGTGATTCTGCCCAAGTAGCCGTTGCGCCTGCGCCGCGGCCCAACCCCAAAGGAGTGCCCATATGGCCACCATGTACTACGACGACGACGCCGACCTGGGGCTGTTGAAGGACCGCAAGATCGCGGTCATCGGCTACGGGTCGCAGGGGCACGCCCACGCCCTCAACCTGCACGACTCGGGCCTCGACGTGCGCGTCGGCCTCTATCCGGGTTCGCGTTCGTGGAGCTCGGTGGAAGAGGCGGGCCTGCGTGTGGGCACCGTCGAGGACGTCGCGCGCGAAGCCGACGTAATCATGATGCTCATCCCGGACCACCTGCAGCGCAGCGTCTACGAGAAGGCGATCGAGCCGGGGCTGGCCGAGGGCAAGATGCTGATGTTCGCCCACGGCTTCAACATCCACTTCCAGCAGATCGACCCGCCCGATTTCGTCGACGTCACGATGATCGCGCCGAAGGGACCGGGCCACCTCGTGCGCCGCGTCTTCACCGAGGGCGGCGGCGTGCCCTGCCTGCTGGCCGTGCACCAGGACGCCAGCGAGGTCGCCCGCCAACTCGCACTCGCCTACGCGAAGGGTATCGGCGGCACGCGCGGCGGTGTGCTGGAAACGACCTTCCTCGAGGAGACCGAGACCGACCTCTTCGGCGAGCAGGTCATCCTCTGCGGAGGCCTCTCCTCGCTCATCAAGGCCTCCTTCGAGACGCTCGTCGAGGCCGGCTACCAGCCCGAGAGCGCCTTCTTCGAGACGATGCACGAGCTGAAGCTGATCGTGGACCTGATCTACGAAGGCGGGCTCGCGAACATGCGCTACTCCATCAGTGATACCGCCGAGTACGGCGACTACAGCCGCGGCCCGCGCATCATCACCGACGAGACGCGTGCCGAGATGCGCCGCATCCTCGAGGAGATTCAGTCGGGCCAGTTCGCCAAGGAGTTCATCCTGGAGAACATGTCGGGTCGTGCGAGCTTCCTCGCCATGCGGCGTCGCGACGCCGAGCACCAGGTCGAGCAGGTGGGTGCGGAAATGCGCGGGATGATGTCCTGGCTCAACGACGGCAAGTAGGGGCGACGGCCGCGTCGACTCAGTGAGCCTGCCCCTGCCCGCGCATGAGCCCCGTGGCTAAAGGCGGTCGAGCACGGCGATGACCGCCACGGCTGCAACGACCATCGCGCCGACCCGAAGTGTGAGGCGCTGGAACTGCGCCTGCAGGTCGTCCCTGGTCGCGAACGCCCGCAGATCGTCCTTGGTCGCGAACGCCTGCAGGTCGAGCTTGGTAGCGAGTGGCTTCAGGTCGTCTTTGGTAGCGTACGAGTCAGGGCCGTCCCCATAGACCTCGAAGAGCGCCTCGGTCTGCTGTTCGCTGAAGCCGGCGCCCGTCAACTGCGTGAACGCCCTGTGCGACATGCTCTCAGCCTACAGACTACTATTGTGGAAAACAAGCGCCAGGGCCGCGGTCCGACTGGCGTGAAGAAGGGATGGCCCTCAGGCCACCCCTTCCGCAGTGGTTCCCTCAGCCGCGCGCTAGACGCGGTGACACCAGACCCAGTGCTCCTTGTCCGCCGTGCCCACGTTGCGCCACTCGGGAATGCGCTCGCGGCACTCGTCGATAGCGATGGGGCAGCGCGTGTTGAACACGCAGCCCGGAGGCGGGTTCAGCGGGCTGGGCACGTCGCCCAGCAGGATGATGCGCTCGCGCGAGCGCTCCACGGCGGGGTCCGGGATGGGCACCGCCGAGAGTAGCGCCTTCGTGTAAGGGTGCAGCGGGTTCTCGAAGATCGTGTCGCGGTCGGTAATCTCCATGATGTGCCCGAGGTACATCACGGCCACGCGATCGCTGATGTGGCGGACGACCGAGAGGTCGTGCGCGATGAAGAGGTAGGTGAGGTTGAATTCGTCCTGCAGGTCCTGCAGGAGGTTGATGATCTGCGCCTGAATCGACACGTCGAGCGCCGAGACGGGCTCGTCGCAGACGATGAACTCCGGCTCGACCGCGAGGGCGCGGGCGATGCCGATGCGCTGCCGCTGGCCGCCCGAGAACTCGTGCGGGTAGCGGCTTGCGAAGTACGGGTTGAGGCCGACCGTCTGTAGCAGGCTATGCACGCGGTCGCGCTTCTCCTGCCCGCGGGCCAGCCCGTGGATGGTGATCGGCTCTGAAACGATCGAGCCGACCGACATGCGCGGGTTCAGGCTCGCGTACGGGTCCTGGAAGATCATCTGCATGCGGCGCCGGTAGCTGCGAAGCGAACGGCCCTTCACCTGCGTCAGGTCCGTCCCCCCGAAGCTCACGGAGCCGGCGGTGGGGCGGTTGAGCTGGAGGATGGCCTTGCCCGTGGTGCTCTTGCCGCAGCCGGACTCGCCCACGAGACCGAGTGTCTCGCCGCGCTTCACGTCGAAAGTGACACCGTCGACGGCCTTCACGTCGGCCACGCGGCGTTGGAAGATCAGTCCCGCCGTAACCGGGAAGTAAACCTCAAGGTCCTCGACCTCAAGGAGGGCCTTCCCGGTCCCGTTGCTCATACTCGCCTCGGCAGTGCTAGTTTGTTGCGACAACTGGGTTCTCCCTTCCCACGTTCTCCCACTCCCAGCAGGCCGCCTGGTGTTCGCCTTCGACCTGCATGGTGTCGGGAAAGTGCGTGAGGCACTGGTTGGTGCGCCAGTCGCACCGCGGATAGAAGCTGCAGCCCTCCGGCAGGTGCGCCAGATCGGGCGGCAGACCCTCAATGGGGATGAGCTTCTCCTGCCGGAGCTCGTCGAGCCGCGGCACCGAGTTCAGCAAGCCCACCGTGTAAGGGTGTTTCGGATTGGCGTAGAGCTCGGCCGCATCGGCCCGCTCGATCACCTTGCCCGCGTACATCACGTTCACGCGGTCGGCGTAGCGGGCTACCACGCCCAGGTTGTGCGTGATGATGATGACGGCGGTCCCGAACTCGTGACTGAGCCGGGCCATGACCTCGAGGATCTGGGCCTGGATCGTCACGTCGAGCGCCGTGGTGGGCTCGTCCGCCAGCAGGATCTTCGGGTTGCAGCTCATCGCCATCGCGATCATTACGCGCTGGCGCATGCCCCCCGAGAACTGGTGCGGGTAGTCGTCGATGCGTCCCCGCGCCGCCGGAATGCCCACCAGCTCCAGCAGCTCGATGGCGCGCTCGCGCGACGCCCGGCCATGGAGATCCTGGTGCAACTCCAGCGATTCGGTGATCTGACGCCCGATCGTGAGGACGGGATTGAGCGACGTCATCGGCTCTTGGAACACCATTGCGATGTCATTGCCGCGGATACGCCGCATCTCGTTCTCGTCCAACTTCAGCAGATCACGACCTTGGAACATGATCTCGCCGGAGACGATCTTGCCGGGGGGTGAAGGGATCAGACGCAGGATCGAGAGCGCTGAGACGCTCTTCCCGCAGCCGGACTCCCCCACAAGCCCAAGCGTCTCGCCCGCCTCCACGGAGTAGGACGTGCCATCAACTGCCTTGACGACGCCCTCCTGCGTGTAGAAGTACGTCCGAAGGTCATTTACCTCGAGAAGCGCCATGACGCCCCCTTTCGCCTACTCCGATTTTCCTGCGTACCGCTTTCACGAGAAACGGTCACCCCATGCAGCATGGGGAAGAGGAGATTCGAACTCCTACGCCTTGCGGCACATGATCCTAAATCATGCTCGTCTGCCAATTCCGACACTTCCCCGGCCCAAGCCGGCTGGCGTACCAACCGACGCGACCTTTCCGAAAAGTGGTGAGCCGCGAAGGACTCGAACCTTCAACCTAGTGATTAAGAGTCACTTGCTCTGCCAATTGAGCTAGCGGCCCCCAAGCTCGCGCGGAGTATACCCAAGCACGTTCCCGCGCGACAACAAGCGGGAAACCCGCCGAATCCCTCAAACCGCCCCGCGAAGGAGTTCGATCACCTCGTCGACGGCCGCGATCCGCCAGTTTGCCCACGTCTCGCTGGTGCGCTGCCACTCAAGGTAGCGCTCCCGCCCTTCGGCCCGCGCCTCCTGGATCTCCTCCTCGCTCGGCTCGTGGCCGAGGCGTTGGGCGATCGCCTCCGGGCGCATGTCGCCGAGCACCGCCTGCAACTGCCCCATCTGCTCGTTTGCCAGCCCCGGCCGCTCGATGAAGTGGGCCAACTCGACGTGCTCGGCGTTGTAGAAGACGTACACGGGGATCGACTCGAACTCCCCGTCCTTCAGATACTCGGCGATCATGTCCTTGTTCTGATCCCGCTCGAAAATGTGCGCCTCGATGCCGAGTGCCTCCGCGATGCGCACTCCCACGGGCATGCCCCGGTAGACATCCGGGCACCAGTCCTCGCCGATGATCACCATGTGATCGGGACCGTTCGGACTTGCGGCCAGCTCGCTCAGAGCGGCTTGCTGCTCCTCGCTGATGACGAGGCTCCCGTAGTTGTCGTCGAACTGCTCGCGGTTGCGAACGCCCGTGTCGAGGTACTCCTGGTAGTTCTTGCCCCGGGCGAAGCGTTCCCGCGTGATGACGGATTCCATTGCCTGAGCCACTGCGGCCTCCCTGGCTGTATTCGCTGTCGCTTCAGCCTATCGGCGGAGGGCTGCCGCTACAACTGGCCCCGCTCGGATGCCTTCGCCCGCTCCCACAACTCGTCGCGCGCCGCAATGTCCAGTTCGTTCAGGTCGAGCGATTCCTCCATGGCCCAGCGCTCCACCAGCCCAAAGCGGCGGCGGAACTTCCCGTTCGCCCGCCTCAACGCCTGCTCGCCGTCGACGCCCATCGTCTGCGCGATGTGCGCAATCACGAACAGCACGTCGCCGAACTCCTCCTCGCGATCCTTCTCCGTTTCCGCCAGGGCCAGCTCGGCGATCTCTTCCGAGAGTTTCTCCAGCGGACCGTGGATGTCGGGCCAGTCGAAGCCGGCCCGGCGAGCGCGCCCCTGGATCGTTTGCGATTCGGACAGGGCGGGCAGGGAGGCGGGCACCCCGTCGAGACGGGAGCGGTTGGGGCGCTCCTTCTGCTTCAGCACGTCCCAGTTCTCCCGTACCTCCTCTGCCGTCTCCGCCGTGGCGTCGGCGAACACGTGCGGGTGCCTCGCGATGAGCTTGGCCGCGATGCGCGAGACAACGTCGCCCAACTCGAACGCGCCCAGCCGCTCGGCCACTGCCGCATGCATGAGCACTTGCAGGAGCACGTCGCCCAGCTCCTCGGCGATGGGCTCCGCCTTGCCCGAGTCGATCGCTTCGAGCAGTTCGTAGGCTTCCTCGAGGAGGTGGGGTCGGAGCGATTCGTGCGTCTGTTCCCGGTCCCAGGGACAGCCCTCGGGCCCGTGCAGGCGCCGAATGATCGCCTCAAGCGCGTCGAAGCTCCGCAGGTCGTCCGATGGAAGCGCGGGTTTCGGGTCGCTCGCCATGCGCGCAGTCTACCCGGCGCGGTTTCGCGGTCCGTGAGCGGTGTGGTGGGATACAGCGGTCCTGCGGGGGAGAATGGAGTCATGAGCGAAGCGCAGCGGACCTGGGGCGGTCGCTTCGAGGGGTCGATGGATGACCTCACCCGTGACTACACCGCAGGCGTCGACCGCGACCTGTACGAGCACGATATCGCCGGCTCAATCGCGCACGCCCGCATGCTTGGGGCGACCGGAATCATCCCCGAGGGCGAGGCGGCGGCGATCGTTGCCGGACTCGACCGCGTGCTCGGACGCTTCCGTGCCGGAGAAGTCGAGTGGCGGCCCGAGCTCGAAGACATCCACACCCACGTCGAGGCCCTTCTCCGAGAGGAGATCGGAACGGCGGCGGGACGGCTCCATACGGCCCGCTCCCGCAATGACCAGGTATCGCTGCTCAACCGCATGCTGGTACGGGAGCAGTGCGATCTGGCTGTCGCTGGCGCTGAGGCGCTGATCGAGGCGCTCTGTGGCCTCGCGCTGGCGCACGCCTCCGACCCCATGCCGGGCTACACGCACCTCCAGCGCGCCCAGCCGGTGACGCTCGGGCACCACCTCCTCGCTTACGGCGAGATGTTGCTGCGCGACCGCGACCGCTTCCGCGATTGCCGCTCGCGGACGAACGTGCTCCCCCTGGGCTCGGGCGCCCTCTCGGGTTCGCCCTACCCCCTCGACCGCGAGATGATTGCGCGCGAACTCGGCTTCGACAGCGTCTCGCGCAACAGCCTGGACGCCGTCGCCGACCGCGACTACGCCATCGAGTTCCTCGCCGCCTGCGCCATCACGCAGGCGCACATCTCGCGCCTGGCGGAGGAGATCGTGATCTGGTCGACCGCCGAGTTCGCGTTCGTGCGGCTGCCCGACGCGTTCGCTACCGGTTCCAGCATGATGCCGCAGAAGAAGAACGCCGACGTGGCCGAGTTGGCCCGGGGACGCACAGGGCGCGTCATCGGCGAGCTGGTGAACCTGCTAACGAATCTGAAGGGCCAGCCCCTCGCCTACAACCGCGACTTGCAGGAGGACAAGGCGGCCCTCCTGAACGCGGCCGCCGTCGTGGTCCCCACGCTCCGCATCTTCGCGGCGATGGTCCCCGCCCTGGAGTTCGACCTGCCACGCATGCGGGCGGCTGCCTCGGGCGGCTTCGCCCTTGCCACGGATGTCGCCGACTACCTCGTGCGGAAAGGTATGCCCTTCCGCGAGGCCCACGCGGTCGCCGGCGGCCTCGTGCGTGAGGCCGAGGAGCGTGTCTGTGAGCTCCATGAGCTGCCCTTCGAGGCCTACGCCGCCGCCAGCGACCTCTTCGAGCCCGACGTCCTCCAGATCGACGTGGACTCCGCCCTCGCCGCCCGCGACACGATCGGCGGCGCCGCGCCGGCGCGCGTGCGCGAAGCAGCAGAATCGCTACGGCGGGACGTGAACGGCTGACAGGGCCGTTCCTTGTGCCTTACAATGAGGATCTGTCGGGGGTGAACATGAATCAGTTGACGGTTCGAGGCATCGACGACGATCTGAAGAGTTGCATCCTGCGCCTGGCAGAGCGAGAGGGCATCTCCATGAATCGCGCTGCCCTGAAGCTGCTGCGGAAGGGAGCCCGAGTGGAGAACCTGGCGAGGCCAATCGACTGGGGCAACGTGAAAAAGTGGAATGGCTTTGGGCATGCGCCGGAGGATGCGGAGACTCCCGACTCGGGGCTGCAGTTCCTCGCCGGAACCTGGACGAGGGAGGAGGCGGCGGAGTTCGATGCCATCATCGAAGAGATGTTCGAGACCATTGACGAGCACATGTGGCAGTGAGAGTGCTGCTGGATACCAATGCCTACTCCCGTTTCGGGCACCGGCATGAACAGGTCACAGGCATCGTCGAGAGCGCTGAGGAAGTGCTGTTCTCCGCGATCGTCATGGGTGAGTTGCTAACCGGCTTTCACGCAGGATCGCGGTTCGACCAGAATCTCGCTGAACTGCGCGCGTTTCTTGACAACCGCAAGGTGTGGCTCGTGGAGGTTGGGCCAGCCACGGCGGCGTACTACGGCAGCATCAACGCCTCCCTCCGCGCCAAGGGGCGGCCCATCCCGACGAACGACACCTGGATCGCGGCGCATGCAATGGAGACAGGCGCCGATCTCGTCTCCGCCGACGCGCACTTCGAACACGTCGACGGCCTCGCCTGGACTCGCGTGACGCCTGACTAAGCCGTACGCCTTAGTCCAGCTGCCCGACGAGCCCCTTGGTCGCCTCCGCGGCGGCCACGACGCGCTCTCGCTCTTCGTCCGACAGCTCCAGCTCGAAGGTGCGCTGGATGCCGCCCTCGCCGAGCTGCACGACCGTACCCGAGAACACGCCCTCGATGCCGTACTCGCCCTGGTGGAGCGTCGAGCAGGGCATCAGGCGGCGCTGGTCGAGCAGGATCGACGCGACCATCGCGATCGTTCCCGCCGACGGGGCGTAGAAGGCGCTGCCGACGCGCATCAGCTCGGCGATCTCGGCGCCGCCCCGCATCGTGCGGGCCACGACTTCCTCAACCTTCTCTGCCGGCAGGAGCTTCGTGAGGGGCAGCCCCCCGACGCGCGTCTGCGAGACCACCGGTACCATCGTCGTGTCTGTGTGGCCGCCGATAACGTAGCCGTGCACGTCCTGGGGCGAGACGCCGCAGGCGTCGGCGACGAAGTGGCGGTAGCGGGCGCTGTCGAGCGCGCCGCCCTGGCCGATGACCCGCTCGCGGGGGAACGCGCTCGCCTCAAGGGCGACGTGGCACATGGCGTCCATCGGATTCGAGAAGATGACGAGCGCCGCGTCCGGCGAGGCCTGCGCCACCTCCGCCACCTTGGCGCGAACGATGGCGGCGTTGCTGTTCAGCAGCTCTTCGCGGCTCATCCCGGGCTTGCGGGGAGCCCCCGCCGTCACGATGACGACGTCTGAGCCGGCGGTCTCGTCCCATCCGTCCGTGGCGCTGATGGAGGCGCTGAAGCCGCTCCAGGCGGCTGCCTGCGATTCGTCCAGCGCTTTGCCGAAGTGCATCGTGCCGGCGAACTGGGGATCGTCCTGCAGAACGACATCGCAGATGTCGCGCTCAATGAGCCGCTGCGCCATGGCGCCGCCGGTCATGCCGGCGCCAACGATCGTGACCTTTTTGCGTGCCATTTTGTTTCCTCTGGGGGTGCGAATTTGTGCCGCGAGACTAGCACGGGCCTCCCCTAGAGACCCCCGTCCTGCGTTCATCAAGCTCGCACGGCGGTCTGCCCATACACTGAGGCCGTGGACCAGTCCCGCATCCGCAACTTCTGCATCATCGCCCACATCGACCACGGCAAGTCGACGCTCGCCGATCGCTTCCTTGAGGTGACGGAGACCGTCGCCCTCCGCGCGATGGCCGATCAGGTCCTCGACACGATGGATCTTGAGCGCGAGCGGGGTATCACGATCAAGGCCGCCGCCGCCCGCATGACCTACCGCGGGAGCGACGGCGAGGAGTACCAGTACAACCTCATCGACACCCCGGGCCATGTCGACTTCAGCTACGAGGTCTCCCGCTCCCTCGCCGCCTGCGAGGGTGCCGTCCTCGTGGTCGATGCCTCCCAGGGAATCGAGGCGCAGACCCTCGCGAACGTCTACCTCGCCCTCGACCAGGGCCTCACCCTCGTCCCCGTAATCAACAAGATCGACCTGCCCCACGCCGAAACCGAGCGTGTCATCCACGAGCTCGAACGCGTCATCGGGTTCTCCCGCGACGAAATCGTCCTCGCGAGCGCCAAGGAAGGCGTTGGCATCCTCGAGATTCTCGAGGCCATCCGCGCACGGGTGCCCCCTCCCACGGGGGACCGCGCGGGCCGGCTCAAGGCGCTCATCTTCGATTCCAAGTACGACGCCTACAAAGGCGTGCTCGCGCACGTGCGCGTCGTCGACGGCGAGATGCAGGGCCGCGCCGACCTGCGCCTGATGCAGACGGAGAAGCGCTTCGAGCCACTCGAATTCGGCATCTTCGCGCCTGCCCTGCAGCCCCTCGCGGGACTGACCGCGGGTGAGGTCGGGTACGTTGCCACGGGCCTTAAGGAGGTGGGGGACTGCCGTGTCGGTGATACCGTCACGCTTGCCGCCGGCCCCGCCCCCGAGCCCCTCCCCGGCTACCGCCAGGCCAAGCCAATGGTGTTCGCCGGCATCTACCCCACCGACTCAGAGCAGTACCAGGAGCTGCGCGAGGCGCTGGAGCGCCTCAGCCTCAACGATGCTTCTCTCGCCTACGAGCCGGAGTCATCGGCGGCGCTCGGGTTTGGCTTCCGCTGCGGCTTCCTCGGGCTGCTGCATCTGGAGATCGTCGTTGAGCGGCTGGAGCGCGAGTACGACCTCGGCCTCCTCACCACGGCGCCCAGCGTCGAATACGAGGTCGAGCTGAGCTCGGGCGAGGTGGTGGCCATCGAGAATCCCTCCCGTCTGCCCGACCCCTCCCGCATGGAGGAGATCCGCGAGCCCTGGGCGACCATTGATGTCGTCACCCCCAGCCTTCACATCGGCCAGGTGATGGAGCTTGTGACGAGCCGCCGGGGCCGCTTCCTGCGCATGGAATACCTCGAGCCGGAGAGCGACCTCGCGCCCGGTGAGGCGCGCGTCCTCCTCGCCTACGAGATTCCCATGGCTGAGATACTCGTCGACTTCTACGACAACCTGAAGGGCTCCACGAGCGGCTACGCCAGCCTCGACTACCAGCCCGCTGGCTATCGCGCCGCCCCACTCGTCAAGGTCGATGTGCTCGTGAACGGCCAGGTGGTGGACGCACTCTCCATCATCACGCACCGCGAGAACGCCGCCCGCGAGGGCCGCTCGCTCGTCCTCAAGCTCCGCAGCCTCATCCCCCGCCAGATGTTCGATGTGCCCCTGCAAGCCGCGATCGGTGGCCGTATCATTGCCCGCGAAACGGTCCGCGCGCTGCGCAAGAACGTCCTCGCCAAGTGCTACGGTGGCGACATAACGCGAAAGCGGAAGCTGCTGGCGAAGCAGGCCGAGGGCAAGAAGCGCATGAAGCGCGTCGGAAACGTTGAAATTCCACAGGAGGCCTTCATGGCCGTCCTGCAGCTACGTGAGGACTAGGAGCGAGAGATGATCAAGGCGTTCGTGCTCATCGTCGTCGACCCCGCCGAGACCCAGCGCGTGTTTGATGCCCTGCAGGCCGTCGACGGGATCGCCGAGGTCTACCAGGTGATGGGGCCCTACGACATCGTGGCGGTCATCGACGCGCCCAGCATTACGCAGGTGCCCGCCCTCATCAGCCAGCACATCCGCGTGGTCGAGGGCATCGAGAGCACGACCACCTGCGTCACCTTCCCCGACGCCTAGGCGCGCTCCCCAGCCAGCGCAAAGGCATTGAACCCCAGGATTCCCTTGCCGTACACTAGGTACCGTACGGTAGCGTGCAGTACCGTACGGAGCGGAGGGCACGATGACAGCGCGCTTGGAGGTACGGCTTGACGACGAGCGCAAGCAGCGCCTCGAAAAGCTGGGCGAGGCGCAGGGCGTTCCCGTCTCCGAGGTGGTTCGTAGCCTGATTGACGCCGCCTGGGAAGACGCCATGCGTGCGCGCCGTCGGGCGGCGGTTGAACGCATGGCTCGGCTGGAAGTCGAGGATCCTCCGGATCCCGAGACGCTCTCTCGCGAGCTTGAGGAGGCCTATGAACCTGGCGGCCTTTCTTGACACCAACATTCCTATCTACGCTGCAGGTCGGGCCCACGACTACAAGGCCCCTTGCCTGCGAGTCATGGCGATGGTGGCCGAGGCCCCGCGCGCCTTTGTGACGGACGTCGAAGTCCTTCAGGAACTCTTGCACCGCTATCTGGCTTCCGGGCGGTGGACTCTTGGAAGGGAAGCAGTCAGCGCGTTCGCCGAGGTGATGGAGGGCCGAGTTGAACCGGTCCATGTCTCAGACATCGGGGTGGCGGCCACGCTCGCGGACGATCATCTGGGGATGGCCGCGCGGGACCTCCTGCATGCCGCGGTGATGCGGCGCCTGGAGATTGAGCGAATCATCTCCGCCGATAGGGACTTTGACCGTTTGCCTGGCATAACGCGGCTCGACCCTGCGGACGTGGAAGCGTGGGAGGGGTCGGTTCTGTCCGGGTAGGCTGGCAGGCGCCGCCCTCTTGGCGCTTGCGCTAGAAGATGCTGGCGTCGCCGGCCTCTTCCGCCTCCCCGACCGCCTGTTCCGTCGTGACCAGCCCCCTGGCGTGGATCAGCCGGCGCCCGGCCGCCTCGAAGGGCGCGCCCTCCGCCTCCGTCCCCAGTGCGCGCTGCACGAGCGTGAAGAGCGTCTCGCCCGTGATCAGCGCGTAGCCGTAGTTCTCGCAGGCGATGCGCAGGGCGTCAGTGAACTCCACCCGTCGCACCGTGGGGCTCATCGTGCGCTTGCCGTTCGCGACGATGATGCCGCGGAGCTGTTCCCCTTCGTCCAGCAGGCGCCGTTCGAGCCGCCGCTGCAGGCGCACGTAGGGCCACTCGGCCACGGCCTCGCGGTCGCTCTCGATCTCCACGAGTGCGGTGTTTCCACCCTCGCTGACGGCGAGAGGCTCGCCCATGGGGGTGGTCGCGCCAAGCCCGAGCAGCGCCAGGGCCTCGCGTACCGCAGCCGCGAACGCAGGGCCGGTCGCCCAGAGCAACCGCCGGTGCGCGGTCAGCGTGTCGAGCCGTTCGCGGACTGCTGCCGCCCTGGCGGCCGCCGCCGACTCTGCCTGCTCCGCCTCCTCAAGTTGCGCCTCGATCTGCTCCGAGCCGGGAAGCGCCTGGCTGCGTGTCCACGACGGGGGATCTTCCGCCGTGACGCCCGCGGCCACCTCGGTCATCGCGTCCACGATCGCCTGCGTCATCTTCACGCGGGTCTGGCCGGTCACGTTGGCGAACACGGGCGTCACGACCACGCGCCCGGCGAGCACGGGAAACTCGGCGGCGATGGGCAGGTTCGAGCCGCCCATGGCGATCACATGCCCTTTGCGGTCGGCCGTCGCGACGTTCGGGTGCAGCACGGCCCGGTAGGTAATGTGGCGGCGGTACTCGCGCAGCGCGGCGCTGAGCGGATGCCGGTCGTCGGCGATGCGGACGGTCTTCCCCTCAGCGGCGCGCAGGTGGGGTGGGTTCCAGCCGCCGCCGGTCGGCGCTGGCAGCCAGCTATAGCGGTCGAAGCCCTCGAACCCCACGATGCCCGGCAGGGCCGCGTTCGGGCGTCCGATCACGAAGATGGTGCCGCCCTGGTCGAGGAGACGCTCGGCCTCCTCCCCCCGCCGCAGGAGTTGGTCGGCGGCGGAGACCTGTGTCGCCGTTGTCGCGCCGTTGACTATCGGCCGCCCGTCCTGCGCAACGAAGGGGCGTTCCCCTTCGAGCAGCTGCTGAACGGATGTCGTGAAGCTCTCCGGGTCGATGAGCGCCGCATCGTAATCCGTGATGCTCGGGGCGTTCAGGACCGTGTGGTTGTCCACGATCGGATTCGGCAGGGAGTACCCGATTGTCATGATGCGCATGGCTACTGCTCCGTTGGCATGAGGGGGGTGAGGTGGGTGAGGAGGTCCTCGCGGAGCTCCTTACGGTCGAGTGCGGCGGCCACGGCGGCGGCGATCGCCCCCGTGGGACGGCCCGTGTCGTAGCGGCGGCCTTCGAAGCGGCAGGCGTAGACGGCCTCGCCCGCCGCGATCTGGCCCGCGAGCGCGTCGGTGAACTGCAGTTCGCCGCCGGCGCCGGGTTCGAGCTTGTCGATCTGGTCGAAGATCGAGGGGCCGAGCACGTATCGCCCCACAACACCGAGATCGGAGGGAGCCTCGCTCGCCGCCGGTTTCTCCACGATGCCGCGCAGGCGGGCGGGGTTGCCGGGACCGGCGGGGTCGACGATGCCGTATTGGGGAATCTGCTCCCTCGAGACCTGCTGCACGGCGATCACGGCCGCGGCTCCACAGGTTGTGTAGGCCTGCACGAGCTGCGCCGTGCAGGGCGCAGCCCCGAGGATGATGTCGTCTGGAAAGAGCAGTGCGAACGGCTCACCTTCGAGGTAGGGCCGGGCCTGCTGGACGGCGTGCCCGGTGCCCAGCGGCTCGCGCTGTTCCGCGAAGGTGAAGCTCGCGAGGCGTTCGGGCGCCAGCACTCGCTCGACGAGGGCGGTGTCGCCGCGTTCGCGTGCCACCCCTTCGATGCGAGAGCCTCCCCCGAAGTGCTCGCGGATGGCCACGCGGTCGGGCGCGAGCACGATCACGATGTGCTCGATTCCGGCCGCCGCCGCCTCCTCCACCGCGTACTGGATGATGGGACGGTCCACGATCGGAAGCATCTCCTTGGGCACGGACTTGGTGGCCGGCAGCATGCGCGTGCCGAGCCCGGCCGCGAGGATGACCGCTCGTCGCACGGACGCCATAACGATCATGGTAGAGCGCGGCGCGTTTGCGATATACAGCGCGAGAAAGGGGGTGCTATGATCGTCTGCACGTCTAACGGGGAGCAGCTTGAGAAAACGACGCTCGAAGGTTCCGACCAAACCACCGCCACCGCAGCCGCGCATCAATGAGCGCATCCGCGTTCCCGAGGTGCGGCTCATTGATGAAGAGGGCGAGCAAGTTGGTGTGCTCAGCACCGCGGAGGCGATCTCCCTGGCCCGTGAGCGCGATATTGATCTCGTTGAGGTCTCCGGTCAGGCTTCGCCGCCCGTCGCCCGTCTCATGGACTTCGGCCGCTTCAAGTACGAGCAGTCGAAGAAGGAGAACGAGGCTCGCAAGCACCAAGTCAAGACCCGGCTGCGCGAGGTGCGCATGAAGCCGAAGATCGACGTGCACGACATCGACTTCAAGACGCGCACGGTCGAGAAGCTTCTGCGCCAGGGCGACAAGGTGAAGGTAACGGTGATGTTCCGCGGACGGGAGATCACCCACCCGCAGATCGGCAAGAACCTCCTCGATCGTATCTTCGGAAACCTCGAAAATGTAGCGACGAAGGAGAAGGATGCAGCGCTCGAAGGCCGCCACATGTCGATGATCCTGACTGCTGACAAGCGCGGGATCGCGGCGCGGGACCGTGCCGCCCAGCTTGAGGCGGAAGCCCAGAACGGGACCGCCCAGCCGGAGGAAGAGGCCGAGAGCGAGAGCGGAGAACCGGTCACCGCTGGCGCGTCCGGGGACTAACAGTGCCAAAGATCAAGACGCACAAGGGCGCCGCCTCGCGCTTTCGCGTAACGGGCGGCGGGAAGATCATGCGAATGTACGGAAACCGTAACAACTTCCGGCGGAAGAAGCGCAAGCCCATCCGCGTGAAGTTCGGCCGTACCGTTCCCGTTTCCGCGTCGCAGGCGCGGACCATCGGGAAGATGATCGGGAAGTAACTCGCTTGCCTGGCCGGCGGGCCAGGTTCACGAAGGAGCCCATCCAATGAGTCGAGTGAAGCGTGGCGTCACCACGCACCGCCGCCACAAGAAGATCCTGTCGCTGGCGAGGGGCCACCATGGCCAGCGCCATCGCGTCTTCCGTCGCGCCAACGAGAGCGTCATGCACGCCCTCCGCTACAACTACGAGGACCGTCGCGCGCGCAAGGGCGACTTCCGCCGGCTCTGGATCGTCCGTATCAACGCCGCCGCCCGCCGCGAGGGGCTCAGCTACTCGCGCCTGATGAACGGTCTCCGCAAGGCCGGCGTCGAACTCGACCGCAAGATGCTCGCTCACCTCGCCGTCACCCGCCCCGATGCCTTCGCCAGGCTCGCCGAGTGCGCGAAGGCCGCCGCCGCCTAGCTCCCCGCCTACCCGACCTCCGAGAGCTGGATCACCATCTGCTGAAGCACGATCAGCACGAGGATGGCTGCGAGCGGGCTCAGGTCGATCATGCCCGTGGTCGGCAGCACGCGCCGGATCGGGTCGATCACCGGCTCCGTGATGCGGAACAACACCTGGTACACAGTGCTTGTCTGGTCGATCGGCAGCCAGCCAATGAGGGCGCGCGCAACCACCGACCACGTCAGGATCGTGAGAAACGTCATGGTGAACTGCGCAACGTAGGGGTTCACGACCCGTATGCCCTCACCCTTCAGGATACAGCAGCCCGGTCAGATTCTCGCGTAAAGCCCGGCGATGGCGAATACTTTCTCGATGGAAGACCTCCCTGAACTCCGCACGAAACGCCTGCTCCTCCACGCCTACCGCAGTGGGGATGTCGACGACGTGCTCGCGTATGCGACCGACCCCGAGTGGGCCCGCTACCTCCCCCTGCCCGACCCCTACACCCACCGCGATGCCGAGGAATTCGTTGCGAGCGCGATCCTCGCCGACCCCGACACGAGCCCGATGTGGGCCATCGTTTACGAGGGACGTGTCTCTGGTGGCATCGACCTGAGGGTTCGCAGCCACGGTGTGGCCGAGATGGGTTACAGCATCGCGCGCCCGCTCTGGGGCCAGGGCCTGACGACGGAGGCGGCGACGGCTGTCATCACGCACAGCTTCGAGGAACTTGGACTGGCGCGTATCCAGGCCTCGGCGGACGTCCGCAATACCGGCTCGTGGCGTGTGATGGAGAAGCTCGGCATGAAACGCGAGGGCGTGATGCGTAGCAACGGCCTCGTCGGCGACCAACGCGTCGACATCGTGCTTTACGCCATCCTGGCGGAGGAGTGGGTGGCGCCGGAACCGACCGGCGACTGAGGCTTCTGAATGGCAGACCCGCTCGAGATACGCACCCCACGCCTCCTCCTCCGCCCCTTCCGCCTCGACGATGTCGACGACGTGTTCGGCTATGCCTCTGATCCAGAGTGGAGTCGCTACATTGAGGTTCCCTCGCCCTACACCCGCCGCCGCGCCGAGGAGTTCGTGGCCAGGGCCATCCTCACCAGTACCGAGGAGAACCTGAGGTGGGCGATTGACGACGGCGGCCGGGCCTCCGGGTTCCTCAATCTCACCATTTCCGCTCCGGGCTCGGCCGAGGTGGGCTACGGCATCGCAAGAACCTTGTGGGGCCAGGGCCTCGTGACGGAGGCCGTGGCCGCAGTCATCGAGTACGGCTTCCAGACTCTCGGGCTCGACCGCATCTACGCCTACGCGGCCATCAACAACGAGGCCTCCTGGCGTGTGATGGAGAAGCTCGGCATGCAGCGCGAGGGCGCTCTCCGCCACCACCGCAAGCTCCGTGGCGAGTACCTCGACGACGTGCTCTACGCAATCCTGCGGGACGAGTGGTCGCCTCCGTCGTAGCAGGGTTAGGCGCCTGCGCTCCTGGTTTCTACGCCGACGCGCCTGCTAGGAAGGATTACATCAGGCCTTGGAAGCCTCAGGAAAACTCGTAGAGGCGGGCGGGGCGGTGCGCCCCCTCCTTCCGCGTCTCGTTGGTGGGACGCACGATCCCGAGCCCCACCATCCGCCGCCTGAAGTTCCGCTTGTCGACCGCCTCCTCAAGGATCGCTTCGTACACGTCTTGTAGCTCCCGCAGGGTGAAGCGGCGGGGCAGGAAGCTGTAGGCGACGTTCGTGTACGCGAGCTTGTTCCGCAGCCGCTCGCGCGCGTATTCGAGGATGCGCTCGTTCTCGAAGGCGAGGCCGCCGAGGTCACGCAACTCGTGCCACGCGGGACGCCACTCGAGTTCGCGCCGGAGCCGCGCCTGCGCGGCCGGCAGCAAGGCGAAGTAGGCGACCACGATGCCCGCGTTCCCTTCATCCGTGGCGTCAAAGCTGTAGAGCTGTTCGAGGAACACGTCGGTGAGGCCGGTCTCGTCTTGCAGCTTGCGGCTGGCGGCGCCGTCGAGCGTCTCGTTCGGCTGGAGCAGGCCGCCGGGCAGCGCCCACTCGCCCTGGCAGGGCTCCGCCGCACGCTCGATCAGGAGGACCGAGAGGCGTCCCCCCAGCACGGTGAAGATGACCACGACAACCGCCGGCGCCATCCCCCAAGTGTAGGACGTGAACCCCAAGGCAGGGCGACGACTCCCTTCCCGCCCGGTCAGGATGTGGCGCAAGCGGTCCCGTGACTACAATGCTTTCGGAGGGGTCGCATAGTGGCCTAGTGCGGGCGCCTGCTAAGCGCTTATCGGCGGTAACGTCGATCGAGGGTTCGAATCCCTCCCCCTCCGCCACTGCAACCTCGGGAGCATCATGAACGAGCGCTACTTCCTCTGGACGGTCGGTTGCCAGATGAACGTCGCGGACAGCGAGAAGCTGGCCGCCGGCTTCACGCGGCTGGGTATGGAGGCGGTCTCCGAGGCTGCCAGCGCCGACATCGTCGTGATCAACACCTGCAGCGTGCGCCAGCACGCCGAGGACCGCGCCTACTCCCAGCTCGGACGCATCCGCCTCATCAAGGAGGAGCGCCCCGACCTCAAGGTGGTTGTCATGGGCTGCATGGTTGGCCCCAAGACGCGCGACCTCGAAAAGCGCTTCCCCTTCGTCGACGTGTTCGCCCGGCCCCAGCAGTTCGAGCCCATCATGGAGTTGGTCGAGGAGCCCGCCGAGGACCTCGGAGGCGAGTTCTGGCCCTCCACCTTCGCCGTCCCCGAGGGCCCGACCGCGTACGTGCCCGTCGTCCACGGCTGCGACAAGTTCTGCACCTACTGCATCGTCCCCTACCGTCGCGGCCGCGAGCGCAGCCGCCCGGTCGACGACATCGTGCGCGAGGTCGCCTACCTCGCCGCCAACAACGTGCGTGAAGTGACCCTCCTCGGCCAGACCGTCGAGGCCTACGGCCACGACCTCGACGACCAGCCCGACCTCGGCGACCTGATGCGTGAGCTTTCCGCCATCGAGCGACTCGCCCGCATCCGCTTCCTCACCTCGTACCCCAAGGACATGACCGCCCGCATCCTCGAGGCAGTGGCGGAGCTCCCGAAGGTCATGGAGTGCTTCTCCCTGCCCGTCCAGGCCGGCAGCGACGCCGTCCTCGACTCCATGCGCCGCGGCTACACCAAGGCCGAGTACCTCGCGAAAGTCGCCGAGGTGCGCGCGCTCATGCCCGGCGCCGGCATTACGACCGATGTCATCGTGGGCTACCCCGGCGAGACCGAGGCCGACTTCGAGGAGACCCTGGAGCTACTCCGGGATTTGCGCTTCGATAAGGTTCACACGGCGGCCTACTCGCCCCGTCCCGGCACGATCGCCTTCCGCAAGATGCCCGATGACATCCCCGCCGAGGTCAAGTCCGAGCGCCTCCAGCGCGTCAACGCCGTCGAAGAGCAGATCTCCCGCGAACTCAACGAAGCCTACCTCGGCGCCACCCAGACCATCCTCATCGAAGGGGTCAACAAAAAGGACCAGCCCTACGGGCGCACCCGCACCGGCAAACTCGCCCACGTCGACGCCCCCGCCCGTACCGGAACGCTCGTCGACGTCCGCATCAACCACGCCGGCCCCTTCGCCCTCCGCGGCTCCGCGGTCGACGCGCTGGCGGTGGTGTAAGCCGACATGGCGGCATGACCGCGAGTGTTCCTGAACGCAGGGAGGTTGACGCAGCGGGTGCTGCCCTGACTTGGTGCTGGGACCACAACGGACGTCGGCGTGATGCTTTGGCCGTCGTTCAATCAGTGGAGAGCAGCTCACAGTTTCCCGCTGAATGCCTTCAGATGAATCTTCGCAACAACGCTGAAGATGTGAGTGCCGAAGCGTTCGTGGCTCAAAGGTCAAGCGAAGGGCCTCCATTGAGAGGGAAGCTACGGAGGATCCGTCGGTTGAGCCTGTCCGAGCTTCAGGATGTCGGAGGGTGCAGAGCAGTCCTTCCCACCGTCGAGGATGCACTAGTTCTCGCCGACGGCTCAGATCCAGCAGGATGAGACACGAACGGTGGAAACAGGACGCCGACTACATCGCCGTACCACAGCGAAGCGGCGGCTCGAGGAATACACCTCTTATACGCTTACCGGACGGACAACGAGCGGTACGCTCAGTACGACGGGCTCCGCATTGAAGTGCAACTGCGGTCGAGATTGCAGCATGCTTGGGCAACAACAGTCGAAATTGTGGGGACTTTTCTTGGCCAAGAACTGAAGGGAGGAGAAGGTGACTACAAGTGGCTGAGATTCTTTGCACTGATGGGAACAGTAATTGCAACAAAGGAGGGCGGGGTGCTGGTCCCCGGAACGCCCGAGTCCTACCAGGACTGGATAACAGAGCTCAAAGACGTGTCCCTTGAGCTAGATGCCCTCAATAAACTCGATGCCTTCCAAACAACGCTTGAGACAGGGCCCTCTCAAAGGATCGTACTATCTCCTGATTCTGCAGGGGGAGGGCACGAATGAGTGGACTCTATCGTGGCACTCCTTCCGGACGAGGATGTATGCGACTAATGCGTATCAGGAAGCGGAGGAATACAAATACCAAAACGAGATCACCCGGCGAGATATCGTGCTTGTGAAGGCGAATTCTCTCGAGGCCATTCGAAGAGCCTATCCCAACTACTTCGGCGACACAGATGCTTTCATCAAGGAGGTTCGGGAAGTCTTGGGAGAACTTTGAGTTCCCGTCTTCACTAGGCGGGCTCGCCCCTTGCGCCTTGTCGAACTCCAGCCAGAGTTCCCTGAAGCCACGGATGACGTGGTTCGGGCCGTGCCGGAAGTTGTCCTTGCCCCGCCCGCACCGGAACCCACGTCGACGTCCGCATCGAGCACGCCGGCCCCTTCGCCCTCCGCGGGTATGCGGTCGATGCGCTGGCGGTGGTCAGCTAGCTAACCCGCTCCACCTCGCGAAACGCGTCGAACCCGCGATCAAAGCTCAGTATGCGATTGACCCCCGCCTTCCGCATCGGTCTCCCTCAGCATGTCTTCAATGTCGGCCGTTGGGAATGAGTATTGAGAAGCCTCCACCAGGGCGCGGAACTTCCCCTCCATGTCCTCGTCGACCGTCACCCTTGGGTCACGCGCCTCAAGGGCATCGATGAGCGTCCTGCGAATCCACTCCACCACGCCAAGGTCTGCCGCCGTAGCCAGCGCCTCGATGGCCTCGCTATCACCCGCCAGGAGGATCCCCAGCGGGTCGGGAGCAGGCGCCTTCTGCTCTGAAACCTTCGTCGATGCCATGCTTCAATTGTAGCGCACAAGCGCCCGGCGCGTGCCCCCTACGCCCTGTCGAACTCCAGCCAGAGCTCCCGGAAGCCACGGAGCACGTGGTTGGGACCGTGCTGGAAGTCGTTCTTGCCGGGGCTGTAGCGGATGTTCGTGAGGCGTGTCAGCAGCCGCTCGAAGGCGATTCGCCCCTCCATCCGCGCCAGCGGCGCCCCGATGCAGTAGTGCACCCCGGCCCCGAAGCCCACGTGCCGCTTCGCTTCCTCGCGGTGGATGTCGAAGGTGTCGGGGTCGTCCCAGTGGGAGGAGTCTCGGTTGGCGGCCGCGTAGAAGATGGAGATGCGCGACCCAGCGGGCACGGCCACGTCCCCGATCTCCGTATCGACAACCGCCCGCCGCGAAAGTTGCTGCACCGGCGACTCGATCCGCAGCGCCTCCTCGACGAAGTTGGGGATGAGGCCGTGGTCGGCGCGTAGCTCGGCCAGCAGCTCGGGGTGCTCCAGCAAGAGCCACATGCCGCTGTCGACCATGTTCAGGGTTGTCTCCGTGCCGCCCATCAAGAGCGTCACGAGCATCCCCTGGAGCTCCCGCTCGTGGAGCGTGCGACCCCCGAAGCCTTTCATGGACCCCGTCACCAGGTCCGTGAGCATGTCGTCGCGCGGGTTGTCCCGGCGTTCCTCCGCGAGGTCCAGCAGGTAGCGGCGGAACTCCCCGCCGCTGGCCATCAACTCCCCCAGCCGCTCGCGCGAGACCAGGCCGAAGGCTGCGCCCATCGCCTCGATCGTGTCGTTCACCCAGCTCGTCACCCGGGGAATGTCCTCATCGACGATGCCCATCAGCTCGACGAACACGAGCACTGTCATCGGCGTCGAGAACTGCCTGGCCAGCTCGACCTCGCCGTCGTCGATGAACCGATCGATGAGGCGGTCGATCACCCGATAGACGTTGGACTCGAACGAGTCGATGCCCCGCTTCGAGAGCCACGGTCCGGCCAGGCGGCGGTAGTGCGTGTGCTCCGGCGGATCGCTGCCGGGGAGCGCACCCGTCTGGCGCGCGAGCTGCATCTGCTCGGGAGCGAGCGCGTGCGGATCGATCCCCGGGAGGTTCGAGAAGAGGTCTGACCGCTTCAGCACGAACTGCACGTCCTCCCAGCGCGTGACGATCCAGGCGTCCGCCGACTCGAGGTAGTAGACGCCCTGCTCGCGCATGCGCTCGTACATCGGGTAGGGGCACTCGATGACGTCCGCCTGGTAGGGGTTGAGCTCCGTCGCTGCGGTCATGCGCGCGCCTCGGTGAGCGAGAGCGTGTTTCCGTCTGGATCCTTGAACCAGGCGATACGGGCCCCACCGCCAGGCACCGTCCAGATGCCGCGCCCGTCCTGCTCCATGCCGTGGTAGCGCTCGAAGACCACCCCGCGCTCCGCGAGCCCGTCGACGGTGTCCTCGATGTTCGGGACGCCCCAGCCGAGCACCGCGAACGGCAACGGCGTGAACTCCCCGACTTTGGAGAGGCGCAGCGTCGTGCCGTGCGCATCGAACACCGCCGCGAAGGGATCCTCCGCGAGCAGGGTGAGGCCGAGCGTGCCCTGGTAGAAGGCGCGCGCATCGTCGAAGCGGGTGGTCGCCACGAGCGCGATCAGGTCCGATGTTCCCAGCATGGTCGCTCCTTGTGGGCGCGTTGGTAGCACGTCGCTACAAGCACCGTCAACGCCATGCTACGCGCCGGAATTGCCCGCTATGGGGGCCAACGGTACGATGCCTGAGTCCCGGTTCGCGGGTCTGAGAACTCCGAGGGTAACCATGGCCCAGGCAGTTGCCGCGCCCCTTCGACGCGGATTTCTGACAACACTCCGGCAAGACCGCTGGTGGTTTGAACCGGCGCTCGTATTCGCCAGCCTCTCCATCTTCTTCGGCTGGCTCACCGTCTCCATCTTCATGGACTTCGGGCCCATCGGGCACTACGAGGTCGAGGGCACCCACCTCCTCACGCCCATCTTCGAGCCCACCTGGCTCACCGCCATCAACGCCAACTGGGAGGGCGCCTGGTACCTCTCCCCGGCGTTCATCGTGCTCATCGGGCCGGTGCCCTTCCGCGCCACCTGCTACTACTACCGGCGCGCCTACTACCGCTCCTACTTCCTCAGCCCGCCCGCCTGCGCCGTGGGCGATGTGGCTCCGAGCTACAAAGGCGAGTCCCGGTTCCCGCTCATCATGCAGAACCTGCACCGCTACGTGATGTACGTGGCGCTCGTGTTCGTGCCGCTCCTCTGGATCGGCGCCATCCGCAGCCTCTACGTCCCGGACGAGGGCTGGGGCTTCGGGCTTGGCTCCGCCCTTCTGATCGCCAACGCCTTCCTCCTGATGATGTACACCTTCTCCTGCCACTCGCTGCGCCACTTCGTGGGCGGCGGGCTCAACTGCTTCAGCTGCTCCGCCTTCACCCGCGCCCGCAAGCGCGTCTGGGACTACGTCAGTATCTGGAACGAAAACCACCGCTTCTGGGCCTGGTCGAGCCTGCTCGGCATCGTCGCCGTCGATGTCTACATCCGGCTGGTGGCGAACGAGCACATCACCGACCCCAACACATGGAGTCACTTCTAGACGATGGCTGAATACGAACGCCACGACTACGACGTCATCGTCATTGGGGCTGGAGGGGCCGGGCTGCGCGCCGCCATCGAGGCATCCGCGCAGGGCGCCCGCACCGCCCTGATCTGCAAGTCGCTGCTGGGCAAGGCCCACACCGTCATGGCCGAGGGCGGCATCGCCGCCGCGCTCGGCAACGTCTGGCCCCAGGACAACTGGGAAGTGCACTTCCGCGACACCATGCGTGGCGGCAAGATGCTCAACAACTGGCGCATGGCCCAACTCCACGCCCAGGAAGCGCCCGACCGGGTGCACGAACTGGAGGAGTGGGGCGCGCTCTTCGACCGCACGGGCGATGGCCGCATCCTCCAGCGCGACTTCGGCGGGCACCGCTACGCGCGCCTCGCCCACGTCGGAGACCGCACGGGCCTCGAGCTGATCCGCACGCTCCAGCAGCACGCCGTCCACAAGGGCATCGACGTGTTCATGGAGTGCACCGTCTCCCGCCTGCTCAAGGACGGCGACCGCGTCTCCGGGGCCGTCGCCTACTGGCGCGAGAGCGGCAACCTCCTCGTTTTCAACGCGAAGTCCGTCGTGCTCGCGACTGGCGGCGTCGGCAAGGCCTTCGCCGTGACCTCCAACTCCTGGGAGTACACCGGCGATGGCCATGCCCTCGCCTACTGGGCCGGCGCCGAGCTCATCGACATGGAGTGCGTGCAGTTCCACCCGACGGGGATGGTCTGGCCCCCGAGTGTGCGCGGCATCCTCGTGACCGAGGGCGTCCGCGGCGACGGCGGCACGTTGCGCAACAGCGACGGCGAGCGCTTCATGTTCAACTACATCCCCGACTTCTTCCGCGCCGAAACCGCTGAGACCATCGAGGAGGCGGACGGCTGGTACGAGGACAAGGAAAACAACCGCCGCACTCCCGACCTCCTCCCCCGCGACGAGGTGGCCCGCGCCATCAACTCCGAGGTCAAGGCCGGTCGCGGCAGCCCCCACGGCGGCGTCTTCCTCGACATCGCCACGCGGCGCTCCACGGAGTACATCCGCCGCCGCCTGCCCAGCATGTACCACCAGTTCAAGCAGCTCGCCGACGTCGATATCACCGCCCAGGCGATGGAGGTCGGCCCCACGATGCACTACATCATGGGCGGCATCCGCGTCGAGGCCGATACCGCCGCCACGACGGTGCAGGGACTCTTCGCCGCGGGCGAGTGCGCGGGCGGCATGCACGGCGCCAATCGCCTCGGTGGCAACTCCCTCTCGGACCTCGTTGTCTTTGGACGTCGCGCCGGTCTCGGCGCGGCCGCAGACGCCGCCGCCCAGACTGCGGGCCCCGAGCCCGACGACGCGCAGGTCGACGAAATCGTCGCCGAGATGCGCGCCCCCTTCGAGCGCGACGATGCCGAGGGTCCCTACGACATTCAGCGCGACCTGCAGGAGTCGATGCACACCCTCGTCGGCATCATCCGCACCGAGTCGGAACTGCTGGAGGCGCGCGAGCGCATCGACGCCCTCAAGCAGCGCGCGGCCAGCGTGGGCGTCTACGGTCACCAGCAGTACAACCCCGGCTGGCACCTGGCCATAGACCTGAAGGCGTTGCTGACCGTCTCCGAGGCGACCGCGCGCGCGGCCAACGTCCGCCAGGAGAGCCGTGGCGGTCACACCCGCAACGACTACCCCGGTGCCAACGACAGCGAGTGGGGCACGAAGAACGTCGTCATCCGCCAGGGCGCGGACGGGGAGATGGAGGTCACCACTTCACCCCTGCCCGAGATGCCCGCCGACCTGCAGCGGCTGTTGGAGGAGTAACCATGAGCGAAACGGCGAAGATGCGCGTGTTCCGTGGCGATGCCGAGAGCGGCGACTGGCAGGACTACGAGGTCGAGATGGAGGAGGGTCAGGTCGTCCTCGACGTGATCCACACCATTCAGGCCACCCAGGCCCCCGACCTCGCCGTCCGCTGGAACTGCAAGGCCGGCAAGTGCGGCTCCTGCAGCGCCGAGATCAACGGCGACCCCCGTCTCATGTGCATGACGCGCATGAACCTCTTCGAACCCGGCGAGCAGATCACCGTCGCCCCCATGAAGACCTGGCCCCTCATCCGCGACCTGGTCACGGATGTCTCCTTCAACTACGAGGTGGCGAAGACCATCCCCGCCTTCAAGCCGCGCGCCCCCGAGGCCGACGGCACCTACCGGATGATGCAGGAAGACGTCGAGCGCGGGCAGGAGTTCCGCAAGTGCATCGAGTGCTTCCTCTGCCAGGACGTCTGCCACGTCATCCGCGACCACCCCGAGAACAAGCCCAATTTCGCCGGACCGCGCTTCTTCGTGCGCCTCGCCGAGCTCGAGATGCACCCCCTCGACACCGAGGACCGGCTCGAGCTGGCGCGCAAGGATGCGGGCGTGGGCTACTGCAACATCACGAAGTGCTGCACCGAGGTCTGCCCCGAAGACATCCACATCACGGACAACGCCATCATCCCCCTGAAGGAGCGCGTCGCCGACCGCTACTTCGACCCCATCCGCTGGCTCGGCTCGAAGATCTTCGGGCGGTAGGCGCTGCGGCGGTCGTTCATGTGGCGGGAGCCGGTTGATCGGGCCTCCTGTGGTAGTCTGGAACGACGATGGGGAGCGTGGCGATGGGACAGTTCCGCGTCCCGATTGAAATTGCGAACCCGGCGAACGGGCAATTCACGCCGATAGAAGCGCTCGTGGACACGGGCGCCTATTTCACGATACTACCCGCATCCCTCCTGGAGAGCCTCGGCATGTCTCCGAGCAGGGAGATGGCGTTCAGACTCGCTGATGGCAGCAGCAAGAGGTGGGGCGTCGCCCCCGCGCTCTTCCGCATCGGCGGGATCGAGGCGTATTCGAACGTTGTCTTTGGCGTCGAAGGCACGTTCCTCCTGGGTGCGGTGACGCTGGAAGAACTCGCGCTCATCGCCGACACGACGCACAAGCGGCTGGTCAGCCCGCCGGAGTTGCTCGCTGTGGGCGTACAGGCCCCCGGCCTCGACGACTAGCAGGGTGCTGGCAAGGCCGAATCGGCTATCAACTGCTATTTGTGCCCCAGTAGTCCTTCTGGCTCTCACCGCAGGTCTCCTCCTCGCCTGCGGGAGTGAGGGACAAGCAGATTGGAAGGCGAGTGCCGGGGAAACCCTACTCGCCTTCCTCTCGAACGAAGACCGAGGCATGGCCGGGAAGGCGCTCCGTGAGAGCGCGACGCCCTTTTCTCCGGAGGCTGTGGCCTTCTTGCTGGCGCTGGGCGCCGCACTGGACTCGCAGGCCCCGCCCGGGGAACGAGAGGTGACCTTTGAGCCCGATAGCAGCATCCGCGTTCTCGGGGCGGATACGCCGGATGAACAGATCGCCCTGGTGACCGTCACCACCGAGGGCGGCTTCCAGATAGATTCACTGGCCGGCGGTGGCGGGGTGACTGGTCAGGTGGTGGTCTGCATGTTCGAGGCGGAGGGCGTGATCGAGGTGGGGCTCGCCGCGCCGATGAGCGCGTGCCTCGGTGAGCGGAATCCCTAGCAGGGTGCTGAAAAAGCCTGGAGGCGCGAGAGCGCGCACCAGAGGCGGTCATGCAGTCCGTCTTACTCACCGTAGCGCGCGATGTGTTCGGCGATGGCCTTCTCGGCCCACTCCATCAGCTCGGGGGTTGGCTCTCGCTTGAGCGCCTTGTGCTCTTCCAGCGTCATCCCGAAGAGACGCTCGACGCCGTCGGGGCCGACTTCGATGGGAAAGTCATCGATCCGCACGCGGCCATCGGCGTCGCCCAAAGCCAGTTCATCGAGCTGTTTCCGGTTGAGCTTCTCGCCAGCGGTCATTGCCATCCCCAACTACCCGAACTGTACCGCGTGAGCCGCTGTTTGGCGAGCCCCCGCGCGCCCTCAGGCGGGCTGCGCTTCGGGCAGCCGTTCCACCGCGCTGAGCGGATCGCGCTCCGGGTGCACCAGGTAGCGCAAGGTCGGCAGCGTGATGTCGACCGTCGTCAGTGAGGCGGAGATGGGGTGCGCGGCGCGTGCGCCCGGCAGGTTCCATGCCTCAGCGTTGAAGGCGTTGATCCGGGGACGGCCTCGCTGGGCGCGGTCGAAGGTGTAGTCGGGATCGACCTGCAGCAGCAGCGCCTCCTCGACGCCCTCCCGCGCCACGCGCGCGAGGTTGAGCGAGGCCATGTACTGCACGTCCGCGCCCGTGATCGGCTGCGGATCGATCAACTCTCCGTCGAGGATGGCCTCGCCGTCGACCGTGACGCTCGTGGCGGTGCGCGCGTAGCCCGGCTGGAACGACACATCGGCCAGGTCGAGGGGGAAGCCCCAGCGCTCGCGCAAGACGCTCGCCGCCGCCGCCGAGTCGCAGTAACCGCGCACCAGCAGGCCACGCGGTCGCGCCCCAGCGCGGCAGCCGATACGGACCGTCGCCAGCGTGAATTCGCCCACCTCGCTGTCGGGAACGTGGGTCACGTTCACCAGCAGCGTCGGGGGGATGCTGGGGTGCAGGGCGGGCGGCAGGAGCTCCGTGCGGCTTTCGTTGCCGAGTTCGTAGTGAAGCTGAAGGTGTTGCGCCCCCTTCAACTCCCACGGCTCGGTGTCGAGGCTCGTGAGCAGCGGCGCGGTATCGGCGATGGCGTTCAGGTCGCGCGTTCCGGTGAGTGGCATCAGGCGCCACCCGCCGCCGTCGCCCCGGCGTGCTCGGGCGCTTCCTCGGCCTGGGCGAACTGCGGCATCACTTCCTTTGCGAAGAGCCGCATCGAGGCGAGCACGTCCTCCTGCGGGACCATTTCCGCGATGTTCAGCAGGAAGTTGATGCGGTCCACGCCCGCCTCCTCCCAGCGACGCACCGCCTCCGCCACCCGATGCGGGTCGCCGATGGTGAGTCCTTGCGGAACCTTGCCCTCGGGTCCGCTCGTCGACTCCTGCCGAAGCTGGTACAGCAGTCCGGGCGACAGGTACGAGGGCGTCGGGTACGCCTGCCGCGTCGCCAGCGTCTGCTCGGAGAGGTAGTTGAACGTCCCCGCCATCTGCTGGCCCGTGCGGACGCCCTTCTCGTCGTCCTCGTGGCAGTAGAGGAAGCTGACCGTGTTGACCTGCTCGTTGACGAACTCGCCCACGGGGTCGCACGACTGAATGCGCTTGCGGTAGCCGGCGATCTTCTGCGCCTGCTCCCCAACCCCGCCGAAGGACAGCCCGAGGCTGCCCAGCCCCCGCTCCGCCGCGTCGATCTCGGTGCCCACGCTCGTCACCGCCACCCACATCGGCGGGTGCGGCTTCTGGTACGGCTTCGGCAGGATCGTGCGCTCGGGCATCGAGAAGGCGCGTCCCTGGTGGCTGAATTTCTCCTGTGTCCACATCTTCGGGATAACGCGCACAAACTCGTCCCACGTCTTCTTCGTCTCGTCCGGGTCCGCGCCGAATCCGCCGAGCTCGGTCCACGTGGCAGAGCGGCCCGTGCCGAACTCCAGCCGCCCGCCCGAGACCAGGTCGAGGACGGCCGCGCGTTCGGCCGCGCGGATCGGATTGTTCAGCTCGGGAACGCAGGTCACGATGCCGTGCCCCACGCGGAGGTTCTTCGTCTGCATCGCGATCGCCGTCAGGAAGATCTCCGGCGCCGAGCAGTGCGAGTACTCCTCGAGAAAGTGGTGCTCGACCGCCCACGCCTGGTCGAAACCGAGTTCGTCCGCGAGCCGCGCCTGCTCCAGGCAGTTCTGGTAGACCGTGTACTCGGTCTCCGGCCCCCAGGGGCGAGGGACCGATATCTCGAAGAAAACACCGAACTTCATACGTGCTCCGCTGGCGAACGCGTGGTCGCGGGCCAGAGGCAATCGTGGGCGTTTTGCCCCTTGTTGTCGAACCTGCGGGGGGCTCGCCAGCCCCGGACCGGCTATCCTGCGCGCTCATGACGAACTTCGACGGTGTGCGCGCCCTCACCTTCGACCTTTTCGGCACCGTGCTGGACCTCGACGGGAGCCTCGTGCCACCCCTTGGCCGCTTCTTTGGCGACCGCGGCATCGGCGTCGATGCGGCCGAGTTCTGGGTCCAGTGGCGCGCGCGGCAGCGCATCGAACAGTACCAGGACACCATCCTCATGCTCGGCCACAGCGGCTACCTCGCCACGGCCGAGCGCGCCCTCCGTTACACCCTGTGCCTCAACCGCATCGACCTCGACGCCCCCGCCGAGGCCGAGATCATGGGCTTCTGGCAGAACCTCTCCCCCTACCCTGAGGTCCTCGAGGCGCTCCATCGGCTGTCCGAGCGCTACGACCTCGTCGCCCTCTCCAACGGCAATGCCCACTTCCTCCAGCATCTCGCCGAGAACCGCATCGGCTGGGAGTTCGATGCCATCATCTCCGTCGGCGAGGTGGGCGTCTTCAAACCGCATCCGGCGGTCTACCGCCACGCCGCGACCAGGCTGGGACTCGAACCCGGCGAGTGCCTCATGGTTTCCGCCAACTCCTTCGATGTGCTCGGCGCTCGCGCCTGCGGCTACCGCGCCGCCTTCGTGAACCGTCGCGACATGCCATACGAGGACTCCCCCCTCCAGCCCGACCTCACGGTCCCCTCCTTCACCGAGCTCGCGGAGGCTCTGCTGTGACGGTCCCCCTCCCCCTCGAAGGCGTGCGTGTCATCGACCTCACGGGCGTGTGGGCGGGTTCCTTCTCGACGGTGATCCTCGCCGACCTCGGCGCTGAGGTGCTGAAGGCCGAGAACCAGTACATCTGGCAGCCGCTCACACGGGCGAGCCGCGCTCGCCCCTCCCCCGAGGAGGCGAAGGTCTACCCCTCCTCCATGTCGTACCCCGGCAATGACCCCGGCCCCCGCCCCTGGAACTACTGCTCGCTCTTCGTCGGCATGTTCCGGAACAAGCGCAGCTTCACCGTCGATCTGCGCAGATCCGAAGGGCGCGACATCCTCGGGCGCGTGGTCGCCCAGTCCGACGTGGTCATCGAGAACAGCGCTGTCGGCACCATGGAGAAGCTTGGCATCACCTACGAGTGGCTGCGCGAGCAGCGCGACGACATCATCTTCGTGCGCGCGTCCGGGTACGGTCTCACCGGCGAGTACGCCGGTGCGCGCACCCTCGGCGCCCACCTTGAAGGCGTCATGGGCCACCAGGTGCTGCGTGGCTACGAAGGCGCGGGCCCCTCGACGAACTCCCCCATCTTCTCCGCCGACTACGTGAGCGGAACCCAGATTGCTCTCTCCGTGCTCCTGGCCCTCTGGCACCGCAACAACACCGGCCTGGGCCAGTTCATCGAGATGGCCCAGGCGGAGAACGCGGCCGCCATGTTCGCCCAGGCCTACCTGGACTACGCCCTCACCGGCCGGGTCGAGGAGGCCATCGGCAACCGCTCGATCTACGCTGCCGACGGAGTCGCCCCCTGCGGCGTCTACCCCTGCCTTCCCGACGGCGCCGGTGGACCCGGTGATGACCGCTGGATCGCCATCACCGTCAGCAGCGATGCCGGGTGGGCCGCGCTCTGCACGGTCATGGGCGACCCCGAGTGGGCCGCCACCCCCGACCTCGCTACCGCCGTGGGCCGCGCGGCCAGGCAGGACCTCCTCGACGCCAACATCGCCGATTGGACAAGCCAGTTCGAGGACGAGGCGCTCTTCCACCGGCTACAGGCGGCCGGGGTCGCCGCCGCCCCCGTCCTCCCCTCCTGGCGCGTGCCTACCGAGCCCCACGTCCGGGCTCGCGGCCTCTACGAGCCCTGCGAGCTTGTTGACGACGTCGGCGTGTACGCCTACCCCAGCCCCGTGTATCGATTGCCCGCCTCCGATGGCGGCATCCGCCGCCCTCCGGTCGCCTTCGGCCAGGACAACGACTACGTCTACCGCGAACTCCTGGGCGTCTCCGATGAGGAGCACGACCGGCTCGTGGCGGAGGGCCACATCGCGAGCGAGTTCCACGAGTCCATCCCGTAGCACTCGCCGGGCGTGCTCGATCGATCACAAGCCGCCCGTATACTCCGCCGCCGCGCGGCAGGAGGCCGACATGACCCGGAACCGGCTGTGGCGAAGCGTGATCGGCCCCGAAATTGATCGCGCCTGGGTCGGTGATCGCCGGGGCATCGCCGCCACCTGTCTCGCCGAGGTGCTGGGCACGTTCGCGCTCGTCTTCTTCAGCGCCGGCGCGGTGGCCGTGGACGCGGCCAGTGGCGGCGCCGTCACCGGCGTGGGTGCGGGGGTCGTCTCCGGGCTGGTGGTCGTAGCGATGGTCTATGCGCTGGGCCATGTTTCCGGCGCGCACATCAACCCCGCGGTCACGCTGGCCTTCCGTGTGTCACGCCGGATCGGCACCGTGCGCGCGCTCGCCTATGTGGCGGCGCAGATCGTGGGGTGCATCCTCGCGGGGTTGGCCATCGTCGCCATCGTCGGTGATGCGGGTAACGCGGGAGCGACGGCGCCCCGTATCGGTGGCGTGGAGGTGGCCCTGCTTTCCGAGGTCATCCTCACGTTCTTCCTCGCGCTCGTGATCCTCGGCGTGGCGACGGACGCTCGCGCGGAGGGCGGTTTCGCGGGGCTGGCCGTCGGCAGCTACGTGGGGCTCGCCATCCTCGCCTGGGGCCCCATTGCGAACGCCTCGATGAACCCCGCTCGCTCACTCGGCCCTGCCATCGCGGGCGGTGAGTGGAGCTCGCACTGGGTTTACTGGGTCGGCCCGATCACCGGGGCGGTCCTGGGAGCGCTCGCCTACGCGCTGCTGCGCGCCCGCCGCTCTCCCGAAGGTAACTCGTCATAACGTAGCCAGCAGCCACACCGGATAGCTGTGCGACGGGCTATCCTGCGCGGGTCATGACAGCCGTCGAGGACTATCAGGCACTGATCGATGCAACCCGCGTCCAGCGCCGCGATCTTGGGCTGGACGCCCTCAATGCGGCCCGCTGGAGCAAGCACGCGCCTACCTATCGCTTCGACCCCCACCGCGCCCTCGACGCGAATCTCGCTGAGATCGCCGCGCTCGTCCGCCCCGACGACCACGTCGCTGATGTCGGCGGGGGCGCGGGAAGGGTGGGGTTACCGCTTGCGCTGCGCTGCCGTGCACTGACCAACGCCGAGCCCGCGCCCGGAATGGGCGACGAATTCCTCGCCTCCGCCCGTGAGGCCGGCATCGACAACGCGACACTCCTGCGCGCCCCCTGGCTCGATGCGGAGGTCGAGGGTGATTTCGTAGTCAGCTGCGATGTCGTCTACTTTGTGCGCGAGATAGACGAATTCGTGCGCAAGCTCGACGCAGCCGCGTCGCGCCGCGCGGCCATCTGGATCTGGAGTCCCACGCCCCCCGCGCGCAACGCCTGCCTCTTCGAGCTCGCCCACGGCGTTGACCTGGCGGGCGGCCCCGGCCACCGCGAGCTGCTTCCCGTCATGTGGGAGGTCGGGCTCCTCCCCGAGGTGCGCCTCCTGCCGGAGCCGTTCTCGTGGCCCGAGCGCGCCGAGTTCCCCTCGAACGAGGAGGACGCCGTCGCCTTCGCCCTCAACGAAATCGAGGCCAACCACGTGGCGGGGGCGGAAGGGCGCGTCGCCGACCACCTCGACGAGCTCTTCACGAGGGAAGGCGACCAGTGGCTTCCAAACTGGCGTCCTCTCTTGCAGGGGCTCCTGATCACCTGGGAGACCACTGGTGCTCGCTCCTGACGACCTCGTCCTCTGCCTCGGCGCGATCGGCGGCGCGCCCTTCGCCGAACGTGTCCGCGCCGCCAGCACAAACGGCTACGCCGGCATCTCGATGTGGATGTCGCATTACGACGAGGCCCGTGCTGAAGGGCTCTCCCACGCTGAGATGCGAGCGATCCTCAACCGCGAGGGAGTTGTCCTCGCGATGCTGGAGTACATCACGGCCTGGGCGAAGGGCCCCGCGGAGCGCGACGAAATCGTCGAGGAGACGGCGCGCATCTGCGGCATCGCCGAGGAATTGGGGTCCGACACGGTTCTGGCCGTGACCATGGCGCCGGCCATCGATCCCGACGAGGCCACCGCCGGGCTGGCCATCGCCTGCGATGTGGCGGCCCGCTACGGACAAAGCCTCGGCGTCGAGTTCCTGCCCTGGACGGGCATCCCCAACCTGGCCGCCGCCTGGCCCCTCGTCCGCGACGCCGAACGCGCCAACGCCGGCCTCGTGCTCGATTCCTGGCACTGGTTCCGCTCCGGCCCCGACCCGGAACTGCTTCGCTCGATTCCCGGCGAGAGGGTGATCCACTTGCAGATCAGCGACGCGCCCGCCGAGCCCGAGCCGGATGTCGTCGCAGAGACGATTGGCAAGCGCCTGCTCCCGGGCCAGGGCGCCATCGACCTCCCCGGACTGCTCCGCATCCTTGATGTGACCGGCAGACGCGGTCCTACCGCGGTCGAGGTCTTCAGCGACTGGCTGCGCAGCCACCCCCCGGTTGAGGGCGCGCGCCTGGCAGCCGAGGCCGCCCGCTCCGTGCTGGCGGCCTCACGGTGACGACCGGTGATCTGCTTCGGGAACTCCCCGACGAGCTTCCCGAGGAGCTGGTCGAAACGCTCGTGGAAAGCGGCGCCGTTCGCATCGAGCGCATCGTCTCGACTGGCCACGCTTCCGCCGAGGACTTCTGGTACGACCAGCCCGAGCGCGAATTCGTCCTGGTTGTCCAGGGCCGCGCCCGCCTCGAGTTCGAAGGCGGCGCCCCGCTGGAGCTGGAAGCCGGCGGCTGGGTAGAGATCGCGGCCCACCGCCGCCACCGCGTCGCCTGCACCGCGCCCGACGAGCCGACGGTCTGGCTCGCGGTCCATTTCTGACCGTGGCCGCTGCGCTGGCGCGTAAATCCATTACCTGCAACGGTGGATGGGCAGCATCTGCTGCCGCCAAATCCCCTTCGGGGGAGCGGGGGAACCGCCACATTTGGGGCGTACCGCTTACGCGGACGGCACCTCCAGTCGTAGCCCGACAGCTAACCCCGGCGGCGTAGGAGGGACCTCACGTGGGGGTCTCTCGATCGCTTCAGCTCGATTCGCAGCGAAGCGCCCAGACCCGAAAACGGCCGTATGTGGTCGTGCGACCCCGACGACGACGCCTGGCGATGCTCCCGTGGCGGGAGCGCCGCCGCCATTGCTCATACGGAGGTGCAACTGTGTTTGAGCATGAACTGGCCCGGTCGGTCCTTCTGGAGCGCTCCTTCGAGGTTAACTCGCCGGAGATTCGCTTCCGCAAGGAATGGCAGGCCCTGCGCGCCAACGAGGCGCGCATCACCAAGGCGGACGCTCGCGTCCGCAAGGCCGAGGCCCGCATCCGCGACCTCGGGGCCGAGCAGCACCCGGTCGACCGCTTCATCAAGGGGCTCGACCGGGCGGCGTAGCCCGCCTTACGGTGGGACCTCGCTTCCGAGCGAGACTCCGGTCTGGGTACGAACGCGAAGCGGGGGCTCCGGCCCCCGCTTTCGTGATCCCCGTGCGGGACATCCGTTCTATACTCTTTAGGCAGCGCTCGACTTTGGCGGTCCGGGAGGGACGGTGCTCTACGGCAAATGGCGCCCACGCGGTTTCGAGGAGGTGGTCGGACAGGACCACGTCGTCTCGACGCTCCGCAACGCCCTCGCGACCGACAAGGTGGCTCACGCCTACCTCTTCGCCGGCCCCCGTGGCACCGGCAAGACCACCACCGCGCGCATCCTTGCCAAGGCCGTGAACTGCAACAGTCTCACACACGGCGAGCCCTGCAACTCCTGCCGCTCCTGCGAGGCCATCAACCGCGGCGCCGCCCTCGACCTCATCGAGATGGACGCCGCCAGCAACCGCGGCATCGACGACGTGCGCGAGTTGCGCGACAAGATCGCCTTCGCCCCCAGCGACCTCGACCGCAAGGTGTACCTGCTCGACGAGGTGCACATGCTCACGACGGGCGCCTTCAATGCCCTTCTGAAGACGCTTGAGGAGCCGCCGCCCCACGCCATCTTCATCCTCGCCACCACCGAGCTGCACGAGATCCCCGCGACGATCACCTCGCGCTGCCAGCGCTTCGACTTCCGCCGCGTGCCCATTGAGGCGATGGTCGCGCGCTTGCGCTTCATCGCCGAGCAGGAGGGGTTCAGCGTCCCCGATGAGGGTCTGCTGGCCATCGCCCGCGAGGCCCGGGGCGCTCTGCGTGACGCCATCACCCTGCTCGAGCAGATCGCCTCCATGTACGGCTCCTCGCCCAGCACCGACAACGTGCTCGAATCCCTCGGGCTCGTGCATGACGAGCGCACGGAGAAGCTCGCGGGCGCGCTTGCCGACCGCGACCTCGGCGCCGCCCTCGAGATCGCCCGCGAGGTCGCCAGCGACGGTCTCGACATTGCCCGCTTCACGCGGCAGACGATCGACACGCTGCGGGAGCGGCTGCTCGCCGCCGCGCGCGACCGCACTCCCGAGGTGGGCGTGCTCACGACCGCCGTCGCCGAGCTTGCCGGAGCCGACTTCCGCCGCGATCCCGGCAGCCCCGTACCCCTCGAAGTCGCCTGCGCCGCCGCCGTACTCGGCCCTGCGCAGGCCGCCGCCCCTCCAGCCGCCGCGGGCGCCAACGGTCAGGCCTCCCGCCCTGGCAGGCGTCCCCCCCAGCGCAGGCAGCAGGGCCGCCGCCGAGATGCAGCCGAGGAGAGCCCCGAGGAGCGCTTCCTGAGGGAGCTGTACGAGCGCTGCAGGATGGCGCAGCCGGGGCTCGCCGCCTGGCTGAACGGCTCCTGCGAGGTGCTTGCGATGGACGGCGACGAGTTGAAGCTCGGCTTCTACCACCCCATCCACATGCAGAAGATCGCAGGACGACGGACGCACGCTTGTCGAACAGAAAGCGGAGGAGCTGCTCCAGCGTCCGGTCAGGCTCTCGGTCGAGCGTATCGAGCGGAGTGCGCCCGCCCGCCGGCCGGCCAAGGGCGGGCACCTCGCCGACGCTGCGCGCGCCATGGGAGCCAAGCCCATCGCGTCCCCCGGCCCGCCTCCGCGTCCCCAACCTGGTCCCGAGGAGGATTTCTGATGGCGAAAAGCAGTGGCCGCAATCGGTACCTTCGGCGCGGTGGCGGCGGAGGCGCGCGGGGCAAGGGCGGCGCCCAGGGAGGACAGCTCGCCGAGGCCCAGGCCATGCTGCAGCGCGCCCAGGAGGAGCTTGCCGCGAAGACCGTCGAGGGCAGTTCGGGCGGCGGCGCCGTGCGCGTCACCATGAACGGCGAGCAGAAGATCCAGGGCATCTCGATCGAGCCCGACGTTGTCGACCCGGAAGACGTGGAGATGCTGGAAGACCTCGTACTGGCCGCCATCCACGACGCCTCCGAGCGCGCGGGCGCCATGCAGGCCGACTCCCTCGGGATGCTCACCGGCGGGCTTGACCTGCCGGGGCTCAGCGGCTGAGGCGGAGTGCCCACCCCCGGCGCGCCCGAGCCCATCGCCCGCCTGGTCCACGAGCTCTCGAAACTCCCGGGCATCGGCCCCAAGTCCGCCCAGCGGCTCGCCTACCACGTCCTCCGCGCCCCCGAGGACGACGCCCGCGCCCTCGCCCAGGCGCTCACCGACGTGAAGGATCGGGTCGTCCTCTGCGAGACCTGCTTCAACATCACCGTGCGAAATCCCTGCGCCTTTTGCGACGACGAGCAGCGCGACCGCACGCTCATTTGCGTGGTCGAACAACCCCTCGACGTGCTTGTGGTCGAGCGCACGGGCGGCTTTCGCGGGCTCTACCACGTCCTCCACGGCTCACTGAACCCGATCGATGGCGTCGGGCCCGAGCAGTTGCGTGTCCGCGAGTTGCTCGTGCGCGTGCGGGCCGGCGGGATCGTGGAGGTCATCATGGCCACCAATCCCAGCCTCGAGGGCGAGGCCACATCGATGTACCTCCAGCGGCTGCTGCACCCCCTCGGCACGCGCGTCACGCGCCTGGCCCGCGGCCTCCCGAGCGGCGCCGATATCGAATACATGGACGACCTCACCCTCTCGCGGGCGCTCGAGGGCCGGCAGGAGCTGTAGCGTGGCTGCGCGGCCCCGCGTCTACCGCGCCGAGGGGGTCATTCTGCGCCGCCGCAACCTTGGCGAGGCGGACAGCATCTTTACCGTGTTCAGCGGCAGCGAGGGCAAGTTCGAGGCGATCGCGCGCGGCGTACGCAAGGCGCGCAGCCGCATGCGCGGGCACCTCGAACCGCTCACCCGCAGCCGTGTGCTCGTCGCCCGCGGACGCAATCTGGACGTGTTCACCCAGGCCGAGACCGTCGACGCCTACCGCCGGCTGCGCGAGAACCTGGAGGCGAGCGCCGAAGCGATCTACTGCCTCGAGCTCGTTGATCGCTTCACGGAGGAACGCGAGCCGCTGCCGGAGCTCTACGCCCTCCTTGTGAGGGTCCTGGAGCTGCTTGGGGAAGGGGGCGGAGCCTCCCTCACCCGATTCTTCGAGCTGCGCCTGTTCTCGATCCTCGGCTACGAGCCCCACATCGATGGGTGCGTCCTCTGCGGCGGGCGCCTGCCCGAGGAGGAGGCGCTGCTCTCCCCGGACGCGGGCGGCCTTGTCTGCCGCCAGTGCCGCCCGGAGGCCGGCCGGGGACGCATGACCTCGGTGGCTGTCATCAAGCTGCTGCGCTTCGCGCGCCGTGCCGAGGCCTCCGAGTTCGCCGCCCTGCGCATCTCCCCCGAGGTCGAACAGGAGCTGCGAGCGGCGGTTGCGGAGCTGGTGCGCTACCACCTCGATCGCGAGCCGAACGCCCGCCGTTTCATCGATGGCGTAGGCGCGCTGGACCGGAGCGACTAGCGCGGGGTGTTTCCCGCTTTGACGAACGCGGTAGAATCTTCTTCACGAAGAGTCGCTTGATCGACCGGAGGTACCCATGCCCATCTACGAGTACTACTGCCAGCCCTGTCACGGCGTGTTCGAAGAACTGCGCCCGATGCGTGAGGCCGGCGAGGCTGTCCCCTGCCCCGAGTGCTACGACGACGCCGACCGCATCATGCCCACGTCGTTCTCGGCGTTCACCTTCCGGGACGGGTATCCCCGCAAGATTCCCGACGACGGCAGCTACTGGCACCTGGGGAAGAAAGTCAGCAAGCGCGTCACCGGCGGGCGTCCCAACGAGCATCCCGAGATCAACAAGCCCGTCCCCAAGAAGCGCCTCACCCAGGGCGAGCGCTCCACGCTCCGCGACATGCGCGAGACGGCCAGGAAGGGTGACCTCGTCGACATGTTCAACAACCCCATCGGCCCGAGCGAAGTTGGCGCCGCCTATGACCGGCGCGACGTCATCAAGAAGGGCGTCCCCACGCGCGTTCCCAAGGAGCTGAAGAAGAGGCTCACCTAGCTGCGGCGCGTGAGCACGTAGCCGCTCAGCTCTTCGAGCGTGCGGTGAGCGTCACTTGCCTCCAGGGCCGAGAGGCCCTGGAGCGCGCGCTCCACGAACTCCTCCGCCATCGCCTGGGCGCGCCCGATCGCGTCCGACTCGACGACGGCTGTGAGCGCATCGGGCAGGAACGCCGAGCGCTCGCCGTCCGCGGAGAGGAAGCGGCGGACGGGGTTCTCCCGAGGCGCCGAATCCAGGTAGAAGAGCGTCGGCAGTGTGATCGTGCCTTCGATGAGGTCGCCACCCGCGGGCTTCCCCATCTCCGACTCGTCCCCCGTGAAGTCGAGGATGTCGTCAACGATCTGGAAGGCCATGCCGAGGTTGTAGCCGTAGCTGCGAAGCGCCTCGACCTGGCTTTCGGCGCACCCCGCGAGCAATGCTCCGCCCTGGGTGGAGTGGCCGAACAGGGCCGCCGTCTTGCCGCCGATGCGCCAGAGGTACTGCTGCACGTCACGCCCCACGTCGAAGGCGGCGGCGTCCTGGTCGAGCTCGCCGCTGGTCATCTTCATCAGGGCAAGGGCGAAGAGGCGGGTGACAGGCAGGCTGCCGGTGCGCGTCACCATCTCCGCCGCGTTCGCGAACATGAAGTCGCCCAGCAGCACCGTCAGAGCGTTATCGAACACTGCGTTGGCGGTCGGCCGACCCCGCCGGCTGCTCGCCCCGTCAACCACGTCGTCGTGCACGAGGCTGGCGGTGTGGAGCAGCTCGATTGCTGTTCCCAGCGGCACGAGCCGGTTCAGGTTGTAGTCGCCGAAGGTGCCCGCCAGCAGCACCAGCCCGGGCCGCAGCCGCTTGCCGCGCGGCGCCAGCGCGTGGTCCAGCATGAGCCGCATGGGCGCCAGTTCCACGCGCTTCACCGATTCGAGCAGGTCCTCGACCAGGATCAGGTCCTCGGCCACCGGGCCATACAGGGCGGGTAGCTGCGCCTGGGTCACGCGCTTGCCTCCATGGTGGAGAAACCGCTCAGCAGCACCTCGGCGTTTGCCGTCGTTGCGGCGGCCACCACCTCGATGCTCACCTCTCGCGCCTCCGCGACCACCTCGGCGGTTACGCGTACGTTCGCGGGCTCGTTGCGTGCGCCCCGGAGTGACTGTGGCGGCAGCGCCGGGCTGTCGGTCTCGATCAGCAATGAGGCGAGGGGCAGGAGCGCCGCTACCCGGCGGGCCTCGTCGTTCCGCGGATAGCCGGCCGAGCACGTGAGCGAAATCAGGAAACCCATCTCGACGTACTGCCGTGCTTGCTGGAGGGTCCCCCCAAAGGCGTGCAGCACTCCCAGCGGGCGCCCTTCCCCGCTCAGCGGCGACTCCTCAGCGAAGCGCGCGAGGTGCGAACGCAGTTCCTCCTCGGCGTCGCGGGAGTGGACGGAAACGGGCAGCCCCAGCCGCGTTGCAATCGCAAGCTGCGCGTCGAAGACGCGGCGCTGCACATAACGGGGCGCCAGGTCCCGGTAGAAATCGAGCCCGATCTCGCCGATAGCGGCCACGCCGGCGCCCGTGGCCAGCTTCTCGATCTCGTCGAGCGCGGCCTCCGTGGCCTGCGTCGCTTCGTGTGGGTGAAAGCCGGCGGTCGCGAGCAGGTGTGGGTGCCCGGTCTTCGCCGCGAGGGCGATCGCCGCCTTGCTCGACTCGATGTCCTCGCCGCAGACCACGATCGTGCTGACGCCCGCTGCTGACGCGCGCGCGAGGACCGCTTCGCGGTCGTCGTCGAAGCGCGCGTCCTGCAGGTGGCTGTGGGAGTCGACGAGGCGCATCAGGTGGCGACCGGCTCCAGCAGGTCCAGCTTGCGGTAGAGCGCGCCGCCCTCGCCCAGCGCGCGGCCCGGTGGCGTCTCTGTGAGCGTCCAGCCCGCCGTTTCGGGCGTTCCCTCCTGTCCGAGTGTGGTGTGGAGCTGGCTGGTGGAGAAGGGGAGGATGGGGTGCAGCAGGGCGCAGAGCCCGGAGATAGCCTGGAGCGCCGTGTAGAGCGTTTCGGCGGCGTGTTCGCGGTCTTCCTTGATCGCCCGCCAGGGGGCGCGCTCGTCGAGATACTTGTTGGCGGCCTGGGCCACCGCGAGACCCTCGCGCAGCGCGTTCCGGAACTGGCAGCGTGCGTACTCGGCGCCTACGCGCTCGAAGCCCTCATGCACGGTCGCACGCAGGGCCTCGCTCTCGGCGCTCAAAGCGCCCGGCTCGGGCACGACGCCGTCGAAGTTCCGCCTGACCATGGCGAGCACCCGGTTCGCGAGGTTGCCCCACGTCGCGATCAGTACTTCGTTGTTCGCCCGGATGAGCTCCTCCTCGCGGAACTCGGAGTCGCTCGTCTCGGGCATGATCTGCGTCAGGTAGAAGCGCACGACATCGGCGTCGTAGGTATCGAGCAGGTCGAGCAGCCAGGTCGCCGTGCCCTTCGACTTGCTCTGCTTCTGCCCCGCTGAGAAGTTGACGTACTGGTTGGCGGGCACGTCGTGGGGCAGGTTCAGGCCGCCGTAGCCGAGCAGCATCGCCGGCCAGATGAGCGTGTGGAAGACGATGTTGTCCTTCCCGATGAAGTAGTAGGCCTGCGTCTGCTCGTCTTCCCAGTAGAGGCGCCAGGCCTCGGGATCACCCGTGCGGCTGGCCCACTCCTTCGTCGCCGAGAGGTAACCGATGACAGCATCGAACCAGACATAAATACGCTTGTCCTCGTACCCCTCGACCGGCACCGGCACGCCCCAGCTGATGTCGCGCGTGATCGCACGGTCCTTCAGACCTTCCTCGAGGATGCCGAGCGTGAAGTTCGCCACGTTCCGCCGCCAGTGCGGCTGTTTCTTGACCCACTCGCTCAGCTGGTCGTTGAAGGCCGAGAGCCGCAGCAGGAAGTGCTCCGACTCGCGCACCTCGGGCGTCGCCCCGCTCATCTTGCTGCGCGGCTCGATCAGGTCGGTGGCGTCGAGCTGCGAACCGCAGTTGTCGCACTGATCGCCACGCGCCTCCGCGTACCGGCAGAGCGGACAGATGCCTTCCACGTAGCGGTCGGGGAGGAAGCGTTTGGCCTCGGGGTCGTACAGCTGCTCCTGCGTGTCCCGGTAGAGCAGGTCCTGCTCCAGCAGCTTCGTGAAGATGTCCTGCGTGGTCTCGTAGTGATTGTCGGTCAGCGTTGTCGTGAAGAGGTCGAAGGAGATGCCGAAGCGCTCCCACGCCTCGAGGATCTTCGGGTGATAGCGGTCGACGATCTCGGGCGGCGTGACGCCCTCGTTGTCGGCGGCCACGGTGATGGGCGTCCCGTGGCAGTCGGAGCCCGAGACCATGAGCACGTCGTTGCCCTGCATCCGGTGGTAGCGGGCAAAGATGTCGGCGGGAAGATACGCGCCCGCGGCCTGTCCGGCGTGCAGGAGGTAGTTCGCATAGGGCCAGGCCACACCTACGAAGATGCGTTCGGCCATGAAATCCCCTTTAGGAGAGCGCTCAAATCGAGTCTAGCACCGCGCCGCTTTAGGGCGGGTGAAGGGCGTTTCCTACTCCTCGTCCTCTGGCCAGGCAGCGTAGGCCTCTGCCCGCGCGACCCCGAACCGCCGCGCTGCCGCGCTTGCGGCCGCACTGCGGCGCGCGCCCGCGTCCCGCATCTCCGCCAGGTAGGCGCGCAGAGCGCGCTCGTCTGCGCCAGCCGACCAGCCCCGCACGTCGACGACCACCGCGCACTCGCCCCGCGTCTCCGCGAAGCGCGCCGCCAGCTCCGAGGCGCGGCCCCGCACTGTCTCCTCATGCAGCTTGGTGAGCTCCCGGCAGACCACCGCCGGCGGGTCATCAAGGGCGGTGGCCACGTCTGCGAGTGAGGCCGCGAGGCGGCGCGGGCTTTCGAAGAAGACGAGCGTGTGCGCGGTGGCCGCTGCCTGCGTGAGTCGCCTCCGTCGCTCCCCCTGCGCGCGCGGCAGGAATCCGAGGAAGTGCACGTCGCTCGCCGCGAACCCCGCGACCGAGGTCGCCGCCGTCAGCGCCGACGGTCCAGCCACCGCGAAGACCGGGATCCCGGCCGCGTGCGCGGCCTCCACGGCCCGCGCGCCCGGGTCGGCGATAAGCGGTGTCCCTGCATCCGAGGTCAGGGCGACAACGCCCCCCCGCGCCGCTTCCAGCAGCCGCGGGATGCGCGTCTCGACGTTGTGCTCGGTCAGGCTGAGGGTGGTCGCGCTCGCTTCAACGCGCTCGGTGAGCGTCCGCAGCACGCGCGTATCCTCGGCGGCGATGAGCGTGGCCGCGCGCAGGACGTCCGCCGCCCGCTCGCTCAAGTCGCCGAGATTCCCGATGGGCGTGGCGACGACGTAGAGTCCGGGCGCGAGTTCATTCATGCTTCGGTCAGCTTCACAGAACGGTGCGAAGAGCGCGAATTCTCCTCCCGTTTCGTTGACCCTGCGGGGGTCTCGGCGATACTCTTCTAGGTAACCGTGATACTCCGTTTCGAATCATCCAGCATCGATCGGAAGTTCCTTCGGTGAGTCTCCACGCCGCATCCGCAACGCTCGCCGCGCCTGAGTCCTCAGAGCGCGGCGTTTTGCATATCCAGGAGGAGGGTTTGTCCGTGCCTGCACCGCGTTTCAAGCAGCTCAAGCATGCCTACGGGTTCGACGACGTCGCCATCGTCCCCGGTGAGGTCACGATCAACCCCGAATTGGTCAAATTCGGCCTCGACATCGGGCCGTACCACTTCGACCTGCCCTTCATCGCCGCGGCCATGGACGCCGTCGTCGATCCCCCCTTCGCCCGGCTCATGCACGACGCTGGTGGTCTGGGCGTCCTCAACCTGGAGGGCATCTGGACCCGCTACGACGACCCCCGTCCCATCCTCGACGAGGTCGCCACGGTCAATCGCGAAGAGGCAACGGTCATCCTCCAGTCGGCCTTCCAGAAGCCCATCCGCGACGACCTCATCGCGGTTCGGGTGCGGGAGATGAAGGAAGGCGGAGCCATCGCCGCCGTCTCCGTCACGCCCAAGAGCACGAAGCAGTACGCGCCGCTCGTGCAGGAGGCCGGCGCCGACATTCTCGTCGTGCAGAGCACCGTCACAACCGCCCGTCACGAATCCTCCAGCATTGAGGGTTTGCGCTTCGAGAAGCTCTTCGAGCACATCCACATCCCCGTTGTCGTCGGAAACACGGTCGGCTTCGGCGCCACCCTTGAGGTGATGCGCTCGGGCGTCGCCGCCGTCCTCGTGGGCGTGGGGCCCGGCGCCGGCTGCACCAGCCGCGAAGTCCTCGGCATCGGCGTTCCCCAGGTCACGGCCACGATCGAGTGCGCCGCCGCCCGCGAGGCCTACCTCGCCGAGACCGGCAACTACGTCCCGATCATCACCGACGGCGGCATCCGCACGGGCGGTGACGTCTGCAAGTGCTTCGCCGCCGGCGCCGACGGCGTCATGATGGGCTCTCCCTTCGCCGCCACCACCGAGGCGCCCGGGCGCGGCTACCACTGGGGCATGGGCACCTCGCACGCCGACCTCCCCCGCGGAACCCGCGTCTTCGTGGGCGTCAACACGACGCTGCAGAAGACGCTCTTCGGTCCAACCAGCCGCACCGATGGCACGGAGAACCTGGCCGGCGCCTTGAAGACGGCAATGGGCATGTGCGGCGCGCACACGATCCGCGAATTCCAGGACGCCGAGATGGTTGTCGCGCCCTCCATCAAGACCGAGGGCAAGATCTACCAGTTTGCGCAGGCGGAATCGTAGGCAGCCCAGCGGCCAGCGCCGTCCCGTCCCGAGGCGTTCTCGCGGCTCTCCTGGCTCTGGCCGCCGTCCTTGCGGCGATGTTCACCCTGGGGATGGCCGAGCCGACCCGCGCGCACGACGACTGCCCCCACTTCGACTTCGGTGACCTGCGCCTCTCCGTCGAGGACTTCGACGTGGTCGTGGTGGGGCAGTTCACGGGCGCCGGCGAAACGCCCGCCGTTGACCCCGAGGTCTACCTGCGGGGCTCGGCTGTGACGCAAATGCTCCGGCTCGTGGATGCGCCCTCCGAGTGCGCGAAGGCCGACCTTCCGCCGTCGGGCGCCCGCGTAGTCGTCGCGTTGCGACAGGAGGTGGGAGGCTTCCAGTGGCCCGTCCCCGCCGCCCTCTTCGTGGTCGAGAGCGGCATCGCAACGAACGGCGCCGATCCGCCGTCGTCCCTCCCCGAGGATGAGTTGATCTCCCGCATTCGCGAGGTCAGCGGGCAGTACGCCGTGCCCGCCAGCGAGAGCGCCTCCATCGACTGGCTGCGCGTCGTGCTGCCGGTGACGCTGGCCGCGATCGTCATCCTGGGGATATCGCTCGTGCTCCTGCGCATCTGGCACCGCATCGAGCCCGAGTAGCGCCCCGAGTAGCGTCTAGAGCAACTCCTCGAGCGCCTTCGCCACCGCATCCTCCTCGTCCGGAAGCACCGCGTTTGCGGCTTCTCGGGCAGAGGCGTGGCCTTTCGCGACGGCCAGACCCCGTCCCGCCCAGGTCAGCATCGAGACATCGTTCACGCTGTCCCCGATCGCGAGCGTCTCGCTCTGCGCGATCCCGAGGTCGCGGGCGACCAACGACAGCGCGCGGCCCTTCGTCGCGTCGGGGTGGAGCGCGACCGTGACGAAGGGAAAGTCGAGCAGGTGCAGCGCATCCCCGTGCCGCTCAACGAGCGCCTGGTGGACCGCGGATGAGCTGCCTTTGTCGCTCAGCACGCCCACGCCGTTGGGCTCGATGCCGAGCGTTTCCGGTCTGATGTGAACCTCGGGTGTCACTTCTCCCAGCTCGGCGTAGTACGCCGTGGCCGGAGACTCCGTCGTCACAGCGTAGCGGTCCGAGTTGAACCACTCGTAGTCGTAGCCGGCCTCACGGGCATAGGCTGAGACCGCCAGGGCCAGTCCCCGGTCGATCTTGAGTTCCCGCACGATCTCCCCGTCGCCGTTCGCGATCATGCAGCCTTCCTGCGCGATGAACGGCGTGTTCAGCCCCAGCTCCCGCGCGATGCGGATCACGCCCGCGGGCATCCGGCCGCTGGCCAGCACGACCGTGCGCCCGTGCTCAACGAGCGCGGTCACGGCGGCCCGCAGGCGTGGCGAGATCTCTCCTCCCCTGGAGTCGCCGTCGTACGGCAGGATCGTGCCGTCGATGTCGAGCGCGATGAGCCTCACTCCCATCGCGCGGTCACCACCCGTTCCCAGCCGGCGAGGTCGTGCTCGATGGCGGCCTCTGCGCCGAGTCCCTCGGCTATCTCCACGACCCGCCGCGCCTGTCCCATCCCCACCTCGAACGCGAGCAGGCGGGGGCGCAGCCGCGCACTGCAGTCGGCGAGCAGGGCGCGCACGAGGTCGAGCCCGTCCTCACCGCCGTCGAGGGCCACGCGGGGTTCCCAGCCACGTACTTCGCGTTGAAGCGTTTCGATGATGCCCGCCGGGACGTACGGCAAGTTCGCGAGAATGATGTCCGCCCGCGCGATCCCACTTGCGAGGTCGCCGCGCATCAGGGAGACGGCGACGCCGCAACGCTCCACGTTCAGGGCCGCCAACTCCAGGGTGCTGGCGCTCACGTCTGTTGCGAGTACGCGCGCGCCCGGGGCAGCGCTCGCGACCGCGATCGCGACGCCCCCGCACCCCGTGCCCATGTCCAGCACGATGGCCTCGGGGTCGCGTTCAAGCTCGGCAAGGCCGATCTCCACCAGCAGCTCCGTCTCGGGACGGGGAATCAGTGCGCCCGGCCCCACCACCAGCTCGATGCCGTGGAACTCGCGCACGCCGGTCAGGTAGGGGGTGGGCTCGCGTCGCAGGCGCCGTGCGATCAGCGCGTCGAGCCGCGCCCAGGTTCCCTCGTCGACGGCCATGTCGGCAAAGAACGCGCTGCGGCTCAAGCCGCTCGCGTGGCGCGTGAGCACTTCCGCCTCGATCGCGGCGTCGGGGATGCCCGCGGCTTCCAGTTCGGCGCGGACGCGGGCAGCGGCGGCGCGCGCCTTCACGCCGTGGCCTGCAGCAGTGCCGCCTCTTCCGCCGCCGCCACCGCGTCGATGATGTCGTCGATGTTGCCGTCCAGCCGGTCGGGGATATTGTGCACCGTGAGCCCGATGCGGTGGTCGGTGATGCGGTCCTGGGGGAAGTTGTAGGTGCGGATCTTCTCGCTGCGATCGCCGCTCCCGACCTGGGTGCGCCGCTCGGCCCCCATCTCGGCATCCTGCCGCTCCTGCTCCATCGCCAGCAGCCGCGAGCGCAGGACCGTCATCGCTTTCGTGCGGTTCTTCAGCTGCGAGCGCTCGTCCTGGCAGACGACGATCTGGCCGGTGGGCAGGTGCGTCAGCCGCACGGCCGTCGCGACCTTGTTCACGTTCTGGCCACCCGCGCCGGAGGCGTGAAAGATGTCGATGCGCAGGTCCTGGGGGGTGATCTCGACATCGACGGCTTCCGCTTCGGGCAGGACCGCGACCGTGGCCGTGGAGGTGTGGATACGGCCTTGCGCTTCCGTGGCGGGGACGCGCTGCACGCGGTGGACGCCGCTTTCGTACTTCAGACGCGAGAAGGCGCCGTCGCCGGCCACGCTGAAGATGACCTCCTTGTAGCCGCCCAGGCCCGTCTCCGAGGCGCTCATCATCTGCGTGCGCCAGCCGCGACGCTCGCCGTAGCGGTAGTAGGCGCGGTACAGCTCCTGCGCGAAGAGCGCTGCCTCTTCGCCGCCGGCGCCCGCGCGGATCTCCATGATCACGTTGCGGCTGTCGCGTTCGTCCTTGGGCAGGAGCGCCCGCAGGATCTTCTGGTCCAGGCTGGCGAGGCGCTTCTCCGCCTGGGAGGCCTCTGCTTCGGCCAGCTCGCGCATCTCCTCGTCGTTCTCGTCCAGCATCTCCCGCGCGTCGTCGCGGGCCGTCTCGGCCTCGTTGTAATCGCTCAGGAGCTGGACCAGCGGTGCGATCTCAGCGCGCTCGCGAGCCAGCTTGGTTGCCTTGTCATAATTCGCGGCGACCTCGGGCTGGCCCATCTCATCGGTGACCGCGTCGAAGCGAACCCGGATCTCGTTCAGCCTGTAGCGAACCGCCTCTTCCATCGGTCTATTCTGCGGGCGAGACGGGCTTCGCGCTTGGCTAGCGCAGGAGTTCGCCGAGCCGCGTGGCGATCTCTCCAAGGGGAACGGCCTCCTGGTCGCCCTGCTCGCGCAGATCCTTCAGCGCCGCTACCCCCTGTGCAGCCTCGTCCTCCCCGATGATGACCGCGAAGCGTGCGCCGCTCCCGTTCGCGCGGCGCATCTGCGCCTTGAACGAGCGCCCCGACTCCCCCATGCGGGTCGCGAACCCCGCCGCCCGCAGGTCGGCGCCGGCGCGCACGGCCGCACGCGCGGCCTCCTCGCCCGCGTGGACGACGAAGGCGTCGGGCGCGGCTGGCTCGGTCAGGGGAAGCTCCCGGCGCTTCATCTCGATGATCACGCGCTCGAGCCCCGTGGCGAAGCCGCTGGCCGGTGTGGGTCGCCCGCCGATCGTCTCGATGAGGCCGTCGTAGCGCCCCCCGGCGCCGAGCGAGCTCTGCTGGCGGCCGTCGCCCTTCGGGAGGATCTCCCAGACCGTGCGGTTGTAGTAATCGAGGCCGCGCACCAGCAGCGGGTCGACCACGAACGGCACACCCGCCGCCGTGAGGGCGGCCTTCACCGCGGCGAAGTGCTCCTCCGCCTCGGGACTCAGCTCGTCGATCATCGTGGGGGCGCCCTTGCGCAGTTCCTGGTCGCCCGGGTCGTTGCTGTCGAGCAGGCGCAGGGGATTGCGGTCGAGCCGTCGCTGGCTGTCCTCGGAGAGCTGTTCGCGCAGTGGCAGGTAGTAGGCGCGCAGCCGGTCGAGGTAGGCCCGCCGTGGCTCGGGGTCGTCGATGCTCCCGATCCGTATCTCCAGGTCTTGCAGGCCGAGATGTTCGTAGAAACGCCAGTGCAGCTCGATCAGCTCCGCGTCAATGAGCGCCGTGTCCGACCCGATCACCTCGCAATCGAACTGGTTGAACTGGCGCAGGCGGCCCAGCTGCGGACGGCTGTAGCGGAACATGCGCGCCTTCGTGAACAGACGAACGGGCTGCGGGCGGCTGGCGAGACCGTGCTCCAGGTAGGCGCGGCAGATGGCGGGCGTCGCCTCGGGGATAAGCGAGAGCGCCTCGCCACCACGGTCCTCGAACGTGTACATCTCTTTCTCGACGATGTCGGTCGTGTCGCCGGTGCCCTTCTCGAACAGCGCCGCATCCTCGAAGGTGGGCGTGTCCAGGCGCTCGTAGCCGAATAGCCGGGTCACTTCGACCATGGCGCCGTCGATCGCGCGCCAGTACGGCTGCTCGTCGGGCAGGATGTCCTCTGCCCCGCGCGGCGTCTGGAACCGTTCGCTCATGTTGTCCCGCCAGGTGTCGTGGGGTTGCCTGCTAAGATACTGGCAGAATCGGCCCAACGAGAAAGCGCTTGAGCGTCCTCGAACACTCCCCTGAGTCCCCGGCCATCACGGACCTTCTCGATCGTGTCCGGACCTACCTCCCCCAGGACCGTGTCGGGCTTATTGCCGACGCCTACGCGTTCGCGGACGAGAGCCACCAGGGCCAGATGCGCCGCACGGGCGACCCCTACATCTCCCACCCGCTTGAGGTGACCAAGCTGGTCGCCGGTCTCGAGCTCGACCAGCCGTCGCTCATCGCCGCCCTCCTCCACGACGTGCAGGAGGACTGCGACGTCCCCAACGAGGAGATCGCCGAGCGTTTCGGCGAGGACGCCGCCCAGCTCGTCGAGGGGCTGACCAAGCTCGACAGCGTGCCCCTGCACATGACCGAGGAGGATGGCGGCGCCCAGGCGCAGAACCTCCGCAAGATGCTGCTGGCCATGGCCGCCGACGTACGCGTCGTGCTCATCAAGCTCTGCGACCGCCTCCACAACATGCGCACCCTCTACGCCCTCCCCGAGGAAAAGCAGCGCCGCATCGCCCGCGAGACGATGGAGATCTTCGCGCCGCTGGCCACGCGCCTGGGCATCTGGCAGATCAAGTGGGAACTCGAAGACCTTGCCTTCCGCTACCTCGATCCGGAGCGCTACCAGGAAATCGCCGCCCGCCTCGACGCCACCCGCCTCGCCCGCGAGCGCTACATCGAGGACGTGGCCGCGGGCCTCCGCACCCAGCTCGACGATGCGCGGATCGAGGCCGAGGTCACGGGCCGCGCCAAGCACATCTACTCAATTCACCAGAAGGCCCGGCGCTACGGTCGTGAGGCCAAGTCCTTCGATCAGATCTACGACCTCCTCGCCCTCCGCATCCTCGTGAAGGACGTGTCCGCCTGCTACGCCGCCCTCGGCGTCGTGCACGCCACCTGGCGCCCCCTCCCCGGCCAGTTCGACGACTACATCGCCAGCCCCAAGGCGAGCATGTACCAGTCGCTGCACACCACCGTCATCGGCCCCGGCGCCCGCCCCCTGGAGGTGCAGATTCGCACCTACGAGATGCATCGCGTGGCCGAGTACGGCGTGGCCGCCCACTGGCGCTATAAGGGTGGCGGCGATCGCGCCGCTCAGGACGAGGAACGCATCGCCTGGCTGCGCCAGCTCCTTGAGTGGCAGCGCGAGCTCTCAGGCGCGGAGGAATTTGTCGAGAGCGTCAAGACCGACGTGTTCGATGACCAGGTGTTCGCGCTCTCGCCCAAGGGCGATGTCCTCGACCTCCCCGCCGGCGCTACGCCCCTCGACTTCGCCTACCGCATCCACACCGACCTCGGCCACCAGACCATCGGGGCCAAGGTGAACGGGAAGATGGCAGCGCTCAACTCCCCGCTCCAGAACGGTGACGTTGTCGAGATCATGCGCAGCCGTTCCCGCAACGGTCCCTCACGCGACTGGCTCAGCGAGAGCCTCGGCTACCTTCACACCTCGAATGGCCGCCAGAAGGTGCGTCAGTGGTTCCGCAAGCAGCGCCGCGCCGAGAGTGTCGACCGCGGCCGCGAGATGATCGATCGGGAGATGCGCCGCCTCGCCTTCGACCTTTCCGACCACCAGGACGAGGTGCTCGCGCTCTTCCCCGGCAAGAGCTGGGACGACCTGCTGGCCGCCATCGGCTACGGCGATGTCAGCGTCGAGTCGGTCACACACAAGGCGAGCGCGCTGCTCCAGCGCCATCACGAACCGGACTCGGTCGACGACATTCCGCTCGCGCGTCCCTCGCGGCGGGGGAGCGGCCCAGAGCTGCGCTCCCTCGGCGCTGGCGGCCTCGAGACGAGCCTCGCGCGCTGCTGCAAACCCGTCCCCGGCGATAGCGTCCGCGGCTACGTGACTCGCAGCCGCGGCGTTACCGTCCATCGCGCCGACTGCCACAACGTCCTGCACGAGCGCGAACGTGACCGCCTCATCGATGTCGACTGGGGCGGAACGGACGAGCAGCGCTATCCCGCAACCGTGCAGATTCACGCCTGGGACCGGGTGGGGCTGCTGCGCGATATCAGCACGCTCGTGGCCGCCGAGGACGTAAACATGGTCAATGTGAACACGACCAAGAACGGCGACGGCACGGTGTCGGTGCTGGCGACCCTGGAGACGAGCGGGCTCTCTCAGATATCGCGGCTGCTCACGCGCATGGAGACGATCCGCGGCGTGCGCAGCTGCGCGCGCAAGTCCAGCTAGGACGCGCGGCGCGCCAGCGCCTGGCGCCGCGCGGTGAGGGGTTCCACGCGGCCCAGAGCCGGGCGCAACCCTCCTCGAACGGATGGTGCCGGCCGTGGCTTCCACAGGGTCACCCGCACACCCAAAGTGCGATGCAGCCCACCCCGGCGCCTCTCGCCGCGCCGCGGAAGCATGGAGCGAATGGTCGCCCCAAAAAGCGCCACCGCGGCTCCGGCGAGTAGAACGTCCACAATGATCGTGGGGATCGTGTTCACCATGGCCGGCACATCCGTTCGCAGGGTCCACACAATCTAGCGAACGTGCGTTCGCCTGTCAAGCACGGATGTTCGCAAAGGTGTTCGCAGTGGCTTTACCTGGGGCAGAGGCTGATAGACAGTTGTGCTGAGAACTTCTGGTGGCGAACAACGCTCACAGCCAACGTCGAGAAACAGCCCCCGGGGTGGGGGAGCAGGGTCCATCCTGCTTCACCGCCAGGGTTCACCGGGAAGGCGCGTGGTTTGTCGCGCAGGCAGTCGAAGTCGATGTCGCGAGCCAGGGAGAGTCGGAAGGTGAGGCGCTAGCCAACCTCCGCGAAGCGTTGGAACTCTACTTCATGCCAGACGGCCCTCTATCTCCAGAGGACAATCCAGAGATTGGGGTCAGGGGTGCCGCCACTTAGGCCCCTCTCGTACCGCGGGTCGTACGCAAGCTCACTGCCGCCGGATTCTCGCAGGTGGACCAGCGCGGGAGCCATGTCAAATTCGTGAGGGAGATGGCGGACGGTAGCGTTCGCATAACGGTCGTGCCGCGTCACCGGGAAGTCGCAGTTGGAACGCTGCGCAGCATCCTGCGCCAGGCCGGCCTTACTCCCGACGAATTCCACAGCCTTTAGGCGGGGCCTAGTCCGCCCGCTCCCGGTACTGGAGCGCCTCCGCCACGTGCGCGCTCGCGATTGCGTCACTTCTGTCGAAGTCGGCCACCGTACGCGCGACCTTGAGGACGCGGTGGAAGGCGCGCGCCGAGAGCGCCATCTGGGTCGCGGCGTGGCTCAGGATCGTCTGCGCCTGCTCGTCCAGCTTCCACTGGGCGTGCTCGCGCACCTCCGTCGGGCCCATCTCCGCATTCAGACGCCTGCTCGTGCCGGCGAAGCGCTCCCGCTGGATCTCGCGCACGGCCCGCACCCGCTCCGCCACCACCGATGACGGCTCGCCCTTCGTTCCGGCGGCGAGCTTCTCGTAGTCGACGCGGGGCACGTCGATGAAAATGTCGATGCGGTCCAGCACCGGTCCCGAGACGCGCCGCTGGTAGCGCGCGGCCGCGTTCGCAGGGCAGCGGCATTCCCGCAGGGGGTCGCCGCGATAGCCGCAGGGACAGGGGTTCTGGGCGGCCACCAGCGCGAAGCTCGCCGGGAACGTCGCCGACTGCCGCGCGCGGCTGATGGTCACGATGCGGTCCTCGAGCGGCTGTCGCAGCACCTCCAGGACCTGCGTGCCAAACTCCGGCAGCTCGTCGAGGAAGAGCACACCGTGGTGGCTCAGCGTGATCTCGCCGGGGCGCGGCACGGATCCGCCTCCCACCAACCCTGCGTTCGAGATAGTGTGGTGCGGGGCGCGGAAGGGCCGTTCCCGCAGGAGGCCGCTACCGGAGGGGAGCAGCCCGGCCACGCTGTAGATGCGCGTCACCTCCAGCGCTTCGTCGTTCGTCATCGGCGGCAGGATCGAGGGGATGGCGCGGGCGAGCAGCGTCTTGCCGCTCCCCGGCGGCCCGCGCATCAGCAGGTTGTGACCGCCGGCGGCGGCTATTGCCAGCGCCCGCTTGGCGTGCTCCTGCCCGATGACGTCGGCCAGGTCCCGTCCGTACGTGGCGCGCTCCTCCGGCTCGTCGTCCGCCACGTACGGCGCGATCGGCGCCTTCCCCATGAGGTGCGCGGCCAGCTGCGTGAGCGAGTCGACCGCGTACACCTCGAGCCCCTCGACGAGCGCCGCTTCCGGAGCGTTCAGAGCGGGCACGAACGCCCGCTTCGCGCCGTGGTCGCGCGCGACCGCCACCATCGGGAGCGCGCCGCGGATGCTGCGCACCCCCCCGTCGAGCGCGAGCTCGCCCACGAACACCGCGTCCGCCAGCTCGGCCTCCACCTGCCCGCTGGCCACCATCACCCCGGCGGCGATGGGCAGGTCGTAGGCAGGGCCCTCCTTGCGCAGGTCGGCGGGCGCGAGGTTCACGACGATGCGGCTGTTGAACGGCCACGTGAGGGCGCTGTTGCGGATGGCCGCCCGCACACGCTCCTTCGACTCCTGCACGGCCGCGTCGGGCAGGCCGACGATGGCCGTCGTGGGATTCTGGGCGCGCGAGATGTCGACCTCGACATCGACCATGACGCCGTCGAGCCCAACAACCGCACTCGACCGCACCTTGGCGAGCACAGGTGCAGTCTGCCGCCCGACGGCAAAGGAGGCAACCGGCAAAGATTGTCCCTGGCGCTACTCCGCTGCGGATGCTGCTTCGGGAGCGGTCTGGGGAAGATGTCGCGCGGGCAGGAGGCGCAGCACGCACAACATCCCGGCGAACACGACGCACGCCCCGACGGCCGCCCCGATGCCGAGCGCATCGGTGAAGGTCTGGCCCGCCATGGCGAGCAGCCGTTCACCGGCCTCCGCGGGCAGTGAGGCCGCTACCCGGGCGGCTGCTCCCACCGACTCGCTCGCCATCGCGGCTGCCTCGGACGGCAGCCCTGTCAGCCCGTCCTCCATGCGCGCGCGGTACACCGATGCGAACGTCGATCCCACGACGGCAACGCCTATGGCCCCGCCGGTTTGCCGGGCGACATCGTTCATGGCGGAGCCGATACCGGCCTTCGCCTCGGAGACGGCTCCCATCACGGAGTCGGTCGATGGCGCCATGATGTTGCCCATCGCATACGTCGTGATCAGCACGAACCCGCCGAAGAAGATGTAGGGCGTGTCGGGCTGGAACAGCAGCATCAGCGAGAGCATCAATGTCAGCAGGCTCATGCCCCAGACCACCGTGAGCTTCGTTCCGATCCGCGTGACCAGGCGGTGGCTCGACCCCGCCCCGATCACCATCCCGAACCCAGCCGGCAGGATGGCCGCCCCCGCCTCCAGCGGGCTGAACCCCTTCACGAACTGCAGGTACTGCGTCGCCCCGAAGATGAAGCCGAAGAGGGCGAAGAAGGAGATGCCGATCGCCATCGAGCCCACGGAGAAGCGTGGGTTGCGGAGGTACCTGAAGTCGAACATCGGGTGCGGGTTGCGGAGCTCCCAGAAGGCGAACGAGGCCACCAGTACGACGGAGGCGGCGAACATGCCGAGCACGAGCCCGTCCGTCCACCCACGTTCCGGCGCCTCGATGATGGCGAAGACGAACGCGGAGATCATCGCGATCGAGAGGATGTTGCCTGCGGGGTCGAGGGGCGCGGGCTGGGGGTCGCGGCTTTCCGGGACGAGCCACAGGCCCGCCGTCAGCGCGATCGCCACGATGGGCGCGTTCACCAGGAACACCGAGCCCCACCAGAACGCCTCCAGCAGCGACCCCCCGATCAGCGGCCCCAACCCGATCCCGAGGCCGGCCACCGCCGACCAGATACTGATCGCTTTCCCCCGCTCGTCCCGCGGGAAGACATCCGTAATGACGGACAGCGTCGACGGCATAATCATCGAGGCGCCGAGGCCCATCAGCGCCCGCATCGCGATGAGCTGACCGCTCGACTGCGAGAATGCCGCCAGCACGCTTCCCGCCGCGAACACCAGCAGGCCCGTCTGCAGCAGCCGCTTCCTCCCCACCCGGTCGCCAAGCGAACCCATCACGAGCAGTAGCCCCGCGAACACCAGGATGTACGAGTCGACCATCCACTGCAGCTCGGAGGCGCTCGCGTTGAACTCCCGCTGCAGGGTCGGAATGGCCACGTTCAGGATCGTGTTGTCGAGCCCGATGACGACGAGGCTGAGCGACAGCACGGCGAGGGTGAACCAGCGCAGTTGGTACTTGCGGTCGGCCGTGGCGGCCATGGGGCCTCCAGTGCGGCGCGCAGTCTAACGGGGATGCCCGCAGGCATTGTGAACACCGTAGAATGCCGCGCACCACAGGGTCAGTCGAAGGAGGAAGCCATGAGCTCACCCAATGTCCTGCTCGCCTCGAAGGGCCACCCGTTCCAGCGCGAGCCTTTCTTCCAGATGTTCGATGCCTTCCAGCAGGAGGGAGACATCTCCGCCTGGACGCATGTTGAGCAGCCCGCCGCGCAGCTCTTCTTCCAGCCCGAGAACTCGCGCGAGTACGACTGCATCGTCGACTACTCGATGCCGGGCGTCTTCGGCGTGGGCGGCCCGCCCGATCCGCCGGAGTCGCTCAAAGACGGCTACATGCGCCTCACCGAAGAGGGCAAGGGCCTCGTCATGATCCATCACAACATCTGCTCCTGGCCCGGTTGGGAGGAGTACGCGGAGATCATCGGCGGCCGCTTCTTCTACAACCCCGGTAGCCTGCGCGGCGTCGAGTACCCTGACTCCGGCTACCTGCTCGCCGCAAACCACACCTGCCAGGTGGTGGAGGCCGAGGCCAACCATCCGGTCGTCGAGGGCGTCGAACTGGAGTTCGAGCTGCAGGACGAGATCTATCTCGCCCCCTACCACGAGGACAGCCTTGTGCCGCTCGTCCGCAGCAACTTCGACTTCACCTACAAGAACTTCTTCTCGCCCTCGATGGTGGTGAACAACGGCCGCATGTACGAGCGCGGCGACTGGACCCACCCGCCGACCCCGAACCTCGTGGTCTGGGCGAAGAACTACCGCAACAGCCCTATCGTCTACGTGCAGGCGGGCGACGTGCCCACCTCGTACAACAACGCGAACTACCGCAAGCTGCTCTCGAACGCCATCAAGTGGGTCTCCTCCGACGAAGCCCACGCGTGGGCGCGCGAGCGCAACGCCGCTGCGGTTTCCTAGACAAGGGAGCGAAAAGCATGGCCAGCAATATCGTCCTCGACCACATCGAGAAGTTCCCCTGCGGTCCCGGTGGGCACAACTTCGCCGACGGGACCTCCTGTAGCGCCTGCGGCAAGAGCCAGACGCCCCATCTGACCTGCATCTTCTGCGAGCTGGATGGCGTCGAGCGCTACGGCGGTATTTGCGACGAGCACACCGTCGCGAATGGCGACCGCGAGGCCACGGGGCCCATCTGCGGCAACTGCCACGTGGTCGTCTACGACGGCGACCGCGACAGCGGCGGCTGGGTGATCATGAAGGATGGAGCTCCGCTCCTGGCGTAGCTCCGCCAGGTTCGCGCGGCCCGGCAGCTTGGCTGGGCCGTGGCGAGCCGCTACGATCGGATTCTCGCCGCGGCCCCGTGGTGTAGCGGCCTAACACGCCACCCTGTCAAGGTGGAGATCGTCGGTTCAAATCCGATCGGGGTCGCCAGCCAACTCGCCTACAGAGGGCCCCTGCCATCCGGCAGGGGCCTTGTCGCGCCCTCGTGTCCGAATTTGTATGGTTTATTTGAATTCGCGGTAACTCGCCAAATTTCTGTGGGGACCGCAGAGACGATGTTCCTGCGCTGGCCGCACTGCACCTGGATCCACACCTCAGCCGCAATTTGTATGGTTCATTTGAATTGGCTGAAACTCGTCAAATTACTAGGGAGGTACGTGGACGGCGTCCCGCGACCGAGCCGCCGCACCCCTCCTGCCCAGGCTTTGTCTGGAATTTGTATGGTTCATTTGACTTTCTGATAACTCGTCAAATTACCCTGGGCGGCACGTGGACAGCCTGCCCTCAGCTTTTCTGGAATTTATATGGTAGATTTGAATTCGCTGGAACTCGTCAACTAAGGGTGCCCTCGAATGCCGAACCGTGGCAGACCGCCCCGTGAAGTGCTCTTTGAGCGGCTGGATACCCAGATCGCGGAGCTCTGGGAGCGCATGGGCGGGCTCCCCAACCGCCTGGAGTCCGCCTCGATCTGGGAAGGCATCTGGTACGAAGAGGCCCATCACTCGACCGCCATCGAGGGGAATACGCTCGTGCTGAAGCAGGTCGAGACCCTGCTCGCCAAGGGGCGCGTTGTCGGCCAGAAGCCGCTCCGCGAGTACCTGGAGGTGAGGGGCTACGCGAATGCCGCGGACTGGGTGTACGGGCACGGAGTTGAACGCTCCGACTGGTCAGGCGATGCCCTGCTGAGCCTTACCGAGGTGCGCAACATCCACAAGCTGGCCATGGGCCCCGCGTGGGACGCGGCGCCCCATCCGGACGCCCTTCCCGCTGAGCAGCCCGGCGCTTTCCGTCAGCACGACATCCAGCCGTTTCCGGAAGGCATGACTCCGCCCCCCTGGACCGACGTGCCCGCGCTGACAACCGACTGGCTCGAGGACGCGAACGCGGTGCGCGCGCGTACCCCCGGCTTCCCGGTCGCCATCGCCGACCTTCACTGCCGCTTCGAGCAGATACACCCCTTCCTCGACGGCAACGGCAGGACCGGACGGCTCGTTCTGAACTTGCTGCTCGTCCGCTGCGGCTATCCGCCGGTCATCGTCTACAAGAGCAAGCGGCGCGCCTACCTGCGCGCGCTGCGACGGGCCGACCAGGGGGATTCCGGATCGCTCGCGGAATTGCTGGCCCGCGCCATCCTCGACAACCTCTATCGGTTCGTTGTGCCAGCGGTCGCCGGCCCTGCCCGCCTTGTGCCGCTTGCCGCGCTCGCAACCCCGGGCATCACCGTGAATGCCCTGCGGACGGCCGCCAGTCGCGGGAGGCTTCAGGCCGCCAAGGGTTCCGACGGCCAGTGGCGAAGCAGCATCCTCTGGAGGGACGAATACCTCGCCAGCAAACACAAGCGGGCTCCGCGAGAGTGAGCGCTGGCCCGCCCGCCGCCCCGGGATGCTGGTAGGCTCAGCAGCTGGTAGGCTCAGCAATAGCGGAGGAAACCGATGAAGACGCTCCTCAAACCCATCGTGGCGGTCCTCGCGTTCATCGACAGCATCATCGAGAGCGTGGCTCGACCCGAGCAGAGGCGCCGGCGGATCATGAATCGCATGGAAATCACCGAGGGGTCGAGCCCCGACCCCAACCGCCGACCCCGCCGCCGCTAGCTGGTGACCGCGCCCTCCCGGTCTCGGCCAGGCTCATCTTCCTCTCGGCTCGACTCTGCTACGCCCAGAAGCCGGAGATAACTGGCTATGAGCAACACGAGGGTTGCATGGTCCTTTCGCGGCTCCACCACGAGCCCGTGTAGGTAGTCGTTGCGGAGATTCAGCCCCAGCGGTTCGGCGAGGACTATGCGTAAGGACACCAACCAGTCGTGCTCCATGACTGGGCGCAGGTTGTCGAGGACTGGGCCCAGCGTCTTCATGCGGCCCCGCTGCCCTCCACCTTCCTCGTGATAAACGACGCCTCCCGCCCACTGCAGCAACTGTCGGAGCACAGCTTCTATGCGGGGTAGGACTACATGGACGCACTCATCCCACTGGCCAGCAAGGTAGTGCTCGAACCCGCGGGCGAAGGCATCAGCTTGGTGCGGTTTCACTGCGCCCTGATTGAAGAGATCCCTCAACTCCTCTGTGGTAGGTGCGTACTTCGCTTGTATCTGGCCTAGGGCGTGGCCAGCGAGGGCTGCGCTCAGGAGGGCGTGCTGGACCCCGACTTGCATTTGCTCATACAGCAGCTTGTCTTCATCGGTGGCAAGGCGGCTGATGGGGAACCCCAACTCGTGGAATACAACCCTGGAAGCAAGAAAGCGTATGGGGTGTTGCTGAGCTAACTCTCCCGCTTGGCGAGTGGCGTCTTCTGTTCTGCCGGCCAGGGGGCCCACCAGGCCGAGGCGACCTAGCGCGCCCGAAATGTCGTCATCACCGACGATTCCCTCAATGAGCCGGTCGACCTCGCGGCTCGGGAGGCTGATTTGTGACTCAATCTCCTGCATGTCATCGCTCGGATCGTGCTCTTGAAGCAGGCGCCGCGCCTCGTTTGCCAAGCTGACGGAGCCAGCTTGAGTTGCCTCTCCCAAGGCCTTTTGCAGCCAAAATGTCTTTAGCATGCCCTCTTGGGTCCGGGCGTAGTCACGAAACAAGATGGCTTTCTGCCGTTGGATCTCCGTTCGAGCGCCGTCGTCTAGGCCTGCCTGCGCGTGTATGTCTAGGAAGTAGGCCTTCGTGTCCACGGAGGCATCACCGAGGGCTCGCTCCGTGCGCGACAAGAGAAGAGAGAAGTCCTCGGGCCGAGCCTCAGCGGCGACAACGGCCAGGAATCTAAGGTATTCCAGACACTCGGGGCGAAACGTCTCCTCCTCCAGTGCTGCTCGCAGAGCTTTCGCTACACCGTCGGCAATTCGGTGTGTCGCATCGCGGGCATTGAGCAGTGCTGCCAACTCAAGCGACCGTTCAAAGTACTGGTTTACGCAATAGTCTGGGCAGCCAGGTGTTGCGGCGGCGGCGAGATAGGCATCAACAGCCTTGAGGGCGTGCTGGAAGGGTTGTTCGCCGCGTCGCCGGGTCCACAGAAGATCGTGCAGCCGGGCAGCGACAACTGGTGCGGTAATCCCTTCGGCGATCGTCGCCCATATGCCCAGGGTCCCTTCGGGCACTGTGCGTATGTATGGCGGAAAGACCCTGCCTTGGCTCTCAAAGAGCGGAACAAACCCCTCTGGATAATTCTCTCGACTCTCCTGATGTGACGCAGGGACGAGGTCATAGCACAACGCGAAACTGACGGCTTGGGATACTGGATCCTTGCCGTAGCCCTCAAGCCCTTCGAGTGCGTCCTCGACCTCGGCCGCTGCATGCGCAGAGCTTCCATGGTCGTTCAACTTCTGCGTTGCCGTCACGATGTCCATACCGAAGCCTCGCCTTTGCTCCCTGCGTGTACTGCTGCCTGCCTTGGCCGATGCCTCACCAGCCAAGGGTGGTCGATCCAGTAAGCCCCGACCCCAACCGCCGACCCCGCCGCCGCTAGCTCGTGACCGCGCCCTGCGAGGCGCTGGAAACGCCGTTCGCGTACTTGGCGAATACGCCCCGTTCGTAGCGCGGCGCCGGGGCCGTCCAGGACGCCAGCCGGCGTGCCAGCTCGGACTCGTCGATCTCCACGTCCAGCCGCCGCGCGTCGATGTCGAACGAGATGATGTCACCCTCCTCGATCGCCGCGATGGGGCCGCCGGCCGCCGCCTCGGGGGCGACGTGCCCGGCCATCAGGCCGTGCGTCGCGCCGCTGAAGCGCCCGTCCGTGAGGAGCGCGACCGAGTCGCCGAGTCCTTCGCCCACGAGTGCTGCCGTCACGCCCAGCATCTCGCGCATGCCCGGACCGCCCTTCGGCCCCTCGTAGCGGATCACGACCACGTCGCCCGGCGCGATGCGGCGCGCGGAGACGGCCGCGAAGGCGTCCTCCTCGCGGTCGAACACCCGCGCCGGACCGCGGTGCTTCATCAGCTCGTGGCCTGCCACCTTGATCACGCAGCCCTCGGGCGCGAGGTTGCCCTTGAGAATCACGAGCCCGCCCGTCGCCTTCAGCGGCTTGTCGAGCGACACGATGACGTCCTGACCAGGGTTCTCCTGCGCCTCCGCAGCCTCCTCGCCGATCGTGCGACCGGTGACGGTGGGCTGGTCACCGTGGATCTTGCCGCCCTCCAGCAGGCGCTGGGCGAGCAAGCGCGTCCCGCCGGCGCGGTCCATGTCGAGCGCGACATAACGGCCTCCCGGCCGCAGGTCGCCAATGATCGGCGTGCGCTCGCTGACCTCGTCGAAGTCGTCGATGTCGAGGGATACCCCCACCTCACGCGCCATCGCCAGCAGGTGGAGGACGGCGTTCGTCGAGCCACCCGTCGAGGCGACGCAGGTGATGGCGTTTTCGAACGCCTCCCGCGTCATCACGTCCGTCGGAAGCTGGCCCCGCGCCAGCACGTCCATCACGAGCTGCCCGGCCTCGTAGCCGGCGCTCGTCTTGCGCGGGTCGGTCGCTCCCGGCGAGCCGCTTCCCAGGGGCGCGATGCCGAGGAACTCGATCGCCGTCGCCATGGTGTTCGCCGTGTACTGCGCGCCGCACGCTCCTGCGCCCGGGCAGGCCACGTCCTCGAGCGCGGTCAACTCCGCGTCCGTCATGTCGCCTGCCGCGTGGCGGCCCACACCCTCGAAGACGTCCTGGATGGTCACGTCGCGACCCTCGTAGCTGCCGGGTGCGATCGAACCGCTGTAGAACGCCAGGGCGGGCACGCCCAGGCGCGAGAGGCCCATAACGCCGCCCGGGATGGTCTTGTCGCAGCCCACGATGACGACGGCGGCGTCGAACAGGTAGCCGCGCCCGCACAGCTCGATGCTGTCGGCCACCACTTCGCGGCTGATGAGCGAGGCCTTCATCCCCTCCGTCCCCATCGCGATCCCGTCGCTGATGGAGACCGTGTTGACCTCCATGGGTGTGCCGCCGGCGTCGCGGACACCTTGCATCACCTCGGCCGCCAGCTCGCGCTGGTTGAAGTTGCACGGCATCGTGCCAATCCAGCTATGCGCGACCATCACGAGCGGGCGCTTGAGCGACTCCGAGTCGTAGCCGACGGACTTGAACATCGCCCGTGCGGGCGCCCGGTCGGGGCCGTCGACGAGCGTGCGGCTGCGGTGGCGGGGATCAAGCGGCATGGGGTATCTCCACGTTCGAGACTAGGAGATTCGAGCCTACGCGCTGCCTCTTTCCCGAGCCAGAACGACCGAAGGAGGCCGAGTTACTTGACCGCCGAGTTCGCCGCCACCTCGCGCAGGGCCTCGCCCAGGCGGTGGACGCCCTCCTCGATCTCCTCCATGGGGGTGTAGCTGAAGGCGAGCCGCAGGTGCTGCGTCACGTTGCCGTCCGCGAAGAAGTGAGGCCCGGCCCCGATGATCACGGCCTTCTCGTTGGCCACGCGCTGCACCTCGATCGCCGAGAGCCCCGGCCTCAGCCCGGCCCACACGAAGAAGCCGCCGCCCGGCCGCTTGTAGCTGACAGAATCCCCGCAGTGCTCGTCGATGGCGTCGCACAGACGGTCGAGCTTGCGCTGGTAGATGGAACGCAGCCGCTCCACGTGCCGGTCGAGGTCGCCGTTCCGGGTCATCTCCGCGACGATGCGCCCCAGGTACGGGCTCGAGCCCATATCGTAGCGAAGCGCGGCCATGCGGTTGATCAGCGCGGGCGGCGCCAGGTTCCACCCCAGCCGTAGCCCCGTCGCGATGATCTTGGAGAACGTCGCGACCTTGATCGCGAGCTCGCCGCCCGAGAGGGAGAAGAGTGAGGGCGGCGGCGGCGTGTCACCGAACCACAGCTCCCCGTATGCGTCGTCTTCCATGAGCAGGAAGCGGTGTTCGCGGGCTAGTTCGAGCAGGCGTTCGCGCCGCGCCAGCGGCAAGGTCGAGCCCGCCGGGTTCTGGTGCGTGGGAATCAGGTAGAGCAGCTTCGCGCGCCGCCCCTCGTCCGCCAGCCGCAGCAAAGCCTCCTCCGCCAGGTCAACGCGGATCCCGTCTTCGTCCATGGGAATCGCCTCGACCTGCGCCCCGAACGAGTGGATCGTGCGCAGGCTGCCGGGGAAGGTCGGGCTCTCGACGAGCACCGTGTCGCCGGGGTCGAGCAGCGCCTCGCAGGCGATGCCGATGCCGTGCGCGGCCCCCGAGCTCACGATCACGTTGTCGGGCGTCAGCGGGATGCCCTCGATGACGGATGAGCGCTTCGCAATCGCCTCCCGCAGGGGCTGTGGGCCGAAGGTGCCCCCATACTGAAGGGCCTCGCGACGCTCCCGCTCAAGCACGGTGCGCGTCGCCCGCAGCAGCTCCTCGCTGGGCAGCGAGGGCACGTCGGGAAGACCGCCCGCGAACGAGATAACGGGGCGGTCGTCGGGACGGGCCGCGGCCCACACCCCCGCCCCAAGGATCTTCGCGCGGGCGCTCACGATCTCTTCGAGGGATTCCTGGCTCCAGAACGGTGTCTCGGGCATTGTCCAAGTATGGCCGCGCCGGTCCGCAGTGGCGAGCAGCGACAGGAACCGCCACCCACCCGTTAACGCAGGTGTAACGGCAGGGGGCGATCTCCGGGCCACGATCCCGCTATACTTATTGTTCACCCGTGTGTGTGTTGGGAGGCGCGAGCCTCGCGAGTCGAGGCGCGGGAGAACGCACCCCGCGCATGGGGCCGCACACCGAGCGGCGCCGCACCGGGTGAAGCGAACGAGAGGAGACGCTTGATGGCCGCGCATACCCGGCCCCCGAAGCAGGGCCTTTACGACCCCCGCTTTGAGCACGACTCCTGCGGCGTTGGCTTCCTCGTGCACCTCAAGGGGCACCGTTCCCACATGATCGTCGAGAAGGCGATCGAGGCGCTCGCCAACCTCAACCATCGCGGCGCCAGCGGCTCCGAGGTCAACACCGGCGACGGCGCCGGCCTTCTCATCCAGACCCCCGACGAGTTCTTCCACCACGAGTGCGCCCAGCTCGGAATCCCGCTGCCCCCGCGCGGCTACTACGGCGCGGGCATGCTCTTCTGCCACGGCGACGAACACGCCCGCAGGCTCGCGATGAACCTGCTGGCGGAGCTCGTCCGGGGTGAGGGGCAGCACCTCCTCGGGTGGCGTGATGTCCCCACGGACAACTCCATGCTTGGCGAGACCTCGCTCCAGGCCGAGCCTTCCGTCCACCAGGTCTTCATCGGGCGCGGCACCTGGGTGCAGAGCGAGGACGACTTCGAGCGCCGCCTCTTCATCATCCGCAAACTGTTCGAGCGCGAGGTCGAACGGCGCGGCATCGGCGGCTCCGAGGACTTCTACTTCCCCAGCCTCTCCTGCCGCACGGTCGTCTACAAGGGCATGCTCACGGCCCTCCAGCTCCCCGAGTACTACCCCGACCTGCGCGACCGCCGCATGGTGACGGCGCTGGCGATGTTCCACTCCCGCTTCAGCACCAACACCTTCCCCAGCTGGAAGCTGGCTCACCCCTATCGCGCCATCTCGCACAACGGCGAGATCAACACCCTGCGGGGCAACCAGAACTGGATGGCCGCGCGCGAGGCGCTCCTCGACTCCCCCCACTTCAACGACATCCGCAAGATCCTGCCCATCATCGACGAGGCCGGCAGCGACACGGCCGCCCTCGACAACGCGCTCGAGCTGCTGACCCTCGGGGGCCGCTCCATCGAGCACGCGATGATGATGCTCATCCCCGAAGCCTGGGCCGGGCACGAGACGATGAGCGCCGAGAAGAAGGCCTTCTACGAGTACCACAGCCTCCTCATGGAGCCCTGGGACGGCCCCGCCTCCGTCGCCTTCACCGATGGGCGCACGATCGGCGCCGTCCTCGACCGCAACGGTCTTCGTCCCTCCCGCTACCTCGTGACGAAGGACGACCTCGTGATCATGGCCTCCGAGTCGGGCGTCCTCCCCGTCAAGGACGACAACGTCCTGATGAAGGGACGCCTGCAGCCGGGCCGCATGTTCCTCGTGAGCCTCGAAGAGGGCCGCATCATCGGCGACAGCGAGCTGAAGCAGCGGCTCGCGCGCGCCCACGACTACTCCGGCTGGCTCGACACAAACCTCACCCGCCTCGATAGCCTGCCCCCGGCGGAGCCCCCGCCTCCAATCGAGGGGCCCGACCTGCTGGAGCGCCAGATCGCCTTCGGCTACACCGTCGAGGATGCCAAGTACCACCTCGGCCCGATGGCCCGCCAGGCTCAGGAGTCGCTCGGCTCGATGGGGACGGACACGCCCCTCGCCGTCCTCTCCGAGCGCCCGCAGCCACTTTACAACTACTTCAAGCAGCTCTTCGCGCAGGTCACGAACCCGCCCCTCGATGCGATCCGCGAGGAGATCGTGACCTCCGTCGACTCGCTCATTGGCACCGAGGGGAACCTCTTCAGCGAAGGGCTCGACGGCGGCTACCGCATGATCAGCCTGCCCACGCCGTTCCTCACGAACGCCGATCTGGCGCGGCTGCGCGCACTCGACGGCGGCGGCTTCCGCTCGGCCGTCCTGCCGATGGTCATGCCCGCCGCCGCCGGTCCCGCCGGCATGAAACCGGCCCTCGACGAGCTCTTCCGCCGCGCGGACGAGGTGATCGAGGACGGCGCCACTATCCTCATCCTCTCCGACCGCGACATCGACCGGGAGCACGCGCCCATCCCCGCGCTGCTCGCCACGGCCGGGCTCCACCATCACCTCGTACGCAGCAAGCGCCGCACCAAGGTCGGGCTCGTTGTCGAAACGGGCGAGGCGCGCGAGGTGCACCACTTCGCCCTCCTCATCGGCTACGGCGCGGGGGCCATCAACCCCTACCTCGCGCTCGACACCCTGCACGCCATGAAGCAGGACGGCTCGCTGGAAAGCGAAATCTCCTGGGACGAGGCCGAGGCGAACTTCATCAAGGCTCTCAAGAAGGGCGTGGTGAAGGTGATGTCGAAGATGGGCATCTCCACCGTGCAGAGCTACCGCGGCGCCCAGATCTTCGAGGCGATCGGGTTGAACGAGGACCTGATCGACCACTACTTCGCGGGTACGGTCTCGCGCATCAGCGGCGCCGGGCTCGATCAGATCGCGGCCGAGATGCTCTCCCACCACGCGCGCGCCTACCCCGAGCGCGACGGCGGGCTCTACGGCATCGGCTGGGGCGGCCAGTACCAGTGGCGCCACGGCGGCGAATACCACCTCTTCAACCCGGACACGATCTTCAAGCTGCAGCACGCGACGAAGACGAAGCGGCGCGAGGTCTTCAGCGAATACACAACCCTCGTAAACGACCAGGCCCGCCAGATGGCCACCCTCCGTGGCCTCATGGAGTTCCGCTCCGACCGCGAGCCCATTCCCATCGAGGAGGTGGAGCCCGCCTTCAGCATCTTCCCGCGCTTCGCCACGGGCGCCATGTCGTTCGGCTCGATCAGCGCCGAGGCGCACGAGACCCTCGCCATCGCCATGAACCGCATCGGTGGCAAGAGCAACACCGGCGAAGGCGGCGAGGATCCCCGCCGCTTTACCCCGGACGATAACGGCGACCTCCGTCGCAGCTCGATCAAGCAGGTCGCCTCCGGGCGCTTCGGCGTCACCAGCGAATACCTCGTGAACGCCGACGAGCTCCAGATCAAGATGGCGCAGGGCGCCAAGCCCGGCGAGGGCGGCCAGCTTCCCGGCCACAAGGTCTGGCCCTGGATCGCGCAGGTGCGCTACTCCACGCCCGGTGTGGGCCTCATCAGCCCGCCCCCGCACCACGACATCTACTCGATCGAGGACCTCGCCCAGCTCATCCACGACCTGAAGAACGCGAACCCCCGCGCCCGCATCAGCGTCAAGCTCGTCGCCGAGGTCGGCGTCGGGACGGTGGCGGCGGGCGTGGCCAAGGCCAAGTCCGACGTCGTCCTCATCAGCGGACACGACGGCGGCACCGGCGCCAGCCCGCTCACCTCGCTCAAGCACGCGGGCGTGCCCTGGGAACTCGGCCTCGCCGAGACCCAGCAGACCCTCGTCCTGAACAAGCTGCGCGACCGCATCACCGTCCAGACCGACGGCCAGATGAAGACGGGCCGCGATGTCGTCATCGCCGCCCTCCTCGGCGCCGAGGAGTACGGCTTCGCGACCGCCCCGCTGGTGGTGATGGGCTGCATCATGATGCGCGTCTGCCACCTCGATACCTGCCCCGTCGGCGTCGCCACCCAGAACCCGCAGCTACGCGAGAAGTTCACGGGCAAGGCCGAGCATGTCGTCAACTTCTTCGGGTTCGTCGCCGAGGAGATCCGCGAGATCCTCGCCGAGCTTGGCTACCGCTCGCTTGATGAACTCATCGGCCGCAGCGACCTCATCGATGCGCGCCGCGCCGTCGACCACTACAAGGCGCAGGGCCTCGACCTCTCCGCCATCCTCTACCGGCCGCAGGTGCCCGAGCATGTGGCCACGCGCCGCATCGCCGAGCAGGATCACGGCCTCCGTCACGCGCTCGACCAGAAGCTCATCCAGCTCGCGGCCCCCGCCCTCGAACGGGGCGAGCCGGTGGACGTGGAACTACCTATCCGAAACGTAAACCGCGTCGTGGGAACCATCCTCGGCAGCGAGGTCACGCGCCGCTACGGCGCCGCTGGCCTGCCGCCCGATACGATCACGTTCCGCTTCAAGGGCTCGGCTGGCCAGAGCTTCGGCGCCTTCGTGCCCAAGGGCATGACGCTCCTCCTCTCGGGCGACGCCAACGACTACTTCGGCAAGGGCCTCTCCGGTGGCCGCCTCGTGGCCGCCCCGCCGCCCGACTCCACCTTCGTGCCCGAGGAGAACATCATCATCGGCAACGTCGCCCTCTACGGCGCGACCAGTGGGTCGGCCTTCATCCGCGGTGTCGCCGGGGAGCGCTTCTGCGTGCGCAATAGCGGCGCCCACGCCGTCGTCGAGGGCACGGGCGACCACTCCTGCGAGTACATGACCGGCGGACGTGTCGTCGTCATCGGCCCCACCGGCCGCAACTTCGGCGCCGGTATGAGCGGTGGCGTCGCCTATGTGCTCGACGAAGAGGGCGACTTCGACATTCGCTGCAACCGCGAGATGGTCGGCCTGGAGCCGCTCGTCGAGGACGAGGACATCACGCTCGTCCGGAGCCTGCTCGAACGGCACCGCGAGCACACCGGCAGCACCGTCGCGGCGAAGCTCCTTGAGGACTGGCAGGCCACGATTTCGCGCTTCGTGAAGGTTATGCCACTCGACTACCGCCGCGTGCTGAACGAACAGCGCGAGCGTGAAGCGGCCGGGCGCGAGCAGGTGGGGGCCACCGGTGGTTAAGCCCACGGGTTTCATCGAGTACGACCGCCAGGGACCGCCCCGCCGTCCCGTGGAGGAGCGTCTCACCGACTGGCTCGAGTACTACGAGGAGATGCCGGCCGACCAGCTCAAGCAGCAGGCCGCGCGCTGCATGGACTGCGGCGTGCCCTTCTGCCACCAGGGCTGCCCCCTCGGCAACATCATCCCCGACTGGAACGACCTCGTGTATCGCGGCCACTGGCGCGACGCGATCGAGCGGCTGCACGCGACCAACAACTTCCCCGAATTCACCGGAAGGCTCTGCCCGGCGCCCTGCGAGGCCGCCTGCGTCCTCGGCATCAACGACGACGCCGTCACCATCAAGCAGGTCGAGATCAGCATCATCGAGCGCGCCTGGAACGAGGGCTGGATTCACCCCGAGCCCCCACAGCAGCGTACGGAGAAGCGCGTCGCCGTCGTTGGCTCCGGACCTGCGGGCCTCGCCGCCGCGCAGCAGCTACGCCGCGCCGGCCACGATGTCACCGTGTTCGAACGCGACGACCGCATCGGCGGCCTCCTCCGTTACGGCATCCCCGAGTTCAAGATGGAGAAGCGCTTCATCGACCGCCGTCTCGAGCAGATGGAGGCCGAGGGCGTCGTCTTCCGCCCCAGCGTCAACATCGGCGTCGACGTGGCTGCCCGCGATCTCCTGGACGAGTTCGACGCCATCTGTCTGGCGGGCGGCGCGACCCACTCGCGCGATCTGGCCATCCCCGGGCGCGAGCTCGACGGCATCCATCTCGCGATGGACTTTCTTCCCCCGCAGAACCGCATCGTCGCCGGCGACGACGTCCCCGAGGACGAGCGCATCTCGGCCGCCGGCAAGCGCGTCATCATCCTCGGCGGCGGAGACACCGGCGCCGACTGCCTCGGCACGGTCCACCGCCACGGCGCGCTCAGCGTGAAGCAGTGGGAACTCCTCCCCCGGCCCCCCGATACGCGTCCGGACGAGACTCCCTGGCCTACCTGGCCCAACATCTTCCGCACCTCCGGCGCACACGAAGAGGGCGGCGACCGCGACTACAGCATCCTCACGAAGAGCTTCAGCGGCGAGAACGGCCGCCTGACCACGCTGCACGGCGTGCGCCTGGAGTGGAGTCCCGGCGAGGACGGCCGCATGCAGATGGCCGAGGTTCCCGGCAGCGAGTTCGAGGAGCCGGTCGATCTCGTGCTGCTCGCCCTCGGCTTCCTCGGCCCCGAGCGCGAGGGCATGCTCGCCCAGTTCGGCGTCGACCTGACCCAGCGCGGCAACGTCGCCGCCGACCAGGAAAAGATGACCAGTGTCCCCCGCGTCTTCACCGCCGGCGACATGACGCGCGGCCAGTCCCTGATCGTCTGGGCCATCGCCGAAGGCCGCGACGCCGCCCGCGGCATCGACCGCTACCTGATGGGCGAAACCTCCCTGCCGTAGGCCAATAGAGATATACTGCAAGCAACTCCACGCCCCAAGAGGTGGTGCCGTGTCGGTTCGTGAGTTCCTGAAGCGGCGCTTGCGCGGCTCCCGCCACGAACGTGGGTCCTCCCCACGGAAGGATGTCGTGGTTGTCGATCACCTCGGCATCCCGGCGCAGCTTGACGATCTCCAAGGCATGACGGATGGATGGCTCGATGGCGAAGGGCGGGCTCCAGCAGCAACCCTCCTTGACTGGCTCGCGCAAAGCTTCGAGAACCATTACCCAGACGAGGCTGAACCGCCGTACCTCTACCCAACCGTTGAGGGAGGGGTTCAAGCCGAGTGGAGCGTGGGAAGCCACGAGATCAGCCTCCGGTTCCATCCCGACGACCGGACCGGTGAGTGGCATGACCTCGCGCTCGATACCGACGAGGAAGAGACCCGAGAGCTGGACCTGGCTGAGGGCCAGGACTGGGAGTGGGTGGCAGCGCGTGTGGTCGCACTCTCGCAACCTACATGAACGATGAGACGCTGCTCCTGCGGCAGGTCCATCCGAGGTTCGTCCAGCGCGATCGTGTGACAAGTCAGGCGTTTACCCCACGACCGACCGATGGAAACCGCCTCTCCGTGTACGACGGGGACCAGGTTGAGCCTGAGGCCGCATGGTGGCACTACACGACCCGGCAGGCGCTGGAGTCGGCTGGAGTCATGGCGGTCACCCTCGTCGAGTGCACGGCCCTCGACCTCTCTGTTCGCTCCGACCCCGAACCCTTTCCGGAACACGCCGTCATCGACTTCGGCGGCCTCGGCAGGAGTGCCATCAGCAGGGCAGCTAAGCGTCTCCGGGACGCTGCCAGCCAGCGTGGCTGGCTACATTCGGCGCCGGTCGTTCCCTGAACGGCGCCCCTACCCTGCGCGCTCGATGAGGTACCGCGCGACCGTCGCGAGCAGGACGCGTTCGTCCTCCCGCAGACTGAGGCTATCGAGGATGCTGCTGGCCTCTTCGACATAGCGGCGGGCATGTTCCTCCGCCGTTGCCTTCACCCCGTCCGCCTCCATCTGCGCCGAGACCGCCTCGATCTCCGCTGCCGGCGGCTCCTCGTGTGCGTACAGCCGCTCGACCGCGGCCCACGTCCGCGGCTCCGCCAGTGCGGCGATGACCGGCAGCGTCTTCTTGTGCCGGGCCATGTCGTTCTGGTTCGACTTGCCAGTGACGGACGGGTCGCCCCAGATGCCGAGAATGTCGTCCCGAACCTGGAACGCCAGCCCGACCTTGCGCCCCCAGTCGCGAATGCCGTCGCGTGCAGTGCGGGCGCTGATCCCGAGCAGGGAGTCGCCGGCGCGGATGCGGTGGTCGAGGTAGGGCAGCGGCAGTTCGCCAGTGAACGTGTGCAGCCAGAGGGCGACCTTGGCCAGTTCGACCGCCATGTCGTTCTTGTCGACGCCGTAGATACAGCGTTTCAGCACCATGCGCTGGAGCAGGGTGTCGTCGCCGAGGCCTTCGTGCTCGTCCTGCAGCTCCCAGAGGCGCTCGCGGATGGGCGAGACGTAGGCGGGCGCTTCGTCCCACTCCCGGTTGACCAGGCTGTTCAGCCGGTCGGTGAGCCAGTCGATGGCGGTGATGAGGAAGTGACCGGAGCCCATCGCGGGGTCGAGGACGGTGAGGTCGAGGATGGCCGCCGCGGGGTCGTTGGCCGCGATGGGATCGCGGCGAAACGCCTCGGTCCGCTCCTCCACGAGCGGCGTCAACGTTTGCTCGACGAGGAGATCGACCAGTTCCTGCGGGGTGTAGTAGGAACCAGAATCCTTGCGCGCGTAGGGGGAAATTGTGACCTCGACGCGCCCGTCTGCGTCGCGACGCGGAACGCGCTCGAGCAGGCGCTCGTAGATGCTGCCGAGTTGCTGCACTTCGAGGGAACGGTAGGAGATGTAGGTTCCCTCGGTGGTGTGGGAGAGGTCGTGGATGATCGGCGCCAGTTCAGCGTCGGTGAGGTCGATCTCGTCGACGATGCTGTGACCGCTGGCGAAGAGCCCCCCGTTGTATGCCTGGAGGCCGAGAGCGGGGTCGCCCTGGTCGACGATGTCGGTGAGCGTGTGGAGGTGCGACCAGAAGCGGTGCGAACGCGTGGAGAACGCGGCGGCGTCGTACTCGCTCGCCACCGGGTCGCGTACGCCGTGGCGGAGGCTGTAGGGCTGGTAACGCTCATCCTCCGTGTCGAGCATGCCGCGATCCTCGGCGTAGTAGAGGAAGAGCAGCCGGTAGAGAAAGGTGAGAGCGGCGCGGGCGATGTCGTCAGCCGGGGCCTGGGGTTGCTTGCTCCAGAAGAGTTCGACGAGTTGCGGATAGACGTTGTTGAAGACGACATCGGAAAGGCTGCTGGCGACCTGCTCGTCGGTACGCCGGCCAGCGGCAAGGAGACGGTCGAGGAGGCAATCGCGCTCTCCCTCGCCGGGGATCCACGAGCTGCGCTTGAGCAGCAGGTAGCCGAGGCGCAGGTCGTGCAGGGCGTCTTCCCCGAGAACCTGTCCGAAGAGGTCGCCGGCAACGAGCAGGCCCGCGAGGTCTATCTCCCAGGCGCGCTCCCGGGGGCGAGCACGGTAAGAGTAGATGCGCCAGCGGGCGCCGTTGGTCAGGATTCCCCAACGGACGGCCTCGCCGGAGTCCGTACCGGCGATGAGGAGATAGCGCTGTATCTGCTGCGCCGCGGTCTCGCCGGGGCGCGCGCCGGTGCCTGGCGCGTCGAAGTCGCGTCCCCAGGCCTTGCACTCGACGACTCCCGCCGACTGGAGCACTTGATCGCGTTCCGATGCCGTCAGCGAGGACTCGCGGGCGGCATCGCTCTCGAACAGGGTCAGGTCGACTTCGTCGCGTGAGGTCAACTGGCGCGCCGGGAGCGTTTGCGGCCAGCCAAGGGCCTGCAGGGCCGGTTCAATGACGAGTTGGATCGTGAGCGCTTCGTCCGCGGTGCGGACTCCACTCATTGAGGCAAGCAACTCGCGAAGCGTGGCGACGAACCGTTCGAACTCGGCCGGTTCGTCAAGGACTGCTTTGTACTCGGGTTGTTCGGTTATTTCGCTGGCAAGGAAAGCGTCTGACCAGAGAGGAGGGGGCGCGGCCATGAGGCCGATCATAGACGAGCCCCGACAACGCGCGGACGGGTGACCGCTGCCGCTCCGCTACCCCGCGCGTTCGATCAGGTACCGCGCGACCGTCGCGAGCAGGACGCGTTCGTCCTCCCGCAGACTGAGGCTATCGAGGATGCTGCTGGCCTCTTCGACATAACGGCGAGCGTGTTCCTCCGCCGTCGCCTTCACCCCGTCCGCCTCCATCTGCGCCGAGACCGCCTCGATCTCCGCCGCCGGCGGCTCCTCGTGTGCGTACAGCCGCTCGACCGCGGCCCGCGTGCCCGGCTCCGCCAGTGCGGCGATGACCGGCAGCGTCTTCTTGTGCCGGGCCATGTCGTTCTGGTTCGATTTGCCCGTCACGGAGGGGTCGCCCCAGATGCCGAGGATGTCGTCCCGAACCTGGAACGCCAGGCCGACCTTGCGCCCCCAGTCGCGGATGCCGTCGCTCTGCGCGGCGGGCGCCCCGCTCAGGATGGCCCCCATCTGCAGCGGCGCCCCGATGAGCGCCCCCGTCTTCCCCTCCACCATCGCCAGGTAGTCCTCGATGGAGACGTCGCCGCGCGGCTCGAAGCTCAGGTCGTTCCACTGGCCCCCGATCATGTCGTCGGTGGCGGCCAGGAGAGCGTCGAGGGCGGCCACGCGCCGCTCGCTGGGCGCGTCCGACTCCGCGAGCGCCCGCAGCGCCCGCGTCAGCAGGAAGTCGCCGACGTTGATCGCCTGCGCCTCGCCCACGATCCGCCAGATGGTAGGCCGGTGGTGGCGCTCGGCATCGCGATCCTGGATCTCGTCGTGGACGAGCGAGAAGTTGTGCACCAGCTCCACGGCGACCGCGCCGGGCATGGCGTCGGCGGGCGAGCCGCCGAGCGCTTCCGCGGCGAGCAGGCAGAGCGCGGGACGGATGCGCTTTCCGCCGGTCGTGGCGGGCCGCCCGTCCTCGTCCTCCCACCCCATGACATAACGCCCGGCAGCCGCCACCCCTCCTTCAGCCGTGCCGACGGCGGCGCGAAGGGCGTCCTCAAGCGCATCGAGGTGGGCGGTCAGCGCGGAGGGAGGTGATGCTGCAGCGGTTGTCATGCGGCTTGCCTCCCCTGTCGCGTCGCTCAGGCGGTCGCGAGGCGCTCCTTGACCGCGACCTTGCGCGCTCTCATCACCTCAATGGTCCGCCGGGCGATGCCGTCGCCGTCGAGGTCGTAGACACTGCGGTACACCTTCTGCGGCCCGTGGTCGACGATCGCGTCCGGCATCGTCAGGTTCAGCAGGAGCGCGCCGGGAACCTCGTTGTCCGCGAGGACATCGAGCACGGCCTCGCCGAAGCCCCCTGCCCGCACGTTCTCCTCGGCGGTGATAATGCCGCCCGTTTCGCGCGCGGCCGCCAGGATGAGCTCCTCGTCGATCGGCTTGGCGAAGCGAGCGTTGATCACGCGCGCATCGATGCCCTCGAGCGCGAGCAGGTCGCCCGCCTTCACGCACTCCGCGACCGAGGCGCCGTAGCCGATCAGCGTCACGTCACGCCCGTCGCGCAGCATCTCGCCCTGCCCGATCGGGATCTTCTTCATCGGCTGATCCGTCGGAGCCCCCGGACCGGCCCCGCGCGGGTAGCGCACCGCGAACGGCCCGTCCTGCGACACCCCCGTGTAGAGCAGGTCGCGCAACTCCGCCTCGTCCTTGGGCGCGCTCACGACCATGTTCGGCAGGCAGCGTAGGTAGGAGGTGTCGATGAAGCCCTGATGCGTCTTGCCGTCGTCACCGACGAAGCCCGCACGGTCCAGGGCGAAGATGACAGGCAGCTTCTGCACGACCACGTCGTGCACGATCGAGTCGAAGCCACGCTGCAGGAACGTCGAGTAGATGGCGGCGATGGGGCGCATGCCCTGTGTCGCCAGCCCGGCCGCGAAGGTGACTCCGTGCTGCTCGGCGATGCCGACGTCGAAGACGCGGTTGGGATGCTCCTTCTGCGTGGACGCAAGGCCCGTGCCCTCCAGCATCGCGGCGGTCACCGCGACGACGCGCGGGTCGCTCTCAATCAGCTCGCCCACGGCCTGCGCGAACACCTTGCTGTAGGTGGGAGGCGCCTTCGGAGCGTCGGGCGCGGGCGCCTTCTTCAGCCAGAAGGTGCCGCTGTGGCTCTGCACCGGGTCGGCCGCTGCCTCGGGGATACCGTGGCCCTTCTCCGTCAGGATGTGGAGCAGGACGGGCTTCCCCCGCGCCTTCTTCACCGCCGAAAGCGTCGCTTCCAGCTCACCCAGATCGTGCCCATCAATGGGGCCGTAGTAGTCAAAGCCGAACTGCTCCCAGAAGCTGGCGGGAATGATCAAGTCGCGCATGCTCGACTTGACGCGCTGCGCGGTGTTCCACATCTGCCCCGCCAGGCTCCGGCCGATGGGGAACTGCTCGACGATCTCGCCGATCTCCTTCTTCGCCCGGCGGTAGTGGGGCTCGATGCGCAGCTTGTTCACGTTGCGGCTGAGCGCCCCCACGTTCGGGGAGATCGACATGGAGTTGTCGTTCAGGATGACGATCAGGTTCGTGCCCAGGTGGCCGGCGTGGTTGAGCCCCTCCATCGCCATCCCCGCCGTCATCGCGCCGTCGCCGATGATGGCGATGACGTGGTGGTCCTCGCCGCGCAGATCGCGCGCCGCGGCCATGCCCGTCGCGGCCGAGATCGACGTGCCCGCGTGGCCCGCCCCGAAGAGGTCGTGCGGGCTCTCGTTCCGGTCCGCGAACCCCGAGAGGCCTTCGTACTGGCGGATCGTGTCCATCTGATCGCGCCGGCCCGTCACCATCTTGTGGACGTACACCTGATGGCTCACGTCCCAGAGCATGCGGTCCCTGGGCGAATCGAACTGCCGGTGCAGTGCGAGCGTCAGCTCGACGACGCCAAGGTTCGAGGCAAGGTGTCCCCCGCCTCCGATCCCCTGGATCGTGCCGACGAGCTCTTCGCGGATCTCTTCCGCCAGCTTCTCCAGTTGGTCGGGGGAAAGCAGGCGCAGATCCGCGGGGGAGTCGATGTGGTCAAGCAAAGGGCTCATAGGAAGCCTCCTGGAGGTTCCTGGCGAAAGTAGTGAAGCCGCTGCGGAGACTTGCCGCAGTCAGGGCGCTTACGGGCGCCGTCAAGCCGTGGTACGAGACATATACGCGAGCGGACGCCCCAAGGTCAAGGAAAAGTTAAGACGCAGAAATTCCCGGCCCGTGGGGAGTGGCGCCGTTCGCCGCGCCCGCGTGGGGCAGATAGAGCGTGAACGTCGCCCCCGTTCCCGCCGTCGACGACACCTCGACGGAGCCGCCCATCGAGTCCATGAGTTCCCTCACGATCGCGAGCCCCAGGCCCGAACCGCCCCGGCCCCGCACGCGGCTGCGGTCCACGCGATAGAACCGCTCGAAGATGTGCTCCACGTCCTCCGGGGGAATGCCCGGGCCGTTGTCCCGCACTCGAATCCACACGCGCTCGCCTTCGCAAGCGGCGTCAACGGCCACCGTCGCCCCCTCGCCACTGTGCTTGACGGCGTTGTCCACCAGGTTGAGCACGCAGCGGTAGAGCATGTCCATGCTGGCAATCGCTTCGCAGCTGTCCCGAACGTTGGCCGTGAGGCTGACGTTGGCCCGCCTGGCGAGTGGCTCGAGCTCCTCGATCGCGATTGTCACAAGCTCGCCCGGGTTCACCGGCTCCAGGGGAAGCGAGGCCTGTGGCGCCGTCAGCAGGAGCAGGTCCTCGCTCAGGCGCGTAAGGCGCTCCGTCTGTCCCTTCACGGTTTCCAGCAGGGCCCGCTCGTCGTCGTTCTCACCCTCACGGGCCATCTCGGCGACTTCAATGTTTGTGCGGATCGCCGCGAGCGGCGTGCGCAGCTCGTGCGAGGCATCCTGCACGAAGCGCCGTTGCGCCTCGAACCCCCGCTCGATGCGGTCGATCATCGAGTCGAAAGTGTCCGCCAGGGCCTTCAGTTCATCGTCCGGCCCCTGGTGGTTAATGCGCTGCGAGAGGTTCGTGGCGCTGATCTCCGAGGCCACCTGGGTGATGTCGCGCATGGGCCGCAGGATGACTCCGGAGAGGGCGAAGCCCCCGAACCCGGAGATGAAGGCGAGCCCGAACCCGGCCACGATGGACCACGTGCGCAGCCGGTCCAGGTTCTCCGCCTGAAACTCGTTGCCCGCCTCCTCCACCAGCCGCGCCGGCGTCATGGGGTCCATGCCCCCCGCTTCTTCGCTGTCGCCGTTCACCCCTACCGACTGCCACTCCGTCTCGTTGAGCCCCATCACCGCCATCACGGCGCTGTCGTCAGGCTCATCGACTCGGGCGGCGATGTTGAGGAACAGGATGAACGCCAGCCCCAGGATCAGCAGGAGCGTGGAATACCAGACCGTCAGCCGGAAGCGGATGGTCCTGACTACCGGCGGCAAGTGCGGTCTAAAGGACGTAGCCCTTCCCCCGGATGGTAGTGATCATCTGCTCGTCGAAGCCCTCGTTCAGCTTCCGGCGGAGGTTATTCATGTGTACCTTCACCGTCTGCGTGAACGGGTTCATGCGCTCGTCCCAGATGCGTTCGATCAGCTCCTCCTGGGGAATCGCGCGGCCTTCGTGCTTGGCAAGGTAGTACAGGAGCTCGAACTCCTTGGGAGTCAGGTGGATGGACACGCCATCGCGCCTGACCGTGTTCGTGTTGGGGTCGAGATCCAGCCCACGAGTCGAGAGCACCGGGTCCAGCACCGTGCTCTCCCGCCGGCTGACGGCGCGGATGCGGGCCGCCAGCTCGCTGAAGGCGAACGGCTTCACCAGGTAATCGTCGGCGCCCTCGTCCAACCCCTCCACACGCTCGCGGATGCCGCTGCGGGCGGTCAACATAATGATGCCACCGCCGAAATGGTCCGCCCGTAGCCGGCGGCATACCTCGATGCCATCGACCCGGGGCAGGTTCAGGTCGAGGCAGACGACGTCGTAGGCGGTACCGCCCGCCTTGTCCAGCGCCTCCACCCCGTCGTAGGCGACATCGACCGCGTAGCCGAGCTTCGTCAGCCCCCGGTCAAGCGCGGACGCGAGAGATTCTTCATCTTCTACAACCAGGACTCGCATTAGCGTCCTCCCCGCGACTGTCTTCGATCCTAGCGTAGGACAGCGGTCGGGAATGCTGGGTAAAGGTTCGGAGAGGGGGTCGGCATCGCGGTCCTGTATCACCCGTGATACCATTGGCCTATGGACACGGTAACCATCCGCGAGCTTCGGAATCACGGGGGAGCCGTCATTGATCGCGTGCAGGCCGGTGAGCGCCTCATCGTGAGTCGGGATGGCCAGCCCGTCGCGGAACTCCGTCCGCTGCGCCGCACGCCTCTTGATGCGGCGACCGTGCTGGAACGCTGGCGACACCTTCCTCAGGTCGATCCAGAGGCCCTGCGTCGCGATCTTGACAGCATCATCGACCAGTCCCTGTGACCTACCCTGCAGACGACGCCGGCATTCTGGACACGAACCTGGTCATTCTTCTGCCTCGCCTCGGGGATCCGGGTGTGCTCCCCAAGCGACCCTTGATCACGACCATTACTCTCGCCGAACTCTCTGCTGGTCCGCTGACCGCAGGCGCTGACGGAGAGCGAGCCCGCCGCCAGGCCGCCCTTCAGCAAGCGGAAGCGACCTTCGATGCCCTTCCCTTCGACGAGGCAGCCGCCAGAGCGTTCGGTCGCGTCTCCGCCGGGCTTCGGGGCGCCGGCCGCAAGACTTCCGCTCGCGCCTTCGATGCGCTCATCGCCTCTATCGCCATTGCGAACGGACTTCCGTTGTACACAGCCAACCCCGACGACTTCGCTGGGATCGGTGGCCTCACGGTCGTGCCGGTGCCTCACCCAGACCGGCCCTGAGGGGTGAACCTGTCAGCCCTTTCCGACATAACCCGTGACGAGGTCCTGCCTAGCGGGATTGAGGTTGCGTGCCCAATCCTAAACGTAACCCCGACCATTATGTCCGCTCGCTGGTGAGTACGGGCTTGACAACCCTTGTTCTGGTCATAATATTCCAGTTATGATCAATTGTGGGAACTATGTGTATAGACAAGGGTTTCCGTCGGCTCCCACTGGCTGTACGATGAAGCTGGCCGATAGAGCCCTGCAAGCGAGAAAAGGCTCAAAGATCATGACCCCACTGCAACACATTGGACGGGTTCTTACAGGGCGATTGCCCGCGCCCACGAATCGGAGGCAGCGGATCATTTGGCACGTGACTTGGCAGCCGCACGGACTTAGGGATCGGCTAGTCGCGGCAGTTCTGTGTGGATTGCTGCCGATCGTGGGCTTGTGCATAGGAAGGCTTATTCAATAGGCGCGAGGAAGCGCCCACCCATCGGGCAGGCGCTTCCTCGTTTCCTCTCCTTGGGGATGCAATTGCAGTGATTGGCTTGGGCCTATGGGTAGTATTCCGGGCAATCGGCAGGACACACGGGTACTTGTGGCCCGTAGACAGGCGCGGGGGGTGGGTAGTACTCCGGGCAGTCGGCAGGACACATGGGTACTTGTGGCCCGTAGACAGGCGTGGGAGAAGGCGTCGGGGCGGGTTCGGGGGTCGGGTCTGAAGTGAAGGATTGCACAAGCAATAGGTGGCAGTGCCAATACCACAGCCAAGACCGCTGATCGGGGAGAATATGCCTATCCCCCCACAGATGAGGGCCGCAGCGTAGCAGGCGGTGTCCTCTGCGTCTGGTCCCCCCGCATCGCGGATGGCTTGCCAGTCCACCGGAAGCCCGCCGCCAACAACATCGGCCACCCTGTGGTCGGTATCAATCGGCGCTGGCGCAGTTTCAGCGGCGTGGGCGGACGAGGTTGAGAGAAGCGTCGGTGCCAGGCCAGCGGCGAGAACCGCGAGGATCATGACGGCGGCCAGCCCGATGTGGACTGCCCTGGTCGTCGTTCGTTCCATGTTATGTCCTCCTGAGGACGTGATTTGCCCCTTTCATGGGACATAACTGGAATAGTGCGAACCTTGTAACCGTTCCTGGCTCTCCTCCCCTCCCGGACTCCCCACGCCCCTCTCGGCTGCCTCAGAGTCGCCATCCCCTACAATCGGGCCTTCAGATGCCGTTCCCGATCCTCGTCGCCGAGCCCGGCAGGGCCGTCACGCTCCTCCGCCCGGATGGAGACGGATGGCGGCAGTCCTCGATCGCGCGCGCCGGCTTCTGGCCGTCCTGGCGTCCGCGCCACGACGCCGTCGCCCTCTCCGTTGTCACCGGCGACGGCAAACGCCAGCGCAGCGCCATCGAGATGCTCGACCTCCAGGGGAACCACCTCCGCACCCTCTACGAGAGCCCGGCCGGCGGCGACGCCGTCATCGCCCAGAACGTGCCCCACTACGCCCTCTGGTCGCCGGGAGGCGATCTGCTGGCGCTCGTCGCGCAGGGCAGCGCCGGCCTCACCCTCTTCCTGAGCGAGGCTGACGGCCCTCTTCTCGCCGACCCCATCCAGACGGGCGCGCCCCTCTTTCTCGCCTGGTCGCCCGATGGCAGGCGGCTGGCCGTGCACGCCGGTGTCAACCTCTCCGTGCTCGAGCTTGCCGAGGCGCGCGCCTCCCGGCCCATCTCCGCCGATGCCCGCGGCTTCCGCACCCCCGCTTTCAGCGACGACGGCGAGCTCCTCGCATACTCCACCCCCGACGCAACCGGCGACGGTGTCGTCCTGCGCGTGGCCTCCGCCGCCGGAGACAGGAACGAGGCCGTGCACGAGCTGCCCGGCGGCGTCGCCCTCGCCTTCAGGCCCGGAACGCAAACCCTGACGGTCGCGGTCACGACGCACCCGGCCTCGGGCGCCTTCGATGAGCTCTGGACGATGGACCTCGGCGCAGGCGGCGAGCCGCAACTCCTCCTGCGGCGGCCCTTCGCAAGCGTTTTCTGGGATCCCACCGGCGAGAAGCTCGCCTTCATCGTCCCTTCCACCACCGGCGACGCCACGGTCTCGCTCCACGCTCGCACGGCCTCCGGGGAGTTCCTTGGCGCGAGCCCGCCCTTCGCGCCCTCCCCCGACTACCAGACCCTCGCCGGTTTCTTCGACCAGTACGGCCGTTCCCACAGCCTCTGGGCGCCCGACGGATCGGTCTTCCTCGCGGGAGGCCGGCTCCTTACCGACTCGCCCGCCGCCGCCTTCAGCGACGGCTCCCACGATGCTGTTTTCTCCTGGCGTCCCGAGCGCGGCGCTCCCATCGAGCGCATCGGCGATGGCGGCATCGGTTTCTTCCCGCCACCCCCCACCGGATAGATTCCGAAAAGGGCGACCCGCAGCCCGCGTTGCCGCCCGCCAACCCCCCACCTACACTCGAACGCGGGCCAGGTGGCCCCCCGGAGCATCTTTCATGGATCCGTCGCAGGAACCTGTCCCCACCGAATCGCGCGGCCCAGGCGCCGTTCGCGGTTTCGCTTTCACACTGCTCGCCGTCGCGGGCCTCCTCCTCATGTTCGGTCTCGGCTACGGCGTCAACGACCTTACCCGTGACGACGAGCCCCAGGTCGTTGCGCCGGTGGCGAGCGCCGCCGCCCCGGCCCCCGTCGAGGAGACCGAAGAGCCTGAGCAGGTTGACGAGCGCTCCGAGCTTGCCGTGGGCGTCTCCATCCTCGAGGAGATCTTTGAAATTCTCCAAATCCAGTTCGTCGACAAGGAGATCCTCGACGAGCGCGCCCTGCGTGACGCCGCCATCCGCGGCGCCATCGACTCACTCAACGACCGCTACACGGAGTACCTCAGCCCCAGTGACCTCGCCATCGGCATCGGTGGGATCGAGTCCACCTACGAGGGCATTGGTGCGTCCGTTACCGACCGCACGGGCGCCATCCAGATCGTGTCGCCTTTCCGTGGCTCACCCGCGGAGGCGGCCGGCATTCGCTCAGGCGACATCATCCTGGCTGTTGACGGTGAGTCGACCGCAGGCTGGACGGACCAGCAGGCCGTCCAGCGCATCCGCGGCCCTCGCGGCACCGACGTTGTCCTGACCGTGCAGCACACCGACATCGCCACCGGCGGGGCGGAGCCCGAGATCGAGGACATCACCATCACTCGCGGGCAGATCCTCATCCAGAGCGTCTTCACCGAGCCGCGCGAGCTCATCCCCGGCCAGAGCGGTTCCGATCTCGTCGATCGCAATGGCGATATCGTCAGCGACATCCTTTATGTGAACATCTCCCAGTTCCACGCGGAAACGCCCGCCGAGCTGCGCTTGGCCCTCGCCGACGCCGATAGCGGCCGCTACATCGGCGTCATCCTCGACGTGCGCTCCAACCCCGGCGGCCTCCTCCGCCAGACCATCGAGGCGACGGATGAATTCCTGGAGGAGGGCGCCATCCTCAGCGAGATCGATTCCGACGGAAACACGCGAACCTTTGGCGCGCAGCCAGGCGGTGTCGCCACCTCCGTTCCCGTCGTCATCCTGCAGGACGGGGGCAGCGCCAGCGGCTCGGAAGTGCTGGCCGCCGCCCTCGTCGATAACGGCCGCGCGGTCATCGTGGGGACGCGCTCCTTCGGCAAGGGCACCGTCAATCAGCTCCACCCCCTGAACAAGTGCGGCGCCCCCGAGGGCTGCGGCGCACTTTATGTCACGATTGGCCGCTGGCTCCGTCCCAACGGCCAGGTCATCGAAGGCCTCGGCATCGAGCCCGATTACGAGCTTGACCTCCTTGGTGACGACTACATCGACTACGGCGACCTCCAGGTGTTCGCCGCGATCGACATCCTCCGCGGCGAGGAGCCCCCGCCCCCGCCCGAGCGCGTGGTGGAGGACGATGAGGATGACGAAGAGGTCGATGCCCCCTGAGGTCATCGACCGCGAGGATGCCCACGCCCAGGAGTCTGCCGAGGACGACGAGTAGCCCGGCGCCGCCCGTTTGGGTACGGACCGGGGGCGTGCGAGACTGGACACATGGCTGCCGGAGAGGCGATCGTCGCCCAGAACCGCCGCGCCCGCAGGGACTACGAAATCCTCGACCACTACGAGGCCGGCCTCGCCCTGACCGGCTCCGAGATCAAGTCCATCCGCCAGGGCAAGGTCGACATCCAGGGCGCCTACGGACGCCTGCGGAGGGGGGAAGCCTGGCTCGTCGATGCCTACATCGCTCCCTACACGAACGCCGGCTACACGCCCCACGAGGCGCGCCGCGACCGCAAGCTGCTCCTGCGCAAGAAGGAACTGCGCCGCATCCGCACCGCCCTGGATGAGCGCGGCCTCACCCTCGTCCCTCTCAACCTGCACCTGCGCCGGGGGATGGCCAAGGTCGAACTCGGCGTGGCTCGCGGCATCAAGCGTTATGACAAACGCCGCAAGATCCGCGAGCGCGAGGAAGGCCGCCAGGTCGCCCGCGCCCTCCGCCACTCGGTCTAGCGAGGAGTGCCTTGCCCCGGGTTGTGTGGCGGAACACGTGTGCTACGCTGGATGGCAACTGGGGACGAAAGGTATCGACAGGAGGGCTTAGGTTTCGGGTAGCAGGCCGAGGTTGGTCGTCACCCTCGTTAATCAGGCGGCCACTTGAGTAAGCGCCGAAGATCGCGAACTCGCTCTCGCGGCTTAGCCCGTGAGACGTTCCACCGATTGCTCCCTCCCCGACGGAGTGCGGTGGAGCGCCATAGAAGCCGGGGCGCTGTGAGTTGACGCCGATACAGCTCACCTAAGATTCATCGGCTGGTTCCGTTGTATTTGGCCACCACCTGCAAAGCAGCGGAACGAGATCCCAACTGGTGGGAAAGCCTGTAGGACAACTCGGTGTCGACTTTCACTGGACCGGGAGTTCGATTCTCCCGCGTCTCCACCAACTACCAGCAAACGGGCGGCCTGAACTTTCGGGCCGCCTGTTTCGTGAAAGAAGGAGCCCCCCATGGATGCCCGTGATCTCCTGCGCGCCCAGCTCGCCTGGGTCCACCAACTCCTCGACGGCACGATGAGCGACTGCTCGCAAGAGACCGCCGACTTTCGCGGTGAGGGCTGGACCGTCAACCCCATCTCCACGATCTACGCCCACATCGCGATAACGCAGGACGGCATCGTCCACGGCCTCGTGCAGGGCCGCCCGACGCTCCTCGAGAGCGGGGGCTGGTCCGAGAGGCTGGGACTGGGCGCCGTCAGCCCTGGGCAGCCTCCAGAGTGGGCCGGCAAGCGCTTCGACCTTGCCGTCGTCCGCGACTACACCGCCGCTGTGCAGGCGGCCACGGACGCATTCCTCGCCGGCGCCGCTGAGGAGCTGCTCCAGGAAGTCGTGCCAACGCCGATGGGCGACACTGCCAAGATCGAGATGCTCGCGAACGTGGGGGTCGCCCACGTAGCCAGCCACTGGGGCGAGATCGCCGCTCTCAGGGGCGTCCAGGGCGAGAAGGGGCTGCCCTTCTAGAGAAGGCGTCGCCGGTAGTGGCTCAGCCCGTCTTCTCCGCGATGAGCGTGTCCAGCTCCACCTTCAGGCGGCCGAGCACCTCGTCGTAGGGGTAGGCGCCGAGTTCATCCTCGCCACGCTTCAGGTTCACGAAGGTGGGCGCGCACCAGAGGCCGAGGTCGGCGTCGTCGGTCTCACCCGGACCGTTCACGCGACAGCCCATGATCGCAATCGTTATGTCGTGCTCTTTCGCATAGACCGTCATCTGCTTCACGTCTTGCGCGAGCTCGATGAACGCCTCGTTCTCCACGCGGCTGCAGCTCGGGCAGCTGATGATGTTCAGCCCGCTGTCGAGGAACTCCGGCACGGAGCGGAAGCGCCCCGCCTCGATGTCGTCGAGGATCGACTTCCCCGCCTCCACCTCGCGCCACTTCTCCGCGAAGGGCAGCGTCAGCGAGACGCGGATCGTGTCGCCCACACCCTGGCTCAGGAGCTGCTCGAAGGCGATGCGCGTCTTGATCACGCCCTCGGGCGGCATCCCCGCCTCGGTCACGCCCAGGTGCAGGGGAATCTCGGGCCGCGCCTCGGCGAAGCGCTTATTGCCGGCGATCACCTTGCGCGGGTCGCTGTCCTTCATCGAGACCACGTACCGCGTGAACCCGATGTCGTCGAGCATCTGGCAGTGCTCGAGCGCGCTCTCGACCATCGCCGAGACGCCCTCGAGGCCGGGCGCGTCCGCCCCCTTGAACTTCTCGTCCATCGCCGGGTCGACCGAACCGCAGTTCACGCCCACGCGGATGGCGCAATCGTGCTTGCCCGCCGTCTCCGCGATGAACGCGACCTTCTCCTTGATCGGCTTCGACTTCTCGTGGTGGTACAGGTGGCCGGGGTTGTAGCGAACCTTGTCCACGTGCGGCGCGACCTGCGTCACGAGACGGTAGCTCTCCTGCAGGTCGACGACGAAATTCGCCTCAGGCACGGCCTCACGCACCTGCGCCAGGCACTCGACGTCCTTTCGGCTGTCCACCGCCACACGCACGAGCCCCGCTCCGGCCTCGTGGATCATCTTGACCTGGTCGATGGTCGCCTCGACGTTCTGCGTCTTCGTCGCCGCCATCGACTGCACGACGACGGGCGCCCCGCCGCCAATGGTGATCGAACCCGCCTTCACCGCACGTGTTGCTGCTCGCTTCATATTCTGGAGTGTAGCCCGACTGCCGTGAACGGCGATAGCGCCCCGCTTACGTCCACCACGACCGCTCGATGCCCGTGCAGGGCTGACTGCCAAGTCTAGTCTTCTGGTGCGGGACGCCAAGCCTCCCCTTCAGCGATGAATGAGCGGATGTTCCGCAGGGCGGCCCGCCCTGCATCTGACCCCCTGTTTTGACTTACCGCCGACATGAACTCGTGGAAACTGATTATGGAAATCACATAGTCCCGCTCCCATAGGTCTTGGCGGCGCTCACTCACACCGTTGACGATGAAGCGCACGTGGGGCACGAGGCTTGCGAACTTGTCGAGATCCCGGAGCGCGCGGCGCCAATTGGGTCCTTTCGAGACGGTCTGCCAGTCTAGCCACAAGGTTTGGATCGAGGGGTTGGCCCTTGCGGCGGCGGCAAAGTCGTGCAAGTCGGACGACTCGTACCAACAGACCGCAGGTACCGTCTGGACGCCAGCCTCCGCCAAGGCGGTTCCGAATCGGTCGCTGTAGGCCATTTGTACTCTGTTGTGGAACGGGGAGTGGTCGTCCCAGACGGAGAAGCAGGGAGCGAGCACTAGATCGTGGCCGCTTGCCTTGATCGATGCGACCAACTTCCCCGTTGCTCTTCCCAAAGTTGAGAGGGTCTCGTCTTGGCCAGTCATCACGAGGATGGTCCGGATACCAGTATTCAGACCGGTGGTACTGACGATCTTCTCCTTGGAGCGAATTCGCCCCCCTCTCTCGCGGAGTAAGGGGGAGAGGGGAAGCGCAACCCATGGGAGCCCTTGTGTTGCGTGCCCTGCGGCACGCTGTGGTGCCACCTGGGGCAGCGCACCCGGAAGACAAGGAGATCCGAATGGTCCCTGCGCTCGAATATCAAACCCATCCAGCTGCTGTAGCCAGAAGGCCGCCTCGGGCGACCCTGGCTGTATGTCTCCCTCCAGAACCGGGATCGCCCTGCACTGATACGTTGTGCCCGTAAAGGGGCACCCGCCATGGCTGTCGCACGATGCGCATGAGTCGCGGACGAACGCCAGTTGGTACTCGTCACCGCTAGGCGATGCGCGAGAGCAAGACCTCGGGCCCATTTCCGCTCCCTTCCGCTACTACCCCCACGTATCCTTCGGTGGCGAGGCACTGGCGCAGCCTCGTGTCGATTCCCGCGAGCCGACCCAGAGGTCCGAGGGTCGCATGGACGGCAATCAAATCGCCGGTGGCCATTGGCCGGATGGACACCTCTTCGCCCATGGCATCGGTCGTCACTGCTGAGCCCTTGAGCAGGGCCATAATCTGGTCTGGACAGGGCCTTTCTGGCCGTCCCTCGCCCCCTACGCTGCCAAAGGACTCGGTTGGGGGTTCTGGAGCACGGGCCTTGGGTCGGTGTCGCACTGTGTTTCCCATCCGGAAGTTCCTTTCCTTCCGGCCGGTTTCCCGCGCGTGGGTGAAGTTGTATGCTCCGCGCGCGCAACCGGCCTGTGTGATTCACGTCCGCTGGTGATTGCGTTCTGAGGGGGTGGCGTGTCAGCGCCACCCCCTTCGCCATCCTATTCTACCATTTCATCCTCCTCCGCATCGCCTCGTTTCCGCCTTCCACGTCTCGTAGGTTTAGCCATCGGCGTGCGAATATCCACCTCCAGTACGCCGTCCGTGATGGCCGGCGGCCGGTAACGCTGCGTCTCGGTGGGTGTGTGGCCAACGAAGCGCAGGAAGGCAGACCCGGAGATCAGCCAACTCTTCCCATTCTGCGAAACGCGTGGTGTGTAGGCCCCCTCCGCGCTCGCGCGCACCCCGATCTTGTTCGGCGCCTCGTGGTCGTACAGGAGGTCTACGGCAGCGGGCTCACCGAGCGCCGCATACGCGCGTTCGCTGAGGGCGATCACGCCCGACTGGTGGACCGTGACTACGGGGAAGGCGAAATCCCCTTTCGATCCAAAGCCAGCGTACGTAGTCCACGCCATGGCATCCATTCTAACACCTGGATGAGCGCACAGAGAACAAATTCACCGTGCGAAAGCGTAATGCCAGAGCCCAAAGACCGAGAAATTTACGTCCACCACGACCGCTCGATGCCCGTAAAGACGACGAACGGAGCCAGCAGTACGAGCACGATCGACGCCAATGCCAGCAGGGGGCCGCGGTTCAGCCCAGAGAAGTGCTGGCGGGGACCGGCGTAGACGCCTCCGCTGGCCTCGACGATGCGGCGGCGCTGCGTACGCAGGCGCAGGCTGTTCGCCATCACGCTCACCGAGCTCAGCGCCATCGCCCCGCCCGCCACGATCGGGTTGAGCAGCCCCGCGATCGCGATTGGGATGGCGATGACGTTGTAGCCGAACGCCCACCCGAGATTCTGGCGGATGGTCCGCAGCGTCGAGCGGCTCAGCAGGATCGCCTCGGCGATCTTCGCGATGTCCCCGTGCAGGAGCGTGATGTCGCTCGCTTCGATGGCGGCATCGGCGCCGGTGCTCATCGCGACGCTGACGTCGGCCTGGGCGAGCGCCGCGGCGTCGTTGATGCCGTCTCCGGCCACGGCGACGCGCAGACCCTCGGCCTGGAGTGCCCGCACAAGCGCCAGCTTCTCCTCGGGACGCAGGCCCGCGTGGACCTCCTCGATCCCGAGCGCGCGGGCGGCCGCGAGCGCGCTCCGCTCGTTGTCGCCGCTCGCCATGATCGCGCGGACGCCCAGCGATCGCAGCGCGGCGACCGCCTGCCCCGCGTTCGCCTTGAGTGGGTCGGCGAAGGCGAGCGCCGCGGCGTATTCCCCGTCGACCGCCATGAGCGCCGTCGTGCGCCCCTCGCCCTCAAGCCGGACTAGCGCGGCATCCGTCTCGGTGTCGAGGGCGATGCCGCGTTCCTCGAACAGCCTGCGCGCCCCGATCAGGACACTGCGCCCCCCGACTTCTCCTGCCAGCCCGGCCCCCGGCAGCGCCTCGAAGGCGTCCGCCGTGGCTATCGCCAGCCCGCGTTCCTCCGCAGCTTCGACCACGGCCGCGCTGAGCGGATGCTCGCTCAATGTTTCGACCGCCGCCGCGAGCGCCAGCGCCTCATCCCCGCTGAACCCCGCCACTGACGTTATCTCGACCAGCGCGGGGCGGCCCTCGGTCAGCGTGCCCGTCTTGTCCAGCACCACGGCGTCGATTCGCGCCGCCGTCTCCAGCGCCTCCGCGTTGCGGATGAGGATGCCCCGCTCCGCCCCCATGCCCGTGCCCGCGATGATGGCCGTCGGCGTCGCGAGTCCGAGGGCGCAGGGACAGGCGATGACGAGCACGGCGACCGCGTTCACCATCGCGCCCACGTAGGAGTCTTCCAGCAATCCCCAGCCGAGGAACGTTCCCAGCGCCAGTACGAGCACAACCGGCACGAACACCGCCGCCACTGCATCCACCACCCGCTCGACGCGCGCCCGCGAGCCCTGCGCCTCCTCCACCAGGGCCGCCATGCGTCGCAGGACCGTGTCCTCCCCCACCGCCGTCGCCTCCACCTCGATCACGCCGTGCTGATTCAGCGCTCCTCCCACCACCGCCTCCCCCATGCCCCGCTCGACCGGCATCGACTCACCCGTCAGCAGCGACTCGTCGAGCGCGCTGCTCCCTCCTCGAATCACACCATCGAGCGCGACGCGTTCGCCCGGCCGCACTCGGAACACGTCGCCAACCGCTACCTGTTCGAGCGGCACGGCCTCCTCTCGTCCCTCGCGCAGGACGTTCACGGACTTGGCGGCCAGCCCCAGCAAGGCGCGGATGGCGCCGCCGGAGCTTGTACGCGCGCGGTCCTCGAAGAAGCGCCCCAGGCTCACGAACACCAACACCGCGGCACTCACGTCGAAGAACATGGCCTCGCTGCGGTTGGCGAGCACGACCCAGGCGCTGAACGCGAACGCGACCGTCGTGCCCAGCGCCACCAGCACGTCCATGTTCGGCGTCAGCGCCCGCAGGGCCGGCAGCGTGGCCTTGTAGAACCGCCAGCCCAGGAGCCCCTGCACGATGCCCGCTCCGCCCAGCAGCAGCCACCCCGTGACCCGTTCGCTGCCGAAGAGGGGCAGCCCGGCGATGTCCATGGCCATGCTCGCGATGATCACCGGAACGGCGAGCACGCCTCCCAGCGCGAGCAGTGCGAGTCGCGCCTGCGCCCCCTCATCCACCGCCTCCGCCCCTGCCTCGAACTCCGCGGCGTCGTAGCCGGCCCGCTCCACGGCGTCCACCAACTCCTCCGCTGCGATGGCTCCGCCGAGCGACACCCGCGCTGTGGAGGAAGCAAAGTTCACGCTCGCCTCATCCACGCCCTCGACGCGGTTGAGCGCGCGCTCCACGCGCCGCACGCACGAGGCGCACGTCATCCCCCCGATTCGCAGGGTGACCGCGCCCCCGGGGCTCGTCACGGAGCGGTTCGCGGCGCGGCCTCGTACCCCTCTTCCGTGATCGCCGCCACCACGGCCTCCAGGTCAATGCCCTCGCCCGTGACCATGGCGCCGCCCGCCTCAAGGTCGACATCGGCCCCGGTGACCCCGGCCACCCCGCTGATCGCCTCGGTGACGGCGCGAACGCAGTGGTCGCAGGTCATCCCATCGACTTTGAGCTCGACTGTTTCAGGCATCGTGTCCTCCATGGTCCGTTGTTGTGGCGCCCGCCGGTTGTTCGGCCGGCCCCTGGATCTTGTAGACGCGCAGAAGCTCGCGCACCGCGCGCTCCGACTCCCCGTTCGTGACCTGTTCAATGACGTGCGTGCGCAGGTGCCCTTCGAGCACGAGCGCATCAAGGCTGCGCAGAGCCCGCTGGACCGAGAGCGACAGGTCGAGCAGGTCGAGGCAGTAGCGGTCTTCCTCGACCTGCTTCTGCAGCGCCTCGATCTGCCCCGCGATGATCTTGAGTCGGCGGCCGGCCTGTTGCTGCGTTCCAGGAAGCATGCGCGCCCTCCGTAATAGGGTACCCCCCTATCCTATCAGGACTGCGCCTGCCGGTGTCCCCGCGTACACTCGCCCCCATGCAAGTCGGAGCGCACATCTCCTCTGCGGGCGGCCCCCAGAACGTCTTTGGGCGGGCCGAAGAGATCGGCGCCGAGGCCATCCAGCTCTTCATCTCCGCGCCCCAGCAGTGGCGACCCCCGAACATCGGTGATGAGGCGGTCGCCGCCTTCCACGAGGAGCACGAGCGCATGCCCGTGCCCGTCTTCTTCCACGGCGTCTACCTGGTCAACCTGGGCACGCAGGACGAGAAGCTCCTGAACCGCTCCGCCGGTTCCCTCAAGCAGTACGTGAAGTGGGCGGGAACGCTCGGCGTCGAGGGCACCATCTTCCACGTTGGCAGCCACAAGGGCGCCGGCTTCGACGCCGTGAAAGACCAGATCTGCCGCGTCATGCTGGAAGTCCTCGAAGCCGCCGACAACGACTCCATGCTGCTCATCGAGAACAACGCCGGCCAGGGGAACGGCATCGGCTCCACCTTCGCCGAGATCGGCGAGATTATCCGCGGCTGCGACGACCACCCTCGCATCGGCGTCTGCATCGACACGTGCCACGCCTTCGCCATGGGCTACGACATCACCCAGCGCGAGGGCTGCGAGCTGGCGATGGCCGAATTCGACCGCGAGATCGGCCTTGACCGGCTGCGCGCCGTCCACGCCAACGACAGCAAGATGCCCCTTGGGGGCGTGCGCGACCGTCACGAAAACATCGGCGACGGCCACATGGGTCTCGACGGCTTTCGCACCATCCTCGCCCACCCCGCCTTCCGCGACGCGCCCCTGCTCCTCGAAGTGCCCGGCATCGAGGGCGGCGGCCCCGACGCCGAGAACGTCAACCGCTTGAAGCGCATCCGTGAGGAAGTGGGAGCGCCCGGACCGAACGGCTCGTGAGCGACGCCGAAGGGTCCGCGCGCAAGCTCGAAGGCGCGCTCCTCGAAGAGTGCGCCGAGTGGATCTGGGAGCAGATCCAGGAAGAGGGCCTGTTCGTCCCCGGCGAGCTCATCGAGCTCATCCTGACGACCGAACGGGAGCTTGGCCTCCAGGCCCAGCCCCTCCCCGACATCGCCAGCGGCGTGGCCGCCGCCTTCCGCGAGCAGAGCCACCTCCTCTCCCCCACCGACGAGCAGGCCGTCGGCGCCGTGCTCGCCTGGGAAGACGAGTTCCTCGGCATCGCCGGCATCCCCCGCGCCTCCAGCTAGCGTCCCCGTTCCCCGCACACGGGTTCCGGGTCGTCATGGACAGGCTGTCCAGTACCGCACCGCGCTGTAGGACCGACTTCAAGCGTTGACCAGTCAGGTGCGGCGCGCTATCGGCAGGCCACCGTGTCAACTGAGTGACCGATCGGCGGCAGCTAGCCCTCCAAATCAGAACCTGCGTGCTACGCTCTCTCTGAGCCTTCAAGGCCGTCGCCTTACGTGCTTCCGCGAGCTTCCCGAGGACGGTGCCGCCGACCGTGTACAAAGAGAGACAAGGAGTTGACCTTCCGGCGCCTGAGACTGCGCTCTGGCGGTATATGGGATTCGCGAAGTTCATTTCAACCCTGGACAGGCGGGCACTGTTCTTCGCGCGGGCCGATAAACTGGAAGACCCGCTTGAGGGGTCCCTGTCGAAAGTAAACGCGTCGCTGAGGCCTCAGATTTACCAGGCAGTTCCCGACCACATACAAGATGCTCTCGCATCCGCTCGCCAATTGATGCCCCGCTACACATTAGTCAATTGTTGGTACTCCAGCGACTATGAATCCAATGCCATGTGGGAAATCTATTCTGGGAAAGGTGAAGGCGTTGCCATCAAGACGGACGTAGCGTCATTTGTAAAGAGCCTCGGTGGACCGGACGATATATTCGTCGGCAAGGTCGTATACGAGGACTACGAAACTGCGTTTATCCCCGACATCAATTTTCTCCATGCCTTCCTAAGGAAGCGGAAGCACTTTGAATACGAGAAGGAAGTGCGGGCCTTATTCCAAAGGATTCCCTCCGTTGCTGATGTGAATGCCGGTCCGCACGAGTCTCCTCTAGAAGTCTGTGACGTTGGGATATACGTCGATGTGAACCTCACTGAGTTGATCAAGGAAGTCGTTGTCGCCCCGTCCGCTGGGGACTGGTTCCGCGAATTAGTTGAATCTGTGGCCCGCGGGCATGGCCTAGAGGTCCCCATTAGGAGGTCGCTCTTGGCTGACGAACCCATCTGGCACTAGCCCGCGCACAGGTCTCGGCGAGGGCTTCTAGGTCTAGGCCGTCGATGACGTGGTTCATCGACGGCCTCTGTGATGAGCCGGAACATGTTCGGTATGCCTTTCTGGTCGTCCCGCCACTTGCTAACAGCACTCCCCCGCGGAAGGTTCTCAGTACAGTCGCCTTTGGCCAGCGTTGACGCGGCCCCCGCGCGGGCTGACACTCAGGACAGCCCCAGACCCCGGAGGTGGACGCAGCACTATCCCTATCGACCACGGTGGGATCGAGCAAGCGCCAGGTCCGCGCAACGCGCGGATGACGAGGCGGAGGCAGAATCGAACCATTCGGCGGGTGGCCTCCCGGCGGCACGGTCGTAAGGCTGGAAACAAACTAGGTCGGGTGACCGGCTGACAAAACACCAGCCACGTGCGAAGGGCTCGCGGCCCTTCTTCCCCACCAGGCAGACCGAGCATCGACCGGAGACCCGTGTGTCTCCACGAGTGCCCTGGGGAAGCTGTATGTGCGGGATCATCGCCTACACCGGCTCGCGCCAGGCCGCGCCTGTTCTGCTGGCCGGCCTGCGCGACCTCGAATACCGCGGCTACGACTCGGCCGGCGTCGCCCTCCTGCCAGCAGGCGGAGACACGCCCGCCGTGGCCAAGCGCCGCGGCAAGATCGCCGAGCTTGAGCACACGCTCGACGCGGAGCCTCTGCCGCCCGCGCACACGGGCATCGGCCACACGCGCTGGGCCACCCACGGCCCCCCCAGCGACGCGAACGCCCATCCCCACATGGGCTGCGGCAACGATGTCGTCGTCGTCCACAACGGCATCGTCGAGAACTACGCCGCCCTCCGCGCCGAACTCATCGAGCGCGGCCACACCTTCGCCAGCGAGACCGACACCGAGACCATCGCGCATCTGCTCGAAGAGAGCCTGAACGACGGTAACGACCTGCTCGACGCCATGCGCCAGACCTGCGGCCGCCTCACGGGCTCGCAGGCGATCGTGGCGCTCTCCCCCCGAGAGCCCGGGGTCGTCGTTGGAGCGCGCATCGGGAACGCGGGCGGGGTCGTGGTCGGCTACGGCGAGAAGGAGATGCTCCTCGCCAGTGACCTGGCCGCCCTCCTGCCGCACACCCGCGAGGTCGCCTTCCTCGCCGACCGCCAGCTCGTTCGCATCAGCGAGGAGGGCGCCACCTACGCCAGCCTCGACGGGGGCGCCGCCGAAGTCGTTCCCGCCACGGTCTCGCTCGATCCCGCGAGCGCCCTCAAGGGCGCTTACGAGACGTACATGTTGAAGGAGATCATGGAGCAGCCAGCCGCCCTCGCCGACACCATCGGCGGCCTCATGACCGTGGAACCCCCACGTCTCTCCCTCGACGATCTCGGCGACGCGCGCCCCTGGCTGGAGCGCGTCGAGCGCGTGCTCCTGGTGGGGATGGGCACGAGCCTGCACGCCGCCATGGTCGGACGCTGGTACTTCGAGCAGATCGCTGGCCTCCCCGCCGACACAGACAACGCCAGTGAGTTCCGCTACCGCGAGGCCATCCTCGGCCCCGAGACGCTCGTCGTTTCCGTCAGCCAGTCGGGCGAGACCGTCGACGTGCTCGAGGCGATGAACGTCGCCAAGGCGCGGGGCGCCCCCCAGATCACGATCTGCAACACCCCCGGCAGCCAGACCACGCGTGTCGCGGATGGCGCCGTCTACACCCACGCCGGCCTCGAACGCGGCGTCGCCAGCTCCAAGACGTTCACGACATCGATCGCCGCCCTCTTCATCCTCGCGCTCGAGACCGCCCGCGTCCGCGGAAGGCTGAGCGAAGCCGACCTCGCCCAGCACGTGCGCGACCTCGCGGCCATGCCCGAGGTCGTCGGTCGCCAGCTCGACTCCTTCGACGCCATCGCGGCGGCGGCAGAGCGCTTCCGCACCGCCGAGCACATCCTCTTCCTCGGACGCGGCCCCGCTCTCCCCATCGCCCTCGAAGGCGCACTCAAGATGAAGGAGCTCTCCTACGTCCACGCCGAGGGCTACGCCGCAGGGGAGATGAAGCACGGCCCCATCGCCCTCATCGACCGCGACTTCCCCACGGTGGCCCTCGCGGGACAGCACGCCCTACGCAGCAAGATCGTCTCGAACATCGAGCAGATCCGCGCCCGCGGCGGCGAGGTGCTCGCTATCGTGACCGAGGGAGACGACGAGCTGATCGCGCTCGCCGACGAGGCCCTCACCGTGCCCTCGGTGCCCGCGCTGCTGGAACCCCTCGCCGCGATCGTGCCCCTGCAGGTGCTCGCCTACGCCACGGCCAGGGCCCGCGGCTGCAACATCGACCAGCCCCGCAACCTCGCCAAGACCGTCACCGTCGAGTAGCGCCCCCGCCGCTGGATGAACGTTGAACGAAATCTGGCGCCTTCTGAAGTGTTCTGTCGCGTTTTCGCTGGCTTGGGTTGGCCCGTGGCGATAGGCTCGCATCACCGCCCTGGAGCCGCGGTTCGCACACATCTGGAGGACCCCCCATGACCAGCACCACCGCCCGCCCGCGATCGAGCACGGAGCTTTCCGCCAAGCTCGTCTACCTCTTTGGCGACGGACGCGCTGAGGGTGGCGCTGAGATGCGCGAACTGCTGGGCGGCAAGGGCGCGGGCCTCTCCGAGATGAGCAGCCTCGGCATCCCCGTACCCCCCGGCCTCACCATCACCACCGAGGTCTGCAGCGCCTTCTACGCGAACGGCCAGCAGTACCCCGCCGGCCTCGACGCACAGGTGCGCACCGGCATCGCCCACGTCGAGTCCATCGTGGGCGCCCGCTTCGGCGACTCCGAGAACCCCCTCCTCGTCTCCGTCCGCTCCGGCGCGCGCGTCTCCATGCCCGGCATGATGGACACGGTCCTCAACCTCGGCCTCAACGACGAGACCGTGCAGGGCCTCGCCCGCAGCTCCGGCGATGAGCGCTTCGCCTACGACTCCTACCGCCGTTTCGTCGCCATGTACGGCGATGTCGTCCTCGGCCTCAAGCGCGAGTCGGACCTCGACGACGATCCCTTCGAGGCCATCCTCGAACGCAAGAAGGAAGCCCGCGGTGTCGAGGAGGACACCGACATCCCCGCGGATGCGCTCCGCGAGATCGTGGCCGAGTACAAGGCCGAGATTCGCGCCAAGCTCGGCATCGAGTTCCCCGACGACCCCTGGGAGCAGCTCTGGGCCGCCATCGGCGCCGTCTTCGAGTCGTGGGAGAGCCCCCGCGCCATCGTCTACCGCGACCTGAACGGCTACCCCGGCGAGTGGGGCACCGCCGTCAACGTCCAGGCGATGGTCTTTGGGAACCTCGGCGATGACTGCGCCACCGGCGTCGCCTTCACGCGCAACCCCAAGAACGGCGCCACGGGCCTCTTCGGCGAGTTCCTGGTGAACGCCCAGGGCGAGGACGTGGTCGCGGGCGTGCGCACGCCCCAGTCCATCCGCCTCGCCGAGCGCGCCGAGGACGATCCCCCCTCCATGGAGGAGGTGCAGCCAGCCGTCTACGGCGAGCTGCTCGCCGCCGCTCAGCGGCTCGAAGACCACTTCCGCGACATGCAGGACATCGAGTTCACGGTCCAGCGCGGCAAGCTCTGGATCCTGCAGACACGTAACGGCAAGCGCACCGGCCCCGCCATGGTCAAGGTGGCCGTCGACCTCGTCGACCAGGGCCTGATCGACCGCGACGAGGCCCTCCGCCGGCAGGACCCCGAGCAGATCTCGGAATTGCTGCACAGCGTCTTCACCGAAGGCGCCCCCACCGACGTCATCGCAAAGGGACTGCCCGCCTCGCCCGGAGCCGCCGTCGGCAAGGTTGTGTTCTCCGCCGGGGAGGCAGCCGAGCAGGCCGAGGCCGGCGAGGACGTCATCCTCGTGCGCGTCGAGACGAGCCCCGAGGACATCCAGGGCATGCTCGCCGCCCAGGGCATCCTCACCGCCCGTGGCGGCATGACCTCCCACGCCGCTGTCGTCGCCCGCGGCTGGGGCAAGTGCTGCGTGGCCGGCTGTGGCGAACTCCAGATCGACTACGCCGGCGGCTCCTTCCGCGTCGACGCCGGTGGCCGTAACCTCACCGTGCGCCGCGGAGATGTCATCTCCCTGAACGGCACGACGGGCGAGGTCATGCTCGGCGCCGTGCCCCTCTCCGACCCGGAGCTTCCCGATGACCTGACGCGCCTGATGGGTTGGTGCGACGACGCCCGCAGGCTGGGCGTGCGCGCCAACGCCGACACCCCCGAGGACGCCGCCAAAGCGCGCGAGTTCGGCGCCGAGGGCATCGGCCTTTGTCGCACCGAGCACATGTTCTTTGGCGAAGACCGCATCCTCGCCGTGCGCCAGATGATCCTCGCCAGCGACGAAGCGGGCCGCCGCGAGGCCCTCGCCCGCATCCTGCCCATGCAGCGCGAGGACTTCGAGGGCATCCTCAAGGCCATGGCGGGTTTCCCCGTCACCATTCGCCTGCTCGACCCGCCCCTGCACGAGTTCCTGCCCCACGGGGCCGACGAGATCGAGCGCGTCGCCCAGGCGCTCGGCGTCGACGCGCAGCGAGTCAGCCAGCGGGTGCAGGCGCTCCAGGAGTTCAACCCCATGCTGGGCCACCGCGGTGTGCGTCTCGCCATCACCTACCCCGAGATCTACGAGGTCCAGACCCAGGCGATCATCGAGGCTGCCTGCAACCTCCGCGCCGAGGGCGTGGACGCCCGCCCCGAGATCATGATTCCCCTCGTCGGGACCGCCGCGGAACTCGCGCGCACGCGTGAGCGTGTCGTTGCCGTCGCGGACCGCATCACGGCCGCACGCGGGGCGGAGCTGGACTACACCATCGGCACCATGATCGAGCTCCCCCGCGCCTGCATCACCGCCGGCGCCATCGCCGAGCACGCCGACTTCTTCTCCTTCGGCACGAACGACCTCACCCAGACCACCTTCGGCCTGTCCCGCGACGATGCCGGACGCTTCCTGCCCGACTACCTTGGTCAGAAAGTGCTGGAGAAGGACCCCTTCGTCGAGCTCGACCGCGAGGGTGTCGGCGAACTGATGCGTCTCGGGATCGAGCGCGGGCGCGCGGTCAAACCCGACCTGAAGCTCGGCATCTGCGGCGAGCACGGCGGCGATCCTCCGTCGATCGCCTTCGGCCACGAAGTGGGTCTGGATTATGTCTCGTGTTCTCCGTATCGCGTGCTTACCGCCCGCCTTGCCGCGGCCCAGGCCGCACTCGCCGGGGGAAGCTGAACCGGACGCCGAGGGGGCGATGGGTGGACCTTCACCATGTGCGCCGCCGCATCGAGCAGGATGAGGAGCGCCTGAGTCCCTTCGCCGCGCGCTCCTCACGTGCGACGCGCCCCCGCCCCGAGGAGCCATCTTCCGTGCGCGCCGCCTTCCAGCGCGACCGCGACCGTATCGTCCACACCAAGGCCTTCCGCCGCCTCAAGCACAAGACGCAGGTGTTCATCGCCCCCCAGCAGGACCACTTCGTCACGCGCCTCACGCACACGTTCGAGGTGGCCCAGGTGGGACGCACCATTGCCCGCGCGCTGCGCCTCAACGAGGACCTCGCCGAGGCCATCGCCCTCGGCCACGACATCGGGCACGGACCCTTCGGCCACGCCGGCGAGGAGGCGCTGGCCGAGTGCCTGCCCGAGGGCTTCCGCCACAACTATCAGTCCGAGCGCGTGCTCGACAAGCTCGAGAACGACGGGCACGGCCTCAACCTCACCCACGCCGTGCTCGATGGCGTCCGCAAGTCCAGCAAGGCCCGCGAGGATATCCTCGCCGAGGGTTGGGGCGTCCCCGAAACGCTGGAGGGCCAGGTGATCAAGCTTGCCGACGCCCTCGCCTACCTCAACCATGACGTCCAGGACGCCATCCGCGCCGCAATCATCGGCGAGGAGGGCCTGCCCGATGTCTCCCAGCGTGTCCTTGGCCGCTCCCACGGCGAACGCCTTGAGGTGCTCGTCACCGACGTCGTCGAGTCGAGCTGGGCGGCCACCGGAGAAGGCGAGGCCGCGCATGCCGGGCCGCCAGCCATCACGCTCAGCCCTGAGGTGCACGAGGCCGTGAACGAGCTGCGCGAGTTCATGTTCCAGCGCGTCTATCTGCTGGCCGAACGGCGCGTGGAGGTCGAGCACGCCAAGAACATCGTGCACTTCCTCTTCCGCCACGCGGTCGAGCACCCTGACTCGATCTCGTCCGGCTACTCGCTCGCGGAAGACCCCCTTCCCCGTCGCGCCGCCGATTTCGTCAGTGGCATGACCGATCGCTATGCCATCCGTCTGGCCGCCGAGCTTGGCTGCGACGACGCGAGAGGCTGGCCGCTCTAGGTGCGCCCGATTGCCTCCTGCGAGTGGGGTGGGATACTGAGACGATGGTGAGGGCCCGTCTCTTGTGAGTGATCAGGACCGTCCGCGCCCTCCCAACGATGAACCCCTGATTGGGGGCACTGCTCCCCCACCCCCACCCCCACCCCAGGAACCCGACGAGAACTTCAGCGGCGTGCTCCCTCCAGAGCCTGCGCGGCGAACCGTCGATCCATGGGAGGCCCAGCGCCTGCGCCGCGACGCGTACGACCTGCGCGCCTACTCCAGCGACGGGCCTCGGGCAGGCTACTACGGCGCCACGAGGCGTTCCCCCGCCCGCACGGCCGCCATCTACCTCTTCACCATCATGGCGCTCGTGATCGGCGGCGTTCTCATCTTCCTGCTCTTCCGGGTGCTTAACGACGACCCGGTCGATCCGGTCGAGCCCACGCCACCCCCCATCGAGTCGGATGCGCGCATCGAGTCCCCCGTACCCGGTGATCGCGTCCCCCTGAATGAACCGCTCGACGTCATCGCCAGCGTGGTATCGGGACAGCCGGTGGAGCTCCTGGAGCTGCTCGTGAGTGGGATCGTGACCGACCGGAAGTTCTCTCTCGTCCCCTCCAGTGGGGGTACGCGCTATGCAGAAGTGCTCACGGCGCGATTCGAGGCTGCCGGAGTGTATGACCTGACGGTGCGCGCCGTTACCGAGACGGGCGAGGTCATCGAGTCCGAACCCGTCCGGGTTGTCGCCGTCCCGCCTGTCACCGGCACACCCGAGGTCGTCGTAATCGGCCGGGTTGTAGCCGTCGCCAGCCTCCGCGTCGGCCCCGGGGATGCCTGTGGTCAGGCTGGAACGCTGGAGCCTCCCCAGGTCACTACCATTATCGGTCGGACGGCCGACGGCCAGTGGCTCCAGATCGAGACCGGCGGTGGGCTCTGGGTGCGCGGCAGTGCCGTGGAGATCACGAACGGCAACCTCGGCCAGGCGCCCGTCGTCAATGCGGCCTGCGCACCGCCGGCAACCCCCACCCCCCCCACCCCTACCGCTACCGTCGTCTCGCCCAATGCGCCAGACTTCATCGCCTCCAACGCCGTGCTCATCGAGGGTGGCGCCACCCTGCGCATCACCCTGACCAACACCTCCACCAACCCCTTCTCCGGCGCCATTGTCGTCCGCGTCGAGAATGTCGCTGCAGACCCCGCGGAGAGGGGCCTCAACGTTTCAATGGAGCCCAACGGCGAGGCGTGGGTGAACTTCACCATCGACCCGCCCATCACCGAGCAGTCCTCCGTCATCGTCACGGTCGACCCGGACGATGCGATCGCGGAGTCGAGCGAGGACAACAACGTCACCGAATTCGTCCTTGCTCCACCCCCCGAGGGACCGGTCCTGACTCTCTCGGTGACCATCACCGGCGGCGTGCTCACGGTCACCATCCTGAACGAGGGCGGGCTGCTCACGACAGACGACGCGCGCCTCGTGGTGACCGTGCCCGGCGAGACGACGACGCGGACAATCTCGCCCCTCTCCATCCCCGAGGGAGAGAGCGTATCCATCGGCGGTATCTCCACCCCGGCAACGGGCGAGTCCATCACGGTCACGCTCCGCATTGATGGCATCAACGTGGCCACTGACAGCGTCCCCAACCCGAACGTGGTGGAAGTCCCGCCCGAGCCCACGGCTTCCCCCGAGGCCACCGCTTCGCCCGAAGCCACCGCTTCGCCCGAAGCAACGACCGAACCGGAGAATCCCGACGAAGGGCCGTCAGAACCCGAGGAGTAGTAGGATTCGGGCGTGGACGCCGTAGCGGAAATCAAGCGGCGAATCGACCCGGCCGAGTACATCGGCCGCTCCGTCAAGCTACAGAAGGCCGGCCGCAATTTCCGCGCCCTCTGTCCCTTCCACACCGAGAAGACCCCCTCCTTCTACGTCTTCACCGATCGCGGCTCCTGGCGCTGCTTCGGCAGCTGCGGGGAGGGCGGTGACGTCTTTTCCTTCGTCCAGAAGCGCGAGAACGTCGACTTCCGCGAGGCCCTGCGCATCCTCGCCGCCGTGGCCGGCGTCGAGCTTTCGGCGCGCGCCGCCGAGCAGCGCACCCGCGCCGAACGGCTCAGCGGCATCGTCTCCGCCGCCGTCGACTTCTACCAGCAGCAGCTCGCCGGAGAGGGCGGCGTCGAAGCCCGCGCCTACCTGACCGAAACGCGCGGCCTGAATCAGGAGACGATCGAGCGCTTCCGCCTCGGCTGGGCGCCCGACGAGTGGCGCCTGCTGCGCGACTACCTGCTCGGGCGGGGCTACAGCGACGAGGACGCGCTCGCCGCCGGGATGCTCACCGAGAGCGAGAGCGGCGGCGCCCCCTACGACCGCTTCCGCGGTCGCGTCATCATCCCCATCGCCGACGACCGGGGCGTGTTCGTGGGCCTCGGTGGGCGCATCCTCGGCGAAGGCGAACCCAAATACCTCAACTCGCCCCAGACCGAGGTCTTCGACAAGGGCCGCACCCTCTACGGGCTCGATGTCGCCGGTGAGCAGGCCCGCGAGAGCGGGACGGTCGTCGTCGTCGAGGGCTACCTCGATGTCATCGGGCCGTGGCAGGCGGGCTTCCGCAACGTGGTCGCGACGATGGGCACGTCCCTCACCGAGCGCCACGCCGCCCGGCTCACGCGTTTCGCCTCGCGCGTGGTGCTGGCCATGGACCCCGACAGCGCCGGCATGGCCGCCGCCGAGCGCGCCGGCTCCCTCCTCCTCGACTTCGGCTCGCCCGAGGCCATGGGCGCCGCCCAACGCAGCGCCGAGGAGATCGCCGCCAACGTCGATCTCGACCTCCGCGTCGCGCCCCTGCCCGCGGGCAAGGATCCCGACGACCTCGCTCGCGAAGATCCTGAAGCGTGGCGCACCGCTGTCGACAACGCGACGCCGTTCGCGCGCTTCCTGCTGGAAAGGCTGATCGCCGGGAGCGCCGTCGACTCACCGCTGGAGGCGAGCCGCATCGTCGACCGCCTCCGTCCCGTGCTGCTGGCCGTGCGCAACCCGGTCGAGCGCTCGGGACACATCCAGAACATCGCCCGCCGCCTCGGAATCGCTGAGCGAGCCATCGCCGAGCGGCTCCGGGTGGAAGGGCGGCGCGTGCAGGCTCGCCCCGAGGCGGAGCTGGCCCCAGTCCGCCCCTCCGCCGAGGAGGCATTGCTCTCGACACTGCTCCACAACCCCGCCCTGCGCGCCGATCTCCGCCACCTCCCCGCCGACCTTTTCCCCGAAGCCCTCGACCGCGAGGTCGTGCAGCGCTGGCGCCACGACGAGCTTGAGCAAGTCGCCGGGGACGAGGACGACCCGATCGGCGCGCGCCTGGGACGCCTGCGCTCCCGCCGCGAACCCCTGCTCTCGGCCGACGAGGCCCGCGAGCGCGCCTCCGACCTCATCCGCCACATCGTGCGCGAGCGGCTCATCCAGCGGCAGTCCGCCCTCACCGAGGAGCTTGCGGAGGCCGAACGCACGCTCGGCGCCGCCCGTGTGCAGGAGGTCGCGCATCGCGCCTGGCTCGGCGCGCTCCCCTCCGAGGAGACGATCGAGCTCGCGGAGATGGCGATTGAGGAGCTGGAGCTCGGCCTCAGCATCCACCGCCGCGAGCGCGACGCGTCCTAGCAGGGTGCTGATAAATGCATGATCCTGGGCCTGAGGCCCTGACTGGCCATCCGGCAGTCTCTCGTAGCGCCCAGAAACATTGGCCTTTTCGATTTCGCGACCGGCGCAAAATCAGCCCAAAACGACCGCTGCGGACTTTTTCAGCACCCTGCTAGGGACATCGGAGTCAGGGTGCGCAGTGGCTGAAGAGCTTCAGATCGTCACGATTCACACCGACGGAGCGTGCATTGGTAACCCAGGTCCCGGTGGATACGGTGTCCTGTTGGACTACAACGGGTACCGCAGGGAGAAGTCGGGGGGATACAGGTACACGACCAATAATCGGATGGAGTTGATGGCGGTCATCGTGGGCCTGGAGGCCTTGACGCGCCCCTGCCAGGTCGAGCTCTATTCCGACTCGCGTTACATCGTCGACGCCATGACGAAGGGTTGGGTCGAGAAGTGGCGGCGCAATGGCTGGAAGCTCAACAAGAAGCAGCCGGCCAAGAACCCGGACCTCTGGCAGAGGCTGGTAGAGCTTTGCCAGATGCACACTGTCGAATTCAACTGGGTGAAGGGACACAGCGGGAACGAAGGAAACGAAGTGTGCGACCGGCTGGCCACCGAGGCTGCCCGGCTAGGGAACCTCCCTCAGGACACGGGCTATCCTTCTCCATAGGCCTCAGCATCCACCGCCGCGAGCGGGACGCCTCCTGAGGCTTTGCGCTTCGGTTAGGGATTGAGGTCGCCCGTCGCCGGTCCGCGCGCCCCCGCGAAAGCGAACCCAAGCACCCCCAACATCTCCCGCAGCGTCCCCGCTCCACTGCCCCCGTCGAGGATGCGCGCAGCGGCTTCATCCAGCACGTCGAGGGACCGTGGTGAGTCAAGATCGTCGTCCATGGCCGCCTCGAACGCTTCCCGCAGGCCCGCGTCCTCCCCACCCTCAGCGCCGCGCGCGCAGGCGTCGCGCAGCCGCGCGTACCGCCCCGCGAGCGCCTCGATCGCGCCCTCCCGGTAGTCGGCGTCGCTGCGGTAGTGCTCGCTGAGCAGGTAGAGGCGCAGGTGGTCCGGGTCGAAGCGCTCCATCAGGTTCCGCGCCAGCACGAGGTTTCCCAGCGACTTGCTCATCTTCACGCCGTCCAGCTTGAGCATGCCGTTGTGCATCCAGTAGCCACAGAACGGCGACGCGCCCGTGGCGCTCTCCGCCTGCGCGATCTCGTTCTCGTGGTGGGGAAAGAGCAGGTCGCGTCCGCCCCCGTGGATGTCGATCTGATCCCCCAGGTGGCCCCGCGACATCGCCGTGCACTCGATGCTCCAGCCAGGACGGCCGTCGCCCCACGGGCTCGGCCAGCTCGGCTCGTCCGGTTCGCAGCACTGCCAGAGGAGGAAGTCGAGCGGCCCGCGCTTCTTCTCTTCGCGCTTCGATTCCGGGTTCTCGCGTTTCGCCAGCTCCTCGATCGAGATGCCGTTGAGCTGGCCGTAATCCGCGAAGCGGTCCGCCTCGAAGAAGACATCGCCGTCCACTTCGTAGGCCGCTCCCGACTCGATCAGCGCCCGCGTGGCCTCAATGATCTCGGGAATGTGGCTCGTTGCGAACGGATAGGCCGTGGGCCGCAGCACGTTCAACTGGTCCAGGTCCGCCCGGAAGATGGCATCGTTCTCGTCGCGGATCTCGGCGATGGGCCGTCCGCCCTCGCGCTTCGAGACCATGATCATGTCGTCGTCGATGTCGGTCACGTTCTGCACGTAGCGAACCCGCAGACCCTTCCAGATCAGGTAGCGGCGCAGCACGTCGAAGTTCACGTAGGAGAAGGCGTGACCGAGGTGGGTCACGTCGTAGGGCGTGACACCGCAGACATAGATGCGCGCCTCCCCCGGCACGAGCGGCACGAATTCGCGCTTCGCGCGCCCCAACGAGGAGTACAGATGAAGGGTCACGGGCCGCTCCCGGGCGTCCTCTGAAGGGGGAAGCCTACCAGAGCGGCCCTGCCCGAGCCGCTAGCTGAGAATGCCATCCGCCACCAGCTCGGCGATCTCGTCGGGCGGGAGCTCCAGCAGCTCCGTCAGCACATCGAACGTGTCTGCCCCCAGCGACCGCGCGCCGTACGCCGTCGTGGGCCGCAGACCGTCGATGTAGGCGGGGAAGCGCTCGGCCCCCTGTTCACCGCCGTCCTCGGTCGGGATCGTCCCCAGGAACGAGCGGGCGGCAAGGTGTGGGTCGGCCGTTGCGACATCGGCGCCGTCCTGCACGGCCCCGGCGGCGATCCCGCGCCCCTGGCAGGCCTCCATCACCTCGTAGCGATCCTGCCCGGCGGTCCAGGCGGAAACACAGCCGTCGAGCTCGTCCTGGTTCGAGATCCTCGCCTCGTGTGTGTCGAAGCGTGGGTCGCCCGCCAGCTCGGGAGCGCCCATCAGCTCGCAGAGCGCCTCCCACTGCTCGTCGCCCCGCACGGCGATCGCTACCCAGCGATCCTCACCGCCAGCGGGATAGATGCCGTGAGGCGCCCACGCGTCGAACGGATGGCGATTCCCCACCGGCCCGGGGTCGGCGCCGTTCGCGAAGTGGTCGAGGAAGGCGGGCCCCATCAGCCCGAGCCCCAGCTCGTACTGCGCCACGTCGACCGCCAGCCCCTGCCCCGTGCGCCGGCGATGCTCGACCCCCTCAAGGATGCCAAACGCGGCGGCGACGCCGCTCAGGTGGTCCGTCAGCGAGTAGCCGAAGCCGATGTCCTGGCGGCCCGGCACGTTCGTCAGGTAGGTGAGCCCTGTGAGCGCATGGATGGTCGGTGCGAACGTCACGAAGTCGCGCCACGGGCCGGAGTTCCCCATGCCCCCCATCGAGATGACGCTGACACCCGGACTCGTCTTCGCCAGCGATTCGCGATCCAGCCCCCAGCGTGCGAGCACGCCCGCGCTGAAGTTGTCGATGATGGCGTCGCACTCGCCCGCGAGGCGCCGGGCCAGTTCGCGCGCCTCGTCGCGCCGCATGTCGAGGGAGATGTTCCGCTTGTTCCGGTTCCAGCTCAGGTAGTAGGGGTGGTTGAGCGTGTTCGCGCCGGCGTTGCGGGTCGCAGTGCCCACCTTGATCACGTCCGCCCCGAGGTCGGCGAGGACGCGTGTCCCGAACGGCCCCGCGAGCACATGCGTGAAGTCGAGCACGCGCAGCCCTGCAAGCGGCGCCGTAGCGGAGGGCTTGCCCGGGACTGCCTCGAGCTCCGGACGGGCGCTCCAGGTCGCCTCTTCGACGCGGGCAGGCGGACCGGGTGCGGGTCCGTCGCCGTCGGTCGTCAGCAGGCGCGAGGGGAAGGGCACACTCCCGAATCCCTCGACCTCGCGCTCGTTGAAGAAGCCGCGAGCTTCGATCTGTGGCGTCCGGGCGGCCTTGCCCACGGGCCAGACGGCGCCGAACGGGAGTCGCCGACGCTGCGCTTCCATGAACAAGTCATCCGCCTCGTTCTCCGCCGTCCAGTCGCGCAGCGTGGCCATCACGTGCGGCATCTCCTTCACCAGCGCGATCAGGTCGGGGAAGCGCTCACGGTCGCCCAGATCGCCGGCGGCGTCCGTCTCCTTCAGCCACGGGATGAGTGTCTGCATCAGCCCAAGCGAGGGCGTGACCATCAGGCCGTTCCCGTCCCGGTCGGGGTAGACCTCGTAGCCGCCGCTCCAGTGCAGGCTGCCCTGGCGTTGCGCGATCGGCGTCGTCCAGCGACCGCCGTCCGGGAAGAACCACTGCATCAGCATTTGCTCGGTATTTGCGGTGAGCGTCTCGTGCCCCGAAAGGTCGATGTGGCTGCCGCGTCCGTTCGCGTCGCGCAGCCGGATCCCCGCGAGCGCGCAACAGGCGGCGTAGAAGCCGATGGTGTGCGCGGTCTGGTTGCCGTAGCCCGTCAGCGGAGGCGTCTCCGGCGTCCCCGTGATCGAGGCCGCCCCGCAGAGCGCCGTCGCTACGAGGTCGTTCACGGCCAGCCCCGCCCACGGCCCCTCCTGCCCCATCGGCGTCACCGAGAGCCGCACCAGCTCCGGGAACGCCTCACGGAGCGCCTCCGCGTCGAACGGAGCCTCGTCACCGCGCCAGTCCTCGATGAGCAGGTCCGCCTCGGCGAGCACCTCGCGGAAGCGTTGGTGGTCCGGTTCGCTCGCGAGGTCGAGCGCGATCACGCGCTTCCCGGCGTTGTACCAGGTCGCCTGGATGGAGACACCGCTCTCGCCAAAGAAGGGGGGTTCGTGCTCAAGCGCGTCGCCCCCGGGCGGAATCACGCGCACGACATCGGCGCCGCCGTCGGCGAGCAGCCTTCCCGTGAAGGCTCCCGCCCAACCGGCCTGTTCGACCACGCGGAGCCCCGCCAGCGGTGTGCTCGTACGCTCCATCGCGCGAAATCGTACGGAGCAATCCCCGAGTGAGCGAGCGGAGCGCTCCTATCATCGCGCCGTGCCGTCCCTCGTGCGCCGCCTCAAGCTGCGCTTCCATGTGCTGCGGGTGTTCCTGCCAAGCGAACGCCTCACCATCGCGCTTGCGCTCTTCCTCGTGGCGCTCGGGGGCGGAACGGTTGGCTACAACGCCCTCACCGACCTGGGGCTATTCGACGCCTTCTATCAGACCATCGTCACGGTCAGTACGGTCGGCTACGCCGAGATCGAACCCTTTGACCGCGGCGCCAGGATATTCACGTCGTGCCTCATCGTCTTCGGCGTCGGGACCGCGATCTACGCGTTCTCCGCCATGGTCCAGGAGGCCCTCGAAAGCGATCTCCGCAGCCGGCTCTACCGTGGGAGGGAGCGCATGCGTATCGAACAGCTCAAGGGACACGCCATCGTCTGTGGCTACGGGCGGGTCGGTCAGGAGATCGCCCGCGAGTTGCAGCGGCAGAAGACCGACATCGTCGTCGTCGAGGAACGGGAGGATCGCGCTGACGCCGCCCGCGAGGAGGGCCACCTCGTCGTGGAGGGCGACGCTACCTCGGACGCGATCCTCGAACAGGCCGGCATCCGCTCTGCCCGCACCCTCCTCGCCGCCGGCGACGACGACTCCCGCAACACCTTCATCACGCTCACGGCCAAGGGGCTCAACCCCGACTGCCACGTGGTCGCACGCGTGGCCCTCCCCGAGAACCGGGCCAAGCTGGAGCTGGCGGGGGCCGATCGCACGGTCTCGCCCTACCGCATGGGCGCTCGCCGGATGGCCTTCTCCGCCCTCTGGCCCGCTGCCGCCGACACCGTCGACACGCTTGAGTCGGGCGGCGACGCAGGCCTCGTGTTCGCCGACCTCGAAGTGGACGAGATCAGCGGCGCCGCCGGCCGCAGCTGCGGCGACCTCATCGCGGGCACGAACGCAACCCTGCTGGGAGTCCGCCACGACGATGAGGTAACCGTGGGACCACCCTCCGACCGCCTCCTCCAGCCCGGCGACATCCTCATGCTGCTCGGCGGCGAGCGGGCGATCACGACTCTCACCTCCCGCTCCTGAACCTACAGGTGGGCGGAGACGCCCCCGTCGACGCGGAACACCTGGCCGCTCAGGAAACCCGACGCGTCCGAGGCCAGCAGCGTGGCCAGCGCGCCCAGGTTCTCGACGCCCCCGAAGCTCCGCATGGGGATGAAGCGCAGGAGCAGGTTCTCCGCCGGGTCGTCGCCGCCCCGCCCGGGCGTCCAGTCCATCCAGCCGGTCGCGATACTGTTCACCGTGACCGCCGGCGCCAGCTCCTGGCTGAGCGCGGCCGCCAGCCCGAGCACGCCCGCCTTCGCGGCGGCGTACGCACTGAGGTTGGTCACGCCCCGCTCGCCGAAGATGCTCGAGACGAAGATGAGCCGCCCCGGCTCCCCCTCACCCAGCTCCCGCACCCATGCCCGCGCCGCGTAGAACGCTCCGCTCAGGTTGACCGCCTGCACGTTCGCGAACTCCGCGTCCCCAACCTTCGCGATCGGCTTCGCCAGCGGCAGGTCCGCGTTGTAGACCAACACCGACGGGACGCCGAACTCCTTGACCAGTTGCCGCAGGCCCACCCGCACGTTCGTCGGCAGGGTCACGTCCCAACCCTGGCTGAACGTCTCGAGCCCCATCTTCGCAACGGCCCGGCTGGCGCGCTTGGCCGCCATCACTTCGTCCCCGTCCATCGTTGCGGAGGCAACGGCCACGTGCGCTCCCGCCTCCGCCAGCGCCTCCGTGATCGCGCGACCCGCCGGATTGGCGAAGCCCACCACGAGCGCCCGCTTGCCGCTCAGGTCGTACCCCTCTTGCCGTTCCCAATCAGCCACGGGACTGCGCCTCCACTTCATCCGGCGCGTGGCCCGTGGGCGCGATGCCGCCCGCGAGGCCGCCACCGTCGATCGGATAGTTCGCGCCCGTCACGTAGCTCGATGCGTCGCTGCAGAGAAAGAGCGCCAGCGGACCCAGCTCCCACGCCTGCCCCAGCCGGCGCGCCGTGATGTAGCTCCCGCGCTTGCGGACCATCTCCGCTTCGGCCTCGTTCGCGGCCGGCTGCTGCTGGACGAGCCCCGGCGTGATGCAGTTCACCCGGATGCCGTCGCCCACCACCGCACTGGCGACCGTCTGCGTGAAGTTGATGACGCCCGCCTTCGCGGCGGCGTAGGTCGGGCTCTGGGGCGTGGCGCGCATGCCCATGCCGCTCGCGATGTTGAGGATCACGCCCTTGCCCTGCACGCGCATGTGCCGTAGCGCCGCGCGCGTGCAGTAGAACGTTCCGTTCAGGTTGACCGCGATCCCGCCGAGCCACTCCTCGTCCTCAATCTCCCACACCGCCTTCCCCCGCCCGGGCGAATCGCCAATGCCGGCGTTATTCACGAGGATGTCGACCCGCCCGAACCGCTCCACCGTCGCTTCCACAAGCTGGTCGCACTCCGCGCTCGACGTGATGTCGGTCGCGACCGTCAGTGGCTCACGTCCGCTCTGCTCCGCCAGAAACGCGGCCGTCCGCCCGAGCTGCTCCGGCGTCCGCGCAGCGATGCAAACCTCCGCCCCCGCCAGCATGAGCGAGCGCGCCATCTCCCGTCCCAGCCCCCGGCTCCCCCCCGTGACAATCGCCACCCTCCGTGGCGGTCCATCCAGACGCAACGCTTCCAGCACAGTGCCTCCCGTATCGCAGTCCTGGAACTATACGGTTTAGCTTGCCTCGCGCCGTGAGGGCGATCCTCTGGTAGCGGCAGGCAACGCAGCAGCTCAGTGCGAAGGCCAGCCGTCAGCGTCCGTGGCGGTCGCTGCCCACACGGAAGCGACTAGCCTATCGATAGTCTCGGAAAAAGGCCCGTAGCGACTGCGCTCAAGCTCCTCCCCCTCGAAGTTCAGGAATACCCAGTAACTAGGACAGTACCGATCCAACAGTTGTGAGCAGATGCTTCCAAGAACAATGCCCTCTTCGTCGGAGTCCAAGATGTGAGTGACCGGCCCCGACCGGTCAAACATGACTTCGAGAACCTGGGCCGCCACCTCCATCCACTGCCCGGGTTGCACATCGAAGACGAACCGGCTGGTCCGGTGTGTCCCGCCCCCAACAATGCCATAGCCGGAACTCGCGCTAGTCCACCCCCGGGGGGGAGGCGCGCAATCGGGCAGGCCGAGGGTTGCCACGTCGTTGTCATTGACGGCGTGTAGGGGCGGTGGGACGCACAACAGTGTGCCGTTGACGTTCCCAGGAAAGGAGTTGTGTCCCAGATGCAGGGCCGTGAGCTTCGTCAATCGAGTCAGCTTCGAGGGAAGCGGCCCCGACAACCGGTTGCCGTCAAGCCTTAGCTCCGTAAGCTCTGTCAGGTCTCCTACCCATCCCCATAGCTCGCCGCTCAACCCCCGCTCCGACAACTCCAGCTTCGTCACGCGAGGCGGTACGCCCTCGACGGTGACGCCCTCCCAATTCGCAACCGGTGTACCGATATCCCAGTTGAGCTTTGTGCTTTCTCTGCCTTCGAGCGGCCCCTTCAACGCCAGGAGATGTTCGCGGTCAGCCTGCAGTCCCGCATTGCTGCGGGGCACTGCGATCGTGAGATCTCCATAGCGATATTGGCCGCTCGGGCTGTACCCGTCCTCAAGGGGCAGCGAGATCATGCCCAGGGGTCGCCAGGCTAGCCGCTGCCAGTGAAGCTCGGGCTCTCGGCAGATGCTGCTACAGGCGCGGACGAAGATCGTTCGCGCCGCGTTGACTCTCTGCCAGACCCGAAGCTCAATGCCTCCCACGGCGAGGTCGCCATAGACGTACTCCGATTGAGGCGCATAGCCGCCACCATAGTTTCCCATCGGGAGCGCGACCGTGCCCAGCGGATCCCAGTCGCCCCCGGTCGTTCGGGCACTGACGTAGAGGCTCTCGGTATCGTCGATGTCCTGCCACACCCGCAGCTCGACCATGACTTCCCCACTGTCCGCACTGACACCCTCGGCGTCGGAGACATGGATGCCTGTCACCAAGGCGATCAGCATCACAAGCACGCTGGCTCCCGCGTTCCTCAGCATGACGCTCCCCCCACAAAGAGACCCTACCAACATATATGCCGAACCTGTCCCATTCGTTCCATTCGCGCGTCTGGCCTACCGCAGCCCCCGCCGCATCCGTACGATGGAGGAAGCCCATGCGCGTACTCCATTTCGCCGATCTGCACATTGGTGTCGAGTTCTACGGGCGCCCCCTTCCGGGGAAGGCCTGGTCCTCCCGCATGCAGGACTTCCTCGACGCCTTCGACTTCCTCGTCGACTACGCCCTCGAGGAGCGTGTCGATGCCGTCATCTTCGCGGGCGACGCCTACAAGGCGCGCGAGCCGAGCCAGACCCACCAGCGCGAGTTCGCCAGTCGCATCCGCCGCCTTAGCGAGGCCGGCATCGCGACCTTCCTCCTGGTGGGCAACCACGACCTCCCCAACGCGGAGTCGCGCGCCCACGCCCTCGAGATTTTCCGCACCCTCGACGTCCCCAACGTGACCATCGGCGACGCCGCCTGGTTCCAACGCGAGGGACCCGTCCCGCAGGTGCTGGAGACTCGCGCGGGACCGCTCCAGGTCGCCTTCGTGCCCTGGCCCCAGGTCTCCCAGCTCCTTGCCAACAGCGAGGAGGCGGAGGGCGCCTCCATCGAGCAGCTCTACAAGCTCATCGAGCGGGCCATCTCCGACATCGTCGTCGCCCAGGGCGAGCGGATCGACCCCAACGTGCCGTCCATCCTCACCTGCCACCTGCCCCTCAACGACCAGCTTGTCGCCGAAAACGGCGGCAGCGAGCTCTGGATGCAGAGCGGTAGCGTCCCGCGCGTGCCGCTGAGTGCGCTCCACCTCGGCATGTTCGATTATGTCGCGCTCGGCCACCACCACAACGCCATGCAGCTCAACACCGACCCGCCCTGCTGGTACTCGGGCGCGCTGCAGGAGGTCGATTTCGGCGATGCCCGTTCCGCCAAGGGCTTCATGACCCTCGAGTTCGACACGTCCAGGCCCCGTGGCGCGCGCCTGTCCGGAAGTGGCGCCCCAACCCTGAAGCAGGCGCCGAGCCGCCCCTTCGTCAGTATCGCCGTGAAGCCCCGCGATCCCGACCCCAACGACGAGGTTCTGGCCGCCATCGCGAAGCACGACGTGAAGGACGCCATCGTGAAGGTCGATGTGCACATCGACCGTGACCAGGAATCGCTCCTGAGGCTTTCCGAAGCGCGAAAGGCGCTCGCCGGCGCCCACGTCATCGCCGGCATCCGCACCGTCCTCCCCGACCGGAGCCGCTCGCCTCTGCCCCCCAACATCCAACCCGACGCCTCCTCCCCCCTCGATACACTCGACACGTACCTGAAGCTCCGGGAAGTCCCCGACGAACGCCGCGAGCGCCTGCTCGCCGTCGCCACCGAGATCATCGAGGAGACCGAAGCCGTTGGCGTCTGAACCCCGTCCCCTCAGGCTCGTACACACCTCCGATGTCCACCTCGGCGCGTATTCGGCCAGCCCCCGCGGACGCGAGGAGCCCCGTGGGCGGCGGCTCGAAGCGGGCTTCGAGGCCGTCATCGACCTCGCCTGCGGGACCAACGCCGAGCTGCTCCTCATCGCCGGCGACTTCTTCGACAACGCCCGCATCGGCCCCGACGTGGTCGAGTTCGCGGCAGAGCAGATCAACCGCTTCCCCGGCCAGACCGTGATCCTGCCGGGAAACCACGACCCTATCGGTCCCCTTGGCCCCTACGAGCGCCACGATCTTCTGGCCCTCGCTCCACGCCTCCACCTCGTCCGCGAGCCCGGAGGCGAGTTCCTCGACTTTCCCGCCCTCGACCTTGCCGTCTGGGGCCGCGCCATCACCGTCGATGTCCTCGAACGCCCCCTCGCCTCGCCCCCGCCCCGTCGCGAGGAGCGCGCCTGGAACGTCGCCATGGCCCACGGCCACTCGGTCGCCGAGGGCGCCCAGGAGGAACGCTCGCTGCGCATTGTCCCGGCGCATCTCGCTGAGAGCGCCCAGTGGCAGTACGTCGCCCTCGGCCACTGGGACGTGCACACGGACGTCAGCGAGGGCGGGGCGCTCGCGGTCTACTCCGGCTCGCCCGCCTCCCTCGGCGATATCGGCTACGGCGTCGCCGTCGTCGTCGACCTCGATGCCTCCGGCGTCCACTGGCACGCCCACAGCCTTGCCCCCGCCGAGACCACCCCATGATCCCGCGCCGCCTGCGGCTGCGGAACTTCCTCTCCTACCGCGACTGCGAGCTCGACTTCACGCGCCTACACCAGGCCACGCTCGCTGGCCGCAACGGCGACGGCAAGTCCGCCCTCCTCGACGCCATCACGTGGGCCCTCTGGGGCGAAGCGCGGGGCCGTGTCGAAGACGACCGCATCCACCACAGCGCCAATGACATGCGCGTCGAACTCGATTTCGAGATCGACGGCGACAACTACCGCGTCATCCGTAAGCGGACCCGCGCGCGCTCTGGCGCCCTCGACTTCTTCCAGATGGACTCCCGGGGCGGCCTCCGCCCTATCACCGGCGGCACCTCCCGCGAGACGCAGGGCGAGCTCACCCGCCGCCTCCACATGGATCACCAGACCTTCATCAACAGCGTCTTTCTCGTCCAGGGCCGCTCCAACGAGTTCACCACCCAGACCCCGTCGAAGCGCAAAGAGGTGCTGCGCAAGGTGCTCGGCCTCGACCGCTACGAGGAGCTGTCGAGGCATGCCCACGACCGCCGTCGAACCGCCGAGGCCGACGCCGCCATCGAGGAACGTCTGCTCGGCGACGACGAGGAGAAGCTGAAGGAAGCGCCCACCGTCGAGGCAGACCTCGGAAGGGTCGTCCAGGAGCGGGAGGCCGTGCGTCTCCGCCTCGATGCGGAGGAGAAGGAAGCCGCCGACCTGCGCATCGCCGCCGCGGAGCACGAGCGCCGCGAGCGCGCCGTCGTCGACGCGCAGAAGCTGATCGAGACGCGAGAGGCGGATGTCGCTCGCCGCACGCAGGCCGTCGTCACGCTCGAAGCCGAGCTCGCGACGGTCCGCGAGACGCTCGACCGCGCAGCCGCCATCGAGGAGGCCCACGAGCAGCTCCGCGCTGCCCGCGAGAGGGAACGCTCACTCGCCGCCCTCGCTGCACGGGCAAGAGAGGCCGAGGAAGCCATCACCGTTGCCGAAGGGGAGATCGCACAGGAGCGCACCGCGCTCCAGACGCGTATCGACGGCCTCGACCACCAGCGAACGCGCATGGCGGCGCTGATCGCGACGCTGCCGGCCCTGCGCGAGGAGGAAGCAGGGCTGGAGCAGGAGCGCGCTCGCCTCGCCACCCTCGACGACGACATCCAGCGCGAGCGCGAGGCCGCCACGAACGACCAGCGCATCCAGGCCGCCCGCGCCGACGAAGCCGGCGGCTACCGCGCCCGCGCCCAGGACCTCAAGGAACGCGAGGCGACCCTCGCCGAGGCTGAGGGGGAACCCCTCTGCCCGGTGTGCCGCAAGCCCCTCACGCCAGAGGAGCTGCGGGCGACGGTCGAGCAGTACAAGGAGGAACGCCGCCAGCTTGGGGAGCAGCACAGGGCGGCGCAGGCCGCCGTGCAGGAAGCGGAGTCATCCGCCGCCAGCCACGAGAAGCGCGCCCTCGATCTCCAGCAGGAACGCACGACCCTCGATGGCCGCGTTCGCTCCCGCGAGCGCGACCTCGCGGCGCGCCTGTCCGAAGCGCAAAAGGCCGGCCGCGACCTTCCCGACCTCGATCGAGAGTTCGCCACCCTCCGCCAGTGCGTTGAGGCCGAGGCGTTTGCCGCCGAAGCCCGGGCCCGGCGCTCGGCCGCCTGCGAGCGGCTGGCAACTCTCGGATACGACCGCAATGCCCACGCCGGCGCACGCGAGCTCCTCTCCGAGCTGGATCCCGCCGACGCCGCGTACAACCGACTTACAAGCGCGAAGGCGAAGGCCCAGGGTCTCGGGGACCAGATCGCGCAGACCGGCAACGAACTTCGGCGCGAGGAACAGGAGCGCGACGGCGCCCGCGAAGGTCTGGCCGAAGCGCGCACCGCCCTTGAGGCCTCGCAGGACGTGTCCGGCCGCCTTCTGGCGGTGGAGGCCGCCGTCGCGGACTGTCAGGACCGCCTCGCTACCCTCAACCAGGACCACGGCCGCCTCGAAGAGCGACGCGCCACCCTCGACCGCATCGCCTCCCGCGTCGAGGAGGCCAAGGACCGCCTTGCCGCCGCCCGCGACTCCGCCCAGCTCCACGAGGAGCTGGCCAAATCCCTCGGCCGCGACGGCGTCCAGGCCATGCTCATTGAGCAGTGCCTGCCCGCGCTCGAACGCATCGCGAACGGTCTCCTCGACCAGCTCACGGAGGGACGCAGCCGCACCCAGGTCTCGCTCGCCACCCAGCGCGAGAACGCCTCCGGCAAGACCGTCGAGACGCTCGACATCCACATCAGCGACGACCTCGGCACGCGCGACTACGAGATGTACAGCGGCGGCGAGAAGTTCCGCGTCGATTTCGCCCTGCGCATCGCCCTTTCCCGCCTCCTCGCGATGCGCTCCGGGGCCAGTCTGCCCACCCTCATCATCGACGAGGGCTTCGGCACCCAGGATGAAGAAGGCCGCGAACGCCTCGTCGCCGCCATCAACGCCATCAGCTCCGAGTTCCGCCTCATCCTGCTGGTCACGCACATCGAGGAGCTCCGCAACAGTTTCGGCCAGCGCATCGAGGTCACGAAAGACCCGGAGCGCGGCTCACAGGCGGTCGTGGTGTAGTGGCTAAGCGCTCCTCGCCGTAGCCGCCCGGCGTGCGAGTGCGAGACGGTAGCGCCCCTCCAACCCGATCCAGAGGTGCGCTGCGATGCCGAGCGCTTCCTCCAACTGGAGCGCCGTCTCCGCCGTAATCGCCTTCTTCCCATGCACAATGGCGCTGATCGCCTGACGGGGCCTGCCCATCCGCTCGGCCAACTCCCCCTGCGTCATGCCCCGCACCTCCAACTCCTCGGCCAGAAGCTCGCCGGGAGGAATAGCCAGATCCGAGTGCAGCGTAGTCATCGTTCTACCCATGACAGATTGCCCCACCGCTGGCGCGTCCGTACCCTTGGAGCTTCGTGGCAGGGTAGCTCAGTCGGTCCAGAGCGCACGACTCATAATCGTGAGGTCGAGAGTTCGAGTCTCTCCCCTGCTACCACCGTGCATCCGGGCCGCCCCCGCAATCGTTCAGGGGGACCGCTCGGTGATGCCAGGAGGTTCGCTGTGTTGCTCGATATGTTCGGTCTGGGAACCGTCCCGTTGACGTCTGTCGCGCATGCGCGGCGCGAGGCCAAGCGCAAGCTGCCGAGGTCCATCTACTGGTACTCGGAGGCCGGCACCGAGCTGCGTCGCACCGTCCGCGACAACCGCGACGGCTTCAAGGAGATCGGCCTGAAGGCCCGCGTTCTCGATTCGCACGAGCCCCGCGGCCTGGCCACGACTGTCTTCGGACGCGAGATCTCGATGCCCGTCATCACCACCCCCGCGGGCTTCATCCGCATCGCCCACCCCGACGGCGAGCTCGGAGTCGCCCGCGCCGCCGAAGCGGCCGGCACCGCCGTCGGCATCGGCATCCTCTCCAGCTACCCCATCGAGGCCATCACCGCCGAGGCCAGCAACGTCTGGTTTCAGCTCTACATGATCGGTGGCCGCGAGGGCTCCGCCATCGCCATGGAGCGGGCCAAGGCGGCGGGCTGCGAGGTCCTCATCATCACCGTCGACTTCGCCGCCCTCTCCGGCGGCCAGGACCATCAGCGCGGCCATCCCGGCGTGCCCGACCGCGTCGACCTCCCCACCGCCATCAAGTACGCCCCCGAGATGGTCATGAAGCCCCTCTGGGCGCTGAACTTCCTCAAGGCCGGCCTCGAGCTGCGCTTCCCCAACGCCCCGCCCCTCAATGGCAACACCGACCTCAACGCGGGCCAGGCGGGCGCCGCCATCATGACCCACCCCCCCACCTGGGACGACATCGCCTGGGCGCGCAAGCAGTGGGACGGCCCCCTCGTGGTGAAGGGCATCACCGCCGTCGAAGACGCCCGCCGCGCCGTCGAAGAGGGCGTCGACGGTATCTCCGTCTCGAACCACGGCGGCAACTCCCTCGACGGCTCCCCCGCGACCATCCGCGTCCTCCCCGAGATCGTCGACGCCGTGAACGGCAATCTCGACGTCTTCCTCGACGGCGGCGTGCGTCGCGGCAGCGACGTCGTGAAGGCAGTCGCGCTGGGCGCCAAGGCCGTGCTCGTCGGGCGTCCCTACATCTGGGCGCTCGCCGCGGGAGGCACCGAAGGCGTCCGCCAGATCCTCGAGGTCTACCGTGCGGGCATCGACGGCACCCTCAAGCTCATCGGCTGCCCCTCCGTCCAGGACCTCAACCCCTCACACCTCCGCATGCCCCCCGGCTTCCGCCCGTAGGGAGGCGTACCGCCTGGCAGGATGCTCACGCGCGGCCATCGTGTCTGGGAGCACCCCTTCACTCCCACCATGCGCACCAACCAGCCCGTCGCCGTGCTCCCACCTGTACACTTGCGAACGTCCCGCAGCCGGAATCCCGCTGCCGGAATCCCGCCGCCGGTGAGTCCCAGTTCCTTGGGGAACGCCCCAGCCTCCTTTAACTCGAAAGTAGCGTAACCATGACTCGCTTGATCATTCTGGCTTTGGTTCTGGTGGCTCTGCCGTTCGTTGTCTCGACGGGAGCACTGGCTCAGTCCGGGCCCGAGGAACCGACAACGGCGGCTGTTGAGGTGACGGTGTGGCGGCGCATCTCGAACCCCTCACTGCTCTACGTGAGCACCCGTCCCGAAGGTGGCAGTTGGCGCACGCGGAACACCGCCCTCGACATGTCGATGCGCAGCAGTTCGGGACTGTTTCACCAGAGCAATGCTGTCCTCGTCGAGGTGCCGCTAGGGCGCAGCAGCACGGCCAACGTTGAGGTGACGGTGTGGCGGCGCATCTCAAACCCGTCACAGATCTACGTGAGCACCCGTCCCGAGGGAGGCGCGTGGCGCACGTTGAACACCGCCCTCGACATGTCGATGCTCAGCAGTTCGGGGCGGTTTCACCAGAGCAATGCCGTCCTCGTCGAGGTGCCACTGGAAGACCCGGAACCGCCGCCGGCGGCTGAATGTGTCCAGCGAGACAGGGACGCGCTGGTCGCGTTCTACAACTCGCTGGGTGGCCCGAACTGGCGAAGCAGGACGGGTTGGCTCAGCGAAAGGCCACTGGGCACGTGGAGTGGCGTGGGGACCAACCCTGGCGGTTGCGTCACCAGTATCGAACTGGGCTCGAACCGCTTGAGCGGGAATATCCCGGCCGAGGTAGGCGCTCTCTCCAGCCTTAGGGTTCTGGACCTGAGCGAGAACAACGACATTATCGGGGCGCTCCCACCTGAACTCGGAAACCTCTCCAACCTCGCAGAGCTGAACCTCGCCGACCAAACCGGACAGAGTGACCGGACTCAGACCCTGACGGGTGGAATTCCGCGAGAGCTGGGGAACCTGACGAACCTGGTATCTCTGAACCTGTCGTGGCACCAGTTGAGCGGGGATATCCCGTCTGAGCTGGGCAACCTTACGAACCTGCAAACCCTCAGTCTTGCCGGCAACAGCCTGAGCGGGGCGATTCCGCCTGAGTTGGGGGGCCTGGCCCACCTACGGTCGCTCAGGCTCAACCACAACGACCTGCGCGGCGGCATACCCGCGGAGATGGGCCAGCTATCGGATCTCCGGGCACTGTTCCTTTCGTCCAATAGCCTGGACGGTGCGATTCCTGAAGAGCTGGGGGACTTGGCGAGTCTGGAGGACCTCTATCTCGGCAACAACGCCTTGAGCGGGGCGATACCCGCTGCGCTGGGGAACCTTTCCCGGCTGGAGACACTTGATCTCAGAGACAACCATCTCAGCGGGGACGTTCCATCCGAGCTGGCAAACCTGTCCGCGCTGCACTCCTACTACTTCCACGGGAACACGCTGACCGGCTGTATCCCGGACAGTTTCCGTTCCCTGCGGAGCGCCTACGCGACATACGCGTTTGATGATCCAAGGCCCGACCCTCCCCCCTTCTGCGAGTCGACGTTCTCATGCGCGACCGGAACGGCGGTGCCGAACGCGTCGGCGAACCCGGGGCTTGTGTCTGACTGCGAGAGCCTGGTGGCGGCGCGGGATGCCATAGCCGGGACGGGGACGCTGAATTGGTCTCCCACCACGCCGATTGCCCGCTGGACAGGTATCGGACTCGGGGGATCGCCACGGAGGGTCAAGACCCTGGAGCTAAGTGGCTTCGCCGGGGAGATACCAGCGCAACTGGGCGACTTGGACAAGCTTGAGACGCTTGTTCTCGACGGCGACATGCGCGGGGAGATACCTCCCGAGTTAGGGCGTCTGACCGAGCTCAGGGAGTTGGAGTTGGACTGGAATGAACTCAGCGGCGAGATCCCTCCCGAGCTGGGTAATCTGGCCAAGTTGAGGCGGCTCGACCTCGACAACAACGACTTGATCGGGGACATCCCCGTTGAGCTAGGCAACTTGACCGACCTGACAGTGCTGGATCTCAGCGGGAACGAATTGAGCGGACCCATCCCGCCAGAGTTGGGCAAGCTCACCAGGCTGACGGAACTGGGGCTCGGCTTCAACGATCTCACCGGGGCCATTCCGCCCCAGCTGGGTAACCTGACCAGGCTCTCGGACCTCGACCTTGGCCCGAACAGGTTGACTGGACAAATTCCGCCCGAGCTGGGCGCTCTCACCGGGCTGTCGACGCTGGACCTGAGCTACAACCGGCTTACGGGGGAGATACCGACTGCCCTGGGCAATCTGACGGGCCTGAGCATCCTGCAGCTGGACGGCAACCAACTGACCGGCTGCATCCCCCTTGGGTTGCGAGCTTCTGTCTTTTCAGACCTCGCCGGCACCGGTCTGCCGTACTGCCCGTAGCGACGGGTGGGCGCGGCCCGGGGACCTGACAGGGCGCTGAAAAAGGGTTGAGCTGGAGCATGGGGGAAGAACGGCGGTTCCCCATGCTCCGTGAACAGGCGCCTACCCCAACCGCACGTTGTCAACGGCCTGGACGCCGACCGGCGCCCTCCGTGTCCGCGCAATCTGCAGGACGAGCAGCAGCGGCAGGAAGCGCCCCACCAGGATCGTGAGCATCACGACGATCGTCGCGGTCGTGCCCAGCGCCGGCGTGATCCCCACTGACCACCCCACCGTCCCCACCGCCGACGAGGTCTCGTAGAGCACGTCGATGAACGGGTGGCTCGTCGTCCGCAGCAGCACCATGGCCACGACGAAGTGCACGGCGGCGAAGGCGAACGCGATCCCCACCGCCTGCCGGATGACGGTCTGCGGCAGCCGCCGCCCGAAGGCGACCACATCCTCGCGGCCCCGCAGCGCGGCCACCGTGCCGGCCACGAGCACCGCCAGCGTCCCTAGCTTCAGGCCGCCCGCGGGCGACCCCGCCGCCCCGCCCACCAGCATCAGTACGGACTCGAACAGCTTCGTGTGCTCGTGCAGCAACCCCGAATCGACGGCGCTGAAGCCCGAGACCCACATTGATGCCTGGAAGAAGGCCAGCACGGGCCGGTCGCTCGCGCCCACGGTCGCGAGCGTGCCCGTATTCGCCCACTCCGCGATGCCGATAAAGAGCGCGCTCCCCCCCACCACGACCACCGCCGCCGAGAGCACCATCTTCGCGTCCAGCGACATGCGGCGAGGGTCGAGCCTCAGCGCCCCGAGGATGACCGGCACCGCCCCGAGCGAACCTCCGAGGCAGAGCACCGCCATCGGGATGAGCACGGCCGGGTCGTCGGCAAAGGGCCGCATGTCCTCGCCCGTCACGTTGAAGCCGGCCACGTTGAACGCCGAGATCGCGTGGAACACGGCCCACCACACGCTCCTCGCCACGGGCACGCCCGCCGATACGAAACCCCCGAAGAGCGCCAGCGCCCCCAGCACCTCGAAGGTAAGGGTGTAGATGATGATCACGCGCACGAACGAGACGGACTCGCGCATGGTCGGCGCCCCGTAATAGAGGCGCATCAGGTTGCGGTCGCGCAGCCCCAGGTTGCGGCCCAGCGCCCACAGCACGATGCCCATGCCAGCCATGTAGCCCAGCCCGCCCACCTGGATGAGCCCCAGGATCACCGCCTCCCCGAAGTGGCTCCAGTGCGTCTGCGTGTCGACAACCACCAGCCCCGTCACGCAGATCGCCGAGATCGCCGTGAAGAGCGATTCCAGCACTGTCGGCTGCTCGCCGCTGTAGGCGGCGGGAAGGTGCAGCAACGGGGTGGCGATCGCCAGAATGAGCCCGAAACCGATGAGGATGCGGATGCCGCCTGAGCCGAAGGGACGCGATCGGCTCGGTGGCTCGATGCTGATGGTGCGAGAGCCCATCAGCCGCCGTCGCACCGTGCGGCGCGCGGTCACTCGCATGTGCGCTCAGCGTGCGCGCGCTCGCGCGAGAGCGCAAGCCGTCAGGCGGGAGCTCCCACCCCGGTGAACTGCCTGCCGGACTCCTACAGGGCCGAGAGTTGCGCGTTGATCTCGCCGCCCCAGCGAGGCTCGTGGCTCCCGTCCGGCAGCATCGCGAAGGCGTTGACGTCGTCCGCCATCTGCCCCTGCAACAGGTCCACGATGTGCTTCGCAATGTCGGCATCGAGTACCGGGAAGATGAGCTCGATGCGCTCCTCGAAGTTGCGCGGCATCCAGTCGGCGCTGCCGGCCCAGACTTCCCAGTCGCCACCCGAACGGAAGGCCGCCACGCGCGCATGCTCGAGGTAGCGCCCCACGATGCTGCGCATGGTGAAACGGTCGTCATGCAGCGTGAGTGTGCTGCGCGCGATCACGTCGACCCGCGCGCCCGCGTCCGCCGCCTCCCCAAGCGCCTCGAAGATGGCGGGATCGGTCAGGTGGTTCATCTTCAGGATGACGTGTCCGCCGGGGCTTGCCTCACCCCGAATTCGCTCCAGCATCGCGTCACGACCCGCTATCCCGTAACGCATGCGCTCAAGCCGGGGCGCCGAGCCCCCCTCGAGCGCGTCAAAGAACTCCTTCGCGTCGCGGGCAAGCTCGGGATTCGCGCTGAACAGCGAAAGGTCCGTGTAGAGCCGCCCGTTCATCGGGTTGTAGTTCCCGGTGCAGAGGTGCACGTACCCCCGCCCCGCACGCCGCACGTAGAGCGCCTTCGCGTGCACCTTGTACCCCAGCGGAAGCGGCAGGATGCGGATGCCCGCCGCCCGGAACAGCAGGCTCCAGTGCAGGTTCTGGAGTTCGTCGAAGCGCGCGCGTCCCTCCAGCAGCACGGCCACGTCCTTGCCCGCCCGGGCCGCGTCCATTAGCGCCTCCGCGATCGGGTTCCGGGCGCCCAGCCGGTACAGGCTGATCCGGATCTGGTCGACCTCCGGGTCCGCCGCCGCCCGCTCCACGAAGCGCTCCACGACGCCGTAGTCGTCCAGTGGGTGGTAGAAGGCCGCGTCGCGCTCGTCGAGCGCCCCGAAGGGGTCCGCCTCGAAGTCTGGCGCCCCGCGCGGTTGGATTCGCGTGTACCGCAGCGGCGTCGAGTTGGGACGCGGCGGGTCCACATCGATGAGCGTATCCAGGTAGCGATGATCGAGGGGCGGCGAGAGCCGGAAAGCCGCCTCCTGTGGCAGGTTGAGCGCGTCGCGTACCTCCGCCACCCAGGGGAACGCGCGCTCCACTTCGAGCCGCGTGGCCGGGCCCTCCGGACGGTCTTCGATCGCCTGCGCGAGGTCATCCCAGTCCACCCGCTGCACGTCGAGATTCGCAAGCCGGGTGACGCGCATCTCGTACATCGGCAGGTCTTCCGGCAGGAAGAGGTCGCTGCGCAGCCGCACCAGTGGCCCGAGCCGCACGAACGCGCCCGGCCGCCCGGGCACGGGCAGCAGCCGCGGGAGCGAGTCGGGCAGGCGCACCAGGTAGTCGAGCGATTCCCGCCCAGCCGCCAGGTAGAGGGCACGGCTCGATAGCTCCGAGAGCGCACCCGGATCGAGCAGGTCCGCCCTCGGCGAGGCCTCCTCCGCCAGGTAGGCCCCGAAGTAGCTGCGTTCGAGAGGCGTCAGTTCCCCCGGCTCCAGCAGCAGGAAGCCGACCTCCGTCAGTGCGTTTCGCAGTTGCTCGTGGATCTCGGTGGCCTGTAGCGCGCTCTCGTACGCCTCCGCCAGCACGGTGCGGTACTCGTCACGCTCCTGTCGTCCGCCGCTCTGCGCGCGTTCGAAGACCCCGTAGATACGCGCGGCGAAGAACTCGTCCAGGTTCGAAGCGAAGATCGCGAGAAAGCGCAGCTTCTCCAGCAGGGGCACATCGTTCCGCGTCGCCTGTAGCAGCACGCGGTGGTTGAAGCGGAGCCAGGAGCGCTCGCGGGAGAGGACGGTGGAGACCAAGTCGTTTTCCCCGTCTATGGAGTGGCCCCGGCGCTAACCGCGGGTGTATGAACGCAGGAACCCCTATGCCCGGTTAAGATACATGGCCCATGACAAACCCGGCCACAGTTATGGAAACTGAGTGGCAGTTCGTCGCCGACGACCTGGATGCCGTCCGCGAGTGGCTGGAGCAATGCACGCCCGCCCCCTTCCGCGTGCGCACTGAACCCGAGCGGGAGCAGCACGACGAATACTGGGACACCGGAGGCTGGCTCGTCTGGCGCGCGGGCTTTGCCTGTCGCGTGCGTCGCTGGGGCGAGGCGTCCGAACTCACCCTCAAGGGCCTCTCCAGCGGCGAGGGGAACCTCCGGCGGCGGATCGAGTTGAACGAGCCAGTCGACGCACTTGGCGGCATCGCCGGTGCGGTCGCCCAGCCGTCCGGCGATGCGAGCAGGCTCCTTCGAACGCTGGCGGGGCCGCACCAGCTCCGGTCCGTGGCCGCCCTCACCACCCACCGCACCACCCTCCCTCTCGCCGACGACAAGGGAACCCTCGGGGAGATCGCCCTCGATCGCACAACCGTGGGCGAAGGCCGGCGCGCCCATGAACTCCTGCGCGTCGAGGTCGAGGTTTCAACCGACGCCCTCGACCGTGCCCAGTCCTTCGTGACAGCCCTGTGCGAGGGCGCCGGCCTCCGCCCGGCGCTGTCTGGAAAGCTCGCGGCGGCGCTTGCCGCGGCAGGCGCCTCTCCCGGCTGGGAGCCCCGGCCCCTCGGCCCGATGACCATCGATAGAGAGAGCTCCCTCGGCGATGTCGCCTACGCCGCCATGCGCCGCGACTTCCTCCGCCTCGTCGAACACGAGCCGGCCGCCCGCCTGGGCGAGGACATTGAGGGCGTCCACCAGATGCGGGTCGCCTCCCGCCGCCTGCGCGCCGCCCTCGAGACGTTCGAGGAGGCGCTACCCCCGCAGCTCACTGCCCAGCGTCGCGAACTCCGCTGGATCGCCCGCTCCCTCGCTGACGTGCGCGACCTCGATGTCCAGGGCGAACGCCTCGGCCGCGCCGCTCCCCTCCTTGGCCGCAAAGCGGCCGCGTCGATCGCTGCCGTCGTCGGGGAGCGCCGCGAGCGCGCGCGCGAAACGATGCTCGCCGCCCTCGACTCCGAACGGTATGTCGCCGCAATCGACACGATCGCGGATCTTCTGCGCGCAGAGCCCGCCGCCGGCCCTGGCGAGCAGCCGGCCCTCGCGGCGGCGCCCGCGCTGATTGTCCACTGGCGCCGCCGCGCGAGACGCGAAGGGGTCGTCATCGACGCGAATTCACCCGCTTCCGCCTACCACAACCTCCGCATCACCGTGAAGAAGCTGCGCTACGTGGTGGAGTTCTTCGCGCCGCTCTACGACGAGCCCGCCGAGATCTACGGCCGCCAGGCGACGAGGCTCCAGACGCTGCTGGGCGACCACCAGGACGCGGTGCTCGCGGCGGACCTCTACGGCCGCCTCGCGAACGAGGAGAGCGAACGCCTGGGCAAGGGCGGTGTCCGCGCAGCCCGCGAGCTGGCCGCCAACGCCTCCGCCGAGGCCGAGGCCTTCCGCTGGAAGTTCCCCAAGCGCTTCTCCCGCCTCCGCGGGCCCCACTGGCACGGCTTCAAGGACGTCATGGCGAAATCGTGAACGATCGTTAACATTTCCATGAGACCGGTCCCGTATCCTTCCGACGGTGGGAGTTTCCCCAGCTAGTTCGCCTACCGTCGCCATCTTTGACGGCGCTGCTCACGCTCCCCCGCTCTCGAAGGCGCCCGTTGCCATTGTCGACCTTGGGTCGAACTCCGCCCGCGTGATCGTGGTCGACCGCCCTCTTCCGGGTGTCCTTGAGATCATCGCCGAGGAGCGGCTCGACCTTCGGCTCGCCACCGAGTTCGACGAGCATTCGCGCCTCAGCGAACGCGGCATTGCGACCACCATTGATGCGATAGCCGAGTTCGCCGCCTTCGCACGGGAGGCCGGCGCCCGTTCCATCAACGTGGTGGCGACCGCCGCCATCCGCTCCGCCAGCAACCGCGACGAGTTGCTTGCCCGCGCACACGCGGAGCTCGGCCTCGCAATTGAGGTGCTCGACGGCGCCGAGGAAGCGCAATTCGCCGCCGCGGGCGCCCTGCACGGACTCCCCATCCGCTCTGGAGTCGTCGTTGATGTCGGCGGCGGCAGTACCGAGGTCGCCCGCGTCATCGCCGGCACGATCGTCGGCGCCTGGAGCTTTCCCCTGGGCGCGCTCAGCGCCAGCGCCGCCTGGCTCACCGACGATCCCCCGACCCGGAAGCAACTGCAGTCCATACGCCGCATGGTCGCCGAGACGCTCTCCGCGAGCGCTCCTTCCGGGCTGGATGCGGGCGAGGAACTCATCGCCACCGGCGGCAGCGCCCGGGCGCTCGCGCGGCTCGCCCAGCGACAGACCGCCTACCCCATCCCCCTCCTCCACGGCTACTCCATGGAACGCCGCGCGGTGCGGGAGATGGGCACGTTCCTGGCCTCCCACAGCCTGGTCGAGCGTTGCGAGATCGATGGCGTCCGCGCCGGACGCGCCGACTCCATCGTCGGCGGCGCCATCATCCTCAATGAGATGATGCGCTACCTCGGCGCCGCCCGCCTCACGGTCGCTGCCGGCGGAGTGCGCGAGGGCGTCGCGATGCGCGCCTTCGGCGAGCCCGTGCCGCAGCCGCGGCTCGTGCGCGCAGCCGCTATCGAGGGCCTGCTTCGCCACTACGGCGTCTGGGACGAAGACGAGATGGAAGCCCGCGCAAGCCTCGCCGACCAGCTCTCGCCGAGCGTCATCGCCGACCCCTTCAGCGACATCCTCGAGGCCGCGCGCCTCGCCGCCATGCTCCGCGCCCTGGGCGAGCCCTGGGGCAAGCAGGACGCTGGCTCCCGCGCGGCGAAAGCGCTCCTGAGCGAGGACCTCGCCGGCTTCGACCACACCATGCTCGCCCGCATTGCCTCCATCCTCCACTTCAGCGACGGCGACAAGGACGGCGCCCGGCCCTTCCTCTCGCTCCTCCCCGCAGCGGAGAAGCGCCTCCTCCGACGCTGCGGCGCCCTCCTCGCCTAGCCACCTTCCGGTTCGGCGGACATGACGAAGGCGTCCCGCAAGGGACGCCTTCTGGTTTGGCGATAAACGGAGGGAGGGGGCTACTCCGTTGTCGCCGTCTCGTCTGTGCTCTTGTTGTGGTCGAAGCCGTAACCCTTGCCACCGTCTCTGCCGAAGCCGCGGTGACCTCGCTTCCCGTGGCGACTGCCGCCCCGTTCCAGCGTCTCGCCGGATTCGATCTTCGCGCGAATCTCCTCGGCCTCTTCCTCCGTGATCTTGCCGGCTTCGACCGCGTCATCAACCCGGTTCAGCGCCACCTGTTGGCGAGCAGCGGCCAGGTCGTCGACGGTTACCTCAAGCTCCTCCGCGAACGCTGCGGCGCCGTCGGAGCCGCCGTGGCGGAAGCGCTTGCCGAAGCGTTTGCCGGCCAGTTCGCCAGCCTCGATCGCGGTGCGTAGCTCGCCGGCCTTCTCGTCGTCGATTGTCCCGGCCTCAACGGCCGCGTCGACGCGATCGAGGGCGACCTGCTGGAACGCAGCAGCCAGCTCCTCAAGGGTCACACCCAGCGCTTCCGCGAACTCGGTGCGGGCCTCGTCGGCCTTCGCCTCTCTCTCCTCCTGGGTCATACCGTGGGACTTCCTGTCGCCGTCCCCTCCCCCTTCCGCCAGGACAACCCCCACGCCGAGGGCGCTGAAGAGTCCGGCTATCAGTAGGGCGATCACGAGCGACTTGATTGGACGGCTCATCGTGTTTGTTTCCTCTCGTGTGTCTGGATGAGCAGAGCGGCGGGATGTGCTCTGCGGGGGTCAAGGTAGCGAGAGGGCCATAAGACCGGCATAAGCCGAAGTCCGCGCCTTTATCTGGGCCTTAGGTGGAACACCCGCACAATGCGCGCATGCGCGTCCTGATCGTGGAGGATGACGAAAGGCTGGCCGATGTCGTCGCCCGCGGCCTCCGCCAGGCAGGCATGGCGGTCGACATCGCCCTCGACGGCGAAACTGGCCTGGAGAAGGCGTTGGTCAACCGCTACGAGGTCGTTCTCCTCGACCGCGACCTGCCCGCGCGTGCACGGCGACGAGGTCTGCCGCCGCCTGACGCAGCGCGAGGAAGCCCCCCGCATCCTCATGCTCACCGCCTCGGGCACACTCGACGACCGCGTGGAGGGCCTCGCCCTCGGCGCCGACGACTACCTGCCCAAGCCCTTTGCCCTGCGCGAGCTGGTCGCCCGCATCCACGCCCTCGCCCGCCGCAGCGCCGCCGCCACCCCACCCGTGCTCGTGGCCGGCGACGTGCGCCTCGAACCCGGCCCCCACCACGCCTCCCGTAGCGAGCGCGACCTGCGCCTCACGCGCAAGGAGTTCGCCGTGCTCGAAGTGCTGCTCGGAGCGCGTGGCAACGTGGTCAGCGCCGAGGAACTGCTGGAACGCGTCTGGGACGAGCACGTCGACCCCGTGACCAACGTCGTGCCCGTCACGGTGATGACCCTTCGCCGAAAGCTCGGCGCGCCGCCCGTCATCGACACGGTCAAGGGCGCCGGCTACCGGATCGAGCCATGAGATTGCCCCGCCCCACCGTCCGCATCAGGCTCACGCTCCTCTACGGGTCGCTCTTCCTCGTGGCCGGGGTGGTCCTCATCGCGGTCACGCACTTCCTCTATCGCGACGCGCTCGATAGCAACGACCTCGACGAGAAGAAGCGCTTCTACGCCGAGGCTGCGGTCAAGGACGCCTTTGGCGACAGGCTGCCATCGGGCAGGCGCCTGCGGGAGTTCATGGCCAAGGATGGACGCACCCTCTTCAAGTTCGTCGAGGATGTCCACGACCAGGCTGCCGACGACGCCGTCGACGACGCCCTCCGCGAGCAGCTCGTCCAGTCCGGATTCGCCCTCGGGATCACCGCGTTCGTGGCGATCCTGCTCGGCTGGATCGTCGCCGGCCGTGTGCTCCGGCCCGTCCAGCGCATCACCGAGACGGCCCGCGCCTCTTCCGAAACAGACCTCCACCATCGAGTCGCCCTGGATGGCCCGAACGACGAGCTGAAGGAGCTCGCTGACACCCTGGACTCGCTGCTCGAAGCCCTTGAGAAGGCGTTCACGAGCCAGCGAGCCTTCTCCGCGAACGTCTCCCACGAGCTGCGAACGCCCCTCGCGATCCTGCGCGCCGAGGCGGAGATCAAGCTGAACGACCCGAACGCCACCGAGGCGGAACGCGACTTTGCCCGCCGCATCCTCGACTCGACCGAGCAGGGCGAGCGCACGGTCGATGGCCTCCTCGCCCTCGCCCGCAGCGAGAGCGGCCTGCTCACCCGCACACAGGTCGACTTTGCCGAGCTCACCGGCGACGTGGTCGGCGGCCTCGCCGCATCCGCCAGCAACATCGAGCTGACCCTGGAGCTTGGGGAGGCGACGGTCTGGGGTGATCGCGCCCTGCTGGAACGCCTGGTCGCAAACCTCGTCGAGAACGCCATCCGCCACAACGTGATCGGCGGTTCGGTGCGCGTCGAGGTCGCGGAGGAGGAAGGCGTGGCCATCCTGCGCGTCGGCAACTCCGGTGCGCGCCTTGAGGCGCAGGAGGTGGAGACCTACTTCGAGCCCTTCGTGCGCAGAACCGACGAAGGGGCGGCGCGCGGAGGGCTGGGGCTTGGGCTCTCGATCGTCAGGACGATCGTCAAGTCGCACGGCGGGACCATCACTGCCCGGGTACGCGACGAGGGTGGCCTGGAGATCGAGGTGCGGCTGCCGCGGGAGCGTGGGTCGTAGGCCGCTAGGAGCCCAGCGTCCGCTGGAGGAACGCCACGATCGCCTCCAGCCCTTCACCCGCGGCAGGTACAGCCTCTATCTGGAGGAACGCGTGCGTGGCTCCCTCAAAGGTGAGCACTTCCGCCTCGACACCGGCCGCTCGGAGCGCCTCTGCGAAGTCGAGCGACTGCTGCTCCAGCGGGTCGTGCGTCCCCACCGTCAGGAACGTCGGCGGATAGCTGCCAAGGCAGGGGCTGTAGCGAGGGCTGACCGGCGGCGAGGCCAGCAGCGCCTCATCCGCCTCGGGTCCGATGTAGTCCTCGACCTGCCAGACGAACGTGCGTCGATTCACGAACGGGGCGTCCTCCGGCAGTTCCAGCATCGCCGGGAAGTCGTAGACGCCGTACGGCAGAACCGCCGATCGGAACACCGTCGCGCCGTCCCGCTCGAGCAGGCAGTGCAGCGCCGCCGCCGCGAGGTTCCCCCCGGCGGAGTCGCCCATGATGGCCAGCCGCGCCGGGTCGATCCCGAGGCCGGCAGCCTCGGCGGCCAGCCAGCGGGCTGCGAGCACGCAGTCGTCGAGCCCCTCCGGGTGGCGGTGCTCCGGCGCCAGCGCATAGTCCACGCTGACCACATAGAACCCGCGTTCAGCCAGCCGCTTCGCCAGTTTGTCGTGCGTGATGGGGGAACCAGCGACCCACGAGCCGCCGTGGATGAACAGTATCCCGGGGTGGGGCGCATCTCCGTCGGCCGGGTAGAGGTCGACCGTCAGGGGCTCGCCGCGACGGTTGGCGATCTCCCGTCCACGCTCCACATGCCGGTCGGGACCGCCCTGGTTCAGGAAGTTCGCCGTCATCGCCCAGCGCTCGCGAATGCTGAGCCCGGTTACGCGCGGGAGGTCGGGAGGGGGAGGAGTCTCGTAGAACTGGATGATGGCGGCGGTGATGTCGTCCAACGAGCGCGCCTCAGGTGCCGCTCACGGCATCGAGCACACCCACAGCCGCCATCAATCGCTGACCCGCCTCAACGTCGTGACTGAGGATCACGAGGTCGTGCTTCTCGCCCTGGCGGTCCTTCACGTGGTCGCGCAGAAGCGCCTCCGGCTGGAAGCCGAGCGAGCGGAACACCGCGATCGCCTGGTGCTGGTCAACCGTCATCTGCCCGATGAGCTTGTCCACGCCCATCCCCAGACCAATGCGGAACGCCTCCTCCGTCAGGAGCCTTCCGACGCCCCGCCCACGCAGGGCCGGGCCCACGAGCACGCGCAGCTCGGCCACATGCTGCGACCAGGGCAGGTCGTTCTGGTCGACCGTTGCGTATCCGGCGATGTCCCCGCCCTTGTCGATCAGCAGCAGCGAGGTGGCCACGCCTGCCCTGATGCGACCGAGCCACAGCTCGACCTGGTCCGGCCGGGTGATGTCGCGCCGCAGGAAGAGCAGGTCGTGTTCGGGGAGGCTCCGCGCGAACGTGAGCATGGCCTCACCGTCGTCGCCGGTCATCAGGCGCAGGGTTACGCGCCGCCCCGCGATCGCTCCGGCTGCGGGATAGCGTGCGTCGCTGCTCAGTGAAGTTAGGTCGAACGAACCGAAAGCCATTGGTCCAGCCTCGGCCAGAGACGATACATGGCATTGCCTCCGGCGACGAGACTCGCGTGGCCGCCTCGCAGGACGACCTCCTCCGTGTCTTCCGACCCCACCTGCTCAAGCGCGGGCTTCGCGGCCTCGTACGGAACGATGTGGTCGTGCTGGGCCATGGCGTGAATCATCGGCACACGGATCGAGGAGAGGTCCACGTGGCGGCCGCTCAGCTCGAGCGTCCCTTCCAGCAGTGCGTTCTTCCAGTACAGCTCCTTCACCATCTGCCGGAAGGCCTCACCCGGGAAGGGGATCTGATCGGCCCCCCAGCGGTCGACCAGCATGAAGGACTTCACGTACTTGTCGTCGCGAATGCGGTCGAGCACCTGGATCGGGCTCGTGAGACGGCCCGTGGGCCGCAGCATGTCGAACGCCGACAGCAGGATCTCGCCCGGTACGTTCCCCAGCGTGTCCACAATGCGGTCGACGTCGAAGTAGCGCTCATCCGTCCACTGGCTGAAGAGTCCCATGCCCTTGAAGTTCACGGGCGTCGTCAGACACGCCATGTTCCGCACGGGCGCGTCGGGATGCGTACCGAGGTACATCAGCGCGAGCGAGCCGCCCACGCAGTAGCCGAGTAGATTCAAATCAGGCTCGCCCGAATCCTCGAGAATGCGCTCCACGCAGTCGGGGATGCGGGAGAGCGCGTAGTCCTCCAGGCGGAGGCTGCTGTCTTCCGCGCGAGGCACGCCCCAGTCGATCAGGTAGACGTCGTACCCCTGCTTCACGAGGAACTCCATCATGCTCTGGCCGGGGGTCAGGTCGAGGATGTACGGCTTGCTCACCAGCGAGGTCACCACCAGCAGCGGCGTGCGGTAGATCTCGTCCGTCTGCGCGCGGTAGTGGTACAGCTTCATCGAGCCGTCGGTGTGGATCGTGTCCTTCGGCGTCGCGCCCACCTGCGGGTCTTCCAGGGAGATGTACTCGGGACCGACGAGCCCGCGACGCACGATCGCGTCCACGGTCGCCTGGACTTGCTGGGCGACATCAGGGGAAGCGGACGCAGTTGTCATAGTTCTTTCCACGGTGTAGGCAGTGCGCGCAACATGCAATGAATTATCGAGCGCGATCAAGGAATGTGGGTTACCGGAGCGTTAATTCGCGTGCGGTGTCTCCGGCGGCGCCGCTGGCTGCCTGGTGCGCCTCGGCTTGGCCTGGCCTGAGTTCGTCCCGGCCGCTAGCGCCGTCGAGATCTGCGCCTCCAGGGCGGCCAACCCGTTCTCGATGGCCAGCAGGCGATCGCCCAGCGCCAGCACGTCGGTGCGCGTGGGCACATTCATGGCCGTGAAGACCGAGCCCATCGTTTCGTTCATCGTCTTCTGGAAGTGCAGAAACACGTCGAGGTTTCGGCCGAGGCCCTGGCTGAACTCCTCGGTGCTCATCATCTGGTTGAAGAACTCGTTCCACTGCCGTTCCGACTGCGTCGCCCACTGCCGCCAGGCCTCGGAGAAATCGGGAATCGACGTTTCGTTCGCGCTCATGACACTTCCTCTTCGGTACCGGCGTTTGCCTCCGACGCCACTTCGTCGAAGCCCGCGAGCGCACCCGTGAGCACTTCTTGATAGCGGTTCAGCGCCTCGATCCACGTCCGCAGGAACAGCTCGCCCGCCGTGGTCAGCGAGTACATGCGCCGCGCCGGCCCCTGGTCGGACGTATCCCAGAACGAGGAAACGAAGCCACTGCCCTCAAGCTGGCGCAGGGAGCGATACACGGTGCCGCTGTCGGACTGCGGCAGGCCCGCCTCGCTCAACTGCTGGCTCAACTGGTACCCGTAGGCGCTGCAGCCCTTCAGGAACGCGAGCAGGCTCGTCGACAGCATCTCCCCGTGGAGACGCGGTGTGGAGGTCGTGCGCTTGCGTCCGCTCGTCTCGGCCATGCGGGCAGTCTGCTGCTAGGTGCCAATACGCGCAAGATGCAAGTTGCATGTAGCTCGGGGCGCCCGTAGATTTCTCCCATCACCAGCCAGCAAGTGGAGTGACCGACATGACGGACAAGGCCCAGACCGACAAGTACTTCGAGGCCCTCGTGGCCAGCTACGAAGCCCTCACCCACGCCATTGAGCAGGCCAACGAGCGTGGCCTCAACATCTCCCGCCAGCTCCTCACCGATGTGACGACGGCGCAGCGCCAGGCGCTCGACCTCGCCCGCCGGGTCGCCGAGAACCCCTCCGATGTGGTCGCCACCTACTCGGCCGTCATGGAGTCCGCCGTGGCCGCCCAGAGCCAGGCCCTCGACTTCACCCAGAGCGCCTACAAGGAAGCCCTGGCCGCCAGCAGCGAGGCGCGTGAAGCGCTCGACAGCATGCTCGGCGCAAGCCGCACCGCCGCCGAAGCGGCACTCGCACTCGCCCGCGAGTGGCAGGCCTCCAACCCCTGGGCCGACCTCTTCCAGAAGGGCATGGAGAGCTTCGGGGTCGCCACCGGCGGCGCCCCGGCCAGGAAGACCGAGGCCAAGACCGAAGCGAAGGTCTAGGTCTAGCCGCTGTCTTCCGCGAGCAGCCTGGCTACCGTCCGGTACGCCTCGCTGCTGTAGATCATCCCGTAATGGCTCGTCGCGATCCCGACGTTGTACTCGGGTTCGTTCTCGATGCAGCTATCCGGGCTCACCAGCCCATCACGCTCCGCGTACAGCGCCCGCCGGCGGAACGTCGGCTGGCGCGGCCGCATGATGTTGGCCGTGAATCGACACGTGCAGTGCCCGCTGAAGCATGCCGGCGCCACGTGCCAGGTCAGGTGTGAGCCCGCCTGCCGGCGCACCGCCGCCATCGCCTCGATCAGCATCGGGTGGACGTAGGCCACCTCGTTGAAGGGCGCCGCCAGCGAGATCAGCAGCTCAATCTCCTCGGGATGGTCGAAGGCGACGCTCCGTGCGATCAGGGCGCCCAGGCTGTGCCCGATGAGGCGCACCGGCATGCCTGTTTCCTCGGCCGCTCGCCGCACCGCCCCCAACACGAGGTCGGTTGAGGCATCGGGACAATCAAGGTTAAGTCCCAGGCCCGAGTAGTAGGGCCGGTAGCCGATGCGCGCCAGCCACCAGTAGAACTCCACCAGGGAGATGTCCGTGCCCATGAAGCCCGGCACCACCACCACCGGCTCACCGTTCCCGTGGGGAACCCCCTTGCCGTAGTACACGGGCGAGAGGTGAAGGCGCACCCATTCGCGATAACAGCCGATCTCGTTCCCGACGGGAGTGAGGAGCGGCTGAACCGAGTGGTCGTCCTGGTAGAGGCTTGTGAACGGCGCCGGAGCGCCTGCGGGCGGCATGCCGGGGGGAGGGCTGCTAGCGCTGTTCTCCACTATATGCAGTTTACAGCAAGTACCGGCATGCCGCCGCCTTGCGCCGGCGCGTTACTCCCGCTCGATATCCTCAGGGCTGAGGATGCGGAAGCCGACGCCAAGCGTGACCTGCGTCACCGCCGCCGTGCCCTCGCTGATGGCGCCCCGGATCTGCCGCACCTCGAACCAGTCGAGGTTGCGAAGCGTCCGCCCGGCGCGCTCGAGTGCGTTGGCGATGGCCCCATCCACGCCATCCGACGAGGAGCCGACGAGTTCGACGATCTTGTAGGTGTGTGGCTCAGTCATGAAGTGCTCCTTCCACGTAGTTGCCGCCTCGGAATCCAGTGGCTACCAGGCCTAGCCCTCACCTCCCATGTCGCGTTCGTACGCCTCGTACATCAGGTCGACACCCGCCGCCATGTGATGGCGGACATCGCCCTGCAGGCGGCCTGCATCCTGGCGGAGGTGGTCGACAGCGACGGCCCCCGCCTCCATCTGCTGCGCCACCACGTCGCGCAGCCCCTCGGTGCGCTCGATCAGCGGCAGGTGCTCCCCACGGGAACGCTCGATGCGCGGCGTGAGCCGCGGCTGCAGATTTGCCATCTCCTCAAGTGTCCCACCGGGCCGCTCGGAAGCATCCTGGTGGCGGCGGAGGATGTCCGCCATCTCGTCGAGCGCCTGCCGCAGACCCTCAGCCCAGCGTATCCGGTCACGCGAGGGCGCAATGATCGCGTCATCCATCGCCTGCCGCGCGTGGCGCAAGGCCTCATACCCGCTCAGCCGCGACCCCGATCCCGTGGGGGCCGGCTGCTCCAGTTTCTCTGCCACCATATCGAACCTCCTGTCGTGGACATCTCCTGATGCACCGTTGCTCTGCTACCACCGTTCAACATCCTATCGGGCACGTCAAGACACTACGACCCGGCAATAGAAGGTTGGCATTCCGGGAATTTTTCAGACTATATATGAAAATAATCACCCGGTTCAGCTCGTGAAAAGAACCACGAGTCTCAACGCATGAAGAGAAGTAATGCTGGGGTTACGATCGATGCGGTGAATGCTTTGCTGTCAACACGCACGGTGGCGATCGCCACCGTCGTCACTGTCGCGGTGATCACGACGCTGACCGCCTGCGGCTCGGATCCTCCCCCCGATCCGTCGCCAGGCCCCGCTACACCCGTTCCTACAGCCACGCCATCGGCGAGCCCCGCCACTACCGTTCCCACGGCCACGCCCACAGCCACTCCGCCCCCAGACTCGACGGCTGCAGGAGCCACCGCTACGGCCTCACCAGCGCCAGACGAAGACGCGAGCGATGAGATGGCGGCGCGCGTCCGGAACGAGCTGCGCGGCCGCTCCTTCCGCCAGTTCGACCCCGGCAAGGACGCAGACCGGCGCAGGGCCGTGATCCTCGGTTTCGACGGCCCCGCCATCCAGCTCTGGGCCCAATACTCCGAAGGCGGTTACGCCGTCGACAAGTGGCAGGTCATCGCCGAGGACTTCCGCGTCAAGTGGGATCCCCGCGGCTCCGAGGCCACCATCCACTTTGAGAACCCCAGGTACATCCAGACCTTCCCCGAGCCGTGCGAGGATTGCGTCGCCGTTTCCGGCTTCTCCATCTCCATCAGGAACGTCTTCGACCGCGACCGGATCGCCTCCCGCCTCAACGACCCCGGCGGCGCCCTCCCCAGCCCCTTCCCCGTCTTCGAGTTGTGGACCCGCTTCAACGAGGACGAAATCTTCGACTAGCTCGCTACCACCGGCTCCGGCGCTGCCCCGGCGAAGCTCCGGCCGCTGCGGTGGTGAACGCGGATGTCGAAGTCGCGCAGGCCGCGAAGCACGATGTTCGGCTTGTAGACAGGATCCCGCGCCCCGAACTGGATGTCGTCGAATCGCTCGAGCAGAACCTCGAACGCGATGCGCGCCTCAAGGCGTGCAAGCGGCGCGCCGAGACAGTGATGGATACCCCGTCCGAAGGAGATGTTGTTCGCGCCTTCCCGGGTCACGTCGAGCGTTTCGGGGTCGCTGAACTGTTCTGGATCGCGATTCGCGCCGCCGATAAGCAGCGCCACTCGAGAGTTCTCCTTGGCCACCTTGTCGCCGATCTCAACATCCTCCGCGACGTACCGACCATCAAGCTGGACGGGCGCGTCGTAGCGAAGCAGCTCCTCGATCGCGCTGGGTATCAGCTCGGGCCGCTCTCGCAGAAGCTGCAGCTGCTCGGGGTGCTGAAGCAGGGCGCGAAGGCCGTTGCCGATCAGGTTCGTCGTCGTCTCGTTGCCGGCGACGAGCAGCAGGCGCAGGGTGACCTGTGTTTCGTCGGTGGTCAGCTTCTGCCCGTCCTCCTCGGCGAGAACGAGTCGGGAGACGAGGTCATCCATCGGCTCCCCGCGCCGTTCCTCGATGATCGGCGCGAAGTAGCTGCGAAATTCGGTGGCCGTCTCGAGGACGAGCTTGCCCTCTTCCGGCGTGAGGTTGGGCTCGAGCACCCGCGCGAAGCGGTCCGACCACGTCTTGAACCGTTCCCGGTCCTCGGTGGGAACGCCGATCATCTCGGCGATCACCACCATCGGCAGCAACGTCGCCAGGTTCGACATCAGGTCGAAATCGTTGCTGTCCCCCACCTCACCCAGGAGCGCGTGCGCCGTCTCGCGAACATGGTCCTCCATCTTTGCCATCTGGCGGGGCGTGAACGCACGATTCACCAGCCCCCGGAGGCGCGTGTGGTCGGGCGGGTCGAGCGAGAGGATCGAGGGCGTGAGCTCCTGGCGGATGCGCGTGTTCGTAAGGCTCTGGCTCATCCCGCGCTCCGCGTTCGCGAACCGCTCGTGGTCGCGCAGGATGGCGTCGACGTCCTCGTAGCGGGAGACGACGAGCATCCCCGTGAGCTGGCTCACGTGGTAAGGGTCGCGCTCCCGGAGCCGCCGGTAGGTTGGGTACGGGTTGGCGATGTACGCGGGATCAACCGGATACCACGCCACCCCCGACGTGATGCGCTCCTGCAACAAGCGCCCGCGGATATAGATCGGGGCGATCGCGGAGCGGAAGGTGTCCCGAAGCGTCACGCAGAGCCTGCTTTCGTGGCCTTCAACGGAGAGTCCTCCCTACCGTACATGGTCAACCGGCGCTGCTCTCCCGGATCAGGCTGAGGTCCCTTCCCGACGAGACGGCCTGCCTCAACGACTCACCTAACCGTAGCTCTCTGAGGCAGGCGGCGGTTCGACCTGCGGGTACCAGGGACTCCGCAGGGGATCTCCAGGCTTCAGGTGCAGACCCAACCCCGGCGTCATCGGCACCGTCGGTCGCGACGCAGGGCGCTTCGCAAAGACGACGTCGTCACCGAACATCCGCACCGCGAGGGCCCGGCGCTGGCTGTCGAGGTTCGTCGGGCCGCCACCGTGAATGATGTGCGGGTTGGAAACGATCACATCGCCGGGGGTCACTTCCCAGCCGACGATCGGGAAACTGTCGCGATCTGCCTCGATATCCGGAAGGATCGGGAGTTCTTCTCCGTAGAACCCGCTCGACGGGTCGTCGGGCTTCGACGGATTGAACCCGTCATACATGGTCCCCAGGTGGCTTCCCGCGACGAACTCCAGGCACTCCTCCCGCTTGAGGGGATCGAGCGAGATCCACATCGATGCGAACTGCGAGCCGCCGATGGGGTAGTACGGGGTGTCCTGGTGCCACGGGGTTCGCTCCGCTCCGCCCGCGCTCTTCAGGAAGAACTCATCCGAGTAGTACCAGACGTTCTCAGATCGGATGAAGCGCCCCAGGATGTGCTTGATGGGAGAGTCGTAGAGCAGCCGCCTGATCTCGAAGCAGTAGTCGAAGTTCCGGACGGTCTCGTGGAACTCGCCCTTGGTGCCCTCGAAGAACGTGGCCTTCTGCATCCCCGAGTCGGCCAGCACCTTGCCGAGGCCCATGCCCAGCAGCATCATCCACTCGGCGTCGAGCGCGCCACGCAGCATGACGACGCCGTCCTGCTGCCAGCGCTGAATGACCTCGTCGGTGATTCCGGCGACGGGATCGCGAGGGTCAAGCTCAAAACTCGCTGCAACAGTGTCCGTAGTCATCGCGGTGCTCCTGGTGTGGTTCTGCCCTTGCTGCTCACTCCGTATTGGCCAACGCGGAGTCTGCCGGCAGGCTGCTTCAGTATAGGGATCCCGGCAGGATTCGCGTCGGCGCCTCCCCCATCCGTCGGCGCCTCCCCCATCCGTCGCGCCGACTTCCCAGGGCGCCTCCCATCGTTTGGCGTGCCCGGCCTGCCGCCCGCCGCCTGCCGTTGGCCGTGTGTCTATACTGCGCGCACTGTGCGCGGGACGGCCTCCTGAACCTGGAGCGCTCCCGGGACCAACGAGGTGAAAGCATGACAAGCGAACCGAACTTTCAGGGCGTCATTGGGCGCTATACGAGTGAGTCGACCCCGCACTGGCCCGACCCCCCCCAGCCGGCCCCGGGGAGCCCCAACGTCGTCTTCGTCATGTTGGACGATGTGGGTTTCGCTCACCTCGGCTCCTACGGCTCGTCGATCGACACGCCCAACATGGATCGCCTCGCCGCGAACGGGATTCGCTACAACAACTTCCACACGACGACGCTCTGCTCGCCCTCGCGCGCCTGCCTCCTGACCGGCCGGAACCACCACTCCGTGGGCATGCGCACGATCTCCAACTACGACACGGGCTTCCCCAGCGCCCGCGGCGCCATCTCGCCCAGCGCCGCCACGATCCCTCAGATGCTCCAGCAGGCCGGCTACAACACCGGCGCCTTCGGCAAGTGGCACGTGGCCCCCATGGCCGACGGCTCGGCCGTCGGGCCGTTCAACAACTGGCCCCTGGGGAAGGGCTTCGAGCGCTACTACGGCTTCCTCGACGCCCTCACCGACCAGTTCGCCCCCGAGCTCATCGTCGATAACCGCCACGTGCCCTCGCCGTCCGACCCGAACTACCACCTGACCGAGGCCATCGTCGACGAGTCGATCGCCTTCGTCCGCGACCAGACCTCGCTCTCCGAGAATCCGTTCTTCCTGTACGTCTCCTTCGGGGCCTGCCACTCCCCCCACCAGGCGCCGCAGGAGTACCTCGACAAGTACAGCGGGAAGTTCGACCAGGGCTGGGACGCCACCCGCGAGGAGTGGTTCCAGCGCCAGAAGGAGCTCGGCATCGTCCCTCCCGACACCGAGCTGGCGCCCCGCAACAACGGCGTAGACCCCTGGGACTCGTTCACCGACGACCAGAAGCGCGTGCGCACCCGGCTGCAGGAAGCGTTCGCCGCCATGCTCGACCACATGGACCACAACATCGGTCGTCTGGCCGATTACCTTGAGGAGATCGGCGAGCTGGACAACACCCTCTTCGTGGTCGTCTCCGACAACGGCGCGAGCCAGGAGGGCGGTCCCCTCGGCGTCGTCAACGAAGGCCGCTTCTACAACCAGATTCCCGCCAGCGAGGAGGAAAACCTCGCCCACGTCGACGAGATCGGCGGGCCCAAGTCCCACACGAACTACCCCTGGGGCTGGGCGCAGGTGGGGAACACCCCCCTGAAGCGCTACAAGCAGAACACCCACGGCGGGGGCATCCGCGACCCGCTCATCATCCACTGGCCCGACCGCATCAAGGACGCGGGGGCGATCCGGCCCCAGTTCCACCACATCTCCGACATCGTGCCCACGGTGTTGGAGATCCTCGGGCTGGAGGCGCCGGAGATGTACCAGGGCGTGCCGCAGATGCCCATCCACGGCACGAGCATGCTCTACACGTTCGACTCGGGGGACGAGCCCACGCGCAAGCGCAGCCAGCACTTCGAGATGTTCGGCCACCGCGCCGTCTGGCACGAGGGATGGAAGGCCGTCGCCTTCCATCTGCCCGGAACCACCTTCGAGCAGGACCAGTGGGAACTCTACCACCTCGATGAGGACTTCTCCGAGGCCCACGACCTCGCCGAGTCGCAGCCGGAGAAGCTGCGGGAGATGATCGACCGCTGGTGGATCGAGGCGACAAAGTACGGCGTGCTGCCCCTTGAAGACGGTCTCCGCGGCGCCCGCGGCGCACCCCCCAAGAAGGGCTCGCCACAGGACCGCACGACCTTTGTCTACCGCCAGGGCATGGCCCACGCCCCCACCAACGCAGCCGCCGACGTCCGCAACCGCGACTACACGATCACGGTCGACCTGACGCGCCCGACCGAGGCCGACGAGGGCGTGCTCGTCGCCCACGGCGGCCACACCAGCGGCTACACCCTCTTCATCAAGGACAACCGCCTGGTGCACGAATACAACTACCCGGGCGAGCGCTACCGCATCGTCTCCGACACGCCTGTGCCCGTCGGCGAATCCGTCATCGTCCTGGACTTCACCAAGACAGGCGACCATGAAGGCACAGCCACCCTCACGGTCAACGGCCGCGAGGTGGGCAGCGGGCATCTCCCGAAGACGCTGGGAGGCATGTTCGCGATCGAGGGCCTCGATATCGGACAGGACCTGTACACGGCCGTCAGCGAGGACTACGAGGTGCCCTTCGCCTTCTCGGGCACGATCGCCGCGGTGCGCATCGAGGTCGGCGACCAGGTACTCGACCGCGAGGCCGAGCTCCTGGGGAGGGTGATCGCGCAGTAGTTCGGCGGCCTACAGGTCGCGGACGCAGCGGAAGCCGGAGTTCGCCGTAGAGGAATCCGGCGTGTTGCCCGTGCGCGCCGCCACGCGGTAACGGTTGCAGTACGAGACGTGGCAGAGGAACGACCCGCCTCGCTGGAGGCGGTGCGTGCCCGCGGGCGGCCCGGCAGGGTTCACCCGCGTCGCTGCCGCTTCCTGCCGGTGGTAGTCCGGGCTGAACCAGTCGGCGGTCCACTCCCAGACGTTGCCCGAGCAGTTGTAGAGCCCGAAGCCGTTCGGCTCGAAGCTGTCGACCGGGGCGGTCGCGGTGAAACCATCGCCGCCCGTGTCGTAGTCGGGGAAGGCGCCCTGCCAGATGTTGCAGCGGTGCCGGCCGCCGGGCGTGAGTTCGTTCCCCCAGGGGTAGACCGCCTGCTCCAGGCCTCCCCGGGCGGCGTACTCCCACTCCGCTTCCGTGGGCAGGCGCTTACCGGCCCACTCGCAATAGGCGGACGCATCGCTCCAGGAGACGTGCACCACCGGGTGCTGCTCCCGGCCGCGAAGGTCACGCCCGGGCCCTTCCGGCAGATCCCAGCGCGCTCCGGGCACGGCGATCCACCAGGGCGCTTGCACAACCGCGTTCGTCTTCTCCAGGCGCCGTGCGGTCTGTCGCGAGAGGTGCCGCCTGAATACGAACGACCAGCCGAAACGCTCCGCCTCCGTCTGGTAGCCGGTCGCCTCGATGAAGGCTGCGAATTGCGCGTTCGTCACGGCCTGCGCGTCGATCGCGAAGGGCTCGAGCGTCACTTCCCGCACCGGCCCTTCGCCATCGAAGTCGGGTTCCCCCTCGCTGGCAGCGCCCATCAGAAAGGGGCCCCCCGCCAGCTCGACCATGCCGTTGGAGAGGTCCTCGGTGGTGGTGGGCGGCGGAGCGCGACGCGCTCCGGCCGCCGGGCTCGGCTGGGGTTGGTCGGGCGCGGAGTCCGACCGTGACGGAGCCCAGGACGTGGCGCTGGGCGTGCAGCAGGCATCCCCTGGCTCGTGCGTCACCCTCGCCTCCAGCGCGCCCGCTCCGGCATTCCTGCGGGAGGCGTACCTGTCGGTTAGAATCCGCCCACTGCGCACTCCGAGTCAAGGAATGCGGGAGGGGGGCCGAGCCCCCAGCGGCATCGCAGACACCGTCTGCAGGAGGAAATGACTCATGAGCGACCTGAGAGATCGAAAGGTGAGCCGTCGCGCACTGCTCGCCGGTACGGGCGCTGCCGCGGCAGGCCTGGGGGCCGTTGCCCTCGTGGGTTGTGGCGACGACGACGACGACGACACTCCGGCGCCGGCTGCGACCGCGGCGGCGGCAACTGAGGCTGCGACCGAGGCCGCCGCGACCGAGGCTGCGGCAACCGAGGCTGCGGCAACCCAGGCCGCGGCAACCGAAGCTGCGACGGCAGCCGCAGCGACGGAGGCGCCCGCCGAGGACGGCCCCAAGACCGGCGGCACGCTCCGCGGGGCGGCCCCGACCTTCATCTGGCACACGGGCTTCCCCTTCTCCTTCACCTGGGAGAACGAGCCCTACTTCTCCGTCCTTGAACCGCTCGTCCGCTACCGGGACAGCCTCGATCCCTTCCCCGTCCTCGCGGAACGCTTCGAGTACAACGACGACCGCAGCAAGCTGACGGTCACCCTGAAGCCCGACCTGGAGTTCCACGACGGCTCGCCGGTCACCCCGGAGGACGTGTTTCACGGCATCGAGGTCATGCTCGACCCGGAGCCGTGGGGCATCACAGGGGCCTTCCAGATCGCCTCGTTCGCCAGGACCCTCACGCGCTGGGAGGCGATCGACTCGCGCACGATGGAGTTCGAGTTCGACAAGCCCCGGCCGAACATGACCGACTTCTTCGCCCAGCTCCTCGTCACGAAGAAGTCCACCTATACCGAGCTGCAGGCCGGCGAGAACGTCCAGGGCACCGGGCCCTTTGCCTTCGAGCAGTGGACCCCGGATGTCGGCGCGAGCTTCGTGGCCAACCGCAACTGGCACCAGACCGCCGTTGAGGGCGGCCCCTACGTCGATCGCCTCGAGCTGCAGCGGTTCCCCGACGCCGAGGCGCTGGGACTCGCGCTCGAAGCGGGCGACATCGACTACTCGCTGGGCGTGGCGCCGTCGATCGCGCGCCGCACGGGGCAGGGGCAACTCGCGCCCAAGGCAGGCATCGTCTACGTGGGCTGCGTCACCAACAGTCCCAAGCTGGTGGACAAGCGCGTGCGCCGCGCCCTGCTCTACGCGATCGACCGCAAGCGGATCACGGAGGAGCTGCGCGAGGGCTTCGGCGACCTGACGGCCCAGCCGTGGCCGAGCTCCTCGCCCGCCTTCGACCCCGCCCTTGAGAGCGAGCTGTACGAGCCCGACCGCGCGCGCGCGCTCCTGGAGGAGGCGGGTTGGTCGCAGGACGAGCCCTTGCTCATCGAGCCCATCCGGGGCACGGAAGTGACCGCGGAGATCCTGAAGAGCAACTTCGCCGCCATCGGCGTCGAGGTCGAGATCCTCACCCAGGAGATCGGCGTCTGGGTCGGCAAGCTGCGGCAGCGCGGGTTCACCGACCTGTGGGTCGCTCCCCACAAGTTCTCGAACCTGTCGCCCCTCACGACCTTCCAGCAGACCTTCCCGTACCGGCTGGGGAACCCGAGCTACTACGAGACGGAGACGTACCTCGACATCATCGCCAACCTCGAAAAGCTTGATCCGGTCGGCGAAGAGGCGAGGGAGCAGTACGCCCGCTTCAACCAGATGTGGCTCGACGATCCGTGGCTCCTGCCCGTTCACACCAACCAGCGAATCGAGGTGGCAAACTCCAACGTGAAGGGGTACGGCGAGCATTTCGTTACGATCTTCGAGCAGCCGAACCTGGCGAAGGTCTGGCTCGAGGCGTAAGTCTTGTTCCCCTACGTCCTCGCCCGCGTTCTGCAGGCGATCCCCGTCCTCGTGCTGGCGAGCATCGCGGTTTTCCTGATGCTCCGGCTCGTGCCGGGCGATCCCGCCGAACTCATCGCGGGCCAGGATGCGGCCGAAGAGGATGTCGCCCGCATCCGCGGCCAGTTGGGCCTGAACGACTCCCTCCCGGAGCAGTACATCAACTGGCTCTCGGATATCTTCCAGGGCGACCTCGGAGTTTCCTTCGCTCGCGGCCTGCCCGTCACCCGCATGCTCCGTACGGCCATCCCGCCCACGCTGGAGCTGACCGTCGCGTCGTATGTCTTGGCGGTTGTGGTGGGCATTCCCCTGGGGATCCTGGGAGGGGTCCGTCCCCGTTCGGGCTGGGATTGGACCCTCTCGGGCTACACGCTCGTGACGATCGGCATCCCCGGTTTCGTCTTCGGCATCATCATGCTCTGGATCTTCAGCGTCCGGCTGGACTGGTTCCCGACCTTCGGCGCGGTCTCCTTCCTCGATGACCCGGCGAGTTCGCTGCACCACCTCGCCCTGCCCGCGATCGCGACAGGCTCGGGGGTGGCGGCGGTGCTCGCGCGTTACACGCGCACGACCATCTCCGAGGTGATGGGAAACGACTACGTGCGCACGGCGCGGGCAAAGGGTCTCGCCGAGAGCCGCGTCGTGGTCCGCCACGCGCTGCGCAACTCCATGATCCCGGTCGTCACGGTCATGGCCCTGCAGGTCGGCGGGCTCCTCGGCGGCGCCGTCATTGTGGAGCAGGTCTTCACCCGCCCCGGCCTCGGCCGCCTCATGGTGAACGCCATCTACGCGCGCGATTACCTCGTCGTCCAGAGCACCCTCATCATCCTCGTGACCGTCTTCATCGGGGCCAATCTCGCCGCCGACATCGCCTACGGCTTCCTCGATCCCAGGGTGCGCGGACGATGAGCGCGGCGGACCAGGGCATCGAGCTTCAACTCTCCTGGTGGGGACGAAAGACCCGCGAGTCGCTCCTCTTCTCCACGATCAACGGCATCATCCATAACCCCCAGGGCGCCATCGCCCTCGTCGGGCTTCTGCTCCTGATCGTCGGGGCCGTTGGCGCTCCCGTCATCGCCCAGTACGACCCCATCGACCAGGAGACCGCCGCCGGCCGTTTCCTGAGCCCATCCACCGAAAACTGGTTCGGCACCGATGAACTCCGCCGCGATCTGTTCGCGCGCACGCTCTACGGGCTGCGCACCTCCTTCGCGGTGAGCCTCATCAGCGTGGTCCTCGGCACCGGGGTCGGGGTCACCATCGGATTTCTGGCGGGGTTCATGGGCGGTTGGGCCGAGACCGCGGCCATGCGCCTCGTCGATGCCCTCCTCGCCTTTCCGGGCCTCCTGGCGGCGCTCGCGATCCTCACGATCCTGGGCCCGGGTGTGCGCAATATCGGCATCGCCATCGCCTTCTTCACCATCCCCGCCTTCGCGCGGCTATCCCGCGCCCAGATGCTCGCCGAGAAGAACAAGGACTACGTGCTCGCCTCGCAGGCTCTCGGCGCCAGTCCGCAGCGCATCATCTTTCGCCACATCGCCATCAACGCCTTCCCGCCGCTGCTCACGCAGATGGCGCTGCTCATGGCCGTGGCCGTGCTCATCACGGCCGCCCTCAGCTTCCTCGGCCTGGGCGACCAGCCCCCCACCCCGTCGCTCGGCGGCCTCCTCAACACCAGCCGCCAGTACCTGCGCGAGGCCTGGTGGTACGCCTTCTTCCCGGGCGTAACGTTCGCGATGCTCCTCTTCTGCCTCAACCTGCTTTCTGACGCTATCAACGAGGCTTCCAGCCCCTACCAGAGGCGTCGATGACGGCCATCGCTTGATGGAGCGCCCGCACACCCCGGAAGGAAACCACCGTGCCCGCTGATTCCAGACCCAACATCGTCGTCATCATGGCCGACCAGCAGCGCGCCGACGCGCTCGGCTGCGCCGGAAACGACTTGATTCGAACGCCCAACATCGACCGCCTCGCCGCCCAGGGCGTGCGCTTCAACCGGGCGTTCTCGCAGGGGCCGCTCTGCATGCCCGCCCGCTGGTCCCTCCTGACCGGGCGGTACGTTCGCGACCACGGCGTATTCGAGAACAACTGGGACATGACGCAGCCCATCCCCACGCTTGCCCAGCACCTCCAGCAGGCCGGCTACTACACGAGCTGCATCGGCAAGATGCACCTCTTCTGCGACGAAACGATCGCCTGCGGCAACCCGGCCATGATGTCCGACCCGAGCGTCACGGCCCGCTACCGCGAGATCGGCTTCGATGAGCCCCACCCGGGCCCGGAGAAGAACGGCGTCATGGGCCTCGATTGCGAGTACGCCGACTATCTGAAGGAGCAGGGCCACTTCGACATGTACCGCGAGTGGTTCCATCTGCGCGCCTACCCCAAGAAGACGCGCGACCACACCGGGCTCCCCATGTGGTTCTGCGAGTCCACACCCCTCCCCAACGAAGCCTACCTCGACACCTGGACCGGCCAGGAAGTCGTGAAGTGGATCGACGAGTACGACCGCGACGAGCCGTTCTTCCAGTTCGTCGGCTTCCCTGGGCCGCACGAGCCCCACGACGCCCCCAAGGATTATGTCGACCTCTACCGTGGCGTCGAGTTCCCCATCGGCGAACGCATTCCGCCGCAGGTCCCCGAGTCGGGACCGCTCCACACGCTCATGCGCTGGCTCCAGACAACGGCCCAGTGGGAAGGGCTCACGGACGACATCGTCCAGATCCTGCACCGCTACTACTACGCCAACGTCACTGCCATCGACGACCAGGTCGGCGCCATCGTCGAGGCGCTTGAGCGCAAGGGCATCCTCGACAACACCTGGATCATCTACACCGCCGACCACGGCGAGATGCTGGGCGACCACTGGATGCTCTGGAAGATGCTGTTCTACGAACAGTCCGCCACCGTGCCCTTGATCATCCGTCCCCCGGCCGGCATGGAGGGGCACGTGGTCGACGGCCTGGTCGAGCACGTCGACGTGACCGCCACGATCGAGGGCCTCACGGGCGTCGCGCCGCTTCCCGATGCCGAGGGGAACTCCCTCATCGGGCACCTCGACGGGAGCGGGACCGGCCCCACGCGTGATGTCGCCCACAGCGAGAACTACGGCTTCGGCATGTTCGCCACGGATCGCTACAAGCTGGTGGTCTTCGAGAACGACAAGACCCCCGTCCAGCTGTTCGACATGGAGGTCGACCCGAACGAGAACGACAACGTCGTGGACGACCCCGCCTACGCGGATGTGCGCGACCAGCTCATGCGCGAGCACGCGCTCCCGTTCCTGGAGACGCCGCCGCTCCGGCCAGCGCGGGGCATCTGGGAGGTCATGGAGGGCCTCTACGAGGGGAATCGGCACCTGGCGGTGCGAAACCCCCGATAGCGCACAGCAGCCAGACCGGGCGCGCGCGAGTCTGCGCCCGGTCTGGACTCGACAGTTGCACCTTGGCGCCCGGTCGCTTCCCCGCGTCCAGGCCGGAAACTGGTAGGCCTGGCGGGACTGTAGAACGAACCTTTGAGTGAGTGGTAGCGCTGTAGGCGCCTACCGCTGAGGGTGAGCACTACAGGACGATCTCACGTGGCGGCGCCTTCCCGCCGGCGCCAGGGCCGTGGTGCTGGCCAGCACGATCCAGGAACAGTTCCGGGAAAGACCCTGAGCGGCCTCACAGGCATAATTGGCCTGGCGGGACGTGATATGAGGAACGCTACTTCCCTGGCGGCAGGTAGTGCGGTCATCGCCGTGCTTGCGGCGGGCGTATTCATCTTCGTTGGCTGTGGAGGGTCCGAGGGCAACATCCCCAACGCGCCCACAGAGACCGCTGCTCCCGTCACCGAAACTCCCACCGCTGCTCCCGTCACCGAAAGTCCCACCGCGGCCCCGCCCCCGACACAATCGCGGGCCACCAGTACGCCCGAGCCGGCAACCCGGGCGACGAACACGCCGGAGCCATCTCCCGCCACCACCGCCCAGCCCGACGAGACCCCGGCGACGGCGACGGCGACGGCGACGGCGACGGAGCGTCCTTCCAAGCCCGCCACCTCCGCGGGCGGCGTACGGGCCGACGGGCCGGCCGACGAAACAGACGGCCCGTCGAGGAAGCCGGGAGCCACCCCCGGTCCCGTTTCGAAGACCACTGGGGGCGGCGAGAATACCGCCGCCTCCCCGGAAGGTCCGGAATACACCTGGCGCGACGGTGACCGCGTCCAGCGCGTGTATCTGGAAACCGCCCTGGTCGTCCAGCCGAGCACGGAGAACACCGACGACGACATCGTGGCCAGGGACGATGGCGAAGCCAGCATCGTGCAGAAGCAGCCCCGGCACGATGAGGCCGACACGGACCCCGTCTTCCGCTCGCAGGCCGGCGATCTCATGACCCTGCCCGGCGGCGTCCTGCTCGCCCTCGATGCCGAGTGGGACCAGGCCAGGGTGAACCGCTTCTTCTCCGACCACGGCATCGACAGGAGCCGTGTGCAGGAGCGGGACTTCGCCGTGAACGCCTTCTTCGTGGAGAGCGAACCCGGCTTCCCCTCGCTCAACCTGGCCAACGAGCTCGCAGAACAGGAAGGAGTCCTCATCTCCAGCCCCAACTGGCGCACGGAAGTCTCGCTCCGGTGAGATGGCCGGCCCTGCTGGCGGGCCTCGCCGCGCTTTGCGTTCTGCTGGGCGCGGGGCAGGTGGGGGCGCAGAGCGCCCTCGGAATGCCCACTATCGGGACCATCACCGTCACCACCAACACCATCACCGTGCCGTGGACCGCCCCCTCGGACGACGGCGGGTCGGCCATCACCGCCTACGATCTGCAATACATCCGCACCGACGCTGACGAGACCGTCGACGCCAACTGGACCGTCGAGGAAGACGTCTGGACCACCGGCGGCAGCAGCCTTGAGCACGACATCAAGGATCTGCCTGATGGCGTCGAGTACGACGTGGAGGTGCGCGCCGTCAACGCCAATAACCCCGATGGCGGACCCTGGTCCGACACCGACACCGGCACGACCACCGACTACGGCGGCACGACCACCACGGCCACGGAACTGACGCTGGGCTCGTCCTTACCCGGCTCCCTCGACCCGGCCAATGACAAGGACGTCTTTCGCATCGTCCTCACCAGCGATGCCGACCTCTGGGTCTACACCACCGGCGACCTCGACACGGTCGGCGAGCTGCTGGACTCGGGAGGCGCCCCCGTCGTTGATAGCAACAGCGGCACCCTCCTCGACTCGCCGCGCGGCTTTGGTATTCGTGAAGAGCTCAGCGCCGGCGCCTATTACGTCCGCGTCAGCAGCTACCTGGCCCGGGCTGCCGGTTCGTACGCCATCCATGCCCAGACCGTGACCGACCCCGGAGACACGATCGCCACAGCGACGACCGTCACCCTCGACTCCGCCACTCCGGGCCGCATCGGCCCCGAGGGAGGTTCCCCCGCCGCCAGTGGCGACGCGGATGTCTTCACGTTCGAGTTGGACGCCACTACCGACGTCTGGGTGGTGGCGATCGGCAGGAACGAGATTAAAGGTGGACCGCTCGACACCGTGGGAAAGCTCCTGGATGCCGGCGAGATACAGCAGGCATCCAACGACGACGGCCACTTCCTGCTGGAGAGAACCGGCGGGTTCATGTTCCGCCGCCAACTGGCGGAGGGGACGTACTACATCAGGGTAAACGGGTTCGGGAAGCTCGCCGTCGGCCCGTACACCCTCCACGTCCGGACCGCGACCGAACCCGGAAGCACGGTTGCTGCCGCGACTCCCATCACCTTCGGGAAGCCGGAGACCGGCCGCCTGGTCTCCGCCAGCGACAAGGACTACTTCAGCCTCACCCTGGCGGAAGACACCTACGTGTTCATCTACGCCGTGAGCTTCGGCGCGGCCGTGCCCCTCACCGCAACGATCCGGGACGATCAGAATGCGGCTGTCTCGATGTACGTGATTCCCAATACCAACTGGGTTCAACACAGGTTGCACCGAGTCGCCTTCTCCCTCTGGGGGAGGCTCACGGCTGGCGACTACAACATGGAGGTGGCGCCCTCAGGCAGCCGTACCGGATCGTATGTGCTCCGCATGCTCACTTCTTCCTACGGCCCGGCGCTTGAGGAGTGCACCGGCCTGACGACGCCCCAGAGCGATCCCTGGTACGGGTGCCAGTGGCACCTCCGCAACACTGGCCAGTTCGAGGGTGGGGCCATGCAGGACATCAACGTCGAGAGCGTCTGGGCCGGCGGAAACATGGGGACGGGGATCAACGTCGTTGTGATCGATGATGGACTCCAGTCCAACCATCAGGATCTGGCGGCCAATGTCCTGACCTCGAGAAACCATGACTACACCGGCCGGGGCGGCGTCTTCGACCCGATCGACACCCATGGGACAGCCGTTGCCGGCCTCATCGCCGCCCGTGACAACGATGCCGGCGTCCGCGGCGTCGCGCCCCGCGCCGGGATCTTCGGCTACAACCTTATCGGCTACGGCGCCTTCACGACCGACAGAGTGGGAAACGCCATGTATCGCAGCGAGGATGCGCAACATACGGCCGTTGCCAACAACAGTTGGGGGTACAGGCCGACTGCCCTCCCGACGGGCATCGGCGCTACCTGGGAGGCGGCGGTCGAGCGTGGCGTGACGGATGGCTATGGCAAGAAGGGCATCTTCTATGTGTGGTCCGCCGGCAATGGGCATGAATACAACGACCACGCCAACCTTGATGAAATTGCGAACTTCTACGCGGTCACTGCCGCCTGCGCGGTCGGCCACGACGATGTCCGGAGTGACTACTCCGAGACGGGCGCCAATCTCTGGGTCTGCGCCCCCTCCAACAGCGGCAGGCCCGGGCTGCCGGGGATTACGACAACCCACCAGTACAACCGCTACCGTGACAACTTCGGTGGCACCTCCGCTGCCGCGCCCATCGTGTCGGGTGTGGCCGCCCTCGCGCGGGCCGCCAACACCACCCTCACCTGGCGCGACGTCAAGCTCATCCTCGCCGCCTCCGCCCGCAAGAACGACCCGGACAATACCGGTTGGGAGCCGGGGGCGGTCAAGTACGGCTCGACCACCGACCGCTACGAGTTCAACCACGAGTACGGTTTCGGCATGGTCGATGCCGCCGCCGCCGTCGCCCTCGCCCTCCCCGACAGTTGGACAAACCTGCCGGCCATCCGCTCAGTCGAGGCCGAGTCCGGAACCCTGGATCGCGCGATTCCCGATGCCCCGCTCCTCGGGACGCCTACCACCATCACCAGCAGCCTGACGCTGGGCCCGTACGTGGGATTCGTCGAGTTCATGGCGATCGAGGTTGAGCTGGAGCACGAGTGGTTCCGGGATCTCCAGATCGAGCTTGTCTCCCCCAGCGGGGCCGTGTCGGTGCTCTCCGTTCCCGCCAGTGTGGTGCTTTCGACCTCAGGGAGATTCGAAGGAACCCATCGCTTCGGTTCGGCTCGGCACCTGGGAGAGGGCGCCGGCGGTACCTGGACCCTGCGCGTCAGCGACCGACAGAACGGGGACACCGGCACGCTCAAGTCCTGGAAGCTCAAGGCCTACGGCCACGGGTACACCCCTGGGGACGTCGACATCGACGACACCGTCCCCGGCCCGGGCGCACTCACCCTCACCTGGAAGGCTCCCGACGACATTGGCGGCTCGGCGGTCACCTCGTACGACCTGCGCTACGCCGACACTCCCGACCCCTCCCCCGCCGACTGGACCGAGGTCACCAACGTCGGAAGTACGACCGACCTCCAGCACACGTTGACTGGTCTTGAGGGCGAAACGCAGTACTTCCTCGCGGTGCGGGCCGTCAACGACGCCGGCGCCGGCCCCTGGGCAGAGCCCTACGCCGAAGAGACTGAGAGCGTGTTTCCGGGGCCACCGCGGTCTGTCCGCGTTGCGGCCCGAAACAACAGCCTTGCCGTCTCCTGGACGGAGCCCGCCTACCTCGGCGTGGGCGCAACTGCCTACGACGTGCGTTACATCCGCGATGACGCCCCCGACAAGGCCGACGCCTTTTGGACCACCAGGAGCTTCGTCTGGACAGTCGGACGCGGTGACCTCCGCTACGTCATCCGCGGCCTCGTGAACGGCCCCAGGTACGAGGTGCAGGTGCTCGCCAGGAACGTCTGGGGGGAGGGGGCGTGGTCCGGGAGTGCCAGGGGCACCCCCACGGAAACCAACAGCCCTGCCGTGTTCCCCAACAGCGAGACGGGCCAGCGCACCGTGCCCGAGAACACCCCCGCCGGCGTCGACATCGGCGAACCCGTCGCCGCCCGCGACGACGAGGGCGACACCCTCACGTATTCCCTGACCAGTGGGGCCGCGAACTTCGACATTGACGACATGACGGGCCAGCTGCAAACGAAGGTCGCACTCGACCGCGAGCGAACCTCAAGCTACGCCGTCACCGTCGCCGTCCACGACGGCAAGGCGAGCGACAGCACCGACAGCACCGCCATCGACGACAGGATCCGCGTCACCATCGCCATCGAGAACGTGGACGAACCTCCCACGGTCGCGGTCGCCACGGACCCCACGGTCCGGGAGAACAACACGGCCGTCGCCACCTACCGCGCCAGCGACCCCGAGCGCGCGACCAGCGCCTTCACGTGGTCGCTCACTGGAAACGATGCCGGCGCCTTCACGATCAGTGAGCGCGGCGCGCTCACCTTCGACCCCGCCCCCAACTTCGAGGCGCCGACCGACAGCCACCCCTTCAACGTGTACGAGGTCACCATCCAGGCGACCGACGAGAGCGCGGTCGACCCAAACGCCCGGACCGGCGATCTCGACGTCGAGGTCACCGTCGAAGACGTCGACGAATCCCCCGAGATCAGCGGAACTGCCAGCTTCACAATCCAGGAGGCCGGCAGCAGGTTCGTTGGCAGCTACCGCGCCTCCGATCCCGAGGGGACCGATGTCTCCTGGGAGACGCTCGCCGGCCCGGACGCGCGGTACTTCGCGTTCGACGAACTCACCGGAGTGCTCAGCTTCAAGGACACGCCCGACTACGACCGCGCAACCAACGGCAACCACGGCGACACCTACCGGGTCACCGTGCGCGCGTCCGACGAGCGCAACAAGGTTGGCAACCTGCCCGTGACGATCATCCTGACCAGCGTCGACGAGCCGCCCATCATCAGCGGGCTTGCGACGATCGACGTAGATGAGGTCATCAACCCAACCCCGGGCCAGGTGGTCAGGGTCGGGAACTACACCAGGCGCGACCCTGAGGGCGCCTCCACCAACTGGGGGGTCGTCGGCAGCATCGCGGCAATCACCGGCCCCGATGCCGGCCGGTTCGAGTTCAACAAGACCACGGGAAGACTCACCTTCGTACACCCGCCCGACTTCGAGACCGGTGGGGCTCAGTACGAGTTGATGCTGAACGCCAACGACGGCTCGCTCAACGGCCGGCTCGATGTGACCGTCAACGTCACGGACCTTGATGACCCTGGCTCGCTAACCCTCGACAGGCGCCGACCGATCCTCAACCGCCAGCTGATCGCGACGCTGGAGGACGAGGACGGCGTACGGAGCGCGACCTGGCAGTGGCAGCGCTCGACGAGCCGCAGCGGCGGTGGGACGGACATCGAGAACGCCGACTCACGCACCTATTTCCCCGTCGGCGCCGACCGAGACCACTTCCTGCGCGTGACCGTCGAGTACACCGACGGTCACGGATCGGGCAAGCGCCAGCAGGTCACCTCCGAGTTCACGGCCGCAAACAATCGTGCTTCGAACACACCCCCGATGCTGCCGGACTCGGTCGATCCCATTTCCATCCCCGAGAGCACTCCTGCGGGGGGAAGTGTGGGCAGACCCGTGCGGGCCACCGACCCCGAGAACGACCTGCTTGCCTACGACCTCAGCGGATCGAGTGACTTTGTCATCGGGCGCACGACGGGCCAGATCCAGGTGGCGCCCAGGGTGACGTTCGACTTCGAAAGCGGTCAGAACACCTACGCGGTCACCGTCACTGCCGACGATGGCTACGGTGGAACCGACACGGTCGGCGTCACCATCAGGATCGACGACGTGAACGAGGCTCCGACACCGGCCGGCGCGACCCTCACGCTGAACGAGGACAGCTCGATCGAGATTGCCGTGCCCAGCGACGCCGACCCCGACGCCGGCGACACCGTGACGCTGCTGGGCACGCTGCCCGACGCGCCCGACCACGGGACGGCCACGGTCGATACCGCGGCCAACCGCATCGCCTACACGCCGAGGGCGAACTACCACGGCTCGGACAGCTTCAGCTACCGCGTCCAGGACAGCGGCCGTCTGACGGCCGACGCCACGGTCGCGCTGACCGTCGACCCCGTGAACGACGCGCCGGAGTTTCCGTCCACCCCGGTCACCCGCACCGTGTCCGGGAGCACCGCGGAGGGCGACGATGTCGGAGCGCCGGTGACCGCTCGGGACATTGACAACGCCACCCTCACCTACCGGCTGACCGGCGCGCCGGAGTTCGAGATCGTGGAGGACACCGGCCAGATCACCGTCGCCACGGGGGCTACGTTCGACATCGCGATCCAGAACACCTACACCGTCACGGTCACCGCCGTGGACGACGACGGAGCCCGTACGAGCATCGACGTGACCATCACCGTCAAGGCGGGTCCGGTTGGACCGCCGGTCATCACCGGCGGTGGTGGTGGTGGCGGCGGGCCATCCGGCCCGTCGCCCAGCAAGGTCGACTTCGAGTGGACCGTGACCCGTGACATCAAGGCCCTCGACAGCGGCAACGACACGGCGACCGGCTCCTGGTCAGATGGTCAGACGCTGTGGGTCACGGATAACCCGGATGGCGCCGGCGACGGCGTCTACGCCTACGACCTCAGGACGGGCGAACGGCGCCAGGATCTCGAGTTCAAGCTCGACGAGCGCAACCGCGCCCCCCGCGGCATCTGGTCCGACCGCGAGACGGGGTGGGTCTCCGACAGTGGCCAGAATCGCCTCTTCGCCCACGACCTCGCCACGGGCGAACGCCTCCCCGAACGCGACCTCGCGCTCGACACGCGCAACCGCGACGCGCGCGGCATCTGGTCCGATGGCGCCACGATGTTCGTGCTCGACGGCGGCAAGAATGCGCTCTTCGCCTACAACCTGGAGAGCGGTGAGCTGCTCGCCGAGTACGCCCTCGGCAGCACCAATGGCGACCCCCGCGGTATCTGGTCGGACAGCACCACATTCTGGGTCTCCGACCATGGCGCCAAACGGCTCTTCGCCTACCGGATCGAGGGCGAGGAGCTCACGCGCAACCGCGACGAGGAGTTCGGCGAGCTGAGCCGGGCCAGCAACAACAGTCCGCGCGGTATCTGGTCCGATGGCGACGCGATGTACGTCGCCGACGAGAGCGACGGCAGGGTCTACAGCTACAACATGCCCGACGCGATCGACGCGCGCCTCGCCTCACTCACCCTCAGTGGCGTTGAGTTCGGCGAGTTCGACGGCGACGGCACCGAGTACGCAGGTGTCGCAGCGGACGGCGTGACGGAGGCGACGGTCGCTGCGGGAGCGATGCAGCGGCGCACGGATGTCGCCATCCACCCGCCCGACGCCGACGGCAACGAGGCCAACGGCCACCAGGTGGACCTTTCGAAGGTCAGCGAGGTCACCGTGACCGTCACCTCGGCGGATGACAGCCGCACGAAGGTCTACCGCGTGCTCATCGAGCGCCCGACCGTGGAACTCGCGCTCGACTCCGGCTGGAACACGTTCCAGTGGCCCGGCTCCGACCGCCTCCCCGTTGGCGACGCCCTCCGCGGCGCTGACGGCGCCACCAACGCCATCACGGACAAGGTCGTCGCCCTCTACCGGTGGGACGAGACCGCCAACACCTGGCTGGTGTACTTCCCCGGCCTCGGCGACGTACCCGGCCTGAACACGCTCGCGACCCTCAAACCCGGCCAGACCTACTGGGTCGCCACCATCGAACCCGTCACCTGGACCGTCCCGCGTTGACCACGGTCGCGGATGTGGAGGTGCCTCAGAGTTGGACGCACGCGCCGTACCCGCCAAGCCCTCTGGCAGGGCCTTACGGCACGGGCCACGCACCTACTCCACGGGCGTCCACGTTCCGCAGCCTTGGCTGGCGAAGGCCGCATCGGAGTCTGCGATCTCGACGAAGCCACCCTGCTCCACCGGCAGCACCTCCCCGGCTGGGAATCCACGGAACGAGGCCAGGCGCACCCAGGAGCACGAGTCGGGTTCCGAGGCGCGGTATCGGCCCGGGGCGACTTCCCAGCCCACGAAGTACGTGCCATCCTCAAAGGGTTCTCCCGGCCACACTCTTTGAAACAGAGAGTTGTTCCACGCGTCGCAGCCGCTGCTGGCGAACTCATCATCCCCGTGCAGGATCTCTACGATCGCTGCGCCGAAACCGCTATTGCCGACGCGTTCTTCTCCCCGGCGCACCTCCCATGAGCAGCCGGCTAAGCCCCGATCCACCGAAGAAGAGCGCGCGAGCGGCTGCGGTTGGGTGCTCCGCTGTAGCTGGGACAATGGTTTTGTCCGAATCACGTACCAGCCACAGGGAGCACCCATTCGATGCTACCAACGAGCAACCCCGACCGGATAGACATCGCCTTCGACGACGACCGCCTCGTGGACCACGCGGGCCTGCTGCTCCCCGCCACGCTCGCTGGCCGGCTCGGCCTCCGTGAACTGGCAGACGCCCACCTCGACCTCGGTGACGCGCCGGGACGGGCGAACGTCGGCGACAAGCTGGTGACCCTCACCGCCTCGGCGCTCGCGGGCGGCGAGTGCATCGACGACGCCGATGCGTTGCGCGCTGGCGGGACGGCGAGGGTGCTCGGCTGCACCGTGAAGGCGCCGTCCACCCTCGGGACCTTCCTGCGCAGCTTCCGCTGGGGCCACGTCCGCCAGCTCGACCGCGTCACCCGCGTGTTGCTGGCCCGCGCCTGGGTGGCCGGAGCGGGACCCGGCGCGGCGCCGTTCACGATCGACCTCGATTCGACGATCTGCGAGACCTACGGCCTGGCGAAGGAGGGCGCTCGGCACCCCGGCTACAGCGGCGCGCGCGGCTATCACCCGCTGCTCGCGGTTGCGGCCGGGACGGGTGAGGTGCTGATGGCGCGGCTGCGCGAGGGTCGCGCCAACACCGCTCGGGGGGCCGCACACTTCCTGCGTGAGACGGTGGGCCGGGTGCGCGCTGCCGGAGCGAGCGGGCAGCTGACGGTGCGAGCCGACAGCGGCTTCTACAGCCACGCCGTCGTCGCCGCCTGCCGCGCGATGGATGTCCGCTTCTCGGTCACGATCCGCCAGCAGCCGAACGTACGCACGCTGATCGAGGCGATCCCGGAAGCGGACTGGAGGCCGATCCCGTACTGGCAGGACGACGGCGCCGCTGTCGCCGAGACGACCTACACCCCGTTCCAGCACACGGAGGATGCCACTGCGGTGCGGCTCATCGTGCGGCGCGTGAAGCCGACGCCCGGCTCACAGCTCGCGCTCTTCGTGGACTACAGCTACCACGCCTTCATCACCGATCGCGCGGGGGAGCTGCTGGAGCTGGAGCCCGACCATCGCCGTCATGCCGAGATCGAGAACGCGATCCGCGACCTCAAGTACGGCGTCGGGCTGAACCATCTCCCCTCGGGCCGCTTCGCCGCGAACGCGGCCTGGCTCGCGGTGCAGGTGATCGCGCATAACCTCGCCCGCTGGACGGCGCGGCTGGGGCTCGACGAGGGAATCGTGACGACCAGGACGCTCAGGCGGCGCTACTTCGCTCTCGCCGGACGGCTCACCCACTCTGCCCGGCGCTGGACCCTGCACCTCCCGAAGCGCTGGCCCTGGGCTGGCCAGTGGGCAGCCGCCCTCGCGCGACTACGGGCGCTACCGCTCCCGGCCTGACGCCCGCTCACAGCGCCGGCCCGGCTCCGAGGCTCGCGCCAGCATGCCCGCGCACGCCCCGCGCCCGCGCCCTCAGCGCCCCCGAGCGGCCCTCAGCGACGGCTCCTCGCTCCGACCCGCCCCCGGCACCGCCCGGCGAACGCCGGCACGCCGCCGAACTCTCCGCCAGCCCAGCATCCCGCCCCCTCAAGCTTCGATCGGTGGATTCGGGCTAAGGAAGGGAAGGCGCGGTAGAGGCCGGGGCCTACCTCCGCTCCCACTGCGAATGTCCTACCGTCACGGAACCAGTGGTAGAGGGGAGCTGGCGGCCGCGGCCGCACAGGAGCAGGGGCATCCGGGCCAGCTGCGGCACTCCCACCATGCGCGTTGAGCAAGCGCCAGGTTCCACAGCGGTCGCTGAAGAAACCGACGTCAGATGGCAGGATGTCGACCACCGGAGGCGGGTTGTCGTCGTACGCTCCCGACCGCTCGCTCTCAAGGCGGTCGCCATCGCCGCCACTGAAGCCACCCAGCCGGATCCAGTGGCACCCATCCCAGAGCGAGGCCTGGTAACGACCGGGGGAGAGCTCAAGACCCACAAGGTAGGTACCGTCTTCGAATTTCTGAGTCTCGACAGGCGAGAGGTCACTAGACCACGTCCCGCAGCCCTGGGTGTCGAATCCCGCATCCGATGGCGCGATGTCGACAATCGCTAGGGGGGCCATTTCGGCGTCGTAGTTGTTCCGATACCACTCTCCCCCTCCCATCGCAAGCCGCTCGTCAAAGGCTCCGGTAAGCCCGCCCAGTCGCTGCCACGTGCACTCACTTGGATCGTGCGCTCGGTAGCGGCCGGGCACGATGTCGGAGCCGACCACGTGCGTCCCATCTCCGAAGGAGGTCGCCAGCGCCTGGCCGTTGTCATCCATGAGCGCCCACGTGCCACAACCCCAGCTGGCAAAGCCGACGTCTGACTCGTCGACTTCGACGACGGCGGAGTCGCCTGCGCCGATGAGCCCCACCAGGTCGGCGATGTCGTCCTGGGTGGGGTTCGCGCCTAACGCAACGAACCCGCCCGGCCAGAGGTTGCCCGTAAAGGCGCTCAGCCGCTGCCACTCGCACTCCTCAGTAGCGGAGGAGGCGCGGTACCGTCCGGGGAGGATCTCCGGGCCGACCAGGTATGTCCCATCGTCGAATGGCTGGCCGGGGGTGATGCGGGGGGTGAGGTCGGCAGTCCACTCGCCACACCGTTCACTGACGAACCCGGCGTCGCGTTCGGCGATGTCGACAATGTGGGTGACTCCGATGTTGGAGAAATCCTTCCGCATGTGGGTGTCATCCCCCCTGAGAAGCTCTCCCGTGAAACCCACGAGCCGAACCCAACCGCACCCCTCGGCGTCAGGCGCAGCGCGGTAGCGCCCCGGCTCCACTTCCGGCCCCACCAGCCAGACCCCATCGCCGAAGGGTTCACCGGGCGTGATCTTCGGGGCGGCCGTGACCCAGGTACCGCACCCCCGGTGATGAAGAACGTGTCCGTCGGGGCGATGTCGACGAAGGGGATGGTGCTCCCTTCCCCGAGTCCAATGACGTCGTCGTCGGCTGTGTCGGCGGTCGCTGCTTCCAGCGTGCGCAGCCTTCGCCACTCGCAAGACTCGGAGGGCGCATCTGTGCGGTAGAGCCCCGGTGGGATGTCGTCCCCGATGCGGTAGGTTCCGTCGCCGAACGTCACTGGTGGACCTGCCGGCGTGGCGCCGAACTCCCCAACCCCCATAAGCACCACCAGAATGACCGCCGCGACAGCCACTCCGCCGAGCGCTACGCCCATCCACAGAAGCGGCCTGCCAGCGGAAGCGAAGGACCCCGGAAGCGCCAGCGTCCCCAGCAAGCGCCGCCGGTCGCGCTCGGGACGCCAGCCGGCAAGCTGATGGCGGTCGTCGAGCCCGAGCTTTGTGAGCATGTTCGAGATGTGGAACTTGACGGCGTCGGGACTGACGCCGAGGCGTACGGCGATCTCTGCGTTGGTGCCGCCCTTGCGCAACTCCTCGAGCGCCCGCCACTCGGCGGGAGTGAGGATGTCGGGGTGGCGTGGGCGACCGCGCCAGCGTTGCGTCACTGGCAGCCATCCTAGGGCGCACGTCCCGGATTTACCCTACCCGGTCCACCCTGCGTGTAGCGGCGGGGCGGCGGTACCTTCGCCTGTTGGAGGGTGACCGGCCCCCTACGCAGCCAATAGATGCGCGGTTAGTTCGCAGTACAGTCCCCGATGGCTGGAAGCTGGTAGGCCCGGGGAGACTCGAACTCCCGACCAATGGATTAAAAGTCCACTGCTCTTCCAACTGAGCTACGGGCCCACACCGATCTTAGCCCCGACCGCCCTGACGGGCCTTCTCTCCCCGCCAAGCCGGTAAACTCCGGCCCAGCGAGGGAACGCGATGGTTGAAACCCTGACTGGTACGAATCGCTCCGCCGGCCTCTCCGTGCAGGAGCTCATGGCCTACGACACCCACCCGGTGCCCGAGTACCTCAGCCGCGAGTCGCCCATGCCCCCGGGCCCCACCCTCGTTCCCGCCGAGCGCTACTACTCGCGCGACTTCCACGAGCGCGAGATGGAGCAGCTCTGGAAACACGTCTGGCAGATGGCCTGCCACGAGGACGACCTCCCCGGCGTCGGCGATTATGTCCCGTACGAGATCGGCGAACTCAGCTTCCTCATCGTTCGCAGCGCCCCCGACGAGTTCAAGGCCTTCCGCAACGCCTGCCTCCACCGCGGCCGCCGCCTCAAGGAACGCCCCGGCAAACAGGTGCACGAGATTCGCTGCCCCTTCCACTCCTGGGCCTGGCGCCTCGACGGCTCCCTCAAGGAGATCCCCTGCCAGTGGGACTTCCCCTACATCGACCCCGCCGAGCAAGACCTCCCCGAGGTACCCCTCGGACGCTGGGGACGCTTCATCTTCATCAACCCCGACCCCAACGCCGAGCCCTTCGAAGAGTTCCTCGACGACTTCCCCTCCAACTTCGAGCTGCTCCCCTACGAGAAGCGCCACAAGGTCGCCGAGGTGCGCAAGATCCTGCGTTGCAACTGGAAGGTCGCCCAGGACGCCTTCGCCGAGTCCTGGCACGTCTTCTCGACCCACCCGCAGGTAGTCTGGGGCTTCGGCGACTGCAACGCCCAGTTCGACGCCTTCAAGAACTACTCGCGCCAGCACAACCCCTCCGGCGCCCCCAGCCCCCACCTCGAGGGCATCGAGTGGACGCCCCTGCCGCCCTCCACCGACGGTGTCCCCCGCGAGCGTCACGCCTTCACCGGCGCCATCTACGAGCGCCGTCCCGACGGCAACGTCGACGTCACGATGCCGAACGGCACCCACGGCGTCTTCACGCAGGAGGCCGTCTGGGTCGAGGGTGAGCTCGGCCACGCGAACCTCCACCTCTGCCAGTGGGTAGCAGGACCACAGGTCGGCCAGAACCTGAGGATGCCACCCCCAGAGGAGCCCGAGTCCGGCGCCAACGGCGCCTCCCCCAGCGAGAACGGGACCACCCCCGACGGCTCCGAGCTCTACGCCCAGATCGAAGACGATGCGCCCCCGGCCCCCACGCCACCACAGACGCGCGACGAGCGAGCGAGCGCCACCGCCGCCGTGCGCGCCAGGGCCGCCGCCGACATGCGCGAGGCCATGCGCCCCATCCTCGGCGATGTCGTCGACCAGATCTGCGATTCGGAGCTGACGGGGAACATCTACTTCAACCTGTTCCCCAACCTCATGCCCAGCAGCTCCTTCGGGCCGCTCGCTATCTGGTTCCGCTTCCGCCCCAACGGCAGCAATCCCGAGGAATGCATCATGGAGTCGATCTGCATCGCTCCCACGCCCGAGGGAACCGAGCCCCCGCCCGCGCCTCCCGTCCACCACCTCGGCCTCGACGACAGCTGGACTTTGGCCCCCGAGATCGGCGGCCTCGCCATGGTGATGGACCAGGACACCGGCAACATGCCCTGGGTCCAGAAGGGCGTGCGCTCGCTCGAAGGCGGCGTCCTCCAACTGGCCGACTACAACGAGGCCAAGCTGCGCCACTTCTACAAGCTGCTCGACGAGTACCTCGAGCGGGAGTGGTAGCAGCCCCGGCGGCTAGCCCTCGTTCAGGTACGGCGCCAGGAGCGACAGCGTGTCCGGCGTCGAGGGCGCGAGTTGCACGCGATCGATGCCCAGCTCGCCCAGCCGCCGCAGGTTCGTGGCGACCCGCTCCGGCTCGCCCAGGAAGCCCCCGAAGATGCGGTCCCCCATGGCTTTCCCCTGCTCCCGCAGTTCCGCGTCCGGCCCGGCTCCCACGAGCGCAAGGAAGCCCAGCGGCGTGTCCGGCGCGACCTCCCTCGCCAGCGCGACCCGCGCCCGCAGGTCGTCCTCGCCGAAGGAGGCGACGCGCCCGGCGAACTCGACCGCATCGCCCACGTCGCTCACGGGGAATCCCATCAGCTCCAGCCGGTCGACGTACGGCGCGGCCTCGCGCAGCGTACGCGGTCCCGCCGAGGAGGCCATCAGAAGGGGCGGCGGCTTCGGCAGCGGTCCGATCGCCGGGATCTCGATGTCGTAATGCTCCCCGTGGAAGCTACATGCGCCCGTATGCAGCAGGCTGCGAATGATCTGCAGCGCTTCGATGTAGCGCCCCACCCGGTCCCGCGCCGAGGGGAACTCCCAGCCCATCCCGGTGATTTCGTTCTCCGCCCAGCCCGCCCCTAGCCCCGCTTCGCAGCGCCCCCCGCTGACCCGGTGCAGCGCCAGCGCTGCCTGCGCAAACTCGACCGGCGAGCGCACGAGGTTGTTCCCGAAGGCGATCATCACGCGCGTCCGCACCGTGGCCAGCGCGAACGTCGTTGCCGTCACCCACACGTGCGGATGCGGCTGCGGCGACGAGATGTGGTCGGCTACCGAGATGATCGGGTAGCCTTCCGCCTCGCGGTCGCGCGCCCACTGCGCGGGATCGTCGTCGACGCTGATGAAATTGGGGCAGAACTCCATGCTGCTACTCTCTGCGTTCCCGTCGCGAGGTGCAGCCTACCTGCCCCGTCTCTAACGTGACGCCGATGCCACGGCGGGTTGTTCTTCCCCTTCCTTCGCCTTCGCGGGCGTCCTGCCCCGCAACGGGATCTCCGTGAGCATGAGCGAGAACACCACCAGGATCACCCCGCCGATCGCCGACAGCAGGAACAGCCGCTGGTTCGCCACCGCCACCGCCTCCCGCTGCGTATCCAGCGCCGCCTCGAACAGCACCGCCGTGCCGCCTGCCTCAAGGAACTCCCCGCGCACGGCCTCCAGCCGCTCGGCGTCGATGCCCAGCGTCGCGTCATCCTCCAGCGCCTCGTAGACGGCTGTGGGCATCGCCGCCCGCACGTCCGCGTCGAGGTTCTCGGCGAACGAGGAGCTGTACGAGGTTGTGAACAGCACACCGAACAGCGCCACGCCAAGGACCTGCGCAATCTGGCGGAAGTACATCTGGCTGCTCGTCGCGACGCCCGTCATCTGTTGACTCACCGACGCCTGCACGATCACGTTGATGAGCGGCGTGACCAGGCCGGAACCCATGCCGAAGATCACCATGTAGATGACGACGTGCCAGAGCGGGTCGCCCACCCCCATCGTCTGCAGGAGGAACGCGGCCAGGCCGGATAGCGCGCAACCCACGACCACCTGGTACTTGAAGCGTCCCGTCCGCGCGACCATCCGCCCTCCGATGAAGCTCATCACGACAAGCCCGACTGACTGCGGCATGAAGACGAGCCCGGACAGCGTCGCCGAGGCTCCCAGCGATGTCTGGATGAACGTCGGCAGGAAGATCGCCGCGGAGAACAGCACCGCGCTTGAGAGAATGGCGATCACACCCGTGAGCACGTACATCCGGTTGCGGAACAGCGACATCGGGATGATCGCGTTCGGGTGCCGGAGTTCCTGCAGCACGAAGAGCAGAAGCAGCACCCCCGCCGCCACCAGCAGCCCCACCGTGAACGTTGATCCCCAGCCGTACGCCTGGTACGCCCACGCCGAGGCGAGAAGCCCCGCCACCGTTGCCACGGTCAGCAAGGCCGCCCCCGTGAAGTCGATGTCGGAGATCCGCCCGCCCTGGCGCGTGTTTGGAAGGGTCCCCCAGATGGTCGCCAGCGCCACGGCTCCGATGGGCAGGTTGATGAAGAAGCACCAGCGCCAACCCGGGCCATCGGCGAAGAATCCTCCCACCGGGGGCCCGAGCAGCGCGCCCGCCGTGATGATCGCGAGGATGTAGCCCACGTACTTGGCCCGCTCGATGGGCGTGTACATGTCCGCCATCACGACCAACACGCAGGCGAGGATGAAGCCGCCACCGATACCCTGCACACCGCGTGCGATGATGAGTGTCATCATCGTGGGGGCCAGCCCCGACCCCAGCGATCCGATGAGGAAGATGACGACCCCGGAGATGACGAACGGTCTCCTTCCGAACATGTCGGAGAGCTTCCCCACGATCGGCACCACCACTGTCGAAGTCAGCAGGTAGAGCGTGAACACCCACGAGATGAGCTGGAACCCGCCCAGGTCCGAGAGGATGGTCGGCAGCGCCGTCGACACGATGGAGCCGTCGAGCGAGCTGAGGAACATGCACATCGCGAGCGAGAGGAGCAGCAGCATCTTCTCGCGTTCGCTCAGAAGGACGCCCAGCGCGGGCTCGGACGAAACGGATGTAGCCAACTCCAACCTCGCCCGGGCCACGGCAGGGCCGCGCGCATCCTAGCAGGAGCGCCGCTGGTCGGCCCTAACGCCCGCTCCCCGTAAAGTCCGCAACGGTGCGCGCAGCCGGCGCGGGAGAGAGATCAATGGCCAACCTGAGGGAGCCCCTCTGTAGCTGGGACACCACGATCGACGAGCGCTACAACGACTACACCACGGGGAATACCGAGGAAGTACTGCCCGGCATCACGAGGCCGCTTCCCGCCGATCTCATTCGTGAATGGAACTACGCCTGGCACACCAACGCCGCACGCCAGCTCGAGATCGAAGACCTCGTACCCATCCCCGAGCCTCCAGGGCCCACGATGCTTCCCATCGTCGCCGGTCAGTTCTGCGTCAACATCGGCATCGTCACCGCTTTCTCCTCCACCTTCGAGACGGGCGGAAGCGCCGACTACCTCAAGCAGTTCTTCGAGGGCGACGAGGAGGAGATCTCGGGCGAGGTAGCCGCCGACACCGAACGCGCGACCGCGATCCACGCCCGCCTCATGGACCGCTGGCAGCGCGCCGACGAGATCATCGCCGCCGATGCCGAGCGCGCCCGCGACCACTACACCGCAACGCTCGCCCGCGACTGGACATCCGTCGACGATGCCGGTCTGCTCGCCGCCCTCGAGGAGACGACCGCCCACATCGGCGACATCTTCTTTAACCACTACTGGGCCACGAGCGGCGGCGGGATGCAGACGACCCTGCTGGGCGGCCTCCTTGATGAGCACGCGCCGGGGCGCCCCGAGGCGTGGACGGCAGGACTCACGAGTGGCCTCACGGGCATCGAGAGCGCCCGCCCGTCGAAGGCGGTCTGGGACATGAGCCGCTTTGTCGCCGCCCGGCCCGCGCTCGCGACCGAGCTCGCCGGCATCGCCGCCGACGACTTCCAGGCCCGCCTCGACTCACCCCCCGAGGGCGATTGGACCGAGTTCGCGCGCGAATACGAGGCCTTCATCGCCGACATGGGCTTCCGCGGCCAGCGCGAAACCGACCCCTCCTGCCTCACCTGGAACGAATCACCGCAGTTCGTGCTCAGCAGCCTCCAGGCGGACCTTGCCGCCGGCGACGACCGCGATCCCCACATGCTGGAGGAGCGCGCGGCCGCCGTCCGCGTGGCGCTGGAGGCCGAGGTTGAGGCCGCCCTGCCCGAGGACCAGCGGGCGGAGTTCCGCCGGCTCCTGGGGCTGGCGCAAGTTCTCAACGGCGGACGTGAAGGCACCAAGGCCAACTGGACTCGCCTCTGCCGCACCTACCGCCCGCCGCTCGTCGAGCTGGGCCGGCGCCTCGCCGAGCGTGGCGACATCGACTCTCCCGAGGACATCTGGTTTCTGCGCCTGCCGGAGCTGCCCGAGGCCATCGACGGCGGCCTCTCCGCTGCCGAGATGCAGGAGGCCGTCGCTGCGCGCCGCCGCGAGTACGAGATGCTCCACGCCTACGAGCTGCCCGTCCTCTTCCAGCGACCCGTCGAGGCCACGCCCCGGCAGACCGCCGAGTCCACGGGCGAGACCTCCTTCCAGGGCATCGGTGTCAGCCCCGGCACGGCTCGGGGCCGCGCGCGCGTCATCCTCAGCGCCGATGCTGGCGCTGAGGCTACCCTCCTGCCCGGCGAGATCCTCGTCGCGCCCGTCACGGACGCCCCCTGGACCCCCCTCTTCCTCCCCGCCGCCGGTGTGGTCGTCGAGACCGGCGGTGTGCTCAGCCACGCCGCCACGGTCGCGCGCGAGTACGGCATCCCCGCCGTCACCGGCATCCGCGGCGCAACCGACATCATCGCCACCGGCACGATGCTCAGCATCGACGGAGCCACCGGCGCCGTGACAATCGAGGAAGGCTAGGGGAAGCAAGACCCAGCACAGACCGGATACACCCCATGCCTGCTCTGCTAGAGTTTGCCGCCACATGAACATTGACCTCCTAATCGCGCGCCTCAAAGAGTTCGACGCCCTGCGTGATAACGACAAGACGAAGCGGGGCTCGCAAGACCGCATCGAACCGGAATATGCCGAAGCATGGCCCGACCGCATTCACCCCAGCATCGTGAGCGCATTGCAGACGCTGGGAAGGCCGCGTCCTTATCGGCATCAGGCAGACGCAATTGAGCAGTCGCTAGATGGTGCCGATGTCGTCATGGAGTCCCCGACGGCGAGCGGCAAGACGCTCGCCTTCGCCGTCCCGATGCTCGACACGCTGATTCGTGCTCGCGACTCGCACGCACTCCTGCTGTACCCAACCAAGGCGCTCGCGCTGGACCAGCGCGAGGCTATCCACGAGTTCTGCGGGAAGATCGCGGGGCCCCGTGCAATCGAGTCGTGGCCGTATGACGGGAACACCGATGACGACGTGAAGAAGGCGCTCCAGAGTGCGCCCCCTGCAATCCTTTTGACGAACCCTGAGTATCTGAACATGTCGTTCCTGGCTAACCGCCACCTTTGGGAGCAGAACGGTTTCCTCCAAGGGCTCAAGTACGTCGTTATCGACGAGATGCATGAGTACCGAGGCTTCTTCGGCGGCAACATGGCTCTGCTTCTGAGGCGGTTCCTCCTGCACCTGAGGCACCTCGGCGTCGAGCCACGCATCATCATGGCCACAGCTACCTGCGCAAACCCTGCCGAACACGCCGAGGCCCTCACGGGGCGGTCGATGCAACTTGTCACTGCCCGGGAGTCGCTTCGCCCAAAACGCGATTTCGTTTTCATCAATCCCGATATCCCCGACTACCAATACCGGGATATCTTCCGACTGCGCGTTCAGAACGCCGCGTTGGCGTGCCTAAGGGAAGACCTGCAGACGCTCATTTTCTGCCCATCGAAGAAATTCATTGAGGAGGCCTATAGGCGGTCCCGTGCAGCCTGTGAAGAACATGGACTTGACGCCAGTCAGCTTGCCGTGTTTCACGCAGACATGAAGGCGGAGAGGAAGGAGGATGTCCAGCGCAGTATCAAGAGCGGAGAGATCCGCGTGATCTTCTCAACCAACGCGCTGGAGCTGGGGATGGACATCGGAGGCATGGATGGCGTGATACTTGCGGGATTCCCGACGAATATCATGTCCGCATGGCAGCAAATGGGCCGGGCTGGCCGAGGTTGGGACAGGGAAGCCTTCGTCCTGTTCTACGCGATGAAGGATCCGATCGATCGCTTCTTCGCCGAGAATCTCGATGCATTTCTGACAAAGCCGTATGATCGCTTGGTCGTTGACCCTGACAACGAACAGCTGATCAGGAATCACCTCCCTTCCCTCATCGAAGAGAATCAGAATGGCTTTACGCTCGCAGATCGGGAAGTGATTGGGAGTTCCTTTTATCAGAAGGCTGTCGAGGAGCAGGCAGAGCCCATCCCTGGATACAAGCCTCAGCCTCTCTTGCGGTTGCGAGGGGATATGGGGAAGGTCTATGCGCTCAAGCATGGTTCTCAGGAGATCGGGCAAATTTCGGACTTCAGGCGCTTTAGGGAAGCGTACCTTGGAGCTGTCTTTCCGTTCCTTGGGAGTCGGTATCGGGTGCACACTCTTGAGGAGAAGGCCATCAATCTGATAGAAACGGAACCGTATCTTCGTACCGATCCGGGATTCTATACCTTCGAAAAGATCAACGAGTACTACTCCGGAAAGCGATTCGGGGAAACCGCAGCCATCTACTACGGCAAACTCGACATTCTGACGAGCTTTACGGGGTATAGCTTGATCGATGAACGCAACAATCAGAAAAAGGAGGTTCACGATTCTAGTGACATGTTGCGCGAAGCCAACAGGCATGCGCTCTGGATCACCGTGCCAGAGCAGGACGAACTGGCCAGCAAGGGGCTGAGCGCCCTGGAACACCTGCTCCGTGTGGGGGCCATGTTCGTGATCCCGGCGGACCGTTTCGACGCTAACACGCTGTCTAGGGTGAGCGGTGCTGGAAGTGTTCCCACTGCCTTCTACTATGAAACCTACGCAGGCGGCATTGGGGTAGCGAAGAACCTGTTCGCGGACTGGGAAACTGCTTTGCGCAAGGGGATCGAGGTCGCCCGCAACTGCCGTTGCGTGCTGGGATGCCCGGATTGCATCGAGCCTCCCAAGGCCTACGGAGATACAAAGATCAACAAACATTTGGGAGTCGAACTTGCTGAGAAAATCCTAGCTGCCGCTAGTACCGGCCCGAGCCACGAAATGCAAGGGGACGTGATGGTACCCGTCCAGAAGGGGTACCGGACGGTCCTCCCTCACTCCGCAGCGATTGAGCCCCGGTCGACCGATCCTGTGCAAGCGTTGATCGAGCGAGGCGAGTCTGATTCTGTGGAGTTCAAATCTACTCTGCGTATCAATCTCGCCACGAACCAAAAGGATCGCCGCATTGAAGATACAGCGATCAAGACGCTAGCTGGATTCCTTAATGCGGACGGCGGGACGCTGCTGATCGGAGTGGCTGACAGCGGTACCGTCCTCGGCATCGAACTAGATCAATTCAGTAATGAGGACCACATGCTGCAGCACCTCACCAATCTCGTGAAGGACCGGATGAACGATGTCGCCCTTATGCAGTGGTTGAAGACGACTTTCGAAGATTGCGACGGGAAGCGAGTGCTGCGCGTTGCCTGCTCTCGTTCGGCCAGCCCTGCTTACGTAAGAGACGGCACGGACGAGGCCTTCTATTTGCGTGCTGGGTCCACGACCGAAAGACTGCCCGCGAGCCAGATGGTGAAGTACATCAGTTGGCGCTTTAGCGAGTAGCGCCTTGCTGTACGCCCTCGCTCTGCCTACGCCTTCGCGCGGGTGAACACGAGCCGGTCGCCGTTCGAGAGCTCTGGCCGGTAGCCGTACCCCTCGTCGCCGAAGTCCTTCAGTCCTTCGGCGTCCTCGACGCGGTTGCGGATGACGTAGCGAGCCATCAGGCCGCGGGCGCGCTTCGCCACCAGCCCGATCGTCTTCAACTCGCCGTTCCGCTCTTCCTTGAAGTCCGCGCTCACGAAGGGCCGCTTCAGGCTCTTCGAAGGCACCGCCTTCGCATACTCCTGCGAGGCCAGGTTCAGGATAGGCGCCTCGGGGTCGGCATCCTCCTCGTTGAGCGCGTTCGCCAGCCGGTCGCCCCAGAACTCGTACAGGTTCGCCCCACGCGCGTTCGAGAGCCGCGTGCCCATCTCCAGCCGGTACGGCTGGATCAGGTCGAGCGGCCGCAGCAGCCCGTACAGCCCCGAAAGGATGCGCAGCCGCCCCTGCGCCCAGCTCAGGTCGTCCGACTCGAGGCTGGCCGCATCGAGGCCTTTGTACACATCGCCCTGGAAGGCGAGCAAGCACGGCTTCGCGTTCTCGGTGGTCAGCGGCAGGCTCATCTCCTGGAAGCGCGCGTGGTTCAGTTGCGCCAGCGAGTCGCTCAGCGACATCAGCTTGCGCAGGTCGCCCGCTTCGAGCGTCTTGCAGGTATCCATCAGCAGGGCGGTGTCGTCCACGAAGCGCGGTTGCGTGGCCTTGAGGCCATTCCCCGCAGGCGAGAAATCGAGAGCCTTGGCAGGCGAGATGATGGTCAGCACGGGGCGTCCCTCCCGGATTCGTCGGAGCGTGTCTCGAAGATCGTACCAGACGCCCCACCCCCTGCTCGCCCCGCCGCGCTTGCCCCTCCCGCTCCCATGCGCTGAGATCGCCTGGCCGCCTGAGCCCCCGACGGGCCGGAGCGCGCGTGGAGTACTCCATGAACGGTAACGAGTTGATCGCCCGCATCCTCAGGGAAGAGGGTGTCGCCGAGATGACCTGCTTCCCCAACAACCCCCTCATCGAGGAGGTGGCGAAGCTCGGCATCCGGCCCATCATGTTCCGCCACGAGCGCGGCGCCGTCATGGCTGCCGACGGCTACAGCCGCGTCAGCGACGGCGAGCGCTTCGGCGTGGTGGCCACGCAGAACGCCGCCGGCGCCGAGAACGCCATGGGCGGCATCGCCCAGGCCTTCGGCGACAACATCCCCATCCTCGTCCTGCCCGGCGGCTACCCGCTCATCGAACGCCAGGTGCGACCCAACTTCTCCGCCGTCGAGAACTACCCTGGGATCGTGAAGTCCGTCGAGGCCATCGACACACCCGCGCAGATCGCCCCCGCCATGCGCCGCGCCTTCCACGCCCTCCGCAGCGGGCGCGGCGGACCCGTCGTCGTCGAGCTCACCTCCGACGTCTGCGCCCAGGACGTTCCCGAAGACCAGCAGCACTACGACTCCCCTGGCACGATCCGCCAGCGCCCCTCCGAGGGCGATGTGCAGGCCGCCGTCACCGCTCTCCTCGCCGCCGACCGCCCGATGATCTGGGCGGGTGCGGGCGTCCTTGCCGCGGGCGCCACGAAGGCCCTCCAAGACCTCGCGGAACTGCTCGCCATCCCCGTCTTCACCACCATGGAAGGCAAGTCCGCCTTCGACGAGCGCCACCCCCTCTCGCTGGGCGCCGGCAGCGGCGCCACCACCGGCCCTGCCCACGCCTGGATCGTCGAGTCGGACACGATCCTCGCGCTCGGCTCGAGCCTCTCCCATAACCACTACACGCAGTGGGTTCCGGCAGGGAAGACCGTCATCCACAACACCCACGCCGTCGGGGACGTCAACAAGGAGACCCCCTGCGACATCGCCCTCGTGGGCGACGCACGCCTCACCATCAAGGCCCTCATCGCCGAAGCCAGGGCCCAGACCGACGGCGAGGGACGCACCTCCGACGCCGCCGCGAAACTCGCGGAGAAACGAGCGGAGTGGATGGCGGACTGGACCCCCCTCCTCCACTCCGACGAGGCGCCCCTCAACACCTACCGCGTCATCCAGGAGATCGACGCCAACGTCGACCACGAGAACTCCATCGTCACGCACGACGCGGGCGCGCCCCGCGACTCCATGGTGCCGTTCTTCACGGCCACCTCGCCCCACAGCTACATCGGCTGGGGCAAAACCACCCACCTCGGATTCGGCATCCCTCTCATGATCGGCGCCAAGCTCGCCCGCCCCGACCGCTTCTGCCTGAATTTCATGGGCGACGGCGCCTTCGGCATGTCCGGCCTCGACCTCGAGACCTCCGTCCGCGCCGGCCTGCCCATCACCACCGTCCTGCTGAACAACGGCGGCATGGCCACCTACCCGGGCGGCTTCCCCACCGCCCGCACCCAGTTCGGCGTCTCACACATGACAGGCGATTACGCGGCCATCGCCGAGGGGCTGGGCGCGAAGGGCATCACCGTCACCGAACCCGACGACCTCGGTCCCGCCATCCTCAAGGCGCGCGACATCAACGCCGATGGGCGCAGCGTCCTCATCGACGTGGCCTCGAACTACGAGTCGAAGAAGTCCCGCTTCTAGCAGGCTCCGGCTCGGCGAAGAGGGACCCGTCCGGGAGCGCGTGGACCCCAGCGCCACCGCTTGCTATGTTGACGCTTCAACATTGATGCCTTTGGGAGACATTGTGATGCCGAACTATCTGTTGGCGTACCACGGCGGCGGTATGCCCGAAACGCCGGAAGAGCAGGCTCACGAGATGGAAGCCTGGATGTCCTGGATGGGAGGCCTCGCCACGGCGATGGTCGACGGTGGCAACCCCGTTGGCGCCGCGCGCACCATGGACAGCGATGGCTCCGTTCGCGAGGGCGGCGGCGCCAACCCCATCACCGGCTACAGCGTCATTCAGGCGGAGAGCCTCGATGCCGCCGTTGAGCTTGCGAGGGGCTGCCCCATTCTCGCGTCGGGCGGCAGCGTTGAAATCGCCGAGACGTTCAACCCGACATAGGCCGCGTCCTCTGGCTCGGCGCTAGGCCGACCCCAGCGACGCCAGGAACCTCTCCACCGCCGCGTTGAAGTCCCTCGGATTGTCGATGTTCGCCGCGTGGCCGGCGTCATCGATCATGAAGCTCATGGCCCCGGGGATGTTCTCGCTCATGTAGCCATGCGCGGCCAGGAAGTTCTGGTCGTTCGCCCCCGTCACGACGAGCGTCGGCTTATCGACCGTGGTCAGCGACTGGATCACGCTCGCGTCCCGCTGCGTGAGCATGCCGCGCGCGGCCTTCGCGAGGCCCGCCGCCGAGCGATGCCGCGCCGCCTTCACCTCCGGTGAGTCCCCGAGCGACTCAAGCCCGCGCTCCTCGAACGCTACTGCCCGGCGCAGGGCGAACTGGTTCCAGCCCTCGCGGCCCTTCGGGTTGTTGTAGCCCGGTCCCGTGTCGAACAGCATCAGCGCGTTCGTGCGATCCGCGTGCGCCAGGTTGAAGGCGAGCGACATGTACCCACCCAGCGACAGTCCGCCCACGATGGCGCCATCCTCGCCGCAGGCGTCGAGGATGGCGGCCATGTCCGCCACCGTTTCGGCCTCGGAGTAGACGGCGGGATCCTCGGGACTGTCGGTGTCGCCGTGCCCGCGCATGTCCCAGGCGATGACGCGGTAACGGTCCCGCAACGCGGCCACCTGCCCCTCCCACATCCGCGAACTCGCCCCGAAGCCATGCGTCAAGAGGATCGCGGGACCGCTGCCCTCGGCCTCGTAGTGCAGGTCCACGCCGTTCCGTGTCAGTGTCGGCATCGACCGCCTCCCTGTTGACTGCGGCGGCTCATCCTACGCGGAAGGGACAACTGGGCCAGAGCCTCCTCCAGATTGTCTTTCAAAATGGTTGTAGAAAGAATATGAACCGGCTACAATCGTCGCGTGGCGCTGTTTGACACCCTCAAGGCGGCTTTGCGGTTGCGGGAGGCCGGCTTCGACGAAGAGAAGGCCGGAGCCATCGTTTCCGCTTTCGCGGAGGACATCGGGGAACGCCTCGCCACGAAAGAAGATATTCGACGCCTTGAGGAGCGGATGTTGCACCTCGAAGCGCGGCTTGATGAACGGGTTGAGCACCTTGAAGGGCGCCTTGAGACCACCGAAGAGCGTCTGGAGCAGCGCCTCATCCTCCGTGCGGGCATCATGGTCACCGGGGCCACAGGCTTGCTCCTGACCGCCATCGGGATCGCCACCGGAGTCCTGGCGTCCCTGTAGCCCGTTACGCGCTCCCACTCCCATGGCCCGTTATGTCGCCTAAGTAGTGCTCCTCGCGAGCCCGCATCCGAGCCGCCTCCTCGCCCCCGCCCTCGTGCTCGTACCCGCACAGATGCAGGATGCCGTGCACCAGCAGGTGCGCAAGCTCATCCCCGAGGGGGTGCCCCAACTCCGACGCCTGCCGCATCGCAGTAGGCACGCTGATCGCGATGTCGCCGAGGCTCGGCGGTCCCTCCGGTCCGAGGGGCGCTTCCGCCGCCTCGGGAAATGAGAGCACGTCCGTGGGCGCATCAATGCCGAGGAAGCGCCGGTTCAGATCCTGAAGCGTCTCGTCGTCCGTCGTCAGGACCGTAAGGGCGATGCCATCCGCCACCCCCTCCCCGGCGAGCACGCGCCCCGCGAGCGCCTCAAGCGAGGCCACATCGATGCCCTCGGGCTCGATTTCGACCACGAAGTCGATGGTGTGGGACACGCCTAGCTGGCGGCGAAGATCGCGGCCGCTTCGCGGGCGGCGTCGACCAGCGGCGTGGGGATGATGCCGAACACGATCACGCCGATCGTGGCCACGCCCAGCGCCAGCCCCACGGTGGGCGAGATTGCCAGGCGCTGATCGTCCTCCGCCTCTCCCATGAACATCTGCCGAACGACCGCGAGGTAGTAATAGGCCGACACGACCGAGTTCAGCACACCGATGATCACGAGCCAGACGAGGTCGGCGTGGATGCCCGCGTTGAACACGTACAGCTTCGCCCAGAAGCCGACCGTCGGTGGGATACCCGCCAGCGAGAGCAGGCAGAAGGCGAGCGCCAGCGCCAGCAGCGGCGCCCGTTTCCACATGCCCGCGTAGTCGGCGATGTCATCGCTGCCGATGCGCTGCGAAATGCCGATGACCGCGATGAAGGCGCCCAGGTTGGTGAAGGCGTAGGCCGCCACGAACAGCAGCACGCCGCTCGCGCCCTGCACGAAGTGCTCGCCCGCGATGGAGATGGCGGCCAGCCCGATCATGAAGTTGCCCGCCTGCGCGATCGACGAGTACCCCAGCATCCGCTTGATGTCGCGCTGCACGATCGCGAACACGTTCCCCACCGTCATCGAGACAGCAGCGATGACGGCGAAGATCATCGCCCAGTCGTTGCTCAGGAACTCCGCGTTCAGCCCCTCGAAGAAGAGCCGCATGACGACGGCGAAGGCCGCAGCCTTCGAGCCCACCGAGAGGAACGCGGCCACCGGCGTGGGCGCTCCCTGGTACACGTCGGGGACCCACATCTGGAAGGGGACGACCGCCATCTTGAAGCCGAAGCCCGCGATCAGCAGCACCGAGGCCACGATCAGCAGCGAGCGATTGTCGGCGCCGGTGCTGCTGACCTCGGCCGCGATCTCCGTCAGCAGCGTCGACCCGCTGAAGCCGTAGAGCAGCGCCATGCCGTACAGCAGCAGGGCCGAAGCGATCGCGCCCAGCAGCAGGTACTTCATACCCGCCTCGCTTGAGCGCTCGTCCTTGCCCCAGCCCGCGAGGACGTACTGCGGGATGGAGGAGAGCTCAAGCGCGAGGAAGATCGTGATCAGGTCGCGTGCGCCGGCCAGGAACATCAGCCCCGCCGACGCTGTCAGGACGAGCGCGAAGTACTCCGACTGGCGCCGCCCCACGCGGTCCACCCAGTCGATCGAGGCGATGACCACGATCGCGGTGATGCCCGCGAAGACGTACTGGAAGAACACCGCGTACTGGTCGATTGCGAAGGTTCCGCCGAAGGCGTCCTGGAAGTCGCCGCGGATGACCCATGTCGTCGTCCAGATGGCAGCTCCCGCGATCCCCGCCAGGGCAATGTAGGGCAGGTACCCGCGCCGCTTCGGCAGGAGTGCATCCCAGACGAGCACCGCGCCGGCGGCGAGCAGGATCGCGAGCTGGGGTCCGACGATGTCGAGTTCGCTCACCCTGCCACCCTCGCGCTCACGACCCCGATAGCGGGATCGAGCATGTCCATGATCAGGTCGGGATAGACGCCGAGCAGGATCACCAGCGCGGCCAGACCGACGACGCTCGCGTGCTCCCACCACTGGTGCTGATCGCGCGCGTCATCCCACTCGTGGCGCACGGGCCCGAACACGACCCGCTGGAGCGTCCAGAGGATGTACCCGGCGGAGAGCACCACCCCGAAGATGGCCATGATCACCGCCCACTCGTGTTTCTGGAACGCGCCGATAAACACCGTGACCTCGGCGATGAAGCCCGCCAGGGCGGGCAGGCCCACGCTCGCGAAGCCCGCGAACACGAGCCCCGTCGCGATCAGCGGCATCTGCCGCGCCAGTCCGCCGAGCTTCCCGATATCCCGCGTGTGCGTGCGTTCGTACATGATCCCGACCACCACGAAGAGCAGGCCGGTGATCAGGCCGTGGGCGAGCATCTGGTAGGCCGCCCCCACCATCGCCGTCGTGCCCAACGCCCCGATGCCAAGCAGCACGAGCCCCATGTGGCTCACCGAGGAGTACGCGATCAGCCGCTTCACGTCGGTCTGGCGGAAGGTCACGAACGCCCCGTAGAGCACGCTGAGGGCGCCGATTCCCGCGAGCCAGATGCCGTAGTCGTTCGCCTGTCCCGGCAGGATGGTGACGCAGGTGCGGATGATGGCGTAGCCGCCCATCTTCAGCAGCACCCCCGCCAGCATCACGGAGACGGCCGTGGGGGCGTCGCTGTGCGCATCCGGCAGCCACGTGTGCAGCGGCACGATCGGCAGCTTCACGGCGAACCCGATGAACAGGAACAGGAACACCCACCGCAGCGGCAGCACCGCGCTCTCGATGTTCGACGTCCCCAGCACCACCATGTCGAACGTGCCCGCGCTGAACGCCAGGGCGAGGATGGCGACGAGCATGAAGGCCGAGCCCGCCACCGTGTACAGGACGAACTTCATCGCCGAGTACTCGCGGCGTCCCGAGCCCCAGACCGAGATGAGCAGGTACATCGGGAACAGCTCGAGCTCCCAGAACAGGAAGAAGAGCATGAAGTCCATCGCCGTGAACACGCCCAGCACGGCCGTCGACAGCACCATCAGGCTGGCGAAGTAGGCCCGCGGCCGGTACTCGATGCTGAACGAGACCAGCACCGCCGCCGTCGTCAGGAACGTCGTCAGCACCACCAGCGGCAGGCTCAGCCCGTCGACGGCGAGGAAGTACTCGATCTCGAACGAGCCGACGTCGATCCAGGTCGCGCGGTCGATGAACTGGAAGCCCGCGCCCTTCTCGAACTCGAAGAACATCCCGAGCGACAGCGCCAGCGCCGCGAGCGACCCCAGTAGCGCGACCCAGCGCGCGTAGCGGGCGCGATCGGCTGGCAGCAGCAGCCCCAGCAGCCCCGCGAAGGCGGGCAGGAACACGAGCACGGTCAGCAGCATCCCAACCCTCCTACAGCGGATTCGCGATGAAGACGATGATGGCGACGATGAAGACGCCGGCGGCGATGCCCGCGCCGTAGAGCTGCACCTGGCCCGTCTGGGCCTGGCGCAACACACGGCTCGATTGCATTCCAACCCAGCCAACGCCGTTCACGGCGCCGTCCACGGCAAGCGTGTCGAACCTCTCCACCAGCCGGTTCCAGCCGCGCTGGAAGGCGTTGATGGCGAAGGCGCGTTCGTAGAGGTCATCCAGGAAGAACTTGCGCTCCAGCAGCACGGCGAGCGGGAGCGCCGTCTTCCGAATCTCTTCGGAGGAGATGAGCTTCCGGTGGTAGATGGCCCACGCCGTCGCGATTCCCGCAACCGCGATGATCGAGGACGTGATGGCGATGCCGTAGCTGAAGTCGGGCGCGTGGTGGAGCACGCCCTCGGGGACGGCTGCCTCGACGAAGTGCTGGAACTCCTTGCCCCAGCCCCACCAGCCCGCCGCGATCGCGCCCACCGCCAGAACCAGCAGGGGCACGGTCATCACCCAGCTCGACTCGTGCGGGTGCGCCGGATCGCCGTGGAAGTGCGAGTCCTCGTCCGCGTGGTCGACGGCCTCGCCGCCCTTGTACTCCCCGAAGAAGGTCATGAAAACCGCGCGGAACATGTACAGCGCCGTCACGAACGAGGCGACCGCCGCGACCGTATAGAGGGCGCGGTTGTTCACCCACGCTTCGAGCAGGATCTCATCCTTCGACCAGAACCCGGCCAGCGGGAAGACGCCAGCGAGGCTGAGCGTGCCGATCAGGAACGTCCAGAACGTGATCGGCATCACCGTGCGCAGGCCGCCCATTTGGCGCATGTCGAACGTATTGGTGGCGTGGTTCACGGAGCCGCTACCGAGGAACAGGAGCGCCTTGAAGAAGGCGTGGGTGAACAGGTGGAAGACCGCCACCGCGTACCCGAACACGCCCAGCGCCAGCATCATGTAGCCGAGCTGGCTGATCGTGGAGTAGGCGAGCACCCGCTTCAGGTCGGTCTGCACGAGTGCGAGCGAAGCGCCCACAATCACCGTTGCCGCCCCGATCCAGCCAACGACCTCGCGCGCGTCCGGAGCCGCGTCGAGCACCGGGAAGAAACGCGCCATCAGGTAGACGCCCGCGGCGACCATCGTGGCGGCGTGGATGAGGGCGGAGACCGGCGTCGGGCCCTCCATCGCGTCCGGGAGCCACACGTGCAGCGGGAACTGCGCGCTCTTGCCGACCGCGCCCGCGAACAGCCCCAGCCCGAACAGGGTGATCGTCGTCCCCGAGAGCGCCCCGGCGATCGCCAGCTCGTGGATCTCGTGGATAGCGAACGTCTCGTGGCGCGTCCAGATGAGCAGGATCGCGGCCAGCAACCCCAGGTCGCCGATGCGCGTCACGATGAACGCCTTCTTGGCGGCTGCGGCTGCGCTCGGCTTGTGGAACCAGAAGCCGATGAGCAGGTAGCTCGAGAGGCCCACCAGCTCCCAGAAGATGAAGAGCATGAAGAGGTTGTCGGCCAGGACCAGCCCCAGCATCGCCGTGATGAAGAGGCTCATGTAGGCGTAGTAGCGCCCGTAGCCGGGGTCGCCCTCCATGTACCCCTGCGAGTACACCTGCACGAGGAAGGCCACGCTCGTGACCACCACCAGCATTACCGCCGTGAGGCCGTCCACCCGCACCCCGAGGGTCACATCGAGCGGCCCTGCATGGAACCACTCGTGCGAGTAGATCGCCGAGTGCCCGTCCGCCCCCAGCACGTCGACAAGCACGATGAGCGAGAGCACGAGCGAGGCGGCGATCGCGGCGATGCTCAGGTAGCCCGCGATCTTGGGCAGGTGGCGCACGTAGAGCGTGATGGCGGTGAACGCCGCCAGCGGAGCGAGGATGATCGCCCACAGCACGGCTTCGCTGATTCCGGGGACGTCGTGCATCGGCTAGATCTTCCTCAGAATCTCGCGCGCCACGTGGGCCTTGCCCGTCGGCACGTAGATGGTTCGTTCGTCGCGCATGGAGGCGTCCTCGCCTCGCCCGATGGGTGGGATGATGACGATGCGAAGCCCCTCCGCTGCGAACAGCTCGTACCACGTCTCCGCCACATACCCGTTTGACACGCTCATGAATTCAACCCACATGGCGCTACAACTTCAGGAGGTCGAGCTGGTCGACCTCGATGGTTTGGCGGGTGCGATAGACGGACACCGCCAGCGCGAGCGCGACGGCCGCTTCCGCAGCAGCGACGGTGATGATGAAGGCCACGAAGGCCTGGCCCGCGATCGGTTCGGGGCCCGGGCTGAAACGCGAGAACGCGATCAGCGTCAGGTTGACGGCGTTCAGCATGAGTTCGATGCCCATCAGGACGCCCACGGCGTTCCGCTTGCTCAGGGCGATCACGAGCCCCAGGCAGAACAGCAGCACGCCGACGGTGAGGAAGTGCTCAAGCGTCAGCATCAGCGACGTCCTCGGATTCCTCGGCTTCGGAGCGGACGAGCATGATCGCGCCCACCAGGGCGGCGGTTAGGAGCACGGAAGCGATCTCGAAGGGCAGCACCCACGTGGAAAGCAGCGCCTCCCCGAGGTCGCCTGCCGAGAGGCCCGGGTCACCTGAGCCGGTCGCCCAGCTTGTGTCGTGGATGACGAACAGGAATACGGCCGCGAGCGCCACGCCCAGCAGGATCGCTGGCCCGACCATCGCCGTTTCCGAGTTGTCGCGCACCGATTGCGGCGTCAGCACTATTGCGAACAGGATCAGCACCGCGATAGCGCCCACGTAGATGACGATCTGCGCCATCGCGATGAACTCCGCTGAGAGCAGCACGAAGAACCCCGCCACGCCGATGAACGCCACGATCAGGAACAGCACCGCGTGCAGCAGGTTGCGCGAGACCATCACGCCCCCCGCCGCCACGAGCGTGAGGATGGAGAGCACCCAGAACGCGATGTGCACGCCCGCGCCCCCCATCTACTCGCCCCCTCCCGCTGCCGGATCCTCGACCGGCACGTAACCGCCCACGTCCTTCACCAGCCGCGGTCGCATGGGGACGCTCTCCGGCCTGTACCCGAGGAACCGCGCCCACAGGTACACCGCCGCCGCCGAGACGACTAAGTTGATGGCCGCAAAGGCGAACACGATGCTGTCGTCCAGGTTCGCCTCCGACCACCACAGTTTCTCCAGCGCTACCAGGAACAGGTTGAACACCGACAGCGGCAGCAGGAACTTCCAGGCGAACCCCATCAGTTGGTCGATGCGCAGGCGCGGGAGCGTGCCCCGCGTCCAGATGAAGACCATGTAGAAGAGGTGCGTCTTGGCGATGAAGATGAGCCACGGCGGCACCCATTGCTCCAGCCCCCACATCGACCAGCCGCCCAGGAAGATCGTGGCGGCGAAGGCCGAGGCGGCCAGCGCGTAGCCGATGTCCATCCCGTAGAAGAGGCCCCACTTCATCCCGCTGTACTCGGTCAGGTAGCCCGCCACGATCTCCGACTCCGCCTCGGCGATGTCGGTGGGCGTCCGGTTCAGCTCGGCGCTCACGGCGATGAAATACACGACGAAGGCCAGGGGCATCATGAAGATCAGCCACAGATCGACATCCCGCTGGAATTCGACGATACCCGGCAGGCTCATCGTGTTCGTGAACACCACCACGCAGAGCAGCATCAGCACGAGCGGCACCTCGTAGCTGACCGACATCGCCACGATCCGCATCGCCCCGAAGAGGCTGTACTTGTTGTTCGAACTCCAGCCCGCGATGAACGCCGCCAGCACCGGCAGCCCCGACACGGCGATGAAGAAGATGAGCCCCGCGGGCACGTCCGCGAACACCATGCGCGGGCCGAACGGGATCACCGCGAACAGCAGCACCGCCGGCGCCACGAAGAACACGGGCGCCGCCCACATCAGCATCTTGTCCGCAGCCCTCGGCGTGAGCGCCTCTTTCTGCAACAACTTGAGCGCGTCCGCCACCGGCTGCAGCAGCCCGAGCGGCCCCACCCGGTTCGGTCCCCTGCGCGCCTGGATGCGTCCGATCAGCTTCCGCTCGCCGTAGACGCCGACGAACAGCTGCGAGGGCAGCACGAAGATCACGAACGCCGCCACGAACCCGATGATCGGCGCCGCGATATAGGCGATCTCGTAGGGCGCGATCTTGTCGATCCCCTCGAGGATCACGCGCGATAGATTCGAGAGGTCGCGGAAGTCGTACCAGTGGTCGGTCACGAGAAACGGCATCAGCGGTCTATCTCACCGACAACGATGTCGATCGAGCCGAGCGCCACGATCGCGTCTGCGATGGAGCCGCCCACCGTCATCTCCTTCAGCACGCTGAGGTTGATGAGCGAGGGCGGGCGGATGTGGAAGCGGTAGGGCGAGGGCCCCTCGTCGCTCACGAGGTAGTAGCCCAGCTCGCCGCGAGGGCTCTCGATGCGCGCGTAGGCCTCGCCCGCGGGCGGGCGCAGCGCGAGGGGGACCTCCGTGCTGTGCGGCCCTCCGGGCAGCCCATCGAGCGCCTGCTCGACGATGTTGAGGCTCTGGCGCATCTCCTCCAGCCGCACGATGAAGCGGTCGTAGGCATCGCCCTGGTAGCCGATGGGAATGGCGAAGTCGTACTGCTCGTAGCCGCAGTAGGGGTCCGCCTTGCGGATGTCCCAGGCCACGCCGCTGCCTCGCAGCATCGGCCCGCTGAGCGAGGCGTTGATCGCCATCTCCGGCGGTATCACGGCCACGTTCCGCGCCCGCGCCAGGAAGATCTCGTTCCCCGAGAGCAGTCCCTCGCCGTTCGCGATCGCCTCGCGCATGGGCGGGATGAAGGCCCGCACCTGCTCCTCGAAGCCCTCGGCAAGCTCGAAGGCGACGCCGCCGATGCGCATGTAGTTGCAGGTCAGCCGCGCGCCGCTTGTCATCTCGAAGATGTCGAGAATCTTCTCGCGTTCGCGCATGAACCACATGATCGGCGTCTGCCACGCCCCCGTGTCGTTCGCGAACGCGCCCGCGCCCATGCAGTGGCTCGCGAGGCGTTGCAGCTCGGCCATGATCACGCGGATCGCCTGTCCCCGCGCCGGCACCTCGATGCTCGCCAGCTTCTCCACCGCCAGGCAGTAGCCGAGGTTGTTCGACATGCTGCTCAGGTAGTCGGTGCGATCGGTGAAGGGGATGTTCTGCGTGTAGGTGCGCTCCTCCGCCAGCTTCTCCATCGAGCGGTGCAGGTAGCCAATTACCATCTCCGCGTCGATCACGCGCTCACCGTCCACGGTCGCCTTCACCCGGAACACGCCATGCGTCGAGGGGTGCTGCGGCCCGATGTTCATCACGAACGGCTCGGACTGGACGATCTCGCTCATGTAACCGGCCTCACCGGAGGCTCAGGCTTGGCCGAGGTGCCCGCGAACTCGTTGAGGCCCGGCTGCAGCCCGCCCGGCATGGAGAGGAAATCCTTGCGCAGCGGGTGCCCCGGGTAGCCGTCCCAGAGCAGGATGCGCTGCAGGTTCGGGTGTCCCTCGAAGCGGATCCCGAACAGGTCGTAGGTCTCCGACTCCTGGAGCCACGCCCCCTGCCAGATGCCCACGACGCTCGCCACGGAAGCGTTCTCGCGGTCGTGGGCTTCCACCTTGGCGCAGGCGATCTGGTTCCGTTCGAAGGACTGGAAGTGGTAGACCACCTCGAAGCGGTCCCACTGGTCCACGCCGCACAGGTTCGTGAGGTGGACGAAGTTCGTTTCGGGGTCGTCGCGCAGGGCCCGCAGGGCCTCCAGCGCGTGCTCGGCGTGCAACACGCAGGCCGTCTCCGTCGTCTTCGACACAGAGCCCGGCACGAGCCGCTCCGCCGCCGCCGCCAACTCCTCGCCCGTCCACCAGCGCGTCATCAGTTCCACTCCAGCGCGCGCTTGCGCCAGGCGTAGAGACCGCCCACGACGAACGTGCCCACGAAGATCGCGATCTTCCCCAGCCCCGCCAGCCCCTCGCTCTCGAACACGACCGCCCAGGGGAACAGGAAGACGATTTCGACATCGAACAGCAGGAACAGGAGGGCGACGTAGTAGAAGCGGAAGTTGAACTGTGTGAGCGCCGGCCCGCGCGTGACCATGCCGCACTCGTAGGTATCTTCCTTCACCGGGTCCGAGGGGACATCCGGGCGGATGTTGACGAACTTAAATGCCCACGACTGAGCTATCGCGCCCGCCGGAAACACCAGCGCGATGATGACAAGGATAGCGATGTGGCCGTATTCGTGGAGCACGCCCTGGCCATTTGTGAAATCTCTCGCTAAGACCGGCGGAACTATAGCATGGCCCCCCCCGCAGGGACCAAACGACGGGCCACTCCCCAGGACTGGTACACTCCTATCCTTGGCTGTCATACATGTGCCCCCACCTACGAATAGCACCGACGCGGGTCGACTGCGGCCTCGTGCGCACAGGGCTCCCCCTGGCGAACACCCTCCTCGTTCCGGGTCTGTCTGACTGCGGGAGCACGCATTGAGACGGCTGCTCCCGGCGGCAGCCGTCGCGTTCCTCTGCCTGCTGGCCGCCACGCCGGCCGCCCTGCGGGCGCAGGAATCTCCTTCGATCTCGTTCGAACTGTCGCCCGGCCACGACCTGCCCTGGGATGCATCGCTCACCGGCACGATCGCACTGAGCAACCTGGACTTCAGCAGCTACTCCTCCGTCGTGTTCCACGCCGACATCACCGGCCACGAGGACAGAACCCGCGAGTGCTTCGGCGAGGACACCGAAGCGGACCAGACCGTCGCAGTGGACGAGAGCGAGGAAGTCTTCACGGTCCGCCTGTTCAAGCCGTGCCACCGAACCCCCGGGGGCTTTGGTTCGTACTACTACACGCTCGATCTCAGAGTCTCCCGAGTCGACCCCGGGCCGCCCGAGCAGAACATCGAGCTCGCAACGGTGAGCACGGCGTTTCTTGTGACGAGATACCTGACGCTCGGTCAGACTGTCGCCCCACCCCCGGAGCCCGCGGCGCAGCTCTGGATAGACCCGGATCCTCAAACCCTCACGATGTACGTCCACACATGGCGCCGCTTCCGCTTCCCCGGAGACGTCACGATTTACAGCGCCGACCACCTCGGCGTCCGCCTGAGCCCCTACGACCACGGTCTCCTCGTTGGGCTCCCGGACGCCGAGGGGCCACCGGAGACTTCCCCTGAAGAAGCATGTCGCGACGCAGACGGACTGTCGCACTGGCGTCGCGCCGTCCATCAGGGACTCTGGGTTACTGCCTGCCGGGCAGGCGAAGCGGTCATCCAGCTGAATCACGAAACCGATGCTGTCCCGCCCCTCTACACCTCCACGTTCCAGACACTCCCCGCCGACGGCTCCTCCACCCCGGTGTCCGTCGTCACTGGCGGCGGCGGCGGCGGTGGGCCGTCCAGACCCAGCCCGAGCAACCTCGACTTCGAGTGGACCGTCACCCGCGACATCGACGCTCTCGACTCAGGCAACGGCTCCCCCACCGGCATCTGGTCCGACCACACAACCCTCTGGATCGCCCAGAACCCCGACGGCGTCGGCGACGCCGTCTTCGCCTACGACCTCGCGAGCGGCGAGCGTGTCGAGGACCGCGAGTTCGTGCTCGCCGAGACCAACCGCGCGCCCCGCGGCGTCTGGTCCGACCGCACCACCATCTGGGTCTCCGACAGCGGCCGCGAACGCCTCTTCGCCTACGACCTCGCCAGCGGCGACCGCCTCGCGGACCGCGACCTCGCACTCGCCAGCCGCAACGCCGACGCCCTCGGCATCTGGTCCGACGACACGACGATGTGGGTGCTGGACGGCGTCAAGAACGCCCTCTTCGGCTACGACCTCGCGAGCGGCGCTCTCCTCGCCGAGTGCGCCCTCGACTCGTTAAACGGCGCCCCTGAGGGCATCTGGTCCGACGGCTTCACATTCTGGGTCTCCGACGACGGCGCCAAGAAGCTCTTCGCCTACCGTCTCGAAGGAGAGGAGCTCCGCCGCATTCCCGACGAGGAGTTCACCGAGCTGACCCCCGCCAGCAACAACAGCCCCCGCGGCATCTGGTCGGACGGTGACGTGATGTACGTCGCCGACGCCAGCGACGACAAGGTCTACACCTACAACATGCCCGACGCCATCGACGCGCGCCTCGCCAGCCTCAGCCTGAGCGGCTTAGACGTCGGCGAGTTCAAGGCCAGCCAAACCGACTACACCGCCACCCTCGGCGACGGCGTGACGCAAACAACCGTCGAGGCGGCGGCTATCCAGCGACGCGCGAGGGTCGCCACCGCCCCCGACGACGCCGACGGCGACGGCGACGACGCGAACGGCCACCAGGTAGCACTCGAGGGCGCCACCGAGATCACCGTCACCGTCACCTCAGCGGACGGCAGCCGCACCCGCGTCTATCGCGTCGCCATCGAGCGCCCCGTGGAGACGATCGCGCTGGTCCCGACCTGGACCTCGTTCCAGTGGCCCGGCCCAGACGGCACACCCATCGACGAGGCGCTGCGAGGCGAGGGCAGCGCCGGCAACGACATCTCCGACAAGGTCACCGCCGTCTACCAGTGGGACGAAGCCGCCCGGTCCTGGCTCGCCTTCTTCCCCGACCCGGAGCTGCAAACCGTGCCCGGCCTCAACACACTCACCACCCTCCACACGGGTCGTGAGTACTGGATAGCCACAACCGAGTCCGTCACCTGGACCGTCGCAATTGACCTGGCCGTCGACGAGTCGCTGACGGGCGGGCGGCGTCCCCTCAGCGACTCTGGAAGCGGCTAATGGCCGGGGATCCCGTGCTCCAGCCTGGTCGCTAGCTACCCGCCATCGTCCGTGCAGATCGCCCCGAACACGGTGCAGACCAGGTCCGGGCTTGTCCCCGCGACTATGGATGCCTCGGGGAGAGGGATGATGACCCACGAGATCGTCACGCGTGACGACAGCTCGCCATCGCTCACCGTGACCGTTGAAGTCAGTGAGCCGGCCACGGTGGGATTGCCAACGATCCGGCCGCTCTGAGCAACGATCTCCACGCCCGCCGGAAGCACGTCGACAGACCAGGTGAGCGAGTCGCCTTCGACGTCCGCAGCGGGGACACTCACGTCGACCGAGTCGCCCACGGTGAACGACTGCGCGCCCGGGTCCGTGATCACCGGTGCCGTGTTGGCCCCTGCCTCCGTGGCAACAACGAACTTTTCGAAGAACGCCTTGGCGCCTGAGGCCGGCACGGTGGCGTCGACTTCCCCCACGCTGATTGCGACTTCCGCCAGGACCGCGGTCCGTGGGTAGGCGCTGTAGAGGTCGTAGGCCTCGTACTCAAATATGTCGACGCCGGAGAATCCCTGGTTCGGCGTGTACCGCAGAATCGTGCCCGACAACCCCACCCCGACCGCCACATCGAGGCTTCCGTTGGCGGGTGGCGTGACGATGCGAAAGTAACGCGGGCCAGGGCTGCCGAAGGTCGTGGCAGCCAACACGACCTCAACGGCAGTGTCGCTCCCCGTACGGAGAGTCTGCGCCTGCGCGACATAGCCTGGGACAACGCTGATGGCATCGGACACGGCGACGCCATTGTTGGTCTCGTCGGTCTCGACCACGATGTCATAGGGATCGGACTCAGCCGCCAGGCGGTAGTTGCCCGGGCTCAGGTCGGACACATCGATCCACTGGAACGTGAGCGAGCCCTCGTACACGTCCCGCCACCCTTCGGTAACGCCCATGCGCAGGCTGTCCGCCTCCGGTTGACCGGAGCGGCAATTGTCGACAACGGAGGCCTCGTAGGCGCGATCACCTGGCTCGGAGTGCCTTTCGGGCAAGCTCTCGACGTCCAGCATGCAGAAGCCGACCTTCTCACCCGGCAGAACCTGAGTCGTGCCGGCCTCGTCCCACAGCGAGTACGCCGCGATCTCCATGAGGTGGAAGTGGTTATGTCCGTCAGCGGTCTGATACCGCACGGGGGGCTTGGTCAGGCTGACCCAGTCGCCCGCTGCCGTCTGCACCCGTTGCCACACGTTGTGGCTCGTCGGATTCGTCGGATCCGCCAAGCGGGGGTCGCCCGACAGATCCAGGGGACCATCACCGAGATTGGTCACATACCCCTCGAAGCGCAGAGCCAGTATCTCCTCTCCGGCCCACGTGACCGGCTGCGCCTCGCCCCACTGAACGGGCGGATCGGCCACCAGGTCGGGAAGGAGGAAGATGCGGTCATTGTCGGTGACGTACACCTTCGCCGAACCGGCGTGCGCGTCAACCGCATAGCCGGACCCTGGCGCGATCGTCGCCGTCACCGTGCTCGTGGCGTCCACGACGCCGTCATCCTCCGTCACCACCGACAGGGTCGTGGTGCGCTCGCTGACGCCGAACCTCACCGTCGCCGGCGGCGGCGCCGCACCGTCCAGCATCGAACCGCTCTCCGCCACCCCAACGGCAACCGTCAATGCCGCCGCCGTCGCACCCGTGCGCGCCAGCGTGAACACCGCGGGCGTTCCTTCCGTCACGAGGCTTGGCCCACTGGCGATCGACACATCTGGCAGCTCCGTCGTCACCGCCACCGGCGCCACGCTGCTCAGCGACGCTTCCCGCCCGCCATTGTCGGTGAAGGTCGCCCACACCACGGCTTTGCCCACGTCCGCGGCCCCAGGCGTGGAGGTGGGGTCCGTCGCGCCGCCAATATCCTCGTGGATCGCCGCTTCGGGGGGCCGCTCGAGCGCATCTGGAATCGTACCCGCCTGTTCGCCCCGGGCGGACACGAAAGGAACTCCCATAAGCAGAACGGCCAGAGCCACTAACGCAACGAGCTTCGCTGTGCCCGGCAACCTCGACCCCGAGCGGTCAGCTGACATGTCACCGCCTTGCCGCGCTTTCAAGAGGCCCGCACAGAGTGGCCCGGACGAGTCCGCCTCTGCAACAACAACGCGCCATCAGCCCCGTGTCTACGCGTACTGCAACCTAGAGGTCAGCTCGATAGGGCGTCAACACTTCGACAGAGCTTGGCCCGGGGGAAGCCAGGGCTGCGGATCGACCATGCCCGGTCTGAACATGCTCGCCCTCCTCGCAGGGGACACGAACGCCGCCACCCGAATGGCTCACGTGCACCGTCCCCAGGGAGTCTCCAGACACGCCCCGATGCGTCTGCGATCGCTCTGATTTGCCCTTGCGAAGCCTAGGCGTAACATTCCGAACACCCTCTCCACTAGGGGCCGCATGACCACCGGCACCGACACCGATCTGTACCCGCTCGGCGAAGCTCCTCCACCGGGCGAAGTGCCGGCGCGGATGCACGCGCAGCTCATCCGCGAGTCGCGCTTCGGAGAACCCCTCAACGCCTTCGCTCCCGAGGTCGTCGACGTGCCCCCCGTCGGTCCCGACGATGCGCTCGTCTACGTCATGGCCGCTGGCGTCAACTACAACAACGTCTGGGCCGGCCGAGGCTCTCCCGTCGATGTGATCGCCGCCCGCCAGAAGGCCGGCGAAGCCGAGGACTTCCACATCGGCGGCTCCGATGCCTCCGGCATCGTCTACGCCGTCGGCGAGAACGTCACGAACGTGCAGGTCGGCGACGAGGTCGTCATCCACTGCGGCTCCTGGAACGTCCACTCCCCCTGGGTCACATCGGGACAGGACCCCATGCTCGACCCCTCCTTCCGCATCTGGGGCTACGAGACCAACTGGGGCTCGTTCGCGCAGTTCACGCGCGTGCAGGCGCACCAGTGCCTGCCCAAGGCCCCCCACCTCACCTGGGAAGAGGCCGCCGCCCCCACACTCGTCGGCGCCACCGCCTACCGCATGCTCTGCTCTTGGCAGCCGCATACGGTGCGCGAAAACGACGTCGTCCTCATCTGGGGCGGCGCCGGCGGTCTCGGCACCATGGCCATCCAGCTCGCCGCCCTCCAGGGCGCGAAGCCCATCGCCGTCGTCTCCAGCGACTCCAAGGGCGAGTTCTGCAAGGAACTCGGCGCCGTCGGCTACATCAACCGCAAGAGCTTCTCCCACTGGGGTCGCCTGCCGAACTGGGAAGACCAGTCCGGCATGGGTGAGTTCGCCAGGGGCGCCCGCGCCTTCGGCAAGGCCATCTGGGACGTGCTCGGCGAGCGCCGTAACCCCCGCATCGTCTTCGAGCATCCCGGCGAGGACACCATCCCCACCTCCGTCTTCGTCTGCGACACCGGCGGAATGATCGTCATCTGCGCCGGCACCACCGGCTACAACGCCGATGTCGACCTGCGCTACCTCTGGATGCGCCAGAAGCGCTTCCAGGGCTCGCACTTCGCCAACGACGAGCAGGCGGCCGCCTTCAACGACCTCGTCGTCCAGGGCAAGATCAATCCCTGCCTCTCCCGCGTCTTCCCCTTCGAGGAAACCGGCGCCTGCCACCAGCTCATGTCCGAGAACCGCCACCCCGACGGCAACATGGCCATCCTCGTGGGCGCCACCGCCGAGGGGCAGGGGCGGAGCTAGGGCCGCGTTCGGGCGGACGCATCATCCGAGACCAGGAAGGGACCTGCTGAATGGCGCGTGACTTCGCCGCTGACATCCTCGATCCCATCGCACAGGAGATCGTCTCGAACGTCGGCGTCTGGGTGGACCGCGAGGTCAAGCCCGTCGCCAGCGAGTACGAGCACGCCGACGAGTACCCCGAGCCCCTCGTGGCGGGCATGGCCGAGATGGGCCTCTTCGCCATCAAGGTGCCGGAGGAGTACGGCGGCCTCGACCTCAGCTTCGAGTGCTACGCCGGCGTCTGCATCGAGCTCGCCCGCGGCTGGATGAGCCTCGCGGGCGTGCTCAACACGCACGTGCTCGTCGGCTACGCCATCTCCACCTACGGCACCGACGATCAGAAGCAGCGCTTCCTCCCCCGCATGGTCGACCCCGAGATTCGCGGCGCCCTCAGCATCACCGAGCCCGACGCCGGCTCCGACGCCCAGGCAATCAAGACACAGGCCACCCGCGATGGCGACGACTACCTCATCAACGGCCAGAAGATGTGGGTCACCAACGGCCAGCGCGCGGGTATCTACCTCGTGCTCACCAAGACCGACACCGAGGCGAAGCCCGCCCACCGCGGCATCAGCGCCTTCCTCGTGGAGCCCCACACGGAGGGCTTCTTCGTCGGACGCAAGCTCGAGAAGCTCGGCTACAAGGGCGTCGAGACCACCGAACTCGCCTTCGACAACGCCCGCGTTCCCGCCGGCAACCTCCTCAGCGGCGACGAAGGCCGCGGCTTCCAGCACGTCATGAGCGCACTCGAGGTGGGGCGCATCAACGTGGCCGCGCGCGGCGTCGGCGTCGCCCAAGCGGCCTTCGAGGACGCCATCGCCTACGCCCAGCGGCGCGTCGCTTTCGGCAAGCCCATCGCCCAGCACCAGGCCCAGCAGATCCGCCTCGCCGACATGGCGACCAAGATCCGCGCCGCCCGCCTCCTCACCTTCGACGCCGCCCGTCGCAAGGACAGCGGCGCCCGCTCCGACCTCGAAGCGGGCATGGCCAAGCTCTTCGCCACCGAGGTCTGCCAGGAGGTCGTGCTCGAAGCCCTCCGCCTCCACGGCGGCGTCGGCTACAGCACGGAACTCCCCCTCGAGCGCTACTACCGCGACGCCCCGGTCATGGTCATCGCCGAGGGCACCAGCGACATCCAGAAGATCGTCATCGCCCGCCACCTCCTCCGCGACTACGCCATCGACTAGCCGCCAACCCCCAAAGAGCCAAGAGCCAACACCAGCCAGGAGCCAAACCATGACTGTCCACGACGGGCGCGAGAACTTCGGACGCTACTACGAGGAGTTCGAGGTCGGCGATGTCTTCAAGCACTGGCCCGGACGCACCATCACCGAGTACGACGACATCCTCCACTGCATGCAGACCATGAACCACCACCCCCTCCACATCGACGCGCGCTATGCCGCCGAGGAGACCCAGTTCGGCAAGAACGTGGTTGTCGGCACGCTCGTCTACTCGATCATCTTCGGCATGACCGTCACCGAGATTTCGGGGAAGGCGATCGCGAACCTCGAGATCGAGTCGCTCAAGCACACGGCCCCCACCTTCCACGGCGACACCGTCTACGCCGAGACCACCGTGACCGACAAGGTCGAGTCCCGCTCACGCAACGATCGCGGCATCGTCACGGTCGATACGCGCGGCTACAACCAGCGCGGCGAGACCGTCCTCACCTTCACCCGCAAGGTCATGGTCCCCAAGCGCGAGCCGGGCGACTAGCCCCCGGGCCACCCTGCACAACTCCCTTGTAGAGGCGCTACGATGTTCTCATGGCGACTACTTGACGATGCGGGAGTGAACCGATGATCGCACGCATCCCCCTCGTACTAGAGCCCCAGCCCGAAGGCGGTTATGTCGTCACATCACCGCTGCTTCCAGAGCTCCTTACCGAAGGCCGGACCATCGCCGAGGCACTCACGAATGTCGAAGATGCCTTCGAAGCTGTAGTGGAGCTCTACGAGTTCATGGAGAAGGCGCTGCCGCCGGGTATCTACTCCGATGAGGGGACCGGGGCCGTGTCCGTCGAGGCTGTCGTCGCCGTCTCGTGAGGTATCGGGACGCGGCTCGAAAGCTAACGAAGCTAGGCTGCCACGAGGTACCCAGGCCCGGCGGGGGCTCGCACAGGAAGTGGTTCAACCCCGAGACGCGGCTGGGTACTGTCGTACCGGACTGGGGACGGCGTGATCTGACTATCGGCGCGCTTCGTTCCGCTGTCCGACACCTGGGTTTGGATTGGAAGGACTTCCAGGATTCCTGACGGGGGTCCGGCCCCTACGCCCGCTCCAGCGGCGCCAGACTCTGCAGCAGCCGCTTCACCCCCGCCTTCGTGTCGTCGAACGCCACCACCACCTCCACGTCCCCGCGGCGCTCCTGACAGCTCACCACGATGCCCTCCCCGAAGTGCGCGTGACGGACCCGGTCGCCTGCCTGCCACTCGGGCTCGGCTGCGGCGACGGCCGCAGCCGATGTCGCAGCTGGCGCGGATGCGGCAGCGGGACGTAGAGCGGGCGCCACTGGCTCCCGTACGGTCCGCCTGTCGCCGCTTCGGTAAGGCTGGAGCAGGTGCTCGGGAATCTCCGCCAGGAAGCGTGAGGGCGGGTTCGTTTGCGGTCGCCCACCGAGGTAGCGCCGGTAGGCGCGAGTCAGGTACACCGAGTCCTCCGCCCGCGTAATGCCCACGAAGGCAAGGCGGCGCTCCTCCTCCAACTGCCGCGGGTCGTCGAACGAGCGGATGTGGGGCAGCACCCCTTCCTCCATCCCCACCAGGAACACCACCGGGAACTCGAGCCCCTTGGCCGCGTGCAGCGTGATCAGCGTGATCGCCTCCACCGCCCCCTCCAGCTCGTCCACATCCGCGACCAGCGCCACGTCCTGCAGGAAGCTCGCGAGGTCGGCCGCCTCACCGCCCGTCGTGTCCTCGTACTGCGCCATCACGGTGCGCAGCTGCAACACGTTCTCCAGGCGCTCCTCCGCGCCCTCCTCGCGATCCCGCAGGTAATCCGCGTAACCGCTCTCCATGAGGACGTGGTCGAGCAGCTCCGCCAGTGGACGCGTGCGTTCCGCGCGCAGGGCCTCGATCGACTGCACGAAACGGCGGATGGCCGCAGCAGCACGCGGGGCCACGCCCTGCACGGACTCGCCCCGCGCCGCCGCCTCGCAGGCGTCCCAGATAGCGAGACCGGTCGAGCCCGCATACTCCGACAGGCGCGCCAGGGTCGTGTCGCCGATGCCGCGCGTGGGCACGTTGATGATGCGCAGCAGGCTCGCTTCGTCGAGCCGGTTGTGGACCAGCCGCAGGTAGGCGATGAGATCCCTGATCTCGCGCCGCTGATAGAAGCGCACCCCCCCGATGAGCCGGTAGGGAATGCGATGCCGCACCAGCGCGTCCTCGATGGGGCGTGACTGCGCGTTCGTGCGGTAGAGCACCGCAATCGAGCCCAGCGGGCGCTTCGCCATGGCGAGGCGTTCCACCTCGCGCGCCACGAACTCCCCCTCCTCCTCGTCGTTGTAGGCCTCGTAGGTCGTGAGCGCCTGCCCTGCCTCGCGCTCGGTCCAGAGGGCGCGCTCGATATGGCTGCGGTTGTTGGCGATCACCGCATTGGCGGCGTCCAGGATCGGCTGTGTCGAGCGGTAGTTCTGCTCCAGCAGGTAGGTCTCCGCCCCGGGGAAGTCACGCAGGAAGTACTGCGTGTTGCGCGCATCCGCCGCCCGCCACGAATAGATGCTTTGGTCAGGGTCGCCCACCACGCAGATGTTCCCGTGGACCGACGCCAGTTGGCTCGCCAGCGCGTACTGCGCCGGGTTCGTGTCCTGGAACTCGTCGACGAGCACGTGCAGGTACTGCCCCGCCCGCCGCTCCCGCGCCTCCTCCGACTCGCGGAACAACCGCACCGTCTCCACCAGCAGATCGTCGAAATCGAGCGCCGAAGCCGCCCGCAGCCCTTGCTGGTAGCGAACGAAGGCCTGTCCGACCACCTCCTGGAAGTAGCTCTCGCTCTGCCCCTTGAAGTGGTCGGCCCCCCGCATCTCGCTCTTCGCACTCGAAATCGCCGAGAGCACCGAGCGGGGCGTGAACTGCCGCGGATCGACGTGAAGCGCGGCCAGCACGCGCTTCATCAGCGCCGTCTGGTCGGAGTCGTCGTAGATCACGTAGTCGGGCGAGAGCCCGATGTCCGCGCCGTGGATGCGCAGCCAGCGAGCGCACATCGAGTGGAACGTGCCGAGGTGCAGCTTGCCCGCATCCTCGCCGAGGAGGCCCTGCGCTCGCGCCCGCATCTCGCGCGCCGCCTTGTTCGTGAAGGTCACGGCCAGGATGCGCCAGGGGGCGACGCGTTGCTCCCCCACCAGCCAGGCGATGCGGTGCATGATGACGCGCGTCTTGCCGCTGCCGGGCCCCGCCAGGATGAGCTGGGCGCCCGTGGGATGCTCCACGGCGGCGCGCTGCGCCGGATTCAGGCCTTCGACGGCCGGGGATGGGGGCTGGGCGGCCGTCACCGGCCTATCGTATCGACTCCGGCGCTCCCGCGCCCCCAGTGTGATCAGGAAACTGAGCAGTTTTCGTCGCGCGCCTACGGAGTCATGCTGTAATCTCAGAAACTGGCCGCTCAGCAAGCGCGCTACGCACCGGGTGCGTGGCCAATGAGCGAGGGAGACTCGATGTTCGACTGGCCCGGCGGTTCGTGGCAAGACGCCATACGGCTCGTCCTCACGGTGCTCTCCGTCTACGGGGCCGTTATCTGGGTAGCCCTCATCTTCTGGGTGTTCCGCGATATTCGTCAGCGCACCCGCGACCCCATCATGCAGCTCGTCGCGGTGCTCCTCGTCCTCGCTTTCTTCCTCCCCGGGCACTGGGTCTACCTCATCCTCCGGCCCCGCCAGACCCTCACCGATCTGTACGAGCGCTCCCTCGAAGAGGAGGCGATTCTGCAGGACCTCGACGACCAGAAGGCCTGCCCCGCCTGCCGCCGTCGCGTGCGCGACGACTTCCTTGTCTGCCCCGCCTGCCTGACCGACCTGAAAGAGCCCTGCGGCGGCTGCGGCAAGCCGCTCGACTACGCCTGGCTCGCCTGCCCCTTCTGCGCTCGCGAGAAGGCCCCCACAGCCTCGCCCGGCCCGGCGCCCAACCACATGGAGGTAGGCGGCGAACGCACAGGCGCACTGGGAGGACTCGTGCGGCGCTCGACCTCGCTCGTGCGAAGGCGCTCCGGCGGCTAGCAGGCGTCGAGCAGGTGACAGCACAGACACGGAAACTCAAGGTCGACGAACGGTTCGAATTGGAGCTAGTCCTCGACGGAACGCAGGACTTCCGCTGGCGTTCGTGGAAGGACGGCTGGCTATCGGGCGTGTTGGCCGGGCACCTCGTCCACGTCCGGCAAGTCGGCGACATTCTGGAGTATCGCGCCAGCGAGGAAGCGAATCTGGACGACCTGCTGCGCTCTTACTTCAGGCTCGACGAGGATGTCGAGACCGTCCACAAGGAACTCTCAGGCGCCGATGACACGATGGCCAAGCTGGTGAACCGCTACCCGTACCTGCGTATCTTGCGTCAACCGGACCCGTGGCAGGCCACCGTCTCCTACATCTGCTCTCCTACCAACCGGATCGAACGCATCAGCAAGAGTGTAGAGAACATCGCGTGCTCGCTCGGAGAGCCAAAAGAGCTGCATGGAGACGTGCGCCACACCTTCCCGGAGCCGGAGAAGGTGCGGGGAGCAAGCGAGAATGGTCTCAAGGGATTGACTGTCGGGCTGCCGTCCTTCCCCACCAGGATTGTCAAAGCCGCCGAGCGGATCCGCGCCCGCAGCCTGAACCTGAACCACCTTTCGCAGCCTGATGTTTGCTATGCCGAGGCGAAGCGACGATTGATGGGCTGTCAGGGAATCGGAGGGAAGGTGGCTGACTGCATCGCGCTGTTCTCGCTGGACAAGACGCAGGCGTTTCCGGTGGACACGTGGGTAGAGAGAGCTTTGAACTGCTACTACCCAGAGCAGAAGAACCTCTCTGGCGACGTCTTAGTTATGTGGGCCCAAGACCGCTTTGGCGAGCATGCTGGCTACGCCAGCCAGCTCCTCTTTCTCGCACAGCGCGAACATGAGAATGTCGCGGCTACCCAGCTGGCGGAGTCTGAGCCGTGCTCAGCAAGTGACGTGAGCAGCCCCTAGCCCAGCGCCGCCGCGACCCGCTCCGCCAGGTCCGTAGCCCCCAGCAGCTCCGACATCCGCTCAAGCTTGCGCTCCCCATGGAAGCGCGTGTGGTCGAAGATGCCCTCCAGCGCGATCACCGTGTTCTCCGTGTCCGTGCGCGAGAGCATGACGGGCACGCCCAGCGCCGCCGCGGCGTCGAAGAGGTACTCGCTGGGACGCCTCCCGCCGGTGAGGATGAGGCAGGCTGGCTCCGTCGCCAGCGCGGCCAAGTGCTGGTCCGTCTTGTCGAAGCGCACCACCACCGCCTTCGACTCGAAGCGGCTCAGGTACGGCTGCCCCGAATCCGACCCGATCGGCGCGATCACGAGGTGGTCACAGGTCAGGTCGAGCCCGTCGCCCTCCACCAGCGTCTCCGCCCGCAGCACCGCCTGCGCCTCCGAGACGCTGAAGCCGGCGAGCGTACGGTCTTCCGCGATCGCGATGAGGGCGGCGCCACCAACTTCGTCGGGTGCCTCCACCAGCGCCGACAACGGCACGTCCAGCGCCACGACAGCCGCTGGCGCGACCTCGGCCACACGCGCCTCATCTGGCAGCCCGCGCGTCACGAGAATCGTCGCGTCGGCGCGCTCCAGCGGTGCATCGAGCTCGGCGACGACAATCTCGTCGCCGCTAGGCGGCGGGATGACGCCTGGCGCAACCGGCGTCGAGGCGCTTCCCGGCGCGAACTCGAGGCTCGCGAACCAGTGCGCGTCGGCGGCGGCGTTGCCGTCGCCTTCGCCACGTACGAGCCAGACGCGCCGGCCCGTGTAGGCAAGAGCGCGCGCAACGGCGGCGGCGACGCCGGTCTTGCCAGCGCCTGGGGTGTCGGAAATCACGCTGAGTAGAGGCATGGCGCCGAATTGTGCGCGCCATCCCTCGTTTGCGGCAAGCGCGGGGGCCAGACGGGTAGACTGGCGCAGCCGCGAACGGCCCGTCGCGGCCACCAAAGGGGGACGCCATGAAGGTCGCCGATGCCGTAGCCGAGATCCTGAAGCGCGAGGGCGTCGAATTCCTCGTCGCCTATCCCGTCAACCCCATCATCGAGGCGGCCGCGCGCGCCGACATCCGCACGATCATCGTCCGCCAGGAGCGCGTCGGCCTGCACATGGCCGACGCCTTCAGCCGCATCAACTCCGGCGATCGCATCGGCGTCTTCGCCATGCAGCACGGTCCCGGCGCGGAGAACGCCTTCGGCGGTGTGGCCCAGGCCTACGGCGATTCCGTGCCCATCCTCGTCATGCCCGGCGGCTACGCCCGCCGCCTCACCAACATCGCCCCCAATTTCAACTCGTTCCTCAACTTCCAGCACGTCACCAAGTGGACCGAGCAGGTCACCCTCGGCTCGACCATTCCCGATGTCATGCGCCGCGCCTTCACCCAGGTGCGCAACGGCCGTCCGCGACCCGTGCTCATCGAGATTCCCGGCGACGTCTTCCAGGAGGAAGTTCCCGACGACTTCGCCTACGAGCCCGCCCCCTCCCTCCGCTCCGGCCCCGACCCCGAGGCCGTGCGTTCCGTTGCCGAGGTGCTGCGCAACGCCGAGCGGCCCGTCATCTACGCCGGCCAGGGTGTCCACTACGCGAAAGCCTGGGACGAACTCCGCGAGCTCGCCGAGCGCCTCCAGATCCCCGTCACCACCAGCCTCCAGGGCAAGAGCGCCTTCCCCGAGGACCACCCCCTCTCCCTCGGCTCGGGCGGCCGCGCCATTCCCAGGACCGTGCACGAGTTCCTGCACGACGCCGACGTCATCTTCGGCATCGGCTGCTCCTTCGCCGCGACCGGCTTCGGCGTCGCCATGCCCCCCGGCAAGACGATCATCCACGCCACCCTCGATCCCGCCGATATCAACAAGGACGTCGCCTCCGCCCACGCCCTCATCGGCGACGCGAAGCTGACCCTCGCCGCCCTCCTCGCCGAACTTGACGGCGCGACCGCCTCCCGCGACGGCACCGTCGAGCGCATCGCGAGCGTGAAGCAGGAGTGGCTCGCCGAGTGGATGCCAAAGCTGACCGACGACTCCTCGCCCCTCTCCCCCTACCGCGTGATCTGGGATCTGCTGCACACCGTCGACGTCGACAACACGATCATCACGCACGACGCCGGCAGCCCCCGCGACCAGCTTTCGCCCTTCTGGGTGAGCCGCACCCCCCTCAGCTACATCGGCTGGGGCAAGACGACGCAGCTCGGCACGGGCCTCGGCTACGCCATGGGCGCCAAGCTCGCCCGCCCCGACCGGCTCTGCATCAACGTCTGGGGCGATGCCGCCATCGGCTTCACCGGCATGGACTTCGAGACGACCGTGCGCGAGCGCATCCCCATCCTCTCCATCCTGCTCAACAACTTCTCCATGGCGATCGAGCTTCCAATCATGCAGGCGGCCACGGAGAAGTACCGCAGCACCGACATCAGCGGCAACTACGCCGACATGGCGAAGGCCTTCGGCGGCTACGGCGAGCGCGTCACCGACCCCGCCGAGATCATCCCCGCCATCAAGCGCGGCATCGCCCAGACCGAGTCCGGCACGCCCGCCCTGCTTGAGTTCCTCACCCAGAAGGAGATCGATATCTCGCGCTACTAGGGCGGCCTACGAAACCACAGCGACCGGAACATCGACAGCTTCTGTTCGCAGGTCACGAACGACCGCGATCTCGCGGCAATTCGTGAAGAACGGGCAGCGCACGCACTCGTTCCAGACCTTCTGGGGAAAGTCCATCACGTTCGCGAGCACGAACCCCTGCCGCTCGAAGAACGTCGGGCGGTAGGTGAGCGCGAACACCCGCTCGATCCCCATCGCGCGCCCTTCGGAGACGCACGCATCGACGATCGCGCCGCCCACGCCCTTGCCGTGCTGATCCTCGCGCACGGCCAGCGAGCGAATCTCGGCGAGATCGGACCCCATAATGTGGAGCGAACCGCAGCCCACGACCTCGCCCCCTTCGCGGGCAACCTTGAAGTCGCGGATCGCTTCGTGAATCTCGCCGAGGGGGCGTTCCAGCATTTCGCCCTGCTGCGCCCATACATCAATGAGCGCATGGATGGCATCGGCATCGCTGAGGCGGGCCGGTTCGACACAGACCATTGGGAACCTCCTGGTACGCGGGACGGAACGGCTGGACCGGCTCAGGCGCGGGGCCTGGCCGCTGCTCCGTCGCGGGCCAGGGCGGCGATTACGCCGCCCTGAGGGGCTCCCTGGGACACTGGTCGCTGCAGCATCGTGATGCGAGTGTAGGCCCTGCCGGCCCTTACACGCTCGCGACCGGCGCTAGTGTAGGCTCCCGCCGAGCGATCCAGACTCAGGAGGGAGCACATGCGCGTCTCGATCATCGGTCAGGCTGCCTTCGGCGAGGCCGTGCTCAAGCGACTGATCGAGGAGGGCGTCGAAGTCGTTGCCGCCTCCGCCCCCGAACCGCGCGAGGGCGCCCGACCCGACCCCCTCTGGGTCGCCGCCGAGGAAGCGGGGCTCACGCCCATCGACACCGCCTCGCTCAAGCGCCCCGAGGGCCTTGCGGCCTGGCAAGCGACGGGCGCCGAACTCGGCGTGATGGCCTTTGTCACCGAGATCCTGCCCGAGGAGGCGCTCACCGCTCCCGAGAAGGGCACGATCCAGTACCACCCCAGTTTGCTGCCCCTCCACCGCGGCTCCTCCGCCATGAACTGGCCCATCATCTTCGGCAAGACCGAGACCGGCCTCAGCGTCTTCTGGCCCGACGAAGGCCTCGACACCGGCCCCATCCTCCTCCAGAAGCGCTGCGAACTCGGTCCCGACGACACCCTCGGCTCGCTCTACTTCGAGCGCCTCTTCCCCATGGGCGTTGACGCCATGGCGGAGGCGGTGGCCCTCGTCGAGGCGGGCGAGGCTTCCCGCATCGAACAGGACCACGCGCTCTCCACCTACGAACCGCCCTGCGGGGAGGAGCACGCCCGCATCCCCTGGCACGAAGATGCCCAGCGCGTCTACAACCGGATCCGCGGCTGCAACCCCCAGCCCGGCGCCTGGACCATGCGCCGTCGCGAACGCCTGGGCGTGTTCGACTGCCGCCTCACCCTTCGCAACGAGCCCGGCATGCCCGGCGCCGTCCTGCGCATCGAGGACGACGGCTTCGACCTGCGCCTGAACGGCGGCGTGCTGCACGTGAAGCGCGTCCAGCCCCAGGGCGCGCGCAAGGTGAACGCCGGCGAGTGGGCCGCCGAGGTCGGCCTGAAGGTGGGCGCCCGCTTCCGCTAGCGCTGGCCCCTACGGCTCTTCCCGCTCTTCCGCCTCTTCCAGCTCTTCCGACTCTTCCGACTCTTCTGGCTCTTCTGGCTCTTCTGGCTCCAGCGGCCCGTCGAGTATCGGAATCTGGGGCTCCGGCGATCCGTCGAGGGAAGGGGTGACCGGCGGCGTGGGCGGTCGGTCCGTGACGTTCACGAGGATGGTGTCCCGGAGCGGGGCCAGCAGCCCTTGCCGGGCAGTCAACCGGAGCGTGTAAACCCGCGACGCGAACTCCTCCAGTACGATCTTGCCCAGCGTCTCGTTCGTCATGTTCTCCTCGCCCGAGGCCAACAGCACCCAGTCTTCCTCGCCGGGATTGGCCCCCGGGCCGATCTCGAGCAGCCACTCAGTCAGCCGCCCCACGTTCACGCTGCCGACCACCGGCGTCCCAATGACCACCTTGGCGCTCGGGAACGGCGAGACGATCTGGACGGCGCGCAGACCCGTGCTGGCCTCCTCCGGAATGATGGGAATGAGCACGTCCAGCTTCTCCGGAGGCTCCTCCACGAGCTTGATCGCCAGCTCGGCCTCCCACTCGGGGAGCTTCACGAAGCGCTGGACCTGCCGGAACCGCTGCGGCGTCTTGCTCGAGGCGAGCAGCCCATTGCGCGTGTCGATAATCGCCGTTTCGCAAACGTCCTCGTACTCGACATCCTTCCGGACCCACGCCTCCACTACCTGCTCGCAGCCGCCCGCGAGATGGCGGTCCGTCGCGGGCGTAGTGAATGCAGCCAGATCCACGTTCTCGGGCTGCAGCTCCTTGAAGTCCTTGAGCGCTTCCAACCCCTCCTCCAACAGGTAGCTGTGGTACTCGCCCATCCAGTTCTTGAACAGCCAGAGGGTCGTCCGCGCGGACGCGTACTCCCCTGAAGGCCCATCGATCACCAGCTCATTCGTCGCGTTTCCTATCCACACAGCGGTGGCGGCGTGGCGCGAATAACCGTTCATCCACGTCTCCAGCGTGTCCGCCGCGTCCAACGGACCCTGCTGCGTGCCCGTCTTGATCCCCGTCGTCAGCTTCTCCCCGTTCACAAATACATCGAGCCTGATGTCCTCGTTGCTCTCGCCGCAGCTCCAGATCACGAAGCGGGCCGTGCAGTCCGACATGATGCTGTGGAGCAGCCAGACGCTGCCCGCATCGACCGCGCGAATCCGTTGCGGCCCCTCGTGCAGGAAGATGACGCGGTCGTTGATATCGCGCACCTCCAGCACCACCACCGGGTCGAGCGGGCGCGTCCCCGGCAGCCGCAGGTGTCCGCGTTGGAATTCGAGCTTCTGCTGGAGCGCGGTCTCGTAGTCGATGCCCTCGTCGAAGGCCGTGTTGTTCAGGCTCTCGGGCGCCACCGTCCTGGCGTGGTGGGGCACCCCCACCATCACCCCCATGTTGGAGATGGTCGCATTCATGTAGGCCATGTCGACCGCACGGATGTTGGCCCCGCCCGTCGCAATCGAGGCGCCGTAGTAGATGTCGAGGTGCGAGACGAAGGTGGGGTCGAACTGCTGCTCGATCGTGGTGATACCGAGGAGCTTCGCCATCGTGATCACGTTCTCGATGCCCGCCTCCTGCGCCGCGCGGTACGCCGGCACGTTCTGGGAGCCTCCCAGCGCGGCCCGCGCCGTGATCAGCCCTTCGCTGCGCGGCGCCGCCCGCGGGTTCGTGATCTCGACGTTCTGGCCCGTGATCTCCAGCGGGTTCGTGTCCCAGAGAATGCTCATCGGGGCCTTCTTCGCGTACTCGAACCAGGCGAGATACACCGCCGGCTTGAACGCCGACCCCGGCTGGTTGATCTCCACCAACTGGTCGACATTGCCGGCCACACGCGGGTCCGCGGTGAACGATGGGTCCCGGTTGGGCGCGTACACCAGCACCTCACCCGTCTCCGGCTCGATCGTGACGATGGCCGCGTTGTGGCATTCGCAACCCGCCTCCAGCCCCCGCTCGATCGCCGCCCGCGCCATCGTCAGCGCGGCTTGAGTGGCCTCCCAGTCGAGCGTCGTGCGTACCGTCCAGCCGGCGCTGTGCACGCTCGTCACGCAGTCGTCCACGTTCTCCAGCTTCGGCAGAAGGCCCGCCTCGCACATGCGCACCAGGCGCGGCTCCACCTGGTTGTCGATGAACGCCGAGGCATCCTGGGCGGCGGTTGTCGCGGCGGAATACACGTAGAGCGTGACACCCTTCGCGTCCTCCCCCGCCGAGTACGTGATCCAGCCGTGCGTGACCATCAGGTCAATCACGTCCTCCTGGCGGGCTTTCGCCTCGCCCCCCACGGTCAGGCGGCCGAGCGCGTCGAGGATGCAGTTGTCGTCGTCGTCGCGGAGACAGTTCAGGCGCGGGTGGTAGCGCGTGGGAAAGGCCGGAATGCCCGCCAGCATCGCCGACTCCGCCAGGGTCATGTCGGCCGCGTTCTTGCGGAAGTACCCCTCGGCCGCCGCCTGCACCCCCACGTAGCGGTCGGCGTACGAGATCTGGTTCAGATACCAGGTCAGGATCTGCTCCTTGTCGTAGTCCCTCTCCAGCTCGACTGCGTAGGCGATCTCGCGCAGCTTCCGATCGAGCGTGCGCTCGGCCACGCAGGGGTTCTCCAGGTCCGTGAAGCTCCCGCAGATATACACGTTCTTGATCAGCTGCTGCGTGATCGAGGAACCGCCCGTGCCGCTGCCGATGCCCCCGCCGAGGTAGTTCTCCCAGGCGGCCCGAGCAAGCCCGCGATAGTTCACCCCCGGATGCGTCCAGAAGCTGTTGTCCTCCGTGGAGACGGTGGCGTCGATCATGCTCTGCGCGATGTCGTCCAGCTCCACGGGATGGAGAAGCTGCTGCGCCGGGTTGGTCAGCACCCCCAGCTCGACCTGCCCCGAGCGATCAAAGACACGCGTGATCCCCACCTGCCGGTCGATCAGCAGATCTTCGATCGCGACGTAGTCGCGCGCATAGTGCTGATAGACGGCGAACACGCTCCCCGCCCCCGCCGCCAGCCCCGCCGAGAAGAGCACGCCCAGCACCAGCAGGCCGATCGCCCAGATCGGGAATCCGCCCCGCTTCACGTGCACGCGGCGCCTCCGCAGGCGGTGGCGGATGACAACCCGGCTAGCCATCGTCGAAAGCGCAGTCGGCTCGGGAAACGATCAAGCGCGGAAGCAAGGGATGGGCGTGGTGCCGCATCAAGTTGAGCCTAGCAAAGCCCCCCCTTGCGGGCACGTGCCGAAGACGCTGTGTACGATCGCGCCATGGCCATCTCCCACGACCAGGTCCTCCACATGGGCAGGCTCGCACGCCTCGGCCTCAGCGAAGCCGAGATCGATCGCCTCACCACCCAGCTCTCCGACATCCTCGGCCACTTCGAGGCCCTGGCCGCCGTCGATACCAGCGATGTCGAGCCCACCGCCCATCCCCTGCCCCTCCAGAACGTCATGCGCACCGACTCCGTCGCGCCCTCCCTGGCGCGCGACGACGCGCTCAGCAACGCCCCCGAGGTCGAGGACGGCCTCATCCGCGTGCGAGCGGTCCTCGAATGAGCGATCTCTGGGAACTGACGGCCCACGAAGCCCAGAACGGCCTCCGCGCACGCGCGTTCTCCGCAGTCGAGCTCACCGAGTCCGTCCTCGCCCGGGTCGACTCGGTCGAGCCCCGCGTCAACGCCTACATCACCCGCACCGACGAGGTCGCCCGCGAGCAGGCGCGCGAGGCCGACGCGCGCTTCGCCGCCGGAACGGCCACCCCCCTCACCGGCATCCCCTTCGCCGTCAAGGATCTGATCGTCACACGGGGCGTCCGCACGACCGCCGGCTCGCGCATGCTCGCCGACTTCGTGCCGCCCTACGACAGCCACGTCTACGAGCAGCTCAAGCGCGCCGGCGCCGTCATGGTGGGCAAGACGAACATGGACGAGTTCGCCATGGGCTCGAGCACGGAGCACTCCGCCTTCGGTCCCACGCGTAACCCCTGGGACACCGATCGCGTCCCCGGCGGCAGCTCCGGCGGCTCCGCCGCAGCCGTGGCCGCGGGCGAGTGCCTCGCCGCGCTCGGCAGCGACACCGGCGGCAGCATCCGCCAGCCTGCCGCCCTCTGCGGCGTCGTCGGCCTCGACCCCACCTACGGACACGTCAGCCGCTACGGCATCATCGCCTTCGGCAGCTCCCTCGATCAGGTCGGCCCCATCGGCCGCGACGTCGAGGATGTCGCCACCATCCTCGATGGCATCAGCAGCCATGACCCCCGCGATTCGACCAGTGATCCCGCCCCCCGGCCGGACACGCGTCACTACCTCGGCCGCGACGTCGCCGGGAAGAAGATCGGCGTGCCCCGCGAGTACTTCGTCGAGGGCATGGAGCCCGGCGTCCGCGCCCGCATCGAGGAGGCGCTCACGCGCCTTGAGTCGCTCGGCTGCGAGGTCGACACCGACCTCTCCCTGCCCATGACCAAGCACGCCCTCGCCGTCTACTACCTGATCGCCCCCAGCGAAGCCAGCTCCAACCTCGCCCGCTACGACGGCGTCAAGTACGGCCTCAGCGAGCGCGGCGGCGGCAGCATGTGGGAGAACATGGAGCAGACCCGCGAACAGGGTTTCGGCGACGAGGTCAAGCGCCGCATCATGCTCGGCGTCTACGCCCTCAGCGCCGGTTACTACGACCAGTTCTACCTGAAGGCGCAGAAGGTGCGGACCCTCATCACGCAGGAGTTCCGCGAGGCCTTCACCCGCTACGACGCCCTCGTCACGCCCACCGCCCCCGGCATCGCCTTCCCCTGCGGCGAGAAGCTCGACGACCCGTACGCCATGTACCTGAACGACGTCTACACGCTCCCCAGCGCCGTCGCCGGCCTGCCCGCCCTCAGCCTCCCCTGCGGCCTCAGCGAGGGGCTGCCCGTCGGCCTCCAGATCATCGGCGACATCGGCGCCGAAGGAAGCATCCTCCAGATCGGGCACGCCTTCGAACAGTCCCTCGGGCAGGCAAACCAGATCGCTCCACTCTAGGCCCTCCGCGATTCCCTTGACCCTAGTGCGCCCCCTGCCCAGAGTCCGAGTCGTGGATCGCAAGCTGACCGCCACGTGTCTCCCGACTGCCGCTGCGGCGGCGGCGCAAGCGCGCGGCTAGTATGCGAGCGGTCGAAGGACGCACAGAACAGACAGCCGCCCGCGGGGCGGCTCTTTCGTATCCGCCACCCGCGGGGGACGGAAGGAACGGGGCCGTGGACGACGCCTCCCCCGGAGCCGAACGCTTCATCTCGCGGAGCCTCGCCTCCGTGCCCGCCAGCGGCATTCGCAAATTCTTCGACCTGCTCAGCACGATCGACGACGTCATCTCCCTCGGTGTCGGCGAGCCCGATTATGTAACGCCAGAGCCCATCCGCCGCGCTGCCATCGACAGCATCGACCGTGGCGAAACCCACTACACCTCCAACTACGGCCTGCTCGAGCTTCGCGAGGCTCTCAGCGAGCACCTCCAGACGCTCTACGGCGTCTCCTACGACCCCGCCACCGAGATCGTCGTCACGAGCGGCTCCAGCGAGGCCTTCGACATCGCCCTCCGCTCCCTCATCGACGACGGCGACGAGGTGCTCTGCCCCGACCCCAGCTACGTCGCCTACGAGCCCGCCGTCACCATGGCCAAGGGCCGCTTCCGCCCCGTCCCCACCAGCGCCGAGCACGAGTTCCGCCTGCTCGCCAGCGATGTCTCCGAGCGCGTCACCGAGCAGACCAAGGCTCTCCTCTTCGGCTACCCCGCCAACCCCACCGGCGCGACCATGGACCGCCCCAGCCTCGAGGCCGTTGCCGAAGTCGCCGCCGCGAACGACCTCGCCGTCATCAGCGACGAGCTCTACGCCCGCCTCACCTACGAGGGCGAGCACACCTGCTTCTCCTCCATCGAGGGCATGCGCGACCGCACCATCCTCATCGGCGGCTTCAGCAAGACCTACGCCATGACCGGCTGGCGCATCGGCTGGCTCGCCGCCCCCGCGCCCCTCGCCGAAGCCGCCATGAAGGTCCACCAGTACGTCATGATGTCGGCCCCCACCGCTGCCCAGTACGCCGCTCTCGCCGCCATCCAGCACGGCGAGTCGTTCGTCCAGGAGATGCTGGTCGAGTACGACCGCCGCCGGCGCCTCATGGTCGATGGCCTCCATGCGGTTGGCCTCCCCGCCTTCCGCCCCCGGGGCGCCTTCTACGCATTCCCCGATATCCGCCCCACCGGCATGGACAGCACCACCTTCAGCGAGCGCCTCCTTGCCGAGGAGCGCGTCGCCGTCGTGCCCGGCACCGCCTTCGGGGCCTGCGGCGAAGGCTTCGTGCGCGCCTGCTACGCCAGCGGTTACGAGCAGATCGAGCGCGCCCTCGAACGCATCGGCCGCTTCGTCCAGCGCAACCGCTAGCCCCGCAGCCCGAGCGGCCAGCAGCGCGCTACGCTTGCCTCTCAACTGTTTCGGGTTGCAGGAATGACCGTAGCTCTCGAAGTTTCTCCAGAAGCTCATCGAACGTCACTACTTCAACGTCCTTTGAATTCCCCCTGAAGAGTTCGAGGGCCTTCCTTTGTGCTTCACCCTCTGGTGTCATTCCGATAAGGAGGCAACATCTCACTGAGTATGTTTCGAAGTCTTGCCTCTTGCTATTGCGCTGGATTTGAGCGATTTCCCCTTCAAATCTATGCTTCTGGTCCAGAACTTGACTGAGGCCTTCGACTAATTCTTTGTGGGGTCCATACACTCCGCGCCGAAACACTTTAGAGCTGAGGAGTGCAGCCTGTGGCGTTTTGAGTTCAACAATTGCTGAGTTATTAGTGATTTTATTTTTGAACAAGAAATCTGCGATTTTGTCGCCTTTTCCAGAAACATCTCTTCCGCCAACAAATGCTTGTTCTTGAACAAGGACCACAGGATACCCGAAGCCCATGCTGAGTATAAAGGGGTTGTCACTGAAGAATCTTTGCCAAGCTTCTTCCTTCTCATGTTCGTGGATCATCTGCTCGTATCTGGTAATTATCGTGTCGAGATTCGCAAGCTCCAATTCCTGCTGTACAAGTGCAACCCTCTTCGGTTGCCCCACTGCAAGCTGGCGTGCATTAGCCACCAGGACGTCAAGAAAAAGCTCCTGTTCGTCTTCAGGAAGGAAGTGGTCTCCCTGAAGAATCTTCGAGGTTAGCGCCTTACGCAGTGAGCTCTTCCCGAATCTCACAGGCACCTCTGGCTCTCCGACTCTCTCGGCAAGGAAGTTGTAGACGGTCGCGCTGTTGACGGCCGCCGCCACATTGCGGGCAGTCGTGACAACCCTGTCAATGCCTCGCCTCACGTGGTCCAAGTCTGCGGACGAGAGATAGAAGTCGTGGCGCTTAGTGTCGGTGAACGTGTGGAAATCACGTCCAATGAAGACACTTACACAATCCGACAGTTCTTCTATCGCACGCGCTATATGTCTATGTTTCTGAGTGAAGCCAAGCCCATAGTTGAAGTCTTTAACGAAGCATGATGGGAGGTCATCGAGAAGGTCGAGGATGTCGTCCTCTGTGGACGGAAAGTCGGCATCCAAGGGGAGCCTTACTGTGATGTCCTGGATCTGTGTGTACTTGGGTTGGAGGAACTTCTCTCGGGAGACCATGTTCGTCGGGAACATCGTTATGTAGTGTCCATCCAGTTCGACTTCAAGCAACTTGACTTCACCCGAGTGGCCCGCTGATGTGTCGCAACCCAGTTCGGCGAGCCGCTCATCGGAAGGCCTGTAGAAGACTTCGAGCCGGTCCAACGAAGAAGTCCGAACCGCGAGGCTTCCCGTGTCAATCCGGATCTCCCACGGCAAAGACGCATCCTGCATTGCGGTCACCCCAGGCGGCATTGTTGCGTTAGGGACAGTCTGAACAACTCGCCAGAGCGAGTGAGCAGATGCGATCATGGGGCACGGACCGGAGAGGGAGGGCGCCCCCATGCACCAGCCGACGTTCGCCAGCGTGGAGTTCGAGCAGAAGAAGCGGAAGACCCGCCGTGAGTTGTTCCTCGAACGCATCGACAGCCTCGTGCCCTGGGAGGCACTGGAGGCGCGCATCGAGCGGCACTACCCGAAGGCGGGACGGGGACGGCGGCCCTACCCGCTGGCGGTGATGCTGCGCATCCACTGCGTCCAGCTCTGCTACAACCTCAGCGACCCCGCGATGGAGGATCTCCTCTACGAAGCCGAGTCGGTGCGGCGCTTCTGCGGCCTCACCCTGAGCGAGGCCATTCCCGACGAGACGACCATCCTCCACTTCCGCCACCTGCTGGAGCGCCACGACCTGGGGACGAAGCTGTTCGAGACAATCAACGCCCACCTCGCGAAGCGGGGCCTGCGCCTGCGCGAAGGCACGATTGTGGACGCCAGCATCATCGCGGCGCCCTCGTCGACGAAGAACCGGCGGCGCGCGCGCGACCCGGAGATGCACCAGACGAAGAAGGGGAACGAGTGGCACTTCGGCATGAAGCTGCACATCGGCGTGGACGCCGACAGCGGGCTGGTGCACAGCATGAGGGCGACGGCGGCGAACGTGGCCGACGTGACGGAGGCGCACCGCCTGCTGCACGGCGAGGAGCGGGAGGCGTACGGCGACGCGGGCTACCAGGGCGTGGAGAAGCGTCCCGAGCAGGCGCGCGCGGAGGTCGCGTGGCGCGTAGCCATGCGACCCGGCCTGAGGCGGCTGCTTGAGCCGGGGAGCGCGGCGGCGCGGGCGGAGCGGGAGAAGGCGTCGCTGCGGGCGCAGGTGGAGCACCCCTTCCTCGCGGTGAAGCGGCGCTTCGGCTACGACAAGGTGCGCTACCGCGGTCTGGCGAAGAACCGGGAGCGGCTGGCGCTGCTGCTGGGCTTGACGAACCTGCTCAGAGCCGAGCCCCAACTCGCCTGACCCGGGGAGCAGTGCGTCCCCCGCGCCCGTCGAAGCGCGAGGGGAGGGCAAACGAGGCCCCCGACCTCCCCCGGCCCCCTCCCCTGCCGTCCTCCTTGTCCACTACAACCTGCCGCCGGAGCAAATCGACGGCGGCAGCCTACTTGCTCAGAGGATTCTTAGCGGGGAAGGGTGTCCATCTACCACAGCAGCGATCCCCTTCAGGCTGTACGAGGTGGTTGCCACAGCCATGTCCCCACGGTGAGGCCTGAATGCTTCCCCAGCCGTTGCGGGGTAGCGGTTTCAGGACGAAACTCGAACCCATGGACCCCACCCTCCTCCACGCCGACTGGGTCGGACGTCGCGTCACGATCGAGATCGACCGGCCCCTCGGCAGCACGCACCCCCGCGAGGACGACATCGTCTACGGCGTCAACTACGGCTTTGTCCCGGGAACGCTTGCCCCGACGGCCACCCCATCGACGTCTACGTGCTGGACGCCAAGGAGCCCCTGGATCGCTGCGAGGCCACCGTCATCGCCATCGTGCGCCGTCGCGACGACATTGAGGACAAGCTCGTCGCGGTTGTCGACGAAGGCAGCCCCAGGGACCCCGCCGCAATCCTCGCCGCAACTGACTTTCAGGAGCGCTTCTTCGACGCCTGGGGGGAGCTGCGCTGACGCTCTCCGGCGCGCGTGCTAGACTCGCCCGGCTATCCCCGCGGAGGGTCGCGCGTTCCTGTGTGCCCGCTTCGCGACCTTGATGAAGGACGGACAAACGATGGATCTGAGCCTCACCGAAGAGCAGACCCTGATCCGCGAGTCGGCTCGCGACTTCCTCGAGAACGAGTGCCCCGAAGAGCACGTACGGGCCATGGAAGAGGACGAGGCCGGCTACAGCCCCGACCTCTGGAAGAAGATGGCCGACCTCGGCTGGCAGGGCCTCATGGTCCCCGAGGAGAACGGCGGCTCCGGCTTCAGCTACCTCGACCTCTGCGTCCTCGTCGAGGAGTTCGGGCGGGCGCTCGTGCCCGGTCCCTTCATCCCCAACGCCACCTGCGCCGCCTGGCTGGTTATCGGCGGCAACGACACCCAGAAGGCGAAGTACCTCCCCGGCATCGCCAGCGGAACCGCCATCCACACCTACGCAGTCACCGAGGAGTCGGGCCGCTGGGACCGCGCGGGCTACGCCCTCACCGCCAGCACTGACGGCGACGACTACGTGCTCAACGGCTCGAAGCTCTTCGTCCCCGACGCCAACGTGGCCGACTACCTGCACGTCGTCGGCAACACGCCCGACGGCCAGCTCGCCAACTTCATCATCGCGCGCGACCAGGCCGGCGTGGAGGTCAACCTCCTCAAGACCATCGCCAGCGACAAGCAGGCCGAGGTCGTCCTCAACAACGTCCGTGTCAGCGCCGACGACATCATGATTGTCGACGCCGAGCTGAGTCTGCGCGCCCGCAACATCGCCGTGAACCTGGAGAACGCCTACCTCGTCGGTCTCGCCCAGAAGGACTTCGAGATCGCCGTCAACTACGCCAAGGAGCGCGTCCAGTTCGGCCGCCCCATCGGCTCCTTCCAGGCCATCCAGCACAAGGCCGCCGACATGGTCACCGATGTCGACGGCATGCGCTTCATCACCTACAAGGCCGCCTGGGCCACCAGCGAGAACGAGCCCTCCCAGAACATGGATACCTCCATGGCCAAGGCCTGGTGCAGCGAGGCCAGCCGCCGCGTCGTCGCCCACGGCCAGCAGATCCACGGCGGAATCGGCTTCACCAAGGACTACATCATCCAGCTCTACTTCCGCCGCCAGAAGCGCGCCGAGCTCTTCTGGGGCGACGCCGATTTCCACCGCGAGCAAGTCGCGGCCATGCTGGAGATCTAGCCCCTCGACACCGGCAATCAGGCGCGAGGCCCCGCCAGCTGGCGGGGCCTCTTCGCGCAACTCGTATCTCCGCTCTGCCCTCGCCATCCGCAACGGTAATTGTTAGTATCCTCACAAGGCATCCGGTAAGGATGTATCCCTCGAACACTCGCAGTCGATCTGATTTCGTTCTACCCCCGAAGTGGACCAGCACGCTCCCGAGGAGGAGTAACAGATGAAAGACTTCACAGCGGCTCTCGTACTCAAAGCTGCCGTCTACCTCGTGCTCGCCGCGGTGGGAGTCGCACTCATCGGCGCTATCGTCTCCCTCGTCGGCATCGGAGAGCAGATCTTCAATGCCTCGCAGTTCGGCGCAACCATCCTCCAGCTCGCCTCGACCATGGCTTTCGCGGCCATCGCCCTTGGCGCCGGCGCTGTGGCCCTCGCCATTCTCCACAAGGAGTAACCGGGGCAGTCCGGGCTGACGGCGCACCTGCCCGCCAGCGAACACCCATGCATGAAGGCCCCGCCACCCGGCGGGGCCTTCCGCGTCACTCCAGTGGGTCGACGACCGTCAGGAACGGGAAGCGCTGGAAGTCCCTGTCGTTGGTGCAGATGCGGCTGATGCCGTGCTCACGCATCAGCACAGCGGTGTGGAGGTCATGCAGGACGCCACCACGCAGTTCGGGCAGTTCAGCCAGCGTCTGAGCCAGCACAGCCGCGTGCCGCTGTGTTGCGGTCAGCAGGGTGAACCCCGGAGACGCGAGCAACGCTTCGATGAAGCCCATCGCTAGCTCGACCCGCCAGGGTCCCCGGAAGACCTTCGGATGCGTGGCGTTCTTCAGGAACTCGTAGCAGACGTTCCACGTCAGAAAAGTCGGCGACGGATCGCGCCGCCAACCCTCTAGCCGGCTCAGGCAAGGTTCGTGGAACTCGGAGTCTGCATTGGCTGCGTACAGCAGCACGTTGGTGTCGACGGCCAGCACCTAGTCTTCGTCCGTCCCGTCCCGCGCGTCGCCGCCGACGTCGTAGGGCGCCACGTCCTCGGCCACAGCAAGCTCCCGCCGCCCTGGAACACCGCGGGCCTCTCCCCTGGGGGTTCTCGGGATGGTTCCGTAGAGGCGCTCATCTCGCTCCCGATCGATCGCTTCGTAGAGCGCCTCGCGGTCCGCGATGTCCACCAGCGGCTCGCCCATGTTCGCGATAGGCAGAGGCGGCAGGTCACCTGCCACGGGAGCAGGCGCCTCGCCCTCCGCCAGGATCCGCCTTATCCCGGCCTCCACGAGCGCACCCATGGTGGTCTTCCGGCGCATGGCTTCGGCCTTCAGCCTCTCCATGATGGTCTCATCCAGGTTGAGCGTTGTTTTCTTCTCCATATGGGCAACCATATACCTTTGCTACCACTAATACAAGGGGGCAACAAGAGGTTTTCGGGCGGTCCTAGTGGGGATGGGGGTGCCCGTGACTGTGCCCGTGGTGCGTGAGGTCGTCCATGCCCCCGGCGTCGGGGGCGCCGTCGCCTTCCACGTCCCCGTCACTTCCGTCCTCCCAGGGGGCGGGCCCATCGCCCGCGCCCGCCTCCGCGCGCCCAACCACCGCGAAGTTCCCTATGACCTTCCGCGCCTGCGCGCCACAACCCGGGCACGGCGAGAGCTGAAGGGCGTCGCTCATCGGCATGCGCTTCTCGAAGCGCGTGCCGCAGTCGGGGCATTGGTATTCGTAAAGAGCCATATCGCGATGGTGGAGAGGCCCGCGGTCTGCGTCAACCCGAGCCGGTCGTCCGCTCCCGCTCGTAGGGGCCGGAGCGCCGCGCAACCTGCCTGAAGCGGTCAAAGTTGCCGTCGTAGCGACGGATGGCGGAACCGCGGCGCACCCCCTGGTGCTCGCACGCGGAGCCCACCGAGCAGCTTGCGCAGCAATAGCGCCGCGTGGCCATCATGTGGGGCTTGCCCCGGATAGGGGTGAGACAGCGCTCGCAGCGGATCGTATCGGGCACGGCAGCCTCCTCGCTCATTCTCCGCGCCCGCGCCCATGGGCGAAAGGGGGGGCAGGGTGGCCCGCTTCCCCCTGCTCCGGCATGCTTGGCCCATGGTTCGCATCAACCGCGTCTACACCCGCGCCGGCGACGATGGCACGACCGCTCTCGCAGGCGGACAGCGCGTCCCCAAGGAGAGCCTTCGCATCGACGCCTACGGCACCGTCGACGAGCTCAACAGCGCCATCGGCATCGCCGTGGCCGCGGGCCTCGCTCCGCCACTCGCCGAGCCCTTCGGTGTGATCCAGCAGGTCCTCTTCAATCTCGGCGCCGAACTCGCCACGCCCCGGCAGCTAGGGGAGGCAGCCACCGGACCGCGCGTCGAGAGCCGCCACGTCGACCAGCTCGAGTCCTGGATCGACGAGTGGAACGACGATCTCGAACCCCTCACCAGCTTCGTCCTCCCCGGCGGCGACCCCACCGCCGCCCACCTCCACCTCGCCCGCACCATCTGCCGCCGCGCCGAGCGGCTCACCTTCGCACTCAGCAGAGAAGAACCGGTCGGGGAGTTCGTCGCGCCCTACCTCAACCGTCTGAGCGATCTGCTCTTCGTCGCCTCCCGCCTCCAGAACCACGTCAGCGGACAGGGCGACGTGCTCTGGGACTCCCGCAAGTTCTAGCCGCTACCGCCGCAGCCGGACGATGGGTCCCTCGGCGAATACCCCTCGCGTGCTGATCCCCAGCCGCTCGTAGGCCGCCCGCGGTACCCCCAGGTCCGCCGCATACATTTCACCGACGTTCTTCGCGCACACCGGCAGCACCTGGCCCGTCTTCGGCAGATCGAACACCAGCGTCGTGGACGCCGTCACTGAGGGACTGCTCACGACGCCCGTCCCCGCATGCACTCCCGTCGGAATGTCCAGCGCAAGGACGGGCCGACGCGACGCCCCCGCAATCTGGGTGACCGCCGCCGCCAGCCCCGTGGGGGCGCCCTCCAGCCCATACCCCACCAGCGCATCGACGATCAGCTCGGCCCGCAGCAGGTGGTCCTCCGCCGTGTGCTCACTGGTGTCGCTGTCGTGCGGCTCCGCGATGCCCGACTCCGCGAGGATGTGCAGGTGGCGCCGCGTAATGAAGCTCATCTGCGTCTCCACCTCGCCCAGGAGCGGCTCTGCCTGGACGCCCCAATTGTCAAGGTGGCGCACCGCGCAGAGCCCCGCCGCGCCGACATGCCCGCCCCCCGCCAGCACCACCACGCGCTGACCCTTCGCGCTGCCGCCCAGCATCGCAAGGACGAGTTGAGCGGTGGCCTGGCCCGCGTTCTCCACCGCCTGCAGGATGTCGTAGTGGAACACTTCCTGGGCGGCGCGCTGAACCTCGCGCATCTGCCCCGGCGTCACCGTCGGAGTGTCCTTCAGCTTTCGCTGGGGAAAGCCGCCCGGGTCCTGCTTCACCGCCATGAGCGCGCCCGATGCTACGCCTGCGGGTGCGTGGCAGTCACCCGCGCCGTGATACCGCCGCGAGCGTGAAAGTCCCCGATCACGGTCGCCCTACGCGGCGAGATCGCCTCCACCACGTCGTCCAGGATCACATTCACCACGTCCTCGTAGAAGATGCCCCGCTGGCGGAATGCCTGCAGGTAGAACTTGAAGCTGCGCAGCTCGATGCACCGCCCCTCCGGCACGTAGACCAGCGTGATCGTCCCGAAGTCCGGCTGCCCCGTCATCGGACACACACTCGTGAACTCCGGCGCATCGAAGCGGATCTCGTAGTCACGCTCGCGGTGCTGGTTCTCGAAAGAGTCGATCGTGCCGTCGGTGGCGAATTCGTTGTCGCTCATCCGGGCCAGCCTGCGACTCGCCGTGCGAGCGCGCAAGCACCACGGCTAGCGCTTGATGGAGAGGCCGAAGGGAAGCGGAATCGGGTTGAAGTCCGTATCGGTGTCGTAGACGTCCACGCCCTCCAGACGCTTCATCGTGTTCACGACCAGATACGTCAGCGGTGTCGCCACGACCTCGTAGAGCGTCTTGATGAGCCACGCCCGCCAGACGAACGCCCACAACGCTTCGCCGTTCGCGATCGTGGCCGTCCCGAAGAACGCGATCGTGAGGAAGATGGCCGAGTCGAGGCCCTGCCCGATGACGGTCGAACTGATCGTACGCATCCAGAGGAAGCGGCCCTGCGTCTTCCGCTTCAGACGGGCCAGGACGAACGAGTTCGCAAACTCGCCCACGAGGATCGCCGTGAAGCTGCCGCCCACGATGCGCCACGTCTGACCGAGGATCGCGTCGTACGCCTCCTGGTCCCCCCAGAACGGCGCCGCCGGCATCTCCTGGGCGACCACGATCGCGAGCACGACCATGGCATTTGCGAAGAAGCCCGACCAGATGACGCGCCGCGCCGTGGCGTAGCCGTACACCTCCGTCAGGATGTCGCCGATGATGTAGGAAACCGGGAAGACGATGATGGCGGCCGGCTGGAAGTAGTCGAGCCAGCCACCCACCAGTCCCGAAATGTCCACCACCTTGATCGCGATGATATTCGAGGCTATCAGCGCGCCCGCGAAGATCACGGCGACGGGCATCAGGTAGCGGAACTGGCGCTCTCCGGCAGCAGTGGTCACGGTTTGTGTCATGGGGGCGGGATTCTAGCAGGCGTCGGCGCTGCGGCTGCTAGCATGCCCCCAATGGGCAGTCCCCTCAGCGTTGCCCGCTTCGCTCGCGGCGACGCAGTCCTCCACCGCATGCCCTTCGTCGTTGAGAGTGGAGCCCAGGCGCCCTGCATAGGCGACGTGAAACCGATGGTCGTCGTCAAGGACCGCGAGGAATTGGTCTCGCTCTGGCTGCCGGCGGGAACCCCCACGAAGCAGTCCGTACCGCTCGTCGAGGGGCAGCCCAAACCCTGGCTCGATGGCGAGTGGAAGCTCATCGACAACGTCTGGCCCTGGAACCTGCTCATCTTCATGGCCCCCAACCAGTGGCGCGCGACCTGGGTCTGGTGGACGCCCGACTGGGAGTTCCTCGGCTGGTACGTCAACCTCCAGGAGCCCTTCCGCCGCACGCCCCTCGGCTTCGACGTCCGCGACCTCCAGCTCGACATCCTCGTCGATCCCGAACGCAAGTGGCGCTGGAAGGACGAGGACGAACTGGAGGCATCTATCGAACCCGGCGTGATCTGCGAGGCCGTCGCGGAGCGCACACGGGCCGAGGGCGAAGCCGCCGTCGCCGACATCGAGCGCGGCGCCTGGCCTTTCACCGACGACATACGCAACTGGCGCCCCGACCCCGCCTGGCCCATCCCGACTCTCGCCGGCACGCCCCCTGAGGCTCTCCTCGCCATCCACGACGAGGCCCACTGGACCAACCCCAACCGTCTCTAGGTCAGTGCCCTACGAACGCGGCAGGCCAAGCCCGCGCGTAGGTCGGCGACTAGCAGGCATGCGTGTCGCGGCTGCTACCATGCCCCCATGGGAAGTCCTCCCAGCGCTGCCCGCTTTGCACGCGGCGACGTAATCCTCCACCGCACGCCCTCCATCTCGGAGAGCGGCGCGCAGCCGCCCGTCATCTGCGACGTGCGCCCCATGGTTGTCGTCGAGGACAGCGAAGCGTTCACCTCGCTCTGGCTTCCCGTAGGAACCCCCACGAAGGTCGCCGTGCCCCTGGTTGAGGAGACTCCCCGGCGCTGGCTTCCCGGCGAGTGGGAACTCGTCGATGGCGTCTGGGATCGATGGAACACCCTCATGTTCATGGTCCCCGGCCAGTGGCGCGCCACGTGGGTTATGTGGACCCCCGCCTGGGAGTTCCTCGGCTGGTATGTGAACCTCGAGGAACCCTTCCGCCGCACGCCCCTCGGCTTCGACGTACGCGACCTCCAGCTCGACATCCTCGTCGACACCGAACGCAAGTGGCGCTGGAAGGACGAGGACGAACTGGAGGGGTCTGTCGAGCGCGGCCTGATCTCGGAGGCCGTTGCCAGGCGGGCACGTGCCGAGGGCGCGGCCGCCATCGCCGACATCGAGCGCGGCGCCTGGCCCTTCACCGACGACATGCGCGACTGGCGCCCCGACCCCGCCTGGCCCATCCCCACCCTCTCGAACACGCCCGCCGAGGAGGTCGTGGCCATCCACGACGAACCCCACTGGACCAACCCCAACCGTCTCTAGCTTGCGTTCCCTACGAACGCGGCAGGCCGAGTCCGCGCGTCGCGATGACGTTGCGGTTGACCTCGCTGGTGCCGCCAGCGACCGTGTAGCTGGGCCCCGCCAGCGCCCAGCGCTCGACGCGTCCCTGCAGCGGCACGTACGGACTGCCCGGTTCGAGCTGACCCTCCATACCGAGCACGCGCATCCCCGTCTGGCCCATCTGCCGCTGGAGCTCCGTGCCGAATACCTTCGAGATCGACGCCTCGTAGTTCGGGTTGAGCCCCTCGCTCTGCATCTGCGCCACGCGGTAGCAGAGCCAGCGCCCGAGCTCGAAGTCGATCGCGCGCGAGGCCAGTTCGTGCCGGATGTGGTGCGGTGAGGATCCGCCGTCGCGCTCGCGCACATAGTCGATGAGCGCCTCGAGGGTCGAGCGCGTCATCACAATCCGGTTGATCGAGCTGCGCTCCTGGTCGAGCGTCGCCGCCGCCACGTACCAGCCCCGGTTCTCCTCGCCGATGCGGTTGTCGATGGGCACCCGCACGTCGTCGAAGAAGACCTCGTTGAAGTGGGCCGCGCCCATCATGTTCACCAGCGGTCGCACGCTCACGCCCGGCGAGGTGATATCGAGGATGAAGTAGCTGATGCCGCGGTGCTTGGGCGCAGCGGGGTCGGTGCGCGCCAGCATGATTCCCCACCGCGCCCCCTTCGCCCAGCTCGTCCAGATCTTCTGACCGTTCACGACGTATTCGTCGCCGTCGCGGATGGCGCTCGTCTGCAGCGACGCCAGGTCGGAGCCCGCGCCCGGCTCGGAAAAGAGCTGGCACCAGCGCGAGGTGCCCTCGCGCAGGCCCGGCAACCAGCGGTCCTGCTGCTCCTTCGTCCCCTCGTGCATGAGCGCCGGCCCAGCCAGCCAGACCCCCTGATCGTAGGCGCCTGGAGCGCCGCGCGAGCTCATCTCCTCCATGTAGATCGTCTGCGTGACGAAGTCCGCCCCGCCCCCGCCGTACTCCGTGGGCCAGCCCAGCGTCAGCCAGCCGCGCTCGGCCAGTTGCGCCCGGAACTGGCTCGTGAAGGCGGCCTCCTCCTCGTCCATCTCCTCGCGGTCGTTGCGCATGTTCCACACGTCCGCCGGCAACTCCGCATCGAGGAACGTGCGGATCTCCTGACGGAAGGCGGCCTGCTCGGGCGAGTCGCGAAAGAGCATCGCCGCCTAGCCCTCGTTCAGGGCGCGCAGCGCTTCGAGCGCGAACGGCGCGTGCGACTCGAAGTCGCGCGCTTCGGTGTGGACGGCGCGGACCACGCCTTCGCGATCGATCACGAAGGTCGAGCGGTTATGGAACCCAAAGTCCTCGTTGAAGATGCCGTAGTCGCGACCCGCCTGGTTCTTCGGGAAGTCCGACACCAGGGGGAACTCCAGTCCCAGCTTCTCCTGGAACTCGCCGACAGCGGCGAAGGAGTCAACGCTCACGCCCAGAACCTGGGCGCCAGCCTCCGCGAACGCATCCGTGTGCGTGCGGAAGCTCGTCATCTCCGACGTTCACCCACCGGTGAAGGCGAGGGGATAGAACGCCAGCACGATGTGCTTGCCGGGAAAGGAGTCGAGGGTGACCTGCTCCCGGTCCTTGTTCATCAACGTGAAGGCTGGGGCGGACTCGCCCGGTGTTGGTGGCATGGGTCTCTCCTCTGGCTAGAAGCCCTTGAAGTTGGGCTCGCGCTTCTCCGTGAAGGCGCGTGGACCCTCCTTCGCGTCGTCCGTGGACTGCGCGAGGGTCATCGCCATCTGGGCGAAGTCGAGGTGTTCGTCGAAGGTCAGGTTGGCGGAGCGGTACACGAGCTTCTTCGCGAGCTGGATGGCCGTCGCCGGCCCCTCCGCGAGCTTCAGGGCGAACTCGCGCGTGCGCTCCATCAGCTCCTCGGGCGGGTGGACGGCGGTCACGTAGCCGATGCGCAGCGCTTCCTGGGCGTCGATCAGCTCGCCGCTCCAGATCAGCTCCAGGGCCTTCGCGGTGCCCACGATGCGCGGCAGGCTCCAGGCGCCCCCGTCGCCGGGGATGAGCCCCATGCGCACGTAGGCCATGCCGAAGCGCGCCCGCTCGCTGGCGAAGCGGATGTCGGCCATGGAGGCCATATCCATGCCCGCCCCCACGGCCGCCCCGTTGACCGCCGCGATGTACGGCTTTTCAAGCTGGATCAGGGCGCGGGGGATGGGGTGGACGCGGTTGCGCAGGCTGTGGCGACGCGCCGCGACCGAATCCTGCGTCTGCAGGATGCCCTCGCCCCCCACTTCGTGGGAGACGTCCATGCCGCTGCAGAAGCCGCGCCCCGCGCCGGTGAGGATGATGGCGCGCACGTCGCGATCCGCGTCCGAGCGCTCGATGGCGTCGAGCCACTCCGACAGCATCAGGTCGTCGAAGGCGTTGAGGCGTTCGGGCCGGTTCAGGGTGATGGTCGCGATGCCATCCGCCACGTCGTACAGGATGTGTTCGTACTCCACAGCGGCGATTGTACGAGGTGAGCGGCGGCGGCGTGCCTAGTCTCCTTTTCGCTGGCCCCACCATCCCCTCTCCGCTATCGTTGGTCCGCCTGTCGGCACGACAACCCACTGTGCGTCTGACGCGGGGGATAGGCTCACTGCCGCAGCTGCGCGCGCGCAGCTGCGGCAGTGACCGGCTGGAAGCACCACCATCCCGGGCCGCAGGGGGCTCCTTCTGCGACACAGCACGAGGACGGGCACCATGAAGCTCTGGATCGCCATAACAGCCGCAGCGCTTCTCACAGCAACCGCCATTGCCTGTGAGATGGAAGAAGAACCACAGGGCCCACCCCCAGGACTTAACACTCCCGTGACAGTCGGCAACCTAGAACTGACAGTTCTCGCAGTGCAGCCGTACAGCACGAGGTTTGAACGCGCAAACCTGCGAGTGCATCTACGCCTTCGGAAGCTCGGAGGGAGCGAGTACGACTTTTCAGATTCGAGCTTTCAGATCGTGGACACGACCGGCACTGCCTATGACCACAACAAGTCCTGCAAGACTTGTCCTGATAACGTGATCCCTGGTGGCAAGGGCCTTGTCCTCCAGAGTGCAATAGCGGCTGAGGTGTCGGTCTACTTTGAAATAACGGATGGTGCCTATCCCAATAGATTTCGCTTCATATCTTCGTCAGTGTCCTCACCTATTTCGGTTGTTCAACTTCCTCCTGGAGTACGACCAGCACCAAGCGATCGGAAGATTGTCCAAATCGGAAGTTTGGATATTCAGGTTATAGGGATTGAAACGTTCGACTCCACGTCCTACAGTACTTTTAATGACGAGAACATCCGGCTGAGAATCTTGATTCGAAAGGTGAAGGGGGATGAATATGATTTCTCATTGAATGAATGGACCTTGGTCACGTCAGAGGGCTTAGGGTTCGAATATAGCAGATTCTGTGTAAACTGCCCCAACAACGTCGAAGACATCATTCTCTACGGTGATAAATGGATCGACAGCAATGTTTACTTTGAACTTCCTCGAGGGCGGCACACTATCACCGAGGTTCGGTATGAGCCCTTCGGTTCAACCAACGAGGGGGCGATCCCCTTCTCCTCCTCCGTGACCGTAAGGTAGCACAATGCCAACGAAAACCAGACTCACCGTCGCCATCGACTCCGAGGTGCTTCCTCGGGCCAAGGAGTACGCCCGTAAGCGCGGCGTTTCCCTCTCTTCCCTTGCCGAACGGATACTCCGGGACTTTGTCAAGGAGGAAGACGCCCGCAGGAGCAGGGAGCGGCGGGACAAGTGACAGCCGCTGCCAACTCAGCCGAGCAGTGCACTGAGCGGCGTTTCCGCGAGACGCAGCCGCCGACATCGCTCCATGTCACGGCTGCTGTTGTCCCCTAACGACTCGCCTGACTGTTCCGAGTGGCCACTGCGGCTCTCCCGCCGCCGCTCTCGCGGAACTGTCCCACTGAACCCTCCGCTACACTAGCCTCGTGGTCGCCACCGCCCTTCCCGACAGCTTGCGCAAGCAGCTCGAGGCCCTCCCCGCGAGGCCCGGCGTCTACCTCATGCGCAACGAGAAGGGCGAGGTCATCTACGTCGGCAAGGCGGCGCGCCTCAAGGACCGCGTGCGCTCCTACTTCGGCTCACCCCGCAGCCTCGAACCCAAGACCCGCGCCCTCCGCGCCGAGATCGAGGACTTCGAGTACATCGTCTGCGCGAACGCGGGCGAGGCCCTCATCCTCGAAGCCACGCTCATCAAGCGCCATCAGCCCATCTTCAACATCCGCCTGAAGGACGACAAGCGCTATCCCTACCTGAAGATCGACGTCCAGAACCCCTGGCCGCGCGTCTACATCACGCGGCGCATCGAGAAGGACGGCGCGCGCTATTTCGGGCCCTACGCAAGTGCGGGCTCGGTACGCGCCACCCTCGACCTGCTCAAGAAGCTCTTCCCCTACCGCTCCTGCAGCAAGGAGATAACGGGCAAGGATCCCCGCCCCTGCCTCGACTACTACATCAAGCGCTGCATCGCCCCCTGCACCTCCTACTGCACGGCGGAGGAGTACGCCGAGGTGATCGCGCAGATCATCCTCTTCCTCGAAGGCAAGGCCTCGACCGTGCTCGACCGCCTGCACGAGCAGATGGACGCCGCCGCCGCAACGCTCGAATACGAGCGCGCGGCCATGCTCCGCGACCAGGTTCGCGCCATCGAGCGCACCGTCGAGCGCCAGATGCTTTCGACCACGAAGAAGGAAGACCTCGACGTCTACGGGCTCGCCCGCGAGGGCGACCGCGCCTGCGTGCAGGTGTTCTTCGTACGCGGCACGCAGATGACCGGCCGCGACCACTTCGTGCTTGAGGGCGTCACGGACGAATCCGACGAGGCCGTCCTCGGCAGCCTCCTGCAGCAGTACTACGAGAGCGCGCAGTCCATCCCCCGCCTCGTCGTCGTCCCCGTCGAGCCAGAGGGAAGCGCCGACCTCGAGGCTATGCTGACCGACAAGCGCGGCGCCAATGTCGAGATTCGCCCGGCCCAGCGCGGCGAGAAGCGCCAGCTCCTGGAGATGGCCCGCGAGAACGCCGCCGAGGCGCTCGATGTGCTCAAGGTGCGCTGGCTCAGCGACCAGACGAAGACCGCCAGCGCCCTCGAAGAGCTGCGCGAGGAGCTCGCCCTCCCCGAGATTCCCCACCGCATCGAGTGCTACGACAACTCGAACATTCAGGGCGCGAGCCCCGTCTCAAGCATGGTTGTCTTCGAGGACGGCCAGCCCGCTCCCCGCCAGTACCGCAAGTTCCGCATCAAGACGGTCGAGGGCGCGGACGACTTTGCGACCATGCAGGAGGTCCTGCGCCGCCGTTTCAAGCGCGCCGCCAAACAGATCGAGCAGCAGAAGCTGGAGGGGGCGGACGCCGACGCGGCCAGCGACGACAGCTGGGACCTGCCCGACCTCGTCATCATCGACGGTGGCAAGGGCCAACTGAGCGCCGCCGTTGAGGTGATGCGCGAGCTTGGCGTGTACGACATCCCCACGGTCGGTCTGGCGAAGCGCCACGAGGAGCTCTTCGCCCCCGACGAGGAAGCGCCCGTCGTCCTCCCGCGGGGCTCGGAAGCGCTCTACCTCGTGCAGCGCGTCCGCGACGAGGCCCACCGCTTCGCCATTACCTACCACCGCCAGGTGCGACGCAAGGCCGCCACCGCCAGCGTGCTCGACTCCGTCCCCGGCGTCGGACCGAAGAAGAAGCGCGCCCTCCTGCGCAAATTCGGCTCGCTCAAGGGCGTACGCGAAGCCGGCGTCGACGAGATCGCGAGCACCGCCGGCTACACCCGCTCCCTCGCGGAGAAGGTCAAGGAGTACGTCTAGCCGTGGCTGAGGCGCAGGAACGTGTCCTCGGCGTGGACGTGGGCGGTACGTTCACCGACTTCGTCGCCATCGACGAGAGCGGCATCCGCACATGGAAGCGCCTCTCCACAACCGCCGCGCCCGAAGAGGCGGTGCTGGCCGGAACAGGCGACCTGACAGGCCAGCGACTCGCGCACGGCAGCACCGTCGCTACGAACGCCCTCCTCGAGCGACGCGGACCCCGCACCATCCTCGTGACCACCGAGGGCTTCCGCGACCTCCTCGTCATTCGCCGGCAGGAGCGCCCCAGCCTCTACGACCTCGAACCCCGCCGACGGCCACACGTGGTGGCGCCCGGCGACGTCATCACCGTGCGTGAGCGCGTTGGCGCCGGCGGCGAGGTCGTAACGCCCCTCCACGACGCCGAGGTGGCTCGCGTGGTCGAGCACGCCCGCGCCATGGGCGCGGAGGCAATCGCGATCTGCCTGCTCTTCGCCTACCTGCGCCCCGAGCACGAGGCGCGGTTGGCGACGGCGCTGCGGGAAGCGGGCTTCGCCGTCAGCGCTTCGCACGAGGCCCTCCCCGAGCACCGCGAGTACGAGCGCGCCAGCACGACCGCCATCAACGCCTTCCTCCAGCCCGCCGCGCGCCGCTACCTCGACGGTATCGAAAAGGGCTTTCCCGGGCTGCGCGTGATGCACTCCGCGGGTGGCCTCACCGACGCCGCCACCGCTGGGGAGCGGCCTGTGTCGATGGTCACGAGCGGACCCGCGGGCGGCGTCCTCGGCGCGCTCGCCGTAGCGAAGGCCGCGGGCTATGAGCAGATCATTACGTTCGACATGGGCGGCACGAGCACGGATGTCTCCCTCTGCCCCGGCGAGCCGCGCTACCGCTCGGCCACCGAAATCGACGGCCTCGCCCTGCACACCCCGATGGTCGACATCGTTACGGTTGGCGCGGGCGGCGGCTCGATCGCGCGGCTCGACGGCGGCGGCGCCCTCGCGGTTGGCCCCCAGAGCGCGGGCGCCGACCCCGGCCCGGCCTGCTACGGCCGCGGCACCCTCCCGACTGTTTCCGACGCGAACCTCGTGCTCGGACGCCTCCGGCCCGAGGCCCCTCTGGGCGGCACGGTTATGCCCAACCTCGGACGCGCGAGCGAAGCGCTAAGCACGCTCGGCGAGCCGGTTCCGGCTGCCGCCGCGGTCGTCGAGGTCGCAAACGCAAAGATGGCCCAGGCGCTGCGCCGCGTGAGTCTCGAACGCGGCTACGACCCCGCCGGCTTCACGCTTGTGGCCTTCGGTGGAGCCGGACCCCTCCACGCCTGCGAGCTCGCCGCTGAGCTCGGCATCTCGCGGGTGCTCGTGCCCCGGCACGCGGGCGTGCTCTCGGCCATCGGCATCGCCACCGCCCCGGAGGTCATCGAACGCGGGCAGGGATTGCTGCTTACCCTCGGCGAGAGCGCCACTGATGCTGTCCACGCAACGGCGGCGATGCTGGAGGAGCAGTCGGTCGAGGACCTCCACGCGGCGGGTGGGGCGCTCGATGAGCTCACCTGGGCGGCCGATGTGCGCTACCGCGGGCAGGCGCACGAGCTCCGGGTCGCCATCGACCGGCCCGCGCCGGACGCCATCACCGAAGCGTTCCACGCCGCGCACCAGCGCGAATACGGCTTCGCCACACCTGAGCGATCCGTCGAGCTGGTTGCACTTCGCTGCCGCGCGGAGGGGGCGGCCCGCACCCTGCCGGAGCTGGCCGCCCAGGAACCAACCGATGCCGGCGAGCCAGCTCCCATCACGCTCGCCGGTGGAGTCCAGGCCGTCCACGCGCCGCGCGCCGCCCTCACGGTGGGCACGACCCTCGACGGCCCCGCCGTCATCACCCAGTCCGACGCGACCACCTTCATCCCGCAGGGCTGGCGCGCTGCTGTCGACGGCGCCGGCAACCTCGTGGTGACCCCACAATGAGCGACGACCCCGCCCGCCTCGCCGTGTGGAACGCCCTCCTCGCCTCGGCAGCCGAGGAGATGGGCGTAACGCTTTGGCGCACGGGCCATTCCCCCAACATCCGCGAGCGGCGCGACTTTTCCTGCGCCGTGTTCGACGCGCACGGGGAGATGGTCGCGCAGGCGGCCCACATCCCCGTCCACCTCGGCGCCATGCCCGAGTCGGTCGCCGCCGTCTCCGCGCTCGCACCCTGGAGCGATGGCGACGTCGCGATCGTCAACGACCCCTACCTCGGCGGCACCCACCTCCCCGACGTGACGCTGGTGGCGCCCGTGTTCGCCGGCGGCGAGCACATCGGGTTTGTCGCGAACCGCGCCCACCACGCCGACATCGGCGGGATGTCGGCGGGCTCCATGCCGGTGGCCACCGAGCTCTACCAGGAGGGCGTCATCATCCCGCCCCTCAAGCTACGCGAGGGGGGGCGCCTGAACGAGGCGCTGTTCTCGCTCATCCTGCGCAACGTCCGCACACCGGCTGAGCGCCGCGGCGACTTCGACGCGCAACTGGGCGCCCTGCGAACGGGAGCCGCCCGCCTCGAAGCGCTCGCCGCCCGCCACGGGAACGCCGAGCTCGCGCGCTGGATGGCCGCCCTTACCGGCTACGCCGAGCGCCTCACCCGAGCCGCTCTCGCGGAAGTCCCCGACGGCGACTACGAGGCCGAGGACGTCATGGAGGGCGCCCACGGAACCCTTCTGCCCGTGCGCGCGCGCGTCGTCGTGACCGGCGACGAGGTCACAGTCGACTTCACCGGCTCGGCAGAGGAACAACCTGCGTCGATCAACGCGGTGGCGGCGGTCACACGCTCCGCGGTCGCGTACTGCGTGCGGTGCCTGCTGCCCCCCGATGCGCCCTCGAACGCGGGCGTCTTCCGCCCGATCCGGGTCGTGCTGCCGGAGGCGTCGCTCGTGAACGCGCGTCCGCAGCGAGCCGTCTCCGCCGGCAACGTCGAGACCTCGCAGCGTGTCACCGATGTCGTCCTTGCCGCCTTCGGGCAGGCGCTGCCGGAGCGCATCCCGGCAGCGAGCGCGGGCACGATGAGTAACTTCACCTTCGGCGGCGTGCGCCCGGACGGGGAACCCTTCGCCTACTACGAGACGGTTCCCGGCGGTGCGGGCGCCGGACCCGGCGGCGACGGCGAGAGCGGCATCCAGACGCACATGACGAACACCGCCAACACCCCCGCGGAGTCGATCGAGAGCGCCTTCCCCATCCGTGTGCGGCGCTTCGAGCTGAGGGGGGGCAGCGGGGGGGCTGGGCTCCACCGGGGAGGCCACGGCGTCGTGCGGGAGATCGAGTTCCTCGCCGAGGCGGACGTGTCCCTCATCGGCGATCGTCGCAGTGTGGGGCCCCCTGGAACGCGAGGCGGAGCGTCCGCCGCACACGGCGAGAATACGCTGGTCCACGCGGGGGGCGAGCGCGAGCCGCTGGCAGGACAGCAGCAGCTTCGGGCAGGTCCCGGAGACCGCGTGGAGGTACGCACTCCAGGCGGCGGGGGCTGGGGTAAAGTCGAAGGCGACTGATCATCGACGCGCCGGTCGCCGATCCCCTATCGTGGAGAGCGATATGCCCGACCGCATCGATCGCGAGATCGAGGAGATTCTGGCCCGCCTCGGAGAGGACTCTCCAAAGCGTGGCGAGGAGCCGATTTCGCTGGATGAGCGGCGCCGTCAGAAAAAGGCTCCGGTGGCGTCCCGCGCGGTAGCGGCATTGGGACTCTCCCTGAGCGGCCCCACGCCCGCCTCCATGCTCTTCACGGGCGCGGGCGTGATGGTCGTGGGCCTCATCCTCTCCGCTATCTGGGGAACGTTGATCTGGGTCGCCTTCGCGGGCGTGGTCCTCTTCGTCGCCGCGTTCATCTGGTCGTTCGTGCGTCCTCGGCGCGCCGGCGTCCAGAAGCCCGCCGCGAGAGGAGCCCGTTGGCGGGGACGTTACGTCGAGTACGAGCCCGCGCCACCAGGCCTGTTGGCGCGGATCAAACGTGCCCTCCTCGGCCGCTAGAGTCCGCTTGCGCCAGGTATCCACAAGGCTCCCATGATCCTCCGGCTCCTCCTTGCAGCCGCGCTGGCTACCCTTCTGGCGACCGCCTGCGGTGGCGGCGACACCGCCGAACCGACCCCGGCGCCCGAAACCCCCACTTCGGCGGCCAGGCCTGCCCCCACGGAGGCGCCTCCGGACACGACCACCCCAACCGAAACGGCAACGAGGCCTTCCCGAGCGCCGGCGTCCAGCGAGTCCCTCGATCACGACATCGAGAACGCCATGGAGCACGTGGGCGTACTCGCAGTCGCCATTGGACCACGCGTATCCGGGTCCCGCGAGGCCAGGGAGACAGTCGCGTACATCTCCGAGACCTTCCGCAGCTACGGATACGCCGTCGAGGTCATGGACTTCGACTACGCAACGCGCTTCCGGCCCGCAACCGTCACGGTCGACGGCGAGACGATCGCAGGGATCGCGCTCAACGGCGCCGCCACCGGCGAGCAGTCGGCCGAGGGACCGGCCCACGGGGTGCTCTCGCCCGAAGGCGCCTCACTTCGGGGCGCCATCTCCGTCAGGGAGCGATCCACGACCACCCCCTCGGACAGACAGGACTACGTCGCCGCGGTCTCCGGAGATGCTGCCGGACTCGTCATCGTGAACGATCCCCGGTGGCCGCCCTTCGGCTTCCCCATCGAGGTCCGCGACGCGATACCGGTGGTGCTCGTGCCGCACACCGAGGCACACCGGTTCGAGCGCGCGGTTGCGGAAGGCGCCACGATCACGGTCGCCATCGGCCCCGCTCGTCCCCCTGCCGCCAATGTGATCGCGCGCCCCGGCGAGGGCGCCCGATGCGAAATCCTCGCCGGCGGCCACCACGACACGGTTCCCTCGGCTGCGGGCGCGATCGACAACGCCAGCGGCGTCGCCGTCGTGCTTGAGCTCGCCCGCATCTTCGCAGCCGACGGCCTCGACGAAGGGCTGTGCTTCGCCACCTTTGGCGCTGAGGAGTCGGGGCTTTTCGGCAGCCTCGAACTCGTGCGGCGCTGGGGGGCAGCAGAGCAGCTACCCCGCCTCATGGTGAACTTCGACGTGACCGCACGGGGTGAGGCCGTCGAACTCATCGGAAGCCCGGAGCTCGTGCAGCAAGCCCTCGCACTGCTGGAACGCCACGACATTCCCGCGTTCCCCTCGTCCCTTCCGTCCAACACCGGCAGCGATCACATGAGCTTCGCCTGGGCAGGCGTCCCCGTGCTCATGTTCTCGGACGGCGACCTGAGCCTCATCCACACGCCCGACGACGTCTTCGACCAGGTCGACCCGGTTGCGCTCGATCGGATCGGCGATGCGGCGGCCATCGTCATGGCTACGCTCCTGGCCGAGATTGCCGGAGGCCCGTAGCGAATCTAGCATGGCCCACGGTGCTCACTCGAACGTTCGTCGCGGCCTGCCTCTTTACGCTTCTCGCTGCTGCCTGCGGAGGCGGAGACGACACCGAGGCGCCGCAGGGCCGCCCCACGCTGACCGATCCGGCGAGCGTTCCCACCGCCGTCCCCGATGAGGACCGCGACCCAATTATCCTGGTTGGTGCGCCCGGGTCCACGGAGGGGGCCACGGTCGTTCCCGAGCAGCCGGCCCCCCGCACCTACACCGTGCAGGAAGGCGACACCTGCGGCCAGATCGCTGCCGACCACGGTATTTCCGTCGACGCGCTGCTCGCCGCCAACCCCCGAGTCAACGCGGACTGCACGAACCTCTACGTCGATGCAAGCCTAAATATCCCCGCGCCGGATCCCGCGACTTCAACCAGCAGCAGCAGCGGGAGTGGCAGCAGCAGCACCGGGAGGACCTACATCGTGATCGCGGGCGACACGTGCGCGGCTATCGCCCAGGACCACGACGTGCCGCTGCAGACGTTCATGGTGGCGAACGGTCTGGACGAGGAGTCGTGCCAGACGATCCAGATCGAGCAGGAAGTCGTTATTCCCGAGTAGGTTCGGCCAGCTCGCGCAACACCTCGTCCGTGTGCTCACCGAGTTTCGGGGCGGGCCTCCGCAGCTCCCAGGGAGTCGCGCTGAACACGTAGGGCGCACCCGGCATGAGCACTTCCCCTGCCACCCCCTCGCCGGTGGTTGCGGCAAAGTGGCCGCGGTCATGCAGGTGCGCATCGTCGACCGACTCGTCGGGGGAGCGCACGGCGCCCCACGGCAGCCCGCACGCCTGTGCGCCCCGATAGACCTCCTCCGCATCGAGCGCCGCGATGAAGCGCGACACCTCCGCGAAGACCTCCTTCGCCTCGGGGGCGCCGCGCCCACCCTGTCGGGCAACGGGATCGTCGAAACGGGCCTCGTCGAAGTTCGCCCCGAACCCGCGGGACTGCATCCACGCCTTCAGCTTCCTCCAGGACTCGTTGCTGCGACCGATGTTGAACACGAGCACATCCTTGCCGTCGCGGGCGCGGTGTATCCACGGCTCCGTGCGGATGACGGCCGCGTGGCGCCCGGTCTGCCGGATGATGTTGGTCTTCGTGTAGAGCCAGTGCGGCAGCCCCACCTCGGTCGCCGAGGAGAGGGCCTCGTGCATGGAGCAGTCGATGTACTGGCCCTCGCCGGTGGAGTCGCGGGCCACCAGGGCCGTGAGGATGCCCATGGCGGCGTAGTGGGCGGCGGTGTTGTAGGCCTGGTCGCCCTTGCCGTGGATGGGCGGGGCGCCGGGGGCGTCCCCGGGGTCGTAGCCGTTCATGTTCATGGGGCCGCCGGCGGCCAGTGCGACCAGGTCGGTGACGCGATAGCCGGCCCAGGGACCATCCTGCCCGAAGGGGGTGAGCGCGCAGTGGATGAGCGCCGGATTCGCGGCGGCGAGGGTGGGGTAGTCGAGGCCAAGGGCGGCGGGGCGAGCGGGGGGCAGGGACTCCAGGAACACGTCGGCGCGGGCGAGGAGCGAGCGCGCAGTCTCGCGGTCAGGTTCGGAGCCTTCGAGGTCGAGGACGGTGGAGCGCTTGTTCGTGTTGTGGTACCAGAAGTTGAGCGAGCGGTTCGGGCCGGGCTCGTCGTTCACGAAGGGGCCGACGCGGCGGGCGGACGAGCCTTCGGGCGGCTCCAGCTTGACGACGTCGGCGCCCATATCGGCGAGGAGCTTGCCGGCGTACTGCCCCAGCTCATCGCAGATTTCGACGACGCGCAGACCGGCGAGGGGACCGCTCACATGAACACCCCCGCTTCCGCGAACTCGTCGATTTCCGCTTCGGACATGCTGAGGGCCTCGGACAGGACCTCGCGCGTGTGCTCGCCGATGCGGGGGGCGGCGCGCTGGAGGACGCCGGGGGTGGCGGAGAGGCGGGGGGCGACGCCGTCGTGGAGGGTGTCGCCCATCTCCGCGTGGGGGAGGGTCTGCCACCAGTTGCGGGCCGCGAACTGGGGATCGCTCTCGACGCGATCGCCGGGCTTCTGGCAGACGGCCGCGCGCACCCCCGACGCCTGCAGGAGGGCCATCAGCTCGTAGTCGTCGCGGGGGGCGGTCCAGGCGGCGATGTGGTCGTCGAGGGCGTCCTGGTTGGCGAGACGGCCGGCGTTCGACCGGAAGCGTTCGTCGCGGGCCCAGGCGGGTTCGTCCATGGCGCGGACGAGCGCTTCCCACTCGGGGTCGCTGGTGACGGCGATGGCGATCCAGCGGTCGTCGCCGAGGCAGGGGTAGGTGTTGTGGGGGGCGACGGCGGGCTCCCAGGCGCGATTCCCCGGGGGCAGTCCCTCGCGACGCCAGCTACGGCCGTTGACGGTCCTGTCGAGGATGGCGGGGCCGTTGAGGACGGTGGCGGCCTCCACCTGGGAGAGGTCGAGATGCTGGCCTTCGCCGGTGCGGTTGCGGTGGTGGAGGGCCATGAGGATGGCGATGGCGGCGGAGTAGCCGGCGGTGTGGTCCATGAAGCTGTAGCCCCAGCCGGCGGGGGGCTTGCCGGGGAGGCCGGAGGTGAGAGTGAGTCCGCCGAGGGCCTGGGCGGTGGGTCCCCAGGTGGTGTTCTCGCGGTCGCGGCCGGTGTGCCCGAAGCCGGAGATGGAGCAGTAGATGATGCGTTCGTTGAGTTCGCGGAGCTGGGGGTAGTCGAGATCCCAGGAGGCGAGGGTTCCGGCGGAGAAGTTCTCGATGACGACGTCGGAGACTTCGATGAGGCGCTTCAACAGGTCCATGCCGAAGGGGTGTCGGACGTTGAGGAGGACGCTTCGCTTGTTGCGGTTGATGTAGTTGAAGAAGCCGGAGTTATTGAGGGTGGGGCTATCGCCGATGATGGGGCGTCCGAGGCGGATGGGGTCGACGGCCTGTTCGTGTTCGATCTTGATGACATCGGCGCCGAAATCGGCGAGGTAGCGGGTGGCGGTGGGTCCGGCGATGATCCAGGTCAGGTCGATCACGCGGATGCCGGAGAGGGGGAGGGTGTCCACGGGCCGGGATGATACGCGCGGACAAAGTTGGGGCGCTGCGGACCCCACCCGACCCGTTCGTGCTCCGACTCATCACCGTAGTCCAGGCCCAGAGGCAGCGTGCGGGGGGAGGATGGGGACGTGGGGCGGGAGGGGGAAGGGGTGGGTGGCACGGGGGGTGGGGTGAACCGTGGCAAGCGTATACTCTCTCTAGCAATAAGGAAGGGGCGTGCATGGCTGTCGAGCTTGGACCCACTGGCCAACTTGCGAAGGTGACCGCCCTCGACGAACGCGATGGTTATGTTTACTTTGATATGCGCAATGGCAATACAGGTTCCTTCGTCGGGGAAGAGCACGACTTCGTCGTCGGGGATGTGCTGCTCATTTTCGAAGAGGGCGACAAAACCGCCACGAGGAAGGTTCCGCTCGACACTTGGCCGGAGTCGCTCTGGGTGGGGGTCGTAAAAATAAAGCTGCCAGATGTCACCGTCATCGACTCGGGAGTGCACTTCCGAAAGGTCCCAACAACGAAAGAACCGCCGTATGAGGTGGGTAACACAGTTCAAGCCGGAGTGACTCAGGGTGTCACTCGCGTTCTCTCGGAGAAGCCCATCTCACGGCTAGAACTTCCAGAACTCGATGACAAGGTGGTCGATCAGTTTCGCCGACCGCCTCCTGATGGTGATGCCCTCACCTTTGATGATTTCGGCGGTCTAGGTGGCGTTGTCACTCGGGCTAGGGAGCTGATCGAGGTTCCGCTGCAGAACAGCAAGGCCTTGTCAGCAATCGGTGCTCGCCCCATCAAAGGCGTGCTCTTCACCGGAGAGCCTGGAACCGGGAAGACTATGCTCGCCCGGATCATCGCCTCGCAATCCGAGGCTCAGTTCTATGATATCTCTGGCCCTGAGATCTTCAGTAAGTGGGTTGGGCAAAGCGAGGAGTTGCTCCGAAAGTTGTTTCAAATGGCGGCGAAGGACGACAAGGCCATCATCTTCTTTGATGAGATCGACAGCGTCGCCGCTCAGCGGCATGACAGGTCACACGAGGCATCCAATCGTGTGGTCGCCCAGCTGCTCACGCTCATGGACGGTTTCGACTCTGACACCAACGTTGTTGTCATCGCTGCGACCAACCGGCCACAGGACCTTGATGTCGCTCTTCGGCGACCGGGCCGTTTTGACTGGGAAGTCCACTTTCCCTACCCAGACGAGGACGACAGAGAAGACATCCTTGTGAAAACAGCGCACCGCCTGTGCACGAAAGACTCACTCCCTCACCGGGACATCGCCGCGAGGACCAATGGCTGGTCGGCGGCCGAGCTTGCAGCCATCTGGAGCGAGGCTGCGCTCCTAGCCGTGGGAGACAAGAGGTCGTCTATCTCCGACGAAGATTATGTCGGGGGGTTTGAACGCGTGTCGCGATACCGAAACAGGACCGCGGTTCTCAACGGGGAAGGAAGCCGCCCGTGAGCCTCTGGTTACACCTTCCCGCGTGGATGGGACTCTCTAAGCGACGCAAGACTCCGGCCCCTGCCCCCGGACCGCTGAGGGAGTTCGTCTACCTGGACGACGTCTCCGTTCATAGCCTCTTGGCTTCAAGAACAGGAAACATCACCACGGAGTCCACTGAGAGCGAGACGGTCTCCCGTGATAGGGAAGCCCGCCTCGCTCTGGGTGTGCAGGGCGCTAGTGCTGGCTTGGGGACTCAGGGCAGCCGCACTCAAGCCTCTCAGGTGCTCCGCAAGGCAATCGTGCAGTCGAGTTTCAAGGACCTCTACGAAGGCGAACGCAACGCGCTTGCCTTGGAGGTCAGTCGCGACTCTGTGCCCACCGTCACCACGATTGCCGACCTTGAGACAAGGCTTGAATCGCACTCCAGAGACCGGTGGATGGTGGACCCAGACAGGATTCACAGGGGCGAGCTCCTAGAAGCAGAGGCAGAACTCGAAGCTGAGCCCATCTTCCACATGGCGGAAGTCATCACAACGATGCGCGACATTCTTGAAGAAAATTCCTCTGTCTTTGGTTCTGAGGTCACGTCTCAGGTGATGGAGATGCAGTCTATCGCGCGAGTTCTGGATAGCCTCTTGGCCGGACTGGTCCCCATCCGAGCGAGACTCGTGGACTACAGCATCGCAAGAATTGGAGCGCGTGAGGTCTTGGTCCACCAGGCCCTCCTAGATCAATTGCCAGCCGACTCCCAACTCGAAGTTCAGCCCGTGTTCATCGTCGGGGTTACTCAGCGTGACCTGTTCTGGAAGGACATTCGGCGGGTCCTCTTCTCGAAGGCTCGGTACACAGTATTCTGTCGCCTCGCTGCTAGGGGGCTGGCCGCGACGTGGCGTCCAGTAAAGGTGGCAGAAGTGCTTACGGCGGTAGCCCCGCAAGTTGACGCAGCCTTCCAGCAGTTCAGCAAGGTAGCGGCGCAAGCAATGGAAGAGGCATCGGGGGCTAGTTTCACGCAGGTGAACCCAAGCCCAGAGTCCGATGTCGGAGCCATTCAGAACTATGCGGCCCTCCTTAGTAGCCACCATGGACAAGCACTAGATGCCGAAGCCATTGAAACCCTGCTTCTTGACCTCCGGCCTGAAGAAGGCTGGCTGGCCACGGTTGACGGGAGACGACCTGTCTTTGCTGAGGTGACGTGTCGTGTCGATAGGGAACTGGGAGTAGTGACACCCAATGATGTGGCACACGACCTTCGGCGAGTTGCCGTCAGTAGCGCAAGGGTTGCCAATACATCTGCCCCCCTGACACCTGACGAAGGCGAGGTGCCCTTGCCGCCTTCGTCAGGACGTGAGCGATTCCTCGATACCGAGGTCGTGGCGATCTACTGGTAGGCCGCCACGGGTGCTCACCGTTAGGTCGCCACCCCCGCCTAGCGCCCCCCGCCCTTCCGCCGTACGATCGCGGTTCCAATTCTGTGCGTGAGGCGTGACCATGTCTGAGACGGCTACCCTCAAGGTAGCCAGCCGGCCGCTCATCGTTATCGGATGCTATAATGGTCACGTGACAACAGAGGAGCGCACCAGCAGACTCGAGGGGGCCTACGAGCAGGTCAACGAGCGCCTTGGCGAGATCCGGGTTGAGCTCGCCGGGATGAACGAGCGCTTCGATACTCTCCACCGGACGATGCTCGCAGGTCTGGGATTGATCCTGGCGGCGCTGGTGGGACTGTCCTTCGTCTAGTAGCGCCCCCAGCCCTTCCCCCGTACGATCGTGACTCCAATTCTGTGTGTGAGGCGTGAACCATGTCTGAGACGGCTACTTTGAAGGTGGGCGATGCGGCCCCGGATTTCGAGCTTGCGGCGAGCCCCACGGGCGACCCCGGTCCGTTCAAGCTGAGCGACCATCGTGGGTCGACGGTCGTGATCAACTTCGTGCCGGCGGCGTTCTCGCCGGTGTGCAGCAACCAGCTCCCGATCATCGAGGAGAAGCTGGGGTCGATCGAGGGGGCGGTCGCGGTCGCCATTTCGACGGATAACACCTGGACCCTGAAGGCGTGGCGCGAGCAGACGGGCGTCAGCTACCCGGTGCTGAGCGACTTCAACCCGATCGGCGCGACGGCGACGGCGTACGGCGTCCTGCTGCCGGGGATGAACATGGCGAACCGCGTGGTCGTCGTGGTCGACGGGGACGGGAACGTGGCGCATATCGAGACGGCTCCACAGGTGGTGGCGCTGCCCGACTACGACCCGGTGATGGCCTGCGTCTCGGGGTAGCTGGCGAGCTTCGCTCGCGGTGGTCGGTGAGGGCCGGCGGCCTATGGCCTGACGAGCAACGCAAGCCCACGGGCCACCGACCGCGCGCGCTTCTCGCTAGTTGTCGTAGATGAGGACGCTGCGGTTGACCTCGCCGTTCTTGAGGGCTTCGTAGGCCTCGTTGATCTGGTCGGGAGCGTAGCGGCGGGAGATGAGTTCGTCGATCTTGAGGCGTCCCTGGCGGTAGAGCTCCATGAGCCAGGCCATGTCGTAGGTCTGGCGGGTGGAGCCGTAGAAGCTGCCGATCATGCCCTTCTCGGAGAGGAAGGCGGCGCCGGGCAGGGTGACGTGTGAGTCGAAGGGGAGCATGCCGACAATGACGGCGCGTCCGCCGCGCTTGGCCATCTCGAAGCACTGCTCGGCGGTCTGGACGAGTCCGATAGCCTCGAAGGCGTAGTCGACACCGCCGCGGACGAGGTCCTTGACGGCGGCGACGGGGTCGCCGGTGGAGGCATCGACGACATCGGTGGCGCCGAACTCCTTGGCGGCGGCGAGCTTGTTCTCGAGCATGTCGACGGCGATGACACGGGAGGCGCCGGCGGCGACGGCGCCCTGGATGACGTTGAGTCCGACGCCGCCGCAGCCGACGACGGCGACGGTCTGGCCGGCCTGCACGCGGGCGGTGTTGGTGGCGGCGCCGACGCCGGTCATGACGCTGCAGCCGACGAGGGCGGCGGCCTCCATGGGGACGTCGTCGGGGACGTGGACGAGGGCGGTGGAGCTGACGAGCTGCTGCTCGGCGAAGGCGGACATGCCGGCGAACTGGGTGATGGGCTGGCCGTTCATGCTGAGGCGGTCGGGGCGGCCGAGGCGGTTGGTGTTGAGGCAGAGGAAGGGCCGGCCCTGGATGCAGGCGTCGCAGTGGCCGCAGGAGGCGACGAAGGCGACGACAACGCGGTCGCCGACCTGGACGTTGCCAACCTCGTCGCCGATTTTCTCGACGATGCCGGCGGACTCGTGACCGAGGACGGCCGGGCAGGCCATGGGGTACTTGCCCTCCATGAAGTGGAGGTCGGAGTGGCAGACGCCGGTGGCGCTGGTGCGGACGAGTACCTCGGTGGCGTGGGGCTCGTCGATATCGACATCTTCGATGACGAGGGGCTGGTCGACTCCGTACATGACTGCAGCCTTCATAGCGGGCTCCTTTGGATTACTCAGAATCGCCCCGAATACGGGGCTGGCAGGGCCGTACCCTAACGCAGGACGGGCAGCATTGTTCGGGCCATTGGGGTGAGTGTCAACGACCCCTATGTCATAATCTAACCATTGGTGCAGGCAAATGTACTCGCGGGGGTGGTCGGGGCTGCGTGCGCGGCGATGGTCGTGCTGGTGGCTTCGGGCGGGCTGGTCAGCGGGCAGGGGCGGGGGGAATGCGGCTTCGTGAGCGGGGTGGCATCGGCCGGGTACACGTACCGGGCGTCGGCAACGGTTTCGCCGGGGGAGGGGGCGACGTCGGCGACGCTGATTATTCAGCTCTTCAACGAGAACGGGACGGTGGTGGCCGCCAACGAGCAGTCGGCGAACCTCGGGAGCGGGGCCGTAAACCTGAGCGCGTCGCTGGGGCGACACGCATCGGCGGCCTTCTACCAGGCGAGGGTCTGGGTGACGGGGCGGGCGGGGTGCGCGGGGACAGTGGTCAGTGGGCTGGGCGTCGTTCCGACGGCTGCGCCGACTCCGGTGAGGATTCCCGAACCCCGGCCTACTCCCACACCGACACCCACCCCGACACCAACACCAACACCGACGCCAACACCGATGCCAACACCCACCCCGACACCAACACCGACGCCAACACCCACCCCGACACCAACACCGACGCCTACGCCCACGCCGACCCCGACACCGCCTCCCATCGGGGCGGGGCTCTACAACGGGGGGTTCGAGGAGGTGCGGGATGGATCGCCGGTGGGGTGGAGGAACCAGGGTGGGGTCCTGGACGGGGCGGGGCCGGCGTACAGCGGCAGGTGGGGGGCGCTCCTGATCTCAACGACCGGCTCGACGAAGTGGGTCTACCAGGCTGTCACGGTCGAGGGTGGGGAGTGGTACGAGGCCTCGGCGCAGGCACGGGACGTGGCGGGGACGGGGGAGGCGTTCCTGCGGATCGCGTGGTACGCGTCGAGGGATGCGAGCGGGCGCCAGATCCGAACGGTGACCGGGGAGGCGGTGAGGAGCACGGGGTGGACTGCGATCACGGTGGGGCCAGCGCGGGCGCCGGGGGACGCGCGGTCGGCGGTGCTGCGGCTGATGTTCCAGCCGGCCTCGGCAGGCGCAGCGGCGGTCGCGTTCGACGATGCGTGGTTCGGAGTCGGGGAGGCGCCCACGCCGACTCCAACACCGACGCCTACTCCGACGCCAACGCCAACGCCCACGCCTACGCCGACACCGACTCCGACGCCCACGCCTACGCCCACTCCGACGCCCACGCCTACGCCTACGCCGGCGCCGACACCGACACCGACACCGACACCGACACCGACACCGACACCGACACCGACACCGACACCGGCGCCTACCCCAACTCTGACGCCAACTCCGACACCCACTCCAACCCCAACTCTGACGCCCACGCCCACGCCCACGCCCACGCCCACGCCAACCCCGACGCCGACGCCATCACGTACGCCGACGCCAACCCCCACCCCAGTCCCCGGACGGACGCCGCCGCCGCCCGCTGCTTCCCCCGTCGCAGCGGGGACTCCCGTCGGCGTTGAGACGGCCGGCGAGCCCGCGGGGGGCGGGGAGGCGGGAGGGGACGGGCCGCTCGCGCTGCGGCTCTCGGAGGTGCTGGCGGACCCGGTCGAGCCGGGGGTGGACCGCGCCTTCGAGTGGGTCGAGCTGGTGAACACCGCGGACGTGATCGTCAGCACGGAGGGGTGGTCGATCGCGGATGGCGACTCGGTCGATGCGCTGCCCGGGGTGGAGGTGCCGCCGGGAGGATTCGTGGTGGTGGCGGCGGAGGCGGCGGTTCTGCCGGTGAATGTGCTCGTCGTGCGCGTGCCCGACGGGACGATCGGGAACGGTCTGAACAATGCCGGGGACGCCGTGCGGCTGCTCTCGCCGGCGGGGGATGTCGTCGATGCGCTCTCGTTCGGTGACAATGGGAGCGTGTTCGCATCTCCTCCACCTGCTGCCGGGGCTGGCGCCACGCTCGGCGCCCGCACCTACGGCGGCGAGAACGCACGAGAGCGCTGGTCAGCGACGCTGCGGCCATCACCGGGAGATTCGAACGCGTTCCCGGAGCGGGAGCGGGCTGGCGCGCCTGCTGAGGCGACATCACGGCTGGAAGGCGGGGAGCCCCCCTCGCCGATCGCGGCGACGGGATCCACGAGCGGGGAGCGGGCGCCCACCGAGACAGCGACGGAGCTTGTCGCCCTGCCGACCCGCTTCGAGCAGGAGTCGGGGAGCCGCACGCCCTGGATCGCGCTGGGGGCGGTCGCGGGGGCGAGTTCGGTCCTGGTGCTGGCGGCCGTACGTGGGGCCTGGCACGTGAGTGGGAGGTGGGGACGCCGTGGCGGTTGAACGCCTCCAGAAGATCCTGTCGAACGCGGGCGTCGCCTCGCGGCGCTCGGCGGAAGCAATGATCGTGGCGGGGCGCGTGGCCGTGAACGGGACGCCGCTTGACACACTGGGCGCACGGGCGGACCCGGAGAAGGACGAGATCACGGTCGACGGGGTGCCCGTGCACAAGGAGCGGTACCGCTACGTGGCGCTGCACAAGCCGACCGGCGTGCTTTCGACCGTGCGCGACGAGCGGGGCCGGCCGACGGTCATGTCGCTCATCGACAACCCCGGAGCGAACGTCCACCCCATCGGCAGACTCGACCAGAGTAGCGAGGGGCTGATCCTCCTCACGAACGACGGCACGCTCACGGACTTGCTCACTCATCCCCGCTACGAGGTACGGAAGGAGTACCTCGTGTCAATCGACCAGCCGCTCGGACGGAAAGGGCGTCAACAGTTGGTGCGGGGGGTGTGGTACGAGGGCGAGCGTCTGAAGGCGGATGCGGTCCAGGTCGTGAGCCCGAGCGGCTCGCCCGACCGTCCCGATGCTCGCTGGCTCCTGATCGCGTTGCACGGCGGGCGGAAGCGGGAGATACGGCGCATGCTCGGGACGCTCGGGCGTCGTGTCGTGTCGCTGCGGCGCATCAGCATCGGGCCGCTCGGGCTGGGGGCGCTCGCGCTGGGCGAAAGCCGCGACCTGACGCGGGAAGAGGTGGAGGAGCTGTATGAGGCGGCCAAGCGGGCTGAGGCCAACCCTCGCGACAGCGAGGCGGCGCCAGCGGCGCCTGACACCGCCACGACCAAGGCGGCAGGGGCGTCGCCGGACGCCGCGCCGAGCGTGTCGCCACAGCACCCGCACCCGATCGCGATCGACGGCCCCGCGGCCTCGGGCAAGAGCACGCTGGCGCGGGCGCTTGTCGAGCGGTTCGGTTATGTACTGCTGGACACGGGCCTGATGTACCGGGCGGTGACGCTGGCGGCCCTGGGAGCGGATGTGCCCGCGAACGACGCCGCCGGCTGCGCGGAGCTGGCGCGGAGCGGGGACCTGCGACTCGCCATCGTGGACCAGGAGGCGCGCGTCCACCTCACGGACGAGGACGTGACGGATCTGCTGCGGGCGCCCGAGGTCGAAGCGAACGTGAGCGACTACGCGGCGATTGCGGAGCTGCGCCGCGAGTTGGTCGCGCAGCAACGGCTCTTCGCCGCCCAGCAGCCGTCGGTGCTGGTAGGGCGCGACATCGGGTCGGTGGTACTGCCGGACGCGCCCGTGAAGCTGTTCCTGCAGGCATCGGAGGAGGTACGCGCCCAGCGCCGGGGGGAGCAGGCGAGGGAGTGGGGAACGGAACAGTCGGCGACCGAGGCGAGCCAGGACATCAGCAGTCGCGATGAGACTGACAGCACACGCGCGGCCAGCCCACTGGTCGTGCCCGAGGGCGCGATCGTGATCGGTACCGGGGAACTGGACGCCGATGCGATGATTGCGGCAGCAGTGGCGGCAATCGAGGAGCGAACGACGTGAAAGCCCTGGGACGGACCCTCTGGGAGCGGACCTATGTTCCCTGCTTCTACTGGTGTTCGGTGTGGGCCTCGTACGCCATCCTCCTGGGGATGTGCCGGTGGACGGTCAAGGGCCGAAGGAACGTGCCCAGGGGCGCCCTCATCCTCGCTTCCAGCCACCTGGGGAACGTGGACCCGATGCTGCTCGGGATCGCCATGGGCCCCCGCTGGCGGCGCATTCGCTTCATGGCGAAGGAGGAGCTGTTCCGGTATGTCCTCACGCCCTTCATCGTCTCCTGGAATCCAATCAAATTGCACCGGGGCGCTCCGGATCGGACGGCGATGCGACAGGCGGAAGAGGTGGTGCGGAACGGGGACCTGCTGGGGATGTTCCCGGAGGGGACGCGTAGCAAGACCGGCAATCTGGGCGAATTGCAGGGCGGCACGGCCCTGATCGCGCTCCGCACGAACACGCCCATCCTGCCCTGCCGGGTGTTCAACACGAACGTCCTGGGGAAGCGGGGAAACCTGTTCCCCCGCCCACACCTGACCGTGCGCTTCGGCAAGCCGTTCCCGGTGGAGCGCCAGAAGGGACCGCTGGCCGCACAGGTGGAGGAGCTCACGGAGCGCATCCGGGAGGAGCTGGAGGGGCTGATGGTCGAGCACGAGGCAGAGGCTTCGTGAAGGCGCCCGAGGGAGGCGTTGTCACGTCCGTCGTCCATGGCTCCCTGGCCGAGGAGGCAGGGATCGAACCGGGCGACACGATCATCGAGATCGACGGGCGGGTTCTGCGCGACGCGGTCGACTACCAGTTCTTCGCGGCCGAGCCCGAGATCACGGCGCGCTTCCGCAAGGCCGACGGCAGCGAGGACCTCGTGCTCTTCGAGAAAGACCCGGACGAGGATCTCGGGCTCGCCTTCGAGCGCGCCACCTGGGACGGGGTGCAGGTCTGCAACAACACCTGCTTCTTCTGCTTCCTGAAGGGGCTGCCGAAGGGACTGCGCAAGCCCCTCTACCTGAAGGACGACGACTACCGGCTCAGCTTTCTCCATGGCAACTTCGTCACGCTCACGAACCTGACCGACGACGACTGGACGCGGCTGGAGGAGCAACGCCTGAGTCCCCTGAATGTCTCCGTGCACGCGACCGAGGTGGAGCTGCGGCGGAAGCTGCTCGGCAACCCGCGCGCGCCGGACGTGGTCGCGCAACTGGAACGGCTGCGCGACCTGGGGCTCCGCTGCCACACCCAGATCGTGCTCACACCGGGCGTGAACGATGGGGAAGCGCTGCAGCGCTCCCTGCGCGACCTGACCGCGCTCTACCCCACCGTGCAGACGGTCTCGGTTGTGCCGGTGGGGGCGAGTCCGAAGCTGGAGGAGTGGTCGCGCGACCGGGACGGGATCGAGCTGCTGCCGCCGGAGCGGGAGTTCGCACGCGGGCTGATCGCGACGATCCGGCGCTTCCAGCGATCCTGCGAGGAAGCGTTTGGGCACAGCGTCGTGCAGTGCTCAGACGAGTACTACCTCGCGGCGGGCCGTCCCCTACCCGCCGCCAGGCGCTACGACGGCTTCCCGCAGTACGAGAACGGCATCGGCATGGTGCGCACGCTGCTCGACGACTGGACGCGGCTGCGGCGGCGCCTACGGGCGAACCCTGCGCCGGAACTGGCGGGGAAGCGCGTCGTGATCGCGTGCGGGCGGCTGATCGGGCCAGTGCTAACCCGCCTGACGGCGGAGTTCGCCGCCGAGACGGGCCTGGAGGCCACAGTCCATCCCGTGACGAACACGCTCTTCGGGGAGCGGGTGAACGTGAGCGGGCTGCTGAGCGGCGCGGACTACGTGCGGACGCTGGCGGACACGGACGCGGACCTGGTGTTGCTGCCGCGCACGAGCCTCGACTACTTCGGCGAGCGCTTCCTCGACAGCATGACGGTGGCGGAAGTGGAGGCGGGCATCGGCGCGCCGGTCGCCTTCGCCACGTCGCTGAGCGAGGCCTTCGAGGCTCTCCGGGAGGGTCCGCACAGGCCAGAGGCGGCGTCCGCGCCGAACGGGGCGTTCTGGAGCGACTCCACCGCCGACATTCCCATCGAGGGCGTCTGGGAGCGGGTCTGACGGCGAGGGGCCGCTGCTAAGCTAGAGGCCATGCCGCGCATACGTGTCGAGCCGCTGGGGATCGAGGTCGAGGCGCCGCACGGCGAGACGGTGATGGACGCCGTCTGCGCGCAGGGCTACTTCTGGCCGATCGGGTGCGAGAAGACGGGTGAATGCACGAACTGCGCGATGGAGGTCATCTCCGGGGTGGGGCGGCTGAGCGCGATGGGGCGCTACGAGCGCGCGAATCTGGTGCGCCAGCGGGGACTGCGTTCGATCGAGGATCCGCGCTTGCGGCTCGCCTGCCAGGCGCACGTTGAGGGCGACGTCGTGGTGCACAAGCGGGGCGTGACTCCGGAATAACTGCTGGTTCGCCCGAACCGCAGGGCGCGCCTAGACTGCGGACAGGTAGACAGGCGGGAACCAGCATGATCTCGAGCATCCTCCTCGCGGCGGGCATGTCCACCCGCATGGGCGAGCCGAAGGCCCTCCTGGACTGGGGCGGGGAGCCCCTTATTTGCTACCAGATCCGGCAGCTGCAGGAAGCGGGCGTGGACGAGGTCGTCGTGGTCCTCGGCTATCGCGCCGATGACGTCCACCGGAAGCTCCACGGGCTCACCTACCGGAGCGTGCTGAATCCCGTCTACCAGCTGGGGCGGGCGGGGTCGCTGCGCGCGGGGGCGAAGGCGGTCAACCGCGAGGCCTCGGCGATCGTCCTGCTGAACGTCGACCAGCCGCGGCCGGCGGACCTCATCGGCGCCATTCTCGACGGGCACACGCCAGCGGCCACGGCAACACGGCCACTACACGACGGCCGTCACGGACACCCGGTGGTCCTGGCGGGGCGGCTGCTGGGCGAACTCATCGCCGCCACCGACGATCGGCAGGGGCTCCGCGGCGTGCTCGCCGCCCACGCCGACGAAATCGTGGACGTGCCCAGCGACGAGCGCTGCCTGCTCGACCTGAATACGCCTGCCGAGTACGAGGCCGCCATCGCCGCGCTCGCCGGCGGCGCCTAGGCGCGGTGCCCTCCCGGCGGTCGTTCGAGCCTGCCTACCGGGCGGTCATCTTCGACCTGGACGAAACGCTCATCGACAGCCGTCCGGCTTGGCGCTACACGCTGGAGGAGACGCTGATGAGCGTCTCCAACCGGCGCATCGATGCGAGTCCGCTGGTCGAGGAGTACCACCGCCGCCCGTGGCGAGAGAGCCTCGCGATCGTGCTCGACGACGCGGAGGAGCGGCGGCGGGGGGAGGAGCTGTGCGAGCGCATCGCGGGGCGCAGCGCGATGAAGCGCTTGCTGGTGTTCGACGGCACGGGCATGGCACTCGACGAGATCCGGGGCGGGCGTATCGAGATCGGCGCGATCTCGCGGCTGCCGCACGCGGTCGCGTTGAAGCAGGCGCAGGCGACGGGAGTCGACCGCTTTCTGACCGTGCTCTCGCCCACGCCGGAGGGGCAGGGATGGGACGTGAGGGCGCGCGCCAGCGAATGCCTGTCGTACCTCGGGCGGGAACCGGGAACGTGCATGTTCGTAGGGGCGGGGGCGCGCGATATCGAGGCCGCGCGGGGGCTTGGGCTGGTGGCCTTGCGGGCGGCGTGGCTACCGGCGGCGGGGGACGGCGAGGAGGGGCTGGGCGCCCCCATGGAGGTGGCGAAAGCCCTGCTGTGGGGCGTCAGGGCGGTCGGGCTATCCCTCCAGCGGGACGGGGGCTAGGCTTCACCCACCTACTCAACACAGGCGGGGTACACGGTGGCTACCAGGATCGGAATCAACGGCTTCGGACGAATCGGCAGGCAGGTTTTCAAGGCGATCAGCGAGCGGCACAGCGACACGCTTGAAGTGGTCGCGATCAACGACCTGGTCAACATCGAGACGAACGCGAACCTGCTGAAGTACGACAGCAACTACGGTCCCTGGGACCGCGAGATTCGCGCGACCGACGACGGCATCGCCGTCGACGGTAGGGTCGTGACCGTCTTCAGCGAACGCGACCCGGGTCAGATTCCCTGGGGCTCGGCGGGAGTCGAGATCGTGATCGAGTCGACGGGCTTCTTCACGGACGCGACGAAGGCGGCGGCGCACCGGCGCGACAGCGTGAAGAAGGTGATCATCAGCGCGCCCGCGAAGAACGAGGACCTGACGATCGTCCTCGGCGTGAACGACGAGCGCTACGACCCCGCGAAGCACCATGTCATCTCGAACGCAAGCTGCACGACGAACGGACTCGCGCCGGTAGTGAAGGTGCTGGTCGACAACTTCGGGCTCGTGAAGGGCCAGATGACGACGGTTCACAGCTACACCAGCTCCCAGAAGATCCTCGACCAGGCGGGTGGGGGCGACCCGCGCGAGATGCGCTCGGGCCCGCTCAACATCGTGCCGACCTCGACGGGGGCGGCGCGGGCGCTGCGGCTCGTGATTCCCGAGGTCGAGGGCAAGATCGACGGGCTGGCCTACCGTGTGCCCACGCCGACGGTCTCGATCGTCGAGATCGTGGCCCTGACGGAGAAGGACACCTCGAAGGAAGAGGTGAACGCGACGGTCGCGGAGACGGCGAGCGAGCAGATGAAGGGCATCCTCGGCATCACGCACGACCCCGTGGTCTCGATGGACCTGAAGGGCGACGAGCGATCGAGCATCGTCGATGGCCGTTCGACGAACGTCGTCGGGGGGAACCTGGTGAAGGTGGCGGCCTGGTACGACAACGAGTGGGGCTACGCCTGCCGCCTGAGCGATCTGAGCGCCATGCTCGTGGAGCGCGGCCTCTAGCGTTCGCGCCGCTGGCGTAAACTCGGGACCATGTTCGAAGCGCTAACCGACAAGCTGCAGGAGGCGTTCCAGCGCTTTGGCGGGCGCGGCATCGTGACCGAAGAGGACCTCGACAAGGTCCTGCGGGATGTGCGCCTGGCGATGCTCGAAGCGGATGTGAACTTCCGTGTGGTGCGGCAGTTCACCTCGCGGGTGCGGGAGCAGGCGCTGGGCGCGGACGTGCTCAAGAGCCTGACGCCCGCGCAGCAGGTCGTCGACATCGTCAACCGGGAGCTGACCGGCATCCTCGGGGGGGAGTCGGCGGGGCTCGCAACCGCTTCGCAGCCGCCGTCGGTGATCCTGATGGTCGGGCTGCAGGGATCGGGCAAGACGACGACGGCGGCGAAGCTGGCGGCGCGTCTCAAGAAGGACGGCAAGCGCCCCTTCCTCGTGGCCTGCGACATCTACCGGCCGGCGGCGGTCGAGCAGCTCGTGACGCTCGCGAAGAGCATCGACGTTCCCTTCTACGAGGAAGGCACGAGCGCGAAGCCCGCAGACATCGCCGCGCGGGGCATCGAGAAGGCGCAGCGCACCGCCGCCACCCACGTGCTGGTCGACACGGCCGGCCGGCTGCACGTCGACGAGACGATGATGGCCGAGGTGGCGAACCTGCGGAAGCAGCTCGACCCCGTCGAGGTGCTGTTCGTGGCGGATGCCATGGCCGGGCAGGACGCGGTAACGGCGGCCAAGGAGTTCCACGAGCAGGTCGAGATCACGGGGGTGGTGCTGACCAAGCTCGACGGGGACGCGCGGGGCGGGGCGGCGCTCAGCATCCAGTCGGTGCTGGGCGTGCCAGTGAAGTTCATCGGGGTGGGCGAGCGCACGGACGAGCTGGAACCGTTCCACCCGGACCGGCTGGCGGGGCGCATCCTCGGCATGGGCGACATGCTCAGCCTGATCGACAAGGCCAAGGCGACGATGGGGGACGAGGACACGGAGCGCTTCAATGAGAAGTTGAAGAAGGGCTCCTTCGACCTGCAGGACTTCGTCGACCAGTTGCGGCAGGTGCGGGAGATGGGGCCCATCGGCCAGCTCGTGCAGATGCTCCCCGGGTTCAACTCGATCAAGTCGCAACTGAACGTCGACTCGCTGGACGAGTCGTATTTCGGCCATGCGGAGGCGATCGTGCTCTCGATGACGGCCTGGGAGCGGCGCCACCCGGACCGCATCGACGGGAAGCGGCGGAGGCGCATCGCGCAGGGCAGCGGCACGATGCCGGCGGACGTGAACCGGCTGCTGAAGCAGTTCTTCGAGGCGCGCAAGCTGGCGCGCCAGATCAGCAGCGGCCGCATGCCCGCGATACCCGGCCTGCGCTGAGCGGGCGCTTAGGCGGGGCTTGCGGTAGCATCCCGAGCAGCAAAAGCGAGAGGGAACGGCGAGTGCTTCGTATCAGGCTGCGACGGGTTGGGAAGAAAGGTCATGCGACCTACCGCGTGGTAGTCGCTGATCAGCGAGCTCCGCGCGATGGCGCGTTCATCGAGTCGCTGGGCGCCTACGACCCTCATACCACCCCACCCTCCACCGACCTGAAAGCGGAGCGCGCGCGCGAGTGGCTCTCGAAGGGCGCACAGCCCTCGGAAGCCGCGGCGAAGATCCTGCGGCGGGCCGGCATTCTGAACGGCGCGGCGGTCGCGGAGGCAACTCCAGAGACGGCGGCGCCCGCCGAGTCCGGGGACGAGGCAGCGGCAGAAGCCCCGGCTGAGCCCGAGCCCGCCCTCGCCAGCGAAGGCACGGAGAGCTAACCATGGCCTCGATGATGGGCAACCTGATTGAATACATCGCCAAGTCGCTCGTGGACGAGCCGGACGAGGTTCAGGTGAGCGAGCATGACGACCACGGGCGCATCATCGTGCACCTGGACGTGGCCGAGGACGATATCGGGCGCGTGATTGGTCGCGACGGGCGGATCGCGACGGCGATGCGCTCGCTTATCAAGGTGGCGGCCATCCGCGAGGACGCGCGCGTCGGCCTGGAGATCGGGGACTGACCGCGAGCGCGGCGCCCCCTCCCCCTCCCCCTCCCAATCCCGGCGGTACCCCCGAACCCCGTGAGGGCTTCGTCGCCGTGGGACGCGTCCTGCGGCCCCATGGCAACGCGGGCGAGCTGCGGGTTGCGCCCTTCAACCCGGAGATCCCCAACCTGCAGCCCGACGGTGAGGTCTACCTGCTGGGACGGCCCTACCGCATCGAGCGCGTCCGCTGGGACAAGGGACAGGTACTCGTGCGGCTCGAGGGGCTGGGACGCCGCAGCGATGTCGACGTCGCGCGGGGGGCGCTCCTGGAGGTGGCGGAGGCGGACCTCGTGCGGGAAGCGGACGCGCATCTCGTGTACGAGATCATCGGGCTGGAGGTGGTGACCGGGGAGGGGAGGAGCCTGGGACGAGTGAGTGAGGTGCTGAGCACGGGCGCGAACGACGTCTATGTCGTCGAGGGGCCTTCGGGGGAGACGCTGATACCCGCGATCTCCTCCGTTGTGGAAGAAATCGACGTCGCTGGGGGCCTGCTTCACATCACAAATGAGCTAGGGTTTGGTGACGAATCGCACAAAGACCGTTGAAAGGCCTCCTCGCGCCCGCTAGACTCCAAAGCGTGTACGGGCACGCGGCCTCAACGGGGTGGGGTGTATCCCGGGTCGCAAGCCCAGACTGAGTCGAGGGGGAATGGCGATGGCGAAGGCCGAGTCGCTCCAAGTAGTCGGTAGTTGTGTGCATCACTGGGTACTGGACCCACCAAGAGGCGAGCTCACCTTCGGGCGCTGCAAGAAGTGCGGCGAAGAGCGCCAGTTCACCGGCGAGACGAGCTACCGCATCGGTCGAGGCTCCTCCCGCCGCCGCTGACCCCCACCGAAATACCCTTCACCAAGCAGAGCCACGCGTCTCCCGCTCCCGTGGATGATGCGTGGATTCTCGCGCCATTGTCGCCGCGGCCATTTGACGCCACAAAAGGGGCGTCTCTACGATCGCGGCAGCCCGTGGGGACATAGCTCAGTTGGGAGAGCGCAGCGTTCGCAATGCTGAGGTCGGGGGTTCGAGCCCCCCTGTCTCCACCACCTATCACTGACCACTAACGTGAGCGCGCCGCGCGACCAGCGCGAGAGGCCACGATTCCGCGGGCGAAGCGCCCGAAGGAGAGAGCGATGACGAAGACCGTGCAGGAGCAGCTCGCGGAGCTGACTGAACGCAAGGACGAGGCGCGAGCAGGCGGAGGCCCGCAGCGCGTCGAGGCCCAGCATGGGCGCGGCAAGCTCACCGCGAGGGAGCGCATCGAGCTGCTGCTCGACGAGGGCGCCTTCGAGGAGGTCGACGCGCTCGTGCGGCCGCGCGGGGCGGATCGCGGTCCCGAGGCGGTCGTAACCGGCTGGGGGCGCATCGACGGACGTCCCGTCTACCTGTTCTCCTACGACTTCACGGTCTCCGGCGGTTCGCTGAGCGAGGCGGTGGGCGAGAAGATCCTGAAGGTGATGGACCTCGCCCTGATGACGGGGGCGCCCGTGATCGGCATCCAGGACTCCGGCGGGGCGCGCATCCAGGACGGACCCGAGAGCCTGCGCGGCTTCGGCGAGATGTTCGCGATGAACACGCTCGCGAGCGGCGTGATCCCGCAGATCAGCGTGATCATGGGGCCCTGCGCCGGGGGCGCCGTCTACAGCCCGGCGATCACGGACTTCATCTTCATGACGGCGGGCACGGGGCAGATGTACATCACCGGGCCGGACGTCATCCGAAACGTCACGGGCGAGGTGATCGACCACGAGACGCTAGGCGGCGCCAGCGTCCACGCGAGCCGCTCGGGCGTGGCCCACTTCGCCATCGAGGGCGAGGCGGAAACGCTTTCGGAGGTGCGCCGGCTGCTCTCGTTCCTGCCTTCGAACAACGCCGAGGACGCGCCCTTCATTCCCACCGAGCACCCCACGCACATGCCGGACGAGGAGCTGCTGACGATCGTTCCGGACGAGCCGAACCGTCCCTACGACGTGCGCGAGATCATCTACCGCCTCGTCGACGACGGGGACTTCCTTGAGGTTCACGAGAGTTTCGCGCAGAACGTGGTGGTCGGATTCGCGCGAATGGGCGGCCAGACGGTCGGGTTCGTGGGGAACCAGCCGATGCACCTGGCGGGCGTGCTCGACATCGAGGGGAGCCGCAAGGCGGCGCGCTTCGTGCGCACCTGCGACTGCTTCAACATCCCGATCGTCACGCTGGTCGACATCCCCGGGTACCTGCCGGGGTCGTCGCAGGAGCACGGCGGGATCATCACGCACGGGGCAAAGCTGCTGTTCGCCTATAGCGAGGCGACGGTGCCGAAGATCGCGGTCGTGCTGCGGAAGGCGTACGGCGGGGCCTACCTGGTGATGTCGAGCAAGCACCTGCGGGGCGACATGAACTTCGCCTGGCCGGCGGCGGAGGTAGCGGTGATGGGAGCGGAGCAGGCGGTGGGGATCATCGACCGTCGCGAGATCGCCGCCGCTGATGATCCCGAGGCGAAGCGCGCCGAGCTAGCGGAGGACTTCCGCCTGCGCTTCGGGAACCCGTACATTCCCGCCGGGCGCGGCTTCGTCGACGACGTGATCGACCCGCGGGAGACGCGGGGGAAGATCGTGACGGCGCTGGAGATGCTGCGGAACAAGGCCGATCGCAACCCGCCCAAGAAGCACGGCAACATCCCGCTGTAGGAGCACTCCAGAACACGCCCCTGGCGCTGGCCGTAAAGGGCGCTTGTGATAGGGTTCACGTAGGTTCGCGAGTAGCCAAAAAGCGCAGCGGGGGACTTCACCGGGCATGGCTCGAGTGCGTATCACCGAGACCGCCATCCGCGACGGGCATCAGTCGCTTTTGGCGACGCGCATGCGGACCGAGGACATGATTCCCGCCCTCGAGCGGATGGACGCAATCGGCTACGGCAGCATCGAGTGCTGGGGCGGCGCCACCTTCGACACGGCCATGCGTTTCCTGCTGGAAGATCCGTGGGAGCGCCTGCGCGAAGTCAAGAGCCGCCTCAAGAACACGCCCACGCAGATGCTCCTCCGCGGCCAGAACGCCGTTGGCTACCGCCACTACGCCGACGATGTGGTGCTCGAATTCTGCGAGCGCGCCGTCGAGAACGGCATGGACATCTTCCGCATCTTCGATGCACTCAACGACACCCGGAACCTGGAGACCGCCTTCGAGGGCGTGAAGCGCGCGGGCGGTCACGTGCAGGGAACGCTCTGCTACACGACAAGCCCCGTGCACACCGTCGAGAGCTTCGGCTCGCTCGCCAACCGGCTGGTCGAGATGGGCGCGGATTCGCTCTGCATCAAGGACATGGCGGGGCTGCTGAGCCCGGTGATGGCCGAGCGTCTGGTGACGCGCATCAAGGGCAACCACCCCGACGTTCCCCTGCAGCTCCACTGCCACGACACCTCCGGCTACTCGGAGATGGCGTACCTGCTGGCCATACGCGCCGGCGCCGACGCTATCGACACGGCCATCAGCCCGCTCGCGGGGGGCACCTCGCAGCCAGCCACGGAGACGCTCGTGGCGGCGCTTCGAGAAGACGGCGAACACTCAACGGGCATCGAGCTCGATGAGCTCGTGGAGACGGCGGAGTACTTCGGGGGCGTGCGCAAGCGCTACTGGAAGCACGAGAGCAACCTGCTCGGCGTCGATGCGGGCGTGCTCCGGCACCAGGTGCCGGGCGGCATGATTTCGAACCTCGTGGGGCAGCTACGGGACCAGGGTCAGGAGTCGAAGCTGGGCGAGGTGCTGGAGGAGAACGCGCGCGTGCGCGCCGACCTCGGGTACCCGCCGCTGGTGACGCCAAGCTCCCAGATCGTGGGCTCGCAGGCCGTGCTGAACGTGCTCACGGGCAAGCGCTACGGCGTCGTGACCAAGGAAACGCGCAACCTCGCGCAGGGGCTCTACGGCGCGACCGCCAAGCCGATTGCCGAGGACGTGCTGAAGCAGATTCTCGGTGCCCAGGAGCAGGTCACCCACCGCCCGGCGGACGACCTTGAGCCGGAGCTGGAGAGCGCCAGGGAGGAGATCGGCGACCTGGCCGAGACTCCGGAGGATGTGCTCTCGTACGTGATGTTCCCGCAGCCGGCGAAGAAGTTCCTGCAGTGGCGGCGCGAAGGCGGCGGTCCCGAACGCGAGCTGGTAGCCGCCGTTATCGGCGCGATGGCGGTCGTTGATCGCCCGCAGAACGGCGCTCGCCCCAGCCCCATCCCCTCGTCCGCGAACGGCGCGGCCGCCGAGTGGCGCCAGTTCGGACGCATGCGGCAGATGCGGTAACGATGGCGACAGTCACAATCGGCGGACGTTCCTACGAAGTCGAAGTGAGCGGCGACACGGTGGTCGTGGACGGGCAGGAGTTCCCCGTCAAGATCGCGCGCGGCGACGCCTACGACACAGTGACGGCAGGCGGCGTGAGCTACCGCGTGGCACTGCCGCCCGAGGGCGAGCGCCAGTCGGGCATGGCGATCGAGGTGGACCACCGTCCCTTCACGATCGAGTACGAGGGGCGGCTGGGCGGAGGTCCGGCACGGCCAGCGCCCAGGACTGCCGGCGCGGGGGCCAGCGCTCCCGCACCCTCGAACGTTCCGGGAGGCGTGGCGGCTCAGCTATCGGGTAAGGTGCTACGGGTCGAGATAAAGGTTGGCGACGCCGTCGAGGCGGGCCAGCTACTGATCGTGCTCGAAGCGATGAAGATGGAGAATGAGATCAACGCGCCCAAGGACGGCACCGTGAAAGAGGTGCCGGTGAACGAGGGCGACCAGGTATCCGAGGGCCAGACTCTCGTGATCCTGGACTAACGCGAGAGATCCGAAAGGAGTCCGTCCGGTGCCGGTGAAATACCTGCGAGACCAGCGTCATACCGCCACCGTCGCGGAGATCGCGCAGTCGCGCTTCCCCTTCCCGAGCGAGGAGCACCCCGAGCTGGAGACCCTCCTGAACAACCCCGAGCCGTCGATCTCGGTGGGGGAGTGGGAGGGGGCGCCGCTCTACCCGGACATCGTGGTGGTGCGGCGGCCGGGCCAGTGGCTCGAGATCGTGGCGCAGGTAGAGACGGTCGACACGGTCACGGACGAGCAGGCGCAGAAGTGCTGGCTGCCGTACTCGAAGATGGGCGAACTGGTGCTGTACGTGCCCTCGGGGCAGGTGCAGGAAGCGAAGCGCCTCTGCCGCAAACACGGCATCAGCTACAAGGGCATCCGCACGTGGCGTTACCGGCCGGTGTGGGGCCTGACGATCGCCGAGGCGTAGCGGCACACATGACCGAGGTTACCCGCTCCCTCAACGTGTACTTCGATGTCGACCACACGCTGGTCTATACGACGCAGGCGATGAGCGCCCTGCGTCCCGGCGCTCACGAGGCGATGGAACGGCTGAAGGGCGCGGGGCACAGCGTCTACGTATGGTCGGCGGGCGGGCAGCAGTACAGCGAGCGGACGGTGGAGAACCACGGTCTCTCGGAGTGGGTCGACGGGTGCTTCGACAAGCATCCGCGGGTGGACCCGACGCCCGACCTGATTATCGACGACGACTGGTTCCTGGTGGAGAAGTACGGCGGGTACTGCGTCTCGCAGTACAAGGAAGTGGACGAGAGCGACCGCGAGCTTCTGGAGATCGTCGACAAGATCGCGGAGCGCGGGGATCTGTAGGCCGTGCCTGACAATGATGTCTTCATCTTAGGTGCCGGCTTTTCGAAGGCCATCAATTCCGCGATGCCTACGATGGACGAACTCACGACTGGTGTGGAAGCGCGAACCACAGACCCGGAAGCGCTCCATGTTCTCCGGTCGCTGAAAGGTGACCGTCACAACAACATAGAGCATTGGATGACATACCTCTCCCAAGACCAACCTTGGCTCCGCAAGCGGGACAATCTGTATAACAAAGCGCTCGCCGCACGCATCCAAGACCACCTCCATGAAATTATTAGACAGGGTACTTCAGAAACCCTAAAGAGTCCCATTCCTGAGTGGCTGGCCACTCTCTTGAAGTCTTGGCATAAATCCTGTGCGGCAGTAATCACCCTAAACTACGACACTCTAGTGGAGCGATCTTCCATCACCACCTTACCGATCAAACTTAGCAACCTCGCTCCGGAGCACTTTAGGGACATCAGTTCGCTTAGCTCTGCCCAAGTGGGCCCATCGATGACAAGCACATTCTCCTACCACAAGCTCCATGGTTCAATGAATTGGCTCTACTCAGGGCGGGATGATTTCTTCGGGGAATCGCTCTATTATGCCGGTGTTACTACGTGGGGCTCAGAGGAGAGTGACCATGAGATGGATTCTCTTTATCACTCTCAAGATAAGGAAGTCCTGATAATTCCCCCTGTTACCGAAAAGACCATCTACTTCAACAACGAATACATCAAAGGAATATGGCTTAGTGCAGGAAAAGCTCTCAAAGAGTCTTCCAGGGTTTTTGTGATAGGCTACTCCTTGCCGCTAACCGACATGGGTATGGGGTTCTTCTTGAGCCAATATCTCCCTGAACCGCAAACACCATGGTACATCGTCAACCCTGATCCCAAAGTTGTGTCGAGATACCGTGCCCTATTAATGACGCAGGACATCCACGAAGAGTACGCGGGCGATCAGAACCCCGTGGCAAGACTTGCCGGGGAGTATCCGAGTGGAGTGCCCAATCCCCCGAGCCTTTAGCGTGACGTCCCAGCATCTCGATTCGCTTAAGCCAGCCTTCGATGAGGAGCGTGGGGACCTGTAGCCTTTCCCCATGGCCCGTGGGTTGTTCGTGGAGCCGTTCTTTGGGGGGAGCCACCGCGCGTTCGCGGAGGGGCTGGTGGCGCATGGGGGGCACGAGCTTGAGCTGCTAACGCTGCCGGGGCGGGAGTGGCGGCGGCGGATGCGTCTGGGGGCGCAGTTACTGGCGGAGCGGGTGAGGGAGGTTGAGGGGGAGTTCGACTTCCTGCTGGTGTCGGACATGCTGGACCTGGCGGCGTTCCTGGCGCTGACGCGGCCGCGGTTCGAGCGGACGCCGGTGCTGCTGTTCATGCACGAGAACCAGTTGACGTATCCGCGTCTGCGGGGGACGAAGCTGAACTCGTGGTTCGGGCAGATCAACTACCTGGCGGCGCTGGCGGCGGATCGGGTGGCGTTCAATTCGGAGTACCACCGGGGCGACTTCCTGGGGGCGCTGGAGGAGCTTGAGCGGCAGCCGAACAACTGGCTGACGACGGCAGGGATCGAGGCGATCCGGGAGAAGGGCTCGGTGCTGCCGGTTGGGGTGGACCTGGGGTCGCTGGGGGAGGAACCGGCGGCGTCACCGGAGGGCGGGAGCCCACTGATTCTCTGGAACCACCGCTGGGAGTTCGACAAGGCGCCGGAAGGGTTCGTGCGGACGGTGTCGACACTGGCGGAGGAGGGGCTCGATTTTCGCGTGGCGGTGGCGGGGGAGCGGGGGGACAACCCGAGCGAGACGATGCTGGAACTGCCGGAGCGGTTGGGGGAGCGGCTGGTGCAGTTCGGGCCGGTTGCGGGGAGGGAGGGGTACGCGCGGCTGCTGTGGGAGGCGGACATCAGCATCAGCAGCACGCGGCACGAGTTCTTCGGCATCTCGACGGTGGAGGCGATGTACTGCGGCTGCCTCCCGATCGCACCGCGTCGCTACAACTACCCGGCGCTGGTGCCGGAATCGCTGCAGGAGCGGTGCCTCTACGAGACCGAGTCGGAGTTGCTGGCGCTCACGCGGGAGGCCATCCGCTCGGGGGCGGACGACGGGGAGCGGGAGGCGCTGCGGGAATCGGCGGAGCGGTTCGCGTGGGAGCGGGTGGGGCCGTGCTGGGAGGAGGCCCTGGGGGAACTCAGCGCGGGAGCCTGAGGGCGAGGATGAAGCCCGGGTCGCCGAAGCCGACGGGGATGAGGATGGTGTCGCCGGCGACCGCGGGCCAGCCATTGATGCCGCCTTCGGCTTGGTGTCTCCAGATGATCTCTCCGGTCTTCAGCAGTGGTCATCCGCTTCTAGCGCGCTTGCTCGCGGTACTCCTGGATGTCCCGGATCAAGCACTCCCAGGCCGTCTCCTCGTCGGCATGTTGGCCCAAGTAGACGTGAAACCCGCTGACGATGAATACACCCATTTCTCCCACCTCGAATTTCACTTGGGATTCCGCGGGCAGAGGACAGGTCACGGGAGCATCGACCACGGCGGCGGGCTCGGGCCAGAGCGACCACGTAAGCGCACCTGCGAGGGCGAGAGTAGTGGCGGCAAGAGCTGAGACGATGTAGCGCATGGTCGGCGATTTTATGCCTCTACCATGCAGGAGCTCAGCGCGGGAGCCTGAGGGCGAGGAGGAAGCCGGGGTCGCCGAAGCCGACCGGGATGAGGATCGTGTCGCCGGCGACGGCGGGCCAGCCGTTGATGCCGCCGGAAGCCTGGTGTCTCCAGACGATCTCGCCCGTCTCGCGGTTGAGGGCGAGGATGACGCCGGTGATGACGGAGGTGAAGACGAGGTCGTTGACGACGGTCGCGCCGCCGAAGCTGTCGCCGGGGAGGTCGGTGTCCCAGACGATGTCGCCCGTAGCGGCGTCGATGGCGACGAGCTGGCTGGGATGAACGCCGAGGCTGGTGCCCGTGCCCTCGGGGACGTCCGGCTTATAGGTCGTGGGCACATTCACGACGGAGACGTAGACAACGCCCTCGGCGACGGCGATAGGGGTCACGACGCCGCCGACGTTGCCGGGAAGCACCTCGATCTCGCCCTCGAACTCGGTGAGTTCGTCGTTCTGGTGGATGCCGACGGGGGTGTCCCAGAGGACCGTGCCGTCGGGGTCGAGGCCGATGACGCGGCCGAGCTTGCCCGTGCTGATGATGACCTGGCGGCCGTCGTCGAGGGTGGCGATGCCGGTGAGGACGGCGTCACGGTCGAAGATGTCGTGGGGGATGTGCTGAACGCCCCAGCGCAGCTCGCCGCTGGCGATGTCGACGGCGAGGATGGAGTCGGTCCAGCGGTTGTCGCCGGGGCGGCTCTCGCCGAGGGGGTAGCCGGGGACGCCGGGGTAGGGGTAGGGGTTGGAGATGCCCCAGTAGGAGACGCCCGCCTCGAGGTCGAGGGCGGGCGGGTACCAGGCGCCGCCCCCGCTGTTGATCTTCGGGTTCCCCCAGACGTCCTCGGAGACGATGGTGTTGAAGGACCAGCGGATGTCGCCGGTGGAGGGGTCGAGGGCGTAGAGCGCGCCGCGCGCGCCGGGCTGGGAGAGGGAGCTGGTGGCGGCGAAGACGATCCCTCCCACGACCAGCGGCTGGAAGTTCACGGCGCCGCCGTGCTCCAGGATCTTCGTGTCCCAGAGGCGTTCGCCGTCGAGCGTGCGGTAGGCGGCGACGGAGTGGCCGCCGAGGTTGGAGAAGACGCAGCCGCCGCTGACGGCCACGCCGCTGGGGCCGTAGACCCACTGCTCGTTGTCGACGACCCAGCGGCGGTTGCCGGATTCGAGGTCGATGGCGTGGACGTTGGTCTGGAGGTCGCCCAGGTAGACGGTGGTCCCCACGACGATGGGGGTCGTCGCGACAATGCCGAACGCCCCTCCAGAGGGCAGCTCGTAGCGCCACGCCTCCTTGAGTTTGCCGACGTTCTCGGAGGTGATCGTGGAGGTGAAGGTCGCGCGGCTGCCCGTGGCGTCGTAGTTGGGGTGGGGCCAGTCGGGAGCGGCGGCGGTGGCAGGCGGGGCGGTGCAGGGGGCAGGGCGGGTGGCCGCGGGGGTGGGCGTGGCGGTTTCGGGGGTAGAGGTGGAGGAGGTGGTCTGCGGGGCGGGCGTTGCGGTCTCGGAGGCCTCGTAGGCGGCCCGGTCGCCACCGCCGCAGGCAGCGAGCGACAGGAGCGCAACCACGAGCATCAGGGCGCGCCTTTTCATGCCCGAGAGTGTACGAGACGGTGGCCCCAAGACTTTTGCTACGAAATGATCGAAAAAGGTTGTGTGTGAAGGCCGTCTCGCCTACGATCGAGGCATGGAACCGCACCTGCACGGAACACGGGAGCGCGTGTTCGAGCATGTCCTCGAACACCATGGCGCGCGCGTGGAAGAGCTGGCGGACGCGCTGGGCGTGAAAGCGGCCGCGATCCGCCGCCACCTGGACCATCTGCGCGCCGACGGGCTGATCGAATCGCGCCCGGTGAAGCAGGCGACGGGCCGCCCCTTCCTGAGCTGGTACCCCACGCAGAAGGGGAGCGGCGAAGCACCGGCCGCGTACGCAGACCTGTTCGGTCGCGTGCTGGGGTGGCTGGGCAAGGAGCACATCGATGAGGCCGTGGCGACGGGCGTCGCGACCTCGCTCGCGGAGCGGCACCGGCACGAAGTGGCCGGATTCGCCGACGGCGAAGACCGCGTTGAGCACGTGACCGAGAGCCTTCGCAGCGAGGGCATCCTGGAGACGTGGCGGGCGGAGGCGGACGGCTTCCACCTGCTTAATTCCACCTGCCCGTATCCGCAGGCGGCCGAGCTTTCACGGCTGCCCTGCGAGGCCGACCGGCAGGCGATCAGCCTGCTGCTCGGGAGTGATGTTGAGCAGATCGAGCGTATCGTGGACGGCTCGCCCGTCTGTGAGTACCTCGTTCAGATGAATACCAAACAAGAAGGCGCCGCCGTGAGCAACGCCGCCGAAGGGAACGCATGAACGAAGCAACGCTTCTCGAAATCGACGCCCTGCGCGCCAACGTGGCGGGCAAGGAGATCCTCAAGGGGCTCAGCCTGAAGGTCGGGGCGGGCGAGGTGCACGCCATCATGGGGCCGAACGGCTCGGGCAAGAGCACCCTGGCGAACGCGCTCATGGGCAACCCTCGCTACGCCGTCACCGGCGGCGAGGTTCGCTTCCTCGGGCAGACGCTGGCCGGGCTGGCCCCGGACGAGCGCGCGCGGCTCGGCCTCTTTCTCGCCTTCCAGTACCCCATAGCGGTACCGGGCGTGACGGTCGTGAACTTCCTGCGGCAGGCGGTCAACGCCGTCCGCGGCGAGGACATTCCCGTACGCGAATTCCGCGAGGAGCTGTTCGCGCAGATGGAGCTGTTGAAGGTGGACCGCGACTTTGCTCGCCGCTACCTGAACGACGGGTTCAGCGGGGGCGAGAAGAAGCGCGCCGAAATGCTGCAGCTTGCGATGCTACAGCCGCGCATGGCGGTGCTGGACGAGACGGACTCGGGGCTCGATATCGACGCCCTGCGAACGGTCGCGGATGGCGTGAATACGATCATGAACGAGAACATGGGCCTGCTGCTGATCACGCACTACCAGCGGCTGCTCAACTACATCAAGCCACAGTTCGTACACGTGCTGATCGACGGGCGCATCGTGCGCTCGGGCGGCCCCGAGCTCGCCGAAGAGCTCGAGGCGAACGGGTACGACGCCATCGAAGCGGCCGCCTCGACGGCCTGAGAGGGAGACGACCATGACCGCGACACCGCAACTGGTCCGCGAGGACGGCTACAAGTGGGGCTTCCACGACGACGAAGAGGCGCTCTTCAAGGCGAACAAGGGCCTCACGCCCGAGATCGTCTCCATGATCTCGGACATGAAGGACGAGCCGCAGTGGATGCGCGACTACCGGCTGGACGCGCTTGAGCGCTTCAACGAGATGGAGAACCCGCCCTGGGCCACGGATCTCCTGGACACCCTCGACTTCGACAACATCCACTACTTCGTGCGCGCGACCGATCGGGACGAGCGTTCCTGGGACGACGTGCCCGATTACATCCGGAACACGTTCGACAAGCTGGGGATTCCCGAGGCGGAGAAGAAATTCCTCGCCGGCGTGGGCGCGCAGTACGACTCCGAGGTGGTCTACCACAACATCCGCGAGGACCTGGAGAAGCTGGGCGTCATCTTCGTGGGGATGGACCAGGCGCTCGCCGAGCACGAGGACCTCGTCAAGGAGTACTTCGGCACGATCATCCCTTCGGGCGACAACAAGTACGCCGCGCTCAACAGCTCCGTCTGGTCGGGCGGGTCGTTCATCTATATACCCAAGGGCGTGAAGGTCGACGTCCCGCTGCAGGCCTACTTCCGCATCAACACGGAGAACATGGGCCAGTTCGAGCGGACGCTGATTATCGCCGACGAGGGCAGCCAGGTTCATTATGTCGAGGGCTGCACGGCGCCGACCTACAGCAGCGACTCGCTACACAGCGCGGTCGTCGAGATCGTCGTGAAGAAGAACGCGCGTGTGCGCTACACGACGATCCAGAACTGGTCGAACAACGTGTTCAACCTCGTCACGAAGCGAGCCGCGGCCTACGAGAACGCGGTGATGGAGTGGGTCGACGGCAACCTCGGCTCGAAGCTCACGATGAAGTTCCCGAGCGTGTTCCTGATGGAGCCGGGGGCGCACGGCGAGATCCTCTCACTGGCGTTCGCGGGCGAGGGGCAGCACCAGGACGCGGGCGGCAAGGTGGTCCACATGGCCCCCGACACGACCTCGCGCATCGTCTCCAAGTCGCTGAGCAAGGACGGCGGCCGCACCAGCTACCGCGGCCTGCTGAAGGTGTACGAGGGCTGCGACAACGTGCGTTCGAGCGTGCGCTGCGACGCCCTGCTGATCGACGAGGATTCGCGTTCGGACACCTACCCGACGATGGAAGTGGACGCGCCGGACGTGTCGATCGAACACGAGGCGTACGTCTCCAAGCTCAGCGAGGAGCAGCTCTTCTACCTGCAGAGCCGTGGGCTGAGCGAGGACGCCGCCGCCAAGATGATCGTCAACGGCTTCGTCGAGCCGATCGTGAAGGAGCTGCCGATGGAGTACGCCGTCGAGCTCAACCGCCTGATCGAGCTGCAGATGGAAGGCGCCATCGGCTAGGGCCGGCCACCAAGCAAGCAGCGCCGCGCGAGGCGGAGCCGGAGACGGCGACCGCCTGCGCGCCGCGCGCCAGAGGGAGAGCGAACCGTATGACATCAGCCCCGAGCACAGCCGCCGCGAGCCCGTTCACGGCCGAGGCGAGCCGCGCCCTCGGCGAGGCGCTCGGCGACGGCGCGACCGTCGCAGGACTGCGGGCGCGCGCGTCCGCGGCGCTCGGCGCCGCGGCGATGCCGTCCCCGCGCCACGACCGCCCCTGGAAGTACGTCGATCCCGCAGCCCTCAACCTTGATCGCTTCAACCCCCCGACGACGGCGACGGCGCCCGCGGCGGGCGCAGGACTCGCGCCGGGCGCGCTTCTACAGCGCGACGGCGCGACCGCCGCCCGTGGAGCGGCGATCGCGGGGCTGACGCTGGAGGGATTCGAGGAGGCCGATGGGCGCAGCCTCGACCGGCTCGGCGAGGCTGTAACAGTCGACGGCCACCGGCTGACGGCGCTGCACTACGCCTTCCTACGCGGCGGCGTGCTCGTGCGGACGGATGCGAACGCGGAGATCGCCGAAACGGTACGGATCACGCGCGAATTCACCACAGCGGGCGCGCTCGCGACGCCGCACACGCTGATCGTGGCGGGGGCGAACAGCCGCCTGACCGTCATCGAGGAGTACCGTTCGGGGGCGGACGAACTCGCCGCCCTGCCGGCCATCGAGATACTGGTGGGGCCGGGCGCGGCCGTGAACTACACGTCGCTGCACCGCTGGGGATCGCGGACGCGCGTCTTCGCCGAGCAGCGCACGCTCACGGAGCGCGACGCGGCGGTGGCGAGCCTCAGCGTGGTTACGGGCGGCGGCATCGTGAAGAGCCACATCACGTCCTCCCTCACGGGACGGGGTTCGAGCAGCGAGCTCTACAACCTCTCCGTGGGCGGTGGAGACGAGCACATCGACTTCTACACGCTCCAGGATCACGTAGCCGCCGACACGCGCAGTGATCTGCTGTTCAAGTCGGCGATGGGCGGGCGCTCGCGCGCCGTCTACTACGGCGTGACGCGGGTGGGTCTGGAGGCGCGCCGCGCCGACGCCAACCAGGTGAATCGCAACCTGCTCCTGAGCCGCGCGGCCAAGGCGGACAGCGATCCCGTGCTCGAAATCCTGACGAACGACGTGACGCGCGTGAGCCACGGCGCGACCGCCGGTCCCGTCAACGACGAGGAACTGTTCTACATCCAGTCGCGGGGCCTCACGCGCGAGATGGCGGTGGGGCTGCTGGTGCGGGGATTCCTCAACGAAGTGCTCGACCGCAGCATGCGCGACGAGGCCGTGCGCGAGGAGCTGAGCACACTCGTGGAAGCGAAGCTGCAGGCGCTGGGAGCGCGCGCTTGACGATCAACACCGCTCGGCTGCGGGAGGACTTCCCCATCCTGAGCCGCGAGGTGAACGGGTATCCGCTCGTCTACCTCGACAACGCGGCGACCACGCAGAAGCCGCGGGCCGTGATCGACGCGCTCACGCACTACTACGAGACCCAGAACGCGAACATCCACCGCGGCATCCACACCCTCGCCGTCGAAGCGACGGAAGCGTACGAGGGGGTGCGGGGCAAGGCGGCGCGGCACATCGGCGCGAGGAACGCCGAGGACATCGTCTTCACGCGCAATACGACCGAGTCGATCAACCTGGTGGCGCGCGCCTGGGGCGACGCCAACCTGACCGAAGGCGACGAGATCGTGCTCTCGCTGATGGAGCACCACTCGAACATCGTGCCCTGGCAGTTGCTCGCGGCGCGGACCGGCGCGCATCTGCGCTACGCGGGCATCGACGCCGAAGGACGGCTGGACCTCGACTCCCTGCGCGGGCTCATCGGGCCGCGCACGAAGCTCGTGAGCATCACGCACATGTCGAACGTGCTGGGCACGATCAACCCGATCGCGGAGATCGCGGAGATGGCGCGCGCGGCCGGCGCGCTGCTTCTCGTGGACGGCGCGCAGAGCGCTCCCCACCTGCCCGTGGACGTGGATGCGCTCGGCTGCGACGTGTTCGCCTTCTCCGCGCACAAGATGCTGGGACCGACGGGCGTCGGCGTGCTCTGGGCGCGGCCCGGGCTGCTGGAGGAGATGGAGCCGTTCCTGGGCGGTGGCGAGATGATCGCGATCGTGAAGCCCGAGGGCTCGACCTGGGCGGAGGGGCCGCACAAGTTCGAGGCGGGCACGCCAAACATCGCCGACGTGATCGCCTTCGGGGCGGCGCTCGACTACCTGCGCGACCTCGGGATGGAGGCCGTGCGCGAACACGAGAAGCGCATCACCGCCTACGCGATTGAGGCGCTCGAAGGGTCCGGGGGCGTAGCCGTCCACGGCCCCCACGATGTCGAGATACGCGGTGGCGCGGTCAGCTTCACCGTCGAGGGCGTGCATCCGCACGATGTCAGCACGATCGTCGATGGGTACGGCGTGGCCATTCGGGCCGGGCACCACTGCGCGCAGCTGCTGATGCGCCACCTGGGGGAGCCCGCGACGAACCGCGCGAGTTTCTACATCTACAACGAAAAACGAGAAGTCGATGCGCTTGTTGAAGCGCTCGACGAAGTGAAACGGGTATTTGGTCGTGTCGAGCGCCGAACCGCAGTTTGACGAGCTCTACCGCGAAGTGATCCTCGATCACTACCGGCGGCCCCGGAACTCGGGGTCGCTGGCCGCACCCACGCATCAGGCCGAAGGGCTCAACCCTGTGTGCGGCGACGAGGTGCAACTCGATCTCTCCATCGAAGGCGACGTCATCTGCGAGATGGCGTTTCAGGGGCAGGGCTGCTCGATCAGCCAGTCCAGCGCCTCGATGATGACCGAGCGCGTCTGCGGCGGGACGATCGCGGAGGCGCGCCGCGTGATGCAACTGTTCGAAGCGCAGCTTGTGGATGCAGCCGAGCCCGATCCGGCGCTCGGCGATCTCGAAGCCTTGCAAGGTGTGGCAAAGTTCCCCGTACGGGTGAAGTGCGCCCTCCTCTGCTGGAAAGTGCTGCGCGAAGCCCTCAAGATCGACGACAACGAGCAGGCGACGACCTCGCAAGGAGTGTGACATGGCAGACACCGAAACGAAGATCCGACCGACCGACGAGGAGCTTCGCGAGCGCATTCGCGAGGTGAAGGATCCCGAGATCGACATGAGCATCGTCGATCTCGGACTCGTCTACGGCATCGAGTGGGACGACGGGACCGTGAACGTCAAGATGACGCTCACAAGCCCGGCCTGCCCGCTCGGACCGATCATCCGGGGCGGGGTCTACGCCAAGGTGAAGGACCTGCCCGGGGTCGAGGACGTCGACGTGGAGATCGTCTGGAACCCGCCGTGGGACCCGCGCACGATGGCCAGCGAAGACGTCAAGATGGCGCTGGGTATCTGGTAGGGCGCGCCAAGCACGACACCACCCCTCGCTATCCCGGAGCCACGCGGGCGCGGCTGTAGACTAGTCGTGTCCGATGTCGTGCGAACAAGACACTGCAACGACCCTGCGGAAGGCCGGCTTCCGGGTAACGCCGCAACGTCTGCTCGTCGCCTCCGCACTGCGCCACGCGGGGAGACACCTGAGCGCCGCTGAGATTGCGGAAGTGGTCCGCGCGGTCTACCCGGTGGTGGACCTGAGCACCATCTACCGCACGGTGGAGATGCTGAAGCGGCTCCACCTGGCGACGGCGACGGACATGGGCGGGGACGACCTGCTCTTCGAGTGGTCGGCGGGGGAGACGCACCACCACCTCATCTGCTCCAACTGCCGAAGCATGCAGGTGCTCGACCACGAGTACCTCGACGGCCTGGCCGAGCACGTCGGGCGCGACTTCGGCTTCCAGGCCGACCTGCACCATTTCGCCATCTTCGGGCTCTGTCGCGACTGCCGGGCGGAGGCGGAGGCGTGACCGCGAGCGCGGAGTTCCTGAAGGCCCTGCGCTCGGTGGTGGGGCGCGAGCACGTCCTGTACAAGCCCGAGGACCTGCTCGTCTACGAGCTTGACGGCACGATCGACCGGTCGCTGCCAGAGGCGGTCGTGTTCCCCGGGAACACGGAGGAGGTGCGGGGCGTGGTGCGGGTCTGCAACGCCCGCGGGATACCGGTCACGCCGAGAGGGGCGGGCACGGGATTGAGCGGCGGGGCCGTGCCCGCGCGAGAGGGCGTGGTGCTGGCGACGGCGCGCATGCGACGCATCCTCGACGTGGACCCGGTCGAGCGGACGGCGACGGTCGAGCCCGGCGTTCCCAACATCCAACTCTCGGAGGTGGCGGCGGAGCACGGGCTCTTCTACGCGCCCGACCCGAGCAGCCAGAAGGCCTGCACCATCGGCGGGAACGTGGCCGAGAACGCAGGCGGACCGCATTGCCTGGCGCTGGGCGTGACGACGAACCACGTGATCGGCCTCGAGGTCGTGACGGCGGGCGGGGAGGTCGAGTGGCTCGGGAGCCACGGCCCGGAGCCCACCGGCTACGACCTGCGCGGGCTCTTCATCGGTTCGGAGGGGACGCTGGGGATCGCGACCAAGGTCGTCGTGCGGCTGCTGCCAGTGCCGGAGACGGTCGTGACGCTGCTGGCCATCTTCGACGAGGTAGAGAGCGCCAGCGAAACGGTATCGGCGGTGATCGGGGCTGGGCTCGTACCGGCCGCCCTCGAGATGATGGACCGGGTCACGCTGCAGGCCGCCGAAGCGGGTCTTCAGTGCGGCTATCCGCCCGATGCCGGGGCCGTGCTGCTGATCGAACTGGACGGCCTGGAGGACGTGGTGCGGGGCCAGGTCACGCGGGCGCGCGCGGCCTGCAACGAGCACGGCGCGACCGAGATTCGCACCGCCACCGAACCGGCCGCGCGGGAGTTGCTGTGGAAGGGGCGCAAGGGCGCCATCGGCGCGCTGGGGCGGATCGCGCCCAACTACTACCTGCTCGACGGCGTCGTGCCGCGATCCAAGCTGGTCGAGACGATGAGCGAGGTGGCGCGCATCAGCGAGGCGCATGGGCTGCCCGTGGCGAACGTGTTCCACGCGGGCGACGGCAACCTGCACCCCTGCCTCCTCTTCGACGAGCGCGAGGAGGGGGCGACCGCACGCGTGCTGGAGGCGGGGGCGGAGATCATGCGGGTCTGCATCGATGCGGGGGGCGCGCTCACGGGCGAGCACGGGGTGGGGTACGAGAAGCAGCGCTTCATGCCGTGGCTCTATAGCGAGACCGACCTGGAGAACATGCGGCGAGTACGGGGCGTCTTCGGGAATGAGGGCGACTTCAACCCCTGCAAGATCCTGCCCGAGGGCACGGGCTGCGGCGAGATGGCCCACCAGAAGAGCGCGCTGGCGGCGGCCGGGCCGGACGCCTATGTCTGAGTTGGCCACGCAGGCCCCGATCCTCGTGGCCGGTCAGGCGCCGGCGGCGGTGATCGCCCCCGCCAACCTCGACGAGCTGCGCGAAGTCGTGGCCGGTCGCGATGGACGCACCCTGGTACCCACGGGCGGACGCACACAGCTCGCGCTGGGGAGCGCGCCCCGCGGAGCCTTCGCGCTGCTCGATGTGCGGGCGGCGCTGGCGGGGGAGATCGAACACGAGCCCGCGGACCTGACGGCGATCGTGCCCGGAGGCGTCACCCTGGGCGCGCTGGATGCCCAACTGGCGGCGACCGGCCAGCGGCTACCGCTGGACCCGCCCCTGGCGGAGCAGGCGACCCTCGGGGGGCTACTGGCGGTGGGGACGGGCGGCCCGCTGCGGACACGGCACGGCCTCCCCCGCGACTTCGTGCTGGGGATGACGGTCCTGCGCGCGGACGGCGAGCTGGTGAAGGCGGGTGGGCGCGTCGTGAAGAACGTGACCGGGTACGACCTGATGCGGCTGTGGTGCGGCTCGCTGGGAACGCTCGGCATCATCACGTCGGTCGCGCTGCGGGTGCTGCCTCGGCCCACGACCGTCGACCTGCGCTTCGAGGTCGAGTCGCTGGCGGAGGGGCAGGCGCTGGCGGAACGGTTCCTGCGAGCCGACCTCCGGCCCGAACTGCTGGACCTCACGAAGGGGGAAGGCGGCTGGGCGGGGCTCGCGCGCCTGACCGAGGGGGCCGTGCCAAAGGCCGAGAGCCTCGCAGGTGCGGAGCTGATGCCTTGCGAGGGAACCGAGTACCTCGCCGCCCGCGACCTCGGCTTCGGGGAGGGCGACGCGCTCACGCTGCGGGCCTCGTGCGCGACGAGCGCGATCGGTTCGACGATGGCGGCGCTCGAAGCGCTGGCGCCGTCACGAGTGCTAGTCCGGCCGCTGGCCCGCGAGGTGCGGGCAACCTGGGACGACGAAGCCGTGCCCGAGGCGGACGCGGTCGCGGGGGCCGTGGGGAGGATGCGCCTGGCGCTGGCGGAACACGGCGGGGCGCTCGTCGCCGAACGCATTCCGGAGGGGCTGCGGGGGGCCGTCGACCCGTGGGGGCGGTCGCCCACGCAGGAGCGGATGGCGGCGGTGAAGGCCGCCTTCGACCCGGACGGGCGCCTGAACGCAGGGCGCTTCGTTGGCGGCCTCTGAGATGACCGGCTGGCCACTCGCCCACGACGCACCGGACATCGCGGACCTGGCGAAGTGCGTCCACTGCGGACTCTGCGTGAACGCCTGCCCGACGTACGCGATCACGGGGCTGGAGGTGGAGTCGCCGCGCGGGCGCATCCACCTCGCGCGGGCGGTGGCGGAGGAGCGCATCCCCCTAACGGAGGCGGTGCAGGGCCACTGGGAACTCTGCCTCCAGTGCCGCGCCTGCGAGGCCGTTTGCCCGAGCGGGGTTCCCTACGGACGGATCATGGAGCGCGCCCGCGCGCAGCTCGACGCGGCGCCACCATCGAAGGGCCTGGAGCGACGGCTTCGGCGCTTCGCCTTGCGGAACGTCGTCGCGAGGCCGCGCGTGCTGGCGGCGATGCTCGCGCCCGTGCGCTGGTTCGCGCGGTCGCCGCTGCGGCGGCTGGCGCGGGCGTCGGGCGTGCTGCGCTTCGCGGGTCCACTCGGGCGGCTCGAGGCGCAACTGGGTCGCCCGGGACGGCCTTTCCGTGCGGACGACGCGCCCGAGGAGGGCGAGGTGGCGCTGTTCACGGGGTGCGTGATGAGCGAGTTGTTCGGCGACGTGCATCGCGCGAGCGTGCGCGTGCTGGAGAGCAGCGGCGCGAGCGTATCGGCGCCGCGCGCGCAGGGGTGCTGCGGTGCGCTGAGCGCGCACGACGGCGACCTTGAGCAGGCGCGGCGGCTCGCGCGCGCGAACATCGCCGCGTTCGAGGAGTCGGATGCAGAGACGATCGTCGTGAACTCGGCGGGCTGCGGCGCGGCGATGAAGGAGTACGGCGAGTTGCTGGCGGAGGACGCCGAGTTTGCGGAGCGGGCGGAGGCGATGGCCGCGCGGGTCGCGGACTTCAGCGAATACCTCGCGGGACGCGACCTGCCGTCCGGGAGGCTGCGGGCGCGTGTCGCGTATCAGGACGCCTGCCACCTCACGCACGCGCAGGGCATCTCCGCCGAGCCGCGGGCGCTGCTCGGCGCCGTCGAGGGGTGCGAACTGGTCGAGACGGAGGGCGCGGACATGTGCTGCGGGGCGGCGGGCATCTACAGCCTGACTCAGCCGGGGATGTCGGGGGAGCTGCGGGCGCGAAAGACGGCGCAATTCGAGAAGCACCGGCCGGACATCATCGTGACGGCCAACCCCGGCTGCCAGATGCAATACGAGGCGGCGGTGCGGGAGGCCGGCATCAAGGCGCGCGTCCTGCACATCGCGGAGGCGCTGGACGAGGCGCAGCGGGGCGCCCGAGAGCACTCGCAGGCGTAGCCGCACCCCTTCCCCTGCCCTACAGTTGTGCGACGCCCGAGCGCTCTGCGCTCGGGCCGAAAGGCGTTTGAGTGACCATGACGAGCCAGCTCGCGGGCGTTCGAACAGCGGTCGAGGGGGAGCTCGGCGCGCTGGAGCGCGGGCGAAAGCCGGTTCTGCTCGGCGTGCCGGAGCAGGCGAAGGCGGTGACGATGGCGGCCCTGGCGGCTGGGCGCGTTGGACCAACGCTGGTCCTGGCGCCGTCGCCGGGGCGTGCGTCCGTCCTGGCGGAGGAGTTGGCGCTCTACGCCGGTGACCTGCCCGTCGGGCGGCTACCGGCGGGGGAGCGGCTTCCCTATGAGCTGGCCGAGGACGACCCCGCCGCCATCGCCGAACGGGATCGCGCGCTGCGCCAGCTACGGGCGGGGGAGCCATCGATCGTGGTGGCGTCGTGGGCGGCGCTGGCCGAGTTCCGGGCGGGGCCGGAGGTTGAGTCCGCGGGCACGGAGGTGCGAACGGGAGGGACGCTCGCTCCGGAAGCGCTACAGCGGCAACTGGAGGCGGCGGGGTACCGGTTGGAGGCGCTCGCGGACGAGCCGGGGGTCGCCGCCCGCCGGGGCGGCATCCTCGACGTGTTTCCCGCAGGGGCCGAGGAGCCGCTGCGGATCGAGTTCTTCGGCGATGAGGTCGAGAGCATCCGGCGCATCGACCTGGCGACGCAGCGAAGCATCGAGCGGGTGCAGTCGGCATTGCTGCCGCCGCTCGCGAGCCACACACCCGCCGCGCAGGCGCGGGCGCGAGAGATTCGCGAGGCGCTCACGGCCGGCGGAGAAGGGGCGGAAGCGATCGCGCAGGAGCTGGAGTTGCTCGCCGGCGGTGAGCGCAGCCGCTTCCCCGGGTACTTCGAGCCCCTGCTGAATCACGCGACGGCCTTCGACTACCTCGCGCCGGAGGGACTCGTCATCGTCGACGAGCGGGAGGAGGGGGCGGAGGCGCTGGCGCAGCACGTCCGGCACCAGGAGGAGGCGCGCGCGGCGCTCCAACGGCGGGGGGAGATTCCCGAGGGGCTCCCGGACCTTGGGCTCAGTCCCGAAGAGGTCGAGCGTTTGCTGGAGCAGCACGAAGCGCGCGTGGAGCTGGGCCGGTTCGGGGCGGAGGAACTCGGGGCGGAACGGCTGCCGTTCGCGGCGGCGCCGGCCTTCGGGGGGCGCATCCGCGAGGTCGTGCAGCAGGCGGCGGCGTGGGCGGAGGAGGGGCGGGCGGTCGTGCTGGCCTCGCAGCAGGCGTTGCGTCTGGCCGACCTGATGGAGGAAGAGGGCCTGACTCCGCGGCTGACGCGCACGCTCGACGAGGTTCCCGAGGCGGGCATCGTCGTGATCGTGCCGGCGACGGCGAGCGGCGGCTTCCTGCTGGGCGAGACGTTCGCGCTCATCAGCGACGAGGAGGTGTTCGGGCTGCGCAGGACACGGCGTCCCCAGCGCGCGCGCCGGGGCATCACGCCAAACATCCTGACGACGCTGCAGCCAGGCGACTCGGTGGTGCACATCGACCACGGCATCGCGCGCTTCGCCGGGCTCACGCGACGGATGACGGACGGGGCCGAACGGGAGTACCTGGAGCTGGAGTACGCGGAGGGCGACCGGCTCTTCGTTCCCACCGACCAACTCGGGTCGGTAAGCGCCTACGTCGGGCCGAGCGACCGGCCACCGTCGCTCACACGGCTGGGGTCGCAGGAGTGGGTCAACACGAAGCGACGCGTGCGGCGCGCGGTCGCGGAGATCGCGCAGGAGCTGCTCGACCTGTACGCACGGCGGGCGGTGGCGCGGGGCGACGCCTCCCCGGAGGACGGGCCGTGGCAGATCGAGATGGAGGGCGCGTTCCCCTTCGTGGAGACGCCCGACCAGATGCAGGCGATCACGGACGTGAAGGCGGACATGGAGTCGTCGAAACCGATGGACCGCCTCATCGCGGGGGATGTCGGCTACGGAAAGACGGAGGTGGCGGTGCGCGCGGCCTTCAAGGCCGTGATGGCGGGGCGGCAGGTGGCCGTGCTCGTGCCGACGACGGTGCTCGCCGAGCAGCACGGCCAGACCTTCCGCGAGCGCATGAGCGGGTTCCCGGTGGAGACGGCGATCCTCTCGCGCTTCCGTTCCTCCCACGAGCAGCGGGACATCGTCGACGGCATCGCCGGGGGGGACATCGACATCGCCATCGGGACGCACCGCCTGCTGCAGCGGGACGTGTCGTTCAAGGACCTCGGGCTGGTGGTGATCGACGAGGAGCAGCGATTCGGCGTGGCGCACAAGGAGCGCTTCCGACAGATGCGGGCGGAAGTGGACACGCTGACGATGTCGGCGACGCCGATTCCGCGGACGCTGCAGATGTCGCTGGCGGGCATCCGGGACACGTCGATGGTAGCGACGCCGCCGGAGGAGCGGCTGCCCATCCGCACGTACGTGACCGGCTGGGACGACGAGATCGTGCGCGAGGCGATCGTGCGGGAGATGGAGCGCGGGGGGCAGGTGTACTTCGTGCACAACCGCGTGCACAACATCGAGCGCCTTGCCCTGCGGCTGCGGGACCTCGTGCCGGAGGCGGCGATCGCGATCGGGCACGGGCAGATGCCCGAGGAGCGGCTGGAACGGGTGATGGTCGAGTTTGGGGCGGGCGAGTACGACGTGCTGCTGTGCACGACGATCATCGAGAGCGGGCTCGACCTGCCGAACGTGAACACGATCATCATCAACAACGCGAACCAGTTCGGGCTGGCGCAGCTGTACCAGTTGCGGGGGCGCGTGGGGCGCTCGGCGAACCGCGCCTTCGCCTACTTCCTCTACGACCGCAACCGGGCCATCTCGGAGTCGGCGCAGAAGCGGCTGGCGGCCATCTTCGAGGCGGCGGAGCTGGGGAGCGGCTTCCAGATCGCGCTGCGCGACCTGGAGATCCGCGGGGCGGGGAACCTGCTCGGGGCGGCGCAGAGCGGCCACATCGCGGCCGTCGGCTTCGACCTGTTCTCGCAGCTCGTGGGGGAAGCGGTGGAGTCGCTCAAGGGTGGCCTGGAGGGGGCCGACAGCTCCAGCGAGCGAGCCCTGCCGCCCGCGCCGCGCGTCGACCTGCCCGTGAGCGCGTCGATCCCGGAGCGTTATGTCGCTGATATGGAGACGCGACTCGCGATCTACGAGCGGGTCGCGAAACTGGAAACACCCCGCAACGTGGCGGAGATGGAGGAGGAGCTGCGCGACCGCTTCGGGGAGCCGCCGCCGCTGGTTCAGAACCTGCTGGGCGTGACCCTGCTGAAGGCGGTCGGGCGGCAGGCGGGGGTCGAGCGCATCTCGACGAGCCCGGAGAGCTTCCATCTGCGCCTGCGGGGGGGCACGACGCCCAATCACCAGCGAGCGGTGGCAGCGCTGGGCATCGCGGGGGCGCGCGTGGGGCCCGAGCAGGTCCGCATTCCGCGCGAGCAGGCGGGAACGGACTGGATGCCGCTGATCGTGCGGGTGCTGCGCGCGCTCGCGGACGCGGCCTGACTGGACGGCGCGGGGGCGGGGGGCATACTGAGAACCGTGGACGGCGCGAACCTCTTCACGATGCTCTCGGCCTACCGGCCCGGCGCCAGCGCCTCCCCCTTCGAGGACTACTGCACGAACGGCCTCGCCTACCTGCTGGCAACCGGGAGGGAACGCCTCAGCGCGCTCTTCGCCGAGGCGGCGGGGGCGCAGGGGTCGGCGGTGACGGACGTGACGGTGCAACCTGATACGAGCGGAGCGCGCATCGCGGACCTCGCGATCACGTTCGCGGACGGGCGGGAGGCGCTCGTCGAGATCGAGGTGGCGCCCGTCGAGGCCGCCGAGCGGCCGGACGCGGGCGATCGCGCACGGCTGCAGGTCAGCTTTGATGCGTCCGGAGCGTCAGCAATCACCTGGCAGGCGATCGCCGACACGCTCGCGGACGACCCGGATGGTCTCGCGCGCGAGTTCGCCGAGTTCGTGCGTCGCGACGTGCTCGGCCTCGAAGCCGTGGGGCTCGACAACGCGCTCCACACGAACCGCCTGTACGCGCTCGGCGGGGCGGCGCTACGGGAGCGGTTCGGCGGGAGCGTGCGTTACGAAAACAGCTCGTCGACGCCCGTGCAGGGCCGCCACCGGTACCTGGGGACGACGTTCGCGCCCGACGGCGGGGAACTGAGTTACTGGATCGGGCTGGTCAACGAGGCTCTCCCGCTGAGCGAGCATTACCACCTGATGCTGGCCAGCAAGACCTCGCCGCTACAGGAACCCGCCGGCCAACCCCGCGCGACCGGCAACTGGCGCTGGGAGTACTGGTCGGGGATGGGCCGGGTGGTGCGGCCGGTGGGGCTGGCGGAGTATGGGTCGCTGCTGGGGCGGCTCAAGAAAACCGGGGGGGAAAGGTAGGAGAAAATGCCCCACGTTATCCGGAAGAGGGCGACGCGTAACGCCTACGTTGGCAGGGGAACGAAACCCGTCAGCAGGAAGGACGCAAACTTGTACGGGACGGAGGGAGAAGCAGAAGAAGCGTTGCCGATTGCTGCGAATCTCCTTGGAGTTGAGCACGCGGAACTGGAAGCCGTTCCGTGGCCGACCAGCGGCGAGCATAGGGAAGGCCAGCCCAGTTACGAGAGGTGGCGTTCGGGCAGTCGGAAGCCGACCAGCGGCGAGCATAAGAACGGCGACCCGCTCGACGCCTACAGCACGCCGCCTCCACCCTCGCTGGACACGCTCGCCGACGAGCTTCTGTACGACGTCAGTTACTTGCGCGACATCGAGCGGCTGCTGGAGGACAAGAAGCAGGTGATCTTCCAGGGACCGCCTGGGACGGGAAAGACATTCGTCGCACGGAAGCTGGCGGAGGCGCTCGCGGAATCGGATGAGAGCGTGCGTTTGGTACAGTTCCACCCGTCCTACGCCTACGAGGATTTCGTGCAGGGGTTCCGCCCGACGCTGAAAGGCGACCGTGCTGGCTTCGAGCTTCGGGACGGGCCGCTGGTCCAGATGGCGGAACGGGCGCGGAAAGCGCCAGGCCAGAGTCACTTCCTCGTCATCGACGAGATCAACCGGGGCAACCTCTCAAAGGTGTTCGGCGAGCTCTACTTCTTGCTGGAGTATCGCGACGAGCCGATGCGGCTCCAGTACTCGGACGTCGATTTCCGGCTGCCGCCGAACCTTTACATCATCGGAACGATGAACACCGCGGACCGTTCGATCGCGCTGGTGGACCTGGCGCTGCGCCGCCGCTTCTCGTTCGTCGAGTTCCACCCCAACGAGCCGCCCGTCGAGGGATTGCTGGGGCGGTGGCTGAACGATAAGGCGCCGGACCTGGCATGGATCGCGGACGTCGTCGACCGGGCGAACGGGAAGCTGGACAACCGCGAGGCGGCCATCGGCCCGAGCTACTTCATGAAGGAGAATCTCGACGAGGAGCGGGTCAAGCGCATCTGGGAGCACGATGTCCTGCCCTACGTCGAGGAGCAGTTGTACGGGCAGCACGATCGCCGGGCGGAGTTCGACCTCGGCAAGCTCCGGCGGGAAGCAGCGGGCGCCGATGCCGCCGTCGAGCAGGAGGACGAGCCCGGCTCCGGCGATGCAACCGATTAACCTCCGGGAGTACGAGACGAGTCAGCCCTGCCGGCTGTCTGTCGCCGAACGCGACGCACTTGCCAAGTTCGTCGACATCACACCGGTCGCCGGAGAGACGAACGCTTACACGCTGAGGCCCGCCTCGACGGTCGGGGCGCTGAGCGTGGGCGGCCTGTCGGTCACCATCCGGCCCAAGCTGGAAGTCTCGCGCGTGCTCTACCTGGCGTCGTACGCGATGGGCGCGTTCGAGCTGCGGGATGACCCATTCGCGTTCGCGGAAGCGCCCACGCTGGTCGAGGCGCTGGCCCCCGCATTCATCCGCGCGGCGCAGAAGGCGTTCGGGCGCGGGCTGCTCCACGGGTACCGGGCGGAGGAGGAGGCGCTGTACACGGTGCACGGGCGGATCGCGTTCGCGGAGCAGCTCCGGCGGCGGTTCGCCTTGCTCCTGCCGGTCGAGGTGCGTTATGACGACTTCACCGACGACATCCTCGCCAACCAGTTGGTGAAGGCGGCAGGCGCGCGGCTCGGCGCGATGCACATCGACGACCGTGAGTCCCGAGACGGCCTCCGCTGGATTGATGCAACGCTCGCGAACCTGTCGCTGGTCGCGTTTCCCCCGAGCGACGTGCCAGCCGTCGAGTTCGACCGGCTGAACGAGCACTACCGCGAGGTCGTGGAACTGTCGCGGCTCATCCTGCGTCACGCCGCCTTCGAGTCGGAGCGTGGGGGCGTGCGCGCATCCGGGTTCCTCATCGACATGAACGTGGTGTTCCAGGAGTTCATCACGCGCGCGCTGCGGGAGGAACTGGGCCTCTCGGAGCAGGCGTTCCGCTCGGACGACCGTGCCGCGGGAACGCTCGATACGGCGGGGAAGGTGTCGCTCAAGCCCGACCTGTCGTGGTGGGAGGGCGGCGACTGCGTGTTCGTGGGCGACGCCAAGTACAAGCGCACCGAAAACAACCGCGCCACCAACGCCGACTTGTACCAGGCGCTCGCCTACGCCACGGCGCTCGACCTGCCGAGGGCGATGCTGATCTACGCGAAGGGCGAGGCGGATCCGGTCGAGCACCGCGTGCGCCACGCGGGGAAGCGGCTGGAGGTCGTGGCCGTCGACCTGTCCGGCGGGATCGACGACCTGCAGGCGTCCATCGGGAAGCTCGCGACGCATGTGCATTCGCGGAAGGCTGCGCCTCACCGCCAGCGCTCCGGCCACGCCGCCTGAGCGTCCCGCAAGGACTCGCCCTTGTGCGTCTCGGTCGCGCCCGTCGCGCGAGGGTAGCCGGCCTCCCTAGACCTTCACAGGCTCCAGCTCCGCGAGTTCGGCCATGAGCTCCATGGCCTCCGGTTGGTTGGTGTTGACGGTGATGCCGGTGATGGGGTCGTCGGCCCAGAGCTTATAGCGCTCGCGGATGCGCTCGACGGGGCCGATGAGGGCTGTTTCGTCGAGGAACTCGTCGGGAACGGCGGCGGCAGCTTCCTCCTTGCGCCCGGCGAGGAAGAGTTCCTGGATGCGCTGGGCGGCGTCGGCGTAGCCGCGGCGGACCATGTTGTCGTTGTGGAAGTTCTTTGTGCGATGGCCCATGCCGCCGATGTAGAGGGCGGTGCCGGGCTTCATCGCGTCGAGGGCGCCCTGGACATCGTCGGTGATGTTGACTCCCGCGCCGACCTGGATCTCCAAGTCGTCGAGGCTCTTGCCACCACCGGCGCGGCGGAAGCCCTCCTCAAGCCAGGGCATGAAGTGGTCGAGCTTCTTGCCGGGCACGTAGCCGAGGGGGAGCCAGCCGTCGGCGATCTCGGCGGTGAGGCGAGTGTTGGCGGGGGTGCCGGTGCCGAGCCAGATGGGGATGTTCTTGTTCATGTGGAGGATGGAGCGAAGCGGCTTGCCCAGGCCGGACGAGCCCTCGCCGCCGTAGGGAAGGGAGATCTCGCGGCCCTCATGCATGACGGGGCGCTCGCGCTCGAAGATCTTGCGCATGATCTGGACGTAGTCGCGGATGCGGTAGTAGGGCTTGCCCCAGGGCTCGCCGTACCAGCCCTCGACGATCTGGGGGCCGGAGACGCCGATGCCGGCGATGAAGCGGTTGCCACCGGCCATGGCGTCGACGGTGGCGACGGACATGGCGCAGTTGGCGGCCGTGCGGGCGGCGAGCTGCATGATGCCAGTACCCAGGCGGATGCGGTCGGTGACAGCGGCAAGGTAGGCGAGGGGCGTGACGGCGTCGGAGCCGTAGGCCTCGGCGGTCCAGACGGAGTCGTAGCCGAGGCGCTCGGCCTCCTGCACCTTTTCGACGGGCAGGTTCATCTGGGCGCCGGAGTAGCCGATGCTGATTCCCAGCTTCATACGTTCTCTCCCTCGGGAGCGCCGGCGGCGCTCCGGTGTGCTGGGGATTCTACGGGAGCGGGGCCGGTAGACCGGCGGCGTACTCGTGGGCCACACTGCGGCAGCATGACGAGACGGCGAGGAGTGACGCCCAAACACGGCTGGCCGTCACTCCTCGCCGCCCTCGCGCTGCTCCTCCTTGGGCTCTCCCCCGCACGGCTCGATGCGTTGGAGGACGCGGACGCACCCTCCGAGACCGCGACGGTCACGACAGTGCTGTACCCGGGCTGGAACATGGTCGGGTGGGTGGGACCGGACACCCCGCTATCGGACCTCTTCGACACGATCCCGGAGCTTGTGCAGGTCCTGGCATGGGATGCGGACACAGAGCGTTACCGCCAGTCCACGCCGACCAGCACCGGACAAGGGACGAGCCCGCTAACGCGTGGCGTCGGTGTCTGGCTGGAAGTGGGGGGTGGTGCTCCCGTCGAGTGGACCCGCACCGCGTCGGACGAGTACGTGCTGCTGTCGCTACGGACAGGGTGGAACCTCGTGGGCTGGACAGGTAGGGACGGGACACTTCTCGAGGAGGCGCTCGGACGCTTGGCGACGCCTTGGCGACGCCTTCGCCGGCGCGGCGCGCTGGGACGCGGAGACACGGCGCTACGCGTTGTACTACCCGGGCGCCGAGGCCATCAACGACCTTCCCGCGTTGAATCGCGGTGACGCGCTGTGGATCCACATGGTCAGGGACACGAGATGGGCGCACCCCGGGACGGGACGGGTGGTGTTCGAGTTCGCCGACGAAATTCCTCCAGATTCCCGGGCCGAGATACGCGAGGAGATGGCCAGCGTCATGGCCTTCTTCGCAGAACGATTCGGCGTCCATCGCGACGATCTGACGGTATCCGTGCCCTACACAGTCGACTGCTGGGCCAGACCGGGCTTCATCAGGCTACACGCCCACCCATGGTGCGCAGCGCACGAGTACTTCCACGCGCTCCAGTTCGCCCTTGCCGAAGGTCAGCGGCTGGGACCAAGCTGGTTAAAGGAGGGCACGGCAACCTACGGAGAAGAGGCCTACGACGGGGGCCTAGAAAGTCGTCGACTGACCGCCTCGTCAGCGGCTGCACACGTCGCCAGTGTCAGGAACCCGGAGTCCGCAAATGCGTCACGCCTCAACTACCATCTCGGGTTTATCGCTGCCGAGTGGCTTATCGAACAGGCCGGGGAATCCTCGTTGCTGGACTACTACCGCCTGCTCGCTTCCTCCGACAGTTGGGAGGAAGCCTTCAAGGGAGCGTTCGGCCTCTCCGTCGGCGACTTCTACGATGCGTTCGAGGTCTATCGCGCCGAGGTTGCTCCGCCCCTCCCCCACTTGACTGATGAAGTCGTCAGGCCGGTCGCTGTGTTTCTGGGTGATGTCCCGGCGGAGACGCGAGCTGATGTACAGGCGGAAATGGACGCGGTGCACGCGTTCCTGGTAGCACGCTTCGGTGCCGATCCAGCGGAATACTCGGTCTACGCCGGCTCGAACTGGTTGGCCGCTCTTGACCACGCGAGGCGGCTCTGGTGGAACCCCTGGTGGGACGATCGCGTACGAAGGTACTCCTTGCCCATAGCATGGGACTCAGGCTGCACAGTGGGCTTCACAGGCTGGATCGTCCACGCGCTTGATTGCGACCGGCCGTTGGATCACCAGTCCTACATCAACTCACACATTCGGGCCCTCCTTGTGAACAAGGAACAACGGAGCTTATCGCCCATGTGGATCGAGGCGGGGGGAGCCATCTACCTCGGCCTCTCCTACCAGTCGTCTGGGGCCACTGACCTTGGGAATGCACTCGACCGATATGCGGGGCTGGTCCAGCGATCACAGGTTGAACTCCAGGAACTCGCGCCCAAGGAGTTAGGCGCGCCAAAGGGACCCTGGGAGAGCGGAGACAGCGAGGAGAACGCAGGACTCAGCCTGCTCGCCGTTGACTGGCTCCTGCGGTACGCCGGCCCGGAGGCGTTGTTCGAGTATTTCCGCCTATTGCCGCCCACCGAGACAAGGCTTCTGGAGCCGAGAGGTTGGCAGCCCGCCTTCGAGGAGGCCTTCGGCCTCACCGTCGATGAATTCTACGAACAGTTCGCTGCGTACCGTGAGACGTTGGCCGCACCCTAGGCACGGGGAGCGGGGGCAGTAGACCGGCGGCGCTGCGATCCGTCAGACTGCGGCGGCACGTCGAGGGGGCAAGCATGGCCGAGAGCGAAGCGATCACGCGGGAGCGGCTGTTCCAGACGCTCTGCGAGCAGTGGCAGAACACCGAGGACGCGATCGCGGCGGCGGGGGCGCGGTTCGAGGAGGCGGGCTACGAGGGCTGGAGCGTGGGAGACATCTTCCGCCACATCACCAGCATCGCCCACGACACGGCGGCGCAGGTGCGGGAGATGATCGCCACCGGCGAGCACGTGCTCAGCACCCCTGAAGAGAACATGGCGGGTGTCGAGCGGTTCCGCTCGCTCGACTACAAGATGCTGCGGATCGAGCTGAACACGGCGCATGGGGTCGTCTGGATGTATATCCAGCGCTTCAGCGACGAGGACCTGGCGCAGCGCTACGCAATGGGGGACGGCGACATCGGGCTGGGCGAGCTACTTGGGCTGCTGGGGCAGCACGAGACCTGGCACGTCGCCGATGCGCTCAAGGCGGCGGGCGTGCCCGAGTCGGCGGTCGTGGCGCTGGAGACGGCGCACCGCTGGGCCTAGGGCGGACGCAGGCGAAGGAGATTCACCATGGCAGCAGCAGAGGCGATGACACGGGCGACGCTCTTCCAGGAGGTCTGCGAGTGCTGGCAGCGGACCGAGGACGCGATCGCGTCGCTCGGGGAGCACTTCGCGACGCAGGCCAATGACGGCTGGACGGTCGGGGACGTGTTCCGGCACCTGACGGCGGCGAGCCACATCATGTCCTCGCGCATCCGGGCACTGCTGGCCACGGGCGAGCTGCCCTTCCCCGGGGACGGCGGCAACGCGGCCGGGGTCGCGAAGTTCGCCTCGCTCGATTACAAGATGCTGCGGATCGAGCTGAACACGGCGCACGGCGTCGTCTGGATGTACATCCAGCGCTTCAGCGACGAGGACCTGGCGCAGACGTTCACCCTCTTCGGGGAGGAGAAGACGCTGGGCCAGATCATCCGGGACCGGGTGCTGCACGAGGCCTGGCACGTGAAGGAGGCGCTGGAGGCGACAGGGCTTCCGGAGTCGGTGATCGTGCCGGTGGAGACGGCCCATCGCTGGGCCTGATCGACGACTTTCGGGGGTGGTTCTGGACCGGCCCTGCGGGATGGGCCACAATGCGGGTCGCACTCCGTGGAGGTAGATGATGGCTGACGCACCCGTAACCCGAGAGGGACTGTTCCAGACAATTTGCGAGCAGTGGCAACGAACCGAGGACGCAATTGGGGCGGTTGGCGCGCAGTTTGGCGCTCCGGCCTACGACGGTTGGACGGTAGGCGATGTCTTCCGCCATGTCACCGCCACCAGCCACGACCTCTCCGCCAATGTTCGCGCAATGCTCGCGACGGGCGAGTTCCCCGTCCCCGGGGACGAGGGCAATGCGGCCGGCATCGAGAAGTTCGCCTCGCTCGACTACAAGATGCTGCGCATCGAGCTGAATACGGCGCACGGCGTCGTCTGGATGTACATCCAGCGCTTCAGCGACCATGACCTAGCGCAGGAGTACTCGATCTCGGGGAACAGCTTCCCGCTGGGCACGTTCCTGAGCCTGCTGACGCAGCACGAGGGCCAGCACGTGACCGAGGCGCTGGAGCATGCCGGCGTCGATGAGTCGGCCGTGGTCCCGCTGGAGACCGCGCACCGCTGGGCCTAGCCCGCTCCTTCTCCGACATACGGATACGCGCGGAGACGCCCCTTGAGGGGGCGTCTTCGTTGTGCGCGCGGCGCGACCCGACCTGACCGCCATGGGGCGGACGTGGCAAGATGCGGTCTGCCCGCGCCGGCGGGCGGAGGCCGCGCATGAAGTTCGGAATCTCGGTGGGCTTCGTGGTGCCGAAGCCGTGGGACAAGATGAGCGAGTCGCGCGTCTTCCACCAGGCGGTCGAGGTGGTGGAACTGGCGGACCAGCTCGGCTTCGACAGCGCCTGGTCGGTGGAGCACCACTTTCTCGAGGAGTACTCGCACATGTCCGCGCCGGACATGTTCTTCGCCTACTGCGCGGCGCGGACAAAGCGCATCCGCTTCGGGCACGGCATCTACCTGATGCTGCCGAACATCAACCATCCCGCGCGGGTGGCGGAGCGGATCGCCACGCTCGACATCCTCAGCAACGGGCGCATCGAGCTGGGGACGGGGCGGAGCGCGACGTGGACGGAGCTCGGGGGCTTTCTCGTCGAGCCAGACGACACGAAGGAGATGTGGGAGGAGTCGACGCGCGCGGTCGTGCAGATGTGGACGAGCGACGAATTCTCGATCAAGGGGCGGCACTTCTCGATGCCGCCGCGGAACGTGTTGCCGAAGCCGGTCCAGCAACCCCATCCACCGCTGTGGGTAGCCGTGCAGAGCCCGGAGACGGCGGTGCTCGCCGGGGAGAAGGGGATCGGGATGCTGGGCGTGACGCTGGGGGGCATCCCCAAGTACGCAGACCTGATCGCGGACTACCGGCGCGCCAGCCGCGAAGCCGAGCCCATCGGGCTGACCGTGAACAACCAGGTGCGGGCGCAGGGGCAGCTTTTCTGCCACGCCGACTCGGACTTCGCCCAGAAGATGGCGGGGAAGGCGCACGAGCAGCTCGCGGGGCCGCTCAGCTCCTACCTGATGACGATGGGCTCGACGTACCCGAGCCCGGCCTACCACGCCCACTCGCTCGGTTCGGGGGCGGCCTTCCGGCCGCCGCTGGGGGCGGACCAGGTGGGGAAGCTGGTGGGCAATCCCGAAGAGGTCGCGCGGGCGGTGGAGGACTGGCAGAAGCTCGGGGTGGATGCGCTCAACGTGGGCGTCGGGGGACGCTGGTCGACGCACGCGCAGAACCTGGAGTCGATGCGCCTCTTCGCGAAAGAGGTGATGCCCGCCTTCGCCGACGAGCCCGTGGGCAGCGGGGCGTCGACGTGACGGCGACGGCGGCGTACCGCACGGTCTCGCCCGAGGAAGCAGCCTCGGCGGTCCGGGACGGGGATGTCCTCTACTGCTCGCTGACCTCGCTCGACTACGTGCTCGACGCGATCGCGGCACGGCGCGACGTGAAGGACGTGCGTGTGCGGCTGACGACGCCGGGACAGGACCCCGGCTGGCTCGCGCCCGAGGCCGGCGACGAGCGCTTCACGGTCGACTTCCAGATCTTCATCGGCGACTTCGCGCGGCACGCGACGGACTCGAAGGTGGCGTCGTACATTCCCAACCTGTTCTCGACGGAGATGAAGCAGCTCGAGCGGCCCGACGACTGCCTCTTCCCGGATGTGTTCCTCACGCGGGTAAGCCGTCCGAACGAGAAGGGCTACGTGAACTTCGGGCCGATGATGTTCAACAAGCGCGGCTACGTGAAGCACTGCCGCACGGTGATCGCCGAGATCGACGACACGTTCCCGGTGTTCCACGGCGACTGCACGGTGCATGTCTCGGAGATCGACTACCTGGTCGAGGGAGACTTCGGCCCGAGCACCGAGGAGATTCGCGCGAAGGTGGAGGCGGTCGAGGACGAGGGGAGGCGCGAGGGGCTGCTCGACCTGATGGACTCGGTGCCGGATCGCTGGCTGCGGGGGTTGCTGCGCCGCAGCTTCTGGTTCTTCGAGAAGCTCGACCCGGCGATGGTGGCGCCCTTGCTGGGAAAGGGCCCCGAGCCGGACGCGGAGTCGCTGGCGATCGCCGCGAACGTGTCGGAGGTCGTGTCAGACGGGGCGAACCTTCAGATCGGCGTGGGCGAACCGAGCAGCTCGCTGGTGCGGGGCGGGGCGTTCGACGGCAAGCAGGGGCTCGGGCTGCACTCGGAGATGATCATTCCGGGATGGACAGAGCTCATCCGCGAGGGCCAGATGACGGACGAGCACAAGCTCTTCCGTCCCGGGGTGGCGGTGGCGGCGGGATGGGCGGGCTGCACGCCCCAGGACCTCGAGTTCATCGCGGAGAACCCTCGCTGCGAGCTGCACCCCTCCGACTTCGTGCTCGACCCGAAAGTGATGTCGGCGAACGACCGCGTTCACGCGATCAACAGCGCCATCAACGTCGACATGCAGGGGCAGATCAACGCCGAGACCGTGCACGGCCCGCGCATGATCAACGGCACGGGCGGCCAGCCGGACAGCCACTTCGCGGCGATGTACTCGAAGGGCGGGCGCGCGATCACGGTGATGAAGTCGACGGCGCTGGGCGGGGCGGTCTCGCGCATCGTGCCAATGCACGAGCCGGGCACGGTCGTCACGATCCCGCGCTCGCTGGCGGACACGATCGTGACCGAATACGGCGTGGCGCGGCTCTTCGGGAAGAGCACGCGCGAGCGGGCGGCTGAGCTGATCGCGATCGCGCACCCGGACTTCCGTGCGGAGCTGCGGCGCGAAGCGGAACAGCTCTTCGGGCTGCGCCCGTGAGCGACGGCGCACGCCTGGTCGTCGACTACACGAGCGGGATCGAGGCTGGGTCACTCGCGAACGTGACCGTGATCGCACCGGACGACGCGAAACGCGTCTTCGGCGATCCCGCACCCCGAGCGACCTACACGGCGGCCTTCCGCGAGGCGCTCGCACACGGGCCGGAGCCAGTGCTCTGCCTGGTGGGGCCGTACGGCTACTCGCCCGCCTTCACGGCTGCCTCGGGCGGGCGCAACGACCTGGCGCGGGACGAGATCGATCCGAACAAGGTGCGCGTGCTCAACGTGGGACGCAGCTTCCTCGGGCTGGGCGCGCTCACGGCGAGCCTCGCGACGGGGGCGCTGCCGCCGGAGGAGGCCAGCGACTGGCTCGATGACGCCGGCGTGGCGACGGGCATGTGGGTCGTGACGGAGTCGGAGCGGCTGGAGACGGCTCCGGCGGAGGCCTTCATCGAGGCGCCCGCGGGCATCCCCGAGGAGCCATACGCGCTCCTGCGGGTGCGGCTGGCCGCGCGTGTGCTGGGCGGGTTCGAGACGATCGAAGAGGCCACGGAGACCGGGCTGGCATCAGTATCGGCGGCGGGAGGCGTGGGACTCGTCGCGAACGCTCCCGAGGGGCTCGCCGTCTGGAAGCAGGCAGCGCCCGCGCCCGTAGAATGGCGCGCGTGCGAGCTCCCCACGTTCCTGGCGACGCACTTCGGCGAGGCGCTCGCCTTCGCGATCGCGCCGGGGCCCTCGGGGTGAGAGGACAGCAGGGGCGCCGTGCCTGACTTCGGGACGCGCACGCTCGCGTCGATCGCCGACCGGCCCGCGATCGCGCCCGGCGAGGGGGAGGGGGAGGACGGCTGGGAGCTGGCCGACGCGCGCGTCGTGAGCCTCACGTTCGAGCTTTCCAAGCGGCAGATGCTCGACCTGCTGCCGGAGGGGCTGATCCGGCCCGTACCGCCCTACGCCAAGATCATCATCGTGGACGCGCCGGACTCGCCGGCGGGGCCGTACCGGGAGGCGGGGCTCTTCCTGGGGGCGCGGGATCACGTCCAGATACGGAACGTGCTGCTGGACGCGATCGTGCAGGGCGAGGAGCAACTGGCGAGCAGCCGTCGCTGCTTCGGCGGATCACGACGTGCGGGCTCGATCGAGCTGGACGTAGGCGAGGACGAGATTCAGGCCGTCATCGCGGGAGAAGAGGGCGAGCTGTGTCGCATCCGCATGGGCGCATTGCGGCGCTGCGACGCGACCATGCTCAAGTTCGACGCGCTACTGGTGGCGGGGGAGGAGGAGGGCGAGGCGGCGCTGCTGCGCTACGGCGTGCGCATCCCCCTGGCGGAGGTGGAGGGCGCGCTTTCGCGCGACTGGGAGGTCACGATGGCGCGCCGCGAGGGGGTCTGGCGGCAGGTGCGGCCGGCGTTCAACGTGACTGCATTCGCAACGTTCGGGGCGGCGCGGCTGGAGTTCCCGCGCGTGCCAAAGGCGCCCGCGGCCCGCTAGCCTGCCTACGCGCGGAGCGCCAGCTCCTAGCTCGTAACCACCTCCGCGACGCCTGCCTTCGAGTCGTCGCGGATCAGCCCCAGAACAGCCTCGGCAATGTCCTCCGGCTGGAGCATGGTGGCTGCGGCGATCGCGGGTCGGAGCCACTCCGCCGGGGTCACGCCGTCGCCCGTCTTGGCGATGATGGGCGTGTCGACCATTCCGGGGAGAACGGCGTTGACGCGGATGTTCTCGGACTCGGCGAGACCGGCGCAGGCCTCGGTGAAGTTCACGACGGCCGCCTTCGAGGCTGCGTACATGGGGTCGTTCGGCATCGGGCCGAGGGCGGCGACGGAGGCGGTGTTGACGATGGCGCCGCCGCCACGCTTGCGCAGGGCGCGCACGGCCGCGCCCGTGCCCATCATCACGCCGGCGGCGTTCACGCTGATGACGAGGTGAATCTTGTCGAGGCTGACCTCGGGCCAGCCGGGGGCGTCGCCGGTCATGATGCCGGCGTTGTTGTGGACGATATCGATACCGCCGTAGGCCGCCTCGACGGAGGCGAACAGCGACCGCACGCCAGATGGGGTGGAGATGTCGCCGTGGAAGAAGCCGCCCTGGCCGCCCGCTTCGGCGATGGCGCGCACGGTGGCGGCGCCGCCCTCACGGTCGATGTCGGCGGCGGCGACGGTCGCGCCCGCCTGCGCGAGCGCGACCGCCGTCGCGCGTCCGATTCCTGACGAGGCGCCGGTGACGAGCGCAATCTTTCCCGAGATCTCCATCGTGGCCTCCTTGGGGGGTGTGCGTGGATTCTAGCGACCGCGACCGATTGGCGGCGGGGTCAGACGGCGGGGAGTTCGTCGGGCAGGCCGAGTTCGCCGAGAGTCTCGTGGAACCAGTCGACGACCTCGGGGTGATAGGGGATGCCAAGCTCGGCGCGCTCCTGCTCGGTCTCGTACGCATTCAGGCCGGCGTAGTAGACGCGCTCCTCGCCGGGGGCGGTGCGGCTCTCGCGCAGCGTTCGCAGGTAGAGGTCCATGTCGTCCTTGAAGGTGTCGAGGTCGGTAAAGGCGTCGATGCGGTAGGCGAGGAAGTGGTGGCCGTTGCCCATTCGCGGGGCGAAGCCGGGGCCCGTGCCGGAGAGCACGCCGCTGAGCACGTCGACAACGACGGCGAGGCTGTAGCCCTTGTGCGACCCGATTTCGCGGGTGCCGCCCACGGGAAGCATCAGGAACTCATCGGGGACGGGGCGTTCTTCCATGATGGGGGTGCCGTCGCTCTCAGCGATCCAGCCGGGAAGGACGCTCGCGCCGAGGCGGCGGGCGAGGCGAATCTTGTTGCCGGCGACGGAACTCATGGAGGCGTCGAAGACGAAGGGGGCCTCGTGGCGGGCGGGCACGGCCGCGCCGAGGGGGTTCAGTCCGACGAGCGCTTCCGCGCCGTAGGTGGGCGCGACCTGCTTCCCACCGACGGTGGTGGCGATACCGATCATGTCGTGGGCGACGGCGCGGTGGGCGTGGACGGCGGCGGCGCCGAAGTGGCGCCCGTTCATAACGGCGACGGCGCCGATGCCGCACTTGCGCGCCTTCTCGATGGCGAGGTCCATGGCCTGCGGTCCAACCGTGAGGCCGAGTCCCTCGTCGCTATCGATGGTGGCGGTGGCCTCGGCCTCGCGGACGATGCGCCACTTGGGGGCGGGGTTGATGGCGCCGCCGCGGATGCCCGCGACGTAAACACGCATCATGTTGCTGACGCCGTGGGAATCGATACCGCGGCGGTCGGCGTAGAGGAGGGTCTCGGCACAGCGTTCGGCGTCGTCGGGGGGCGAGCCGAGCGCCTCGAAGATACCGACGACGGTTGCCTTCATAACCTTCGGCGGGACGCGGACGGCGATGTCGTCGGGGACGCGGAAACGGTCAAGCATGCGGCGCGCATCATAGCGAGTGAAAGGCGCGGTAGCATGTGCGCAGCGCGCCTCCGCGCGCGGGCGGGCCGTGGTTGGAGATCGAGGGCGAGCACCGGTTCCAGATGCCACAGGACGAGCTGTGGAAGGCGCTCTTCGACCCCGCCGCGCTGCGAGGAGCACTGCCGGCGCTCGAGTCGCTCGAACGGATCGACGACGACACGTACGAGCTGGTCGCGTTTGTTGAGGTGCGGGGGTTCTGGGGGCGGTTCCGGGGGCTGGCGCGGGTGAGCCACATCGTAGAGGGGCAGTCGTATCACCTGCGGCTCTCCGGGGCGGCGGCGGAGGGGACAGCGATGGGGCAGGGGACGATCGCGCTGCAGGAGGACGAGGAGGGAGTGCTCTTTCGATACCGGGGCGACCTGACGGTGCACGGGGCTTTGACGCGGCTGGGCGGGCGCTTCATCGGCGGCTCGATCCGCATCCTGATCCGGGACTTCCTGCAGGGGCTCGCCCGCAATCTGGCGGATGAGCCCGCCGGTGAGCAGTCGGAGTAGCGACGGCGCGGATGCGACTGGAGCACAAGTACATCGTCGCGCTGGTCAGCGTGTTCGGGATGTTCATGAACCTGCTCGATCTGACGATCGTGAACGTGGCCGTGCCCGTACTCGCGTCAGAGCTCGATGCCTCGGCGGGGAACGTGCAGTGGGTCGTGACGGCCTACCTGCTGGCGGTGGCGGTGGCCATTCCCGTGAGCGGCTGGGCGGGGGACCGCTTCGGGACGAAGCGCACCTTCATCATGGCGCTGGCGTTCTTCACCGGCGGTTCGTTGCTCTGCGCGATGGCGTGGAACATCGAGAGCCTGATCCTGTTCCGGGTGCTCCAGGGGATGGGTGGGGGCTTCCTGATGCCGGTCTCGCAGACGATGGTGTTCCGCGCCTTCCCCCAGCAGGAACGGTCGAAAGCGGCCGGCATCCTCGTCGTGCCGACGACCTTCGCGCCCGCCAGCGGCCCGGTCCTCGGCGGGCTTATCCTCGACTTCCTCTCGTGGCCGTGGATCTTCCTTGTGAACATCCCCGTGGGCATCCTCGGGATCGTGCTGGCGATCGCCTTCCTGCGGGAGCAGCGCGAGGACGACCCGGGGCGGATCGACATTCCCGGGCTGCTGCTGGCTTCGGGCGGGCTGGCGCTGTTCCTGTACGGGCTGGCGGAGGCTGGGGAGCGCGGCTTCGGCGACACGCGCGTCCTCGGCTTCGGCGCGGCGGGAATTCTGCTGCTGGCCGCCTTTGTGCTGGTCGAGCTGCGGACGAAACAGCCGCTCATCGACGTGCGCCTCTTCCTGAACCGCATGTTCGCGGTGGCGAACGTCACCCAGAGCGTGGCCTTCATGGGGTTCGCGTCGACGCTCTTCCTGTTACCGCTGTTCCTGCAGCTTGAGCGCGGCCTGAGCCCATTGGAGTCTGGCCTGGCGACCTTCCCGCAGGCGATAGGGGTGATGGTGCTCGCGCCGGTGATGGCGCGCATCTACCCGATCGTGGGGCCGCGACGGCTCGTCACCATCGGCTTGATCGTGGCGAGCGTGACGACGCTGCCGCTCATCTTCATGGACCTGGAGTCGAACCTGTGGTGGATCCGGGGGGCGATGTTCGCGCGGGGGATGGGCTTCAGCATGATGCTGGTGCCGCTACAGACCGCAGCCTTCGCCGCCATCAGCATGGCCGACACGGGACGCGCGACGGCCGTCTTCAACGCCACGCGGCAGGTGGCGCAGAGCTTCGGCGTGGCCATCATCGCCACGGTGCTCACAAGCCGGCTGGCGCATCACGGCGCCGCCCTCGGGCCGCTCGACAACGCAGTGGCATCGGTGAGCGCGTTCTCGGATGGGTTCATCGTGACCGGGGTGTTCATCGCCGCCGGAATTCTGCTGGCGCTGCTGATCCGCGACCGGGAGGCAGCGGCGACGCTGCGCGCGCGGATCGAGCCGCGGCCGTCCTAGCCTTGTTCCATCGACCTGGGAGGTCTCACGTGATCAAGAACGAACGGCAGTACCGGATCACCAGAGCGCAGGCCGCCCGCTTCACGCAGACCCTCGACGGCCTCAAGCAGCGACCGGGCGACACCGCAGGAGTGCACCCCCGCATCGCGAAGGCGCAGGAGGAGGCGGTGAAGAGCCAACTGGCGGACCTTGAGGACGAATTGCGAGAGTACGAGGAGCTCAAGGCGGGCCGCTTCCGGCTAGACGAGCTGGACGTGGTCGAGGAACTGGCAGCACTCCTGGTGAAAGCACGGATTGCTCGGGGTCTCAGCCAGAAGCAGCTCGCCGAGCGACTAGCAGGGTGCTGAAAAAGTCCCGAGGTGGGAGCATGGGGGAATACGGAGGTTCCCCATGCGCGGTGACAGAGAGCGGCAGGCCAACATCATGCTGGCGGTGACGGCGGAGGCGTTCGTCCCCGACGACCATCCCCTGCGTCGCATCAAGCCGCTGGTGGACGACTGTCTGGCGCGGCTGTCGCCGCGCTTCGAGGAGATGTACGCGAAGCGCGGGCGTCCCTCGATCCCGCCCGAGCACCTGCTCAAGGGGAGTCTCCTGATCGCGCTCTTCTCGGTGCGCAGCGAGCGCCAGTTCTGCGAGCAACTGCGCTACAACCTGCTCTTCAAGTGGTTCCTCGACCTCAACGTCGACGACGAGCCGTTCAACGCCACGACCTTCTCCAAGAACCGCGAGCGGCTGCTGGAGGCGGAGGTGGCGCGCGCCTTCTTCAGCGAGGTGGTGGGCGAGGCGGGCCGCCGGCGGCTACTCTCGGAGGAGCACTTCAGCGTGGACGGGACGCTTCTGGAGGCGTGGGCCTCGCTCAAGAGCTACCGCCCGCGGGACGAACAGGATCTACCGCCTCCGTCGGGCGCTGGGCGCAACGCGGAGGTGGACTTCCGGGGGCAGCGTCGCAGCCGCGAGACGCACGTGTCACGCACAGACGCCGAGGCGCGGCTCTACCGCAAGGGACCACAGCAGGAGGCGAAGCTGAGCTACCTGGGGCATGTCCTCAGCGAGAACCGGCACGGGCTGGTGGTGGACGTCGACCTGAGTGAGGCGAACGGCTACGCCGAGCGGGAGGTGGCCCTTCAGATGCTTGAGCGGAGCGTGCGCGGTCGCGCGACGTTGGGGGCGGACCGGGGGTACGACACGCGCGACTTCGTGGCGGCGGTGCGCGCCCGCGGGGTGACGCCGCACGTGGCCCGCAACGACCGTGGCCGTCGCAGCGCCATCGACGGGCGCACGACGCGGCACCCCGGCTACGGACAGAGCCTCAGACGGCGCAAGCTGGTGGAGGAGGTCTTCGGCTGGCTGAAGACGGTCGGGGGTGGACGCAAGCTGCGCTACCTCGGACGGGAGCGCAATCGCGCCTGGCTGGAGCTAACCGCAGCGGCGTACAACCTCGTGCGCCTCTCGCGGCTGGAGCCCGTCGGGGTGTAGGAGCAGTGCGCCCAGCCGCCCGGCCGCCGCCCGAAGGGGCAGGCGGAGGGCGGGAAGGGGCCACCCGAAGCGCCAGAAACCCTCGGCAGGAACGCGTGGCCAGCGCCTACCGGCGCCGTCCGCTACGCCCGAGGCCCATTCTTCAGCACCCTGCTAGGGATCAAAGAGCAGCAGATACAGCGGTACGAGGCCACTGACTACGCTTCGGCCAGCCTGGCCCGGATCAAGGAAGTTGTAGGCGCGCTGGTCGCCTAGTCGACGAACTTGCCCTGGCCGCCGTCGACGATGATGTGGGTGGCGTTGATCCAGCTCGCCGCGGGGCTGGCGAGGAAGGTGATGGCTCGCGCGACCTCCTCGCCGCTGCCAAGGCGTCCGAAGGGGATGCTGCGCTCGACGCTCTTGTAGAAGTCGGGGTTGGCCTCGCGGGTGCGGTCCCAGTTGCCGCCGGGCATGAGGGTCGCGCCGGGGGAAAGGGCGTTCACGCGGATGCCCTTGCGTCCCAGCGCCTGACCGAGTTCGTTGGCGAGCACGCGCATGGCGCCCTTGAGGGGTCCGTACGAGGACCAGCGTCCGAACCACTGCTTGCTGGCGGTCGAACCGATGAAGATGATGCTGGCAGCGTCGCTCTCCTCGAGCGCCGGCTGGGCGGCCTCGACGGCGTGCACCCCAGCCATCACGTCGACATCGAAGGTTCCCTGCCAGCCCTCGGCGTCCTGGCCGGACTGGCCGGTGGCGTTGTGGATCAGGATGTCGAGGCCGCCGAGGGCTTCGATGGCGCCGGCCACGAAGGCGCGCGTGGAGTCTGGATTCGCGAGGTTCGCGGGGGCGGCGTACACGGTCCCGCCGCCCCGGGCGAGCTCATCGCGGGCCTGCTCCAACCGCTCCGCGTCGCGCCCGCAGATGGCGATGCTCGCCCCTTCGTCCAGAAGCGCCTCCGCCGTGTAGCGGCCGATGCCCCGGCTCGCGCCGAGAATGATCGCCTTCCGTCCCGCCAGTCCAAGATCCATGACTCACCTCCGTGGCGCGTAGGGTAGAGGAGCGCGCCGCAACAGGCGGCATCACCCACCATTGCGGAGGAAGCGACGCATGGCTCGCGTGACGGTCCGGCCCTTCGAGCGGGGCGACCTCGATGCAGCGGCGGCGCTGCTGGCGGAGACGCACCGGCGCGACCGCGAACGGCATCCCGCGCTCGTCGAGGGGCTGGCGGACGCCGGCGAGGCCCGCGCGATGCTGGCGAAGTGGATCGAGAACGAGCGCACGGACGGGGCGGTGGCGGTCGACGGGGAGAGGCTGGCGGGGTACGCCATCGGGGAGCGCTCGGCGGGGGCGCCGCCGGACAGCTACATGGGCCAACTCGCGCACCCACGCACGATCAACATCGGCGCGCGCGACCATGCCGTCGCGGCGGGGTACGACGCGAACGCGGTGTGCCGCCAGCTCTACCGGGAGCTGGCGGGGGCGTGGGTGGCGGCCGGCTACTACAACCACTCCGTACACCTCATCGAGGGGGACGAACGAGCGCAGGAGGCGTGGTTCAACCTCGGGTTCGGGCGGCACGTGTCGATCGCCGTGCGGGAGGGGACGGGGCCGGTGGCGGGGGCGAGCGCGGGGGACATCGAGATTCGCGCGGCCGGCAGCGAGGACGTGAGCGTGCTGCTCGGGCTGGCGCGCACGCTGGGTTTGCATCACATCGACTCGCCCATGTTCATGTTCTGGCCCGTGAAAGCCGAGCACGACAGGATGGCGCGCAACTTCTTCGGGGCGATGCTCGAGGACGAGGGCAATCCGCACTTCGTGGCGTATCGCGACGGTCAGCCGGTGGGGCTGACAAGCTTCCTCAAGCAGGGGTTCATCCCGCCGTACGTGAGCGCAGAGAAGAACGTGTACCTGTTCATGGGGATCGTGGAGCCGGAGGCGCAGGACGGCGGGGTCGGGCGGGCGCTGCTCGACCACGGCATGACCTGGGCGCGGGGGGAGGGGTACGAGCGCTGCACCCTGCACGTGCTCTCGGCCAACTACAGCGGCGAGCCCTTCTGGTTCGAGAACGGTTTCAAGCCGGTCGAGTACACGCTCGAGCGGCACGTCGACGAGCGGGTGGCGTGGGCGCGAGGCGGGTAGCGGGCGAGCAGCGCACGAGTCCCCTAAGATTTGCGGCACGACCGAGGAGGTGTGCATGCCCGAATTCAAGACCGTGCTCTACGAAAACCTGACTCCGGAGATCGTGCGCGTCCGCATGAACCGTCCGGAGGCGCGCAATGCGCAGGACCTGCAGCTGACCTACGACCTGAACGAGGCGTTCGACCACGCCAACCGGGACGACCAGGTGAAGGTCATCATCCTCAGCGGCGAGGGACCGCACTTCAACTCCGGACACGACATGCGTGGGGGCACGGGCGCGACGCGCGCCGACTTCAAGCCGGTGGGCACGTGGGCCAACTTCACGGCGGCGGGCGCCGAGGGCGCGATGGCGGGCGAGGAGGAGATCTACCTGCAGATGTGCCGCCGCTGGCGCAACCTGCCCAAGCCCATGATCGCCGAGGTGCACGGCAAGACCATCGCCGGCGGGCTCATGCTGGCCTGGGTCTGCGACATCATCATCGCCTCCGAGGATGCTGAGTTCCGCGACCTCGTGGTCGGCTGGGGCATCCCGGGCGTCGAGTATTTCGCCCATCCCTGGGAGTTCGGCCACCGCCTCGCCCGCCAGATGCTCTACACGGGCGACTGGGTGAGCGCCCAGCGCTGCTACGAGGCAGGCATGGTGAACGAGGTTGTGCCGCGTGACGAGCTGAGCGAGTACGTCGAGAACCTGGCGCGGAAGATCGCCGAGAAGCCTTCCTTCGGCCTGAAGATCACGAAGGAAGCGATCAACCAGACGCAGGACGTGCAGGGGCTCTGGAACGCCCAGCAGGCCGTCTTCATCATGCACACGCTGGCGCACACGCACTGGCGCGACGTGAACGAGAGCAGCATGCCGCTCTACACGGGCGAGGGCGCCGCTGCCATTCCGGGACGCCAGGCCTCCGCCGCCCGGTAGCCAACCGCGAAGGGGGACGGCCTGAGCCGTCCCCTTCGTTCGCACGACCACCCTCGGCGGGCGTGTAGCCTCGCCGGTCCGGAGCAGAGCGATGAGCACCGACCTCGGCCACGAAATGGACCGGCTGGCGATCATGGACGTGCTCATTCGCTACGGGACGTCGGTCGACGGCCACAACTTCGAGGGCATCCGCTCGTGCTTTGCCGACGACCTGGTATTTACCGGCATCGGCGCGCCTGACACGCAGCACGGTGGCGACACCTATACGAACGTCATCCGCAGGTTGCTCAAGCCGTTCGGGGCGACACAGCACCTGCTGGGGAACCAGGTGGTCGAGCTGGAGGGGGACGTGGCGCACGTCAGCACGGACGTGCAAGCGACCCACTTCATCGTGGACAACCCGGATAGGATCCTGACGCTCTGGGCCACCTACGTCGATGTCATGGAGCGGGTTGGCGACGGGCACGAGTGGATCATCACGCACCGCGAGCTGAAGCCGCGGGGCACACAACGAACAACGAACGCCACCTGAGGAGAGACGCATGCTGATCAAGGCCGACGAGTACCCCTTCCACCAGACCGCGGAGTCGTTCGCGGCGGTGCACACGTCCGACAAGCACTGGAACGACGGGCACTACATCTGCCTGTGCGACATGGACGGCGACGTCTCCCTGGTCTCGACGCTGCGGCTCTACCAGAACACGAATGTGCTCGACGGGTTCGTCTGCATCCGGCACGAGGGGATGCAGCACAACATCCGCGTCTCGCGGCAACTGCGGCCCGACTTCGAGTACCGCGTGGGGCCGCTGCGCATCGAGCTGCTGGAGCCGATGAAGTCGATCCGGCTGGTGCTGGAGCCGAACGACTTCGGCATCGCCTGCGACATCGTGTGTCACACGGTGGGGCGGCCGTACCACGGCCCGCTGAGCACCAACCGCCTCGACGGCTGGCTGCTGATGGAGCGGATGACGTACGAGGTGGCAGGACGCGCGGAGGGCTGGATCGAGGTCGCGGGCAAGCGCTTCGAACTGACGCCGGAGCGGTCGGGCGTGTTCCGCAACCACTCGTGGGGGATCCTGCGGGGGCGGGGGGGACCGCCCATGCATGCCTCGCCGGCGCCGACGGTGCGGCGTCCGACAGGGCTGCGGAACTGGGTGCTCTACACGATGCCCGACCACGCCGGCTTCTACGAGTTCATCGAGGACGCCGACGGCAAGCAGTGGTCGGGGGCGATCGCGAACGTGGACGGCTCGTGGAACGAGATGACGGGCGAAATCCTGCACACCGACCGCGAAGTGCTCGTCACGGACGTCACGCACGACCTCACGTTCTACGAGGGCAGCAGCCGCATCAGCGGCGGCAGCGTGGCCATCACCGACGACGAGGGCATCAAGCGCGAGTTCGAGATCGAGGACATGGGCTGGATTTACTGCCAGGGCGGGGGCTACTTCGGCGGCTTCAACGACCGGCTGGGGCAGGGCGCCTACCGCGGCGAGTACCACGAAGAGGGCGAGATCTGGGACTGCACGCACCCCGTGAAGATCATCGACAGCGACGGGAACGAGGTGGAGTTCCCGTCGGTGCTGGCGGAGAGCTTCGTGCTGCTGAAGAGCGGCGATCAGGTGGGCTCGGCCCACTTCGAGTGCGCCGCCTTCGGCCCTTATCCGCGCTACGGCCTGACGGGGAAGGGCGGAGGCTAGGCAGAGGCCTTCTGGTCGACGCGGAAGGCGAGGGTCGCGACCTCCTCGCCATCGATGGAGGCGTGGACTTCGTACTCGCCCGCGTGCTCGAACTTGAGCGGGAGATTGACAGCGATCGGGTTCGGCTGGGAGATGCCCTGGGGCATGCCCGCACGGCGGCCAACCTCGAATCGGGCCTCGATCTTGGCGAGCTCCCTCTGGCCTTCCTCGCGGATGATGCGCATCTCGAGGGTGTGGGGCATGTTCGTCTCGTGCCACTCGACGCGCGGGGAGACGGCGACGCCGATGCTGCGCGTGATGGGGAGAGGCTCGTACGCGTTGATGGCGCTCCAGCCGCCGCCCTGCAGGTAGATCTTGCCGTTGATGACCTCGGCCCAGTCGGCGAGGATGAGGTAGTCGATCTTCAAGTTGTAACCCCCTGTATTACGAACGGTAAGACGAGTATACTACGGCTGGCAGGGGTCAGGGTTGGAGATCGAGGAATTCGAGTGGGACGACGACAATGAAGCAAAGATCGGCCAACGCTTCGACCCGCACGAGATCGATGAAGTACTGGAAGGCGCCCACACGATCATCCGCAACGAGAGACACCGGGCAGGTACGCATCGCTTGTTGGGCCGCAGCTTCGGCGGCAGGCTCATCACGGTGGTGATAGCACCGACAGAGCGGACGGGGATGTGGCGACCGATCTCAGCATGGCCGAGCGACAGTGAGGAGCAGGCTCACGCGAAGAGAGCAGGTATCTGATGAGCACGAAGCACGACGACTGGGACTACGAGAACGCCGAAGTGAGGCCAGGCCGCAAGAACCCCTCGGCGGTCTACTCAGTGCGCTTCCCGAAGCCGGAGATATCGGCCATCAGGGCTGCGGCCAAGGCAGCCGGCATGACTACATCGGAATTCATCCGCGAAGCCGCACGCGAAAAGGCCGAGGGCTACACGCCTCTCACACACGAACCGCACGTAGAGACGAGCCCAATCACCACACGGGATGGGGTCGCCTACTTTTCGGGGAGTAGCTTCTCCCACGCGGAGTCACTTCCGAGCTGAGTGACCCAGCTTCAGGGGTAGAGACCTTCAGCGCGCTGACGGCGGAGGGAAGCCCCCGCCTGTAGGATTGGCCGGCGATGACGACGTACCGCCCGCCACGCATGAAATTCGGCATCTTCATGGGGCCGTTCCACCGGCTCGAGGAGAACCCCACGATCGCGTTCGACCGCGACCTGGAGCTGCTGGAGCAGATCGAGCGCTTCGACTTCGACGAGGCCTGGATCGGGGAGCACCACAGCGCGGGGTGGGAGACGATCGCCTCGCCAGAGCTGTTCATCGTGGCGGCCGCGCAGCGGACGAAGCGGCTGAAACTGGCCTCGGGCGTGCTCAGCCTGCCGTACCACCACCCCCTGATCGTCGCCGACCGCTTCGTGCAGCTCGACCACATGACGCGGGGACGCGTAATCCTCGGCGTAGGGCCGGGAGGCCTGAGCTCCGACGCCGTCATGCTGGGCATCGACCCACTCGATCAGCGGCGGATGATGAACGAGGCGCTCGACGTGATCATGCGGCTCTTCCGTGGCGAGACCGTGACGATCGAGACGGACTGGTTCCGGCTGCACGAGGCGCGGCTCCAGATCGCGCCCTACACGTACCCGCATCCGCCCCTGGCGGTGGCGGCGGCGGGGTCGCCGGCGGGGGCACAGGCGGCGGGCCGGCACGGCATCGACATGATCTCGTTCGGGGGCCTCAGCGACGCCAGCGGGGAGACGCTTTCGCGCATCTACGGGTGGTACGAGGAGGCGGCCCGGGAGGCCGGTCAGACGGTCTCGCGCGATCAGTGGCGGCTGGGCCTGCCCTTCCACCTGGCGGAAACGCGCGAGCGGGCCATCGAGGAGGCGAGGGCCGGCTACGAGCACGAGCTGGTGCACTACTACGGCGAGGTCCTCGGCTCGGGCGTGGAGCCGGAAGCCGCGACGCTGGAGGCGGGCATCGAGCAGGGGGGCATCCTGGTCGGAACGCCGGACGACGCGGTCGCAGCCATCGAGCGGCTGCTGGCGACGACGGGCGGCTTTGGCGGGTTCCTCTCAAGGGCGCACGAGTGGACAACGTGGGAACAGACCGTCCACAGCTACGAGCTGTTCTCGCGCTACGTGATCCCGCACTTCCGGGGGCAGCTTGCGTCGAAGAAGGCGAGCCGCGAGTGGGTGGCGTCGACGCCCGACGCGAAGATAAGTCGCGCGGCCGTGCGGAAGGCATTCGACGACGCAGGTATCAAGCCGCCGACTCCGGAGGAGCAGGCCGCGGCGCGGCGGCGCTAGGTCGGAATCTCGCCCTTGTCGGTGAGGCCCTGCGCGATGGAGTCGCGCTTGGCGCGGGCGTGGGCGCGGGCGGAGGAGGAGTCGGGTGGCGCGGGGGTGAGGCTGCGGGCGGCCACGAGCGCGGGCCACTGGTGGTAGGCGATGCCCTCGCTGGCGTACTCGTAACACCAGGCGGCAACGATCGCGCTGCCGGGGGAGAGGTCGCCCTCGGTCATGAGGATGGCGTAGACGGCGGCCTCGCGGGCCGCGGCGCGGTCACCTTCGCCCAGAAAGCGCGCGAGCTGGTCGAGGGTGGCCTCGGTTTCGGCGTCGAATTCGAGAGGCATCAGCGCACGGAGTGGCGCGTCTCGGTCTCGCGCCAACCGGGGGCGTCGACGATCGCCTCGAACTGGTGGAAGTCGACCATGGCGTCGCGGCGGGAGGCGGTCGTCTTCGTGTCGTGGAGGGCGCGGAAGGTCTCGCCGATAGCCTTCGCGGCGGAGAAGAGGCCGGAGAGGGGGTAGACGACCATGGTGAAGCCGATCTCCTGCAGCTCGGCGGCGGTGAGGAGGGGCGTCTTGCCGCCCTCGATCATGTTGGCGAAGAGGGGCGTGCCCGGCGGGAAGGCACTCGCAATGCCGCGCAGTTCGTCCAGCGACTGGGGCGCTTCGACGAAGACAACATCGGCGCCGGCCTCGCGGTAGAGCTGACCGCGGCGGATGCCCTCGTCGAGGCCGAGGGGGCCGCGCGCATCCGTGCGTCCGATGATGACGAGGTCGCTGTCGCCACGGGCCTCGACAGCAGCGTGGAGCTTCGCCACCTGCTCCTCGGCGGGGATGACGCGCTTGTCCTCAAAGTGGCCGCACTTCTTGGGCCACTCCTGGTCCTCGAGGATGATGCCGGCGACTCCCGCCTCGACACACTCGCGGACGGTGCGAATAACGTTCAGGGCGTTGCCGTAACCAGTATCCATGTCGGCCACGAGGGGCACGTCGATAGCGCGCACGATGTGGCGCACGCGCTCCATGGTCTCCGACATCGTCAGCAGGCCGATATCGGGGGCGCCGAGGGCGGAGGCGGAGAAGCCGAAGCCGGTGGTAAAGAGCGCTTCGAACCCGGCCTGCTCGGCGAGGCGCGCGGAGAGGGCGTCGTAGGCGCCGGGCAGGACGACGATCTCGGGGCGGTGGAGCATGGCGCGGAGCGTGGCGGCGTGGTCCATGGGGCCTCCCGGCTGCGAGCGTGCGGGGACGATACCGCCCCGCGCGGAGGGGCGTCGAGATCACCGCAGCCGGACCCGTGTGGGTCCGGCTGCGGAGGTTTGTCGCCGAAGGGGTCGGCTAGCGGTCGGGGCCCTCAAGGTAGTTGTCGAGGGTCGTGTGCATGTGGCGGATGCGGCGCTCGCGGTAGTTGATGAGCAGGCCCTTGTAGGCGTGCGAGTTCATCCCCTTCTGCACGCGCGGCAGGTTGTAGGAGTCCTGGTCCATCACGAGGCCGATGGAGATTTCGCCATGCTTGCGCTGGCTGTGAATGGGCCGCGGGGGCGCATCGGCGCCCTCGGGCACGCGCACGTAGCTCTGCATGTCGAAGTACATCTTGTTCGGGTCGGTCGCATGGGGCCGCTGGCGGAAGAACCCGAAGCTGACGGCGGTGATGTTGAAGGTGAGGTTGGGGAAGAGGTAGTAGTGATAGTCGTCCGACATCTGGTCGTCGTTGAGGCCGGAGACGTCCATACCCTGGGCCTCGGCGCCAGCGCGGACGGCCTTCTGCATGGCGGGACGGACATCGCCCATGCCGCCCGTGAAGGCGTCGGGGTCGATGCCCGAGGAGCGAAGGAACCCCTGCAGCGGCTGCGTGACCTCGCTCTGGTTCGGGTAGCGCGGGCTGACGAGCCCGAACGGCACGAGGTAGCGGTTGTGGCGGTCGTACAGGTCGATCTGCACATGGATGTCGTCGAGCGACTCCAGGAGCTGGGGATGGATGCCCTGCACGTGGTAGACCTCGTTGAAGGCGTCCACGGAGGTCTTCCAGTTCGTGTCCCACTCGACCGTCATGTCCTGGGCGATGGCGTAGTCCTCGAAGTGGTAGGGGGCGAGGTGCTCGGCGACGACGCCGAGGAACTCAAGCAGGGGTTCGGCGCCGGGGTTCATGTTGAACCAGACGAAGCCGCCCCAGGTGTCGCAGGAAACCTCGACGAGGGCCGTCTCCTGGGGCACGCCCTGGGTGAACGTGTCCTCGTCCGGGACGAACTTCTTGGAGCCGTCGAGGTTGAACTCGAAGAAGTGGTAGGCGCACTGGAACGACTCGGCGTGGCCCATGCCCGCGTTGCGAATCTGGTTCCCGCGGTGGGGGCAGACGTTGTAGAAGGCGCGGACCTTGTCGGTCGCCTCACGCACGATGAGGAGGGACTCGGTGCCCAGCTCGGTGGTGAAGTAGTCGCCCACGTTGGGGATGTCGGAGTCGCGACCAGCCATGTTCCAGACCCTGGTCCACATGCGCTCCCACTCGAGCTCCATGTACTCCTTCGAGGTGTAGCGCTCTTTGGGGATGAGGGCCGTCCCCATCAGGGGCTCGGAAGCCTTCTCCGTGGGGGTCGTATAACCGGTTTCGATGACCATGCAGGGGTTCTCCAGCGAGTGCGTTCCGGCGGCTGCGCGGCAACGCTCAGTGATACCGCCTATGTTACGCGAGCGGGGGATAGGGCGCGAGAGGATGGTCAGGTGTTTTCTACGGGGCCTGCGCTGATGACACCTTGGTAGGCCTCCAGTCGTTCGTGGAGCCACTCCACCATCGAGTCCCAATTCGCTCGGTCCCGCGTGTCAAGGCGCCGATACGCCACCGTCGCGTGCCGGTCGGGACTCGCGCCAACCTGAACACCGAGTTCGCCCTGGAATTTGTCCTCATACCCCTGGAGGTGCAGAAAGACATCCTCCAGGGGTTCACCTCGTGGGGATGTGCAGTAGATGCCCACGCCAGCTTGAGCGAGGTACTGAGACACGATCACCCCAGGCTGTTCAGTCGGATGCCAAATGTTGCTGCGGGCATAGCCGGGACGGAGTCCGGCGGTCCCGGCATCGCGCGGGTACCGGTCTGCGTAGTACGCCCAGAACGCCCGCCTGAACTCTCCGATCTCGCTCACTTCCCTCGATGACGCCTGCCGCAGCTGCCTGTCCCACTCACTCGGTTTCGCCAGCACGTCGAAAATGGGAGCGAGCGGCGAGCCTTCGATTTGCACCAGGCGGACCTTCACCGCAAAGAAGGCAAACGGCTCGCCGACATGGTCGTTCAACCAGTGGATCGCGGAGAGATGGGGCTCCCGAAAGTCTCGTGCGATCCAGACCACGATCCTCGCGTCCAGCCCGGTCAGTTACGTCAGAATCTGGCCAAGATGCGTGTGGTCGGAGGCCTCAAGCTGGTTCTCGATCAGGACCAGGCAGTCGTTCTCGGGACTGTGGGCAAGGATGTCGGCCCGGAACTCTTCGACCCTGACCTCCTGATTCACCAGCTCCAGCGACACGCCGATAGCATCCGAGAGCCGGTCGAGGTTGTCCGCCAGCCAGGGAGTGAAATCGCCAGCCTCACTCGGCCAGCCCTCACGCAGCTCGACGCTCTCCAGCTTGCCGAACTCGGGGGCCATTAAGCCGTCCCGGCATCGCCGAGGAAGAAGCCGGTGATGTGCTCGGCGGCGCGCGGGTCCTGCAAGAAGAAGCCGTGGCCACCCTCGAACTCCTCGTAGGTCGCGGAGGGAACTTGGCGGACGATGGCGCGGCTGTTCTCGGGGGGCGCGATGCCGTCGTAGGCGCCCGCGCAGACCAGGACGGGCATGGTGAGGATGGGCAGGCGGGCGTAGACGTCGTGGTGGATGCGCGCTTCGAGTTGGAAGCGGGCGCCCAGCTCGCGGCGGGGCTCGTCGGTACCGATCGTGGCCATGCCGCGGCGCTGGTCGAGCAGGGCATCGAACTCGGCGGCGTGCTCCTGCTCCCACTCGGGGGTGACGCGCGTGTCGCTGAGGCGGATCTGGGTGCGCATGCGGGTCTCGGGCTCAAGCTCCTGGAGCTCGTGCAGGGGATACGAGGGCTTGCCGGCGCCGCCGCTGGACGTGCAGTTCAGGACCAGCTTCTCGACGCGATCGGGGAAGGTGACGGCGAATTCCTGGGCGACCATGCCTCCGAACGAGGTTCCCATGACCATGCAGCGGTCCCAGCCGACGGCATCGAGGAGGGCGGCGGCGTCCTGGGCGTAGCCGGCCATGCTGTAGGGACCGTCGGGGATGCTGGTCTGGCCGAGGCCGCGCTGGTCGTACGAAAGCGTGGTGAAGCGATCGGACAGGACGGAGGCGAGGTTGGGCTGGCGGCGGAGGTCGCCGCCCGTGCCGCTGATGTTCAGCACACGGGGACCTTCGCCGCGAAGCTCGTGGTAGATATCGATATCGCCGGCGCGGACGAAGGGCATGGCGTCAGGCACGCGCCGCGGCTCTGGCGCGCTTGCGCGCCCAGCCACGGTCCATGTAGGGGATGGCGTCGGGTGTCTTGCAGTTCGTCTCGCCGTGGTTGACCTCAACCCGACCGATACGCGCGGCGGCGGCGCGAGCGAGTGTGGCGAGACGTTCATCTCGCAGGCCAATGGCGATCAGGGCGTTATTCATGGCATGACGCACGCGGTTCTGGCTGGCGTGGATCGTACGCTCGATCGTCTCCAGGTAGGCAATGAGTTCCGCCTCGTCAGCGCTCTCTTCATTCATCGCAGCGTGCGCCAGCATATCCCAACCACCCTGGGCCACCCACTCGTTCTCCGAGGCCATCCATCGCTGCATTCGCGGCGAGGCGCCCGGCGCTTTGGCTCCAATCTCAGCGACGAGCACATCCACGAGCATGTAGTAGCGGACCTCCCCGATCCAGGCATCCAGCGTTTCGTCGTCGATGGTTTCGGGGTCGGCGATCATGCAGGCAAGGAGGCGCGCATCAGTGTTTCCCGTCGCCCACAGATCAGTTGCGAGCGCCTGATCGGGGCGTAGGGCCCTGGCGAATGCGCGCAGATCCTTGAAGGAGACGCCGTAGAAGTGTTCGCCGGCGCCGTGCCGGCGGTAGACCTTGCGGTTCTGCGCCGTTCCCGCCGCTTCGAGGCGGTGGAGCACCGAGGAGAGATCGCGAGCGACAGCCGGACGCTTCGCCGGCATGGCGGCTACGCCTCGTGCCAGTCGGCGTCGAAGACGCGGGCGGCGGGGCCGGTCATGAAGACCGAACCCTGGCCGTCCCAGGAGAGCTGGAGGTCGCCGCCGGGGAGGGAGTCGGTGATGGCGTCGCCGGTGCGCCCGGTGAGTCGTCCGGCGGCACAGACGGCGGAGGCGCTCGTGCCCGAGGCGAGCGTGATGCCCGTACCACGCTCCCAGACGCGGTGGCGGACGTGCTCGCGGTTCAGCACCTGCACGACCTGGAAGTTGGTGCGGTTGGGGAAGAGGGGATGGTGCTCGACGAGCGGACCGATGCGCTCAAGGGGGAAGTCGTCGACATCGCCATCGATCCAGTGGATGGCGTGGGGGTTGCCCATGCTCGCGAGCGTGAGCTGGAGGTCCATGCCGTCGACCGCCAGGGGCAGGTCGACGACGGGGCCGGGGCCCTCGACAGCGGCGGGGAGGGCGGCGGGGTCGAAGTTGGGCGGGCCCATATCGACGCGGGCAGCGGTGACGGCGCCGTTCTCGCGGAAGAGCTGGAGGGTGAGGATGCCGGCGAGGGTCTCGATGGCGACATTCTCGGTGTCCGCCGGGACCATGCCCTCCTCGACGGCGTACTTCGCCAGGCAGCGGATGCCGTTGCCGCACATCTCCGCCTCGGAGCCGTCGGCGTTGAACATGCGCATCCGCAGGTCGGCCACGTGGGAGGGGAGGGCGAGGATGAGGCCGTCGCTGCCGATGCCGAAGTGGCGGTCGCTAACGCGCTGGGCGAGGTCGGACCAGTCGCGTTCCTGGTCGGGACGCACGTAGACGTAGTCGTTGCCGAGGCCGTGCATCTTCGTGACACGCATGGTCGCGAGTGTACACAGAAGCTGCCGCTGCATCCGGTACCATTGGGGCATGACGCGCACAACCGTGACGATCGACGACGAGAAGCTGGATGCGCTACGCAGCCTGGCGGCGGAACGGGGCGTGTCGGTGTCGTGCCTTGTGCGGGAGGCGGTCGACGAGAAGCTATCGAAGCGGCCTCCGCCGGGACGACGCCCGAAACCGACGGCACTGGGCATGGGCTTCTCCAAGGAAGGCCCAACGGCCCGTGAACTTGGCGATGTCGAGATGGAGTTCCCCTCCTGGCGCTGATCCTCGACAGCGGGCCGTTGTACGCAGCGCACAATCGGGCAGATCCCGACCATGAGCGCTCGCGGGGGCTCATCGACACATCGCGCGAACAAATGATTGTTCCTGCGCCAGTGCTAACTGAAGTCTGTTACTTCATGACGCAGCGCATGCTTCCAGAAGTTCTTGTCGGGTTCTTGAGAGACATCGCGTTAGGCGCCTATGCCGTCGAGGATCTGCTGCCCGAAGACTACGCGCGTGCCGCTGACATCTGTGAGCAGTACGCGGATGCGCGCGTCGGCTTCGTTGATGCGGCGGTGTTGAGCGTTGTTGAGCGACTGGGTGAGCGGAAGCTGGCGACGCTGGACCACCGGCATTTTGGTCTGCTGCGACCGCGCCATGTAGAGGCGCTCGAGCTGCTCCCGCAGCTCTAACTGGAGACCAGGAACGGGGCGAGCGCGTCGGCTGCCGCCTCGGAGTCGGCGGCCCAGGCGATGCGGGGATCCTGGAGGCGGAACCACTGGCGCTGGCGTCGGGCAAAGCGCTTGGTGGCTCGCTTGGTGAGCTCGATGGCCTTCTCGCGGGTGATCTCGCCATTGAGCTCGCGCAGGGCATCGGCATAGCCGATGGAGGAGAGGGAGGAGGCGTCGGGCGGGACGCCTGCGTCGAGGAGGGACCGTGTCTCTTCGACCAGGCCGGCGGCGAACATGGCCTCGGTGCGCCGGTTGATGCGCCAGATGAGCTCTTTCTCCTCGCACTGCACGCCGAGGATGCGGAAGTCGAAGTCGGGCGTCCCCTTCGCCTGCCAGGCGCTGATGGGCTTGCCGGTCACCTGGTGCACTTCGAGAGCGCGGATGACGCGACGGACGTTGCGGGCGTCGATGCGGCCGGCGGACGCGGGATCGACCGCGCGCAGACGAGCGTGGAGGGTGTCGACGCCATCGCGTTCGGCAGTGGCCGCGAGCTTGGCGCGGAGATCGGGTTGGGGGGCGACATCGGGCACCTGCCAGGCCTCAAGCAGCGCCCAGACGTACTGGCCCGTGCCGCCGACGAGCCAGGGGGTTTCCCGACGCGTCCAGATGTCGTCGAGGGCGGCGAGGGCATCGCGGCGGTAGAGGGCGAGGCTGTAGGAGTCGGCGGGGTCGGCGATATCGTAGAGGTGGTGGGGGAGGAGGGCGCGGACCTCGGGAGAGGGCTTGGCCGTGCCGATGTCCATGCGGCGGTAGATCTGGCGGCTGTCGCCGTTGACGATCTCGCCGCCAAAGCGCTGGGCGAGGGTGAACGCGAGGGCCGACTTGCCGGCGGCCGTCGGACCGACGACGGCCACGAGCCGCCGCACGGGATCAGCCAGCGGCCGCGACGATGGCGGCGAACTGGTCGGCCTTGAGCGAAGCGCCGCCGACGAGGGCGCCGTCGATGTCGGGCTGGGCGAGGAGCTCGGCGGCGTTCCCGGGATTGACGCTGCCGCCGTACTGGATGCGGATGTCGTCGGCGGCGTCGCCTCCAAGCTCGCGCAAGAAGCCACGGATGAGCGCACAGGCGTCCTGGGCCATCTCGGGGGTGGCGGTCTGGCCGGTGCCGATGGCCCAGACGGGTTCGTAGGCGACCGTCAGGCGGGGGGTCAGGTCAATGTTCGCGAGGCTGCGGCGGACCTGGCGGTCGAGCACGTCCGCCATCTCGCCAGCCTCGCGCTGGGCAAGTGTCTCGCCGACGGCCACGATGGGGTCGAGGGGGGAGGCGAGGACGGCGGCGGCCTTGCGATTCACCCACTCGTCGGTGTCGGCGAAGAGGGCGCGGCGCTCGCTGTGGCCAATGATCACGTAGCGGCAGTAAGACTCGAGCATCGCCACGCTGACCTCGCCCGTGAAGGCGCCCGACTCTTCCCAGTACACGTCCTGCGCGCCGACGGCGACATCGCTGCCACGGACGGCCTCGCGGACGGCGGCGAGGTGGGGGAAGGGGGGGCAGACGGCGATGTCGCAGGACGCGCCAGCGGTTGCTTCGGCGACGGCGCGGGCGAGGTCGGCGGCCTCCTGCTCCGAGGTATTCATCTTCCAGTTGCCGGCGATGAAGGGGCGTCGCATGGCGATCTCCTCAGGCTCCGTATTTCTGCAGGCGTCCGGCGTGAGCCATGGCGAGGGGCATGGCCTCGACGGCGGGGAAGATACCGAGGCTTCCAGCCAGGCACTCGCGCTCGGTGAAGTGCTGCACGCTGCCGCCGCGAGCGAAGGGGGAGTTGAGGATGAAGGGAACGGGATGCCAGGAGTGGGCCGCCATGAGCGCGGGCGTGGAGTGGTCGCCGGCGATCATGAGCACGTCCGCGCCCAGGCCGGTGAGGCCCGGGACGTGCGTGTCGAACTCTTCAAGGGCGTACACCTTGGCGAGGAAGTCGCCGTCCTCACCGGCGGCGTCGGTCTTCTTGTAGTGGATGAAGAAGTAGTCGAATTCGTCCCAGCGCTCGCGGGCGACGGCCAACTGCTCCTCCATGCCGCCGGGGCAGGCGAGGGCGCGCATGCCGGCCAGCTTCGCGAGACCGCGGTACATGGGGTAGACGGCGAGGGCGGCGGCGCGCAGGCCCCACACATCCTCGATCTGGGGCAGGGCGGGGTAGGTGGCGAAACCGCGCAGGGTGAGTCCGTTCGCCGCTTCTTCGTCCGCGAGGAGGCGGCCGGCCTTGGCCACGAACTCGTTGACGAGGGCGGCGGTACGCTCGCTGGCGCCGCCGGCGCCGCCGGCGCCTCTGGCGGGGAGGGGCGGGACACCCTCACGCTGGGGGTCGGTCGTGGTGACGTCCTCGCCGAGGCCGGGGGCGCGCAGGACAAGCACGAAGCGGTGCTCGCGCACGGGCTCGACGAAGAGCTGGGCGCCATCGAGCTTGATGCCGCGCAGGCGCTCGACGAGCGCCGCCGAGCGCTCGCTGGCGATGCGTCCGGCGCGACGGTCGCTGATGTTGCCGCCGGCGTCGAGCGTGCAGAAGTTGCCGCGGGCGGCGATGTCGTCGGGACCAAGCGCGAAGTCGATACCGACTGCTTCGAGGACGCCCCGGCCGATGTCAAAGCGGTAGGGGTCGTAGCCGAAGAGGGCGAGGTGGCCGGGGCCGCTGCCGGGCGTGATGCCCATTCCCACCGGGGTGGTCAGGCCCACGTCTGAGGTCTCGGTGAGGCGGTCGAGGTTGGGAGTGTTGGACTGTTCCAGCTCGCTCCGCTCGGTCTCGGGGCGGGAGAGGCCGCCGAGGCCATCCAACACGCACAGAACGACCTTGGACTCGGCAGGCTGATGCAGTCGGGTGGCGAGATCGAGGTCCATGCGCCGATCTTACGGGCGTGGCGGGAGAGGGGCGAAACTCAGGCGTCGAGGAGGGCGGCGACGCCCGGAAGCTCGCGCCCTTCGAGCATCTCAAGAGAGGCGCCTCCGCCCGTCGAGACGTGGGTGAAACGCCCGGCGAGACCGGAGCGGGCGACGACGGCGGCGGTCTCGCCGCCGCCTACGACGGTGGTGGCGTCGAGGCTTGCGAGGGCGCGTGCGAGGCCGAAGGAGCCTCCCGCGAACTGCTCGATCTCGAAGACACCCAGAGGGCCGTTCCAGACGACGGCTGCGGTGTCGGCAAGAGCGCGCTCGAAGGAGGCGAGAGTGGCCGGTCCGATGTCGAGCATCATCTGGTCGGGGGGGATGGCGCCTACGGGGACGGTGGTGGCAGTGGCGTCCGGGGAGAGCTGCCGGGCGACGACGGCATCCTCGGGGAGGCTGACGGTCACGCCGGCGGAACCGGCGCGGGCGAGGATGTCGCGGGCCAGTCCCAGCAGGTCGTCCTCGACGAGGGAGGCGCCGACGTCGACGCCGCTCGCCTTGAGGAAGGTGTTGGCCATGCCGCCGCCGACGAGGAGGCGGTCGAGCTTTGGGAGGAGGTGGTCGATGGCGGCGATCTTCGTGCTGACCTTGGCGCCCCCGACGATGGCGGCGAAGGGCCGGGGCGGATCGGCGACGAACGAGCCGAGGTAGCGCACCTCCTTCTCCAGCAGCAGGCCGGCGAACGCGGGGAGGAAGGCGGCAACGCCGGCGGTGGAGGCGTGGGCGCGATGGGCGGCGCCGAAGGCATCGTTCACGTAGAGGCTTGCGAGCCCAGCGAGGGAGGCGGCGAAGGCGCTGTCGTTGGCCTCCTCCTCGGCGTGGAAGCGCAAGTTCTCTAGGAGCGCCACCTCGCCGGGTAGCAGGGCGCGGGCGACATCCTCGGCGGGACCGCCAACGCAGTCCTCGGCGAAGGCGACGGGCTGACCGAGTAACTCGGCGAGACGGGCGGCGACGGGGGCGAGGCTGAGGGCGGGATTGCGCTGCCCCCTGGGGCGTCCGAGGTGGGAGCAGACGAGCACGGAGGCGCCGTTCTCGACAAGGTGGCGAATGGTCGGGAGCGACTCGCGGATGCGCGTTTCGTCGGCGACGGCGGCGCCGTCGAGGGGCACGTTCAGGTCGGCGCGCAGGAGGACGCGCTCCCCGTCGACGTCGATGTCGCGCACGGTGCGCTTGCCGATGCCGTCAGCCGTCACGTCTCCACTCCTGCGCGCCGTACGACCTCGATCGTCGCGAGGCCGAGGTGTCCGGCGATCGTCGCCGCCGGGAGCGCGCCCTCGCGAAGGATACGGGGAGGGGTCACGCTGCAATCGATGACACTCGAGTCGAGGCCGTGGGGCGTGGGGCCGTCGTCGATGGCGGCGGCGCAACGCTCGCCGAGGGAGGCGAGCGCCTGCGCGCAGGTGGTGGGGCTGGGGTCGCCGTGGCGGTTGGCGCTGGATGCCGCGACGGGCGCCCCCAGTTGCGCGAGCACGGCCTGGAGCGTGGCGGCGGGGGGCATGCGCACGCCCACGGTGGCGCCGCTGGCGAGGGCGGGACTCGACCAACCCTCGGCGACGGGCGTGATGATGGTCCAGGGGCCGGGGCCGAGGGCGTCGATGAGCGTGGCGGCGGCGGGGCTGAGGCGGGCGTAGGGGGTGAGGGCGTCCAGATCGTGGGGGAAGAGGATCTGGAGAGGTTCGTCCGTGCTCTTGCCCTTGGCCTCGTAGAGCGCGCGCACGGCCTCGTCGCGGCGGATGTCGGCGGCGATGCCGTAGACGGTGTCAGTCGCGAGGATGGCAAGTCTGCCGGCGCGCAATGCATCCACGGCGCGGGTGATCGACTGCGGGGAAGGTACAGAAGCGGCAGGGAGGGCCATATCGTCCTTGGGCGACTAGGTGGCTACGAGCCCACCGGTCAGTCCGACGGTCCGAACGGGAAACCCTTGATGCCCACGAGGAGTTTGGGGGCTTCGACGAGCTGGTGGTTCGTTGTGTCAGGAATCAAGCCGAGCGATTGGAGGGAAGTCGCCCCCAACAGGTACGTGCCTTCATCACCGAAGATTACCGGTGAGGTTCTCTCCTTGTCGCCGACGCTGAAGCGGGCTTCTCCGACCCTGTACGTCTTCGGCTCGTTGCTGGCCAGAGTGAACTCATCCTCGCTGTCGGGTGAGATGCCCATTTCCTCCAGGAGAGAAGCAGGCAGCACCGAAAAGGTGGCGCCCGTGTCGACAAGCATGATGGCCTTGTGAAAGACCCGGTCCATGGGGTTCGCGACCCTGACGGCGACCTCGAACAGTCCCATGGCCCACGCCCTCGCAGTGAGATTCGGTAACGGCACTGACGCCCCTGCTGTCAAGGACGGCCCCAGCCAGGCCCTCGGCCGTGATGCTTCGAGGCTATCACTCTTGCTACAGGTTTTGTAGTTTGGGCGCCGGTGGCGAGGAGACCTGGTGCGAAATCGTTGACCAAACTATACAGTTTTGCTAGCTTCCACTGACGGAGCGCTGAACAGAGTTGGCCGAGACCCTGACCGAAGCGGAAAACGCAACCATCCCGCGTTCGCCCCACGCCGCCATCGTCGTCGTTGATTTCGGCTCGCAGTACAGCATGCTGATCGCGCGGCGCATCCGCGAGTTGAACACCTACTGCGAGGTCATCCCCTACGACGCGGAGGCGTCCGTCCTCGACCATCTCGACGTGCGCGGCTTCGTGCTCTCGGGCGGGCCGAACAGCGTGTACGACGAGGGCGCGCCGCATGCCGGGGACTGGGTCTTCGAGTCAGGGCGGCCGGTGCTGGGCATCTGCTACGGGATGCAGCTCCTGGCCGAGCAGCTAGGGGGCAAGGTGGGGCCGGGGCGCGAGCGCGAGTTCGGGCCGGCGACGATCTCCGCCTCGGGGAGCGCGCCGCTGCTGGCCGGGCTGCCCACCGAGCTCGATGTCTGGATGAGCCACGGCGACCGGATCGAGGCGATGCCGCCGGGCTTCGCGTCGCTGGCCGTCTCGGAGAACTCGCCGATCGCGGTCATGGCGGATGTGGAGCGAGGCTACTACGGCCTGCAGTTCCACCCGGAGGTGGTGCACACGCCACGGGGTGGCGAGCTGATCGCGAACTTCGTACGGGGAGTGTGCAGGGCGGAGGCGGACTGGACGCCGGGCAACTTCGTCGAGGAAACGGTAGCCACGATTCGCGCGCAGGTCGGCGACGGGCGGGTGGTCTGCGGGCTCTCGGGCGGCGTCGACAGCGCCGTAGCGGCGACGCTCGTGCACCGCGCCATCGGCGACCGGCTGACGTGCATCTTCGTCGACAACGGCCTGCTGCGGGCGCGGGAGGCGGAGGAGGTGGTCGACACATTCGAGCGCAATCTGAACATGAACCTGCGGCACATCGACGCGCGGGACCGCTTCCTCTCGGTGCTGGCGGAGGTGACGAACCCTGAGACAAAGCGCATCCGTATCGGCAACACGTTCATCGAGGTGTTCGAGGCCGAGGCGAAGACGATCGAGGGGGCGCGCTTCCTCTGCCAGGGGACGCTTTACCCAGACGTTATCGAGAGCGCCTCGCACGGGGCGGGCTCGGCGCGCATCAAGAGCCACCACAACGTGGGCGGGCTGCCCGAGCGCATGGACCTGGAGTTGGTGGAACCGCTGCGCTTCCTCTTCAAGGACGAGGTGCGGCGCATCGGGGCGGAGCTGGGGCTTTCGGACGAGATCCTGTGGCGGCAGCCGTTCCCGGGGCCGGGGCTGGCCGTCCGCATCACGGGCGAAGTCACGGAGGGGAAGGTAGCCACCCTTCAGGCCGCCGACGCCATCTTCATGGAGGAGGTGCGCGCAGCCGGGCTCTACCGCGACCTCTGGCAGAGCTTCGCCGTGCTGACGGACACGCGCACCGTCGGCGTGATGGGCGACTTCCGCACCTACGGCCACGCCGTCGCGCTGCGAGCAGTGGTCGCGGAGGACGCGATGACGGCGGACTGGGCGCGCCTCCCCTACGACCTGCTGGCGCGCGTCTCGAACCGCATCGTAAACGAGGTCGACGCCGTGAACCGGGTCGTCTACGACATCACGAGCAAGCCGCCGGGGACGATCGAGTGGGAGTGAACCGCTAGTGGGCGCGCGCGTGCTGATAGTGGGAATGGGGGGGCGCGAGCACGCGATCGCGTGGAAGCTGCGACAGAGCCCGGACGTGGACGCGATTTATGTCGCGCCGGGGAACGCCGGCACGGCGCAGGTCGCGACGAATGTGCCCATCGGGCCGAAGGACATCGACGCGCTCGTGCAGGCGGCTCGCGACCTGAACATCGACTTCTACCTCGCGACGATGGACGACCCGCAGCCGCTGGGGCTCGTCGACCGGCTGCGGGAGCGGGGGCTGCCCTGCTACGGGCCGACGGCCGAGGCGGCGCAGCTCGAGGCGAGCAAGGTGTGGTCGAAACAGTTCATGGTCGACCACGGCATCACGACGGCGACGCACCGCGCGTTCCGCGACCACGGCGAGGCCGTGGCCTACGTCGAGTCGCTGCCGGACGGGCCGCTGGTCGTGAAAGCGAGCGGGCTGGCGGCGGGCAAGGGCGCGCTCGTGTGCGACGACCGCGAGGACGCGCTGGCGGCGCTCGATGCGATCATGGTGAAGCGGGAGTTCGGGGCGGCGGGCGACGAGGTCGTGGTGGAGGAGCGGCTGCGGGGCTGGGAGACAAGCGCGCACGCCATCTGCGACGGCACGACCGCCGTACTGATGCCCTCGTCGACGGACTACAAGCGGGCACACGACGGCGACGAGGGGCTGAACACCGGCGGGATGGGCGCCTACAGCCCGAGCGCGGACGTCACGCCCGAGCTGACCGCTGCGATCGACCGGGACATCGTGCAGCGAACGATTGCAGGCATGGCCGCACTGGGTCGGCCCTTCAACGGCACGCTCTACCCGGGCCTGATGATCACGGAGGCGGGGAACTACCTGCTCGAGTACAACGCGCGCTTCGGCGACCCGGAGGCGCAGGTGCTGATGCCGCGGCTTGAGAGCGACCTGTTCGCGATCTGCCGCGCGGCGGCGGCGGGAGAGCTGGCTTCGGTCGACATCGAGTGGTCGGACGAGCCCGCGGTGGGGGTGGTGGTGGCGAGCGGGGGCTATCCCGAGTCGTACACGACCGGGCGCCTGATCGAAGGGCTCGATGACGTGGACGGCGACGTGCAGGTCTTCCACGCGGGCACCAAGGAGACGGATGCCGGAATCGTCACGAACGGGGGGCGCGTCTTGACCGTGGTCGCGCGCGCCCCGACGCTCGCGGCGGCGCGGTCGAGGGCGTACGACAACGCCCGCCGCATCCGCTTCGAGGGCGCGTACATGCGCACCGACATCGCACAGATCGAGGAGACGGAATGAGCACGCCACTGGTCGCGATCCTGATGGGATCGAAGAACGACATGCCCACCATGGAGGCCACCGAGAAGGTGTTGACCTCGCTGGGCATCCCCTTCGAGACGCACGTGATGTCGGCGCACCGCAACCCGGAGAAGGTGAGGAACTTCGCCAAGGGCGCGCGTGACGCCGGTTTCGAGGTGATCATCTGCGCGGCCGGCGGGGCGGCGGCCCTGCCCGGCGCCGTCTCGGCGCTGACGACGCTGCCGGTCATCGGCGTGCCCCTCGCGACGAGCGAGGTGGCGGGCGGCCTCGACGCCATCTACGCCGTGCTGCAGATTCCGCCGGGAGTACCCGTTGCGGGCGTGGGGGTCGGGGGCTGGGGTACGCGCAACGCCGCCTACCTCGCGGCGTCGATCCTCTCCCTTTCACACGAGGACATCCACCAGAGCTACGCGGCCTTCCGCGAGGAGCAGTCCCGCTAGCGACCGGCCTTCCCGAGCGCGTCTGCGACAGCGTCGCGGACCGCTTGGCCGTGCTCGTCGAGGGCGGGGGCGCGGTTGCGGGGTGGCTGGGCGGCGAGCGCCACGAGGGGGCCGGGGTGGTCCATGGGGCGGCCGCTGGCGCTCTCGATGCGCTCGATCGGCCAGGAGGGTTCGGTGCGGCCCTCCGCGAGGGCGTCGTCGAGGGTGGTGAGGGCGGGGCCCCGTACGCCACTCCTTAGCGCTTCGATGAGGGTGTAGGAGAGAGCCGCCACCTGCCCGATGTCGAGCAGGGACGCCCCCTCGCCTCCGCCAAGCCGCCGTCGCGCCAGCTCGCGCAAGACCGAGAGGAAGGCTGTGATCGCGCCGATGGGGTCTCCGTATGGATAGCCCGAGTTGGCGGCCTTGCCGCCACCGAGGGCGGAGGAGTAGCCGGAGGCGACCTCGAACGACCAGCCCATGCCGCGCAGCGACGCCAGCGGTCCCTCCGTTTCGTAGCCGGGAAGGGAGATGGCGATGACGTTCGGGTTCAGGGCCGTGATGTCGGCAAAGTCGAGGCCGGCGCGCTGGCGCGCTCCCTGCGAGAGGTTCTCGACGCGGATGTCGCAGGCCCCGAGGAGCACCTGCAAGAGCGCGCGGTCCGTGTCATCGTGGAGGTCCATGGTCATCGAACCTTTGCCCAGGTTGATGGGCTCGAAGGTCCAGGAGACGCCTTCCCTGCCGAGGTTGCCGGTAACCCGCCAGAAGTCGCCGGCAGCGGGCTCGCACTTGATGACGAGGGCGCCGTAGTCGGCAAGGAAGCGGGCGGTGAGCGGTCCCGCCCAGTGCTGCGTGACCTCGGCGACGACGAGGCCGTTCAGGGGTCCCCGGATTGGCTCGGGAAGGGCGGCGAAGAGGGCCTCGCGGACGGCCTCGCGGGCAGGGTGAGGAGCGCCGCCGGCTTCGACGTGTTCGACGCGGAAGGGAGCGCCGGTGAGGACGTTGCCACCGCGGCCGGGCGTGACGGCGCCGCGACGGCGGAGGTAGGGCGAGCGGGGAAGCGCGCGGAGGGGGAGGACGGGGGCGTAGGGGAGGGCCGCCTCCTGGGCGAGGCGCACCACCTCGTCGACGGTGTGGGCGCGGAACCAGGGCTCGGCGGCGGCCCAGATGGCGGCTCCGTTCTCGCGGCGGGACTCGACCGTGGGCCAGTTCTCGACGATGTCCTCGCGGCCGATGAGGGCGCAGAAGCGGGGCCACTCGGTGGGGACGGCCTGGTAGGCGCCGGCCTCGCCATCGGCGCAGGGCACGATGCCGAGGGGGTAGGTGGTGGGGTTGGGAGGTCGCACGGGCGAGCGCGTCACGCCCACGGAGAGAGCGGAGACAACCGGCATGATGATGTGCAGCGCCACCTGCTCGACGTCGACGCGGGCGGGGGCGGGGCGCTCCCCGGCGGCGAGGGCGAGGGCCTGCAGGAGCGCCGCCGAAGCGACCGCCTCGGCGACGACGGTCGCGATGTGGCCGGCGGGGGGCATGAGACCACGGCCGGGGTGGTCGAGGGAGGGGTTGCGTGCGCCGACCGTGCGCCGGGCCCGGGCGAAACCGTCCTCGGAAGCGGCGATCTGCACACAGGCATCACCGTCAGCCGGCAGGTCGCCGTCGTCGCAGACGCAGATAGTGAAGCCGTCGCCCTCCTCGTCGGAGATACCGAGCGCTTCGAGGAGATTCGTCAGGGGTCTCGCGATGCGCGACTGCGTCCAGACGAGCACGGAGAGGGGGAGGGGTTCGAACGGCATCGGGCGCTACGGTAGCGGAGTGGGGGCGTGGGCGGGGCTAGCTGGCCCTTGCCGACTTGCGGCGACTCCCGCCGCGCCGGGGCGGGGGGCTGGCCTCGGGCACATCCTCAGCGGGCGGGGCGTCGGCGGTTTCAAGGGCGTCGAGCGCCAGGCCGATGGCCTCACCGAGAGACAGATCATTGGCCTCCGCGGCTTTCTGCAACCGGTCAATGGTCTCGAACGGGAGCTGCACGGTGAGGAACGCGCGCGGATTCTTGGCCACCTGGATGGGAACCGAAGTCAACACGGCGTCAGGATCGTCCCTGGCAGCCTCTACATCGGCGATGAGCTGGAGTTCTTCCTCACTGCTCAGCTTGCTCACGGTAGTGCCTCTCTTCTTTCCGTGTCGATGGCCACCCAGTGATCGCTCTCCATGTTGCCGGATCATCTTCCACTCTCACGATGGCGATCGTCCAGCACCTGCCGCTCGCCGCCGCGCCAGTCATCCTGTGAGAACTCGACCGTCTGGGGTGGGGAGGAGTAGGGATGAACCGGGGTCCACTCAGTGCAACTTCCTGGACCACATTGGACGTGATCCCATGGCGCGCGAGATGTGCCGTGTTCCTGTCATCGAACTCCCACTCCTCGATCGGTCCCGTGTCTCCAGGCCCAACACCTTGTGTCACACCCTAAGTGTACATCATACTATTTGTTGGCGTATTCCTATCTGCTTGCGCGAACGGCCGGCGCTGCGCGGTCAGCGGGGGTAACAGGTGAGGTTGCCCATGACGTCGGCGAGACCGGAGATGTCGGCGGTGAGGGTGTGCTCCTCGCCGTTGGAGGGGATGACGCGGAAGATCAGCGTTTCCGCGCCAAGGATTCCCGATATGAACTCGGACGGGTACTGCGCGAACGTCCCAAAGCCTTTCGTGGCAGGCAGCCAGCGCTCCGACACCGCAGGGCCGCCGTCGACCCGCCAGACCGCCTCCACCGACCGGATTGTCGGGATGGGGTTGTGCCGGACAGGAGCGAAGATGGGCCTGTCCCAGTAGACAAGGGCCTGCAGTTCGTCCCCGTTGCAGTAGATCTGGAGGTAGGGTTCATCGAAGTCGGCGCCGGTCCAGACCTTGTCGAGCACGGCCTCGGGACCGGTGCTGGCGGAGACCGTTTCCCTGTCGTAGATGGAGTCGTAGAGCCTGCTGATGGACCAGTGGCCGGAGGACTCGTCCGTGCCGAGGGGAACCTGGTCGGGGGCGTCGACGCTGATGGGGAGGACGACGGTCAGGTCGCCATAGCGGTAGCTCCCGTCCTCACTGACGCCGTCGGTAGTAGCGACGGGGAGGGTGCCGACGGTGCTCCAGTCGCCGCCCCGGGCGCGGATGCTGAGGTGGTTCTCGGAAGGGTCGTCGACGCTCTCCCAGAGGCGAACCTCGACGAAGCGGTCAACGGTGCGGGACGCAGCGAAGGCGCCGAGCGCCCCGCCGATGGCGATGACGGCCACAAGCGCGGCGATAATCCAGTTCTTCATGACACACAGCCTCCCGGCTTCCCTCGCGGAGGGCAACCTAGCACAGCGGGACAAGCGAACACCCTGACAGGAAGGGCTAGTAACTCCCGCAGTTGTCGATGTTCCACTGGACGGGCGAGTCGAGCAGGCCGGTCAGGTCGAAGGTCAGGGTCAGGTGCACTTCGTCGCCGCCAATCTGGAGGGCCATGACTCCGCCTTGTCCGACGGAGCGGTAGACGGCATGCGGGCGCGGGGCGAAGAGGGTGCGGTCTTCGGCGCCGAGCACCCAGGCGTCCGGCTCGGCGGGTTCTTCAGACAGACCCCAGGCGACCACAAGGGACTGCCCGGGCTCCCCGTCGGGGACGTGGCGGCCGGAGAGATAGGCCTCGATCTCCCCATCGGCGCAGCGGACGACGAGGGAGGAAAGGCCCATGGAGCCGGCGGCCCCGCCGCGGACGTAGACGAACGTGCGGATAGTGCCACCGGCGCCGTCGCGATCGGTGACGTAGCCGTCGCCGGAGCCCTCGAAGGGGCCGCGGACCTCCTCCACCAGGGATGACTCTTCGGGTTGCGGAGCCGGGACCGGAACGGTGAGGGCGACGGGATCGCTCCGGCGAAAGTTGCCGGAGTCGCTGAGGGTGTTCAGCTCGAGGGGGTCATCGTGGGTCGCCCAGGCGCCACCCTCCGAACGGGTGCTCAGGTAGAGGGAGCCGTCCTCGACGCCCCGCCAGACCACGACCTCGACGGTCGCGGTGGGCTGGCGGGTCTGGGCGAGGGCGGCGAACGCCCCGCCTATGGCGATGACGCCGACGAGGGCGGCGATGATCCAGTTCTTCATGGCCCCTCCCGGCGACGGTCGCCAGCGCGACGCTAGCACAGCGGGGTGGGAATTACCCCACCCCACTGGGGGCGGGGGGTCAGCGGAGGGGGGAGAAGTCGGTGGGGGCGAGGATGCGGTTCTCGATGTGGTGGACGAGGGGGCCGTCCGCCTCGGACGCGGCGCGAACCTCGCGCCACTCGGGGTCGGACATGAAGGCGGCCCAGGCCTGGTCGCGCTGGGCCATGTCCTCGAAGGCGAGGACGTACCAGAGCTCGTCGCTACGGCCGCCGATGGCGTTGGTCCAGTAGGCGACGTTCTTGATGCCGCAGCGCTCGAAGATGTCGACGGTGTGGTCGCGGAAACGGGCCTGGAGGGCGGGCATCTTGCCGGGGTGGGCGGTGTAGATGCGGAGTTCGTGAATCATGGGACGGCCTCCTTGGGGAGGGGGATTGTACGGGGCGTGGGGGTGCCACTCGTCCTACGTCCGAATGCCGTCTTCGTTACACGCAGCCACACACTACCAACACGACAGTGCATCCAGCACGCTGTCGAGACCCGTCAGGGTGAACGACGCAGCGTAGTTGCTGTGGTCGTCGGCAGCGGCGATGTACAGCACGTCCCCCGCGTCATAACCCTCTTCCATCCAAGAGACGAAATCGTCGGTCGCGAACAGTGCGGAGTCGGAGTCTTCAGTGCTCCACCACTCCTCTGTCCGTGAGACGCCACCTGTTAGGCGGTGGGTCACTGTAATAGAGTCGGTATCGAAATCATTAAAGAGGAGCGCAGCAGTCGCGACGTAGACGGACCTACTGCCAGATGAGGAACATCGCAGGTAGAGGCTGGGAGGTAAATCCGAGGAGTAATGGTCGGCCGACTCGCCTTCCACCCGGTAGCCGATGAGTTCGCCGTCGGCATTCGCAGAGGTGAACGACTCCCACTCGCCAAAGGAACCAGAGGGGGCAGCATCAGTTGAGGGAGACTCCGGGAGCGGGTCGGGAACCTCAACAGTGACGCTGATCGGCACGTCGATGGCGATGTCGCCTTGATGGTAGTTCCCGCTGAGGTCGAAATCTGGCATCCGTAAGCGCGTGATCGGTGTCCAGTCACCACCCTCAGGGCGGGCCTTGTACCAGAGAACGCTATTGTCGTTAACGCCCTGCCAGAACCGGACCTCAACGGTCTCGGTCGTCTCGACCGTCTGGCTTGCGGCGAAGGCGCCGAGCGCCCCCCCGATTGCGATAACCGCGACGAGTACGGCGATGATCCAGTTCTTCATGGTGTTTCCAACCTTCTACGAACACGAAAGCACCCAGCCAGGTGGCCGAGGGTAGCGATGCTACGTCACAGTCAGCAACCCCGCCCGCCATGGGCCACCCCCCCTGGCCCGACGCCCGCCTCCCGCCACGCTGAGCGGTTATGACGACTACCCGCGAGAGCCAGCCGCTTCCCCCCACCGTGCTGGGACCTGGAAACGCCCGGCGCTACTCCACCAACGTGATCGTGCGGTCGCCGAGGGGTTGGGTGGGGCGGTTGTTGGGGGTGTCGCCGGTGAGGGCGGCGATGTGTCGGAGTTGCTCGCCGGAGACCTCCGCGACCTCGGTCAGCACGAGCCACTGGACTCCCTCGGTGCAGGGGGGCGTTGTCAGCGAGCCGGAGTAGCGGTAGTGGCTGGCGTGGGCGGGGAGGTGGGCGGAGGGGTCGAGGGGTGAGGCGGGGTCGCCCGGTGGCGGGGCGGCGTCAAGCAGGGTCTGGAGGGCCGGGTTCGTATCGCCCTGCCGGTAGAGGATGCCCACGACCGCGATCTCGCCCGAGTCGCTCGTGTGGACGAGGTGGAGCTCCAGGGGGAAGCGCTCGCCGTCCACGGTGTGCTCGGCGGGGGTGTGGGCATGGACGTTGACGAGCTGGTAGCCGCTTTCGCCGAGGGTCAGCCGGCTGTCGCCTTCGTGCTTGACCTCGAGGAAGGTTCCCGTGGTGACGTGAGTGCCGTCGGGGACGTAGGCGAAAGAGAGGGCGGGGGCGCCGGCGGGAGCGTAGCCCGCGATGTCGACGGGGGACTGCCGTTGGCCGCCGGAGCAGGCCGCGTAGCCGGAATCGAGGGCGCCCCAGCGCTCGGGCCCCGTCTCTCCAGAGTACGACCACGGCGCGGGATGGCCGCCGGCCTCCCCGCAGGCAAGGAGGCCGACTCCGATGAGGGCACTAGCGATAAGCAGAGGAACAGCGCGCATGGGTCCAGGCCAGTAACCGCCAAGACTAGCCCCCGACAGCCAATCTGCCGGAGTGGCGGAACGGTACCGCTGTCGGGGGCAAAGCGCAGCCCGCGCGCACTGGCCCAACCCTGCCTCGTTCGCTACGCTGACGTGCTATGACGACTACCCGCGAAATCGAGCCGCTTCCGCACGACGACGACGCCACTCGCACGGCGCTGGAGGACGCGCATCTGCCGTCGCTGCTGCCGGCGCTGGCGCAGATCACGGGGGATCGCTCGCTGCTGCGCGAGGACCTCTTCCCCGATACGGTCACGCTTGCAGCCGAGCAGGGCGGGCTGTCGCCGGAAGCGCAGGCGGCCGCGCGCGAACTCGCGCTGGAGACGCTGGCGAAGTGGCGCGACAGCGGCTCGGTGGTGGCGCCGCCGCCGTCGCTGGCGGAGGTGCGCGGGATGATGGACTTCCTCATCGGCGACCACGTGAGCGACGACTATCTGCCGCTCCTGCTGGAGGAGCTGGCCTTCGCGGATGCGGATGCGCGTGCGCCGGAGTGGAACAAGGACGCGATCGACGCGGGGCGGGACATGCGGGTCGTCGTCATCGGGGCGGGGATGTCGGGCATCCTCGCGGCGCACCGGCTGAAGCAGGCGGGCGTGGATTACACGGTTGTCGAGAAGAACGGGGACGTTGGCGGCACCTGGTTCGAGAACACCTACCCGGGGGCGCGGGTCGACTCCTCGAACCACGCCTACAGTTACTCGTTCGCGCAGAAGTTCGACTGGCCCTACCACCACTCGACGCAAGAGGTGCTGCTGGAGTACTTCCGCGACTGCGCCGACCTGTTCGGCGTGCGCGAGGACATCCGCTTCAACACCGAGGTGCTGTCCGTCACGTACGACGACGAGCGCTGCCTCTGGGCGGTGCGGGTGCGGGGTCCGGAGGGCGGCGAGGAGACGATCGAGGCGGAGGCCGTGATCAGCGCCGTGGGGCAGCTGAACCGTCCGAAGATGCCGGACATCGCCGGCCTCGGGAGCTTCGAGGGGCTGGCCTTCCACTCGGCCCAGTGGGACCACTCCATCGACTTCGCGGGGAAGTCGGTGGGGGTTATCGGGACCGGGTCGAGCGCGTCCCAGTTCATTCCGCACCTGGCCGACGACGCAGCGGAGGTGCGCATCTTCCAGCGCACACCGAACTGGTACGCGCCCGCGCCGAACTACCACGAGCGGGTGGCGGAGGGCTTCCTCTGGCTGCTCAAGCACGTGCCGACGTACGCGCAGTGGTATCGATTCTGGCTGTTCTGGGCGATCTCGGACGGGTTCCTGCCGATGGTCGAGGTGGACGACAACTGGCAGCCCGGCGACGAGGTGACGGGGGAGGGGAACCGCCAGCTACGCGACCTGCTGGCGGGGTCGCTGCGGAAGCAGCTCGAAGGGCGGCCGGACCTGATCGAGAAGGCGCTGCCGAACTTCCCGCCGGCGTCGAAGCGGATCGTGGTCGACAACGGCAGCTGGCCGAACACGCTCATGCGCGAGCACGTGCACCTGATCACGGAGCCGATCAGCCAGGTCACGCCGCGGGGCATCCTGACGGAGGACGGTGAGGAGCACGCGCTCGACGTGCTGGTCTACGGGACCGGCTTCCAGGCCTCGAAGTTCCTCACGCCGGTGAAGGTGGTGGGGCGCGGCGGGGTCGATATGCACGAGCAGTGGGGCGGCGACGCGCGCGCCTACCTGGGCATCACGATTCCGAACTTCCCCAACTTCTTCTTCCTGTACGGGCCGAACACGAACATCGTGGTGAACGGCAGCATCGTGTACTTCTCGGAGTGCGAGGTGCAGTACGTGCTGGAGTGCCTGAAGTTCCTGCTGGAGAGCGGGCAGCAGGCGATCGACTGCCGCACGGACGTGCACGATGCCTACAACGAACGCATCGACGCGGGCAACCTGAAGCGGGCGTGGGGCGTTTCGAGCGTGCCGAGCTGGTACAAGAGCGAGTCGGGGCGGGTGGCGCAGAACTGGCCGTTCACGCTGCTGGAGTACTGGCAGCAGACGAAGCGGATGGACCCCGCCGACTACGTGCTGCTCTAGGGCTCCACTCTCTCGGCGGGCACCGGCTCGCAGAATATCTCGGTGCGTCCGACAAAGTCGTCGTAGTTGCCGGTCACGACCCTGATGCAGAAGTGGACGGCTTCCACGTCTGCGAAGCGGCTCGTGGTGAGGGCAAACGTGGCCTGACCGCCGACGGTGTCGTCGCCGAACTCGGTGGGATCGAGCTCCCCGGAGACGCTCTTGATCGTCTCGCCGCCGGCATCAAGCAGGGCGAGGTTGAAGCTCGGCAGGAGGCCCAGGTGGACGAACTGGTTGGCCTCGGGGGCGAGGTCGAGGTGGTAATCGAAGGTAACGGCGACCTCGGTCTCGGAGACGGCCTCGACCTGCACGTTCCAGACGCGAGACTGGGGGATGTCGGGGGTGGGCTCCGGGGTCTCCTCCTCCCACCAGGCGGGGGCGGCGGTAGCAGTAGCGGTGGCGGTGGGGGTGGCGGCGGCAGGGGCCGTGGGGTCGGGCGTGGGAGTCTGGTCCGGGGCCGAACCGCCGCCGCCGCAGGCGAGCGCGAGGGCAACGGGGAGCACGGCCAACAGCCAGAGGGCACGGCGGCGGCCCGTGTTCGCCGTCATCAGTCGAGGGGCGGGAGACCACCGCGCGCGACGAGTTCCATGCGCACGCCGAGGTCGTCGGTGACGTAGCAGAAGCCGGCGAGCATGCCGTCGCGGTCGAGGCCCGCCATCTCCAGAGTCATGCCGGGACCAAGCTCGTCGATGGCGGCCTGGACGCTGTCGACATAGAGGCCGAAGTGGTGGAGCTGCGACTTCCCGCTGACCGCCCAGACGGTGCCGGGGAGGGCTTCGATCAGCTCCAGGGCGATTGGCGTGCTCTGGTCGCAGAAGGTGACACGGGGGGTGAGGATGCGGTCGCCGCCGTGGTCACGGACGCGGACGGTAGCGATGGAGGGGTCGCGCCAGCCGCAGCCGAAGCGGCGGCCAAGCTCGTCCATGGCCGCCTCCATATCGGGGACGATGATGCCCACGTGGTAGATGTCGTCGAAGGTGATCATGTTGCTCCCCCTACGATTCTAGCGACTAGCGCTTGCGTTTCGTGGCATGCCGAGGGCTCGGCCCTCGCTGCTCGAGCCCGTGATACGCTTCCGCCCTATGTCGAGGGCAACGAATGCCCGCAACGAGGAGCGGCAATTGAAGATTCTGTTCCTCGACGAGTCGGGTGACCACAACCTGTCGAAAATCGACCCGCAATACCCGCTCTTCGTGCTCCGCGGGGTCATCATCGACAGGGACTATGCCGAAGGATCCTTGGCGAGAGCCCTGGATGCCTTCAAGCGAGACATGTTCGGGAAAACGGATGTCTTGCTGCACACGGCGGACATCAGCAGGAACCGAAACGGCTTCGAGAAGTTGACCGACCCTACGCATCGGGGAGAGTTCTACGTCCAACTCAACGCCTTGATGAGGGAACTTGAGTACTCCGTGGTTGCCTGCGCGATTCGCAAAGATGAGCATCTGAACCAGTACGGCGTTGCGGCCCTTGACCCGTATCTCCTCAGCCTGGACATCCTCGTTGAACGATTCTGTTTCGAGATGGGTAGCGGAGACACAGGCATCATCGTCGCTGAGCGCCGGGACCCGATCCTGGACGGACAGCTTGAGTTGGCATGGACCAACCTCAAGATGCAGGGGACGAGATACCTCAGAGCGAGTCAGATCACTGACCGCATCCAATCACTCAATCTGCGGTCAAAGAAGGAAAGCCTCGCCAGCCTGCAATTGGCGGACCTCGTCGTCTCGCCTATCGGAAGACACATCCTAGGTAAGCCCGACAGGGAAGACTGGGAAATCGTCGAGAGCAAGTTCCGTCGCGACTGGCGGGGCAACTACGAGGGCTATGGGCTCGTGGTCCTGCCCAAAGAAACGGGGCCAGCCCCCGCTACGCAGTGACCGACCCACGCTTGACACAAGTATCACTTCCTAGGACGGGCATGTCAAAGACCTGGTGACACATTGGCCAGCCCAACACACCCTACGGGAAGATGCCCTGGACGACGTAGGACTGGGCGACGCGGTCGATGGCGACGGTGTAGGCGGCGACACGCAGGTCGGGCATGGCGCGCGACTTCCACATCTCATGGACCGAGTGGTAGGCCTGGGTGATGGTGTCGGCGAGGGCGGCCTCGACCAGATCGATCTCCTCCGGCCCGCGCACGGCGCGCATGAAGTCCACGTCGCTGAGGTGGGCGCCGGTGGCGCCCTCCAGCGCCTTCACGACGCGGGCGCTCGCCACCTCCTGGTAGCGGCTCGTGAGCCGCTCGGGGGAGACGTGCTGGATGTTCTTGAGCCACTCGAAGTAGGAGACGGTGACGCCACCGGCGTTAAGGAAGAGGTCGGGGATGACGAGGATGCCGCGCTCGCGGAGGATGGCGTCGCCCGCGCTGTCGACGGGGCCGTTGGCCGCTTCGGCGACGATCCTGGCCTTGATGCGGGGCGCGTTGTCGGCGGTGATCTGGTTCTCGAGGGCGGCGGGCACGAGGATGTCGCAGTCCATCTCGAGCACCTCGCCCGGACGGTCGATGGTGCGCGTGCCGGGGGCGCCGCGGATGGAGCCGGTCTCGGCGCGATGCTGCTGGACCGACTCGACATCAATGCCGGCGTCGGAGGCGACGCCGCCGTCGTACTCGGCGATGGCGACGATGCGGGCGCCCGCTTCCCGAAGCAGCCGGGCAGCGTGGAAACCAACCTTGCCCAGCCCTTGCACGATGACGCGCTTGCCCTCGATGCCGGGGGTGAGGCCGATGGCCTCCATGTCCTCAGCGGAGGCGGTGGCCTCGGCGATGCCGATGGCGACGCCGCGGCCGGTAGCCTCGGTGCGGCCGGAAATGCCGTGGAGGGAGAGCGGCTTGCCCGTGACGCAGGCGAAGGGGTTGAGCTGGTCGGGGTTGAGGGCGGTGTAGGTGCCGACGATCCAGGCCATCTCGCGCTCGCCCGTGCCGTAGTCGGGGGCGGGGACATCGACGGCGGGGCCGATCATGTTCTTGCGGTTGAGCTCGGCGACGTAGCGGCGGGTGGCGCGCTCCAGGAAGCCCTCACTCTCGACGCGGGCGTCGATGCGCAGTCCACCCTTGGCCCCGCCGAAGGGGGCCTCGACGAGGGCGCACTTGTACGTCATCAGGCTGGCGAGGGCGCAGACCTCGTCCGCGGTAACGTCCGGGCTGAAGCGGATACCGCCCTTGGTGGGCAGGCGGTGGAAGCTATGCTCGGCGCGGAAGGCCTCGACCACGCGAACGGAGCCGTCGTCGTCGCGCACGGGGAAGCTCATGTGGTGGACGACGTTGCACATCTTGACCTGGTCGAGGATGCCCCGAGGATGGTGACTGTAGGCGGCGGCGCGCTCGAACTGCGCGTCGACATCGGCGAGAAGGTTGCCGTGAGCTTCGGTCGCCATGGCTCTCCCTGCGGTCCGAGAGACCGCATCCGTAGTCGCATCCGTAGTATAGGCGGGCGAGTTTCAGCCGCTGCCGGAAGGTTAGCGGAGGCAGGGGGCGGGCATGTCCCTCGAAGAGTTGATCATCGCCATCGTGCGGGTGGTGGGCTCGCTCGCCGTCCTGAAGTGGGCGTTCGTCGGCGGCTGGGCGGCCATCCTCATCGACCTGAGCGACCTGTTCCTGAAGAACCTGCTCGACCTGGGCGGGGTCAGCAACTACCAGGCGTTCGACAAGTGGCTCGACCAGGTCTACATGGTCGCCTTCCTGGTCGTGGCGCTGCGCTGGAAGGGGCCGGCGCGGAACGTGGCGGTGGGGCTGTTCCTGTTCCGGCTGGTGGGGTTCGTGGCCTTCGAGATCACCGAGGACCGGGTGGTGCTACTGGCCGTGCCCAACGTCTTCGAGGTGTGGTTCCTGTTCGTGGCGAGCCTGCCGCACTGGCGTCCGGACTTCGCCTTCTCGCGGCGCAACGTCGTGCTGGCCCTGATCCCGTTGACGGCGCTCAAGGTGTTCCAGGAGTACGCGCTGCACGGCGGCAAGTGGCTCGACAGCTTCACCGCGGTCGAGGCGGTGGAGGCGATCGCGGACTGGTTCGCGGCGCCCTTCTAGCGGGGGCGGGGCAGGCGTCCGGTGGCGGAGCGCCAGCTGGCCTCGGGCATGAAGCCGAGGTACTGGTCGATCTCCTCCGCGCAGTGGAACATCTCGAGGGAGAAGCCCTGGTCGTCGTTCACGTAGGAGGAGGTGAAGGGACCCTCGGTGTTGGGCTGGACGTTGGCGGTGTAGCCGTTGTCGATGAGGCGCGTGAAGGCGGCCGTGAAGGCCTCGCGGGTGCGGTAGCCGAGGGCGATGTTGAGGATGCCGACATCGCTGAGGAGGTAGCCCAGCGGACGGGGACGGGGGGCGGGGTCGCGGTACTGCTGGAGTTCGATGAGCTGGTCGCCGGCGCGCAGGAGGAGCGTTTCGAAGCGGGCGCCGGGGAGACCCCAGAGCGACTCCATCTCGGGGGTGTGGAGGAGGGTGGGGTCGACCACTTCGAGCGAGAGGGTTTCGACCCAGAAGCGCCTCGCCTTGTCGAGGTCGGGCACGGAGAGGCTGACGGCGCGAATAGCGCAGCCGGACTCGGGCCAGCGGGGCGGGCGCAGGTCGGTGAGGGGATCGCGCTCCATGATCTCCGTGATGAAACCGTCGTGGTCGCGGATGCAGACGCGACGGTCGCCAGCGGGGCCCTGCGGGGGCGTGATCGTCGTGGCGCCGACGGTGGGGATGCGTTCGACGACGGCATCGAAGTCGTCGACGTGGAAGGACATACGGGTGTAGCCGACGTCGCTGGGGCGCCAGTCGAGGGGCAGGGGACGGGGGACGGGGCGGGTGTAGCCCCAGACCTCGAGCTGGACGAAATCCTGGCGGTCGATGACCCACCAGAGGGCGGCGGCGGGGTCGGGGACCTTCTGCAGGGTGGCGAGGAAGTCGCCCCAGATGAGGAGCCCGCCGGCCTTGAGGCAGCCCAGGACGTCGCAGTAGAGTTGGGCGGCGCGGGGCATGTCGCTGGTGCTGACAGCGAATTGGGCGACGCCGGGGTCGGGTCCGTCGGCGGTAGTCATAGGGGGCCCTCCAGGCGAGCGCGATTCTACGGCTCAGGCGGAGACCGCGAGGGGCCGCTGGGGCTTCGTCGAGAAGACGATCAAGAGGGCGCCAAAGAGGGAGACGATGCTGAGCACGGTGAAGCCCATCTCGAAGCCGCCCGTGAAGTCACGCATGAGGCCCGCAAAGATGGGGCCGCTCATCATCCCGGAGGTCATTACCAACTGTGAGAGGCCCATGATCTTGCCGAAGTCGCGCCGCCCGAAGTAGTCGGCTCGCAGCGCGAGGAGTACGGGGCCGCGGACACCCCAGGCGGTCCCGTGCGCAAGGGCGAAGACGAAGATCATCCAGAGCGAGTTCGCAAACACGAGCACGAGCAGGGCGCAGCCAGCGGTCAGCATCGCGCCAGCGCCGAGGGCGCGCTTGTTGACACGATCGCCCAGGATCCCTCCCGCGATCGTGCCCGCCACCTGGGAGATCGGGATCACACTGCTGATGGCGCCCGCCTGGGTGAGCGAGTAGCCGAGGCTCTCAGTCAGATGCGTGAAGAGATGCACCATGACCGCCGAGACCACGAGCAGAGCGGAGCCGTGTCCAAGGGAGATGAACCAGAACTGGCGCGTGCGCAGCGCCTCCCGGACAGTGAAGCCCTCGTCGCGCGCGATCTCGGCGACGGCGCCCGGGGCAGAGGGGCTGGTGCGCGGAGGGGCGGGGGCGCCGTCGATAACCTCGCCGTAGTCCTCGGGGCGGTGGCGGATGAGCTGGGCGGCGGGGATGCCGAGGGCGAGGACGATGAGCCCCGAGCTGAGGGCCGTGGTTCGCCAGCCGAACGCCTCGATGGCCAGAACGACGAAATAGACGAGAACACCCCCGACAGCAAAGCCGCCCGTGGTGAAGCTGATGGCCGTAGCGCGGTAGCGCTCGAACCAGTTGACGACCGCCACCATCACGGAGAGGAAGCCGCCCAGGCTCATGCCAACGGCAACGACGAAGAGGGCGGGGAAGAGGTGGCCCAACTCCGATATCCGGCTGAAGAGCATGAGCCCCACGGCCAGCAGAACGATCCCGACGCGGATGACGGCGCGGGGACCGAAGCGGTCGGTGAGCCAGCCCTGGCCGGGGCCAACGACGCCGTTCGTGCCCTGGATGGTGGAGAAGCCGAGGGCGAGCACGGTGCTGCTCCAGCCAAACTGCTCCCTGAAGACAGCGACGTAGGCGCCGTAGGCCTGCATGACGAATGCGCCTATGAGCGTGGTGATGACCATTCCGGCGCCGACGATCCACCAGCCGTAGTAGAGGCGGTCGGGATGGGCTACGTATTGCGACCCCGGCAGGCGGTTGAGAACGGGGGCCTCCCACAGGCGGCGCCACGGCGCGGCGCGTTCGCCCGATGGTAGCAGCGCGGCCCGTTGGGGATGCGCGGGTAGCTATTGCTGCAAAGGTGAGACGCGACCCATGCTGGCCCCACTCTCGGAAGAGCATCACCACGGGCTGGTCTTCGCCCTGCGGATCGAGCGAGAGCTACCGGCAGCCAGCGACGAGGAGGTCGAGCGGCTCTACTCGCAGCTGCTCCGGTTCTGGTCGCGGGGCCTTCTGCCGCACTTCCACACCGAGAGCGAGTGCCTGCTCGCGCGGCTTATCCGGCACCGTCCGGTCGACGACCCGCATATCCAGCGGCTCCACCGCGACCACCTCACGATGTGCGGGCTGGTGTCGCGCATGAAGGATGCAGCCGCTCTTGCCGAGCGGCGTGAGGCGCTCCGGGAGTTCGGCGCGGCGCTTCACGACCACATCAGGTGGGAGGAGCGGGAGCTGTTCGAGACCGCGCAAGCGGTGCTCACCGAACAGGAGCTCGACGCGCTGGGCGAGGAGATCGCGGAGCGGCATTCGAAGCTCGTCAGCGCTCCTTGGGAGGACGTGGCGGCGGAGTAGCCAGCGCGATAAGTGCTGGCAGAACGCTGGCATTGCTGGCAGAATGCTTGCATGGTGCAGATCACGATCAGGAATGTGTCCCAGGAAGTCCGTGACGAGCTTGCGCTCCGGGCCGCACAGAACCGGCAGTCAATGCAGGAATACCTCCTCTTCGAGCTGGAGCGCCTCGCTTCGCAACCTTCGATCGATGAGTGGCTTCGCCAAGTGCGGGAGCGCGTTGAAGCCACGGGAACTCATATCCCTCGATCAGCGATTCTCGAAGCTCGCGACGCCGACCGAACATGACGCTTGTCGTGGACGCATCCGCACTGGTCGCGATCCTGGGAGAGCGTGAGGAAGACGGAAGGTGGGCGACGGCAGCGGTGGCCGGAGAACGGCTTGCCGCACCGCACATCGTGCTTGCCGAAACCAGCAACAGCTTGCGCCGACTGGAACGACGCGGTTACCTCTCGAGCGGAGAAGCGGGCCGTGCACACCGGCAATTGGCGCAGAGCAGCGTTTCGCTGTTCGCATTCAGACCCTTCGCGGAACGAATCTGGGAACTCCGCCACAACCTGTCCAGCTACGACGCCTCGTACGTTGCGCTGGCCGAGGCGCTCGACTGCCCAGTCGTGACGCTCGATCTGAGGCTCAGCCGGTCTCCAGGGCCGAGGTGCGACTTCATCACGCCTCCCGGTGAGGACGGCTGACGCGCGAAGGCGCCTACGCCAGCTCGTAGACGGAGACGTGGCCGGTGCTGGCAGACGTGAAGGGGTTCCGGCGCCAATCGCTCCAGCGGCGCCGGAGCTTCATGTCGGCGAGCCGGGCCATGAGGTCGAGCTCGGAGGGCCAGGCGTAGCGGATGTTGACGGGGTACATGCGCAGGCCTTCTGGCGTTATGTAGATGTGGGAGGAGGCAACGGTCTGGGTGGTGGGGTCGTGGCGGTCGAGGTCGATGGAGACGCGGTCGGTTTCGACGAGGCCGGCGCTGATGCGTTGGCCGCGGTCGAAGCGGGTCATGTCGGGGACGAAGGCTTCCATCAGGAAGACGCCGTCATCGGTCAGGTGGCGGGCAATGCTCTGGAAGCAGTTGACCTGTGCTTCCTGCGAGGGGAGGGCGAAGAGGGTGTTGAAGACGACGTACACGAGGGAGTAGCGCCCCTCGACGCCGACCTGCTCGAAGTCGCCAAACGTGACGGGGATGGCGGCGCCGCCGGGCTTGTCGCGCATCTGCGCGACCATCGCCTCGGAGGCGTCGAGGCCTTGGACTTCGACACCTCGAGCCGCCAGCGGCAGGGCGACCCGGCCGGTGCCGATGCCAAGCTCCAGCGCTCGGCCGTCGCCAGCGAGGTCGGCGAGCACGTCGACCATCGGGTCGACGACTTCGGGCGTGCTCAACTGCTGGTGGATGTCGTCGTAGACCTCGGCCATGCGGTCGCCGTAGGTGGACGCGTTGACGTTGTCCATGGACGGCCTCCCACCGCTTCCACCGTGCCACAAGCCCCAGCCACCGGCGAACCGAATGGACGAAGGCAGGGCGTGCGAGGCCCGAACACTGGCTCACCCAGAGGAAACTGCACTACGAACCTTCCTGCCGGCCCCGCAGTTGTGGCCGCCATCAGGCGGAACCTTCACGCAAGCAGGCTCAGCCAGGGTGTGGCTCATCGTCAATCAGGCCGAGGCGCCACAGAAGGCCAGCGAGCTGCGACACCGTCTGCACTTGAGGGTCTTGTGGTCAGGGTGCGGGGCTGAAGATCCAGGGGCGAGCCTGCTTGATGGCGAGGATGTTCGCGCTGGTGATCTTGAACTCTATTTCGATGGCGAACCGTTGCCCGGGTTCGACACCGTACAGCCTTGCGAACTCGTCATGGATCACGGCGAGGTGCGCGCGCAACTGGTCCATTTGCTCGTCGCTCATGAGGAGTTGCCCCGGCTCCACCTGGTTGGAGGTGGCGACGACGGCGTAGGTACCAGAGGCGTCCAGCACGATTTCCTCTGGCACCGAGTACGCCTCGGGATTGGTGACCATGTCCTCGCCGACCTGCGTGTTGACGTAGTAGCTCCCCTCTCCGCCGTAGATGGGATCAAAGCTGACGGCGACTCCGTTGGCCAACTCATCGGAATAGTTGGGATGCACGAGGACCCCCATCGCCGCCGCCGTGTGGTCGATGCGGTGGAAGTCGCGTTCGACAAAGGCGCGGAAGTTCCAGAGGCTCGCGTACACCGCCTTGAGGGACTTGGCGATGCCATCCTCCTCGGTTTCCTCGGGATCCTGGGTCTTGGAGTCGTACAGCCCCGCTCCGCTGAAACCGGGCAGATCCTCGTTGTTGGTGCTGGACCGGTAACGCAGGGAGGTTCCCTCGGGGAACGTCGCGTGCATCTCCTCCAGGGCCTCGGTCATCCACTGTGGCGTGTCGGCGTCTTTGATGGCGTCGCGCAGCTTCTTGAGCTCTTCCTCCTGGACATCGAAGTCCGTCTGGAACCCTGGGTCAGCGAGCATGGTTTCGATGTGGGAGGTGAGCCCGCTTTCCTTCATGAACCTGTCATAGAAGGAGAACGGCGCCGCGAACCCGTCGGGGACGGTGCCGTTTGGAAACCCGAGCGTTCCCAGCACAGCCACATTCGCGGCCTTGACGCCGAACGCGGTCCAGTCCTCGAAGCGGACCTCGCTGAGGGGGGTAATCTCCGTAACCGAGAGGTCGCGTTCCGGCACTTGCACCTCGGTGGGCCGGGAGGAGGCGTGGTGGGCGTTGACTTCCTCGCGGGTGGCAGCTCGCAGCTCCCATCCGCTCTCGCTTACCGCGTAGCGGACGTATTCGCCGATGAGGGGCGCGATGGCGGAGTTAACGAGAGCGCCACGGATGAAGGCGTTGGGAGCGCCGTCCTGCATGGCGCGCAGGTTGACGTGCGACAGCGGCGTCTGGGGCACGGTGCTGATGATGCCGGCGACGCGGGGAAGCTCGTTGGGCAACGCCTCGTAGATCACGATGTCGCGGGGGTTGGGACGTTCCTCCAACCCCATGGCCCGCAGCAAGCCGTACCCCTCCCCCGGGTTCAGCGCCAGGAAGCCGCTCTGCGGCGCGATGTCTTCCGCAAGCACGATGGCGACCCTCGACTCCCCGTAGCGCGCTTCGTCGTCCCGGTAGCCGGGGACGCCCTCGGGCGGCACGTAGTAGACCAGGTTGTCGTCGAGCAGCTTCATACTGGCGGCAAGCACCGTTTGGGCACGGGCCACCAGGAGGTACGGGTAGAAGCCACGGGGCCAAAACTCGTAGTGGTAGGTCGCGGGGCTACCGTCACGGGCGACCCGGTTGGGGTGATAGACAATCGTGCCCCCGACCATCCCGGGGCTGCTCTGCTCGAGACCCAGCGCTTCCTTGAAGGTCTCGTGATACCGGTGCGTGAGACTGTTCACGAAATAGGCGCGCGGTCTGTCGCTGTCCATGTCAAGCAGGACGAACTTGAGGTACTCGAAGTCTTCCGGCGCGTCGTCCCTGCCGTAGGAGAGGGCTTCGAATGTCGCCCGGTCAGGGATGGCCACGACACCTTCGCTAAACTCGATGCCGGGAGCAGGGTTTATGGGATTCATGCGCACGGGGTCTTCGAGTTCGGTGATGTCATCGATGCAGTCGCCGTCGATGTCGGCCGGGTCGGCGATGCGGTATTTCTCCACCCGGTAGCGCTCTTTCGGAAGCGCGGCCAGACGCTCGGCGAGCGTGGTCGTGCCCGCGTTACCCAGCGTCAGGGAGACGGGCCGCCACAGCGCAGCGTCCGTCTCGTCCTGGACGTAGAGCACGAAGTACTCGTCAGCCGTGGACTCGACCACTATCGAAACAGCCGTGACGTCAACCGGCGTCGGGACCGGACCAACGCTGCCAGACTGCGCCCCTGTTGAACACGGCGCTTCAGCACCGGCCAACCCCGCGCGGACGACGAGAACGGCGTAGGTCCGGGTCGCGGGCCCCCGCGTGACCACCACGTTGATGCGCTTGCCACCGACCGAGGGCAGGTCCACCTGCTGCCCAGCGGTGTCCGTGTCGGCGTCCGCGATCACCGTCCCGTCCGCGTCTTGATAGGCGACCAGGGCGTCATCTTCGCCGGCCGGCGTGCCTTCGATGGTTATTCGGCTCACGGCGTTGGTCACGGGGACGGTATAGGAACCCACATTGCTGCTGAACGCGGGCCAGATCGGTTGCGCAGTTGTTCCCGAGGTCACCGTCAGCGAGGCCATGGTCACCTGCGGTTCCGTGCGCACGCCACTATCTGCTGGTTCCTGCGTGTCACTGCCGGCATCGCGTGGAACGGGCGTGGACTCGATCGCATCCGGCGTCGGGGTTGGTTCGGGCGTGGCGCTCATCGTGGCAGCGGGCATTGGCGACGGGGTTGACTCCGTGGGGGTTGGCTCTGGCGTCGGGGTGGCGATGGCGGTGTGCTGCGCCGGACTCGGGGCGGGAAGGGTGGCATCACCGCCGCACGCCGTCGCCACCAGCGACAGCAAGCACACAAACAGTGGGAGACTGGCACACGCCCAGCGCATCGGGCGCACACTAAGGGCTGAAACACCGAATTACCCCGCCCGTTTTCGGCAAGCCTCCAGCGGCCGGTCGCCCCACTCAGCGCCGCGCTAATCCGTCGCGGGGCGGGATGATGCGTTCCGACAGCGGCATCCTTATCCTGATCGCGCCGTGGAAGCTGGGCGATGCGCTACGCGATCTGCTGGACCCGCTCATGCGCGGGTCGAACTGGCGTGGATGGTGAGTCGAGCGCACCTCGGCGACGCGGAGCACACCCGGGGAGTACTGCATGACGATTGACTTCGCGACTGCCGAGTTGCTCACGCAGATGGCGGAGGGTGGCGGAACACCGCTGCACGAGAGCAGCGTCGAGGAGGCGCGGGCGCTAAGCGCCGGCATGGCCGAGCTGGCCGGCCCGGCCCCGCCGATGTTCCGTGTCGATGAGCACGGGCTCGCCGTGCCAGGCGGCGCCGTGCCGCTCCGGGTACTGGTACCGCTGCTGCAGCCCGCCGGCGTGATCGTGTACTACCACGGGGGCGGCTGGGTCATCGGTTCGATCGACGAGACCGACACCGTCGCGCGCAAGCTCGCGGAGCGCACATCGTGTTCAGTGGTCCTGGTCGATTATCGCCTGGCGCCCGAGCACCGCTACCCGGTGGCCGTCGACGACTCCTACGCGGCGCTTGAGTGGGCCGGCGAGCACCTCGCTGAGATCGCCGGGCCGGGCGCTCCGTTGTTTGTCGCCGGCGACAGCGCGGGCGGCAACCTCGCGGCCGTGATGGCGCTGCGGGCGCGTGATCGCGGGGGACCGCCGATCGCGGCGCAGATCCTAATCTACCCCGTGACGGACGCCGACTTCGAGCGGCCGTCGTACACCGATCCCGAGAACCAGCTGCTGCTGACGCGCGAGGCGATGGTCTGGTTCTGGGACCACTACGCACCGGACGCCGCCCGGCGGGTTGAGGCGGACGCCTCGCCCCTGCGCGCCGCCGATCTCTCCGGGCTCCCGCCAGCGGTCGTGCTGACGGCCGAACACGACGTGCTGCGGGACGAGGGCGAGGCCTACGCCGAACGGCTCCGGGAAGCCGGGGCGCCGGTGAACTTCATGCGTCACGAGGGCCAGACGCACGGCTTTTTCACGCTGCTGATGCTGCCTGGGAGCGAGCGAGGCTTTCAGCAGGTGGTGAAGGCTGTGCGCGCGACGATCCACGAGCGGTCTAGGGAGGCCGCGAAGGGCGCACGGTAGCCCATGAGCCCGTGCGGGAAGAGTAGTCTGTCGGGCGGGGCGCCGCAGGCAAGGCGCGACGAGGGAGAACAGATATGACGACCGACACCAGCACCATGGAACTCGACGCTGTCGTCGTTGGGGCCGGGTTCGCCGGGATGTACATGCTCCACCGGCTGCGCGAGGTGCTCGGCCTCTCGGCGCGGGTGATCGAGGCCGGGGACGACGTTGGCGGCACCTGGTACTGGAACCGCTACCCCGGCGCGCGCTGCGACTCCGAGTCGTACCTCTACTGCTTCTCGTTCGACAAGGAGCTTGCCCAGGAGTGGACCTGGAGCGGCAAGTACCCGGAGCAGCCCGAGATCCTGCGGTACCTCAACCACGTCGCCGATCGGTTTGATCTGCGCCGCGATATCCAGTTCGAGACGCGCGTCACCGCGGCGCACTTCCGCGAGGACCTGAATCGGTGGGAGATCGAGACCGACCAGGGCGACCGCGTGCTCGCACGCTACTTCATCACCGGAGTCGGCTGCATTTCGGCGGGCCAGATGCCCGACATTCAGGGGCTCGAGAGCTTCGAGGGTGACTGGTACCACACCGGCTCGTGGCCGCACGAAGGGGTCGACTTCGCGGGCAAGCGCGTCGGGGTGATTGGCACCGGTTCGAGCGGGGTCCAGTCGATCCCGGTGATCGCCGCGCAGGCCGGTCACCTGACGGTCTTCCAGCGCACACCGCAGTACACGATCCCGGCGCGCCACGGCACCGTCACGCCCGAGTTCCTCGAAGAGGTCAAAGGGCGCTACGACGAGATATTCGAGAAGAGCCGCAATTCGAGGGGCGGCACGCCCTACGACGAGTCCGACCGTTCGGCGCTGGACGTCGACGACGAGGAGCGGCGCGCGCTCTACGAGGCCGCGTGGGAGCAGGGCGGGTTCCGCTTCGTGCTCACAACGTTCAGCGACATCTCCGTCGACCGGCGGGCCAACGACACGGCCGCGGAGTTCATCCGGTCGAAGATCCGTGAGACCGTTGACGACCCGGAGACAGCCGAGAAGCTGGTGCCGCGCGACCACCCCTTCGGGTCGAAGCGCGCGCTCATCGACACCAACTACTTCGAGACCTACAACCGCGACAACGTCGACCTGGTCGACATCCGCCACTCCCCGATCGAGGAGATCACGGCGCACGGGATCCGTACCCGGGATGGCGAGTACGACCTTGACATCATCGTGTTCGCGACCGGCTACGACGGGATGACGGGCTCGTTCAACCGCATTGATATCCGCGGTCGCGGGGGTGTCGCGCTCAAGGAGAAGTGGGCGGAGGGGCCGAGAGCGTACCTGGGATTGTCCCCCGCGGCGTTCCCCAACATGTTCATGATCACGGGACCAGGCAGCCCTTCGGTGCTGAGCAACATGCCGCCGACAATCGAGCAGCACGTCGAGTGGATCTCGGACTTCCTTGCCTACATGGCCGAGCACGATGTCGAGAGCGCGGAGGCGGAGGCCGATGCCGAGACGGAGTGGGTCGACCACGTGAACGATGTCGCGAGCAAGACGCTCTACATGCTGGCGGACTCCTGGTACCTGGGCGCCAACATCCCCGGCAAGCCGCGCGTATTCATGCCCTATGCCGGCGGCCTGGACGTCTACAGCGAGAAGTGCGACGAGATCGCCGCGGCCGGCTACGAGGGATACGTGCTCCGCAGCCGGGAGCCGGCAGTCACCCCGAGCTCACCGCGCTGACTGGGGGAGCGGTCGAGGACGGGTCTGCTGGCGGCGGGCAAGGGAGTTCGCGGGAGAGGACGCGCCAGTTGGTGGGTGGCTCCCCGGCGAGGATTCGAACCTCGAACCTAGCGGTTAACAGCCGCTCGCTCTACCGTTGAGCTACCGGGGAACGGGCTCTCAGTTTCGGGTGGGGCGGGGGAAGGAGCAACAGGCGGGGCCTGCGATTCTCCGATTCGGGGTCCAAGGCTTTCGCTCTGCTACAGTGGATTCATGGCCAAGACCCGAACGGGGCTTCGTCCCCTGCCCTGGCCCCGTCGGATCTGGCGATTCTTGCTCGTCGGCTGGAACTTTCTCGCCATCTACATCGGGTACAAGCGCATCCAGAAGACGCGCGGGCTCAGCGACGCCGAACGCAAGCAGCGTTACCGAGCCCAGCACCAGGCCACCGGAGAGCGGCTCTACCGGCTGGCGGTGCGCATGCAGGGGCTGCTGATCAAGTCATGCCAGTTCCTCAGCAGCCGGGCGGATGTCGCTCCGCCCGAGCTGGTGGCGGTGCTCAGCCGCCTGCAGGATGCGGTGCCCCCGCGCCCCTACTCGGAAGTGGAGGCGCAGGTGCGGCGGGAGTTGGGCGCCCCGCCGGAGGAGGCGTTCGCGAGCTTCGCGCGCGAGCCGATCGCCGCGGCCTCGCTGGCGCAAGTCCATCGGGCGGAGACGCACGATGGTCGCGACGTGGCCGTGAAGGTGCAGTACGAGGGCATCGCGCGGGTGGTGGCAACGGACCTGCTCTCGATCAGCCTGCTCATCCGCATGCTGGCCCGTATCGAGCCGAAGTGGGATTTCCGCATGCTCATCGGGGAGATGGCGGACTACGTGCCGCGCGAACTCGACTTCGTGGCCGAGGGGCAGAGCGCCGAACGCGTCGCCCGCGAACTGGCGCACCGCACGGACGTGCGCGTCCCGAAGATCGTGTGGGAGCACACCGCCGAGCGGGTCCTCACGATGGAGTACATCGACGGCATCAAGATCTCGGCGACGGACGAGCTGGTCGCGGCGGGCATCGACCCGAGCGAGGTCGCGCGGATCATGATGGAGGCATACTGCGAGCAGATTCTCGTGAACGGCTTCTTCCACGCGGACCCGCACCCGGGGAACCTGCTCGTGCTAGCGGGGCCGGTGGTGGTGTTCATCGACTTCGGGCTGAGCAAGCACCTGCCGGACGACTTCCGGCGGACCTACAACCACTTCACGCTGGCGGTCCTCAGCCAGAACGACTCGGCGATGCTGAAGGGGTTCCAGGAGCTCGGGTTCCGCACACGTTATGACGACCCGGAGATGCTCGTGGCGCTGGGTCGCTCGTTCTTCGAGTCGGCGGGGCCGGAGCAGCGCCCCTACGCGGACGCGGAGGTGGTGGGCGAGGTGAACGAGCGGCTCTCGCGGCTGCTGTCGGAAAACCCGATTACGAAGGTGCCGTCCGACATCCTGCTGATCCTGCGTGTGCTGGGACTGATGAGCGGACTGCAGAAGCGACTCGACAGCACGGTCGACGTGGCGGACACGATCACGCCGTATGCGGAGGCGCAGATCGCGAGCGAGGCGGCGGCGGGAAGCTAGCGCGCTGGCGCACTCAGGTGCGATAGGCTAATCTTGGTTAGCCCTTTAAAGCGGTCCCGAGAGGCTGCCAAGGGAGGAGGCGCCGCCATGCGCGGCTGGCCCAACGCACACGCACACATCCCCTTCCCTACCGAGTTGTCCCCACGATGAGTCCCGTTGAGCTGCAGCGGGGCCCGGAAGTTGCGCGCACGATCCGGCGGCTGGCGCACGAGATCATCGAGAGCAACGGCGGCGCCCAGGACCTGATCCTGGTCGGGCTGCTGACACGGGGGGCTCCGCTGGCCGAACGGCTGTCAGCGGCCATCGAGGCGTTCGAGGGCGAAGCGCCCCCGGTGGGGCGGCTCGATGTTGGGCTCTACCGCGACGATCTCGCGCAGCGCGACCCCTTTCCCCCCGTACGTCCCAGCGACATCCCCCGCAGCCTCGACGGCATGACGGTGGTGCTGGTCGACGACGTGCTGTTCACGGGGCGCACGATTCGCGCGGCGATGGACGCGATCATGGATTTCGGACGGCCGGCGCGTGTGCGCCTGGCGGTGATGGTGGACCGGGGGCACCGCGAGCTGCCGATTCGCCCGGACTTCGTTGGCCGCAACATCCCAACGGCGCCGTCGCAGACGGTCGATGTGCGCTTGGCGGAGATCGACGGCGAGGACGCGATCTACCTGATGGAGGGAGCCGACCAACATGGTGAGCATTGAGTCCACACAACCGGCAGCCACGGAAGCGGCGCCGGCACAGGCTCAGGAGCCGGCCGCGCCCGCCTCCGGGTGGACGCGAAAGGACCTGCTCGATACCGACGTCCTCTCGGCCGAGGAGATCGAACTCATCCTCGAAACGGCGGGCGCCATGGCGGAGGTGCGGGAGCGGCCCGTGAGCCGCGTCGCGACGCTGCGCGGGACGACGGTCGTGACCCTCTTCTACGAGAACAGCACGCGCACGCGCGCCAGCTTCGAGATCGCGGCGAAGGCGCTGGGCGCGGACGTCATCAACCTCTCCGCGGCCACCAGCAGCGTTGGCAAGGGCGAGTCGCTGGTCGATACGGTGCGCACAATCGAGGCGGTGGGGGCGGACGTGGTGGTGATGCGCCACCCAAGCTCGGGGGCGGCGGCGCTGGCGGCGCGGCACACAACGGCAAGCATCGTGAACGGCGGCGACGGGGCGCACGCGCATCCGACGCAGGCGCTGCTCGACCTGTACACGATGCGCCGGCACGCAGGCGACCTGGCGGGACGCAAGGTCGTCATCGTGGGCGACGTGCTGCACAGCCGCGTGGCGCGCTCCAACCTGTGGGCGCTGCTGGCGGCAGGCGCGCACGTGACCCTCTGCGGGCCGGCGACGCTGCTGCCGCACACGCTTCGCAGCGTGGCGGGCCACGAAGGGCCGGGCGGCTGCGAGGTCACCAGCGACTTAACGGAAGCGCTCGCGGGGGCGGACGTGGTGATGGCGCTGCGAATCCAGCGGGAGCGTCAGGAGCAAGGCCTGCTGCCCTCGCTTCGGGAGTACATCCGCCAGTACCAGATCACCGAGGAGCGGCTGGCGCGGGCGAATCCGGGGGCGCTGGTGATGCACCCCGGCCCGATGAACGAAGGCGTCGAGATCGCGCCCGAGGTCGCGCACGGCCGGCGTTCGGTAGTCGAGGAGCAGGTCACGAACGGGGTGGCGGTACGCATGGCCATCCTCTACCTGATGGCGACGGCGAGGCGGCGATGAGCGCAATCCTGATTCGCGGGGGGAGGGTCATCGACCCGTCGTCGGGTCTCGACCAGCAGGGCGACGTGCTCATCGAGGACGGTCGCGTGCGCGCGATTGGGGCCAGCCTGGCCGCGGGCGGGGCGGAGGTGGTCGAGGCGGCGGGGTGCATCGTGACGCCCGGATTCGTCGACCTGCACGCGCACCTGCGGGAGCCGGGCTTCGAGCAGAAGGGCACGATCGCGACAGAGACGGAAGCGGCACTGCGCGGCGGTTTCACGACCGTCTGCGCGATGCCGAACACGGACCCGCCGCCCGACAGCGCGCCCGCGGTCGAGGGGCTGCTGAAGCGGGTGTCGCAAGATGCGCGCGTGCGCGTGCTGCCCGTGGGCTGCACGACGGTGGGCCGGGAAGGAAAGCGGCTGGCGGCGCTGAGCGAGCTGGCGGAGGCGGGTTGCGTCGCGATCAGCGACGACGGCAGCCCGGTGTCCGGCGGCAGCCTGATGCGGAACGCGCTCACGCTGGCGGGGGCGCTTGGGCTGGTGGTGGCGGAACACTGCGACGAGCCATCCCTGAGCGGCAAGGGCGCGATGCACGAAGGAGCCATCAGCGAGCGACTGGGGCTGGCCGGTCAGCCGACCGCCGCGGAGAGCGCGGCGATAGCTCGAAACATCGAACTCTGCGAGCTTACAGGCGGACGGCTACACATCATGCACATGACCACAGCGAGGGGCGTCGAGCAGGTGGCGCGCGCGAAAGAGCGCGGGCTGCCCGTTACGTGCGAGGTCACGCCGAGTCACCTGTTCCTGACGGACGAGGCGGTAGCGGGGAGCGATCCAACTCCCGCCTACGACACCTCGGCGAAGGTCAACCCGCCGCTGCGCACGGAAGCCGACCGGCTGGCCCTGCTGGCAGGCGTGAACGCGGGCGTCATCGACGCGATCGCGACGGACCACGCACCGCACGCGCCCGAAGAGAAGCAGTGTGAGTTCGACATGGCGCCGTTCGGGATCTGCTGCGCCGAAACCGCGCTCGCTACCGTCACGACGCTCGTGGAGCGCGGCGAGCTCGAGCTGGGCGCAGCGCTGCGCGCGCTCACGCAGGGCCCGGTCGAGGCGTTCGCGCTCGACGACCGTGTTCCCGGCATCGGAACGCTCGCGGTGGGGGCGCCCGGCGACGTGACCGTCTTCGACCCGGAGGAACGCTGGACGGTCGACCCGTCACGGTTCGCCTCGAAGGGGCGGAACACGCCGCTCGCGGGGGTGGAGCTGCAAGGTCGCGTGCGCGCGGTCGTGGTTGCGGGCGAGGTCCGGCACGTGGCGGAGGCGGCGCATGTCTAGCGCACGGCTGGCGCTCGCCGACGGGAGCGTGTTCGAGGGTCGCGCGGTGGGCGCGTCCGGGTCGGCGGGCGGCGAGGTCGTATTCAACACCTCGATGACGGGCTACCAGGAGATGCTGACGGACCCCTCCTACGCGGGCCAGTTGCTCACGCTCACCTACCCGATGATCGGGAACTACGGGGTGGACGCGGCGGTGGAGGAGTCGGGGCGGATCCAGCCGCGGGGGCTGATCGTGCGCGAGGTCGCGCCGATGGCGAGCCACCTCCGTTCGACCAGCGACCTCGCGACCTTCCTGACCGAACGCGGGGTAGTGGCGATTGATGGCGTTGATACGCGCGCGATCACGCGGCGCATCCGCCGTCACGGCGTCATGCTCGGGGTGATCACGACGGAGCCGGCGGCCGAGGCGCTCGAACGAGTCCGCGCCCTGCCCGACTACGACGGCATCGACTGGGCGGCGCAGGTCACGACAGAGAAGCCGTACCGCTGGAGAGCGTTCGCCCAGGAGAACGACCTCCGCCCCGCGGTCGAGCCCAAGGCCAACAAGGCGGTCGGCGCGCCGAGGGGCTCTACGGCGGCCGGCGCTTCCGAAGCTCCCCGCAAAGTGGTGCTCATCGACGGCGGGGTGAAACGCAACATCATGCGTTCGCTGACCGCGCGGAACTGCGACATCACGGTGCTCCCCATCGAGGCAACGGCCGAGGACGTGCTCGCGCTCAAGCCCGACGGCGTCATGTGGTCGCCGGGGCCGGGCGACCCACAGGTCCAGAACGCGCAGGTCGAGGAGACGCGCAAGCTGATCGGGACGGTGCCCCTGTTCGGGATCTGCCTGGGGCACCAGGTGATCGCACGGGCGCTCGGGGCGGGGACGTTCAAGCTGCCCTTCGGGCATCGCGGCGCGAACCACCCTGTTCGCGACGAACGTACGGGGGCCGTCACGATCACGGCCCAGAACCACGGATACGCCGTCGACCCCGAGGGGCTGGCGGCTTCGGCGGAGGTAAGCCACGTGAACCTGAACGACGGCACGGTCGAGGGACTGACCATGCGCGACGAGCCCGTAATGACGATCCAGTACCACTCCGAGGCCAGCCCCGGACCGCTCGACAGCATGGGGATGTTCGACCGCTTCGTGGAGATGATGGAGCAGGCGGGAGCTGGACGATGACACGCACGACGGACATGCAGCCGGCCACCGTCGAGGATGCAGCGGCAATCGCGTCCATCGCGCACGCGCTGCGCGACGAGCCCAACACGAGCCTTCCCCCCGGACTCGACACCGAAATGGCGCGCGCCTGGCTCACGCGGATTGCGGCGAGCGGGGCGGCTGCGATCGCGCTCGACGGGTCGATCCCGGTAGCCTTCGGGGCGGTCGAGGCGAGCGCGGACGAGCCCGAGACCGGCGAGCTCGGCGTCTGGGTGCTACCCGACCACCGGCGCCGAGGCATCGCAACGCAACTGGCGGAGGAGCTGCTGGCGCTCGCGCGTGATCGCGGCTTCCGGCGCATCCGGGGACGGCTCCCGGACGGCAACGAGCCCGCCCTCAGCTTCCTCTCCGCTATCGGCGGAATGGTTCCCCTGCGCAACCCCGACATGACCTTCGAGCTGCCCCTCTAGATGGCGGCCGTGAGAAGCGCTCGCCGCCCACTGCCACCACCCGCCCGGTACGGCGCCACCCCGCGCGACGGTCGCCTGCACGCGACCGCGAGCTGGGCGGACCTGCCGATCGCGTTCGCGGCGACGGCGCTGGCGATGGGCCTCCTCATCCTGATCGCGACGTTCGCCGGCGAGAACGTGGTCGGGGGCAACGCGGGGCGCCTCTGGGCGCTCACGTTCGCGGGAGCACTCGGGCTGACGGGGCTGTTCCTGACGCTGCTGGGGCTCGTCCTGCTCGGAGAGCGGGCGCGTGAGCCACGCCGCTACCTCGTACCGGTCGCGAGCGGCGTGGCGACTGGTGTGGTCGTAGGCGCGCTGATGGTGGATGGGGCGAGCCGCGAAGCCGTGCTCGCGCCGCTGCTGCTGCTCCTGCTCGCGCTTCCACCGGTGCGCCACGGGATCGCGCGGCTCAGGCGGCACCAGGCCGGGCGGCGCGGGCGATGACGAAGCCGGAGAGCGTTCTCATCATCGGCTCGGGGGCGATCGTGATCGGGCAGGCGGCGGAGTTCGACTACGCCGGTACGCAGGCCTGCAAGGCCGTGCGCGAGGAGGGCGTACGCAGCATCCTCGTGAACTCGAACCCGGCCACGATCATGACCGACCTCGACATTGCGGACGCCGTCTATATCGAGCCGCTCACGGTGCCGGTGATCGAGCGCATCATCGCGCGGGAGCGTCCAGAAGGGTTGCTGCCTACCCTCGGCGGCCAGACGGGCCTCAACCTCGCCGTCGAGCTCGCGAACGCGGGCGTGCTGGACAAGTACAACGTGCGCCTGCTGGGTACGCCCCTGGAGTCGATCCGGCGCGCCGAGGACCGCGAACTCTTCAACAACCTGCTCGCCAAGATCGGCGAGCCCGTGCTCGACAGCGAACCGTGCGAATCGCTGGAAGCCTGCCAAGCGGCGGCGGCGCGGATCGGGCTGCCGGTGGTCGTGCGGCCCGCCTACACGCTGGGAGGCACGGGCGGGGGCATCGCGCGCACACCCGAGCAGCTGCGGGCCATCGCAAAGAGCGGACTGGACGCGAGCCCTATCACGCAGGTCCTGATCGAGCGCTACCTCGGCGGCTGGAAGGAGATCGAGTACGAGGTGATGCGCGACGGCGCAGGCAACTGCGTGACCATCTGCAACATGGAGAACCTCGACCCAATGGGCGTCCATACGGGCGACTCGATCGTGGTGGCGCCCTCGCAGACGCTGACGGACAAGGACTACCAGATGCTGCGCTCGGCGGCGCTGCGCATCATCGACGAGCTCGGGATCGAAGGCGGCTGCAACATCCAGTTCTCGTTGGCGCCCCGCAAGGACGTGCGCGACTGGGAAGGCGACCCGAGCGAGCCCCTTCCCTACTACGTGATCGAGGTGAACCCGAGGGTCTCGCGGTCGTCGGCGCTGGCCTCGAAGGCGACGGGGTACCCGATCGCGCGAGTGGCGGCCAAGATCGCCTGCGGCAAGACGCTCGACGAGATCCCGAACGCGGTCACCGAGCGCACGACGGCCGCCTTCGAACCGGCGCTCGACTACTGCGTGGTGAAGATTCCGCGCTGGCCCTTCGACAAGTTCGCCCTCGGTGACCGGGGGTTGGGCACACAGATGAAAGCCACGGGCGAGGTGATGGCGATCGACCGCACCTTCGAGGGGGCGCTTAACAAGGCGGTGCGCTCGCTCGAATTCGGGCGGCGCACGCTGCTCTGGGAAGACCACTCCTGGCAAGACCCGAAGGCGACGATCGACCTGAGCGCCACGGATACGCGGCTGTGGGCGCTCATGGCAGCGCTGCGGCGGGACATGCCCGTGGGCGCAATCGCAACCGAGACGGGCATCGACCCGTGGTTCCTGGAGCGTCTGCGGCGGATCGTGGCGGTGGAGCGCCGCCTCCTCTCGGAGCCGCTCGACGGCGAGTTGCTGCTGGAAGCGAAGCGGATGGGCTTCAGCGACGAGATGGTCGGGCAGCTCGCGGACCGGCTCGCCGAGCAGGTGCGGGAACTGCGACAGCAGCTCGGTATGCGGCCCGTCTACAAGATGGTCGACACCTGCGCGGCCGAGTTCGACGCCGCCACTCCCTACTTCTATTCGACCTACGAGGAGGAGAACGAGGCCACGCCCGAGCCGGGCGTCTCGACGGTAGTGCTGGGGAGCGGGCCGATCCGGATCGGACAGGGGATCGAGTTCGACTACGCCAGTGTGCACGCCGCCTGGGCGCTCCAGGACGTCGGCCGCCGCGCGATCCTCGTGAACTCGAACCCGGAGACGGTCTCCACGGACTTCGACACGAGCGACCGGCTCTACTTCGAGCCGCTGGACGAGGAAGCCGTACGCAACATCCTCGAGAACGAGGCGGGGGAGACGGGCGAGACACCCACGAGCATCGTGCAGTTCGGGGGGCAGACCGCGGTGAACCTGGCGGAGCCGCTGTGGCGGGCGGGGCAGCAGATCATCGGGTCGAGCGCGGAGACGATCGACACGGCCGAGGACCGCGAACTGTTCGAGCGCTTCCTGCGGAACCTCGGCATCCCCCAGCCCCCGGGGGCGGCCGTGCGCACGCTCGAGGAGGGGCTGAAAACGGCGCAAACGATCGGTTACCCGGTGCTCGTGCGTCCCTCTTATGTGCTGGGCGGCAGGGCGATGGAGATCGTGCAGAACCCGCGCGAGATGGTTATCTTCCTGGCGCAGGCGGCGGAGGCGGCGGAGGGCCGCGCCATCCTCATCGACAAGTACCTCGAAGGGCGCGAGGTGGAGGTGGACGCCATCTGCGACGGCGAGAGCGTCCTCATCCCCGGCATCATGGAGCACATCGAGCGCGCGGGCGTGCACTCGGGCGACTCGATGGCGGTCTACCCGCCGGTGCACCTCGACGCGGAGGAGCGGGAGCTCATCTGCCGCTATACCGAGCAGATCGTGCTCGAGATGGGCGCGATCGGGCTCACGAACATCCAGTACGTCGTGCTTCCACACGACGCCGCCGGAACGCCGCAGGTGTACGTGCTGGAAGTGAACCCGCGCGCGAGCCGAACGGTGCCCTTCATCTCGAAGGTGACGGGCGTGCCGATGGTGCAGCTTGCCGTGCGTGCGATGTGTGGCGAGTCGCTCGCGAGCCAGGGCTACGAGGGCGGTCTCTGGCCCGAACGGAACCTCGTGGCGGTGAAGGCGCCCGTCTTCTCCATGTCCAAGCTGGCCGATGTCGACACGTACCTCGGGCCGGAGATGAAGAGCACCGGCGAGGTGATGGGGATCGACAGAAGCTACGCGGCGGCGCTCGCGAAGGCGCTGGTGGCATCGGACCTGGCGCTGGAGCCGGGCACGCCCGTGCTCCTTTCGCTCAGCGACCGGACGAAGGCGGAGGCGCTGCCGCTCGTGCACGCCCTGCACGATGGCGGCTGCGCGCTCTACGCCACCGAGGGCACGGGCGCGATGCTGGAAGCGCTCGACCTCCCCGCCACGATCGTGACGAAGGTGCTGAGCGGGACGCATCCGAACGTGGTGGACGTGATCGAGGACGGCACCGTGCGCTGCGTGCTAAACACGCCCGAAGGCCGCCTGACAGGCTCGCTGCGGGATGGATTTCACATCCGGCGGGCGGCGGCCGAGAAGCGCATCCCCTGCTACACCTCGATCGACACGGCGCGGGCCGCCATCGAGACGATGCGGGGCACGGTAACTCCCGAGGTAGCGCGGCTGGACGAGTACGTGAACCGATGATCCGCGAGCGAGCGACGGTCCTCTCGAACGAGCCGTGCTACGAAGGCGGCTACGTTCTCTGGCTCGACGCGCCCGCCCTGGCGGGGGCGGGCCACACGCCCGGCCAGTTCGTGATGGTCCACTGCGCCCCGGAGGGCGGCTCGCCCGAGTTCGCGCGCGCCTTCAGCTTCCACCGCGCGGCGGAAGGGCGCATCGCGCTGCTGTACGCCGTGGCCGGGCGCGGAACCGCGTGGCTCGCGGAGCGCCGTCGTGGCGACGCGGTCTCCCTCTACGGGCCACTGGGCAAGGGCTTCCGGCTGCCCGACGGCTCCGGGAACCTGCTGCTGGTCGCCGGCGGCGTGGGGGTCGCGCCGATGGTCGACCTGGCCGAAGTGGCGCTGGCGCAGGGTCACCAGGTGACGGCGATGATGGGTGCGCGCACGGCCTCGCAGCTGTTGCCCGCCGCGGACTGGCCGAGCGAGGTCGAGTACGTGGTCGTCACGGAGGACGGGTCGCAGGGGCTGAGGGGGCGGATCACGGAGCACCTCGGCGAGTACGTGGACTGGTCGAGCAAGCTGTACGCCTGCGGTCCGAACGCAATGTTCGCGTCGATGGCGGAGGTTCTGCGGCAGAACGGGCGGCGCCAGCGCCCGGAGATCCTGATGGAGGAGAACATGCCGTGCGGCTGGGGCATGTGTTACGGCTGCGCCGTCTTCACGCGCCACGGTGTGCGCCTCTGCTGCAAGGACGGGCCACGGTTCAACCTGTTCGACGTGTTCTAGCGAGGTTGGGAGCGCCTGTGCTAGCATGGTTGCAGGCCACAACCGCGTCGCGAGACACACATGACAACAGCGCAACAGTCAGGCGAACCACAGAGGGACTACAGCAGTCCGGCGACGTGGGGTGACGTCGAGCAGGTGCGCCTCTCGCTGGAGGCGCGAATCGACACAAGGGTCGCTGGCGTGGAAACGCAGATGGCCATGATGGAGACCCGGCTGGAGGCGCGAATCGACACAAGCGCCGGCGGGCTGGAGACGCAGATGGCCAAGATGGAGACCCGGCTGGAGAGCCAAATGGCCAGGATGGAGACGCGCCTGCTTCGCTGGTCTGCCGGTCTCGCCGCAGCAGCAGGGTTGGCTATCATCGGGTTCCTGGTTGGCGTCCTTCAGGCCGTGGACTGAGAAGAGACGTGCTACGAGCCCTCGGGCGTTTGCAGACGGTGGCGGGCCTCTTCGGCGCTGATGGGGAGATCGAAGTGCTTGAGGCGCGAGCGTTCGCCTCTCGCGAGCACCACCTCGCGGGGGGCGAGTCCGAGAGCGCGGGCGAGCAGCTTCGCCGCGGCGGCGCTGGCGGCGCCCTCGACCGGCGGGGCCATCACGCGAACGCGCAGGACGCCGGCGGCGTCGAAGCCTTCGACGCTCTCGCGGCTGGCGCGCGCAGTCACGCGGACGACGATCCGACCCATGGAACGAGTGTACGGCGAATGACAAATAGCCCGTACAAGGCTTGCGAACGCCTGTTCTAGCGGCGTAGGATTCGATCCAACACGAGGGGAGAACGCCACATGGCCAAAAAGGAAGCAGATCGGAAGCGCGCGCTCGACCTGGCCCTGAGCCAGATCGAGAAGCAGTACGGCCATGGAGCCATCATGAAGATGGGTCAGGTGAGCGCCGATACGACGATCGCCGCCATCCCCACAGGGTCGCTCTCCCTCGACATCGCGCTCGGCATCGGGGGCATCCCCCGCGGGCGCGTGACGGAGATCTACGGGCCCGAGTCCGCGGGCAAAAGCACGCTCGCCCAGCACGTGATCGGCCAGGCGCAGCAGGCGGGGGGAGCCGTCGCCTACATCGACGTCGAGCACTCCCTGGATCCGTCCTACGCACAGGACCTCGGCATCAATACCGAAGACCTGCTCATCAGCCAGCCGGACACGGGCGAACAGGCACTGGAGATCTGCGAGGCGCTCGTGCGCTCGAACGCCATCGACTGCATCGTCATCGACTCCGTCGCGGCACTCGTGCCGCGGGCCGAGATCGAAGGGGAGATGGGCGACACGCACGTAGGCCTGCAGGCGCGGCTGATGTCGCAGGCGCTGCGCAAGCTGACGGCGACGATCTCGCGGACGAGCACGTCCGTCATCTTCATCAACCAGCTTCGCGAGAAGATAGGCGTCGTGTTCGGAAACCCCGAGGTAACGCCGGGGGGCCGCGCGCTGAAGTTCTACTCCTCCGTGCGCATCGAGCTGCGCGGCATCGAGACCATCAAGAAGGGCACGACCGTGATCGGACGCCGGGTGCGCGCGAAGGTCGTGAAGAACAAGGTCGCGGCGCCCTTCCGCACGGCCGAGTTCGACATCATGTTCTCGCCACCACGGGGCATCAGCCGAACCGCCGACGTGGTCGACCTCGGCGCGGAGTCGGGCATCCTCAAGAAGTCGGGTTCGTTCTACAGCTACGGCGACCTGCGCATCGGCCAGGGACGCGAGGCGGCCAAGGCCTTCCTCTACGAGAACCTCGACATCCTGGAGGCGATCGAGCGGGAGTTGCGGCTGGAGGCCGGTCTGCCGGTGCCCGACCAGAGCGAGCCAAGCAAAGCCGCCGCCGAACCGACAGCGGCCGCCGGAGCGTCCTGAGCAGCCCCATGACTGCGGACGGCCCGGACGGCCCGCCCCGCGTAACGGTGATCAATCGCCGTTCGCAGGGGCGCGCGGTGCTGACCACCAGCGATGGTGAGACGCTCATCGTGCATGCGGAAGTGCTCGAACTGGCAGGGCTACGGGAAGGCGATGTCCTCGACAGCAAGGCACGGGAACGCCTCGATCTCGAGAAGTACCGCCGAACGGCGCACGAGGCGGCCCTGCGACTGCTGTCATACCGGCCCCGCAGCGAGCGAGAGCTTGGACAGCGGCTGCGGCTGCGAGGCCTCCCCGCGGAGGTAGTGAAGGACGAGCTCGAGCGGCTGCGAGGTGCTGGCCTGCTCGATGACGAAGCCTTCGCGCACTCATGGGTCGAGGGGCGGCAGGCGAGCGCGCCACGGGGCCAGCGCCTCCTTCGCTACGAGTTGCTCGGCCGCGGCGTTCGCGGCGAGCTTGCCGACGAGGCCATCTCGGCGGTGGACGACCGAACGGCGGCGCTCGCACTCGCGCGGGGGCGGGCGCCACGGCTGGCGCAGCTGAATTTCGAGCAGTTCAGCCGGCGGCTGGCGGGTTTCCTGCAGCGTCGGGGCTTCGCCTACAACGACGTCGCGGAGGCGGTGCGAACAGTCTGGAACGAGAACGCGCCGGAGTCGGAGCAGCGCTAGCGGCCCAGGATTCGCGGCCGGTGCAGCCACCAGGAAGTCTTTGACGGCCTCGCTCGGCGACACGTACCATCGCCGCACAGGCGGCGTTCGCCGCTTTGGGAAAACTATGTCGCAATTTGCGATTCGTCTGGAGCAACACCATGCCGGCGATCATTGCCGTTATCGCCGGCCTCATCGTGGGCAGTCTGATCGGGATCGGCGTGGGCTACGCCCTGCGCCGCCGCTCTGCGCAACACTCAATGCAGAAGGCGGAGGAGGACGCCCGGCAGATTCTCACTGAGGCCGAAACCAGGAGCCGCGAGCTTGAACTGGAGACCAAGGAGGAAGCGCTCAAGCTCCGAAACGAAGCAGAAGCCGATATCCGCGAGTGGCGTTCGGAGCTCTCGCGGACGGAGAACCGCCTCTCCCAGCGCGAGGAAAACCTGGACCGAAAGGCCGCGGGGATAGACTCGCGCGACGCAGCCGTGCACGACCGCGCGGAAGCGCTACGGTCCTCCGAGGCCGAGATCGCGGAGCTGCGCGCCGAGCAGGAGCGCGCCATCGAGCGCGTCAGCGGCCTGAGCCGCGACGAGGCGCGCGAGCAACTGCTGGCCGCCGTCGAGGACGAGATCCGTGAAGAGGGAAGCCGTCGCGTTCGCGAGATGGAGCGCGAGGTGGAAGCGACCGCCGGCGTCCGCGCGCGGAAGATCATCGCGACGGCGATCCAGCGATTCGCGGGCGAGGTGACAGCGGAGACGACGGTCTCGGTCGTGCCCATCGGCAGCGACGACATGAAGGGGCGCATCATCGGGCGCGAAGGGCGCAACATTCGCGCGATTGAGGCTGCCACCGGGGTCGACCTCATCATCGACGACACGCCCGATGCGGTGACCATCAGCTCGTTCGATCCCGTCCGGCGGGAGGTCGCACGCGTCGCGCTCGCGGGGCTGGTGCAGGACGGACGCATCCACCCAACGCGCATCGAAGAGGCAGTCGACAAGGCGCAGCGCAACGTCGAGGCGACGATGGCGGAGTCGGCGGAGAAGGCCGCGGCGGAAGCGGACGTGCTCAACCTCCACCCCGAAGTGATGAAGGTGTTCGGACGGCTGCGCTACCGCACGAGCTACGGCCAGAACGTGATGCGCCACTGCATCGAGACGGCGCACATCGCCGCGATGATCGCGCGCGAGATCGGCGCCGACGAAGGTATCGCGCGGGCGGGCGGTTTCCTGCACGACCTGGGCAAGGCCGTCGACCACGAGGTCGAGGGGACGCACGCGCTGATCGGGGCCGACATCGCGAGGCGCTACCGCGTGCGCGACGAGGTGGCGCACTGCATCGAGGCGCACCACGAGGAGGTCGAACCCTCCACGGTGGAGGCAGTCATCGTGCAGATGGCGGACGCCATCAGTGGTGGCCGTCCGGGTGCGCGGCGCGAGTCGCTCGACAGCTACGTGAAGCGGATGGAGACGCTCGAACAGATCGCCAAGGATCACAAAGGAGTGGCGCAAGCATTCGCCATTCAGGCCGGGCGCGAACTCCGCATTATCGTGCGCCCCGAGGACGTCGACGACCTTGAGTCGATGCGCATCGCGCGGGACGTCAGCCAGAAGATCGAGGAGAGCGTGGACTATCCGGGACAGATCAAGGTGACCGTCGTGCGCGAGACGCGGGCGACCGAGTACGCCCGCTAGGCGGCGTCGTGGCGACCGGCGACTTCCACCTGCACAGCACCTGCTCGGACGGGGTCCGCAGTCCGACGTGGGTGATGGAAACGGCGGCGGCGAACGGCGTTCGCGTCCTCGCCCTGACCGACCACGACACGACCGAGGGGCTCGCGGAAGCGGCCACCGCAGCGGCGGCGGCGGGCCTGCGCCTGATTCCCGGCATCGAGCTCAGCGTCGACCTCGACGGCGTGGACGCGCACCTGCTGGGCTTCGGCTTCGACATCGGGCATGCGCCGCTACAGGCGTACCTGAGCGAACAGCGCGAGGGTCGCGTGGGCCGGATGAAGCGGATAGTGCGCGTGCTCGCCGGGCATGGCGTACCGGTGGAGGTGGAACGCGTGCTGGAGATCGCGGGCGAGGCCAGCGTCGGGCGTCCGCACGTGGCCCGGGCGCTGGTGGAGGCCGGCCACGTGAGAACCGTCGGGGAAGCCTTCGACACGTGGCTCGGCGACGGGCGACCCGGGCACATCACCCGCGACCGGCTGACCCCGGCGGAAGCGATCGCGCTGGTGCACCAGGCGGGCGGCGCGGTCTTCGTGGCCCACCCCGTCTTCCTGGGGGACGACTATGAGGAGGCCGTGGGCACGCTCGCCGCCATGGGGCTCGACGGCATGGAGACCTACTACAAGCACTACGACGAGGAGACCGTGGACGCGCACCGGGCGCTCGCGGCGAAGCTCGGGCTGGGTCGTTCCGGCGGGAGCGATTACCACGGTCTGGGGAATCCGAACGACCGCGAAATCGGCGAGATCCCGTTCCCGGATGACGCGGTCGCCCACTTCATGGCGTTTCTCAATAGCCGCGGGGTCCACAGCCTCACGCACACGGGAGCACTCTGATGGACGTGAACCTGGGCGCAGACGAGATCGAGGGGATCATCCCCCACCGCTACCCGTTCCTGCTGGTCGACCGCATGGTCGAGATCGAGGACGGCGTTCGCGGCGTCGGCATCAAGAACGTAACCGCCAACGAGTGGTTCTTCGAAGGCCACTTCCCCGGCAACCGCGTGATGCCCGGCGTGCTCATCGTGGAGGCGCTGGCGCAGGTGGCGGCGGTGACGCTGCTGCGGGACGTGGACCAGGCAGGCAAGATCCCGATGTTCGGCGGCATCGAGAAGATGCGCTTCCGGCGGCCCGTCACGCCCGGCGACCAGCTACGGCTGTCGTTCACGCTGGAACGGATGCGGGGGCCGGTGGGACGCGGGGCGGTCGAGGCGAGCGTCGAGGGCAAGGTGGTAGCGGACGGGACGATCTCGTTCGCCCTGGTGGAGAACCCAACCGGTTAGGCAGAGCGCCGACCGCTCCTCACCACTCGTTTCCGGAGACGGCATGGCCGTCTGCTAGCATGGATTGACGATGCCCGAAACGGTGGTCTGTCGACGTCATCCGGGAGTCGAGACCGCTCTGCGCTGCAGCCGCTGCGAGACGCCCATCTGCCCCTCCTGCCTAACGCACTCGCCCGTGGGGGCGCGCTGCCCCGATTGCGCGCGCGTGGTGCGGGCGCCCATGTATGTGCTCTCGGCGAGTCACATTGCACGGGCGGGGCTGGCGGCGACGGTGGGCGGAGTGGTGATGGGGCTGCTCTGGGCGCTCATCCTGCTGCCGTTCACACGGGGGTTCTTCGCGCTCCTCGTCGGGGTGGCGCTGGGATACGTCTTCACACGGCTGCTGGAGTTCGCCACGGGCGGGAAGCGGGGGCCGGGGATGGTGGGATTCGCGATCGGCGGGATCGTGCTGGCGTGGGCGGTGCTGGTCTTGCTGGCCGGTTCGCACCTTGCGGTCTGGGGGTTGTTGGCGGCGGGGATCGGCGTCTGGTTCTCCTACCAGAACCTGCGGTAGGCCGCAGTGGGGCGGAGTCAGGCGATGACGGCCATGACCAGAACGAAGGCGAGCGTGATCACGCTGACGACTGCGACGGCAACCAGGTCGCGGCGGACGTAGCGGTAGTCGGTGGCGACGTGGTGTTCAGGGCTGGTCTGCTCGGGGATGCGCGCGGGGGTCGCGGCCGTGGCCTGGGCGGCCGCGCCGGGTCGAGGCAGCGTGGACGCACGCTCGCGGGGGCGGCGGCGCTGGCGGCGAGGCTTGCGAGCACTCATCGCTCGCGATCGTACCGCGCTCGGCAGTCGCACGATAGCGGCAGCCGTGCCGGTAGAATCTCGCGCACGACCAGAAAACGGCGTGCGCCCCGCAAGTGGGCGAGGAGGCCAGACGTGAGCGACGGAACGACCGAGATCGGGCTGCCCGTAGACGAGAAGTACGCACCACCGGCGCGTGTGCGCGAGGGGTCGCTGGTCGGCTCCCTGGAGGAGTACGCGGCCCTGCACCGACGCTCCGTGGACGACCGCGAGGCCTTCTGGGCTGAGCAGGCGAGGGAGAACCTCGAGTGGATGAGCGACTTCGAGACGGTGGTGGAGGAGGACTTCACGACGGGCCACATCGCCTGGTTCAAGGAAGGAACGCTGAACGTCAGCGCGAACTGCCTCGACCGGCACCTCGCGACCCGTGGCGACCAGGTGGCGTTGCTCTGGGAAGGCGACGAGCCGGGGGAGAACCGTGAGCTCACCTACCAGGAGGTGGCGGACGAGGTCGGGCGGCTGGCGAATGCCCTGCGCGCGCGCGGCGTGGAGAAGGGCGACCGCATCGCCATCTACATGGGCATGGTCCCCGAGCTGGTCATCGCGATGCTGGCCTGCGCTCGCATCGGGGCGGTGCATTCGGTCATCTTCGGCGGGTTCAGCCCGCGCTCGATCGTCGACCGCGTGGAGGACTCGACCTGCAAGGCGATCATCACGCAGGACGAGGGGAAGCGGGGCGGCCGTCCGGTCGCCCTGAAGGCCAACGTCGATGAAGCGCTGACGATGGGCGGCGAGAGCATCGAGTTCGTCGTCGTCTACAAGCGTGGCGAGTCGGACACCCCCATGACCGACGGCCGCGACGTCTGGTGGGACGACGCGCTCGCGGACCAGTCCACGGACTGCGCGCCCGAGGAGATGGGGGCGGAGGATCCTCTCTTCATCCTCTACACCTCCGGTTCGACGGGGAAGCCGAAGGGTGTGCTGCACACGCAGGCGGGCTACCTGCTCTACACGATGCTCTCGCACCGCTACGTCTTCGACTACCGCGATGGCGACATCTACTGTTGCGCGGCGGATGTCGGCTGGATCACGGGGCACAGCTACATCGTCTACGGGCCGCTCGCGAACGGGGCGACGTCGGTGCTGTTCGAGTCGATACCGACGTACCCGGACGCGGGCCGCTACTGGGACATGGTCGACCGGCTCGGGATCAACATCTTCTACACGGCGCCGACGGCGATCCGGGCGATCGCGGCGGAGGGCGACAACCACGTGAACCGCTACAGCCGGGAGAGCCTGCGCGTGCTCGGCACCGTGGGCGAGCCGATCAACCCCGAGGCGTGGCGCTGGTACTTCAACGTGGTCGGCGGCGGCCGCTGCTCGATCGTCGACACCTACTGGCAGACGGAGACGGGCGGCCACATGATCACGGGCCTTCCCGGCGCGAACGACATGAAGCCGGGCTCGGCCTCGCTCCCCTTCCTGGGGGTTGAGCCGGCAGTCGTCGACGAGGGCGGCAACGTCATGGAGGGGAACAGCGTGACGGGGCGGCTCTGCATCACGGCCTCGTGGCCGGGCATGATGCGCACGGTCTACGGCGACCACCAGCGCTTCATCGACACCTACCTCACGACCTACCCGGGCAAGTACTTCACGGGCGACGGCTGCCACCGCGACCAGGACGGCTACTACTGGATCACGGGGCGCGTCGATGACGTGATGAACGTGGCCGGGCACCGGCTGGGCAGCGCTGAGATCGAGGGGGCGCTGGTGGGGCACGAAGCCTGCGCCGAGGCCGCCGTGGTCGGCTACCCGCACGACGTCAAGGGGACCGGCATCTACGCGTACGTCATGCTCAACCAGGGCTGGAGTGGGTCGGAAGAGATCGAGCGGGAGCTGCGGATGGCCGTGCGCAAGGAGATCAGCCCGATCGCGACGCCCGACCAGATCCAGTTCGTGCCAGGGCTGCCAAAGACGCGCTCGGGCAAGATCATGCGGCGCATCCTGCGCAAGATCGCCGAGGGCGAGCCCGAGAACGTCGGCGACGTGACCACCCTTGCTGATCCCGCGGTCGTCGAGGACATCGTCGCGGGGGCGAAGGTCTAGGGGAGCGCATCACCGTCGAGGGGCAGGGGAAGCTGGTCGCGCTCCGGACCGGCGCCCGCGAGCAGCAGTTCGACAGCAGCGACGGCCGCCTCACGCTGGCCGCGCGCCTCGACGCGGTCGAGCAGGAGTGGGGCCAACGCCTCGATGGCGCGCGCCAGCTCGGGATCGTCGGCGCAGAGGCGTTCGTGCGCCTCGGCGGCGCTCAGCCCTTCGGCCCAGTAACGGCGCACCGCCGCGGCGACGAACGCTCCGCCGAGCACATCGACGCAGTCGCCGGCTTCGTAGCCCGCATCGACGAGCGCGCGCTGGACAATCTCGATCGCCTTGTTGCGGTCGCGGCCGCGTAGATCGAAGTCCCGCGGCTGACTCATGGTTCGAGTCCGAGGAGTGCGGTGAGGTCCTGCTTGGCATCGAGGATGCCGGCCCAGAGGTCACCGGTCTGGGCGAAGCGTTCGGGCGCGGTCAGCACAGTGAAGTCGGTCGGGTAGAGGTCGTCGAGCTCGTCCCAGCGAACGGGCACGGAAACGGGGGCGCCCGGCTTGGCGCGGGGCGAGAAGATGGCGGCGACGTTCTTGGCGCGGGCGTTCTGGTTGACGTCGAGGAAGATCTTGCCCGTGCGCTTCTCGGAGGCCCACTCGAGGGTGACATCGCGGGGCATCCGGGCGAGGAGCTCGCCGCTGACCGTTTCGCAGAGGGAGCGGATGACGGGGTAGGGGAACTGGCGGAGGACGGGCACGTAGATGTGGAGACCGGTCGCGCCCGAGGTCTTGATGTAGGAGGGGAGGGCGGCCGCATCCAGGATCTCCTTGAAGGCGCGGGCCACCTCGACGGTCTTGGCGAAGGCCTTGCGGTTGAGCTGGGGCTCCTCCCCCGCCGCCTCGTCGCCGCGGTAGATGTAGGGGTCGAGGTCGAAGAGGAGGAAGTCGGGGTAGTTGAGGACCGAGGCCTCGACGTTCGCGCGGGAGGCGGTGAAGGTGGCGGGGAGGCCACCGGCGTCGGGCTCGGGGGAGACGCGCGCCATGGTCGCGTGGAACTCCAGGTTGGCGAGCTGCCCCAGCCAGAGGAGGGTCGCGAGGTTGTTGCAGAGCAGGAAGTCGCGGTCGCCGCTCGCCCCCTCGGAGTGGACGGGCACGGTCTCGACGAAGTCGGGGGGCGGGCCCTCGGAGTGCTTCTGGTAGAAGTGCAGGTCGCCGATGCCGTTGGGGTAGCGGGTGAGGGTGATGAGGCGGTCGCGGAGGTGGGGAAGCATGAGGGGGGCGACGGTCGCAAGGTAGCGAAGCAGGTCGCGCTTGGTGACCGCACGCTGGGCGCCGTGCTCGGGCCAGAGGGGCTTCTCCAGGTTCGTGACGGGAAGTTCGTGGCCGCCCACGTCGAGGCGGAGTTCATCGCGGGGCTCATCGAGCTGACGGAGCACCGACGCTGACTGGCTCGATAGTGAGGGGGCGGCGGCGGGCGCGGGGGCAGGGACAGGCGTACCCGCGACGAAGACGGCCTCCTCGGGGGCCTTGTCGGGGCGGAGGCGCTTGAAGACGGGGGCGCGCAGGAGGCCCGCTGAGGTGACCTCGGAATACTCGACCTCGGCGACGAGCTCGGGCCGGACGAAGGTCGCGCCTGCGGCTTCGGGCGGGGTCTCGGGGAAGGGGGAGGCGTCGGTCGCGAGGGCGTCGAGGGTCGCGCGGAGGTCGGCGAGGAGCGCGTCGGTGAAACCGCCACCGGCGCGGCCGCGGTAGACGAGAGCGCCGTCGGGGTCGCGGGCGCCAAGCAGGAGCGCGCCGAAGGTGGGCTCGCGGGCGCCCTCGCCGGGGGTGAAGCCGGCCACGACGAACTCGGCGGTGCGGCGGTCCTTGACCTTGGCCCAGGCATCGGAGCGCCTGCCGGGCAGGTAGCGGCTCCCCCGGCGCTTGGCGACGACGCCTTCGAGGCCGAGGGCGACCGCGCCCTCGTACGCCTCCACGCCCTCGGCCTGGAAGTGTTCGACGAGCGCGACCGGCCCGACTGGCAACAGGACGCGGGCGAGCGACTCCTTGCGCTCCTCAAGGGCCACACCGGTGAGGTCGTAGCCGTCGAGGTGGAGGAGGTCGAAACCCATGTAGGTCACGGGGACGCGCGCTTCGGCGGCGGCGATGTCGAGCTCGCCGGCGAGGTTCATGCGCTGCTGGAGGAGTTCGAAGGAGGGCACGCCACGCTCATCGAACGCGACAATCTCGCCGTCGAAGATGGCCTCGGCCACGGGCTGCGCGGCCAGGGCGGCGACGAGTCCCGGGTACGCAGCGGTGAGGTCGGTGCCGCGACGTGAGTAGAGGCGCGCCGCGCCGCCCGAGACGTGCGCGACGGCGCGGATGCCGTCGAGCTTCGGCTCGAAGAGCCAGTCGGGGTGGGAGAAGGGGTCGCGCACGCTCGCCATCATGGGGACGAGGGAGTCGGGCGGGGGCGCGGCCTGCGAACCGTTGAGGGCGTCGGGGGTGTAGTCGGACGGGGTCTTGCGGTGGCGGGGGAGGCGGCCCGCGCGGATGTCGTCGAGGGAGAGGCCGGACACGACGGATCGGTCGGCGGCGGTGAGGTCGGCCTCGGGGTCCGCGAGCGGGTCGTCGTGTTTGAGGAGGAGCCAGTCCGTGGAGGTCTTCACCAGGGCCCAGGAGCCCTTCAGCTTGCGGCCGCGCATCTGGAAGGAGATCTTGCCGGCGGCGATGGCCGCCTCCATCGCGGCTTCGGCCTCCTCGCGGGAGGAGAAGTCGAAGACGCGGTCGTGTTCGGGGGCGTAGGTGCCCGCGTCCCAGACGATGACCTGACCGGCGCCGTACTGGCCCCTGGGGATGACGCCCTCGAAGGCGGAATAGGCGATGGGGTGGTCCTCGGTCATGACGGCGTGGCGGCGGACGGCGGGGTCGCTGGAGGGGCCACGGGGGACGGCCCACGACTTCATGACGCCGCCGACCTCGAGGCGGAGGTCGTAGTGGAGGCGCGTGGCGTCGTGCTTCTGGACGACGAAGGTGAGGGGTCCGGCGCGGCCCTCGGGGACGGCGTCGGGGGGCTCGGGCGTGGCCCCGAAGTCGCGCTTCTCGCGGTAGCTGTCGAGGGGCTCGGTCATGTGGTGGCCCCGGGGCTACTCGGCGGCGACGGCGGCCTTCTCGCTGGCGCCGTTCGCCGAAGCCTCACCGGCTGCCTCGCTCTCCTTGCGCGCGCGGGCGGCCTCCACGCTGGCGCGTAGGGCGGCCATCAGGTCGACGGCGGGCTGCGGGGTGGCCGCCTCGGGAGTCGCCACCTCCTGCCCCTCGAGCTTGGCGCTGATGATGGTCATCAGCGCCTCGCGGTACTCGTCCGTGTACTTCTCCGGGTCGAAGGGCCCTTCCAGCATCTCGATGAGGGCGCTGGCCATCTCCATCTCCTGCTCGGAGATATCCTCGACGGCGACGGACTCGCCGGGCTCGCGGATCTCGTCGGGGTAGAAGAGCGTCTCGAGGATGAGCTGGTCGCCACGCGCGCGCAGGGCGCAGAGCCGCTCCTTGGTGCGGATGGCGACCTTGGCGATGGCGATGAGCCCCTTCGTCTGCATCGCGCGGATGAGCAGGGAGTAGGGCTTGAGGCCAGCCTCGTCGGGGGCGAGGTAGTAGGACTTCTCGTAGTGGACGGGGTCGATCTCCGCCTCGTTCACGAAGGCCGCGAGCGTGATGGTGTGCTTCGTCGGGAGGGGGAGCTTCTCAAGGTCCTCGTCTTCGAGCACGACGTAGCGATCCTTGGCGTACTCGTAGCCCTTCACGATCTCGTCGTAGAGAACCTCGCGCTCCTCGACGGGGTCCCAGCGAAGCATGCGAACACGCGTATTCGTGTCGCGCCGGAGCTGGCGGAAGCCGATGTCCTTGCTCTCGGTGGCAGGGAAGAGGCGGATGGGGATGCTCACCATGCCGAAGCTGATGACACCCTTCCAGATCGCTCGGGGCATGGCGCGCCTCCGGGAGACGCCAGCTTTATGTCGGCAGCTCCACGAGTGAGTGTACGACCACAGGCACGTTAGGTGGCAAGCCGCCCTACAGCCGGCGAGAACCAGCGTGCTACACTGAAAAGGCCGAATCTTCGCGCGATTCACCCGATCGCCGGAGAACGGGGGATCCACTTTTGGGGTGTATTGCGCGAAAGCGCATAGGCGATCTCCGACGCCGAACCCGTCAGCTAACCCCGCAGGCGTTCGGGGGCTCGGCGGCTCACGCGACCAGCCTCCCAGTTCCGTGTCCCGAGCAGGGACCGCCCGGTCCTCGCCTAACGGCGCGGCCCGACGATATGCCGAGAGGAGGCACTCGTTATGACGAGCACACTTATCCGTCCCCAGGACTCCGACAACCCCAAGTACCGCGCGATCACCCTTCACAACATCGCCAAGCTGCCCCAGGCGGAGCGATTGACGAAGGACCAGCGCTTCGCGATCGATGTCGTTTCACGGGTTCTGCCGTTCAAGACGAATAATTATGTCGTGGATGAGCTGATCAACTGGGACAACGTTCCCAACGACCCGATCTTCACGCTCACCTTCCCGCAGCAGGACATGCTGAGTGGCGAGCACTTCGCGGAGATGGCGTCGCTGGTCTCGAAGGAGGCCTCGCGACCGGAGATCGAGGAGGCCGCGAACCGCATCCGCCTGACGCTCAACCCGCACCCGGCGGGTCAGCTCGAGCACAACGTTCCCGTGCTCTACGAGGAGAGCGTCGAGGGGCTGCAGCACAAGTACGAGGAGACGGTCCTCCTCTTCCCCAGCAACGGGCAGACGTGCCACGCGTACTGCACGTTCTGCTTCCGCTGGCCGCAGTTCGTCGGCATCGACGACCTGAAGTTCGCGACGAAGCAGGCCGAGGGCCTGATCAGCTACCTGCGGGAGCGGCCGCGCGTGAGCGACGTACTCATCACGGGCGGCGACCCGATGGTGATGAAGACGCGGCGCTTCAAGCAGTACATCGAGCCGATCCTGGAGGAGGATCCGCCGAACCTGCGGACGATCCGAATCGGGACGAAGGCGCTGGGCTACTGGCCCTACCGCTTCACGACGGACGACGACGCCGAGGAGATGCTGGACATCTTCCGGCGGATCACCGCCTCGGGGCGGCACCTCTCGATCATGGCGCACTTCAACCACCCCATGGAGCTGAGTACGCCGGCCGTGCGCGAGGCGACGGAGCGCATCCGCGAGACGGGCGCGCAGATCCGGACGCAGTCGCCGATCATGCGGAACATCAACGACAACTCCGAGGCGTGGGCGGAGATGTGGCGCGAGCAGGTACGGCTGGGAATGGTCCCGTACTACATGTTCGTGGCGCGCGACACGGGCGCGAAGCACTTCTTCGAGATTCCGCTGGTGCGGGCGTGGGAGATCTACCGCGGCGCCATCAACCAGGTGAGCGGGCTCGCGCGCACCGTGCGCGGGCCGAGCATGTCGGCGGAGCCCGGCAAAGTGGGTGTCCTCGGACCGGCCGACGTGGCCGGCCAGAAGGTGCTCGGGCTGACGTTCCTGCAGGGCCGGAACCCGGACTGGGTCGCCCGCCCCTTCTTCGCCCAGTACGACGAGTCGGCGACCTGGCTGAACGAGCTGCGACCGGCCTTCGGCGAGGAGAAGTTCTTCTTCGAGGACGAACTCCAGCAGCGCTTCTCGGAGGGCATCACCGCGGGGTCGGAGAGCTAGCCGCCATCGCTTCGCCAAGCCACCAAACGGGGTCCGTTCCACGGGCCCCGTTTTGGCGTCCCGGCGCCCTGACGAACCGGGGGCGAGAGGCGGGCGGGGCGGCTATCCTTGGCGCGTGCCCGAACAGGGATCCAGGACCGAGGCCGAGCAGGAAGCGCTCAACGCGAACGAGGGCTTCTACCGTGCGCTCGGGTCCTCCGACGCGGGGGCGATGGAGAACGTCTGGGCGCGGGTCGCGCCGGTCACGTGTCTACACCCCGGCTGGACGCTGCTGAGCGGCCGCGAAGCCGTGCTCGAAAGCTGGCGCACCATCCTCGCGAACCCGAACCAGCCGCGCATCGTGGGCGGCGGCGCCAGCGTGACCGTGTTCGGCGACGCGGCCCTCGTGCTCTGCCGGGAGGTCGTCTCGGGCAGCGCGCTCTACGCCACGAACGTCTTCGTGCGCGAGGAAGGGACGTGGCGCATGACGCACCACCACTCGGGACCGGTGATGGTGCGCAATCCCGACTAAGGGCGGAAGCCCTCCTTGTTGAAGGCCTCGTCGCGCCAGGCGAGGGCGGCGCGCAGGCCCTCCTGGTTCGAGATACGCCCGAACTCGCCCGCGCCGGGACGCATGCGACCGCTGAGGGCGTGCCACTGCGGGCCGGTGTTGAGGGCCGTGCGAATGCCCATGATCTCGTAGGTCTGATTGATGGCGAGCTTGTTCGCGGCGAGCAGGTCGGGGGCGATGCTGGACATGGCCCGCACCTCCTTCATGACCTCCTCCTCGAGTGACTCGGCGGGGAAGCTCTTCGCGATCCAGCCCCACTCGGCGGCCTGCTTGCCGGTGAGGCTGTTGCCGCTGAGCTGGAGGTACTTGGCGCGGCCCATGGGCATCTTCCAGGGGAAGTAGATGACGTCGGGCGTGGTCATGCCACGCATGGGGGGATAGCCGATCTTGCAGTCGTCGGAGGCAAAGGCGATGTCGCACATGGACATCAGCTCGGAGCCGCCAGCGAGGCAGTAGCCGTGCACCATCGCGACGACGGGCTTGAGCAGGTCCCAGATAGTCATCCAGTCGCGGACGCAGCTACGGGCGAAGGGGTCGGTCCAGCTATCGAAGTGCTTCTCCGAGACGAGGATGCCGGCGCGGGCGTCGGCGGGCTGGTTGGGGGTGATGTCGTAGCCCGCGCAGAAGGCGCGCCCGGCGCCGTCGACGAGGATGACGGTCACGTCGTCGTCGCGCTCGGCGACCTTGAGGGCGTCGACGAACTCACCGCGGAGCTCGCGGTTGAGTGCGTTGAGCTTCTCGGGGCGGTTGAGGGTGATGCGGGCAATGCGATCGCTGGTGGAGTAGAGGATGTGCTCGTATTCGGGCATGGATGGCCTCCTGCAAGTGGCGGGATTGTAGGGGGTCAGGGCGTGGTGAGGGGGGCGATGACGAACGGCGGGCGGGGAACGGCTGGTTCGTGCGCGGTGACGCCCTCCGCGTAGAGCTGGTCGATGGCCTCCGCGTCGAGTCCGAGCAGGTCGCCGAAGACGTACTGGTTCGCCTCGGCGAAGCGCGGCGCGTGGCTTCGAACGGACGGCGCGGTTCGCGAGAAGCGCCACATGAATCCGGGGTAGGGATAGACGCCCGTATCGGGGTGGTCGATGTGGACGAAGGATCCGCGCGCATGGAAGTGGGGGTCCGCGTGGAGCTGCCAGTTGTGGAGGATGGAGGCGGCGGGCACGCCCCGCGCCTGTAGCTCGCGGACGGCCTCGAAGCGGGTGAGGGGGCTGGTCCATTCTGAGAGCCGTTCGTCGATCTCCTCGCGGCGCGCGACGCGGGCGGCGGCATCGAGGGAGGCGAGGTCGTCGAGGCCGGCGAGGCCGGCGAGGTCGCAGAGGGCGCGCCATTGCTCATCGGTGCGGACGGAGATGGCGATCCAGTCGTCGCGGCCGGTGACGGGATAGGCGCCGGTGGGGGCGTCGGCGGGCTCGATGTTGCCCCGGCGGGGCATGGGTTCCCCGTGCTCGTGGAGGTGGGCGAAGGCGGCGACCATGAAGGTCATGGCGGATTCGGTCAGGGCCATGTCGACGTGCGAGCCGCGGCCCGTCCGCTCCAGCCGCTCCAGGCCGGCGACAGCAGCAATGGCCGCGTGCCCGCCGGCGATGGGGTCGGCGATGAAGGAGCCGGTGCGGTAGGGGCGGTCGTCGTCGGGGTAGCCGGTGACGGAGGCGAGCCCGCTGGCGGCCTCGATGTTCGAGCCGTAGGCGATCCAGTTGCGACGCGCGCCGGTCGCGCCGAAGCCACTGATGGAGACCATCACGAGGCGCGGGTTGACCTTGCTCAACTCGTCGTAGGAGAGGCCGAAGTTGGGCATGACGCGGGCGCTGTTGTTCTCGATGACAACATCGGCCTGCGCGGCGAGGTCGAGGAAGATGCGGCGGCCCTCATCGGTCGCGAGGTTGAGGGCGATGTCGCGCTTGTTGCGGTTCATCTCGTTGAAGTAGCCGGAGCGGTTCCAGTGGTACTTGCCGGGGTCGAGGCCGGCGTAGTGGCTGCCGCGCGTGGCGGGGCGCGTGGCCAGCTCGACCTTGATGACCTCGGCGCCGAGGTCGGCGAGGTGGCGGCAGGCGATCGGCCCCGCCCAGTTGTTCGTGACCTCGATGACGCGCAGGCCCGCGAAGGGCGCTTCTGAGGGCGCCTGCTCGCCACGAGGTGGCGGCGGGGACGCGCTGGCGCCGGCGCGGGCGAGCGTGTCGGGCACAGCGGCGGCGGGCCAGGCGTCGGTCCAGCGGTAGGGGCGACCGGGCATGGGGCTGCCTTCGCAGTCGCGGAAGTACTCGCGGTCGGCGAGGTGGTCGTCGGCGAGCAGCCAGGGGACGTCTGCCATGGGCGTGACGGGGACGCGCAGCCCCTGCGCTTTCTGGACGATCTCCATGACGGGACGGGCCGCGCACCACTCGCGAACGATGGTACCGATCTCGTCGAGGTGGTCGCGACGCCCAAGGATGGTCTGGAAGTCCTCAGCGGAGGCGAGATCGGGGCGGTCGCACAGCAGCAGGACGTTCTGGTGGATGAGGAAGGAGAAGAAGTGCACCCAGCCGTCCTTCGCGCGGACAAGGTCGGAGCCGGTACGCATGAAGACACGTCCCTCGTGGGTCCAGGCGACGGTGGTGCTCCAGTGGGCGCCGAGCATGGCCTCGGCGGCGCTCACCTCCAGCTCCTGCCCCTCGCCCGTGCGGCGGGCGTGGCGGAGGGCGGCGAGGGAGGCGAAGGCGATCTGCAGGCCGGCGTGGAACTGCGCCTGATGCCCGGGCACGCGCAGGGGCTCGCGCTCGGGGTGGCCGGCGATCGACCAGTAGCCGCCGAGGGCGTAGTCCGTCAGCTCGTCGCCTGCCCAGTTCGCGTAGGGACCGCTGCGGCCGAAGTGGTCGGCGTTCGCGACGACGATGGCGGGGTTGGCGGGGCGCAGGAGCTCGAAGAGCGCATCCTGCTCGAGTTCCGGGAGGGAGAAGTCGGTGAGGACGAGGTCGAAGTGGGGGGCGAGCGCGGGGAGGGCGGCGAGCAGCGCGTCGCGGTCGAGGCGGTCGTCCCGGAGCTCGATGTCCTGCTCGAAGTAGGCGTAGACGAGGTCGCTGGGAGGCCAGTCGCCGGGTCGGGGGTCGCTCCAGCGCCACCACGAGCATCTGGCGCCGAGGTCGGCGAGGAGGCGCGTGGCATAGGCACCGGCCACACCGCGGGCGAGGTTGAGCACGCGGAAGTCGAGCGGGGCGGTCCCGTCGGGCATGCGCGGAACTTTACAGCGCCGGACGGCGGGTGAGGCGGTGGGGCGCTACTCGCGGACGATCGGAGGCTTGGGGCTGCGGTCCCAGTGCAAGCGGAAGACGTCGGGGCGGCTGTAGTGGCCGACGCCGTCGACCCAGCGCTTCGCCTCGACGAGGTCGGCGGGGTCGATCTCGGCGTAGACGATGGTTTCGGTGTCGTAGACGGGCTCGGCGAGGTACTTGCCGCCGGGGGCGATGATGGCGCTGCCGCCGTTCATCTCCCACATGCGGGTGTGCTCGGCGAAGGGCGTGCCGGCCGGGAGGCGGTCGGCGGACATGACCTCGCAGGCGACGACGACAGCGCAGGCGTTCTCGACGGCGAGCATGCGGGTGGCCGCATCGACGTTCGCGTGGAGGGAGGGGTATCCGGGCCAGACGGAGGCGTGGACCTGCACACCGAGGCCAGCGAGGGCGTAGCGCGCGGGCGCCATGAAGTGCTCGTAGCAGATGAGGCCGCTGAGGCGGCCTGCGGGGGTGTCGTAGGCGTCGAGGTCGGAGCCATCGCCCATGCCCCAGACGGTGCGCTCGGAGAGGGTCGGGACGAGCTTGCGGTGGCTCCCGAGGAGCGAGCCGTCGGGGCCGAGGTAGCAGAGGGTGTTGTAGAGCGTCCCGCCCACCCGCTCGGTCACGCCCACGACGACCGTGGCGTTGGCGCGCCTGGCGGCCTCGCCGAGGGCTTCGGTCTCGGGGCCGGGTATCTCGACGCTGTTCTCGGTAAGGGCACGGAAGAGGGCGCTAACAGCGCGGTTGGGGCGCTGCTCCGTACACCAGTAGGGGTAGCCGGGGAGCCACGCCTCGGGCAAGACGATGAGGCTGGCATCCTCGCGCGCCGCCTCGTCAATGGCGTCAATGGCGCGTCCGACGCCAGCCTGCAGGTCGCCGTACGCGGGCGCCCACTGCACGGCAGCGGCGGTATAGGGCTGGGGGAGGGGGTTGGGCATGCTGGCACTGTACAGGGGTGGTGCAGAGAGGCGGAGGGCAATGGAGACATTGCCTGTGCTAAGATAACTATTGTGGTTTGCCTATAATGGTGGCCTGAGTGAAGCGGATTACCCGGCACGCCCGTCGGCGGATGCGCGAGCGGGGAGTCTCCGAGGAGGCGGTTGATGCGGTCCTGGAGAACTACCACACTAGTCGTCCTGCGAGCCGTCGCCCGGGAGCAAGGCGAGCTGTGATCTACGTCGGGACATGGGCCAACCGAACACTCCGCGTCTACGTCCAACGCGACTCCGACTCACCGATCGTCACGACAGTGGCCTGGGAGGATTAGATGCCCACCGCGACCTACGACTCAGAAGCCGACATCCTCTACGTACGGCTCCGTGACGAGGAGACAGTCACGCGACAGACGTTTCTCGATGACCTGCGCGTCATCGACCACTCGGCAGAGGGTGCCGTGGTCGGAATCGAGTTCATCGACGCGAGTGACGGTGTCGCCCTGGGAGACGTGCCATTCGCAAAGCAGGTCGAGGACCTGATTGGCCACAGCGGACACTCGTTCAAGATCCTGGTCTAGCCAGTCCTCGCCACACAGCCATCCGGCCCTGTTCGGGGTGGCCTGCTAGACTCCCGCGCGTGAAGGCGGAGATTGTCGCAATCGGCACGGAGATCTTGCTGGGCGAGATCGTCGATACGAATAGCTCGTGGATCGCGCAACGGCTTCCGGCGCTGGGCATCGACCTGAACTACACGAGCGTGGTGGGCGACAACCTGGGGCGCGTCACGGAAACGTTGGGACGGGCGTGGGAGCGCGCCGACCTCGTGGTCACAACGGGCGGGCTGGGCCCGACCGAGGACGACCTGACGCGCGAGTCCATCGCCAGGCTCCTCGGCGAGGAGCCGTACGTCGAGCCGGAACTGGAGGAGCGGCTGCGCGCCTTCTTCGCGCGGCGCAACTACCCGATGCCGGAGTCGAATATCAAGCAGGCGTGGCTCATCCCGAGCGCGCGCGTCATCGACAACCCGCGCGGGACCGCGCCCGGCTGGTGGACCGAGCGGGACGGCCACGTGATCGTCTCGATGCCGGGCGTTCCCCCCGAGATGGAGCGCATGTGGGAGCACGAGGTGGCGCCCCAGCTCGAAGGGCGCTCGGGGGCGGTGCTGGTGACACGCACGATCAAGACCGCGGGCGTCGGCGAGGGCAACGTCGACGAGATGGCGCGGCCCGTGTTCGACACGCCAGGGATTGGCGTCGGGACGTACGCCCGGGCGGACGGCGTCCACCTCCGCATCGGCGCGAAGGCGTCGACGCGCGAGGAGGCGCAGGCGCTCATCGAGCCGGTCGAACGCGAACTTGAGGCGATCTTCGGGAGCGCCATCTGGGGGCGCGACGACGACACGTTGGAAGGCTTCATCGCGAGGACACTGCGCGAGCGCGGCCAGACGGTCGGGACGCTGGAATCGGCCACAGGCGGGCTGCTGGCAAGCACGCTCAGCGACGCGCCCGACGCAGGCGGGTCGTTCGCGGGCGGGATTGTCGCGCCGGGCTCGACGGAGGAATTCGGGACCGTCGCGGCGGAGACGGCGGAGGCGATGGCGGACGCCGCGCGCGAGCGGCTGGGGAGCGACTACGGGGTCGGGATCACGGGAGTGCTCGGACCGGGACCGCAGGACGGCGAGCAGCCGGGCACGATGTTCGTGGCGGTGGCCGGCCCCGGGGGCGGCACGCAGTCAATCAAGATCGTCATGGCCCAGGGACGCGCGGCCACGAAACGGCGCGCCATCACCACCGCATTGATGCTGCTTCGCAGCAGCGTACTGGAAGAGGAGTAACCAAGATGGACAACGCCGAGATCGTGCGGAACTTCTGCGCGGAGTGGGACGCGCCCGCCCCCGACGGGGAGCGGCTCGCCTCGTACTTCACGGAGGACGCCTTCTACCACAACATCCCCATGGACCCGATCACGGGACGCGACAACATCCGCAACACCCTCGGGGGCATGGCCGGGATGATGACGAGCAAGGGCTGGGACGTGCTCAACCTCGTCGCCGAGGGCGACGTCGTGATGACGGAGCGCGTCGACAAGTTCGACGCCGGGGGGAACGCGGTCGCCCTGCCCGTGATGGGCGTGTTCGAACTGCGCGACGGCAAGATCGCGTCCTGGCGCGACTACTTCGACCTCGGAACGTTCCAGAAGCAGATGTCGGGGGGCTAGGCCCCGGCTGTTCCCATTTCGCCGGCGAGGGTCTCCAGGATGGGGAGCGCGTCGGCGATCCGCTCGACGCGGTGGATGTTCTCGCGCTCGACACCGCGGTTGCGGGGCCAGTCGACGAGGAACACGTGGGGGATGCGCTCGGCGAGGAGAAGGGCCGTGTTGGGGTCGTCCTCGAAGTGGGCGAGCGGCTTGAGCGGAGGAATGACGCGCGCCTTGAAGGCGGAGGAGCGCTCGCGCCATGAGGGGCGCAGGCGGAGCGGCGGGGAGGAGCCGAAGATGCGGCTCAGCCAGTCCTCGGTGAGGTCGCGGGAGGCCTCGCCGCGGGCGGAGACGACGGCGCAGTCGAAGTGCTCGACGACGGCGCGGAAGCCCTCCGGCGCGCCGGGCATGGGCTTGCGGCGCAGGTAGAGCCAGCGTTCGAGGGGCCAGGTGGGGCGGGGGAATCGCGCCGGGCGGGTGGCGGCCGCGCTCAGGCCGCCGGGGTTGATGCCGAAGGGCGATCGACAGAGCACACCGTCGATATCGAAGGTGACGAGGAATCGGGAGCGGCCCACTCCACCAATGCTACGAGGCCCGCGCGTCTGGCGCTCTACGCTACCCGTGCGGTAGCCTTCGGACATCACGCCCGGGAGCATCAGGCCTGGAGCGAGGGGTGGCAGGAGTGTTCTTTTCGGTACGGCTGGTTTCGAGGCAGCCCGCGGACCTCGATGCGGAGGCCTGGCAGGCGGTGATCGCCGCGCAGTTGAAAGCAACGAAAGCGCTCCGGGACGAGGGCAAGATCAAGGCCATCTACCGCGAGACCGGGGTCGGCGTGCTGGCCATCTTCGATGTGGCGGACGCCGCTGAAATGGACCAGATCCTGGCGGGTCTGCCGATGGGCCGCTACTTCAGCAGCGTCTCGGCGAACGCCGTCTGGGACATGGGCCCAGCGCTGGACAGCGCCTAGCCATGTCGCCGGTCGACCCGGATACCTTCAAGAACGCGCTGGCCTCCTGGGCCTCGGGTGTAACGGTCCTGACGACCGAGCACGAGGGACAGGTGTACGGCATCACCGCGTCGAGCTTCTCGACACTCTCGATGGACCCGCTGCTCGTGCTGGTCTGCATCCAGAACGGCAACCACCTGGAGCGCATGGTTCCCGCTTCGGGGAAATTCGCGGTGAGCGTGCTGGCGAGCGACCAGGAGGCGATTTCGAACCATTTCGCCATCTCGGGCCGCGATCCCGGACCCGACCTGGACGGTGTCGAGACGTTCACGGACCAGACGGGCTGTCCCATCTTGAGCGGCTCCATCACGCACCTCGACTGCGAACTGGAGTCGATGCTGCCCGGCGGGGACCACGTCATCGCCCTTGGGCGGGTGGTGGGAGCGGCCTCCGATGCGGAGAAAGAGCCGCTGCTCTACTTCCGCCGCGGCTACCACGGGCTCGCCTGAGGCGAGGGCCGTTCCGAGCGTTCGTGATGCTTTGCACAGGCGCGGGCAGACGCGTACGATCCGCTTCCGGGGAGGGTAGTTCGTGTCCGTAGCGCTGGCGATTGTCGGAGTATCGGTCCTCGGGACCTGGGGGATCGCGACGATCTCCCTCCTCGTTGGCGGCATTGTTCTCCTAGTCGCGCCAGGGGATGCCGAAACGACTTCAAGCAGCCTGGCGGTCGGCATCTTCCTGCTCATCACGGGCCTCATCTCCGGCGGCCTGATGCAGGTTATCGCGTTGCCGCTGATGGGCCTTGACCCGCCGCTGCCGGTGAAGGCGAAGAACATCATTCCGCACGACCGCATGAAGGGCTGGGCAAACGCAGGCCCCCTCCGCAGCTTCCCCGATGGCATCGCCAAGGAAGTGCGGCTGCACACCGAGCGCGTGACGATCGTACGGCGGGGCGAAGAGGCCTACGCCCTGGCGGGGCTCTGTACGCACGCGAGGCTTCCCCTCGGGAGCTTCCCGGGCGCGCCCATCAGGCCCGAGCCCGTGCGCGACGGCTGCGTGATGTGCCCGTTCCACGGAGCGCGCTTCGAGGTCTCGAACGGGAAGGCCGTGCGCCAACCGTTCAGTAGCGAGTTCAACGCGAGCCACCCGTTCCTGGGGCAACTGCAATCGAAGCTGTTCTTCTGGAACATGGGCGCGGAGGACATCCAGACCTACCCCGTCCGCATCGAGAACGACGAGGTCGTCGTCGGGCTGCCCCGCTAGCCTGTCCTTTCCCGCTCCGCGCGCCCGTGGAGCAGCGTGCTATTCTCCGGCCGAGGAGCGACTGTGGCTGAAGTAACCGAGAGCAAGATCACCGACGAGCACCGCGCCCTGATCGGGCGCAAGAGCGACCCCATCGAGGTCATCCCCAAGACCGCGGACGCGCACCGCATGCGCGACCTGCTGGGCGACACGGACCCGCGCTGGGCGGACGGCACGGGCATCGCGCCCCCCTACATCCTCGCGATGATGGAGCCGCGCCTGCCGCCGGAGCTCTCGCCACAGGTGCTCTCCAGCGGCATCCTGACGCAGACGGAGTGGAAGTTCAGCCAGCCGATCAAGCTGGAGGAGCCGCTGCACGCGGTGACGCAGATGATCGACGTGCGCGACCGGCTCGGGGGACGCTACGGCTACAGCGTGCTCGTGATGTTCCAGACCGCCTACCTGAACAGCGACGGAGAGGAGGCGGCCGCCTCGCTGCGCACGATCACGCAGTTCGACCGGCCCCAGTCATGAGCCAGCGCTACTTCGAGGACATCGCCACGGACGACGACCTGGAACCGCTCGAGCGGCTCCCCACCGAGGACAAGGCGGTCGAGTTCTTCGGTCGCGACAACCCGACCAACCCCGCCTTCGGCGACGCTGAGGCGGGGCGGCGGATGGGATTCGGGGGCGCGCTCGTTCCGGGGCTCCTGAAGCTCTCCTGGATCACGAACTACGTCGGCGCCTGGGCAGGCTCCGAGGCGAACCTGCGCAGTGTGCGCGTCGCCTTCCGGCGCCCCGACATCGCAGGCAAGCCGCTGACGCTCGCGGGCCGCGTCGTCGACACGCGCAGGGAAGGCGGCAAGAACATCGTGGAGCTCGAGGTGGTGACGCTGGCGGACGACCAGCCCACCGTGCGCGGGAACGTGCAGGTCGAAATCCCCTCGCGACCGTAGGGAGGCGGCCATGCCCCTCCCACTCGAAGGCATCCGCGTGCTGGAGGTGGGCACGTTCGTCTCCGCGCCCTACTGCGGGCGGCTGTTCGCGGGCTACGGCGCTGAGGTCATCAAGGTGGAACCGCCGGGGGGCGACCTCGCGCGGGCGCACGGGCCGTTCAAGGACGGCGAGCCGAACCCCGAAACCAGCGCCCTGTACCTCTACCTGAACACGAACAAGCGCTCGGTCGAGCTCGACCTGGGCTCGCAGGCGGGTCGCGACGCCCTCCTGCGGCTGGCAGCGGACGCGGATGTGATCATCGAGAACTACCGCCCGAGCGACGCACGCGCCCTGGGCCTCGACTACGAGCGGCTGCGGGCCGTCAATCCGCGGCTTGTGCTGGTCTCGATCACGGCTTACGGCCAGGAGGGGCCGTACGCCGAGTACCGCTCGAACAACCTGCTCGCGTTCGCCATGGGCGGGCAGATGTTCCTGACGGGCGATCCCGACAAGAGCCCCGTGAAGAACGGCGGCTATCAGGCGGACTACCAGGGCGGGCTCAACGCCTTCTCGGCGGCGAACCTGGCCCTGTTGGCGGCCGAGCGGGACGGCGAGGGCCAGCACGTCGACATCAGCGTGCAGAACTGCATGGCGCCGATCCTGGAGGCCGGGATTCCCTTCTACGCCTACAACGGCATCTGGCTGGGGCAGCGGCGGGGGAACCTGATGTCCAGCTTCATGGGGATCTACCCGTGCATCGACGGGCAGGTGGGCGTGCACGTGATGGCGCGCAACTGGCCCCCCTTCGCACAGGCGACCGGGCATCCCGAGTGGCTCGATGACGAGCGCTTCGCCACGGCGGAGTCGCGTCGCGCCCACGACGACATCCTGATGGCAGAGGTGATCGCATGGGCGGCGACCATGCGCAAGAAAGAGGCGTACGCCCTCGGCGGGGAGAGTCGCGCCCCGATCACGTTCATCCACACGATGCAGGATCTGCTGGAGAGCCCGCAGCTGGCCGCGCGCGGCTTTCTGCGGCGCATCGAGCACCCGGTGGCGGGGGTGGCTTCGTATCCGGGGCCGCCCTGGTGGATGGGGCCGGACGCCTGGCGCGACGCTCCCGCACCGCTCCTCGGGGCGGACACGCAGGCGGTGCTGGCGGAGGCCGGTCTGTCGGAGGTCGAGATCGCAGCCGCTGTGGGAGCGCCAGCGTGAGCGCGCTCGCCGAAGCAGTGGCCTTCTTCGAGGCGAGCGACGATCCCGTGCTGCTGCACGAGCTGTCAGCGGTCATCGCGCGGCGGACGAAGCGCTTTGTCGCACAGGCAATCGCCAGGGGCGGGGAAGACGCCATCCCGGCGCCAGCGAACGTGGCGCCGGCGGACTCGCCTGCGAGCGAACGCGAGGCGCGCCATCTGGTGGAGCTCACCAATGACTTCTCGGAGCTGCAAGCGCTCGCCCGCGCCATCGGACGGCGTACGGAAACGCTGGAGATCGCGGCCTCGGCCAGCTTCCCGGCGGGGGCGCGCATCGAGGTTCCGAAACACGTCGCCTTCCCGCCGCCGAACGACTGGGTGGCGGGAACGGTCACGGTGACGGGCACGATGCTTCGCGTGGATCTCGACAGCGGCAAGCGCTGGGAAGGGCCGCCCAGCCTCGGGCGACCGGCGGGGTCGTCGTGACGGCGCCGCTCGCGGGCATCCGCGTGGTCGACCTGACGATGGTGTGGGCAGGGCCACTCGGCACGCGCCTGCTGGGGGACTACGGGGCGGAGGTCATCAAGGTCGAGGGGCCGGGCCAGTGGGATCTGCTGCGTGGCCTCGGGGGCATCCCGCGCACTGAGCCGCGCTGGTACAACCGCGCCGCCTACTTCAACCACAACAACCGCAACAAGTATTCGGCGGCCATCGACCTGCGTCAGGAGGTGGGCCGCGACCTGCTGCTGAAGCTGTGCGCCAAGAGCGACGTGCTGGTGGAGAACTACCGGGCGAACGTGATGGACAACCTCGGGCTCGGCTTCGAGGCGGTGCGCGAGGCGAACCCACGCATCGTGTACCTCTCCATGCCGGGCCACGGCAAGACCGGTCCGGAGGCGCACTACGTGACCTACGGAACGAACGTCGAGCAGTTGGCGGGTCTGGTCTCGATCTCAGGGTACGAGGGGGGGGAGCCACTGAAGACGGGCTTCAGCTACGGCGACCCGTCGTCCGGGATCGCGGTGCCGGGGGCTGTGGCGCTGGGGCTGCGCCAGCGCGATCGCACGGGTGAGGGCGTCCACATCGATCTGGCCCAGCGAGAGAACCTGACCGGGTTCGTGGGCGAGTACGTCGTCGACTACAGCATGAATGGGGAGCTTCGCCGGCCCGCGGGCAACACGCACCCCCACGTCGCGCCCCACGGCGTCTTCCGCAGCGCGGGCGAGGACCGCTGGATCACGATCGCCTGCGAGAGCGACGAGCAGTTCGCGGCGCTCTGCGGGGTGATTGTCCGGGAGGAGCTACTCGACGACGACAGGTTCTCGGCGATGGGCGCGCGCAAGGCGAACGAGCAGGCGCTGAACGCGATCATCGAAGAGTGGACATCGAAGCGAGGGCACTACGAGGCGATGCACATCCTGCAGCGGCACGGAGTGCCCGCCGGGGCCGTTCTGACCATCCCCGAAGTGATGAGCGACCCGCAGCTACGGTCGCGGGGAGCGTGGTCGGAGCAGGTGCACCCGGACGCGGGGACGTGGGAAGTGGAGACGCCTCCCTGGAATCTGCCGCGCACACCAGGCCACGCGCGCATCCCCGCGCCGGGCTTCGGCGAACACAACCGCTACGTGTTCGGCGACATCCTGGAGCTGGACGAGGACGCGATCACGCGGCTCTACGCCGACGGGGTCACCGCCGACGAGCCGAACGTGCGGTCGCACACCTAGGACAACGCTACTAGCTCCACACGACCGGCGTAGCGGCGGAAGTCGGAGGCGTTGAAGGTGAGCAACCGGCGTTCTCCGGCGGCGAGCATGGTTGCGACGATGCTGGCGTCGTGGATCTGTTTGCCGGCAGCGGGGACTTCGCGGCAGAGGGCGAGGAGCGTATCGGTAACGCGTGGGCCGTCCTCGAGTATGGAGAACTCATCATTGAAACGCTCCAAATCATCGAGAGCCTCGTGCAGCGGGATCGGGGCGCCCCATGCCTGCGGTCGCGTCACAGTTGCCAGGTACTCGCGCAATACCTGCCGACTGATTGTCAGGCGCCCTTGGGACGCCGCTGCGTCGGCAAGCAGCGCGCGGGCCAACTCGTGCTCAGGGGCTGCAGGCGCAAGTGCATAGACAAGGACGTTCGTATCGATAAACACCCGACCTAGACGCGGTCCTCATATATCTGCTCGCGGCTCACTGTGAAGCCCTCTGGCCACGGCCCAATATCCCGCACCGGAATGAGCTCATCAATGCTCATTGGCACCCGGGGCGCCCGCTCCCTCGCGGGGTCGAGCTCGAAGACGAGGGTCTCGGCATCGAGCTCGACGGAACGGGTCTTCCAACCGGCCAGTTGCCAGGCGAGGGCCTGGCTGTGGCCGTTCCCAGCCTTCTGGTTCGCCCACCAGGGGCGGTGACAGCGGGCGGAGTTTGGAAGCTGACAGCCCAGAATCTCCTCGATGCGAGCGAACGAGGTGCGCCACTCGGGTCCCGGCTCGCGGGTCAGGTGGCGGTAGAGGGGCGCATACTTGCCCCGCTCAACTGCTTCGCGATGGCGCTGCTCGGTAACGGCTTCCATGCGTACCAGTATGGGCGATACTGGTACACGGCAACAAGTCCCCTTGGCGGCGAAGCGGAGAGGCGGCTAATTCGCGTCTTCGCTGGAATCGCCGGTGTCTTCCTCGCCATCCCCTGACCCTTCCTCGCCTTCGGTTTCGGCTTCGGGGGTGGGAGCATCGGGATTGGGAGCGCGGGTGATCGTGACTGACTCGATGACATCGCCCTGGACGAGCGCGTTGACGACATCCATGCCCTCGATGACGCGGCCGAAGGGGTAGAAGCTATCGCGGTTGCCGGCGTCGAAGTCGAGAGCGGGGTTGTCCTTCAGGTTGATGAAGAACTGGCTGCCGAAATAGGGCTGGCCCGCCCCCTTCGCCATCGCGATTGTGCCGGTCTCGTTGCGAACCTCGTTCGGTTCGTCGCCGCTGATGTAGCCGGGACCGCCGGTACCGGTACCGGTGGGATCGCCGCCCTGGACGACAAAGTTGTCGACGACGCGGTGGAAAACAATCCCGTCGAAGAAGCGCTTCTCGGCGAGAAAGACGAAGCTGTTGACCGTGTTCGGCGCGATGTCGGCGAACAGTTCGATGACGATGTCGCCCTTGGCGGTCGAGATGGTGGCCGTGTAGATCTCGGCCACCTCATCGATGACGCGGTCGGCGAAGTCGAAGTTGCGGACGATCTCCGGTTCGGCGTCGGTAGCCTCTTCGGGCGCTTCCGTGGCGTCAGGCTCCTCGACTACCGCCTCCTCGGCTGCTGCGGTCGGGAGGTCGGCGGGGTCGACCTCTTGACCCTGATCCCGGTTCAGCAGTATGCCGAGGACGACTCCACCGGCCATGGCGATCACACCAATGACGACAAAGATCGTGAGGGCGCCCCGCCCCATGAACAGGTTCATGGGGAAACCGGGCTTGTAGGACTGTCCCTGGCCACCGCTGGTGTAGCGTCGCTGGCGGCGGGGGCGCTGGGCCCGGTGTTGCTGGCGCTGCTGGCGTCGGCGGTTAGCGGGCATGGCGCCCCTCGATCCGATTTCGTGTCACGCGTGTCATTGCTGCGGCTGCGAGTATACGAAGGCGCTGGCTAGGCGAAACTTGCGGGGTCAGGCGCCGGTGTGACCGAGCTTTGCCAGCTCCTCGCGCGTCACCTCGCGTTCGTCCCAGGGAATCGAGGCGCCGCCGAGCTCGATGGAGCGTTCGTGGCCCTTGCCGCAGATGACGACGCTGTCGCCGGGCTCGGCGCGGGCAAGGGCGGCGGCGATGGCCTCGCGCCGGTCCTCGACCTCAATGAAGTCACGACCGCGAACGCGGCCGGCCTCCTCGGCGTGGCGGCCAATCTCACGGACGATGATGGCGGGATCCTCGCCGCGCGGGTCCTCGTTCGTGAACACGGCGAAGTCAGCGCCCTCGGCGGCGGCGCGTCCGACGCCGAAGCGGCGTCCGGGGTCGCGTTCGCCCGCCGCGCCGGCGACGATGATCAGATTGCGCTCGGCGACCTCGCGCAGGACCGCGAGCACCTTGCGCACGGAGTCGCCGGTGTGGGCGTAGTCGACGACGACAGTGAAGGGCTGTCCCATGTCGATGCGCTCCATGCGGCCGGGGACGCCGTGGCAGGCCGCGAGTCCGCGGGCGATCGCCTCAGGCTCGATGCCCGCGGCAGTGGCGGCCCCGGCGGCGGCGAGGGCGTTCTCCACGTTGAACAGTGCGGGCATGCGGATCTCGGTTCCGACCTCCGCGCCGGGCAGGGCGAGGCGGAAGCGGCTGCTGTCCGCGTGCAGCTCGATGGCGCGGGCAGTGACATCGACGTCGGGCGTCTCGAGGCCGTAGCGGATGGCGCGTTGCGAGGTGAGCCCGAGCAGGAAGCTGGCGGAGGGGTCGTCGGCATTGGCGATCGCGGCCCTGGCGGGCCCGACGGACCGCGGCGGAGCGCGGTCGAGAGCGGCGAAGAGCTCGCCCTTGGCCTCGCGGTAGGCCTCGAAGCTCTCGTGGAAGTCGAGGTGGTCGCCGGTGAGGTTGGTGAGGACGGCGATGTCGAAGTCGACCTCGTCGAGGCGGTGGAGGGCGAGGCCATGGCTGGTGGCTTCGACGATGGCGTACTCGCAGCCCGCCTCAACCATGGCGCGTAGGAGGCGCTGGACCTCGGGGGCCTCGGGCGTCGTCATGCGCTGGGTGTGGCTGTCGATGTCCGTGCCGGGCACGTAGGCGTCGACGGTGCCGAGGCGTCCGACGCGAGCGCCGGCGGCTTCGAGGATGGAGGTCAGCAGGTAGGCGGTCGTCGTCTTGCCATCGGTGCCGGTGATGCCGATGACGGTGAGCTCGCGTCCGGGGTGGCCGTGGAGGGCGGCGGCGGCCTGCGCGAGGGCCACGCGAGTGTCGTCGACGGCAACGATGGGGGCATCGCCGGGGAGATGTCGCCACGTTCCCCGCCGCCCACGTTCGACGACGACGGCGGCGGCGCCCGCATCAAGCGCATCGACGAGGAAGGCGTGCCCGTCGACGATGAAGCCGGGAACGGCGACAAAGAGGGAGCCCTGCTGGACGCGGCGCGAGTCGTGGTCGACTTGCTCGATGACGGCCTCGCCATCGCCACGCACAAGCTCGGCGCCGGGAATCTCCTCGATGAGCGATGCAAGAATGCGAGCGTCGCTCATAGGTCGCGTCCGGCGCCGAGCGCTTCAGTGGTCAAGGGTACGGTACACATCAAGAAAATTCGTAAGGATGCGAGCGGTTGCGCCCCAGATGCGGTGCTCGCCCCAGTAGTAGGAAGGAAGGACGACTCGGCGGCCATCGATCTCGCGGACGTCGTCGACGAGGGTGGCGGGGTCGGCGATGTGGGCGAGGGGCACCTCGAGAAGGGATGCCACCTCAAGCGGTTCGAACTCGAACGTGTAGGGCCACTCGCACAACCAGCCGACGAAGGTCCGCAGGCGGAAGTCGCTTCGCGTCCAGATCTCGTCGAGCTCCCCCAGCAGGTCGACATCCTCGGGGGCGACGCCGACCTCCTCGTGGGTCTCGCGGAGGGCGGTGAAGGCGGCACTGCTGTCGGTCTCATCGCGGGCGCCCCCGGGGAAGCTGATCTCGCCCTTGTGGTGCTCGACCTGGTGCGAGCGCTCCTGGAAGAGAACGTGGAGGCCGTCTTCGCGCTCGTAGAGGAGGAGCAAGGCGGCTGCGGGCTTCGCCTCGCGCCGGTCGGTGCGACCGGGTTCGTACGCGTCGAGCGCGGTGCGCAACTGCTCCCTGAGCGAGGGCGAGGTCCGGTTCTGTAACGCCATGACGTTGACTCGCGGGCATGGTCAACGCGCCCGCGCGGCCTGTCAAACATTCGCCTAGAGGGCGCCCTTGGTCGAGGGGAGGTCGCCCCCGCGGCGGGGGTCGACGCGGGTGGCCGCATCGAGCGCACGGGCGAGCGCCTTGAAACAGGCCTCGGCCTTGTGGTGGTCGTTGGCGCCGGCGATCGTGCGCAGATGGATGTTGGCCCCGAGGGAGGCCGCAAAGGACTCGATGAAGTGCGCAAGCAGGTCCACGGGGAGCTCGCCGACGGTGCGGCCGAGCAGGCGCAGGTCGAGCTCGGCGTAGGGGCGGCCGCTGAGGTCGACGGCGGCGAAGGCGAGGGCTTCGTCGAGGGGCATGTGGGCCGAGCCGGCGCGCACGATGCCGGCTTTGTCGCCGAGCGCCTCACGGAAGGCCTGGCCGAGGGCGAGGGCGGTGTCCTCGACGGTGTGGTGGGCGTCGACGTGAAGGTCGCCTTCGGCATTGATCTCGACGTCGTAGACGCCGTGCTTGGCGATGTGGCTGAGCATGTGGTCGAAGAAGCCAAGGCCCGTGTCGATCTCGAAGCGGCCGCTGCCGTCGAGGTCGACGGTAATGGCAATAGTCGTCTCGGCGGTCCTGCGGGTGACGGTCGCGCGTCGCTCACTCATCGGGGGGCGACCTCCTTGAGGGCATCGAGCAGGCGGTCGGTGTCCTGGGGGCGGCCGGCGCTGATGCGCAGCTTGTTGGCGAGGTCGGGCCGGTCGTAGCGGCGTACGAGCACGCCCCGCTGGCGGAGCGCGGCGGCGATCTCGCCGGAGTCACCCGCCTTCACGTCGAAGAGCACGAAGTTGGCTTCGGAGGGATGGGGAACGAGCCAGCCCAGGGCGCCGACCTCGCGGGCGAGGCGGTCGCGCTCGGCGACGATGGCGCGCACGTTCACGAACAGCTCGTCGCGATGGGCGAGCGCGGCGCGCGCGGCGGCATCGGCGGCGGCGTTCACATTGTAGGGCTGCTTGATGGCGAGCATCGGTTCCACGAGGTCAGCGTGCGCGACGGCATAGCCCACGCGCAAGCCAGCCAGCCCCGCCCACTTGCTGAAGGTGCGCAGCACGACGAGGTTCGGGTACCGGTCGAGAAGGGGGAGGGCGCTCGCGCCGGCAAACTCGGCGTAGGCCTCGTCGACGACGATGAGGGCGTCGTGCGCGCAGAGCGCCTCGACCTCTTCGAGGCCGGCGGCGTTCCCCGTGGGGTTGTTGGGCGAAGCGATGAAGACGACGCCAGCGCCATCGTCGACGGCGGCGCGGAGGCCAGCGAGATCGAGCCCGTAGCCGGCCGTGCGGGGAACCTCGATGTGGCGGATGCCCGCGATCCCACTGAGGAAGCTGTACATGCCGAAGGTGGGGGTGGCCGTTGCCGTGGCCGAGGGAAGCGTGAGGCGGAGGACGACATCAAGGAGGTCATCGGACCCGGTTCCGGCAACCACCTGCTCGGGGCGGACGCCGAGGTAGGCGGCGATGTCGGCGCGGAGGGCCGTCTGGTCGGGGTCGGGGTAGATGTGGAGGGGGGCGGCGGCGACGGCCTCGCGGACGGCCTCGGGCGCGCCGTAGAGATTCTCGTTCGCGTCGAGCTTAACGAGCTGGTCGACGGGCACACCGATCTCCTCGGCGAGCACCTCAAGGGGCTGCACGGGCGCGTAGTGCGCGAGATCGTCGATGTCGTCCCGGAGGTAGCGGCGGGGATCCACGGGCGGCTCGCTAGCGGCCCTGGAGGCGGCGCTCGACGGAGGCAGCGTGCCCGCCGAGCCCTTCCGCACGGGCGATGATGCGCGCGACTTCGGCAAGCTCCTCGACGTCCTCGGGGGGCACGTTCACGAGGCTGGTGGTCTTGAGGAAGTCGCTCACGCCGAGGGGCGAGCTCCAGCGGGCGCTGCCTCCGGTGGGCATCGTGTGACTGGGGCCAGCGGTGTAGTCGCCGATTGCCTCGGGCGACCCCTCGCCGAGGAAGAGCCCGCCAGCGTTGCGCACCTTCATGACGTAGGCGCTGGGGTTCTCAACGACCAGGCAGAGGTGCTCGGGGGCGTACTCGTTGGCGAGTTCGATGGCGTGGTCGATGTCGTTCACGAGGACGCAGCCGCCGCGGGTTTCGATGGCCTCGTTCGCGATCCTGGCGCGTTCGAGGTCGCGCAGCTGCCGCTTGATCGCCGCGCTGACCTGCTCGGCGAGATGACGGGAGGGTGTCAGCAGGATGGGGCTGGCAAGGCGGTCGTGTTCGGCCTGGGCGAGCAGGTCGGCAGCCACGATCTCGGGATCAGCGCTCTCATCGGCGATGATCATCGTCTCGGTGGGGCCATAGACGGCGTCGATGCCGACATCGCCGAACACCTGCTTCTTGGCGAGGGTGACGAAGAGGTTGCCGGGTCCGCATATCTTGTCGACCCTGGGGATGGTCTCCGTGCCGTAGGCGAGAGCGGCGATGGCCTGGGCGCCGCCCGCCTTGAACACGCCATCGACGCCGGCGATGGCGGCAGCCACGAGCTTGACCGGGGGCACGGAGCCGTCGGGCAGGACGGGGCTCGCGAGGTAGACCTCGTCGACGCCGGCGATGCGCGCGGGGATGGCGCACATCAACACGGTGCTGGGCAGGGGCGCGGCGCTGCCCGGCACGTAGATGCCGGCACGCTCGATGGCGCGCGTGAGCTGACCAAGGCCGTTTAGCTGGAAGTCGACGAAGGCGCCCCGGAGCTGCTGCTCGTGGTAGGCGCGAATGCGGCCCGCCGCGAAATTGAGCGCCTCGACGACCTCCGGTGCGACCACCTCGTGGGCAGCCTCCATCTCTTCGTCAGAGACACGCAGGTTCTCGACCTGGGAGCCGTCGATGCGGCCGTTGTAGTAACGAACGGCGTTATCGCCGTCCTCACGAACATCACGGATGATGCGCCGCACGACCTCGTCAGGCTCAAGCTCCTTGCCGAAGGTGCGGAAGGTCGTCTCGCGCACCTCGAGCGGCATCTCGCCGGTTCCAAGGGGCGTGCGCGCGAGGAGCGTACGGCGCCCCTCCTCCGCGTTCCGGATTATCCGCATTCGAGGTACCTCGCGACGGCCGCGGCGGCGGCGTCGGTGGAGCGCTCGATGAAGGCGTCAACCTCCACGCTCGTCACGTGGCCGATTGTCTCACCGAGCAGGTCGGGGAGCGAATCGAGGAAGCCGGAGAGCTCCCCGTCGGAGTCGTCGAGACCGCTGCGGCGCAGGTGGTTCTCGATCATGCCGCGGGCGCGATCCCAATCCATACCGCGTTCGGCGATGTCGCGGGCGACCTGGCGCCAGCGTTCGAGCGTCTCGCCATCGACGAAGCCGGCGTCGATGGTGTCGATGGTGCAGGCGAGGGCGTCGCAGAGGTCGGCGCGAAGCTCGGCATCGCCGTGGGCGCGTTCGAGGTCGAACTGCAGGAGACGGTCCATCACGTTCGCGCGCAGGGGGCCGCCCATGGTGTCGTGGGGGTAGAAGAAGCGGCGGTAGATTCCAGTTATGTACTGTTCGTCGAGCACGAGGTGGGTGAGGTATCCAGCCACGAAGGCGCGCGTCTCGTCGTTCAGCCGGGAGGGATCGGCGAGGTGGTCCTGCGCCTCGAAGAAGCCCGCAACGGAATCCTGGTGGTCGAATACGGAGAGGTCGAAGAAGTGGGTCGTGCGCCGGTCGGCACGGGTGAGGATGCGGATATCGGGGGCCGTTGCGCCGAGCAGGTAGTGCCCGGACTCAGACGGCAGCGAATCTTCGGGCAGCGCCTCCGCGAGTCGCCGGGCGAGGATCATGTGCAGGGTGATGGGCGGCATCAGGCGCCTCCCCTGGCCCCCTGCGGCACGGCCCCAGCCTCCTCGGCGACGGCCGCGCGAACGCCCTCACGGAGCCGGTCGAGGAGCAGGTCGAGCAGGTCACGCCGGGACGTGCGGGGGTTGGTGGTGGCGATGACGCAGTTGGTGGAATCGAGGAAGGGATCGAGCATGCGGAGGTTGTTCACGCGCAAGCTCGTGCCCGTCTCCGTGCCCTCGATGAGGATGTCGGCATCCTCGGGGACGAAGGCTTCGCTCGCGCCAGCGATGGGGATGATGGCGGTGTGGGGCAGGCGAAGCGCCCGCGCCCACTCCTCGGCCAGGCCCGGGAACTCGCTGGCGATGCGAACGGGACGGCCGAGACGAGACCAGATCGCGAGGGCTTCCTGCGTGGTCTCGGCGGGGAAGTCGTTGTGGACGACGGGCCCGACACGGTAGCGGCTGCGGCGCAGGTCGAGCGCCATCTCGACGGGGGAGGCGGGGAAGAAGGCGAGGTGCTCACGGAGGCGGTCGACGCCGCTGACGGCGATATCGAAGGCGCCCATCGCCACGAGGGCGGGCATGTCCTGGGGCCGTACGACCTTCACCTCGATACCCTCGATGGGCGAGACGGGCCGGCGCACGAAGTGGCGCTCGCCGTAGCCCTCGAAGGCGAGCCCGGCATCGGCGAGGGCGGCGAAGGTGTGGCGCTGGGCATGGCCGTCGGGGAGGGCGAAGCGGAGCAGGTTGGTGTCGCGCTGGGCGCGGCGCAGGGCGGCGTCGCTTGCGCGATCAGGGAGGGTGAGCGCCGCCGCGCTGGGCACGAAGGCGGGCGTGATGGGCCCGAGTATGGCGCTGCAGTCGCGCGTGCGCAGGGAGTCGGCGTTCGCAACGACAGCGACCCCCCCACGGAAGAGGCGGTGGAGGGGCACGAGTCCCAGCGCCTCGACGGCCGCGGCACCGGCCACGGCGACCACGGCAAGGTCGGCGTCCTCGGGGGGGTAGGCCTCGACGGACCCGTAGAGGTCGAGGAGGGTGTAGCGGGGAAGCCGCAGACGGGAAGCGAGGAGGTCGGTGAGGTTGGGGAGGTCGGTGGCGAGGCGCACACCATCGAGCGAGCGCGGGTCTGGAACCTGGCCGGGTTCGAGCCCGACTCCGGGGGCAGCGCAAAGCCAGACCTCCGTCGCCGGGCCGGGGAGGGCGCCCACGCGCACCACACGCTGCCCGGGGAAGCGGGCCTGCAGCTCGGCAATCCAGACATCGCTGCAGATCCCGAGGTCGTAGTTGCCAAGGGCGACCTGGATGGGGATATCGCGCTCGCGGAAGACGCGAAAGCGGAAGCCGCGGTCACTGGCCTCGGAGCGGAGGAGGCGGGAACCAGCTTCGTAGCCGTCCATCTCGAGCCCGCAGGAGGCGAGCAGCGCGCCCAAGGGCTCACGCAGCGCACCGGTGGGGACGGCCAGGCCAAGGGGCGCCTCTGGAGCGCTCACTTGTGCTGCAGCACGAACTGCACCACCTCGTCGAGGGTGGCGCATTCGAGAGACGCGTCGGGGCTGGTGGCGCAGATGCCATCGGGCCCGACGATGAGCCGGAGGGTGGCGGCCCGGGCATCGCCAAGGGCGGCGGAGATGCCGTGGCGGTGGAGCGAGCTGGCCAGGCGCAGGGCGTCCGCGAGGCCTGCCTCTCGCTCGGCGACGATGGCGACGGCCGCCCCACGGGAGGGGGCATCGCCGAAGCGTGCGGAGAGGCGGTCGGCATCGAGCGCGAAGCCACAGGCGCTCTCGGGGACATCGGGACCAGCCGGCTGGTAGCGACCACCGCGTCCCCAGGCGACACCCTCGCCGCGAAGTTCCCAGGTAACACCTGAATAGTAGTCGAAGTCGAGGGGGAGGTTGAAGTCGATCGCGACATCGCGGCCCGTCTCCACGAGGGCGGCGGCGACTTCGCGCAGCTCCTCAAGGGGGCCGACGGCGCCGGGAAGACCGGTCCGCGCCAGGGCGATCAGGTTTTCGACGAGGGCCAGCTCTCCCAACCCTCCGAGCGCCGCCTGGAGGAAGGCGAGCGCGGCCGGCTCATCGAAGTACGCGTCCCGGACGGCGGTCAGGCCATTCCCCGCGACGTTGTCCAGGAGGGCGCGGCGGGCGAGCACGTCGGTGAGGCCGGCGGCATCGACGGCGGCGCGGGCCACACCCGCGTGGGTGAGACGCACCTCGACGGGGAGGGAAAGCGCGGCGAACGTGTCGGCGGCCACGGCCAGCACCTCAAGGTCGCCAACGACGGCGGGCGCACCGAGGTACTCGAGGCCGCACTGCCAGTCCTCGCCCTCGGCGCCGCGAAAGACGCTCTGAACGTAGAGGAGGCGGGCAGGGAGGTCGATGCCCGCATCGACGGCGGCGCGGACGACGGGGATGGTCGAGTCGTAGCGCAGCATGACGCGCTCGCCGCTCCAGCCATCCCAGTCGAGGAAGGTATAGGCGCCGGCGAGCATCTCGGGCGAGAGGGCGCCGGCGGAGGTGAAAAGGCTGTAGCTCTCGACGGTCGGAGTGCGGATCTCCTCGTAACCCCACTGGCGCGCGACGCGGCGGAACGCATCCTCGACGTGGCGGAAGGCGCGCATCTGATCGGGGAGGAGATCACGCATGCCACGGGCACGCGGAACGGGCGGCGCGGAAGGGCTCACCGTATCAGTCATAGCTTCTGGTCAGTGTAGCGGTTTCGCTCCTAACCGCCGCCGAACGGGCCGGTCACAAAGCGAGCCCCGGGGAGTGTCCCCGGGGCTCGCGAGCGTTGCGGATGAGCCGGACGGAGCCGGTCTAGGCGTCGTCCAGCCAGGCAGCCTGACGACGCGGGACATTCGAGACCGAGTAGGCGTTGGACCAGTCGTCCTTGCCGTAGTCGCGCAGGCGCGAGCTCATGCCGAGGTAGGCGGTTCCCGCCATCGGCATGATGAAGATCGACCAGGCGTTGTCCATGATCCAGCGCTGCAGGTCGGTGATGATCTGGACACGCGCTTCGTGGTCGAACTCGACGTTCTGGGCAGCCATCATGTCTCCCACGATCGTCGCGCCTTCGATGACCTCGGGGTGCGGCGAGTCGTAGTGGAAGTTGAAGGCGTTGAGGGCGTACTGCAGCGGGTCGAACCACGAGAGGTAGTTCGTCCCGGGTGTGCCGTCGGTGCCTCCGCCGACGCCGCCCCCGCTCTGCAGCAGGTCCCACTGCTTCACGTCTTCGGTGCGGTCGGTGGCGGCGTTCACCCACGTCTGCACGTCGGCGCTTGTTACCTCGAAGGGAACGCCGATGGCGTCCTGCAGGCTGCGAGCGGCGAACTCGCTGATCTGCTGTTGGATGTCGTTCGTGACCGTGTGGATCTCGACGCCTTCGTACATCTTGTCGTAGGCAGCGTCGGAGGCGGGATGGCTCTTCGCGTCGTTGGCAGCCGCTTCCCAGAGCGCGCGCGCGTCAGCCGGGTCGTAGGTGTACCAGCCAGCGAGATCTTCCTGCGAGAGACGCTGGAAGCGCCCGTTCGTGATCGTGAGGGGCGCCTGGAATTTGCCATCACCGGCGCGGATGCTGGCGTTGAAGGCCTCGTAGTTGAAGCCTTTGCGAATAGCCTCACGGGCACGCTGGTCGCGGAACTTGCCACCGTCGTAGCCGAGGACGGCCCAGCCACCGGCAGGGGCAGCCTCGACAGCGACACGGTCGTTCTTTTCGAGCTCCTCAGCCTCGAGCGCATCGAGCGTTCCGTAGGCATCGAGGTCGCCGCTCTCGAGGAGCGACCGTGCCGTGACAAGGTCGGGAATGACGCGCACGTCGATCTCGTCGATGTAGGGACCATCCTCGACAAAGCCGTCATCCGGGTTGGGATGCGCGTAGTAGTCGGGGTTACGCACCAGGTGCGTGCCCTCGGCGTTGCGCTCCGAGAGGATGTAGGGGCCAGCCGCCATGCCGAGGACGTGGTCCTGGGCCTTCCCCTCCTGCGCCTCGACCAGTGCCTTGTTGACAATCCCGAAGTACTGGCGGGAGCGGTGGATGAGCGCGTCGGCGCGTGGCTCCGCCCAGTTCTCCTGGACATGGGTGTCGTCGATGGCCTCGATCGCCTCGAGGTAGCGGAAGTTGCTGGCAGGCTGGTGCGTACTGCCCAGCTCGGCGTAGAGGACGGGCGGACGGGCGATCGTGTAGGCGACATCCTCGGTAGTGACGGGATCGCCGTTGTGGAACTTCATCCCTTCACGGACGGCCCACACAAGAGTGGTCTCGTCGATCTGCTCGAATCCGGTGGCCGCATCAAGGCCGAAGACGCCCTTGCTGACCTGGAAGTCGAGCAGGTGGTTGTAGACCTTCGCCGTTACCTCGCCGTTGTTGGTGTGGTAGATAGCGGGATCGAGACCCTGGTCCTCGGTGCTCTTCCAGGTGCGGAAGGTGCCGCCCCGGCGGGAGTCGGCGGCAGCTGGAGCTTCCGTGGCCGCAGCCGCAGCCTCGGTAGCCTCAGCCTCAGCCTCGGCTGCGGCAGCTTCGGTTGCGGCAGCTTGAGTGGCCGCGGCCTGCGTGGCTGCGGGGCCCGCATCGTCATCGTCGTCGTCGTCGCCGCAGCCGGCCAGGATCGCAGCGGAGCCAGCGGCTGCCACGCCTGTGCCAGCGAGGAAACTGCGGCGGGTAAGCCGCCTCCCACGGAGGCGAAGCCAGTAATTGTCCTTTTCGCGCATCTCGTTGCCCTCCCCGCTCCCTGTCAGTTCGGAGCGTCATAGCGATGCTGGAGCGCACAATACTCCGTGCGAGGATCGCGAGGCAACGGGTGAACGAGGGAGGAAGCGGCCAGATTCGGCCCCTGAAGCGCGGACCGAGCGCGTCCCGGATGGAGTCGCCACCCATGGTGGATGCGCATACCGCGATGGCCAGGGCAGCGGCGGGAAGATAGTGATCCGCCGCCACTACGCCGGGCACAAAGCGGGCCCCGTGGAGAATCCCCGGAGCCCGCGAACGTTGCGGTTGAGCCGGACGGCGCCGGTCTAGGCGCCGTCCAGCCAGGCGGCCTGGCGCCTCGGGACGTTGCCCACCGAGTAGGCGTTGGCCCAGTCATCCTTGCCGTAGTCGCGCAGGCGCGAACTCATGCCGAGGAAGGCCGAACCGGCCGTCGGCATGATGAAGTTCGCCCAGGTGTTGTCCAGTATCCAGCGCTGGAGATCGGTGATGATCTGGACGCGCGCTTCGTGGTCGAACTCGATGTTCTGCGCGGCCATCATGTCCCCAACGATCGTCGCGCCTTCGATGATCTCGGGGTGCGGCGACTCGTAGTGGAAGTTGAAGGCGTTGAGGGCGTACTGCAGCGGATCGAAGTGTGAGAGGAAGTTCGTGCCCGGTGTGCCGTCGGTGCCGCCCCCGACGCCATTCCCGTTCTGGAGCAGATCCCAGGCCTTCACATCCTCGGTACGATCGGTAGCGGCATTCACCCACGTCTGGATGTCAGCACTCGTGACCTCAAACGTGATCCCGAGGGAGTCACTGAGGTTAAGCGCGGCGAACTCGCTCATCGCCTGCTGGCTTTCGTTCGCAACCGTGTGTATCTCGACGCTCTCGTAGATCTTGTCGTACTTCGCATCGGACGCGGGACGGCTCTTTGCGTCAGCGGCAGCGGCCTCCCAGAGGGCCCGCGCATCCTTGGGGTCGTAGACGTACCAGGTAGCGAGGTCTTCCTGCGTGAGCCGCTGGAAGCGCCCGTTCGTGATCGTGAGCGGCGCCTGGAACTTGCCATCGCCGGCGCGGATGCTGGCGATGAAGGCCTGGTAGTTGAAGCCCTTGCGAATGGCCTCACGGGCACGCTGGTCACGGAACTTGCCACCGTCGAAGCCAAGCACGCCCCAGCCACCTGCGGGTGCTTCCTCAATGGCGACCTTTCCGTTGCCTTCCAGTTCCTCGGCCTCAAGGGCATCGAGGGTGCCGAAGGCGTCAAGGTCACCGCTCTCGAGGAGTTGCCGCGCCGTGACGGAGTCGGGAATCACGCGCACATCGAACTCATCGATGTAGGGGCCATCCTCGACAAAGCCATCATCCGGGTTGGGATGGGCGTAGTAGTTTGGATTGCGCGTCAGGTGCGTCCCCTCGGCGTTGCGGTCGGAGAGGATGTAGGGCCCTGCCGCCATCCCGCGGACGTGGTCCTGGGTCTTGCCATCCTGGGCCTCGGCCAGTGGCTTGTTGACGAGGCCGAAGTACTGGCGCGAGCGGTGGATGAGGGCGTCGGCGCGGGGCTCGGTCCAGTTCTCCTGGATATGCGTGTCGTCGATCGCCTCGATCAGGTCGAGGTAGCGGAAGTTGCTGGCAGGCTGGTGCGTGCTGCCCAACTCGGCGTAGAGGACGGGCGGGCGGGCGATGGTGTAAGCGACATCTTCGGAGGTGACGGGATCGCCATTGTGGAACTGCATCCCTTCACGCATGGTCCAGACAAGCGTCGTCTCGTCGACCTGCTCGTACCCAACGGCGGCATCCAGACCAAAGACGCCCTTGCTGACCTGGAAATCAAGCAGGTGGTTGTAGACCTTGGTCGTGACTTCGCCGTTGTTCGAGTGGTAGATGGCGGGGTCGAGACCCTGGTCCTCGGTGCTCTTCCAGGTGCGATAGGTGCCACCGCGGCGAGGTCCATCCGCTGCTGCAGCGGCTGCAGCCTCGGTGGCCGCCGCTGCAGCAGCCTCCGTGGCCTCGGCGGCAGCGGCCTGGGTGGCGGCAGCTTCCGTGGCCGCGGCCTGCGTGGCCGCGGGGGCCGCATCGTCGTCGTCGTCGTCGTCGCCGCAGCCAGCCAGGATGGCGGCGGAGCCAGCGGCTGCCACGCCCGTGCCAGCGAGGAAGCTGCGGCGGGTAAGCCGCCGCCCACGAAGGCGAAGCCAGTAATTGTCCTCTTGGCGCATCTCGTTAACCTTCCCGCTCTCGGTCAATACGGAGCGTACGGAGCGTCATAAAGGATGTTACGGCACAGAGTACGCTCTGCGAGGGAGGAACAGGGGCCGGCAACGGGGAAGGAACTGGCTAGATTCGGCCTCTGAGGCGCGGATCAAGCGTGTCGCGGATGGAGTCGCCGAAAATGTTGAATGCGAATACCGCGGTGGCCAAGGCAGCACCGGGGAAGATGGCGATCCACTGCGCCCGGTTGAAGAACCGGCGCGAGTCGCCGCCGAGTTCGGCGCCCCAGGAGGGGGCATCAGAGCCTAGCAGGAAGGAGAGGCTCGCTTCCGTGAGGATGGCGGCAGGCAGACTGATCGTGGTCAGAACGATCAACAGGCCGGTGATGTTGGGAAGGATATGCCGGAGCATGATCCGGATCTGGCCCGCACCGATGAGTGTCGCCGCCTCAACGTACTGACCGCTGCGCTGCTCAAGCACGGACCCGCGCATGATGCGGAACGCGCTGGGCATAAAGAACAGCGAGATCGCAAGGACGCGGGCAAGCTCCTCCTTGGGCAGGCCAGGAAGGTTGGGGAGTTGATCACCGAGCACGACATCCAACACGAGGGCAAGCAACAGGGCGGGGATGGCAATGATCATGTCCGCGATGCGGCTGAAGGTGAAGTCGACCACGCCACCGAGGAAACCCGCGACGAGGGCGAGGAAGGTGCCGCCGACGGTGCCGACGAGCACGGTCGCGACGCCGATCTTGAGCGAGATGCGCCCGCCGTAGAGCACGCTCGACCAGACATCTTTGCCCTGGCGGTCCGTGCCGAAGAAGAACTCGCTGCTGGGGCCCACAAGCACGTTGGGCGTGAACGCCTCCAGGGTCTGGGGATTGGTGGTGCGCAACAGCGGAGCCGCACCCGAACCGAAGGCGATGATCAGGATCAGGAGCACACCCAGGGCTCCCGCGGGTTCGCTGCGCGCCCAGCGCAGCACGTTGAAGCGCTGGCGCGGCGGTATCGCGTACTCCTCTGCCAGGAGCGTGGTCGGGGCCGATTCGGCAGACTGCGCCATCGCTAGTACCTGATCCGGGGGTCGACCCTCGTGTAGAGGAGGTCGACCAGCAGGGTGATGGCCATGAACATCGCCGCGAAGATCATGACCGTCATGAGGATGACCGGGTAGTCCCGGGCGAGCAGCGCCTCAAGGGTGAGCCTTCCGATACCGGGAATGGCGAATATCTGCTCCGCGATAATGGCGCCGCCGAGAATGCCCCCGAGTTGGAGGCCGATCACGGTGAGGACGGGGATGAGGGCGCTGCGGAAGACGTGGCGGGAAACGACGACGCGCTCGCGCAACCCCTTCGCCCGCGCCGTGCGCACGTGGTCGGAGTAGAACACCTCCAGCATGGATGAGCGCACGATACGGGCGGTGTAGGCGGCGCCGGCATAGGCGAGAACGGCCGCGGGGAAGATGACGATGGAGAGATTCCGCAGGGGGTCCTCGGTGAACGTGCTGTACTTCTGTATCGGATTCCAATCGAACCAGACGATTGCGTAGATGATGACCAGCGTGCCGGTCCAGAAGTTGGGCAGGGAGATGCCGAGGATCGTGCCCATCCGCAACAGATAGTCGAGAACGCTGTTGCGGCGCACGGCGGAGACGATGCCCACGGGCACTGCGACGATTCCAGAGATGAGAATCGTGAGCAGGCCGATTTCGATCGTGTTCGGGAGCCGCTCCCCGATCGATCTGGTGACTGAGTCATAGGGAGGGGTGAGCGATGTCCCCAGGTCTCCCTGGAAAATACCGCCGACCCAGGCGAAGTACTGCACGTACCAGGGCCGGTCGAGCCCAAGCCTCTCCTGGAACGCTTCCAGGTTGCGAGCTTCCTCAATGCCGGCGACAACCGCGAACGATGCGTCTCCCGGGAGGATGTAGATCAGCAGGAACAGCACGAACGACAGGATGAAGAGCATGACGGGGATGGCGATGAGACGGCGGATGATGTAGGTCCACATACTCCCCCCTCATGCTCCGCGAGTGGCGCGTGCCCGGAGCGGGCACGCGCGGATTCTGGCGGATGCGCATAGCGCTTGGCAATACGTCCGGGCGCCGGCGGCTATGCCCGGAGCGCCCGCCACCAGTCCTGAACGTCGGGCTGGAAGTTGGCGTGGTACTCCTTCTGGAGGTCGTTGGCGCCCTCGAAGAGGGGCTCCGTGTCCGTCGTGGCGAGGTCGGAGCAGGTGGGGACGGGGTCGATCCACTCCAGCGTGATGCCATCGAGCACCTCGCCGAGGCCAGAGTCCTCGTGGTGGGGGCTGGCCTGATGCTCGATGAAGCCGTTGTAGCTGTTGAAGGAGAGCATGCCGTAGTACATGCCCTTCTCGGCGCCGCGCCAGAACTCGTAGCGGCGCACGTTCTTCTCGTTCTCGTGGGTTTCGCGCCAGAGAGCGCTTTCGAGCTCCTCGAAGCGCGCCTCCATGCCTTCCTTGATCTTGATGTGCGCAAGAATCGTTGCCATTTTGTTCTCTGGGCGGGCTGGATTCGGCGCCACCCGAACGGCTATCGCCGCGAGGGGAGACTCCTGTGCCGCTTCGCGATTCTAGGCGTCTTGATGGGGCGCGGTCACCTCGCGGGGGGATCCAGGGGGCGAAAGGCCCATTGCAGCAGGCGACCCAACGGGCCCACCAGCAGCCAAAACAGCGCTTCCGCGAGCATCTGCGCGGAGCCTCCGTACGCTTCCGAATCCCTGGGCGATCGAAGCCCCTACTTGACGTCGAACTCGATCTCCAGGTGCATCAGGCCACGGACGCCGCCCTTGCCCGGCGGCGGGAAGACGATGCCATCGTTGGGGACGTCCTTGAGGCGCGGATTCTTGAGGACCTGGAGGAGCATCTGGCCGGCGATGACGGCCTCCTGGCGGGCCATGGCATAGCCCAGGCAGAAGTGCCGTTCCTGGCCGAAGCCGAGGTGGCTGGCGACGCCATCCTGCCAGTAGCCCGAGCGCAATTCCTTCCCGAAGTAGAGGTCGTCGCGGAAGATGTTGAAGGTGTCCGGATCCTTGAAGACGCGCTCGTCGCGATTCCCCGAGCCAAGACCAAGCGCGACGCTGGCGCCCATGGGGATGACGCGCCCGCCAAGCTCGGTCTCACGCACGGCGCGGCGCCCCTGGTAGTGGTTGGAGCCGTCGTGGCGCAGCATCTCGGTGAAGACACGGTCCATCAGCTCGGGCTCCTCGCGCACGGCGTCGTACTGCTCGGGGTGGCGCAGCAGGTTCCACCACATCGCGTCGATGGCCTTGTGGGTGGTGTCGCCGCCGCCGACGAGCAGCAGCGTGATAAACGCCTTGATCTGGTCGTCGTCCATCATCTCACCAGACATCTCGGCGGTGGTGAACTTCGAGATGAGGTCGCTGGTGGGGTTGGCGCGGCGGTCGGCGATGATCGGCGAGAGATAGTCGTGGATCTCGAACTTCGCCTTCTCGGCCGATCGGAAGTAGGCGCGGCCGTAGCCCATCCCGGCAAAGAGCGTGTTGTAGATACTCTCGAAATAGTCGTAGTCCTCGCGAGGCAGCCCGAGCATGCCCGCGATCACGCGGATCGGGAAGCGCTGGCTGAACTGCGAGACGAGGTCGATTTCGCCCGAGTCGGCGATGCCGGCGGCGAGGCTCCCGGCGGCTTCCTCGGAGAAGCGCTCGATCATCTCCGCGGCGGTCTCCTCGATGACCGGCAGCCAGGTCATCAGCTTCCTGCCTACAAACTCGCCGGCGACGATGCCACGGCTCCAGCGATGCTCCTCTCCCTCGCCCATATCGAGGATGGTGGCGCCCAGGGGCGATTCGGAGCCGAACTCGTAGTTGCCCTTCGGTTCGTACACGCCGCGGGTGAAGTCGCCGTTGGGGCGGCTGCGCTTGTAGGCATCCCAGATGTCGGCATAGCGGGTAACAACGAAGCGGTTCTGGAGTTGGTCGTGGTAGACAGGCTCCCAGTCGCGAATCTTCTGGTAGAGGGGGAAGGGGTTGATGCGATGTTCCTCGGTGAGGAACTCGCCGGGTTCGATGATGGGGGCTTCGGTTGGGGCTGTCATAGTCGCCTCGCCGCCACAGGATGGGCCTAGGGGCGAGTCTAGGCCGCGCACGGGGCGTGTCAACGCATCGCGACCCTTGCGGCGCTCGCGCGGGCGGTCCATTCTCTCGGCGCAACGCACGAGAGGAGCGAACGAACATGTCGGACGAGCTAGCGGAACTGCGAGCGCGGGTGGCCCGCCTGGAGGCGGAGCGGGCGGTAATCAGCACCTTCAACGAGTACTTCTACAACATGGACATCGGCTACACGGAGGGCATCCTCGACGTGTTCATGGAGGACGGCCTGCTGGAGGTGATCAACTTCCCGCCGGGCACGATGGAGGACCTCAGGTTCGAAGGCCGCGCGGCGATGCAGGAGCTGTACGGGCCGCACTCGAGCGCGGAGCCGACCCTCTCGGGCGGACACCACTCGGCGAACGTGCAGGTGAACGTGGCGGATGACTGCTCGAGCGCGGAGCTGAGCGCCTACTTCATGACGTCGGGCGGCCACGGCGGTCTCGGCGGGGGCATGTACCAGGGGACGTTCGTTCCCGACGGCGACAAGTGGCGGATCGCCCACTACCGCATCATCAGCAACTGGGGCTGGTCGCCGGACGAGTGGACGAAGCGCACGGAGGCCCTACCGGCGAGCAAGGCGAAGCGGGGCGGCAAGCCGCCGGTCTACGAGTTCCCGAAGGCGCCTGTGGCGTAGGGGGAGCGGCGGGCTGGATGAGCCCGCCTTGAGGGGAAGGTCGCCGCGGAATGCGTGTTGCAGTACTGGGAGGAAGCGGCTTCATCGGGCCACGCGTGATGCGCCGGCTGGTAGAGCACGGACACGAAGTCCACTGCATGGACATCGCTCCGGACGCCCCGTCGCTGGGGCCGCTTCGTGACCGGATCCAAATCATCCGCGGCGACATCACCCTCATGGACGATGTTGTCGAAGCACTGACGTTGAGCAAGCCTGACCGCGTCCTCAACCTCGCGTACGCCCTGGGCGCCGGTGAGGGTGACCCGCATCCACAGGTGCGGCTGAACATCCTCGGGATGGACAACTGCTTCGAAGCGGCTCGCATCCTCGGCATCCGGCGGGTGGTCTACGCGAGCTCCCTCGCTGTCTACGGTCCGCAGCGACTGCACGGCGAGCATGCGGTGACCGAGGATGAGCCCCGGCTCGGGACGGGCATCTACGCGGTCTCCAAGACCTTCAACGAACACCAGGCTGATTGGTACAACCGCGCGTTCGACATGGCCATCACCGGCGTGAGGCCCGCGAACATCACGGGCCCCGACAAGGTGCGCGGTTCGATGAACCACGTTCAGTGCCAGGTGCTTCCGGCTCGCAACGAGCCCGTCCACTTCCCCTATCGCGACACCATGACACTGCCACTCCACGTCGACGACATCGCCGAGGTGTTCCTGCGCGTGACGCTCGCCGAAGAGACGCAGTATTCGATCTACAACTCGGGTGGGGAGTCGACGAGCCTGGGGGCGCTGGCGGACATCGTGCGCGAGTTCCTGCCCGAGGCGGAGATCACGTTCGGCGAGGACGAGGGCGGGCGCGAGCTCTCGGGTCTCTACCTGATGGACAATTCGCGTCTCGTCGAGGAGTTTGAAGTCGAGTACGCCCCGTTCCAGCAGCGCGTGGCGGAGACCCTCAACGAGGTGCGGCGCGCTGAAGGGCTACCTGCGGTCGGGTAGGAGAGCGCCGGCCACCCTGCACACCGAGGCGCTGCCGGCGAGCAAGGCGAAGCGGGGCGGCAAGCCGCCGGTCTACGAGTTCCCGAAGGCGTCGGTGGGGGGGAGAGCGCCTACCCACTCCCCTGCCGGGACTTTGCCGGACACGCCTTGGTGCCCGAGCAGATGGGTGTGGCCAGCGCCCTGGTAGACCGCCCCTCGAGGGTTGTTGATCAACGCGCGATCGCGGAAGTCAGCGTGCAGTTTCTTGTCACTTGAGCAGAGGAGGCGCGCTCCTGAGACACGCGCAAGGGCGATGATGTGCGGGTCGTTCGAGGAACACCTCCCTTCGATCCGGCCCTGCTCCAACTCAATCTTGGCAGTGTCCTCTCGGAAGGCGAGCCCAGCTTGTAGCCACGACCGTATCTGGTCCGCAGCGCCACCAACTTTGCTGAGCTCTTGCGTGAGGGGGCCTCCCACGACGAGCACGCCCTGTCCATCATCAATCCATTTCCACAGCGGAAGCAGATCAGCGTCAAGCCCAAAGAACCTGCTGGCCATGTTTGCATCAACGATCGCGCACACGGTCAGTCGATGCCGAGAAAGCGGCGCTGCTCCTCAAGGAAGAAGCGCCGGTAGCCATCGGGGACGCCCACCAGATTGCCCGCTCCGTCAAGCTCGATCGGGTGGATTTTCACGCCGTGGCTGTCCTGCTCGAAGTAGAGAATCACCACGTCGCGACAGTTGATCTTCTCCTCCCGCACGTCGATGCGGATGCGATCAAGCAGGTAATCGCTGTGCGTCTCGATGACCAGCCGATTCCTCTCGCTCTGCGCAAGCTGAGCGAAGAACGACCCCATCGCCGCCTGCGCGCGCGGGTGCAGATGCACCTCTGGCTGCTGGATGAGCAGCGCCGAGCCCGGCTCCGCCGAGACGCAGTCGGCGATGATCGGGATAGCCTGGCTCACGCCATAGCCGACGTCGACAAGGTTGCGCGCAGGCCCACCGCCAGACAGTTTGACCTCGATCTGGAACGGGTCACTGTCCACCTGCCCAAGCTTGCGGACTCCCAGGCTGGAGTAAAGGCCGCTCTCATCGCCGAACGCCTCCAGCCGCTCCCGGAAGTCTGGCTCGGCCCCGTTGCCAAGCAGGCGCTGGAGCATCATTGGGATGTGCCTGCCCTCCGGGCTGGGAACCTCCGTCCTCGGATCGTGGGTCCGCTGGGGACTCGTCCGAATGGGAGCGAACGCATAGGGACGAGGCCCCGTGAAGCGCGCCAAATCCGCAACCATCTCGTCGAGTCGCTTCTCGTGATCCGCATCCAGCGGCTGTTCTTCGTTCGAGCCGGAGCGCCCCTGTATGAACAGGCGCTGGATGCCTCCCGCGAGCAGGAGCGGGAGCGGGAGCGCGCCCCCGAACGACGTGCCCAACGCTTGCCGCATCACGACGGCTTCAGCCACCCGAAACGAGAGATGGGCGTCGCCTTCCAGCTCGTACACGATCTCGTACTCCCCACGGGAAGCGGAGAGGGATGCGATCACCGGCTGCGCGCCGGACGAGTGGAAGCGCACCTCCACGCATATGGCCTCGTCAGGCCCATCCGACTGCGTGGGAGTGAGTTGCTGGCCGATCATGAAGCTGTTGGCCTCGCCCTGCCCGTCGTTCGCGATCTGGGCGTAACTGCCGAACCGGAACGGATCCTCGTTGAAGTCAGGGACTTCCAGGGAGCGCAGGTCGTGAGCCGCCCTGACCGCAGCGAGGAACGAGGTCTTGCCCGTGCTGTTCTCACCAACGAGGAGCGTCAGCGGGCGGATCGGCACCTCGTTCCGACCTGCAAAGCAGCGGAAATCCTCAAGGATCAAGGTCTCCATCTTGCGCACTCCCCGTGGAGCGTACGACCTTCCTCTGGCAGGGCACAGGCCGAGAGGCGGGCGCCATCCCGCGGAGGTAGTCTAGCGCAGCCCGGTTGTTGCCCGGGTCAGGCCACCTCCCATCCCTCCCCCCGCGCTACACTTGCGCGCGGCCCAACCTGGGCCCTGGAGGTGGTTCCGATGCCGATGTCCCCTGAGGAGATGGATGCGTTCCTGGCCGAGCCGCGCAATGCGATCGTGGCAACCGTCAACCCCGACGGTTTTCCGCAACTGACGCCGATCTGGTTCCACTGGGAGGACGGGATGGTCTACTTCAGCACGACCGCCCCCCGCCTCAAGACGCGCAACCTGGAGCGTGACGGGCGCGTGTCGATTTGCGTCGACGAGCCGGGCGACCCGGACCAGCGCACCGTCGTGCTGGCGGCGGAGACGTGCGAGATCACGCCGGGGCTGGGGACGGTGACGGAGGCGATCGCGCGCAAGTACGGCGGCGACAACTGGGAGAGCAGCTACGAGCACATCGCCAACACACCGGACCGCGTCGTCGTCTCGTTCAAGCCGACCCGCGTCATGACCTGGAGCTCGTCGGGGGACCGTCGCGTGCACGTGCAGAAGAACCGCTAGCGGGGCGCCGGCGGCCCATGCAGGGCGTCCCCCAAGCTCGTAGGATGCGCGCCATCGCATTCAACAATGCCGGCGCATCCCGCGCCAGGCTAATGGGAGGTTGGCATGGGTTTCCTTGACGGAAAGGTGGCGCTCGTGACGGGCGCCGCCGAGGGGGTCGGCGTCGCGTTCGCAAACGCCGTCGCGGCGGAGGGCGCGAAGGTCGCCATCTGCGACATCCGCGAGAACGTGGACGAACGCGCGAGCCAGATCGGCGACGCGCACGGCGTCGAGACGCGCGCCTTCCACGCGGACACGGGCGTGCCCGAGGACTGCTGGCGGGTGGTCGACAGCACGATGGAGGCGTTCGGGCGGATCGACGTGCTGATCAACAACGCCGGCACGATCGCGATGACCACGCCGACGGACCCGTGGGAGAAGTCGATTGAGGACTACGACCGCGTGATGAACGTGAACAACCGCGCCTACTACGTGTTCGGGCGGGCGGTGTTCCGGATCATGCAGGAGCAGGGCGGGGGCGACATCGTGAACATCGCCACCGACCACATCTACACGCAGAAGAACCGGCCCTCGGGCGGCGGCTGGGTGATGGACACCTACGACGCCTCGAAGTGGGGGCTGAACGGATTCCTGCTGAGCTGGTCGAAGGCAGGCGACGCGCACAACATCCGCGTAAACGGCATCTGCCTGGGGGCGACGGACTCGCACATGCTGCGGGGCTTCACGGGCGAGGCGAACATCACGCCCGAGGTGATTGCGGGCTGGATGAAGCCGGGCGACGTGGCGCAGGTCGTGATCGACCTGATCAAGGACGGGCGCAGCGGCTACAACATCCCCGTCTGGGTCGACGACCCGGTGGTTCTGACACCGCGCAGCGACGATTTCTCTATGAAGGTCGGCATCATGAAGTCGGCCTTCCGGGCGTAGGAGGGGAACGATGGGATTTCTGGACGGGAAAGTTGGAGTCGTCACGGGGGCGGCGCAGGGGCTGGGGACGGCCTATGCCCGCGCCCTCGCGAGCGAAGGGGCGGATGTCGCGATTTGCGACATCCAGCCGGAAGTGAGCGCCGTGGCCGACGAGATCGCGGCGACGAGCGGTCGAACGGTGCGCGCGTATCCCTGCGATGTCTCGGATGCTGCGGCGATACGTGGCTTCGTGGACGGGGTGCTGCGCGACTTCGGCGGGGTGGACGTAGTCGTGATGAACGCCGCCATCTACGGGTCGTCGCCGCTGGATCTGTCGCGCGAGGAGGCGCTCTCGGAGTACGAGCGCTTCTACAACACGAACGTGAGGAGCGTGTACCTGCTGGAGCGCGCGTTTGCGGCATCACTGGTCGAGCGCGAGGGCGACATCGTCGTCATCTCGACGGACCATGTCCTGCCGCCGCTGGAGCCAGGGGGCACGCGCGGCGGACCCGGGAGCGACCTCTACGACTCCTCGAAGTGGGTACTCAACGGGTACATCCAGGCGTGGGCGCTTGGGTTCGCCGCCCAGGGCCAGAACGTGCGCGTGAACGGCCTCGGCATGGGCGCCACGGACACGCCGATGCTGCGGGGCGTCTTCCCGGGCGATGGCCCGTCCGACGAGATCGTGGCGGGCTGGATGACTCCGGCGCAGCAGGCGCAGTTGCTACTCGACCTGCTGCAGGACCGCCGCACAGGCGACCTGATCTCGTCGGAACCGGGGCATCCGGTGGAGCTGCCGCCGCGCTCGGCGTACGGACAGCCGGTCTCGAATCTGCCGATCGAGCAGTTCCACCACGGCCTGATGGGACTCGAGCCGGCGATCTGGGAGCCGCCGAGCTAGCGGCAGGAGGCACGCGATGACGGCCGTGAGCTTCGACCCGGCGGTGTTCGACACGCCGGACTACTGGCGGGACCCCTACCCGCACCTGAAGGTGCTGCGGGACCACTTCCCCATCTACCACGACGAGATGCACGGCCTCTGGTACATCACGCGCTACGACGACGTGGTGAACGCCTTCCGCGACAACGTGCACTACTCGAGCAAGAACCTGGAGCGCTCGATGGCGCTCGTGTTCGGCACGACGATGATGCAGTTCGACGGCGAGGAGCACACGAAGCGGCGCAACATCGTGGCGCCCGAGTTCTCGGGGCGGCGGCTCGAACCGATCCTGCCGATCATCGAGCGCAACACGCAGGAGCTGATCGAGCGCTTCAGCGCGACGGCGGCGGAGCGGCTGGCGCGGGAGTTCGCGGACAAGGGCGAGGTTGAGCTAATCGACGCGTTCAGCTCGCGGCTGCCGGTGATGGTGATCATCGACATGCTGGGATTGCCGCAGGAGGACCACGACCTCTTCCACGAGTGGTACCCGGCGATGATGGCGGGGCTGACGGGCACACCCGAGCAGCGGGTGTACGGCATCGAGTGCAACCAGCAGTTCCACGCCTACATCGACAGGCTGGTGGACGAGCGCAGCGTCAATCCCGGCGAGGATCTGATCTCGAAGCTCTGCATGGCCGAGGTAGACGGGGCGCGCATGTCCAGGGAAGACATCAAGGCGTTCTCGAGCCTGCTGCTGGTGGCGGGCGGCGAGACGACGGACAAGGCGATCGGGAACATGTGGGTGCACATGATGGAGAACCCGGAGCAGTTCGCCGAGGTGAAGCGCGACCCGGACCTCTTCGACCGCGTGTTTACGGAGACCATGCGGATCACGCCCCCAGCTGGGAGCCAGCAGCGCGACGTGATCGAGCCGATCGAGATGTACGGCCAGACGATCCCGGTGGGGGCCGAGGCCCACTTCTCCATCTTCGCGGCCAACCACGACGACCGTGTGTTCAACCACCCGGACGAGTTCGACCTGTTCCGGGACGACCTCTACTTCGGCCGCGAGCTACGGTCGGGGTACTACGAGGGCGGTCAGGCGAGCCATCTCGGCTTCGGCCTCGGTAAGCACTTCTGTGTCGGCTACCAGCTGGCGCGCTCGGAGGCCGTCATCGGGTCGAAGGCGCTGCTGGCGGCGATGGGGAACCCGCGCGTGAAGGCAGGCGGCAAGGCGCACATCCAGGTGGCCGGCCCGATGAACGAGACACCGAAGCTGGAGCTCGAGTTCGACGTGGTCTGAGAAGACCGTGATCCCCTCACTTGCCTTCGAGGAGACCCTCACTCAGGCGTCGGGAGCTTCGTCCTCCGTCTCCGGGGGGAACGGCTCCAGCTTCGACAGGTCGATGACCTCTTCTACGTCACTTAGGAAGAACGAAGCGACCAACACTTCCGCATCGTCTTCGACCTTGTAGAAAGTGATGTGATAGTCCGTGACCCTGGCGTTGTCGGCATCGAGCCTGAATCGAACCCGGCCTGGGTCGATCAGGGTGATGGTGTACATCTAGCTGGAAGCCTGCGCAGGGGGAATGAATCCCTCACCGAGCGGAGCCTCGTCGCCTTCATATTCCACAGCGAGAACCTCGCTCCAGGGTATGAACCCCGTCCCGGTGCGACCATTGTAGTCGCGAACAACCCGGACCCAAACTGGAGTTCCGTCCCGAACACCTATAGCTATGCTCAGATCTTTCCAGAGTCTTTGTTCCGACCCTATGAGGCCTGCTATCGAAAACGCCGCGTGCCACTCCGGCCCGCGCAGATCGGCCGTACGCGTCTTCTTCCCTTCCCGATAGCGGACAAACAAGAGCGTGTTCCACTCAAGGGCACCGCTTGGGACGGGGGTCTCCGCCGTAGCGCTCATGGCAGCCATCGTAGCACGGAGCAAGTGTCCGCTGCGGCGAGGCGGGGGCGCAGACAGCGATCTCTGAAGGGGGCCTCGCTAGCGGGCGTCCGGATCGAGGCCGCGGCGCTCGCGCTCGGCGCGCATGCGGACGCGGTCGGAGTCCAGACGCGGGCCGCGCTCCTCTTCGGTGAGGGTGCCGGCGACATCCTTGCCTGACTTGCCGCTGTCGAACGTGATCCACTTCTCGGGCGTGGCCTCAATGATGATGCGCAGGGGTGAATCGAGGCGTTCCACGAAGTCGTCCTCGGCAGCCTTGTCGTCCGGGTTCGCCTTATGGGCGAGCGCGCGATAGAACCACTCCTTGGTCTCGGCGTCCTCGCGGATGACGGCGCGGCACTTGGCCGTGGCGGCGCCGCGCGGGGAGTCCGGGCTCTTCGCCGAGATGCCGCTGACAGCGACGGAGACGCGCCCGTCGCGACGGATGGCTGCAACGCGGTGGCGGTGGGCGGCGCAGGTGATCCAGAACTTGCCGTCCTTCCAGACGAAGGAGTGGTAGACACCCACGGGCCAGCCGTCCTTGGTGCCCCACATCAGGATGCACTCGCCGGCGTCGTTCATGAGCTGATCGATCTGCTCGTCGCTGTAGGGGTAGACGGAAACGACCTCGTGGTCACGCATTCCTTCAGGCACGGGAACCTCCTCAGTTCACTCTCGTACGGGTTGTTCGGGCCGTCCAGCAGACAGCCGGCCACTCGCAAACGGGATCTGCTTACGGCCCGCCACTCACCATGAGCAGGTGGCCGGTCACCCAGCTTGAGGCGTCGGAGGCGAGGTAGACGGCGGCGGCGCCGAAGTCCTCTTCCTTGCCGAGCCGCTTGAGGGGCTGGCTCTTCGCCATCTCCTCGAAATAGTCGTCACCGCCACCTGAGGCGTCCTCGTAGTCCTCGGTACGAACCGATCCGGGGAGGATGGCGTTAACGCGGATGTTGAAGGGCGCCATCTCGAGCGCGAGCGTCTTCGTCAGGTGGTTCAGGCCCGCCTTGGAGGCGGTGTAGACGCCGTTCGTGGGGGCGCCCCGGGAGATCGCGCCGACAGAACTGACATTGATGATGACCCCGCCGCCAGTGCTGCGCATGGCAGGCCAGACGGCCTTGGCGCACATCCAGGGGGCTTTGAAGTTCAGCGTCGTGGTGGTGTCCCACGACTCCTCGGGCGTCTTCACGAGGAAGTTGACGCTCTGCTCCTGCAGGCCGCCCGCGTTGCTGACCCAGATATCGATCTTCCCGAAGTGGTCCATCATCGATTGGACGAGGCCCTCGACCTTCGTCCAGTCGCGGACATCGGTCGGCAGGGCGAGCGTGCGCCGGCCACGGTCCTCGATCTCCTTGCCGACATCCTTCAGCAACTGCTCGCGACGGCCCGCCACGGCGACATCGGCGCCAGCTTCGGCCAGGCCGAGGGCGATGCCACGGCCAATGCCGCCGCCGCCACCCGTCACCATCGCGACTTTCCCATCGAGCTTGAAGAGATCGAGGATGCTCATGCGCGCGCTCCCACGAAGAGGTTGCGGCAAATTCTACGCGAGAGCGTGGTGGACGCTCGTCGCCAGCACCGGAGCCGCACAGGCTACAACGATTTAACATAGCAATTTTTGCTAATAGAATTTATGCTTCGCGGACACAGTAGCCGCCCATCGCCGGCCGCTACTGATCGCTCTCCACGCAGGGACATCCGGTGGTCCTCCGTCTCGTTGCCGCAGCGACTGGGGTCTTTCTCGCACTCGTCGTACTGCTGCCAGTAGTGACACTGCAGCCGAACGCCTCCCTCACCCTGAGAGCCAGCTCCACCGCGCCCGAGTTCGTCGACGTTCGGACAGCAGCCAAGCGGTCGAGCGGCGGGGCCCAGAACATCACCGTCGATGTGCCTCCAGGAGAGAGCGGCGATCTTCTCATCGCGCTCGTGGCCCTCGCTCGCGACCGCACGCCCGAAGGTCCCGCCGGGTGGACGCTGATCGACAGCGGCATCGCGGCCGAAGACGAAGCCCGGCTCGCCATCTGGTACCGGGTCGCAGACGGCTCCGAAGGGGAGAGCTACGCCTTCACCTGGGCGGACGGGAAGACCCGGGGCGGCGGCGCGATCCTGCGCTACCGCGGCGTGGATCCCGCCAGCCCAATAGGTCAGCGCCTGTTCGCGACCGGCGAGACCGATGACGCGCCGACGGCGCCAAGTGTGGACGCGACACTGGGAGGAACACGGCTCGTGCGTGTGTTCGCAGTGTTCGGCGCCTCCATTAGCGCTACGGAGGGCGCGCCGGACGGGCACCAGGAGCGCTTCTTCACTGGCAGCCCTGGTAGTAACGGGGTGATTGCGGGAGCGGCCGATGCTGCCCTCGCGGGCCCGGGAGCTAGCGGTTCGGCGGTCTTCAACCTTGATCTCCCGAACCGGAAGGCGTGGCGAACGGGCACGATCGTTCTGAACCCACTGTCAGTACCGATGCCCACACCGACTCCAACGCCAACGCCAACCCCGACTCCCACGCCAACGCCAACGCCAACCCCGACGCCAACGCCTACTCCCACGCCGACTCCGACTCCCACGCCAACGCCAACGCCAACGCCAACCCCGACGCCCACGCCCACGCCTACTCCCACGCCGACGCCTACTCCCACGCCGACGCCTACTCCCACGCCGACGCCTACTCCCACGCCAACCCCCACTCCCACACCGACGCCGACACCCACACCGACGCCCACTCCCACTCCCACGCCAACGCCAACGCCAACGCCAACGCCGACGCCCACCCCGACACCGACACCGACACCCACGCCTACTCCAACTCCCACACCCACTCCCACACCGACCCCGACGCCCACTCCGACCCCGACGCCCACTCCGACTCCCACGCCAACGCCAACGCCGACGCCGACGCCAACGCCAACCCCCACTCCCACACCGACGCCCACTCCCACTCCCACGCCAACGCCAACGCCAACGCCAACGCCGACGCCCACCCCGACACCGACACCGACACCCACGCCTACTCCAACGCCCACACCCACTCCCACACCGACCCCCACGCCCACACCCACGCCAACGCCAACGCCAACCCCCACGCCAACGCCAACCCCCACGCCAACACCCACCCCGACGCCCATGGGACCGGCGTTCGCTGGGGTCGAGACAGCTCGCAAGCCCTCCAGCGACCTGCCGGAGAGCATCGAGGTAGGCATGCCGCCAGGCGAGGAGGGGGACCTGCTGATCGCGATCCTCGCGACCGCCAACCGACGCTCGCCAAGCGAACTGGCGGGGTGGACGCTGCTCGACATGGGAGCCACCGGGGAGGACGCGGGGGCGCTGGAGACCCGGAGTTCTCACGACAAGGACGCCGTCCTCGCCACCTGGTACCGCATCGCCGATGGGAGCGAGCCCGGCAGCTACGGGCTGGACTGGAGGAATGGCCCGAGCGAGGCCGTAGCCGCCGTCCTCCGCTACAGCGGCGTGGATCGCGACGGCCCCATCGGGCCGAGTGCCGTTGGAACCGGCACCGGTTACGAGCCGGTCGCGCCAGGCATCCCGGCATCGAGAGAAGGGACACGCGTGCTTCGCATCTTCGCGGTGGACGACGGCGACCGGACGGTCAGCGCTCCCTCCGAACACGCGGAGCGGTTCTCGGAAAAGAGCGGCGGCGGGACTGGGACCCACGCGGGCGCCGCCGACGTTCTCCTGGCCGCCCCCGGCAACAGTGGACCCGCGACATTCTCGTTCGCGGAAACGACGAAGCGGCCGTGGCGCACCATCACGATCGCCATCAACGCAGCCTTCACGCCAACGCCAACTCCAACTCCCACTCCGACGCCAACTCCCACTCCGACGCCAACTCCAACTCCCACTCCGACGCCAACCCCAACTCCAACTCCAACCCCAACTCCCACGCCAACGCCAACACCAACACCCACGCCAACGCCAACCCCCACGCCGACTCCGACGCCGACTCCGACTCCGACGCCGACGCCGACGCCGACTCCGACGCCAACCCCCACGCCGACTCCCACGCCAACCCCTACTCCAACACCAAGGCCCAGACCCGCGCCGTCGCCAGCCCCCAGGCCGACGTCAACACCAACCCCAATACCGGCACCGACCCCGACTCCGACCCCGACTCCGACACCAACCCCAACCCCGACGCCGACTCCAACTCCGACGCCGACCCCAACGCCCACTCCGACGCCAACGCCCGCTCCGACCCCAACGCCCACGCCAACGCCAACGCCGACCCCCACGCCAACGCCAACCCCCACGCCAACGCCAACCCCCACGCCAACGCCAACGCCAACTCCGACTCCGACACCGACGCCAACCCCGACTCCGACGCCAACCCCGACTCCGACGCCAACCCCGACCCCAACGCCCACTCCGACCCCAACTCCCACTCCAACCCCGACGCCCGCTCCAACGCCAACCCCCGCTCCAGCGCCGACACCGACCCCTCACCAGCCACCGGAGGCCGCCTCAGCAGATGCGGCCACGCCGCTTCCAACGGCGACGGAGCCAGACAGCGCCCCCACCCCGCCGTCACCGACCAGCACGCCCACCGTGGTCGAGCTTCCCGCGACAACGGCTTCGCCACAATTGCTCCCCGTCTCCCTACGCCTCCTCGATCTGCGCGCTCCCGCGCCGACACCGACTCGGAACACACCCGCGCCGGCGACCGGGTTGGCTTCCTTTCAGGTCACCGGGGGCGACGCCGGGACCGAGCTGGCGAAGAACATCACCGTCGCGGTCGCCTCGTTCACGGTCAGCGTGTGGGTCAGCTCGCTGGCGGTGCAGTTCATGGGCGGCGCCTGGCGCCGTCGCGACGAGAGCGAGCGGGAAGTGACCCTGCGGGAGCGCGTTGACCCCGGCTGCCCCGAGGGGCAGGCTGAGCGCCCAAGCCTGATGCGCGCCACGCGACTCGCCGACGAACCGATCATCCGTCCTGACATGGACGCCCAGATGGGCGGCAACATCAACGGGCCCTCGCTGATTCGCGCCCCCGACTGGTTGTCGGACACGGCGGCAGGACGGCTGGGCGAGTTCTACCTGTACTTCGCGGACCACAAGGGCCGCTACATCCGCCTCGCCTACGCCGATCAGCTTCTCGGGCCCTGGACAATGCATGAGCCCGGTACGCTCCAACTGGAGCAGTCGCACTTCCCCGTGGCTCCCGATCAGTTCGCGCCCGGACTGGCCGAGTACGTCGCGCGGGGGTTGGTCTACCCCCACATCGCCTCACCCGACGCGCACGCGGACGACGAGGCGGGGCTGATTCGCCTCTACTACCACGGCCAACTCGCCGACGGCCGCCAGGTCTCTCGCGTCGCCCTCTCCAGCGACGGCATTCATTTCGAGGCGCGCGAGGAGATCCTCTCGACCAGCTACCTGCGCATGGTCCGGCTCGACGACATCGCGGAGCCCGGTTGGTACGGCATGTCGATGCCGGGCATCCTCTACCGCTCGGTCGATGGCCTGAGTCAGTTCGAGCGGGGGCCGCAGCTCTTCCCCGACACGATGCGCCACTGCGCCCTCCTCCGGCGCGGCGACACGCTCTGGGTCTTCTGGAGCAACGTCGGTGACGCCCCCGAGCGCATCCTCGCCTCGCCCATTGCGCTGCGGAGCAACTGGCGCGAGTGGACGGCGGGGCCAGCGCAGGAGGTGCTTCGGCCGGCTCGCGTCTGGGAAGGCGCGACGCTGCCGGTCACTCCCAGCGTTCGCGGCTTCGCCCCCGAACCCGTCCACGAATTGCGCGATCCGGCCGTCTTCGAAGAGAACGGGGACGCCTGGCTGCTGTACGTCGTGCAGGGCGAGCACGGGATCGGGATCGCCCAACTCGACGTTCCCGACGACCGTTCCTGAGCAGACCCGAGGTCCCGGCTACCCGCCTGGTGACCGCGACTCGGGCGTCTCGATGAGCTGGCAGTAGTTGCCGTCGGGGTCGAGGAAGGTGGAGATGCGGCCGCCCCACGGCTCTTCGCCCTTGCTCCGCACGAACTCCACGCCGCTCGCCTCGAGGCGGGCCTGCTCGGCGTCGAGGTCGTCGACGACGAAGTTGATGAGGCAGCGCACGGCATCGGTGGCGGGGCCAGTCACCTCGCTGTGCCCACTGACGATGAGGAAGCTCCCGCGGAGCGCGAACGCGCCGGGGCTGAGTTCCGGGGCAGGAGAAAGCCCGACCGTCTCGCGATAGAACGCAATGAGACGGTCGGGCTCGGCGCTCCCGAGGTTCAACGAGAGCGTGGGCAGGATCACGAGCGGCTAGCTCGCGAGCGCGTCGATGGCGGCAACGTCGTCGTCGCTCAGGGTCCAGTTGGCGGCGGCGACATTCGACTCGACCTGGTCGGGCCGGGTCGCGCCGGAGATGACGCTGGGCACGCCCTCGCGGGAGAGCAGCCAGCTCATGGCCAGGTCAAGCACGGAGTGGCCGTTGGCGCTCGCGTACTCCTCGGCCGCCTGGAGGATGCCCCAGTTGCGGTCGTTGACGTACTTGCCCGCGAGTCCCGCCAGCATGCCTTCCTTGAAACGGCTGCCATCGGGCATCTCCTCGTTCTGGCGGTACTTGCCAGTGAGGAAGCCGCCGGCGAGCGGGAAGTAAGGCAGGATGCCGTAGCCACACTGGAGCGAAGCCGGCGCGACCTCGGCCTCGATGGCCCGCTCCACGAGGCTCCACTCGTTCTCGACGGAGACGTAGGGCGAGAGCCCGTTCGACTCGGTGACCTGCTTCGCTTCCGCGATCTGCTCGGCGGAGACGTTGGAGATACCGACGTGGCGGATCTTGCCTTCCTTGACCAGGTCGTTGAGCACACCCGCGGTTTCCGCGGCGGGTGTGTCGGGGTCGGGGAAGTGGACCATGTAGAGGTCGATGTAGTCGGTGCCGAGCCGCCCCAGGCTCTTCTCGAGAGCGTTCGTGATGTACTCGCGTGAACCGCTGCCGCGCGAGGTCATGTCGGGGCCGGGCATGCCGAACTTGGTGGCGATGATGACATCGCCGCGACGGTCGCCGAGGGCGGCGCCGAGCATCTCCTCGGAGGCGCCCATGCCGTACATCTCGGCGGTATCGAAGAAGTTCACGCCGAGGTCGAGGGCCTTGTCGACGACGACTTTGGCGGCGTCGGCGTCGATGCGCATGCCGAAGTTGTTGCAGCCGAGACCAACGACGGAGACCCGCAGGTCCGAGCTGCCGATGTTGCGATATTCCATAGGTGGTGCGCCTCCTGTTCGGTGCGTTCGCGTGGGGGAGTTTAGGGCAAGCGGGCGCGAGGCGCGCCCGGGGGTCAGGCGACGTCGAACTCGATGTCGAGCGAGGTGACGGAGCGCATGCCGGCGTTCCCACCCATGACGGGGTTGCGGCCGGGTTTGATGCGCGCGTCGCCGATGGCCTCAAGGATCATGCGGGTACCGACGACCGCCTCCGTGCGGGCGAGCTGGTAGCCCACGCAGAAGTGCTTGCCCAGCCCGAAGCCGATGTGGCTCGAGCGGCCACCCTCGCGGTAGCCGACCCGCATCTCCCTCCCGATGTAGAGGTCCTCACGGAAGATGTTGAAGGTCTCGGGGTCGGCGAAGAAACGCTCATCGTGGTTGGCTGAGTGGATCGAAAGGGACACGACGTCCCCAGCGGGGATGGTCACACCGCGCATCTCGCAGTCCCGCAGGACGAGGCGAACCTCGCCGCCGACGGGGGCTTCGCAGCGCATCGTCTCGGTGAAGGCCTGGTCGATCAGCGAGTGGTCCTGCTGCACGGCGGCGAACTGCTCGGGATGGTTGAGGAGGAGCCACCAGAGGTTCGCGATCGCCCGGTCGGTGGTCTCGCCGCCGGCCGTCAGCAGGAGGCTCGCGAACGACTTTATGTCGTGCACGGAGAGCTTCTCACCCTCGACCTCGGCCAGGCAGAGCTTCGAGATCAGGTCCTCGCCGGGATTGCGGAGGCGCTCCTGGACGAACGGTTCGAGGTAGTCGTGGAACTCCTGGTTCGCCTCGATGCCCTTCTTGCGCAGGACGGGGTCGGGGGAGAGGCCGGCGAGGAAGGTGGGGTACCAGTAGTGGAAGCGGTCGTGGTCGGACTGGGGCAGGGCCAGCATGTCGACGATGACGTTGACGGGGAGGCGCGTGCTGAACGTGTCGACGAGGTCGGTTTCGCGGCCTTCGATGAAGCCCTCGACGAGGTCGCGGGCGGCCTTCTCGGTGAAGCCCACGATGAGGTCGCGCACGTTGCGCTCGATGACCGGCATGAAGGCGTCAAGCTTCCGGCCGACGAACTCGGGGGCGATGATGGCGCGTTTCTGGTTGTGCTCGTCCCCGTCCATGGCGGTGAGGGAGGGACCGAAGACGGCGCTGTGGGACTGCTCGAAGATGGTGCTGGAGAGGGCGTCGTGGTCGAGGAAGCCGTCGACGACATCCTCGTAGCGCGTGACGAACCAGGCGCCATCGCGGGGGTGTCGCCAGACGGGATGCTCGTGGCGCAGACGCTTAAGGACGGGGTAGGGGTTGAGGTGGAAGGCCTCGCCTTCAAGGAGGGCGGGATCGAAGGTGTCGGTGGTCATGGCGGGGTCAGGATAACGGGTGGGGCTGGGGGATGGACGGTGGAGTGCGGGCCCCTTGCCCAAGACCGCGCAGCCGCTGTGCTAAAACCTCGAGAGTTGCAGGGTTGGGCCGCAAGGGGTCGTTGCACTCGGGTTCATCCCTTGGCTATCCGTTGGCCTCATCGCCTTCTCAGCGCTGGTTCTGTTGAACCACATAGCTTCGCACCTACGGGCGCGAGTAACCGACAGTCGATTCGATTGTCCTGCAACGGGAAGGAGAGTGAGTGTTATGGAGAGAAGACTCAAACCACTAGCGGCATCGATCCTGGAGTCTACTTCGGCGATTGGGGCCAGTGTGGTAGCGAGTGCTCTGGCGGCCCAACCCTGCAACACCTCAACCTAGGAATCCTCTGAGCAAGTGGGCTGGCGGCGGCGATTTGCTCCGGCGGCAGGTTGTATTGGGCAAGGAAGACGGTAGGGGAGGGGGCCGGGGGAGGTCGGGGGCCTCGTTTGCCTTCCCGTCCGCTTCGACGGGCGCGGGGGACGCACGTCACCCCGGGTCAGGCGAGTTGGGGCTCGGCTCGCAGCAGGTTCGTCAAGCCCAGCAGCAGCGCCAGCCGCTCCCGGTTCTTCGCCAGACCGCGGTAGCGCACCTTGTCGTAGCCGAAGCGCCGCACCGACTCGGCCTCGTAGAGGAGGCCCTCCATGGCGGGGTCGCTGAGGTTGTAGCAGAGCTGGACGCAGTGGATGCGCAGCATCACCGCCAGCGGGTAGGGCCGCCGTCCCCGTCCCGCCCCGGGGTAGTGCGGCTCGATGAGCGCCTCCAGTCCTCCCAGGGCACGAGGCTGTCGATGCGTTCGAGGAACAACTCACGGCGCGTCCTGCGCTTCTTCTGCTCGAACTCCACGCTGGCGAACGTCGGCTGATGCATGAGCGGCACGCTCCCTTCCCCGATCACGCGCCATGATCCCATCCCCTCACTCGCTCTGGCGAGTTGTTCAGACTGTCCCTAGCGCTGGTGCTGGGCTGGCGTATCTGACCAGCCTGGAAACACTTGACCTGAGCAACAACGAACTTGCTGGAGGCATTCCCCATTGGTTGGAGCACCTAACCAACCTGAAGTCGATCAACTTGAGCTCCAATCTGCTCTCTGGGCCAACTTCGCGCAGTGGCTGGACGAACTGGCCTTTCTGGAGGAGCTGTACTTGGGGAGCAACCAACTCAGTGGCAGCATTCCCCCAGAGCTGGGCCAACTGACCAGCCTGGGCTCCCTGGGGCTGAGCGAGAATCAGTTCAGCGGGAGTATTCCCGATGACCTGGGGCAGCCGGGGCGGGTCGCTCGATGAGCTAGCCCGGCCTGAGCGGGTGGAGCAGATCAAGCATGATCACCATCAGCGTCTGGAGCGAGTGCGAACGAAGCTGCAGGTCAACCCGCTCCGCCCGGATGAGGAGCCTATCGACATCGACGACCTCTACGGTCAGACCAAGGTCTGCATCGCCTGCCACAAGTGAAGGCTCGGCGCTGCACGCCGGGGACTGGTCTACGCTAGTCTCCCTAGCATCGGGGCCATTGACGTGATGGGGAGCAAGTCTCTCAAGTGGCTAGGCAGTTCGGAAGGGACTAGGCGATGACCTCCCAAGCGCTGATTGAAACGATGGTGGACCGCATTGTTGGGCGGTTCGAGCCGGCACGGGTCATCCTCTTCGGCTCACACGCGCGGGGCACGGCCGACGAGGGGAGCGACGTGGACCTGCTGGTCGTCATGCGCGACGTGGCGGACAAGCGGCAGGCTGCGGTCCAGATGCGTCGAGTGCTTGGAGACCTTCCGGTCAGCAAGGACATCGTGGTTACCACACCCGAAGAAATCTCGCATCGGGGTCACGTCGTGGGAAGCGTCCTCCACGCGGCGCTTCGCGAAGGAGCCGTCGTCTATGAGCGCCCCTGACCCCGTCAGGGAGGAGGCGCTTCGCTGGTTGCGGTTCTCGAAGGAAGACCTTGAGATCGCCCAGCGCCTGCTGACCGACCCGCCCTCTTCCCCGCGTCACGCGTGCTTCCTCTTCCAGCAGGCTGCGGAGAAGGCGCTGAAGGCCGCCCTGGTCTTGGCAGGGATCGAATTCCCGTTTAGCCACGACCTAGACGCCCTGCGCAACCTCTTTCCGACCAGTTCACCCGTGCGCTTGGCGCACGTGACCTCGCTGAACTGACCGAGTGGGGAGTAGAGACCAGATACCCGGGAGATTGGCCGGAACCCACCGAAGCGGATGCACGTCGCGCGGCGTCGGATGCACGCGCGGTCTACGACTCAGTCGCGGAGGAGTTCAGGCGTCGCGGAGTGAACGCGGGGTAGGGAGTGAGAAGCGACTCGTGGCCACACTCAACATTTTCGTGAGCTTTGAGTTCGACAAGGATGACGACCTCAAGGGTAGCTTCTACACACAGGCGAAGCGCCACACGCTGCACCGTATAAGGGACTTCTCGCTCAGGGAGGCTTACGAGACCGCGGAGTGGAAGGAGAAGGCGAGGTCCGCAATCTCGCGGTGCGACGCAGTGATCGTTCTCATCGGAGAGGACACTCACAACGCTCCCGGTGTGAGGACGGAAGTGAGCGTAGCCCGCCAGCTCGAGAAGCCGATCCTTCAGATCAGGCCCCGGAAGCGGACTTCCTCCGGCGTCCCGTGCCTCGGGGATCCGGTCCGTAGAAGTGGAAGCGCATTTCGAGGTGGCTGGACGAGATATGAACCCAGAAGCCGCCAGGATCGAACACCTCAAGCTCATTCAAGGGGTCATAGACAGGCTTGGTCGAAACTCCTTCGCCACCAAGTCGATTGCGGCAGCGGCGTCCGCAGCCCTCGTGTCCTTCAGCACGTGTTCGAACGGATTGTCAACAGGCTCGGATCCTGACATTACCTGGAACGACCAGTCGAGGTTCGGCTCAAACGAACTCGTTTCATCATGGACGACTTCCACGAGTGTCAGACCGAACTCCGGTGCAATTGCATCGATCTCGCCCGCGAGGGTAATCAGTGAAGTTGCCGGCAGTGCCTCGCTGAGACGCGAGCCAGGATTGGCTCGTGTACCCTCGATAGCTGCTGCGTTCCGCTTTACGTGACTCCTTGCTCCGGCAAGCAAGTGAGCCAGTTCGCCTCTCCCCAAGAGCATGCAGCGCGCAACAAGATCATCCAGTGAGTCACGCATCCTATCCGCGTCACCGAGGCGAATCGCATCCCAAGCCGGAGTTAAGCTCCCTTCAGGAAGGTCGTAGAGTCGTTGTGCCAAAGCCTGCTTCATGAAGACGTCAGCTTCGAAGCTGCTTGGTAGACGGTCGTTGTACTCTGGGTCGAGAAAGGTCTCGACGATCTTGAGGGCGACAGCTTAACGCTTCTCATAAAGCATGTACGCGGGACAGCACCCCAGATCCTCAAGCCCCCTGAGGAGGCGTTCCACTCTCTCGCGCCCGACAGGCGTGCGCATCATGCGCCTGCCCTTCAGATCCCTCGATCCTGACTCGATTGAGACAGCGTTCACTACGGAACGTGCTGCCTCCATCGTTTCAGCGGCCACGATCCAGCCGGCAAGCACAAACGTTGGCTGAGCAGGATCCAGAAAAGTGAGGCCGGTGTTGCCGGCCTTGTCCAGGTAGACCAACCCGTTAGGCATGCTCAATGTCTTTGCCCTACTCGCGCTGGTCCTAGCGAGAAGATGGGATTGCCCCGATCGAGCCTCGTGCTTCCCGACTCGACGAGTCCAACTCCGAACGGTTGCTCAGGCGCTCCGCTCCTGCCTCGAACGTGTAGTCCGGGCTCGCTGGTGGGTCGTTCTGTGTCGGCACGCCGAGCAGGCGCCAGATTGTCGCTGAAGTGCTCCTGCGACGACGCCCTGCCCGACGTCCCGCTGGTGATCGTGCTTTCGCCCTCCGCCGGCGAAGAGGTCAAGAGCGGATTTACAGCCAGCGGCTGCGCACGCACCTTCGAGTCGAACGTCCAGTGGCGGTTGATCGGACGTAGCGGCGAGGTGCTGTCGAGCGGCTACACATCTGGCGGCGGGGTCGACGGTCCCGGAGTCTTCCGTTTCAGGGTGGAATTCGCAGTGGCCGAGCGGCAGGTAGCGCTGCTTGAGGTCTTCGAGGACGACGTGTCCGAAGGCGAGGGCTACCCGCCGCCTCGGGTTGTCGCGCCGGTGATTGTCTACACGGCCGACTGAGGATGGGCCCTGGCGAGTTGCCGGCGAGCACGGAGGGAACCGGTGGGTGCGGATGCTCTCCGCGGCTGGTTCAGCCGGGCGATGCCCCGCGTTGGAGTGAACGCAATGGCCGGCAAGACATCCAGGAAGTCAACGAAGGGCGCACCGAAACCCGTCGCTGCGACCCGTCCCGCCCGGCGCGGGCAAGGACTCGCGCTGGGTCGACATCTACGAAGACGGGCTCGACGAGGAGCAGTTGGCGACGTGGATACGTCAGGCGGCCGCCCTGCCCGGCTGGGATTTGACCTGACCTCTCTGTGAAGTTCGATTCGTCATCGCGTCAGATTGAAGCTCCAGCAGCCGCCTGAGCAGTTCCTCCTCGCCCAACTCGCCCGGCGCCCCCGCTTCCTCCCACCCATACGCCGCGAAGACGGCGGCGTCGAGGGCGTGGTGGAGGTGCGACAGCCACGTCGGGCGCTCGTTGTAGAGGTTGGTGAGTGTGCGCCGCTTCAGCACGCGTTCGGCTTCCTCGTCGACGGGGAGCAGGCGTGTGGGGAGCGAGGGCACGACATCGGGCTCCTCGCGGACGAGCTCAGGCGGGTTGAGCCAGCGCCGCCGCGCGTTGTCGAGCGCCTGCGCCGCCCCGGCGATGGCGTCGCTGTGAGCGCGCTGCTCGCCGGTCAGCGCCTCGTCGGGCGTGTCGAGGGGCCACGGGAAGGGGAACGTCTCGAACGTCGAGGTGGGCGTGTAGCGCGGACGGTCCTCGAGGCTCGTCCCCATGCGCAGCGACCACAGTTCGTGCGCCCGCGAGTGCAGCACGCCGAACGCATAGTCGTCCTCCCGCGCGATCGCGATGAGTTGGTGGTCGGGCAGTGTCGGAGCCGAGAGCCAGACGAAGAGGCGGTGCTTAGCGAGCGTGGGTGTACAGATGAATCGCGGTAGTGGCGCTAGCGCTCTCCGCATTCCCGGGATCGGCCGAGTGTGTAGCCACCAGCGATCCCGTGTCCGTTGCTCGCGCTTCATTGAGCGTGCGGGCCGCACGAACTCCTCCACGTGCGCGAACGGAGCTTCGTAGGCGGCGGCTTCTGCTGCGGGCATGTCGGTCCCGAAGTCGATGATGAACATGTCTCGCGGCCGTCGCGTCACGTCGAGCCCGTTCACCCACGGGAACACGACATCTTCGTTCCGCCGACCGTTGATGTTCGTCGGTTGCAGCAGCATCTCGCGGGCACGCGAGCCCAGGATGTCAAACTTCCCACCTTTAACGTCAGCGACGTATGCAACGCCGCTATTCTCGGGAAGACGCTGAGCCGTCGCGAGGTCTGGTCCGGTTGTGAGGCCGCTGTTGATCGCGAGCACTACCTCGCCGTCGAGTGTCCGCCGGGTTTCCGAGCCATCGTCCTGCGCGACGATCGAGACGCGGACAGCGGCGCCCTCGACGACCCACGGCTCATCCGACCAAGCCATGAAGACATCGCCGCTGTCTTTGACTCGCTCCAGCGTGCGGCGACTGCCTCCGCCCCGAATTGAGTTCGTTGCCAGCAGCCCCACGCGTTTGGTCGCTCCGTTAGCGATCTGTCTGCGAGCCAGCTCGTGCCAGTAGCAGCAGAAGTCCGCCATGCCCGCCACGTCCTCACCCCACGCCTCGAACATCGCCTCGACGTACTCGCTGCCAAGATTCCGTCGCAGCAACTTGGCGCCCAGGAACGGTGGGTTCCCCACGACGAACTCGGCCTCGGGCCAGGTGGCCGGGATCGGGGCCCCCTCCTCGTCGCAGGCGAGGATCGCGTCGCGCAGCTGGATGTTGTCGAGTGGCTGCAGCACCGGATCGCGTGCGAAGCCGGAGCCGTGGTCCAGCATCCACTGGATGTGCCCGATCCAGATCGAGACCCCCGCCAGCTCCTTCGCGTACCGGTTGATCTCGATCCCCAGGACGTTGTGCGGATCCACCTGCGGGAACTCGCGGGTAGTGCGCAGCCGCTGGGCGCCCCACTGGATCGCCTCGTGCTCCAAGTCCTTGAGAAGCCGCAGCGTGACGTACAGGAAGTTGCCCGACCCGCACGCCGGGTCCAGCACGCGCACCGCCCGCAGCCGCTCCAGGAAGGCGCGCCACGCCGCCTCGGCCTCGCGTTCCCACGCCGGCAGCCGCTCACGGCGGCGTCCGTCGAGCGTGAGCGGGGCCGGCTCGCGGCCCGCCGTCAGCTCCTCAACGCGCTCGCGCATGGCGGCGAACTCGCGGCGCAGCGGGTCGAGCACGACCGGCTCGACGACCAGCATGATCTTCGCGTAGTCGGTGTAGTGCGCGCCGAGTTGCCCTCGCTTGCCCGGGTCGAGCCCGCGCTCGAACAGCGTGCCGAGGATGGCTGGCTCCACGCGCGACCAGTCGAGCAGTGCAGCGTCGTGCATCGCGCGCAGCTCGTCGGCGGTGCACGGGATCACCTCGGCGCCGTCGAAGAGCCCGCCGTTGAACCACTCGACGCGGTCGTTGCCGAAGAAGCGGCCCGCCTCGCGGTCCGACATGATGCGGAACAGCGCGGAGAGCCCGCGGTCGAACTCCTCGGGATCCGAGCGCCTCGACTCGATCATGCCAGTGAGGAGACGCGGCGGGAGCAGCCGGGCGTCCTCGGCGAAGAGGCAGAAGACGACGCGGTTGAGGTGGTGGGCGACAGCCTCCGGGTCGTGGCCGCGGTCGTGCATCGACCGCGCGATCTCGGCGAAGCGCGTCGCGGCGAGCCGCGTGATCTCGTCGGGCGTCTGCTCGGGCCGCAGCGCCTCGGGGTCAAGCATGACCGCGCGAAGGATGCGGAGCGCCTCAGCGGTGCGTTCGCCGCCCTCGGCGAGGTCGTCGAGGGTGAGTTCGTGGACGGCGGGACGGGTGCCGGTGAAGTTGGTGTGGACCTCTATGCGATCCATGTCGCTGACGACGAGCGCGGGCGGGTTCGCCAGGTCCTCACGGTAGTCGAGGAGCTGGCGGTAGGCGGTGGTGAGGTTGGCGCGGTCCCCCTTGTACTCCCAGCCGAAGTACCCGCGCTTCCAGACATCGGCCCAGCCACGGCCCCCTGTGCTGAGGCGTTCCACACCGGCCTCGAAGGTGTAGTCGGGGCTTGATGGTGGGTCGTTCGGCGTGGGAACGCCAAGCATTTGGCAGAGGGTGATGAAGTGCTCTTGGGATGAGGCGCTCTCACGCCGCGCGCTCTCGCGCCACTTGGCGGCGAACTCGGCTGCGGAGAGGGTTGGAGCTGCGGTCACGGTTGTCCTCGGGGACGCTCGGCGTTCCTCGACATCCTACTTTGGGAAGCGGCAACCGCGGCCAACGCGAGTGTCTCGCAGTTCGGTACGCTCCGGCCCACCGGTCTCCATGTCGGTCAGTGCCTCGACCGGGTGACGTTGGCCGGTCGCTCCTGCGCCTATGCGCCGTCCGCGCCGTCTCCCTGCCAGCGGAGCACGGGCTTGCGCGCCGCCGTCGCCTCGTCCAGGCGTCCGATGGGGGCGCTCCAGGGCGCCCCGTGCAGCATCTCGGGATCGCGTTCCGCTTCCTCCGCGATCGCGATCATCGCCTCGGCGAAGGCCTCGATCGCCTCGGGCGGCTCCGTTTCCGTCGGCTCGATCATCAGCGCCTCTTCCACGATCAACGGGAAGTAGACCGTCGGCGGGTGGAAGCCGTGGTCGATCAGGCGCTTGGCGATGTCGTAGGTGCGCACGCCGTGCTCGCGGCGCTGGCGCGAGCCTGAGAACACCACCTCGTGCAGCACCGGGCGGTCGTAGGGCAGGTCGTAGTGGCCGCGTAGGAGCACGCGCAGGTAGTTGGCGTTGAGCACCGCTTGACCGCTGACGGCCCGCAGGCCTTCGAGGCCAAGCGCCCGAAGGTACGCGTACGCGCGCAGCAGAACGCCGGTGTTGCCGTGGAATTGCTGCAGCTGGCCGATGCTGCGCTCGGGCGCGGTCAGCCGCACGAGGCCGTCCTCGCACTCCACCACCACCGGCGCCGGCAGGTACGGGGCCAGTTCCTCGTTGCAGCACACGGGTCCCGCCCCGGGACCGCCGCCGCCGTGCGGCGTGCTGAAGCTCTTGTGCAGGTTCAGGTGGATGACATCGAAACCGAGGTCGCCGTAGCGCACCCGGCCCATGATCGCGTTGAAGTTCGCGCCGTCACCGTACAAGTAGGCGCCCGCATCGTGGATGAGGTGCGCGACCTCCTCAATGCCTTGCTCCCACAGCCCCAGCGTGTTCGGCGCGGTCACCATGACTGCCGCGACGCTAGCGTCCAGCTCCTTCTCGATGGTGGCGCGGTCGAGCGAGCCGTCGGCTGCCGTCGGGATCTGCGTGACGGTGAACCCGGCCATCGCAGCCGTCGCCGGGTTTGTGCCGTGCGCCGAGTCTGGAACAAGGATGCGGCGCCGCGTCTCGAGTTCGCCGCGGTCCTCAAGGGCGCGCGTGATCATCAGCACCCCGGCCAGCTCGCCCTGCGCGCCGGCGGCGGGCGCGAGGCTGACCGCGGGCAGACCCGTGATTTCCGCCAGCGCGCGGCGCAGCTCTAGCAGGGTGCGCAGCGTGCCCTGTGTGTCCTCCGGCGGAGCCTGCGGGTGTGCGCTCGCGAACCCCGGCAGGGACGCGATGAGTTCGTCGACCTTCGGGTTGTACTTCATCGTGCAGGAACCCAGCGGGTAGGTGCCCGAGTCAATGCCGTAGTTCCGCGCCGAGAGCGCCGTGTAGTAGCGCACGAGTTCGCCCTGGCTCAGCTCCGGCAGCCGCACCGAGTCGCGCAGCAGATGGGCAGCCGGCAGCGGCGTCTCGTCCCCGTTCCATGCGGGCACGTCCACGGCCCTGCGGCCCGGTGCGCCCCGGTCGAAGCTGAGCCGCGCGCCGAAGTCCTCGCCGCCCGGTCGCGGCCCGCTCACGCGTCGCCCCCGATCTCCGCCAGCGCCTCGACCAGCGCGTCGATGTGTGCGTCGGGCGTTGCCTCGGTCACGGCGAAGAGTAGGGCATCGCGCGCCTCCGGCTCCGGTCGCGCCGAGACGTCCAGGCCGCCGCCGATACCCCTCGCGGCGAGCTTCGCGGCGAGCTCCGCGGCAGGTACGGGACCGCGCACGAGGAACTCCTGGAACCACGGGCCCCGCTCCGGCGTCTCGTAACCGGATAGCGCCGCGATTCTTGCCGCCGCGTCGTGCGACCGCTGGTAGCAAAGCTCGGCTGCCTCGCGCAGGCCCCGCGGACCGAGCGCCTGCATCGTGATCGTGAAGGCCAGCGCGATCAGTGACTGCGCCGTCGAGACGTTCGAGGTCGCCCGCTCCCGCCGGATGAACTGCTCGCGCGCCTGCAGCGTGAGCACGTACCCGGTGCGTGGTTCACCGTCGCCGTTCGGTGGGGCGTGTAGCTCCGTCGTGCGTCCGACGATGCGGCCGGGCATCTGCCGCATGAACGGTGAGCGTGCCGCGAACAGGCCCAGCGATGGTCCGCCGAACGCCGGCGCCCCCGCCAGATCGCGCCCCTCGCCGGTGACGATGTCGGCGCCCGCGTCGCCGGGCGCGCGCAGCAACCCCAGCGCGAAGGGGTCGGCGACCGCCACCAGCAGCACCCCCTTGGCGTGCATCGCAGCCGCAAGCGGTTCCAGGTCGACGATCGCGCCGAGGAAGTCTGGCTGCTGGACGACGAGGCAGGCGTGCTCCTCGCTCGTCTCATCCGCAGACGACACCACGTCGATACGAAGCCCGGCCCCACGAGCGTAGGTGCGCACAACCGCGGCGGTCCCGGGGTGAATCGGCTCAAGCAACGCCACGGCCCTGCGCTTCGTCGCGCGCACGGCCATGAGGCAGGCCTCGGCGGTCGCGCTGGCCACGTCATACAGGCCGGTGTTGGACACGCTCATCCCGGTCAGTTCGCAGACGACCGACTGGTACTCGAACCCGGACTGCAGCGTCCCCTGGCTGATTTCCGGCTGGTAGGGCGTGTAGGCCGTCACAAACTCCGAACGGGAGGTCAGGTGGGCGGCGATGGCCGGGATGGAGCGCTGGTACGCGCCTGCCCCCAGGAAGTTCGGGCGCGAGGGCGCCGCGTTCGCGGCCGCGCGCTCCTCCAGCAGTGCGATCAGCTCCGGCTCGGTGAGCGCGGGCGGCAGGTCGATTACCGGATCTCGCTGCGCCGCTGGCAGGTCGGCGAATAGCGCGTCCAGGTCGGCCACCCCGACCCGCTCCAGCATCCGCGCGCGATCCGCTTCCGTGGCCGGGATGTACGGATGGGGGGATCCTGCCGGCCACGGGGACGACAAGGCTAGCCTTCCGGAAGCTGCGCGCGGTACGCAGCAGCGTCGAGCAGGCCATCGAGTTCGCTCTCGTCCGCGATGCGGATGCGAATTAGCCAGCCGTCGTCGTAGGGCGAGTTGTTGACCAGCTCCGGATGCTCTTCAAGCTCCGCATTGGGGGCAATCACCTCCCCGCCAACCGGGGAATAGAGATCGGAGACGGTCTTCGCCGACTCGATCTCACCGCAGGGCTCGCCCGCCGTCACCGTGGTTCCGGGGGTGGGGAGATCGAGGTAGACCACGTCCCCCACCTGGTCCTGGGCGAAGTCCGTGATGCCGATGGTGGCCTCGTCCGGGTGCTCCTCGTCGCGACGCAGCCACTCGTGATTCGCGGTGTACAGGAGGTTCTCGGGTGTCGCATGGTCCATCGTCATGAATCCTTCGGTTTCCGGTAGAAGGGGCGGCGCACGACCTCGACGGGAAGTGCGCGGCCACGCACATCGACCTTGAGCATGGCGCCGGTTTTCGCGAGCTCGACGGGAAGGTAGGCCATGCCAATGCCGAGGCGCAAGCTGGGGCTGAATGCCCCGCTCGTAAGGTGTGCAATGGGTTCCCCGCCGCCGGGCGCGTGCACCGCGAATCCTGTCCTCAGCACGCCGCGCTCGCGCGCCACCAGGTGGGCGAGCCGTCGCGTGCGGGGCCTCGCCTTGGCCTCGGCGAGCGCCGCGCGGCCCGTGAAGAGCGCCCCGTCGTCGAGGCTTACGGCGAAGCCGAGGCCGGCCTCGAAGGGGTGTGTGTTCTCGCTGATATCGTGGCCGTGCAGCGGCAGCGCTGCCTCCAGGCGCAGCGTGTCGCGGGCGCCGAGGCCGGCGGGCGTGGCGCCGCCCGCGGTGAAGGCATCCCACAGCGCCGCCGCCCGGTCCGCGCCAACGATGCACTCGCCGCCGTCCTCGCCTGTGTAGCCCGTGCGGGCCACGAGCACGGGCGTGCCGCGCCAGTCCAGCTCCGCGCAGTCGCGCTGCTCGAGCGCCGCGAAGCCTTCGCCGAGGACGCTGCTGAGCAGCGCGACTGCCTCTGGCCCCTGGACCGCCAGCATCACCGTGTCCGCTGTCACCTCGGAAGCGTCGCTGCCGGCGACGGCGCGCAGGCGCTCGAAGTCCTTGTCGGCGTTGGCGGCGTTGTGGATGACCAGCCAACGCTCGCCGGGCAGGTGGTAGATGAAGACATCGTCCTCAATGCCCCCGCTCTCGTTGCAGTAGAGCGAGTAGTGCGCTTTGCCCACGGGCAGCGTGGTCACGTCGAAGGTCGTCACCGAACGCAGCAGGGTCGCTGCCCGCAGCCCCCGCACCCAGGCGCGCGCAAGGTGGGAGACATCGAAGATGCCGGCGCGCTCCCGCACCGCCTCGTGCTCGCTCACGATGCCCTGGTAGTGGAGCGGCATCTCCCAACCAGCGAAGGGCGCGAAGCGGGCGCCCAGCGCCTCATGCCGCTGGCGGAGCGCGAGCCGTGTGAGCCCGTCTTCGCCGTCGAAACCGCCTTGTCCGGCCACGCTTCGACTGTAGCCCACGCCCTGCCTCAGGGGCTACCGCTGAGGCGTCCGGCGGTTCCCTTCGGGTAAAGAGGGGCCAGGGGAAGGCACCCGTCCGCCGATGCTATAACCTTGCCCCGTGGCGATCCGGGGATTGTGGAAGCGCAGGCATCGCGCCGGTCGCGGGGACGGCGCCGGGGGGCGTGATCGATCCTCGCCCGAAGAGGGCATCCTGCTCCAGGCCCTTGAGGATCTGGCGGGCGCCGCTCGCGGTGTCATCTACGATGTGCCCCGCGCGGAGCGTCCGCTCAGGCTCCCGCTCAGCCCAGTCTACCTCGAAGGGTCGTCGTCGTGGCGCCACTTTCTGCGCGTCCGGCGCGCCCTCGACGACGGACACCTCACGCTCCTGCTCTCCCTTCGCCAGTTGCCCGAGGACGAACGCCGCCTCGTGGTCGATTGGGGCGCCGCCCATGCGAACACGTTCCTGCTCGTCGAGCCGAGCGAGCCGGGCTGCGATCTCAGCGATCCCCGCTCGCCCGTGGCCCGCGAGGTCCTCGACCTCTGCCGGCGGGCGGTGAAACAGGCGCCTCCGGAGGGTCAGGAGCGCGACCGCTGGACGGCGCGCACCCCGCTCGGTGAGCGTCTTCGCGAGCTCTACGGTCGCTGGGTCTGGTGGGATGCGCCGCTGCCCGAGGGGCGCTCCCAGGAGGAGCCCGTTTCGCCGCTCGCCGGCTCCTCCGAGACGCTTTCGATGCATCTCCTGCCCCTCCTCTACGACCGCTTCCCCCAACAGAGCTTCGACGTAGCCCTGGCCGAGCTCAGCCAGACCGAGCGAGAGCTGTTCGGCGGCGACGTTGCGACTGCACGCTCCATCTTTCGCACGCGGCTGGGAATGCCCGTCCTGCACGACCCGCGCGCCGCCGATCGCGCCGTACGCAATCTCGTGAACCTGGGCCGGATGTCCGTTGTCACCGGCGGCCGCGAGGGTGTCGTCTTCGGTCCCGGCCACCCCGTCCCCGATGCGATGCCCGACGAGGAGTTCGAGCGCCTGTTCATGGTCTAGACGAGAAGCGCCTTACTCTTGTAGCCTATTGGTAAGGAGCTTCACGCCGATGATCGTCAAGGTAACCTCGAAGCGGCAGGTCACCTTCCCCAAGCGCGTTCTCGAAGCGCTGGGGGTGGGCCCCGGCGACCAGATCGAGCTCGAAGAGCACCCGGACGGCTTCCTCCTGCGCCCCAAGCGAGTCAGGCTCGACCGGCTTGGCCTTCTGCGAGACAAGATCCCGCCAGGAACGCCGCCGATCGATCTGGAGAAGTTCAGGGAAGAGGGCTATGACTGGTCGCTTCGGGATTGACACGTCCGTCCTCCTGCGGCTCACCACAGGCCAGCCCCCGGACGAGTTTGCCCGCTGCGTCGGGGAGCTACTCGCGCTGGTTGAAGGCGGCGCCGAGATCGTCGCCTCGAATCAGGTTGTCGGGGAGGCGTATGTGGCCGTGCAGCACCACTACGGCGTAACCAAGGAAGATGCTCGTGTCAGCCTGCTCGGCGTGTTCGAGAGCGGGCTGGTCTCACCCCTGAACGGTGACGCTGTGCTTGAGGCCCTGGAGGCTTCCGGCGGTCCCGGCCTCATCGACCGCCTCATCGTAGAGAGCTACCGCCACGACGGTCTGGAGACGCTGACCCTGGACCGCAAGATGGCCAATCTGCGGCAGGCGCGCCTCCTCTAGACCAGAGTGCCACTAGAATCGCCGCTACTCAGCGGATGAGGTTGTGGCCCCCGTCGATGGCAGACGCACCGCGCACAGAAGGCCTCTGGCCCCTCGCCCAGCGACGCGGCATCGGTCGCCGCCGGTTCCTCCATCTGCTCGTGGCCGGCGGTGCAACGGCCGTCCTCGCGGCCTGTGGCGCCGGCTCACCCGGCGACGACGCCACCCCGCCGGAAGGCTTCCCGGAGCCCTCCACGGCACTACCCGGCTGGGTCAAGGACACCACCCCTTTCATTGCACATTCCGACGGCAAGAGCCTTGAGGCTCGCCTGGAGCTCATGCCCGGCGTCATCACCCCCACGAGCCTCTTCTTCGTGCGCAACAACTCTGTCAGCGTAGATGTGGACGCTAGTGACTGGCGCCTCTCCGTCGAGGGCGATGCTGTCGCCGATCGGCTGGAGCTCTCGTACGACGGCATCCGGCGGCTGCCCGGCCGTACGCTCATCTCCTACCTTGAGTGCGCGGGCAACCACCGCGCGATGTTCGGTCGCGTCCAGGGGCGCGCCGCCAGGGGAACCCAGTGGGGCACGGGCGGGGTCGGGAACGGCGAGTGGATCGGCGTAGCCCTTCGGGATGTGCTGGAGCTGGCCGGGGTGGCGGACGACGCTGTCAGTCTCCTGCTGGTTGGCTTGGACGAAGAGTCGCCCGAGGAGGGTTTCCGACGGGTCCTCCCCATCGAGAAGGCAATGCACCCCGACACCCTGCTCGCCTACGCCCTCAATGGCGAACCCCTGCCTCCCGACCACGGCTACCCCCTGCGCGCGATCATCCCCGGCTGGGTTGGCGCCTCCAATATCAAGTGGCTGAGCAGGATCGTGGTCTCGCGCGAGCAGCTCTGGACGCGCAACAACACGACTTCGTACGTGCTCATCGGCGATGCCTACCCGCCCGAGGGGGAAGCCCTGGGCCGGCCCGTCACCACGCAGACCATCAAGAGCGCCCTTGCCCTGCCCTGGGCCGCCGAGCTGGGCCCCGGCGCCCACCGCCTCCACGGCTTCGCCCACTCCCCGGATGGCCCCATCACCCGTGTCGAGTGGAGCGACGACTCGGGGAAGACCTGGCATGAAGCGACCGTGTGGGAGCCCCAGCCGCAATACTCCTGGACGCGCTTCGAGTTCGTCTGGGACGCCGGCCCTGGCCAATACACCATCATGACCCGCGCCACCGACGCCGCCGGCGCTACCCAGCCCGACACGGTCCCATTCAACGAGAACGGCTACCTCTTCAACCAGCCCGTTCCGCACCCCATACGGGTGACATAAGCCGCAGCGCCGGGGAGGCCGTAGCTATGCGAGCTTCGTGAAGCCGAGCTTGAGCCGGATCGGGATGCGCTGGATGACGCTGGGTACGTAGGGCGGGGCGCCCTCCATCATCTGGATGTCGCCCATGCGCCGCAGCAGCTCCTGCACGGCCACGCGACCCTCCTGCCGCGCCAACCCCGCCCCCGGGCAGTAGTGCACACCGTGACCGAAACCGAGGTGCGGGCAGGTCTGCTCGCGGCCGAGGTCGAACGCCTCGCTGTCCTCGAACTGCTCGCCATCGTGGTTCCCCGATCCGTAGATCACCATCAGCTTCTCGCCCCGCTTCACGGAGACGCCCCCGACGCTTGTGTCCTGCAGCGCGATGCGGAAGACGCCCGGCACGGGCGTGTCGTACCGCAGCACCTCCTCAATGAACCCCCCCGCGAGCGAGGGGTCGTCGCGCAGCGCCTGCATCACGTCGGGCTGGCGCAGCAGCACGAGCATCGAGTTCGTCATCAGCTCGGGCGTGTTGGCGTCGCCGCCAGCCGCGTAGAGCAGCGTGATCATGCTCACCAGCGACTCCAGCGGCACCGGCTCGCCGCTGTCGGCGAAGCTGGCGTTGGCAAGGTCGCTCATGATGTCGCCCTGCGGCTGCTTTCGGCGCTGCGCTATCGCCTCCATGAAGTAGTCCGTCAGGAATTCGTTCTCCGTGATCCCCTCGCGCTCTTCCTCCTGCCGCTGGTAGACGCCGGTGGGATCCTCCGCTGCCCGGGCCATCGCGGCGAGCCGCTCCATGAAGTGCTGCTTGAAGTAGTCGGCGTCCTCCGCCGGTACCCCGATCAGCTCCCCCACCACCAGCCGCGGCAGCATGTGCGCGAACTCTGTCACGAACTCGACCTCACCCCGGTCGATGAACGCGTCGATGATCTCGTTCGTGATCTCCCTTACCCGCGGTTCCAGCGCCGCCACGTGGCGGGGCGTGAAGAAGCGGTTGATCAGCCGCTTGTGGCGCGTGTGGTCGGGCGGGTCGTTCGAGAGGATCTTGTCGCTGAACGGCTGCGATTCGCGCCACTCCGCCAGCTCGTCGAGGGGAGCCGGCGGGTCCATGTAGGGCGCGGTCGCCACGAGGATGCTGGAGAACACCTCGGGCTGCGCATTCACCTCGAGGATGTCCTCGTACCGGCTCAGGAGGAACACGCCGAAGTCGGGCTCCCGGTAGATCGGCGCCTGCTCCCGCAGTGTCCGGTAGAACGGGTAGGGGTTGGCGAGGATCTGCTCGTTCAGCTTCAGGAAGCGGTAGTCCGCCAGTGCCTGGGTCACGCCCTACTCGCCCCCCACCCACTCGTTGTAGAGCTCGTGGAAGTGCCGGATCTTCCCCTCCGCGTAGGCGGAGAAGTAGACGTACGGGTCCACCTTCGTCTTCAGACCCTTCTGGATCTTGGGCAGGTTGTAGCAGTCTTGGTTCAGGACGCGCGCGAGCCCGCCCATCTCCGGCGCGAGGGTGAAGTCCTCGTCCTCGTTGAGCCAGTGCATCTTCGCCGCGGGCGGCTTCTCCTCGCCCTCGGGCCACGGCACCAGGTAGAGGATCTCCATGATGCTGCGGTCCGGGTCGTCCCCGTACGGGCGGAAGCGGTAGACGATGCGGCTGAAGCAGCCCCACGGGTGGAAGTTGGGGAAGAGGTTGCTGAAGTAGCCGTCGATCACCTCCGCGTCGCAGAAGGTGTCGGCCTTGTCGCCCATGGCCTGGCGCAGACCGTCGCGGGCGAGTTCGGCGCCGCCCTTGCGCATCTCGAAGATCTGCTGCGGGTCGGGGTAGATGCCGCGCTGCGGACTCGTGTTGCCGCCCACCGTGATCGCGCGGGACCAGTTGCCGAACACGTCGTACTGCATGTTCGCGCCGTCGCCGCCGAAGGCCATCGCCTGCGGGTGCGTGGCCATCACGTGGTAGCCCTCCATGAAGGCCTCCTGCGTGATCTTCCAGTTGGCTGCGATCACCTTCGCCACGTGCATCTGCTTGTAGCGCGTCTCGTACTCGTACTTCTCGTAGTGTTGCGGCAGCGACCCGATGAAGTCCTCGAACGGCTCGCAGTCGGGGTCCGGGTTGATGAACACGAAGCCGCCCCAGGTCGCCGTCTTCGCCTCTCGCAGGTGACTGGCGTCCTCGCGCACCTCGGGGAAGTCCCACTCCGACGGAATCTCGCGCAGCGAGCCGTCGATCTCCCAGCACCAGCCGTGGAAGGGGCAGCGGAACTCAGTCGCCTGCTTGCCCTCGAACTCGCGTAGCTGGCGACCGCGGTGGAGGCAGGCGTTGTTGTACGCCTTGAACTCGTCCACGCCCGTGCGCACGACGATGTAGGAGAGATGGGCGATGTCGTAGACGAGGTAGTCGCCGATCTCGGGGATGTCGTCGACGTGGGCGGCGTACTGCCACACCTTCTTCCAGAGCCTCTCGACCTCAAGGTCGTGCCACTTCTGGCTCGTGAAGCGCTCCGTGGGCACGCGCGTGACCCCGCCCGGCATGGGCGAGTCCTCCCACAGCTCCGGCGGGACGCGCTCGGGGTAGGTATCGCCCGCGAGCACCTCGTGGAAGGAGATGCCCTTCGAGCGCCAGCCCTTCTCCGTCTCGCGACCGGGGTCGCCCACGTACTTCGCGACGGTCGTCTCGCCCTGCGCGAAGATCATGTTGCGCATCCCGTAGCGCGGGTCGCGCACCGAGCCCGTGTAGGCGTCCTCGGCCAGGTCGCCGGCGCTCAGCTCCTGCTTCTGTTGTTCCTGGTCCTGGTCCTGCGCCCGCGCCGCATCGAGCTGCGCCGCCATCTCGTCGACGCCGGGGGGCAGGTCGGGCCCGCCCACGTAGTTGAGCAGGTGCGGGTCGGCGCGCGTGATGTCGCCTTCCTCCCAGCGCCCCTCCCAGTCGAAGATGCCGTAGCTCTCGCCCTTCTGGACGCGCACCCGGCCCTCGCCCAGGTCGTTATAGGTCGCGCCACTGATGGCATGCACTTCACTTCGCATCGCAGAACCTCCACAGGCCCCCGGGGGCCGTTCGTAGCCGCAATCTTACGCCGGTGGGATGGGGGTGGGGCGCTTGGAGTAGCGCAGCGCGGGAGCGTTGACTGACCGAGGCCAAGCGAACTAGACTGATAACTAGTTAGGATACTCTTGGACGAACCTGGAGGGCGCATGAGCAGTTGGCAAGTGCAGGATGCAAAGGCGCGCTTCAGCGAATTGCTGGAGACAAGCCTCGCCGAGGGACCGCAAATCGTGACCAAGCGAGGAGTCGAGACCGCCGTCCTTGTACCGATCGACCAGTGGCGCCGGCTCGTGCGCATGACGAAGCCTGACCTGAAGGATCTCTTGCTCGCGCCCGAGCCGCGCACCGAGACGCTTGCGCCACCGCGTCGCGAGTACAGACGACGCGACGCTCCCCAGCTCGAGTAGACCGTGTACCTACTCGACACGAACGTCGTCTCCGAGTTGCGCCGTCCCCGGCCGGCCCGCGCCGTCATCGACTGGATTCGGGATGTGCCTTCCGAGCACCTCTATCTGTCCGCTGTCACTGTCGGCGAGATTCAGTCGGGAATTGAGCTCACGCGCGAGCAGGATCCCGCCAAAGCGGAGCAACTCGACGCGTGGCTAACTCAGGTACTCGGGGCGTACAGCATTCTCGCCGTGGATGCTCCCGTCTTCCGAGAATGGGCTCGCTTGATGCATCGCCAGTCCGACACGCTCTTTCAGGATGCCCTCATTGCAGCCGTGGCGATTGTCCACCGGCTGACTGTCGTCACGCGCAACGTGCGCGACTTCGCGCAGCTCGGCGTCCAGGTCCTCGACCCCTTTGACGCCCCTTAGGCGTCCCCCCACGCTTGGATGCTCGCCCACTCGAGGTCTTCGTCGGTCTGCGGATACTTCGTGTAGCCCTCCCGGTACTCGCGCGCGATGTCCTCGGACCGCTTCTCTGCAAGATACCGGGCCGTGATCTCGCGCAGCACCGCTGAGCGGCCACGTTCGCGAACCTCGGGCCGCTGGTCCAGTTGCTCCAGCAACTCCTCATCAAACGCCACTCGTATCGTCTGCATCCCCATCAAGGTGCCACATCCGCAGGGAACGTGCCTGGGGCAAGTGCTGGGCGACAGGGTCGGTCACGACCTTCCTCAGGGGGCGTATCCTGACCCCCGCCATGACCACCGACACCTTCGATCCCGCCCTCCTCGAGGGAGAGGCCTTCCACCTCAACCCCTACCCCGTCCTTAAGCGCCTGCGCCACGACCACCCTGTCTGGCAACACCCCCGCGACGGCGCCTGGTTCGTCACTCGCTACGAGGACGTCGTTGCCGGCTTCCTCGACCACGACAGCCTCTCCAGCACCATCTTCGAGCAGTCCCACAGCGCCGTCTTCGGCCCCTCCCTTACCGCCATGGACGGAGATGAGCACAACCAGAAGCGCGCCATCATCGCCCCCGAGGTCGTCGGCCGGAAGCTCGACGCCTTCCTGCCCGTCATTGAGCGCAACGTGCGCGACCTCATCGTGGGCTTCACCGAGAAGGCCGCCCGCGACCTCGGGCGATGAGGGCTCACAAGCACAGACCGTTGTTGTAGCTACGCCGACACCTACCGCCCTGGGCGAGAGCGAGGGCAGCACGGCGACGCCTTCCGTCGCGACACCTGCAGCGACACCTACGGCTGATGCAGCCCCAGCGGCAGTTCCCACCGCTACCGGGGATGTGGTTTCGCGTGGCCCTTCGCTGGCAGGCGCCTCCGACCCCCCAGCCAGCGAACTCGTCGAAGAAGGCGAGCCTGAGCCAACCGGCTCGGGGCAGCCTGCCGCGCCTCGCGATCCGGACAGGAACGAGGTGCTCTACACGTGGGACGACGGGGGCCGCACGCGCCGGGCCTGGCTCCAGACCGATCTCGCCGTGCAGCCGAGCACCGACAACGCCTCGGATGATGTCGTGGTCAGGCGGGGAGACTCCGAGAGCATTGTCAAGCGGCAGGCAGGGGATGCTCAGGAAGGAAGCAATCCCGTCTTCCGGACCGCGTCCGGCGCGCTGATGACCCTGCCGGGCGGAGTCCTGCTGCTGCTGGACCCGGAGTGGGATCAGGCGCGGGTTGACCGCTTCTTCTTCGAGAACGCGGTCGCGAAGACTCGGGTGAGCGACCGCGAATTCGGAGAAAACGCGTTCTTCGTGGAGACGGCGCCCGGGTTCCCAGCGAACGGCTCCGACAGCTTCACCTACACCGTCTCCGATGGTGAGTACCCATCCACGGCCACTGTCTCGGTGCTGATCCTGCCGGTGAACGATCCGCCGGTGTTCACCAACGGCGCCACGACTACGCGAAGCGTCGCCTCAAGCGCGCCGGCCGGCACGGAGGTGGGGAGGCCCGTGACCGCCACCGATGTCGATGGCGACACCCTTCGGTACAGCCTGATCAGCGCGGACTTCGCGATCAACGAGTTCAGCGGCCAGATCACCGTAAGACCGAGCCGCACCCTCACCCCTGGTGACGTCACGGTCGTGGTTACGGTCGACGACCAGTCGGGCGCCTCGAACGCGACGGCCGCAATCGACGTGACCGCCACGGTCACGACGGGTCCCGTGGGGCCACCCGTCATCACCGGTGGCGGTGGCGGCGGCGGGCCGTCGGGGCCCAGCCCGAGCGAAGTCGACTTCGAGTGGAACGTGAACCGCGACATCAAGGAGCTCGACCGCGACCACGACATCCCCTCCGGGATGTGGTCGGACGGCACCACGCTCTGGCTCGCCGAGAACGGCGACAGAGCGGACGATGCCATCTACGCCTACGACCTCAAGACCGGCGAGCGCGTCGAAGAGCGTGCGAGGGATGGTGGGCAAGCGGCTGCGCTACTCCGACCTTATGGCTTGAAGCACGTCACCGAGGAGGGCGTCCATCTGGTCTACTTTCGTGTCGAGGGCGTCCACTACTTCTGATCCTTCGGCTTCTGAGGCATCCCACCCCCCGCGCAGCACAGCGTTGAAAAGTGTTCCGTGGCGGCATACCCTCGCCCCCGCGTGCTCAAGAACCTCGTCATCGTTGCCCTTGTCGGCGCACTCGCCACCGCCATCCTGAGCAGCACCCTTGCGGCCCAAAGGACGAAGAACGTCCAGATCGACGTGCTTCAGGAGAGGGAGAATCTGGAGAACGTCTGGCTCGGTGTTCTGTTCGAGGATGAGAGTGAGTGGCGGTGGAAGAGGGTCATCTTTTCCAGGGAACACGAGCGATCCCCATCGTTCCGGGCGCACGCGTTCACCTTGACGGTTGGCTTCCCGACGCCGACACCCACGCCGACGCCGACACCCACCCCAACCCCTACACCGGCGCCCGTCATTGAGCAAAGGCTGAGGGAGTGCCCCTACGTTCGCGGCATGAGCGCGTCTAGCGCCTATGTGCCCGAAGACGAACCCTGCCCCACGCCCGAGCCGCTAGGGGAGCTGGGGATCACAGCCGAAGTGACGGAATGCGAGGCTCGCTTCGGGTTCCGCTTCGAGTACGACGGCGGCTCCCGAGACATCTACTTCGCCTACGCCAGGGCTGAATACCGCGTCACCGGAGGCGTGGACTTCTCAGGCTGGGAGAGCGAGAACGATGCCCACCGCTTCACCGCCTCTGGGTGGGTTGCCGTCCTTGACGGACAACAAGGAGATCGCCCGGAACGAATGGCACTACGAGCCTCACCCTAGCTGGAGCCTCGCCCGCGAGCGCACCTTGGCGATCGACCACACGCAACATCCCCGCCTCCGGTCACCACGCGGCCAGTACGGCTACCTCAGCAGCAGGACGGGGGAACTGGTTTCGACGGTGTCCTTCGGCTCGCCAGGGATGGGGGTGAGAAACGCCGACCTGATTCTCGACAACACGAAGACGTACCGATGTTCGGCAGAAGCCACTATCGAGCGGGCCACGCAGCCGCCGACCCCGGCAATGGAGTAACCGTAGGGGCGGCGGTTATTCCTGACCTTCACCACTTCAGCGGACGAGGCGCGAGGTCACTTCAGGACACCCAGCCCGCCCTCGGCCTTGTCGAGTTCGTCCACTAGCGGCCCGATCAGGAAAAGCTGATGCCGAACACGGCCAGGAGGCCAAGGATCCTGCCCAGAACGCCAGCCAGCGAGGGCGTTCGAGGAAGTGCAGGAGGCCGGAAGGGTCGGCAAGTTCGCCGTCCCATTCGCCGGGCTCGAGCGCGGGCGACCACGATGGGCCAGCGCAAGCACTGCGACGCTGTGATAGGCGACCTGGGCGGCAACCGCCGCGACCGCGTTCCTCCATTCCCTCCCATCGGCCGAAGGGGCCGGAACCGGAGTCAGGTTCCGCGACCTGGGGGTGCACCGTTACACCCCGTGGGGGTCACGCCGGGATGCGACCGGCTAAGGAGTCGCTGCCAAGGGAATCGTCCAGGGGAGGGGTTCGGTGACAGCGATCCAGTAGGTGCTTCCCTGCTGGAAGGTGGTGAGCGTGTTGAGTCCGGGCACATCCTCCAGGCCGGGGAAGACCCCCATCCATCTCTGGGCAGCCTCGTGCCAGTGGTAGATGACCAGGACCTCTTCGATGATCCCCGCCTCACGGAGAGCATCGGCAACATCAGCACCATCGGCTGCGGGCCACTCGAACGATGCCCACGTTGGGCTCAGCGCAAGCTCCGTGACCGTGGGCTCAAGGGTCACGCGGTAGGTCTCTTCGCGGCTACCGTCCGCCGAGGTGACGGTGACGGTGATCTCGGTGACCCCGTCCAGGGCGATCTGGTGGCCGTTCGTATCGTCGCCGTCGGTATCGTCGGGCTTAATCTCGACGTCGGTGCGGAGTTGCATCGCCTCCGCAGCCACGACGGTCTCCGTCACACCCTCGGCGATGACGCCCTCGTACTCGGTTTGGCCCGGGTCGAACTCCCCGATATCAATGCCGCTGAGCGTGAGCGAAGCCAGCCGCGCGTCGATCGCATCGGGCATGTTGTAGGTGTAGAGCTTGTCGTCGCTCTGATCGACGACGTACATGACGTCGCCGTCGGACCAGATGCCGCGGGGACTGTTGTTGCTGGAGCTGGAGAGATGGGTGAAGTCCTCGTCCCTGACCCGTTCGAGTCGGGCGTCCTCACCTGCTGCTTCCGCCTTCTCGCGGGTGGGGAGGCGGTAGGCGAAGAGGCGCCGTGGGCTTGAGCCGGGATCGGAGACCCAGAGGGTGACGCCATCGGACCAGATGCCCCGGGGGGAGCTGTTGGAGGAATCGAGGGCGTATTCGGCAAGGAGTGCGCCTGCCTCCAGGTCGTACGCGAAGACGGCGTTGGCACGGTCGTCGAGCACCCACATGGTCTCGCCATCAGACCAGATGCCGCGCGCGTCGGCGTTGCCCTCGGCCAGCTCGATGTCACGCTCCGTTAGATGGTCGCCACTCGCGAGGTCGTAGGCGAACAAGTGGTTGCGGCCACTGTCGGAGACCCACACAGCGCCCTCGCCGTCGGACCAGATGCCGCGGGGCGCGCGGTTGCGTTCGTCAAGCTCGAACTCGCGGTCCTCGACGCGCTCGCCGGTCCTGGCGTTGTAGGCGTAGACGGCGTCGCCGGCGCCGTCGGGATTGTCAACCAGCCAGAGGGTCGTGCCATCGGACCACATCCCTGTAGCCGAGTCGTTGCCGCTCGCGAGCTCCTCGATGTCGCGCTTGACGGTCCACTCGTAGTCGACCGTGCTCGGTGAAGGAGCGGAAGGCCCACCGCCTCCACCCCCTCCGCTGATGACCGGTGGCCTGATCACCTGGTTCGGATCTGTGACAGTGACGACCACGTCCAACGTTCCCCGATCGCCGTCGGAGGAAGCGCTGACGGTGACCTCATACGTGTTGTCGCCGTTGGTGTCGGCCGGATTGCCGAAGTCGGGCGCGGCGGTGAAGCTCAGGTCTCCGGAATCGGAGAACTCGAAATGTTGTGCGTCGATGCCCGAAATCGGCTCCCAGCTTGTCACGAATCCTTCCGGGTCGGTTGCGCCGTAGCGGCCCACGTAGTCCGTACTGCCTCCCCGGACCTTCACACTGGCGGGCCCAGCGATGACGGGACGCTCGTCAACATCCTCGATGACGACGGTGACGGGGAATACCGCGCTGTTCGACCCGTCGGACGCATGGATTATCACCTCATACACGTTGTTCCGGCCCGCGTCCCTCGGGTCCTCATAGTCCCCAGCGGAATCGAAATTGAGCACTCCGTCGGCGATGCTGAAGAAGCTTGCATCAGGACCCGAGAGCGACCAGGTGATGGTGTCGTCCTCGGGGTCGGTCGCGGTATACGTCTCCACGGTTCTCCGGTTGGTCTCAAAGAAGGTTGGCATCGCCTTTCCTGAGACGACCGGCCCCACGTTGAGGTTGGTGCCACTGACGGTCACCTCGGTCGAGGGAGTGCCCGCGCCCACAATGTTTCGGGCGAGCACGCGCAGGGTGTACGTATTGCTCGCGCTCAGTCCGGTGACGGTATAGGAAGTCGTGGTCACATCCGCCTCGGAGACATGGGAGGCGACGCCCCAACTTCCAGACGCCAGCTTCCATTGCACGGTGTAGCCGGTGATGTCTGAACCGCCGTCCCCAACGCTGAACGTTCGGTTGAGGTCGAGCCAGCAGTCGAAGACAACGGTGAAGTCACAAACCGCAGGGGTCGACCAGCTCAGGTCAAGCTCGCCGGGGTCACCTAGCGAGCCGCTCAGGTCCGGTGGCGCGTCCGGCGCAACAGCTGCGACGGTGCTTGTCGCTTGTACGTCGAGGGATTCGCTGTTGCCGTTGTCGTCCTCGAAGTGTACCTGCACTTTGATTGTCAGCCCGGCGTCGTACGGCGCGATCGGGTACTCGTTGATAGACGTCGCTGCCCTGAAAAAGGCGCCATCCTCGTTGAGGTCGTCGTCCGCGAACCAGGTGTAGCTGAAGCTCGGGTTCGTCAGCCCATCGGGATCGGCGATCGAGGAGGTGTCCACACGTGCGATTTCACCTACCCGCAGCGCGCCGATGATGGTGGGCGTGCCCGTCGCCGGATTGTTGGTGACTGGATCCTGGGCCTCGAGCCGGTCGCTCTGCGTCGCGACGGCACCGACGCCTATCAGCGCCACGAGCGCCGCCCAGCGCCAGAATCGAGAGAGAAGATAGTTCTGCATTCTATGGTTCCTCGCCAGTTTCGCAGAGATGGCCCCTATCCAGTCGATGCGGGAACAACCTCTCTGCGCGAAGAAGCTCGATTGTTGCCACGAGTAGCGCCACCGCCGCCAGCCCTCCTGCCCCTCCGTGGATTGTTGCCTAAGTGTGCACTGGTTCCTCCCTGAGAGGGTTACTTGGCGGTCTCACCCTACAAGTGCTCTAGTTCTCCGCCCCGTCGCCGCTGTTGGCACTCGCTGTAAGCGGCGAGTCGCTGTAAGCGACCAGTGGCGTCAGGGCGGGCAGACCGCCGGGATACAGATCGAAAAACGAGCGATTCACGAAGTCCGGGGCTCCGAGGATGAGCGGCACCCACTCGCCGTCACTGAGAACGTAGAGGGCCGTGACACCCTGGCTCCCAGCACACGTCTCCAGTTCCTCGACGCTGCCTCCCCCGTAGACGACGAAGCTGAAGCCGGTGGTGTTCTCGCCCAGGCAGTTCGACCCCCGCAGCGTTGCGAGTTCATCCTCCGCAGGTCCAGTGACGATGGGACCCGCGCTTGGCGGCCCGTTGCTCCCGGCGACGAACGGCGTAAACGGCGGGACGCCATCCGGGTACGACTCATGGAAGGAACGATTCACGAATTCAGGCGCGCCGACGATGTAGGGCACGTAGACGCCGTTATCCAACATGTAGAGGGCCACGATGTGTCTGCTCAGGGCGCAGACCACCAGGTCCTCGATACTGCCTCCTTCGTAGATGACGAGATTGAAGCCAGCGGCCACATCCCCGCGGAAGCAATGGGATGTGGACCCGCTCGCGGCTGTCGGCTCTGGGTCGCGGAGCCGGACACGGTAGACGAGCTCGCGGCTGCCATCCGCCGAGATCACGGTCACCGAGATCTCGCTCGTTCCCTCGAGGGCAACCTGATGGCCCTCCGCCTCCTCGTCGGCATCCGGCGGGTGGATTGCGACATCGGTACGCCGCTGCACCGCCCCGGCCTCGACCGTCGTCTCCGTCACGCCCTCGGCGGCGACGCCGTCGTACTCCGTCCGGCCTGGCAGGAACTCCCCGAAGTCGACGCCGCTGAGCGTGAGCGAGGCGAGGCGGGCGTCAAGGGCGTCGGGCATGTTGTAGGTGTAGACCCTGCCGTCGCTCTCGTCGGCGACGTACATAACATCACCGTCGGACCAGATACCCCGTGGGCTGTTGTTGCTGGCGCGGCTGAGGTTCGCGAACTCCTCGTCGCGGACACGATCGAGCGGGAGCACGTCACCGGCTGCCGGGCTCTCGGGCGCGGGCAGGCGGTAGGCGAAGAGGCGCTTGGCGCCGTGGTCGGAGACCCAGACGCTGACGCCGTCGGACCAGAGGCCGCGCGGGTCGCTGTTGGCGCTGTGCAGGGCGTATTCGGCGAGCAACTCGCTGCTCTTGAGGTCGTAGGCGAAGAGTGCGTCCTTGCCGCCGTCGAGCACCCACACGGTCGTGCCCTCGGACCAGATGCCGCGCGGGTCGCGGTTGCGCGGGTCGAGCTCGACCTCGCGCTCTTCGTCCCGTTCGCCGCTCTCGAGGTCGTAGGCGAAGAGGCGGTCCCGGCCGCTATCGGCGACCCAGGCGGTCTTGCCGTTGGACCACAGGCCGCGAGGCGCGCGGTTGCTCTCGTCGAGCTCGAACTCGCGCTCCTCGACGCGCTCGCCGGTGACGAGGTCGTAGGCGTAGACGGCGTCGTCGGCGCCGTCGCCATTCTCGGCCAGCCAGAGGGTCGTACCGTCCGACCAGGCGCCGGTGGGTTTGTCGTGGCCGCCGTCGAGCTGCTCGATGTCTCGCTTCACGTTCCACTCGAAGTCGATGATGCTCGGGCTCGGGCCGGACGATCCGCCACCGCCACCGCCGCTGTTGGTCGTGGATGTCGTCGTAGTCTCGGGCTCTGTGGTCGTTCCGCTCTCCGTGATTTGCAATCGCACGCGGGCCGGCGGTTTCACCAGGACGCCATCCGGCGACACGGTGCCGGATACGTTCACCACCGCCGCGACGAGGCCCGTGATCACCACTTCGCCAGTGCTCTGCGTCTCATTCGCCGCGAAGCTGAGGATGGTATTCAGGCTCGTCTCGAATTGGCCCGGGATCGGCGGGAAGGCCGCTGCCCAGATCTCCACGGAGAAGCGTGTAGGCGAGGCCGGTGACACGGTCGCGGTCACCGTGCTCATCCCGCGGTTCTCGGGTATCGAAGATTCACTCAGGATCAGCGTCACGACCGGCAGCACGGCCGTCTCGCCCGGTTGCGACCCCGACCAGGGTCCGTCGCCCTCAGCGTTCGTCGCTCGCACCTGCACTTGGTAGCTGGAGGCTGGGATCAGCTCACCGATCGAGGCGCTCGTCCCGCTCACGTCCTGGGGGCCGTCGACGAACCCCGTTTCGCTGTCCAGCTTGTAGCGCAGGTCGTAGTCTCTGACCGCGGGGCGGCCGGAAGTGGCGGGCGCCAGCCACGTCACATTGAGGCTGACGGGTGACGCGCTGTCCACCTGCACGACAGGCGCATCGGGCGGCTCGTCCTCGTCGGTCACCGCGATCGTCACGTCGATCGATGCGGTGTCCTCGCCGTCCGAGACGGTCACAGTCACGGGGTAGCTCGACCGCGCCTCGTGGTCGTAGACGACGCCGGACTTCGTGCGCAACTGGCCGCTCGTCAAACTGATGTCGAACGAACCCGCGTCCGTGCCGCCCAGCGAGTAGAACAAGGTGTCCCCCAGATCGACGTCCGTCGCCGCGAGCGGGCGCCCGATGGTGATGCTTGGTCCTGTGTTCTCGGCAAGAGATCGTGCGGCGCTCCGACCCTCTGTGAACACCGGCGGGCTGTTGGTGGGCGGCGGGGGCGCGTCGTTGGCCAGGATCGTGATGAACTTGAAGCCGAGGGAAACGGCTTCATGCGAGGCGCTGACCACGATGGTCTCGTCGTCTTCTTCCGCGGCGTCGTCAACGATGCTGATCGTGGCCACGACCGAGCTGGAGCCCGCGGGCAGGGTGAGCGCATAAGGGGCTGTCAGTGTTTGCCCCTGGGAATCTGTGACGGTGAAGTCGACTCCCGAGGTGGCCCCGCCGCCCGAGAAGGTGAGCTCAATCGTCTGCGCCGTGGGGAAGGTGGCGTCGCCATCGAGGGTCAAGGTCAGCTCTACCGTGGCGCCTTCCCCCACCTCGTCGTCAGAGACTGCGAATTCGAACCCCGCGCTGTCTGCATCCGTGATCGTCACCGTCGTCGTGGAGTTGGTTCCCGGCGTGACGCCCGTGGGCAAGTCGCCAAAGGCGAGGGCAATGGTCTCATTACCTTCGATCAGCGCGTCGTCGCCAAGCGCTATGGAAACGGTCTGCCGGTCCTCTCCGCTGCTGAAGACCACCGGTTCTGGGGCGGTGTACTCATCCGCGGACGCCGTGCCGCCTGTGACGACGATGGGGATGGTGATCCCGAAGGGCCCGCTCGGCGCGCTCAGGCTTACCACGACCGAGGCTGACGCGCCTTCCGACGCGATGAAGCTCGTCTCCTCGAACGACACCCTCACCGGCGCTTCGATCGTGTACGTGCCGGGGACTTCCGACAGCATTGCGCCGTCCGCGGTACAGATGCCTCCCGAGGAGCAACTCTGGTTGGCGAACAGCCTGAGCGTGATCGGGCCGTCGCCGTCCGGCGTCAGCGTGAACAGGTACGCGTTCGCCGGCTCACCCGCCACGATGTGGGGGGCGACACTGGCGATGGTCGCGCCTATCACGCTCACCGCCGACGTATCCGCGGCGAAGTCCTTCACTGGCTCGCTGAAGGCGACCACCAAAGTCGGCGTGTCACTCTGGCCGAAGGTGAAGACGGAGGTGTGCGCGCTCTGGGGCAAGGCTGCCGCCAACGGGTCGGCCTGCTGCTCCAGCACGTCGAATCCCAGAGGGTAGGTGCGGCTATCGTGCAATGCCATCGAAGGCGCTCGCGTCATCTTCAGCGACAGCAACTCCTGATCCGTCGTTGGATTGTATTCAGTCGCGGTTGTGTCGGGACGGTTGGTGAAATGCGGTTCAGAAAAGCCCCAACTGATCAGCCAACTGTCGTTGACCATCGGCGCCACAAGGCCCTGGTACGTATTGAAGAGAGTAAAAGTACCGTGCAACGAATGGTGACGGACAAACGTCGCCGTGCCCCGCTCAAGGTCTAGGGCGTACTCCACCACCCTGCTGAATTCTTCTTCGGGGCGGCGTGGCAGGCCGGTAGCCGGGTCGCGTGGGCAATGCCAGCCGTTGTCGTAGAGGAGCAAGTGGCCGTTCGGCATCAGCTTCGCGGAATGCTGCGCGCAAAACTCTACGTACGGGTCGCCGATGATCCGCAGCGGGGGCTGCAGGCCGAGCGCTTCCCATTCCGCGTCGCTGCGCTTGCTTGACCCCAGCCGCCATTGCACGTCTCCGCTGGTCCCATCGATTCTCAGAACCTGCGAGCAGTTGCGCAGCGAGATGACAAGATCTTCGTCGTCCACCAACTGCAGCGAGTTGAGGTGCCCATAGTTAGCTGGAAACTGATTCAACATACAGTCACCGAGATACATGTGGTTATACGAATTCCAGAAGAAGACCTGCTCTCCATCCGGAGTCACTTCCTCAATCAGCGAGTCCTCCGCCGGCTGCGTGCCGTACGGATTGCCGTGGTGATCCACAAACTCGCTGAGATCATGTTCGAAGGGCGCATAAGCCATGAAGATAAAGTTGCCGTTCTCCTTGGTCAGAAAGTCGTGCTGGTCGGTTTGCGGGATCGCGGATGTCGTTGTCACGCGTCGTACCTCGTTGAAGTCGCGGTCCAGGATGGCGATTTCAAAGTCGCGGCGGGCGCCCCATGGCGATTGGAACGGCTCAGGCAATGTGAGGGCATGGGAGTACGGGAACTCTCGGTTGTCCTGGGGGCGGAAATGGGTCACACGCGGGTTGTCGATTCGGCGAAGAACCCTGGGCACGCCGTTGGCGTCGATCACCATCAAGCGTCCACTGGCGCCGAGACCGCGCCCCTCATTCACGCTTCCCGCGATCAGTTCGATCGAGCTCCCCGGCCCCTTCTCGACGCTGATGAACGGATCGTCGCTGTTCATGCAATGCACGACGTAGGTCGTGCTGGCGCCGGTATCGTTGCTCAGCGTGATCAGGATGTCGTCGTCGCCATCGAGCTGATTCAGCTCGACCACGGCGTTCTGGTTGACTTGCTGGATCCCGTTGACCGCGAGCCGCGTCGTGGCATCCGTTGTGGACAGCCTCAGCGTGAGCGTTTGGGCGGGGTCGCAGCCCACGGCGTAGTGCAAGGTGCCGGGGTCGAAGGCGGGATACATGGCCCGACCGCCGCCGCCGCTCGCAGTCAGCGACGACAGCTCCAGCCGCAGCGGACTGGCTCTTAGCGTCATCGTCTCGGTACCGATCTCGGTACCGTCGTGGCTGGCCGTGATCGTCAGCGTCTCCGCTGGTTCCGCTAAGGCGTCGTTCACGGTGCTGATGTAGGCCGCGGCCACGCGTTCGTTGGCCGGGATGGTGAGCGCGTAAGGCGCGGAAAGCGTCCCTCCGCTGGTGCTGAGCAAAGTGAAGTCGTCGGCCGTCGCCGTGCCGCTGAGGGTCAGCGAGATCGTCTGGGCGGTCGCCAGGCTGACGCTGTTGGTGACTTCGACCGTCACCGCCCCGCCCCCGCCCTCGGTGACCTCGGCCGGGCCGACCTTCAGGAGGAAGCGCGGCAAGTCGTCGAGTACGACCGCGTCGGCCGCAGCCGCGCCGGGCGCGGCCTGGTAGCGGGCGCCGGCTTCGATCGTCACGGTCACGGTGCTCGGATCCTCGATGGGTGCGTCGTCTTCGGTCGCCAGGGTCAGCGTCGTGGTGTCGGCGCCCACCCCGAAGGTTGCCGATGCCGGCAGCGCGCCACTGAGCATCGAGCCCGTCTCTTCGACGGTCACGTTGACTGTCAGCTCGGCCGTCAACGGTCCGTTGCGGGTGAGCGTGAACGTCGCGTCCGCGCCCTCGGTCACCGGGCTCGGACCCGGCTCGATCGACACTTCGGCGACAAAGGTCGGGATGATCAGCGGCGCCGAGGACACTTCCGACAAGGTCGTACCGTCGGCGGTGCAGATGCCACCGTCGGCACACGCCTGATCGGCGAGGAGGTCGAAGGTGATCGCGCCATCGCCATCCGGCGTGAGGCTGACCAGGTAGGCGTGAGCCGGCTCGCCGGCGACAACGTGGGCGCTCACGCTCGCGACGCTCGCGCCCTGGACGCTGAGTGATGGCGTGGTCTCGTCGAAGTCCACCACAGGCCGGCTGAAACTCACGACGACCTGCGGCGAGTCCGTGGCGCCGAGATGGAAGATTGATGTGTATGTGCTCACGGGGAACTCGGCCGCCAGGGCGATGGGCTCGGCTGCCAGCGCCACCGGGCTCAGTGGATAGGCACGGACCGGGATGCTCTCTTCCCCACGGTGGTCGAGCTGGATATTGATCGAGAACGTTTCAGTGCCGTCGTCTGGATCCACCTGCGTGACCGACTCGTCGGGAGGCAGCGCCGCGTTCGGGTCATCATCTAACAGGTCCCAGCCCCAACTGATGAGCCAGTCACCGTTGCCCATCGGTTGGACGAGGCCTGCAGCCCCCCCGAACCTGTTGAAGTCCCCGTGGAGCGAATGATGGCGCTGGAGGATGGCCTCGCCGTTATCGAGGTCAATAGCGTACTCCACCGCCCGGCTGAACACCCCGGTCTCCCGCCGGCTGAGACCCGTTGCCAGATCCACGACGCAGGGACCGCCGTTGTCGTAGAGCAGGAGATGCCCGTTGTCCAGGATTTGCGCGGAATGTTGTCCGCAAAACTCCCCATAGGGGTCGTTGAGAATCGTCATCGGGGCCGGGCCCGTGCCTCGGCCTTCTCCGCTCAGGTCGTCCCTCCCCCACTCCTCGGGCGGGCGGTAGCTGCGGCCCAGCCGCCACACGACGTCTCCGGTCGCCGCGTCAATGCCCAGCACTTTCCCGCACAGCCGTAACGAGGCGACGATGACGCCGTCGGCCATCCAGAGCGAATTGCCGTGTACATAGTCGCCCTCAGGGAACGGTTCTCCCCTCCCGCAGTCCTGCACCGCCATGTGGTCCCATGAGTACCAGGTGAGCTCCGGCGCCCCTGCCGGCGTCCTGATCTGGATTGCCGTGTCTGAAACGGGGTACAGCCCATCGGGCCTGTCCGGATTCACGGGCAGCGGATTGCCGTCGCCGTCTGTCAGGCTGCTGAAGTCGCGCAGCGCCGGCTCGTAGGACAGCAGCAGGTAGTCCCCGTTGTCGAGGATGATGAAGTCGTGCCTATCGGTGTTAAGCAGGGGCAAGACGGTGGCCACCCGCTCCAACTCGTTCAGATCCCGGTCGACCAGGATCCATACGCTCCTCGTCTGCGCGTCCCCCACCGAATAGGAGAATGGATACGTCTCGCTGTTCTGGGGCCGAAAGTGGTTCGCACGGGCGCTAATTCTGCGGTGGACCCTTGGAACCCCGTTGTTGTCGACGATCACCAGGTACCCATATGTGTCGAGTCCGGGTGGCGTGGAATGGAGGGAGAAACCAATCAGCTCCTCCGTGGCGCCAGACCCCTTCTCCGTCGCGATGTCCGGGAAGTCCTCCTGGAAACAGTGCAGGACGTACGTCGTGGCGCCGCCCTCGCTGCCGCTGAGGGTGATCGGGATGTCGCTGTAGCCATCGAGCCCCGTCAACTCCACCACCGCGTTCTGGCTGGACCTCTGTAACCCGTTGACCGCCACCCGCGTACTTGACTCCGCTGCGGACAACGTCAGCGTGATGGTCTGGTCCGCGGCGCACTCCATGGCGTAGTGGAGCACTTCCGGGTCGAACGCCGGATACAGGCCGCGCGCCGGACCGGTTACCGAGAGCGCGCTCAGCTCGTGGGTCAGCGGCGTGTACGGCGCCACGGCCCGGGCGCTCTTGCCGGCGCCGTGGCCATCGTCATAGGTCGCCGTGGCTCGCAGGTAGTGTCCCGCGTCGGCGACCGCTGGCGTGTAGCTGCTCGACTCGGCCCCGCCGATGGCGACCCAGGTGGTGGGCCCGGTCGAGCGCTCCCAGGCCCAGGCAACGCCTGACGTGCTGCCGTCGGGGTCGGTCAGGGTGGCGTTCAGCGCCGTTCCGACGCGGGGGCGCACCGGGGAGAGGGTGACCACGCCCGCCTCGTCCTCGTTGGTGACCGTGACGGTCACATCCAGCGTGACCGTGTCCGTCCCGTCCGATGCCGACAGCGTCACCTCGTAGGTACCGTCGTTGCCGGTGTCGGTCGGGGCCTCGTAGTCCGGCAGCGGGGAGAAGAGGTTGGGGGGCGCCACGGCGAGGTCGAAGCGCAATACGCCGCCGGGCTCATCGATGCGGAAGCTGCCGGCGTCGGCGCCCGACAGGCTCCAACCCACCAACTCCCGATCCGCCTCGGAGGAGGCCGAGTAGGTGGCCACCCGCACGGCCCGATTCTCCTCGTAGTCGACGGTCGCAGGGCCAGTGAGCGGCTGCAGTTCGATGACGTTCGTGACGTCGATGGTCACCATGATGTCCACGGAACCTTCCGAGTTCGTGGCGGTGACCGTCACCTTGTAGCTGGACCTGGTCTCGTAGTCGAGCGCGGCTACCGTCTGGAGCTGGCCGGTCGCCTCGACGATGTCGAAGGATGCGGCGTCTGTTCCGCCCAGGGTGTAGGTGACTGCGACGCCGACGGTCGTAGCCGTGACCGGCAGGCCGATGTCGACGCCCGCCGCCGTGTTCTCGGCGACGCTGCGGGTCGTCGTCGCGCTCGGGAACTCGGGCAGCTCGACATTCGTGACGACGACGGTCGCGAAGGCAAGGCCCGTGGCGGAACCGTCGGCGGCCACGATGCCGACCGTGTACACGTTGTCGCCGTCGGCATCGGAGGGATTCTCGAAGTCGGGCGGCGAGACGAATGAGAGCACGCCCGTGCCGCCGATGGCGAAGGCATCCTTGTCCTCACCGTACGGGGTCCAGGTGACGGTCGGGCCAGTCACGGAGTAGGTGGCCAGATCCGTTGTGCCGTTCTCCGCGTACAGGATCGGCTCGGTGGAGCCTCCCGACACGACGAGCGGCGTGTCCTGGTTCTCAACCACCACGCGCAGGAACGAGCTCGACCTGCCAATGTGGGGGAGGAGGTCGCTGTAGGTGTGAACCGCGACCGCCCAGACCACGAACGAGTGCGTGTCGCTGCGCGCAGTGAGCGTGACCGTCTGGGGCGTATCCCAGTCGTCCACGGTGAACGTCAGCGTCTGCGGCTGTAAGGAGATGACGTCCGGGATCGTGTTCTGTGTTACCCCGACCGGGCCGGTTGGCTGCGAGGGCAACCGGACCGTGTACGTGGCGGTTCCGCCCTCGTCGATCGTCAGGGCGTCCGTGCTCAACGTGGGGCCCGTCCGTGTGGTCGCACCACCCGGAAGGGTCGAGTTGTTCCCGACGGTAATCTCGTCAAAGAGTGCGAGCGCGTTGCCAGCCCTATCGATGATCAATCCGCCAATCGTGCCCTCTAAACTGCGCGCAAAGATATTGTTGTAGGCGAGCTTCACCACCTGCGGGCGGCGTATGGCAGGCGTTACGACGTGGTAGGTAATCGTGGCGCCGGAAATGTCGGCACTGAACAGGAGGTCCCTGTGGCCGTCAATGGTCAGGTTCATGATCGACCGCAGGAAGTCGCCGGGCCTCGCATTGAACAGGTCACCGACTACGTAGACGATCGGGTGAACGGTGACGTCCTCGCTGAAGGTGAGCGTGATCCGCTCGCCGTCGGTGCTGGTTTCGGCACTGACGAGCGTCGGTGGAGTGGCCTCGTTCGCCGCCGGAGCCGAGAGCGCGAGATGTACGGTGGTCCCTGCTGTCCAGTCGAGCCTGAGACTGCTCCACACCAGGATGTGATGGATGGCCAATCCCCCGCCGGCGAGTGGAACGCTCTTCCCACACAGGTGCAGGCGCAGCGTCCTGTGGCCCTGTTCGGGGAGTGCTTGATCGGAATCGAAGGCGAGGATGAGCCGGTCCGTGTACTCGTTCACATATATCTGCTCGATGACGGTTTCGTCCCCCGCGACATCGAAGCTCGTGTCCGACAACGTGCCGTGTTGCGGGTCGTGTTGCGCGTCGTAGCCGATCGTCCCCTGGGCCGTGTTGATGTTCGCGGGCGTGAGCGTCGCGCTCCAGACTTCGGTGCGTCCGCCCAGATCAGGCGTGGGACATTCGCTTGGCATCGCGGCGACGACCGTGTCGCTCTCGGCGCTTGTCAGCCGCTCAACCGTTCCGCCATTGTCGGTGAACGAGGTGATGACTTTCAGCGTGAACCCCACATCGGCTGCGGTTACGACATATTTGGAGGAGGAGGTCATCACGCCGGTGATGGGGAGGTCGGTATTTCCTTCGACTCGGACCCATTCATAGCTGAACGAGTTCCGATCGATACCGTCCGGGTCCTCGATGTAATAGAGATCTGCATATAGCGCTCTGTTTTCCTGGGCGATGCCGACGATGGTCGGCAACCCGGTTGGCGGTTCGGGTTCATCGGTGACAGTGATGCTCACCTCGACGGTGTCAGAGTCGCCTCCCGGGTCTGTTGCGGTGACCGTTACCTCGAGTGCCGACGTGTTTTCGAAGTCAAACTTCGCGTTCGGCGCCGTCGTGATTTGACCGGTGCCGGGGTCGATCTCGAACGCTGCGGCGTATGTTCCCGACAGGGTGTAGGACAAGGTATCGTCATCCCAGTCGACCGCGGTGACCGGATCTCCGACCGCTGCGCCGCTTGGCGAGTTTTCGGCCAGGTCGCGGTCGACCGAATCTGCGGCGAACCGGGGTGGATGGCTCCCTGGGATGGAGAGTTCGGCCTGCACGTTCGTCTCAGATGACCAGTCCGGTCCTGCTCCTGGCCACGAGATGACCCCGTCGATGTTCGTCGTCGCGTCTGAGATGTCCAATGCTTTACCGCACAGGTGCAGCCTCAGCGTCTCGTTCCCCCGGTCGGTCAGTGCCTGATCGAAGGCGAGAATAAGGTCCGCGCTCACGTTCAGGACTTCAAATCTCTCGATGGTCCGTGTCTCATTGTCGAACGCGAGCTGCGTGTCGCTCAGCATGCCTCCAATGTTCGCGTTGTACCCGGTGGCCGGCGGCGTTGTCGCCAGCGCGATCGGGTTCATCACGCCCGACCACACGCTCCGGCGATCGCCGAGATCGATCGCATCGCACTCCCCTGCCGGGAAGGTCACGCTCACCGATGCCATGCTGGTGAATGTTTCGGGGTTGCCAAGGTCGTCGGTGAAGCTGACCTGTACCTTGAGCATGAGACCGAGGTCGTCGAGCGATACGACGTAGGTCGCGCTGTTTGCGCCGCTGATTGGGGCTTCGCTGCCGGCCGAGACGCGCAGCCACTGGTACGTGAACTGCGCCTCCAACAGACCGTCCGCGTCGCCGATCCCCAGCACGCTGGCCATGAGTTCGGACCCGGGCGCGGTGTCGCCCGAGAATGTCGGCAGACCCGTCACGGGTTCGTTTTCGGGTCTCCCTCTTGCGGTCACCTTCGTGCTGTTGTCGCTCGGTTTTTCTCCGTTGAGGGATCGGATGCGGACGTCGTACTCGGTTCCCGGTTCGAGTCCCGTGCTCAGCGTCCTGGTCGAGTTGTACCCGCCGGCGTTGGCGCCCGTTTCGAAGCTCTGAGCCAGAAAGGCGTTGCCGCTGCCCCCCACGGTCTTCCCCGCGCTACTGACAAAAGTTGTGCGTGTCTGCGCCTGGGTGTCGAGGGTTTGGGCGTGTGCCGGGTCTGCAACGGACAGCAGCACGCTCAGTACCAGTACTATCGCAACGCCAGCGGCCACGCGGCGCGTGGGCGACCCTACCCTGTTCAAACGCTCGACCCTCCGGCCAGATTGACCAAGAGGCCACACCTGCCTCACAACCACCCAGTGGCGCACGCGTGCGCCACTGGCAACGGCGCCGTGGTACGAGTGCCCGCTCCGGTGACTGCAGGGCGACCAAACGTCAGGCCGCAGCACACTGGCTGCGGTCTACATGGCCCCTCGTCTATCGGGAAGGAAGCGTAAAGGCTATGTATGAGTTTATAGTGAGTAGGCGGGATTATTTAGGTGAGTTTTTATGACTCTGGCGCTTGGCGCCAGGATGACGGGCGACACTCTGTGGATCGAACCAACGGCCCGGCACGTTTATGCTGTCGACTCGCGCTCCATTCCCCCTCCGCCCTCGCCACATCGATCGGAGCCACGTTCACTCAAGCCGCTGACAGCCGTTCGAACGCCGACGAACCGCCCTCGGCGAACAACTCCCGGAAGGGCTGGTTCACGAACTCGGGCGCTCCGAGGATGTAGGAGACCCACACGCCGCCGTCCAGGGCGTAGAGGGCCGTGACCTCCCGGCTCTGCGCGCAGGCCACGAGATCATCGACGCTACCGCCTCCGTACATGACGAGGCTGAAGCCATCGGCGGTGATGCTGCGCATCCACTGCGTCCAGCTCTGCTACAACCTCAGCGACCCCGCGATGGAGGATCTCCTCTACGAAGCCGAGTCGGTGCGCCGCTTCTGCGGCCTCACCCTGAGCGAGGCCATTCCCGACGAGAGCACCATCCTCCACTTCCGCCACCTGCTGGAGCGCCACGACCTGGGAACGAAGCTGTTCGAGACAATCAACGCCCACCTCGCGAAGCGGGGCCTGCGCCTGCGCGAGGGCACGATCGTGCACGCCAGCATCATCGAGGCGCCCTCCTCGACGAAGAACCGGCGGCGCGCGCGCGACCCGGAGATGCACCAGACGAAGAAAGGGAACGAGTGGCGCTTCGGCATGAAGCTGCACATCGGCGTGGACGCCGACAGCGGGCTGGTGCACAGCATGAGCGCGACGGCGGCGAACGTGGCCGATGTGACGGAGGCGCACCGCCTGCTGCACGGCGAGGAGCGGGCGGCGTACGGCGACGCGGGCTACCAGGGCGTGGAGAAGCGCCCGGAGCAGGCGCAGTCGGAGGTCGCGTGGCGGGTGGCGCTGCGGCCCGGCCTGAGGCGGCTGCTTGAGCCCAGGAGCGCGGAGGCGCGGGCGGAGCGAGCGAAGGCGTCGCTGCGGGCGAAGGTGGAGCACCCCTTCCTCGCGGTGAAGCGGCGCTTCGGCTACGACAAGGTGCGCTACCGCGGTCTGGCGAAGAACCGCGAGCGGCTGGCGCTGCTGCTGGGCTTGACGAACCTGCTGCGAGCCGAGCCCCAACTCGCCTGACCCGGGGAGCAGTGCGTCCCCCGCGCCCGTCGAAGCGCGACAGGAGGGCAAAAGCAGCCCCCGCCCTCCCCCGTGCGGTCCTCCTTGTCCAATACAACCTGCCACCGACTTCGACGAACTCTTCGTCCTGGAGTACCGAGATGAGAAGGCGTAGCTCCTCCTGCCGCCGATCCGTTCAAACTCACGGCCTGACCATCCATGGGCGGCGCGTGCCCTATGGCAGCGGCGTACTTCCCGAGGACTTCGTCAGACGCCTCACCCTCCTCAAGGAGGCGAGTGGCCTCACCTGGAACGGCTTCGCCGAGTCGCTCGGGGTCGATCCGAAGCAGGTCCTGCGCTGGCGTCACGGCACGGAACCCTGCGGCGGAGCGATGCACTCCCTCACGCTCCTCGCGGCCCGCATCCCTGGCGGCCTGGAACTCGTCCTCGGCGAGGGCTTCCCGCCGTTGGGCAGGGAGGGTTGACCGCATGCCCCGCCAGCGCACACACCATCGCCGCGAGGTCCACGTCTTCCCCGAGGACTTTCCCCAGAAGCTGGAGCAACTCAAAGAGGCGTCCGGGCTGACCTGGAGCGAACTCGCCCGCCGTCTGGGCACGAACCCGCTCACCCTCAGGCGCTGGCGTCAGGGCGCCCGGCCCAACGCCCTCCACCTCCTGGCCCTTCTACAGGTGGCTGCGTCGCTGAACCTCTTGCACATCCTGCCCCTGCCGAGCGTCCAACCGCGGAACGGAGAGGGCTCATGAGACCCGCTCACCGAGAGTCCCACCGACTATGGGCGCGACCACTCAATAGATACTGACTCCATCCCAGTGGTGTCTCGTTCCCGACCGCTTCCCGGTCTGGGGGTAGGGTCCCTGGCCCCTGCCCCCCGGTCCCCGGCCAACGTGTGCCGGGGACCGTGTGATGTCGCTCCATCCCTTTGGCACTGGTGGTCTGCACCAAAAGGCCGCCGCCGGGCAGCTTCCCTACAGCACCAGCTGGAACGCCAAGACGAAGGTTCTCGATTTTGTCCAGTCTGGTGGAGCTGGGGGGATTCGAACCCCCTACCTTTTGACTGCCAGTCAAACGCTCTCCCAATTGAGCTACAGCCCCACGCAGGGACCGCGATCGTAGCAGGCCCCTTGCTCTCGGTCCCGCCCCACTCCGAGGCCCCGACGGAGCGGCGCGGGCCGCGAACCGGGCATGGCAAGGCGTCGAGCACGCGCGTACACTGAGGTGTTGGTGGGGTGTCGACCGTGTCTCGTGTCGACTGCCTTGGTTTTGTCACAAGGAGAGCTTGATGCGAGCAGAGACCAGTGATGTCGCCTTCCGACTCCTACTCGCCCTGGGTGAAAGTTGGGACGCTCTCCAACGAGCCTCGATTGACCCCGCCGGAAAAGGCCTCTACCTGACGAAGGAGTACCTCGGCGGCTACACGCGCTTCAGCGCTGGTCCTTCCACGAGCCCCCGCCTGATCGTCGAATGGAACGAGTCCACCCGCCATCTGCGGGTGCTGCGCTGCCACGAGTGGCCGGCCTTCGAAGCGACCATCTCGAGCACCGTGGCCTATGTCCGCGACGAGGCTCGCGACCACGGGATCATCGACAGCGTGGACAGCGTGTTCGTGCGGGCCTGCCAGGAACCCTCGGCTCCGACGCGCCGCACGGTCCTCCCCGGCGCTATGGACAGCGAGCCGGTACGCCGGCGGGCCTAGCCAACACAGCACACAAGGCTTCCCGTCCACCGAAGTTAGCCGCCCCTCGTTGCTCAAGGTCGAGAGGTTCGAGCTTCCAAATCCAGCCCGGCCGCTAACGCATGATCTCCGGATCGGCGGGGGTCTCGGCGAGGCGCGGAGTGCGGCGGGGGCGCAGACCCATTCGCCGCCGGCGCCAGTGGGTGAAGCGATCGCTGAGATCGGCGAAGCGGCGCTCGACCCTGCCACGCACCCAGGCGTGCGTATCGCCGGTGTTGCGATACCGTTCCTGCCGGCGACGCAGGCGGCGCCCTGGGCGGTCGCGCTGAATGGCGGTAAGGGAGCGCACGACGAAGCGGCGGAGGAGCAGGGTGGCCTCGTCGTGGTTGGTGTGGGCGCCCTCGCCCGGTTCCGGCACCACCGTGTCGACGATGCCGAGGCGGAGGCAGTCGTGCGAAGTGAGGCGCAGCCGCTCCGCGACCTGCTCGGCCTGCGAAACCTCACCGTAGAGGCGCAGGGCCGCGCTCTCGGGAGAGACGACCTCGTAGACGGCGTTCTCCAACATGAGCACACGGTCGGCCACAGCCATCGCGACGGCCGCCTCGGAAGCGCCCTCGCCGGTGATCACCGCCAGTGAGGGCGAGGGCAGGCGCAGCATGTCGCGCATACAGCGGGCAATGGCATCGCCCAGGCCGGCCTCTTCGGCGGCCAGGTCGGGCCGGGCGCCGGCGGAGTCGAGGAGGGTGATGAGCGGGAGGTTGAATTTCCGCGCGAGCCGGATGGCGCGACGGGCCTTGTGGAAACCCGCCGGTCCGATCGCGCCGGCGCCGGCCAGTCCCTGAAGGCGGTTCTGCCCGATGAGCACCACCGCCTCACCACCGAGCAGACCGATGCCGGCGCTGATGGCGGGGTCGTCCTCGCCACTGCGGTCGCCGTGAATCTCGACGAAGGTGGTGGTCATGCGCTGGATGAAGTCGGGCGCGGTGGGGCGGTCCTGGTGGCGCGAAAGCTGCACCTGCCGCCAGGCTTCGAGACGGGAGTACTCTCGCGGCTCGCGATCGGGGCGGCCGACGGGACGGAGCTCGTAGTTGCTCATGAAGAGGTCGATGAGGAGTCCGAGGGAGGGGCGCAGGTCCTCACGGCGCACAGTCGCGTCGATGAGGCCGTGGCGCAGGTGGGACTCCGAGGTGTGCGCCTCTTTGGGGAGATCCACGCCTTCACGTTCGCGCATCTCGCGTAGGGCCGAGTAACCGATCAGGGCGTCTGGCTCGGCGATGATGAAGTCGGCGAGATTGGCGAGGCCCGCAAAGGCGGAGCCGGTCGAAGGGTCGGAGAGCAGGGTCACGTGGGGGAGGCCGCGATCGGCGAGCTTCTGGTGGGCGATGGCGAGGCGGGGCAACTGCATGAGGGCGAGCAGGCCCTCGCGCATGCGCGCCCCGGAGGACGACACCACGGTCACGACCGCTTGACCGCGGCTGGCGGCGCGCTCGAAAGCCCTCGCCAGGCGCTCGCCGCTGGCCACGCCGATGGACCCACCGAGGAAGCTGAAGTCGAGGGCGGCGATGACCACCTCGCGACCGTAGAGGGTGCCGGTGCCGGTGAGGGCGGCTTCGGCCAGGCCCGTGCGGCGCTGCGCCTCCAACACGCGGTGCCGGTAGGACTGAGCCTCGCGGAAGTGGATCGGGTCGAGCGCGGTCACGCTCCGGTCGGTCTCGCGGAAGGTGCCCTGATCGAGAATGCTCACCACGCGCTCGCGGGCGCTCATGTGGAAATGGTGCCCGCAGGAGTGGCAAACGCGGTGGCGCTCGTAGCTGCGGGACTTCGTAAGGTCGGCCTCACAGGCGAGGCAGCGGGCAAGCCGCTCATCCCCGGAACGGTCTCCGGCATCATCACGGCGAAGCAGTCCCCGAAGCGTCATACCTGTGAGTGTATCAAGTGCCCTCGTCGGCGGCTGTGCCCGCGAGCACTTCCCGGGATTCACCCTCGATCCTGGGGCCGAGGACTCCTTCCCGCTCCAGTGCCACGATGAGGCGCTCGGCCTTCAGGAAGCCCACATTCAGGCGGCGCTGGAGGAGCGACGGCGAGAGACGCGTGTGGCGGCCGGCGAGGTCGCGTGCATCGTCGAGCAGGGGGTCATCCTCCTCGACCTCAATGTCATCGCTGCCGTTCTGGGCGGTGAGCGCTTCCTCGAGGAGGTCGTCGGACTTGTCGGGGCAGATGGCGTGGAAGCGTTCGTCGGCCCAGAACTCGACGAGGCGCTCGACCTCGGCATCGGAGACGTAGACGCCCTGGATGCGCTTCGGCTTCCCGGCGTCGGTGGGCAGGTAGAGCATGTCGCCCTGCCCCAGCAGCTTCTCGGCGCCGCCCATATCGAGGATGGTGCGCGAGTCGGTGATGGAGGTGACGGCGAAGGCGATACGCGTGGGGAAGTTCGCCTTGATCAAGCCCGTCACGACATCGACGGAGGGGCGCTGCGTGGCCACGACGAGGTGGATGCCGGTGGCGCGGGCGAGCTGGGCGAGGCGGCAGATCAGCTTCTCGACCTCGAAGGGGGCAACCATCATGAGGTCGGCGAGCTCGTCGATGATCAGCACCCAGTAGGGGAGCTTCTTGAGCACGCGCGCGTGGCGGTTGTAGGCCTCGATGTTGCGCACGCCGATGTCGGAGAACTTGCGGTAGCGCGCCTCCATCTCCGAGACGACCGCCTGCAACGTGCCGACGACCTTGTCGAGGTCGACGATGACCTCGCTGAAGGCGAGGTGGGGGAGGCGGTTGTAGGTGGTCAGCTCGACCCGCTTCGGGTCGATCATGATGAAGCGCACCTCATCGGGCGTGGCGTTCGTGATGATGTTCGTGACGATGGCGTTGAGGCAGACGCTCTTGCCGCTGCCGGTCGCGCCGGCGATGAGGAGGTGGGGCATCTTGGCGAGGTTCGCCACGATGGGCTGGCCGGAGACGCCCTGCCCGAGCGCGATAGCGAGCTTGGAGCGCGCGCTCATCTCGCGATACTGCGAGCTCTCCATGCCCGTACGCAGGGTGACGACGGAGGCGGAATCGTTGGGCACCTCGATGCCGACGATGGCGCGTCCGGGTACCGGCGCCTCGATGCGCAGGCTCGGCGCAGCCAGGGCAAGGGCAAGATCGCTCTGAAGGGCGGTGATCCTGTTGACGCGCACGCGCGTGCGGCTCGTCTCGATGCGCTCCTTCGCGGGGCGCCCATCGGGCCCGATCACGGGCTTGCCGTCGGCGCTCTTGACCTGGACCTCCTTGTGGCGGACCTCCCAGCCCGGCTGGACGCCGAACTGCGTGACGGCCGGACCCTCGTTGACCTCCACGACGGAGGCATCGACACCAAAGCTCGCGAGCGTATCGACGATGAGCTGCGCGCGCGCGGCGTTGTCGTGCTTGCGATCACGGCTGGGCTTGGGCTCCTGCAGGAGTTCAATGGGCGGCAGCTGCCAGCCGCTCTTTTCCTCGAAGGTGAGCTGCTGGGGCTCCTCCTCGCCGTCGGGATCCGGCAGGTCGTCCCGGGCTTCCTCCCTCGAGTCGTCGGGCTCGGGTTCCGCGGGAAGGGGAAGCTCATCCTCCACCAGGGGCGCAGGGACGGGTGGCGCGACGCCATCGACATGGGGCGCTCCCGGCGCGACCCTGGGGCGGAAGATGACGGGGGAGGCTTCGAAGGCCACCGCGGGGCCCGGTCCGGCAGCTTCGAGGATCCTGCCGCCGATGACGGGGGCGCCCCCGGCACGGCGGGGCCGGCGGAGGAGGCGGATGGCGGCGACAAAGCCTCGCCAGAGGCCGGCGAGGGCGCGGTGGGGCCAGCGCTCGGACCAGGCGTACGCGAGCCCGCGCCAGGCGGCGCGCAACATCGTGAGGGAGAAGCGGGGGGCCAGAAGCGCGAGCGCGAGCGCGGCGGAAGCGAGCCAGACGAGCACGCCCACGTAGTCGCTCACGAGCGCGTGACCGATGTCTCCGCCCAGGGTGACTTCGTGGAAGCGCACGCCGGCAGCGGTCCAGTCGGCAGAGTTGAGGCCGAGAGCGCCCCACGTGAACAGCGCGAGGAAGCCGTAGCCAAGGACGCGGCGCCAGAAGAGCCAGTGCTCCCCGGGCTGGCGGCGCCAGCCAGCGATGGCCCAGGCCGCGAGCACGGCGGCCACGACGCCAAGGCCGACCGCGAAGGTCTCAAGCAGCCAGGTGCGGGCGTCCGTCAGGATGTCAGTGATATCGACAAACCAGGGAATCGCCGCCACCGCCGCCGCCAGGACGACGACGCCGGCAATCTCAGCGCGGAAAAGACGTGATTGGGGAAAGCCGAAACGCGACGTTCCCTTCTTGCGCCCGGGGTCAGACCGGGCTCGCGAACGAGCCGCCATACAGACGGTACTCCTGCGCGGACGAACTCCCCGCCGACGCTGCTCAGGTCGAGGGTGCTCGACTACACCTCGACCGTTACGGGCAGCACCATCGGCCGTCGCCTTGTCTCATCGTACAAGAACTTGCTCAAAGCGTCCTTCAGGCGGGCGTTCACCTCGCCGGCGGGTGCGGCGTGCTCGCGCCCTTCGAGGGCGCCCTCGGCGACGCGCGCGGCGCGATCGAGCAGGGCCGCCTTCTCCTCGTTGTCGACAAACCCGCGCGAGAGCACCTCGGCCGGCCGCACCAGCCGCCCGGTCCGCGCATCGACGGCGACGATGACAACGAGCACGCCATCGGTGGAGAGATGGGCACGGTCGCGGAGGACGTACTCATCCACATCGCCGATTCCGAGGCCATCGATATAGACGTAGCTGGCTTCCACGCGCCCGGCGAGGCGCGCTTCCTCGTCGTCGATCTCCAGCACATCGCCATCGGTGAGGACAAAGGCGTTGCCTTCGGGCACGCCCACGCTCTCGGCGAGGCGGGCGTGGGTGACAAGGTGGCGGTACTCGCCGTGGACGGGCACGAAATACTCGGGCTGGAGGATGCTGTGGATGATCTTGAGCTCGTCCTGGCTGGCGTGGCCGCGCACGTGCACGTTCTCGGCGCGGTTGTAGAGGACGCGCGCGCCCTGCCGGAAGAGATTGTCGACGTTGCGGGCGACGGCGTGCTCGTTGCCGGGGATGGCGGTAGCGGAGAGCACGACGGTGTCGCCCTTGGCAATGCTGATGTGGCGGTGCGTGCCGTTCGCCATGCGCGTCAGGGCGCTCGTGGGCTCACCCTGGCTGCCCGTCGTGATGATGGCGAGGCGGGCCGGGGGGGTCTTCCTCATCTCGTCGACACCCACGATCGTTCCCGGGGGCGCGTTGAGGTACTCGAGCTGGCGGGCCATGGCGACGTTGTCGATCATCGAGCGGCCCGTGACGAACACCTTGCGGCCCGTGAAGACGGCGGCGTCGATCACCTGCTGGGCGCGCGAGATGAGCGAGGCGAAGGTCGCCACGATGACGCGGCCATCGGCGTTGACCATGATGTTGCGGAGGGATTCGCCCACGAGTTGCTCGCTGGGCGTGTGCCCCTCGATCTCGGCGTAGGTGGAGTCGGCCAGCAGGAGCAGGCAGCCCTCGCCCCCCACCTGCCCAAGGCGGGTGAGGTCGGTGTGCTGGTCCATCACGGGGGTGTGGTCGATCTTGAAGTCGCCCGTGTGCACGATGGTTCCAAGGGGCGTGCGGATGATGAGCCCGCAGGCATCGGGAATGCTGTGGGCGACGGAGAAGAACTCAACCTCGAAGGCGCCCGCCTTCACGCTCTCGCCCGCCTTCACCTCGCGCAGCGGCTCGGCGGAGAGCTTGTGCTCCTTAAGCTTCACGCGCACGAGCCCCTGGGTGAGGCGCGTGCCGTAAATGGGCGCGCTGAAGTCGCGGCAGAAGTAGGGGAGCGCGCCTACGTGGTCCTCGTGGCCGTGCGTCAGGAACACGGCGCGCAGCTTCTCCGCGTTGGCCCGCAGGTAGGAGAAGTCGGGGATGACGAGGTCGACGCCTAGCATCTCCTCTTCGGGAAACATGAGGCCGACATCGACGACGATGATGTCGTCGCCGTACTCGAAGAGCATCATGTTGCGCCCGATCTCGCCGAGGCCGCCGAGCGGGATGACGCGGAGGGTGGTGTTGCTCGCCGTGTTCGTCATGGGGCTACTCGAACAGCTTCATCTGCTGGGCGGGCGACTGTTCTTCGGAGGATTCGGCGCTGCCCGCACGGCTGGCGCGGGCGCGTTCGAGCAGCTCGGGGAGGGTGCGGAAGTCATCGATGATGGTGCCTCGGAGCCGTTGCTGGTGGAGGGCGGCGGCGGGGTGGTACATGGGGACGAGGATACGGCCATTCGCCTCACGGGGCTTGCCGTGGATGCGCGAGATGGCCTGGTTGGGGAAGAAGCGCGACATGGAGTAGCGCCCCAGGGTGACGATGAGGAGGGGATCGATGAGGCGTATCTGGGCGCTGAGGTAGTCGTTGCAGGCCTCGATCTCGGTGGGGAGCGGGTCCCGGTTACCCGGTGGGCGGCACTTGAGCACGTTGCAGATGTAGACCTCGGGGCGGCTGAGACCCGCTTCACCCAGGAGCTCCTCAAGGAAGGCGCCCGCCTGGCCCACGAACGGTCGCCCCTGCCTGTCTTCGTTCACGCCGGGCGCCTCACCGATGAACATCACTTCTGAATCGAGCGGCCCCTCGCCGGGAACCGCCAGCGTGCGCGTCTTCGCGAGGGCGCAGCGCTGGCAGCCACGGACTTCGGTGTAGAGCTCCTCGACTTCATGCGCGACCGTCACGCCGCGGCCTCCTCACGCTCTGCGCGCGGCGTATAGAGCAGCTTCGCGAAGAGCACACCGAGGAAGTACAAGCCAAGCAGGGGCACGGCCACGACCGACTGGGTAAGCGGGTCGGGCGTCGGCGTGGCGACCGCCGCCAGGACGAACACGAGGACGATCGCGTAGCGCCAGAAGCGCAGCATCTGGCCGGCCGTCACCATTCCGAGCCGCCCGAGGAGGGCGAGTACCATGGGCAACTGGTAGGCGATGCCCACCCAGAGAATGATGCGCGTGACGAAGCTGATGTATTCGTGGATGCCGATCACGTTCTCGACGTTGCCGGCGGCCACGCCGAGGAGGAAGTCGAGGGCGCGGTCGAGGACGATGTAGTAGGCGAAGGCCATACCCGCGACCAGGAAGAACATCGAGCCCAGCACTCCGCCGAGGAGGATGCGGCGTTCCTTGCCCGTGAGGCCGGGCACGATGAAGGAGAGCACCTCGTAGAGGATGATGGGCATGGCGAGGAGGAGGCCGCCGTAGATGGATACCTTGAAGATGGCGGAGATGCGATCGGTGGGCGAGAACGAAGCGAGGCGGAAATCGTCCTCGCTCTTGCTGCCGAGGTAGTCAACCGCGTCCTGCACGGTGACGATGCCCTCAAGATCCTCGAAGGGGATGGGGATCGGGCGGAAGCCGCTGGATGCACGGCGCAGGACCTCGTTCAGGATGTCGAGTATCTCGCCCTCGCTCAGGTTCAGGCACGTCCTCTCGCAGTCGTCCCGAAGCACCGTTTCCGGGGGAATCTTGCTCCCGTCGGGATCTTCCTCGTGGACCCTGAAGGCGGTGACTTCCTGCACCAGAAGGAGGTCCACATCGATGCGGGCGCGGGCGGGCTCGAGCAGGATGTCGAAGGTGTTGGGCAGGGAGGGGTGGGGATCCCAGGTGAAGTAGAGGACGGCGATCACGCCTACCACCAGGGCGAGAGCAGCGACAACGAACCGATTCCTCAGCTCGATGAGGTGCTCCATGATCGTGAGATCGAAGCCGTCGCGCTGCCCGGTAGCCTCCTCGGGCCCCTCTTCCGGGTTGATGACCGTGCCTTCGGTGACCATATGAGCTAGAAGACGAGGGGCTTCGCAGGCTGCGCCTCGGACTCGTCCTCCACCTCCGCCTCAGCCTTGGGCGAGGGGGCGGGGCCGACCGGCGATTCGCGCGGTTCGAGCGTGGCGATGGGCGGCATGTAGGCGGGGCCGGGAACGCCTCTGAGCGCGGGGGAGCCGTTCACTTCGGCTTCGGCGGCGCCGTTCCTTGCGGGCGCCGGGGTGGGAGTGGTCGTCAGGCCCTGCCGCCCGCCCGCGGGAGCGGTGGCTTCGCGAACCCCTCCCTGCACCTCGGCGGTCGCCTCCTCCACCTCGCCCCGGACCTCAACCAGTTCATCCTGGACCTCGCGGACGGAACTGCGGACTTCCTGCATATCGGCGCGGACGGCCTCCATCTCTTCGTTGAGGTAGGCGAACTCCTCGCCGAACTCATCGCGCACGACGCGCGCGTAGCGCTGGAGCTTCTTAACGCCGCGGCCAAGGTGATAGGCCATCTCGGGCAAGCGACTGGGGCCCACGACGATCACGATGAGGGCCGCGACGAGCAGGATTTCCTGGTAACCAATGCCCAGGATTTCCAAGGCTCACGCTCCAGAACGGCGCGGGGACAGGGAGGCTTAGCCGCCATCCTCAATGCCGTGGTCTTGGAGATAGTCTACCGCGTCCTGCACGGTAACGATCTTTTCGGCATCTTCGTCGCTGATCTCGAGCTGCACAGCGCCGGAGAACTCTTCCTCCAACGACATGATGAGCTCGACCAGATCAAGGGAATCGGCCTCGAGGTCATCGACGAACGAGGCCGCGGGCAAGACGGCGGGTTCATCGACGCCCAACTGTTCGACAACGATGGCTCGGACACGCTCAAAGATAGACGCCACCTAGGTCTCCTCGGGGGTTGTTGATGGTTCGCCCGGCTCTTGCGCCCGGGCAGCGCTGATCTCTCTACTAACCGTCCGCAACACACCGTTTACGAAACCGGCTGAGGTCTCACTCCCATAGCGATGGGCGAGCTCAACAGCCTCGTTAACGACGGCCCCGACCGGCGCAGAATTATCATGAAGCAATTCCCAGAGCGCAAGTCTGAGAATGGTTCGCTCGACCGCGGGGAGCGTGCCGAGCGGGTGGCGGGGGGCGACTGGCTGGAGGCGGCGGTCGAGCTCGTCTCGCGAATCGAGCACACCCCGCAGCACTTCCCTCCCGAAGCCAGACGGCCTCTTGGCGGTCACTTCGCGGTCCTCACCCTCCACTTCGCTGAGGCGCCGGTCGTAGGCGACCTCTGCGTCATGGCCCGATGTCTCCGCTTCGTAAAGCGCCTCGATGACGAGGCAGCGCGCGCGGCGCAGGACGTGGTCCGTCACGCCATCACCATGCCGCCATCGACATGGATGCACTGGCCCGTGATGTAGGACGCGCCGGGACCGGCGAGGAAGCGCACGAGGGGGGCGACCTCCTCGGGGCCGGCGAAGCGATCGAGCGGCACCTGGCCGCGGATGGACTCGCGCTGCTCCTCCGTGAGCGACGCTGTAATGTCGGTTTCGATGAAGCCGGGGGCGACGGCGTTGGCCGTGACGCCCCGTGAGGCGACCTCGCGAGCGAGCGAGCGGGTAAAGCCGATCAGCCCCGCCTTGGAGGCAGCGTAGTTGACCTGGCCAGCGTTGCCCATGACGCCGATGACGCTGGTGATGGTGATGACGCGGCCGGCGGGCGAGCGCAGCAACTGCCGCAGCGAGGCCTTGGTAACGGCGAAGACGCCACGCAGGTTCGTGCGCTGCACGATGTCCCAGTCATCCTCCGACATTCTCATCAGGAGGCCATCGCGGGTGATGCCGGCGTTATTCACGAGGATATCGAGTCCGCCCAGCTCGGCGGTGGCGGCCTTCACGAGGCCCGCTGCCTGATCGGTCTCGGAGATGTCGCCGCCGAGAGCGACCGCGGTCCCGCCTTCCGCCTCAATGGTGGCGACGACCTCGCGCGCAGCTCCCTCGCTGGCGTTGTAGTTGACGGCGACGCTAGCGCCCGCGCGGGCAAGCTCGATGCAGATCGCGCGCCCGATGCCGCGTGAGCCACCCGTGACGAGCGCACGGCGTCCTTCAAGCTCGGACACGGTCACAGCTCGACGCGGACCGACTCCGCGCTGTTGACGGTGATGCACGTGGAGCGGCGCAGCATGCGCTTGATGATGCCGCTCAACACGCGCCCGGGGCCGAACTCGATGAAGGTGTCGACGCCCTGCTCGCCGAGGAACTCGACGGTCCGCGCCCACTGCACGGGGCGGTGGACCTGGTCGACGAGTTCGTTGCGTACTTTTGTTATGTCGTCAATCGCGCTCGCCGTGCAGTTCGCCACAACGGGCACCTGCAGGGCGGCGAAGGTGGTGGTGGCCACGGGGTTGACCATGCCCTCGGCGGCGGAGCGCATGAGCGAGCTGTGGAAGGCGCCGCTCACGCTGAGGGGAATGACCTTCTTGGCGCCGCGGGCCTGGGCGTAGTCGAGGGCGCGCACGACGGAATCGCGCGGACCGCCGATGACAATCTGGCCGGGGGCGTTGATCGTGCATATCTCAGCGCCGGACTCGCGGCAGACGTCCTCGCATTCGGTGACATCGAGGCCGATGACGGCGGCCATCGTGCCCGGGCGGGCCTTGCCCGCGGCCGCCATCAGCTCGCCACGGGTGCGCAGCAGGAGGATGGCATCATCGAAGGAGAGGGCTCCGGCGGCCACGAGGGCGGGGTACTCGCCGAGCGAGTGACCGGCGACGAAGGCGGGGCGTTCGAGCAGATCGGGTGTCAGGTCGGTTGCGACGCGGAGGAGGGCGAGGCTGGTGACGGCGATCGCGGGCTGCGTGTTCTGCGTCTGTTGCAGCTCCTCCTCGGGCCCCTCGAAGCAGATGCGCGAGAGGGGGATGCCGAGGATCTCATCGGCGTGGTCGAAGAGTTCGCGAGCGGCGGGGAACTCGTCGTAGAGATCCTTGCCCATGCCGACGACCTGGGCGCCCTGCCCGGGGAAGACGAAGGCGCGGCGGCCCTGGCCGCTCTCGCGAAGCGGGAGAAAGGCGCTGGAGGACGTGGGCGCTACCCTTCCAGATCGGGATCGGGGATCCGCAGGACCTCGCGGCCCCGGTAGGTCCCGCACACCGGGCACGTCATGTGGGCGAGCCGCGGTGCTCGGCACTGGCTGCACATCACGACGTGGGGCGCGCGTAGGCGATGGTGGCCGCGACGCTTGCGTTGGCGAGTCTTGGGGTACTTGTGCTTGGGAAGGGGCGCCATCGGTTCGCTCCCTGAAGGTTGTGGCGCTCGCGGCCTTTTTGCTCATTTCGATCAGATCCGGCACGCGAGTCAGTGGTCGCTCTCTCTCAGCGAGGCCAGCGCCGCCCAACGGGGGTCGCTCGCCACATACTCACAGGCGCACTCGCCCGTGTTTCGGTCGATTCCGCAGCTCGGGCAAAAACCCTGGCAATCGGCGCTGCAGAGCGGTTGCATAGGTGCAGCCGCTTCACAATACTGCCGCACCCCCTCCGTAATGTCGATCAGGTGGCTCTGCGAGATGGTGAAGGCTTCCGGGTCCAGCTCTTCGCTGTCCCCGCGCGCCCCGCCGCTTACTTCGTAGCGCTGCTCGTACACCTCATCGAAGGCGATTGGCGTTACCGCCGCGAGCGGCGCGAGACAGCGGGAGCACTCCGACTCCACGGTGACCTCGAGGGAGGCGCGCACAAGCGCGCCGGCGCCAATCCGCACAAGCTCCACGGTCCCGCCACGGAGCGAACCCACCGGCTCCAGCTGGTGGACGCGAGAGGCGCCCAGCCCATCCCCAAGTAGCTGGGAGACATTGAAGGTGAGGGGCGGGAGTTCCATGCCGGCCCTCCTGCACGCCTAGGCTCGGCGGCGCGAGGTCAGTATAGCCCCGGCCCTCAAGTGGCCCTCGTGGAACATAAGGGCGCGAGCGCGAGACAGATTCGCTCCGGGGGCCGCCGAGAGGGGCCCGGCGCCGTTTACGCCCCCGCCAGCGCCGCCTACGCTTAGCGCTAGGGTTAGCCTCTGAAATGCCACTGGTCGCCGATCTCGCCTCCCTCCAGGAGTACGACGACATCCTTGCCGGGTTGAACGGCGATCTGGACGAGGCGCGAGCCGAAATCGAGAACGACGAAGCCCTGCAGGCTGCCCGTAGCGCTGGCGCTGCGGCCGATGAACGCTGCGCCACCCTCGAACGCGAACAGCGGCGCCTGGAGGGTGAGATCGACGGCCTTGTCTCCAAAGTCGAACGCGACGAGGGGCGCCTCTACGACGGTTCCGTGAACCTTCCCAAGGAACTCGCGGGCATTCAGCAAGAGGTCACGTCGCTGCGATCCCGGCTCTCGGATATCGAGGACACCGAGCTTGAGTTGCTCGACACGCTTGAGCAGGCGGAGGCGGAGCAGGGGGCGGCGCGCGACGCGCTCGCCCGCGAGGGGGCGGCAGCGGCGGCGAAGCATGAGCGGCTGAGCGGGGCTATCTCCGGGCTGGAAGCCGAAATCGCGGCGGCGAGCGCGGCGCGCGACGCGTGCCGAAGCCGGCTGACAGCGCTTCTGCTCGCGCAGTACGAGGACCTGCGACGGCGCAAGGGTGGCGTGGCCGTGGCGCACCTCCAGGGCAGCGTCTGCACCGGCTGCCGCGTGAGCGCGCCGTCCACGGCGCGGAAACGCGCGCTCGACCGGGAGGCGCCCGCGCTCTGCCCCAACTGCGAGCGGATTCTCGTGGGGTACTAGCGGCGATGAAGGCCATCGGGTACTTCGTGGAGGGCGCCCACGTCGACGGCTCCGAACGCTCGCTCAGCCAGCAGACGGAGCGGTTCCTCGCCTTCTGCGAGAAGCACGGCTACCAGGTCGCGGCCACCTTCGTCGATACGAAGGACGCCGGTGAAGCGGAAGGCGGCTACCGCCAGATGCTGAGCTTCATCGAGCGTGGCGACCACGGCTTCGTAGTGGCGGTGGTGGACGGGCTCGGCGTGCTCGGGAGCGATCTCGGGCGGGCCGCCCTCAAGATGCTCACCATCGAGGCAACAGGCGCGACCGTGTACGAGGCGGGGAGCGGCGACGAAGCCGCCCGGGCGATCGTCGCGCATTGGGACGGGAAGGACGCCGGTACGCCAGTGTCGGAGCGCGTGCGGGCGGCCATGCGGCGGCGAGCGGTACGGGGCGAGGCGCTGGGGCGCCCCCCTTTCGGCTACTGCGTGGGGCCCAAACGTCGCCTCGAAATCGTGCCGGACGAGGCGGTGGTGGTGCAGTACATCTTCCGCCTCTACCTGGAGGAGGATCTGGGCATCAGGCGCATCGCGGGAAGGCTCAACGAGGACGGCATCCTGACGCGCCGGGGGGGCCGCTGGAGCATGGTGAGCGTGCGCGACATCCTGCGGAACCGCGTCTACCTGGGAACGTATTCGCGCTTCGGCGTCCGTATTCCCGACAGCCACCGCGCCCTGGTGAGCCCCGCGGACTTCCGCAAAGTGCAGGAGAACACGGCGAAGCGGCGTCGCGGCGGCACGGGGCGCTCACTGCATCCCTTCCTGCTGAGCGGGCTCGTGTTCTGCAGACGCTGCGGGAACCGCATGATCGGGGTGAGCCGCCGGCAACACTGGACCACTCGCGACGGCGAGACGCGCAAGGCCACCTACCGCTACTACCAGTGCGAGAGCCGCACGAACCAGAACACCTGCTCCTACAACACCCAGCGCGAGGCGGAGCTCGAGGAGCGCGTGCGCGAGCTCCTGGCGGAACCCGGCAGTCCCGCGACACGCCTGCAGCGCGCGGGCGGCGCCGACGCCTACGCCGAGGAGATCGAGAGCGAGATCGGGCGTCTCGAGGGGCGGCAGCGGCAGAACCGCCGGCAGGTGGAATCGCTCGTGGGCGAGGCCGCACACGGCCAGCTCACGATCGAGCGCATGAAGGCCATCGGCGCGACCTTCGCCAAGGAGCAGCGGGAGCTGGACGCAGAGGTGCAGGCGGCCCGCGCCCAGCTCGCCGCCGAGCGCACCGAGGCCGAGCGCGAGGAACAGGCGGAGGCGACGCGCAAGCGGCTTCTGAGCCGCTGGGAGAACCTCGCACTCGACGAGCGGCAGGCGCTGCTGCGCGAGGTCGTCGACCGCATCGAGGTGGACGGCGACGAGGCGCGCCTCCTGAGGCGGCACTGATGCGCCTGATCGTCTACGCCGATGGCGCCAGCCGCGGGAATCCGGGTCCCGCCTCCATCGGCGCGAGCGTGCAGAGCGCCAGTGGCGACGAACTGGCCGCCGTGAGCGAGACGATCGGCCGGACGACGAACAACGTGGCCGAGTACCGCGCCGCCATCGCCGGTGTTCGCGCGGCCCACGAGCTGGGGGCGACGAGCATCGAGCTGCGCCTCGACAGCGAACTGATCGTGCGGCAGTTGGCGGGTCGCTACCGGGTCAAGAACGCCGCCCTGCGGCCCCTGTTCCAGGCGCTGGTGGATGCGCTGGAGGCGGTGGGACCGTACACGGTGGGGCATGTTCCCCGCGCCAGGAACGCGCGCGCCGATGCGCTCGCCAACGAGGCGCTTGATCGCGGGCGGGGGCCGCGGCCGCCGCGCGGCTAGCTGGCCACGTAGGCAGCGCCGCCGTACGCTGGGAGACAATCAGCGGGCCGGGCGGTCGCGGCGGGGCGCATGCGCACTGTCGAGGAAAGTCCGGACTCCGCCGGGCAAGGGTGCCAGGTAACGCCTGGGCGGCGCGAGCCGACGGAAAGTGCAACAGAAACATACCGCCTGCATGCTGCGGGTAAGGGTGAAATGGTGCGGTAAGAGCGCACCGGTGTCCTGGAGACAGGGCAGCCGTGCAAACCCCACCCGGAGCAAGGCCGAATAGGGGAGAAGGGCGCCCGGCCCGTTCGCACTCCCGGGTTGGCCGCGCGAGCGTCGCAGCGATGCGGCGCCCAGATAGATGATCGCCGCCATTCCGGCTTAACCCTCTGGAAGGCACAGAATCCGGCTTACAGGCCCGCTGATCACCCTTAGACCCTTCCAGCCGCCAGCGGGGCGGCTGCTCCTCCCGCCACGCGCCCGATCCGCCCAGAATGGAGCCCGCGAGTTGACACCATGAAGCGCCCGGCGTACAAACAAATCGGTTTGCGCCACGATTCACAATCCCCACCGAAGCGCGATTTCGAGAGCGATCGTGGCACCACGGACACCACGGTGAGGCGAGCAGGAGGAGGCGAGATGCGCCGCGTGCCGCTTCCCCGAGGTTTGCGACTTTTTGCTGTGACCATGGCGGCGCTGTTTGCGCTGGTCGCGGTCGGCACAGCGTCGGCCATTCAGCCCGGCGGTATCACCGACGAAGCGCGGGAGATGCACGAGCTCTTCAACATCGTGCTCATCGCCGCGCTTGTGGTACTCGCGCTCGTGGGGGGGGCGCTGGTCTACGCGATGATCCGCTACCGCCGCCGGGACGACGAACTCCCGCCGCAGTTCCACGGGGGAACCGCGATCGAGGCCGCGATGGTTGGCGTACCCGTCGTCATCGTCATCGCGCTCTTCACCATCTCCATGCTCACGCTCATCGACATCGACGATAAAGCGGACGAGGACGCGCTCACGATCGAGGTTACGGGGTTCCAGTTCTCGTGGCAGTTCGCCTACAACATGAACGACCTCGGCACGAACACCGACGCTGACGCGGAGGGCACGATCGCCGTCATCGGCACGCCCCAGAACGACCCCGTCCTGTTGATGCCCGTCGACGAGCCGGTCGAGTTCCGGCTCAAGTCGAACGACGTGATTCACTCCTTCTATGTGAAGGACTTCCTGTACAAGCTCGACCTCATCCCGGGACGGGAGAACTCGTTCACCGTCACCGCACGGGAGACGGGCGACTTCAAGGCCCAGTGCGCCGAGCTCTGTGGCATGAACCACGCTCTCATGCGCTTCGTTGTGCGGGTGGTGGAGCGAGACGAATTCGACGCCTGGGTAGCCGATGAGGCAGCCCGCCAGCTCGGAACCGGCGCTCTCGTGTCGGCTTCGGGACAGTAGGGAGGCTGAGGAGGCCTGATGGCAACCGTCGCAGTCCCACAGCTCAGCGGCTATCAGCGGCCGGCCGTGCTCGACTGGATCACGACCGTCGACCACAAAAGGCTGGGCATCCTCTACCTGTACTTCACGCTCTTCTTCTTCGCGGTGGGGGGCGTGCTGGCGCTGTTGGTGCGCACACAGCTGGCAGTTGCGGACAACAGCTTCGTCGGCAACGACGTCTACAACCAGATCTTCACGATGCACGCCTCGGCGATGCTCTTCCTGTTCATCATTCCGGTCTGGGCGGGCTTCGGGAACTACCTCGTGCCACTCCAGATCGGCGCGGCCGACATGGCCTTCCCGCGCATCAACGCGCTCTCGTTCTGGATGCTGCCCCCTGCCGGAATCCTGATGTTCGCGGGCTTCCTTGTGGACGGCGGATCCGCCGACGCCGGCTGGACCGCCTACAGCCCGCTGGCGCAGCAGACCGGCGTGGGCATGGACATGTGGATTCTCGCGGTGGTCGTGCTCGGCATGTCCTCGACGATCGGCGCCGCCAACTTCCTCGTGACGATGTTCCGCATGCGGGCGCCCGGTATGACGATGTTCCGCATGCCCATCTTCTGCTGGACGATGCTCGTAACGGCCCTCCTCCAGCTCCTGGCGACGCCAGTACTGGCGGCGGCGCTCGTGATGCTCTTCATCGACCGCAACTACGGCGGTCAGTTCTTCGACCCGAACGGCGGCGGCAACGTTGTGCTCTGGCAGAACGTGTTCTGGTTCTACTCGCACCCGGCCGTCTACATCATGATCCTGCCGGGCATGGGCATCGTCTCGGAAATCCTGCCCGTGTTCTCGCGCAAGCCGCTCTTCGGCTACAAGGCATTCGTGTTCGCCACGATCGCCATCGGCGGACTGGGCTTCAGCGTGTGGGCGCACCACATGTTCACCACCGGCTCGGTGCTGCTCCCCTTCTTCGGCTTCATGACGTTCATGATCGGCGTGCCGACGGGAGTCAAGATCTTCAACTGGCTGGGTACGCTCTGGGGCGGGTCGATCTCGTTCCCGACACCCATGCTGTTCGCCATCGGCTTCGTCAGCATGTTCCTCATCGGCGGTATCAACGGCACCTTCAGTGCGGCCGTGCCCGTGGACTTCGCCCTGCACGACACGTATTTCGTGGTGGCGCACATCCACTACGTGCTGTTCGGCGGCTCGGTGTTCGCGGTCTTCGGCGGGCTCTACTACTGGTTCCCGAAAATCTGGGGCCGGATGCTGAACGACCGTCTCGGGAAGCTGCACTTCACGCTCATGTTCGTGGGCTTCAACGTGACCTTCTTCCCGATGCACATGCTCGGGCTGGACGGCATGCCCCGGCGCATCGCGGTGTACGCGGACAGCGCCGGGTGGGAAGCCCTCAACCTGCTCTCGACCGGTGGGGCGTTCCTGATCGCGGCGAGCACGATTCCGTTCATCATCGCGGTCGTGATGGCCTTCATGCGGCCCAAGGACCAGCCGAACGACCCCTGGGAGGGGAACACGCTCGAGTGGGCGACGACCTCGCCGCCGCCACACTACAACTTCGACAGCCTGCCGCCGGTGCGCTCCGAGCGCCCGCTCTTTGACGCGCGCCACAGCGGCAACGGCGAGGCGCACTGACGATGGCAGCTCACGGCGCAGCGGAACGACAAGGCATGACGAACTCGATGCTCGGGTTCATCCTGTTCCTCGCCTCCGAGGTCATGTTCTTCGGCGGATTGTTCGCGGCGTACTTCATCGCCCGCGCCGACGCGCCGGAGTGGCCGCCGGAGGCGCTGCTGAGTCCCCAGCAGATCGCGGACGGCGTCAAGCTCGAACTCGAAGTGGTGCTGCCGGCGATTTCGACCGGCATCCTCGTGCTCAGCTCGGTCACGGTTCAGTGGGCCGTCTGGCAGATCCAGAAGGGCAACCAGGCAGGGATGCTCTGGGGCCTCTTCATCTCCCTGGCGCTGGGCCTCGTCTTCTTGACGGCCCAGCTCTACGACTACTCGCAGCTCCACTTCCGCGCCGACGACACCATCTTCGGCACGACCTTCTACACACTCACGGGCTTCCACGGCGCCCACGTCGCTGCAGGAGCGCTCTTCATCGCCGTGGTGACGGTACGAGCGCTCGGCGGTCAGTTCACAGCAGAGAACCATGAAGCGGTCGAGGCGGCGTCGATGTACTGGCACTTTGTCGACGTGGTCTGGATCGCCCTCTTCACCGTTCTCTACATCATCGGATAGGCCAGAACGAGGAAGGCTTTGGAGCACGAAAGCAGCGAGCACAACGCGCACATCGGGCCCGACACGCATCTGCCCGATCCGAGCATCTGGCCGTTCGTAGCCGGCCTCGCGATCATGATGCTGATCGCGTCCCTCGTCTGGTGGGCGCGTGTCGAAGATCAGCGCAGCTTTAGCGGTCCGCTGCTGGGCGCCGCCGCCGCGATCACGCTCTTCTCGGTGGGCGGCTGGGCCTACGAGGACGGGCGCATGCGCCAGAAGGCGCGCGACCACGAGGCGCAAGGCCGCGCAGCCGCCCGCCGCACACAGGTCATCACTTTCGCCATCGCCGAGGGTCAACTGGGAACGAGCGTTGCCGAGGGCGGCGTTATCGACGCCATGCAGCAGGCGCACGACGACCTGCGAGCTGCTCCAGGCTTCGAGGACCTGCGCATCAACGTGTCAAGCGCCGAGGACGGCCCCTCCCAGGTCATCGTCGAGACGACGTGGTCGTCTGCCGACGATCTGGCCGCATTCGAACAGACGCAGCGCGCGATCCTCGACATCATCAGCCAGCACCCGGACGAGGTGGTTGCCGGTTCCGCGCAGACCTTCGACATGCAGGTCGTGCGCGACACGAAGGACACCTCGGTTCGCTACAGCCTGGGCACGGCTCTCTCGCTGTTCGGGGCGCTGATCGTGGGGGGCTTCGCGATCGGCGCGGGGCTCAACCTGTTCGCCAGCGAGGCCTCAGGGGAAGGCGGCGGCGAGTTTGGCCCCATCGATCGTGGTCCGTTCGTGGACACGCTGGAGATCAAGGCGAGCGCTTTCAGCCACGAGCAGATCACGCTGCCGCCTGGCGTCGACTTCACCATGACGCTGGACAACCAGGACGACTCGGTCGCGCACAACCTGATCTTCTTCCGGGGCGACGAGGCGGACGTGAACGAGCTTGTCCTCGAGGGCTGCCTGAGCGGCTGCGCCGACGACGGGACCGCAGTGAGGACCCCACTGGAGCTAGGCATCGTCCAGCAAACCTTCACGTTCACCACACCGGCGACGCCGGGCCGCTACGCCTTCTGGTGCGATGTGCACCCCGACACGATGCTCGGCGTACTCGTCATCGAGGAAGGCGCTCTGCTCCCGGGCGAGGCTCCCGCGGCGGAGGAGCCAGTCGAGGGTGAAGGCGAAGGCGAGACGAAGGCGAGACCGCCGAGGGTGAGACCGAAGGCTAGGCTCCAGGGCAAGGCGCAGACCTCGCCAGCCCGCTTCCCCTATTCCAGGACGCCGTCCACGAGCAGTTCCGTGAACTCTTCGTCGCTCAGACCGAGCGTGCTCTTGAGCACGCGCTCGGTGTCCTCGCCGAGCAGGGGTGCGGCCTTCGAGGGGCCGCCGGGGGTCTTCGAGAGGCGGAAGGCAGGCGAGTCGTAGGTGCGGACACCCATGGTGGGGTGTTCCAGCGCAGCGTAGTGGCCGCGGTGGCGCAGCTGCGGGTCGCGATGCATCTCCTCGGGTGACTTCACGATGCCGGAGGGCACGGCGTGCTCGCGCATGGCCTTGAACGCCTGGCTGGCGGTGCGCTCGCGGCACCAGGCGTCGATGTGGCGGTCGATCTCCTTCTGCTCGCAGAGGCGCGACCACTTTCGTCGCATCCGTTCGAGGTCGGCCCAGTCGGGCCGGCCGATAGCCGCCCGGAAGCCTTCCCACTCCTGCTCGGTAAAGCAGGCGATGACGACGTAGCGGCCGTCCTTGCAGCGATAGGCGCCGTGGGGCGCCGCCTCGGGGTCGCGGTTGCCCATGCGTTCCATCTCGCGACCGTTGGCGGTCCACTCGAGGATGGCGGGGCCGAGGGCGTGGATGGCGCCCTCGAACTGCGAGAAGTCGATGTACTGCCCCTTACCCGTGCGCCGCCGGTAGTCGAGGGCGGCAACGAGTGCGAGGGCGCCGACGTGCGGCACGAGGAAGTCCGTATAGGCGACGCCCGTGCCGATCGGCTCGCCGTCGGGCCAACCTGTGAGGTGGTTGAAGCCGGCGGCGGCCTGCAGGGCATGGCCGTAGCCCATGTAGTCCGCCCAGGGGCCGGTCTGGCCGAAGAGGGGCATGGAAATCATGACGAGGTCGGGACGGACTTTGCGCAACTCCTCGTAGTCGAGGCCGAGCTTCTTGAGCGTGCCGGGCGTGAACGACTCCGTGACGACATCCGAGACGGCGACAAGGCGCTTGAGCAGCTCGGGGCCGCGGGGGTGCTTCAGGTTGATGGTGATGCCGTATTTGGAGCTGTTGAAGTTCGCGTAGTACCCGGAGTTGTCGTAGTGCGGCTCGTTGTTCGGGAACGGACCGGCCCGCCGCAGGGTCTCCATACGGGTGGCCGACTCGACACGGATGACCTCGGCGCCGTGGTCGGCGAGGTACTTCGCGACCGTGGGGCCGACGCCAACCCAGGAGAGGTCGGTGACACGCAGGCCATCGAAGGGCTTCGGCTTCCCGTTACTGGACATCTCAGATCACCATCGTACGCCGCAGCTTCGCGATCTCGCCCGCGTCGAGCCCAAGGAGGTCGCCGTAGACCTCATCGGTGTGTTCGCCGACGTGCGGAGCGCGGCCGCGCTGCTTCCAGGGTGTCCCGGAGAGCTTCCAGGGCGCGCCGGGATAGACGAAGGACTCGCCGATGTCCTCGTGCCGGACCTGCACCCAGTAGTCGCGGGCGCCGAGCTGGTCGCTCTCGACGATCTCGCGGGGGCTGTACACGGGCGCCCAGCCGGCGCCGCGCTTCTGCGCCTCGCGGACGAGGTCATCCTTGCGGCGGGTGCGGCAGAACTTCTGCATGATGCCGACGAGCAGCTGCTGCTCGTCCGGCTCAAGCGGCTGCACGACCTCGAGGCGCTCGCGCCAGTGGGGAGCGGTGAGGGGTCCGGCCTCACCGGTCTGGTCGAGCCAATCGATCATGGCGCCCGAGTTCGGCCCCACGAGGCCTCCCAGTCCGAGCGCCGCGACCCAGCCGTCCGCGGTCTCGTAGATGTAGCGGGGGCCCTCGCGGCCGCTGACCATGCGTCCGGAGCCGGGGCCGTGGTTGTTGATGCCGAGGATGTCCCACGTCTGCTGGGCGTTGTCCATGGCATTCGCCATGGACTCCTGCATGGAGACATCGACATGCTGACCGAGGCCGCCGTTCGCGCCGCGCGCGTAGAGGGCGATGACCGTGCCAACCGCCGCCTGGAGGTTCACCTGGGCGTAGGCCTGGGGGACGGTGGTGCGGAGGGGGCCGCGCTCCGAGCTGCCGTTGAGGTACATGTGGCCGCCCATCGCCGAACCGACGATGTCGGTGGCGGGGAGATTGCGGGAGGGGCCGGTCTGGCCGAAGTTCGTGATGCTGACGACGACGGCGCCCGGGTTCACCTTCGCGAGGGTGCGCGGGTCCGCGCCCACTCCTTCGCTGTGCCGGGCGCGCTCGTCTCGATGACGGCGTCGGCGCTCGCGACGAGGCGGTGGAAGAGGTCGCGGCCCGCCTCCAGACGCAGCTCGCAGGTAACGGACTGCTTCCCTGCGTTCATCGCCCACCAGTAGAGGCTCGACTCGCGGCCCTTGTCGTCGCGGAAGAAGGGGCCGTTCGCGCGCGTGCGGTCGCCAGCGCGAGGCTCGACCTTGATGACCTCTGCGCCCAGCTCGGCGAGCAGGCGCGCACAGAGCTGCCCCTTCTCGTCTGCGATGTCGACGATGCGGTAGCCGCTCAGGGGGCCATCGGCGTGGGGGAGGGGATACCTGTCGCGTTCGGGCACGGGCGAGTTGTACCCGCGGTCAGCGGGTGTGCGCAAGGGCTGACGGCGCCGTTGACGGGCGCGCCGGGGCGGTCCGCGAGGGCTTCGTCGATGGCGGCGCGGAGGGCGTCGATGCCCCAGCCGCGGCTCGCGGAGATGTGGCGGACATCGCCGGGGACGGGGCCGGCGCCATCGAGCAGGGCGCGGGCCTCGGCTTCGGTGGCGGGGGAGGAATCATCCGGGCCGGTGAGCGCGTCGATCTTGTTGAGGGCGACGATGGTGGGGCGTCCGAGGACGCTGAGGTCGCGGAGGACCTCCTCCACGGTCTCGGCCTGGATGTCCGCGTGGGGGTGGGAGACATCGACGACGTGCAGGAGCACATCCGCCTCCTCCAGCTCCTCGAGGGTCGCGCGGAAGGAGGCGACAAGCTGGGTCGGGAGCTTCTGGATGAAGCCGACGGTGTCCGTGAGGAGGGCGGGCCGGCCCGACGGCAACGCGAGCTTGCGGGTGACGGGGTCGAGTGTGGCGAAGAGCTTGTCCTCCGCGCGCGCGTCCGCGCCGGAGAGGGCGCGCATGAGCGTCGACTTCCCCGCGTTCGTGTAGCCGATGAGGGCGACGACGGGCACGCCCGAGCGGCGGCGCTTGCGGCGATAGAGTTCGCGCTGGACGCTCACCTGCTCAAGGTCGCGCTTGAGCTTGCCCGTGCGGCGACGGATGAGGCGGCGATCGGTCTCGATCTGGGTCTCGCCGGGACCGCGCAGGCCGATGGCGCCCTCCATCCGTTCGAGGTGGCTCCACTGGCCGCGCAGGCGGGGCAGGAGGTACTCGGTCTGCGCCAGCTCGACCTGCAAGCGACCCTCCCGCGTGCTCGCGCGCATCGCGAAGATGTCGAGGATGAGGGCGGTGCGGTCGATGACCTTGAGCTGGAGCTGCTCCTCCAGGTTGCGCTGCTGCGAGGGTGAGAGCTCGTCGTCGAAGATGACGGTGTTGGCTCGCTGCTCGATGCAGGCGTCGGCCACCTCGCGGAGCTTCCCGCTGCCGATGTAGGTGGCGGGCTGGGGGCGACCCCGGCGCTGAACGGCGAGGCCCACGACTTTGGCGCCGGCGGTGCGCGCCAGCTCGGAGAGCTCGGCGAGCGACTCACGGGCGGGCAGGGTCGCGCCGGGGGTATCCACGGCAACGAGATAGGCGCGATCGCGGGTGGGGGCGGTGGAGTGCAGGCGCTTCGCCATCTGTCGCCAGCTTAGCCGATCGCGCCGGGAGGGAATGGATCGGCCACGGTCCGCCCGACTCTCCGGGACATGACCACAGGCCACCAGGCCCGGTCAGTCCCTGGGCCAGCGCTCCCCGTCAACCTCGAGATACTTGATGCGCGCGACGCCGTCCCGGGAGACCGCGATATAGACATCCGGCGGCGACGGCAGCACGCCCGTGCCCTGGGGCACGAAGTACTCGCCCAGGTTGGGATACTCGACGCGAAGGGGTGACTCGCGTACGACGCGAGCGCGGATCGCAACCCGGCCGCGGTCCCACTCGTCCTGCCCCAGGTTCTGGGTGCGGAGGGAGACCGGCTCCCAGTAGCGGCCCCGCTGCACGAAGACCACGTAGACCTCCTCGCCGGCTCGCAGTCGGGCGTCGGGCAGGCCATCCAGTCGCTCCGCGCGGTAGCCGAGGATCACGTAGTCGCCGCGAACGGGATCGCGGGGGTCGACCGGCAGGGACTCGAGGACGATTTCGACGCCCCCCTGTCTGCCTTCCTCGATGAAGATGACCGCGAGCAGCAGCGCCACCTGAAGCCCAACGATGAGGACGAACACCGCGAGCCGGCGCCGCCTGATCAACGCGCGCATCTCAGCCACTCCCCTGAGCGCCACCAGCCGGCGCATCCATGCGGCGGTTGAGCCGGCGCCGGCTTAGCTCGAGCAGCAAGGCGAGCACGAGGCAGAGGACACCGGCGCCCGCGAGGAGTGCGCCAGACTGGGCGTAGTCGCTGAAGAGATCGAAGTACCTCGAGACGATGAACAGGCCGAAGAAGACGAGCGCGGCGTTGACCCAGGACTCGCGCCGCAGCACGAGCCCGAGCCAGACCACCGAAGCGGTCAGCAGGCATGCCCCCAGCCAGTAGCCGAGCGTGGTGAGGATGAACGCCTGTTCGGCGTCGCCCCGGGGGTTGAGCGCCGCCACGAGCGTCCAGATCAGCAGCAGCAGCAGGGTCAGTTGACCCAGCAGCAGGGGCGGACGCAGGCGATCGTGGATCGAGGGCCAGCCGAGACGCGCTTCGAGCCGGAAGCCGGTCATGAACAGCGTCTCAGCCACAAGAACCATCGGCACGATCAGGAGCAGGGCGGCAGGGAGAACAGGCACGACGCTCTCGATCTCGAAGTGGCGGTAGAAACCGAGCAGGTACACGACGCCTGCGACCAGGATCCCGCCGACGAGTTCGATGGGTGGCGAGAGCGGCGCGGCGGCACTGCGCCTCTGGAGTGCGGCAAGGGCGACCAGCCACGCCCCGGCCCCGAGCAGCAGCAGCAAGATGGTCTCGCTCGCGGATTCGAGCGGGGAGCCGCCTCGCTGGCTCTCCGCGATCAGCCAGACCGCGAACAGCACCGCCGCGACGAAGGCGTGGCTGCGCGAGACGAAGAGGTAGGCGAACGCGACCGCCACGCAGAGGACCGGCAACAGCAGCGGCGCGGGATTGAAGGCGACGTGGTACTGCTGGCTGATCAGGGCGAGGTTGCCGAAGAGGACGCCGGCGCCGAGGAGCAACAGCGCTTCGCCGGTGCGCACCAGCCCGAGCGGTCCGTTGCGGAGCCAATAGCCGCCGCCCTGGCAGGCGATCAGCAGCACGATCCCCGTGGCGAGCTTCGGCAGTGTCCCGATCTCGTCCCAGTTCTGGGAGATCACGAGCACGAGCCCGAGGAAGACGAGTGCGGCCCCGAGTACCGCCAGGATGGTGAGCACTCGATGGCCACGACCGGCGTGCGCCTCTTCGAACTCGATGATCTGCTGCCGCTGATCGGCCGAGAGGATGCCGGCCTCCACCCATCCCGCCACCCGGCGTTCGAGCCCCCCGCGCAACGGCATGTCGCGTCTCCTCGCGCCCGTACACGGGTGAAACCGGCGGATGCAGGCTCAGTATGCATCCCTGGGAGATTCCCGTGACGGCGCGGTCTCGCCGCACGGGAAGCCGCGCTGCTGACTACTCAAGACCCTTCTTCAGCACCCTGCTAGCCCCATCGCGGGGCCGTTGGCACGTGCCCTACAGACCGCCCCAGCCCTCGATGCGCTGACAGCCCTCCTCGACCTGGTCGTCGGGGGTGGTGAGGGAGAGGCGGACGTAGCCCTCGCCGTTGATGCCGTAGCCGCGGCCGGGGGTGACCACGACGGCGCATTCGTCGATGAGGCGGGCGGCGAAGTCGCCGCTGACGACGCCGTCGGGCAGCTTCGCCCAGACGTAGAGCGAGGCCTTGGGCGGGTCAACCTCCAGGCCGATCTTGCGCAGCGTCTCGACGATGCGGTCGCGGCGGCGCTGGTAGATGGCGTTGTGGTCGTCGATGACGTCCTGGGGACCGTTCACGGCCTCGATGGCCATCTCCTGGATGGCCTGGGGGATGCCGCTGTCGATGTTCGACTTGACGCGCATGAGGGCGTCGACGAGCTGGCCGTTGCCGACGGCCATGCCGATGCGCCAGCCCGTCATGTTGTAGATCTTCGAGAACGAGTTGAACTCGATGGCGACGTCGCGCGCGCCCGGCGCCTGGAAGATGGACATCGGACGGTAGCCGTCAAAGGCCACGTCGCAATATGGGTTGTCGTGGCAGATGGAGACGTCGTACTCCTTCGCCCAGGCGACCACTTTCTCGAAGAAGGCCAGGTCGGCGACGGCGGCGGTCGGGTTGTTCGGGTAGTTCAGCCAGAGGACCTTGGCCTTGGCGGCGAGGTCCTCGGGGATGGCGTCGAGGTCGGGCAGCCAGCCGGACTCGCGCGTGAGCGGCAGCTTGATGGCGACGCCGCCCGCGAACATGGTGCCGATCTCGTAGACGGGGTAGCCCGGATCGGTGACGAGGGCAACATCGCCGGGATCGATGAGGGTGAGCGCCATGTGCGCGATGCCCTCTTTCGAGCCGATCAGGGCCAGCGCCTCGCGCTCGGGGTCGAAGGAGACCTCGAAGCGGCGCTCGTACCAGTCTGAGATCGCCTGGCGCAGCTCGGGCAGGCCCTCGGACTCGGGGTAGCGGTGGTTGGCGGGGTTATCGGCGGCGCGATGGAGCGCGTCGAGGATATTGGGGGGCGTGGGGAGGTCCGGGTCGCCGATGCCGAACGTGATGACATCGATCCCCTGGGCCTTCTTGGCGGCGATGACCTTCGAGATTTGGGCGAAGAGGTAGGGCGGAAGCTCTTCGACCCGCTTGGCCAGTCTCATAGATACTCCTGGGGGTGCTCCTGGAGGTCAGATCAAACGCGCCCGCTCACGCCAGCGCGCAACGGTGCGATGGTACCGCGCCCCGCAGACAGCCGCAGCCGCCCGCGCCCGGGAACCGGCTACAGGTCGGCGAGACGCTGGATGAGGGGCTCCCAGCGCTTCGTCTCCGCCGCGGGATCGTCGCTGTAGGGGGTGATCGTGACCGTGGTCACGCCCTCGGCGGGGAACTCCGCCATGCGGTCGAGGAAACGCGCCCGCTCGTCTTCGGAGTCGAGGGAGGGGCCGGTCCAGGCGACGGTCTTCTCGATGGCGTCGTAGTCGGCGCCCTCGGTCTCGCAGTGGCCGCGGAGGACGGCGAACTTGTGGCGGATCTCCTCCGCCGTGTCGCTGGTCAGGTTGCAGGCGTCGGCGTAGCGAGCCACGAGGCGCAGGGTCTTGCGCTCGCCGCGCCCGCCGATGAGGAGTTCCGGGCAGCCGATCTCCTCGGAGACGACCGCCAACTCGGCGAGGCGCGGACCCATCTCGGCGGGGCCGCCCTGCCAGGTGAAGTTGGCGACGTGGATACCGGCGCGCATGGCGCCTAGGAGATGCCCCGGCGCTCGATCTCCCGGGGCATGCGCTCGGCGTCAGCGCTCAGCATCGGGCCCTTCTGGTCATCGGGCAGCGCGCCGGCAGCGTCGGCGCCAAACTTCCCGGCGTCGAACAGGATCCACTGCTCGGGCACGACTTCGAGGACAACGCGCAGGGGCGAGTCGAGCGTCGCCACGAAGGCGGCGGCGGCATCGGGGTTCGTGGGATTCAGCTTGGCCGCGAACTCGGGGTAGAACCAGTCCTTTGTCTCGCGGTCCTCGTGGATGATGCAGCGGCCCTTGGCCGTGGCAGCGCCGAAGGGCGCGCCCGAGCCGGGGGCGGCAGCGGCGCCGCTCACGACGACGGAGACGCGCGGGTCGCGGCGCACGGCGGAGATGCGGTGGCGGTGGGCGCCAGCGGTGATCCAGAAGCGGCCGTTCTTCCAGAGGAAGGACATGATGACGCCGACGGGCCAGCCATCCTTGGTGCCCCAGTTGAAGGTGCACTCGCCGACCTTGGTCAGCAGGTCTTCGAGCTGCTGGTCGTCCAGCGGATAGATTGAGACAGTTTCGTGGTCCTCGACACCGGCCATATGGCCCTCCGTAGTTAGCAGGGCTCCGCCCCGCCACACAGGGAACAGCGTCGCGGCCGGACGAGCGCGTTACCCTCGCAGTTTGCTCCGGCTGGCGCAAGCAGGAAGGCCGGGACAAGGCGCCCTCGTTCGTAAGCGGACTGCACGCGGGGGCCGTGCTATGCTCACCGGGAGGTTCTCGCGTCAGATCGTTCCCATGAGAGATTCCTACTCAAGCTTCGATTGCCGCCGGTACCCATTTCATGCCCCGGAGGCAATCAAATGACGTCCTTTGTTGATCGGACCCTGTCCTGCTCGGACTGCAGCGCGCAGTTCACCTTTACGGTGGGCGAGCAGGAGTTCTACCAGTCCCGCGGATTTACCAATGAGCCGCGCCGCTGCCCGGAGTGCCGGACCGCGCGCAAGGCCGCCCGCGGTGAGGGTGGCGGAGGCGGAGGCGCCGGTGGCGCTGGTGGCGGAGGCTACCGCAGCAGCTACGACACCAACCGCGAAATGTTCAGCGCCGTTTGCGCCGAGTGCGGCCGCGAAGCGCGCGTTCCCTTCCAGCCGCGTGGCGACCGTCCCGTCTATTGCAGCGACTGCTTCCGCACCCGCGGTCCGCAGCGCGGCGGTGGCGGCGGAGGTGGTGGTGCCGGTGGCGGCGGCGGCCGCGACCGCAACTGGTAGGCAACCAGCCCCTCGCCCCTTTCCTTTCTCGCAGAGCGTAACCGGCTGGTGGTTGTGCACGCCCTCGGCGTGCGCCCAGCGCCTATACTCCGCGCAGCCCGAAAGGAGGGCGGCGTGGAACCAGACACGATCGAGCGGCTCCCAGAGATCCTGCGGTCGTATCTCTCCACGCGCCTGTCCGGAGTGCGGAACGTCTCCATCCACAACGTCTCGCGATCGCCGGGGGGCAACTCGCGCTCGATGTGGTTTTTCGACGCGGACTGGGAGGGCGCCGCGCCCATCGCGAAGCAGCTCATGTTCCGCGCGAACGAGAGCACCTGCTTCCGTGACGAAGAAGCGAGCCTGGAGAAGGAGTACCGCGTCTTCCGCGCGTTGCAGGAGACGCCCGTCCCCGTGCCCGCGAACTACTGGTACGAGCGCGACCCCTCGTGGGCGGGCGAGGACTTTGTGATTCGCGAGCGGGTTGAGGGAGACACGAACTTCCGCGATCTCAGCGCCGGGAGCCAGCGGGCGATCCTCGACCACTTCGTCGAGCTGCTGGCGATCCAGCACAACCTCGACTGGGAGTCGATGGGGCTGGCCTTCCTGGGGGCGCCTCAGGACGGCCCCGAGTGCGCGCGCATGGTGGTCGAGCGCTGGGAGAAGGCGACGAAGCGGGAACTGCTCGAACCGCAGCCCGTGATGACGGCGACTATGGCCTGGCTGAAGCGGAACCTCCCCACGGAGGTGGACCGCATCGTGCTGGGGCAGGGGCAGGTGGGGCCGGGCCAGATTCTCTTCCGCGACGACCGCGTAGTGGCATCGCTCGACTGGGAGTCGGCCTTCATCGGCGACCCCATGTCGGACCTGGCCTACCTCGACTTCATGGTGCGTCCGCTAATCGGCGACGACGCCATGGAGGCCCTGATCGCGCGCTACGGCGAGCTCAGCGGCCTTCCCATCCGGCGCGACAACATGCGCTTCTACACCGTGTTCCAGTCGTACTGGGCGGTTTCCGCCTGCCTCGCCGCAGTGAACCGCTTCTCGACCGGAGAGATGCGGAAGACGCAGACGCTCACGCTGGGGATGGCGGCGCCACGCTCGTTCCTGCGGCGCATGGAGCGCATCGTGCGGGAGGACGCAGCCTAGCAATGCGACCGACACCAGCGGAGATCGTCGAGGGGCTGCAGTACAACCTGCGGGCCGACCTGCTGCCCGAGCTGGACTCGCCCTGGGCGAAGCGCATCGCCGGCAACATGCTCTGGGGACTGGAGCACCTGAAGCAGCGCCTGCTCGAGGAGCACGCGCTCGCTGTGGAGGAGAACGCCGACCTGCGGACGGTGCTCGCGAGCGCCGCCTCGGCCCGGAGCGACGACGCCACGCTCGCGCAAGCGCTGGCGGGGATCGAACTCGCCCTCGACGAGGCGAGAGATTGGCCGCCGCCCGAGGCGCTTGTCGCGGAAAACACGCAACTGCGGTCGGTGGTCGACGCGATCGTCGAGGGCTACCCCGCCGTTCGCGAAGACACAGCGGAAGACCTCTGGCGGGTCATCCTCGGCTACATCGCCCGCCAGACCGATCGCGACGGCAAGCTCATCGAGATTAACCCCGACTAGAAGCCACACACCAACCCAACACGAGGAGGACACGCATGAGCTACCCCGAGTACGAGAACATCATCGTGGAGCCGCTTGCCGAGCCCGAGGGCGTGGTGCGGGTCACGCTGAACCGGCCCCAGGCGCTGAACGCGCTCTCGGCCGACCTGCTGGACGAGTTCTTCGACTTCCTCGACCACTTCGAGGACGACCCGAACGCGTACGTGCTGCTGCTGCGCGGCGCGGGACGCTCGTTCTGCGCGGGCTACGACCTCGCCTCCAGCCGCACGGTTGAGCCAGGTTCGCCCGGCGACATCCTGCGGGAGCAGAGCGTGGGCCGATCGCGCCGCACGATGATCGACTCGGTCGACCGCTACCTGCGGCTGTTCAACACGCGCAAGCCGACGATCGCCCAGGTCCACGGACACTGCATCTCCGGGGGCACGGAGCTGATCTCGATGTTCGACTTCGTGGTCTGCACGGAGACGGCCAAGTTCGGGCACATCGCGGGCCGGCACATGGGCACCCTGCGAACGCTCTCGCTGTGGCCCTGGACGGTGGGCTACCGGCGCGCGAAAGAGCTGTTCATGACGGGGGAGCTGATCGATGGCAAGACCGCCGATGAGTGGGGGCTCGTGAACAAGGCCGTACCCGAGGAGGAGCTGGAGGACGCCGCGCTGCACCTCGCGCGCAAGATCATGCGCATCCCGCTCGAGGTCAACATCCTGCACAAGCATTCGGTGAACCGCTGGATGGAGATCCAGGGGCTGCAACCGGCGATCCACTCGGCGGCGGAGTTCGACGTGTACACGGCGTTCATCGACGGGCGCCCGGGCTTCCGCGAGCGGGTCGAGGAGGACGGCCTGCGCGAGGCGCTGAAGTGGCGCGACCGCGAGTGGCGCGGCACCGAGCTCTGGGACCACGGGAAGGCCGACGAGGAGTCCTAGCCTCGCGAGACGCAGCCGGAACGAGCCCGCAGCACTTGCCCACGCCCTCGCCGTAGGATCGCGGGAATGAACGTGCTGCCCCAGGCGGACGAGAAGGCCACGGTCGTGCGGACGATGTTCGACCGCATCGCGCCTTCCTACGACCGCATGAACCGGCTGATCACCCTCGGGTTCGACCAGCGCTGGCGGCGGTCGCTCATCGATGCGCTCGGCGTGCGAGCCGGCGACACCGTTCTCGACCTGGCCTGCGGCACGGGCGACTTCGCCCTCATCGCGCGAGAGCGGGGGGCGCAAGTGGTAGGGCTGGACTTCGCGGGGGCGATGCTCGCCGCCGCACGCCAGCGCTGCCCTGACGCGATCGGGCTCGTGCGAGGAGACGCGCTGCGGCTGCCGCTGGCGAGCGGCAGCTTCTCAGTGGCGGTCTCAGGGTTCGCGCTGCGCAACTTCGTGGCGATCCCGCCCGTGCTTGAGGAGCTGGCGCGCGTGCTGCGTCCCGGCGGACGCGTCGGGCTGCTGGAGGTGGACGAACCACGCTCGGGACTGCTGCGGGTGGGACACGGGCTCTACTTCCAGCGCGTTGTGCCAGCGCTGGGCGCGCTCTTGAGCGACGGGCGGGCCTACCGCTATCTGCCGGCTTCGGCGGCGTACCTGCCCGACGGGGAGGGGCTGCGCGTGATGCTGGAGGAGGCGGGGTTCACGAGCATCGAGAAACGGAGCCACCTTGGCGGGGCAGCGCAGTCGATCACGGCGGTGCGAGCGTGAGCGCGGCGCGGGCGCTGCCCGCCCCGGGCAGCATCGGCGCGTGGCGCGCGGCCGCGCGCCCCCCGACGCTGACGGCGGCGGTCGCGCCCGTACTTGTCGGAACGGGCGCGGCGATCGGGGACGGCGTGTTCGCAGCGGGGCCGTTCGTGGCGGCGCTCTTCGGCGCGCTGTGCCTGCAGATCGGGGCCAACTTCGCGAACGATGTCTTCGACTTCGAGCGAGGGGCGGACGCGGGCGACCGGCTCGGTCCGCCCCGCGCGACGCAGATGGGCTTGCTCACACCCACACAGATGAAGATCGGGATGTGGGCAGCGTTCCTGCTGGCCTTCCTCGCCGGCATCTACCTGGTGGTGGTGGCGGGCTGGATCGTGGTGGTGATCGGGCTGGCGAGCATCGTTGCGGGGCTCATCTACACGGGGGGGCCGTGGCCGGTGGGGTACCACGCCCTCGGCGACGCGTTCACCTTCGTGTTCTTCGGGATGGTGGCGGTCGTGGGGACGTACTTCGTGCAGGCGGAAGCGGCCCCGGGGATGGTCTGGCTGGCGGCGGTGCCGGTCGGGTGCACCGTGACCGCGATCCTCGTGGCCAACAACCTGCGCGACCTCGCAACCGATCGAGCGGCGGGGAAGACGACCCTGGCGGTAGTGCTCGGGGAGCGGGGGACGCGCGCCTGGTACGTCCTGCTGCTGGTCGCGGCCTACGGCGTCGCGATTGCGCTCTGGCCCACGACGCGCGTCGAGCCGTGGGCGTTGCTTGTGCTCGCGAGCCTGCCGTTCGCGCTCGGGCCACTGCGGGCGGTAGCGGGCGGGACGGCGGGTAGGGCGCTGAACACCACCCTCGTGCAGACGGCGCGGCTGCACCTCGTGTTCGGGGCGCTGCTGACGCTGGCGCTGACGGACTGGCTGCCCGCCTAGCGCCCCATGACCTCGGGCGCGTAGGTCGTGGCGATGTGGCCGTCGGCTTCGAGCCGCGCGTACTCCTCGTCGCTGACCCCGAGCAGTTCGCGGTAGACGTAGTCGTTGTGCTCGCCGAGGAGGGCGGGTGGGGTACGGAGCGTCACGTCGGAGCGGGAGAAGGTGAACGACGGGGCGGGGAACTCCGTGGAGGGGTAGTCCTCGGTGGCATCGAGGCGCTTAAAGGCAGGGGCCTGGCGGGCGTGGGGATCTTCCGCCACGTCCTTGGCGCTGAGCACGGGGCCGGCGGTCACACCGACCTCCTGGAGGTCGCGGAAGAGCTCGTCGCGGTCGCGGGCGGCGATCCAGGCGGCCAGCTCGCCTTCGACCATGTCCTCGGAGGCGCGGCGACCTTCGGCCGTGGCGAGTTCGGGGACGGTCGCCCAGGCGGGACGCCCGAGGAAGTCGACGAGCGCCGCCCATTCGGCGTCGTTGCGGCAACTGAGGGCGAGCCACTGCTCCTCGCCTCGGGCGGCGAAGACGCCGTTGGGGGCGAAGCCCTCGGTGCTGCGGTTGCCGATGGAGCCGGCCGCGCGCCCGTTCCAGGCAGCGTCGAGGGCGGCCTGCGGGAACATCGAGGCGGAGCATTCGGCCTGGGCCAGCTCGATCGTCTGTCCCTGGCCCGTGCGGCGGCGGTGGCGCAGCGCGGCGAGCATCGCGAAGGCGCCGTGCATCCCCACGAAGAAGTCGCCGGCGAACGTTTGCACGTTCGTCTCCGGGGCGGAGTCGCGGTAGCCGCGCTGGATCGTCGAGCCCGCCACTCCATCGATGTGGGCGCCGTAGCCGCGGCCCTCGACGTAGGCGCCGGTGCGTCCGTAGGCAGGCAGGTGGAGGAGGACGATGTCGGGGCGGACGGCGCGGATGGTGTCGTCATCAAGGCCGAGCTTCTCCAGCGTGCCACGGGCGAGGTTCTCGGCGAGCACGTCGCTGATGGCGATGAGGCTCTTCACGATGGCAAGGCCCTCGGGGCGACGGCTATCGACGGTGAAGGAGCGCTTGTTGCGGATGACGTGGATGAAGGCGGGGCTGTTGTTCCAGGGGCGGGGGCCGGGGTCGCCGTTGGGGTGGCCGGCCATCCAGGCCGGAAGCCTCTCCGCCAAGGCGGCGGGGAGGACGGGGGCCGCCGCGCGCGTGGCGGGATTCCAGACGTATGGGTTCTCCACCTTGATGCAGTCGGCGCCGAGGTCGGCGAGGTAGAGCGTGGCCGTCTGGCCCGCCCAGACGCAGGCGAAGTCGGAGATGCGGACACCTTCGAGCGGCAGGTAAGCACTCATGCCACCGCCTCCGTTCGCCTGAGCTCGTCGATGGCGGCTGCGTCGTATCCAAGCTCTTCAAGGATGTCGGTCGTGTCCTGCCCCAGCGTGGGGGCGGCGCGGCGGATGGCCCAGGGGGTCTCGCTGAGCGTGTAGGGCCGCCCCAGCATGGCGAACGAGCCGAGCGTTTCGTGCTCGACCTTCGTCCAGAGGCCGCGCTCACGGAACACCGGGTCCTCGTACAGGTCCGTGGCGCTGAAGATGGGGGCAACCATCGCGTGCGCATCGCGCGCAGCCTCCCAGATTTCAGCTCGCGTGCGTTCGAGCAGCCACGGGTAGAGCGCGATGTCGATCTCGGCGCGCGCCTCGGGGGAGGCCAGCCAGGCCGGGTCGTTCCACTTCGGCTCCAGAAATTCAGGGTGGTCGATCATCTCGGCGAACCGGCGCCAGTACGGCCCCATCGAGGCGGTCATCTCGACGTAGCCATCGGCGCAGGGAAAGACGCCGGCGACGCCGCCAGCAGTCGAGGGGCCCGCCCCCGCCGGCCGACCGTTGATCCGCCCGGAGAAGCGGTAGGCCATGATCGCCGAGCTGCGCCGGTCGACGCTGTTGAGCTGGACATCCAGGAGGGAGACGTCGACGCGCTGGGTAATGCCGTGGACCTCGCTTGCCTCGACGGCGCCGAGGGCGCCGATGGCAGCCATCGCGCCACACTGGATGAGCGAAGCGGTGGCGCCCATCTTGAGCGGCTCTCGGTCAACGGAACCGTGCGAGAACATTTCGCCACCCATGGCGTAGAGCACCGTCTCGGAGAGGGCGTAGTCGCGGTAGGGGCCGTCCCAGCCAAAGTTGGTCAGCGAGAGCACGTTCACGTCGGCGACCCCGCAGAGGGCGTCGGGCGTCAGGTTCAGGCGTTCGGCGACGGCGGGCGGGTAGCTGGTGACGGCGACATCGACGCGGGGAAGGAGGCGTTCGAGCACTCCGCGTCCGCCCGCTGACTTCAGGTTAAGGACGATGGACTCCTTGTTGGTGTTGAGAAACTGATACGTCCCGCTACGTTCCGGGCCGGGCTCGTCGTTGAGCCAGGGGCCGAAGGCACGGATCGGGTCGCCGCCCAGTCGCTCGACCTTGATGACGCGGGCGCCGAGGTCGGCGAGCAGCTTCGTCGCGTACGGGCCGGCGATGTGCGCGGTCAGGTCTAGCACCGTGACGCTGTCGAGGGCAGCGGGCGTGGCGGCATCGGCTGTCACGATCGCTCTGTCCTCATCGGCTACAGGATCCGGTAGTCGTGCGGGCGCCAGTCCGCCTCGTAGTAGGGCGTGACGGTGCTGCCGGGCGCGATGACGGCGTCGATACGTTCGCGGTCCTCTTCGGTGATGACGACATCGCCCGCGCCGAGGTTGTCTTCGAGCTGCTCGAGCGTGCGCGGCCCGATGATGGGGCTGGTAACGCCGGGCTGCTGTTCGCACCAGGCAAGGCAGAGCTGCGAAAGCGTGCAGCCCTTATCGGCGGCGAGGGGCTCGAGCCCCTCGATGACGTCGTAGACGCCCTCGGTGAGGCGGCTTCGCTGCCGCGCGTTCATGGCGTAGCGGCCGTCCTCGGGCAGGGGCTCGCCGCGGCGGTAGCGTCCTGCGAGCAGCCCGCCGCCGAGCGGTCCCCAGGGGATGACGCCGATGCCGAAGGTCTGGGTCATGGGCAGGAGTTCGCGCTCGGCGCGGCGGTCGAGCAGGTTGTAGGGCGGCTGCTCGCAGACGACGCGGTTGAGTCCAAGCTCCTTCGACGCCCAGAGGGACTCGACGATCTCCCAGGAGGCGAAGGTGCTGGTGCCGATGTATCGCACCTTGCCCGAACGCACGAGGTCGTCGAGGGCGCGCAACGTCTCGTCGATGGGGATGTCGGGCTGGGGGCGGTGAAGCTGATAGAGGTCGATGTAGTCGGTCTGGAGGCGGCGGAGGCTGGCTTCGCACTGCTCGATGATGTGGCGGCGGCTGTTGCCGCGGGCGTTGGGGTCTTCGGCATCCATGGCGCCGTGCACCTTGGTCGCGAGCACGACCTGGTGGCGGCGGCCGTTCCGTTTGAGGGCCTCGCCCGTGATCTCCTCGCTCTGGCCGAGGGCGTAGACGTTGGCGGTGTCGAGGAAGTTGATGCCGGCGTCGAGGGCGCGATCGATGATGGCGTACGACTCTTCGGGTTCGGTGCGGCGGCCGAACATCATGCAGCCGAGGCAGAGGCTCGAGACCTTCACGCCCGTACGTCCGAGGTTTCTGAGTTCCATGGGCGCCATTCTACGTGCGCCCCCAGGCCGAGGGCGCGAGGTATCGACGGTTGCGAGCGTTCAGCGTAGACACTGGGGAGCACGGAAGCCGGGAGGACACACCATGGCGACACCTGACGAACTGCGAGCGACGCTAGCCGAGGCCCGCGCGGCCTTTCGCGAGGCCATCGAAGACGCCGAGATGGGCTGGCGGCGCTCGTCAGGCGAAGGTGAATGGACCGCACAGGAAGTAGGGGAGCACGTCATCGCGATCGAGGCGCGCATCACCACCATGGTCTGCGAGGCCTGCGGCTACCCCGGTGTCGAGGCCGGCAAGCCCGACTGCGCCTCCTCGATCGAAGCGGTCGACGAGTTCGATGCCGTCGTGAACCGGTGTGACGCCAAGCTGCAGTACGTGACGGCCGAGGACCTGGAGAAGGCGCACGAGAATTTCGGGAACGTTGCGGGCATCTTCGAGATGAACGTCGCCCACCTGGTTGAGCACAACGCACAGCTTCGCGAGGCGGCCGCGGGCTAGCGGTCGTCAGGCGTCGGCGTAGAGCCTGAAGCCGAAATCGTTGTAGCGCCGTTCGGGCGCGAGGCTGGCCCGCGCCGTCAAACGCGTGAACTTCACGGAGTGCCGCCAGCTTCCCCCACGGCTCACCTTGCGCGCGCGCTCCGCCGGCTCACGCTGGCCGGCGCCCGGCTCGGCGTAGGCGGTGGGGTGATACCAGTCGAGGCACCACTCGTGCACGTTCTCGGCCATGCAGCAGAGGCCGTAGCCGTTGGCGCACTCGGAGCCCGGGGGATGGGGGCGGTCGCGGGCGGCGATGCGGTCGGCCTCGGGGTGGTCCTGCCAGTGTTCGCCAGGCCAGGGCCAGTCGACGCATTCAAGACCCCCGAGTGAGGCGTACTCACGTTCGGCCTCGGTGGGAAGACGGTAGGGGACGCCGGTCTCGGCCGCGAGCCACTCGCAATAGGCGACTGCGTCGAACCAGTTCACCCCAACCACGGGCTGCTCGGGGACGTTGAAGGGTTCTTCCTCCCAGAAGCGCGGCGGCTCGTGCCCGGTGGTGAGGAAGGGCTGGAACTGGGCGTTCGTGACGGGCGCCACGGCGACCCGGAAGGGCGCGACCTCGACGCGATGGACGGGCTGCTCATCGGGGCGGCCGCTGGCGTTGCCCATCAGCAGCAGGCCGCCATCGAGGGTGACCGTCTCAGGCGTCGGGAGGGCGTCCACGAGGCGATCTTACGGGGGTCCCCGAGCAGCGTCCCGCTTCGCTCTATCCCCTGAGAAGAGCGCTCGATAGACTCGACCGCCGTGACTGAATCGATCGTGTGGCTGAACGAGCCCGGGGCGCCGGCCCGGCGCATCGGGGGCAAGGGCGGAAGCCTCGCCCGGCTATCGGGCATGGGGTTCCCCGTTCCTCCGGGCTTTGTCGTCGTGGCGAACGCGTACGAGGCGTTCGCGGAGGCCCACGATCTGGCGACGCTGACCGCGCCGCTGGCTAACCTGGAGGCGCGCACGCCAATGGCGGCAATCCGCGCGGCGCTGGCGCCTACGGCCGAACGCCTTGCGGGAGCGAGTCTCAGCGAGGACACGCGGAGCGCGATTGCTGGGGCGGTAGCCGAGCTCGAGACCCGCACCGGTCGGGACGCGAGCTTCGCCGTTCGCTCCAGCAGCCTGAACGAAGACAGCGCCGGCAGCTCCTTCGCGGGGCTCTACGAGAGCTACCTCAACCTGCGGGGCGAAGACGCCATCCTGGGGGCCGTGCTCGACTGCTACCGCTGCCTCTGGCAGGACCGCGCCGTCCACTACCGCACGTTCCGGGGCATCGATCACGCGGGGGAGGCGATGGCGGTGGTGGTGATGGAGGTTGTGCGCGCGCGGTCGAGCGGGGTGGCCTTCACCAAGAACCCGATGACGGGCGCAACCGACGAGGTGCTGATCAACGCGTCGTGGGGCCTGGGCGAAGCGGTCGTTTCCGGTTATGTCACGCCCGATTCCTTCATCGTTGGGCCCGGCGGCGAGATGCGCGAGCGCACCATCAGCGAGAAGCACGAGCAGGTTCGGCTGGCCGAGGGCGGCACCGAGCGAGCGCCCGTCGCACCGGAGCTAGTCGCGGAGCCATCGCTGGGCGACCAGCAGGTGCAGGAAGTCGTCGAGACCGCACAGGCCGTGGCGCGCGAGTATGGCCAAGCAATCGACATCGAGTTCGCCTACGACGACACGGGAACGATGTTCCTGCTGCAAGCTCGGCCCATTACGACCTGACCAGCGCCTCAATCTCGGCTCGAAGTTCGGTGAGGCCGGCAGGATCGACCTCGGCCTCGGGCGCACCGCCGAGGCGCGCGAACCACCGCTGCGTCAGCTCTCGTACCGCCGGTTCGACGGCGAGCTCGGTACGGCGGTGGCCAAGAGGCGAGCCGGGACCGCCGGCGTCCTCGGCTGCGACCTCACCGGTGAGCACGGCGATGGCGTCGAGCAGGTGCGCCGCAATGACGGTCTCCGCCCTCCTCGAATGGGCGATGCTCGACGCTGTGGTGAGGATGTCGAGGAAGCGGACGGGGTCCTCGCCACCGGGTTCGCCGGGAGGCATGGCCCCTATGCGTCGCCCTGCAACGTGGCGAGCTGGGTGGCGTGGTCGAGGGAGTGCACCCGCAGCGTGAGGAGCCACTCGCGCCAGTTGAGGTCGCCGAGGAAGGGGTGCAGCCACACGACCTCGGCATCGGGGTCGGCGAGGCCCTCGCGCACGGCGCTCACGGCGCCGGCGATGACCTCGGCATGTGCGGCCAGGACATCTTCGCGCGTCTCCGGCACGGCCGGAATGTCGTCGGGCACGACGCCCTCCGACACCACGCCGCGGACGCGGGTGGCGGTGCCCGTGTTCACCTCGGCGACGTGCCTGATGCACTCGAGCGGGCTCCACTCCTGCCCTTCCTGGCGCACTTCCAGCAGCTCCTCGGGAACGGCGCGGGCGGCTTCCTCGAGCTGGGCGACGGCGGCTTCCACGCGCTGCGCCATCTGCTCGGGAGTCCACTCCGCCGCCTTCCTGCGAACGTAGCTGAGGATGACCTCGGTTGCGCCTTCGGGGATGGTCACGGGCGTCCTCCTGGGCGATGTCGCGAGCCTGGGTCGCTCGCGCGATCCTAGCGCATCACCCGCTGCGAGCGCCCCCGACTCGCCCGCTTCGGCGTTCCCCGTAGAATTCCCCCAATGGTCAGCATCACTCGTCCGGACGAGCGCGACACGGGCACTTCGCAGACGCCGGGCATGAGTCGCGAGGCCGGCATCTCCGGCGCCCTGAGCGGTTCCGAGGGGCTGTGGATGGGCGTGGGCCGCAACGAACCCGGCGGCGCCTCTGGCGTACACCACCACGGCGAGAGCGAGTCCGGCATCTTCGTGCTCGAAGGCCGTCCTGCGCTTCCGCTGGGGCGACGCGCTTGAGCACGTGGCCGACGCGGGGCCCGGCGACTTCATCTTCGTTCCCCCCTACGAGATTCACGCCGAGGAGAACCTCGACCCCGGAAACGAGGCGGTTTTCCTGCTGGCGCGGACCACGATGGACGGAATCGTCGTCAACGTGCCCGACCCGAGGGAGACATAGCTATGGCCCTGCTCGCAATGAAGGTCACGCTCACGGATGGGAGCGAGGTGGTGGTGGAAGCGGATGCGCGCGTCGACACCGTCGACGACAACGGCGGCCGGATCATCCGCCTGATGAAGGACGGCGCGATCGTCCGCGTGTTCAAGCAGAGCGAGGTCCAGGAGCCCATCCAGGGCCTCACTCACGATTCCTGAGCCCGACTCTCTGGAACCGGCACTGGCAGTGTCGAGAACCTGGTCAGCGCCGCGAGGGGTGGACAGTCGCCCGCGGTCTGGCTGTCAGGCGTTGTCGGGGCGGTAGCCGCCGAAGAGGGCGCTGCCGAGGCGCTTCCAGAAGCAGTCGACGTGCTCGAAGCCGGCATCGCGGAGCCAGCCGAGGTGGCGCTCGAGCGGCTCCAGGTGGGAATGGTGGCGGGGCAGCTCGTTGGGCGGCGGAGCCTCATCCCTGGATGCCTGCTCGGCCTGCGCGATCTCCCGGTAGCGCGCTTCCAGCGCATCGTCGGGGGCGTGGACGAGGTCGAGGTTGAGGAAGGCGCCGCCGGGGGCCAGGCGCTCACAGACCGCCCCGTACAGGCGCTGGAGTGCGGCCTCGGGCAGGTGGTGGATGGCGGCTGACGAGATGACCGCATCGAAGAGGCCATCGAGGTCGCCGGGAAGGGCGCCCTCGCCGAAGTCCCAGGCGACGTAGCGGTAGCGCCCGTCGAACTCGGCGAGTCGCTCGCTGCCGACGCGCATCATCTCTTCGGAGCCGTCGACGAGGACGGCGGTCGCGTTCGGGAAGGCGCGCAGGAAGACCTGCGCCTCCGCGCCGTAGCCGGCGCCGAGGTCGAGGATGCGCAGCGCGTCGTCGCTGTCGCGGCCCAGAAGCTGGGTCATCAGATCGAACTGCGCGGCGCGTTCCTGCGCGCGCGCATCCATGCGGGCGACGAAGTCGCGCACACGGGCGGGCTCGCGCCAGTGCTGGCCGGTGTGCTCGTGTGACGCTGCGGGCTCGGGCACGCGGTCGCCTACGCCCCCCGCAGCCGCGGGTCGAGCACATCGCGAAGGGCATCGCCAAAGATGTTGAAGGACAGCACCGTGAGGGTGATCGCGCCCCCACCGACGAGGCTCATCATCGGGTTCGTATCGAAGAACTGCCGGCCCGTATTGACCATCTGGCCCCAGCTCGGTCCGGGAGCGCCCAGATTGAGAAAGGAGAGGCCGGCCTCGGCCAGAATCGACGAGCCGACGGTGATGGAGAAGATGATGATGATAGGCGCCATCACGTTGGGGAGGATGTGCCTGAAGATGATGCGCGGCGGTTGCGCGCCGACGACTCGGGCGGCCTCGATGAAGACGCTGGAGCGGATCGCCAGCGTCGCCGATCTGACGACGCGGGAGACCCCAAACGCGCCTAAGAAGGAGAGCGCAATGATCACCCGGAACACCGTCGTCTCGCCGGTCTGCACGAGCAGAAGCAGGAACAAGAGCCCCGGAATCGCGATCATGGAGTCGACGATCCGCTGAAGGATCAGGTCGACGATGCCCCCGAAGTATCCGGAGACCACGCCGATCAGCGCCCCCAGGACGGTGGAGAGAAACGCAGCGCCGAAGCCGAACTGCATCGAACGCTGGGCGCCGAAGAGCACGCGCGTGAGCAGGTCACGGCCAAGGTCGTCCGTTCCGAGGGGGTGATCCAGGGTTGGATTCTCAAGCCGCTGGAGAATGACCGGGCTGAGCTCGTCCTTGTCGAAGCTCTTGGGGTCGTAGTTGGGGTTCTCCTTCTGGAAGTTCTCGTTCTTGTCGTAGGGCGTGAGATAGGGACCAAGCACACCCAGACCCAGGATGATGACGCAGAGCACGAGCGCAACCGCACCTACCTTTTTTGTGTGAGCGAAGCGCCACGCCGCGCGGAGCACGCGGACAACGCGTGGGGGATCTTCGGGACGCTCAAACCCGGCGAAAGCCCGGGGAGCGAGTTCTGCGGCTTCACTCATGACGACGCTCCTTCGACTGTCACGCGCGGGTCGATGATGAAGTAGCTGATGTCGACGAGAAGGTTGACGAACACCACCCCGCCGACAAGCAGGAGCGTCATGAACTGGGCCAGGGGCACATCCCGATCGAGGATGGCTCGGAGGAACTGCCGCCCCATGCCGGGAATGTTGAACATCTGCTCAAGGATGACGTTGCCTGCGATCAGGCTGGCCGTCAGGAAGCCCAGGATCGTCACGATCGGGATGAGGGCGTTCCGCAGGACATGCCGCGACACGACCACCGACTCGCGCAGGCCCTTGGCGTGAGCTGTGCGGACATAGTCCTGACGTAGCACCTCAAGCAGCCCCGAACGGAGGAAGCGCATGAGTACGGCGCCGGTCGCGAGGCCGCCCGCCAACGCGGGGATGATGAAGAGCTGGAAGCTGCCCCAGGGCTGCTCCCAGACTCCCGGCGTTGAGACCACGTCGATCGTGAGCACGTCGTACTGGACGGCCCAGCCGGAGAGAAGCGCAGCCGTCCAGAACGATGGCGCCGCGAGGAAGAACACGGCGAACACGCGAAGCCCGCCATCCAGCGCCCCATCCGGCCGGATCGCGGAGAAGATCCCAACCGGCATGGCAAGGAGACCAGCGATGATGATCGCCATCACGCCGAGTTGCAGGGTGTAGGGCAGCGCGTCGGCAGTCATGGCCACGACCGACTGCCCGGTCTGGAACGACTTGCCGGGATTCCCGGTGACGATGTCCCGCCAGTATTTGCCGTACTGCACGTGCACGGGATCATCCAGACCGAGGCGCTCACGGGCCGCCTGGAGGGCCCGGTCGACATTCGCGCTGGCGCCCCCTTCCGCCCCCTGCGCCCCCTGCGCCTCCTGGGTCGCCTTGTCCGATTGCCCTCGGGATGTCGCACCCGAGAAGAACTGGTTCGCCACCTGCTGCGCCGCGAAGTCACCGGGAAGAACGCGCAGCGTCACGAACACGAAGGTCATCACGATCCAGATGACCACCAGGTTCCCGATGACACGCCGGACTATGTAGTTGGTCACGCGTCCCCATTCCGCAGAGGGATCACCAGAGCGGGCAGCGTGGCCCGCCCCTGGTGATCCCTCATGAGACCTCTAGCAGGGTGCTGAAAAAGTCCGCAGCGGTCGTTTTGGGCTGATTTTGCGCCGGTCGCGAAATCGAAAAAGCCAATGTTTCTGGGCTCTACGAGAGACTGCCGGATGGTCAGTCAGGGCCTCAGGCCCAGGATCATACATTTATCAGCACCCTGCTAGGTCGGTCGCGACTTCCCCTGGAAGCTGGGATCAGTCTGGTCGATCCAGAGGTCCTGACTGAGATTGGTCCCCATCTGGATGAAGAACGGCCCTGCTCTGTGGACGTACGGCCACCGCAAGAGCTGGACCAGACCTCCGCAGACCTGGACGTGGCCGGACCCCGCATCGGTGGGCATGAACCGCTGCGCCTCAAGCAGGGCTTGCTGGGCCTCTTCCACGTCGAACGTATCGAAGGCCTGGCCGATGTAGCCCTCCATCGTGTCGCTGTGGTAGCCATAGAAGTTAAGGAACCCGCGGGCGCTACTGGAGTAGACCGAGGCGAAGCGAGTACGCGGGTCGGGGCTGACCCACTGGTCCCAGCCACCAAGGTACCCGACCGGGTTCTGACCGGAGACGTTGTACTCAAGGAGCGTGGCGACCGGGATGGCCTCAACGGACCACTTATCCGTGCCCAGGTTCTCGTTCATCATCGCGGGCCACCACTCCTTGATGGACTGGTCGGCGAGGTCGACGATGACCGGAGTGAACAGCTCGTCGTCGAAGTCCTCAGCGCCGCCCTGCTCCCAGAGCGCTCGGGCGTCCTTGAGGTCTTCGTCCTTGGGCTGGCGATAGCCGGGCATCTGCAGGAGCTCTTCCTGGGGAAGAGACCACGACGAGAACGGCCAGTTGATCCCCGGGTTGGGCCGGGCGAGGCCCTGGAAGACGATCTGGGCGCTCAGGACTCAGTCCCAGGCGAGGAACATCGCCTGCCGGACGGCCGGGACCGCGAGTGCATCGTTGACCGTCTGGTTGTAGGCGAGCTCAAGGTTGTTGTTCGGGTTGCCGTACTGAATGAGTTCGGCGCCAGTCGACTCGTGCACAGCCTCAATGACGTCGTTCTGGCGCGTCGTGAACTCATCGACCTGCTTCTGCTCGAAGGCGAGGCGCTGCGGATTCACGTCCGAGCCCAGGTCGGTGTGGTACCACTCGTCGGCCATGGCGGGGATGGCGCCGTCAAGGCGCAGGAAGTAGTCGTCGTTCCGCGCGAAGCGCGCACGCTTGAGCGGGTCGAACTCCTCCGCAATCCAGGCGCCCGTGCCCACGATGTAGTCGGGGTTGAACGTCCCGAAGTTATCCTGGTCCTCAAGGAAGGTGGCAACGTCGGGGTTCATGATGACGTTGAACTCCTCGGCAGCCATGTCGCTGTAGGCGCGGGAGTTGCCTCCTGTACCGCTTCGCGGGTGGCAGTAGCCTCGGCAGTCCTCGGCAGTGGCCTCGGCAGTCGCCTGGCCAGCGGCCTAGGTGGCAGCCTGGGTGGCAGCCGCCTGAGTAGCGGCAGGCGTTGCATCATCGTCGTCGTCATCACCGCAGCCAACGGCTACCAGCGCACCGGCAGCGACGGCGCCGGCAGCGGATGCTTTCAGGACCGACCTTCGGCTAAAGCGCCTCCGGGTCCAGTAGTTCTCGCGCATGGGCTTCCCTCCGTCGCAGTCGTGGCGTCCGATTGGCGCGAGCATACGAATGCGCGATCGGCGAGTCAATCGCATGGTGAGGTGAATTTCATCACTAGCTGTTTTGTGAAACGGGGCACAATTAGGCGACCAGGTGAAGGGAGTTGTCAGGCAGGAGAACGGCTGCGCTGCGGGCTCGGGCACGCGGTCGCCTACGCCCCCCGCAGCCGCGGGTCGAGCACATCGCGAAGGGCATCGCCAAAGATGTTGAAGGACAGCACCGTCAGCGTAATGGCGCCGCCGCCGACGAAGGTCAGGATAGGTTCTGATTGCAAGGACTGGCGACCGACGTTCACCATGTCACCCCAGCTGGGGCCAGGCGGTGCGAGGCCGAGGAAGGCAAGCGTTGACTCGGCGAGGATGGCGCCACCGATCGTGGTCGAGAAGATGATGATGATTGGCGCGAACACGTTGGGGAGTACGTGCCGGAAGACCATTCGCATAGGCTGCACGCCGAGCACGCGCGCGGCCTCGACGTAGACATCGTTGCGGACAGCGAGCGCGGCAGATCGCACAACACGTGAGACACCGAAGATGTTGAGGAAGGAGAGTGCGATGATCGTGCGAGGTAAGGAGGGCTCGCCCGTCTGCAAGAGGAGCAGGAGGAAGAGCAGCGGTGGGAATGCGATGAAGGCGTCGACCAACCGCTGGATGACGAGATCAACAAACCCGCCAAAATAGCCTGAGACCACACCCAGGATTCCGCCAAAGATCGTCGCGATCGCAGCGGCTCCGAACCCAAGGAGCATTGAGCGGCGCGTTCCGTAGAGTACACGTGTGAGGAGGTCTCGGCTCCGGTCATCCGTCCCAAGCAAGTGGTCCCAGCTCGGGTTCGTAAGGCGCAGACCAGTGAACTGCCTGAAGGCTTCCGGGTCGTCCGAATTCACGTCGTAATTCGGATTCTCAACAAGGAAGGGCTCGTCCTTGTCGTAGGGCGCGATCCACGGGCCGATAATGCCGAGGATGAGAATGATTCCCGCGATCACGAGGGCGACGCCACCTACTTTCTTCTGGGCGAAAAAGCGGCCAATCGCACGCAGGGCCCTCACCAAGCGGGGAGGATCGGCAGGTGGGGTGAACCCACCTAATGACTGACCAGATTCTTGTGCGGTAGCGCTGGTCATGACCCCGCCCCTGACACAGTTACGCGTGGATCGATGAGGAAGTAGCTCAGGTCCACGAGCAGGTTGACGAGGACGACGGCGCCGACGAGAAGCAGCGTGAACGTCTGCGTCACGGGGATGTCGCGGATGCGGATGGCGTCCAGAATCTCACGCCCCATGCCCGGAATGGCGAACATCGACTCGAGCACGACGTTTCCCGCAACCAACGCCGCAATGAGGAAGCCAAGGATGGTGACTACGGGGATGAGCGCGTTGCGAAGGACATGGCGGCTGATGATGACGTGGCCCGCCAATCCCTTCGCCCTCGCCGTGCGCACGTAGTCCTGCCGCAGCACTTCAAGCATGCCCGAACGCAGGAAGCGCATAAGGATCGCCCCCACGGCCAGCCCTCCTGCCAGTGCGGGCACGAGGAACAGTTGGAAGCTCGCCCAGGGATCTTCCCAGAAAAGCGGCTGTGAGGTCACACCGATCGTGAGAATGTCGTACTTGACGGCATAGGCCGAGGCGATCGCCGCCGTCAGAAACGCGGGAGCCGCCAGGAAGAAGATCGCGAACACGCGCAGCCCCGCGTCGAGGAAGCCGTCCGGGCGCATGGCGGAGAGCGTCCCAACGGGGAGCGCCAGAAGCCCCGCAATGATGAGGGACATGACGCCGAGTTGGAGCGTGTAGGGCAGCGCGTCAGCCGCGACGCTGAAAGCAGGGCGGTTGTGCTGGAACGAAATTTCCGACTGCCCGCTGAGGATGCTCCACCAGAAGTTGCCGTACTGGACATAGACCGGGTCGTTCAACCCGAGCCGGTTACGCACAAGATCCAATTGCGCCTCGCGCTGCTCTTCACTTTGTGAGGCACTGGCAAAGAAGGAGTTTGCGAGTTGCTGCTCCGCATAGTCACCGGGGAGGACTCGCAGCACTAAGAAGACGAAGGTCAGAACGATCCAAATCGTGACCAGCGCCAGCGCGCAACGACGAATAACGTAGTCGGTCATAGACGAGCAGCCTCACTCCACGGTACTCCCGCGCCTCTCCCGCTCTGTAGCGGGAGAGGCGCAGGGCACATAGCTGCCACGCTAGGCGGGGCGCTGCTTCCCCTGGAAGCTTGGATCGTCTTGGTCGATCCACAGTTCCTGGCTGATGGTCGTACCGTAGGTGATGAAGAACGGCCCCTTGCGATGCAAGTAGGGCCACTTCACCCAGCTAGTAAGGCCGCCAGACATCTGGATATGGCCGGCCCCTGCGTCAGTCAAGGCAAAGCGCTGGGCATCCTTCATGATCTCCTGCGCCTGCTCGTTGTCGAACTCCGTGAACATCGCCTCAATGTAGCCTTCCATCTCTGGCGTGGTGTACTTCCAGAAGTTGATGAAGTGGCCGTACTTCCCGCCATCGTCTGGGTGCTTCGCATAGACCTTGGCGAAACGCGAACGGGGGTCGGGGCTCGTCCACTGGTCCCATCCCCCGAGGTAACCAACCGAGGCCTGGCCTGACTGGTTGTACTCAAGCAGCGAGGTCCCCGGGATCCACCACGCGCTCCACTTCTCAGTGTCCAGATTCGTGTTGTACATCGCCGGGACCCATTCAAGCAGGGCCGCGTTTTGCGCGTTTTCCACAGTTGTGAGGCGGAAGTCAAGGTCGTCGTTACTCTCCGCATCTGCCTGTGCCCAGAGGGCGCGTGCATCACGGATGTCCTGGTCCTTCGGCTGGCGATAGCCCGGCGCCTCCGATAGCTCCTCCTGCGAGAGCGCCCACGCCGTGAACGGCCAGTTGACGGCCGGATTCGGGCGGGCAAGGCCCTGGAAGTGCTGCTCTGTAACGAGTGCACGGTCGGTGGCGAGGAACATCGCGGTGCGGATGCGCTCGTCCGAGAGCGAGAGGTTTGTCGTGTAGTTGTAGGCGAACTCGAGGTTGTTGTTCGGATCGCCGATGCGGAAGGCCTCCACCTCCGAGTTGTTGGCCGCGATCTCGTCCATCACCGCCTTGTCGCGGGAGGCGAGTTCATCGATCTGCTTCTGCTCGAAGGCGAGCCGCTGCGGGTTGATGTCGCTACCAAGGTTCACGAAGAACAGCTCGTCCACCATCCCCGGAATCGTCCCGTCCTGGCGAAGGAAGTAGTCGTCGTTCCGTACCCCGTGGGCACGGTCCTCTTTGACGAACTCGTCGAAGATGAACGGCCCGGTGCCAAGCACGTTTTCAGCGTTGAAGATGCCGAACTCGTTCTCATCCAGCAGCTTTTCGCCAATATCGGGATAGAGGATGGCGTTGAACTCGTCTGTCATGTCACCGAGCCACGTAACCTGGGGCTCATTGACCTTGATCGTGAAGTGGGTGGAGTCCACGTAGTCGACACTGTCGATTTTCGAATAGAGCGGAGCGTGGAGGTACGAACCCGTGGCGCTGCCACCCGTAAGGTTCCGCTCAATGTTCCAGCGGATGTCGTCCATCGTGAGTGCGCGCCCGTTAGCGGGCGGCTTGTTGTGGTAGGTGACGTCGTCGCGAATGGTGAACTGGTAGGTCACGTCATCCGGCTGCTCGGGCAGCCCACGGGCGATTTCGCCCGAGATGATGAAGTTATCCATGTCCGTGAACTTCAGGAGATTGTTGTAGGCGTTGCCCGCCGTGTAGGCGATGCCACGGTACTGCTCCTGATGCAGGTCCAGGGTAGTGCCGCCGATTCCCGTGTGCTGGCTGAAGAAGCTCCCATCGACGGGGCCCGCCATGGGGGCTTCGGTGGGGGCCTCCGTGGGGGCCTCCGTGGGGGCCTCCGTGGGGGCCTCCGTAGCAGCTTCTGTGGGCGCTGCAGTGGCCGCAGGCTCGTCATCATCATCACCGCAGCCCACGGCGACCAGCGCGCCCGCGCCAACGGCACCTGCCGCCGAAGCCTTCAGGACCGACCTTCGGCTAAAGCGCCTCCGGGTCCAGTAGTTCTCGCGCATGTGCTTCCCTCCGTCGCAGTGTGCTGCGTCCGATTCGCCGGAGCATACGGAGTACACAATCAGGGAGTCAATCACGGGGGATGCCAGAGCGCGACACGCCCGCCCCCTTGCCGCATGGTGACGCTGCCAGCCAACTGGCCACGGACAGTCCCGCGCCCTACGCTTGAAGGTGACCGCAGGAGGCACCCATGCGCGAGCAGCCCACCGAGAAGTCCACGAAGAAGATGTGGAATTACGCCGAGAAGTTCGCCAACAAGTCGGGCACGCACCTTCACCCCGACCGCTCGATCACCGAGGCCGTGGTGCTCGGGCTCGCCGACAACATCGATAATTTCGGGCGGCCGATTTGCCCCTGCAACTTCTATCCCACCAAGGACGAGGACGGGAACTTCCCCGAGGGCCTCTACCTCCCGAAGGACGAGGAGGCGAAGCGCCGCGACTGGATCTGCGCCTGCGACGAGATGCAGGTGTTCAAGTACTGCCACTGCCTGCTCTTCGTGAACGAAGAGGGGCTGCCGATTACGGAGCACCTCCCCGAGGACCACGAGGGACGGGAGATCTACGGGCTCGTGGAAGACCCCACGCCCGACAAGGGTCGGGCGCTGGGCAAGGTGCTGGAGGACCGCTAGCACGGAGCCCGGGGCGGGAGTTAGCCGGCCCGATAGCCAGTCACGGGGTCGTAGACGCGAACTCCGGTCGAAGCGGTCGAAGTCACTGTCGATGCCGTCAGCGCGTCAGGCGGCGCCGGCGGCGGCGACCGCCTTCTCCGCCGCCTCTCCGAGGCTGGCGGCGCGGATGACGTCGATGCCTGAGTCGGCGAGCAGTTGCTCGCCTTCGGCCAGGTTGGTGCCCACGAGCCGCATCACGACGGGCACGTCCAGGCCGAGTTCCTTCTCGGCATCAATGACGCCCTGCGCGATGATGTCGACCCGCGCCATGCCGCCGAAGATGTTCACCAGAATCGCCTTCACCGAGGGGTCCTCGCTGATGACGCGGATGGCGTTCACGACGCGCGCGGGGTCGTTCACGGTGCCAATGTCGAGGAAATTGGCGGGCTCGCCGCCGGCGAACTTGATCGTGTCCATGGTCGCCATGGCGAGGCCGGCGCCGTTGACGATGCAGCCGATGTTGCCATCGAGCTTGATGAAGTTGGCGACGCCGAGGTCGTCGGCGAGCACCTCGAGGCGGTCCTCCTCGTCCTTGTCGCGTAGCTCGGCGAGGTCCGCGTGGCGGTAGAGGGCGTTGTCGTCGACGGTGAACTTGGCGTCGAGCGCGAGCACGCGGCCTTCGTCAGTGACGACGAGGGGGTTGATCTCGGCGAGGCTTGCATCGCTCTCGACGGCGGCGCGGTAGAGGCTGCCTACGAGCTTGTTGAGGGCTGCGGCCTGCTCGCCCGCGAGCCCGAGGCGGGCGGCGAGCGTGCGGCCGATGTAGGGCTCGTAACCGGAAGCCGCATTCACCGGGAGGCGGACGATGGCGTCGGGATCGTTGGCGGCCACGACCTCGATCTCCTGGCCACCTTCGGTGGAGGCCATGATGAGCGGCGCCGCCTGCGCGCCATCAATGATGATGGCGAGGTAGAACTCGCGCGCGACGGCCGACTGCTCCTCGACAAGTACGTTCTTCACGAGCTTGCCCTCGGGGCCGGTCTGGATGGAGACCAGGTGCTTTCCGAGGATGTTGGCGGCCTCGGCCTCGGCCTCGGCGGCGGTGCTGACGAGGCGCACACCGCCCACGCGGTCACCCTTGACCTGACCCTCGTGGTTGCGCGGGTCTGAGGTGAGACGCTCGTACATGGCGGCAGTTTCGCCCTCGGCGACGAGGCGGCCCTTGCCACGCCCGCCGGCGTGAATCTGCGCCTTGACGACGACCTTGCTGCCAAGCTCTTCCGCAATCGCGCGGGCGTCTTCGGGGGTGGCGGCGACGCGCCCACTGGGCACCTCGACGCCGTACTTCGCGAAGAGCGCCTTCGCCTGGTACTCGTGAACCTTCATCGTTCCTCCGGGGCGGCCGCGAGCGCCATTCAAGGGCGGGCCGTGTCCCCGCGAGGAAGCCTACCGGCGCTGCGTCACAGGGGAAACTCCGGGGGTGACCAGGCCGCTCAGGCGATGTGATCGGGCTCCCGGGCGGCGTTCATCCCGGCGATGTACCCAAAGGTCATGCCGGGACCGAGGGTGCCGCCAGCGCCCCCATAGACCATGGCGGTCACGCCCGCCATGGCGTTGCCGACGGCGTAGAGGCCGGGGATGACGCCACCAGTGGCGCGAAGCACCTGCGCCTTTGCGTTCGTCCGCGGACCACCCTTCGTGCCAAGGGCGCCCGACTCGATCTCGGCGGCGTAGTACGGGGCAGTATCGATCGGGCCCAGGGTGGTGAAGGGGGGCTCTTTACGACGATCGCCGTTGTAGCTGTCGTAGGAGCTCACACCACGCTGGAACTCGGCGTCTTCGCCTCGCGCCGCACCCTCGTTGAAGCGAGCCACCGTCTCCTCCAGACCTTCAGGGGCGACATCGATCTGGGCGGCGAGCTCGGCGAGCGTCTCGGCGCGACGGATCCAGTCGGGGGCGTCGGGACCGACGCGGTGGCGGGCGATCGGGGCCTCGTAGCGGCTATCGACGATGAGCCAGGCGGGCAGGTTGCTGAACTCGAAGGTGTTTGGATCGAAGGTGTGGAAGGCGTGGCCGACGGCGTTGTAGTTCGCCGCCTCGTTCATGAAGCGCCTCCCCTTGCGGTTCACGATGATCGAGCGTGGCCAGGTGCGCTCCGCGAGGATGAGGCGGGCGAATGCTCGCCCTCGCATCTCGTCGCCGGGAACATGTATGGCCGGAATCCACCAGGCCTCGCTCATGTTGCCGAGGGCGGCGCCCGCGTCCATCGCCATCAGCAGGCCATCGCCTTCGTTCTCGGGGTTGGAGGTTGGGGCGGTCATGGGGCCGCGGAGGAACGCCTTGATGAGTTCCCGGTTCCATTCGAAGCCGCCAGTGCCGATGACGACGGCCTTACGGGCCTTGACGAAGAAGTCTTCACCTTCACGCTCGGCACGCACGCCAACGACCGCATCGGTCTCATCCATGATGAGCTCTCGCGCCCGCGTGGCCGTGTGAACCGGAACCTCCCGGTCGAGGCAGCCCTTGATCAGGGATCCGGCCAGCGCCTGACCGGTCGCACGCATATCGCGAGCACGGCGCGCTTCGAGCTCTTCGGCAGGGATGCCGTCGAGGCCGATCGTGTCGCTCTCCAGCATCGTGGCGGGGAGGAAGACCGCGTCGGGCTGGTGGTTGATGCGGTCGGCCCACGGCCCCAGTTCCTCGAAGGCGAACAGGTCGTTGTCGAGCGAGCGTCCGCCTCCAGGCTTTCCGCCCGGGTTCTCGGGGTGGTAGTCGGGATAGCCCTCGAAGACGTGCAGGGAGAGCGGGGTGTTCTCCTCCATGTAGCGCAGCATCTCGGGGCCGGTATCGACGAGCGTCTCGACGAGCTCGGTCTCCATCATGCCGAGCGAGAGGGAGTCCAGGTAGGCGAGCGCATCCTCGCGGGAGTCGGGGATGCCGGCTTCGGCCATGTGGTGGTTGTTCGGGAGCCAGAGGACGCCGCCGGAGAGGGCGGTGGTTCCGCCCACGACGTCCGCACGTTCCAGCAGGGCGACCTCTGCCCCGCCGTCGCTGGCGAGGATGGCTGCGGTTGCCGCCGTCGCACCGGAGCCGAGCACCGCTACGTCGACTTCGAGGTCCCACTGTTCGGGTAGCGCCATCGTCCTGTCCTCCTGCGCGCAGCCTGAGCTGGCGGGCATTCTAGGGCGCTCGCGAGAGCAGTGGATTACGAGGCCGGCGCCTCGCGGAGCGCTACGGCGCACAGGTACGTCGCGGGGGTGTCGGGACCTTCAAGATAGGCGAAGAGGTTGCAGCCCGACCCAAGGGGCGCCGTCACGGGTGGTTCGTAGAGGCGGAAGCTGGGGGCGTGGTTGACGAGGGCGAACCAGAAGCTGTTGTGACCGGGCAGCCGCGCCAGTTCCTCGCCGGAATCGCTGATGAGCACCCCTTCGGTCACAGTCCAGCGGGAGCCGCTCTCCGCGACGGCAGTGCCGGTCTCGATGTCGTAGGAGACGAAGCGCTCTTCGCCCGCGGCGTAGGCACGTCCGCCGGTGCGGTCGGGGGTGGCAAAGACGACGACGCGGTCGCTCTCGATCTCGTCCTGGACAAACCCAACCTCGCCCAGCAGCAGGATTGGGTAGCCGACGACCTCGCCGTTGAGGCGGACGGCGTAGACGCTGTCCTTCACGGCAAGGGGGCCGCTGCGGTCGGGGACGGGGAACATGAGCCCCGAGCTGGCGAAGTAGCCGCCGTAGGCAACGCCTTCGCGGTAGTCGCGGAAGTGGCCGGTCTCGATGTCGAGCACGAGCGTATCGGGGTGTTGGGCGAGCCACTCGTCGTAGGTGGTGTGGACGACGGGGAGGATGTCGAGCTGGATGCCGCTGCCGACGAGGTCGCCCCAGACGGGTTCGCCGGTGAACTGCTCCCAGAGCGTGTTCGTGTTGCGGTCGTACATGAGCTTATTCGAGCGGTAGAGGAGGCCGCTGGTGCCGAAGCGGTAGACCTCCTCGCCGAAGCGCCCGTCGTAGAGGATGGCGCTCCCACAGAGGGTGCAGTAGGCGAGCGAGACGGGGACGCCGCCGACGGTGTCGTTCACCATTTCGTGCCAGTCGATGATGCGGCGGGGGTAGGCGCGGGCATCGCCGTTGATCTCGACGCCGATGACGAGGTCCTTGGGCCCGATCCAGGCGGCTGCTTCCTCGGGCGTGATGAAGTTCGGCAACTCAAGGGGCGGGATGCCATCGACGCGGACGCCGCCCCAGAAGATCTCCTGAGCGGAGATCGTGCGGGGCTTGTCGGGGTCGAGGAAGGCGCCCATCTCTTCCTGGATCCCCTCGATGAGGCGGTGCTTGAACTCCACATAGAGGGAGGTGTCGTCCTCGGGCGTGCGGAGGCCAAGCTGTTCGGTGAGGGGGAAGATGGGATACGGGTGGTCGGGCCGTATCTCCGCGAGCAGGCGGTAGGCGAGACCGCTGTACGGGACAGGGACAGCGGCGAGGTCGATGAGGTAGGGGAGCCAGGTGTCTTCCGTGACGCTCGCCATGGCGCGAAGGAGGTCACGGGTCGAATCCGAGGTGTCGGGAAAGAGCACGTAGCGGTTCCAGAAGTCGATCTCGGTCCAGTAGATGAGGCCGAGGATGTGACCTTCAGTGATCTCCTCCGGGGTGATAGTGGGCGCCGGGGAGGGAGTAGGGGTGGGCTCGGCGGCGGGGGAGGCAGTCTCCGCGGAGGGCCTAGCAGCGGCAGGGCTGGACGTTGCGGTCTCGGTGCTCGGGGCAGGCGTAGCGGTGGCGGGCTGTGCAGGGGAGCCAGGGGCGCCTTCTCCAGACGAGCCGCCGCAGGAGGCGAGCACGACCGCCAGGCAGACGAGCACGGCCGCGAGGCGCAGGGGCATGGCGATCAGTGTAGGGCGTGCGGTCCAGGCACTCGCTTACGGGGGACTAACCGAACGCGCGCGTACACCGTAAGCGTGCCGACTGGCCACAGGTGGAGACAGCCTCTAGCCTTCCTGAATCGCCCGCCGCCGTGCACCCAAGGTGTATTCGTTCACCCTGCGGGCGAAGCATGGAGATAGAGATGCGCGTTACTGATCCCGTCCCCCTTGCAGCCCGGCTTGGCATGCGCACGCTTGCGATAGCGTGCGCCACCGCGGTCCTGATCGTTGGCGTGCTGGCGCTGGGGGGCTCCCCCAGCGCGTGGGGACAGGAGGAGGTCGCGTGCGAGGTTACCGATCTTGGCACGCTCTCCGTAGAGGGGGGCTCACTCCAGGCGGAAGGGCGCTGGACCACGGAGGATTGCGACTCGCGCTTTCGCATTGACAGCGATGCGCACACCTACCGCTTCCAGCACGCAGAGGCTGACCGGGTCAGAATCGACGTGATGTCGGCGGACGGTGATTCCTACCTCTACCTGCTGGCTGAGGATGGGAGCCGCATCACAGAAAACGACGACGGCGGCGCCGGCCTCAACGCGCGCATTGAGCGCGAACTAACGGCGGGCGTCTACCTCGTCGAAGTAACGACGGTCGGCGGGCGCGGACGCGGCCCGGCGGACTTCGCGCTTTCCATTGGCCACGTCACCGGCTGCGAGCCAGTCCACCTGGGCTCCCTCGAGCCGGGCGTGGACCTGACAGCATCCGGCTCCTGGACACTCGACACCTGCGGCTCGCGGGTGGTCGCGGAGCACCCCGCACACGCCTACTCCTTCCACCTGCCGCAGGACGGTCGTGTGCTCATCGACTTGATCTCGGCAGACGGCGACCCCGTCCTCTCCCTGGCGGCGGCCGACGGGACCTTTATCGGCGCCAACGACGACGGTGGCGGCCGCCGCAACTCCCGCATCGAGCAGTATTTGCCGGCGGGTACCTACTTGCTCGAGGCGACCACGTATCTGCAGCGTGACCTCCAGCCTCTGACAGCCGACTTCGACCTCGTGGTCCACCTGGTTGACGAGGAGGCGAGGCAGCACGGCTTCCAGCTCAAGATCGAGGCGACCCACGCCCCCGACCAGGTATTCGCGGGCGAACCCTTCGCCGTTCACTACCGCGCCGGTAATCCGGGCGGCGGCGACGTGGCTGACGCTGGCGGCCGCGTCCTGGTGTACGTCGTGGCGCCTCGCGTGTTCGACCAGACGACCTCAATTGTCGCAACACCGGAACGGTGGCAGGCCGGCGTCGCCTACCACTCCGGCGCCCAGACGGCGAGCGCGACGAGTATCGCGCTCGCCGAGTTGAGGGCGTTTTCGGTCACACTCCGGGAACCCGGCCCTTCATGGGTGTTCGTCGCGATCATCGCTTTCGACGAGACCGGCGAGGAGATCGCATTCCACGGTATCTGGCGAAACCTGATGGTCCTCAGCGGCCCGACATTCGATCCCGTAACGGTCAGCGTCGACGGGGCGGACTACACGGTCTCGGCAACCGCCCACGAAGACGGCATCGTGACGACAGCGATGACGTCTCTCGCCGACTCCGAGGCGGAAGTTGAGGCCGCAGTCCTGGCGAAGGCGACCTACGCAGCGGGCGTCCGCGCACTCGTGCTGGACGGCATCTTCGAGCGGCCAGTGATCGCGGGCCTCCAGCCGACCGCGGAGCCATCCGAGGTCAGCATCGCGAACGCGTCGTCCAGCACCCTGCGGAAGACGTTTGCCGAGGAGTACACGGACCTGATCGCGAAGTCCAGTCTGGACGACGCGCTTGCCCGTGACGAAGCGATCAATCCGCTCGAGGTGGAGGACTTCGGGCTGATGGTGGCGGACAAGGCGTCGCGGCAGTACGCGTCGCTGGCCGCCTCCTGGAGTGCACTCCAGGAGCGGGTCGCCGGTGGCGAAGCGCTCTCCTTCGCGGAGGCGTTCGCGCTTCAGTCGGAGCTCGCGTACGCGGAGCGCATCCTCGCGCCGGTGGTGGCGGGCGGCAACGCTGTCCGGGCCGCCCGCTCGGCGGAGCAGGGCTGGCAGGATCCCGCGGTTCTAGCGATGGTCGCCGGTCTGGCGCGGCAGGTGTCCTGCGACGGCCAGGCCATGCTTCGCCTCGCGCTCGAGGCCACGGGCATCGAGGACGTTGACGGCATGCTCACGCTCGACACCGAGCTGCGGACCGCCCTGCCCGTGTTCGTATTCGCGAGCGACGCGGCGCTCTGCGCGACGGCACGGGTCGACGGGGAGAACGCCCGGTTCCTGCGGCGGCTCGCGATCGTCAGCGAAGAGCTTGCCGCGCTGAACGAACCGGACACGCCCGAGGTGGAGCAGGTGGAAGCGCCGCCAGCGCCACCACACGAGCTGCGCATCATCGCGCGGCTGGGCGAGGACGGACGCGTCGAGCACGGGGTCGAACTCGCCAGCGGCGAGCAGGTCCTGCCGGCTGTCCGCTTCCTGCCGCCCGACACGGCGGTCGACCAGTGGCACGTCAGCAGCGATGTCGAGGTTAGCGAGAGCGCGATCGGTCAAATCCGCGCGCGGCGCCTGGCCGACGGCCGCATCGAGTTGGGTTTCCGCGACGCGAACGGTGACGCGGTCACGCTGGGTACCCCGTATCTGCTCGCCGACCTGCCGGCCGGCGTCTGGCTGCGAAGCGGGGAATTCGAGGTTCCGCCCGCACCGCCGGCCTCCGCGGGGGAAGAGTCCGAGGAGGAAGCGTCGGAGTAGGGAATTTCCGGTTGCGAGCTAGGCGCCCGTGATGGCGCCTAGTTCGCGCCAGGGGCGGGCGCGGCGCGCATCCCAGTGCGCCTTCCAGTCGTCGCAGACGCCCTGACCGCCGTGCCAGTAGTCGACCTCAAGGCAGACCTTGCCGTCGCGGAACTCGAGGCGCGACATGCCCTCGGCGCAACCCCACCGACCGGCGTCCTTTTCAGCGTCAGCGGCAATCTGACCATAGGCCATCCAAAGCACGACCACGCCGCTGTCGGCGACGTAGAGCTCTTCGGGGAGCACCTTCAGGGTGGCGGCGGCCCTCGCCCAGAACTCGCGAACAGCGTCGTGACCGCGCATGGCCTCGGCGTGGCCCACAACATCGCGCATGACGATGTCCTCGGTCATGAACTGGAGGGGCGCATCGACATGCCCTCCGCTCCAGCCTTCCTCGAAGAGCTTGCGCGCGATCTCGACCTCAGCCTGACCAACCATGAGCAGCATCCTCCCTGGGTGCGCGAGATGGTAGCGGATACGACGCCGCTCCGGTGTACGATCCCGCCATGCCCGACGCGATGACGCCCGAAGAGGCGCGCAGCTACCTGAACTACCTGCTAACGCTCGGCATCCGGCGGGAGCAGGCATTTGCGCCGCTCGCCTCCGCCTTCATCCGCGAGCAGGACATGGATGCGCTCGGCCTGTTGCCCGACGAACAGGTGAGCCTGCTGCTGGCGGCGGCGCAGTCGTTCGCGCCGGAGCCACGGCGCTACAGCGTGAAGCTCGACTTCCTGGAGCGGGCACAGGCGCTGCTGCCGCGCACGCGGCTCGCGGGAACCCCGGCCGAGACGCAGATCGGCCAGGAGCTGCGGAAGACGGCCTACGAGCTGGATCGCTACCACGAGGCCGTTCGCGTAAACCGTGCGGGGGCGGACGAGCGTGAGCGCATCATCATCGAGAGCATGGCGCCGGAGTACTTCACCGATATCGCCCAGAAGCGGGCGGCGGCGCACTACCAGGACCGCTACCACCTGACCCCGGAGGCGCGCCGCGCGCAGAACTACACCGGCCCGGCGCAGCAGTTCGAGCCTGAGAACACGACCATCCACAAGGAGTTCGAGGGCGCCTGCGGACCGTTCATGAACGCGCGCACGCACGCCTTCCACGTGCTTCTGCCCTTCGACCTGAAACTGAGTCGCACGCCCCAGGATCCGCTGGAGACGGGCGTGCGCATCTTCTACGGAAAGCCTGGCTACTCGTTCCCGCTGCGCTACCAGATGGGCCAGCTCACGAGCGATCGCGACGGCGCCGTCGTCGGCGTTCCGGTCGACGACCCGAACCTGGTCTACATCTCCGCCTCGCGGGTGAAGGAACCCGAATTCAGCTTCGACGGGCCTGCTCCCAGCAACGCTCCGCCGGAGCTCGCGTTCCCACTGACGGTTCTGCAGCACCTCGGGAGCCTCGGGGGCTACATCCAGGTGAGCTGCAACCTGAAGGTCTGGTTCGACGCCTCACGCGTGGCCGTGCTGATCCAGGGCGCCCCGGAGCTGCTCGACCTGGGGCTCACCGGCGCGAGCGGACTCATGACGCGCACCTACGGCCTCGGGACGAACGAGGAGTACGAGCGCAACGGGGGCGAGCCCTGGCAGGAGGGACTCAGCTACAACTACGTGAACCTGCACCTCTCCCTGCGCGCGGATGTCGAGTCGGCGGTAATCCCGTACAACACCCCGATCTTCACGCTCTACCCCGTGCTCAGCCGCCAGGCAGTCGCGTTCGAGGACGCGGCCGCGGCCGGCGAGCGCATCGCAAAGGGGCTGGCCGAAGGCCAGGGCTAGCCTTCTCCCAGCCGCCGCAGGAGCCAGTCACGCGCGACCGACGCCTGCGCGTTCTGGAAGGCGCGCACGGTGGGGAGGCCGGGCGGGGGTGGTTGCGACCCCCACTCGGTGAAGGCCCCGGCCAGGGCGGCCACGACCGCCGTGACCTTGACGGGGTCGGCGGCGCGGCAGGCGGGGTGCGCGGCGACCACCTCCTCGGGGGGCGGGCCACCCTGCATGGTCACGCTCGGAGCCATAACGACGACATCCACCCAGGCAGCGCCAACGCAGGCATTGGGCCAATCGAGGAACCAGACCTGTTCAGGCGTGAGCAAGAGGTTGTCGGCACGGATATCGAGGTGGAGCAGCGTCTCGCCCGCCACCGCCTCCGGCACACCGGCCTCCAGTTCGGCCAACCGGTCGAGGTTGCGGTGGAACCAGGGCGCGAGGCGCCTCGGCCGCTGGCCCCCTTCCTCGTGCAGCGTCCGCCAGCCGGTTCGGGGAAAGGAGTAAGACGCGCTTGAGGCGACGCCCGGCTCCAGGGGCGAGGGCGTGAGGCGCTCTCCGAGGCGCACGAGCGCGTCGAGAACGCGGTCAAGCTCGCGCAGATCCCACGGCTGGTGCGGGTGCCGGCCCTCGATGTCCTCGGAGGCGAGCGCCACCCAGCCGCCCTCCCCTTCGTCGTGCGACCAGAGGAGGCGCGGGGTGGGTACGTCGGCGGGCATGACCGAGATAATGCGAAGCTCGCGGCGGTGGATGCCGGCGCTGTCGGGGTTCAGGCGGGGGCCGACCGCCTTCACGAACACGCGCCGTCCGTCGGCGAGCAGCAGGCGCGAGGCTACCCCGGGCGAGAAGCCGGAGGGCTGCGTGACGGCCTCCCGGACCGGGCTTCCGGCCCACGCCTCGAACGCCTCGCGCAGGGGCTGGGGGGCCTGCTCCCAGTGGAGACGCGCGCCTCGCGGCGGGGGCGGTTGGATGGCGGCCATCGCAAGCCCCTCGCCTAGGGCCAGACGACCCAGGTGTTGGGCGACTGGATCAGACTCCCGAGCACCTCGCGGGGCGCGCCCGTGAGCGCCTCGAACGCCTTCTCCTGGGGAAGGGCGTTCATCGCCAGCTGGCGCAGCCCCTCCACGCGCTTCTGCCACTCGACGCGGCTCTGGCCTGCCTCCAGGTAGCGGCCCTGCACGCGCTGGCCGAGGAGGAGCACGTCGTAGGCGAAGTCGCCGAAGACCTCCTCCGTTTTGAAGAATTGGGACTGCCGGTAGGTGAGGGGCGTGCGCTCGCGGAAGAGGTCCACGCGCTCCTGCGCTCCGCCGAGCTCGACCCCACTCCGGCAGGCCTGCCAGAAGGGCGTGTCGAGCTTCTTGTTGAAGCGGTAGTGCAGGGCAAGGAACCAGCGCACATCGTCCCAGTGGGCGTTGAGCGTGCGATTGACGATGCGGCCGATGGCCGTGTCTTTCTTTGAGCGGGGGAAGTTCAGGACGAGCTGGTTGATCTCGAGAATGATCATGTGGAGCCCCGTCGACTCCAGCGGCTCGACGAATCCGTAGGAGTTGCCGATGGCGACCACGTTCCCCTTCCAGAAGTGCTCGCGGCGGCCGGTCTTGAAGCGGATCACGCGGTGGTCGCCCATGCCGGGGTTCTTGGCGCGCATCTCCTCGGCCGCCTCGTCGTCGGAGAGGAACTGCGAGGAGAAGACGTAGCCGCGATGGTCGTCCTCCACCGAGGGCGTGTTCCAGCACCAGCCGGCGTTCATCGTCTCGGCAGTGGTAAAGGGCTTGATGTGGCCGCCGTGGGGCACGTTCGCGACGATCGCGCGGTCGCAGAAGAGGCTGCCCTCGTAGCTCTGGAAGGGGGAGCCGAGCGTTTCGCCCATGATCTCGGCGCGGAAGCCGGTGCAGTCGACATAGAGGTCGAAGCGGCGCTCCTCGCCGTCATCGGTGACGATGTGATCGAGGCTTTCTCCGTCCTCGGCGGGTGCGAACTCCGTAACCGACCGTTCGAGCAGCTCGACGCCGTCGCGCACGGCTTCTTCGCGCAGGTAGGCGACGAAACGGCGGTTATCGAGGTGGTAGGCGAAGGGGATGCGGTCGATGAGGGAGGTGAGTTTGCCGCCCTCGCCGCCAGCGACGATGGGCGACCGCTCGTTCGAGATGAGCATCGAGCCGAGCGAGTAGTCGTTGAAGTCGCCACCGTAGTAGACAGAGTCGAGGACGGGCCCCGGGTGGAAGGCGTAGTTGAAGAAGTAGTCGCCGGGCTGGCCCCACTCGAACTTGACCCCGAACTTCCAGGTTGGTTGAACCTTCTGGAAGAGGTCGTTCACGTCCCGTTCGAGGTAGGCATGGAGGAACTTGACCATGATCGGGGTCGTGCCCTCGCCCACGCCGATGATGGGGATGGTGGGCGACTCGATGAGGGTGACGCGCAGGTGGGGCAGCTTCTTGCGCAGGGCGAGGGCAGTCAGGTAGCCAGCGGTGCCGCCGCCGATGATGCCGACCGTCTTGTACTCGCCCGATGGTGCGGTCACGGGGCTATCGTGCCACGAACGGGGTGGGGAGGGGCGTTAGGCGCGAACGACCCGCGGCTCGAACACCACCACTTTCACACCATCCAGACCGCCAAGCGCCGCTTCAATACGAGGACGCACATCGTTCCACGCCAAGCCGCCCAGATCGCAGCCAAGAGCGGGAATCGCCACCGACTGTATCCCCCGCGCCCTGATCTGCCGGACGAGATCCTGTAGACCATCGTCGATGTACTGCATCCGGCTCTTGTTTCGCCAGTGATCCTTGGTGGGGAAATTGATGATGTACTGCGGATGTTGCGTCGCATCGGCGCCATAAACGATCGGCTCCTCCGCGAAGCTCATCGGTAGCGCTGCTTGCTTCGCTGCCGCGGGGACATGCCGAAGGTCGAAGACAAACATCCGGCCGGGACGGACATCGCCCCGTTCACATGCCGTGGCGTACGCATCAAAGTTGGCGCCGAACTTCCTTTTGAACTGCAGGGCAAGGCCCTTGCCCATGACGCCCTTGCAGTTGACGGTGTTGACCAGAGCTTCCGCGTCCTCGGCCAGCAGATCAGCAGCCTTGTACTCGATGTTTCCGAACATCCGTTCAATGGTACCACGCTCGCTGCACTTCCACATCAGGCACGTGACTAGCATCCACGAGCACTCGCAGCACCTGTTCCCGCACATCCTCCGAGAAGACACCAATGCGTTCCACAAGTGACCAAGGGAAGCGCTGCTCGACGAGAAACTCCGCCTGCTTGGCCGCCGTGGCTCCCTTGAGCGCCTCCTCTCCCTTCCTCCGGTACTCCTCGTACCACTCGGGATCCATCACGACTTCCCAGTCGATCATGACGAAGGAAGGACGGTCACTGTAGTCCCTGAACCCGAACGCTCCGGCATTGGATGTGGTGAACGCCCAGCGAAGCTCTCTCGATTCCGCCCAGTCGATGGCGTCCCCCAGGTCCACCTGAAGGTGGACAATCGGTTCCTGACCATCGCAATAGACCATATCTGGATAGCGCGCGGGATGGTGAATGACCCAAAGCATGACCGACCGCGGGGAGAAGTAGAACGGGACGCACGCCCCGACTCTCAGACCGGGACGACTCTTCAACGGCAGCTTGCGCCGCCGCTCCTTGATCTCGGGTATCCCGATGGTGGTCCCCGTGCTTCTGCGTCTTGCCATCGCCGCATCACTCAAGAGATGACCAATCGCGTCGATCAACGGCAGCCGATCCCTATGCACGATGTGGTAGAGCTTGGGACGGTCGGGAAGCGATGGGGTCATGCGTGGTTGCCTCGGCTACGGTACACCCCTCAGAACCGGTAAGATTCGCGCTCGCTGGGAGGCACACCGACAATGGAACTGGGATCTGGCAAGACGGCTGTTGTGACCGGCGGCGGGAGCGGCATTGGCGAGGCGCTGTGCCGGGCCTTCGCGGCCGAGGGCATGTCGGTCGTGATTTCGGACATCGACCTGAGCGCCGCCGAGGGTGTGGCGAACGACATCAACGAGGTCGGGGGGAGCGCGATTGCGGTCCGCACCGATGTCTCCGACCGGGCTTCCGTGAAGGCGCTCGCGGACGCGGCGTTCGAGGCCTTCGGGGGCGTGCACGTGCTCTGCAACAACGCAGGCGTCGTTGCCTTCCGCTCCGCAGCCGAGATGAGCGACGCCGATTGGGACTGGGTGATGTCGGTGAACCTTGACGGGGTGGTGAACGGGGTGACGCAGTTCCTGCCACGCATCCTGGAGCAGGGGGGCGAGGCGCACATCGTGAACACGTCCTCGAGCGCGGGACTCTTCGCTCCTCCGGGCATGGCCTCGTACGTGGCCTCGAAGCAGGCCGTCGTCGGCATGTCCGAGCACCTGAGCGTGGACCTGGCGGCCGTCGGCGTCGGCGTGTCGGTGCTGTGTCCTGGCGGTGTGGCGACACGCATCGTGGAGGCGGGCAGGAATCGCCCCGACGAGCACGGCGGTCCCGAGGACGTTCCGGACTTCGCCGAGCCTATCCGGCAGGGAATCGCGCAGGGCATGCCGCCCTCTGAGGTGGCGGCGCGCGTGCTCAACGCCGTCCGCAACAACGAGCTCTACATCGTTACGCACGAGGACACGAAGGCGGGCGTCGAGGCCCGCCTTGAGGGAATCCGCGCCTGCTACGCGGTCAACGACTGACGACCAGTTCGCCACGGCTCCGGCACCGGGTGGGCGCCGGCCGAGGGGTCTGGCCCACTACTTGATTGCCAAGTAGTGGGCCGCCGACTAGAGTCCATTGGCTGTGAAACGCGAACTCCTGGCCGGTGAGCACGCCGTCCTCTCCCTGCTGCGCACCAGGCCGATGTACGGCTACGAGATGGCGCGCTACTTCGAGGGCGAGGACCTGCGCGAGGTCTGCCCCATCGAGCAGGGCTCGCTCTACACGTACCTCCGCAACCTGGAAGGGCGGGCGCTCGTCACCTGGCGGGAGGAACGCGAGGGACCGCACCCGCCACGCAAACGGTTCGCGCTGACACCGGAGGGGGAGACCCTCATCGAGGCCTGGTTGCGGGAGCCGGTCGAGCGGCTGCGGGAGGTGCGCTTCGAGCTGCTGGTGAAGCTGTACGTCCTCCACGCCGTCGATCTCGCCGCCGAAGTCAAGCTGGTGCGGGACCAGCTCCGCGTGTGCGAGGCGTACCGCGAGCGGGCGAACGAGCGCGTCGCGCAGGCCGGCGACGGCTTCTCGGGGCTGGTGGCGCAGTCGAAGCTCTCCGCGGCAGACGCCACGCTCGACTGGCTGCGGGGCCACCTCGCGACGCTCTCCGCACCCGCCGCCACACCGTGATCCTGCGGGCGATGGTTGCGGCGGGGCTCGCGACGACGGCCCTGGCCCTGGGCGCGTGCGGTGGCGGGGAAGACGGACAACCGCGGCAGACCATCACCGTATTCGCAGCTGCATCCCTCACCGATGCCTTCGCGGAGTTGGCGGATGCGTTTGAAGCCGCCAACCCGGGCGTGGCGGTGCGGCTCTCGTTCGCGGGCTCGGCGACGCTGCGCACACAGGTGCTGGAGGGCGCCCCCGCGGATGTCTTCGCCAGCGCCAGCCCGGACGAAGTCGAGGCGCTGGATGCCGCCGGGCTCGTGATCGAGGAGCGGGCGCTCGCGACCAACACGCTCGTGGTAGCGGTAGCGAAAAACGCCCCACCATCCCTCGGCTCGTTCGAGGGCCTCGCCGAGCCCGGCCTGCGGCTCGTGCTCGCCGCCGAGGCGGTACCCGCCGGTCGCTACGCACGGCAATCGCTGGCCCTTGCGAGCGCCCACGGGGCGTTCGGCGCGGACTTCGCCGAGCGGGTTCTCGCGAACGTTCGCAGCAACGAGGCGAACGTGCGCGCCGCGCTCGCGAAGGTGGAGCTGGGCGAGGCGGACGCGGCCATCGTCTATGCGAGCGACCTCGCGGCCGCGACAGCGGGGAAGGTGCGCACGGTCGCGCTCCCCGAGCGGTTCCAGGTGGCGGCTGAGTACGGGATCGCGCTCCTCTCCGACAACCCGACAGCGCGCGCGTTCCTCGCCTTCGCGACATCCCCGGAGGGCGCGGCCACGCTGGCGCGTTACGGGTTCGCCCCCGTAGGCGTGACACCGTGAACGCCCTCCGCACGCGGGCGCCCCTCGCGGGACTGGCGCTGCTGATCGCGGTGTTCAGCTTGTTCTTCCTGCTGCCGTTCGCGGGTCTGCTCGAACGGGGCCTGGGCGACAGCGGTGCCTGGGACGCCGTCACGAGCGACACCGCGAGCGATGCGCTCGTGCTGTCGCTGTGGACCTCGGCGATCGCGCTGGTAATCGCCGTCATCGCGGGGACGCCGGTGGCCTACTGGCTCACACACGCCCGCTTCCCGGGGAAGGGCGCCGTCGAGGCGTTCATCGACCTGCCGATCGTTCTGCCCCCGACGATCGCGGGCGTGGCCCTGCTGACGGCGTTCGGTCGGAAGGGCCTGCTGGGGGCGCCCCTCGACGACTGGTTCGGGCTGACGCTGGGATTCAGCACCGTGGCCGTGATCATGGCGCAGTTGTTCGTGGGGGCGCCCTTCTACGTGCGCGCCGCGAGGGCCGGCTTCGCGAGCGTCGACGCGCAGTACGAGCGGGTGGCGCACACGCTGGGGGCCTCGCGACTGCGCGCGTTCGCGCGGATCGTGCTGCCGCTGAGCTGGCCGTCGCTGGCAGCGGGAGCGGCGCTCTGCTGGGCGCGGGCGCTGGGGGAACTGGGCGCGACGCTCATCTTCGCGGGGAACCTGCAGGGCGAGACGCAGACCATGCCGCTCGCCATCCTGAGCGCCTTCGAGAGCGCGGACGGCCTCACGGCCGCCGTGGCCCTCGCCCTGCTGCTGCTGGCGGTGGCGCTTGTGGCGCTGGCGGCCTTCTGGCTGCTCTCGACGCGGGGCCAGGGCACAGCATGACGCTCGACTTCGCGGCCCGCAGGCAGCTTGGCGACTTCTCCTACGACGCGCGGCTTGAGGCCGGCAACGAGATCGTCGTGCTGTTCGGACACTCAGGGGCGGGGAAGAGCCTGACGCTGCAGCTCATCGCGGGGCTGCTGCGCCCGGCGGAGGGGCGCATCGTGATCGGCGGCGAGCCCGTGTTCGACTCGCGGGCGGGACTCAACCTGCCCCCACAGCAGCGACGCCTCGGGTACGTCGTCCAGGACCTGGCGCTCTTTCCGCACATGACCGTGGCCGAGAACGTGGCTTTTGGGATGACGGGCGAGAACCGCGACAAACGCCTCCGGGAGCTGCTCGACCTGATGCACCTGGGCGAGTTTCGCGATCGCAAGCCGCGCTCGCTGAGCGGGGGTCAGCAGCAGCGCGCGGCGCTCGCGCGGGCGCTCGCACGGGAGGCGAGCCTGCTCCTCCTCGACGAGCCCTTCAGCGCGCTGGACGAGTCGCTGCGGGTGGAGCTGCGGCGGGAGCTGATCCGTCTGCGCAGCGAGCTCGCCCTGAGCGTCATCTTCGTGACGCACGACCTGCGCGAGGCGCACCTGGTGGCCGACCGCCTGGCCGTGTTCGATGCGGGCCGGCTGCTGCAGTTCGATGGCCGCGAACGCGTCTTCCGGCAGCCGGCGAACCGGCGCGTCGCCGAGCTGACGGGGGTGGCGAATATCCTCCGGGGCCAGGTGACAGCAGCGAGAGCGGGTGCGCTCACGATCGAGGCCGGAGGCGCATCCCTGCGTGCGCCCACACCGAACGGCTGGCGGCCACAGGAGGGCGAGACCGTCGACATCGCCATCCGGGCGGAGCGGGTCAACCTCCGCCGTCTGGAGGCGGACGCCCCCGGCCAGCCGAACCTCATCCGGGCAACGATCCGGGAGGAGTTGGCCTACGGCGCGACACACACACTGCGCTTCGAGTCGGCGTTGGGGGAGCCGGTCGAGGTTGAGATCGCAGCACGCCCCTACGAGGTGCTGGGGGTAGCGGCGCGGAGGTCGTGGACGCTGGAGCTACCGCCCGAGGACCTTCACGTGATGGCGGTCTCGTCGGCCTCACCGGCGTGCTCGACCAGCGCTTCGGCCATCGCCCCATAGACAGGGTCGGAGCGGCCGGGGTTGGGGCTGAGGTCGAAGGCGCGGGCCACGTCAAAAGCCTTCGAGAGCTCGAAGTAGAGGGCGACGAGGTTGGCGCGCTGCTGGTCACCGAGCAGTTGCCAGATGCGGATGGCCTTGGTCGGGAACATCCGGTTCGAGAAGGTGAGGGCGAAGGGCGCGCCGGGCTTCAGGACGCGCCCCACCTCGGCGAAGACCTCAACCGGTTGTGTGAGGTACTGGACCGAGACGCTCACGACGGCGCCGTCGAACTCGTCCGTCTCATAGGGGAGCGTGGCGTCCTGGTTGAGGTTGTGGATGGTGCGACGCGTGAGGACGGGGTTCTCGTCGAGCTCCACCTGGTTCAGGCCGAGGCCCGTCACGCTCCCGTACTCGACATCCGCGGGAAGGTGGGAGACCCAACTCGACATGAGGTCGAGGATGTGGCCACCCGCCGGGAGTGCGCGCCGGTAGAACTCGCCGAGGGCGGCGATGGCCGCATCGTCGATGTGGTTGACGAGTCTCGGCTGGACGTAGAAGAGGGGATCGTCAGACTCGTCGACACGCCGGAAGTGCTCCGGGAGGAGGGGACTCTCGTCCGACGCCTCAGCTGACAGCGGTGCTCGCCCCCTGCTCGACGATGACGGCCTCGTAGAACTTCGCGTGCGGGTGGCCCTCGACGACGCCTTCGGGCGGGCCGGACTGGGCGTGGGCGCGGCGGAAGTGGTCGGACTGGGCCCAGTCCAGGAAGTCCTGGCGGGACTCCCAGATGGTATGGGAGATGTAGTCGCCCGGATCGTCGCCCTTGAGCAGGGAGAACTGCACGAAGCCATCAAGGTCCTTGAGGTAGCTCTCGCGTCCCTGCCAGATCTCCTCGAATTCGTGCCCGCGGTCGGGATTGACGCTGAAGTGGTTCATCGCAATGAACATGGACTTGCTCCGTTCGTGATGCTTCCATCATAGCGGGCGCCGGCGTTCCTGCTGGTAGTGGCGCCGCGCAAGCAGCGGAGCGGTATCATTTACGCGATGGTGCGATTCGCGGCGAACCTGAATTTCCTCTTCACCGAGGCGCCCTTTCTCGATCGTTTCGAGCTGGCGAGGCGGCACGGCTTCGAGGCGGTGGAGTACCCCTTCCCCTACGAGCATCCCGAGGAGGAGCTGGCCGCACGCCTCCAGGAGCACGGCCTGACGCAGGCGCTCATCAACCTGCCGGCGGGAGACTGGGCGGCGGGCGAGCGCGGCATCGCCTGCGACCCCACGCGGACGGAAGAGTTTCGCGAGGGGGTTGACCTCGCGATTCAATACGCCTGGGCGCTCGACTGCCCGCGCGCGAACTGCCTTGCCGGCATCCCGCCACGCGGCCTCTCGACTGAGGAAGCGGTCGACACGCTGGTGGAGAACCTGCGGCACGCGGGGCAGCTGTTCCGCCAGGCCGGCCTGCAACTTCTCATCGAACCGATCAACACCCGCGACATCCCCGGGTTCTTCGTGAACACGAGCGCGCAGGGGCTGGCGATCATGGCCGAGGTCGGCGACGGGCTGGTGGGGCTGCAATACGACGCGTACCACATGCAGATCATGGAGGGCGACCTCGCGCGCACGGTCGAGGAGAACCTCGGCGTCATCGGGCACATCCAGATCGCCGACAACCCCGGTCGCCACGAGCCAGGCACAGGCGAGGTGAACTACGGCTTCTTCCTGCGCCACCTCGACGCCATCGGCTACGAGGGGTGGGTGGGGTGCGAGTACGCCCCCGCCACGACGACCGAGGCGGGGCTGGGCTGGCTTGCGAATTATGGAGAGAGCGGAGGAGCGTCATGACACGGATCGCGTTCATCGGGCTGGGGATTATGGGGCGGCCGATGGCCGGGCACCTGCAGGCGGCGGGCCACGAGCTATTCGTCGTGCGTCACGTTTCGCCCCTGCCCGAGGAGTTGCTGGGCGGTGGCGCCGTCGAGTGCGCCACCGCTGCGGAAGCGGCCTCGCGCAGCGAGGTCGTCATCACGATGGTGCCGGACACCCCCGATGTCGACGATGTCCTGTTCGGCGCCGGCGGTGTCGCGGAGGGCCTGCAAGCGGGCACGACCGTCATCGACATGAGCTCGATCTCGCCGATCGCGACGAAGGGCTTCGCCGAGCGCATCGCCGGGAGGGGCTGCGACTACCTTGACGCGCCCGTCTCCGGGGGCGAGGTGGGGGCGAAGGCGGCCAGCCTGACGATCATGGCGGGGGGCAGCGGCGAGACGTTCGAGCGGGTGCGCCCGCTGCTGGAGCTGATGGGCGCGAACATCACGCTCGTGGGCGACGTGGGCGCGGGCCAGACCTGCAAGGTCGCGAACCAGATCATCGTCGCCCTCACTATCGAGGCGGTCGGCGAGGCGCTGCTGTTCGCCTCGAAGGCGGGTGTGGACCCGGGACGGGTGCGGGAGGCGCTGATGGGCGGCTTCGCGGGGTCGCGCATCCTCGAGGTACACGGGGCGCGCATGGTCGAGCGCACGTTCGACCCCGGCTTCCGCATCGCCCTCCACCAGAAGGATCTCGGCCTGGCGCTGGAGGGGGCGCGGGCGCTGGGCATCAGCCTGCCGAACACGGCCACCGCGCAGGAGTTGATGAACGCCTGCGCCGCGCACGGCTGGAGCGACCTCGACCACTCCGGGCTGGTAAAAGCGCTGGAAACGCTCGCCGGGCACGAGATCGCCTGAGGGACAGAGCGGTTGCGACTCGTGTGCGACAATGCGAATCCTCGCCTGAGCGAGGCATGGTGGTCAGGAAGGCAACGCGATGACGATCCAGGAAGTGGGCGTGGTGGGCTGCGGGATCATGGGCGCGGGAATCGCCCAGATCTGCGCCGCGCACGGCTACCGCGTCCGTGTGGCCGAAGAGGATCCCGAGCGGCTCGAGCAAGGGATCGCCACGATCCGGCGCCGCCTCGCGCGCGATGTCGAGCGCGGACGGCTCAGCCGCGAGCGGCACGACCGCACGCTCTCCCGCCTCCAGGGCGTCGAATCGCTCGAGGGGCTCGCCAGCAGCGACCTCGTGATCGAGGCGGTGATCGAGGATCTGCCGATCAAGAAGGAACTCTTCGAAACACTCGGTAGCGTCTGCAAGGACGAGGCCATCCTCGCGAGCAACACTTCCTCGCTCTCGCTCAGCGAGATGGCGGCCTCCTCGGGGCGTCCCGAGCAGGTGATCGGTATCCACTTCTTCAACCCGCCCACGGTGCTCCCGCTGGTGGAAGTGATCTCTTCGGAGAGCACGTCGCAGAAGACGATCGACACGGCCATGGCCTTCTGCGACACGATCGACCGGCTGACCGTGCGCGTGAAGGACTCGCCCGGGTTCATCGTGAACCGGCTGCTCGTACCCTTCATCTTCGACGCCATCCACATGGTCGAAGGCGGCATCGCCTCGGCGCAGGATGTCGATCAGGCGTGCAAGGTGGGGCTCAACCATGCGCTCGGACCGCTCGCCACCGCCGACCTGATCGGGCTCGACACGATGATCCACATCAGCGACGCCATGTTCGAGGAGTACGGCGAGCCCCGCTTCAAGGCCCCAACCATGCTGCGACGGCTCGTCTCGCTCGGTCATCTGGGCCGCAAGAGCGGCCGCGGATTCTTCGAATACGACTAACCAGGAGGTAGGCGTGGCCCTGCTCTACGACACCAGCGATCACATCGCGACGATCACCATCAACCGACCCGACGCCCTGAACTCGATCGATCTCGAGACGTGGAACGACCTCTCCGAGGCGTGCGCAAAGCTCGAGGCCGACGACGATGTCTGGGTCGGCATTATCACGGGCGCGGGCGGGCGCTCCTTCAGCGCGGGGGCGGACCTGAAAGAGACGATCCCGACGTTGATCGACGATCCGCGCAACAACCGCTACGACGAGCCACCCACGATCATGCGCGGTCAGACCGTGACGAAGCCCCTGATCGCGGCGGTGAACGGCCTCGCCCTCGGCGGCGGGCTCGAGATCGTGCTCGCCTGCGACCTGCGCATCGCCGCCGAAGGCGCGCGCTTCGGCGCCCCCGAGATCACGCTCGGGTTCATCCCCGGTTGGGGCGCGACCCAGCGGCTTGCGCGCGAACTGCCGTGGGCGATCGCCTCCGGCATCGTTTTCTCGGGCGACCAGATCGGCGCCGACACGGCCCTCCGGTACGGGCTCGTCAACGACGTCGTCCCGGCCGACCGGCTGCAGGCCGCCGCGCGCCAGCTCGCGGAGACGCTCTGCTCGCGGGGACCGCTCGCGCTGCGCGCGGCTAAGCGGGCGATGCGAGAAGGGCTCGACATGTCGCTTGACGACGGCCTCCAGCTCGAACACGACCTGTTCGACGACCTCGCCTACACCGAGGACGCAAAGGAGGGCGTGGCCGCCTTCCAGGAGCGCCGCGCCGCAACTTTCAAGGGCCGGTAGGGACCACTCCCAGCACGGGGAACCCGTCTCGGGGGCGGCGGCCGCATTGAAACGCGCCCGCCGCTCGCTTAGATTCGCAGGGCTTTCGCGGCCCGGCGCCCTCACGCGCCTGCGAGCCGCGACGAAGGGGTGACCGTGGCAACGGGACTGGACGACTACGCCATCCACCAGATCGTCGAGAACATGGAGCTGGTCGAGGGGCGCAATCCGCGCTGGGTCGACGAGCTCTGGTTCCACATCGGCACGACCGACGGCTCGCTGAGCGTGGCGGGGCACATGGGGGTCTATCCCCCGACCGCCACCATGGACGCGGCCGTCAGCGTTGCGCATGGGGGCAAGCAGTACGACGTGCGCTTCGGGAGGCACGTGGACGGCGACCGTGACCGTCGCGAAGTCGGCGGCATCAGCGCCGACATCGTCGATCCTTTCCGCACGTGGCGCTTCAAGCTGGAGCCGGCGGACGGTCAGGCGGTCAGCTTCGACCTAGAGTTCACGTCGGAGCTACAGCCGATGGAGGTGGCCGGGCCGGTGCAGCACCGGCGCGACGGCCGCCAGGTCGTCTGGGACCTCTACCAGTACTCGCAGACGGGCGCCGCCAGCGGCAGCGTGACCATCGAGGGCGAGACGATCGCCGTCGACGGGGCCGTGGGAGCACGGGAGCGCTCGTGGGGCGTGCGCCCCGTGTTCGGGCAGGTTCCCCACCTGGGACGCACGCCGAGTTCCATCGGGAGCCATTCGCTCTGGCTGGCGGCGCACGCGGGTGATCGCTCGGGATGGGTCTGGCGCATCGAAGGCGACCGCGCCGGAAGCGCCGGCGGCCTCGGCGACGACACAGGCCGCACGCGACTCGACGGCTGCATGGTGGGAGCGCACGGAGAAGGCGAGCCCACGCGTTTCACCGATGCCGATCTCGCCCTCCAGTTCGAAATGGACGGCAAGCGACTGCGGGGCGGCGGGGTCACCCTGCACGACTGGGACGGGGGCGCGCACGAACTCGGCCTGAAGCCACTCACGACCATCTATGCGAAGGGGCTGGGCTACGGCCATCCCGACTTCCGCCATATCGAGTACAAGGACGGCGTCGCCCAGACGGAGACGCACGACACCACCGACGGGGTAACGGTCGCGCGCTTGCTCGACAACGACTCCGGGCACATCAACCCGTTCGCGATCGAGCACTTCTGCGAGATCACGGCGGGCGAGCAGACCAGCTACGGCGTGGTCCGCCTGAGCATCTAGGCAAGAGAGCGAGGAGAAGAGCGATGACGATGTTGACCGAGCTCGACGAGCATTTCTATCACCAGACGCCCAGCCCCGTGGATGCCCTGCGCGACACGGACCCGCGTTATGTCGATCAGCACTGGTTCCAGTGCATGGATGTCGAGGGGCGCTGGATCGTGGGCGCCAACTGGCCGGTCTGGCCCAACGCCGGGCTCATCGAAAACGGCCAGATCATTGTCCACGGCGATACCCAGTACAACCTGCGCTACTCCAGCACCATCCAGCAGGACAACTACAAGTCGGCGCGCACGAACCAGCGTGTAGGGCCGGCGACGATGGAGGTGATCGACCCACTGCGGAAGGCGCGCTTCACGCTTTCGCCCGACAACCACTGGGGCATCAGCTACGACCTCACGATGGACACCTACCTGCGCCCCGTGCAGACGCGCACGCCGATCGCGTTCGCGGGTTCGGCCACCCTTCCCGGCATCCTCCCCTACTTCGAGATCATGGGGCGCTGGACGGGCGAGCTGAACGTCGACGGGGTGACGTACGAAGTGAACCACGAGAACACGTGGGGCCAGCGGGACCGCTGCTGGGCAAGCCTCGGCGGCGAGCGCTGGCAGGGCTGGACTGGACCGGCGCCGGGAGGCGGAGGCGTCTCGCCACGGGGCGCAGGACGCATCCACTGGCACAGCCACATCCAGTTTGACGACATCGGCTTCTGGTGGTGGATGGACGAATTCATGGACAAGCCGCGCCTCGGCGGGACGCTCGCCGACAACCGCGGCAGCCACTTCGACGGGGCGGTCACCTGGCCCATCGACGACCCGCGCCAGGAGATTCGCATCGTCGACTTCGCGAACATCGACATCCAGGCGCAGCCGAACACGAAGAAGTTCCAGTCGGCCCAGATCACACTCATCGACGAGCACGGCACGGAGTACGACCTGGAGTTCGAGATCATCAAGCCGAACTCGACGCGCCACATCCGCGGCGAGGGCTACGGCCAGCCCCGCTTCCTCGGCGGCTGGCAGGGCGACTGGCACGAGGAGTTCGACAAGTACGACCTGAGCGACTACTCGACCTTCGACAGCTTCGCGCACCAGCTCTGGGACGGCGAGCACGCCGTGCGCTGCCGCTTCAACGGTCGCGAGGGCATCGGCCACATGGAGATGAGCGGCACGCCGCCCCTGCCCCAGTGGGGTTTCGAGTAGTGCGCGAGCCCGGCCCGGGGCCCGCATGAGCGCGTCGTTCGCGGGGAAGGCGATCATCGTCACGGGGGCAGCCTCGGGGATGGGGCGCGGCACGGCCGAGTTGCTCGCCGAGCGCGGGGCGCGCGTCGCTATCGTCGACCCGGCGGCGGCAGGGCTGGCGGAAACGGAGCGCACGCTTCGGGATGCCGGCGCCGAGGTCATCGCCGAACCCATCAGCGTCACCGACCCGGAGGCGGTCGAGCGGCTGGTCGCGCAGGTGCGGTCGGCCTGGGGCGGCATCGACGGGCTCGTGCACTGCGGCGCCATCCTGCGCTACGCAGGTTCGCTCGAAACCGACCTGGAGACGTGGCGCGAGGTCATCGACGTGAACCTGACGGGTACGTTCGTCATCGGGCACGCCGTGGCCAGGGCGATGGTCGAGGACGGCCGCAAAGGCGGGATCGTGAACATCGCCTCCGTGGCGGCGGTGCTGGGTCTGCCGAACCTCGCCGCCTACTCCGCTTCCAAGGGCGGGGTGGCCGCGCTCTCGCGCTCGATGGCGATCGAGCTGCTGCCGCACGGCATCCGCGTGAACTACATCTGCCCCGGTTTCGTCGAGAGCGGCATGACCGAGGACATCCTCGAGGAGGAAGGGGCGCGCGAGCGCATGGGACAGCAGACGGCCACGGGCGCCATCTGCGGACCGCGCGATATCGCGGAGGCCTGCGCCTTCCTGCTGAGCGAGGAGAGCGCGGGCTACATCGTCGGGAACGGGCTGATGGTCGATTCGGGAGTCACCATCCGCTAGCATCTCGGTCAACACGGCACAGGGGGACAGCGATGGGTATCCGCGGAGTGGGCCACACCTCGATCACGGTGCGCGATCTGGATCGCGCGCTCAACTTCTACAAGCTGCTCGGCTTCGAGGACACGGGCACGCGCCTGCACCTCGACAACGAGTTCATCGAGACGCTCCAGGCGATCCCCGGCACCGACATCACGGCCGCCGTGCTGCGCCTGAACGACTACTCGCTCGAAGTCATCCGCTACGACGCCCCCACCGGGTACGACCACAACCCCCTGCGCACCTCCGACGTGGGCGGCTTCCACATCTGCATCAGCGTGGACGACGCCGACGAGGAGTACGCCCGCCTGAAGGCAGCGGGCATGGAGTTCAAATCGGAAGTGCTCGACTACGACGGCGGCATTCGCGTCGTCTACGGCTGGGACCCCGATGGGAACACGATCGAGCTGCTCTCGCAGTCGCCCGCGCCGGTGGCGTCGGGCTAGGGCAGGTCAACCTCGATCGCGGAGACCTTGGCGGGGCCGTCGCCGGTGTTCGTCCAGGAGTGGAGGGTGTTATCGCCCTCGACCACGAGATCGCCCTCGTAGACGGTCACTGACTCGCCCCCATCGAGGGCGAATTCAAGCTGACCCTTCGCGATGTAGACGTAGACATCGCAGTGGACGGCGTGCCAGCCCGTCGACTGTCCCGGCTCGAATTCGACGACGAGCCAGCGTCCGCCGGCGCCCGCGGGCACGTCGAAGTCGTGGGCGCGGCTCTCGGGGAGCTCGCGGTTCTCCGCGATGACAGCCTTGCCGGCGGCGTTCTGGCGGGTGCGGATGAACTTGCTCACGCGCGCCGCACCCGTCGCTCACCCTTGTAGACGATGAGCAGATGGAGCCGCTCGCCGTCGGGAGCGAGCTGCATCGAGACGACCTCGTTCGCGATGTGGTCGTTGAGCCACTCGTCCGTGGCCTCGTTGAGGGATACAGCATCATCCGCGGAGAGGACGGCGGTGTAGAGGTAGCTCGCGCTGGTTTCGATGGACGCGCTCATGGCTGGGTGACGGTACGCGCCCGCGGGCCGCGCGGGCAAGCGGCTACCAGATCAGATCGCCGAGAATCCAGCCGAACGCAGCCGCGGTGACGGTCACCGGGACGATGTTGATCAGGAAATACCGCATCGGCATGTCAATTGTTAAGTATACATCGTCTCTACATCGTCATTGGTGGGGAGGGCTCCGTGCGGGTGCCGCCGCTAGAATCGCCGTGTGGGCACATTCGACGCGATCGTGGTGGGCGGGGGACCGGCGGGAAGCACGACGGCGCGCGAGCTGGCAGCGGCCGGTGTCCGCGTCCTCGTGGTCGACCGCGCGGAGTGGCCGCGCTACAAGGCCTGCGGCGGGGGAGTCCCCCTGCGGGCGGAACGCATGTTGCCGTTCCCGATCGACAGCGTCGTGGAGGACTCGGTCTCGCGAATCGAGATGTCGGCGCGGGGGAAGATGGCGTTCACGAAGCGCTCCAACGGACCGTTCGCGCGCATGGTGATGCGCGACCGCTTCGACATGCTCCTGCTGGAGCAGGCGCAACGCGCGGGCGCGGAGCTGCGCACGGGCACGGTCGTGCGCGAGCTCGACCTGAACGGCCGCGTCCGTATACGCGCGGACGGCTTCGAGGCGGAGGCGGAGACGCTCATCTGCGCGGATGGCGCGCACTCGCCCGTGGGGCGGATGGCGGGGCTGGGGGGCGACCTCGCCGAGTGCGCGGCGTGGGAGGTGGAGGTGCGGGGGCGCCCACGCGACGCCTCGGTGAGGGAGGCAACAACGCTCATCGACCTGGGATACGACCCCTGGGGCTACGCCTGGCTCTTCCCCAAGGCGGAGCTGCTCTCGATCGGCATCGTGCTGCCGCGGGAGGAGGCCGGACAGATGAAGGCGCTGACCGACAGCTATCTGGCACGCCTGGGGCTGGAGGGGGCGGAGGTGGAGATCGCGCGGGGGCACAAGATTCGCTTCCGCCGCGGGGGCGAGACGATCGCGAGCGAGCGGGTCGCGCTCGCGGGAGACGCGGCAGGACTCGCGGACGAGTTCACGGCGGAGGGCATCTCCTACGCCATCCACTCGGGCAAGCTGGCCGCCCGCGCCACCCTCCGCGCGCTCGCCGGCGATGGCGACCTCAGGAGCTACCAGTCGGATGTCGAGGAGGAGATCCAGCCCGAGCTGACGGCGGCGCGGGCGATCGCCTACATGTTCTACGGCATGTTGAAGCGAGCGCAGCGTCCGTGGATGCTCGCGAGCCAGTACACGCCGTTCCTGTGGGGCTCGCTCTTCGCGGTGCAGCGGGGCGAGTCGAGCTACGCCCGCGAGGCACAGCGGGCGGCTCCGCTGACGGCGGTCGCCACCGCGATGCTGAAGCGTCGCGACCGTCAGGGACGGAATTGATCGGGTCCTGACGCAGCCGTACGCTCATAGCGGAATGTCGACAGGCAAGCCTCGCAGCTAGCGCCAGGGTCACCGCTCCGACGGTGCGACCCGGCACGCTCCCAGCCCGACGGCTTGGATCGGGCTCAATTGCCGCCGCATTCCCAAGCTCCCCCTCTGCCAGGACACGTTTGCGCGCGGCTCGGTTACCGCTATGGGCAGCCGCTCTCCCCTCGCGACAACGCTCTCCCAACACCGGCTCCGCGACGAGAAGGTCGCGGAACGCATCGTGACGTCCACCGGACTTTCACCACCCACACTCGTCTACGAGTTCGGCTCGGGGGACGGCATCCTGACCGCCGCCCTGCTGGAGCAAGCGGGACGGGTCGTGGCAATCGAGCGGGACCGGCGCCTCTGGCTGCTCCTCCGTAAACGATTCGACGGGGAACAGCGCGTGCGCGCCGTGCTGGGGGACTTCCGCGAGGCCTCGCTGCCGGCGCGGGGGAGCTACGAGGTGGTCGCGAACTTGCCTTTCGCCCACACCTCGGAGGCGATGCGCCTCCTGCTGGGAGCACGGAATCGCCCCCTTGCCGCACACCTCGTGATGTCGCGGGATGCGGCGATGCGGTGGGGTGGGTTCGGGGAGGAGACGATGGTGTCCGTGTTCGCCAAGCCGTGGTTCGAGTTCCAGGTGTCATTGGCGTTGCGGCGGCGTGACTTCGCGCCACCTCCGCGGACGGACTGCGTGCTGCTCAGCGCCCGGCTGCGGAGACAGCCTCTAGTCCCTCCCTCCGAGTCGCAGGCGTGGGAGCAGTTCGTCCGGCAGGGATTCGCACCGGGACGCGCCAGCGTACGCAAAAACCTGTCCGGCATGCTCGGCTACGAGCAGTTCAAGCGCACGGCCAGGGCCCTCGGGCTCGAGCGGGACGCGCGACCGGGAACCGTCTCGTTCGAGCAGTGGCTCGGGCTCTGGCACGCAGCCCGGGCGGCGAGACGGCGTTGATTGCGGCGCCTTTACCAGGACGCCTTGCCGCAGGCGCGGGCGCGCCAGTAGGCTGGAGTCACTCTCTCCCTGGAGTTCAATGCAATGGCTCAGAGCGCAACGCGCGAAGTACGGACCGACGGCAGGCTCCGGCTCCCGCCGGGCCAGAGGCTCACGGAAGGCTGGCCCGTGCTTCACTACGGCGCCATCCCGCGGCTCGACCCCGAGACGTGGCGCTTCCACGTGTGGGGGCTCGTCGAGGAAGAGCGCAAGTTCACCTGGGACGAGTTCAACGCCCTCGGCGAGGCGAGCGACACCAGCGACATCCACTGCGTGACCACCTGGAGCAAGTTCGACAACGAGTGGGAGGGCGTGCCCTTCCGCGCGCTCTACGACCAGATCAAGGTGAAGCCCGAGGCCAAGGTCGTGATGGTCCACAGCTACGGCGGCTACACGACGAACGTGCCCCTCGACGACCTGCTCGCGGAGGGCGTGCTCTTCGCGCGAAAGCACAACGGCGAGCCACTCACCAAGGAGCATGGCTGGCCGATACGGCTGGTGGTGCCCAACCTCTACTTCTGGAAGAGCGCGAAGTGGGTGGGCGGCATGCAGTTCATCGACGAGGACCGCCCCGGCTTCTGGGAGATGTACGGCTACCACATGTACGGCGATCCCTGGCGGGAGCAGCGCTACTCCTAGCGCCCTATTCCCCCGCGGCCTTCAGCAGTTCCGCCGCTGCGGCGCGGTTTGCGGGCGTGTCGCCGCCCAGCATCAGCGCTATCTCGCGCAGGCGTGCATCGCCGCTCACTTCCTGAATGTCACTCCACGTGCGGGCGGGGTCGCTCGCCTTGGTCACGACGAAGTGGCGGGCGCCGTAGGCGGCCACCTGGGGGAGGTGCGTCACGCAGAGGATCTGGTGGCGCTCGGCGAGACGGCGGAGCGCCTCGCCGACGACAGAGCCCGCGCGTCCGCCGACGCCCTCGTCGACCTCGTCGAGAACGACGAGGCGAGGCTCGGCGGCGGCCCCGAGCACGGTGGTGAGGGCGAGTAGGAAGCGTGACGTCTCGCCGCCGCTGGCGACGCTGCGGAGCGGGCGGGTCGGGCCTCCGGGATTGAACGAGGCCAGCAGCTCCATCTGGTCGACGCCCGACTCGGTGAAGGCGCGAGTTCCCGCCTCACCGCCGGCAGAAGGGGCGGCCTCTGGGGTCACGACCTCGTAGTCAGGCAGGGTGACGGCAAGGCCGTCGGGCGCGTCCTCGCAGGCGAAGCCGGCGGCGAGGGAGGCGCGCGGCATCTGCAGTCGCGCCAGCTCCCCAGAGACCCCGCCAATGAGTCGTACGGCCGCCTCGCGGCGCGCGAGCGAGAGGGTCGCGGCTGTCTCCGCCGCCGATTCCGCGACGGTCGCGGCGCGTTCGCGGAGCGCTTCGAGCGACGAACCCGCCGTCTCGATCGCCTCCAGGCGCTGCCGCGCCGACTCCTCGTAGGCGAGGATGCCGGCGACGCTCTCGCCGTATTTGCGACGCAGGCGGGCGATCACGTCGAGGCGCGCCTCGATCTGGTCGCGGCGCTCGGGGTCATCCTCAAGCGTCTCTCGGTAGGTACGCAGGGAGCGGGCCAGGTCGGCGGCTGCCTGCTCGAGCGTCACGCCCTCGGCGATTAGCTCGGCCGCATCGGGGTCACCCTCGGCTATCTCCTCAAGGGCGGCGATGGCTTCCGCGATGGGAGGCGCATCGAGCGCTTCCAGGGCGGTCGCCGAGGCGGCCAGCAGTCGCTCGACGCTGGCGAGGCGGCGCTGCTCGCGGCGGAGGGCGTCGTCCTCACCGGGAACGAGACCGGCGCGAGCGATCTCGTCGATCTCGAAGCGCAACTGGTCGAGCAGGCGTTCACGCTCGCGGGAGTCGCTGCCGACGGCCTCGATCTGGCGGCGCAGGGCGCGTAACTCGCGAATCTGGGCCGAGAGGGCCCCGCGCTGCTCCTGGAGGCCACCGAAGGCGTCGAGCACGGCGAGTTGGACGGCGGGACGGAGCAGCGTGAGCTGCTCGGACTGGCCGTGGATGTCGATAACGCGAGCGCCGAGCGCGCGGAGTTGGTCGGCGGGGGCCGCAGCGCCGTCGATGCGTCCGGCGGTACGCCCGGAGAGACGGACCGTGCGCTCGACGTGCAGATGCTCGTCGCCGGCTCGCACATCCGCCCGAACGCAGGCGGTTTCCGCGCCGTCCGCGACGACGCCGCGGCCATGCCGCCCCCCGAAGAGGAAATCGAGGGCGTCGACGATGATTGACTTGCCCGCGCCCGTCTCGCCGGTGATGACGTTGAGGCCGGGCCCGGGCGCGAGGGTCACGTCGCGGGCAACGGCGAAGCCGGTGACGGTCAGCTGCTCAATCACCGGTGCTCATGGCGCTGCTGAGCTGTACCTCAAGCCGCTCGGCGAGATGGCTGAAGAACGAGGTGGCCGGGTTGAGGAGGGCGAAGGAAGCAACGTGCTCGCTGGCGGACAGGGAGACGCGCGCGCCTCCGGCGAGGGGGAGGTCCTCCTGGCCGTCAACGGTGAGGATGGCGCCCTCGTCCGAGCGCACGCTCAGCATGACGGTCGAGGACGGCTCCAGCACAAGGGAGCGACCGATCGCAAGGTGCGCCGACACCGGCGTCACGACCAGGTGGCGCTCGACGGGCGCGAGGATGGGGCCGCCGGCACTGAGGGAGTAGCCCGTACTGCCCGTGGGGGTCGCCACGATCATGCCGTCGCAGCGGTAGAGGGCGACACGATCGCCATCGACGGCGAGTTCGACATAGACGGGACGACCGGGGGAGCGGCGGCTGAGAACGATGTCATTAAGGCCCAGGAAGGAGCGTCCGGCGGCCTCGCCCTCGGTGATGGTGGCGGCGACCATGAGGCGCTTCTCGATCTCCCACTCGCCCGCGAGGATGCGGTCGAACTGGTCGAAGAAGGCGTCGCGATTGAGGCTCGTGAGGAAGCCAAGGCGGCCCATGTTCACCCCGAGGATGGGGATGGGTCGGGGAACGGCGAGGCGGGCGGCGCGCAGCACCGTGCCATCGCCGCCGACGCAGATGATGAGCTCCGCACCGGCGAGCTCGTCGGCCGGCACGTGGCCCCAGGCGCCGGCCACGTGCACCTCGACGCCAGCGGCCTCGACCGCATCGGCGATGCGCCCGGCGAGCAGGAGCGCGGGTTCCATGCTCTCGGGCCGGAGGATGAGGACGCGCTTCAGCACGATGGCTCCGGGCGGGCGGGCGTACGCATGCGCACGACTATCTCACGATTGCCGCGTTCGCCCGTAATCGCGCAGTCGACCACGTCGAGAAACTCCCAGCCCTGGTCGAGGGCCCACTGCCGGAACTCCTCGCGCACGCGCTCGCGCACGGCCTCGTCGCGCACGACACCACCACGGGGTACATCCGCCGGGCCGGCCTCGAACTGGGGCTTCAATAGCACCACGCCGGGACTGCTCGCGGGCAGGCGCTCCGCCACCGAGGGGAGCACCTTGCGCAGGGAGATAAAGGAGACATCGGCAACGAAGAAGTCGAGGGGCGGCAGCTCGGGCAGGTCGCGAGCGTTCGTCCGTTCCATGACGGTCACGCGTACGTCCTCGCGGAGGCGCTGGTGGAGCTGTCCGCGGCCCACATCCACGGCCAGCACGGAGGTGGCGCCTCGCTGGAGCAGACAGTCGGTGAAGCCGCCCGTGGAGGCGCCGACATCGAGGCAGCGCATCCCCGTCACGTCAATGGCGAAGGTGTCGAGAGCGGCTTCGAGTTTGCGTCCGCCACGGCTCACATAGCGTTCGACCTCGCGCAGGTCCAGGGGCGCGGCCTCGTCGAGGAGGGTAGCGGGCTTGACCAGCGTCAGCGTGCCGGTGCGGGCGCGCCCCGCCATGATGAGCCGCCGGGCGCTCTCGCGAGAGCGCGCGAGGCCCCGGCGGACAAGCAGCTGGTCGGCGCGAACTCGAGCCATCGCGTAAGGCTAGCGCATGTGCGCGTCTTTGGGCTGTCGCCGCTCTGCGGGGTACGATCGCTTCCCGCATGCGTCTCTACTCCGATCTCGCCGGCTGGTTCCATCTGTTGACCGCGCCCGAGGACTACGCGATCGAGGCCGCGTACTACCGGAAGGCGCTGGTCGAGTCGTGCGAGGGGCCCGCTGTCACGCTGCTGGAGCTGGGCTCGGGCGGAGGCAACAACGCCTCCCACCTGAAGCAGTGGTTCACCTGCACGCTCTCCGACCTGGCGCCCGAGATGATCGCCCAGAGCCGCACGATCAACCCAGAGTGCGAACACGTCCAGGGGGACATGCGAACGCTGCGGCTGGGACGGACTTTCGATGGCGTCTTCGTGCACGACGCGGTGGTGTACCTGACCGAGCTCGACGACCTGCGGGCGGCGGTGGCCACCGCCTTCGCACATCTGCGTCCGGGCGGGGCGGCGGTGTTCGTTCCCGACTTCGTCCGCGAGAGCTTCCGCGTCGGTACCGACCACGGCGGACACGACGATCCTGACGGGCGCTCGCTGCGCTACCTCGAGTGGGTACGCGACGAGGATCCAGACGACTCGCGGTACGAGGTCGACATGGTCTACGTCCTGCGGGAGGCGGACGGCTCCGTGAGGGTCGAGCACGACCACTGCATCGAGGGGCTGTTCACGCGGGCGGAGTGGCTCGCGGCGCTGCGGGAAGCGGGGTTCGAGGCGGGGGAGTACCCACCGGGCGACCCGGAGGAGTGTCCCGGGCCCATCTTCGTGGGGAGGAGGCCGGCGTGAGCGACAGCGGCGGTGGCGGCATGGACGGCCCGCAGCGGGTCGAGGAGGCGATACGGGCGTGCGGGCTCACCGCCCCCATCGAGCGCTTCCCCGAGGGCACCGCGACGGCGATAGACGCTGCAAACGCACTCGGGTGCGAGCTGGGACAGATCGTGAAGACGCTCATCCTGCTGGCAGACGGCCGGCCCACGGCCGTGCTCGTCGCGGGCGACCGGCAGGCTGATACGGGTGCGCTGGCGCGCCTGCTGGGTGTATCCCGCAAGCGGCTGAAGATGGCGACAGCGGATCGGGTGTTCGAGCTCACGGGCTACCGGGTGGGGGGCGTGCCCCCGGTGGGCCTGCCGGGCGAGTGGGACGTCATCGCCGACGAGAGCCTGACACGCTTCTCACGCGTCTGGGCGGCGGCGGGCGCGAGCGACGCACTCTTCGGGGCAGGTACGGACGAACTGGTGGGGGCGGCAGGGGCTCAGTTAGCGGCTATCAGCAAGACACGGGCCTAGGCGGGTCGCTCAGGCGGTCTCGCCATGGATCTCGGGCTCCACAACATCGTCTTCAAACACGACCGGCTGGCCGCCCTTCGCCATCAGGATCGGACGCTGGCGGTTCACGACGGTTTCCGCCGTCACCACGCAGCGGTCGATGTCCTCGCGACTCGGTATCTCGTACATGACATCGACGAGCCGGTCCTCAACGACAGTGCGGAGGCCGCGGGCGCCGGTCTTCAGGCGAATGGCCTCGCCGGCAATGGCCTGGAGGGCGTCGTCGGTGAAGGCGAGGTCGACGCCGTCCATGGAGAAGTAGCGCTCGAACTGGCGCACGAGCGCGTTCTTGGGCTCGGTGAGGATGCGCACGAGGTCTTCCTCATTGAGGGAGCTGAGGGAGACGACGAGCGAGAGGCGCCCGATGAACTCGGGGATAAGGCCGTACTCGAGCAGGTCGTCGTGAGTGACGCGGGCGAGAAGTTGGTCGGTGCGCTTCGGTCCACGGATGCTGCGCTCGGCGCGGAAACCGAGGCTGACCTGGTCGCGCTTGAGGCGGCGCTCGACGTTGTTCTCCAGCCCCTCGAAGGCGCCGCCGCAGATGAAGAGGATGTTGGATGTGTCGATCTGGAGGAAGTCCTGGTGGGGGTGCTTGCGCCCGCCCTGCGGGGGCACGTTGGCGATGCAGCCCTCAATGATCTTCAGGAGCGCCTGCTGCACACCCTCACCGGAGACATCGCGCGTGATGCTGGGGTTATCGGACTTGCGCGCGACCTTGTCGATCTCGTCGATGTAGATGATGCCGCGCTCGGCCTTCTGGATATCGAAGTCCGCAGCCTGGATGAGGTGCAGGAGGATGTTCTCGACATCTTCGCCGACGTAGCCGGCCTCGGTGAGGGCGGTTGCATCGGCGACGGAGAAGGGCACATCGAGGTAGCGCGCGAGCGTGCGTGCGAGGAGCGTCTTGCCGACGCCCGTGGGGCCGGCGAGGAGGATGTTCGACTTCTCCAGCTCGACACCCTGGTCGGCGACCGCGTTGATGCGCTTGTAGTGGTTGTAGACGGCGACGGAGAGCACCTTCTTGGCCGGATCCTGGCCAATGACGTAGTTGTCGAGGTGCTCGTGGATCTCGCGGGGGGAAGGGACGCTGTCGCCAATCGTGGCCTTGGCGGCGGTCTGGGGGGTGGCGCCGTTGGCCTCTTCGTCGATGATCTCGCGGCAGAGCTCAATGCACTCGTCGCAGATGTAGACGGAACCGGGCCCGGCGATCAGGCGGCGCACCTGGTCGCGGCTCTTCCCGCAGAAGGAGCAGTGATATTGCGTACGCTTCGACCGGCTGGTGGCCATATCAGGCGCCCTTGGTCTGGATGGCTATGCCGGTCCGCTGCTCAAGCACCTCATCGACAAAGCCGTAGGCCTTGGCGCCCTCGGCATCGAGGTAGAAGTCCCGGTCGAAGTCCTCCTCGATCTTGTCGACCGGCTGGCCCGTGCAGTTGGAGATAATGTCGCGGATGATCTCGTTGTTGCGCAGGATTTCGCGGGCCGCGATCTCGATGTCGCGAGCCTGACCGCGGGCGCCGCCAAGGGCCTGGTGCATGTGGATGGTTGCGTTCGGGAGGGCGTAGCGCTTGCCCTTGGCGCCGGCGGCGAGCAGGACGGTGGCCATCGAGGCGGTCTGGCCGACGACGATGGTGGAGACATCGGGCTCGATGAGCTGCATCGTGTCGTAGATAGCGAGACCCGACGGAATGATGCCGCCGGGTGAGTGGAGGTAGAGGCTGATATCGCGATCGGGATCCTCGCGCTGGAGGAAGAGAAGCTGGGCGACGATGAGGTTGGCCACCATGTCGTCAATGGGCGTCCCGAGGAAGACGATGCGCTCCTTGAGGAGCAGCGAGAAGATGTCCAGCGCGCGCTCGGAGCGAGGTCCCGTCTCGATCACCATGGGGATCACAGCCCTCGGAGCGGCGGCGTGGAATTCGTTCACTCGGCTTCCTCCTCGGGTTCCGCGGTAGCGATCTCCTGCAACCGCGCGAGCGTCTTGTCGGTCAGCAGACTGCTGCGGATGCTGGCGGACCCGCGTTCGCTCTCGAACATGGTACGCATACTTTCGGCATTCTCGCCCAGGGGTTCCAGCATCTGCTCCATCTGCGAGGCGACCTCGTCTTCGGTCACCTCGATATCCTCGACGGACGTGAACTCGCTCAGGACAAGCGAGCGGGAGAGGCGCTCTACCGCTGGCTCCCGGAACGTCTCGCGGAACTCGGCGGGAGACTTGCCGATCTGGGCGAGGTGGGCCTGGTAGGCGCGCACGTCGCTGCCGTGGCTGTCCCGGATCAGCTCGTCGATCTCGCGGTCGAGGAGCACCTGCGGGTACTCGATCTCGGAGAGACCCACGAGTTCGTCGACGACCTTCAGGCGGTAGGCCTCGTCGGCCTGACGCTGGAGCGTCTCCTGCAGGTCGGAGCGCACGCGCTCGCGGAGCTGGTCGATGGTCTCGAACTCCTCGGCGTTCACCTGCTGGGCGAGGTCGTCGTCTTCTTCGGGCAGCTCCTCCTCCTTCACCGACTTCACGGTGAGGGTGAGGGTGGCCGTCTTGTTCGCGAACTGCTCGGGGAAGTCCTCCGGCACAGGCAACTCGACGGTCTTCTCGGACTCCGCCTCCATGCCGAGGAACTGCTCGGCGAGGTCGGGCAGGAACAGCGTCTGGCCCTCGCGCAGCGGGAACTCGACATCCTCGTCCTGCACGAAGGGGGTGTCCTCGACGGTCCCGTCGATGTCGGCTGTGAGGATGTCGTTCCACTCGGCGCCACGCTCAACGGGGGCGATGGTAGCGAAGCGCCGCCGGATCATCTCCATCTGCTCCTCGAACATCTCGTCCGTGACCTCGACGGGCTCGGGCGCGATGCGGATCGACTCGTAGTCGCCGAGGGTGACGGTGGGCCGGACGGGGACGGTGGCCTTGAAGCGGACGGGCTCGGTCTCGAGGATTTCGAGCTGAGGCTGATCGACGGCGTCGATCTCCTCGCTCTCAAGGGCTTCGGAGTAGACGGCGGGGACGAGGGAGTCGAGGGCTTCGTGGATCAGGCGGTCGCGCCCGACCATGCGCTCGACGATGCGGCGCGGGGCTTTTCCGGGGCGGAAACCGGGGATGCGCAGAGTGGGTACGAGCCGCTTGTAGGCAGCATCAAGGGACCGCTCCAGGCGGTCCGGTTCGACTTCGATCTCAAGCTGCACACGACTCTCTGGGAGCCGTTCGAGAGTGACCTTCACCGAGCCGCCTTGCCTCCGCTACGTGAGTACCCGTCGAGTATACGGTATTGGCTTGCTACGGCTCAGCTCCGGAACGTGCGCGGCTCGACAAGGTCCACGAAGGCATCGCCGAGCAGGTTCCAGGAGAAGAAGAAAACGATGAGGGGGATTCCCGAAACCAGGAGCACGTGGGGGAATTGCTGGAAGGTGCGTATGGCTCCTGCCTCAAAGAGGAGCGTGCCGAAGCTGGGGGTGGAGGGGTCGACACCCAGGCCTAGCCAGCTCAGCGCCACCTCGGAGCCCGCGATTCCGGCCATGCCGGCGGAAAGGCCCACCAGGAACACCGGCAACACCCCGGGGAAGACATGGCGAAAGAGCAGCCGGCCCGTAGACATGCCCATCGCTTCGGCCGCGAGGATGAACTCCTGCTCACGAATCGCCAACACCTGGCTCCGCACAATGCGAGCCGAACCGAACCAGGCGAATGGAAGCGCCGCGAGGACGATGATCAGGAACGGCACGATTGCACGGGCGTCGTCGCCCAGGAAGGTGTTCTCCTTGAGCCAGAACGCGACGTCGTTGAGATGCGTACGGAAGGCGGCCGCGATCGCCAGCATGAGGAAAAGGGTGGGCACACCACTCAGCACTTCGCCACCACGCATGATGAGAGCGTCCACCGAGCCGCCGCGGTAGCCACCGAGCAGCCCCAGCGCCAGCCCCAGGACACCCGCGCCAGTGAAGATGACCACGAGCGTGAAAAGCAGGGTCGTGCGAGCCGAGTAGACAACGCGCGAGAAGAGATCGCGGCCCGCGCGGTCCGTTCCGAACCAGTGGTCACTCGATGGGGAAGCGTATTGATCCTCAAGTGTGAGTCTCTGGTAGTTGGGGTCGTGGGTGGCAATCCAGGGCGAGAAGATGCCGGCAAGGTAGAAGACCGTGAGAAGAACGATCGCGAGCATGGCGATCTTCTTGCGGACGAGCTCGCGGAGGATTCGGAACCGAGGCGCAGGGCGCCAGACAAGTTCTTCGGTTTCGAGAGTGGGAGCGTTAACCCGCATCGCTAGACGCCCCTCGCCGCGGTAATGCGTATGCGCGGATCGATGAACCCGTACCCGATGTCGATAAGGATGTTAGCGATCACGAACAGGACCGAGCCGAACAAGATCAGCCCAAGGACCACATCAAAGTCGGGTCCGAATACGGCCTGGAGGAACTCGCGGCCGATGCCGGGAATGCCGAAGAGCAACTCGACGAAGAGGGCGCCGCTGAAGATGCCCGGCAGGGAGAGACCGATCGCCGTGATCATGGGGAGCAGGGCGTTGCGGACCACGTGCGTGATGACGACGGTGCGCTCACGCAGACCTTTGGCCCGCGCCGTGCGGACGTAGTCCTCCGAACTGACCTGGATGACGGAAGCGCGCATGAGCCGCGCGACTCCCGCAACGCCGGGCAGCGCCATGACAAACACGGGCAGGATGATGTTCGGATGGAGGACACCCTCGAAGGAGAGGTCGACCCAGCCGAGCTGAAGCGCGAAGAGCCACGGTGCAACAACCGCTGAGACGAATACCGGGACCGAGTCGATGAGGAGCCAGAACCCGATGATGAGTGGATCAAGAAAGGTTCCGCGCATGAGCGCGGCATACACGCCAATAGGGATGCCGAGCCCAAAGACAAGGATCATGGCCATGATCCCCATCCCCGCCGAGATGCGGATTCTGGGGAAGATCACCTCCGCCACCGAGAAATCCCCGTGTTTGGTGGAGACGCCGAGGTCGCCCTGGAAGAGATTCTGGACATACTTCAGGTACTGAATGTGGATCGGCTGGTCGTAGCCGTACTTGGCCCGCAACCGCTGCGCGATGTCCTCGTCGTAGCGCTGGCCAAGAAGCGAGTCGATGGGATCCTGCGGGGCGAGACGGAGCAGCAGGAACACGAACACGGAGATCGCGAAGATCACCGGCGCGGTCCAGAGGATTCGCCGGATGATGTAGCCTGCGAGCCCCTGGCTCACTGCTCCCTACTCTCCCGAGGTGTCGATCTCGATGTAGCGGTACTTGGGCACGATCGTACCGACATCCGGCCAGTTCTGGACACACTCACGCACGAGGTAGTGCCTGATGGTCCAGAAGGTGGGGATGATGGGTGCATCGTCGATGATGATCTGCTCAGCCTGATGATAGAGCCGGTAGCGGGCCTCCTGGTCCTGAAGGGTCGCCGCCTCGTCGAGGAGGGCGTCGACGCGCGGGTTCGAGTAGCCGGAGTTGTTGAGCGTGCTGTCGCTGGAAAAGAGCTTGCCGATGAAGTTCTCGGGATCGGGGTAGTCGGCGATCCAGCCGGCGGAGTACATCTGGAGCTCACCCCGCCGCAGCTCGCGCAGGTAGGCAGACCACTCGATGGCCTCGATCTCGACCTCGACCCCGAGGGCTTCGCGCCACTGCTGCTGGTAGGCCTGCAGGTTGTCGGGCGGGTCGCCTGCAGTGCCGCTGAAGGTCAGGATGATGCGGGGCATCGCGCCGGCGTAGCGAGACCGCGCGAGCAGCTCGGCAGCACGCTCGGGGTCGTAGGGGTAGGCGGCGACCGCATCAGCGCTGTAGCCAGGGAGCGTCGGCGGGAGGATGCCGTCCGCCACGACGGCGGCATCGAAGAAGAGCACTTCGTTGATAGCCTCACGGTCGATCGAGAGGGCAAAAGCCTGCCGCACCAGCGGGTCATCGAACGGCGCCACATTGACATTCATGCCGAGGTAGAAAATCGAAAGTTGGGGGGCAGGGCGGTAGAACTCGCTGAGTTCGCTCTCGCCGCTCAGAACGCCGGAGAGTTCGATGGCCGGGACGACGGCGACGTGAATCTCGTCGTTCTGGAAGCGCGTCGAGAGGGAGCCGCCGCTGAGCGTGAACACCACCTCATCGAGCTTGGGCGGGCCGAGGTGGTAGCGGTCGTTCGGGACGAGGACGATCTCCTCGAGCGGGCGCCAGACCTTCACCCGGAACGGCCCCGTGCCGTTGGGACTCCGCGTCCAGCCGTCGGGATCCTGCTCGATTTGCTCGCGGTCGACGACGGCGGCAACGGTGTAGGTGAGCTGCTGGAGGAGGTAGCTGATGGGACGCTCAAGCTCGATGCGCAGGGTGTACTCGTCGACCACCTGGACGCCGCTGATCTCGTCGGTGCGGCCGTTGAACTTGTCGCGCACGCCCACGATATCGCCGAGGTAGTTGAGGACGGTAGGGGAGAAGTTGGCGGGGTCGGCGGCGCGCTCGAAGCTGTACTTGACGTCGTCTGCCGTGACGCGCTTGCCGTTATGGAAGACGACATCGTCGCGCAGGAAGAAGGTGTAGACGCGCCCGCCGTCGGAGATCTCCCAGCGCTCGGCGATATCGGGGACGACGTTCAGGTCGAGGTCGAGGGAGACGAGGCCGCCGAATATCTCGGCGGTGTACTCGGCGGTGCTGGCGTCGCCCACCTGGATGGGGTCGAAGACGGTTGCGGGGCTGTCGCCGAACGTAATCAGGCGGTTCTCGCCGCAGATGCCGCTGACGGTGCGTTCGTCGTCGCGGTCGTCGTCGCGGTCGTCGTCCTCGGCCTGGGTAGCGCCAGGATCGTCGGTGTCCTCGCGCTCGGACGCCTGCCGGGTCGGCGCGGGCGTCGAGACGCGTTCGTCGTCGTCGCCACCACCGCCACCTGCCAGCACCAAGACGAACACAACGGCGACCGCCACGATCAGGAGGGCGACGGCCCCCATCATCAGTCCGAGCGTGCGATTAGACATGCGGCTTCTCCCGGTAGTGGATGTGAGCCTGGCAGGTTGATTACGCGCGACGCTGGTCGCCTGCTGAGAGGATAGCGCACCGAGGCCAGCGCTCCACGGTGATGCTGCTTACGGCTTTACTTTGGCGGCGCGAGGCGCAGTCCGAGCTCATCGAGCTGCTCCTGGCTCACCGGCTGGGGCGAGCCCATGAGGGGATCGCTGCCCGAGGAGGCCTTGGGGAACGCGATGACGTCGCGGATGTTGGGCGTCCCGACGAGTTCCATGAGCACGCGGTCGATACCGGCGGCGATGCCGCCCATCGGCGGCGCGCCGTACTCAAGCGCATCGAGCAGGACGCCGAAGCGGTCCTGCATCTCCTCATCGGTGTAGTTCATCAGTCGCAGCACCTTCTCCTGCTCGGCGCGGCGGTGGATGCGCACGGAGCCACCGGCGATCTCGGCGCCGTTGAGCGTGAGGTCGTACTGCTTCGAGCGGACCGCCCCCGGGTCGCTGTCGAGCAGGGGTTCATCCTCCTCGACAAAGCCGCAGAAGGGGTTGTGGGTCGCGTCCCAGCGCTCCTCCTCCGGTCGCCACTCGAGCAGGGGGAAGCCGGTGACCCAGGCGAAGGAGAGAACATCGCGGTCGATGAGATCGAGACGCTGCGCGAGTTCCTCGCGCACGAGCGCCATGGAGGCGGAGACAACCGCGGGCCGGTCGGCGCACAGGAAGAGCATGTCGCCGTCCTCGGCGGCGGTCAGCGTTCGCAGTTGCGCGATCTCCTCCTCGGAGAGGAAGCGGGCGATAGGGGAGCGCAGCTCGCCACCCGCGAGGAAGCCGATGTTGGCAAGGCCTTTCGCGCCGCCGCCACGGGCGACCTCGACAAGGGAGTCGATGCCGCGGCGCGCCATCTCCGCCTGCGCGGGGACGCGCATGGCGCGCACCTCGCCGCCGCTCGCCAGCGCGCCCGCGAACACTTGGAACTCGGACTCGCGGACGGCGTCGCTGACGTCAACGAATTCGAGGCCGAAACGCAGGTCGGGGCGGTCGATGCCGTAGCGGGCCATGGCGTCGGCGTACTCGATGCGGGGAAAAGGGGTCTGGGCCAGGCGCCTGCCGCCGCCGAAACGGCGTCCCACCTCGGTGAACAGCTCCTCGATGAGGGAGAGCACGTCCTCCTCTTCGACGAAGCTCATCTCCAGGTCGAGCTGCGTGAGCTCGACGATGCGGTTGGCGCGCGTGTCCTCGTCGCGATAGCAGCGGGCCATCTGGAAGTAGCGCTCGAAGCCGCCCACCATCAACAGCTCCTTGAGGATCTGGGGCGACTGCGGCAGCGCGAAGAAGTGGCCGTGCTGGTTGCGTGAGGGCACGAGGAAGTCGCGGGCGCCCTCGGGCGTGGACTTGATCAGGGTGGGCGTCTCAATCTCGAGGAAGCCGCGCTCCGAGAGGAATTGGCGCATGAAAAGCACAACCTCGTGGCGCAGGCGGATCACCTCGGCGACGCCGGGACGGCGCAGCTCCACGTAGCGGTGGCGGAGGCGCACGAGCTCGTCGACCTCGCTCGCGTCGTTGACAGCGAAGGGGGGCGTGAGTGCGTCGTTCAATACCTCGACACGGGTGGGCATGACCTCGATCTCGCCCGTCGTCATATCGCGGTTCACGGTCTCGGCTGAGCGGCGGCGCACGGTTCCCTCGACGGCGAGCACCCACTCGGAGCGAGCTCGGTGGGCCGCCTCGTGCGCCTCGGCGTTATCGGGGTCGATGACGACCTGCACAACACCGTGCGAGTCGCGCAGGTCGATGAAGATGAGGCCGCCGTGGTCCCGGCGGCGATGGACCCAGCCAGCGAGCCGCACGGTGCGGCCTTCGTCGGCGGAAGTGAGGTCACCCGCGTAGGCGTCTTTGAGCATAGGTCAGCCTACCGCGAGGGCTATCAACGACCAACGCAGCGGCGGATGCGCTCAGGGCGGAGCCAGCAGGTCGCGCAATTCGGCGTCGTAGGCGCCCTCCACCTCGTGATCGACGCGTTCCTGGAAACGCCGGTAGGCAGCCACAAGCTCTTCCGCCTCGGGTGTGAGGACGGTGCGTCCACCGCCCGCGCCGCCCACTTCCGAGCGGACGAGGGAGCGCCCCAGGTTGGCCTCGATCTCCTTCACCTTGCCCCAGGCGCGGCGGTAGCTAAGGCCGAGCACGGCGGCAGCCTCGGCGAGGGAGCCCGTCTCCGCGACCAGCTCCAACAGGCGGACGCGGTAGTCGGACATCACGAGCTGGCCGGCGGTCTCGATCCACAGCTTCTGGCGGGGCTCCGAGGAGGCCATCGCGGGGGCGAGCCTAGCACGCCCGGAGGCGCGACTCAGCTGTTCAGGTCGTTCCGCGAGGTCTGGACCGCGTAGACGTGCGCGAAGTCGTTCACCGTGAGCACGACCCGGCGGTCGCCATCGACGCGGACGGTGGTGATCGAGGTGTGATGGAGCGGGAACACCTGCTGGTAGGTGGAGGCAAGGACATCCGAAAGGTAGTGGTTGATGACGCCCGAGTGGCAGGCGACCACGACGCGGCGGCCCCTGTTCGCCGCTGCGATCTCGGCAATGGCGCCGCTGATGCGCCGGCGGAAGGCGGGAACGTTCTCGGAGTCGGGCCAGACAGAGTCGAGGCGCGTGCGGCTCTGCTCCCGCATCAACTCGACGAAGCGCTCGACGCCGTAGTGATCGATGACGCCGCGGTCCCGGGGAACGTTCTGAAAGGGGTCGATCTCGGCGAGACCTTCGTGGGTGACGGGCTCGAGGGCGTGGTGGCCGGCGATCTCCTGGCCGGTCACGTGAGCTCGGCTGAGGGGGCTGCAGTAGACGGCGTCGATGGCAGCCGTCGCGAGCCGCTCGCCCACGACGCGGGCCTGCTCGCGCCCAAGCGGCGAGAGGGGCGCATCGACCACTTCGCCCACGGCCATGTTGGCCCCAAGCTGCTGCTCGCCGTGCCGAACCAGCAGCAACTCGGTCATTCCTTCGAGCGACTCGATGAACGGGTTCCTCAGGTCGATCCAGCGCACGTGGCGCGATTTGGTGGCATCTGACATGGCACAGGACTGTAGCGCTCCCACCGCAAACGGGACAGAGCCGCCCCGGCAGGCGACAATCGCGGCATGGCGCTCGACCTCGACCCTGGACTGGCAGCGGTAGGTAACCCCGCGCTCGTCAAAACGATCATCGCCGAGATGGACGGCGGGGCGATGCCGTTCGAGCGCTTCATGGAGCTGGCGCTCTACCACCCCGAGCACGGTTACTATCGCAAGCCGGGGCGCATCGGCCCGAGCGGGGACTTCCTCACGAGCCCCGTCATCCACCCCATGTTCGGCTGGGCCGTGGGGGCTTGGTGCGAGTGGGGCTGGGAGGCGCTTGGGCGACCGGACCCGTTCACGATCATCGAGGCTGGCGCGGGGGAAGGCGCCCTCGCCACGACCTTGCTCGACTGGGCGGAGGGGCGCGGGGGCAGCTTCGCGGACGCGCTGCGGTACGTCGCCATCGAGCCGAACGCGCGCGGCGGAGATGCCCGCATCGAGTGGCGCAGCGACGCGCCAGCGCCCGCCGCGGCCGGGATCGTGCTCTCGAACGAACTGTTCGATGCGCTGCCCGTGCGGCTGTTCGAGGTGGAGGGGCGGGGGCCCGCCGAAGTGTGGGTACGCTGGGACGGCGAGGCGTTTGTCGAGACGCGCGGGGGGATCGCTACCATCGACGGGGCGCCCGCGAGGGGGCGGTTCGAGGTGAGCGGGCGGGGGCACGCCACCATGTCGGCGATGTGCGACCTCGTGGAGCGCGGAGCGGTCCTGACCTTCGACTACGGCTACCCGGAGGAGGAGCTGTGGGCGGACTGGCGCACGCAGGGCACGCTGCTCTGCTTCTACCGGCACACGGCGCACGAGAACCCGTATCAGCACGTGGGCGAGCAGGACCTGACCGCGCACGTGAACCTCTCCGAGCTGGAGCTGGCGATGGAGTTGGCGGGGCTTACGGCGTTCCCGGCGGTGACGCAGGCGGCGTTCCTCACGGAAGCAGGCCTGGGGAGCCTGATCGAGAGCGTTCGCAACGACCTGCCGGAGTACTTCGCGCGGCGGCGTGCGTTCCAGCAGCTCACGGACGGCGCCGGGTTGGGACGCATCCGCGTGCTGGCGGGAACGCGGGGCGTCGACGGCGTTCCGCCGGGATTCGGGACGACCGCATGAGCGCGGAGGAGCGCGAGCCCGCCACCTCGGCCGCACCGCGCACAACGCCGATCGCAACGGGCGAGCCCGCCCCGGACTTCGTCCTGCCCGCCGTTACCACCGAGGGTGAGCAGATCGAGCTGTCGTTCGGGAATGTCCTCGCGGAGGGGGATGTTCTGCTCCTCTTCTACCAGGACGATGGGATGCCCATCTGCACGAGCGAGTTGAAGGCGTTCGCGCAGGAGCACGAGACCTTGCGGGAAGCGGGCATCCAGGTGTTCGGCATGAACACGAACGGGCTCGGCTCCCACGCTCGCTTCCAGGAACGGGACCACTTCCCTTTCGCCCTCTTCAGCGACTTCCATGGCGAGGTGGTGCGCGCCTACGGGCTCTGGGACGAGGACGCGCGCAAGTCGCGGCGGGCGCTCGTGCTTGTAGGGAGGGACGGCGCGGTCCGCTACGTGGAGCCGCATTTCAACCCGGGGAACCTCTCGGCCTTCGAGGCGTTCTTCGCAGCGCTGGGCCTCGCCTAGGAATTCGACCTTGATTGCCGTGCTGACCTACCTTGATTGTCACCATGTGCAGCGAACGCCCGAGGGGCCTGGGGGAATGAATGACACGAAAGCGGATGCTCATCGGGGGCGGGGTGCTCGCGGTTGCGGTCATCGCCGTCGCAGTCTTTCTGGTTTGGTGGTTGGTGGTTCGCGACGACGCACCCCCGCCGGTGAGCCTCCGTGGGGCAGTCTCGTCCCAGCAGGAGGACAAGACGCCCGAGGCCACAGGGACTCCCGGTCGCGCTGCCGCCACGGCCACCGCGGCGCCAGCCACGACGGCTTCCGGCGGCGAGGCGGAGGCGGTGGCCCCCGGTCTCGACGGCGCCTGGACGCTCGCGCCAGGGGAGGAGAGCTTCGTCGGATACCGCGTGGAGGAGGAGCTCGCGACCATCGGCTACAAGGAGGCCGTGGGCCGCACGCCCACGATCGAGGCGACCATCACGATCGCCGGGGACCAGCTTACGGGGGTGACCGTGGTGGCCGACCTGCGCGACCTGGAGAGCGACGACTCCCGCCGCGATGGCGCCCTGCACCGGCAGGCGCTGGAATCGGATGCGTTCCCAACAGCCACGTTCGAGCTGACCGAGCCGGTCACCGTGCCGGAGGCCCTCGCGCAAGGGGAGGTGGTCAGTCTCCTGGCGACCGGCGCCCTCACCCTGCACGGCGTCACACAGCCGGTGACTATCGCCATCGAGGCGGAGTTGCGGGACGGCGGCCTGTTGGTCGTGGTGGGGTCGATCCCGATCCTGTTCGCCGACTACGACATCGCGCAGCCACGGGCGCCGATCCTCGTTTCGATCGAGGACAACGGCGTCATGGAGCTCCAACTGTTCCTGGAGCAGGCCCCGTAGCGGGCGAGCGCCACAACCGGACTCGTTGACGGCACATCCGGGGCGTTCCTAGCATGGGCGGACATGGCCGCGTACTCCGAGACCGTCATGGACCACTTCGAGCATCCGCGGAACGCGGGCGAGATGGACACGCCCGACGGTGAGGCGAGGGTGAGCAACCCCGTCTGCGGCGACCGCATGCAGGTCATGCTGCGGATCAGCGAGGGGCGCATCGCAAAGATGCAGTGGCTGACGCGAGGCTGTCCGCCCGCCATCGCCACGAGCTCGTGGACGAGCGAAGCGGTGGAGGGGTGGACGCTGACGGAGGCGGAAGCGCTCACGCGCGAGGCCATCGCCGAGGGCATCGGCGGGCTGCCGAGGGACAAGGTGCACTGCAGCGTGCTCGCCGCCGACGCCCTGAAGCGTGCGATCGCGGACTACCGGGAGCGGACGGGCTGAAGGGGACAAGTCTGTGCATTTGGTCACAAGCGATCGTATGATGCAGCCATCGGCACCGGAGGCGCATTCCCGATGATCGAACCCCTGCTCGCCCTCTACAGCCCGACCGCGCTCGGAGTGATCTTCGTGCTGGTCTGGGTGGCCACGTCGGTGATCGTGACGATCCCGGCCTTCGCCACACGGGGCACGCCACAGATGGTGTGGTTTGGGGCGGCCGGCTTCGTGCTCACGGTGGAGGCGGTGGTTCTTGTCACCTTGGCGGTGCTCAACAGCCAGGGCAAGATTTTCTAGGCGCGTTCCCAGAAAGACTAGAGCAGGCGGCGGATGGGCTTGCGGCCGGGCCGCGGGTCGTAGTTGCTCTTGAACATCTCGAGCTTGTCGCGCTCGATGAGGTACTTGCCCGCGAAGAGCGTGGCGGGGATCTTCTTCTGCTTGATCAGGCGCCTGAGGCTCTGCGGATGAATGGACAGCACACGGGCTGATTCGACGAGATCGAGGTAATCGTCAAAGGGAGTCGTCATGGCGCCATCTCCGCCCACGAGCTTGGGGTCCAAAAGGATAAACCGAGTAGGCAATAAAATCTAGCAGAGGCTCACCCTTATGTCTAAAGGGGGGGCGCGGGGCGCGACAGCCGGGCGGGGGGGAGTGGCCCCTGAGCGGGGTTGGGCTATCCTGCCGCCAATGGCGTCGGTGCTGTGGCTGGACTTCGAGGGGGTCGTGGTGGAGGCGGGCCTCACCGACGCGATCGTCGCCGAGTTCGGCGCACGCCCGCCTGACTCAGGCGCGGAAGGCGCCGAATTCGCGCTGACGGCGGCGATCGGGGAGTTCGAGGCGCCACGGGAGGAGGTGGAGGCGCGGGTACGCGAACTCGCACGCCCGCGGCCAGGGTTCGAGGAACTCCTGGGGTGGGCGCAATGGCATGGCTGGCTGCCGATCGTAGTCAGCACCGCGCCCGATGTGTGCGTGGAAACCGCGCTGGAGGATCCCAGCTTCGACCGCGTGACGCGCCACTGCGGGCGCACGCGGCAGGTCTACCGTTGGCGGCTCGCCTACGCAAGCCCCCGTGGGGTCGAGCTGGAGGAGGGGTTCCTGCTCTCCTACGCCGCGGCCCTGCGCGATACCGGCGACCTCGTCATGTACGTGGGCGCTGGGGCGGAGGGCGAGGAGGCGGCTCGCCTGGCCTACGCCAGTTGCACGAGCGGCCCGCTCCGCGAGGTGCTCGGCGAGGGCGAGGGCGCGTACGGGTTCGAGACCCTGGACGATGTCCGCGAGCTGCTGGAGCGGGAAGGGGAGGCCTGGCGGGCGGCCTTTGCCACGGCGGCAACCAGAGAGAGCTAAGCGGGGCGCTACTCGACCTCCAGGTCGCAGGACATGATCACCAGGTCGCGCTCGTTGCCCTCCCGGTCGATCACCCAGCCCTCCAGTGTGGCCTGGTAGCGGAAGCCGAGGCGCTCGAACACGGTGCGCGCGCCCTCCTGATCGACGGTCATCTGCGCGCTCAGCTTGCGGAGGCCAAGGGCCGGAGCGATGTGGCGAATCTCGCCCGCGAGCAGCCCCCCGATGCCTGTGCCCCGGTAGTCGGGGTGCACGTTGATGCGGATCTCGCCGATGTGGCGCGTCCAGCGCGCGGGGCGGGTCCAGCGCGCGGGCTCGGTGTGCAGACTGGAATAGCCCACGAGCTGCTTTCCCACTCGCGCCAGCACCGTGAGTGTATCTCCGCTCTCGATTTCCATGAGCCAGGCGTCCACCGTCGCCGGAGAAGTGATGTCTTCCCGCAGGAAGAGCAGATCGTGCTCGTCGAGCGCCTGCGTGAACTCCAGCATGTCGTCGCGGTCGTCGAACGTGAACGGCACGAAGACCACTGGTGTGCCGTCGCGAAGCTGGGCGTTCGTGGGGTAGCGGGAGGCAAGGTCCATGAGAGAGGGAGACATCGTTCGCTCAGTATAGGTGCCGCCACTCACCAGGTGGGCGCTCACACATCGGGGCCGCTGAAAGGGTGACACCGCCACGCCGCGCGGCAGCCGGTCGAGGCCAGAGAGGGGGTGGCCTAGATTTCACAGGCCATGATGAGCAGGTCGAGATCCCTGCCCTCACGATCCATGACCCAGCCGGGCAGGATGGCCTGGTAGCGAAAGCCGAGGCGCTCGAACACCTTCCTCGCCATGAGCTGGTCGACCGGCATCTGTGCGCTCAGCGTGCGCACATCGAAGGCGGGGGCAACGTGGCGAACCTCGCCCGCGAGCAGGGTGCCCAGGCCCGTCCCGCGATAGTCGCGGTGCACGTTGATGCGGATCTCGCCGACGTGGCGGGTCCAGCGTGCGGGCTCGGTGTGCAGGCTTCCGTAGCCGACGACGCGGTCACCGACCTCGGCGATCACGGTGAACGTCTCGCCCTTCTCGACGTCAGCCAGCCACGCATCGACAACCGCAGGGGACGTAATGTCCTCGCGAAGGAAGAGAAGGTCCTCCTCTTCAAGGGCCTGCGCAAAGGCAACCAGGTCCTCACGGTCGGAAGACGTAGCGGGGCGGAAGACAACGGCCGTGCCGTCGCGGAGGAGATCATTGGTGGGATAGCGGAACGCCAAGTCTTCACGTTGTAGCGCCATAACGTCGGCATTCTAGCCAGTCTCCGAGCCCTCACAAAGGGGGTCGCCGGCGACCGGCGCGAAGGCGTGACAGCTTGCGCGAGGGAGGGCGGGGTACTTCCGCAGCGAGGCATCCTCGGCGGCCTGCTCGCAGAGCCAGAAGCGCGAGCCCCGACCGCTGCGCACGCTGCGGGCGTACCGGCAAAGACTACAGAGTCCGACGGCGGGATCGAGGGCAGGCGGCGGCGTCACGCCCGCAGGGTAGCGCCCAGATCCTGTTCGAGGCGGCGCAGGAGGCCCTGCTCGATGCGCACGACGTCGCGCTCGCTGAGGGTACGGTCATCCGCGCGGAAGCGGACGGCCAGGGCGAGCGACTTCTGCCCGGCGGGGACGCCCGCGCCGCGATACTCGTCGAACACGTCGGCGTTGATGCGCACGCCGCGGACGCGGTGGGAGCGGATGACCTCCAGGAGGGCAGCGGCAGGGGTGGCCGCGGGGACGAGCAAGGCGAGGTCGCGACGCGCCTCGGGGTAGCGGCTGGGCGGGACGTAGTCGGGCCGCTCGGGGATGGCGCGGGTAAGGGGCTCGAACCAGAGTTCGAAGAGGAACACCGGCTCCTCGATGTCGAACGCGGCGACCACCTCGGGGTGCACCTGCGCGACAACGCCCACGGCCTCATCCCCGACCGAGACGGCCGCGGTGTGGCCGGAGAGAAGCGCGTACTCCTCCGTCAACGCGAACTCCGCCGCCACGCCAAGATCGTCGAGGAGCGCCTCAACGGCGCCCTTCGCATCGAAGAAGTCGAGTCGCTCGGAGCCGGGGCGGAGCCAGCGTTCGAGCCGCTGGCCGCCGAGGGCGGCGCAGATGACAGGCCGCTCGTGGGGCAGGTCAGCTTCCGTGGGGAGGTACTCGACGCCGACCTCGAAGAGGCGCATGGCGGCGTCCTCGTGGTGGCGGTTAGCGGCGTAGGCGGCGAGCAGCGAGCCCCGCAGCGAGGTTCGCAGGTACGCGTGGTGGGAGGCCACGGGGTTGAGAACCGCGATCGGCTGGGAGCGGTCAGTGTCGTCGGGGTCGACGACGCGGGCCAGGACCTGACCGGATGTGAGCGTGTAGCTCACGACTTCCTGGAACCCGAGGCCGGTGGCCAGCGAGCGGACACGCTCGCGAACTCGCTCGAGGGGGCGCGGCTGCGCCTCGGGGAGGGCGCCCCGCAGCACGGTGGTGGGCAGGCGCTCGTAGCCGTGCACGCGGATCAGCTCCTCCACGAGATCGTCGGGGATGGCGACATCGGGCCGCCAGAACGGCGGCGTCACCTCGAAGGCGTCCCCGCTTTCGGCCACGTCGAAGCCCAGGGCGGAGAGGATGCGGTGGACCTCCGCCGGCTCGATGGCGATGCCGAGGACCTGCTCAATGCGGGCGGCGGGGAGGGTGATGCGGGGGCTTGGCAGAGGCGTGGGAAAGACATCAACGAGATCCGCCGCCGGGCGCCCGCTCGCGACCTGCTCCAGCAGGTGAAGGGCGCGCTCCTGGGCGTAGGGGGCCAGATCGGGGCCGATGCCCTTCTCGAACCGCAGCGAGGCCTCGCTGCGCAGCTTCAGCTGCGTGGAAGTGCGCCGGATGGAGCCAGGATGGAAGTTCGCTACCTCAAGGAGGACGGTGTTGGTGGCCTCGGAGACCTCGCTGTTGCCGCCGCCCATGATGCCGGCGACGGCCACGGGACCCTCGCCATCGCAGATCATGAGCATGTCGGGGTCGAGATCGCGTTCCACACCATCAAGGGTCGTGAGGCGCTCACCAGGGCGAGCGCGGCGGGGTCGGATGGCGGCGCCGCGCACGAGGTCGTAGTCGAACGCGTGGAGGGGCTGGCCGGTTTCGAGCATCACGTAGTTGGTGACGTCGACGACGTTGTTGATGGGGCGCATGCCGGCGCGGATGAGGCGCTGCTGCATCCACGGGGGGGAGGGGCCTACTTCGATCCCCTCGATGATGCTGGCCGTGAAGCGGCGGCAGAGGTCTGGGGCCTCGATGGTCACGGAGACGAACTCGTCGGCGCGGCGGCTGGACTGTGAATAGGTGCGGTCTGGCTCACGCAGTGGCTGGCCCGTGATCGCGGCCACCTCGCGGGCGAAGCCGAAGATACCGAGCAGGTCGGCGCGGTTGGCCCAGGTCGAGACATCGAACACGACATCACCGATGGCCTCGACGAGGGGCGCGCCGGCGAGGGTGTCCTCGGGGAGGACGAGGATGCCCTCGTGGTCGTCGCTCAGGCCCAACTCCTTCTCGCTGAGCACCATGCCTGCCGAATCGATGCCGCGGATGGCGCGGAGCTTCAGCTTCGCGAGCTTGCCCGTGTGTCCATCGATCAGTGGGGCCCCTTCGCTAGCGAAGGCCACCTTCTGCCCGGCGGCGACGTTGGGGGCGCCGCAAACAACGGTGCGTGGTCCCTCGCCGGCGTCGACAGTGGCGAGGCGGAGGCGGTCGGCGTTGGGGTGAGGCTCGACGGCGAGCACATCGGCCACACGGATGAGCTCCGGATCCCAGTGCTCACCAATGACCTCCCAGCCCTCGACCTCGGCGATGGCATCGGTCACGCGGCGCGCGAACTCCTCCGGCGGGAGGTCGATGTCGACGTAGTCGCGCAGCCAGGACAGCGGAAGCTTCATGAGAGCGCTCCTGCAACGTCAACGAACCAACAGCCAACAGCCAACAGCCAACAGCCTTTCTAGAACTGACTCAGGAAGCGGAGGTCGTTCTGATAGAAGTGGCGGATGTCTTCGATGCCCCAACGGAGCATGGCAACGCGCTCGATGCCCACGCCGAAAGCGAATCCGGTGTAGCGGGAGGAGTCGTAGCCAGCGTTCTCGATGATCTCGGGATGGACCATTCCCGCGCCCAGAATCTCGATCCAGCCGGTGCCGTGGCAGGTGCGGCAGTCGCTTCCGTCGGCGCGGCAGATGAAGCAGTCGATGGCCATCTCGACACCGGGCTCGACGAAGGGGAAGTAGCTGTGGTGGAAGATGATCTTCCGGTCCTCGCCGAAGAGGCGGCGGGCGAAGGCGTAGAGCGTGCCCTTCAAGTCGCTCATGCGGACGCCTTCGTCGACGGCCAGGCCCTCGATCTGGGTCAGCATCCACTCGTGCGTGGCGTCGGTCGCTTCCTGGCGGTAGCACTTGCCGGGAACGATCACGCGCACGGGCGGGTCGCTCTGCTCCATCACGCGGATCTGGTTCGGGGAGGTGTGCGTGCGAAGGAGCATCTTGCGCTCGCCGTCGATGAGGGTGTCGACCCAGATGGTGTCCCACATGTCGCGGGCAGGATGGTCGTCGGGGATGCGGACGGCATCGAAGTTGTACGCGGACCACTCGACCTCGGGCCCTTCGAACACGCGGAAGCCCATCTCCCCGAAGGCCTCGATGCAGTCGTTCATGGTCTGCGTCACGGGGTGGAGGCGGCCCAGCGACTGCGGCCGTCCGGGCAGGGTGACATCAAGGGCGGCATCGGCCGAAAGGGCGGCAAGCGCATCGGCGCGGGCGGCCTCGCGACGCGCTTCCAGCTCGCTTTCAAGGGTCGCTTTCAGCTCGTTGAGGGACTTGCCCAGGGCCCCGCGCTGTTCCCGGGGGGCATCCTTCAGGGCGCGCAGGCGCAGGGTGAGGCGGCCGTCCTTGCGGCCCAGCCAGTGGGCGCGCCACGCTTCGCGCGCGTCCTCGCCATCCGCGCCAGCTAGCGCTTCCAGCGCTTCCGCTCGGAGCGCATCAACCTCCGCTTCGATCGTTGACATCGGCATGAAGGATTATAGGTTCGCCTCCATGACAGGCGAATTCCGTACTGGATCGCCGCCCAGGGCAAGGCCCGGTCAAGCATCGCAGCCTCTTTACCTTCGGCATCTGGCGCTCGGGGAAGCTCGCTCTACACTGCGCCTCAGAGGTCGCCCTCTGCCAGCCGGCGGAAGACGATGGGGGTTGGCATGCTGAGACAACTTGGCTCGTTGTGGCCCGGAGCTCTGGCGGGGCTCGTCGCGATAGCCCTGGGGCTAGCGGTCGCAGAGTTCGTCGCGCGTCTTGTCGACGGCGCCTCGCTGGTGGTTGCGATAGGCGACATCGTCATCGACAACTCGCCCGCGGCCGTCTCCAAGTGGGCGATCGACACGTTCGGCACCATGGACAAGCCGCTGCTGGTCACAGGCGTCGCCGTCACGACCCTGGCCGTAGGGACGGGCCTGGGCGTGCTGTCGCTCCGTTACCGCCTGATCGGCGTGGTTGGACTGGCGGCCCTCTCGATCGTCGGCGGACTGGCGGCGGCTCACGACCCCCTGGTTTCGGACGCCGACGCCTTGGCCACGGCGGCCTCCGCAGCCATCGCCGGCATCGCCGTGCTCCTGGGGCTGCTGCTGACAGCATCCCGCCCGACGGCAGACGACTCGACTGATGACGCGCCTTCCCCCAGCCCGGGGCGCAGGCAGTTCCTGTATCTCTCCGGTGGCGGGCTGGCGGTCGCGGCACTCATGGCGCCGCTCGCCCGACGCTTTATCGACACCGGCGTCGATGTCGACGCCCAGCGCGCGTCGATCGTGTTGCCGAAACCGGCCGGTTCCACACGGACGCAGCAGGCCGCGGCAGCCGCGACGGCGACAGCGACTCCGAGCGCGTCGTCGGAAGCGACGGCGACCGCCACCAGCACGCCCATCGCGCAAGCAACACCTGAAGCCACAACCAGCGCGGAAACGCCGGCTGCGACGGAGACCGCCACCCCGGCGGCGTCGGAGACGCCGCCAGCCGACCAGGCCGATACCGAGGCCACGCCCGAGGCGACACCGGAAGCGACACCCGAGCCAACGCCCGAACCCACTCCCGAGCCGACACCGGAACCGACGCCCGAGCCCACAGCGGTCGTGCGGGCGGGGCCGGAGACGGTGCGCGGCATCTCCCCGCTCGTCACACCGAACGACAAGTTCTACCGAGTCGACACGGAGCTCTCCGTGCCTCGCATCGACATTGAGGACTGGCGGCTCACAATCAAGGGGATGGTCGACAACGAGATGGAGTTCTCGTTCGCGGACCTGCTCGACAGGGGCGTGGAGGAAGAGTCGGTGACGCTCGCGTGCGTCTCGAACAAGGTAGGGGGCCGGCTCGTCGGGAACGCGTACTGGCTCGGCGTTCCCCTTCCCGACCTGCTGCGTGAGGCCGGCGTTCAGTCGGGGGCCACGCAGGTGGTCGGACGCTCCGTCGATGGGTTCACCGTCGGCTTCCCCACGAATACCGCGCTCGACGGGCGCCAGTCGATGGTGGTTATCGGCATGAACGGGGAGCCCCTGCCGGCATCGCACGGCTTCCCGGCGCGCCTGATCGTGCCGGGGCTGTTTGGCTACGTTTCGGCGACGAAGTGGCTCAAGGAGATCGAGCTAACGGGATTCGACACGTTCGACGCGTACTGGGTTGGGCGGAGAGGGTGGGCGAAGGAGGGACCGATCAAGCTCCAGTCGAGGATCGACGTGCCGCGCAACGAGGACGAAGTCCCGGCGGGCAACGTGCGGGTGGCGGGTGTCTCCTGGGCCGGCCTGCGCGGCATCAGCGGCGTTCAGGTCCGGCCGCACAGGCGAAGCGGAAGCGCACAGTCCGGGGAAGACGGATGGCTCGATGCCATCCTGAGCGAGGAGCTGTCGGATAGCAGCTGGCGCCAGTGGGTGGTGGACTGGCCCGCTACCGAAGGCAGCTTCGACCTGGAAGTGCGCGCCATCGACCGCGGCGGTGTGGTGCAGACGGCCGACGAACGACCGACGAAGCCCGACGGCGCCACGGGCCACCACACCATCCGCGTGAACGTCGAGTCCTAGGATGCCGCTGAAGGCGTCCGCGACCTCGCTGCGTGCTGGACGAAGCACGCGGCAAGGCAGGTCCCGCCGGACGCGGGACGGATAGGGTGAACGGCAGCAGGTTGTGGCGAGCGTACCTGTCAGTCATTGCGGGGGCGCTCATCGTGGCAGCCTGCGGCGGGGGCGAGTCCGGCGAGCCAACCCCGGAGCCTCAAGCTGAAGCCGACGCCGCAACGGCAGAGGCGGCAGCATCAGCCGGGACGGACGGCGCCTCGCAGTCGGACTCCTCGCGGCAGACCGCAGCCGAATCCGAGGCGACTTCCGGCGCCACCACCGACCAGGAGCCCGTGGAGAACCCGGCGCCGGAATTCCCGACGGGCCTGACCTGGTTCAACGTGAGCGAACCCCTCAGCTTCGCGAAGCTGAAGGGCAAGCTGGTGCTGCTCGACTTCTGGACGCAGGGCTGCATCAACTGCCAGCACATCATCCCCGACCTCGAACGGCTCGAGCACGAGTTCGAGGACAGCCTCGTCGTGATCGGCGTTCACACGGGCAAGTATTCGGAGGAGCAAGAGGACTCGGCCGTGGCCGAGGCGATCGGGCGCTACGGCTTGAAGCACCCCGTCGTGAACGACCCCGACTATCTCATCTGGCGGCAGTGGGGGGTGCGGGCCTGGCCGACAGTGGTCTTGATCGACCCGCGGGGAGACGTAGTGGGCGGGGCCGCCGGTGAGGGCGTTTACGAAAAATTCCAGCCTGTCATCGCGCGGGTCCACGAGGAGTTCAGGCAGCGCGGCCTGATCGATACGACGCCGATCCCGCTCGCACTTGAGGCGAGGGTCGCCTCGACCTTCTTCTCCTTCCCGAGCGAGGTGCTCGCCGACGAGGATGGGAACCGCCTCTTCATCGCCGACGCCGGGCACCACCGCATCGTTGTCACCGACCTGAACGGCATCGTGATCACGGCCTACGGCTCGGGGGAGGCGGGATTCCTCGACGGCGGGCCGGGAGAAGCGCGTTTCAACGACCCGCAGGGGCTTGAGCTCTCGCCCGACGGCGACACGCTCTGGGTGGCGGACACGCGCAACCACGCCGTTCGCGCCATCGACCTGGTGGCGAACGAGGTCTCGACGATCGCCGGAATCGGCAGGCGTGGCTACCAGGGGTTCCAGGCGGGCGACCCGTTGAGCACGGCGCTCGCCTCGCCCTGGGACATCCACTACCACGACGGCTCCCTCTACATCGCCAATGCCGGGACGCACCAGATCTGGGTGCTGGACCTGGAATTTGCCTACCTGCAGGTCTTCGCCGGGACACGGCAGGAGGACATCGACGACGGCCACCGGCTCAACACGGCCACGCTCGCGCAGCCCAGCGGCATCACCGGCGACGACACCCACCTCTACTGGGTCGACGCCGAAACCAGCTCGTTGCGGCGCGTCCCCTTCGCGGGCCAGGGCGAGGTGGAGACGCTCATCGGCACCGGCCTGTTCGACTGGGGTGACGCCGATGGCCCTGCCGGCGCGGCGCGGATCCAGCATGCGCAGGGCCTCGCCCTGGGCGCCGGCGTCGTGTACCTGGCCGACACCTACAACCACAAGCTCCGGGCACTCTCCCTCGCGGACTTTTCCGTGACGACGGTCGCGGGGAGCGGGGCCCGCGACTGGGAAGACGCCACCGGGGCGAGCGCGGCCTTCGAAGAGCCGAACGGCCTGAGCCTGGCAGGCGGGAAACTGTACCTGGCGGACACGGGCAACCACGTCGTGCGCCTCATCAATCCGACATCCGGGGAGGTGACGACGCTGCCGCTCACCAATCTGGCGGCGGCGAACCCCCGGCTCCCGGAGGACGGCATCCTGCGCCTCCAGCTCCCCACGCAGGTCGTGGCCCCGGGCGTCAGCACGCTGCGGATCACGTTCCAGTCGCCGGAGGACTTCCACCTCAACAGCTCCGCCCCCGGGCGCTTCGAGCTTGCATCGAGCAGCGACGGGGTCGTGAGGCTGAGCGAGACCCTGCTGACGTGGACGAGCGAGGCAGTCTCCTTCACGATCCCCGTGCCTATCGAGCTGTGGGAGGGCGAGGCGGAGATCACGGGCGAGGGCGTCATCTACTTCTGCCGGACGGGCAAGGAGGCGCTCTGCCTGATCCAGCGGGTCCAGTTGGTGGCGCCGGTGCGGGTCAGCGTGACAGCCAGCGCCAGCGAAGTTGTCGTCGAGTACATGCTCCCTTCGGTCGAGGCAACCTACGGCGGTTCTTGACAGCCCCCGAGACGGGCCGAATCATGACGGGACTTAGCTGACCGAGGAGGAGCGCGTGGTTCGAGGGTACGTCCTTATTGAGACTGATGTTGGCAGCGCCAAGGCTGTCGGCGCCGCCGCCGCGGCACTGAACTATCCGGGCGCAACCATCCTGGCCGTGGACACGGTGACAGGCCCCTACGATGTGATCGTCCAGCTCGAGGCCAACGACCTCGACGCCCTCGGTACGGCCATCACGGATGCGATCCAGACGGTCTCGGGTGTGCAACGCACGACCACCTGCCTGGCGGTGCGCCTCGGCTAGGCCCTCCGGAACCTCACGAACGTGACGATTCCCACGTCGGCGATGATCAGCGTGGAGGATGCGCGAGAGCGCATCCTCGCGTTCTTCGAGCGGCTTGAACCGGAACAGGCGCCCGTGATCGAGGCGCTCGGGCGGGTGCTCGCCGAGGATGTCGTCGCGGGATTCGACATCCCGCCGCTCGATAACACCGCCATGGACGGCTACGCCGTGCGCGCCGCCGACACGGACGGCGCGAGCGAGGGCGAACCGCGCCGGCTGAACGTGATCGCGGATCTGGCAGCGGGCTATGTGCTCGACACAGCCGTGGGCGACGGCGAGGCGGTGCGCATCATGACGGGTGCGCCGATCCCGCCCGGGGCGGACGCGATCGTGCCCTTCGAGGAGACGGACGAGCCCCTGCGCGAGCCGGGACAGGCCCCTACGCGGGGCGATGCGGTGGGCGTCTTCAAGGCCGCGCTTCCCGGCGCGAACATCCGCCGCCGGGCCGAGGACATCGAGGCCAGGCAGGTGGTGCTGGAGGCGGGGCGCGTGGTGCGCGCCTCCGAGGTCGGGGTGCTTTCCAGCATCGGGCGGACGGAGGTCTCGGTGTACCGCCGTCCGGAGGTGGCCATCCTCTCCACCGGCGACGAGATCGTGACGCCCGGCGAGGAACGCCGCCGCGGCCAGATCTACGACGCGAACGCGCACAGCGTGGCCGCGCTGGTTCGAGCTTTCGGCGGGCGTCCGCGCCTGCTCGGCATCGCACGGGACACGATCGAGGACCTGACCGCGAAGATTCGATCGGGGCTGGACGCCGACATGATCGTGACGAGCGCAGGCGTCTCGCGGGGCGACTTCGACGTGGTCAAGGACGTACTCGCGCGCGAGGGCGCGATCGACTTCTGGACGGTGCGGATGAAGCCGGGGAAGCCGCTCGCGTTCGGCGCGTTCGAGGCGCCCGACGGACGGCGCGTGCCCCACCTGGGCCTCCCCGGGAATCCCGTCAGCTCCATGGTCGCCTTCGAACTGTTCGGTCGCCCGGCCATCTTCCGGATGTTGGGACGGGCGGGCTGGGAGCGGCCCATCGTCAGGGCGATCACGCGCGACGCGGTGGTGAACACGGATGGGCGCCGCTTCTACGCGCGCTGCATCGTGACGAAGGGCGAGGACGGTCGCTACTACGCCGACCTGACCGGTCCGCAGGGCAGCGGCATCCTGACCAGCATGAGCGCCGCCAACGGCCTGACGGTCATCCCCGAGGATCTGCCGCGAGCCGAGCCCGGCGACGAAATCGACGTGATGATGATCGACTGGGAGCATCCGGGGTAGCGGCGCGAAAGATGTGGAGCGTCGGTGACACTGTCAACACTGTGCTGGCGAGCGTTGGACTCGCGGTCGCGATCGGCGGGCTGGCCGCTCTCTTCTGGCAGGTCCGCAAGGCTCGCGGGGCCGCCGAGGCAGCTTCAAAGGCAGCTTCGGAGGCTCGATCGGACATGGTGCAGCACGTCACAGCTGCCGACCTCGGTAGCGCCCGGACAGCTCTGCGCGCCCTCCAAAACGAGCTACGAGCTGGCCAGACAGAGTCAGCCCTGCTTTCGTGCCAGTCGATTCGTGAGCAACTTGTGGCGCTACGCGCCCGCACTACTCAGAAGATACCGGAGGCGCGCGCGCTGGAGCTTTCCCGAGCAGTCTCTACCCTCCGGAAGATTCGGGAATCACTTGAGAGTCCGCGAAGTGAGACCGAGCCCGAACTGAATGTCGCCAGCACGAACAGTGAAATCGAGAGGATGATCGATCTTGTCGTCGAGTGGCACGAGAGTCCGCTATCCTAGGAAACGGAGGCCAACGGCCATGAGTAACATCCCGCCTGAGACCGTTGATGTTCTCAAGGAAGTCGCGCGTCTGACGCAGCAGGGGAGATTGTCTTGGGACATTGTCCGCGTGCCCCGTGAGACAGGGGCAGTCTACGTGGCCCTCGCGTCGGGGCAGGTGGAATTCAATGGAGGCGTCGGTGCCCGTGGCGCGGACATTGAGGTCAGCATCAGAGATGAAGAGGGCCGCCCCATCTATTCATTCCGCATCCATTCCTCGCAAGAAGACCCACTGTTCGACGAGCTCTTCCACACCTATCAGTTGGCTCGACAGCAGGCCCTGAAGGCACCAGAAACCTTGAACAAGATGCGCGAGGAACTGGCCACCCGCTGATGTTTAGACCAACCGCCCATACACTCGCTGGATGAGCGACGAAGCCGCCCGCCCCTGGTACGAGACGCTGTTCGAGCGCGACTGGTACGACTACTTCGCGAAGGGCGGGCCCGGCTCCCCCGACGAGGATGGCTCCTACGCTCGCCAGACCGACGCCGAGGTGGCATTCGTCGAGCGAGCGCTGGGCCTGACCGAGCCGAGTGACGTGCTCGACCTGTGCCGCCGCCCGGGAGCGAGTCAGGCTCACTTCTCGGCCAATCAGCAGGGCAGCGCTGATGCCCGTGCAACGGCTCGATTTCCGACTGCACGAGTGATGGGGTGTGGCCGAGAGAACGAATCACGAAAACTCACCATCAAAGACCCAATAGCTAGCAGATAATTCATATATAAGACGTATTCTCTTGCTCTAGGAGTTACGTGATGAGCATGGACGCCGTAACTCGCGCTATTACACGGATAGCAACTGGGTTTGTTGCCGCTTCGAGTGGGCGCACGGAACTCCGGGGGGTCGTTCACTGACCGAATAGTGACCGAGACCGTGCCCTCATCGGAGAACATCCCGTCTGAGAGGGTGTAGCTGAAGGCGTCGGCGCCGTGGTAGTTGGGGTTCGGCGTGTAGGTGATGGTGTTGTCCGTCTCTATCGTCGCCAAGCCGTTGCCGGGCCTGCTGAGCAGACTGACGGTCAGGTCGTCGTTCTCGGGGTCGTCGTCGTTGGTGAGGACATCGATCGTCACCGCCTCGTCCTCCTCGGTAGCGCCCGTGTCGTCGACCGCCTCCGGCGCCGACGGTCGCGGGAGTGGTGAAGTCGAACAGCTTCGCGGCCGGCCTGTTGGGAGCGTCCGGGGCTCGCCCCCGCTGCCCTGTTCCACCTCATCGGGAACTCGGTCTTCTTGCGGCTGTCCGACGTGGCCGCCGAGTCGCGGCCTGTTAACTTTGGGATTTACTGATAAGAACTCACTGCTGATAGCTGGATAACTCATCTCACACTCACACACATCAACTATGGTTCGGCGACCCGATTCAAGAAGGAATCTCCTCAATACCATGAATCCCTTGCTTCGTAGCATCCCTCTGACAACCATGGTGATCGTCGTCCTGCTTGTACTTGCTATAGGTTCTGTGTCCGCTGCGCCGCGCCAGCAGACCGCGGAGTTCTGCTCTCGCACGCAGGAGGTGCAGGACGCCATTCTCGGTGGATTGACGGGCAGCCCCACGTGTTCGACCGTCACAGACGCGCAACTCGCTTCAATCACTGAACTCGAGATCACAGGCTACAGCAGCGCCAGCATCGTCCCCGGCGACTTTGCAGGGCTCGCAGTACTGAACGAATTGACGATTAACGGCTCGCCCCTGCTGACCACCGTACCCGCGAACGCCTTCGGCGAAGTGACCGCCAGGCTGAGGGAACTGAGGCTCAATGCAAACAGGATTTCATCGCTCCATGAGGACGCCTTCAACGGCCTCTCCGTCCTGACCATCCTCGAACTCAGTTCGAACGCCATCGTATCGCTCGACGCGGACACCTTCGACGGCCTCACGGCCCTGACAGAACTCTCATATCGACCGACAACAGCCATCGTATCGCTCGACGCGGACACTCTTCGACGGCCTCACGGCCCTGACAGCGCTCCACTTCGCCAACAACAGGATCGCATCGCTCGACCCGAACCTCTTCGACGGCCTCACGGCCCTGACAGAACTCTCCGACTCTCGGAAAATCGCATTAAATTCCTTGAGGACGGCATCTTCGAAGGTACGCCCGCCCTACGGAATATCGTCATGAACAACAACCTCATCTCGGTACTAGGCAAAGGCACCTTCGACGGCCCCACCAACCTGCGGGAGATCAAGCTGGACTTCAACAGGATCTCATCGCTCCACAAGGACACCTTCGACGGGCTCACCGACCTCAGAGTCCTTTACCTCGCCAACAACAGGATCTCATCGCTCGACGCGGACCTCTTCGACGATCTTGCCAAGCTCAGAGACCTTTCCCTCGGCGGAAACGAAATCGAATCGCTCGACGCGGACCTCTTCGACGGATTGACCTCCCTGGAAACCCTCGACCTCGGCAACAACGACCTCACGTCTCTGCCGTCTAATCTGTTCGATGGCCCTTCCAACCTCTTCCTCCTCTTCCTCAGTGGCAACAAACTCGAATCGCTAGACGCCGACATCTTCGACGGCCTCACGACGCTGTGGTGGCTCTATCTCAACATCAACAGCCTCGCATCGCTCGACCCGAACCTCTTCGACGGTCTTACCAACCTGAAAACCCTCGCTCTCAGCGACAACAGCCTCTCTTCCCTGCCGTCCGGTCTCTTCGATGAAGCTACAGCGCTGACAGCCCTCTATCTGCATGGCAACAGCCTCGCATCGCTCGACCCGACGCTCTTCGACGGTCTTACCAACCTGAAAACCCTTCGCCTCAACGACAACAGCCTCGCATCGCTCAACGCGGGACTCTTCGACGGTCTCACCGCCCTGCGATCCCTTTACCTCAACGGCAACAACCTCGCATCGCTCAACGTGGACATCTTCGACGGCCTCGGTAACCTGAGTACGCTCGATCTGAGCGATAACTCGATCACCGCACTGACCGCCGGCGTATTCGAGGACCTGGACGGCAGCATGCAAAACCTGTACCTGTGGAGCAACGGCCTCACCGCGCTGCCCGCCGAAATCTTCACCGGCCTCACCGGCCTGAAGGGCCTGGACCTTTCGTGCAACGCTCTCACTGCGCTTGACCTTACGCGATTCGATCCGTTCGCCTCGACCCTCACCTACCTGGACATCAGCAGCAACAGCTTCACCACGCCGCCTACCCAGACGGCCCTCCGAGCCAAATTGACCAATTCCGGTTTGATTCTCTACATCAATCAGAAAACCGAGTGCGGTCCGCCCAACGACACCGGGCTCAGCGGCCTCAGCATCAGCCCCGGCGACCTGACCCCCGCATTCGAAACGGCGACCCCGCCCAGCTTCGACGCCGTGGTTCCCCATGACGCCTCCACGGCCACCATCACCATCACCACAGTAGACCCCAACGCTCAAATCGGGCCCTATACCACCAGCAACGATAAATCCCTCTATGACGACGACCCAAATACGTGAGCGGCTGGCAGGTCAGACTGCCCTCTTACCGAAACACCTTCCGAATGGGAGGTGCGGGCTGCGAACGGCGTCAACGCTACGAAATACACTCTCGTCGTGTTCCGCTCTCGCGCGCCTAGTAGCGAAGCCCAGCTGCGCAGCCTGGAACTGAGTCGCGTACCCCTTGGGGAGACGTTCGACAGAGCCAACGAAATGTACATGGCTACCACCGCTGCAGGCGAGACGACTGTAACCGCAACTCCCCTCGACCCCGACGCCACGACGGTGATCAAGCTGAACGGCACGGTGGACGCCGACGGCACGGTGGACTTGGAGTTGGGTTCCAACAACGTCATCACCGTGGAGGTTACAGCGGAGGACGGGACGACCAAGAAGACCTACACCGTCACCGTAACGCGGGAGGCGCCCGACGCGGCGCCGGCGCCGCGTCTTCCGTCGGTCGACGACCCGAACGCGATCTGGCTGGCGACGCTCACGGTGGCGGATCTGGGCTCGAACTCGTACGGCTATGACAGCGCGCAGTGCAACCTGACGGACACGGCGTTCACCTACCTGGGCGACAACGCCTCGATCTCGAGTAACAGTCACTTCGAAGAATGGGGGACGCTCTACACGATCGACGAGCTGGATTACAGCGGGGGCAAATTCTATCTCTCGCTCGATCAGAGGTTCGAGCACGATACCGCCGACAACATCTCCGTGGTCGTGGGCGGAACGGAGCTGAAGTTCGCGGATGCCAGCTATGCCCCGTCCACCGCATACCTATTCGTGGACCATACCCAACCCCTCCTGGTCGCCCGGCGACGAGGTGAAGGTGAAGATCGTGGTGCTCAAGGATGCGGACGGCCCGGAGAACTTGACAGCGACGACGACCCTGGTCGCGACGAGGGTCCTGGTCCCGACGACGACCACGTACGAGGATGTGTACACGACGTACGACATGACGCTGACCTGGTCGACTCCGACGACCGGAGGGCCCGTGGCGGGCTACCGGGTGGAGTACCAGCCGGACCCGGCGCTGCAGTGGCAGAGGCTGCAGGGGAGCCGCCAGACAGGTACGACCTATACGCTGAGCGGTATCAAGCGGAGCGTCGTGGGCTACTACCGCGTGGTGGCGATGCGCCCGGGCACGGGGCCGAGCTATTCGGATGTGGTGCGTGTGCAGGCGGAGCCGGAGACGGAGGAGATTCCGGAGGAGGTGGGCTATCTGGTGGCCAAACGGGACGGTTCGGACACGGCGCTGAAGCTGGCCTGGAACCGGGTGTACACGCTGGACAGCCGGGACGTCACCATGGATCTGGAGGACTTGGGTCGCAACGACGTCCCGTACGCGCTGAGCAACCGGGCGCGGGCCACGAGCTATGAAGTGCAGTACGTAGAGAATAACGGCGAGTACGGCGAGTACGGGTATCCGCTACGGCGCGAAGGAGAGGACTGGGTCACCGTCACGGTGCGGAACTGGGCGAACGGCCTGGACTGGCAGAACTGGTTGGGGGCGATCGAGGAGATCGAATCCAAGGAAAGCAGCGAGGAGTCGCCGGATCTGCAGACGGTGGTGAAGGGTCTGGAGCCGGGCACGCGCTACTACGTCCGGGTGCGCGGCTGCACGGATGGGGGCTGTAGCGGGTGGATGATTCCGTATCTAAAGACGACGTCGGGGACGAAGACGTCGAACGCGACGGAGGCGGACCCCCTCACGGCGACGCTGCAGGACATCCCGGCCACCCATGACGGGTCGAGCGCGTTTACGTTCCGGATCGCGTTCAGCGCGGAGGTGACTATCTCTCCGCAGGACATGAGGGACCACGCGCTGACGGTTAGCGGCGGAACGGTGACCGATGCGCGGCGCGTAGACAGTCGCAAGGACCTGTGGGAGCTGACGGTGGAGCCGGCCGGGACGGGTGCGGTGTCGATCCTCGCGCTGCAGAACCGTGCCTGCACGGAGACGGGCGCGCTCTGCACGGCGGACGGGCGGATGCTGTCGACGGGGCTTGGGCGGAGCGTGCCAGGCCCGGCGCCGCAGGGCCGGCGGTCCCCGGCGCCCCTCGCCAACAGCCCGGCCACCGGTGCACCGAGCATTAGCGGTACGGTCCAGGTGGGGGAGACGCTGACGGCGGACACCTCCGGCATCGCGGACACCGACGGGTTGACCGGTGTTTCCTACAGCTACCAGTGGATACGAAACGACGGGACTTCCGACACGGACATCCAGAACGCTACGGGGTCAAGCTATCCCCTGGTTGACGTCGATGAGGGCCAGACCATCAAGGTGGAGGTGCGCTTCACCGACGACGCTGACAATGAGGAGACGCTGACCAGCACGGCGACTGACGCGGTGGAGGCCCCCCAGCCGCTGCCCAAGCCCACGGGCCTGTCCGCCGCCGTCGTCTCCCACGACACCGTCACCCTCACCTGGGACAACCCGCAGGACGACACCATCACCGGCTACGTCATCCTGCGCCGCGACAGGGAAATCCACCCGCTGGGGACCTTCGTCACCATCGCAGGCGACACCGGCTCGACGGACACGACCTACACCGACGATACGGTCGAGCCGGATAAGGAATACGTGTACCGCATCAAGGCCATCAACGAGCACGGGAAGGTGAGCGAGAAGTCCGACTGGATCCGCGCCGACACCCCGGCGGTCCCCGTCCCAGACAAGCCCACGGGCCTGTCCGCCGCCGTCTCCCACGACGCCGTGACCCTCGCCTGGGACGATCCGCGGGACGACTCCATCACCGGCTACGTCATCCTGCGGCGCGACCGGGAGATCCACCCGCTGGGGACCTTCGTCACCATCGCAGGCGACACCGGCTCGGCGGACACCACCTACACCGACGATACGGTCGAGCCGGACAAGGAATACGTGTACCGCATCAAGGCCATCAACGAGCACGGGGAGGTGAGCGAGATCTCCCGCTGGATCCGGGGCTTCACCCCGGCAGCGCCGGCCCCGGCGGGCTCGCCGGCGGAGTGACGGGGGACGGGATCGCCCGAGAGGTCGGCCTTCCGGGCAACGAAAAAAGCTAGCACATATGCATGGACTGGCGAGGCAGGCGTATCGAACCCGAAACCGGAGCGGTCAAAGTCTGGGGCCGGCAGGAGGCGGATAACGGTGCGGCCCGACTCCAATGCCGATGTGACCGTCGTGCTGCCGGTGACAACGAAGTGCGGCGCCCAGGGGTCCATCTGCACCCAGGACGGCCGGAAACTGTCCAACTCCCTGAACTTCACTGTCACAGGCCCGAACCAATAGGGGGGACAGCGGATCGAGTCTTCCAGCGAGGTACGTGGGCAAGAAAGAGCTTGGCCCGGCGTTGCCTTCGCCGCGGCGCAGCCGTGGAAATGGTATTGGGGCCGATACCCCCAGTATCGGCGGGCATATGGGTGGTTTCCTGCAATGGCGGGAATGGAAGAGCCTCCTGGCCGGTGAACCGGAGGCTCTTGAGGATCTAGCCGGGGTCGGCTGACCGACTCCTCATATCAGGACCGCCCAGCGAAAAGTTCGCAGTACAGTCAACGTAGGCCCGCCTAGAGAGATTCGACCTGCACCGACCCAAGCACTGAACCGACCTCGGGGCGCGCCTTCTTCACGAGCAAGCCCGTTCATCCTCAGAACGAGAGCGCTACATGGAACCGGGCGCAGCCTCTTTCGCACGAGCGGGTCGTCATACCTCCTGAGTGCAGTGCGAAACAGGTGTGCGGAGTAACCGGGGCGCCACTATCGACGCTGAGGGCCTTCACCTAGACCGCCAGTCGCCTCCTGGGGGCCAGTCTTGTTCAAAGCGCTCGCCGCGGGCCACTGTGGAGGCAATTGGCAGCAGGAAGCGTCTGAGTACCTCGGTGACAGACTCGAGACTCACGGCGGGAGATATCTTGAGGCGCCGCAAGAAGGCCGACCATTGAGCCTGCTTTTCGGTGTCGGCAGTGAACTCCGGGCCCAGCGCGATCGGTGTCTCGACCGGCAACGAAGTGCCTCGGCGGTGGAAGGTGGCCGCCAGCGCCGCCGCGAGCGACTCCCCGTCGAATGCGAATGTCGTGGCCATTGCCCAGAGGTCATAGAAGTCCTTCACCCGCGTGTTCGCGATGCCCAGGCGGACCACCGCCTCGAACTTCTCCGCCACAACTGTCTCCCGCGGGTACGTCCTCAGTCGGGGGGCGGGAAAGTCGAGGAGTGTCGGGAATTCGGCCTCAACGACGCCGGGAGTCACGATGTCCCCACTCGCTCCACGGCCGGCTCACCGAAGCCGAGCAGGTCCACGTCGCGCGTCGCGCGATGCACGGCATCGTGCCACAGCTCGAACAGGGTGGCCCCCTTGAGCACGAACTGGTCGCGGTGGATCGACTCCGCCAAGCGGAACAGCAGGCGCTCGTTCGCGTACCGGGTCAGCAGATAGTTGAAGTCCTCGCGACGCTCGCGGGCGCGGTTGAGCAGGCGCTGGCGAACCGAGGCGGCGAGGTTCCGCGGACGCTCGGGACTCACGCGAGCGCCTCCATATAGGGGCGCATCACGCGCGAGACGCGGCACACGCGAGCGTACTCGAAGAGTTCGTCGGCGGTGCAGCGCCGCTGTTCGAGACAGTCGCGCAGCGCCTCGACAGCGATATCGATACCGATCTTGTTTCTGAACTTGAAGCAGTCCGCCACGGTCTTCGCCACACCGTAGATACCGACGGGAACGCCCTCGATGACATATCCAACAGTCTCTTTCACTTCGTGAACTCTCGAGTGCCGCTGGGAAGGCTTCGCGGCTCATCCGACACCAACGCCCCACGGCCAGCTGACTGCCCCAAACACGGCGGCGCCTTCTTCGGAGGCACTCCGGGACCTAACAGTTTCGTGGGAGGTTGAATTCTCCGAGGGGGCAACCATGCTGGTCAGAAGGCTGCACGTACGAAACTTCCGCGGATTTCTCGACCTTCCAGTCGAGCCGGATGGGAACGTCGTCGTGCTGGGCCCGCCGGGGTCCGGGCGGTCGGACCTTATCGAGGCCCTCGGGCGGGTGCTCGATACCATCGCAAGTCGCACCAGAGCAACGACAGAGCTCGACTTCCATAATCGGAACACCACCCAGCCAATCCAAATAGCGTTGACCCTGGCCGACCTCGGACCGAGCTTGGAGCAACGCTTCCTCGACCACCTTGAACTTTGGGATGGCGCGAATGACCACATCGTGGTTGAAGCCGAGACACCCGAATCGGTCGACCAGGGTGACTACGAGTGGGTCCTGCGGCTGGAGTACTGGGCCAGATGGCTTCCCGATGAGGAGCGCTGTGAAGAATGGGTGCACTACCCGAAGGATTCGGACCCGGACGCGGACTTCTTCGTCCACGCTCGGCGGAGCGACATCGAAGCTCTGGGTTTCGGATTGCTCAGGTGGAGTGGCGGGAAAATGCTCGACCTTGGGGGGCGCAGTGCATTTCGTCGGGTGATCGAACGAGCCAATGGCGGTGACTTCGCAGCGGCCCTCGATCAGTACGTATCGCACGTGGCGGAGGCCGCGTCACAGTTCACAGACAGCGCCCAGATTCAGGCTGCTCTGAAGGAGGTCGTCGAGCCGCTTCAGGATGTCCTTGGCCTTGATCCGGGGGACCCATCTGGGCTGGTCCAGTTCCAGCCCGAGGGCGGGTCAACAAGCGGCCTGCTCCGTTCGCTTGGGCCTTCGATCGACCTTCAGGACGGCGTCGGCGACCTTCCAGCGTGGCGGCATGGGTCAACAAGGGCGGTACTCTTTCGCATCGCCGAGTCGCTTGCCCTCTCCGCTCGCGGGGAACCGATTCTCGCTATCGACGACCTGGGCGACGGGCTCGACGCTGCATCGGCAGCCCATCTAGCGGCCGTAATCAGACGGACGGCGGGGCAAGCCTGGGTCACGACACGGCTTCCGGCGGTTGCCGAGGTCTTCGAGCCGCAGGAGGTGCTGCGACTAGACAGGGAAGCATCCGGACCAGGACGCGCCTGGCCCGGTCAAAAGCCCAGGACGAAAGCCGAAGCAGTCGCGGCTAAGCACTGGCACCGCAATCTGTTGCCCGCTTTCAGCTATCGCGCAGTCATCGTGGTCGAAGGCCCGAACGACTTCGCGGCGCTTCTTACCTTGGCGCTTCGCCGGGCCAAGGAGCAGGGCGAGCCGCTTCCAGCGACGTGGGGTATCTCCCTGATCAACGCCGGAATGACGGGATCAGGTGGGTACCAGAACGTCCTGAAACTGGCCGGAACCGCGCGAGAGATGGGTCTCCGCGCCATCGGAGTTGTAGATGGCGATAGGGATCCGGCGGCGAGGGACTACCTCGCCGCCAACCACACGCTCGCAGACGCGGTAATCCGGCTCCCCGACCAGACTGCCATCGAGATAGCGATCTCCGGCGGTCTCCCGGACGAAGTGCTGCGTCAGGCCTTGGTGGATGTTGCCACCTCCGCGGGTCTCCCGCCGCCGGACAACTTGGACACGCTCGCCGGCCCTGGCCTGCTCGGCGCTGCAACGCCGTTTATCAAGCGCAACTCCCTTCACAGCGCGTTTGTAGAAGCACTACCAAGCGACAGCCTCCCACCGATGGGCGTGGAGTTGCTTGACGAGGCAGTGGCGGCAGCCTCGGGACCTGCCGCTGGAATACTGCAACTGTGAAATTCGAGGACCTTGACTGCCGGCAGCATCGGGTCGTCGATGCCGTCCTAGGCTCTGACTCTTCGACTCTCGTGCTCGGGGGACCCGGAACGGGTAAGACCACGGCTGCACTGTGGGCGGCCCGAGGGTACCTCAAGCAGACGCAGCCAACCGCGCGCGTCCTGTTCCTCACGTTCTCCCGGTCGGCCGTCGCCCAAATCATGACCCGGTCGCCTGGCGTCCTTGCGGGCCGTGAGGGTCAAGTGGAGATCTTGACATTCCACGCGCTGGCCTATCGGCTGCTACGCGCGTTTGGCCGGTACGCCGGCTACGGAACAGCGACGCCTGTTGTGCAATCGGAGGCTCGGACCAAGCTCCTCGGGCTCGATGCAGGTCGGCTCCAGTACGACGACCTGCTAGCCGGGGCCAGCCGACTCCTTGATCGCAGCGAACGTATCCGCAGCCTGGTCGCATCGCGTTGGGGGCTCGTTGTCTGCGACGAGGTTCAGGACACTAGCACCGACCAATGGAAGCTCCTGAGGCTTCTGGGGGCACGAAAGCTCCTCCTTCTTGGTGACCAGAACCAGATGATCTACTCGTGGGTTGACGGCGTGTCGGACGACCAGTTCCAGTCGATCCGGCAGAACGTGAACCGCGAGATTAAGCTGTTGCCCCGGTCACACCGTGATCCGTCCGGTGCGATCCCGGCTCTTGCCGAAGCTGTACGAGCACGTGATTTCCAGAATGAGGCGGTGGTAGATGCCATCGGGACGGGGCATCTGACTCTTCATTTCGACATGGACGACGATAGGCGAGACGAGCTTGTCGCCTCAGAGGTCAAGGAAGCCAAGTCGCTCGGATCGAACGATGTCGGACTATTCGCACACTCCAATGTCGCGGTCGGCCAATTGGCCAACATGCTGAACGACCGTGGTGTCGATCACGCGCTCATCGGAATCCCGGAAGCACACGCGGAAGGGCTCGGGGCGATGGCGATGCAGTGCGCCTTCGCGGTGGGGCTTGTGAGCGATGCCGAGATACGCGAGTCTTTTGCATTGTTCCTGACTGCCAGCGGGAGGGGCCGGTACGCGCCGCCGCTGGCCAACGCCCTCATCGGTAACGACCCACTGCCTCCTTTGGTAGACGACGCCGTTCAACAGATCGAGGCGGAACTCGTCGAGGCTGCCGAGGGCACGATCGGAGCCCTAGCCGAGCTTGTCATTCGCTCGTGGGAGCGCCTCCGTATTCAAGCCGCGTACCGGCCGTGGCGCCGCGCAGCACAGCACTTCTTGCGTCTCGTTGCTCCCATGGTGAACCAACCGGTCACTGCGGATTCCGTAGAGGCGCTGCTTGAGATCGTGGAGCGCAACCGCACGGAGGCGCTAATCGACCGGGACTACTCAGAAAATGGGCGCGTCAGACTCATGACCTACCACCAGACAAAGGGTCGCGAGGCGGACACAGTCATCCATGTGTTCCTACCGGACGACTACTTCGGGAGCGAGCGAGAGCCTTTCGAGGAAGCCTCCCGGCTGCTCAACGTCGCGATCTCGCGCGCGCGGCAGCGCGTCGTCATGATTCTGCCAACCAATCCTCATGGGCTCATAGAGCCGTTCACCGCCCTTCGAAACCTCCCGTAACGGCCGTCACGGAGCGCTGCCGCTGGAGCAAGGCGCGCTGGCTGCGGCTGCCACCCGCGCTTCACGGGCGTGCTCTCGCGCCACCTTGTGGGGGCGCGAGCAGGGTGCTGAAAAAGTCCGCAGCGGTCGTTTTGGGCTGATTTTGCGCCGTTCGCGAAATCGAAAAAGCTAATGTTTCTGGGCTCTACGAGAGACTGCCGGATGGTCAGTCAGGGCCTCAGGCCCAGGATCATGCATTTATCAGCACCCTGCTAGAGGCAGAGGATCCGGTCAAGGGCAGGGAGGACGCTTGGTTCAAGTTCGTGACCGACGGCCTCAGAACGAGAGCGCGACGTAGAACTTGGCGCATCCCCTTTCGCACGAGCGTGTCGTCATACCTCTTGAGTTCAGTGGTACGAACCAGGAACGCTAAGCCGCTGTCGTCCCGCTAGGCCAACGCGTACGGTACTGGGAACTTTCCGGTGGCCGGTCTCGCTGTAGGTGCCAGCCAACCGAGCTACACCTCCTGCCCCACTCTCAAGAGGGCATTGCCGGTTGGCTGGAGTGCCGACTGAGGAGGCGCTTTGCGCGGTGGCGCAGGCGAGCAGAGAGACTTCCCGAGAGTTGTTGCGCTAGTTCCACTGCGACATCGGACGCCAAGTACTCCTGTTGGGCCAAGCCGATAAGGAGCATTTCCGGCAGGTCTGTTCCTCGGTCGGCTGCAATATGCCGGGCCAGTTCGCTGATCTGGGGACTGGGATTCGCGGCGGCGAGTTTCCCGACTGCTTCCGCAGCGGCGTGTCGAACCTCGAAGCGTGCGTCTCCCACGAGCCCAGCGAGGACTGGCTGCAGATCCGGGCGGTACCCCGAGCCGAGAAGCGCAGTGGCATCCTGCCGCTCTTGCGGGGACCCGAACGCGAGCCTTGTGATGGCCGTGTCGGCATCGTCGCCGCTGATCGCGCCGAGAGCGATCGAGGTTGCGACACCGATGCTAGATACCGATGAAGTCCCGAGTGCGGAGACCGCTATCCCTATGGAGTCGACGTTGAGAGCAAGCCGTTCTCTGGGGCCGCTCGGCAACAGTTCCTGCGCTTCGATAATGCGAAGACAGGATGCTCGCTTGTCGCGCTCTAGGACTAGAGGCTCACACAGCAATTCGATGACCGGGTCCCAGCGGGCCACGTCAGGGAACCTTAGGTTTTAGCCACGTGAGCGCGCCGCTGCTGTCGGTACCCAGCTTGGTGGGTGCCGACAGCGCTTCTCTCACCATCGCCGCGAGGCGCTCGATGATAGGCTGGGCCTCAGCATCACGTAATTTCCCCACGGGTACGCCTTCCAGCGCAGTCAGATCGCCATTCGCGGCACGATGCTTCAACTCCTCGAGTGCTGCTGATTCGTTGTTGGCAGCCAGCCACCCGAGCACAGCGGCCCCAAAACGACCTTGGTCTTTCCATCCGTGTTCCGCCAGCGCATTCCGTTCGGGAACGGCCACGCGGTCGAAGTCGAATTGCCCAATGATGTCTGGAAAGCGGCTGACCGGGTGGTCGAGTTTCGGGCCGGGCAGTGCCCCAACCATCTTCGCCACAGCTTGGTGGGCACTACTGTCAGATGAACGCATAAGGCCTGCGGCTGCGCCGAACACCAAGGGCTCGACCAGCACCGTCTTGAGCACTCGCTCGTCGTACTCTGTCCTGTCACCACCCACGCTGCGCGGGATCCAGAGGAGCAGGTCGGTGGCAGTGGCCTCGTCCATTAGATCGCCGGCCCATCGCAAGGCGGAGTAGTTGGCGGCCGCCGTGGTGCGAGTCCACCCGCCCGTAGAGATCTTGTTCACAGATTTGGCGACCGCTTCGGTCGGCCCCACCCGCCGAAGGTGGGCTATGGCCGACTGCAGCGAACTCTCGTTACCGCTTCCGCGCAGGGCGTCGAGCCCTTCGACCAGCTCGGCGACCTCGACGTGCGAGGAAGCTGCGCTCATCATTCGCTGGCGAGCCTTCAGCGATGCAATGTGGCTCCACGTGCCGTGGTCGCCCAGAAGGTCAGCGTTCAGCTCCGCGGCAAACAGGTTGTCGTCCGCTGCGTTGCCACCGGCCAACAGCAGGAAGCGCTTCTCAGCCCAGGCATTGAAGTGTGTGCGAGCAGCGGATGTGAGCGCCCCAGAGATGGCCTGGGACCGCCACCATGAGACGGCATTGTCTGAAGCCGTCATCAAGCCACCAAGGTCGGCTTCCTCGAAGTCCTGAGCCGCGACGATGCTCCAGACCGTAGCGGTGGCAGCAGCCGCTAGTGCGGTGGCGGTAACGTCGGCGCCATCGGTGAGCTTTTCTAGCGCGGCCCTAGCGTCGGCTTGGGCGTCCTCATCGCGGCCAGCGTCGGTGTGGCAACGCGCCCGCTGGACGAGAACCCACCCGAGATCAGCGGGATCGACATCGCTCCTCTCCATCAGTTCATCGAGCACTGCGGTTGCTTCGGCGTGCCCAATGTGCGGCTTCATGCCGTCGCCGTGGACGTGGAGCCTCTGAAGAGCGCACGCCAGCAGCACTCCACTTGCCCCCTTCTCCTTCCCCCCGGGGGCGGAGTCGAATGCAGCGTTCAAACGGTCAACGCGGCCTGTTGTCGCCCAGTTCCAAGTCGCTGCTACCAGCGACCATGCCCAGTCGCTGCCCTCGGGCGGTTCTCCCATGGGGTCGGGCACCGCTGGATGTTGCTCAGCGAACGCAGCGAGATCGCGGAAGCGGCCTTGCGCCAAGAGGGCGACTGCTTCCACAGCGCTTATGGGGTTGCCGTAGCCCGTGTTGACGTGCGGGGCCACCAGCCTGGGTGCGAGCAGTGCGTACCTGACTTGGTGTTCCGGAAATATGTTCTCGGCCGTAGCCCAAAAGGCGGTCCCCTCCAGCATAGGAGGATGTCCCTGGCTATATGCGACGGCCAGTAATTCTTCACGGTGGGGCTCGTCAATCGTCTGATCCGCGGGCACGAGAATCTTGCACCTTTTCCCCGTGGACCTCACCTTGTCGGCAGTGACGTGAATCCAATACCCAATGCCCTCGTCATCGTCGTAGAGAACGAGGATGTGGGGCAGAGTGTGGTTGCTCCAGTGGTCGAAGTGGCTGGACGAATCGGCGTGCCACTAGCCCAAGACGTCTCCGTTGTCGTCGTGCTCCTTGCTGGTGAAACGAGTCCGCCCGGATCTCACCTGAACCCCGAAGGCAACGGGCCGGTCGATGTCCTTTGTCAGGACTATCAGGTCGGTGCCCTTGTCACGATTGTTGGTAGACCACACATTCCAGCCGAGCCGCAGGAGCATCGTCTCCACAGCACTTTCCCCAACGTCGCCGATGATTGCGGGGTCACTGTTGCCGGTCATGCATGCCTCTGGGAAACCGCCGATACCGCACTCTTGCCGCGCCAGTGCCCTGGGGGCGGCAGTTTGATCATGCCACAACGGCGTGGTCCGTCAGCCAACTCCAAGGCCCCAGTTGGACGGGTGGAAGGACACGACGGGGAGCTTCCCTCAGAAGTCCTCTTGGATTGCCTGGGCCCCCAACGCAAACAGGTTTGCATTCGCAGCGCTTTCGAGGGTGAGGAGGGGCTTCCCACTGGCAGCAACCTTCTGTGCAAAGGCCTCCGTCTGGCCGCCAGGCGCAGCATGGGCGATGAAGACGCGCTCCGAGAGAGCAGCCACAAGGTCGTTGCGTTGGGCCGCTAGCTTCGCCGTTGGCCGCCGCGCCGTTGCAGGGAAGGGGGAGAGGATCAGGAGCCGACCCTCCTCCAAGCCAGGACGCCAGTCCCGAGGAATGCGCATCTTCTCAATGCCACGGGCGGGACAGATGACAACTGGCTGCCGACCACGCAAGAGCAGTCGCAGGCACTCCTTCTCCATAGGGGTCTGGAACCCCCCGACCACGGGCGTTCCAGCGTCGCGAAGAGAGCGGGCGAGATCATAGGTCTCGAGGATGAGGTCCCCTGGGCAACGTCGCGAACAGAAGAAAGCCATCAACTCCTTCTGGAGGAGGCTGGTGCTCCCGATGGCGTTGAGGGCGCCGCTCGTTCCCTGCGACCGCTCGTCAGATGCAGAATGCTCACCAACCCTCAAGGTCTGGATAGGGAACTGCGGTGGCATGCGCGAGACCGTCACCTCTCAGGCCGGAAGGGCGTGGCAGCGGCGGCTCAATTCGCTGGTAACGCTCAGGTGCCACATGGCTTCCGTCACCATCCAGGGCTAGTCCTGCTCGAAGGAGGTTCTGACGACCAGGCTGTGCTCCAACTCGATATCTTCCCAGAGATCCTCGAGACCCAGAGCCTCTAACCAGAGCTTGTCCACCTTGTCGGTGACTGCGCGGCAACGGGCTAGGTTGTAGTTCCCGATGTTCTTGCCCGCATTCAGCTTGAATTCCACATTCTGGGCCATGGCACTCTTCAGCTCGGGGAGAAGTGCAAGAAGCGGCCTCTGGAGCTTCGGAGCGATCTGCCTTGGCCCCAGGGGGCTCCTCTTGAAGGCTGTCTGTGTCAAGTGAAAGTCATCTCCCACTGCAGCCCACCACAGAAACATGAGCTTCCCACTCGCCACCAGCATCGCCAGGTCCCGGTATTCGCGAGTCCCAAACCTCACTGCGCCGTACTCAGTCTGCGGAATCAGAGAATTGTCCGGCCCAAACGCGGGGGGCCTGTCGATGCAGAACGTCAACCAGTTGTAAGCCGTCTGCTTGAAGTGAAGCTCGTGCCCATCGCGGGTTGGGGAGAGGTCGTGTCGGAGCCGGTACTCGCCACCTTCGAGCAACCCTGAAATGCCTTCAAGCAAGCGTGCGCTCCCTAGCTTGGGAACGAGCCCCCCGAAGGCCCCGGGCGAGAAGGGGTTGTAGGAGAGGTCCTCGAAGAGAGTCGGCCGCTGGGAGCCAAACCAGCGGTGGAGTCGGGTCGTATAGCAAACTGGGGCCACCCTGGTTGACTTCTGCCCAATGTAAATCGTGTTGCGCACACGTGTGTCGAAACTGAAGAGCGCTGAGGGGATCCGGCCGAAGGATGAGTACCAATTTGCCCCACACCCCTCACACATGACGGCGCGCAGGCTGGCGAAATCGCCACTGAAGGTCACGCTCAAAGGCACGATCATGCCGACGCGTCCGCCTTCCCGGCAGACGTCGATGCTCCGCTCCACCACCATTGCGTAGATGTCCGGACAGTCCGCCGTGTCAAAGCCCCTGGTCGTGTACGACTGGCTCACCTTCTTCCTAGCCACATATGGTGGGTTCCCAATGACTACGTCGAACCCACCGCTGCTCATGGTCCCGTAAAACTCCACGAACCAGTGGAACGGCTGGTGGCTCGCCAGCCACTCCTGGAACTCATCGGAGTCAAAGGCGTCCGGGTCGTCGATGTGGGTACCCCAGGGAACAACGCGATACTCAATAGCAAGGTAGCGATCGAGTTGGTCGGCAAGACTGCTCAGACGCTGGCGCAACCTGTCCTTGTCGGTCGCGGTAACCTCGCCGCCAAGCCTGGTCTGCTGTTCTCGGAACTGGGCGAAAACGCGGCTGGCAACTTCGGCCTCCTCCTCGATGAGGTCGAGCATGACCAGCTCCTCCTCGAAGAGAGCTCGTCGCTGGCCATCGGGTGCGACTGTCATCGCATCGCGCACCGCGTCAAGAGAGGTGAAGCCTACGAGAGTGTTGCCGGCGCGGATGTTGAAGTCGATGTCGGGCAACGGCTCGATCTCCTCGTAGCTCTCAAGCTGGGCGACAAGCTTGAGGAAGAGCCGCAACTTACAGATCTCGACGGCCTCCTCCATGATGTCCACGCCGTACAGGTTGTTCAGGACGATGGACTTGAGGATGAAGTAGCTCTCGCTGTGGTGCTCTCGGACTTGCCGCAGGACATCGCGGAAGTCACGCATGGTCTCTGGGTGGCGAAGGCGGTCGGAGCGCTCAAGGTCGTCGAGGAAGCCCTGCATCCCCTCGAGGCAGGCCATGTAGAGCGGTTCCAGGATGTTGAGTGCCGCGAACAGAAACGCTCCTGATCCGCAGGTGGGATCGAGGACCGACACTTCCGAGAGGGCGTGCCAGAAGGCCCTCAGCAGTTCTGACCCTTCGCTCTGGGCGATGACGTCGGTGGCGAACTGTTCTATGTCGAGGTTGAGGGTGATGAGATCGTTGATCTCCGACACGTCCCCTGCAGCGAGCTTCTGACGGACTTCGGTGTACCGCTCGCGACGGGCGACCACCTCGCGCCAGGTCTCAGTCGGCAAGGCGTACTCGCTGGGCGCTGGCTGGTTCCAGCCGCCACGCCTGGACACGTCGTCGACACCAGCAGCGATTTCGTCAGGAAGCTCCAAGAGAGCTTCCAAGGGCTGGGGGTCACCGTCAGGCGTGTAGGACCACGCGAGGCCGTGGGCGACGGAAGGGTAGATGTAGCGATCCGGGTCGTCTTGCAGAAGGCGCCACACGCCTCCGCCCGGGGCGAAGGCCACCGGGCACTCCTTCCTGGCAGCATCGAACAGGAAAGGGATTAGCGTATTGCGCGAGATGTAGCCGGTGATGTCCTCCTTGGTGTAGTAGGCCCCCATCTGCTTCTGGTTGATGTACTTCTCGAAGATGTACCCGAGCACATCGGGATTGATTTCGTCGTCGGCTCTGCGGGGGCGCTCGTCGAGGTTCCACTGGTAGCTGTCGAAGAAGCCGAAGACCCGCTCAAAGGCCTCGTCGGGAATGCTGATGTCCGGGTTCTCCCGCTCAAGGTCATGGACATCGAAAAGGCCGCCATTGAGGAAGGGAACCTTTCCGAGCAGCTCCACCAGTTCAGGTGCCCGGTTGGCCTTGGGCTGGCCGAATCCCTCATGGAAGAGCCGCAGGAGGAAGATCCGATAAAACTGCTGGAAACGGCCGGGGGCGCCCTCACTCCGCAGTCTGCTGAGCCGGTTGCGGAGGTAGTCGTGGTCGTCATCGAGGAACCCCTGCTTCTGGATGAAGTAGACGAACATCATGCGATTGAGCATCAAGGAGGCGTACCACTGCTGGTCGCCCTGTTCGGTTATGCCGTCGATGAAGCCCTGAAACGCAGTCAGCTCTTCCTTGAACCGCTCATAGAAGCGTTTGGTGACCTTCTCAACGTCCATCGCCTTCTGGACGCGAGAGGCGACGACCGCAATGCTCAGGTCCCCCTCTTCTTCCAAGTCAAAGGCAATGTCCCGAAGGCGTTGGAGCAGAGGCTCTCCCGTCTGGCCCTTGCGGAACCACTGGTCGCGGCAGGCGGGGGTTCGTCCCTTCTCCCGCTTGACCCACTGCCAACACTGCTCGGTGCGGGCCGCGTTCCCGAAGATGATCAGGTGCTCGAAGGTCAGCTTCGCGACCTGGCGCTCTATCTTTCGCCGGATCGGGTACTCGGGTACTTCCCCGTTCGCATCGGGGCTACAGACGTAAACGACGAACCCGGATTTCTCGGCGACCCGCTCCAGGCTGTAATCGTGACTGTCGGCCCGGATGTGCACCGGCGCCGCCAGGTCATGGTTCCACCCCAGTCCCTCAACGAGTAGACCTCGGAGGTCGAAGGCATGGAGGTAGGGCCGGATGCCCTCAATCCCAGTCACCATCACGTGCCTTCTTCGCCAGTGAAGAGTCCAAGGGAGCAGATGATGCGAGGTTCCTGCGCCTCGGACTCATCCCCGTCGGTGATACACAGCCGTTCTTCCTCGTACAACGAGGTCACGATGTCGGCGAGCTGCATGTCGTCCACGCCACTTCGGAGCTGGCGGTTGAGCGTATCTACGGCGGTTTGCCGCAAGGGGAACCGGTAGATGGTGTCGATGGCCCGGTGCAGGGGTTCGGTGTCGAAGAGCTGCCCCTTGATCTGCTCTACGTGCCCCTTAAGGCGTTCGTATGTGCGGAAGCGCGCTCCTGATGGCCGCCCAAGCTGACCGCCGACCCGCTTCTCCTCCTTCACGATGTGTTTGACCCCCTCGGCAACAAGGTCGTGGTGGGCTTCGTGGTGAGACTGAGCAGGTGTGTCCCGCCGGCACTCGGCAGTGGAAAGGATTTCGATCTGCGACTCGGTGATGCTGTGCCCATCCTTCGCCACATACGCCAGGGCGTCATTCCCGTCTGCTGTCCGCATGAACACGAGAACACCCTCGGGGCGTTGGGCGATCGGGCTGTGGTGCCGCGAAGAGAACACCACGTCGGGGAGGTCGGTCACAGCCTTCTCGAGCGACGGGTCGGCGTTGATGGCGTTCTTCCATATCTGGAAGGCGTGGGAGGCAAGGTCCACCTCTCCTTCATCGCCTTCGAGGATGCCAGCCCGCTCGTTGTAGAGGTTGTGGATGGCCCCTGGGTCGGGCTCGTCCTCGAAAAACGCCTCATCCGCACCGACAACCTCGGCATTTTCTTCGAGGCGAGTCCGGACCCTGTTGCGGAGTTTGATGACCCGGTCGACGCCTTCAGCGGGCAGGAAGGAGTGGCACAGAATCTCCTCTGCCTTCTGGCCAATGCGGTCTACGCGGCCCGCGCGCTGGATAAGCCGGATGATCGCCCAAGGAAGGTCGTAATTCACGACGATCGAGCAGTCCTGGAGGTTCTGCCCTTCGCTAAGCACGTCCGTCGCAATCAGCACACGGAGTTGCTGCCCGGGACGGACGTCGTCCTGTTTCTCGTTGCTGACCGGACTGAAGCGCTGGGCGAGGCCCGTAGGGTCTGGGGAGTCGCCGGTCACCCCGGCGAGAGCAGTCACGCCTCTCCCTTTGAGTTGCGCTTCAAGGTAGTTCACGGTGTCAGCGAACTGGGAGAAGACCAACACTTTCTTGTCCGGGAAGGTTTCTGTGAGGAGTGTCTGGAGAGCACCCAGCTTCGCATCATGCTCTGGCTTCCAGGCTCCATGAGCCTGGAGAATTCTCAGGAGCGCGCTCGCGTCCGCCTGGAGTTCAGTTTCAAGCTCCTTCTTGAAGAGGTTCGCCCGCAGCCACGTGAAGCGGGACTTGTACCGGCTCTCGTACTCTCGATAAATCTCCCCAGCCCGAGCTTCAAAATCCGCAGCCGCGAACATGTCACCAGAGGTAGGAGCATCACCATCACTTGCGTTCGTCTCCTCGTCCTCGTCATCCAAGTCGAGGAACCCAACTTCGTCCTCGTCCGTGAAGCGGGTGTCGAGCAGCTCCGCATCCTGAGTGCCCAGCGGCAGCGGGAGCCCATTCCGGATGGCGTGCAGAAACACGTAGTTTCGGAGCACATGGCGCTCTACCGACTGGAGGAAGGCGGATCCGCTGCTCTCAAGCCGCTTGAACAGGTTTGTCCGGCAGAAGCCCATTAGTCGCCTGCCAGCCCGTGATAGGTCCTGTAGGTGCTGGTCCTCCGTGGGGGTGGGTCGAGGGTGGGTCGATTCGACTACGTGGTTGCCGAGGCCGTAACGAGGCAGGTGGAGTGCGTTCACGGTATCGACGATGTCTTGGGCGTACAGGCGAGCGTACTGGTCGGTCGGGTCGGATTCGTCAATAGCGAACTTGATGGTCTTGGGCACTCGGGTTGGGAAGAACGACTTGCTCCCGTCCTCGTATGTGAGGAATTTTCGGTCGGTCTCGTGATCCGTCTCGGCGTAGTTGTCGCGGATGAAGCTCCTGGTGCGGCGCACGAGGTAAAGCCGCATGAGATCGCGCCAATCGTCCGCGTACTCGCTCTGGTCGAAGGCCGCGAGGGTGCGGGGCGACGCCTGATGACGCCGGCTGAACTCAACCTCCCCGAGTTCCCGCAGGAGCCGCTCGGGGCGTATGCCAAGGTCCTGGTCGTCCTCGACGAAGATGCGCAGCTGATTCGAGAGGTCGAGATAGGTCTTGTTGTAGGGCGTAGCGGACAGCAAGATGCACTTGCTCTCATTGGCGCGAACGTACTCCTGGATGGCGCGATACCGCTTGCCTTCCCTGTTCCGGAGGTTGTGGCTCTCGTCGATGATGACCAATCGAAACCGGCGCAGCGTTGGTAGATCCGTGATGACGCGGCTGAGCGACAACACCCTGGCTCGCAACCCGTACTGGTCGACGTAGTCCTGCCACATGGACACGAGATTCTTGGGGCACAGGATGAGCGTCTCCAGCCCATGGTCATCCTCGAAGATGCGCGCCAGAGCGGTAGCCATGAGGGTCTTGCCGAGTCCGACAACGTCACCGATGAGGACGCCGTTGCGCTTGTTCAGGTGGTGGGCAGCGATCTTGACCGCCGCCGCTTGAAAGTCGAAGAGGCGGTCACCAAACACCTTCGGGATCTTGAACTCTGCAAGGCCAGCGCGGGCCTCATGCGACAGGTGATAGGCCATCTTGAGGTAGACGTAGTAAGGCGGGAGCAATTCCTCGCGCGCCCAGCTCTCCTCGATGATCTCGGCCAGCTCGTCCGTGATGTCTACGCAATAGCGATCGTCCCACCTGTCTTCGAACCAGTCTTGAAGCTTCAGCGTGGCGTCGTGATCGAGCACATCGACGTTGAGCTCTCCTTGGCCAGATAGCCCGGAGAACGTGAGATTGCTGCTTCCCAAGTACCCCACCACCGGATTGATGGGGTCGTCGCGGAACAGGAGGTAGAGCTTGGCGTGCAGCGGGTGGCGAAGATAGAGCTTCACGACGACCTTGCCTTCGCGAAGCTGGCAGGCCAGCCGCCTCAGGGTCCGCTCAGCCACGTTGGTGGGCGCACCGACGGTCAGTTGCTGGCGGAACTGCTCAGCCAGTTCCTCCTTGAGGCGGTGCGCCGTCTGGTTATCCATGCCCGAGGGGCGGTCAACCAAACTGAGTGCAGTCCTCAACTCCTCGTGGGGGAGCCGCTGCATCCCCACAAGCACCCGGCAGGGGCCGTCCCCGGCGCCCCAGTTGTCTACGTTCGGCGCAAGGCCATCCCACCCTCTGAGATTGAAGTACCCGACACAGAGGTCTGCACGAGAGGAGAGGGCGAAGGTCTCCTGGAGGGCAGACAGAAGCGTTGTGCCGGGCTCTAGGTTGTCGAATATGCGGGGCATGGATGGTGTTGCTCGCTACCTCTACTGGTCCACCGCTGGCCCCCCTGGGTCCAGCGGTCTGGACATTGGCGCCAGTCTAGCGTCCCCGCGCCAAGATGCCCGCTACCTCGATGTGAAGGTCGTCCGAGCCCGCGTAGAGCGGCCCGCTGCTAGGAGGTGCGTTGACGACGCCTAAACCCCGATCCACCGAAGAAGAGCGCGCGAGCGGCTGCGGTTGGGTGCTCCGCTGTAGCTGGGACAATGGGTTTGGTCGAATTACGTACCAGCCACAGGGAGCACCCATTCGATGCTAGCAACGAGCAACCCCGACCGGATAGACATCGCCTTCGACGACGACCGCCTCGGGGACCACGCGGGCCTGCTGCTCCCCGCCACGCTCGCTGGCCGGCTCGGCCTCGGTGAACTGGCGGACGCCCACCTCGACCTCGATGACGCAGCGGGGCGGGCGAACGCCGGCGACAAACTGCTGACCTTGGTCGCCTCGGCGCTCGCGGGCGGTGACTGCATCGCTGACGCCGATGCCATGCGCGCCGGCGGCGCCGGGCGCGTGCTCGGCTGCACCGTGAAGGCGCCGTCCACCCTCGGGACCTTCCTGCGCAGCTTCCGCTGGGGCCACGTCCGCCAGCTCGACCGCCTCAGCCGCGAGTTGCTCGCGCGCAGCTGGGCGGCCGGGGCGGGACCAGGCGAGGCGCCGCTCACGATCGACCTCGACTCGACGCTCTGCGAGACCTACGGCCTCGCCAAGGAGGGCGCCCGCCACCCCGGCTACAGCGGCGCGCGCGGCTATCACCCGCTGCTCGCGGTTGCAGCCGGGACCGGTGAGGTGCTGATGGCGCGGCTGCGTGAGGGCCGCGCCAACACCGCTCGGGGGGCCGCACACTTCCTGCGTGAGACGGTGGGCCGGGTGCGCGCTGCCGGAGCGAGTGGGCAGCTGACGATGCGCGCCGACAGCGGCTTCTACAACCACGCCGTCGTCGCCGCCTGCCGCGCGATGGATGTCCGCTTCTCGGTCACGATCCGCCAGCAGCCGAACGTACGCACGCTGATCGAGGCGATCCCGGAAGCGGACTGGACGCCGATCCCGTACTGGCAGGACGACGGCGCCGCTGTCGCCGAGACGACCTACACCCCGTTCCAGCACACGGAGGATGCCACCGCGGTGCGGCTCATCGTGCGGCGCGTGAAGCCGACGCCCGGCTCACAGCTCGCGCTCTTCGTGGACTACAGCTACCACGCCTTCATCACCGATCGCGCGGGGGAGATGATGGAGCTCGAGGCCGACCATCGCCGGCACGCCGAGATCGAGAACGCGATCCGCGACCTCAAGTACGGCGTCGGGCTGAACCATCTCCCCTCGGGCCGCTTCGCCGCGAACGCGGCCTGGCTCGCGGTGCAGGTGATCGCGCACAACCTCGCCCGCTGGACGGCGCGCCTCGGGCTCGGCGAGGGAATCGTGACGACCAGGACGCTCAGGCGGCGCTACTTCGCTCTCGCCGGACGGCTCACCCACTCTGCCCGGCGCTGGACCCTGCACCTCCCGAAGCGCTGGCCCTGGGCTGGGCAGCTGGCAGCCGCCCTCGCGCGACTACGGGCGATACCGCTCCCGGCCTGACGCCCGCTCACAGCGCCGGCCCGGCTCCGAGGCTCGCGCCAGCATGCCCGCGCACCCTCGCGCCCGCGCCCTCAGCGCCGCCGAGCCGCGCTGAGCGACGGCTCCTCGCTCCGGCCCGCCCCCGGCACCGCCCGGCGAACGCCGGCCCGCCGCCGAACTCTCCGGCAGCCCAGCATCCCGCCCCATCAAGCTTCGGTCGGTGGATTCGGGCTAAAGGGGCTCGCCCTCCATGATGTTTTGCCACCAGGAGTAGAGGGGATCTCGAGGGCCGGGCACGTAGCTTGCACCCACACGTATGCCATCCACCGCTGCCCGGAGTTCAGTGTCCGGAACTGCGGCTCCGTCCGCCCACAACTTCAGCAACTCCAGCGTGGAGAGCACCTGGACCGTTGAGAGCCGCTCGCTCAGCACGCGGCGCGCCTTCCGGTCGTCGGTTGCCAGCGAGCACTGTCGGTGGGCGGCAAGCGCACCTGTGATCGCTTCACCGTCATCGACTAGGGCGGCCAACTCGACGAATGTGGCCTCTTCCTCAGGGTTCGCCAGACCTATCACCTGCACCAGGCTTTCCTCTTCCAGGGATGAGAGGTCCACCGGCTCGGGTTCTTCTCGAGTGCCAGTCGGATCGGGGCGCCAGACGTAGAGGGCCTCCACCTCGAGCACGTAGTCGGCGACAGCGAGCTGGTAGGGGAGCGCGATGGCGATGTCCGAGAAGCGGCCTGTCGCATAGAGGTTCAGGAGGCAGCTGGCATCAAGCAGAAGAGTGCCGAGGGGGTGCGTCATAGCGAGCCGACCGCCTCAGGCGCCCTGCCCGCTGAAGCTGCTCGCCAGGTCGACCGGTAAAGACGCGACCTCTCCCTCGTCGAGGAGGTGCAGTGGATGCGTCAGCCTCTGAACCGCCCGTCTCGCCAGGACGCGATCGACTCGCAGGAGCCGGGCTAACTGCCCCTCCGTAAGCTCCCCCTCCTCGTAGGCGCGAGCAGCCAGGTATTGGTAGCGCAGGGGCAATAGCTGGTCGCCGGACGGGTGCGGGGTCAAACCGAGGATGTCCTGCGCCTCCCGGACCTTGAACCCTCTGTCCCGTAGCCGCTCCCAGGTGCCCCCTGGAAGAACCCCCAGTTCCTCCAGGCGCAGCATCATCGCTTCTACGGAGACAACGTACTGGTGGGCAACCCGGCAGACCTCAGCAGCCGTGACCTGGCCGTCGACTGCACGCGACAGCTCGTTAAAACGGCGCCGGAGTCCAGGAGCCGGCATCAGGAAACAGCGCGCGAACGCATCGGCAAACCGCTCGGTTCCCGGAACACGCTGATGCGAGGCGAGGAGCGAGATCTCCGATTGGAAGCGGTTCGTGAGGAAGTGGCCATATTCGTGGGCCATCGACCAGCGTCGTCGCTCCCCGGGGTGACGGGCGTTCACGGCGATACAGCCCCCAAGCTCCTCCGTGTAGGAGAAGAGACCAGCCACCCGTGACGGCAGGTCGATAACGAGCACCCGTAGGCCCACGTCACTCTCAAGCGTGTCCCTCAGCCGCAGGAGTGGCCCGTCGCCCAGTCCCAGTCGGTTGCGCTCGGACGAGGCAACGTCTACAGCAGCACTCTCCGGGGTAGTCCCGTCCGTCGAGTACCGGGGCGGATAGTTCCGCCTGAGCGGTGCGCCACTCAGGTTCTCAAGGTACAGGTAGTCCTCACACAGGCGGCGGAACTCTTCCACCGCCTCGCTCGTCTCCGCATCAGCCCCCGCCCCAGCAGCCTTGCGGAATTGGACGGCGAAGTCCACGACCGGCTCCTTCGGGCCGACGAACTCGCTCACCGGTCTCCCGTAGAGCCGGGCGAGCTGGATAAGCTCGCTTGGCCTCGTTCGGCGCTCCCCCTTCTCCAGTGCGGTGACAGTCGTCCGGGCCACTGCTAGGGAGTCCGCCACGTCCTGTTGCGTGAGCCCTCGAGCCTTCCTCGCTTCCTGAAGGCGCCGTCCAAGTGCTCGGGGGTCGATGCTCTCGAGTGCATGCTCCTCCATGGGAACCTCCTTAGCAGCCAGCGAGCTGTTGCGGGAACAGCCGCCATTCGCACACGTAGGCCCGGTACAGCCTGACGAACTGGTCACGAACCCACTCCGGCTTGAGTCCCTCGTGCTTCGCAACATCAGCCTGGGTTCGTGCAAGTTCTGGGAACTCGGTCGTCAACGCGCGCCAAGGGTCTGCGACATTGAGGCACTGGTCCACTCTGTAGACCTGCCCACGCATTACCTCGAGACCGAAGAGCCGGTCTTTTCTCGGGGCCGAGGGGTCGCGCAGGTCATCACGGTATGCCTCGGACGGGTCGTAGCGCGTCAACCCACTGGCAGCGAGGGCCTGCCTCCGGAGAACGCAGGAAGTGCAGGAACCACACTGGGGCGTGTCCTTCACCCGCAGTGGAAAACTGTCACAGGACACCGTTTCCCTCACCGTGTCGGCGAGGCCGGCTGCCGGTAGGCCCCGACACATCTCCGCTTTCGTGCGGAACAGGCAAGGGTTCCTGACATGGACCGGCTGGTCGAGCGCCTGCTCGGCGAGGTCTTCAAACATCCTCAGGGATCGGGGATGCACGCCCCGGTAGTTGTCGACTCCAAGCTGAGCCTCGTTCAGAGAGATTGAGGGCCCCGATGCCGTTCTCATACACCCACAAGGTGTCAGCGCGGGCTTGGACGGCCGCAACAACACCCAGAGCAAGAAAGACCAATGCGCGCGTGCGCTGCCCCTTCTCCTCCCGTTGGCTTGGACCTATGCCGAAGGGCACCGCTACGTGCGATACGCGAGCCCCAGCCCCAAGGGTGCGCTCTTCGAGGGCCGTCCGGATGCTTGCCACCTGCGCCTGCTGACGATGCTTCAACCGGTTGTGAGTGGACCCCGATACGAGGACCCTTGACCCGTCGGAGGTTTCCTGAAGGTGGCAGGCCAGTCCTGCAATAGAGTCAAGGCCGCCGCTGAACAGGGAGACCGTGACTGGGGGTTCGGGAGGCAGGGCAAACAGGAAGTGCTCAGCCTCCGCAGCGGACGGACCTCCCTTCCGCTCGTCAAACCGGAAGGACCATTCATCCTCGCTGACCCAATAGAGGAGCTCCTGCAGTCCCTGCGCAAGCTCTCGCTCGGCCCAGCGTGCTGGGTTTCGCAACCCGATTCGAACTTCGATCGCGCGTTGACCGGTGCGCCCGTGCTTGAAGTGGCGCCTCGAACGCCTATCGGCCGTGTAAACGGCCATTACGACGTCCAGCAGGTCTGCTGAACTGGCAGGAAGCGCGTCGAAGAACGTTCTCGACAGGGAACCACCGTCCAGCCAGAAGGACCTTCCAAGTTCCACTGGCAGGTCTCCTCCCGTGAAGTCGTAGCTGTAGGCATCCCTTTTCATTGCGTCACGCGGGAAGGGCTGACCCCCAACTCCTCACGGAGAAGGTCACTGGTGGACTTCCTAGGGGTGTCACGGTTCGGCGCCCGCAGGCCACTGGCGTCCGGACTCTGAAGGAGTTGCCGAGCCACCTTCTCAAGCCGCGGCCGGATAGCTTCAATCGTCTGACTTCTCCACCCCTGTGCGTCCGCATGGTCTCGCAGCCTGCCCGCGGTAATCAGGCGCTCCCGCGTCCTGCCAAAGAAGTAGTGATCCACAAGGGCGATGCAGGCACGGGTGGCAACCCTTTGGCCCATGTCTCCTGGCGCAGTTGCTCCGGCGTCGAGCCCGCTCAGCACGAAGGAGGACTTCGCGATTTCTGCTGCGACCCTAGTGTGGCGGTGTCCAACTTGGTCTCGCGCGATACCGTCCAAGGCCTCATAGACCGCCATCGGTGAGGTCTGGTGCTGCCTCGCGACGACAGCGGTGATCGCCTCAAGCCCAGGTATGCCGGCGTTCGTCCGCAGGGCCCTGGCAAGCGATTCAATCAGCTTGTCGTTGACCTCGGCTGCACTGCCTTCGTCCCTCATCAGCCGGAAGGCACTGCGCCATCCTGCGCCAAGGCTGCGTTCAAACCGGTCACCCTCAGGCATAACCTCACTCCCAGTGGCGGGCCCTGCGGCAAGCTCGCTGCGTCTCCGCCCTGCAACCGGATGATCTCCGACGTCGCTGACATTGTCAAGTGTAAAGGGAATTTCGATATTAGAGTGTCAGGAGAGGGAGGCGCACAGATCGCTCGCTACCATTGGTCAGTTACGCACCCTCACCCGCCATTTCGACCAGCCTCGCGAGCGCGTTGGCGAGGCGCATCTGGCGGGGCGTGCGGCAGCGGACGCGGATGAGCGCCGGGCTGGCGACGACGAGTGCGAGGCACTGGGCGCGGCTGGTGGCCACGTTGAGGCGGTTGAGGCTGTAGAGGAACTCCATGCCGCGTGGGGCCTCATCGGCGGAGCTTGTCGCCATCGAGTAGATGGAGATGGGCGCCTCCTGCCCCTGGAACTTGTCGACGGTACCGATGCGGAATCCGGGAAGGGCGTCGCGGATGGCCTTCACCTGGGCGTTGTAGGGCGCGATGACGAGGACATCAGAGTCGTCAAGCGGGTGTGTTGAGCCCTCGGCGTCGGTGAAGGCCGGGCTAGCGCCGAGCAGGGCGCGGACGCGGGCGGCCAGCTCCCCCGCCTCCTCAGGCGACTCGCTCGACTGGCCGCTGTGCTCGACTGGCACGAAGCGGATGCCGGTACCGGACAGGGGCGGCACGCCCTCCAGGTCGAGACGCTCGCGGCCGGGGTGCGAGTGCAGGCGCCCCTCGTAGAACACCTCCGAGGTGTAGTCGGTGATCTTCGGGTGGAGCCGCCAGCTCCCGTCGAGGAAGAGGCCGAGGTGGTCTGGCATCACCCGCTCTCCGTGGAGCACGTGGGCGAGCGCCGAGCGCTCCGCTCCCGGCGGGTGGACGCCCTGTAGCGGCTGGTCGAGCTGCTGCGGGTCGCCGAGGAGGACGAGGTTCGTCGCCGCCAGCGAAGCTGCCAGCGCGTCCGCGAGCGACATCTGTCCGGCCTCGTCGACGAAGAGCACGTCGATGCTCTCGACCATGTCCTCGCGCGCCCAGAGCCAGGTCGTCCCGCCGACGATGTCGAGGGAGCCATCGGCGAGCGCTTCCCGCGCCGCATCGTTGCCCTCCAGGTGCTCGGCCTCGGCGTAGGTGGGCTCGTCGAACGAGCGCTGGCCGATGGCCACGTCCACGCCTCGCTGGCCCGCGACCCTTGCCACCTTCGCCAGCAGCTCGCCGATGACCTTGTGGCTGTTGGCGGTGACGCCTATGCGCTTCCCCGCGGCCACAAGGTCCACGATCATCTCCGCCCCCACCGTGCTCTTCCCCGACCCGGGCGGCCCCTGGACGGCAAGGTAGCTCTCGTCCATGCCCGCGACCAGGCGGCGGGCGGCATCCTGCGCGTCATCGCCCTTGTTCAGAAGCCGCTGCCCTTCTTCCTGCCCCAGCCTCGGTGGCCGGCGGGCGAGCAGGTCTCGTGCCGCCTGGTACGGACCGGCGCCGTCAAGACCGTATTCGAGGACCCACACGGCGAGCCGCTGCAGGCTCTCCGGCTTGGGCTTTGGTTGGAAGTACTCGAACGGGATGAGCGACGTAGGAGTTGGCGGGGGCTGGCTGCTGCCCCGCCTGATGTCGATCACTCCTTCCTCGTCGTCGATGCGGACTGCCGTTCCAACGGCCTTCTCGGTTTCTGGGTCGTGTGGAGCCTTGTCGAGCTTGATGGCGTGGTCCTGGGGCGGGAAGTGGAACCGGTAGACGGTCGAACGCGCCCTCGGCCTCGGGTCCCGCCACGAGCCCTCGAAGGTCAGGCCACCGAGGGCGTCGGACTCCTCACGACGCTCCTCATCGGTCAGTTCGCTCACGAGATAGAAATACCGCCACCAGAACGACTTCGCCTCGCGCCGGTGCCAGTTCAGGAGTTGCGCCAGAATCCAACGTCCGCGCTCGTCTCCCTTTAGTTCCTCGATGTTGTCCGAGAGGCCGGCGCAGAGGGAATCCGCCAGCTCGTTGACGGCCTTCTGTTCCTCGCTATCCTGCCGCTCCTCCGGCTCAGGCACCGCCGGGCGGGGCATGTCCCCGAGTTCGCCGACAAGCTCAGCTCGCTGCCCTTCCAGCCAGTCCCGCAGGCGCAGCGTCGAGACACAGTCGTCGCGGTTGTAACCCTCGATCTCCGCGAGCAGCTCCTCCCGTTCGTCCCCTTGCCCAAGCTCAAGCCACGTCTCGAACTCCACGATGCTCGTGCCCGCGTCCCGCAGGTCGACCTCACGGTCGAAGTCGTAGAGGGGCTCCAGCCGCTTGATCGAGTAGCTCTCGACGGACGCCCGGATACCCTGGCGCACGGCCCGATAGAGGTCGACAAACACATTTCCGCGCAGGAGCTGGTCGACCTCCTCCTCGCGCGTCCCGTAGCGCCCCGCGAGTCGCTTGACGGCGGTCGGCTCGTAGGGGGCGTAGTGGTAGATGTGCAGGTTCGGGTCGGATTCGAGCCGGTCCATGACGAGGTCGATGAAGGCCTCGAAGGCGCGTCGTTCGGCACCGGTCGTGACCGTGCCCTGCTCGATCGACCAGAGGGCGTGGAACTCTGGCTGCCCGTCCGCATCCGGGTCACTTGGCTCGACAACGCCGAAAAGGTATTCGATGCCGTCGACCTCCTCCGAGCCGAAGAACGGGTCGCCCTCGATGTCGAAGAAGAGGTCGCCCGGTGACGGTTCCGGGAGCATGAGCAGTCCCTGGTTGGGAACGAGTTCGTCCTCGCGGTCGCGGGCGGGCTCAATGCGCTCCGAGATCTTCTTCTCGAGTCGCTCGCCGCGGACCTGGATCTCGGCCTGCGCCTGGATTCGGGCCAGCGCCTCGCGACCGGCGCCGTCGAGGCGATCCGGGAGCGGGTCTGCCGGTTCGGCGAGACTGGTGCGCGTAGTCACATCGATGGCGTGCAGGGCGCGACGCTGCCGCGAAGACAGGCCGGCGACCAGCGAGAGGTCATCCTCGGCGCGCCATTGCTTCCGGCAGCGCTCGCTCCAGCGGCACACGTGGCAGTGCTCGACCGGTTCCGGCGTGCCCTCCACCGGGAAGACCTCGCCGCTATCGAGGAACGCCTCGAACTCCCGCGCGACGAGCCGGTAGTAGGCAGCGTAGTCGGCGACTCGGAACGAGACTGTCTCGCGCTGGATTCCGCCGAGCGCAAGGTGCATCTCCTCCGGTTGCACTCCCTGCAGCTCCGAAACCATGTCGGAGTAGAGGCACAGCTGCAGGACGGCTGACGCTTTCGCGTGACGGGCGAGCTTCGTGTCCCAGACCTCGTAGCTCCACTCGCCGAGGTTGCTGGGGCGCTCGACCCGCCGCAGGAAGTCGGCGTAGCCGAAGCGGCGGCCGTCGAAGAGCACCGCCTGGAAGATGACGTCGGCGCCTTCCCGCATTGCGGCGAGGGTCTCGTCACGGCCGCGGATACGGCGCTCCTCGTAGGGCAGGTTCTCATCCCGCCCGACCTCGACGACCGTCACCCCGTCGTCGCGGTGCGACTCCAGAAAGCGCTGCTCGTGCTCGATACCTCGCTGGGCGATGCGGTCCAGCACCGGGTCGGAGCGCTCCGGTCTCTCCAGGTGGTTCCAGACAGCTGCACGCTCAAGCTTCGCAAGGTGCCGGCACTCCAGGTACCCAACGAGGTCCGTCGCGGAGTACACCAGCCGCCCGTCGACAAGCTGCACGGGGCCATGCTAGCGGGGCGGGTGGGAAGGAGCCCCCGCAGGCAGAGGAGCCTCGCTAAGGGTCGATCCGTAAGAACTGGCCGGACGCCGAGGGGCGCCGGTCCTCGGCGCAGCGCGTCACCTTGCGCAGGGCCGTCGGCCGCCTCAGCTCCATCCAGATTGCGGCCCCGTCGCGGGTCATCCACTCTGGCCACTCGGCAGTGCTGACGGCCAAGGAAGGGGGCTTGGGTGATGCGAGTAGGTAGTGAGGCGTCGCCAGGTGAACGCCGGGACGGCCTTCTCCGAATATCCGGCTGAGGCGTTCGGCTTTCGAGTTGAGTTGCTTGTTGGTCCACCCCGTCTCGACTTTCGCCTCAATCAGAACGATGTGTGTCGTCAACTCGTGGTCGAACGCCACAAGAAGGTCCGAGTCCTCCTGGTTCCCGGTGACGAGGTCGTCGTTGCGGATTGGCTCCTTCGGCGGGGGGTTGTCCGCCAGGTGGAGGGCCATTTGCAGCCAGTCGAGGTGGTAGTCCATGGCGACGTAGGCGTCGGCCGGGATTGTCATGCCTATGGCTTCCCCGAGCCGCCGCCGGAAGTCCTCGCCGAGGCGCTCCCTACCGAGAGCCTCGGTGAGAAGGATGAACCGCTCCTTCCGGTTGAAGGATCGCAGGTGCTCGATCAGGTTCAGCATGTCTTGGACCCCTCGCATGCATGAGAGTTTCGGCCCGCACGATAATGGTCGTCACTGAAGGACGGACGTGACCAGCATGAGCCCTGCCATCGGCGCTGACCGACCGACGCCCAACAGCTACTGGGTCGAACCGGGCCGTTTTGCGGCGGGCGAGTATCCCGGCGCGAAGAGTCCTGGGGAGGCCGCGGCAAAGCTGCGGACCCTCCTGAGCGCGGGCATCGACCACTTCATCGATCTGACAGAGCTCCACGAGTTGGCTCCATACGCCGGGATCGCGGAGGAGGAAGCAAGCCGGCAGGGAGTGTCCGCTGCGCACCAACGTTGCCCTATCCCGGATGTGTCGGTCCCGAGAAGCCTGCGCGAGATGGCCAGCATCCTCGACGCCATCGACGTTGCGTTGGGTGGAGGCAAGACCGTCTATGTCCACTGCTGGGGCGGGGTCGGCCGGACCGGCACGGTGGTCGGCTGCTGGCTCGTGCGGCACGGGCGCACCGGCAACGAGGCCCTGGCCCAGATCGCAGAGTGGTGGCAGGGGGTGGAGAAGGCGGCCCGTCGACCGGAATCACCTGAGACGCCTCAGCAGTGTGCCTACGTCCGTAACTGGACCGAGCCGTCGACGGGAGACCCTACATGAGCGAACCCACCACGCGCGACCGGTTCCGAGGCTGCCTGCTGGGCCTAGCCGCAGGTGATGCGCTGGGCACGACGCTCGAGTTCAAGGCACCGGGCACGTTCGAACCGATAGACGACATGGTTAGAGGCGGGCCGTTCGACCTGAAGCCCGGGCACGCCTCCGATTGCACACCGGGAACTGGTGAGGGTTGGCCACACCGAGGGCACCGGGGGAGAACCAGACGACGTGTGACAAGCCCTTGGGCACACCGCTCGGCTCGGTCGCCTAGCTTGCGGTCCCGAGTTCCTGTGTTCGGAACTACCGGACCTCGATCTCCAGGCGGCAGTGGTCGCTGGCGCCCCACTGGTCTGGTTCGTTGAGCGCGCGGACGCTCACGGAATCGGCCATTCCCCTGGAGGCGAAGACGAAGTCCAGCTGACGGGTTGCAGTTTTCGGTGTCTGCCGATTCGAGTGGTACGTGGGGACGTTCTTGCTGTCCCTGGGGAGTTCCTGTGGCCAGGGGTCCGCCTGCCGCCCGCGCGGCGCCTGAGGACGGCAATCCCAGCGCTTCCATCCGCGTGAACACCGTTGCGTAACGCGAGGCCCAGTACTCGTTCCCGTTCTCTCCATGTCCATGAAGAATGTTGAGGTCTCCAGCGGCCAGGATCCGGTGGCCGGACTCGCGTCCGATGAGTGCGGACAGATCGGAGACGACGCGGTGGGCCGAGGCGTCCGAGACAATCCAACTGCTACCGGTGGTCGCGTGGGGCTTGCTCCAGAGCGAGTACATGGACACGACCAGAAAGGGCTCGATATTGGGCGCCGACACGTGTGCAGCGCTGAGTGTGCCGGGACGGCTGACCGCCCACTGCCCTTCAGTCGCATCCTCGAGGGAACTCGCTTCGATCCACTCCACTCTGACGCGTTCCGAGAGCCGAGCGCTGTTCGCCATGGCCTTGAAGCGTCCTCGCCGACGATCCACCAGGGAGCCGGATCGATGTCGATTCGCTCGGCTACGTCCGGCAGTGGTTTCGCGGCCTCTTGGAGCAGCGCGATATCGGCATCCATACCGTCGAGAACCCGCCACGGCTCCGAGCGGCGTGCGATGTTCCAGGAGACGATCTTCACAGGCAACGGGTAGGCGCGCCTTTTGCGTTCGCAGGGACGTGAATTGTGGACACGAAGCATAGGGCCGCTGCTGGCTGCCGTCGTGGCAGGTCAGGGTGACTTGGAGAGTGGGCCTTGGCAGGATTGGAGTTGCTGGAGGTCGAAGAGGTCAACGCCTTCTTCGCACCATCAGGTCGGTCGTGGAGGCGACCGAATCTCTACTCGAGACTCACGAGGTGTAGAGGCTACCCCTCCCCCGACCAGGCGGCAGCAACGCGCATTCCTCCCGTCCAGAACGCGCCTTCACTCGCGCTCGGGCGCGGCTAAGATACGCGGCCTATGCCGAAGCCAACCGCTGCACGCCTTGATACCGTCCGCCGGGCCACCAAGCGGTGGCAGAACGACCTCGTCGACACCTCTGGGCGCAACCGCCTCCGCCGGTACCGCGATCTGAAAACCAGCACGCTCGATCTCACGCTTGGACAGGCCGAGGGGCTGAATGCGCAAGCGCTGAACCGCCTGTTGGCGGACAAGCCCGTCAACCTCAGCGAGCTCTTCTCTGAAAGAACTGATGACCCCGATGCCCCTCTCCCCTTCGACGACGCCCGTCGCCGGCTGACTGCTATCCACAGGACGGGCCTCACCAACCGCGAAGAGAAGGGCATCGAGACGTGCTTCGCGGGGATCGGACTGGCCACCTGGAAGGTCGAGCAGGGCACGGAGCCCAAAGCTCCGGTCGTCCTTCTGCCCCTTGAGGTGGAAGCCACCGGCGCCGCTGCACGCGACTTCAGGATCGAGGTCTCGGGGGATGCTCATCTCAACCCCGTACTGACCCACATCCTGCGTGGCGAGCACGACATCGACACCGAAGCTGACGAGGCGGATGTAGCTGAAGATCCGCCGACCGACCTTGAGAGCTTCCGCGCCCTGCTTGCTCGCCTGGAGGATTCGTGGAGTGCCCTGCCAGAGCTAGTGATCGAGCCACGAATCGTTACTGCGATCTTCTCGTACTCCACCATGCCTCTGGTGACAGACCTTGAGGAGAACGGGGAACTCTTCGCAGAGAGTGACATCGTTGCCGCCATCGCCGGCGATCAGGGGGCTCGCGATGCGCTCACATCCCTCATCTGCGACCCCGACCCCAACCAGCCCGATATCGATCCACCCGCAGAGGAGTTCCTCGTGCTGGACGCCGACTCAAGCCAGCACATGGCCATCAATCGCGTACTGGGAGGCGAGTCACTGGTGATTCAGGGGCCTCCCGGTACCGGCAAGTCTCAGACCATCGTCAACCTCATCACCGCTCTCATCGCCCGAGGGAAGCGCGTGCTCTTCGTTGCGGAGAAGCGTGCTGCCATCGAAGCCGTGACAAAGCGGCTTGAGCAGGTCGGGCTCAGTGACCTCGTCATGGACATGCACGGCCGCATCACCTCACGACGAGACTTCGCGCGCACGCTTGCGGACTCACTCGGCCATGTCGCCACGATCCCCTCACGCGACTACTCAGCTCTGCACAGTCGTCTTGAAGAGCGGCGCGACTCGCTCATCGCAAACGACGCGGCCCTGCACCAACCACGCAAGCCATGGAATCTGTGCGTCTTCCACATGCGTGAACGTCTCCTCGCAATCCCCGAAGCCGCCCGCACGCAGTTACGACTCTCCACGGACGCGGCACGGAACCTCGATCGAGATGGCTTCGAGCGGCTCACCGGCGAGATTGAGGAGTGGATCGACCTTGGTGGTCACAAACTCGAGGAGGACCACCCGGAGTGGGCCCACAGCACCATCACCACCGCCGAGGAGGCGCGCAAGGCTTTCGACCTGGTCCGCGACCTCGCGAACGAAGGGCTACCCGCTGCGCGCGAGGCACTCTTCAGGGCGCTCGATGAGGTCGGTCTCACAATGCCAGCGACGGCACAGGAGTGGCAGCAGGCGGCCGACTTTCTCTCGGCTGTCGAAAAGACCCTTGAGCACTGCCGACCAACGGTCTACGAGTTGGACCAAGCGATCCTTCGTGATGTGTTGACCCTCCCAGAAGGAAGCGCAGCGGCACAGGTGAGCGGTCGCTTCCTCGAACGGGGTCCTGAATTCGAGCGGGAAGGGTTCGACCTCGTTATTCGTCTTGGCGGCGAGGTCCTGCCGGCAGCACGAGACTCCCTCTTTGCGGCCCTCGACGATGTGGGGCTGAACCGACCGGAGACGATAGGGGAGTGGAAGAGAGCCATCGACTTTCTCACAGGTGTCGAGAGTACTCTCAAGCGGTCCCACCCGGAGATATACAAACTGGACTTCGAGGCGCTCCATGGTGCATTGACCCTCCGGGGGAGCTCCTACGGACGCGTGGCCGCCCACCTCTTCGAACAGGGTCCTGCGGCCGAGCGGGAAACGTTCGACCTCGTCACTCGCCTTGGCGACGAGGTTTTGCCGAAGGCACGAGATGCTGTCTTCGCGGCGCTGGATGAGGTGGGGCTGACCCGACCCGAAGCGGTGGTGGAGTGGGAGTACGTAGTCGCCTTCCTATCAGGCGTCGAACAGACGTTGGGACACTGTAGCCCGATTGCCTACGAGCTCGACCTTGCCTCATTGCGTGATGTGTTAGCGCCAGCAGGCAGGGGCGGCCTGGCGCGAATGGCAGCCCAAGTCTTCTCCAAGGGCTACCGATCGGGGAAGCAGACAGTGCTCAGCGTCCACAAGGAGCCCGCCGCCCTGTCGAGTGCCGACCTCCTCAAACTGGCTGAAGAGCTCGACGAGCAGGCCGTGGAATGGAAGCGGCTGAGCGCTCGCGGTGGCAATCCCCGCCTTCCCTCCAACCTGAAAGAGGTCAGGCGACTCCTGGAAGAGTTGGTGCGCTCCCTCGACGAACTCGGCGAACGGGGTGGACGGCAGCAGTTCCGCCAGGACTCACATACCGACATCGCCGAAATGCTGGCCACGCTGCAATCGCACTGGGAGGGACGACAAGAGGTGGCCTCAACCTTGCGCGTTCCTGAGGGCCCCACGGCGACTTCGCCAAGCGTCCACGGCGAAAGTAACGTCCTGCCCCCCATCGACCTCCTTGAGCTCCTGGAGGAAGCCTCCGAGCAGGCCAACGAATGGAGACAGCGGGGTGCTCGTGCTGGTGACCCGCGACCTCCCTCCAACCTGGGAGAAGCTACGGGGCTCCTAGAAGAGCTCCTGCATGCCCTGGACGCTCTTGGCGAACGGGGTGGAGTGCGGGACTTTGATGACCAATCCCACACCGACATCGCCGCGACGCTGGCCGCGCTGACCTCACACTGGGAAGGGCGTCAGGAGGTGGCCTCCACGGTGCGCGCCGGTGAGCGCCTGACCGCCAGCGATGCTCTGGAGCTACTGGACGAGACGGCAGACCAGAAAGAAGAGTGGAAGCGACGCGGGGGTGACGGAACGCCACGCGTGCCCTCGGGCCTAGGGGACGCGAAGGAGCGCGTCGCGGAGCTTGTCGCCAACCTCGACGCTTTCGCGAACATCGTGGACATCAGCGACCTTCAACGGACGCACCGGGGCGAACTTGCCCAGACACTTGAGCGACTTGCGGCACACCCCAATCTTGTCGCCAGCCTCCCCCGCATCCGGGGACTCGAACAGCGATTCCGCAAGACCGGCATCTCGCGCGTCATGGAACGCGTGGGGGAAACCATCCCTCCCGAGCTGGCCGTCCGCGCCGTCGAGCACGCGTGGCTTCGACGTGTACTCGACGACCTCGAGTTCGATGACCAACGGCTCTCAACATTCGATGGAGACGGGCACTCCCGACACCGTGACGAATTCGCCCAGACGGACCGTCAGCATCTGGATTCCACTCCGCAGCGGGTCCACCGCCTCACCGCGGAGGCCATCATCGCCACCATGAGTCTCCATCGGGAGGAGACCGCGCTGGTCCGGAGGGAAGCTGCCAAGAAGCGCCGTCACCTCAGTGTCCGTCAGCTCTTCGCGCAGGCGCCGCACGTCCTCTCCGCCCTCCGCCCCTGCTGGACCATGTCACCGGTTCTGGCGGCAGAGATGATCCCGCTCAACCAGCGGCTCTTCGATGTCGTCATCTTCGACGAGGCCTCCCAGATTCCGCCCGCCGAGGCCATCGGGAGCCTCGCCCGCGCCTCGCAGGCCGTGGTCGCAGGAGACAGTCGCCAGCTCCCGCCCACCTCGTTCTTCGGCCGAGATTCCGCGGGTGACGAGCCCGAAGAGCAGGAGGAAACGGTCGCACTGACCGCCGACATCGAGTCCCTGCTCGACGCGGCGGACGCCCTGCTTCGCGACAAGATGCTCCAATGGCACTATCGCAGCCGCGACGACCGCCTCATCGCCTTCTCCAACAACCACATCTACGGGGGTTCGCTGACCGCCTTCCCAGGCGCGATCGTCGACAGCCCCATCTCGCACTGTCTCATCCCCTTCCGCCCGATCACCGGGGGCACCGGCACGCGCTCGAACCCCGACGAGGTTGAGAAGGTCGTGGACCTCATCCTCGACCATGCGCATGCGACCCCGAAGGAGACACTTGGCGTCATCGCCTTCGGCCAGCATCACGCCGACAACATCGAGAACGCGCGGATGCGCCGTTTGGGCGAGGTGAACGATCCTTCCCTCGACGAGTTCTTCTCCGAGACGAACGAAGAGCGCTTCTTCGTGAAGAACATCGAGCGCGTGCAGGGCGACGAACGGGACGTCATCATCCTCAGCGTCGGCTACCACAAGGACGCCAACGGGAACCTTCCCTACCGCTTCGGCCCCATCCTTCACGAGGGTGGAGAGCGCCGCCTCAACGTCGCGGTTACCCGCGCTCGCTCACGGGTCACCCTTGTCTCGTCCTTCAGCCACCGCGACATGGACCCGGGGCGGTCGTCGGCCAAGGGCGCCGAACTGCTCCGCCAGTACCTCGAATACGCCGCCTCGGGTGGAACCGACCTCGGGTCGGGTGTGAGTGACACACCCCTGAATCCATTTGAGTTCTCCATCAAGGAGGGGCTGGAGGGGCGGGGGATCCCCGTGACCCCCCAGTACGGGGTCTCCGGCTACCGCATCGACTTTGCGTGCGCACATCCCGACGAACCGGGACGCATGGTCCTGGCCATCGAAGCCGATGGCGCCAGCTATCACTCCTCCCCTACCGCCCGCGATCGTGACCGCCTCCGCCAGCAGGTGCTCGAGGACAAGGGGTGGCGCTTCCACCGCATCTGGTCCACTGCATGGTTCCGCGACCGCGAGGCCGAACTCGACAAGGCAGAAGAGGCATGGAAGCGGGCGGTTGCAGCATCTGATGAGGAGGGGCCGCCGCTGGCTGCCGCTGGGACTGTTCAAGGCACGTCCAAGGCACTTGAGCCACCTTCTCCGCAGCGTGCCCTCTCGCCCGGCGTGCCCCCCAGGGGAACCCTTGGCTACGACGGCATTGATGACTACAGCCTCGGCGAGCTTGTGCAGGTCGCCCGCTGGATCGAGTCCGACACGCTGCTCCGCACCGAGGATGACCTCCTGCGGGAGATGATGGACGAGCTCGGCTTCAAGCGGTCGGGAAAGCGCATCACCGAGGCTCTCCGGCAGGCCATCAGGAGCGCGCGCAGCTAGCCCATACATCAGCCGCCGGGGCGCGATGCAAGCGCTTGGTCTGTAGTCCTGTGCATGCCGTCGGGAACTCTCACTCAAGGTGTCGCCCCGGCTCACGCGTCAGAGTGAATGTCCTCCGGAAGGACACGGACGCCGGTTCGGGTCTGTGCGTGTCAAACGTCCATGCCTTCGCCCGTGCAATGGTGAGCACGCCTTGCGGAGCGACCAGTAACGTCGGAGCTGCGGCTCTCTCACTCGCTGTCAGGCGAACGCAGGGGACCTCCGCTCCCTCACCTCCGTCAGGAGGCGGGCTTGGTTCTTATTCGACCCACCGCAAGAGGCTGAGCACCCGGTGGACCAACTCACCATCTGCTCGCCTGTAGCCGACGTACTGAGACTCACACTCCGCGACCAGGCTCCCCGAGCCCAGATCAAACTCTTCTATGGCGCTTGATGAGTCCTGTGTCCGAAGGGTCTCTGCAATCGAGCTCTCCTCCGAGACGGATGCATTTTGTGGGAAGTAGGGAACTCCCTGACTGGGGTACACACGGGATGCTCGCGTCTTCGCTGTGGGGGCCCGGGCCACGCTCTCAAATCCTGGCAGGGGAGCGCGTCCGAGCAGTTCGCGTTCACTCTTCCGGTAGCCGAGTTCCCAGAAAACGAACGAGCACTTCCAGATGTCGAGTGTGGCGATTTGACGAGCGGTGGCCTCGAGTGATGCTCCGCACGCGGTGGCAACTTTGAGTAGTCCCGAGAGTGAAGGCTCACGACCGCCGGCTAGGTCTCGAAGCCATGGAGGGTGCAGGAGCATGTGGGCAGCCCCTATGTCGCAGAAGTGCTCCTCCCCCTTACCAGCAAAGGTGCCAACAGTCTCATCATCGTACCCACGCTGAAGGCGGGTAGCGCGGTTGAAGAAGGTGTGGCAGATCTCGTGTGCGCTGCTAAAGCGCTGCCGAGCTGGCGAGTCTCCCTCGTTGACTTGGATGACGTAGCCACCCTGGGGAAGGGGTATGAGGCATCCCGCGCTGGACATTGCCACAACCTCGATCCGCTCAACGTCGCATAGGGACGCTACCAATTCGAGTGGTGGTGGAGGTCCTGTCGCGCCCGCTTGCAGCCGCACCTGCTCTACTGCAACACGGATCGAGTCTTCCGGCGTGTCGCCCCCGTACGCGTGGCCAAGCAGGGTGACGGCGTTGGGCCAAGGCACCCCCGTGACCCTACCGTTTCACACTGCGTCGGATGGACTCGTAGAGATACCGCCAGTCGTCCTTCCCGCTTGGCGCCGAGCCGCGGTACCGGATTGCGGCCAACATCCTTACTTCAGCCGGCGGGAGTCGTGCCTCTTCGGCGAACTGCCTCAGCGAGTCCGGAATGTCAGTCTTCTGCCCCTCAGCATCATCCCCTTCGCGCTCTCCTAGCAGCGCAGCGACGGAGGTGCCGAGCGCTTTCGCGAGGGCGAAGAGGGTCGATGCGGAGGGGCGCGTTTCATTGAGGCGCTCGACTTGGGACAGATACCCCTTGGACACGCCCGAGAGCCGGGCAAGCTCACTCAGCGAGAGCCCTTGCTCTCCGCGCAGCTGCTTCACTCTTGCTCCTGGAGATTCCGCCATCCGCTCTCCCAACCACACTCTAACGTAAGCGTTCTGATTTGGGAACGTGACGCGTATTGACAAGGGAACGCGCTCGGCCTACCGTTCTCTTTAGGAAACGGGAGGCGTTTTCAAAGGAGTTGTTCCCCGTGATTGAGATCTTTCTTCACATGCGAGCGGGGGAGATTGCGTTCGTCGAGGTAGACCCACGAAGCACCGTCAAGGACTTCGGCATCGAGTGCCTGGGAGAGGAAGCCTTCGTCTGGCTGGAGGATTCCGAAGCGCCGCTGGACCCAGAGATGGGTCTCGCCGCACTAGGGGTCACGGAGCGCTGTCACGTTCATGTCTCCCTATGCCGCAAGGTGGCGGTCAAAGTCCGCTACGCCGGTGAGGGCATCGAAGAGTCAGTGTCTCCGGCGGCCTCTGCGGACGCAATTCTCAAGTGGGCCGCCAGTCCGGAAGGGTTCAAGCTGACGGACAGCGAGGCCGCAAAGCACGAGTTCGTGCTTTGCGGGTCCGAAACCAAGTTTGAGCCCCCGGCGCACATCGGGGCCATCGCGGACGAGGACTGCTCGGTCTGCCTCGACCTTCGCCCCAAGGAAAAGTTTGCGGGGTAGGAGGGATCGTTGTGGCACTGACCCCAGACGAGCGCGCGCTCCGTGACCATATCGCCGGACCCCGGTTCGTTGATGGTCTGGAGCGGGGCAAGTGGCGCATCATTGCCGACATCGCATGGCCCTACGTGCTAGTGGCGGTTTCCGTCGCGCCTAGGGACAACGCCCCCCCGCGAGTTCTTCTTGCGCGTCAACGCGGCCGGCTACCCGGCGTCAGCACCGACGCTGACGCCTTGGGACCCGGCGACAGGCGATGTCCTGGCAGCGGACTCCAGACCGAAGGGTCATCGCGCTGCGGCCGTGTTTCGCAGCGACTGGAAGAACGGGACAGCTCTTTACGCTCCCTTCGATCGTGTGGCGCTGAGGGGCCATTCAAGGTGGCCTCAGAAACACCCGCGCCATGCTTGGCATGCGGGAAGGGACCTTGCCTGGGTTCTGCAGTACCTGCACGACCTGCTGAATGATGCGGACTACACGGGTGTATAGCCGGCTCCTACGCTGTGCTTACCGGCTCTGGCCGACCCGGACGCGCCTCACAGTCCCACCCTCGCTCTGGCAAGAACTGATCGAGGAACTCGGCCGGCGAGGTCTCGCTGGACGACGAGAGGCAGGAGCCTTCCTACTCGGCCACCGGCAGGAGCGGGACCGTCGCGTAGTGAAGGCCGTCTACTTCGACGACCTCGATCCTGGCTGCCTGGTTGGCCATATCCACCTCCAGGGCCCTGGCTGGTGACCAGACCTCCTAGTTGCTCCTCGGGGTGTGCAAGGGTTCACGAGTGAACCCCCTTCGAGGGCGTTAACCCCTGGTCGACCGACAGGGACACTGGTGGGCCGGAGTAGCGACATGGACGGTGCAACAGGCCAGGAAACACAGACCGCCGAACAGCGGGAGACCCTCGAATCGGGGTTGCGGATGCTCGCGCGGATGATTGCGCGCGCCCACCTGCGCCGGCACGGGTCGGCCGCCGCCGCTGGCGCCAGCAGGAACCTCAGGGATGGCTCGTGCACCGATGCTCCCTCTTCCCGTGGCCGTGAGGGCCCGAGGCGGCGACCAGGCAAGGGACGGTAGGCTCGTTCCCGAACCTTAGGATCTCCGCACGGCGCAGTTCCGAGGTTGCATAGTCGTATCCTTTCGGATACCCCGATCACAACCCGCAACAGCTCCCAGCGCGAGGAAGGAAGCCATGCCGAGAATGGAACTTCAGCCCTGGCCCACGGAGAAGGCAGCCGCTTCTCTGGACGCTGCCCTACAGGCAGACGACCTGAGTGGGATCACGGCCATCCTCGGGGAGATTGCCCGCTCCAAGGGGATGCGGAACGTCGCGAAGGAGACGGGACTAGGGCGGGAGAGCCTCTACAAGTCGCTTGCCCCGTCCGGAAACCCGGAGTTCGCTACCGTCCTCAAGGTGCTCCGGTCCCTCAACCTTCAGCTCCGCGTCACTCCACGTGACGCCTCCCTACGGGACGTCAGGACCGCAGAAAGACCGGCAACGGAAAGGACCACAGCATGAAGCACCCACCAGCCCCCAAGCCCGCCGCCCTCTACGCCCGCGTCTCCAGCGAACGCCAGGACGTGGACCTCTCCGTCGCCGCGCAGCTGCGGGCGCTACGCGACTACGCCGAGAAGAACGGCTACCTCGTCGCCCGTGAGTACGTCGATGAGGCGGAGAGCGGCCGTACCGCGGACCGGCCCCAGTTCCGCAAGATGCTAGACGCCGCCAGCGGTCCCAACGCCCCCTTCGAGGAGATCCTCGTCTGGAAGTTCTCCCGCTTCACGCGCAAGCGTGAGCACGCCGTCGCCTTCAAGTCGATGCTTCGCCGCCGCGGCGTCCGTGTCGTCTCCATCACCGAACACGCCGACGACTCGCCCACCGGCAAGCTGATGGAGGCGATCATCGAGAGCGTCGACGAGTTTTACTCGGAGAATCTGGCCCAGGAAGTTGTCCGGGGGATGCGGGAGGCCGCCTCGCGCGGCTTCTTCCTCAGTCCCAAGGCCCCCTTTGGCTACAAGCGGGTGAAGGTGAGAGACGGGATGCGGGAGCGCCCGACCCTGGAGGTCGACCCTGCGGCCGCGCCGCTTGTGCGGGAGATCTTCGAGAGTTCGCTGCGGGGGAACGGCCTGAAGGAGATATGCCGCGACCTCAACGAGCGGGGTATCACGAAGAACGGCAAGCGCTGGCAGAAGAACGGTCTCTACTACTGCTCACCAACGAAGCCTATACGGGGACTGCAGTCTGGGGCCGGACGACGAAGGGAGAGAAGGCCCCAGACCCCGTGCGGGTGGAGGACGCCTGGGAGGCGCTCGTCTCCAGGGAGTTGTTCGACAGGGTGCAGCAGGTGCTGCGGGAACGGGCGCCGGCGAAGCAACGGCCGGCCCGGGTGGGGAGCAAGTTCCTGCTCAGCGGCTTGCTGCGCTGCGGCCTCTGCGGCAAGCCCTACACCGGCCAGGGAGCGAAGAGCGGTCGCTTCGGCTACTACGTCTGCGGCACGCTGCTGCGTGAAGGCGCGGGAACCTGCGAGGCTCGGTACCTGAGCGCGGGCAGGGTGGAGGAGTTCATCGTCGGGAAGATCAGGGAGCGCATCCTCACGGACGAGACCATCACGAAACTGGTGATGCTGGTAGCCGAGGAGGTGGACGCGATGGCGGGGGAGCGCGGTGACAGGCTGCAGGCGATTGAGGCGGAGCTTGCGGATGTGAATGGCAGGCTGCGGCGGCTCTACGAGGCCCTCGAGAAGAGTGACCTGACGCTGGAGGCGCTATCGCCGCGGATACTCGAACTGCGGCACCGCGAGGACCAGCTCGCAGCAGCGCGGGAGGAGGCCGCTGCCCAGCTCGCGCAGCGGCGGGTGGAGCTGCCCACCACCGCGGAGATCAAGGGGTACGTCGCGGACTTCCGCAGCTTCCTGTGCGAGGGGACGGTCCCTGAGCGGAAGGCGCTCATCCGCAACTTCGTGAAGGGCATCGAGGTGACCGGCAACGAGGCCAGACTGACGTACACGATTCCGATGCCGTCGAATGGCGTGACCAGCGAGGAAGCCCCGGTTCTCGATTTCGTCCAGTCCGGCCTACCATCCTGAACTCCAACTTTCGGACTATTTAGACCATCTTGAAGACCGGGGATTCCTAGAGGATCTGACGGCACAGGTTCTGCATCGCCAATACGTGGAAGCTCGTGATGGCGACGACCTTAGGGTGCACAGGTGGTCGATTTGGCGATGTATTAGCGGAACGATAGTAGTGGGTGACACGACCTACATTTTGGAGGATGGGCAATTCTACGATGTTGACCATGACTACCTTGAACGACTTGACCGAATCATTGAGAGAATTCCTACATTCGATCGTCTTCCCTCTACATCTCGGACAACGAGGGAAGATGCTTACAACAGGAAAGCGGCATCCCCTGAGAGGGGCTACATCCTCATGGATAAGAAGCTCATCCGCATCCCTGGGCAGACTCCTATTGAACTCTGTGACATATTGACTCCCCAAAAGGAATTGATTCACGTGAAGAGGCACCTTGGCTCGAGGGATCTCAGTCACCTCTTTTCCCAGGGGGTCGTCTCGGCGGACCTCCTTCGAGACAATTCAGACTTCAGGGCGGAGGCACGCACGAGAGTCGAGGAGCAGGACCCCAACAGCACAGTCCTCAACGACGATGTGTTCTCGGCGAACGACTTCACGGTGGTTTATGCAGTCGCAGAGCAGTGGGGTAGTGATTCACTCTCAAAGCGCCTACCCCTGTTCAGCAAAGTCAATCTCAGTCGTTCTGTTCGAGAGCTGGAGAGTAGGGGCTACAAGGTCGCCTGCGCTCGCATTCAGGCTTCCTAGGCCCGCTGCTATTCGTCAAGCAGGTGCGGTCCTGGGCTGAGGCCGCTCCTGCTTCCAGCAGCCGATCTAGGCCTTTTGGCTGCTGTGAAGGAACCAGCTGGCCGTAGACTACCAAGATGAGCGACGAGGCCACGCGCCCCTGGTACGAGACGCTGTTCGAGCGGGACTGGTACGACTACTTCGCGAAGGGCGGGCCCGGCTCCCCCGACGAGGATGGCTCCTACGCTCGCCAGACCGACGCCGAGGTGGCGTTCGTCGAGCAAGCTCTGGGCCTGACCGAGCCGAGTGACGTGCTCGACCTGTGCTGCGGGCCCGGCCGTCACAGCGTGCGGCTGGCTCTGCGGGGGCACCACGTCACCGGCGTCGACATCTCCGCGTACAACCTCGAGAAGGCCGCTGAGCGAGCTGCGGAGTTTGCAGTCGACGTCACGTGGCGCGAGGCCGACATGCGGGCCACAGGGCTCGGTGAATCGAGCCAGGACGCGGCCATCAACATGTTCACGGCGTTCGGTTTCTTTGATGACGCGGGGAACCAGCGGGTGCTGGAGGAGGTCGCCCGCGTCCTGCGGCCGGGCGGCCGGTTTCTCGTCGACCTCGTGAACCGGGACTCGCTGATGCGCCGCCACCAGCCTCGCATGTGGAACGAGCGACACAACGGCGCGCTGTTGTTCCAGGAGCACGCGTTCGACAGCGCGACCGGCTCCCAGACCACCAAGTGGAACATCATCAAGGCCGACGGCGAACGCATCTCGCAGAGCTTCACCGTCCGCGTGTACACGCTGCAGGAGCTGGAGGTGCGGATGGCGCTGGCGGGGCTGGGGTTGGAGAACGCGTGGGGTGGGCTCGATGGCTCGGAACTGACGATGGACAGCCACCGCTTGGTGGTCCTGGCTCGCGCGAAGTAGCTGCTAGTCCTCGTCCTCCAGCAGGTCGGGGCGGCGCTGGCGGGTGCGCTTGAGGCGCTGCTCCTGCTTCCACTTCTCGATCTTGGCGTGGTGGCCGCTGAGGAGGACCTCGGGGACGGTCCAGCCACGGTACTCGGCAGGGCGGGTGTACTGGGGGTGTTCGAGCAGGTCATCCGCGAACGACTCCTCGCGGGGGGAGGCAGCATCACCGAGGGCGCCGGGGATGTGCCGCGCCACCGCCTCGATGAGCACCATCGCCGGGAGTTCGCCGCCCGTGAGGATGTAGTCGCCGATCGAAACCTCACGGTCGGCGCAGTGCTCGACGAAACGCTCGTCCACGCCCTCATAGCGGCCGGCGACGAGGGTCAGGCGCGGGTAGACGGCGAGTTCGCGCACGAGCGCGTCGTCCAGTAGCTCGCCCTGGGGCGAGAGGTAGATGACGTGGCCGGGGGGCTCGGCCGCCGACTGTGCTGCCTGGAGGGCGGCGTCGAGCACATCGACCTTCATGACCATGCCGTGGCCGCCACCGAAGGGCTGGTCGTCGACGGTGCGGTGGCGGTCGGTGGCGTGCTCGCGGATGTCGTGGAAGTGGAGGTCGAGGAGGCCGTCCGCCCGCGCGCGCTTGATGATGGAGACATCGAGGGGACCCGCGAAGGCCTCCGGAAAGAGCGTGAGGACGTCGACTCTCATCCGTCGTGCTCGACGGGGCCGGCAAGGAGCTCCGCGATGTGGGAGAGGAGGGGGAGGAGCACGGCGAGGCCATCGGCGACACCCTTGGGGCTGCCAGGCAGGTTCACGATGAGCGTCTTTCCGCGCGTCACGGCGAGTCCGCGCGAGAGGATGGCGTAGGGCGTGTGCTTCAGGCCCTCCTGGGCGATGGCGAGGGGAATGCCGGGCACGTCGCGCTCGGCGATGTCGCGGGTGGCCTCGGGGGTGAGGTCGCGGGGGGTCAGGCCCGTGCCCCCGGTGGTCAGGATGACATCCGCGAGGTTGGCGTCGCACCAGGCGGCGAGTTGGGCCGCGATCACCTCGCGGTCGTCCGGGAGGGCCGCTGTCGCGACGACCTCGTGGCCACCCTCGCGACAGCGGTTCTCGATGAGGGCGCCGCCCTCATCGATACGGGTCCCGGCAGCCACGCCGTCGGAAGCCGTGAGGACCGCGATTCGCGCCATCGGGACAGTCTAGCGCGGCCCCTGCGGGGGAGCGCTCCCGCCAGTAAAGAGCGTAGTCAGCAAGGGGCCCGAATCGTGTTGACACCCCTTGATGGGCGCGCCTATAGTCCCCGTGGGGAGAAGTGGGGATAGATGGGTTTCTTTCCCAGTTTTCTCTTGAATTTGATGGGGGTTTCCCTACTTCAGGGATCGACATGGCCTTCCGTGGGAACTTCGAGTACCAGTTGGACGACCGCAATCGCGTCGCCCTGCCCCCGAAGTTCCGTGAGGAGTTCGCGAACGGCGCCGTGCTCGTGCCCGGTCTCGACGGCTGTATCGAGGTGTACACGCCCGAAGGGTTCGAGGCAGAGGCTCGCGTGGTCGAGCGCGTTCCCGCTTTCTCCCAGGAGGGGCGCCAGTTGCGGCGCGCCTTCTTCGCGTCGTCCTTCGACGTGCAGCGCGACGGCCAGGGCCGGCTGCTCATCCCCGCCAAGCTTCTGACCTACGCCGGCATCGAGCGAGATGTCGTCGTCCTGGGCAACGACCAGCGGCTCGAGATCTGGGACCGGGCAACGTGGGAGGAGCAGGAGTCGACACTCCCCACCGCCCGCGCCAACGCCCTGCAGCAGCTCGCCGAGGCGTCCGCCACAGAGGGCGGGGGAGGCTAGCGTGCCGGTCATGACATCGCCGCAAGCGCCCCACACGCCCGTCCTCCTCGATGAGGCGCTGCGCTACCTCGCCGTGCGCGAGGGCGGCGTCTACATCGACTGCACGGCCGGAGCGGGAGGGCACAGCGCCGCCATCGCCGAGGCGATGGGGCCGGACGGCCGGCTCCTCTGCATCGACCAGGACGGCGAGGCGCTGGAGTTCGCGCGTGCGAGGCTGGCTCCGTCTGGGAGGCGGGTCAGTTTCGTCCGCGGGAACTTCCGCGACCTCGACGCCATCGCCGCCGCCGAAGGGTTCGACGCGGTGGATGGCATCCTGATGGACCTCGGCGTCTCTTCAATCCAGATGGACACCGCGGGGCGGGGCTTCGCCTTCGCCCGCGAGGGACCGCTAGACATGCGCATGGACCAGTCGTCGGACGGCTTGACGGCTGCGGACATAGTGAATACGTGGGACGAGCGAGCGCTCGCCAGCCTCTTCCGTGAAAGCGGAGAGGTGCGCGGGGCGCGCCGCATCGCGAAAGCGGTGCTGAGGGCGCGACCGCTGCGCTCGACCTGGGATTTAGCCAAAGCCGTCGAGCAGGCTGCGGGGGGCGCGAGAGACCGCACCCAACAACACCCCGCCACCAAGGTGTTTCTCGCGCTTCGGATTCGTGTAAATAGCGAACTCGACTCGCTTGGCACGGCCTTGCCGCTGGCCCGCAGCCTGCTCGGCTTTGGATCTTCCCGCAAAAGCGGGAGGCTCGTCACCATCGCATTCCACTCGCTCGAAGACCGCATCGTGAAGCAGTACTTCGGGCGCGAATCGCGCGACTGCCTCTGTCCGCCGGTGCTGCCCGAGTGCCGCTGCGACCACCGAGCGACGCTCACGCTGCTGACGCGGCGGGCGGTCCGCCCGGGTGAAGCGGAGGTCGCGCGCAACCCGCGCGCGCGCAGCGGCGTGCTGCGCGCGGCCCAGCGCAAGAGCGAGACCGGATCATGACCGCCCTGGAGCAGCACACGCCGCAGACCCACCGGGGGTTCCTGCCGCTGCCCAAGCTGGGCGTGAGCGGCTGGGTGGTCGCAGGCGCGCTCATCGTCTCGGCCAGCGCCATGGCGCCGGTCGTGCAGAACAGTCTCATGACGACCCAGGGCCGCAATCTTGAGGTGCTGGAGGGTGAGCAGACCACCCTCCGCGTCGAGATGCGCCAGATGGAAGCCGAAATCGCCCGGCTGATCTCCGTGGAGCGCGTTGCGCGCCGCGCCAGTGAGATGGGACTTGTGCCGGGTACGAACGCCATCTTCGTGACGATCGGGGAAGCCGGACCGGAGCCCCCAAAGATTCCAGCGGAGCATCTCCCCGAGGCATCGGAGCCTGGCTCCGGGCTCGCTCCGTAGCCGCGGACCACCCATGGAGGCGATGCCGCTGCTGAACTGATTTCGGACCGGTCACGGGAGGGGGCCGGCGGGAGGGCGCCTGATGGCGCACCAGCAGGCAAGGCGCACGGGCCGGGTGTGGCTTCCAGCAATCGCGTTCGCGGTGTTTGCCGTGGTGGTGCTGGCGCGCCTCGTGCAGGTCCAGATCCTCGAGCATGACCGCTACGCCGAAGAGGCCCGCAGCGAGCTGTACGCCAGCGATACCGTGTTCGCCCGCCGCGGCGCCATTCTCGACCGAAACGGCTTCCTGCTGGCGATGAGCACGGACACCTGGGACCTCTACGTCGCCTCCCGCGTCTGGACTGACGACGAGGCCGCGCGCGCGGCCTCCGAGGCCATCGCGGAAGCGACCGGGCACGACGCCACCTATCTTCGCAGCCTCGTGCGGGAGAGCGGTCTTGTGGACGTGCTCGTGGCCCGCGACGTTCCCTACAACACGGGCAAGGCGCTGCTCGACGCGGACGTGCCCGGTCTGGTGGGACTGCCCAACACGATCCGCGTCCACCCGGCAGGCGACCTCGCCTCCTCGGTCGTTGGCATCATCGGCACGGAGAACACGGGCCTCACCGGCATCGAAGCCTGGTACGACCAGGAACTGCAGGGCGTACCGGGCCGCATCATCTTCGAGCGGGACACGACCGGCTCCCCCATTCCCTACGGTGAGACCTTCACCACGGAGCCGGTGCCCGGCCCGGACATCGTGCTCACGATCGACCGGCGCATGCAGGTGGCCGCCGAGCGCGTCCTTGAGGAGGCCGTCAAGAAGCACGAGGCGACCAGGGGAACCATCATCATCATGGACCCGCGGACGGGCGAGATCCTGGCGCTGGCGACCTACCCGCACCTGTCCTTCGGCGCCCTCGACCTCTCCGATCCGGCCCAGGTCCGGCTCCTGCGCAACAGCGCGGTGAGCGACCTGTACGAGCCTGGCTCGGTGATGAAGGTGATCACCACCGCCGCGGCCATCGACGCTGGTCTCGTGACGCCAGACACCACGTACGAGGACACCGGCATCGCGTACGTCTACGGCACGCCCATCCACAACTGGAGGCAGGGTGTCTACGGGGAGCAGACGATGACGGGCGTGCTCCAGCAGAGCATCAATACGGGCGCCGTCTTCATGGTGGAGAAGCTGGGCGTCGACCTCTTCCACGAGTACGTCGACGCGTTCGGCTTCGGCAGCCCCACGGGCATCGACCTCAGCGGCGAGGCGACAGGCCTTGTCCGCCGGCCCACGGACGCGGCCTGGTCGCCCGTGGACGTCGCCGCACAGTCGTTCGGGCAGGCGATCAGCGTCACGCCGATCCAGCTTGTGAGCGCACTCGCCGCGGCCATCAACGGCGGGCGGCTGGTGGAGCCACGCCTCGTCTCGGCGATGGTTGCGCGCGACGGCACGCGTTACGACCTCCCCACCAACACGGTCGGCCAGCCGATATCGCCCGAGACGAGCGCGACCATTCGCGAGATGCTCGGCAAGGTTATCGACCCCGGCTGGTACCACCCCGCGAAGCCGCGCTTTTATACCGCGGGAGGGAAGTCAGGAACGGCCAACGTACCGATCGAGGGTAGCTACGACGACACGCAGGTCGTCTCGTTCGCCGGGTTCGCACCGCTAGACGAGCCCCGAGTCCTGATCCTCGTAAAGCTCGACGAGAACGCCAACCTGGCCACGGGCACCGCAGCCGCGGGGCCCGTCTTCGCCACGCTCGTCGATGAGGTGCTCGGCTATCTCGGCGTTCCCCATGATGTCGAGCAGGTGGCGGTGAGGTGAGCGGCATGACGACGGCCTTCCTGGCAGAGAGCATGCGCGCCCGCGGCTATCGCGTGATCGAGGGAGCGGCCGCGCCGATCACGGGCGGCGCGGCGGACTCGCGCCTGACGCGGCCCGGCGATCTGTTCGCCGCCTTCCGCGGCGAGCGGCTCGACGGCAACGACTTCGTGGACGAGGCGCTGGCGCGGGGAGCGCCCGCGGCTGTCTGCGAGCGGGCTCCGCGGGACGATTGGCCCGACCGCACACTCGCCATCGCCGACGACACCCGCACCGCCATGGCCGAGCTCGCGCGCGACTGGCGCCGCAGCTGCGGCGTTCGCGTTGTAGGCATCACCGGGACCGTCGGGAAGACGACGGCAAAGGATCTGACCGCCGCCTCGCTGGCCACGCACTTCCGCACGCACCACAGCCCCGGGAACCTGAACTCGCGCGAGGGACTGCCTCTCGCCCTGATGAGCCTGCGACGGGACCACGAGGTCTCCGTGCTGGAGATGGCGATGGACAGCGAGGGCGAGATCGCCGAGCTGGGCGCCATCGCCGAGCCCTCGGTCGGCGCAATTCTCAACATCGGCGCCACGCACATCGAGAAGCTCGGCAGCATGGAGGCGATCCAACGCGAGAAGCTCTCGCTGGCGCGAGGTCTGCCGCGCGACGGCGTGGCCGTGCTCAATGTCGACGACGAGCGCATCGCTCCCGTCGCGGACGAGCTTGCCTGCGAAGTCATCGGTTTCGGAGCGAGCGAGGCGGCGCGCCTCCGCCGCGGCGAAGTTCGAGACCTCGGGCTGGAAGGGTCCGAGTTCCGCGTGACCTTCGAGGGCGAAGAGGCGGCCGTGAGGCTCCACGTACCGGGCGCGCACCTCGCACAGGGAGCGCTGGCGGCGACAGGCATCCAGCTTGCCCTCGGCTTGGGGCTGGGGGAAGCGGCGGCGGCGGTCAGCGGGGCGCAGATCGATGGGCGGCTTCACGTGCGGCGCAGCGCGAACGGCGCTTCCATCCTCGACGACACCTACAACGCCAGCCCTGACTCGGTCGCGGGCGCCCTGACCCTGCTCCGCGGTCTCGGCGGGCAGCGCATTGCCCTGCTCGGAGAGATGGCCGAGCTGGGCCATCTCTCCGCAGGCGAGCACCGCCGCATCGGCGGGATCGCCGCCGGATGCTGCGACGTGCTCGCGGCGGCGGGCGAACCCTGCCGGGCACTGGTGGAAGAGGCTCGCGAACGCGGTCTGACCGAGAGCTACTGGTTCGAGACGAAGGAAGAGGCAGCGGCGTTCGCCGCGCGCCTCATGGGCGAGGGCGACCACATCCTCGTGAAGGCTTCACGGGGTCAGGCGTTCGAAGAAATCATCCCCGCGCTGGAGGGGCAGGCATGATTCGCGCACTGCTCTCCGGCGGCATCACCTTCGCGCTCACGGTGGGTCTCGGCTGGCCGATGGTCCAGTACCTGCGCGCCCAGCGGGCGGGCAAGGCGATCAGCGAGGACCAGCCCGCCTCACACCGGGAGAAGGCGGGCACGCCTACCTTTGGTGGCTTCATTATCTGGGTGCCTACCCTGATCGTGACCGCCATCGCGATCGACTGGCTCGACCACCGCTCGATCCTGCTCCCCCTGGGGATGATCGCCGCCACCGGCGCGATCGGCTTCTTCGACGACCTGGGGACGCTGCAGGAGCGCGTCGGCCTGCGCGGTGGACTCAGCTGGCGAGTCAAGATCGGGCTGCTCACGCTGCTGGCCATCGGCGCGGCGTGGGTCCTCTACGGCGAGCTCGATGTCGAGTCCATGAACGTGCCGTGGGCGGGTAGCTACACGCTCGGCCCCGCCTACATGGTCATCGCCGTCATCACGATCGTGGCAACGACGAGCGCGGTGGCCGTCACCGACGGGCTCGACACGCTGGCGGGAGGCACCACCCTCTTCGCCTTCATCGCCTACGGCGTGATCGCGTTCGTGCAGGGACAGGACTTCGTCGCCACGTTCGCCTTCATCATCGCGGGCGCCAACCTGGGATTCCTCTGGTACAACGCCCACCCGGCGCGCGTGTTCATGGGGGACACCGGCGCCCTCGCGCTGGGATCGAGCCTCGCCGTCGTGGCGCTCATGACGGGCCACTGGCTGCTGCTGCCGCTGGTTGGCCTGGTGTTCGTCGGGGAAGCCCTCAGCAACATCATCCAGATCGGCTACTACCGGCTGAGCGGCGGCAAGCGCGTCTTCCGGCGCGCGCCCCTGCACCACCACTTCGAGGAACTGGGGTGGAACGAGACGACCGTCGTGACCCGTTTCTGGGTCGTGGGGATCGTCGCGGCGATGGTCGGTGTCGGCCTGGCCCTGGCGGTTCCGGAGTGACGATGACGATGGAACGCGCGAACACGACGCCACTCCCCGAGATCGCGAACGCTCGAGCGCTCGTCTACTCCCTCGGAATCGAAGGGCGCGACCTCGCTCGCTGGCTGATCGCGCACGGCGCCTCGGTGACGATGGCGGACACGCGCACCGCCGAGCAGCTTGAGGCCGCCGCCGCTACTCCGCCCGAGGGCGTCGAGCGCACCGTCCGCGGCGAACTGCTCGACCCGAGCGGTTTCGACCTGCTCGCCGTCTCGCAGTCGGTGCTGCGCAGCCACCCGAACGTCGTACGCGCCCGTGAGCTCGGCATCCCCGTGGTCTCGCAGATGGCGCTGGCCCTGCGGCTCTGCCGCGGGCGGGTCGTGGGGATCACGGGGTCGAGCGGGAAGTCGACGACGACGGCCCTGGTGGGCGCGATGGCTGAAATTGCGGGCATCGACCACCTTCTCGGGGGGAACCTCGGCGGGTCGCTGCTCGATCGCATCGAGGCGGTCCCCGAAGCAGCCAGCGTCATCCTCGAAATGAGCCACACGCAGTTGCAGTACACCGACCGCTCCCCCGCGATCGCGGCGGTCACGAACGTCACGCCGAACCACCTCGACCAGTTCAGCTGGGCCGAGTACGTCGACCTGAAACGCAGCATCCTGCGCCGCCAGGACGCGGACGGCCTCGCCATCCTGAACGCCGACGACGAGACGAGCCGGGAGCTTCGGGCGGACGTGCAGGGGCGCCTGGCCGAGGTCTCGCTGGCGGGACCGGTCCGTGGCAACGGCGCCTGGCTCGAAGGCGACGCGATCGTCTCCCGCTGGGCTGGCGCCACCGAACCCGTCGCCAGCGCCAGCGACCTGCGCATGCGCGGTCGCCACAACGTCGCAAACGCCGTGATGGCGGTCGCCATCGCGCGGGCGATGGAGCTTCCGACGGACGCGATGGCAACGGCACTGCGCCGCTTCCCCGGGCTACCCCACCGACTGCAGGTGGTGGGCCGGGCGCACGGCGCGATCTGGATCAACGACAGCATCGCGACCTCGCCCGAGCGCACCGTGGCGGCCCTCGAGGCCGTCGCCGAGCCGGCCATCCTGCTGCTGGGGGGACGCGAGAAGGCGCTACCCCTGGAGAAGCTGCGCGCCGCCGCCATCGAGCGCTGCCGAGCGGCCATCTGCTTCGGCGAGGCGGCCACGCCCTTCGCCGAGGCGATGGCAGGGGCCGTGGAGACGGTCGCGCGCGTGGAGACGCTGGACGAAGCGGTGGCGGCAGCAGCAGCCCTCGCGCGGGACGGCGACGCCGTCCTGCTCTCGCCGGCGGGCACGAGCTTCGATGCCTACCCCCGCTTCGAGGCGCGTGGCGACGCGTTCGCCGCCCTCGTGGCCTCGCTCGATGGATTCGAGGAGGTTTCGCCATAGCGCTCACCTCGAACCACCGCTGGCCCGCCCGGGGTCCCGACTACACGCTGCTGGCGCTGATCGCCGTGCTCACGATCACCGGTCTCGTCGCGGTCTACAGCGCGAGCTTCGTGATCGGCCTCGCGCAATTCTCCGACTCGAACCACTTCATCATCCGGCAGGCGATGTGGGCCGTGCTCGGGGGCACGTTGCTGCTGATCGCCATGCGTTTCGACTACCACATCCTGCGGCGGTTCGCGGTTCCGCTCATGGGGCTCACGCTGATGCTCCTGCTGTTCACGCTCATCGTGGGCACCGAGGCAGGGGGCGCGCAGCGCTGGCTCACGTTCGGGGGCTTCAGCCTGCAGCCCGCGGAGTTCACGAAGCTGAGCGTGATCATCTACCTGGCCGCGTGGTTGAACTCGCGGGGCGACACCCTGCGCAGCTTCGAGCAGGGCCTGATGCCGTTCATCATCATCATCAGCGCCATCGGCCTGCTGCTCATGCTGCAGCCCGACCTGGGCACGACCGGCATCATCATCGCGATCACGATCACGATGTTCTGGGCGGCGGGGGCCACCTTCCTGCAGATGAGCGCCCTGTTCCTGTCGGGTGGTATCGCGGTGGTCTCGCTGACACTCATCGATGGCTACCGGCTGGACAGGTTCTCCGCCTTCCTCAGCGCCGAGTCGGACCCGCTTGGGAACGGTTTCCAGACGCTGCAGGCGCTGATCGCGCTCGGCAACGGCGGCGCGACCGGGCTCGGGCTGGGCGCGAGCCGCGCCAAGTTCTTCTACGTGCCCGCGAGTCACACCGACGGCATCTTCGCCATCCTGGGGGAGGAGATGGGGTTGGTGGCGACGGGCGCGGTGCTGCTCCTGTTCGTCACGTTGATGCTGAAGGGCTACCAGATCGCGCGGCGGGCGCCCGACCAGTTCGGGTTCCTGCTGGCGACCGGCATCACCACGTGGATCGCCACGCAGGCGTTCGTGAACATCGGCGGCATCACGCGGGTGATTCCCCTGACGGGCGTTCCCCTGCCCTTCCTCAGCTACGGGGGCAGCGCTCTCGCGGCCGTGCTCCTGGCCGCCGGCGTGCTGGCGAGCATTTCGCGCCACACCAGCGAACGGGACGAGACGCGCGAGCGCACCGAGGCCAACCGGCAGTCCTCCGAGGGGAGGGAGCGGTCATGAGGATCGCGCTAGCGGCAGGCGGAACGGCGGGCCACATCTTCCCGGCGCTGGCCACCCTGGGGGCGCTGCGCGCCACGGGCGAGCCGGTGGAGGCACGCTTCTTCGGTCCCGACAACCGGGGCGAGCGCGCCCTCGTGCAGGGCCACGACGTGCCCTTCGAGGCGGTTCCGGCGGCGCCGCTGCGCGGACGTTCGCCGCTGGCGCTGGCGCGAGGACTCACGCGCACGGCCCTGGGAGTCGCCGCCGCGCTGCGGGCACTGCGGCGCTTCCGCCCGCACGTGATGCTGAGCACGGGCGGGTACGGCAGCTTCCCGCCGAGCGTGGCAGCGCGCATCCTGCGGCTCCCACTCGTGGTGTTCCTCCCGGATGTGGAGCCGGGGTTGGCCGTGCGCGCCGAGAGCCGCCTGGCCACGCTCATCGCCGCCGCCACCGAGGCGGCCCTTCCCCGGCTGCCCGCCAGGAAAACGGTCGTGAGCGGCTACCCCGTGCGCGACGCCTTCCGAGCGCCCCGCGAGAGCGCCCGCCAGGCGCTCGGCTGGAGCGCGGACGAGCGCGTCCTGCTGATTGCAGCCGGGACACAGGGCGCGCAGGCGATCAATCGGTCCGTGTGGCAGGCACTGCCGAGGCTCTGCGAGGCCTCGCGCGTCGTCCACATCACCGGCCCGGCCGCCTCGGACGAGGCGGCGGCGGAACGCGCGTCACTCCCCGCGGGACTGCGCGACCGCTACGAGCCGTCGCCGTTCCGGGAGGACCTGCCGGCGCTGATGGTCGCCGCCGACCTGGCGGTGATGCGCGCGGGCGCGAGCACACTCGGCGAGTTGCCCGCCGCCGCGCTTCCGGCGATCCTCGTGCCGGGCACGTTCGCGGGCGGCCACCAGCGCGAGAACGCGCGCTGGCTGGCGGAGCACGGGGCCGCCCTCGTTATCGAAGAAGCGGAGCTGGGAACGCTCGAAGGGCGTGTGCTCGATCTGCTGCACGATGGCGAGCGCCGCGCCACCATGGCGGACGCCGCACGCTCGTGCGGCCACCCCGACGGCGCGGAGCGGCTCGCCACCATCCTGCGGGAGGTGGCGGCGTCATGATCGAGCTTCGCGGGCCGGTGCACATCGTAGGGATCGGCGGCATGCACATGTCGGCGATCGCGCTGCTGCTGCACGAGCGCGGGGAGCGCGTACAGGGCAGCGACCTCGAAGTGTCGGCCCTCACCCAGAACCTTGAAGCGATGGGCGTGACGGTCTTTGCCGAACACGACGCGGAGAACCTCGGCGAGGCTCGCTGCGTCGTCGCGACGGCAGCCGTCGGCGAGGACAACCCCGAGATCGCCGAGGCGCGCCGGCGCGGCGTGCCCGTGCTCGGACGGCCCGAGGTCGTCGCCGGGTTGATGGAGGGGAAGCGAGTCATCGCCGTAGCGGGCTCGCACGGCAAGACGACCACAACAAGCCTCATCGCCTTCATCCTGAGCGAGGCCGGGCGCCAGCCGATGTACCTGATCGGGGGCGAGAGCCGAGACCTCGGTGGGAACGCCTCCTGGGGCGGCGGCGACATCTGCGTGGTGGAGGCGGACGAGTACCAACGAGCCTTCCACGCCTATCAGCCGGACGTGGCCGTCATCACCAACGTCGATGCCGACCACCTTGACCTGTACGGCACGCCCGAGGCGTACGAGGAGGCCTTCCTCACGTTCGCACAAAGGGTGCGACCGGGCGGGCGCCTCGTGGCCGGCGGTGGAAACGCCGGTTCGGCGCGCGTGGCCGCAGCCGCAGAAGGCGCCTTCACGGTCGAGACCTACGGCCTGACCGACGCGTGCGAGTGGCAAGCCACCCACATCGTCCTGAGCGAGACGGGCGCGACCTTCACCGTGACACGCAGCGGCGAGCCCCTCGGGGAGCTCGCGATCGCGCTGCCGGGCGAATACGCCATCGAGAACACGCTGGCGGCGGCGGCGGTCTGCCTCGGGGAGGGGACGCCGTTCGCAATCGTGCGTGACGCCGCGGCCTGCTTCCAGGGCGCGAAGCGGCGCTTTGAGCGCCTGGGCGAGGCCGGGGGCGTGCTGGTCATCGACGAGTACGCGCACCACCCGAGCGAGGTCCGCGCGGTGTTGGCCGCAGCGCGCACGCGCTTCCCCGGCCGGCGACTGATCGGCATCCACCAGCCCCACACCTACAGCCGCATCGCTTACCTGTGGGACGCGTGGCTCGAGTGCTGGGACGGGCTCGACGAACTCGTGATCCTCGAGACCTACGCCGCCCGCGAGACCCCCACGGAGGGGCGCGGGGCGGCGGACCTCGCGCGGAACATCGCACGGCCTTCCCCCTCCTACGCCGCCGACTTCGCAACGGCCGTCGAGCAGGCGGCCACGCTGGCGGAGCCGGGCGACGTCGTCATGACAATCGGCGCGGGCAGCATCACCGAGGTAGGCCCGCTGCTCCTGGAGCGTCTGTCGTGACGGCGCTCGAACGGCTGGCGGCGAGGCTGGAAGGCGTGGGCGAGGTGCGCACCGACGAGCCGATGTCGCGACACACGACCTTCGGCGTGGGCGGACCGGCGGACCTGTACGTGATCGTGCGCGACGCCGACACCCTCGCGCAGGCAGCGCGGATCGCGGCGGAGGCGGACGCGGGACCGTTCGTGCTCGGCAGCGGCAGCAACACCGTCGTCGCCGACGGGGGCATCCGCGGGGTCGTGATCGACAACCGCGCCCGCGACGAGGAGCACGACGGCTTGCGGGTACGCATCGGGAGCGGGGCGAGCTTCGCGGCGTTCGCGCGGAAGATGTGCCGTGCGGGTGTGGCGGGGCTGGCCTGGGCCGTTGGCATCCCCGGAACACTGGGCGGGGCGGTGGTCTACAACGCTGGCGCCTACGGCGGCTGCCTGGCCGACGTGCTCACGCGCGTGCGGCTGCTTGATCCCGAGGAGGGTGACTCCTGGCGCTCCGCCGCGGAGCTGAACCTGACCTATCGCGGCAGCGCCTTCCGGCGGGGCGCGCTCGCCGGGCGCACGGTGCTTGAGGCGGAACTCACACTGGCCGCGGGCCACCCCGACACCCTCCTCGCCGAAGCGGGCGGCTATGACCAGCGGCGCCTGACCGCCCAACCGCGCGGCCGCAACGCGGGCTCGATGTTCAAGAACCCGCCCGAGAGCCCGGCCTGGAAGCTAATCGACTCCGTGGGCCTGCGGGGGGAGCGGCGCGGGGACGCCGGCATCAGCGAGCGGCACCCCAATTTCTTCGTGAACCTTGGGCAGGCTCGGGCCAGCGACGTGCTCTGGCTGGTGGAGGAAGCGGAGCGGCGCGTGCTTGATGCGCACGGGGTCCGGCTCGAGCGCGAAGTCGGATTCGTGGGGGCGTGGTGATGGAGCGGCAGCGCGTGGCAGTCATCTTCGGGGGACGCTCGGGCGAACACGAGGTGAGCGTGCGTAGCGCACGCAGCGTCATCGGCGCGCTCGACCGCGACCGCTGGGACATCGCGCCCGTCGGCGTGACCCGTTCGGGCGGGTGGCTCTCAATCGCCGAAACGGAGTCGGCCCTGGCCGCGGGCACAGAGGCGCTCCACGAGGGCGGCACGCCGCTGACCGCGGGCCCGGCGCTGGCCGAACTGGCCACATGTGACGTGGCCTTCCCACTCGTCCATGGGACGTACGGCGAGGACGGCTGCCTGCAGGGGCTGCTGGAGCTAGCGGATCTCCCGTACGCCGGCGCAGGCGTGGCAGCGAGCGGCGTGGGGATGGACAAGGCCATACAGAAGGCACTGTTCACCGAGGCGGGCATTCCCGTTGCGCGTTATGTCGTGCTCCGGCGCTGGGAGATAGAGCGCGACGGCGAGGAAGTGCAGCGCTTCATCGAAGACGAGGTGGGCTACCCGTGCTTCGCCAAACCAGCGAACGGCGGGTCGAGCATCGGCATCACGCGCGTCGCCTCCCGCGAAGACCTCGGCGGGGCGTTCGCGGCGGCCCTTCCCCACGACGAAAAGGTGGTGGTGGAGCAGGCCCTGGAGGGACGCGAGGTCGAGTGCTCGGTGCTCGGCAACGAGGCGCCGGAAGCGGCTGCCGTGGTCGGGGAAATCGAGCCCGACCGGGAGTTCTACGACTACGACAGCAAGTACGACGCCAACTCGAAGACAGCGCTGCACGTGCCCGCCCGCATCGACGCCGACGCGGCAGCGCAGGTTCGAGAGCTGGCCGTTCGCATGTACCTCGCGATGGGCTGCGAGGGCTACGCGCGCGTCGATTTCTTCGTGGGGGAGAACGGGGAGGCGACAGGCAGCGAGGTGAACACCATTCCGGGGTTCACCAGCATCAGCATGTTCCCGAGGCTGTGGGAAGCCAGCGGCCTCGCCTACCCGGACCTGCTCACGCGCATCCTCGACCTCGCGATCGCGCGGGGGGAACGGGGGGCGGCGCGATGATCAGGCGGCACGACCGACCGAAGGAGAAGCCGCAGCCGAAGCGCATTGTGCGACGGGCGGCGAGGGCCGCACCCGAGCGGAAGACCGAACAAGTCGTGGGCCACCGCCCACCTCGGCCGCTGATGCACGTGCGGGCGCTGGGATGCCGGGGCCGCTCCTGGCTGCGGGCGCGCTGGATGCCGCTCGCGGCGGCGGCGGTCCTGCTGGGAGTCGTCGGAGCGGCGGTCTGGGCGTGGCAGTCGCCGCTGCTGCGGGTGCGGGAGGTGGAAGTGGTGGGGGCGGTGTCCGCGCGAGAGAGCGACATCCTCGATCGCATCGAATTCTGGGACGAGCGCATGGTCACGGCCGACCTCAGCGGCGCGGCGGAGGCGATCGCGGAGCTGCCGCTGGTGGCCTCCGTCGACATCGAGCGGCGCTGGCCCAGCACCGTGCGCATCACCGTGTACGAACGCAAGCCCTGGGGCTCGTGGGAACAGGCAGGGCTGCGCTACACGATCGACCGGGAAGGGTTCGTGCTGGGGCACGGGGCTCCGCCCGCAGGCTCAACGGCGATCGTGAGCAACGAGTCCTTCTCGCTGCGGCCAGGGGACCGCGTCGACTACAACGCCGTGGACGCCGCCGCCGAGATCACGAGCCAGATCCAGGAAGCGCTCGGGACGCGCGCAGTCGAGCTGACTTACTCGCCGGACGAGGGTATTCGCGTTCGCACGGCGGACGGCCAGACGGCGCTGCTCGGCGACTCAAGCGGCATCGCCTACAAACTCGCGGTTTGGGCGCGCGTGGCGCAGGAAGCCAGTGCCCAGAACATCACCTACTCAACCATCGACCTGCGGTTCGGGAACAGGCCCGTGCTGCGGTGAAGAACGTCTACGAGGGGAACCATGAAGCGAATTGACAACGCCATAGCGGCCATCGACATCGGCTCGACGAAAGTGTCGGCGCTCGTTGCCGACGTGAACGAGTACGGGCAAGCGCGCGTACTCGGCGTGGGCGTGGCTCCGGCCGCCGGGCTTTCACGCGGGGTGATCGACAACATCCAGTCGGCCCGCGATGCCGTCGCGACGGCGGTGGAGAAAGCGGAACAGTCGTGCGGGATGCGCATCCTCAGCGGGGTCGTGGGGATCGCGGGAGGGCACCTGCGTTCGCAGAACAACCGCGGGATCGTGGCCATCGCCGATCGCACGGAGCCGATCACGTCCGACGACCGGGAGCGGGCGGTGGAGGTGGCGGGGCAGATCAGCATCCCCACCAACCGCCAGATCCTGCAGGTGATCCCGCGCGGGTACTGGATCGAGGGCACGGACCCCGTCTCCGACCCGGTGGGGATGTACGGCGCCCGCCTCGATGCGGAGACGCACATCGTCACCGCCGCCGTCTCGGCGGTGCAGAACCTGACGAAGTGCGTGCAGGACGCGGGCGTGCAGGTCGACGAGCTCGTGCTGGGTTCCCTTGCCGCGGCGACGGGCGCGCTGACGGCCGAAGAGCGCGCGCAGGGCGTGGCGGCAGTCGATATCGGCGGAAGCACCACCTCCATCTGCGTGTACGACGAAGGCGCCGTGGCCCACACAGCGACGCTGACCCTGGGCGGCGCACACCTCACGCAGGACCTCGCACGGTTGCTGCGCTGTCCCTGGGAGAGCGCCGAACGGCTGAAGTGCGAGCACGGCTCCGCCCTGCTGAAGGCCGAGGTCGGCAGCGTAGACGTGGAAGTGCGGGCCTTCGGAACGCACTCGCGGAAGCACGTCTCGGCCGGTCACGTCGCCGAGATCCTGCAGGCGCGCACCGAGGAGATCCTCGAAATGGTAGCCATCGAGCTGAAGCGCGCGGGCTACCTCGACCGCCTCGCGGCGGGGCTCGTGCTCACCGGCGGCACGAGCCAGTTGCGGAACATCGACGAGCTCGCGGAACAACGGCTCGACCTGCCTGCACGCGTGGGCGGGCCGCGCGGCTGCACGGGGCTTACCGACCTGATCACGACTCCCGCCTACACCACCGTGGTGGGTCTCGCGAAGCACGCCCTGCGCGGGACGGCTGCCAGCCAGCGCCCCGCCGGGGCCCGCAAGGACGACCAGGAGAGTGGCTTCCTCAGGCGCGTCGCCGCCTTTGGGCGAGCCTTCATTCCGCAGTAACCGAAAGCACATGCCCAAGGAGGCCCATGCCAAACACGCTTACGGCCCAGACCGACCACCAATCCGCCCACACCCCACAGACGGAGGAACTACGTTGAGTCACACAATCGACAAGGAACTGTTGCCGGACATCAAGGTCATCGGAGTCGGCGGGGGCGGCGGAAATGCCGTGAACCGCATGGTGAAAGCGAACATCCCGGGCGTCACCTTCGTGACCGTCAACACTGACGCGCAGGCGCTCGCCAACTCCGAAGCGGAGCTTCGGATGCGCATCGGGGAGAAGTTGACGAAGGGCCTGGGGGTCGGCGGCGACCCGACACGCGGCGAGCGCGCCGCCGAAGAGAGCCGGGCCGAACTCGAGGAGCTGCTTGACGGCGCCGAGATGGTGTTCGTCGCAGCCGGCATGGGCGGCGGCACGGGCACCGGCGCGGCGCCCGTGGTGGCCGAGGTAGCGCGCGAAGTCGGTGCGCTCACGATCGGGACGGTGACCACGCCGTTCGCCTGGGAGGGGGCGGCTCGCACGCGGGCGGCCCGTGCCGGCATCGAGAAGCTGCGCGAGAAAGTGGACACGCTTATCTCGATCCCCAACTCGCGGCTGATCGAGAGCTGTCCCGAGGACTTCACGATGGAGCAGGCGTTCGAGATGGCGGATGACGTGCTCCGGCAGGCGATCCAGGCGATCTCGAACATCATCAGCCAGAACGGCGCGATTAACCTCGACTTCAACGACGTGCGCACCGTGATGAGCGAAGCGGGCCCCGCGCTCCTCGCCATCGGGTCCGCGTCGGGCGAGAACCGCGCCGCGGAGGCGGCGAAGAAGGCCACGTCGAGCCCGCTCCTCGATCAGACGATCAACGGGGCGACGAACGTGCTCTTCAACGTCACGCACGACGGCAACCTGAAGCTGCGCGAGCTGGACATCGCCGCGCGCGTGATCGCGGAGGTGGTGGACAGCACGGCCAACATCATCTTCGGCACCGTGATCGACCCCTCGGTCGGGGAGTCGGTGAACATGACGGTGATTGCGACGGGGTTCTCGGAGACGCAGGCGCCGACGGTCGGCCTGAGCCGGGCCAGCAGCAGCAAGGCGCGGAACATCAACCTGGAGTTGCCCGGCATCTCAAATGAGGAGGACGCCGAATTGCCGGCGTTTCTTCGGCGCAACATCCGCTCGATGAGCGAGATCAGCGCCAACGGCAATCGGGGAGCGAGGATGGCTGAAAGGAGGTAGCCGCCAAAACCGAGCGCACGATTGAGTCCGGCAGGACTGCTTCTCGACCAGACGGGCGGGATCTGGAGCCTTGGGAGATGGCGACAGGTCCCGTCCCTTTCTGTGAGCGATGCGCCGGCCACCCCGCCGGCGGCGACCTTCCTTTCAGCCTGATTTTCAAGGTAGCACAGCGGGGCAACCACCTGCCACCGCCGGGCAGATCTCTCCTGATCACTGCTCTCTATCCTGATCGCATGCCAACGTTGCTCGACCCAATCGCTCATGCGTGCTACTTTCCTCACGCAATGACACAAGCAGAGAAATTCGATCCACAGAACTTCGCAACCGCCCTCAAGCGCGTGGGTGTGCCTGCCCCCCGAGCCGACAGATTCGCGCAAGAGATGGTACCGCTCGCAGCTCAGAGTCCCGAAGGTTTCCAAGTTCTTCGATATCTACTCCACAGGCTGGCAGAGCTGTACGCCACCGAGGAGGCGCAACTCATTCGTGTAGAGGCTCTCGTCGAGGAAATGACCCGGGAGGTCCGTCCAATGGCCGGACTCGTGCTCCCTACCCCCAAGCCCGAAGCGAGTGACCAGCACGGGCAACATCACACACACCGGAACTGATCTCGGGGAGGCGAAGGCGCCAGAACACACGCTGCCTACGTTGCGCTGTCCTCGGCATCGTTCCCTGGCCACTCGACCATGCGCCCGCTCTCCATCGGCTCGCCCAGCAAACGCGCCTCGATCCACGAGGCGACCAGGTCGTCGAGTGCTTCTCCGACGCTCCCGAGGGAGTGGCCGGCGTCCCCGTAGATGACGAGTTGCTTGGGATCGGAGGCGCGCCGGTAGATGTCCTCGCTGGCCTCTGAATCGAGCACTTCGTCGGCGCTGCCGTGGACGAGCAGGAGGGGTCGGGCAAGCTCCTCGACCTGACGCGTGCCGTAGAGCTGGGGCGAGAGCGAGGCGACCGCTCGCACGAGCGGATGGAGCGCGCCCGCCTTCACGACGACGGCGCCGCCAAAGCTGTGGCCCACGAGGACGGCGTCGGTGGCGCCGATGCCTTTCAGGAACGAGCAGCCCGCGAGGACATCGAGGACGCACTCCTCGAAGACGTTGGGCTCGCGGTAGTCGAGGCGGAGGACGCTCACGTTCCTGGGCATCAGGAGGCCGGGGAGGCGGGCGAAGAGCCCGCCCGCGGGTCCGTCGAGCCCTCCCATGGCGCCGCCCGCGCAGATAGCGGCCCCGGAGCCGCCCTGCACGGGGTGGAACACGCCAGGAATGTCGCCCCGGCTCGTCTGCAGGACCACGGCGAGGCTGTCGGGAGCAGGACCGGGCTCGGCCGTCACGTTGTGGAGGCTGAGCGTGAGGTCTTCCGGCTCAGGACTCGGGGGCTCGGTCACGCGCGCACGATACAGCCCGCGTCGCCACCCGCATCAGGTCAGCCAGCCGTTGTCGGGAAGGGGCTCGCGGGGGACATCCTCGTGGGCATTGACCATGTGCTGGGCGAGCGGTTCAAGGCGCCCCCAGATGGCGTCGAAGTCCTCGGGGGCGAGTGCCTGCGCCTCAAGGGCCGCGCGCATGTGCGTGAGCCAGAGCTGGGCGTGGTGCTCGGCGATAACGAAGGGGAAGTGGCGGCGGCGCAGACGGGGATGGCCGTAGCGCTCCGAGTAGACCGGCTCGCCCCCGAGCCACTGCTCGAAGAACAGCGCGAGCTTCTCGCGGCTGGGCCCAAGGTTCTCGGGGTAGAGGGCGCGCAGGGGGGCGTCCTCGGCGACAGCGTCGTAGAACGTCTCAATGATGGCTTCCACGACCTCGCGTCCGCCGACGCGATCGAGGAGCGTGCCCTCGCTCACGTGGTCCGCCAGCGCAATGCGAGGAAGGTGAGCGAGAAAGAGGCGATGCCGAACCCGAGGATGGCGGCGGCGCCCCTGAGCAGGTCGTACCCGTCCCAGCCATCGATGATGAGCGCGCGCTGCGCCTCAAGGATGTAGGTGATCGGGTTGATGGTGGCGAGCAGCTGGAGCCAGTCGGCGAAGACTTCCTTGGGGGCGAAGGCCGTCGAGAGGAAGATCAGCGGGAAGAGGAGGAGGCCACCCGCCGCCGCCGCCTGGGGGCTGCCCGTCCGGAGCGCGATGGCGGCGTTGAAGCCGGAGTAGGCCATTCCAAAGCCGAACGATCCGACGAGCAGCACCAGCAGGCCTGGCACGCCGGTATCGAACCCGGTGCGGAAGATGAGCCCCACGATCACGATGACAACCGTCATGATCACGGTGCGCACGCCATCGGCGGTGATGCGCCCGAGGATGATCGCCGAGCGCGGCGCGGGCGTCAGCAGGAGCTTGTCGAAGTAGCCGCGCTGGATGTCGGTGATGGTGCCGAGGCCAGCGCTCGCGGAGATGCTGGAGGCCGCGGCGAGGATCGCGACCGGCACCTGGAAGCCCGTGAAGTTGTCGATCCCGAAGGCGTCGCCGGCGATCGAGCCGATGGAGCCGACCGTTACGGCGAAGAAGAAGAGCGGCACGAAGACGTTGCCCGCCTCCTGCGCCGGGTTGCGGAAGGCCTCGCGGAGGGAGCGGATGGTGAGGAAGTAGATGGTCGCGATGGACTGCATCAGGCCGCTCCTCCTTCGGCAGCGTGGGCCTCCTCGACCTGCAGGTGGCGCCCCGTGGCCTCCAGGAACACGTCGTCGAGGCTGGGGCGGGTGATGGAGACGTCGCCGACCTCAATGCCGGCATCGTCGAGGGCGAGAACGACGCGCGCCACCGCGCGCGCCCCATCGGGCACGTAGACGACGGTCGCACCGTCCGCGATCTGCACGCGCTCGACGGCGGGAAGGTTGCCCGCAACCTCGGCCGCGCGGTCAAGCGCCCCTGCATCCGTGATCTGCACGGTGACGACGTCGGTGCCGATGCGCGCCTTCATCTCGGTGGGCGATCCGCGCGCGATGATGCGCCCCTCATCGATGATGGCGAGGTCGTGGGCGAGGCGGTCGGCCTCTTCGAGGTACTGAGTCGTGAGGAACACGGTGATGCCGTCCTCAACGCTGAGGCGGCTCACGTAGCGCCAGATGCCCTCTCGGCTGACGGGGTCGAGGCCGGTGGTGGGCTCATCGAGGAAGATGATGCCGGGGCGGTGGACGAGGGCCGCGGCAAGGTCGAGGCGGCGCTTCATCCCACCCGAATACGTGCCTATCACGCGGTCGGCGGCGAAGTCGACGTCGACGACCTCAAGGAGCTCATCGACGCGCTGGCGGAGCGCGCTGCCGCGCATGCCGAAGAGGCGCGCCTGGAGCGTGAGCAACTCGCGGCCGGTCTGCATATCGTCGAGGCCGGCGTCCTGAAGGGCGACGCCGATGCGATTCCGCACCGCGCGGGCATCGGCGAGGATGTCGAGCCCGTCGACGCGTGCGCTACCGGCGGTGGGGCGCAGCAGCGTTGTGAGCATGCGAATGGTGGTCGTCTTGCCGGAGCCGTTCTGGCCGAGGAAGCCAAAGATGGTCCCGGGCGCGATGTCGAGGTCGATGCCGTCGACGGCGCGCACCTCGCCGAAGTGCTTGGTCAGTCCCTCGGCCCAGATAGCGCTCATCTCTACGAGCTTAGGGGACGCTGTCTGTCTGGAACAATCATCCCGTTATGGCCTGTCGGCGTCGGCGAGGTCGGGCGAGGACTCGGCCGCGCCGGTGACTTCGGCGAGGAGGTCGAGGTTATCGCTGTTGACGCCGGCGGCGCCAGCACCCAGCACGCGCTCCAATTCGGAGTGGGTGTTCACCGGCCAGACGTAGACGGCGACGCCGCGGCGGCACAGTTCCTGCAGGAGGGCCGGCTCCACAAGGGTCCCGTGCAGGGAGAGGGCTTCGTAGCGCTCGCCAAGGGCGGGCATGAGCGCCGCGAGTTCGTCGGGCCAGGCCGCGGAGGGGATGAGGCAAACGTGCTCGCTTCCCTCGAACGGCTCCAGCAGCCACCACTCGCGCGTCGTGACGGCGTAGGGCGCGCCGGGCAGGAGGCGCTCGAAGGCGGCGGCGACGGCCTCGGAGAGGGCAAGTGTGTCGGATTTCAGGTCGACCATCAGGCGCAAGTCGCGGCCAGCGGCGTCGATGACGGCGTCGAGTTCGAGGCGCGGTCCCCAGCCGGGGGAGAGGCGCCAGCGCTCGCGGAGGAGGGGCAAGGGGCCGACGCTCCGCGCGTGGCGAACTTCGAGACGTCCGCGGTGGAGCCACACGTCAAACTCGCCAAGGTCGGCGCCGATGGCCCGGGCGCGTTCGAGGCGGGGGAGGTAGTTGCCGGCGCGGTGCGCGATCGCGACCGGACGGCCCTGGGGATGGGGCCAGCTCACGAAGGCGCACCGCCTCGCTGGAGCAGGTACTGCACGTCGGGTGGGAGCGGGACGCCCCGCCCCGTCACGGTGTCGAGCCAGGCCCAGGCGTGCACGAACGTTGCAATAGAAGTCCCGCGGGCGGTGGAGCGCACCGAGAACTCCTGCTCGAAGCCGCGGTCGTCGGTGCTCACGGTCGTGACTTCGATCGTGGCGCCCTCCCGCCAGGGCAGGGGGGCGTGGTAGACGGCGCGGGTCTCACGCTGAACGGCGACGACGTGGTCGGGCTTGGAAACGCCACAGTGCTCCTCGAAGGCAGCGTAGGCGAGCTCCGTGAGCGCGAGCAGGACGCCCGCATGCACGAAGCCGGTATCCGTGAAGGTATCCGTATGGCGGGTCGGGTAGGAAATGGAGAAGGCCACGGCCCGATCGTGGGAGGCGCGGGCGCGAGAGGCAAGCCGCCTAGAAGATGGCGGCGTCGACGCCCCAGACCTGGCCGGCGCCCGTGGCGAAGAGGACGACGGCGATGAGGAGCATCATCAGGTTCTGGCCCTGCTCGCCCTGGTCCTTCAGGCCCGCGAGGAGCAGGTAGTTCAGGTTGAGGAAGGCGGCGAGGACAAGTCCGGCGAAGGTGAGCATGCCGAAGGTGATGCTTACGCCGGCGGCGAACTCCCCCAGGACGACCATCCAGGAGGTGATGACCCAGGTGCGCTCGCTGCGCAGCGACGTGGCCCTGAGGACGTTGGCGAAGGCGGGCACGGGATGGTTCTCGACGAGGCCTTCGACCCAGCCCCGGGAGTCCCCGCGGAGGAATCCGCGCAGATCCTTGTGGCGCACGCTTTCGAGCCACCAGAGGCCCAGGCCGATGCGGAGGATGGCGAGCCATTCCTCCTTCGCCAGCCAATCGAAGATGTCCAGCGGCGCCATCGGGGGCGGATTCTAGCCTCCCCAAGGCGGCGTCGCGCTACCATCTGGCAATGGCCGATGAACCTCGCCCCCCGCTGGTCTGGATCGACATGGAGATGACGGGCCTCGACGTGGAACGCCACCACGTGCTCGAAGTGGCGGCGCTCATCACCGACGGCGAACTGCGCGAGATCGACGACGGGCTCGACCTGATCGTGCATCAGCCGGAAGAGGTCCTGGCGCTGATGGACGATTGGTGCGTGAAACAGCACGGGCAATCCGGGCTGACGGCGGCGGTTCGCGCCTCGCGCGTGGGTCTCGAGGAGGCGGGTGCGCTCCTGCTCGACTACCTGCGGAAGCACACGTCCGAGGGGCAGTCGCCGCTGTGCGGGAACTCGGTGGGACACGACCGGCGCTTCCTCGAACGCTGGCTGCCGGAAGTCGTGCAGCACCTGCACTACCGCGTGATCGATGTCTCCACCGTGAAGGAACTGGCGCTGCGCTGGTACCCGGAGCTCGAACGCTTCCCCAAGGGGGAGGCCCACCGCGCGCGCGACGACATCCGCGAGTCGATCGCGGAGCTGCGCTACTTCCGCGAGCACATCTTTCGTTAGTGGCCCCGGATGCGCCGTGCGGCGCGCTCGATGATGCCGGGGCGGCGCATCCGCTCTCGTAGCTGGGTCAGGCCCTCGGGCGTGCCGAGGAGCACGGGGCGGGACCAGTCACGGAGCGTCGGCGTGCGGTCCTCGCGGACCCGCTCGGGCGGAGTGAAGCGATCGAAGGGCTTCCATGCGTTGCCCTCGCGGATCAGGGACTCGCGCCCCGCCGCGCCGACCAACACGATCCCGGCAGCCAGGTCCCAGGCGTGCACACCCCAGAACTGCGCCGTGGTGAACACGCCGGCGGCCACGTAGGCGCACTCGATGGCGGCGGAGCCGGTCACACGGTTATCCCAGCTCGCGGAGCGGCCGGGGGCGCCGCCCGGCGCGGCGCTCAGGCTGCGCCGCACGCCCTGGTTCTCGATGGCCTCCACGGGCGAGCCCTCGAAGTTGAGGACCCCACCGCTGCGCGCGTGGTAGACGCCCGGCCCGAGACTGTGGCTGGCAGAGCACCAGACCGCGCCGGCAACAGGAGCGCCGTTGTGGAGGACACCCACAGAGGCGGCGAAGAGCGGGTAGCGGTTCACGAAGTTGGTGGTGCCGTCGACGGGGTCGATGGCCCAGAGGTATTCGGCGTCGGGGATGGGAGCGTCCTCCTGCTCCTCGCCAAGGATGGCGTGGTCGGGAAAGCGCTCCGCGAGGCGTTCGCGAATCATCGCCTCAACGGCGCGGTCAACCTCGGAAACGGGGTCCGTGGGAGCGGACTCCCCGGACTTGCCCTCGCTCTTGTAGTCGACGTTGATGGAGCGCCCGAGAGCAACGGTAATCTCGGCGCCTGCCGCGGCGGCGAGCTCGCGGGCCGTCGCCTCGAGCTCCGCGAGGAGCGTGGGGTCGGTCAGCGGGAGCTGGCGTTGCGGTTCCGCCTCATCCGTCACGCTCCCACCTCGGCGGCAAGCTCCTCCATCGTGACGCGGGCGACGCGGCGACCACGGGCGAGCAGCGCTTCGAGGTCGCCCTGCGCCTGCGCCGCCTTGAGCTGCGCGAAGGTGTAGGGCTTGCCCGGGACGGGAGCATCGACGGGGTCGTCGCGCACGACCTGGACGAAGACACCACTTGGCGGCCCACCTTTGTGGAGCTGACCAGTGGAGTGCAGGTAGCGCGGCCCAAAGCCAACCGTGGTTGCCACACCGTGGCGGTCGCGCAGGCGCAGGCGGAGATCCTGGAGGGCCCCGGTGTGCTCCGGTGTGCGGGGGAGGTAAGCGAGGAGGGCGAGGTAGTCGCCCGTCCGCAAGGAGCTGAGGACCTCGGCGAGGGGCGGGGTCTGCGGGGGCGGGGCAGGGGCAGCGAGAACACGCGCGGTGGCGTCCTTGGCTTCCTGTACATCGGGCTGATCGAAGGGGTGGACGTCGAGGACATGCCCGGCGACGGCAGTGGCGACCTCCCAGCGGGCGAACTCGGCGGGGAGCTGGGCGGCGTCGCAGTAGGGGAGGCGGAGGACGGGGTGTCCCGCGGTTTCAAGGGCATCCAGCCCTTCGTGCTCGCCGAGGGCGACGAAGATGCGGTCGTTGCCGTAAGTCTCGGGGCCGGCAAGGGGCTCGCCCTCGACGGGCACGATTCCCTTGCCTTCCTTCCCGAGCGATTCGGCGATCATCTGCTCGATCCAGACGCCAAGCTCGCTCAGCTCCTCGGGGAGGACGAGGGTGAGCTTGTCGCGGCCGGCGAGGGCAGCCTCCCCGAGGACCGCGCCGAGGAGGGCGCCAGGATTCTCGGAGGGCACGGTGCGACGGCAGGCGTCGAGCATCTCCTGGGCGCGCATCGCGAGCTGGCCCACATCGGCGCCGACGAGGGCGGCGGGCGCCATGCCGAACACGGAGAGGGCGGAATAGCGCCCCCCGATTTCAGGAGCGCCGTGGAAGACACGGCGGAATCCGCGTTCTTGCGCGAGTGCGTCGAGGGGCGTGCCCGCGTCGGTGATGACGGCGAAGCGGTCGCCGTCGGGCGCCTTCTCCCAGAAGTAGGCGAGCTGTGCGCTCGTCTCGATGGTGCCGCCGCTCTTGCTGGAGGCGATGAAGAACGTGCGGCCGAGATCGAGGCGCGCTTCGAGAGCGAGCAACTCCTCCGGATCGGTCGTGTCGGGGAGGTGCAGGTTCAGGGCGCCGGCGGCAGTCCCGAGGGCGGCGTGCAGAACCCCGGCGGCGAGGCTTGAGCCGCCCATCCCCATGAGCACGACGTCGGTGCAGCCTTCAGCGGCGACCTCCTGGGCGAATGCCATCAGGTCGGGGGCGCCTTCGAGACTCTGTTCAGGCGCTGCCAGGAAGCCGAGTCGGTCGCTGATCTCGGTGGGGTCGGTCTTCCAGATCGTGTGGTCCCGCATCCAGAGGCGACGCACGACCTCCTCGCGGCGGAGCGCCGCGAGGCGCTCCTCGACAGCGCCGGCGAGGTCGCCGAGCGCGCGGGAGGCGGCTGGTTGGCGGCCGGGCGCCGTCGCGAGGCGCCGGTCGAGCTTGGCCATGAGGGCCCTGTAGCTGTCTTCGAAGGAAGCGAGACCGTCGACCAGCAGCTTGTCGGTCACGGCGGTCAGATCGATGCCTGCCTCGGCCGCTTCAGCAAGCTGGCCGCTGGCATCGTCGAGCGCTTCAGGGGGCGTGAGCGCGACTGTCAGATGGTCCAGCACGGCATCGAGGGTCGCCTGGGGCATCGTGTTTACCGTGTCGGGGAAGATGAGCGTCTCGACGTAGAGGGTGTCGGAGTAGGCAGGATTCTTGGTGCCAGTCGAGGCCCACAGGGGGCGCTGCGGTCGCGCCCCCGCGCTCGCGAGACGCTCCCAGCGCTCGCCGGAGAAGATGTCGAGGAAACGCGCGTAGGCGTGACGCGCATTCGCCACCGCGATCTGGCCGCGCAAGGGGGAGTCATCCGGTAGCTGCGCGTCCACGGCGGTATCGACGCGCGAGACGAAGAACGAGGCGACGCTCGCGATGGTGTCGAGCGAGGCGCCCGTTTCGAGGCGTCGTTCGAGACCGGCGATGTAGGCCTCGGCCACGTGCTCGTAGACGGCGACGCCAAAGAGGAGCGTGACGTTCACGTTCACGCCGGCGGCGATGAGCTCAGTCAGGGCCTCGACGCCTGCGGGGGTACCCGGCACCTTGATCATCACGTTGGGGCGATCGACCAGCCGGAAGAGGCGCAGCGCCTCGACGACGGTGGCCTCGCAGTCGTGCTCGATGCCGGGGGGCACTTCGAGGGAGACGTAGCCATCAACGGCGGCGGTGGACTCGTACACGGGCCGGAGGGCGTCGGCGGCAAGCTGGATGTCCTCGGAGGCGAGAGCGACGAAGGCGTCGTAGGGGTCCGCCTCGCCCATACGGATGATGGCCTGCAGCGCCTCCTCGTAGTCGCCCGACTCGGAGATGGCCTTGTCGAAGATGGTCGGGTTCGAGGTCATGCCCGTGATCCAGCCGTCGGCGACCATGCGGTCGACCTCACCGGAGCGGAGCAGCCCACGACGGATGTAGTCGAGCCAGACGCTCTGGCCCTGCTGGATGAGCTGCTCGGTCGCGAGTGTCACGATGCCATCCTCCCGTGGGCTACGTTCCACGGATGCGCTCGACAAGGGCGGCCGCGCGCTCCGCGACAGCCTCGGCGGTGAAACCGTAGCGCTCCATCATGATCTTGCCGGGCGCGGACGCTCCGAAGCGGTCGATCCCGACGACTTCGCCGCGGGCGCCGACGTAGCGCTCCCAGCCAAGGGTGGCGCCGGCCTCGATCGCGAGGCGGGCGGAGATGTCCGGGGGCAGCACCTCGTCCCGGTAGGACTGCGGCTGGTCGGCGAAGAGCTCCCAGCTGGGCATACTCACGACGCGCGCGGCGATGCCCTGCGCGGCCAGCCCGGTGGCGGCCTCGCGGGCCAGCGAGACCTCGGAGCCGGTGGCGATGAGGATGATGTCGGGCGAACCGCCGGGGGCGTCGTCGAGAACGTAGGCGCCGCGAGGCACGCCCTCGCGCACACGCTCCTGCTCGCTGATGACGGGCACTCCCTGGCGGGTGAGGGCGAGCAACGTGGGGCCGTTGCGACGCTCGAGTGCGACCTTCCAGGCGGCGGCGGTCTCATTGGCATCGGCGGGGCGGAGGACGGTGAGGTCGGGGATCGCGCGCAGGGCCATCAGCTGCTCGATGGGCTGGTGGGTGGGGCCGTCTTCGCCCAAGCCGATGCTGTCGTGGGTGAAGACGTAGATCGAGTGGCAGCCCATGATGGCGCCGAGGCGGATGGCCCCCCGCATCCAGTCGGAGAAGGCGAGGAAGGTGCCGCCATAGGGGATGATGCCGCCGTGCACGGCGAGGCCGTTCACGATGCCGCCCATGGCGTGTTCGCGAACGCCGAAGCGGAGATTCCGGCCTTCCCAGTTGTCCCGGGCGAAGTCGGCGTAGCCGCTCAGGTACGTGTTGTTCGAGGGGGCGAGGTCGCCGGAACCGCCGGCGAGGTTGGTGATGACGGGCGCGAGCGCGTTCAGCACCTTGCCGGAAGCCGCGCGCGTCGCCATGGACGCTGCATCCTCGGGGGAGAAGGTCGGGAGGTGCGCCTCCCAGCCCTCGGGAAGGTGGCCGGCGACGCCGCGACGCCACTCGGCGGCTTCCTCGGGGAAGGCGCGCGCGTACGCGTCGCGGCGATCCTGCCAGGCGGCCTGGCGGGCGGCGCCCTGCTCAAGGGCGACGCGGAACTCCGCGAGCACCTCTTCAGGCACGTGGAAGGCGGGCTCGACGGGCCAGCCAAACACTTCCTTCGTGAGGCGCACCTCGTCCTCGCCGAGGGCGGCGCCGTGGGCGGCGGCGGTCCCCGCCTTGTTGGGGCTGCCGTGGGCGATCTCGGTGGCGGCGACGATGATCGAGGGGCGATCCTCGACTCCCTGGGCGGCCCAAAGGGCGGCATCAAGGGCATCGAGGTCGTGGCCGTCGACGTGCTGGACGTGCCACCCGTAGGCGCCGAAGCGCTCGCCGACGTTCTCCTGGAAGGCGAGGTCGGTGCTGCCTTCGATGGAGATCTCGTTGTCGTCGTAGAGGAAGGTGAGCTTCCCCAGGCCGAGCGTACCGGCGAGGGAAGAGGCCTCAGAGGCGATACCTTCCATGAGGTCGCCGTCGCTGACATAGGCGTAGGTGCGGTGGTCGACGATGGTGTGGCCGGGGCGGTTGAAGCGCGCTGCCAGCATGCGCTCGGCGATGGCCATGCCGACCGCGTTGGAGACGCCCGATCCGAGCGGCCCTGTCGTGACCTCGACGCCCGGCGTGAGGCCGTATTCGGGATGGCCGGGAGTCTTGCTGCCCCACTGGCGGAAGTTCTTGATCTCGTCCAGGGGCAGGTCGTAGCCGGTCAGGTGCAGGAGGCTGTAGAGCAGCATGGAGGCGTGGCCGGCGGAGAGCACGAAGCGGTCGCGGTCGGGCCAGGCGGGGTCGGCGGGGTTGTGGCGGAGGAAGCGCGTCCAGAGCACGTAGGCCATGGGCGCGGCGCCCATCGGAGCGCCGGGGTGCCCGGAGTTCGCAGCCTGAACGGCGTCCATGGAGAGGGTGCGGATCGTGTTGATTGCCTGGTGCTGGAGAGTGCCAGCAGATGCGGTCATCGAGTGAACGCTCCGGACGGGTTGGTATGGCGCAAGCCGGTGGGCCGTGGCGGGGGCAACGCCCGCGGGAAGGCTAGCACGTTCGTTTCTCACCAGACAGGAACGGGTCCCCGCAGAGCGTGCGGCAGCGGGGTCAAAGGGCTACGATCCTCGTACTCACGGGGCGTCGAGGGGGGGAATACCCCACGCAGCCGCAAAAGGAAAGCCCATGCGAGAGATCGAGGCGACGGCCATCACCGAGACCGTCGCGAGACTCGCCGTCGAGGCGACCCACTTCCTGCCAGAGGACGTGGAGGGCGCCATCCGCGAGGCGCGCGAGACGGAGCGCTCGCCCCTCGGCGTGCAGATCATCGACGAGATCCTGGAGAACGCGGAGATCGCGCGCGTCCGGATGCTGCCCCTCTGCCAGGACACGGGCACGGCCGTCGTCTACGTGGAGCTGGGCCAGGACGTACACGTGACCGGCGGCTACCTGCTCGACGCCATCAACGCCGGTATCGAGCAAGGCTACGGCGAGGGCTACCTGCGCAAGTCGATCGTGGCCCACCCCTTCGGCGACCGGAAGAACACGGGCACGAACACGCCCGGCGTCATTCACACGGAGATCGTGCCCGGCGACGCGATCCACATCGGCTTCATGCCCAAGGGCGGGGGCTGCGAGAACATGTCGCGCTACCAGAACTTCCTTCCCGGGGCGGGGCGCGAGGCCGTCATCGACTTCGTCTGCGAGACCGTGGACCTGTCGGGCGGGAACCCGTGCCCGCCGCTCGTCATCGGCGTGGGCGTGGGAGGCACGGCGGAGAAGGCGATGACGATGGCGAAGCACTCGCTCTTCCGCAAGATCGGCGAGCGCAACGACGACGAGGACGTGGCCGCCCTCGAAGGCGAATTGCTGGAGGCGGTGAACGCGCTCGGCGTGGGACCGCAGGCGGTGGGGGGCTCGACGACGGCGCTCGACGTATTCGTGGAGACGCACCCGACGCACATCACGGCGCTGCCGGTGGCGGTCAACATCCAGTGTCACAGCGCGCGCACGAAGCACGCGGTTCTGTAGGAGACGGACGATGTCGGAGAGCAAGGCGATCACGCTGCCCCTGACGGACGAGGCGATCGAGGGCCTGCGCATCGGCGACCACGTCGCGTTCAGCGGGATCATCTACACCGCGCGCGACGCGGCCCACAAGCGGCTCATCGCCATGGCCGACGCGGGCGAGGAGCTTCCCCTCGACCTGCACGGGCAGGTCATCTACTACGTGGGACCGACGCCGCCGCGACCGGGACGGGTTATCGGCTCGGCCGGCCCGACGACGGCGATGCGGCTCGATCCGTACACGCCGCGCATGCTGGAACTTGGCGTGAAGGGCATCATCGGCAAGGGCGGGCGCGGTCCCGCCGTGCGGGAAGCGATCACTGCGAGCCACGCCGTGTACTGCATCGCCGTGGGAGGCACGGGCGCGCTCCTGAACCGCCACATCAAGAGCGTCGAGGTGGTGGCCTTCGAGGACCTGGGCACGGAGGCGATCCGGCGGCTGGAAGTCGACCGCTTCCCCGCAATCGTCGTCAACGACGCCCACGGCGGCGACCTGCTTGAGACAGGCAAGGCGCAGTACCGCACGAGCGCGCGTCCAGTGCCGGTCGTGGGCCGGGCGGGGAACGGCGGCGGGGCGTAGTCAGATGGCCAGGGAGACGGAGACGCTCGTTGCGGTCCGGGAGGTACGGGCCGAGATTGTGGAAGTGCGCCGTCGTGTCGACCGGCTGATCTGGGGAACGGGGATTGGGTTCGTGGCCGTGGCCGCCATCTGGGCAATGTTCCGCTACGTGGGGTAGGGATCGCGACTAGCTAGCAGACGAACCCCACATCCCTTGCGGTACGAACGTGCGTTCGACGGTGCCCGCTAGCGCGGCTACCCTATGGCGCATGCCTGAACCGCGACCGAGCTATCCACGAGACTACTATTCCAAGCCCATCCCGCTGAAGGACATTGCGTTCATCCTCATGCCCTTCGACGGGTTTGACGATGTCCACACGGCGATCCGCAATGCAGTGAAGCACGCAAGAACGCTCAGACCCGACCTGGCAGACTTGAAGCCCGTGCGTGCCGATGACCTCCACCGGAAGGTCGTCTTGGAGAAGATCCTTGGCCAAGTTGGGGAGGCCAAGGTGGTCATCGCCGACTTGACCGGCCGAAACGCAAACGTCTTTTACGAACTAGGCATCGCCCAGACCCTAAAGAACAATGTCATCCTCCTCGCTCAGAACAGCAAGGATGTTCCCGCGGACCTCCAGCCCTTCGAGTATGTGCCGTACACGAACAGCAAGGAAGGGCTGGAGAAACTGGTCGTGGACCTCGCAGAAACCATCAGGCAACAGCCCGAGGAGGCTCCAACGATGGTGCTTCAGGACTCGGGCACGTCACAGGACACGAGGCACCGCCTGCGCAACATGCTTCGTCGCTGCCAGCAAGAGTGGTCTGAGGAAATCCTCCCTGCCCAAGACAAGGTGTTTGATCTAGATTTCAAACCCCGCATCGCAGCCTCACAGACCAGGACCGATCAAGGATTGATCATTCAGAAAGCGATGGAAACCCTTCATCCAGCCTTCCATGAGCCTTGGCAGCACGTCGAAGATTTGGGCCTCGATTTGATTGAGGAAGGACTTAGCGGGATGGGCCGGGATCTTCTCAAGGCATTGGAACTGCCGTACAGGCTTTCAAGTCCCGTACTAACAAATGAAACAGTGTTGGGCCACGGGCAGTTACTCGTAGCTCGAACTTGGACACTCTGGGGGGCGTACGCTCTTGAGCGCCAGAACTGGGAGGCAGTAGATACCCTCCTGCACCAACGGCTCACTCTTACCAAACCCGGGTGGAGAACGCCGAAAAGGACGGCGCTAGGTAGCTTCAAATATGTCTTCGCGCCAGATGCAACTGGCCTCCGCCAGGGAGGCGGCGATGTTGCGATGACCATTCGATTCATTCTTGACCAGAGTGCGGACTTGGCAGAGAAACGCTTCATCGACGCCGCTGAGCTTCGAGGATATGTCGGCCTATGGTTGCTAGCCTCCGACTTGGCGGAGGCGACCGCACGTGACGATCACAGGATCGACTACCCCGCTTGGCCCTACGTACCAGAACGCGACTTAGAGGGGATCTTGCCACTCCTTGCCAATGATCGCGATTACGCCAAGGGATTCGCAGGAGCTGTAAGCGGAACCGACCCTGCGGGGCTCAACGCCCTTTGGCAAGATGGTCTTCGAGCAAGCCTAATGGATCCCAGAGGGTTGGGTGCGGAGCAACATCTAATGATTTTCCGTGAGCTACCGGAGCGCTTCGCCGAATAGGCCCACCCCTACTCGCCCTCGTCGGCCATGATGGCGAGGAAGCCGAGACGGCGCTGGCCGTCGTCCTCCTCCGGGTGGACCTCGACGCGGTAGATGGTCGTGTAGGGGATAAAGACCTGGATGTCGTGTTCGTGGTCCTCGCGCTTGGTGTGGAGCGCGACCCAGGTGTCGGAGACGCCGGAGATGGCCTTCACGTACTGCTTGGCGCCGTCGACGGTGTAGAGCTCGACGATGGGCGATTCGCACACAACCTGCGTGCAGAACGACTTGATCGCCTGGGGCAGGACTTTCTCGAAGAAGTCGCGGTCGAAGGGTGGACCGCCGGCGGCCGGCTGGGCGGCAGCGCTGGGCGAGACGACTCCGGGGGGCAGGAAGAGGGCGGTCTCTGGTGGCATGGTGGGGGCAGGGTACGCCCGCCGTCAGGGGATCGCCAGATAGCCGCGGTCCGCTGTGAGGCGTCGGTTCGCTAGACTTGGCGGTACAGGGGAGGCCCGCGCATGAGCGAGACGACGGACACGAACGGGATACAGCCCAGCCTGTTCTCGGACGAGGCGCTGGCGGAGCTGTCGCGCGTGGTGCACGGCTGGGAGGAAGGCCCGCTGGCGAAGACGCTGCAGCGCTCGCCGGAGCGGTCGGACGAGTTCAACACCAGCAGCCTCGACGTGGCCCGCCTGTACACGCCGCTCGACATCGCGGACTTCGACTACGAGCGCGACCTCGGCTTCCCCGGCGAGTATCCGTTCACGCGCGGCGTGCAGCCGACGATGTATCGCGGCCGTCTTTGGACGATGCGTCAGTACGCCGGTTTCGGCACGGCGGACGAGTCGAACCAGAAGTTCCGCTACCTGCTCAGCCAGGGGCAGACGGGCCTCTCGGTGGCGTTCGACCTGCCCAGCCAGCTCGGCTACGACTCCGACGACCCGATGGCGATCGCGGAGGTGGGGCAGGTAGGGGTGGCCATCGACTCGCTGTACGACATGGAGACGCTGTTCGCGGAGATCCCGCTCGACAAGGTCTCGACGAGCATGACGATCAACGCGCCCGCGGCGGTGATGCTGGCGATGTACGTGGTGGCAGGCGAGCAGCAGGGCGTGCCCGCGGAGAAGCTGCGGGGCACGGTCCAGAACGACGTGCTGAAGGAGTACGTGGCGCGCGGCACCTACATCTTCCCGCCGGGGCCGAGCGTGCGTCTGGCGGCGGACGTGATGGCGTTCTGCGCCCGGGAAGTGCCCCTCTGGAACACGATCAGCGTGAGCGGCTACCACATCCGCGATGCGGGCTCGACGGCGGCGCAGGAGATCGGGTTCACGTTTGCGAACGCGTGCGCGTACATCGAGGCGGCGCTGGCGCGGGGGCTCGCGATCGACGAGTTCGCGCCGCGCATCAGCTGGATCTTCAACACGCACAACCACTTCTTCGAGGAGGTGGCCAAGTACCGGGCGCTGCGGCGGCTGTGGGCACGGCTGCTGAAGGAGAAGTACGGGGCGACGAACCCGCGCTCGATGATGCTGCGCACGCACAGCCAGACGGGCGGCAGCACACTCGTGGCGCAGCAGCCCGAGAACAACATCGTGCGGGCCGCCATCCAGACGCTGGCGGCGGTCACGGGCGGGGTGCAGAGCATCGCGCTGAGCTGCTTCGACGAGGCGCTGGCGCTGCCCACGGACGAGGCGCAGCGCATCGCCCTGCGCACGCAGCAGATCATCGCGCACGAGACGGGCGCGGCGGACACGGTCGACCCGTTCGCGGGGAGCTACTACGTCGAGCACCTGACGAACGACCTCGAGCGGCAGGCGGTCGCGATCATGGCGGAGGTGGAGAGCATGGGCGGCTCGGTGGCGGCGATCGAGAGCGGCTGGATGCAGAACCAGATCGCAGACGCGAGCTGGCGCCACCAGCAGCGCGTGGACGATGGCGAAGAGGTCGTGGTCGGCGTGAACGACTACCTGGAGGGCGGCGACCAGCCCCAGACCATCTTCAGCGTCGACCGGCGGCTCGTGGACGAGCAGCTCTCACGGCTGGAGCACCACCGCCGCGAGCGCGACCCGGAGGCAGTCGCAAGCGCGATTGCGGGTCTGAAGGCGGCCTGCGAGGGGCACGTGAACCTGCTCCCGCCCATCCTCGACGCGGTCCGCGCCTACGCCACGCTGGGCGAGATTTGCGGGGCGATGCGCGAGGTGTTCGGGGAGTACCGCCCGCCGACCGTCATCTAGAGCCTTCCGGTACGCTGGCCCCAGCGCGACAGCGCAGGAGGTCAGGCATGACGGCGGAACCGAACGACGACCGGTGTCGCGCAGCGACCACCCGGTCGTACCCCACACCAGGAGGAGGGTGGACATGAACGATTCAGGGCAGAGCCTCCTTGAGGCCGCACGGCGGTTCAGCTTCGGCGGGCGGATGGACGCCTCGGGTTCGGGGCCGATCTTCGTACGCGGATCAGGCTCCGAGGTCGAGGATGTCAACGGCAAGCGCTACCTGGACTTCAACTCCGGGCAGATGTGCGCCTGGCTGGGGCACAACCATCCCGCGATCGTCGCCGCCGTGACCGAGGCGTGCGGCCGGCTGATCCACGCGCACAGCAGCTACTACAACGACCAGGAGATACGGCTGGCCGAACGGCTGGCGCGGCTACTCCCGGATTCCCTGCGCAAGAGCCTGTTCCTGCAGTCGGGAGCGGAGGCCAACGAGGCGGCGATCGCTATCGCGCGGAAGTACACGGGCGGGTTCGAAGTGGCCAGTCCGCATGTGTCCTTCCACGGGATGTCGGACACGACGCGCGGGCTCACCTTCGCCGGGTGGCATCGGGGATACGGCCCTCCGCAGCCGGGCCTGATGGCGATGCTCGCGCCGTACTGCTACCGCTGTCCGATCGGTCTCGAGCCCGATTCATGCGGCCTCGCCTGCCTGGACGCGTCGTTCGAGTTAATCGACGCCCAGACCACGTCACGGCCGGCGGCCGTGCTGACCGAGCCGATCTTCTCCGCCGGCGGGGTCATCGAGCCGCCACGGGGCTGGCTGCCCGAGCTCAAGGCGCGTTGCCGCGAGCGCGACATGCTGCTGATCCTCGACGAGGAACAGACGGGTCTGGGCAAGACGGGCGACACCTTCGCGTTTGAGCAGGAAGGGGTCGTACCGGACATCCTCACGCTGGCAAAGCACTTCGGCGGCGGCGTCTGCCTTTCGTCGGTCAGCACGTCGGCGGAGATCGAGGAGCGCGTCGTCGCGGACGAGTTCATCGTCACCCACTCGCACTCGAACGATCCGCTCGCCTGCGCGGCCGGACGGGCGACCCTCGATGTGTTGGAAGGGGACGGCCTGGCAGACACCGCGAGGCGGCTTGGCGGCCGCCTGAAGTCAAAGCTGCGGGCGCTGGCGGAGCGCTTCGAGATGATCGGCGATGTGCGCGGACGGGGGTTGCTGCTGGGGGTGGAGCTTGTCCGCGATCGCGGGACGAAGGAGCCGGCGACCTCAGAGGGGCGAGCCATTGCAGAGCGTTGCCTGGAGGACGGTCTGATCTTCAGCCTCAGACGGGAGGGTTCGGTCCTGCGCTTCGTGCCGCCGGCGAGCACGACCGAGGACCAGATCGACGAGGCAGCGGCGATCCTCGAGGATGCCATCGCGGGCGTCTGCGAGTAGGGAGCGAGGCCTCTTCGGGAGGTACCGGCCGCCGACGATGATCTAGCATCCGCCTGGGATCACAGAGAACGGAGGCTGCCGTGTCACGCCAGTAGTAGTGCTCACGGTGTTCGCTGCCACAGCCTAGATGGCCGCAGCATTGGCGTGGACACTGTGGAGGCAGTAGTATGCGGCAGAGGACTAGCACAATCGGAAACGTCTTTCCCGACAGTGCTCGGAACCTATCGAGGAAGAAAGTAACCAAATTGAAACAGTTGTTCAAGTGCGCACTGACTGGTGTATTCGTAGTCGCTGTTATCGGGACCGTGATCGGCTGTGACTCTAGCGATGACTCTGCACCAACGACCAGCCGCCCGAGTACAACGACCAGCCGCCCGAGTACAACGAGCAGCCGCCCGACCACAACGACTAGCCGTCCGAGCACAATGAATAGCCAAAATTCGGGCAATTTTTCTACCCTTGAACGTGAGTGCATTGATTGGGGCGTAAAGGCAACAGGTATTCGTATCACCCAGGAAGAGATCAACTCAAATCCTTCCCAATGGCGATCGATAGTGCAGGGTTGCAGGAACATTCGTGACGGTGCCCAGGAAGTGTGTAGCGCAGCACCGGAACTCGGCCTCGATATGAGGAACAGAGATGATGCGCTCGCACTCTGGATCATCTCCGGAGCACCAGGGGACTTCGAGCACATCTGGGCTGGTATTCGGGTTTGGTGCTAGGCGAGCCAAAACGTCGCTCTCCCGAAGCGGCGTCATATCGGGGACGGCCTCCCGAACCTGACAGGGCAGTCCAGAAGGCGAGCCTCGTCCTCGACCTCCTCGTGAGCGGGTAGCAGTCAGATGACGGACGACTCGCGCAGGGCCTCGATCTCCTCCCAGGAGTAGCCGAGTTCGGTGAGGTAGCGCTCGGTGGAGTCGCCAAGCTCCGGGGGCGGGGCGAGTTCGGTCTGGGGCTCGCGACCGAACTGGATGGGGGAGCCGACGATGAGCGCCTCCCCGAAGGTTGGGTGGGGCATGGTGGCGATGTAGCCGTTGGCCCGGGCCTGGGGGTCGGCGAGGATGTCGGCGTAGTTCTGGACGGGGCCGCAGAAGATGTCGCGGGCGCGGAGGCGATCGATCCACTCGTCGGTTGGGCGGGTGCGGATGCGTTCTTCCAACTGAGGGTGGATCTCAGCCATGCCGGCGGCGCGGGAGCGGTCGTCGGGGTAACGCTCGGGGAGTTCGTCGAGGCCGAGCTCGTCGCAAAGGGCGGCGAACTTGTCGGTGGCGGCGCCGCCGATGACGAGCCAGCCGTCGGCGGTCTCGAAGGCGCGCCAGACGGCCCGGGAGGTGAGGAGGGGATGGCCGAGCCCGGCTCGGGGGGCGGTCTGGCCGGTGAACGACTCGGTGTTGATCTCCCAGGACTGGAGGGCGATCTGGGACCCGTAGAGCGAGGCATCGACCTGCTCGCCCTCGCCCGTTCGCTCGCGCTTCACGAGGGCGGCGAGGATGCCGGAGCAGAGGATCATCGCGCCGACCTGGTCGGCGATAGCGGCGCCGGTGGGGGTGGGCGGGCCGCCCTCGGAGCCGCTGCGGAGGGTGATGCCGCCGGAGGCCTGGCCGATGATGTCGTTGCCGGGCACGGGCGTGCGGTCGCCGTGGGGGCCGAAGGCGGAGGCGCTGGCGTAGACGATGCCGGGGTTGATGGCGGAGAGGGTCTCGTAGTCGAAGCCGAGGCGGTCCATCGCCCCTGGACGCATGTTGCTGACGACGACATCGACGCGCTCGACGAAGCGGTGAACGATCTCGCGGGCCTCGGGGCGGCGCACGTCGAGCGTGACGCTGTGCTTGCCGCGGTTGTGGGCGACGAAGTAGGACGTGGGGGCGCTGGCTCTCCCGCCGACACCACGCCCGCGTTCACCCTCGCGGTGTTCCACCTTGATGATCTCGGCGCCCATGTCGCCCAGGAGCACGGTCGCGTAGGGCCCCTGCTGGGCCCAGGTGAAATCGAGCACACGGATACCTTCGAGCGGACGTCCCATGTCTCTCCCTCCGAAGTCCGGGGGAGCATGGCACAGGGGCGGGCGGAGGCGCGAGCGCTACGGGGTGAGGCGGACCTTGATGGAGCCGGACGACTTGTCGTCGGCGGTGGCGAAGGCTTCGACGGCGCGTTCCAGGGGGAAGGTGTGAGTCACGAGGGGAGCGAGCGGCTCCAGCAGTTCGTCGAGGAGATCGGTGGCGAGGCCGAACTCGGTGCGGGGGCCGGGGCGTCCGTAGCAGACGGCGCCGACGAGACGCACCTCCTTCAGGAGGAGAGGGGTGGCCGGCAGGGCGACATCGCTGCCAAAGGCGCCAAGCATCACGACGGTGCCGCGGTTGCGTACGAGGGAGATGCCCTCGGCGATGGTGGGGGCGCTGCCGCCGACGGTCTCGATGACGGCGTCGACAGGGAGGCCCTTCAGCTCCCTGCGTGCCGTCGTTCCGTCGGGGAAGACGGCGGTGGCGCCGAGGGCGCGGGCCATCTCCGCCTGGAAGGGGTGGCGAGCGGTTATGTAGACCTCGGTGGCGCCGGCGCGGCGGGCCACGAGCAGGTTCACCAGGCCGACCGTGCCCGCGCCGAGGACGACCGCGCGGGAACCGAGGCGGATACCGGACTCGTTGACGGCGTGCACGGCGACGGCGACGGGCTCGGCGAGCGAGCCGGCTTCGGCGGGAACGCGTTCGGGCAGGGGGTAGGCGGAGGTCTCGGGGGCGAGCATCACCTCGGCCATGCCGCCCGCGCCATCGCCGCCAAGGAAGACGCGGTTCTGGCAGTGCCAGGTCTGCCCGGTGAGGCACTCATAGCAGCGGAAGCAAACGGCGACGGGCTCGACGGCGACCTTCGCGCCCAGCTCAAGCTCGACACCGTCGCCCACGGCCTCGACGACACCGCCGACCTCGTGGCCGGGCGTGCTGGCGGGGAGGCCGCCACGGCGGTAGTTGTGCAGGTCGCTGCCGCAGATGCCGGCGCCGGCGACGCGCAGGCGCACCCAACCCGGGGGCGGGTCGGTCAGCTCCCGCTCAACAACGTCGACGGCGCGGGGGCCCGCCCAAACAACAGCGCGCATCGTGGCCACGCGGGGCATGATACCGGCACGGGCGCGCGCAGATCGGCGGGACGGGTATGCTGGGGGCGGGACGACCCCCCGGGAGCACCTGTGCGGCCAGAGCTGAGCCGGGATTTCATCGCGTCTCTCGCGGGTCGCATGCGCCACGTCCCCGTTATCTCCTACTGGATCGCCATTACCACCGTCGCCGCAGCGGCGCTGGGCGTGCTGGTGATGTTCGCGATCCTGGTGAATCCGCTCACGTCGGCGCTGGCGGGGGTCATCGTGCTGGCGCTGGGGGTGACGATGACAGGCGCGAGGCGACGGCAGCGCCTTCCCCCCGAGATGTTGTTCTACGCCGGCCTCGCGCTGATCCCGCTGTTCATCGCACTCGCACTGATCGTCGCCGTCACCTAAACCGACTCCCGCCCCCATGCGTAGACTCCGCGCGCGGCGCAGGCCGCGGGAGGATCGGGATGGCACGAGAGTACATCGACGTTCTACGGCTTCCGGAGAGCATGCCCTGGCACTACAGCCAGGCAGTGAAGGTGGGCAACACCGTCTACGTGGCGGGGCAGGTGGGGGCCGGCGAGGGGAGCATCGAGGCGCAGACGCAGAAGGCGTACCAGAGCGTCGTCGATGTGCTGGCGAAGGCGGGGGCGACGATGGACGACGTTGTGCGCGAGACCGTCTACCTCGCCGACCGCTCGAAGCTGCCGGAGGTCGCGAAGATACGCGAGACCTTCTACGGCGAGCGCTTCCCGGCGAGCACCGCGGTGTTCAGCGGGTCGGGTGACGGATACGACATCGAGGTCGAGGTGACGGCGGTTATCGACGAGTAGCGGCGCCGGTCGTGCTTTCAGCGAACAGACGCTCGGCCTCGCGGAGGTCGGCGGCGGTGTCGATGTCGTACCAGAAGTGGCCGCTGATATCGACGGCGCCCAGGCGTCCTTCGCGCACGAGCACGGCGAAGATGTCGCTGAGGCCACAGTCCTCGGGGGCGGCGGCGACCGCCTCCCAGACCGCGGGCGAGCAGATGAAGGCGCCCGCATCAAGCGCGTCCCAGGTCGTCAGCGCCTTGCCGATGGCGGTGACGAAGCCAGCGTCGTCGGTCGCGAGCTTGGTGGCTTCGTCGGCGTAGGCATCGCTGCGGGGTGAGCAATCGGCGGCGACGCGACAGGTGTCGCCCAGGGGCTGGCCCGCCGCGGAGTCGAGAAGGGTGGCGACGAGCTGCGGGGAGAAAGCGTGGTCGCACATGACGAGCAGGAAGGGTTCGTCGCCGCAGAAGGCGCGAGCGGCGGCGAGGGAGTAGGAGGCGCCCCGGCGGAAGCGGGGGTTGGCGGCGAACTCGACGGGCAGACGGGCCCACTCCTGGGCGCCCTGGCGGACGGCGTGCTCCCCGTGGCCGGTCACGACGAGGGCACGATCGAGGCCGGCCTCGGCGAGGGCGTGCAGGGTGTGCCCTACGAGCGGCTTGCCCGCGAGCGGGACGAGGGGCTTGGGGAGGGTGGGGCCGCTCTCACTGAGGCGCTGGCCAAGGCCCGCCGCGAGGACAACTGCCTTCATGCACGCTCCGGCGGGCGTGAGCCCGGCACTGGAGAACGATTTTAGCGGATTCGCGCGCTGGGAAGGGTTGATAGGAGCGGCTATCTGCGATACTTTGCCGTGGCTAACGTCGCAGGTGAGGTCGGATTTGAGCGCTTTCGCACTGCTCACACGCGCGCGGCTGGGGAAGGACCCGCGTCCTTCCGTGGGCGCGGCCGGCGATCTCGTCACCAGGAGTCTCTCCTTTTCCTACGACGACGTGCGAGCGGTGGACGACGTTTCGATCGTCGTCCCCGCGGGGACAGTGACGGCCCTGCTCGGGCCGAGCGGCTGCGGGAAGACGACCTTGCTGCGGCTCATCGCCGGACTCGAGCATCCCGCCACGGGCTCCATTCATGCCGGCGGCGAGACGCTGAGCACGCCCGATCGCGTGACCCCGCCGGAGAAGCGGCGGATCGGCATGGTCTTCCAGGAAGGGGCGCTCTTCCCCCACCTGAGCGTGGCGGAGAACATTGCCTTCGGACTGCCCCGCGGCCCTCAGCGCACGGAGACCGTCGAGGAGGCGCTCGAACTGGTCGGCCTTGGGGGCATGGGGAAGCGCTCACCGACATCGCTCTCAGGTGGGCAGCGCCAACGGGTCGCGCTGGCGCGGGCGCTGGCGCCGGGGCCTGACGTGCTGCTGCTGGACGAACCATTCGCGAACCTCGATCCCGCCCTGCGCGTGGAGCTGCGGGCGGAGGTTGCAGGGCTGCTGCGGCGGCTCGGCATCACGAGCGTCTTCGTGACGCACGACCAGGAGGAAGCGTTCGTGATGGGCGCCCAGGTGGTCGTGATGCGCGACGGCCGCGTGCTGCAGAGCGCCACTCCCAGCGAGCTGTACAGCCGCCCGGCGAACCGCTGGGTCGCGACCTTCGTGGGCGAAGCGAACGTCGTGCCGGGACAGGGCGGGGCGCACGCCGCCGAGACGGTTGTCGGCGCCGTGCCGCTCGCGGAGGCCGCTCCCGCCACGTGCGAAGTGCTGCTGCGCCCGGAGCACCTCGCGCTGGAGGCAGGGGGCTCGTGGGAAGTCGAGCAGCTTGAGTTCTACGGCCACGACACGCTCTACGTGCTGAAGGGCGAGCACGGCCAGACGCTGATGGTGCGCGCGGGCGGCGCGCCCCGCTACGGCAACGGGGACCGCGCATCGGTGCGCTACGAGGGTCCGCCGACGGTCGCCTTCGAAGCGTAGCGGCATTGCTTCACGCGCCAGCTGTAGTCGGCGCCGCCAAGCGGGCGGCGGGCATCCGCGGGCCACTGTGGCTGTGGGTGGCGGCACTGATCATCGCGGCGCTGTTCGCGGTTCCGGTCGGGTATCTCGTTGCCCGCAACATCAGCGAGGGGAGCGCGACGCTCTCGATTCTCTTCTCGCGCGACACGGCGGACCCGCTCGCGCGAACGCTCCTGCTGGCGGTGAGTGTGTCCGCGGCCTCGGCGGTCGTGGGGACGCTGCTGGCATGGCTGACGATGCGCACGGACCTGCCCCTGCGCGGGGCCTGGCGCGTGATCTGCCCACTGCCGCTGGTGCTGCCCTCCTTCGTGGCGGCGGCGGCGCTGCTGGCGGCGCTCTCGCCCGGTGGTCTCGCGGAGGAGTTCCTGAACCCGCTCGGACTAGAGGCGCCGGCGCGCATCGAGGGATTCTGGGGAGCGTTCTTCGTGCTGACGGCGGTGTGCTACCCGTACGTGTACCTGCCCGCGGCAGCGCGCATCGGGGGCCTGCCGCCATCGCTGGAGGAGGCCTCGCGGCTGCTCGGGGAGGGCGGGCTCGGCACGTTCCGCCGGATCGTGTGGCCCCAGGTACGAAGCGCCGTCCAGGCGGGAACGCTGCTCGTGTTCCTCTACGTGGTCAGCGACTTCGGCGTGGTGAAGCTGATGGGGTACCCGACGCTCTCGACGAGCGTGTTCGTGAACCGCCTCTACGACGCGCCCCTCGCCTTCGCGCTGGGGCTGATCCTGGCGGTGGTGGCGCTGGCGGTGGCGGGAATCGAGCGGGCCTCCGCGAACCGCTCGCTCGCGCGGCTCGCGCCCGGCGGCGTGCGCGCCCGGCGCGTGTCGCTCGGGCCGTGGAAGGCGCCGGCGACGATCGCGGGGCTCATCGCGGTGGGCGCGGGGCTGCTCGCGCCAGTGGTCGTGCTGGCCTGGTGGGCCTTCCGCGGACTCGCGGGCACGGGCAGCGGCTTTGACCGCACCAGCGTTGACCTTGCCGCGCTCGGGGAGCCGGCGCTGAACACGGTGATCGCGGCGGTGGTGACGGCAGCGGTGGCAGTAGTGGTCGTGCTGCCGCTGGCCTACCTCGCGAGCCGGTACGGTGGTCGCGCGACAGGCGTGGTGCACGCGGTTGTCGCGGGAAGCTTCGCGGTGCCGGGGCTGCTGATCGCGCTGGCGGTCGTGTTCATGGCGCTGCGCGTGCCGGGCCTCGACTTCCTCTACCTCTCGCTGCCCCTGCTGATCTTCGCCTACGTGGTCCACTTCGGGGTGCAGGCGTTGCGAAGCGCGGAGGTGGGCGTGGCGACCATCGATCGCCGGTTGGAGGAGGCGGCGCAGACGCTGGGCGCGGGCCGGTTGCGGCGATTCCTGCGCATCGAGGCGCCGCTAATGGCGCCGGCGCTCGCGGCGGGTGGGGGGCTGGTCCTGCTCTCGACGATGAAGGAGCTACCGGCGACGCTACTGGCCTCGCCCATCGGCTTCGAGACGCTGGCGACGCGCATCTGGAACGCGAACGAGGACGGCTTCCTCGCAGACATGGGTCTGGCGAGCCTCGTGCTGATCGCGGTCTCGGGCGTGCTGACGTGGCTGCTCGTGATCCGGAACTCAGAGCACCTGCGCTAGGAAGCTCAGACCGCTACCGGCACTTCGCGATGACGTTCTCGCTGAACCAGGCGATGTCGTCGAAGTCCGAGGAGGAGATAGCGACTTCCTCGACGCCGGCCTCGGCGAAGGCGGCGACCTGCTCGAGCATGTTGTCGCCGTCGCCGAAGAGGACGCCGCTGTGGTTCCACTGGGTGACCTTCTCGGAGCGGCCCCAGCCGCGGGCCATCTGGGCGATACCGCCGGCGATCTGGTCGGCGGCTTCCTGGGTCTGGCCACGGGCGAGGATGACATCGGAGGTGAGCGCGAGGCTCTCGGGGTCGCGGCCCGCCTCGACGCAGGCGGCGCGGGCGTGCTCCGCGACCTCGGCCACCTGGGCGGGCCCGAGCTGCCAGGTGTTGATCGCATCGGCGTGGCGAGCGGCGAGCCGCAGAAGGGCGCCGCGCCGGTTGAGCCCCACGATGATGGGCGGGTGGGGCTGCTGCACGGGCTTGGGCGAGAAGGTGGCGCCGCCTTCGAGGCGGTAGTGGTGCCCCTCGAACTCGGTCTGCTCCTGCGTCCAGAACGACTTGAGGATGCGGATGCCCTCCTCGAGCTGTTCGATGCGGCCGAGGAAGTCGAGCATCTCGAAGCCGTAGGGTTCGAAGTCGGCGTACTCGTAGGCGGTGCCGATACCGAGGACAGCGCGCCCGCCGGAGAGGGTGTCGACGCTCGCGATCTGCTTGGCGAGCTGGAAGGGGTGGTGGAAGGGCATGCCCGTGACGTGGGTACCCAGGCGCATGTGCTGCGTCTGGGCCGCTACCCAGCTCAGGTAGGTCCAGGCATCGGGCTGGTCGAAGGAAGGGTGGTCGACGACGTAGAAAGCGTCGAAGCCAAGGGCGTCCACCTCGGCGAGCTTCTCGTCGAGGGCGCCACTGCGCGTTGCGACAAGGCCGAACTTCACGGCGAGGAGGTTCCGGCCGAGGAGTTGCCGGGAGCCTGGGTGGCGAGCAGGTCAAGGTCATCGACCTTGCTGAACATGTAGGGCAGGAACGACTCGCCCGGGACGCGGGTGAGGATCTCGCCGTGGGTGTAGGTGTCGCCCTCGCTGTAACTGACGCCAAGCACCTCGCGGACGGGGATATCGGCGACGGGGTCGTGGGGCGACTCGCGCAGGAGCACCTCGCCTTCGAGGCGCTCGACGAGGCGGGTGCGGCCGGTGTGGCGCACGCGCACGAGCACGGGGTCGTTGTCGAAGCCGCGGCCATCGGGGGCGGGCATGAACTTGAAGTAGAAGCGCGATGACTCGGGCGACTCACCCGGCTCAACCCGTTCGACCACCCGGCCGCGGACCTCAATGTAGACGTGACCGTAGCGCTCGATCGTGCCGGTGATCTCGTCGCCGTCGCGGCGAACGTGGATGTTGGCAACCTTCTTGGGCTCGCCGTAGAGCTCGCGACCGAAAATGACGGCGCTGTCGGTCGACATGGGCATGGTGATCGGGTAGTCGCCGACGATACCCTCGTAGCGACAGCGCACGTTGAGGCCGCCCGCCCCAAACGGCTGGAGGGTGTTGCTGACCCCGATGTGGGAGACGCTGACGGAGGCGATGGGCTCATCGGCGGGCTCCAGCGGCGGCGGCAGGATGGCCGCGATCACGTCCGGATCGGTGCGGAAGCTCGCGGCGATGCCGCGGAAGGACTCGAACTCGGGGGTGGCGTAGAGCTTCTGGAGGTTGCGGACCTCCTCAAGGGTCTTCACGTAGCGGAGCTGCATGCGGGCCTCCTGCGAGTTTAGGTGGTTTGGGATCAGTCCATCCGGCTGCCGCCGTCGACGTTCAGCGCCTGGCCCGTCATGTATGACGAGTCGTCGGAGGCGAGGAAGGCGACGACGGCCGCCTGCTCCTCGACGGTGGCCTGGCGGCCCATGAGGAGCGCGCGGCGGATGGCGGCCTTGGAGGTGCCCGGTTCCTGGCCGGCGACCTCGTCGTAGCGGCCGAAGGTGCTATCCATCATGTCGGTGTCGGTGGAGCCGGGGCAGACGATGTTGACGCGGATGTTCTGCCTGGCGAGTTCGAGCGCGAGCTGCTGGGTGAGGCCGTGCATGGCCCACTTCGTCGCGCAGTAGGCGCCGTAGTTGGGGATGCCGATGCGTCCGGCCGTCGACGAGATGTTGACGATGCTGCCACCGCCCGACTTGACCATCTCCCGCCCGACGGCGCGAATGGTGTGGTAGAGGCCGTGGAGGTTGACGTCGACGGTCTCGTACCAGTTGTCGTCGGACATTTCGAGGATGGGGGCGGCGCCGGCCTCGCTGGGGAGGGCGGCGTTGTTCACGAGGATGTCGATCTTCCCGAGCTCGGCCACGGCGGCATCGACGGTGCGCTGGAGCGCGTCCTTGTCGGTGACATCGCAGTCAAGGGCGATGGCGCGACGGCCCATGGCGCGCACCTCTTCGGCGACGCTCTCGATGCCCTTCCAGCCCATCTCCTGCTCGTGCGGGGGGAAGGTGGAGGTGTCGCGGGCACGCGCGGTGACCACGACATCGGCGCCCTCTTCGGCGAGGCGCAGCACAATGGCGCGCCCAATCCCGCGGTAGCGTCCGGCGCCCGTGACAAGGGCGACGCGGTCGTCAAGTCTGCCCATGTTGCTGCTCCTAAGCGCCGGTGATGGCGCCGAGGTCTTCCCACTTCATGGCGCGGCGGGCGTTCCAGTGCTCGACCCAGCTATCGACGAAGCCCTGGCCACCGTGGTGGTAGTCGACCTCAAGGGTGACCTCGCCCGCGTCGTTGAACTCGAGGCGGGACATGCCCTCGAAGGAGCGCCACTTGCCGTAGTTCTCGTCGTTCTCGTCCATGACCTGGGAGTAGGCCATCCAGAGGATGGCGGTACCGCGGTGCCCCTCGGCAACGTAGGTCTCCTCGACGGGGACGCGGAGGGTGATGCCGACCTTGCGGCTGGCCCAGAACTTCCGGATCTCTTCCTTGCCGCGCAGCGGTTCGGCATGGCTGACGATGTCGCGCATGACGGCGTCGTCGGAGAACCACTGGTCGGGGCCATAGGGGTCCCCGCTGCTCCAGCCGCCCTCCTCGAAGAGCTTGCGTCCGGTTTCGATGTCGTTGGGTCCTACGGGCATGGGTGCGCCTCCTTGGTCGTGCGGCGCGAATCATAACGGGGGCGGAGGGGCGTGCGGGGAGGACAAGCGGCGCCACCACGCGTGCCCCTGGCGCGGTCCCTAAGCTCCCGTGACGGCGCCCAGCTCCTCCCACTTCATGGCGCGACGCGCATTCCAGTGGGCGACCCAGCTGTCGGTGATGCCCTGAACACCGTGGTGGTAGTCGACTTCAAGGGTGACCTCGCCTGCGTCGTTGAATTCGAGCCGGGACATCCCCTCGAAGCAGCGCCACTTCCCGTAGTTCTCGTCGCTCTCGTCCGTGACCTGGGAGTAGGCCATCCACATGACGGCGACGCCACGGTGCCCCTCGGCCACATACATCTCCTCGACGGGGACGCGAACGGCCATGCCAACCTTGCGGTTGCGCCAGAAACTGCCCCAGAACTCGCGGATCGCGTCCTTGCCGCGCATCGCGCCCTCGTAGTTGACGATGTCGCGCATGACGGCATCGTGAGAGAACCACTGTTCGGGACCGTAGAGGTCGCCGCTCCCCCAGCCGCCCTCTTCGAAGAGCTTGCGTGCGGTCTCGACATCGTTGGGTCCTACGGGCATGGGTGCGCCTCCTGTGGGGCGCGAATGATAGCGGGGGCGGGGGGGGAACTGGCTACATCGGCGACCATGCGGGGCCGGGCGGCGCGGCATAGGCGACGTCCCCCCAGCACACGACTGCACCTACTTCGGTCACGCCGCAGGAGCGATCCTTGCTTGAACTGATCGCGACGTAGGGGCCAGGCGGCGGATTGGTCAGCGCATCCTCGTAGGGGGTCCTGTGCACTTCACCGCTCTTATCCTTCTCGTACGACCACACCCAGCAAGCTACTTCTCCAGCGTCAGTCAGCGCACAGGCATGGCGCCAACCGACTGCAACTGCCGTGTGGGGGCCGTCAGGGAGATCGTCGTCCAGGGAGCCAGACCCCCAACAGACGACCTCGCCGGGGTCAGTCAGGGCACAAGTCCGGAACTCACCGACGCCGATCGTCGTGAAAGGGCCTGGCGGGGCACTCGTTGACCCGTACACTTGCCCGCAGGACGCCCCTCGGGACCGCCCCAGTACGCAGGACCGCCCCTCACCCAAGCTGACGGCCGCCCAGCGAGCCACTGAAGGGGTCGGAACCACGTCAGAGTAGCTCTCGTAATCAGTCGAACCCCAGCAGGCCCACACGCCGTCGATCCTGAGCGCGCAGGTGCTGGCCTCGCTCTCGCTGAGAGCCGTAAACGTCCCTGCAGGTGGCTCGTCAGTCAGCCCCCAACACACCAGTTCACCACCCTCGGCCAGGGCGCAGGTGTGGAACTTCCCCGCGCTGACTGCCGTGTAGCGCCCGGACGGAGTGCCAGCCTGCCCGAAGTTGTTCCAGCCCCAGCACACGACCGCGCCTTCTTCCGTGAGCGCGCAGGTGTGATAGCCCCCATCGCTCACCGCGACGTAGCGGCCCGGTTGGGGGTCAGGCGGGGCGGTCTTGTTGTGGATAGACCTCCAGCAGACCGCCTCGCCCGCATCCGTGAGGGCGCAGGCGACGACATCGCTGTCGGGACACAGGTCCACAGGGTGGTTGTTCCCACAGCCATATACCTCCGCGTAAGCCTCTGCGTCCGCCTCTCTGGAAACAGCCGTCATACTGATCGACACGTAGCGCGCGGGGGGGACATCTGGCGGGTCCACCACGTCGAACGCCCCGTAGGCGCGGGCAAAGGCTCCCACCGTCCGGCACTCGGCAAGGCCGTCGGCAGTGACGCCGCAGACATGCTCGCGGCCACTGCTGACTACCGTGTAGCGAGCGCCGTACTCGTCACAGTCCGGAAAACCCCAGCCATTCACGCTGCAGAAGTCACCGCTGACGAGACGGGCGGTAGGATCTCCGTCCTCCGACCACTGTTCCACTCGCCCTTCGGTGTGGAATGGCGGAACCTCCAGCCAGCACTCACGCCCTCCTCCAACTCTCGCGGCGCAGACGGTCGTTCCTGTTATCGGAGGGTCAACGAATACCGCAACCCCAACTGTCACCGCGACAAAAGGGGCACCGGGAGGGGCGGGCACTCCCAGCGGCCACTCAGCATCATCGCTCTCCCCACCCGAGGTTGACCCGCCCCCACCCTTGTACGCGCCCCAGCAGCGCACTTCGCCAGCTTCCGTGACGGCGCAGGTGTATCCACCGTTCGTACTGATCGCGGTGTAGCCGCCGGACCGCAGGTCGCCGACGGACTCGTCCCCCCTCCAGCAGGCAGCCTCACCAGCTTCCGTCACGGCACAGGTCTTGCCCCCACCCGCATCAATCGCGACATAGCGACCCGGCAATGTGATTGCTTCGGCGCCGTCACTCCAGCCCCAGCACACGATCTCACCAGACTCCGCAATCGCACAGGCGCCACGGTGCCCTCCCACGGCGATCGCCGTGAAGGGACCAGGGGGCGCGTCGAGGACAACGCTGGTTAGCTGCGGACTGACGATGGTCACGGGCACCGGGGTGGGGGTGGACGTGGCGGCGGTGGTCGGGGTCGCCGGGGTGGCCGTGGCGGCGGTCGGGGTGGCGGTGGCGGCGGGGGTCGGGGTGGCGGCGGCGGTCGGGGTGGTGGTGGGTGTGGGTGTCGGGGTGGTGGTGGCGGCGGCGGTCGGGGTGGTGGTGGCGGTCGGGGTGGCGGTGGCGGCGGCGGCGACGGTCGGGGTGGCGGCGGCGGCGACGGTCGCGGTGGTGGTGGCCGGGGTCGGGGTGGCGGTGGCGGCGGCGGCGACGGTCGGGGTGGCGGTGGCGATCGGGGTGGCGGACTCGCCGCCGCAGGCTACGAGCGTCGCCACGAGCAGCGCCGCCAAAGCCTCGAGCACGCCAGTCCGCCCGACCGGTCCGGGAGTCATGGCCCGATGCTAGCGCCCAACAGCTTGAATTACCCCACCCGTTTGCGGGTCACCTTTGAGTTCTCCTGGCCGCCGCCGATGGCGGGGACGAACTGGATCTCCGTGGCCTCGTTGACGGGCTGGAGGAGGCCGAGATGAGCCGTCTCGCCGTCGATGGCGGCCATGATCTCGGGGATGAGCTTGCCGTCCTCGTCGAGAAGGCGCTCCTTCATGCCGGGGAAGCGCTCCTCGAGGGCGTTGATGACCTGCCGCAGGTTGCGACCGGGGACGGCGACGGTGCGCGCGCCCCCGGTGAGGCTCTCCAGCAGCGAGGGGATGAAGACGGTGGCCACGAGCCTCTCGCTATCCCGCCGGGGGCACCGCTCCCAGCGCCTCGAGCACGTTCCCAGGCGACATCGGCAGGTGCGTCATGCGCACGCCGGTGGCGTCGTGGATGGCGTTGGCGATGGCGGCCATGGGTGGCACGATCGGCACCTCCCCCACCCCGCGAATACCGTAGGGATGGCCGGGGTTGGGCACCTCGATGATCTCCGTATCGATCATCGGGAGGTCGAGGCTGGTGGGCATGCGGTAGTCGAGGAAGCTGGCGTTCGACATGGCGCCGTCTTCCTGCCAGACGTACTCCTCGTTGAGCGCCCAGCCGATGCCCTGCACGGCGCCGCCCTGCATCTGCCCCTCCACGTAACTGGGGTGAATGGCGGTGCCGACGTCCTGGATGGCGGTGAAGCGGAGGATGTCGACCTTGCCCGTCTCGGGGTCGACCTCGACATCGACGATGTTGGCGGCGAAGGCAGGGCCGACGCGGGTGGGGTTGGAGCTGGCGGAGGCGCTGATGGGACCGCCCGTGCGCAACTGCTGCCCGGCGACGTCCTTCCAGCTGATCTCCTTGCCGTCGGAGAGAGAGAAGACGCCGTCCTCGAACTGAACGTCTCCCTGCTCCGCTTCCAGCAGGATGGCGGCGCGGGCGGTCATCTGCAGCTTCACGTCCTCGGCGGCGGTGATAGTGGCGATGCCGGTCGAGAAGGCGGTGCGGCTGCCGCCGGTGACGCCGGTCCAGCCGACGGAGTCGGTATCGCCGACGGTGGGCTGCACATCCTCGGCGCGGAGGCCGAGGGCCTCGGCGGCCTGCATGGCGAGCACGGCGCGCATGCCGCCGATATCGACGGAGCCGGTGATGAGCGCGATCGTGCCGTCGGCGTTCACCGTAACCGTGGCGGAGGACTGGTTGCCTCCGTTGAACCAGAAGCCCATGGCCACGCCACGTCCGCGGTTGGGCCCCTCGATGGGGGCGGAGAAGTGCGGATGGTTGACGATGGCTTCCTCGACCTCGACACAGCCGACGGTGGGGAAAGGCATGCCGTTGGGCATGCGGTCGCCCTCCTTGGTTGCGTTTTTGAGGCGGAATTCCATGGGCTCCATGCCAGTCTTCTCGGCGAGCTCATCAATGACGCTCTCGACGGCGAAGGCCGCCTGGGGCGAGCCCGGCGCGCGATAGGCGCCAACCTTGGGCTTGTTGACGACCACGTCGTAGCCATCGACGACGAGGTGCTCGATGTCGTAGGGGGCAAGGGCGGTGGAAGCGCCGGCGCCCACGGGCGAGCCGGGGAAGGCGCCCGCCTCGTAGGCCATCCAGAGCTCGGCGGCGACGATGTCGCCCTCGTTGGTGGCGCCGAGCTTGGCGCGGATGGTGGTGGCGGAGGTGGGGCCGGAGGCCTCGAAGACCTCGGTGCGGCTCATCGTGACCGTCACGGGATGGCCGCTCTTCTTCGAGAGGAGGGCGGCGACAGGGTCGACGTGGACGTAGGTCTTGGCGCCGAAGCCGCCGCCGATCTCCATGGGGATGACGGTGACCTTGCCCTCGGCGACGCCGAGGATGGCCGCTGCCTGGCCGCGGATGCCGAAGGCCCCCTGCGTGCTTGTCCAGATGGTGACGTGGCCATCGGGGTCCCAGCGGGCGGTGGAGGTGTGGGGCTCGATGTAGCCCTGGTGCACGGTGCTGGTGGTGAACTCGCGCTCGACAACGACATCGGCCCTGGCGAATCCTTCTTCGAGGTCGCCCCGCCTGAACTGGAGGTGGCTGGCGACGTTGCTGTGGACGCCAGTGTCATCGCCACGGGTGAAACGCTCGGCGATGGAGCGGGTGGTCATGGTCTCGTGGAGGAGGGGGGCGTCCTCGCGCATCGCGTCGAGGGCGTTGAGGACGACAGGGAGGGGCTCGTACACGACCTCGATGAGGGCGAGGGCTTCCTCGGCCACGTGGGGGTTGGAGGCGGCGACGGCAGCGACGGCGTGACCCTTGTAGAGCGTCTTCTCCTGGGCGAGGCAATTCTCGGCGAGGAGACGGGCGTTCCCCATCGTCTCGCCGAAGTCGATCATCATGTCCTGCACGATGGGCACGTCGGCGGCGGTGAGGACGGCCTTCACGTCGGGCAGGGCCTCCGCCTTGCTCGTGTCGATGGAAACGATGCGGGCGTGGCCGTGGGGGCTGCGCAGGATCTTGCCGTGGAGCGTGCCGGGCAGCCGGATGTCGGCGCCGTACTGCGCGCGTCCGGTCACCTTGTCGACGCCGTCGTGGCGGATGGGGCGGCTGCCAACAACCTTGTAGCCGGCCTTAGGCTCGCTGCGTTCCTCAACTGTAGTCATGCTCACGCCTCCCTCGGGGTTGCAGGACGTAGCCTACCGGACCGTGGTTCGTCTTTGGGAGACCCTGCGCGGATTCCCGCTCCTGTCGCTCAGGCCGTGGCGAGCAGCGAGACCGTTCCCCGCAGGCCGTCGACGCGAATGGTGGCGCCGTCGGGAATATCGCGCGTGCCCGTCCGCGTACCCGTGACGGCGGGGATGCCGTATTCGCGAGCAACCACGGCCGTGTGCGAGAGTGCGCCGCCGGCATCGGTGACGACCGCGCCGGCGAGAGCGAAGTAGGGCGTCCAGGTAGGGGCGGTCACGCCACAGACAAGCACCTCGCCATCGGCCAGACGGCCCGCCTCGGCGAGCGACCGGATGACGCGCGCGCGCCCTTCGTAAACGCCGGCGGAGGCGCCCGTCCCCGCAATGACCCCGCTGGTCGGGAAGCCGGCGGGAGGCTGGCCAAGGAACGCCGGCGGCTGAGCAGCGCGGAAGGCGGCCTGCTCGGCGCGCCGCTTCGCGAGCGTTTCCGGCTGCACGTCGCCGTCGCCGTCGCCGTCGCCGTCGAGGACGCGGTAGAGCTCCGACAGCTCGTGGAAGAAGACATCGCTCGTCACGCGCGCGAGGCCGCGGGCGACGAGGTGCTCGCCAACACGCAGCCAGCGCGACCGCGAAGCGGCGCCAAGCCGCTGATCACAGAGCGTGTTGTGGTCCTCGCGCACGGGCAGCAACTCCTGGGCGGCGGGCAACATGCGAAGCAGTTCGGCCGCCCGGTCGTCGCCAACGGCGGCTTCGCGCAGCGCGGCCTCGAGCACCACGCGGCGGGCGCGCTGCGTGTTCGCGGAAGAGCCGGGACCGGCGCCATCGGGGCGGACGGCGTACCGCAGTACCAGGGCGAGCGCCCGCGCGGGATCCTCGCGCCAGGTGGGCGCATCGGCCACGCCCTCATCGATCGTGTAGCCGAACTCCTCGAGGAAGGCATCGAGCGCGCCCGCAAATGCGCCAGCGGCGGGGAGTTCGCCACCCGCGAGCATGTCGCGGAGCGCCGGATCGGCGCGAACGGTGCGGCTCAACGCCCAGAGCGCGAGCGCCCGATCGAGCGTGCGGTTGTCGAACCCCTGCAGCAGCGCGAGCGCCTCCGGGCGGCGCTCCTCGCCGAAATGCGCCGCATATGCGTCCACGAAATCACCGGCGATCCGGCCGGAGGTGACGACGCTCTCACCGTGCACACCGCGGAAGAGGCGCATGTACTCAGCGGCCTGCGCCTTCAGCGTCCGTTCCCAGCTACCAGCCGCGACGGCCGCGGGTTCGAAGGCCAGCAGCTCCTGGAAGTGCGCTTCCACCTGCGTCAGCCAGTGATCGCGCCAGCGTCCGAGGGCGGTCTCGCCGCCCAGGTCGGGGAGGGCGGAGGGCCAGGGCATCTCGCCTGAGGAATCGGTGCGAATGAAGGAGTAGCCGTTGACGACGATGCGATCGGGAGGCCCCTCGCCGCCCGCCTTCTGGCCAGACCCACCGCCGCCACGGAGGAGTGGAGGTTGCGCAGCGGGGCCGTGCTCGTTCTCATACATCCAGGTGTGGCGCTCGTAGCTGGAAACGGGGAGAGCAAAGGTGACAGGCACATAAAGAAGGATTGCCGGGGCAGCCCCGCCAGTCAACGGGAGTGACGAACCGTTTCGAACAGTGCAGAATCGCCGCGTGATGAAAGTAAAGACTTCGGCAAGGTTCTCGGTGTGGGGGGCTATGGCGCTCGCCTGCGTGCTCCTGCTTGCATGCGGTGGGGGCGGCGGGGACGAGAGCGCCGACGCAACGGAGTTCGACCCGGAAGAGTTGCGAGCATTCCTGGACCGCGCCATCGAAGCGTTCAACTCGCAGGAGAGCTTCCACTTCACGATGGACTTCGATGGCAAGACGACGCCACTCGAGGGGTTCCCGGTCGAGATGAGGAAGGTCGAGGGCGACATCATCATCCCCGACCAACTGCGATCCACGATTGATGCGAAAGCACCGGATTTCGGTGGCATCAACGTCACGATGAAGGTGATCGCGATCGGCGAGGACGCCTGGATGACAAGCCCCTTCGACCAGACGCAATGGCTGGTTCTGGAGACCGGGAACCCGCTGAAGGGCTTGTTCGACCCGAGCGCGGGTGTCGCCGATGTGATCAACGGGGCACAAAACCCACACGTGACGGGCGAGGAGCTGATCAATGAGATCGACACCTGGCGCATCGAAGGCGTGTTGGATTCGGGCGATCTGACGGCCCTGGACCTGGGGGCGGTACCAGGCTACGAGCTACAGGGGACGGTCTGGATCGGGAAAGAAGACGGCATCATCTACCGGGTCCATGTCCTGGGGCAGTTGCACGAAAACGAGCCTGCCGACATCCTGCGCCGCCTCGATTTCACGAACTTCCGCGAGGTGGAGCCCATCGAACCACCGCAGTGACCGTGACGGGCGCGGCAGCAGGCGTGCGAGCGGGCTGGCCTGTCGTCGTTGCGCTCGGCTTCGGAGTGTTCATCGGCGGGTTCGACCAGACGTTCGTGGTGCCCGTGCTCACGAACATGCTCGGCGACCTGAACGTCGCCATTGACCAGCTTGAGCAGGCTTCGTGGATCCTGAACGGCTACCTGCTGGGTTACACGGTCGCGCTGCCGTTGATGGGGCGGCTGGCAGACGTACACGGTCACTACCGCATCTTCGTCGTGGGGATGCTTATCTTCATGGGCGGCTCCGTGATCGTGGCGCTCGCCCCCAACCTGGCCATCCTCACAATCGCGAGGGCGGTTACGGCGCTGGGGGGCGGGGCGCTGGTGCCGGTCGGCCTGGCGATCGCCTCGCACTCGCTGCCGAAGTCGCAGCGCACCATGGGAATCGCGGCAATCTCGACGCTGGACGACGCCTCAAGCCTGGCCGGTCCACTGTGGGGCACGCTCATCGGCGTGTGGATTGGCTGGCGGGGTCTGTTCTGGATGAACATCGTGCTCGCCCTTCCCGTCCTGATCCTGGTGCTGTTCCTGGCGCGCAAGGTCTCGGCGCCGCCGCGCGCCAACGAAAAGGTCGACTGGCAGGGAGGACTGCTGCTCTCGGTGGCGCTCGCGGCGCTCACGTTCGCGATTGCGGGGGCGGGGGAGAGTTTGAGCGAGCTCTGGATGGTCCTGTCGCTGTACGCGGCCGCGGCGGTGTTCTTTGCGTTGTTCACAGTGCGGCAGTTGCGGGTGGAGTCGCCGCTGATCGACATGCGCATGTTCCGCATCCGGCGGGTGGCGGTGGCGAACGTCGTGTTCCTCCTGGAAGGGATGGCGCTCATGACGGCGCTCGTGAGCGTGCCCCTGCTGGCGGATTATGTCTGGGGCCTGGACGGCGCGGGTCCAGGTCTGATGCTTGGGAGAATGGTGCTGTTCATGGCCGTCGGGGGGATCGTGGGGGGAGCCCTCGCCACCATTTGGGGCTACCGGCTGACCACGCTGCTCAGCTTCGGCATCGGCGCAGCCGGACTCTTCGCGATGGCGAGTTGGGGGACCGAGCCCACCCAGATCACGCTATGGGTCTCACTCGGACTGGCGGGGTTTGGGTTCACGCTGGCCGACGCCTCGCTCTATTCGACCGTTATGGAGGGCGTCGAAACCGCAAGACGTGCTTCCGCCACGGCGGTGCTCCAGGTCTGGCAGACCCTTGGCATGGTGGTCGGCATGGCGCTCCTTGGATCGCAAGGGCTCGGACGCTTCGGCGAGCGGACGGGGGAGATTTTCGACGAGGGGTTCGCCAACGCAACGGAGGAGAACATCCTGGAGGCTCTTCGCGAGACGCTGACGGAGATGTTCTTCGTGGCAGCGCTGTTGATGGTGGCAGCCGCGGTTCTTTCGCTGGGGTTGGGAAGCGGCCGGATCTGGCGACGGGGCGGCAGCGGCGGCGAGCCCAGACACTCAGACGAGGCACAGGAGGCCCTTAGTGGAAGCGACGCTACGTGAACAGAACGACCGGATCGCGATTACGAACGTGATCAACCGGTACGGGACTACGATCGACGCCGGGGACTACGAAGGGCTGGCGAGCTGCTTCTCGCCGGACGCCGTCGTGCGGTACGGGCGGGGACGGGAGTGCCGCGGAGGCGGCGAAGTGGCGGAGTTCGTGCGGGGCGCGACGGTGGGGCTGGTGGCGCAGCAGCACCTGCTGGGGAACCACGAGATCGCGCTTGATGGCGACCGGGCGACGGCCGCGACCTACCTCCACGCGACCCAGATCGAGGGGGAGGAGGCGGGGGGCGGCCTCATTTCGATTGGCGGCATCTACCGCGACGTGCTGGTGCGCACGGACGGGGGCTGGCTCATCACGGAGCGGGAGATGCAGAGCCTCTGGCGGGAGCGGCGCGAACTCTCCAGCTAGTTAGTCGGTGAAGACGCCCCCGTGGGGGTGGAGCAGGGCGCCGGCGCGGGAGCTTGCAGGCGAACGGGTGGGGACAGGCGCTCTATGATGCGCCGGTGCGCGAACAGGTGATGCGCGAGTGAGCGAGGAGGCCCAGGGCGCTGCGGCTGCCCCGGCGCGTCCCCCCAATCGCCCTTCGCTGCCCACGATCGAGACGTTCTCGGCCTTCAAGTCGCGGCCCTTCACGTACCTCTGGATCAATACGTTGAGCTTCGCGCTCGTGCAGGCGATGCAGCGGTTCGCGTTCGTCTGGCTGGTGATCGAGGCGGTCGATGTCGGGGGGCTTGGGCGGGGGTCCGGGTGGGCGGGGGCCGTGTTCTTCGCGCTGGGCATCCCCGTGATCTTCCTCACGATTCCCGCAGGCGTGCTCGCGGACCGCATGAACCGCCGCTCGCTCGTGCTGGGGAGCCAGATCGTCGCGGTAGCAGTCACGTTTGCGGCGGGGGTGATCATCGTGGCGGGGGCGATGACGACCGTGATCGCGCTCATCCTGGCAGCGGGCGTGGGCGCGACCATCGCCGTGGGCCTGCCCGTGCGCAACGCGATCGTGCCGACGGTGGTGGATCGGGACACGCTGCTGAAGGCGATCGTGATGATGAGCATGGCGATGAACATCTCGCAGATTGTGGGGGCGGGTCTCGGGGGCCTGTTGATCGCAGTGTGGGGGATCGGCGGGGCGTTCATCGCGCAGGGGGTGGTGCTGTTCGTCGGGACTCTGGCGCTCATCCCCCTGCGGGTCCCGGACGCGCGCAGGGCGGAGGAGCGCCGGCAGCCGATCCACGAGCTGCAGGAAGGGTTGCGCTTCGTCTGGGATCACCGGGGCATCCGCTCGCTCATCGTGATGCTCGCCATCTCCGGCATCTTCCTGATCGGTCCGTTCGGGACGCTCCTTCCGCAGATCGCGAAGGAGGAGCTGGGCCGCGATGCGCTCGAGACGAGCCTGCTGTTCACATTCATGGGCGTGGGCACGGTCATCAGCTCGCTCACGATCGCCTCCGTGCCTCACCTGCGGAACAAGGGGGGCTGGGTCATCGGCACGCTGATGTCGGCGGGCATCGTCGTGCCCTTGCTGGGGGTCTCGCCCTGGTATCCGGTTACGGCCGTGGTCATGTTCTGCGGGGGCGTGGCCGCGGGCATCTTCATGAACCTCAACCAGACGCTGGTGCAGGCGAACACGCCTCCCGAAATCATGGGGCGAGTGGTGAGCATCCACACCCTCGCGTTCCAGGGACTGGGGCCGTTCGGGGGAATGCTGGCGGGGCTCATGGCGGTGTGGCTGGGGGCGCCCATCTGGATGGTCATCAGCGGGGCGATCCTGTTCGCCCTGGCGACCGCGGCGCTCATCACGCAGCCGGCGCTGCGAAGGATGTCGTAGACGACCGGGGCCGACTGGCCTGGGGGCGGCTACGACGCTTGCCGCGACGTGCTCCTCGACGGGGACGGGAGCTCGCTAGTCGGTGAAGACGCCTCCGTGGGGGTGGAGCAGGGCGCCGGTGTAGAAGCTGGCGTCGTCGCAGGCGAGGAAGAGTGCCGTTTTCGCTACCTCTTCGGGGACACCCATGCGTTTCATGGGGGTGATGGCCATGGCCCAGCTGCCCGTCTCGCTCACGCTCAGACCCGCCGTCATCGGGGTATCGATGAAGCCCGGGCCGATGGCGTTCACGCGGATGTCGTAGGGGGCGAGCTCCATGGCCAGGACCTTGGTCACCATCCAGACGCCGGCCTTGGAGACGCAGTAGGGGCCGACGCCGACCTGAGGCACCTTCGCCATGATCGAGGCGATATTGATGATGGCGCCACCGTTGCCGGCCTCGATCATGCGGCGGGCGACGGCGCGGTCCGAGAGCATGACGCCGTTGAGGTTGACGTCGAGCACGCGCTGCCAGGAGCTGACGGGCTGGTTCACGAGGAGCACGGAGGAGGGGTCGGCGGCGACATCGGGCGTGGGGCCGGCGTTGCCGATGCCCGCGGCTGCGACGAGGACGTCGATCGCGCCGAACGCCTCGACGGCGGCGTCCGCGAGGGCCTCGCAGGCGGCCTCGTCGCTGGTGTCGGTCGCGACGAAGATGGCCTTGCCTCCGCGCTCCTGGACGGCGGCGACGGAGTCCGAGCCGTCCTGCAGGTCGCCGACGACGACGTTGGCGCCCTCGTCGGCGTAAAGCTCGGCGGTGGCTCGGCCGATGCCGCTGGCCCCACCGGTAATGACCGCCACCTTGCCCTCGAGCTTGCCCATCTGAAGCCTCCTTGCGCGGGGATGGCGGGACTATAGCGAAGCGGGCGCGGGGGGTGGCAGGGGGCGGACACTGCCGGGGCGAGTCCTGAGGGCCCGGAGCCGGGTTTCGGCGGAGAATCCACATTGACGTACGCGTTAAACGTTACGATGCGCCGGTGAACAGGATGCGGCGATGACGTCCGCGCGCTCTACCACCCGTCCCTCGCTACCGACGATCGAGACGTTCTCGGCCTTCAAGTCGCGGCCCTTCACCTACCTCTGGATCAACACCATGAGCTTCGCGCTCGTGCAGGCGATGCAGCGCTTCGCGTTCGTGTGGCTGGTCATCCAGGCAGTGGAGGACGGTGGGCTCGGGAGGGGACCGGCCTGGTCGGGGGCCGTGTTCTTCGCGCTCGGGATTCCGGTGTTGTTCGTGACCATTCCCGCGGGGGTATTGGCGGACCGCATCAACCGGCGCTCGCTCGTGCTCGCGAGCCAGCTCTTCGCGGTGGCGGTGACAGTGGCGGCGGGGGTAATCATCATCACAGGGATGATGACGACCGTGATCGCGCTCATCCTGGCGGCGGGGGTGGGGGCGACGATTGCCGTCGGCCTGCCGGTTCGCAACGCGATCGTACCCACGGTCGTCGACCGGGACACGCTCCTGAAGGCGATCGTGATGATGAGCATGGCGATGAACATCTCGCAGATCGTGGGGGCGGGGATCGGGGGCTTGATGATCGCGGGGTGGGGGATCGGCGGGGCATTCATCGCCCAGGGGGTGGTGCTGGGCATCGGGACACTGGCCCTGATCCCACTGCGGATTCCGGACGCGCGGAGGGTCGAGGAGCGCCGGCAGCCGCTGCACGAGCTGCGAGAAGGGCTGAGCTTCGTGTGGGATCACCGGGGAATCCGCACGCTCATCCTGACGCTGGGGATCACGGGCATCTTCATGATCGGCCCGTTCGGCACCCTCCTTCCACAGATCGCCAAGGAGGAGCTGGGGCGGGAAGCCTTCGAGGCGAGTCTGCTGTTCACCTTCATGGGCGCGGGCATGGTCATCAGCTCGCTCGCGATCGCGTCCGTGCCGGAGCTGAAGAACAAGGGCGGCTGGTTTATCGGGTCGCTGATGATGGCGGGCCTCATCCTCCCGGGCCTGGGGCTCTCGCCCTGGTACCCGCTGACGGCCGTGATCATCTTCCTCGGGGGCATGGGCGGGGGCGTGTTCATGAACCTGAACCAGACGCTTGTGCAGACGAATACGCCACCCGAGATGATGGGGCGCGTGATGAGCATCCACACGCTGGCATTCCAGGGGCTGGGGCCGTTTGGCGGCCTGCTGGCGGGGCTCATGGCCGCCGGTGTGGGCGCGCCTCTCTGGATGGCGATCAGCGGCGCGATCCTGTTCACCTTGACGACGACAGCGCTGGTCACGCAGCCCTCGCTGCGGAAGATGGACTAGGGCCTGTTCACCTTAAGGCGGGGAGCTGGCAGAGTGTAGGTGGGGTAGGCGGTGGGCCCCGAGGGTCCGATGGAACTGAGCGATGCGCAGTATGAGCGGATTGCCCCGCTGCTGCCGAAACCGCGTGGGAGCCTCAGCGTTCCTCACCGGCAGGCGCTGAACGCGCTGCTCTATGTAGCCAAGGAGGGCTGCAGCTGGCGCGGCCTGCCGGAGCACTTTGGCAACTGGCACACGGTCTACGTGCGACTCAACCGCTGGGCCAAGCGGGGCGTGCTGGAGCGGGTCTTGGGCGAGTTCCAGCATGCCCACGTGGGCTCCCTCACGCTGGAGACCCTGTCGTTAGACAGCACGATCATCAAGCTGCACGCCGATGGCAGCGGCGCCCGCAGAAAAGGGGGCGCCAGGCGATCGGGCGCTCGCGCGGCGGCTGGACGACCAAGCTCCACGCCCTGGTCGCCAACGAACGCACGCCCCTGAAGCTGGAGCTTTCCCCCGGACAAGCCCATGACGGCGTCTGCGGTCGCGAGTTGCTCCGCCGCCGCGGGCCGCAGGCGGGAAGCCCATCGCTGTTGATGGATCGCGCGTATGAAGGCGATGCCACACGCGCCTTGGCGCGGGAACTCGGCTATCGTCCAGTCGTTCCACCCCTCCGCACGCGCAAAGAGCCCTGGGACTATGACCGCGTCCTCTACCGCCAGCGCAACCACGTGGAGCGCTTCTTCCGCCGCCTGAAGCGCTTCCGTCGCATCGCCACCCGCTACGACAAGCTGGACAGCGTCTTCCTCGCCTTCATCCACCTCGCGGTTATCTACGACGCCCTCCAACTAACGTGAACAGGCCCTAGCCGCAACCCGCAGCAGCGGGAGCCATCGACAGCCTCTGAACGCGGGCGGGAAGGTGGACTTTGATGGGGAGTGCTACGAAGTCGAGAAGCGACCGTGTCCTGAACATCACAGAGGTTGTCCTGAAATGGGGCATTGGCATCTTCCTGATGCTTACGGTGGGACTCCTCCTGGGCTTTGAGCGCGAAATTCCGCCACCTCCGGACGACCAACCCCGGTAGGTTCAGCCGTTTACGGCCTTGGGGGCGTCTGGTAGCGTTCGGGCGGCCCCGGACGGGGGCGCGGAGAGACCCCATGGACTTCCTGGACACGCCCGAGCAAGCCACCTGGCGGAACCAAGTGCGCACGTTCATCGAGAACGAGCGTCCGCGGGAGTACGACCCAGACAAGGGCATGGGAGGCGGGGAGGCGGGTCCTCCGCGCAACGAGGCCTGGTACAAGCGCTGGCAGGGACAGCTCGCCGAGCGGGGCTGGATCGCGCCCGCCTGGCCGAAGGAGTACGGCGGCGCGGGTCTCGGGGTGATGGAGCAGTTCATCATGAACGAGGAGTTCGCCGAGGCGCGGGTGCCCTCGGGCAGCATCGGCAACGGCGTCTCCATGCTCGGCCCCACGATCATCGCGCACGGCACGGAGGCGCAGCAGGCCGAGCACCTGGGCCGCATGCTGCGCGGCGAGGTGATCTGGTGCCAGGGTTACAGCGAGCCCGGCTCCGGCTCGGACCTGGCGTCGCTGCAGACACGCGCCATCCGTGACGGCGACGACTACGTGATCAACGGCCAGAAGATCTGGACCTCGGGCGCGCACTACTCGGACTGGATCTTCATGCTGGCGCGGACGGACCCGGACGCGCCCAAGCACCGCGGCATCAGCTACTTCCTGTTCGACATGCAGACGCCCGGCATCACGGTCCGGCCGCTGGTGAACATGGGCAACATGCACAACTTCAACGAGGTGTTCTTCGAGGACGTGCGCGTGCCGGCCGAGAACATCGTGGGCGAGGTGAACCGCGGCTGGTACGTGGGCGCGACGACGCTCGATTTCGAGCGCAGCTCAATCGGGAGCGCGGTGGCGCACCGGCAGACGCTGGAGCGCTACCTGGACTACTGGCGCGAGCACCGCGACGGCGTGTCCAACCCGGACGGCGTGCGCGAGGCGCTGGCGGAGCGCTGGATCGAGGCGGCGACGGCGAAGATGCTGAGCTACCGCGTAATCGGCATGCAGGCGGCGGGCGAGATTCCGAACGCGGAAGCCTCGATCGCGAAGATGTTCAGCACGGAGCTGTCGCAGCGCATCGCGGGCACGGCGATCAAGATGCTGGGTACCGCGGGGCAGCTGAACGGCGGCGAGAACGCGCCCTTCCAGGGGCGTCTGGGGGCCGGCTATGTGGCCTCGGTCTCGGCGACGATCGCGGGGGGCACGAGCGAGATTCAGCGGAACATCATCGCGACGCGCGGCCTGGGCCTGCCGCGGGCGTAATCGCGGCCGCCGGTTTTGGCTCTTCGGGAAGCTCGCTTCTGCCCGTACTGCGGGGAGGCTCTGCGCCGTGAGCGCGTCGAGGGCCTGAAACTCCCCGAGGAGGCGCTGAAGCCCGGCTGCGGGAGCTGCGGCTACGTTCACCTGCAAGCGCCCACGCCGGTAGCGGCGGCCATCATCGAGCGCGATGGCGAGGTGCTCCTCGTGCGTCCGCACGACTCCCCGGACTTCGCGCTCGTGGCCGGGTACCCCGAGGCGTACGAGTCGATCGAGGCGGCGGCGATTCGGGAGGTGCGCGAGGAGACAGGGCTGGAGGTGCGCGTGGAGCGCCTCCTGGGGAGCTATTCCTGCGAACCCATGGACCGCAACCTGGTGCTGGTTGTGTGCGTGGCTACTGTTGAGGGAGGGGCCTACCGGCTGCAGGAAGACGAACTCGCCGAGGGGCAATGGTTCCCCCTCAGCGAGCTGCCCGACTGGCCAACGGAGTCGCTTTTACCGGACGTGTTCCACGACTACCGGCGAGGCCCGTAAGGTGGTTGCGGAGGTGTTGTACCATGGGGGTATAGAGTTTGTTGTCTGTATCGCGCTACACTTGCGGACCACAAAATTTAGAGGGTTAGCACTATGACATCCTCGGCAACGGACGAACTGGGCGAGGCGCTGACCCGCCTCCGCAGCGAACGGGACACGATCCTCGGCGACATCGCCGGGCTGGAGCGCGACCTCGGCGAGAAACACGAGGCGCTCGTCGACCTGAACGAGAAGGTCGAAGCGATGGAGAAGACACTGGTCGTGCTCCACCCGGAGCTGGCCCGCGACGTACAGCGACCGTCACCTCCCGAGGAACCGGAGGGAGAGGCGCCCCCGAGGGCTCCCGAGGAGCCCAGGCCCGCGGCCGACCTCTCGCAGCTTCCACGGGAGAAGGCCGTGCTGGGCATCGTCGCGGGGGCGACCGGGCCGCTGCACTACCAGGAGATCGCAGAGATCGCGGGAGCGCCCACGAGCAGCGTCACGCCGAACCTCTCGCACCTGAAGTACCGGGGAATCGTGGAGACGACCGAGCCCGGGATTTACCGGCTGGCGCCCATGCTTCCGATCGAAAGCGAGCAGGAGGTGAACGAGGCGCTGCTCACCGTGGCCATTGCGATAGTCGACGACCAGCAGTGGGAGATCCTCGAGGCAGTCCTGGAGATGGACGAGCGGCTGCCGTTCGTGGGGTTCGAGCACTTCCGCCGCAACCGGCTCGCGAACGTCACGGGGGCACGCTGGGCGAACGACCGCCTGACGCACGCGCTGATGAAGGAGCTGCTCGGGCGCGAGCTGATCGAGGTCTACCACACGGACAACCCGCGCAACCCGGACTTCCCCACGGCGGCCGTCCGGCTGACGGCGGACGGGCTCGACGAGATCGAGGGCTGACCGGCGCCTCAGATAACCCTGGCGTCCTTGAAACGCTCGATGTCCTCCCAGGTGTAGTCGAGCTCCAGCAGTATCTCCTCGGTGTGCTGGCCGAGGTCGGGGGCGGTGGACCTGGGCCCGGCGGGCGTCTCGCTCATCTGGATGGGAGTGCCGACGACACCCAGCTCGCCCAGGTTCGGGTCGTCAAGGGTCGTCAGGTACTCGTTGGCGATGACCTGGGGCTCCTTCGCAACGGCGGCGTAGTCGTTGACGGGCCCGCAGGGCAGGTCCGCGCCCTTAAGCAGGGTGAGCCACTCGCCGCGGGGCTTCCTGGCGAAGGTGAGATTGAGCTCGTCGATGAGCTCGTCGCGGTTACCGATGCGGCCGTGGGGTTCAGCGAAGCGCTCGTCGACGATGAGGTCCTCGCGGTCGAGAACCTCGCAAAAGGCGGGCCACCACTTGGGGTCGAGCAGCCCCAGGCTGAGGTAGAGCCCATCGGCGCAGGGGTAATAGGTGAAGAGAGGATTCCAGCGAGTGCCTCCGGAACGCTGCTCTCTCTGGCGCAGGAAGCCGGTGAGCCCTAACCCCTGGAGGGCAAGCTGGGAACCCAGCAGGGAGGTATCGACGTGCTGGCCGACTCCGTGCAGCTCGCGCCCCGCGATAGCGGCGGCGATGCCGAGGGCGAAAATCATCGCGCCCACCTGGTCGGCCATGCCGCCGATGACTACGGCCGGCTCCAGGCCGGGTCCGCCGCCCTGGGCCACCATGATGCCGCCCATGGCCTGGCCGATGGAGTCGAACGAGGGCTCGCTGGCATGTGGACCCTTCGGCCCAAAGCCAGAGGCGCTTGCAGTGATGATGCGGGGGTTGATGGCGGCCAGCGACTCATGGTCGAGGCCGAAGCGCTCCATCGTGCCGGGGCGGAAGTTATCGGTGACGACATCGGTCTCGGGGATGAGCTTGTAGATGATCTCCTGGCCCTCGGGCGTGCGCGTATCCACGGTGAGGGAGCGCTTGTTGCGGTTGAGCGCCTGGAAGTAGGCGCAGAAGCCATCGGGCTGGAGGCCGAGGCTGCGGCCAAGGTCTCCGTTCGTGGGCTCCTCGACCTTGATCACGTCGGCGCCAAGGTCGGAGAGCAGGACCGTAGCGAACGGGCCCTGCTGGTAGCGGGTGAAATCGAGGATGCGGACTCCATCGAGCGCGCCTGGCATGAGTCCCTCCAGTAGCGGGTTTCGCGCCAGCATCGTACCCAACTCCTCGCATCGCTGCCCCGTACCTCCGCCGACCTCGTTTCCGTAGGGAGGGACTGCGCTACGCTGCCGCGAATCCCAAAAAGCTGTGAGCCGCCATGACGCCGCTGAGCCAGGTCGATCTCCGTACGTACCCCCCCGATCGCTTCCGCGAGGTCGTCGAAGCCGCGGCCTACGAGAGCGCGCTGGCCGTGCTCGAACGGAGCCGCGAGCTGCTCGCCGGGCGGAGGGTCTGGCACGTGAACTCGACGGCCGAGGGCGGGGGCGTGGCGGAGATGCTGCGCTCGCTGCTGGCGTACGCACGCGGGACCGGGATCGACGCGCGCTGGGCCGTGATCGAAGGCGAGCCGGAGTTCTTCCGCATCACGAAGCGGCTGCACCACGCCCTGCACGGGTCTGCCGGCGACGGCTCCCCGCTGGCGGAAGAGGCGGCGCGCGTGTACGGCGACGTGCTCGCGCCGAACATCGAGGCGTTCCTGGAGGAGGTTCGGCCCGGCGACGCCGTATTCCTGCACGACCCGCAGACAGCGGGCATGGCGCCAGCGCTGATAGCGCACGGCGCGACGGTCATCTGGCGCTGCCACATTGGAACGGAAGACATCACCCCGGAGGCGGAGGGCGGCTGGGCGTTCCTCGCACCACACGTGCGCGAGGCGCCGCTGCGCATCTTCTCGCGGAAGTCGTACATCCCCCCGGCCCTCGACGACGGCCGCAGCGTGGTCGTGCAGCCATCGATCGACGCGTTCTCGGCGAAGAACGAGGACCAGGACGAGGCGGTAACGCGCGCGATCCTGGCCCAGACGGGGCTCATCTCGGGAGCGGCGGGAAGCGGTCCGCGGAGCTTCACCCGTGAGGATGGCGCGACGGGGTCGGTCGAGCGGCAGGCGAGCGTGCTGCGCGAGGGCGACGCCCCGGGCTGGGACGACCCGCTCATCCTGCAGGTTTCGCGCTGGGACCCCCTGAAGGACTACGGTGGCGTGATGCGCGGCTTCGCCTCGTTCGTGGAGCGTTGCGACGCAGACGGCAGCACGCAGCTCGTGCTCGCGGGCCCGGACGTCTCCGGCGTCACGGACGACCCGGAAGGCGCCATCGTGCTCGAGGAGTTGAAGGCGGAGTGGGCGGCCTTCCCCGAGCACCTGCGGTCGCGCATGCACCTCGCTTCGCTGCCCATGGACGACGTGGCCGAGAACGCGGCAATGGTGAACGCCCTCCAGCGGCATGCGAGCGTGATCGTGCAGAAGAGCCTGCGCGAAGGGTTCGGGCTGACGCTGACGGAGGCGATGTGGAAGAGCCGGCCCGTGATCGCGAGCCGCGTGGGCGGTCTGCAGGACCAGGTCACGCACGGCGAGGATGGCCTGCTGCTGGACGACCCCTCCGACGTGGAGGCGCTGGGCGACGCGCTCTGCCGCGTGATGCAGGATCCGGGACTGGCGGCGAGACTCGGGGCGAATGCACGGGAGCGCGTTCGCGCCGACTTCCTTGGCATCCGGCACCTGGCGCAGTACCACGATCTGCTGAACGGCCTGCTTTCCTGACGGGAGGCACGACCGGCATCCCGTACGATCGGGCACGATGCGCGAAGGACTGATCCTGGCGGTGGCGCTGGCGGCGGGGGCGGCAGTCGCGTTCGGCCTACGCGAGGCCATCGACAGCACAGGAGTGGCGCTCGGCGCGGGCATCGTCGTGGCGTGGATCGCGTGGGGGGAGCTGAGCGACCGCTTCGCCGCCACGCGGGACGAGGAGGCAGCGGCGGGGCCGGTGCTCCTCGACCCAGTGCGGCGGCGGCGAATCCTGGGAGTGGCGGCGTTCGTGCTGGCGGCGGTATTCATCATCGGCGACTTCGCGCTGGGCGACCTGAGCACGGACGAGATACGCGAGTGGGGCGAGGGGCTGGGGGTGTGGGGGCCGGTAATCCTGATCGTGGTGCTGGCGGCGGCGATGGTGTTCGCCCCAATCCCGAACCCGCCCTTCATGATCGCAGCGGGCCTCATCTGGGGGACGGTGCTGGGGGTGGTCTACGCCGTCATCGGGCAGGTGATCGGGGCGGCCATCATCTTCTGGATATCGCGCCGGTTCGGGCGACGGTTCGTACCCCGCCTCGTGGGTGAGCGGGGGGCAGAGCGGATCGACGTGCTGGCGCGAGAGATGGGACCGCAGCTCGTGTTCTGGTGGCGGATGATGCCCATCTCGTTCGACTTCGCCGCCTACGCCGCGGGCCTGACGCCGATGTCGTTCCGCTTCTTCATCACGCTCGTCCTGCTGGGCTCAGTCGTGCCGACGTCGGTGGTCGTGCACTTCGGCGACTCGCTCACCGAGTCGTGGACGGCGCGCTTCGTGGCGGGTGGGCTGATCATCGTCGCGCTCACGGTCCCGGCAACGGTGCTGTACGTGCGCAACCGCCACCGTTTGCCACCGCCGCGCGAGCTGCTGCGCTCGCTGATCGAGTGGGGGTCGTAGGGGGCCTGACTAGCCGGAGTCCCGGAGTTCGCGATTGAGATAGGCGCGGGCGAGGGTGAGCTGGTCGTAGGAGAGAGCGTCGCCGAGGGCCTCGCGGAGGGGGCGGAGGGCGGCGATGGGGCGGCCCTCGGCGATGCGGCGGATGCGGCCGAGGTCGGCATCGCTGACCCAGGGGCGCACGTCATCGACCTCGCCCTGCTCGATGAAACGGGCGAGGTGCTGGGCGATGGTCTGCGCCTTGAACCCGCGGCGGGCGGCGATCTCGTCGATGGTGAGGCCCTCGTGGTGGAGCTCGAGGGTGCGCTGAGCCGTCGGCGGCTGGTTCGTGCCAGCCCGGGGCTTCACGAGAGGGCGGCCCGGCTCGCGGGCGACAGGGGCGGGCGGGGTCTCGGGAGCCGGGGGTGGTTCGGCGCCCTCTGGGGCGATGATCGCGAGGAAGGCGGGACCGTAACGCTCGGCCTTCACGCGGCCCACGCCCCGGACCTGGAGCAGACCGGCCTCGGTCGTGGGGCGCTGCTCGACCATGTCGTGGAGGGTGGCATCGCTGAAGATGACGTAGGGCGGGACGCCCTCCTCCTCGGCGAGGCGGCGGCGCAGCGCGCGCAGCGCGAGGAAGAGCGGGGCTTCGTTGTCGACCTCGCGGCGCTGGGTGGGGGCGAGGCAGGGGCCGCAGTTGCCGCACGAGCGCGGGCCGTCCGTCTCCCCGAAGTAGTGAAGGACACGGGCGCGCAGGCAGGTGGCGGACTCGGCGTAGGACTGCATGGAGTCGAGCTTGGCGGTGGCGTGGGCGCGGTGCGCTTCGAGCCCGGCGAGGTCGATCTCGTCCTCGCCGCCAGGGCGCAGCGCCCAGGCGAAACGCCCCTGGCGCGCCACGAGGCCCGATTCGACGAGCGCCTGGACAGCGGCGTTGACGCCGGGAGTCTCCTCTTCGTCATGGTCGAGGATGTCGTCGATGCGCTCGCGGTCGCCGGCGCGGCGCACGAGAGCGCGGTAGACCTCGAGCACGGTCGCGGCGGGCGGATGCGAGAGCTCGATGAAGAATTCGCGCAGGCCGCGGTCGCGGGGAGCGAAATACAGGACGCACTCGGCGGGGTCGCCGTCCCGGCCGGCGCGGCCCGCCTCCTGATAGTAGGCCTCGATTGACTCGGGCAGGTCGTGATGGACGACGAGTCGGACATCGGGCTTGTCGATGCCGAGGCCGAAGGCGTTGGTGGCGATGATGATGCGGACGCTGTCGCGCGCGAAGGCGTTCTGGATGCGGACGCGGTCCTCTTCGGGCAGGCCCGCGTGGTAGCGGGCACAGCGAATGCGTCGCGCCTGCAGGGCCGCCGTGAGGGACTCGACGCGCTTGCGGGTGGCGCAGTAGATGATGGCGGAGGCTTCCGCGCCGAGGGCTTCGAGAAGCCCGGCGATCTGGTCCACCTTCTCCTTCTGGCTGCGCACGCGAAGGGCGTGGAAGCGCAGGGTGGGGCGATCGAAGCCGGCGATGCGGACATCGGGGTCCTGCAGGCCGAGGCGCGCGACGATGTCGTCGCGCACGCGGGGGTCGGCGGTGGCGGTGAGGGCGACGATGGGCGGGTCCCCAAGGCGCGCGCGAGCGGCGCCGAGGTCGCGGTAGCTGGGGCGAAAGTCGTGGCCCCACTGCGAGATGCAATGGGCCTCGTCGATGGCGAGGAGGGCGACGTGCACGCCGCGAAGAGCAGCGACGAAGCGGCCATCGGAGAAGCGCTCGGGGGCGACATAGAGGAGGCGGAGGTCGCCATCGGCGGCGCGGCGCAGGATCTCGCCCTGGTCCTCGCGAGGCACGGTGGAGTTGATGGCGGCGGCGGAGACGCCGTTGCGCGTGAGCGCGTCGACCTGGTCCTTCATCAGCGCGAGCAGGGGTGAGACGACAAGTGTGAGGCCTTCGAGGAGGAGGGCGGGGAGCTGATAGCAGACGCTCTTGCCGCCACCCGTGGGGAGGACGGCGAGCGTGTCGCGCCCGGAAAGGACGGAGGCCACGACCTCGGCCTGACCGGGGAGGAACTCACCGTAGCCGAAGACCTCGCGGAGCTGATCGCGGGCGGGGGCGAGGGTGCGGGGGTCGTGGGCAGGGGAGGCGCTGGCGGGGGAGGCGGTCACGGTGCGTAGTCTAGAACATTTGAGCGTTGGACGGGCAGGGGGGACTCGCCGCGCGGTAGGCTAGCGCCATGGCCTCTGGGGACGGGATGCGGCTGCGGCTCGCGCACCTGTACGCCGATGTGATGAACGTGTACGGCGACCGCGGGAACGCGATCGCGCTGCGCTACCGATGCGAGGCGCGCGGCATCGCGCTCGATGTCGACGGGATCGGCATCGCTGAGGCGTTCGACCCGCAGGCATACGACCTGCTCATCGTCGGCGGGGGGGAGGACCGCGAGCAGCGGCGCATCGCCGCCGACCTCGTGGCGCGGGGTCCGGCGATCCGAGCGGCGGTCGAGGAGGGGCTGCCGGCGCTGGCGGTGTGCGGGGGGTTCCAACTGTTCGGAGAACGTTATGTCGATGCGGATGGCGGCGTGCTGCCCGGCATCGGCCTGTTCCGCATGGAGACGCGCCATCCCGGGGAGGGGGCCGAGCGGACCATCGGGAACGTGCTGCTTCGCACGGATTTCGGGGAAGTTGTGGGGTTCGAGAACCACGGCGGCCGGACCTGGCTCGACGACGGTCAGGAGCGGTTCGGCACGGTGGTCGCGGGCCGCGGGAACAACGGCCGGGACGGGTCGGAGGGAGCGCGGGTGGCGAACGCTATCGGCACCTACCTCCACGGCAGCCTGCTTCCCAAGAACCCTGCCATCGCCGACTTCCTGCTGGGCAAGGCGCTGGCCCGGCGCTACGGGGAGTCCGCCACCCTGGAACCGCTGGATGACAGCCTGGAGGAAGCGGCCCGGCAGGCGGCGAGCACGATCACGAAACGGGGCGACGGGGAGGGAGCGGGACGGCGCCTGCGGGGGCTACTGCGGCGGTAGGGAGGGGCCGAGGGGAGGATTAGCACTCTTACGGTAAGAGTGCTAATATACGGCCCATCGAAATCCGGAAGAGGTACAGACAGGTACATGCCCAAGCAATTGCTGTTCGATGAAGAAGCCCGCCACGCGATGAAGCGTGGCATCGACGCGCTCGCTGACGCCGTCAAGATCACGCTCGGCCCGAAGGGCCGCAACGTGGTGCTCGACAGGAGGTTCGGCGTGCCGACCATCACGAACGACGGCGTGACGATCGCCAAGGACATCGAGCTGGAAGAGGCGTTCGAGAACGTCGGCGCCCAGCTCGCCAAGGAGATCGCCTCCAAGACGAATGACATCGCCGGCGACGGCACGACCACGGCAACCGTGGTGGGCCAGGCGATCGTGCAGGAAGGCCTGAAGAACGTGGCCGCCGGTGCGAACCCGATGTCGCTGAAGCGCGGCCTCGAGAAGGGCGCGGAGGCTGTTGTCGACCGCGTTAGCAAGAACTCGATCGAGGTGAACGCGCGCGAGCAGATGGCGCAGGTCGCCACGATCTCTGCAAACAACGACCCGTCCATCGGCGAGCTCATCGGCGAGACGATGGAGAAGGTCGGCAAGGACGGCGTGATCACGGTCGAGGAGTCGAAGGGCATCCAGACCGAGGTCGAGTACGTCGACGGGATGGCGTTCGACCGCGGCTTCATCAGCCCGTACTTCGTGACGAACCCGGAGCGCATGGAAGCGGAGATCGAGGATCCCCTGATCCTCATCACCGACAAGAAGCTCTCCTCGGTACAGGAGCTCCTGCCGCTGCTGGAGAAGATCGTCTCGCAGTCGAAGAACCTGCTCATTCTCGCCGCCGACGTTGACGGCGAGGCGCTGGCGACGCTGGCCGTGAACAAGCTGCGCGGCACGATGAACGTGCTCGCGGTGAAGGCTCCGGGCTTCGGCGACCGCCAGAAGGACAACCTCGGCGATATCGCGACGCTGACCGGCGCCCAGGTCATCTCGGAAGAGATCGGCCGCACGCTCGATAGCGTGACGGTAGCCGACCTCGGCAGCGCCCGCCGCGTGCTCTCGACGAAGGAAGAGACCACGATCATCGAGGGCAAGGGTAAGAAGAAGGACATCGACGCCCGCGTGGGCCAGGTTCGCGCCATGCTCGGCGAGGCGAAGAGCGACTGGGACCGCGAGAAGGCGCAGGAGCGGCTCGGCAAGCTCGCCGGCAGCGTCGCCGTCATCAAGGTGGGCGCCGCAACTGAAGTCGAGCTCAAGGAGAAGAAGCACCGCGTCGAGGACGCCCTGAGCGCGACGCGCGCGGCCGTCGAGGAAGGCATCGTGCAGGGCGGCGGAGTCGCCCTGCTGAACGCCATCTCCGCGCTCGACGGGGTGAAGCTTGAGGGCGACGAGGAGACGGGCGCCCGCATCCTTCGGCGCGCACTGGAAGAGCCTCTGCGACGCATCGCCATCAACGCCGGCAAGGACGGCTCGGTGGTAGTCGAAGAGGTGAAGGGTCTGGAGAAGGGCTTCGGCTACGACGCCCAGATGGACGAATTCGGCGACATGGTCGAGAAGGGCATCATCGATCCGGCGAAGGTAACCCGCGCCGCTATCGAGAACGCCGTCTCCATCGCCGCGATGGTCCTGACGACGAACTGCCTGATCACGGAGAAGCAGGAGCCCGCCGGCGCCGCGGCCGCTCCACCGGCTCCGATGTACTAGGCTCGAACCTCCACACGCCTGCCGGCTTCGGCGGACGGACGAGGAACTCCGGCGAGGGGGCCCGGCGAGAGCCGGCCCCCTCGCTTCGCATCCGGGGGGTGCGCGCATGGTCCACTCGGAGAACGGCCTGCAGGTCGACCTCGATGCGCTCAGGGAGCGGCTGGAGCATGCCGACCTGATCGTGATCGGGTTCAACGCCTTCGCCGAGCGGCTCCTGCTGGACGCGCGCAGCTCGCCTTCGGAGGGCCCGCTGGTGGCGGTGGTGGCGCCGGTCACAAGCTTGCAGGAGCGCTACGCCTGGCTGGGGAAGCACCGCGGCTCCTTCGGCATGCCGAACGACTTCACCTTCGCCATGTGGCCCCACTCGATCGCACTCATCCGCGAGCACGAGGTACTCGAGCCGATGGGCACGCGCATGGCCGCCGTCTCGAACGAGGCGGACCTGGCGATGTCTCGGGCAATCGCGCGGCTGGAAGTGCTGGAGCGACGCACGATCCGCGAAGCCGTGCTCGGCGGCCCCAACTGGGAGACGCTCTGGCCCGAGGAAAACTAAGGGCGGCCTAGCCGCCGATGTGGGACATCTCGACGCGCTTGGGGTCGGCGGTGGCATCCGTGCGGAGGTCGGAGTAGCGATCCTCACGGATGCGCCAGACGCGGGCGATGGCGGCGGCGACCTCGTCGTCGCCGGCCCCTCCGCGCAGGAGGGCGCGCAGGTCGAAGCCGGTGGCGCCGAAGAGGCAGGTGAAGAGTTCGCCCTCGGGTGAGAGGCGGGCGCGGGTGCAGTCGCCGCAGAACGGCTGCGTGATCGACGTGATCACGCCAACCTCCCCGCCACCGTCGCGGTAGCGGTAGCGCTGCGCGACCTCGCCGCGGTAGTTCGGGTCGACCGGCTCAAGGGGCAGCTCGGCGTCGATGCGCTCGACGATCTCGGCGGCGGGCACGACGTGGTCGAGAACCCAGCCGTTGGTCGTGCCGACATCCATGTACTCGATGTAGCGCACGATCACGCCCGTACCGTGGAAGTGGCGGGCAAGGTCGACGATCGTGTGGTCGTTCAGGCCGCGCTTGACGACGGCGTTCACCTTGATCGGCCAGAGGCCGGCGGCGCGCGCCGCATCGATACCCGCCAAGACGACATCGACACCGACGTCGACATCGTTCATGGCGCGGAAGGTGGCGTCGTCGAGGGAGTCGAGGCTCACGGTGATGCGCTTCAAGCCAGCGTCACGGAGGGGCCCGGCCTGAGCGGGGAGGAGGGCGCCGTTGGTGGTGAGCGTGAGGTCGCGGAGGCCGTCGAGCGCCGCCAACTGCTTGACCAGGAGGGGGAGGTCACGGCGGACGAGGGGTTCGCCCCCGGTGATGCGGAGCTTCTCGACCCCGTGGGCGATGAAGAGCCGCGCGAGCCGCACGATCTCCTCGTAGGTCAGGATCTCGTCGCGGTCGAGGAACTGGAAGGAAGGCCCGAAGACCTCCCTGGGCATGCAGTAGACGCAGCGGAAGTTGCAGCGATCGGTCACGGAGACGCGGAGGTCGCGCAGGGGCCGGTCGAAGGTGTCGCGCACTGACATCACAGGTAGCTTACCGGTCCATTGCGTTCGATGTGCCGGGCCGAGCCTATCGCTCAGTCGCGCGCGCCGACGGGCGGGGCGGCTTCGGTGAAGCGCCGCAGCATCTCGTCGTGCTTGGCAAGGCGTTCGGCGAGCTGGACGCGCATCTTCTCCATCTTCTCGACCTTCTGGTCGAGAAGGGCGATCTGGCGGAGGGTGACCTCGCGGGCGACACGGACCTTCTTCGCCTTCTCGTCGGCTTCGTCGTCCTTGCGCCACTCGGCGCGGATCTGCATGCGGATGTCCTCGGCTTCGAGCATCTCCTTGATGTCGGCGAGAGAGAAGCCGAGGAGATCCTTCAGCTCCTTCACACGCTCGATTCGCTCCATGTCCGGCGGCGAGTAGAGCCGGAACCCGCCCACCATGCGCGTCGGCGGGGGCAACAGACCGCGCTCCTCGTAGTAGCGGAGGGTCCGCTGGGTCAGCCCCGAACGTTCGGCCGCTTCGCCGATCTGGAGGTAGCTGCTGTCTTTCTCCATGGCGTGTTCCTAGTCTAGCGTTGGCAGGACGCGCGTCAACGCGGGACGCGGCATTGGCCACCCACAGCCGGCAGGCGCGAGACCATAAGGCGAAACCGCCGTGAAAGGTCCGTTAATGAAAGAGCGCCGCGGGCCGAAAGTGGTTGCCGCAAGGCGAGGCTGAGGGCTAGCCTCTTCTGGTCACGCCTGAGGGCCGTGACACCTCAGAGACACCATCACGGAAGGCCAGAGCCGCGGGCGCGCATGCGCCCGCCGGGAGGGGAGCGCGCGCGTCCGTGCCAGGCGAGGGACAGCAGTCACCACGGGCGTTGGCGCGCACCTGGCAGGCCGTGCTCGGGCGGCTGGAGCTCGAGGTGAGCCGCGCGAACTTCGAGACGTGGCTGGCGGGAACGAGCGTCCGCTCGCTTGGCGGCGGCGAACTCCTTGTGGAGGCGCGGTCGGCCTTCCGCGCGGACTGGCTGAACGAGAACCTGGTTCCAGTGGTCGAGCGCTGCCTGGGCGTGATCGAAGGCGAACGCGTCGCGGTGCGGTTCGTCGCGCCCGGGACGGCCCCGGAGGAGGCGCCCGCCGCGCGCGCGGGAACCGTCCGCCGGACAGACGCCCCGCGGGAACGGGTAGTGGGGCAGGTGAACGGGTCGTTTACGCTGGCGCGCTACTTCCGCTCCGAGGGGAGCGCCCTGGCGCTGGCAAGCTGCCTGAGCCTCGTGGAGGAGGGCGAGCAGGCCATCAGCCCGGTGGTCGTCCACGGCCCGCCGGGGGTGGGGAAGACGCACCTGCTGCACGGGCTGGCGGCGCGGGCGAGCGAACAGGGCCGAACCGTCGCCTGCCTGAGCGGGGAGGGGTTCACCACGCGCTATCAGCGCGCGCTGCGGGAGGGGACGATGGAGGAGTTCCAGGGCGCCGTGCGGGGGGTGCAGTTGCTCATCATCGACGACCTGCACGACCTCGCGGGGAAGACGGGCACCCTGAGGGAGCTGGTGCACACGCTCGATGCCGTGACGCACGCGGGGGGCGGGGCGGTGGTGGGGAGCGAATTGCGGCCACGGGAGCTCGGGCTGCCGGAGCGGCTGTGCTCGCGGCTGGAGGCCGGCATCGTCGCCGCGGTGGAGCCGTTCGCGGCGCCTGAGCGCCGAGGCTTCATCGAGCAGCGCCTGAGGGAGCTGCGGGTGGCCCTTCCAACGTGGTGCATCGAGCACCTGGCGAGCGGGACCGGCTCGGTGCGATCGATCCTGGCGGGGGTGCACTCGGCCGTGGGTCTCCAGCGCCGGGGTCTGCTGAGCGAGATGCGCTTCGCCGCCGAACTGGGCGCCCTCGAACTGCATGGCCGGGGGGAGGAGACAGCGAGAGCGGTGATCGAGCGTATCGCCGCGCACTTCGCCATCGCCACGAACGAGGTGGAGGGGCGCAGCCGCGCGGCGAAGGCGACGCGGGCTCGCGCCGTGGCGGCGGCGGCGCTCCAGGAGCGTGGGTGCAGCTACGGGGAGGCCGGGGCGCTGCTCGGCGGCCGGAGCCGGAGCACGATCAAAGGCCTGGCGGAGCGGGGTCGGGCGCTGGGTGAGGGGGATCCCGCTCTCCAGAAGCTCCTGCGCGCGGGCTAGGCGCTCGCGTCGCGCAGGAGCGCGGCGGCGGCGCTCACGCCAGCGAGGCCGAAGCCGGCGATCACACCCGCGCAGGCGCCGCCCACGGCCTCGTGGGTCTCGCCGTCCCAGGCTCCCTGCTTGACCTCGATCACCGTGCCGTCGACGGCAGCGGCGGCGGCGGCAACCTCAGCGGTATCGCCAGGGAGGCCGTCGACGCAGAACACGACATCGCCTGTTGCGGTCGCGAGGGCAGCGACGACCTCGGCGGTCGTCGCGCAGGTGCCGACCGCGACACCCTCCGGCAAGGGGGGTGGGGCGGCGCCAGCGGGGAGGAGGACGAGGACGCCGGACATCAGAGGCTCGGGCCGGCGGCGTACTGGGGCGCGTCGTGGGTCGCGCCGGCGGCGTAGAGCGCCTCGATCTCTGCATCGCTCATACCGAGGAGGCTCGAGAAGACCTCGCGGTTGTGCTGGGCGAAGAGAGGGGCCGGACGAGCGATGGCGCCGGGCGTCTCCTCGAAGCGCCAGGGGAAGCCGGGGAAGACGTGCGTCCCCGCGACGGGGTGGCGCACGGGCACGAAGTAGCCGCGGTCGTTGAGGTGGTTGTCGCTCACGACCATCCAGTTGGGCATGACGGGGGCGGCGGGGACGCCCGCCGCCTGGAGGGCGGCGGCGGCAGCGGGGACGGTCTGCTCCCGCGCCCAGGCGGTGATGGCGTCGTCGATCTCGCTGGAGGCTTCACGGCGGCCTTCGACGGTCGACAGCGTGGGGTTGCCGGAGAACTCGGGGCAGCCGATGACGTTCGCGAGGGCGGAGAAGTCGCGTCCGTCCCGCACGGTGAGGGCGAGCCAGTTGTCCTCTCCCGCGCAGGGATAGATTCCCTGCGGCGAGTCGACCGGGGAGGCGTTGCCGATGGGTTCTGGGGCCTCACCGGTGACGGCGTAGGTCAGCAGCTCCTGGGCGAAGAAGGGAAGCACGGCCTCGAACAGGGACATGTCGATCCAGCGGCCACGGCCGGTCGCGCGCCGTCCGTTCAGGGCGGCGAGGATGGCGACGGCGCCGTGGTTCCCGGTGACGGGGTCGGCGTAGTAGCTGCCGGTGCCGAAGTATTCGCCGGGGCCGTAGCCGAGCACGCTCGCGAGCCCGCTCATGGCCTCGATGTTGCTGCCATAGGCGCTGTAGTTGCGCTCGGGCCCGCTGGCGCCGAAACCCGCCATCGAGCACATCACGAGGCCGGGATTGACCTCGCGGAGGACGTCGTAGCCGACTCCGAGCTGGGTCATGACGCGGGCGGCGTTGTTCTCGATGAGGCCGTCCGCTTGCTTGACCAGCTCGAGAAGGACGGAGCGCCCCTCGTCGCTGGCGAGATTCAGGCAGATGGCGCGCTTGTTGCGATTGAGCTTGTTGAAGTAGCCGGCGCGGTGGTAGTGGTCGGGCCAGATATCGACAGGAACCCAGGCGAGCGTGCGGGTGGCGGGCTTGGTGCGAAGTTCGACCTTGATGACATCCGCGCCGAGGTCGGCAAAGTGGCGACCGGCGATGGGGCCTGCCCAGTTCGCGGTGACCTCGATGAAGCGGAGCCCCGCCAGCGGACCCTCGCCGGTCGGGGAAGGGGAGGGGGAGGGCGGAGACGTCAGGTCGGCGTTCGCCCAGGGGAAATCGGACGCGAGGGCGGCCTCGGTGTCCTCGCCGAGGGTGGGGGCGGTGGCGGCAGGCGCGAGGGCCATATCGCTGACCTTGTAGGGGAGGCCGGGGGCGAGGAACTCGCGGTCGCCGACGCAGAGGGTTCCGAACCAGTCGCGGGCGGCGAGCTGCTGGCTGGCGGCGACATCGGCCATGGTGTTCACTGGCGTAACGGCGATCCGCAGCTCCTGGGCGGCATGGTAGATCTCCTGCTTCGTGCGGGTCCTGGTCCACTCCCCGAACGCTTCAAGCACCTCGCCGAAGCGCTCGGTCCAGACGAGCGGTTGCTGGAGCGACTCGTCCTCCAGCAGGTCGAACCGCTCGATGAGGATGAAGAGGTTGGGGTAGGGCGCGAGGTTGAAGAGGAAGACGAAGCCATCGGCGCAGGGCACGAACAGGCTGCCGCTGCGGCTCTGGACGACGCCCTGGTGCGTCCAGATGGTGGTGAGCCAGGCGTGGTCGTTGAGGATGGCTTCCTGGTGGGAGACCTCGATGCGCTGGCCCTGGCCCCGCTCACGCGCGTGCCAGAGGCCGGAGAGGGCGCCGATGGCGGCGTGGGCGCCCGCGTGGAAGGCGACCTGGTGACCGGGCAGGGCGAGCGGCTCGCGCTCGGGGTCGCCGGCGAAGTAGTGGTAGCCGCCGGTTGCGTACTCGGTGAAGGGGCTCGCCTGCCAGCCGGCACGGTCGCCGCTGCGCCCGTAGGGGGAGAGGGAGAGGACGACCGCGCGCTCGTTGGCGGCCTTGACGCGGGCTTCGAGGCGATCGGCGGCGTCCCCGCGCTCGCTGTGGATAACGATGTCGGCGTGAGCGGCGAGCTGCTCGATGCGGGGATCGTCGAGGGGGAGGGTGATGCTCAACTTGCCCGCGGCGAGCCAGGCGAAGAAGGCGCTCTCGCCATCGACGAGGGGGAACTCGGAGCGGGCGGGGTCGCCGCCGGGTGGCTCGACCTTGACGACCTGGGCGCCGAGGTCGGCGAGCAGGCGTCCGCAGTAGGGGCCGGCGACGCCCGTGGCAATCTCAAGCACGACAACGTCGGCGAGGGGCGGCGGGGTAAGGGGAGGGGCGGGTTCTGTCACGACGGGGCCTCGGGCGAGAGCTTACCGAACGCCTGTCATCCGGTCGCCGGAGCGAGCACGGCGAGGACGCCGGCGGCGGCCTCCTCGGGGGCGGGAGCATCGCGCCCGACAACGGTGATGCGGGGCCCTCCCGCTCCGAGGTGGGCGGCGAGGGCGGCGTTCAGCGCCTTCGCGTCGGCGGGGTCGCGTTCGGGGGCGACGAACACAACGGCGCCGCCGCCCTGTTCGCGCATGAGCTGGCCGAAGGCCTGGGCGGCGAGGAGGGGCGTGCGGTGGCGTCCGGCGAAGGCGCGCTTCTCCTCGACGGGGGAGTCGGGGCTGGGCATGGGGAGGGAGGAGACGACGATGATGGCGTCGCAGCGCCCGAACTCGCGCCACGCCTTCTGGGCGAAGGCGCCCATCTGCTCGGGGTCGGAGGCCTCAATGATATCGGCGAAGTGGTCGCGGCCGATAGCCCAGACCTCGTTCGCGATGGAGTTCACGGAGAACTCCTGGGCGGGGATGACGTTGAACGTGGCGAGCGCGACGGAGGCGCCTGCCTCCGCAGCGGCCAGCGCAACGGCGCGGTGGTGCGCGTCGCCTCCCCCGATGGCGGCGATGACCTGTCCTGCAAGCGTGTCGTTTGGCATGGCGTGGGCTACCGGAGCGCGAAGAGGATGGTGGGGAGGATCAGGCCCATGAGGAACAGGAGGGCGATGCCGATGCCGATCGTGTTCCAGTCACGGGAGCGGCGGTCGCTGGAGTAGTACTTCTGCTCCCAGGTGCCATCGAGAAGGTCGCGGTCACGCTCGTCGGGACCGAGCACGAGGTCGTCGTCATCGTCGAGTTCGTCGTCGTGCTCGTCGTACGGGTCTGTTTCGACCATGTGCCCATGCTAGCGAACGGAAGCGCTGTGGTCGTCCGGGGCGGCTTTCTAGTCGTCGACGAAGAAGCCCTGCTCGTCACGGATCTCGGGGCGGTCGACGAGGGCGCGCTGGTCGCCGAACTTCGTGTCGCGCCACTGGAGGGCGGCCTTGAGGCCGTGCTCGCGGGAGCGGGCGCCGAACTCGGCGACGCTGGGCGCGAGGTGGGCGCGGGCGTCGTTCTCGGTGGCGATGCGCTGAAGGGTGCGGGCGCCCATGATCTCGAGGCCGATATTGATGATGCGCTTGTTCGCCGAAAGCAGCTCCGTGTCGATCATGGCGAGGCGGTCGGCGAGGCCCTCGACCTCCTGTTCCAGCAGATCGAGGGGGACGGCCTTCAGCACGAGGCCGATCTTGGCGGCATCGGCGCCGGTCACGAAGTCGCCGGAGAGCATGAGTCGCTTGGCCCACTGGGGACCGACGTTGTAGAGCCACATGTTGTTCGGGAGGGCGCCCTGGGCGCGGGCGGGCGGAAAGCCGATGAGGGTGTCGTCGGCGGCGATGATCATGTCGCAGAGGAGGGCGACGTCGGTGCCGCCGGCCACGCAGTAGCCGTGAATCTGGGCGATGACGGGCGTGTGCATGTCGAAGATGGCCATGCGCAAGCGCTGGCTCTGCTCCATGCGCCAGGCGTCGTCGTCGAAGGTCGTGCCCGTGCGGGAGGTGTCGTCGGGGGAGCGCTCGACGGGGCTGCGGGGGGTGAGGTCGTAGCCGGCGCTGAAGGCGCGGCCGGCGCCGCGCAGGATGACCGTGTGGACGCGCGTGTCGTTATCGGCTGCCCAGAGGGCGTGGTTCAGCTCCTGCTGGAGCTGGATGGAGAGCGCGTTGAGCTTCTCCGGGCGGTTGAACGTGATGCGGGCTCGACCGCGCTCGACTTCGTAGATGATGGCTTCGTAGTCCATTGAGGGCCTCCGGGCGCTGCCTCAGGGGGCTGTTGAGTGGCGGCTATTCTAGCCTCCGTTGCCAGCCATTAGCCGGTGCTGTGTTATGGTCAGGCGACAGCGGGCGCAGCGCGAGTGCCATGAGACGGGAAGACAAAGCCGTCCGAGGCGCAGGCGCACGAACCAGACGCCCCACCTTGCGCGGCCCAGCCCGCGACAACGAGAGGACACGTTCCCCCTTTGCCACTGCGATTGTTCCGGCGAGCCAAGTCCAACCCTGAATCCGAAACCGAGTCCCCCACCCCAGTCTCCAGGACCGCCACCGCGACAGCGGTGGCTCCGACCTCCCACCCCTCGGAGGAGGGGCACGACGGGCCAGCGCCCGCGCGCAGGCGGCGACGTTCGCGCGGAGGGCGCCGACGGCGCCCCGAGGGCGCGGCGCAGCCTGTCCATGAGAACGGAGCCCAGGCCAGGCGCGACCGGGCGCCGGCCCCCTCGCACGATGACGACGAACTGACCGAGCCTGCAAAGTTCTACGCGGCCGGCGTGCGCGGACCGGGCCTCCGCGCGATCGCGGAACTCGGCTTCGATCAGCCCACGCCCATCCAGGAGCGCTCAATGCCGCTCCTCTACGAAGGACGTGACGTTGTCGGGCTCGCGCAGACGGGCACGGGCAAGACGCTCGCCTTCGGGGAACCGCTGGCATGCTCCATCGATCCCTCGCGGAATGAGGTGCAGGCGCTCGTGCTCCTGCCCACGCGCGAACTCTGCGACCAGGTGACCAACGTCATTGCGCACCTGGGCGACTTCTACGGCTTCAAGACCATCAGGCTGGTCGGCGGCAAGCCGATCAACCGCGACCTGGAAGCGCTTGACCGGGGCGGCCACGTGATCGTGGGCACCCCCGGGCGCGTTATCGACCACCTGCGGCGGCGGACCCTGTCCCTGTCGCGGGCGCGCTTCGTCGTCCTCGACGAGGCGGACGAGATGCTCGACATCGGCTTCGCGAAGGACATCGACCAGATCCTGCGGCAGGTCCCGCTCGACCGGCAGACGGCGCTCTTCAGCGCGACGATGCCGATGAGCATCACCCGCCTGGTGTGGCGGTACATGCGCGACTCGGAGCGCATCGAGGCGGCGCCGGCGCAACTGCAGCCGGTAGACACGGTCCGCCAGTTCTACTGCGAGGTAGCGGCGCGGGACAAGTTCCGCGCGCTGGCGCACCTGCACGACTCGATGGACCTCGGCCGCTCGCTCATCTTCCGGCGCACGAAGATCGGCGTCGACCGGCTGACCGAGAGCCTGCGCCGCGAAGGCATCCATGCCCGCGCCATCCACGGCGATCTGCGCCAGAGCGAGCGTGACCGCGTGATGCGGGAGTTCCGCGGCGGCACGCTCGATTGGCTGGTGGCGACGAATGTGGCCGCGCGCGGCCTCGACATCCCCGACATCGCGCACGTCGTGAACTACGACGTACCGCAGAACGCCGAGGAGTACATCCACCGCGTGGGCCGCACAGCGCGCGCGGGCAAGGAAGGCTCGGCGATCACGTTCGTAGGCGAGTGGGAGATGGGCGAGTGGGAAGCCATCATGGACCGCGTGGGCGGCGAAGCCCTGGAGCGGCTCGACATCCCGACGCGCTTCGACTAGGGCGTCCGAGCCCTACGGCCTAGGCGTCTTCGACGGTGATGGCGCCGCTGGGGCAGATCTCGGCGGCGTCTTCCGCCGCTTCGAGGTCGTCTTCCTCTTCAGGGTGCTCGATGAGGATGTCGGGCCAGCCCTTGGAATCGGCCTTGAAAATGCTGGGCTGCAGGTAGTAACACTGCCCGGCCTTCAGACAGATTGAACGGTCGACCACGACTTTCTTCATTACGACGCACCTCTGCGGAATTTCCGAAGCATAGCCGAAAGCGCCCTTTCAGCGGCCAGCGACGACGGGATTGCTGAGCACGCCCGCGCCCGTGATCTCGACCTCGACGGTGTCGCCGGGCTTGAGGGCCTGGGGCTGGCCGGGGGTGCCGCTGTAGATGATGTCGCCGGGAACAAGCGTGATGACGGCGGCGACGTAGCGGACGATCTCGGGGATGTCGAGGATGAGCTCGTCTGAGCGGCCGTGCTGGGTCTCCTCGCCGTTGACGCGGGTGCGGACTTCGATCGCGTCGTGGTCGAGCCCGGTGGCGATGGCGGGGCCGAAGACGCCAAAGGTGTCGGAGCCCTTGGCGCGCCACCACTGGCCGTCGTTTCCCTGCCAGTCCCGAGCGCTGACATCGTTGCCGGCGGTGTAGCCGAAGATGCCGGCGAGCGCCTCCTCGCGGGAGGGCGAGGCAAGCTCGCGGCCGATGACGATCACGATCTCGCCCTCGGGGTCGATGCGGGCGGAGGCTGCGGGGAGGCGGATGGGGTCGCCGGGGCCAGCGATAGACGCGAGTGGCTTGAGGAAGAGGGTGGGCGGATCGGGAGCGGGCCGGCCGCCGAGGTGGCTGGCGTAGTTGAGTCCCACGCAGACGATTGAGCGGGGCTCGCAAGGGGGCAGAAGGCGGACGTCGGCGAGCGCGAGGTCCTCGCCGGTGCGCTCCGTGCGCTCCCAGAAGGGCTCGGCGATGACGGCGATGCGGTCGCCTTCGAGCAGGCCGGCGCCGGTCGCGCCATCGGGGCCGGCGAAGCGAACGTAGCGGTCCATGGATGCCTCCTGGGCGGGCTCCTAAAGGAGCACGAGGTTGTCGCGGTGGATGACCTCGTCGCCGTAGGCGTAGCCGAGGGTTTCGGCAATGAGGTCGCTGCGAAGGCCGCGGATGCGGAGCACCTCGCTGCTGGCGTAGTTGGTGATGCCGGCGGCGACGCGCTTCCCGGCGAGATCGCGCACCTCGATCGTCTCACCGCGCTCGAAGGCGCCCTCGACATCCTTCACGCCGGCGGGGAGCAAGCTGCGCCCGCGCTCACGCAGGGCAGCGGCGGCGCCCCCATCGACGACGAGGTGACCGCTGACGCCGGCGTTCCCCAGAATCCAGCGCTTGCGGCTCTCGAGCTGGTTGGCGGCGGGTGCGATGCGGGTGCCGATGGGCCGGCCCTCGGCGGCCGTTACGAGGGCGCCGGGGGTGCGCCCGTTGGCGATGACGACGGCGGCGCCGCCGTGGGTCGCAACGCGTGCGGCGGATATCTTCGAGGTCATGCCGCCGCGCCCGGGGCCGTCGCCGGCCGCTTCCTCGTGCATCTCGTCGATCGTGTCGACCTCGGCGATCAGGCGAGCGGAGGCGTCGAGGGAGGGATCGGCGGTGTAGAGGCCGTCGACGTCAGTGAGGATGACGAGCAGGTCGGCATCGATGAGGTTCGCGACGAAAGCGGAGAGGCTGTCGTTTTCGCCGATGCGGGACGCGAGCACCTCATCGACGGCGACGGCGTCGTTCTCGTTGACGATCGGGACGGCGCCGCAGTCGAGCAGGTCACGGAGGGTGTTGCGGGCGTTCAGGTAGCCGAGCCGGTCGCTGAGGTCGCGCCGCGTCAGCAACACCTGAGCGACGACGGCATCGTGCCACTCGAAGAGTTCGTCCCAGCTCTGCATCAGGTGGCTCTGACCGACACTGGCGAGCGCCTGGCGGCTGAGGGCGGGGGCTCCCGCCGGTCGCCGCCCAAGGACGTGACGGCCAGCCGCCTGGGCGCCGCTGGAGACGACCACGACCTCGCAGCCGGCCTCGCGCAGGCGTACGACCTGGCCGACGAGCCGCGACATCGCCTCGAGGTCGAGGCGGTCTGAGCCGGCCGTGAGGAGGCTCGTGCCGAACTTGGCGACGATGCGTTGGTAGTGCATCGCCCCATGGTAGCGGCGCGGGGCAGTGGCGCTACGCCCGGGGGCGCTGCGACCGCAGATCGGCGAGGCCGTACCATGCCGCAATGTCCCTTGGAGGCGCGGAGGGCGGCAGGCTGGGCGCGGCCCGCGAAGGACTCGCGATCGCCGCGGCGATCGTCGCCTTCGGGTTCCTCGGTTCGCGGCTGCTGGGCGTGGTGCGGACGGCGGTCATCGCAAACGAGTTCGGGGCGAGTCCGGAGCTCGATGCCTACTGGGTCGCCTTTCGCCTTCCCGACCTGATCTTCCAGGTGCTGGCGGGAGCGACGCTGGGGAGCGCGTTCATCCCGGTCTTCACGCGGCTGTACCGGCGCGAGAGCGCCGACTCGGCCTGGAAGCTGGCGAGCAACGTCCTCACCCTCGTGTTCCTGGCGACGGCGTTGCTCTGCCTGCTGGCGCTGGCCCTGGCCCCCTGGCTCGTGCCGCTGTTCGCGCCAGGGCTGGGCGACGACATCGGGCGGGGAGACGAGCTGAACGCGGAGGCGGTGAAGCTGACGCGGATCATGCTGCTGTCGCCGTTGCTGCTCTCGGTGAGCGGGATGATCACGGGGATCCTGAACGCGCGGCAGCAGTTCTTCCTGCCGGCGCTCGCGCCGAGTCTTTACAACATCGGGATCATCTTCGGAGCGGTGGCCCTGGCCGGTCGCTTTGGCGTGGAGGGGCTCGCGATTGGCGTGGTCGTGGGATCGGCGGCGCACCTGATCGTGCAAATCCCGGGGCTGGTGCGGGAGCGAATGCGCTTCCGGTTCCGCATCAACCTGGGGGATGCGTCCACGCGGGAGGTCGCGCGGCTGATGGGGCCGCGCGTGCTCGGGCTGGCGGCGGCGCAGGCGAACTTCGTCGTGACGACCACGTTCTTCGCCTCGAAGGTGGGCGCCTCAGCCATCTCGGGGCTGACCTTCGCGTGGCTGATCGCGAACCTTCCCGTGGCTCTCTTCGGGATCGCGCTCTCGACGGCGGCATTCCCGCGGCTCGCCGAGCAGGCTGCCGACAACGACCAGCGCGGCCTTGTGGAGACGGTCTCGCGGGTGCTGCGGACGATCCTGTTCTTCGCCATACCCGCAGCGCTGGGGCTCGCGCTGCTGCGGGAGCCGGTGACGACGATGCTGCTGGAGCGTGGCGCCTTCGGTTCGAGCGACACGGCCATCACCTCGACGGCGCTGGGGTTCCTCTGCCTCGGCATCGTGCCGCAGGCGGCGATCGAGATTCACAGCCGGGGGTTCTACGCGCTGGGGGACACGCGTACGCCGGTCATGCTGACGGTGGGGGCGGTGATCGTGAACATCGTCCTGAGCACCGTCCTCTGGGAGCGGTTCGCGATCGAGGGGCTGGCGGTCTCGCTCTCGATCGCGTCGTGGCTTGAGTGGGTGTTCCTGTACTGGCTGTACGCGATACGGACGGGGTCGGCGGCGGACGCGTTCCGGGACCTGCACGCAATCTCGCGCATCGCGGCGGCGGCGGCGGCGATGGCGCTGTTCCTCGGGATCGTGCTGCCAACCTTCGATGAGCCGGGCTCGGCGGCCTCATGGGTAACCGTGTTCGCAGCCTCGATCGCGGGGCTGGCGGTGTACCTGGGCGTCGCCATCCTGCTGCGGGTGGATGAGGTGGAGGAAGCGCGCAATCGGCTGCTGGCGCTGCTCCGGACGCGCTGAGGCGTGGTCAGACGCTGATGAGCTCGGTCTCGATGTCGACGACCTCGGCGTCGAGACGCCAGCCCTCAATGGCCCCGGCGATGTTCTGGAGCTGGGCGTCGGCGTGGGCGGCGTCGTTCGCGAGGCAGGCGACGGCGATGGTCGTGAGGCCGAGCGCGTCGAGGTCTCCCGCTTCGGTGACGGCGGCGTTGTAGCGATGGCGCAAACGCTCGACCACTGACTTCACGAGCGCGCGCTTCTCCTTGCGCGAGTGCGCGACGAAGCGAAGGCGGATGCGGAGCAATCCGAGGACCATCAGCGAGGTGGGCGCGGGCTCACAGCTCGACGGTTTCGCTGGCGTCGTCGTCGGGGAGGGGTGGGAGGTCGGAGGGGCCGAGCAAGCCAAAGTGCTCGTAGAAGCGGGGGGCCGGTCGGTAGAGCTTGGGCCGGCCGGGCGACCGGGCCGTGCCCACGTTCTCGACGAGCCCGCGCTGTTCGAGGGAGGCCACGATGCGGTCGGAGTTGACGCCGCGGATGGCTTCGACCTCGCCGCGGGTGCAGGGCTGGCGGTAGGCGACGATGGTGAGCGTCTCGAGGGCGGCTCGCGACAGGCGCTCGCTGGACTCGTCGCCGAGCAGGCGGGCGACGTAGGGGGCGTACTCGGGCGCGGTGACGAGATGGTAGCGGCCAGCCTCCTCCCGGACGCGGAGACCGCGCGCCTCGTAGTCGGCGGACAGACGCTCAATGCCGGTGCGGACGGAACGCTCGCCAACGCCCGTCGCGCGGGCGAGGGCAGCGGCGCCAAGAGGCTCCTCGGAGGCGAGCAGGAGGGCTTCGAGCACCCAGGGCAGCTCGTCGCGAGAAGGGCGCGGCAGGGATGTGGGGTCATCGGTCACTCGGCGCTCCCCAATCGGGCCTCGAGGCCGTCCGCGAAGGGCCCACCCAGAACGGCAGGCATGATGCGCCCCGCAAGGTCGTCATCGCTTTCCGCGTAGACGGAGAGGTAGTTGTCGGTGAGGCCGTGCCAGCGGGCGCCAGCGGGCGTGGTGCGGCGCTTCTCCCAGAGCACGGGCCGGAACTCGCCGGTGAAGCGCGCGCGGAAGGCGACGGCAAGGTGGTTGGCGAGGGCGAGGAGGCGCTGCATGCGCTCCTTGCGGACCTCCACGGGCGCCTGGTCCGGCATGGAGGCGGCCGCCGTGCGGGCGCGGGGGGAATAGGGGAAGGCGTGGATGCGGGCGAACCCGGCCTCCTCGCAGAGGGCGAGCGTGGCGGCGAAGTCCTCCTCGGTCTCGCCCGGGAAGCCCGCAATCACGTCGGTGGTGACAGCGGCGTCGGGAACGGCGGCGCGAATCCGATCGAGGGCGGCGCGGTAGGCCCCGCTGTCGTACCGGCGGCGCATGCGCGCGAGGACGGGATCGGCGCCCGACTGGAGGGCGAGGTGGAAATGGGGCATGAGGCGGGGATCGTCCCAGAGGGCGAGGAGTTCTGGCGTTATGTCCTGCGGCTGGAGGGAGCTGAAGCGGAGGCGGGGCGTCTCCGTCCGGGCGAGAACGCCTGCGATCAGGTCGCGGGGGGTGAGGGGATCGGGGAGGTCGCGTCCCCACGCGCCGAGCTGCGTGCCCGTGAGCACGACCTCGCGGGCGCCGCGGGCGTGGGCCTCGGACACGTCGCGGGCGACGTCTTCGACGGAGCGCGAGACCTCGCGCCCGCGGGTGCGGGGCACGATGCAGAAGGCGCAGACATCGTTGCAGCCCTCCTGCACCTTCACGAAGGCGCGGGTGTGGAGCGTGCGGGCCGGCGAAGGGGCGGCGCTGGGAGGTGGCGGGGCGGCGGCGGTCAGCCTCGCGACAAGGCGGGCGTGCTCGTCCTCGCTCGTACCGGCAACGAAGTCGGCGCCGAGGGCCTCCATGGCCTCCTCGCCAGCGGAGCGCGGGTAGCAGCCGGTGACGGCGATGGGCGCGGCCGGCGAGAGCCGGCGGGCCGCGCGGATGAGACGGCGGGACTTGCGGTCGGCGGCGTGGGTGACGGAGCAGGTATTCACGACGACGGCATCGGCCTCGCACATCGCGTCGACAACGTCGTAGCCGGCGGCGCTGAGACGGGCGGCGACATCCTCGCTATCGGCGAGGTTGAGCTTGCAGCCCAACGTGAGCACAGCAGCGACGGGGCGGCGGGGCATGGCGGTATGGTATCGCCACGGAGAGGCAGGGGGCAGGGCGGGGGACGAGCCCGAGGGGAGTGGTCGTGACGGAACAGGACAGGTCGCGGGTGACGGTGCTGGCGCTCGACCGGTGGGGGAGCGTGCTGGTAGGGGAGAGCGGGCCGCCCTCGACGCGACTGCGAGAGGGGGAGAGCCCGGATGCGGGCGCCCTCCGCATCTTCGAGGGGGCGACGGGGGAACTGCTGGAGGAACTCAACCTCTTCCGCGAAGGGGATCGCGGCCACCACATCTACTACTGCACTCCCGAACTCGAACTGGAGGAGCTGGCGCCGCCTCCGGGTACGTCGCTGCGCTACGTCGCGCCCGCCGCGATCGAGACGGCCAGCCTGACGGACGAGGCGCGGGCGCTGCTCGCCCGCTTCGTGGCGAGCAGCGCCTACCGGGCAATTTTCCACTAGCGCGACGGCTGCGCCCAAGGGCGCTGGACGTACCATTGAAGGCCGAGGGGGTCTTCCGTGTCGGATGTCACGATCATCATCGGCCTTGTGGCGGTGCTTGCGCTTGTCGCGGCGAACGGCCTGTTTGTCGCCACCGAGTTCTCGTACGTGGCTGTGCGGCGCACGCGCATCGAGCATCTCGCCAGCAGCGGCCACGCACGCGCGCGGCTGTTGCTGGGCTCGCTGAAGCAGCTCGACATGTACATCGCGGCCACGCAGCTCGGCATCACGATGTCGAGCCTCGGCCTCGGCTGGGTGGGGGAGCCCGTGCTGGCCGGCTTGATCGAGCCTCCACTGGAGGATCTGGCGGGGGACTGGGCGGGCACGGCCGCCGCGCACACGATCTCGGTAACGGTGGCGTTCATCATCATCACGGCCCTGCACATCGTGTTCGGGGAGCTGGCGCCGAAGACGCTGGCGCTGGAGCGGGCGGAGCGCACGGCGCTCTGGGTGGCGGCCCCGATCGCGGTGTTCGCACGTATCTTCCGGCCCTTCATCTGGGCGCTGAACGGGATGGGCCTGGCGGTAGTGCGGCTGGCGGGCGTACAGCCGGCTGCGGAGGCGCAGGCGACGCTCGCGCCGGAGGAGCTTGAGATCGTGATGGAAGCGAGCGCGCGGGCGGGGCTCCTCTCGACGGCGGAGCTGCTGCTGGCGCGCCGGGGGCTGGAGTTCGGTGAAATCCAGGCCGACCAGATCATGGCGCCGCGAACGGACGTCGTCGCGATCGATGGCGATTCGTCGATGGACGAGGTACTCGGCATCACCGGGGCGCACACGCACCGTCGCTACCCCGTCTACGAGGGCGACCTCGACCACGTGATCGGGCTGCTGGACGCGAAAGACCTGATGCGGCTGGTGCGCGACGGAGGCGAGGACTGGCGTCCGCTGGTGGGGCCGGTCGTCGCCATCCCCGAGTCGGTGAGCGTGGAGGTGGCGGTCACGGAGATGCGAGCGCAGGGCGCGAGCCTGGTCGTACTCATCGACGAGCACGGGGGCACGAGCGGCATCCTCAGCGGCGACGACATCCTGGGGCGCCTCCTCGGCCACTGGCACAGCGGCACGCGCCAGCAGGCTGGCGAGCGGGTGCGCTCGCTGCCGAACGGCAACCTGCTGCTGGACGGACTCGCGCTGGCCTCAGATCTGGAGGCCGTGGCCGAGATCGAGCTCGAGGGCGCCGGGGAGGACTTCGACACCGTCAGCGGCTTCGTGATGGAGCGCCTCGGTCACATCCCCGCCATAGGCGAGCGCTTCGCCGAAGCCGGCTACGAGTTCCAGGTGACGGCGATGGATCGGCACCGCGTGGCGCGCGTAGTCGCGCGGCGAGGCGTACGGGCGGGCAGGCGTTAGCCGGGGGAGCGTCGCGGGCCGGCTGCCGCGCTGGGGAGCGAACGCGCGAGCACATCCTTCAGGAGGCGCAGAGCCCCGGGCTGCGCGCGCCGCATGCCCTCGGCGATGGCGAGGCCGGCAAGCGACACGATCGCGCCGGCGACGGCATCGACGATGAAGTGGTTCGCCGTCATGACCACCGCGAAGAGCATGAGCACGGGCCAGAGCACGCCAAACACCACGAGAGAGACGTGGCGGCGTCCCACCCAGGCAACGACGCCGCCAAGCAGCATCGACCAGCCGAAATGGAGACTGGGCACGGCTGCGTACGGATTCACGAAGGCCTGGGCCTCCTGCGCCTGGTAGCCCACACGGTCGAGCACGGCCATCGTGTCGACGTAGCCGCCGAAGGGGATGAGGCGGGGCGGGGCGACGGGGTAGAGCGCGTAGATAACGACGCCAATCGCGCCCGAGGCGAGGAAAGCGGTGCGGACGAGCCCGTACGTCGAGCGGTGCCAGATCCAGAGGAAGATCGCGAGGACGATGACGAGGGGCATGTGTCCCCAGAAGTAGATCCAGTTCATGGCGCGGACGGCCCAGTACTCGTCGATGATCCAGGACTGCCACTCGATCTCCCAGTACATGCCGAGGGCGCGCTCGAGGACGATGAGGTCGAGGCCGTTGGAGAGCGCTTCGCCCGCGCGGTCGACGACGGCGCCGCGGATGAAGAAGTAGACGAGGAAGGCGATCACAACCACCACCGCTTCCTGGATGCCCGTGCGTCGGGAGAAGCGCCAGGAGCGGAGCGCGTGCGCTCGCAAGAATTCCACGTTCATGGTCATGGTTGACGGGTTCGCGCCTTGCCGCCTCAAGGTGGACGGCTACACTCTCTCGGGGCGCACGCTACCAAACTTCCGGAAGAGGGCCAACGATGGACGTAACCGTAGTCCAGGGTGACATCAGCACGACCGAGGCCGACGTTGTCGTCGTCAATCTGTTTGAGGGCGTGAAGAGCCCGGGCGGGGCCACGGGCGCCGTCGACCGCGCCCTCGGCGGGGCGATCAGCCAGCTGATCGAGCTGGGGGACATCCGGGGGAAGGCGGGCGAGCGCACGATCGTCCACACCTTCGGGAAGATGGCGGCGCCGCGCGTGCTCGTCGCCGGACTGGGCAAGGCGGAGGACTTCGACGTTCACGCCGTGCGCAACCTCTCCGCGGAGGTGGTGCGCGCCTGCCGTAAGCCGGGCGTGAAGCACATCGCCACGATCGTGCACGGGGCCGGCATCGGCGGGCTCGACCCGGACGGGTGCGCGCAGGCGATGGCTGAGGGCGCGCTGCTCGGGGGCTACCAGTTCCTTCGCTACAAGACCGAGTCGGACGACGATGCAAAGGCGGAGATCGGACGGCTCACGATCGTCGAGCACGACGGTTCGAAGGTCGAGGGGATGGCGGCGGCGGCAACCCGGGGCCACGTGCTCGCCGAAGCGACGAACCTCGCGCGCGACCTCGCGAACGAGCCCGCGAATAACCTGAACCCGACCGATCTGGCGGAGCGGGCGGCCGGCGTTGCGAGCGCGCCGAACCTGGAAATCGAGGTGATGGAAGAGGAGGAGATGGCGCGCAAAGGGATGGGCGCGCTGCTCTCGGTGGCGCGCGGGAGCGTGCAGCCGGCCAAGCTCGTGCGCATCAGCTACAAGGGTCGTGGCGGCGAGGGGTACGACCTCGCGCTCGTAGGGAAGGGCATCACGTTCGACACCGGCGGCATCAGCATCAAGCCGGCGGCGGGCATGGAGGCGATGAAGGCCGACATGACGGGCGCGGCCTCGGTGATCGCAGCGATGCAGGCGATCGCGGCGCTGGCTCCGAAGGCGGACATCCTCGCAATCGCGCCCTGCACGGAGAACATGCCCGGCGGAAACGCGAGCCGCCCGGGCGACGTGGTCTCCGCCATGAATGGCAAGACGATCGAGATCCTGAACACGGACGCGGAGGGCCGCCTGGTGCTGGCGGACGGGCTCTGCTACGCGCGCGAGCTGGGCGCGCGCCACATCGTCGACGTGGCCACGTTGACCGGCGCGATCAGCGTCGCCCTGGGCGAGCACGCCTACGGTTTGATGACGAACGACGACGCGCTTGCGCAGCGGGTCGAGTCGGCCGCGGAGGCGGCGGGCGAGCGAACCTGGCGGCTGCCGATGTTCAAGGAGTACGGCGACCAGATCAAAAGCACGGTCGGCGAGATCAAGAACACAGGCGGGCGGGCCGCGGGGAGCATCACGGCGGCGAAGTTCCTCGAGCACTTCGTCGACAAGACGCCGTGGGTGCACCTCGACATCGCCGGTGTGGACATGGCCTCGAAGGACAGGGGCTGGATCTCGAAGGGCGCCAGCGGGCAGGCCGTGCGCGCACTTGTGAACCTCGCGCTCGAGTTCGCGGACTAGCAGCGCCGGATGGCCGAGCCCTTTCCTCGCAGCGCCGCCTACGACGAGTCGTGGGTGACGGCGAACCGCATGGGACCGAACGTGCTCTGGCTGGCGGAGACGCTGGCTGAACGGATGGAGCTGGAGGCGGGCGCGCGGGTGCTGGACCTGGGCTGCGGGCGGGCGATCAGCTCCGTGTTCCTCGCGCGCGAGTTCGGGGTGGAGGTGTGGGCGACGGACCTGTGGATCAAGCCGACGGAGAACTGGGAGCGCATCCAGGCAGCGGGGCTGGAAGGGCAGGTTCACCCCATCTACGCCGAGGCGCACCGGCTGCCGTACGCGGACGGCTTCTTCGACGCGGTCGTCAGTCTCGACGCGTACCACTACTTCGGAACCGCCGACCTCTACCTTGAGTACCTGGCCCGCTTTCTGCGGCCGGGCGGGGAGATCGGCATCGTCTGCCCTGCGTACCGGCGGGAGGTCGGTCCGGACGACGTCCCGGACTACCTCGCGGGGTTGTACGAAGAGGGCGGCTTCCACTCGTTCCACACGGCGGACTGGTGGCGCGACCACTGGCGGAAGACGGGCCTCGTGGAGGTCACCTGCGCGGACGAGCCGCCCGAGTCGGACGCGCTCTGGGAGGAGTTCATCCTCCACACGCGCCCCGAGGAACAGAAGGCGCTGCGGGCGGATGCGACGGGCGAGCGGGTGATGTCGTTCGCGCGGGTGGTGGCGCGCAAGCGGTAGGTGCGGGTCGTGACGGGGCAGGGCGCGGTCCTCTAGGATCGGCGCATGCCTGACTACCAAGACATCCTCACCGAAAAGCGGGACCGCCACGCGATCATCACCCTCAACCGGCCCGAGAAGATGAACGCCCTGAGCCACAACCTTCGCGCCGAGGTCTTCGACGCGATGAAGCAGTTCGAGCTCGACGAGAGCGTGAAAGTCATCATCCTGCGCGGCTCGGGCCGGGCTTTCAGCGCGGGGTACGACCTCTCGGGCACGCCACCGGACGAGCACAGCTACGTCGATACGCGCAGCGGGCTGCCGGGCGTGGGGCCGATCCATCCGGGGCAGGGCCAGTGGCCGCAACACCTGCTCAGCGGCTACTGGCAGATCTGGGACCTGACCAAGCCTGTGATCGCACAGGTCCACGGCTACTGCCTGGCGGGCGGCACCGAGCTGGCGACGATGTGCGACCTGATGTTCATCGCGGAGGACGCGATCATCGGGTACCCGCCGGTGCGGGCGATGACGAGCGTCGACGTCATCTACCACCCCTGGCACATGCATCAGAAGAAGGTGCGCGAGCTGCTCTACACGGGCGACAGCCTCACGGGGCTGGAGGCGGTGGAGGTGGGATGGGCGAACCGCGCCGTGCCGGTCGAGGAGCTGTGCGAGGCGACGGAGGCCTTCGCCGAGCGCATCGCCAACGTCGACTCGCCGATGCTGCAGATGACGAAGCGCCAGGTGAACCGCGTCTACGAGATCATGGGCATTCGCACGTCGATGGCGGTAGGCGCCGACATCCAGGCGCTAAGCTCCGTGCGTCCCGGGGGCGGGGAGTTCGGACGGATCTCGCGGGAGAAGGGGCTGAAGGCCGCGCTCGACTGGCGCGACGGGCCCTTCGAGGACTACGGCAAGGCCCCTCCGGGCACGGCCCGTCCCAGCGCCGCGAACTGGTGAGCGATCGGCCCGGCGGAGCGGACATTGAGGCGTTCGCGCGGCAGTTCGCGGCGCATCCGCTGCACAAGGCGCTGGGTGTGCGGCTGGAGGAGCGCCATGAGGACTTCGCGCGCATCTCGATCACGCCCAGCGCGGTCACGCAGGGGGGCGTGGCCGGAGGGCTCCACGGAGGCATCCTGGCGGCGTTGGTCGACATCGTGATGCTGGCCGCGCTCTCCACGGTGCAGCGTCCGGGGCAGGAGCCCGCAGGCACGGCCGACCTGAACATCACCTACCTGCGGCCCGCAATCGGTCCCCGCATCTTCGCGGAGGGGACGGTGGTGAAGCGGGGGCGGCAGCTGGCGATGATCGAGGTCAGCATCCTCGACGGGGAGGACCGGCTTTGCGCGAAGGGGCGCACCCTCTATTCGTTTCGCAGCGCCTAGGTGGGCGAGGGCGGCTCGATGTCCTCGAAGACGGTACGAACATGCTCGTACATGCGGCGGGCGATGCGGACGGTGAGGGCGATGTCCTCGGTGCCTTCGAGGCCGTTCAGGAGGACCGCGTGGACGACGCGGCCGGTGCGGAAGCAGACGACGGTCTCGACCAGCCGGCCGATCTCCTCGGTCTGCTCGCCGAGGATGAGGCCCTGAACGCCATCGCCGATAGTGGCGACCCAGAACTCCGTGACGTCGGTGGCGGTGGGCTCGTCGACAAGCGTGCCGCAGAAGAGGCTCATCGAGTCGCTGGCCGCCTCCACGTCGGCGTAGAGCGTGGACTGCATGGTGATGAGCGCGGGGCCGCCGAGGTGGGTGAAGGTCTCGTTCCAGGAGAATTCGCGCACGGCGCCGGTGACGCGGCCACGGGCTTCGAGCTGGTTGAGCTTGGCGCGAAGGTTGTCGACGTTGAAGAGCTGCGCCCAATCGCCGTTGTCAAAGGTGTTCGTGGTCTCGCTGTCCATGGCGATGGGGAGGTCGTCGAGGCTCAGGAGCATCTCCTCGAGTGGGTAGGCATCGTCGGGGAGGTCGGGGGCGAACTCCTGCTCGGCGGCGCAGGCGGTGAGGAGCACGAGGCCAAGGGCCGCGAGGACGAGAAGAGGCGTCAGCTGAAGCAAGGAGCGTCGCACGTGGGAATGGCATGGTACCGGACCGGGGGGAAGGAGGCCGCTGCGGGGTGGCGGCTGCGGCCTCTGGAGGCGACGATCGGGGCGCGGGTTCGCGGGAGGGCATGTTGACGGGACTTGTGGCGCTGGTGCTGGTCGTGATTGCGGTGGTAGTCGTCGTGGGAGCGGTCGTATTCCGCTGGCAGCGGGCGATCGCGGCTCTGGGTGCGTTGCGCAAGGTTGGGTGGGGGTACGTGATCGCGATCCTGCTCCTGGCCGTGTTTCACTTCCTGCGGGACGGCGGGCTCTAAACCGTGCGCGTCCTGGTGGCGCCACAGGAGTTCAAGGAGAGCCTGACGGCGGAGGAGGCAGCAGCCTCGATCACGCGGGGGCTGGCCGCCGCACAACCGTACTGGACGATCGAGCAACTCCCGCTCTCCGATGGAGGGCCGGGGTTCCTGGCGGCGCTCGCGCGGGCGACGAAGGGACGGACGCGCGCGACGGACACGTACGACGCGCTCGGGCGGACGCGAACGGCGCACGTGCTGGACATCGCGGAGACGGGAACGTGCGCAGTCGAGGCGGCGATGGCGAACGGGCTGGCGTTGATCGAGCGAGAGGAGCGTGACGCGCTGCACGCCAGCACTGAGGGCGTGGGCGAGCTGATCGCCGCCGCGCTTGAGGGCCGCCCGCGCCGGGTCGTGGTGGGCGTGGGGGGAAGCGCGACGAGCGACGGCGGCGCGGGGATGGCGCGGGCGCTGGGCGCGCGCTTCCGCGACGGCGCCGGCCGCGACCTAGCGCCGGGGGCAGCGGCTCTGGCCGAACTGGCGCGCATCGACTGGTCGCCGCCGGAGTCGCTGGCTGGGGTGGAGGTTCAGGTCGCGACGGACGTGACGAACCCGCTGGTGGGGCCGCAGGGGGCGGCGGCAATCTTCGGACCGCAGAAGGGGGCCTCTCCAGGCGATGTCGAGGCGATCGAGGCGGCCCTGCAGCGCTACGCCGCCGTCGTGGAACGCTCGCTCGGGATGGGCATCGCCAACCTGCCGGGGGCGGGGGCGGCGGGTGGGCTGGCGGGCGGGCTCGTCGCGTTTCTCGGGGGAAGCATCATGAGCGGCTTCGACGTGGTGGCGGAAGCGGTGCGGCTGGGGGAGCGGCTGCGGCAGGCGGACATTGTCGTGACGGGCGAGGGGAGCTACGACAGGCAATCGGAGCAGGGGAAGACCGTGGGGCGGCTGCGCCAGATGGCGGCGGGGGCGGGCGTCCGCTGCGTCGTGCTGGCCGGACGGGCGGAGGGCGGGTCGGGGCAGGTGCGCACGCTGGCCGAGATCGAGCCCGACCGGAATCTGTCGATGCGGAACGGGGCAGCGCTGCTGGAGGAGCTGGCGGCGCGCTGGGCGCGCTCAGCTCTCGTCTGAGGCGCGACCGAGGGCTGCGCGGGCCTGGCGGGAGCGCTGGGCATCGACCACGCCGCCGCCGCGGCGCGCGACCCACGCACCCTCGGGGCGGGACTCGTAGGCGTCCACGTCGGCACGGGCGCGCTTCAGGACGGTAGGCGTGGGCGCGAACACATCGTTGGCGAGGGGAACGAGGCGCGCGTCATCGAGGACTGCGCCGGCGAAACCGTAGTTGGCCATGTCGCGCAGTTCGAGGGAGCTGCCATCAATGAGGGCGACGGTCTCGTGGGCGGCGGCAGCGGCAACAACGGAGCCACGGGCGTAGGCGAGGCGGGGGCCGGTCTCCTCAAGACGCGCGCCCACATCGCGCGCGAACGCCTCGGAGGCGAGCACAAGGCCGCCGGTCCGGGGGGCGGCGGCAAGGCTCTCGGCGGCGCGCAGGAGGCCCCGAGCCGTATCGACGACGGGGAAGAGGGCGACCTGGCCAGGTTCGATGTCGCGCGTGTGCTCGAATTCGCGGAGGAGCACGGCGGTATCGCGCACGTCCTGCGGCTCGGTGCAGTGGGGGAGCAGCACGGCGCCCAGCTTCGGGCCGGTGATGGCTTCGAGATCGCCGCGTGTGAGCTGCGTACGGGGATGGTTGATGATCACGAGCGCGGTCTTGCCCGCCTCGGCGATACGTTCGATGCCTTCGGCGGCGGCGACTCGCAGCGCTTCGACCGGCTGGGTCTCGTCGGTGAGCGCGAGGATGACAGCATCGGCATCGGACTCGAGGGCCGCATCGAGGGAGTCGCCCGGGCGGGCGCGCAGGAGGCTACGAAGACGCATCTAGACGCCGCCCGCCACACCGCGACCGAGGGCGGAGAGATGCAGGTCGCCACGCAGCCCCATCACGCCCTGGAGGTGATCGAGAACGTGGCGATAGACGACCTCCGCGATCCACTGGCAGGTCACGGGCCCCCAGTGGCCGTCCTCGCGGAGATGCAGCCAGCTGGTGTCATCCAGCTCCCGGAACACATCGAACTCCTCGTCGCGCAGGCGGCCGAGCTGCTCCATGAGGTCGCCGAGGGCCACACCCGCGTCATAGCGCTCATCGCGCCAGACACGGCGGCTGTAGTTGGCGGGCTCGAGCATGTCGGGGATGGCGGCCCAGCGGAGGAGGGGCAGGTAGACGCGCTCTTCCATGTCGACGAGGTGGGCGACCTGCTCATGGATGGACCACTCGTCGGGGTCCGGGGACCAGTAGTGCTGGTCCCTGGGAAGGTCGCGCACAGCCCAGGCAAGGTCGGCGGTGGAGGCGCGGAGCCTGGCGACTAGCTGGGTGCGGTATTCCGCAGTGAGGCTCACGCCTGCTGAGTATAGCCCTCGACGCGCACGAGGCCAGCGGGATGCGCTAGACCAGCTCCAGGGGTTCGCCTTCGAAGGTGCGGGAGCCGCGGCGCAACTCGATCAGTTCGCCGACCTTCACCACGCAGTCGCCGACGGGCACGTCCTGGACACCGCAGACGTTGCAGGCGCCGTGGTGGCAGTCACCGACGGTGTGTTCGCGGAAGACGTCGCGCCACTGGCCCCGCAGGTAACTCTTGTTGACGCCGCTCGCGATATGGTCCCAGGGGAGAGGGGCGAAGGTGTCCCACTCCTCGTGCGCGAACCAGTCGGCGTCGACGCCGGTGGCGGCGAAGGCTTCGGCCCAGACATCCGGGCGGAAGTGCTCGCTCCAGGCGTCGAAGGTGGCGCCGGCGCGCCAGGCGTGTTCGACGGCCTCGGCGACACGGCGATCGCCGCGGCTCAGGACGACCTCGACGCGGCTGTCGGCAGGGTCGTTCCAGCTAAAGTCGACGCCGGCGGCGCGGCAGCCGTCCTTGAGGAGGCGGTGCTTGGGCGTGAGTTCGGCGGCGCTCTCCTGGCGAGCCCACTGGAAGGGCGTGTGCGCCTTGGGCACGTGGTTGCTGGTGCTGACGCGCACGCGCGCGCGGTTGCCGACCTGCTCGCGGCCGATCTCCTTCACGCGGCGGCCGAGGTCGACGATGCCTTCAACGTCCTCGATCGTCTCGGTGGGGAGGCCGACCATGAAGTACATCTTGACGCTGGTCCAGCCGCGGGCGAAGGCGTTGGAGGCGGCGCCGTACAGGTCGTCTTCGCTGACAAGCTTGTTGATAGCGTTGCGGAGGCGCTGGCTGCCGGCCTCGGGGGCGAGCGTGAGGGTGTGCTTCTTGCCCTTGGCGATGGCGTTGGCGACATCGACGGAGAAGCTGTCGACGCGGGTGCTGGGCAGAGAGATCTTGAGGTCGGGGAAGGTCTCGGTGAGGGCTTCGACCATGGGCACGATACGGCTGTGATCGGTCGTGCTGAGGGAGAGCAGGGAGAGCTCCTCGTAGCCGGTGTTGGCGAGGAGCTTGCGGGTGGCCTCGACAACTTCCTCGGGGCTGCGTTCGCGCGTGGGGCGGTAGATCATGCCGGCCTGGCAGAAGCGGCAGCCCTGGGTGCAGCCGCGCTGGATCTCGACGGCAGCGCGGTCGTGGACGGTCTGGAGGAACGGCACGATCGGCTTCGTGAGGGCGGGGGGAAGCTGCTCGACAACGCGACGCTGGACGGTGGGCGGAGCGGCCGCGTCGGTGGGATCGAGGGCGGCGAAGTGGCCGAGGTCGTCGTAGCGGGCCTCGTAGAAGGCGGGCACGTAGACACCCGGCATCGCGAGCAGGTCGCGCAGACGGGCGGCGCGGGAGGCGCCCTCGCGCTTCCAGACACGCACGAGGTCGGCAAGCTCGCCGACGGCCTCCTCGCCCTCGCCGAGCACGAAGGCGTCGATGAAGGGGGAAAGGGGTTCGGGGTTGAAGGCGCAGCTGCCCCCGGCGATGACGATCGGGTCGTCCTCGCCGCGATCGCGGGAGCGGGGGGCGATGCCCGCGAGGTCGAGCATGTTGAGGATGTTCGTGTAGGTCAGCTCGTACTGGAGGGTGAAGCCGAGGAGGTCGAAATCGCGGAGGGAGTGGTGCGTCTCGAGGCTCCAGAGGGGCGCGCCCTCGCGTCGCATCTCCGCCTCCATGTCGAGCCAGGGGGCGAAGACGCGCTCGCAGAGCACGTCGTCCTGGGCGTTGAGGAGGTCGTAGAGGATGCCGAGGCCCATGTTCGACATGCCGATGTCGTAGGCGTCGGGGTAGGCGAGGGCGATGCGTACGACGGTGGAGTCCCAGTCTTTGGTGACTGAGTTCCACTCGCCGCCCGTATAGCGGCCGGGCTTGGTGACGCGAGCAAGGAGGTGCTCGATTTCGACTTCCATTGTGTCCTTTGTGCGGTGTGAGCCGCGCTACTCACATGGTAGCGGGAGCCGGTGTAGTGTGCGGCCATGTTGGTCGATGCCGTGGTGGTCGCGGCGGGGCGCTCGACGCGCTTCGGGGAGGGCGACAAGCTACTGGCCGACTTGAACGGGCGACCGGTGATCGCGTGGTCGCTGGCGGCGCTGGCGGCAGCGGAGTCGATCGGACGGGTCGCGATCGTGGGCCGGGAGGATCTGCTGGGGGCACTGGAGGCGATCGGGCGGGAAACCCTCGGCGAGGCGCTGGCAGCAGTGGTGGCGGGGGGAGCAAGGAGGCGGGACAGCGTGGAGGCGGGGCTGCGAGCGGTGATGAGCGAGTATGTCGCCATCCACGACGGGGCGCGCCCGCTGGTGACGCCAGCCCTCATCGACGCGTGCGTGGCGGAGGCGGCAGGGGCCGCGGGAGCGATCCTGGTGGGGGCCGTGACGGACACGATCAAGGAGGTGGAGGGTGGGGCCATCGTGGGGAGTCCCGACCGGGGGCGGCTGCGGGCGGCGCAGACGCCGCAGGTCGTGCGTCGCGAGGCATGGCTGGCGGCGGCTACGCTCTCCGATGGTGACGAGACGGACGATGCGGCCATGCTCGCGCGAGCGGGGCTGGAAGTGAGGATCGTGGAGGGCGATGCCGCGAACCTGAAGGTGACTCGCCCCGTCGACCTGACGCTGGCGCGGGTGCTGCTGGCCGAGCGAGGAGAAGGCTGATGCGAGTCGGGATCGGGGAAGACCTGCACCGTATCGACCCTGCGCGGACGCTGGTCCTGGGTGGCGTGACGGTTGCGGGGGCGGCGGGGCTGGCGGGCCACAGCGATGCGGACGTGCTCCTGCACGCGATCACGGACGCGGTGCTGGGGGCGGCGGGGAAGGGCGACCTCGGGACGCACTTTCCCAGCTCGGACGAGCGCTGGAGAGACGCTGACAGCCGCGTGTTCCTGGCGGAGGCACTGCGAATGGCGGGCGAGGACGGCTGGGCGCTCGCGAACGTCGACGCGACCGTGCGGGCGGAGCGACCACGCCTGGCGTCTCACCTGGCGGCGATGCGCGAGAGCATCGCGCGGATCGCAGGCGTGGAACTGACGCAGGTGAACATCAAAGCGAAGAGCGCAGAGGGCCTGGACGCGATCGGCCGCGGGGAGGCCATCGGGGCAGCGGCGGTGGTGCTGCTGGAGGCAGCGCCGCGAAGCTAGTCGCGGCGCCGCCTGCCGGCAGGTTTAGCCAGGGTCGCTGTCGCCGGCGAGGGTCGGCAGCGCGTCGGGGTCTTTGACCGCGACGGCGGCGCCGGCCTCGCGCTCAGCGAGCACGCGCTCCAGCTCGGCTTCCTCATCGAACTCAAGGGACTCCGGCAGATCGAACTCGGGGACGAATTCGCGGCGGGGCACCTCGATCTCCGCACGGGCGGGGATGAGCTTGCCGATGATGACGTTCTCCTTGAGACCGACGAGCTTGTCGATCTTGCCCTCGACGGCAGCGTTCGTGAGCACGCGTGTCGTCTCCTGGAAGGAGGCGGCGGCGAGCCACGAGTTCGTGTTGAGGGAGGCCTTGGTGACGCCGAGGAGCACGGGCTGGGCGGTGGCGGGATCGCCGCCCTCAGCCACGACCCTGGCGACAATCTCCTCGAACTCGCGCCGGGCGATGAGATCATTAGGGAGGAGTCCGGTATCGCCGGGGTGATCGACGCGCACGCGGCGAAGCATCTGGCGGGTGATGACCTCGATGTGCTTATCGTTGATGTTCACGCCCTGCGAGCGGTAGACCTTCTGCACCTCATCAACCATGTAGCGGCGAACGGCGTCGCGGCCCTGGATGGAGAGGATGTGCTGAGGGTTCTTGGCGCCCTCGGTGATCTGGCCGCCGGCGTCGATCATCTCGCCGGAGCTGACGAGCAGGCGGGCGGCGGCGGGAATGGCGTACTCGCGGTCCTCGCGGTCCTCCAGGACAACCTGGACCTTCTTGCGGCCCTTGACCCGCACGATGCCGGGAATACGGGAGAGGAGCCCGTGAGCAACCTCGGCCCTCTTGGGCGTGTCCTTGGCGGCCCGCGTCTTCTTCACCGGCTCCTCTTCGGGGACGGCGGCGAGCACGCTGCCGACCACGACGTGGTCGCCATCGATGACCTGGGCCGTGGAGCCCGCGGGGATCTCGTACTCCTCAACGATGGTATCGACGTTGGAGACGCGCACGAGGCGCTGGCCGCTGTCTTCGAGCACCTCCACGACGCCGTCGATCTCGCTGATGATGGCCTCGCCCTTGGGGACGCGGGCCTCGAACAGCTCCTCGACGCGGGGGAGCCCGCTGGTGATATCGATGGTGCCGGCGACGCCGCCGGTGTGGAAGGTACGCATGGTGAGCTGGGTGCCCGGCTCGCCGATGGATTGGGCGGCGATAATGCCGACCGCCGTGCGCATGCGGACGAGTTCGCCACGGGCGAGGTCGCGGCCGTAGCAGAGCTGGCAGATGCCGCGCTCGGCCTCACAGGACATGGGCGTGCGCACGTAGACGCGGGCCACCTCGATAGCCTCAAGGCGGTCGGCTACGGCTTCGCTAATCTCCTCGTTGCGGTCGACGATGATCTCACCGGTGGATTCGTCGGCGACGGGTGCAGCGGCGTAGCGGCCGACGATGCGGTCGCGGAAGTCCTCCATCGTCTCGCGCTCATCGCGCTGTTCGATCCAGAGGCCGGTCGTCGTCTCGCAGTCTCGGTCGCGGATGATGACGTCCTGGGAGACATCGATCAGGCGGCGGGTGAGGTAGCCGGAGTCGGCGGTGCGGAGAGCGGTATCGGCGAGACCCTTGCGGGCGCCGTGGGTGGAGATGAAGTACTCCAGCACGGTGAGCCCCTCGCGGAAGGAAGCGCGGATGGGCTCGGCGATGATCTGGCCGTGGGGGTCGGCCATGAGGCCGCGCATACCCGCCATCTGCCGGATCTGGGTGATGTTGCCCTTGGTGCCCGAGCTGGCCATGTAGTTGAGCGAGCCGTACTCGGAGAGGCTGTCGGCGATGTCTTTCTCGATGCGGCGGGTCGTCTCGGTCCAGACCTCGACGGCGCCCTGGTAGCGCTCTTCCTTCGTGATAAGCCCCATCTGGAACTGCTCTTCGAGATCGGTGACGTGCTGATCGGCTTCGGCGATGAGCTCCTTCTTGTGGTGGGGCACGACGATCTCGTGGATGGCGATGGTGACGCCGCTCTGGGTCGCGAAGCGGAAGCCGACGTCCTTGATGCGGTCGACGACCTCGGCCGTGGCCTCACTGCCAAGCTCGCGGTAGACGAGGGCAACGAGGCGCCGCAGCGCAGGGCGGTCCATGGTGTAGTTCTGGAAGGGGAGACTCCCCTGGAGCACCTCGTTGAAGATGATGCGCCCGATGGTGGTCTCCAGCAGCCGCGGAGTGTCCAGTGGCGTGGCAGCTCCGCCGGCGTCCTCGTTCTCGTTGCTCACCGTAGCGGGGCGGTTGGTGCGCACCTTGATGGGAGCGCGCAGATCGACCATGCCGAGGTCGAAGGCGAGCTTCGCTTCGTCGAAGGACGAGTAGACGCCTCGGGCAGGGGCGCCGTTAGGCTCGACGAAGGAGCCACGGGCCCCCTCCTTGACCTCGGTCATGTAGTACGAGCCGAGGACCATGTCGAGGGTGGGGGTGACGGTCGGGTCTCCGCTGGCGGGCGAGAGCAGGTTCTTGGTGGAGAGCAGGATCTGCTTGGCCTCGGCCACGGCCTCGCGGCTGAGGGGTACGTGCACGGCCATCTGGTCGCCGTCGAAGTCGGCGTTGAAGGCAGCGCAGACGAGCGGGTGGAGCTGGATCGCGGAACCCTCGATGAGCACCGGCTGGAAGGCCTGGATGCCGAGCCGGTGGAGGGTGGGGGCGCGGTTGAGCAGCACGGGCCGCCCCGTGATGACCTCGTCGAGAACGTCCCAGACCTCGGGGCGGGCGCGCTCGACGATGCGCTTGGCGCTCTTGATGTTGTGGGCGAGCCCCTTGGCCACGAGCGAATGCATGACGAAGGGCTTGAAGAGCTCGAGCGCCATCTTCTTGGGCAGGCCGCACTGGTCCAGCTTGAGCTCGGGCCCGACCACGATGACGGAGCGGCCCGAATAGTCCACGCGCTTGCCGAGCAGGTTCTGGCGGAAACGACCCTGCTTGCCCTTGAGCATGTCGCTGAGGCTCTTGAGCTTGTGGTTGCCGCTGCCGCTGACGGCGCGCCCGCGGCGACCGTTATCGACGAGGCTGTCGACGGCCTCCTGCAGCATGCGTTTCTCGTTACGGATGATGATCTCGGGGGCGCCGAGATCGAGCAGCCGCTTCAGGCGGTTGTTGCGGTTGATGACGCGGCGGTAGAGGTCGTTCAGGTCGCTGGTGGCGAAGCGGCCGCCATCGAGCTGGACCATGGGGCGCAGCTCGGGCGGGAGCACGGGCAGGACCGCGAAGATCATCCAGTCGGGCTTGTTGCCGGACTCGATGAGCGACTCGACCACGTCGAGGCGCTTGGTTGCCTTCCTGCGGCGCTGGCCGCTGGCCGTGGCGAGCTCGTTCTTGAGCTTGGCGCGCAGGGTATCAAGGTCGATGCGTTCGAGGACGCTGAGGACGGCCTCGGCGCCCATGGCGGCCTTGAAGACGTGGCCGAACATATCGGAGAGCTCGCGGTAGCGAGTCTCCGAGAGGAGTTCAACGCGGTCGCCGCGAACGGGATCGACGACGTCCTCAAGGTCGTTGAGGCGCTCCTGGTACTGCTCCTCGGTTTCGCGGCGGATCTCGGCGGCGCGCTCCTGAAGCGGGTTGAGCTCGTCGAAGACGCTCGCCTTGGCGTCTTCCATGGCGCTCTCGACGACGAGGCGCTCGGTCTCGATGAGCTTCTTGGTCTCCTTGTCGAAAGCGGTGAGCCTTTTGCGGCCCTCGCGCTCGAGCTTGTTACGGGCGGTCTTGGTCATCTTGTCGCCGGTGGCGACGATGACCTCGCCCTGGAAGACGTAGTCGCGGTCGGTGAGCTCGCCGATGATCTCGTTGGCGGCTTGGACGTTGCGGGCAGCCTCGGCCTCAATGGCGTCACGTGTGGCGCCGCGCTCGGCTTCGAGCTGCACGATCTGCTCGTCGCGCTTGGCCTCGAGCTCCTCCTGGGCGGCTTCGAGCTGAAGCTCGAGGCGCTCACGCTCGGGCGTGATGTCGGCGAGACGTTCGTCGATAGCGCGAGCGAGCTCCTTGTGGAGGTTCTCGATCTCGAAATCGCGAGCGGTCTCGTCGACCTCGGTAATCAGGTACTGGGCGAAGTAGAGGACGCGCTCGAGGTTGCGGGGCGAGATATCGAGCAGCAGACCGAGCTTGGAAGGCGTGCCCTTGACGAACCAGATGTGGCTGACCGGGCTGGCCAGCTCGACATGGCCCATGCGCTCGCGGCGAACCTTGGCGCGGGCAACCTCGACACCGCACTTATCGCAGATGATGCCCTTGTAGCGGACGCGCTTGTACTTGCCACAGTAGCATTCGAAATCCTTGGTGGGGCCGAAGATCTTCTCGCAGAAGAGGCCGTCTTTCTCCGGCTTCAGCGTGCGGTAGTTGATCGTCTCCGGCTTGGTGACCTCACCGTAGGACCAGGAGCGTATCTGGGAGGGGCTGGCGAGCCCGATGCGGACCTGGTTGAAGTCATTGACTTCGAGCATTGAAGAGATCCTCCGATTCGAATCCTGAGAGGTTGATGCCGAGTTCGGGCAGCTCTCCGGCTGTTTCCTCGGTAAAGGAGACCCTGCCCGAATCATTGGAAACATCGATGGAGAGGCCGAGACTCTGGAGCTCCTTGACGAGCACCTTGAAGGACTCGGGCACGCCCGGTTCGAGGACATCCTCGCCCTTGACGATGGCCTCGTAGGTCTTGACTCGTCCGACGACATCGTCGGACTTCACCGTGAGGAGCTCCTGCAGGATGTGGGCGGCGCCGTAGGCTTCGAGCGCCCAGACCTCCATCTCACCGAAGCGCTGGCCGCCGAACTGCGCCTTGCCGCCCAGCGGCTGCTGGGTGATGAGCGAGTAGGGGCCGGTGCTGCGGGCGTGGATCTTGTCTTCCACGAGGTGGATGAGCTTGAGCATGTAGATGTAGCCCACGGTGACGGGCTGGTCGAAAGGCTCGCCCGTGCGGCCGTCGCAGAGCATGGTCTTGCCGAAGAGGGGCGGCACGGCGCCGAGCTCGGTGAAGGCGCGCTGCGTCTCCTCCTCCAGCTCCTCGACGGTGGCGGACTTTTTGGCTTTGCGCCCGACCTGGCCGAGCCAGATCTCGAGGCAGGCGCGCTTGGCCGCGCCCTTCTCGCGCTGCGCGAAGACGGGCCCGGGATCGTAGCCCTGCCCGCGAAGCCACTCGTCGACGATGGACTCATCGAAGCCGTAGTCGCGCTGGTCGATGAAGTAGACCGCGCCGCTCTCCGCCGCCATCCAGGCACGCGCCAGGGAATCATCGAGGTCAGCGTCGTCGGCGCCGTCGAAGACCGGGGTGTTCGCGCGGAAGCCAAGGGACTTGGCGGCCCAGCCGAGGTGCGTCTCGAGCACCTGGCCGATGTTCATACGGCTGGGGACTCCGATGGGGTTGAGGATGATGTCGACGGGAGTGCCGTCGGGCAGATAGGGCAGATCCTCGCGGGGGAGGATGCGACTGATGACGCCCTTGTTGCCGTGGCGGCCGGCCATCTTGTCGCCCTCGGCGATCTTGCGGCGCTGTGCGGTGCTGACGCGCACGAGCTTGTTGACGCCGGCGGGCAGGCTCTCGTGGTCCTCCCGGCTGAAGACGCGGACATCGATGACCTTGCCGCGCTCACCGTGGGGGAGGCGGAGGCTCGTGTCCTTCACCTCGCGGGCCTTCTCGCCAAAGATGGCGCGGAGGAGCTTCTCCTCGGCAGTCAGCTCGGTCTCGCCCTTGGGCGTGATCTTGCCGACGAGGATGTCGCCCTCCCGAACCTCGGCGCCGATGCGGATGATGCCTTCCTCATCAAGGTTGGCGAGCGCTTCCTCACCGACGTTGGGAATGTCGCGCGTGATCTCCTCGGCGCCGAGCTTGGTGTCACGGGCCTCGATCTCGTGCTTCTCGATGTGGATGGAGGTGAACTTGTCATCGCGGACAAGGTTCTCGCTGATGATGATGGCGTCCTCGAAGTTGTAGCCCTCCCAGCTCATGAACGCGCAGAGCACGTTCTGGCCGAGGGCGAGTTCGCCGCCCTGGGTGCTGGAGCTATCGACGAGGGGCTGGCCCGTTCGCACACGCTCGCCACGGAAGACGAGCGGGCGCTGGTTGAGGCAGGTGCCCTGGTTGGAGCGCTGGAACTTGATCAGGCCGATCCGCTTGGTACCGAGATTGTCATCGTCGTACTTGATGACGATCTGGGTGCCAGAGGCCTCCAGTACCTCGCCTTCGCCCAGGGCGACGAGCACGTGGCCGCTATCAACGGCCGTACGCCTCTCCATGCCCGTGCCCACAAGGGGAGCCTCGGGACGGACGAGGGGGACAGCCTGGCGCTGCATGTTCGAGCCCATGAGGGCACGATTCGCGTCGTCGTGCTCAAGGAAGGGAATGAGCGAGGCGGCGACGGAAACCATCTGCTTGGGCGAGACATCAAGGAAGTCGATCTCGTGCGGGGCGACGCGCTTGAACTCCTCGTTGAAACGCACCTCGACGCGCTCGTCGAGCACGCGGCCACTCGCGTCGACGCGGGTGTTGGCCTGGGCAACGACGTAGCGATCCTCCTCATCGGCGGTGAGGTAGATGGGCTCGTCGGTGACGATCGCGTGGATGGGGACGCGCAGGCCGGCCTTCTTGACGCTGGCAGCCACGGACGCATCGACGACGGCGCCGGCTGCGGCGATGACAGCCCCATCCGCATCGACCACATCTTCCCGCACCTCCTGACCGACGAGCTTGGGGTCGTCGGAGGCCATCTCGCTGATGACGCGCCGGTAGGGCGTCTCGATGAAGCCGAAGGGGTTGAGGCGTCCGTAGGTCGCAAGAGAGCCGATGAGGCCGATGTTGGGCCCTTCGGGCGTCTCGATGGGGCAGATGCGGCCGTAGTGGCTGTGGTGCACGTCGCGCACATCGAAGCCGGCACGGTCGCGGGAGAGGCCACCGGGGCCGAGGGCGCTGAGACGGCGCTTGTGCGTGAGTTCGGCCAGGGGGTTGGTCTGGTCCATGAACTGGGAGAGCTGGCTGCCGCCGAAGAACTCCTTCATGGCGGCGACCACCGGGCGGATGTTGATAAGGGCGCTGGGCGTCGCCTCGGCCGGGTCGGTGATGGTCATGCGCTCGCGCACGACACGCTCCATGCGGACGAGGCCGATGCGGAACTGCTGCTGGATGAGCTCACCGACGGCGCGCACGCGGCGGTTGCCGAGGTGGTCGATGTCGTCGGTGCCGCTGCGGTCGAGGTTGACCTTGATCAGCTCGCGGGTGAGCTCGATCAGGTCCATGGGGCGCAGCCAGCGCTGCTCGATTTCAGCGGGCAGGCTGAGGCGCTTGTTGATCTTGTGCCGGCCCACGCGCCCGAGGTCGTAGCGCCGCCGATTGAAGAAGAGCTGGTTGACGAGCGAGCGGGCGTTCTCCTGAGTGGGCGGGTCGCCCGGGCGGATCTTGCGATAGAGCTCGAGGAGGGCGTCGTGCTTGTTCTCGCAAGCATCGTTGCTGCGCCCACCCTCACGGCGGCCAAGGGTGGCGGTGAGGTAGGCGAGGTCACCCTCGACATCGACATCCTTGAAGAAGGCGAGGACGCGATCATCGGTGCCGAGCACCTTCTCGCACTCGCGACGAGTGGCATCGCGGGCCTTTTCGGCAGCGGCGGTGCCCTCTTCCTCCAGCCGCTTCCGGGCGGCGAAGTACTTGGCGAAGGCCGGGTTCTCAGCATCGCCAGGGAGGAGGCCGGGCTCATCGATGGCGCGGACGAGAACGGAGACGGGGAGCTTGCGCTTGCGGTCGATCTTGACGCTGAGGATGCGCTTGGTGGAGGTCTCGAATTCGAGCCAGGCGCCGCGGCTGGGGATGAGCTTGGCGTTGGCGAGGCGCTGGCCGCTCTGGGCGTCCGTATCGACGGTGTAGTAGACGCCGGGGGAGCGCACGAGCTGGCTGACAACGACGCGCTCGGCGCCGTTGATGATGAAGGTGCCGCGGTCGGTCATGAGCGGGAAGTCGCCGAAGAAGAGGCGCTGTTCCTTGATCTCACCCGAATCCTTGATGCGCAACTCGACATCGACGAAGAGCGGCGCGGAGAAGGTCATGTCGCGTTCGCGGCACTCCTCCTGGTTGTGCTTGGGCTCACGGAACTCGTACTCGCCGAAGATGAGATCCATCTTCGTGCTCGTGAAGTCCTGGATGGGGGAGATCTCATCGAGCAGCTCGCGGAGGCCGTCACGCTTGAACCAGTCGAAGGAGTCGAGCTGGAGCTTGATGAGGCTGGGTATTTCAAGAACGTTCGAAATGCTACTGAACGACTGGACGGCGAGCGGGGCGCGTTCGCCCGTCCGCGTCCCATTGAGTGTCGCGGTCATGTACTAGCGACTCCTTCAGGTCCCGGGTTCTGAATGGCACGGCAAAGCCAGGTCAACGGTCGGGGTTTCTGCGCGATGGCACAGCAAGCCAGATTGAGAGTAGGGAAAACCCCTCCAGGTGTCAAGCGCCCGGGCCTGGCGCTCGCCGTCGAGATCGGCCCGGGCGGGTGCGCTAGCCGACGGCTGCGGGGGAACTCACCGGCTTGATCGTGAGGCCGTCGCTGTCGGGCTCGCGGTCGATCAGGAGGCGGTCGCCCGTGCCGAACTCGCCGCCCAGGAGCATCTCGCTGATCTTGTCCTCGATGTTGTCCTGGATGACGCGGCGGAGGGGGCGGGCGCCGAACACCTGGTCGTAGCCCTTCGTGCCGAGCCAGTCCTTGGCCGCGTTGGTCACGTCGAAGGTGACAGCGCGGAGAGCGAGGCGACGCTCGACCTGCGAAAGCTCGAGGTCGACGATGCGGCGGATGTGCTCGGGCGTGAGCGCATGGAAGACGACGGTGCTATCAACACGGTTGAGGAACTCGGGCTTGAAGACGTTCTTCAGCTCGCTCAGCACCTTGTCCTTCATCCGCTTGTAGCGATCCTCGTGCGTTTGCGCCTCGTCGTGGGTGATGGAGAAGCCGAGGGAGGAATCGCGCTTGATGAGGTCGGAGCCGACGTTCGAGGTCATGATGATGATGGTGTTGCGGAAGTCGACCTTGCGCCCCTTGGCATCGGCAAGACGGCCCTCGTCGAAGATCTGGAGGAGCAGGTTGAAGACATCGGGGTGCGCCTTCTCGATCTCGTCGAGAACGATGAGGCAGTAGGGCCGGCGGCGCACGGTATCGGTCAGCTGTCCGCCGTCGTCGTAGCCGACGTAGCCGGGAGGGGCGCCGATGAGGCGGGCAACGGTGTGTCGCTCGCTGAACTCGCTCATGTCGAGCTTAATCATGTTGTCCTGGGAGTCGAACATGAACTCGGCGAGCTGGCGGGCAAGGTAGGTCTTGCCGACGCCGGTGGGGCCGAGGAAGAGGAAGACGCCGATCGGGCGCCGCGGGTCCTTGAGGCCGGCGCGGGCGCGGCGCACGGAGCGGGCGATGGACTCGATCGCCTCGTCCTGGCCGATGACCTTGGTGCGGAGGGAGCTCTCCATTTTCAGGAGGCGGGCGCTCTCCTCGCTCGCGATCTGGGCGGCGGGGATGCCAGTCCACATGGCGACAACCTCGGCGATGTCCTCCTCGCTTACGACAGGAGTGGCGACACCGCCAGTCCCTCCGCTCCACTCCCCCATCTCCGTGATCTTGATCTCAAGCTTCTGCTCGCGATCGGTCAGCTCGGAGGCGTATTCGAGCTGTTGGGCCTCGGTGGCCTGGTCGCGCTCGCGGCGGAGGCTTTCGAGGCCCTTGAGCGCCTCCTGGGCGGAGGGCGGGGTAGCGGCGCGGCGAATGCGCACGCGGCTGGAGGCCTCATCGATGAGGTCGATGGCCTTGTCGGGGAGGAAGCGCTCGGTCACGTAGCGGTCGGACATACGGGCGGCGGCGGTGAGCGCGTCCTCGCTGATCTTGAGATGGTGGTGCTCTTCGTAGCGCCCACGGATCCCGCGCAGGATCTCGACCGTCTCCTCAACGGTGGGCTCTTCGACCACGATCGGCTGGAAGCGGCGCTCAAGGGCGGCGTCCCGCTCGATGTGCTTGCGGTAGTCGTCGAGGGTGGTGGCGCCGATGCATTGCAACTCGCCGCGGGCGAGGGCGGGCTTGAGGATGTTGGCGGCATCGACGGCGCCCTCAGCAGCGCCGGCGCCGACGAGCATGTGCAGCTCATCGACGAAGAGAATGCAGTTGCCGGCGGTCTTGATCTCCTCGATGACCTTCTTGAGGCGCTCCTCGAACTCGCCGCGATACTTGGTGCCCGCCACGAGCGAGCCGATATCGAGGGTGAGGAGACGCTTCTCGGCCAGCGTTTCGGGAACATCGCCGGTGGTAATGCGCTGGGCGAGGAGCTCGGCGATGGCCGTCTTGCCGACGCCCGGCTCGCCGATGAGCACGGGGTTGTTCTTGGTGCGCCGGGAGAGGATCTGGACGACACGCTCAAGCTCGGTTGAGCGGCCGATGACCGGGTCGAGCTGGCCGGCGCGGGCGGCGGCGGTGAGCTCGATGCCGAGCTGATCGACAGTTGGCGTACGGCTCGCCTGGCGAGCGCCGCTGCCAGCGGTGGCGGCCTGGGGCGAGGACTGACTGAGGATGCGGGTTGTCTCGGCGCGAACACGCTCGATGTTGACACCCAGGCTCTCGAGGACGCCGGCGGCGATGCCTTCGCCCTCGCGCACGAGGCCGAGGAGCAGGTGCTCGGTGCCGATGTAGCTGTGGCCGAGACGGCGGGCCTCGTCGACAGCGAGTTCGATGACCTTCTTGGCGCGGGGGGTAAGGCCGATTTCGCCAAGCACGGTGCGGTCGCCACGGCCGATGATGAATTCGACGGCGGAGCGCACCTTGTTCAGCTCGACGCCGAGGTTGGAAAGAACCTTGGCGGCAACGCCATCGCCCTCGCGCACGAGGCCGAGGAGGATGTGCTCGGTGCCGATGTAGTTGTGGTTGAAGCGGTGGGCTTCTTCCTGGGCGAGGGTCAGCACACGCCGGGCGCGCTCCGTGAACTTGTCGAATCGGTCGGCCATCGCGTTCCCTCCTGGTTACTCGCCGGCGCCGGTGGCAGGGCCACCCTCGCCAGACGCGGCGACTGGTTCCGCGGCGGGGGCTTCCGCCTCCGCTTCAGGCGCTTCTACCTCGGCTGCGGGGGCTTCCGCCTCTGCCACGGGGGCTTCCGCCTCCGCTGCTGGGGCTTCCGCCTCTGCTGCAGGCGCTTCTACCTCGGCTGCGGGGGCTTCCGCCTCTGCCACGGGGGCTTCCGCCTCCGCTGCTGGGGCTTCCGCCTCTGCTGCAGGGACTTCCGCCTCCGCTGCGGGGGCTTCCGCCTCTGCTGCAGGGACTTCCGCCTCTGCTGCAGGCGCTTCTACCTCGGCTGCTGGGGCTTCCGCCTCTGCTGCAGGGACTTCCGCCTCTGCTGCAGGGACTTCCGCCTCCGCGGGGCTTTCCCCGGACACATCCGCGGCCAGCTCCTCGCTTGCGGCAGGGGCAGCCTCGTCGCCGTCGAGATTGAGGGCGCGACCGGCCTCGGCGTTCTCAAGCGCCTGCGCGAAGGCGTGCGCAAAGGCCGAGACAGGTTCGGGATCGTTGGCGACGGCCTGCTCGACGGTCTCCTGCGCGGTACGGGGCTGGGAGCGAGCCTGGGAGGCATCTCGCTTTTCAAGGCCGAACTCATCGCGCACATCGTCGGGCCAATCGATGACGGAGCCGTTGCGATCGAAGCCGAAGCCCATCGCCTCGGCGTCGCTGCGCGCCTGGCGCAGGCTGAGCCCGAGGCGGTGGCGGTCCTTCTCGATGCGCACGAGCTTGACCGGCACGACGTTGCCTTCCTCCAGCACCTCCTTGGGGTGCTGGATGCGGCGGTTCGTGATCTCGGAGATGTGGACGAGGCCCTCAATAGGTCCGTCGAGACGCACGAAGGCGCCGAAGGGCATGAGCTTGGTGACGCTGCCGATCAGCACCTGGCCGATGACGAAGCGATCGACGGCGGTATCCCACTCCTCGGGGTGGGCGCGCTTGAGCGAGAGCGAGATCTTGCGGGCCTCGCGGTCGACGCGGAGGACGTAGGCCTTGACCTCGTCGCCAACCTTGAAGAGGTCCTTCGCCTTCTTCCCGCGCTCCCAGGTGAGTTCGGTGAGGTGAGCGAGACCGTCGGCGCCGCCGAGGTCGATGAAGACGCCGAAGTCGGTGATGGAGGAGACGTGGCCCTCGCGGATCTCGCCTTCCTGGAGCTCCTGGATGATCCGCTCCTTCTGCTCGCGGCGCCATTCGGTCATGGCGGCGCGCTCGGAGAGGATGGCGCGGTTCTTGCGGCGGTTGAGCTCGATGACCTTGAGCCGCACTTCCTTGCCCACGAGGGTGGCGAGGGCGTTGGCGGCATCGGGATTATCGCGGCGGATGCTGTCGATCTGGGAGAGGGGAATGAAGGCGTTGACGCCCTCGACGTTCGCGAGGACGCCGCCACGGTTGTGGCCGACGATCTCGGCGGTGAAGGTCTCGCCGGACTCGAGCCGCGCAGCGAGGATATCCCAGCCTTCTTCGCCGCGGGCGCGATCGAGGGAGACGATGCCGTGCCCCTCGGAACTCATCGGCTGGAGGACCATCACGCGGACCGTGTCGCCGGCCTTCAGGCGGCTCTGGCCCTCGGCGCCCATGGAGAGCATCTCGCTCTGGGGAATGACGGCCTCTGTCTTGGTGCCGACATCGACGATGACGCCATCGGTCGAGGCGCCCATGACGACGCCACTGATGATCTCGCCGCGACGGAGGCTCCCGGGCTGGGCAGCTTCGGTTTCGAGAAGGGCGGCCATGTCCATCTCGGCGCTCGGTTCGGCCCGAGCGGGAGCGGGAGAAGGAGGGGCTGGGGGAGGGGGGGCTGCCTCGGCCACGGCCGGGGAAGGTTCGGGGATGGCTGGGGGATCGGCGACGGCGCCGCCCGCGGGGGCGAGGGAGTCGCCGGTGATGGCCTCGGGGGCCTGTTCGTCGGTGGACACTTGGTGGGCTCCGTTTGACCGCGTTGCCCGTCTGATAGTGAGGCGAGAAGGACGGCCGCTGTTCTGGCCCCGATTGTAGCAGCGCCTCGATCAAGGCGCGAAACGCGGGCGCCTAGCGAACCGAAGCGGGGGCAACGAGGACAGGGGTGATGGAAAAACCCGGCGGCGGCCTATTTTCCCACCCAGTTACCCGGGCAGTATCGTCGGCGCTGAGGCGTTTCACTTCCGTGTTCGGGATGGGAACGGGTGGGACCACCTCGCTCTAGCCACCAGAGAGGACAGTATCGAGGCGGAGGCGGAGAGGCGCAAGCGGCGCTAGAAGTCGATCGCGATGCCCACGGCGGAACCGATACCATACGTGATACCGGCGGCTACGAGACCCAGGATCAGCTGCCTGCCGCCGGAGTAGAGGGCGGAGCGGCCCGTCCAGAGGGTGACGGCCGCGCCGAGGACGAAGAGCCCGGCAGCGCCCAGGCCAAGGCTGAGGCCGATAGCGAGTCCGCCATCGGCGAAGAACCAGGGGAGAGCGGGCAGGAGCGCGCCGACGGCGAACAGCAGGAACGAAGCGGTAGCGGCGACGGAGGGGCTGGCGGCGCTGTCCTCGGCCATGCCGAGCTCCTCGCGCACGAGGGTATCGAGCGCGGTCTCGGGATTCTGGAAGACGCGGTCGGCGGTCAGACGCGCGGCTTCTTCGGAGAGGCCCTTGGCCTGGTAGATGAGAACGAGCTCGGCACGCTCCTCCTCGGGGTTCACCTCAAGCTCCTCGCGCTCGATCTCGACCTGGCGATTGAAGGCCTCGCGGCCGCTGAGGACGCTGATCCACTCGCCGAGGGCCATGCTGATGGCGCCCGCGAGGAGCCCGGCGATGCCGGCGAGGGCGACGAACTCGCGGCCGGGGTCGGCGCCGGCGACACCCATGATGAGGCTGAGGTTCGAGACGAGGCCATCATTCGCGCCGAGGACGGCGGCGCGGAGGGCGTTCCCCGAGGCGCTGCGGTGACGCCCCTCGATTTGTGCGACGTCGATGCTCTCGCCGGGCTGACGGCCGAGCTCCTGGAAGAGGCGCGCGTGTGAGCGCTCGGAGCCGGGGAGACCGTGCTCGACCGCCTCGGGCTGGTCGTCGTACATGGTGACGGCGTTGAGTTCCATGCGCTCGACGATGGGCGTCACGAAACGGGTGCCGAAGCGGCGGGCGAGCCAGCCGAGGACGCGCACCTGCGTGCTCGGGCGTAACTGGGGGATCTCGGCGCCGGCTTCGCGCAGCTTCTCCTGCCAGAGATCGATATGGCGCTTCTCGCTGCTGGCGAGCCGCTTGAAGACTTCCTTCAGGTTGGGGTCGTCTTCAGCGTCCGCGAGCAGGAGGTAGAGCCCCTGCCCGTCGATTTCTTCCTTGAGGTTGTTTCGGTAGCGGCGAACGTCGGCGTCGGTCGGTGTCGGGGAGGTCTCGGCGGTCACGGGTTCAGTGTAGGGGGAGGGGGCGGCGAGGGACGAGACGGAGCGATGGGAACGTCCTCAAGGCCCGTTACCCAGGCGGGAGGGAGGCCGTGCTCGCGGGCGCCTTCGAGCAGGAGGGCGCGGTAGGCATCGGTCGTGGGACCCTCCTCGCCGGGATCGCAGATGACGTAGACGAACGCCTCGAACGCCTCGCCCCGCGCGGACTCGACCTGCACGACTTCGCGGCGGTACTGGCCGCGGGCGACGCCCTCGTAGCGGTCGAGGGCAGCCGCGTGCTCCTCGGTGACCTGCCAGAGCACGCCCCAAACCTCCGAGCGGGGAGCGGGCAGGACGTCCGCCACGAGGCCGCCTCGGCGGTTGCTCCAGGCGTCGAAGGCGAGGCGGTAGTCGGGCAGGCGGGCGGTTCCCAGCAGAACGGCGCCGGGGCAGCGTTCGGCCATCTGCGCGGAGGCCATGTTGGAGCCGTAGGCGAAGTAGGGCGGGAGGGGCACGTCAGACGCCGGAGACGGTCATCTCGGCGATGCGCACCGTGGGGGCGGCAGACGACCCGAACCAGGTGAGGTCGCTGCCGACGGCATCGACGGCCGCGAGCATGGAGGCGACATCTCCCGAGATGTTGGCCTCGGCCACGGGGTAGGCGATGGCGCCGTTCTCGATCCAGAAGCCACCGACGCCGCGGGAGTAGTCACCCGTGGTCGGGTTGAAGCCGAAGCCCATGAGAGCGGTGACAAGCAGGCCCTCCGCGGTGTCCGCGACGATGTCCTCGGCGGCGGTCTCGCCGGGCTGGAAGATGAGGTTGGCGGGGCCGGGCTCGGGGAGGGAGGCGACGCCGCGCTGGGCGCTGCCCGTGGTGCGGGCGCCGGTGCGGCGGGCCGTGTAGCAGTCGTAGAGGAAGCCCTCGAAGCGGCCTTCCTGGAAGAGAACGTTGCGGCGGGCGGCCACACCTTCGCCATCGAAGGGGCGGGAGCCGGCGCGCGCGGGCTGGGTAGGGTCGTCGACGATGGTGACGAGAGGGGAGCCGACGGCCTCGCCCGTGCGCCCGGCGAGGAAGGTCGAGCCGCGGTAGAGGGCGCCGCCCGTGGCGCAACCGGCGACATCGCCGGCGAGCCGGGCGGCCATCATGGGCTCGAAGATGACGGGCACACGCTTCGTCTCGGTCTTGCGCGCGCCGAGCTGATCGACGGCGCGCTGGGCGGCGATGCGGCCAAGCGTCTCGGGGTCCATGAGGCTGCGAAGGCTGCGTTCGGAGCTGAACCACCAGGCGTTTCGCTTCTTGCCGTCGTCGTCGTCGGCAAGGGACTCAGTCGAGAGGGAGATGGAGGTGGCGGGGTAGCCGGCGGCGAAGCCCCGGGAGTTCGCGAGGGCCATCTGGCCGGAGCGCGTCGTGAGGCTCGCGCCCTCGGAGTTGGTGATGCGCGGGTCGAAGGCGAGGGCGGCGCCCTCGCAGGCGCGGGCCATCTCGATGCGTTCGTCCAGCGGCAGGCTCTCGATGCGCTCGTCGTAGAGCTGAAGCGAGTCCGCGCCGCGGGTGGCGAGCAGCTCGGGTTCGGGCAGCCCGGCGTACTCGTCGGGCGCGGAGATGCGGGCGAGTTCGACCGTTTCGGCGACGAACTGCTCGAAGGCGGCGGTGGTGAAGTCGGAGGTCGAGCAGACGGAGGTGCGGCCTCCGGCGATGACGCGCAGGCCGAGGGAGTGAGAGGTGGCCTCGATCAACTTCTCGATCTCGCCGAGGCGCACCGAGACGGTCGACTCGGTGTGGGAGAAGGCGATGGCGTCGCACTGCTCGGCGCCGAGGCCGGTGGCGAGTTCGACGGCGCGAGTCGCGAGATCGAGGGGGGCCGCCTCAGCCAAGCTGGGTACCACCGACGGTCATGGCCGAGACGAGGACGGTTGGGAGGCCGACGCCAACCGGCACGGATTGGCCCTCCTTGCCGCAGGTCCAGCGGCCATCGGAGAGGGCGTAGTCGTTGGCGACCATGCTGACGCGGGAGAGCGCCTCGGGGCCGTTCCCGATGAGGTTCGTGGTGCGCAGGGGCGCCGTGATCTGTCCCTTCTCGATGAGGTAGGCCTCAGTCGTGGAGAAGACGAAGTCGCCGTTGGAGATGTTGACCTGCCCGCCAGAGAAGGCGACGCAGTAGATACCCCGTTCGACGCTGCCTATAACCTCGTCGGGGGTGGAGGGGCCGGGGAGCATGAGGGTGTTCGTCATGCGCGGCATGATGGGGTGCTTGAAGGACTGGCGGCGGCCCGAACCCGTCGGTTCGGTCCCGAAGTGGCGGGCGCTGATCTCGTCGTGGAGGTAGCCCCGGAGGACACCGCCCTCGATGAGCGTGTTCCTCTTCGTGGGGTTGCCCTCGTCGTCGACGTTGATGGAGCCGCGGGACTGCTCGATGGTGGCGTCGTCGATGACGGTGACGAGGTCGCTGGCGACGGGCTGGCCAATGCGGTCGGTGTAGTTGCTCGTGCCCTTGCGATTGAAGTCGGCCTCAAGGCCGTGGCCGATGGCCTCATGCAGGAGGATGCCGCTGTCGCCGGCGGCGAGGACGACGGGAACCTCGCCGGCGGGAGCATCGACGGCGTCCTGCAGGAGCAGGGCCTGGCGAGCGGCCTCGCGGGCGGTGTCCTCGGGGGTAGTGCGGTCGAAGTACTCCACGCCGAGGCGGCCGCCTCCGCCGGTGCGGGCGGTCTGGCGGTTCTCGCCGCGCTGGGAGAGAGCCATCACGTTGAAGCGCATGAGGGGCTGCACGTCGCCGATGATCTGGCCATCGCTGCGGGCGACGAGCACGACCTTGCGCTCGTCCGCGATGCTGGCGTCGACGCGGGCGATGCTGGGGTCGTAGGCGCGTGCAGCGCGGTCGGCGCGCTCGAGCAGGGCCACCTTGGCGGCCGCGGGCTCGTCGCTCAGGAGCGCATCCTGGCCGTAGTAGCTCTCCCCGGCGCCGAGCGGGGTGGTGTCGATAGCGGTGGGGCGGTCGCCGCCATCGCCGATGCGGGCCGCGGTCGCGGCGGCGAGGCGCATGGCCGCGGGGTCGAGGGACTCGGTGTAGGCGTAGCCAATGCTGTCGCCCTTCACCACGCGGATGCCGACCCCCTGCTCGACGCTGCGGGCAGCCGATTTGATCTGCTGGTCTTCGAGGCTGATGGAGCCATTCGTACGGTGCTCGAAGAAGAGCTCGGCGAAGTCACCACCCTGCGCGAGCGCATCAGAGAGGATGGAGGAGATGCGGGCGGAGTCAATGCCGTAGCGGGCGGCGAAGAACTGGCGGGCTTCCAGGGAGGGATCGGACATGGCGGTCATGGTAGCGCACGGTAGCGCACGCCCGCCGGCAGGCGCGAAGCGCGATCACCCTCGGTCAGCGATTCCGGTACCCTCCCTCGGCATGGATGCGCTACAGGCGTTCCTGCAACCGGGCCGGCGAGCGCTTGCCGCGGACGGGACGCTCCTTCCCAGGGACGAACAACACGACGGGGCGCCGGGCGCGACCCTGCTGGTGGTGGACCTGGAGATGAGCGGGCCCAGCCCGCGCGAGCACGAGGTGATCGACTTCGGGGGCGTGCTCGCCCCCGTCGAACGGGGCTTCCCCGAGCAGGGGGCATGGGGCTCGCGGGTGCGACCGCTCCACATCGGCACGGCCAATCCGGGGGCGCTGAAGGTCGCGGGCTACTCATCGCGCAAGTGGCGGGATGCGATACCGCTGGAGGAGGGGTTCACGCGGCTGGTGGAGTTGGGGCGCGGGGCGACGATCGCGGGCTGGGGCATCGGGAGCGACATGGCGTTCCTCGCGGAGAGCGCCCGGCGGACGGGCACGCCGTGGCCGTTCGCGGACGTGGCCATCGACGTGCAACTGGTCGCACGCAGGCTGCTGAGCAGAAGCGAGGTGGACCGCTTCAACCTGGGGCACGTCGCCGACCGGCTCGGGATCGGGCGGCTGGGCGAGCACACGGCGCTCGCGGACGCGTACGCGACGTACGACGTGCTCGTGAAGCTGGCGGAGCGCGCGGGGCTGGGCCAAGGCGGCAGTCCTTGACATTGCCCACGCTGACGCTAACGATCGCGGCGACGTTCTCGGGGCGAGGTGAAAATCCTCACCGGCGGTGAAAGCCCGCGACTCCGCTTCGGCGGATTGATCCGGTGGAATTCCGGGGCCGACGGTTAGAGTCCGGATGGGAGAGAACGAACGAGCGGCCGCCTCGGCGGCAAGCCGCTGGTTTCGCCTTCCCTTCATCCCCGGCGCGTTCACGAACACACGCGAGGCGGGATGTTCACCGGCATCATCGAAGAGCTGGGTACGGTCCTCGAAAGCGGCGAAGGCCGCCTGCTGATACGCGCACCCCTGGTCGTGAGCGACTCCGCCTTGGGCGACTCGATCGCCATCAACGGGGTGGACCTGACCGTGGCCGAGATGGAAGGCGACACCTTCTTCGCGAACCTGATGCCGGAGACCTACCGGCGCTCGGCGCTGGGCGACCTTCGCCCGGGCGACCGCGTGAACCTCGAACGGAGCGTGCGGCCGAGCGACCGGCTCAGCGGGCACATCGTGCGGGGCGTGACCGAGGGCGTGGGCGAGATCGCAGCCATCGAGCCGGAGGGGGAGGCGCTCATTGTGCGCATCGCGACACCCCCGGACCTGCTTCGCTACACGATCACAAAGGGACCCGTCTGCATCGACGGCGTGAGCCTCACGATCGTCGCCAAGGACGAGACGACGCTGGCGGTCTCGCTCGTGCAATACACGCAGGAACACACCAACCTCGTGAGCCGCGGCGTGGGCGCGCGAGTGAACCTTGAGACCGACATCCTCGCGCGCTACGTCGAGCAGTTCGTGGCCGAGCGCGAGGCAGCGGGGGAGCCGGCATGACGAGTACCAGGGATTCGGTGTCCATCGGGGTCGAGGAAGCAATCGAGGAGTACCGGCAGGGCAAGTTCGTCATCATCGCCGACGACGAGGATCGCGAGAACGAAGGCGACCTGGCGATCCCCGCCGAGTGCGTGACGCCGGAGACGATCAACTTCATGGCGCGGTACGCGCGCGGGCTGATCTGCATCGCGCTCTCGTCGGAGCGAGTTGACGAATTGAAGCTCCCGATGATGGTGCAGGAACACACGAACGACTCGCCCTTTGGCACGCCCTTCACGGTCTCGGTGGAGGCGCGCACGGGCGTCTCCACCGGCATCAGCGCAGCCGACCGGGCACGGACCGTGCAGGTGCTGCTCGACCCCGAGACGCGGCCGGAAGACCTCGCGCGGCCGGGGCACATGTTCCCGCTGCGCGCGCGCGAGGGAGGCGTGCTCGTGCGCGCCGGGCAGACGGAGGCGAGCGTCGACCTCTGCCGGCTGGCAGGGATGCGCCCGGCGGCGGTGATCTGCGAGATCATGAAGGGCGACGGAGAGATGGCGCGGATGCCGGAGCTGAAGCGCTTCGCCCGCCGCCACGGCCTCAAGATCCTGACGACGAACGACATTATCAAGTACCGGCTGAAGACGGAGCGGCTGGTGAAGCGCGTGGCGGAAACGCATCTGCCCACGCCCATGGGGGAGATGTCTATCGTCGCCTACCAGGCGAAGTACACGAGCGAGGAAGAGGTGGCGGTGGTGAAGGGGAGCATCGACCCCGATGAGCCGGTGCTGGTGCGGGTGCATGACCAGTGCTTCACGGGCGACGTGCTGCACTCGCTGCGCTGCGACTGCGGCGAACAGAAGGACCTCGCGCTGAAGATGATCGGCGAGCAGGGCGGGGTCTTCCTCTACCTGCGGCAGGAGGGGCGGGGCATCGGGCTGCACAACAAGCTGCGCGCCTACCGCCTGCAGGACGACGGCCTCGACACGGTCGATGCGAACCTGGCGCTGGGCTTCCCCGCCGACGGACGCGACTACGGGATCGCGATGCAGATCCTGCTCGACCTGGGTGTGCGCAAGCTGCGACTGCTCACGAACAACCCGGACAAGCTGGCGGGGCTCGAAGGCTACGGGCTGGAGATCGTGGAGCGCGTGCCGCTGGAGGTCGCGCCCAACAAGTTCAACATCGGCTACCTGGAGACGAAGCGGCGGCGCATGGGCCATCTGCTCGACCAGGTGGACGGCGGACCCGAGGAGCAGGCGTGAACGAGATCGGCGCGGACAGCGACGGCGAAGGGCTGCGCGTCTGCATCGTGGTGGCGCAGTGGAACGCGTTCGTGACGCACAAGCTGCTGGACGGGGCGAAGTCGGGGCTCGGGGAGCGCGGCGTGCGGGCGGACGACGTCACGGTGGCGTGGGTGCCAGGTTCGTTCGAAGTGCCCGCAGCGACGCGCTGGGCGGCGGAGTCGGGACGCTTCGACGCGGTCATCGCGATCGGCGCCGTGATCAAGGGCGAGACGGACCACTATGAGCACATCGCCGGGCAGGCCGCCGCCGGGATCATGCAGACCGCGCAGGACACGGGCGTGCCGGTGGCGTTCGGCGTGCTGACCTGCGACAGCCCGGAGCAGGCGCTCGACCGCGCGGGGGGCGCCCACGGGAACAAGGGCGACGAAGCGGCGGAGGCGGCGATCACGATGGCGCGGCTGCGGCAACAGCTGGCTTAGCGCTTCACCAGGTAGAGTTCGGCCGCCCAGCCGTTGGCTTCGGGAGCGGCCACCAGCCACCAGGTCAGGTTGCCCTGCGACACGGGGCCTTCAAGCACGGTCACGTTCGTGCCATCAGCGATGCAATCGATGACCTCGGCTTCGATGCTGGCCTCGCCACGGATGTTGAGGCAGCTATCGGTGCCGGCAACGACGGCGGCATCGCCGAGGCTGAAGCGGGCGAGCGGCTGTATGGGGGTTGGGGAAGGCGTGGGCGTCGGCTCCGGGGTCGAGGGGACGAGCGTGGAGGTGGTGGCCGGAGTCGTGGGAGCGGGGGTCGGTGAGGGCGCCTCCACAGCCACCGGTGCAGCGGCCTGATCGCCGCCGTCGTCTCGCAGGCGGTCGATGCCCAGGACGACGCCGTAGGCGACAGCAGCGGCGATCAGGAAGCCGACGGGCACGTACCAGAAGCGGAGCAACCCCAAGGGCTCGCGCACGCCCCGACTGTCGAGCCCGAGGGAACCGATGTTGCGGGGGCGAATGAGGGGTTGGCGCTCCGGCGGAGCCGCCGGCGGCGGCGGCGGGGCCGGCGACGGGGGAGCAGGGCGGCTGGCGGGAGCAGGCGGTGGAACGCCCCCGAAGGTACGAGGCAGGGGCTGGCTCTCGTGCTCACCGGCAGTGGCGCAGCCGTCGCTCTCGATCCAGCAGGCGGGGTGGTGGACGGCGTGACAGCCGGAACACTGAAGGACGGGCTCGCCCCCGAAGAAGGCGACGCCACAGACGGGGCAGAGGCGATGCGACGGTTGGGTCAACAGCGAACTCCTGCACCGCAGTATCGAGCGGCCCGTGACGTCCGGCAAGGCGACCCATGGCGACCCTCCAGCGCGCGTAGGCTGGGGCTGTGCGCATTGACGACCAGCGCAGGGTCGTGCCCGCAACGTCAGGAACAGGGCAGGTCGCGGGGCGATGAGCGGGAAACGACGCCCCTCGGTGGGTGTCGCGGTCGTGGTGCGCGATGAGGCCGGGCGGGTGCTGCTGGGGAAGCGCGCGGTGGGGTGGGGCGCGGGCGAGTGGTGCATCCCCTGCGGCTCGTTGGAGTGGGGAGAGGACGTGCGAGCGGGGGCCGAGCGGGAGCTCCTTGAGGAGACCGGTCTGAGCGCACGGGCGGGCGAGGTGCTGGCGGTTCACTCGAACTTTCACGATCGGGAGCGGCTGACGGTCGGGATCTGGTTCCGCGGAGGGGACATCACGGGCGAGCCCGCTCCCGCAGACGGCGAACTGAGCGAGGTCGGCTACTTCGATCCGTCCAACCCGCCGCCGCTCGCCTTCCCCACGGACGCCCTCGTGCTCGCGCAGCTGGCGGGCACGGAGCCCAGCTAGCGGACCGGGCCGAAGCTGGCGGGCGGCCAGTAGCGCCAGACGATGCGCCCGGTGACGTGGGCGCGGGGAACGGGGCCAAAGGTGCGGCTGTCGGTGCTCTCTTCGGCGTTGTCGCCCAGCAACACGACGCCATCCGCTCCGTCCGGGCCGGCGACGCGCTTGGCGATCAAGCGGGAGGGCTCGCGCGGGTCGCGGGCGAGGACGACCTCGCCGGGCCCCGGGGACCGGCGCGCGTAGGCGCGGGTATCGACGACGACGTAGTCACCCGAGGCGAGAGCGGGGACCATGCTCTCGCCGGCAATGGCATAGCGGGACAAGCGCCAGCGGGCGAGCACGAAGAGCGCCGCGCCCGCTACAGCTATGGTGAAAGCGCTTCTGGGTGCCGTCCGGACCTAGCCGGCGGTGTAGAAGGGAACGTCGTCGCGATTCTTGGAGGCCCAGAAGATGTTGTGAATCTCGCCGATGGCATCGACGAGGGACTGGGCGGCGTCGACGTTCACCTCAACCTTGTTCTGGGAGCAGAGCTTGGCCGCGTTCCAGAACGTGGTGTGGAGGTCGGGGTTGGCCTCGAGGTGGGGAGGCTTGAAGTAGTCGGTCCAGAGGATGAGCAGCTCCGTCTTGGCCACCTGGGCCTGCTCCTCCTTGATGGCGATGAAGCGGCCGCGGGTGTTCTCGGCGGCGAGATCGTCGCCTTCGAGGGCGACCAGCTTCTTGGCCATGGAGAGGACGGCCTCGGCGGCGATGCGCGCGGAGGCGGGGTCGTAAACGCCGCAAGGACCATCGCAGTGGGCGGAGGCGGTGCGGGAGGGGCGGAGGATGCGATCAAGCAGGCTCATGGGAACTCCTTCTTCGTGCAGTTCGTCGGCGAGGGAGTATAGCGGGGGAGGCGGCTGTTCGCGTTACGACAGGCCATCGCTCAGTTCGGCGAGGCGCGCCGCCTCGGCATCGCTGATGGCGAAGTCGATGGCGCTGGCGTTCTCCCGTGCCTGGCGGGCGTGGCGCGCCCCGGGGATGGGGAGCACGTGGTCCTGGCGGGCCAGCCAGTTGATGGCGACCTGCCCCGGCGTGCGTCCGTGCGTCTGGCCGATCTCGTCGAGGGCCTGGAGGAGCGGCTCGAGGCGCTCGGGGTGGCGGAAGTTGGCGCCGAAGCGGCGCAGACCCCGGGCCTGCTGCCCGCCCGCGCGGTACTTGCCCGTGAGCATCCCGCTGGCGAGGGGGAAATAGGCGATGAGGGTGACATCGAGCTCGCGGCAAGCCTCAAGGACGCCATTCCGCTCCGGCTGGCGGTTGAGAAGGCTGTAGTTCACCTGGTTCGAGACGAGGGGCACGCCGCGCCGCGCGAGGGCGGCGTGGGCGGCGCGCATCTGGGCGGCGTTGTAGTTGCTGACGCCAACGTGGCGGACGTGGCCAGCTTCGACCGCGTCGGCGAGGCGACTCATGAGGCTGGGGATGCGGAGGAGGGTGAAGGGAAAGTGGATCTGGTAGAGGTCGACGGTCTCTCGCTGGAGCCGGCGCAGGCTGGCGTCGAGCGCGCGGTTGAGGGAGGCGCTCGTGAGGCGCCAGGGAAGGGGCGCGAACTTGGTGGCGACGAAGGCGGAGGCTCCGCTATCGGCGAGGGCGCGGCCGAGGGCGCGCTCGGACGCCCCCCGGTTGTAGATCTCGGCGGTGTCGAAGACGGTCACGCCAGAGGCGATGGCGGCCTCGACGGCGGCGGCGGGGTTGGTCGCGCCCACCTCCTCGCCCGCTTCATCGCCCCAGGAGTTGGTTCCCACGCCGAGGGGACGGAGGAGCAGGTCGGTCGCGCCGAGGGGCATGTCGGGCAGGGACATGGCGGGAGTGTAGGGGGCCGGGCGGTTCAGGACACGAGGTTGTTACCGCTTGGTACGTGTCTTCCAGAGGCCAGCCGTGCGGCTCGAAACAAGTGCCGGAGCCGATCTCCAGGCCAACCTGCGTCCGGAAGTACGCATCGGGTGAGCGAGAAATTGAGTCAGCGGCGCTTCGTACATCAGCGTGCCGCCTCGATCGAGGACCCGCTCAATCTCGCTGATGGCCAGATGGGGGGACGGGACATGGTAGGCAGTACCGAAGTCGACCACGACATCAAATGACCGATCAGGGAAGGGCATGCTCTGTACATCGCCCAGGACGAGTGCGGCGTCGATGTCCGCGCCTCCTGCCTGTCCTGCCGCCTGAGCCAGGAAGTCCACATCATTGTCGATTCCGGTAAGCGTCGAGGGGCTGCAGAGGTTGGACAGTGCGGGGAACGCAACGCCACTTCCACATCCAACCACGAGGACCCGCTTGCCCGATGGCAGGCCGAGGAGCTTCACCGCAATGGGAACTTCCAGGGACCCGTGCACGGAGTTTCGCCATTGCACGTCGGGGAAGGCGCCCAGGGCTCTCCGCCTGGCCGACCATGTGAAACGCGGCAACTTTCCTACGCCTGCGGGTCGATGCCGGGGTTGAGGGAGCAGCGCCTGTCGGGTGGGGGCATGAAGAGAGTGTAGGGCGAGGCGGGTGGCGTTCACAGCGTGCCCGGCCGGTCGCTGCTTGCGGGCGGTGGGAGTCAAACCTAAGATCGAGGACGCGCGGGCCACCTGCGGCGGAGAGGCGATGTCCTACAGCATCATTGAGACGTGCATCGGCTGTACTGCCTGCACGAAGCGCTGTCCCACGAACGCGATCACCGGATCACGGAACGAACTGCATGTGATCGACCCCACGCTTTGCATCGACTGCGGGGCGTGCGGGGTGGTCTGCCCGCCGGAGTCGATCCTCGACGAGATTGGCGACGTGACGAAGTCGATCAAGAAGAACGAATGGCCGAAGGCGGTCGTGATCGAAGAGAAGTGCATCGGATCGGGGTGCGAGCTGTGCATCAACATCTGCCCCTTCGACGCGCTCAGCCTGCAACACACCGACCGCGTCGACGATTTCTTCGGTGTGAGCACGGTGGACGAGAAGAAGTGCACGGGCTGCCGGCTGTGCGAGGACGTTTGCGGTTGGGACGCGGTCCACATCTTCCCGCTGAAGGACGAGATCCTGAAGCCGCTGGAAGAGCTCACGGCCCAGGAGATCACCCTGATGAAGCAGGCGAAGCTGGCTCAGGACGCGATCGGCGTCTCGTAAATCCACGCCCCTCAGCGGGGCTAGGCGTAGTGCTCGATCTTGCCCGCCAGGTCGATATCGAACTGGGTCACCCCGCCGGCGTCATGCGTGCTGAGGCGGATATCGACCGTGCTGTAGACGATGGAGAGTTCGGGGTGATGGTTCATCACCTCGGCGGCCATGGCGACACGGTTGACGAACCCCATGGCGGTGATGTGGTCATCAAGCTTGAAGGTCTTGCGGATGGCGTCGTCGCCGTCGGCGGACCAGCCGGAGAGGTCCTCAAGGGCAGCGGCCACCTCGTCGGAGCTAAGTCGTTCTGGCATTCCGGACCTCCTGGGGCCTGGGTGAGCGGTCTCGGCGCGTACGCGTCCGGCGGGCAAGGATAGTACGGATGACGGCCTCGAGGGGCAGACGGAGACATACCCGGCGGTGGTTCCTGGGAGCCCTTGGCGCTTCCGCGGGAGCGGCCGGGCTGGCGGCGCTCGGTTGCGGCGACTCGGAAGAGCCCGCTCCGGAGCCTCTGACGCCGGAGCCGGCAACCCCGGAGGCGTACCCGACCTACGCGAGCACACCTGCGCCCGATCCGACGCGGCCGGAGCAATCGAGCCGCCATGGGGGCACGCTCCGGTACGCGGCAGCGTTCTCGAGCGACGCACGGTTTGACCCACACACGACGACGTCGGAGGCGCTGTTGGGGCAGCAAGCGCTCATCTACAGCCGCCTGCTGACGTACGAGAGCCAGGTCGACGGGAGGCTGACCAACGACCTCGCCCGGGGGCTGCCGGAGCAGCCGGATGAGCTCACGTATGTCTTCCACCTGAACCCCGAGGCTCGATGGCACAACGTGGCTCCGCTCAACGGGCGGGGCGTGACCGCGCTGGACGTGCTGCTCAGCATTGAGCGGCAGCGTTCGGGCAGGGCGCAGGACTTCCCGCGGCGGGGACGCTGGGATCCGATCGCAGACCTGGAGGCGTCGGATGACCATACCGTGGTCGCGCGGACCGAGGCGCCGTTCGCGGGGACGCTGGCGCGCTTCGCCTCGCCCGAGGGCTTCGTGATTCCGCAGGAGCTCGAAAGCGCTCTCTCGCCCACCCTGCAGGTTGGGAGCGGGCCCTACCGCTGGATCGAGTGGTCGGAGGGCTCATACGCGAGCGTGGCCCGCAACGACGACTGGCACGGCCCCGACGACGGCCCGTTCCTGGACGGCATCTCCACCGTCCCGCCACGTTCCCTCGACGAGCTTGAGGCGGACTTCCGCACGAGGGAGGTGGACGCGGTGGAGGCGGGCTTCCTGCAGGCGCAGGAGCTGAAGCGACGACTACCCGACCTACGCGAGGCTCGCTCGGCGCTGGCGCGGTTCTACGGGATGCGCTTCAAGACGGCGCCGCCTATTGGAGACGACCCGCCGTTCGACGACCCACGGCTGCGCCGGGCGATCACCGTGGCGATCGACCGGCGCGCGATGCTGGGGAGTTTCTTCCACGGGAGCGGCACGCTCAATCCGTGGATCAGCGCGGCAGTTCGGCAATGGTCGCTCCCACAGGCGGAACTCCAGCGCCAGGCTGGTTACCTTCCCGGCGATGGGGGACGCGATCTGGACGTGCAAGACGCACGGAGCGCCCTCCATGCGTTTCTGGAAGAGCGCGAGTTGACCGATCCGAGCGAGCTTCCGCTGGAGCTGCTGGTGTCCACAAACCTGGAGCAAAGCCTCGGCGTGGGTGGACTGATCGCGGGACAACTTCGCGACACACTGGGGCTCAGTGTGCAGGTCGCCCCGGTGAGCATCGACGACCTGGCGCGGAGGCTGATCGATGGCGAGGCGCCGTGGGCAGTGGGGGTCGACAACGGATGGATCGAGCTCGACGACTGGCTCTATCCCTACTTCCACAGCAACGGGAGCGCGAACACATTCGTGTTGCGAGACGAAGAGATGGATGCCCTCATCGAGGAACAGCGCGCGGAGATGTCATCGGCGCGGCGCCAGCAGATCGCGTACTCGGTGCAGCGCCGCCTGCTGGACCTGAACGTGGGGGCGAACTTCGTCAGCGAAGACGTGGTGACGCTGTTCTGGCCCTACGTCCAACTCTTTCCCGTGGACGCGGGCGAGGCCTACCAGGACCGCTTCGCGAAAACGTGGATCGACCGCACGCACCCGACTTACCTGTAGGCGGGGGCGAGGGACGCAGGCGGGGGCTAGACGTTGTAGTTGGGCTCGCGCTTCTCGCGGAAGGCGGCGACCGCCTCGTTGAACTCGGGGCCCTGGAGCAGATCTCGCTGCAGGGGCCACTCCATCTCAAGCTGCTGCTCCAGCGTGGCCCACTGGGAGTGTTGCAGCATGCGCCGCGTGTAGGCGAGGGCCATCGGGGGCTGGTTGGCCACCTGCGTGGCGAACTCGATCGACTCCTCGATGAGCTGGTCGTGCGGGACGATGCGCGAGACGATGCCGAGCTCCAGCGCTTCTTCGGCCTCGACGATGCGGCCGCTGTAGAAGAGCTCCGTGGCGCGCTCGTGACCGACCATCCGCGGCAGGAAATACGACAGGCCGAAATCGGAGGCGAGCGCGCGCTTGATGAAGATCGTGCCGAAGCGGGCGCGGTCGCTGGCGATACGGATGTCGAAGGCGCTGCAGAGGCCGAAGCCTCCGCCCACGGCAACGCCGTTGACGGCGGCGATCATGGGCTTGCCGCTCTTGTAAATGGCGAGGATGGATCGGCCAGGACCCATCGTGTCGAGCCCCGCGGAGCGGCGGGTCGGGACATCGCCGCTGTCGCGGCGCTGTCCGGCTGCTTCAAGGTCGGCTCCCGCGCACCAGGCGCGGCCCTCGCCGGTAACGACGAAGGCGCCGACGGCGTCGTCCTTCGTGCCTTCCTCGATGGCATCCATGAACTCCGGCATGAGCGTGCCGCCCATGGCGTTCATGCGCTCGGGACGGTTGAATCGCAACAGCATCACGCGGTCGTGGCGCTCGACGATGACATCCGGCATGGGAATCCTCCGCAGAGGGGCGATACTACGCCGCCTCGGGCTACTCGCTTCCGATGAGAGGTGCGGTAGGGTTCGCGGCGGAGGCGAGATGCGCGCAGTCGTCTGCGGGGAGCTGGGGGACCCGGAGAACCTAAGCCTTGGTGAGTTGCCCGAGCCGCCGGTGGGGGCCGGCGAGGTGGGGATCGCGGTAACGGCGGCGGGAGTCTCCTTTGCCGACATCCTCTTCGTCCAGGGCAAGCATCAGACCGAACATGTGCCGCCCTTCGCGCCGGGGATGGAGGTGGCGGGCCGGGTGGTCGAGGTGGGGCCAGGGGTGGAGGGGTTCCGGGAGGGGGAGGCGGTGGCGGCGCTGCTGCACGACGGCGGCTACGCGGAGCGGGCGACCGCCCTGGCGAGCGAGTGCTTCGCCGTCCCCGAGGGCCTCGCGCCGGAGGTCGCGGCGGGCGCGCTCTCGGTCTACCTGACGGCGCACATCTGCCTGACGTGGGAGGCGCGGCTGGAGGCGGGTGAGCGCGTGCTCGTGCTGGGGGCGGGAAGCGGTGTGGGGTTGGCGGCGGTGGCGGTGGCGGCGGCGCTCGGCGGGGAGGTCGTGGCGGCGGCAAGCAGCAGCGAGAAGCTCGCCGCGGCGGAAGCGGCGGGCGCGACGCATCTTGTGAACTACCGGACCGAAGACCTGCGCGAGGCGACGCTGGCGGCCACGGGCGGAAGCGGCGTCGATGTGGTGGTCGACCCCGTGGGCGCGCACGGGGAGGCGGCGTTCCGGTCGCTTGACTGGGGCGGGCGTTATGTCGTGGCGGGGTTCGCCAGCGGGGCGGTGCCGCAGTTCAAGGGCAACCACCTGCTGATCAAGAACCGGAGCGCGGTGGGCATGGTGTTGATGCACTACCGCAGCCGGCAGATCGCACGCATGCAGCAGTCGGCGGCGGCGGTGTTCGCGATGCTCGCGGACGGGCGGCTCGCGCCGCCCGCGATCGAGGCGGGCGATCTCGCGGACGGGCCGCGCTTCCTGCAGCGGGTGCTGAACCGGGACGTGGTGGGCAAGCTCGTGCTGCGCATCTGAGCGTGCGGGCCGAGGGCTGGCGCGCTACGCTGCCGCCGCCGGCAACGAGGCCGGGCGAGGATACGCATGAAATTCGGCATCACGATGTTCCCCACCGACTACGCGATCGGGCCGGGCGAGCTGGCCCGCGAGGTGGAGGCGCACGGCTTCGAGTCGCTCTTCTTCCCGGAGCACACGCACATCCCGGCCAGCCGCAAGTCGCCCTGGCCGGGCGGTCCCGAGCTGCCGCTGGAGTACTCGCACACGCTCGACCTGTTCGTGGCGCTGACGGCGGCGGCGGCGGCCACCGAACGGCTGCTGGTGGGAAGCGGCATCTGCCTCGTCATCGAGCGCGACCCGATCACCCTGGCGAAGGAGGTCGCAAGCCTCGACTTCGTCTCCGGAGGACGGGCGCTGCTGGGGATCGGCGCGGGCTGGAACCTGGAGGAGATGGAGAACCACGGGACCGACCCGGCGCGCCGCTGGCGACGGATGCGGGAAACGGTCGAGGCGATGCGGGCAATCTGGGCGAACGACGAGGGCGAGTATCACGGCGAGCTGATCGACTTTGACCCGATCTGGCAGTGGCCCAAGCCGGTACAGGACCCGGGCCCGCCGGTGATCATCGGGGGCGACGGACCGACCACGCTCAAGCGTGTGGCGCGCTACGGCGACGGCTGGATGCCGATCGACGGCCGCCAGCGCGCCGACTTCGGCCCGGCGATCAGGGAGCTGAACGACCTCGCGGCAGAGGAGGGGCGCGGGCCGATGACGGTCTCGCTCTTCGGCGGGAGCGGCGACCCTGCGCGGATCGAGAACCATGCGAAGGCGGGCGTCGACCGGATCGTGTTCCTGGTGCCACCGGCGCCGGCCGATGTGGTCCTGCCCAAGTTGGAAGAACGCGCCCGTCTCGCCGAGCAGTTCACCTAGGGAGGAAAGCGATGGCCGAAGTTCAACCACCGGTCGAGGAGATCCGGGCGCTCGTGGGACACGAGTTCCCGGGCGGGAAGTACACCGTGCAGCACTGGGAGAACTTCCTGATAACGGAGTGCACTGGGTCTGAGCCACTGCCGGACGGGCTCGTGCATCCGGTCGTGCTCTTCCACATGCCGATCCTGGGAGCGCAGACGACGATCGGGGGGATGTTCGCGCTGGGGCAGGCGGAATCGGACTTCTCGATCGGCATCGAGAGCTACGACTGGGAGATCGAGCGGCCCCTGCACGAGGAGGTCGAGTACACCGTGAGCGGCAGGGTGACGGAGGCGGACCGAATGGAGGGCTCGCTGCGCGGGGGATCGCGGGGCGCGTACGACCGTATCCAGTTCCGCTTCGAGCTACACGAGCCGGACGGCGACTTCGCCGCCAGCTCGACGATCACGTGGACGTACCGGAGGTCGGTGGCATGAACGTGCACGCAGGCGACTCGATACCGGACTGGGTGATGGAGAGCGTCCGTCCCGAGCGGATGCGCACGATGGCCGCGATCCTGCGCGACCCGAATCCCGTGCACTGGGACCGCAAGGCCGTGGCGGCGCTGCCGTTCGGCCTCGGCGAACGGACGATCAACCAGGGGCCGCTGGGCCTGAGCTACATGCTGAATATGCTGATGGAGTGGGCGGGACCGACGAGCGTGCGCCGCATCACCATGCGCTTCCCCAACGTGGTGCTAGACGGGGACCGCATGGTCGCGGGCGGGGTCGTGACAGCCGTTCGCGAGGAGAACGGCGTGCAGCTCGCCGATTGCGACGTCTGGCTCGCTCGCGAGGGTGAGGCGCCCTGCCTGGAGGGCACGGCAACGGTCGCGCTTCCCGAGGAGTAGCACGCTGCCCCGAGCATCCCACCGATGAGCCCCCTCTGGCGGCGGGTGCGGCAGGCCTACTACGGCTGGTGGGTGCTCGGGGCGTCCGTGGTGTCGGTCGCGCTGGCAGCAGGGCTGTCGTTCTGGTCGTTCGGGCTCTACATCGACCCGCTTGAGCAAGAGTTCGGCTGGTCGCGCTGGACGATCTCGGGCGGGTTCTCGATCGCGCTGCTGGTTGGCGCCCTCGCATCGCCTCTCATCGGGCGGGGTGTCGACCGCTACGGGCCGCGCCGGGTCGTCTTCCTCGGGGCCTTGCTGACGGGGGGCAGCTTCCTGCTGCTGGCGACCACCACCGAGCTCTGGCAGTGGTTCGTCTACCAGGCCATCACGGCCGTGTTCCGCAACATGATGTTCTTCATACCGTTCCAGACACTGGTCGTGCGCTGGTTCGACCGGAAACGGGGGCTGGCGGTGGGGATCCTGGGCACCGGCTTCTCGATGGGTGGGTTCGTGGTGGTTCCCATCCTGCAGGCCGTGATCGACGCGGTGCAGTGGGAGGGTTCGTTTGTCTTCTCCGCGATCGTGACGGTGGCCGTGGTCGCCCCGCTTTCGCTGCTGCTCATCCGCGACAAGCCGTCGGACATGGGGCTGCAGATGGACGGGGGCGCGGAGCCGAAGGGAGGCTCGACGGAGCCGACGGTCCTGACCGGGATGACGGATCGGGAGGCGCTGCGGAAACCCCTCTTCTGGGTGATCGCCCTCGCCCTCATGATGTTCTTCTTCGGGATGTTCGGCTGGACAGCGCACGCGGTCCCCTACTACGAGTCGGTGGGGTTCTCGAAGTGGTGGGCGGCGCAGCTGCTCGCGATCGCCGCGGGGAGCGGCATCATCACGCGGCTCGTGTTCGGCTACGTCGCCGACCGTATCCCCCGCATTGAGGTGGCGGCGATGGTGCTCTCGGTCTTCCTGATGCTGGCCTTCGTGGCGCTGCTGATGACGGGAGGGAGCGTAGTGGGGGTGGCCATCTTCCTGGGATTCTGGTTCGTGGGGTCGAGCGGCGGTCCGATGGTCGAACCGCTGCTGACAGCGCGCACGTTCGGCATGGCCTATTTCGCCTCGATCCTCGGGGCGCTGGCGATCGTCTCGCAGAGCGGGCAGATCGTTAGCCCGATCGTCGCGGGGGCGATCTTCGATGCGACGGGCGAATACGACTGGGCGCTGGTGATGTTCGCCTGCTCGATGGGGCTCTCGCTGCTGCTGTACTGGCTGGCCTGGAAGCTTCCCCGTCCGGAGCTGCCTGTTGTCCCCCTTGTGACGAGCCGGCCGAACGCGCCACCGGAGGCCTAACGCCCACACCCCTAGAATCAGCCGGATGACCCGGTACTGGCGGCGGGCGAGGCGCGCGTATTACGGCTGGTGGGTGCTCGCGGGATCGGTGGTCGCGGTCGCGATCGCGGCGGGCATCTCGTTCTGGTCGTTCGGGCTCTACATAGCCCCGCTTGAGAGCGAGTTCGGATGGTCCCGGGCCGAGGTCTCGGGAGGCTTTTCGATCTCACTGCTGGTGAGCGGGATCGTGGCCCCACTCATCGGGCGTTGGATCGATCGCTACGGGCCTCGCCGCATCATCCTCATCGGGGCCGTGCTCACGGCCGCGTCGTACCTGCTGCTCGCGACGACGAGCGAACTCTGGCAATGGTTCGTCTACCAGTCCATCAACGCGGTCTTCCGCCAGATGATGTTCTTCATCCCCTTCCAGGCGCTGGTCTCGCGTTGGTTCAACCGGCGGCGGGGGCTGGCGGTGGGAATCCTGGGGACGGGCTTCTCCATCGGCGGTTTCGCCGTGGTGCCCACCATGCGCCTCGTGATCGACGCCGTTCAGTGGCAGGGGTCGTTTGTCGTCGCGGGGATCGTGATCGTGGCGTTCTTCGTGCCGATCGCGCTCTTCCTGGTGCGCGATCATCCCGCCGACAAGGGGGTGGAGGTGGATGGTGGGGAGATAGCGAGGGACGAGCCCGCGCGCGCACGAACGATGATCGGGATACCCGCTCGGGAAGCGATGCGCACACCGCTATTCTGGGTGATTGCGCTGGCGCTGATGATGATGTTCTTCGGGATGTTCGGCTGGGTGACGCACGGGATTCCCTACTTCGAGTCGGTCGGCCTCTCGAAGGAGCGGGCAGCATGGTTGGTCTCGTTCTCCGCCGGGAGCGGCATCTTCAGCCGGATCGCGTTCGGGTATCTGGCCGACCGCATTCCGAAGATCGAAGCGGCGGCGATCGTGGTTACGGCCTGTCTCGCGTGCGCGATGCTGTCCTTGCTGATCACAGGCGGCAGCGTGATCGGGATCGCGATCTTCCTGTCGTTCTGGCTCGTAGGCTCCAGCGGCGGGCCGATGATCGAGCCGTTGCTGCTCACGCGAACCTTCGGCGTGGCCTACTTCGCCTCGATCCTCGGGGTGGTCACGGTCGTGGAGACGACCGGTCAGATCCTGAGCCCGGTCTTCGCGGGCGCGATCTACGACGCCACCGACTCCTACGACTGGGCGCTCGTGATGTTCGCTGCGGCGCTTGGGCTCTCGCTGGTGCTCTTCTGGGTAGCGGGGCGTATGCCACGCCCCTCGTTGCTGTCCGCTCCGCTCGACCTCTCGGAGCCCCGAGGCGCTACCGAGTAGGACGCGCGCACGCGGCGCAGGAGCGGGACAGCCCCGACCCGGCCTGACCCGGCAAGAGGGCTGCTCCTTTGGGGGCGAGGGCCGGCGCCGGGAGGAAGGGCGACGGTCCCCTCGGCGGAGACAGGGCACACGCACCCTAGAATCAGCCGGATGACCCGGTACTGGCGACGGCTGCGGCGCGCCTACTACGGCTGGTGGATGCTCGCGGGGTCAGTCGTCGCGGTCGCGCTGGCGGCTGGCATCTCGTTCTGGTCCTTCGGGCTCTATATCGAGCCGCTTGAGCGCGAGTTCGGGTGGTCGCGGGCGGAGATCTCCGGGGGTTTCTCGGTTGGGTTCTTTGCGAGCGCCCTGGCGGCGCCGCTGATCGGGAGGTGGATCGACCGGTACGGACCGCGACGGATCATCCTGATCGGGGCGGTGTTGACGGCGGGGAGCTACGTGCTCCTGGCGACGACGAGCGAGCTGTGGGAGTGGTTCGCGTACCAGTCCATCAACGCCGTGTTCCGCCAGATGATGTTCTTCATCCCATTCCAGACATTGATCTCGCGCTGGTTCGACCGGCGGCGAGGGCTGGCGGTGGGCCTGCTCGGCACCGGGTTCTCCCTAGGCGGCTTCGTGGTCGTGCCGATCATGCGCGAGGTCATCGACGCGGTGCAGTGGGAGGGATCCTTCGTGGTGGCGGGCATCGTGGTCGTTGCCGTCTTCACACCCATTTCCCTGCTCCTCCTGCGCGACGACCCCTCGGACATCGGCGTGGAAGTGGACGGTGACGCGAGCCCCACCGACGGGCCGAGCACACCGAGGGTGCTCACGGGCGTGACGGTCCTGGAGGCGCTGCGGACACCGCTTTTCTGGGTGATCGCGGCGGCTTTGATGGCCTTCTTCTTCGGGATGATTGGCTGGATGGTTCACGGCATCCCGTACTACGAATCGGTGGGGTACTCGCCCGGGGAGGCCGCGCTGCTGTTCGCGATCGCGGCGGGGGGCGGCGTGCTGGCGCGGCTGACGTTCGGCTACCTCGCGGACCGGATCCCCCGCATGGAGGCAGCGGCGATGGTGGTGGCGGGATTCCTTGTCTGCGCGTTCGCGACGATCCTGATTACGGGGGGCAGCGTTGTCGGCGTGGCGATCTTCCTGGTGTTCTGGGTGGTGGGGTCGAGTGGAGGCCCGATGGTCGAACCCCTGCTGATGACCCGATCATTCGGGTTAGCTTCCTTCGGAGCGCTGCTCGGAGTCGTGCAGGTCGTATCGGTCCTGCACCTGGCGAGCCCCATCATCGCGGGGGCCATTTTCGACGCGACGGGTGCGTACGACTGGGCGCTGGTGATGCTGATGGGCTCGATGGGGCTCTCCGTGGCCCTCTTCTGGGTCGCCTGGAGGCTTCCGCGACCCCAGTTCAGCCGCTAGCGAGCGGGCTGCTCCGACGGGACGAACGGGGCGATCATGGTGGGGCCCCAGAGGACGGCGCCGCCATCGTCGAAGTCGAAGAGGCTGAGGCGGTCGCCATCGATGGGGTCGTCGGTGCCGAGGGCGACGGGAAGCTTCTGCGTACTCCACTTCGACATATCGAGCATGAGCTCGACAATCTGCGCCTCCGTGAAGTGATGGCGGACCTGCTCCCGCAGTTCGTCGCTGATGGCGCCGGGGGCGGTCACGAAGGCGTCGGTGAGACGGAGGGCGACCTTCTGGTGTTCGGGGAGGTCGCTGTCCTCGTAGTAGTCGATCTTGGCGGCCATGTCTTCATCGAGGCCGGCGTCCCGGGCAACGCCCAGGCGGAGGGACATTCAGGTGAAGCACTGGTGCTGGCGCGCACACCTCAGGCGCACGAGCTCAGTCGTGACGGGGTCGACGCTGGCAAGCCGCACGACAGCGTCCTGGTAGGCGCCGATGGCCGCGCCGAGGCCGGGGGCAACGGGGGCGGTCGGGATTGCGGGTTCGGGCAAGCGGCGTTCTCGAACGGAAGTCATGGTGTTTCCTCCCTGGGCGCGAGGACTGTTCGCAGGCCAAGCGCCAGACGTTGGTGCTGATCGAGGGCGAGGAGGGCGCTGGCGAAGGCCTGCACCTCTCCGGGGCTGAAGTGCGCCAGCAGGGCGTCGATATCGCCCTGGGTGACGCCAGCGACATCGCCGACGAACTGCTCGGTGAAGGCCAGGCAGGCGCGCTCGCGCTCGCTGAAGAGGGGCGAGTCGGGCCAGTCGCTGATGGCGGCGGCCTTGTCCACAGCGACAGCCGCTCCGGGCGCCGGGCGGGCAGCCTCACGGTCGTCGCCCTGCAGGCTGGCGATGCGGAGCCGGCAGAGCTCGAGGACTTCGGGGTCGAGGGCCTGCCAGAGCTCGCCGTGGAGGGTCGTGATGACGTCGCGGACTTCGGGTGCGAAGCGCGCGAGGCGCTCCTCAAGATCGGGGGCGAGAAAGGCAGGGTCCCCAGCACTAGAGGCCATACAGGGACGGTACGAACGCTCGGCGGGCGCGTCAATGCCCCTGGGAGCGCGCGCGGTAGGATAGGCGGCCATGCCGGAGAACGAGCGGATCCCCGCGGGCTTGATCGTGGAGGCGCTGAAAGAGGCCTTTCGCGCGCAGCGCACGACCCCGCCGGAGGCGGGAAAGCCGCTGGGTTGGGTGCTCTCCGTGCCAGACACACACCAGCGCAGCACCGTCGCCGCGCTGGAGGAGGACGGCGACCTTCGGCTGCTGACCTGTTCGACCGAGGACGAAGCGAACGCGATCGCAGCGGGGCTCTACATCGGCGGTGCGGAGGTGGCGCTCATGATCCAGCACGCCGGACTGTATGCCTCCGTGAACACGCTGCGCGGTGTCGGATTGGATGGGGGCGTGCCGCTGTTCGCGCTGGTGGGGCTGCTCAGTCGCGAGCCCGAGCTGGACCCGCGCGACTCGCCGCGCTCGATGGTGCGCTTCGCCGGGCCGCTGATGGACACGTTCGGCGTGCCGCACGCGCTGCTGGAGACGCGCGCCGATCTGGGCCTCATCCCGGAGTACTACGCACTCAGCCGCGAACGATCCGGGCCGGCGGTCGTATTCGTCGGGCGGGAGACGGCCTGATGCGACCAGAAGACGCCCTGCGGGCGATCAACGAGGCTCGCGGCGAGGCGCTCGTGGTACCGACGATGACGACCGTGCCCGAGTGGCGCACGATCGCGCCGGACGCCCCGAGCGTGGCCTGCGTTGGCTTCATGGGTGGGGCGTCGTCGCTGGGGTTGGGGCTGGCGCTGGCGCAGCCGGAGCGGCGCGTGATCGTGCTCGACGGCGACGGCTCGCTGCTGATGCAGCTGGGCTCGCTGGCGACGGTGGCAGGGGCGGCGCCGGCGAACTACACGCACATACTGTTCGCGAACGGCGTCTACCAGACCTCAGGGAGCCAATCGATTCCCGCAGCGGGCGCGGTCGACTACGCGGGGATGGCGGCGGCGGCGGGGTACGCGTTCACGACGCGCATCGACACACTGGAGGAGCTGCGCATCCGGCTGCCGGAGCTGCTGAGCGTGCGAGGTCCGGTGCTGGTGGAACTGGCGACCGAGGAAGCGGAGCTCACGCCGATGACGGCGCCGGGCGGCGACCCGCTCCGGGTGCAGGTCGAGCGGCTGCGGAAACGGCTCGCGGGCGAGGGCTAGCAACCCCTTTCGCCCACACCGAGCCGGGGTTCTTCGTAGCGCGGCGGAACCCCCACCGTGACCGCTTCCAGGAACGCGACACGTCGTCGAGCGGCGGCCGCTTACTCGCGCGGGATGCCGAGGGCGTCGTAGGAGTCCATGCCGGCGTCGTACCTGGCCTGGGCGGCGTTCATGATCTCGATGGCGTCGGCGCGACGGGCGGTCTGGCCGAAGATCTGCTGCTCGTGGCGGCGAGCGTCGTAAATGTCGCGGTCGCGGCCACCCATGAAGCTGCGCTTGCAGGCGTCGAGGCTAAAGGCGGGCCACTGGGCGATGTGGGCGGCCCAGGCGATGGCTTCCTCGCGCAGGGAGTCGTCGGGGACGACCTTGTTGATGGCGCCGAGGGAGAGAGCCTCCTGGGCGGTAATGGGGCGGCCATCGAGGATCATCTCGAGGCACTTGGTGGGGCCAATGAGGCGGGCGAGGCGGGTGCAGCCGCCAGCTCCGGGCGGGATGCCGATGGCGACCTCGGGCTGGCCGTAGGTGGCGGACTCGGCGGCGATGCGCAGGTCGCAACCCCAGGAGAGTTCGGCGCCGCCGCCCCATGCCTGGCCGTTGTTGGCGGCGATGGAGATAAGGGGGCTATCGCCGACGCGCTCGAAGATGCTGCGATCGGCGCCGTAGGGCGTCTTCGGTGGCGGGACGCTGTTGCCGATGGCGGCCATGCCCTCCATCGCCTGGACGATGCCGCCGAGGTGCCAGTGCGCGATGAAGTACCCGGGCGTATCGGAGGCAAGGACGAAGACCTTCGCGCCCGACTGCTCGATCTCGTCGATGGCGCTGAGGATGCCCGCGCCGAGTTCTCCGCCACCGAAGTTCATGGGCGGATCGGAGAAGGCGATGAGGCCGACGCCGTCGGCGGGATAGGTCACGTTCACGGTAACAGCCACGGGTTTGCTCCTCGATGATCGGTGGGCGCAGTGTGCGGGAGCAGGCTCGGCTTCGCCAGCGAGCGCCCGACCCTTCCGGCCACACTAACCTCCGAACGTGGCAGAATCCCCCAAAGACCTCACGAGGAGAGTCAGCCAATGACGACAAGCGCTGCAAGCGACTACACGGAGATGATCAACACGGTGGCAAAGTGCCCCATGAACCTGGAGGACGTGGACCTCTTCGCGCCCGGCGCGCAGGAGCACTGGCCGGATGCCTACACGATTCTCCATGCGGAGGCGCCCGTGCAGCGCATCCCGGGCGAGGGCAGCTCGCCCGATACCGACGGCTTCGTGATCACGAAGTACCAGGACATCTACGACATCATCCGTGACCCGATCACCTTCCTGCAGCCCGGCTTCGCCGGTGCGGATGGCGGAGGCACCGCGGGGATGAGCACGGAGGACGGCGAGCCCAGCGCGCTGGCCGACGCGATGGCGCTGAACACGCTGCGGCCCAACCTGGAGCTGCACAAGGCGCACCGCATCGAACTGACCGATCCGTGGGTAGGGGCGACGGGCGCGCCGCGCCACCGCCCGATGGTCACGAAGTTTGTCGACCAGCTGATCGACAGCTGGATCGACCGCGATCCCGCGGACATCGAGTTCGTGGAGGAGTTCGCGGCGCCCCTGCCCCAACTGGTGATGACCACGATCCTGGGGTGGCCGATGGAGGACCTGCCCATTCTGAGGAAGTGGGGGCAGGCGCAGGTGCGGCGCTTCGTCTTCGGCAAGGGCCACCGCAACGTCATGTCCGATGCGGAGGAGCTTGAGAACGCGCACGATCTGGGCGAGTTCATGGCGTACGTCCAGGAGCAGGTAACGCGGAAGCGCAAGGACCCGCAGGACGACATGACGAGCTTCCTGACGCAGGTTACCTACAAGGCGATGAACCGGAAGCTGACGGACAACGAGGTTATCGGCGTCCTGTTCGGCATGCACATCGGCGGCCTCGAGACAACGCAGTACGCGATTGCGGCCGAGGCGGAGCTGCTGGCGCAGGATCCCGCGCTCTGGCAGGAGCTGAAGGCGAACCCCTCGAAGGTTCGCTTCTTCGCCGAAGAGGGCATGCGCATCCACGCGCCCACCCAGGGTCTCTCGACGCGCATGGCGGCGAAGGACGTGGAGATTCGCGGCATGCCCATCCCCAAGGGCTCGATCCTGCACCTGCGCTACGGCGCCGCGAATCTGGACGCGGAGGAGTTCGGCTGCCCCGCCGACGTAGACCTGACGCGCCCGAACACGGGGCGGCACATGACGTTCTCGCAGGGGATTCGCGTCTGCCCCGGGGCGGGCATCTCGCGGCTCGAGCAGAACATCGCCTGGGAGCGGCTGACCCAGCGGCTGGAAACGCTCGAACTGGCGCCCGGGAACGACTTCCGGCACCAGCCCGGCATCATGCTTGGTCTCTGGAAGCTGGACCTGAAATTCAAGAAGGCAGCGAACCAGGAGGCGTAGTCCCGTGCGCGACGAAGGCGATCACCCACGGCATTCCCGGTCCGGGGAGGGCGACGCTCCGGCAGAGGAGCGGGCCTTCCGGCAGCCGCCGCCGCTGCACGGGCGCGAGTCGCACATCCGCATCTTCGAGGACAGCGCCGAAGAGCGAGAGCGGGAGATCTACGGTGAGACGCAGGTCTCTCGCGATGGCTCGCTGCCGCAAGAGGAGCACGGCCCCAGCGCCGTCCTGAAGGCGCTCGATCCGTTCTGGACGCGAGGCATCATCCCCGGGGCCAGAGACGGACCCGACGGCACCGAGGACCACACGACCTAGGAACGCGACTCGGACTGCCACTGGTAGTCACGCGGCCGCACCCCACACAAGCAGGAGGAACGCGATGACGGCGACCGACGAGTCCACGGCGATGGCGGATGCCATCCGGGCGCAACTGGCGCTTGCGATCGAGCCACAGGAGTTCGACAGCGACGAGCACCGGCGTGACCCGTTTCCCCTGTACAAACGGCTGCGGGATCACCATCCCATTTACCAGGACCTGTTCCACAACAACTGGGTCGTGAGTCGCTACGACGACATCGTCGAGATTTTCCAGAACAACGACGACTTCAACCGGGCCGTGTACGACCCGAAGGGGGAGTACGAGTTCGGCAAGAACCAGGTGTTCGGCCCGAACATCCTGGAGTACGGCAACAGCGCCGAGCACCGCTTCCTCCGCAACGTCGTCGCCGATCAGTTCGTCGGCAACCGGCTGCAGGGGTTCCTGCCCTTCATCGAGCAGATCGCGCGCGAACTCATGGGGCAGATCTGGGCGAAGTCGGCAGACGATGTCGCCAAGGGCTTCTCCGATACGGGCGAGGTGGAGCTGGTCAGCCAATTCAGCAACCAGTTCCCGATTCGCGTCATCTCGAACATGCTCGGGCTGCCGCGCCAGGACGAGGACACGTTCGTGCGCTGGTACCAGCACCTGATCGAGGGGCTGGGGTTCGGCGGCGAGCACTTCGCCAAGGGCATGCAGGCGCGGAACGAGATGTGGGACTACCTCGACCCGCTCATCCGCAAGGCGGAGGACGCGCCGGGTGAGGACCTGATCTCGCGCATCGTGCACGCGGAGTTGCGGGGCCAGCGGATGAACGTGGACGAGATCAAGGGATTCATCGCGCTGCTGCTGGCGGCGGGCGGCGACACGACCGACAAGGCCATCGCCAACATGTGGTACCACATGCTCTACACGCGCCCCGACCAGTTCAAGAACGAGGTGCAGCGCGACCCGAGCCTCTGGACGAACGTCTTCACGGAGATGATGCGCTACGACCCGGTCGTGCACGGGCAGGGGCGCCACACGACGCACGAGATCAGGATTCACGGCGAGGTGATCCCGGAGCGGGCGACGATCTCCCTGCTCCTGGGGGCGGGGAACCGGGACGAGCGCGTCTTCAAGAACCCGGACACGTTCGACATCCTGCGGGATGACCTGCACATGGGTCGCGAGTTGCGCTCGGGACGCTACCCCGACGGCAAGCACGGGCATCTCGGCTTCGGCATGGGGCAGCACTTCTGCATGGGCTACGCGATGGCGCGTCAGGAGGCGATCATTGCGAGCACCCGCCTCGCGGAGGCAATGAAAAACCCCCGGCCGAAGTTCCCCACGCATCCAGGCGTCACGTCACCGGTGACGGGCTCCGGGGGCTTCCGCGCGCCGGAGGAGCTCTGGATCGAGTTCGACGTGAACTAGGGGGCAGGAGCCCCACCTGTTCGGGATGTCGTAGGCTACGCGCACGCACTGGAAGCAGGAGTTGGCCGATGACGGCGACGGACGAATCCACCGCGATGGCGGATGCCATCAGGGCGCAGTTGGCGCTCGCGATCGAACCGCAGGAGTTCGACAGCCCGGAGTTCCGGAAGGACCCGTTCCCGCTCTACAAGCGCCTGCGTGACGACCACCCCATCTACCAGGATCTGTTCCACAACAGCTGGGTCGTGAGCCGCTACGACGACATCGTCGACGTGTTCCAGAACAACGACGACTTCAACCGCGCGTCGTACGACCCGAAGGGGGACTACGAGTTCGGGAAGAAGCACGTGTTCGGGCCGAACATCCTCGAGTACGGGAACAGCGAGGAACATCGCTTCCTGCGCAACGTCGTGGCCGACCAGTTCGTCGGGAACCGGCTACAGGGATTCCTGCCCTTCATCGAGCAGATCGCCCGTGAGCTGATGGGGCAGATCTGGGCGAAGTCGGCGGACGACGTCGCCAAGGGCTTCGCCGGCACGGGCGAGGTTGAGCTGGTCAGCCAGTTCACGAACCAGTTCCCGATCCGTGTCATTTCGAACATGCTGGGGCTGCCGCGCGAGGACGAAGACATGTTCGTGCGCTGGTACCAGCACCTGATCGAGGGGCTGGGCTTCGGCGGGGAGCACTTCGCCAAGGGCCTACAGGCCCGGAACGAGATGTGGGAGTACCTCGATCCGCTGATTCTTCGCGCGGAGGACGCGCCCGGGGAGGACCTCGTTTCGCGCATCGTGCACGCGGAGTTCCGCGGGCAGCGGATGAACGCGGACGAGATCAAGGGCTTCATCGCGCTGCTGCTGGCGGCGGGGGGCGACACCACCGACAAGGCCATCGCCCTCATGTGGTACCACATGCTTTACACCCGACCGGACCAGTTCGAGAACGAGGTCCAGCGCGACCCAAGCCTGTGGACCAACGTCTTCACGGAAATGATGCGCTACGACCCGGTGGTCCATACGCAGGGGCGGCGCACGACGCACGAGATCAAGATCCACGGCGAGGTCATTCCCGAGCGGGCCAACGTCATGATGTACCTGGCCGCGGGAAACCGGGACGAGCGCGTGTTCAAGGATCCGGACACGTTCGACATCCTGCGGGAGGACCTGCACATGGGCCGCGAGCTGCGCTCGGGGCGCTACCCCGACGGCAAGCACGGCCATCTCGGATTCGGCATGGGGCAGCACTTCTGCATGGGCTACGCGATGGCGCGCCAGGAGGCGATCATTGCGAGCACCCGCCTCGCGGAGGCGATGAAGAACCCGCGTCCGAAGTTCCCCGACCATCCAGGCATCACATCGCCGGTCATGGGCTCCGGGGGCTTCCGCGCGCCGGAAGAGCTCTGGATCCAGTTCGACGTCAACTAGAGCGAGCAGAGCGAGGGAAACGATGCGAGTGAAGGTCGACCTGAAGAAGTGCACCAAGAGCGGAGAGTGCTACTACAACCACCCGGAGCTCTTCAAGGTGGACAGCGAGGGCTTCCCCGTCGTCCTGGTGGACCCGCTCGACAGCGAGGACATCAAGATCGAAGCGCAGCAGGCCTCGGAGGTCTGTCCCGTCGAAGCGATCACCGTCGAGGACGACTAGCCGCCCCTCGCCCCAGTGCTCAGTAGTGGATGGCGCGTCCGACGCCGCCTCCGGCGGCGATCGTGTCGCCCTGGATGGCGACTGACTTCGGGGAGGCGAGAAACGCCACGACACTGGCGATATCAGACGCATCGATGATGCGGCGGACGGAGTTGCCCTGCGCTGCCTGAGCGGTCGCCTCCTCGACGGAGATGCCCTGCTCGGCGGCGCGCTGCTCCATCAGCGCCGGCATCCGTTCGGTCCAGGTCAGGCCGGGGTGGACGACGGTCACGTTGATGCCGTGGGGGCCAAGCTCATCCGCGAGGTTCTTGGTGAGGGCGGCGACGGCGACGTTGCGCATGCTGCCGATGGCCGTGCCGGACTGGCGCGCGGCCATCCCGCTGATATTGATGATGCGGCCCCAGCCGTTCGCCTTGAGGTGGGGGGCGGCAGCGCGAGCGCAGCGCAGGTAGCCGAGCACCTTGGTGTTCATCTCCTCCTCGAAGTTGGCGTCGGTGATGCCCTCAAGGCCGGGAACGAGGCCGGGGCCGCCGCCGGGGCGGGCGGCGTTGTTCACGAGAATGTCGAGCCGCCCGAGCTGCTCGACGGCGCTCGCGACCATCGCCTCGACGGCGGGCGTGCTGCCCGTATCGACGACGATTGGGACGATGCGGCGGCCCGTCTCGGCAGCAAGCTCGGCGGCCGTTTCATCGAGAGTCGCCTGGGTGCGCGCGGCGATGGCGACGTCGACGCCCTCCTGGGCGAGGGCGCGCGCGATCGCCTTGCCGATACCCTTGCTGCCACCCGTTACGAGCGCCGCTTTGCCTGCGAGTTCGAGGTCCATGGGGCTAGCGGAGGGACTCCCACCAACCGGGCACGGCCACGCGCAGGATCTCGTCATAGGTCCTGGCGATCTCGGGCGCGTCGGCGGGGAGGTCCTGCTGGTTGGTGGGGGGCAGGGGGGAGGCGCCCTGGATGGGGTCGACCCACTCAATGCCCTCTTCCTCGATGACCTCCATCAAGGGCGGGGTGGCGTCCTCGTGGTGGCCGCTGATCTGGTGCTTGATGAGGAAGGTGTTGTAGTCGGGGAAGGAGAGGATGCAGTAGTAGCTGCGAGGCTCCTGGCCACGCCACATCTCGTAGCGAAGGACATCGCTCTCGAGGGAGTGTGTCTTCTCGTAGAGGTCCTTCTGGATCTCCTCGTAGCGGGCCTCCATGCCCTCCTTGACCTTGAGCGTGATAAGCACGGTCGCCATTGGGCGCTCCTCCGGATGGTGTGACTAGCAGTCGGCACGATACGGCGGGGGCGGCGGGGGCGGCAAGGGCGGGGGTGGGTCAGGGGCGATGACGGGTCCTGACGCCGGCGACAATCCCGAGGGTCGCGACAACGGTCGCGACGATAGCGAACACGTTTACCGCGGCGGGGAGGGCGCCGTGGGGGGTGGGGGCGAGGCCGGTGCCGGTGTCGGCGGGGGCGGGCGCGTCTGGGCAGTCGGGGAGCTGAGACTCGCGGAGTTCCTGAAAGTCCCCGTCCTGTATGTGGTCAAGCCCAGGCGGGGCGCACGTGAGGTAGGTATTGCCGATGAACAGCGTCTCGAGGTGAGTCAGGTGAGCGAGCTCTGGCGGGATTTCTCCTGTGAGAGGGTTGGAGTTGAGACCGAGAACCTTGAGGTTTGCGAGGTTCCGGACCTCAGGGGGTATCTCACCCTCCAAATTGTTTTCGGAGAGGATGAGGATGTCGAGGCGCGTCAGCTGGCCAAGTTCTGGAGGGATCGGCCCTGAGAGTTGGTTCCTGTAGAACGCCAGCCTCTCCAGATTGGAGAGCCGTCCCAGCCAGGCTGGAATTGGCCCCGAGATGTTGGTGCCCTCTATCCACAGGGAGCGAAGGTTTGTGAGTGTGCCAATCCACGGTGGCAGCTCCCCTTCCAGTCCCTCAGAGGCGAGGAGCAAGTGCCGCAGACCGGACAGCCGAGCTAGCTCGGCCGGAATCTCTCCCCTGAGGTCGAGGCCCCTGAGGTCGAGCGTGGTGACGCGGTAGGAGACAGTGATTCGCACCCCCATCCAGCTCCGAATGTCCCGGTCCGGACTCCAGTTGGGCCTGAGTCGGCCCGTGAGCCCCTCCTTCAAGCGAAGCAGAATCGCACAATCATGGACGATACCGGGAACGGCTTCAGGCAGGAGCACGGCCGCGCCGTGCCAGCAGGCTTCGAAGAAGCTGCCATCCTCCAAGCTTGGCGGCTCGTCCGCGCGCGCATGGCTCGGCTGCAGCACCAGGCAGATGCCAACCGCCAACAGCAGCGCAGCCGTGAGCGCGACGACACGCGGAGCCATGGACGATCCCTTGGCATCAGGCAGCGGCCCCCTCCGAGTCATGGGGCCAACGTAGCACCCCATTCCCCGAATTACCCCACCCGTTCTGGTGCTGCTCAGGGGCACCCGATGCGGGTAAGATTGGCCGCACAATTCGCAGTGCGCGGCGAGCGCCGCACCGGAGGACAGTGATGCAGCGAGCGACCTCAGACGCCCCTCATGCGACCGGCCATCGCCAGGAGGAGGTCACGGGGTGTCCCGTCAATCTGGACGATGTCGACCTCTTCTCGCCGGGGGCGCAGGAGTACTGGTTCGACTCCTACAAGATCCTCCATGACGAGGCGCCGGTTCACAAAATCCCCGGCGAGGGGGCAATTCCCGGCGCGGACGCGTACATCCTGAGCAAGTACGAAGACATCGCGATGGTCGTTCGGGACCCGAAGACGTTCGAGTTCTACAACGCCGCCGAGGGCGACGAGGCCGCGCAGGAGATCTTCCGGGAGAAGGGCTTCGGCACCATCACGGACACGTGGGACACGCTGCGTCCCAACCTTGAGGAGCACAAGCGCCACCGCATGGAGCTGACGGACCCCTGGGTTGCGCTGCCTGCGGCCGAGCGGCACACGCCCATGATCACGCAGGCCGCGAACGACCTGATGGACAAGTGGCTCGAGACGGGGTCGGTGGAGTTCGTGAAGGGCTTCGCGGCGCCGTTGCCGCAAATCGTGATCACGACGATCCTCGGCTTCCCCCTGGAAGACATGCCGACGACGCGCATCTGGGAGGAGGAGCAGGTCAAGCGGTTCGTCTACGGCTTCAGCCACAAGAACCTGCTGACACCCGAGCAGGAGAAGGCGAACGCAGAGGCGCTGGTCGCCTTCCAGCACTACATCGGGGAGCAGATCGAGGACAAGCGGCAGAACCCGAAGGACGACATGATCACGTTTCTGCTCAACGTCGAGTACGGCCCGGACAAGCGCAGGCTGTCGGACCCGGAGATCGCGAGCGTCGTGTACGGGATGCACATCGGCGGGAACGAGACGACCCAGTACGCGCTCACGGCCGAGGCGATGATGCTCGCGCAGCAGCCGGAGCTGGTGGAGGAACTGCGGGCGGACCGCTCGAAGGTACGCTTCTTCGTGGAGGAGGCGCTGCGGCTGTACGCCCCCACGCAGGGTCTCTCGACGCGGGTTGTGCCGAAGGATGTCGAGCTCCGCGGCGTGCAGATTCCACGGGGATCGATGCTGCACCTGCGCTACGGCGCGGCCAACCGCGACCCGGACCTCTGTCCGGCGACGGACTCGATCGACCTGACGCGGAAGAACCCGGGGAGGCACCTGACGTTCTCGATGGGTCCGCGCGTGTGTCCGGGCGCCGGTCTCTCGCGGCTGGAGCAGAACATCGCGGTGAACGTGATGCTCGATCGGTTCGACAACCTGCGGCTCGCGCCGGCCAAGAACGACCTGACGCACCAGCCGGGCATCATGCTGGGGCTGTGGGACCTGAACCTCGAGTTCGACCAGCGTGGCGCCTAGGCGGGACTGGTCGAGCTAGTGGGGGAACGAGCACTGGAAGCGGCTCGCCGGCGCGCGGCGGACATGCTGGAGCGTGGGGAGTCGCCGGACTTGGTCGCGATCCTGCGGGAGGAGTACGCGCTGGAACCGCGGGCCGCGTACGAGCGCGCCGTGCTCGCCATCGCGGAGACGGCGGCGAGCGCGGCCCGGCGGGGTTCCGACGAGGGTGAGGACGCCGTCGCCCGTTGGGCGCGGGAGGTGCGCGCAAGCGGCTCGCTCTACCTGGCGCTGGGGGATGCTATCGCGTGGCTCCGCGAGAACGCCTCGGAGAGCGGGAGCGAGACGCAGGCGTCGATGCTGTTCTAGCCGGCTACTCGTCGTCCCTGGCGAGCGCGATGGCGTTGCCGGGACAGACGCGGACCGCGTCCTCGGCGTCTTCGACTTGATCGCCCTCGGGCTCCTCGACAATCACGACGGGGAAGCCATCGTCCCGGGCTGCAAACAGCTCAGCGTGGTAGGTCGAGCACTCCGCCGCCTTGATGCAGCGGTCGAGATTCACTGAGAGTTTCATCGCGTCCTCCCGGGAGTTACGAGCCTGCGCGGCTCTGCGGGCAGATTATCGGGCAGTGGCCGCGCGAGTACCAGCGACAGCGCTTGACGCGCCCCTCGCAGGCTCCCACGATCCGGGCCATCGCGGATGCGTCAGGCCGGAGGCCGGCCGAGGAGGACAGCATGGAGCGGGACTACGACATCGTCGTCATCGGCTCGGGGGCAGCGGGACTAGCCGCGGCGGTGACCGCCGCCGACTCGGGCGCGAGCGTGATCGTGCTGGAAGCGGACGACAAGGTGGGGGGCTCCTCGCGGCTTTCGGGGGGGCACTTCTACGCGGCGGGCACCAGCGTGCAGCGTGAAGCGGGCATCCTCGATGACACGCCCGACGACATGTTCAGCTACTACATGACGCTCAACCAGTGGAATGTGGAGCCAGCGGTGGCGCGCACCTACTGCGACAGCGCCGCGCCCACATTCGAGTGGCTGCGCAGCCTGGGCGTGGAGTACAGGCCGGAGCGCGTCTACATCTCCGGCATCGACACCGTGCCGCGGGGCCATCCGCCGGAGGGCGAGGGGCTGGCGGTGGTGCGCGTGCTCGACTCAGAGCGCATCAGGCGGAACGTGGACCTCGCGCTGGTGACACGCGCGGACCGTCTGATCGAGGAGGACGGCGAGATCGTGGGGGTGGCCGCGGGCGACCAGGAGGTGCGCTGCGGGGCGGTCGTGATCGCGTCAGGGGGCTTCGGGCACAACAAGGAGTTCATCGAGAAGTACTGGCCCGATGCACACGAGCAGGGCGACGGCGTCTGGGCGATCTCGGGGCCGAAGGCGATGGGCGACGGGATCACGCTCGGGGAGCAGGTGGGGGCGACGCTGGGCGGCTACAACCGCGGGCTGCTGCTGCTGACGCCGGGGTTCACGAAGGATCTGGAGGTGGCGGTGCCGCCGTGGGTGATCCTCGTGAGCCGCGAGGGGCGTCGCTTCGCCAGCGAGATGGCGCCGTACACGGTGATGGCGGGGCTCTTCAAACGGAACGGGAGCATGGCCTACGCCATCTTCGACGAGGCGGCAAGACTCGAGGCGGACGCGATGCCAGTGGGGCCGAGCTGGACGTCGGAGAGTCTGCTGGCGCGGGCGGAGAGCGGCGAGGTGCTCCGGGCGGACACGCTTGAGGAACTAGCGGCGCTCACGAAGATCAATGCGGCGCCGCTCGCGGGCACGGTGCAGAAGTACAACGCCGACTGCGCCAGGGGCGTGGACACTGCCTACTTCAAGCCGATGGGGCTGCGTCCCATCGAGACGCCGCCGTTCTACGCGGTGGAGACGCGGCCGGCCATCATCGCCTGGACGGGGTGCGGCCTGCGGGTTGACGCGGAGACGCACGTGATCGCGAACAACGAGCTGCCGATCGAGAACCTCTTCGCCGCGGGAGAGGCGATGGGCACGCTGCACGGCGATCGCTACATCGGCGGCGGCGGCTCGTACGGACCGGCGGTCACGTTTGGGCGCATCGCGGGCCGGAACGCGGCCACGGCGGCGGCCAAGAGCGCGGGGCTGATGGAGTAGCGCCCCTCTTGAGATCCTTCCATGACCTCCTTACCATCGAGTAAGGGCACTTGGGTAAGGGCGAAGGGCAGGACCGATGGGCGAGTCGACCTTCACGGCGAAGATCACGAGCAAGCGACAGATCACGCTGCCGAAGGGGCTCTGTGACCGGCTCGGGCTTCGCGAGGGTGACAAAGTCACATTCGTTGAGGACGAAGAAGGCGTCCACGTTGAGAGGGAGTTCGATCGCGAGGCTTTCCAGGCCACGCTGCGCCAGTGGCAGGAGCACATGAAGCCGAGGTGGAAGGAACTGGGGTACGAGGGCATGACCGCGGACGAGATCTTTCTGGAGATTCGCGGCCCTGACCCGGTTGATGAAATTGAGCAAGCAGCGCCGGACTCGTGATCTCCGCCGTTGACACGAATGTCCTCATCAACATTCTCCGAGGTGAATCTCCCGAGGACGTCGACCGCGTGGCGGAAGCCGTGGGGCAAGGGGGAGCGGTCGTCTGCGACGCTGTTTACTCGGAGATGGCTCCACTGTTCGACGGGCAGGATGGCCTCGACCGCTTTCTTGAGGGCATCGGTATCCGGCTGGACCGGTCCAGCCGGGAGGCGCTCCACCGCGCGGGCCAGGCCTGGCGCGACTACAGCCGCCAGCGTCCGCGCCTACCCACGTGCTCACAGTGCGGGACCGCTCAGCAGGTCCTCTGCAAGCGCTGCAGCGCGGAGCTGCAGTTCCGCCAGCACACGCTGGCCGACTTCCTGATTGGCGGTCATGCGCTGGTGCAGGCAGACCGGCTCCTCACGAGGGACCGTCGTTCCTACACGCGCTACTTCCCCGAACTCGCCCTGGCCTGACCCTCGCCGGATGCCGGGGCAGTAGGATTGTGGGACGCGCGACGCGCAGGAGGATGCTCCCATGACGCCACCGCTGACCGTCCACGGCGTGCCTGTGATCGACATCGACAGCCACTACACGGAGCCACCCGAACTCTGGACCTCGCGGGCGCCGGCTGCCTACAGGGAGCGCGTGCCGAAGGTGGTGCGCGACGAGGAGGGGCGGGCGCGCTGGGTGGTCGATGGGGACGTGGACTTCGGGCCGCTGGGCTTCACGGTGGTGAAGAAGGACGGCCAGAAGGCGTACGGGATGATCAGCCTGCCGGACTACCAGGACATGAGTGACGCGGCGAGCTATCCCGAGCCACGGCTCCAGCTGCTCGACCACCTCGGCATCTCGCAGCAGATCATCTACCCGAACGTGGCCGGGTTCGGGAGCAACCGCTTCATGTCGCTGAAGGACAGCGAACTGCGGAATGTCTGCGCGCGGGTCTACAACGACGCCATCATCGACCTGCAGGCGGCGGGCAACGGGCGACTCTTCCCGCAGGCGCTGACGCCGTTCTGGGACATCGACGAGTGCGTGCGCGAGGTGCGGCGCGTGAAGGACGCGGGCATCACCGGCATCACCATGACGGACACACCGGAGGCGTTCGAGCTGCCGCACTTGCACGACGCGCACTGGGATCCGCTGTGGTCGACCTGCCAGGAGATGGGCATCCCGGTGAACTTCCACATAGGCTCGGGGAACAACCTCGCGGGGCAGATGCTGTGGAAGGGGTACGGACCGCAGCGCAGTCTGGCCGCGCTCAGCGTCTCGCTGTTCATGGTGCAGTGCAAGACGATCATGAACCTCATCTTCAGCGGGCTGCTGGACCGCTACCCGAACCTGAACTTCGTCTCGGTCGAGAGCGGCATCGGCTGGATTCCGTTCCTGCTGGAAGCGATGGAGTGGCAGTACGACGAGACGATCCCGACGGAGCGTGAGGGGCTGAGCCTGCGCCCGAAGGAGTACTTTAAGCGGCAGGTGTACGCCTCGTTCTGGTTCGAGCAGTGGGGACCGCTGCACGCGATCGAAGAGTTGGGTGAGGACAACGTTATGTTCGAGACGGACTTCCCGCACCCGACCTGCCTTTACCCGGAGACACACACGCGTATCTCGAAGACGCTGGACCAGCTCGCCCCGACGGTGCGGCGCAAGGTGCTGCACGACACGGCGGCGCGGGTCTACCACCTGCCGGACATCGGGTAGGGAACCCGCAGCCTAGCGCCGGTCGGCGCTGGCGAAGGCCTCCGCGGTCTTTGCCTCCTCCTCGAGCACGCCGTCGATGAGCACGAGGGAGCGGCCTGAGTAGGCGGGCACGCGCGGTCCCGGAAGGACCGTGCCGGTCAGATTCACCGGGTCGACGGCGCTGACAACGACACGCTCACCGCTAACGGGCTCGTTGCGGGTGCGGCGCAGCTGCTCGACAGCATCGATGAGGGCGTACTGCTCCCCGACGACACCGGCGACAAAGCGTCCGCCGCGCACGTCGCCGCGCGCCTCCATCGTGCGGAGGGCGCGCAGGACGGAGCGCCAGGGCACGGCGAAGCGCTCCTGCCTCGCGAGGTCACGGAAGACGACGCCGTAGCGTTCGAGGAACACGCTGGCGACAAGGGCGGCCAGCTCTTCCTCGTGGGCGGCGTCGCGGGGCGGGGCCTCGACGAGAGACCAGCGCCCCGGCGGTCCGCCGATGACGAGCCCGAGCCGATAGCTGGCAACGGGGCGGCGAACGGCGGTGCGGCGGCGGCCCGACGATGACCGCGAGAAGATCTTGCGCACGCCCTCGAAGCCATCGGAGGCGACGAGCCCGACGCCGATGAGCTCCCGGAGGGTGTCCTCGGTCTGGCTCGTGAGCTGGCCCGTTTCGCGCACCAGCTCATCGAAGAAGAGGGCTCCCCGCTCACGCAGGAGCTCGACGAGGACAGAGGGGGCGCCGGGCGGGGCGGGAACGCCCTCGGGGCGGTCGTAGCGGGCGGCAGCGAGGAGGTCCGGGAAAGCGCGGCGGGCGACGATGGTGATGGGGGTGGCGCGAGTGGCGGGCGCGGGGCGGGCGGGGGCGTCTTCGGACGACGACGGCCTGCGGCCGCTGAGGCGGGCCCAGGCGATCTCGCCGGCGAGGCAGAGTTCGTCGAGCCAGGCCGGCTCGTAATTGCGAACGCGGGCGCGGAGGAGGTCGTCCTCCCACGAGCCAGCGGGGGCCTCGAAGCCCTGGAGGCGCTCAAGGGCGCGGCGCAGCCCGGGGCGTCCCCCGTAGACGGCGCCGGGGGCGAGTCCCTGCCAACGGGTAAGGAAGCGCATGTAGTCGGCGCGGGACACAGGCGCCACGCCCTTGCGGAGTCCATCGAGGGTGTAACGGTGGATGCGGGCGAGGAGGCGGCGGTCGCAGAGTTCGTCGTCGGGGGCGTTGGGGGTGAAGCGGCCGCGCACGAGGTAACCGGCCGCCTCGGCGCCCTGAAGGCCGTAGTCCGCATCCTTCGCCTCAAGGCCGGTGCGGTGGGCGAGGTCGTCGGGGGTAGTGGGTCCGAGGCACTCGGTGTGGCCGCGGACGAGGGCGAGCCGGGCCGCTTCGCGGTCGTCCACCTGCAACAGTGCGTGCTCGGGGACGGCGGGGGAGGGCGTGTCCGCATCGGGGAAGAGGAGGCGGACGGAGGGGAGGTTCTCCACGGCGAACCAGAAGGCGCGATGTGCAAGGCTGAGCCGGGCGGCGCGGCCGGCAGCCTCCAGCTCGTCGAGCCACTCGCGCCAGGGAGCCGCGTGCTCCTCGGCGAGGACGACGAACCCGAGGAGGGCATCGTGCGCCTCCTCCGTATCGCGGGGCTCGGGCCAGGCTTCCTCGCGGACGCGGGCGATGGCGTCGGGGCTGAGGGCGGCGAGGTCGCGGGCGGAGTCGGGGAGGGTACGGCGCAGGCTCACGGCGCGGGTGCGGCGCTCTTCGATGGGGGCATCGTCGAGGTAGGTGTAGGGCCGCCCGCTCACGATCTCGTGGGCCATGGGGGAGGGCTCGACCGTATCGACGGCGTGCAGGCGGACCTGGCCTTCTTCGATGCGGGTGAGCACATCCTTGAGGCCGTTCACGTCCATGGCCTCGTAGAGGCAGTCGTCGCGGGTCTGGCGCATGAGGGGGTGGTCGGGGAGGGAGAGGGGTGCGTCGAGGTGCTCCTGGCACCCGACCTGGGCGGGGAAGACGGCGGCCATGAGGTCGTCGCCACGCAGGCGCTGGAGGAAGGGGGGCACGCGCTTGCCGTTGCGCTGGCGGGCGATGGCGAGGGCGCGGGAGGCGTTCCAGCGCCAGCGCGTGGGGAAGAGAGGGATGTAGAAGATCGATTTCTCCACGAGCATGGCGGCGTTGCGGGGATTCACCCAGGAGAAGGCATCGGCGATGGGCCAGGAGTGCTGGGGACCGGCGGAGAGGAGGATGGCGTCGTCGTTCGCTGCGGCCTGGAGTTCGAAGTCGAAGGTGGTGCAGAACTGCTTGCGGAGGGCCAGTCCCCAGGCGCGGTTGACGCGCGCACCGAAGGGGGCGTGGACGACGAGCTGCATCCCTCCCGAGTCGTCGAAGAAGCGTTCGAAGACGACATCCGTATCCGAAGGCACGACGCCGAGGCCGTCGCGGGTGGCGCGAACGTAGTCGACCATCTGGCGGGCGCCGTTCTCGACGAGGCTGCACTCCTCCTGGAGGCGGGCGGTGAGGGCTGCGGGATCGTCGAGGCCGTCTGCGATCTCGCGGCGGAGGCGGCCTGCTTCCTCGGAGAGCTCAATGGTGCGGCCGGGGGCTTCGCCCAGCCAGAAGGGGACGGTGGGGGGCGCGCCGTGGGCGTCGACGACGCGGACGGTGCTCTGCTCGACGCGGCGGATACGCCATGAAGTAGAGCCGAGGAGGAAGATGTCGCCGGCGGCGCTCTCCATGGCGAAGTCCTCGTTGACGGTGCCGACGGCGATGTCCTCGGGTTCGGCGACGACGCGGTAGTCGCCCATCTCGGGGATGACGCCGCCATTGTTGAGGGCGGCGAGGCGGGCTCCCCGCCGGCCGCGGACGATGCCGTTGATGCGGTCGCGGTGGATGAGGGGCCGGGCGGCGCCGGGGCCATCGCCGATGCCGGTGGCGAGCATCGTCACGATCTCGTCGAAGGGCTCGCGCTCGAGGTCCGCGAAGGGGGATGCTTCGCGCACGAGGTCGTAGAGGGCGTCCTCGGTCCAGGGTTCGCAGGCGGTTTCGGCAACGATCTGCTGGGCGAGGACGTCGAGGGGGGCGGTCAGGGGAGAGATGCGGTCGAGGCGTCCGGCGCGGACGGCGCGAACGAGGGCGGAGCACTCCAGGAGCTCGTCGCGGGTGGTGGGGAAGAGGCGCCCGTGGGGGCGCAGACCGAGGGCGTGGCCGGAGCGGCCGATGCGCTGGAGCAGGGTGGCGATGCTGCGGGGAGAGCCGACCTGGCAGACGAGATCGATGGCGCCGATGTCGATGCCGAGCTCGAGGGAGGCGGTGGCGACGAGGGCGCGCAGGTCGCCGGCCTTGAGGCGTTGCTCGACGCGCAGGCGGCGTTCCTTGGCGATGCTGCCATGGTGGCTCGCGACGGCCTCCTGTCCAAGACGCTCGGCCAGCTCCTTGGCGACGCGCTCGGAAAGGGAGCGGGTGTTGACGAATATGAGGGTCGTGTGGTGCTCGCGCACGAGCTCAGCGAGGCGATCGTAGATGTCAGCAAACTGCTCCCTGGGGGGGACGGCCTCGAGGTCGCTGGGTGGGGTCTCGACGTGGAGCTCGATGTCGCGCTGGTGGCCACAGTCAACGATGGTGGCTGCGCGCGCCGTCCCGGCGAGGAAGCGGGCGATCAACTCGATGGGGCGCTGGGTGGCGGAGAGGCCGATGCGGACGGGCGGGGTCTCGGCGAGACGGTCGAGGCGCGCAAGGGTGAGGGCGAGGTGGCTCCCGCGGCGGTCGCGGGCGAGGGCGTGAATCTCGTCGACGATGACGGTGCGGACGCCGCGCAGGTTCTGGCGGCTGCGCTCGGCGGTGACGAGGAGGAAGAGCGACTCGGGGGTGGTGACGAGGATGTGGGGGGGCTTGCGCACCATGCTCTGGCGGGCGGAGGGGGGCGTGTCGCCGGTGCGAACCGCGCTGGTGATGGGAGGCAGCTCGTAGCCCATCTCTGTCGCGAGCGCGCGTATCTCGGCGAGAGGCTCCTCGAGGTTGCGCTGGATATCGTTGCTGAGCGCCTTGAGGGGCGAGACGTAGACGATGCGGGTGGCCTGTTCGAGGTCGCTGGCCTCGGCCTCGCGGATGAGCTGGTCGATGCCTACGAGGAATGCGGCAAGGGTCTTGCCGGAGCCGGTGGGCGCGGCGATGAGGGTGGTCTCGCCAGCGTGGATGCGGGGCCAGCCCTCGGCCTGGGCATCGGTGGGATTCGCGAAACGGCGCTCGAACCAGGCGCGCACGACGGGGTGGAAGGCCGCGAGCGGATCCCCGAAGGGCCGGGAGGCAGTGGCTACGGGGTCACGCTCGAACATCCGTGCGGGTGATAGTAGCCGAACGGAACGCTCTCCGCTCGCGCCACAAGGCCACCCCCCGTCGGACGGGGCGTGGGGTGGGCAGCGGGGACGACCGTGGGACGTCTAGCGGCGGGAGTAGGCGAGGGCCAGTAACGCTCCGAGAGCCACAACCACTCCGAGGAAGATCGAGATGGTCAACTGTTCGGGCCGGAGGCCGGCGCCCGTATCGGGCTCGCCGACGGCCTTGTCGGTGTCGGTACTGGAAACGCGCTCAGGCTCAGGATTCTGTTGAGACTCCGGCGTGGACTCCTCCTCGGACTCCGGCGTGGACTCCTCCTGCGGCTCCGGCGTGGACTCCTCCTCAGGCTCCGGCGTGGACTCCTCCTGCGGCTCCGGCGTGGACTCCTCCTCAGGCTCCGGCGTGGACTCCTCCTGCGGCTCCGGCGTGGACTCCTCCTCAGGCTCCGGCGGGCCTTCATCCCGCGGCTCCGGCGGGCCTTCATCCCGCGGCTCCGGCGGGCCTTCATCCCGCGGCTCCGGCGGGCCTTCATCCCGCGGCTCCGGCGGGCCCTCGTCCGGTGTCGGGGTCGGTGTGGGCGTCGGGGTCGGTGTAGGGGTGGGCGTTGGGGTCGGGGTCGGGGTCGGTGTGGGCGTTGGGGTTGGCGTCGGGGTTGGTGTGGGGGTCGGTGTCGGGGTCGGTGTTGGGGTCGGCGTGGGTGTAGGCCGAGGTCGTGGTCGCTGGAAGGTCTGGCCAGGGTTGGTGTTCCCGTTGTTCGTTCTGTCGGTGATGGTCACCGTTGTGTCAGTGCCCGCCGCGACTCCATCCGGGAGGTTGGCGCCGAAGCTCAGCGTCACGCTCTCGCCCTCGTTGTCGTCGTCGTCATCGGTGCCCCGGAAGGTGATCGTCTCCTCCTGATCGCCGCTCACGAAAACCACTTCGACGGGGACAACCGAGTAATCGTTGCTCGTTGCCCCACTCGGGCTGTCCGCTTCGATCGGGATCCTGACTTCGCGCTCCGGGTCCGCGTCCAGCTTCACCTTGACGGCGACACTCTTGCCTTCCTCCACGGTGTAGCTCGCCGACTCGAAACTCACCGTCACCTGCGGGTCGTCGTCATCGGTGATGTTCACCCTGGTGGTCTGCTGGGTGCCCTGCGCGACCCCATCGGGGAGCGTGTCGAAACCGAGCACTACGCTCTCGCCGTCGTCGTCGTCGAGGTCGTCAACCGCCAGGAAGGCGATGGTCTTCTCCATTTCGCCGCTCAAGAACTCCACGTTCAACGGGACACCCGAGTAGTCGCCGTCAACCGCCCCGCCCTGGTTGTCCCTGGTGATCAGGATGGTCACCGAGCGTTGCGGGTCCTCGCTCAGCTTCACCTTGACGTCGACACTCTCTCCTTCTTCCACGGGGTAGCTAGCTAGCTCGAAGCTCACTGTCACCTGCGGGTTGACGGGGTCGATCGTGTCGATGGGGTCAACGGTGTCGATGGGGGGGTCGCCGGTGTCGATGGGGGGGTCGCCGGTGTCGATGGGGGGGGCGGGTTCGGTGATGCTCACCGTCGTCTCATTCGGGCTGCCCTCCGCGACCCCGCTTGGGAGCGTGTCAAAGCCCAGCTTCACGCTCTCCCCCTCGCTGCCTTCGTCATCGGCGGTCGCGCCGAACGTGAACGTCTCTTCAGTATCCCCGGCGGTGAACGTGACCTCGATGGGGACGCCCGAGTAGTCGTCGCTGGACGCGCCGCCCTGGTCCGCCACCCTGACTGGAATGTCCACCGCCTGATCAGCGGCCGAACTCAGCTTGACCGTCACCGTGACCGAACTCCCCTCCACCACCGTGTAGGTATTGGCCCCGAAGCTCACCTCTGGGTCGTCGTCGTCGTTGATGCTGACGACCGTCTCCCCCGCCTCCGTCGGATCCTGGGTCACGGTCACGCCCGCGGGGAGGCCGGTCAAGCCCAGATCGACGCTCTTCCCCTCGTCGTCTTCGGTGTCCTGCGTCGCACTGAACGCGACTACCTTCTCGGTGTCCCCGCTGTTGAATGTGACGGTGGTGGGGACGCCCGAGTAGTCATTGCTGTCGGCGCCACCCTGCCCGGTCGCCGTAACGGAAATGGTCACCGTGCGCAGCGGGTCGGCGCTGAGCCTGACAATCACGTCCACCGAGGAGCCCTCATCCACGTCATAGGCCCCCTGCTCGAAGCTCACCGTTACCTGCGGGTCGTCATCGTCGGTGATGTTCACTGTGGCGGCGGTCGCGTTCTGGGCGTCCTCCGTGACCCCTTCGGGAAGCTGAGAGCCAAAGACCAGATCCACGCTCTCGCCCCTGTCGGCGACCGTGTCCTGGATGGCGTTGAAGGTGAGCGTCTTCTCGGTTTCCCCGCTGTTGAAGACCACGCTCTCCGGGACAACCGTGTAGTCGTCCGGGCTCAAGGCGCCATCCCGGCTGCTGGCGTCGATGGGGATCGTGACTGTGCGCTCGGGGTCGGCGCTTAGCTTCACCTTGATTGTCTCGCTGCTGCCTTCGGCGACCGTGTAGGTCGATGACTCGAAGCTGACCGTGACCGCGGGGACGTCGTCGTCGGTGATGGTGATCGTGGTCTCACCAGGGGCGCCCACCGTGATGTTGTGGGTGGGGGTGCCGAAACCGATCTTGACGCTCTCCCCGTCGTCGTTGTCGTCGTCGCTGTAGGCGCGGAAGGTCAGCTCCTTCGATGTCTCGTCGAACTCGAAGACCACGCTCCCCGGCAGCTCCTCGTAGTCGTCGCCAGACAACGCACCGCCCTGGTTCGTCACCGTCAGGGGGACCGTGACATTGTCCTCGGGCTCAGCGCTCAGGATCACCCTGACCGTCACGTCACTGCCCTCGGCCACGGTGTAGGAGCTTTGCTCGAAGCTGACCACCACCTGGGGGGCATCGCAGGCGCGGAGCAGTTTCGCGGGCAATTGCGATTGCGTATCGGGGTCCCAGTACCCGAGGGTGTTCACGGCATCCATGTCGTTTCGTTCGATGTCATACAGGGCGGCGGGGATGCAGCCACTGAAGTCGTTCTCGCGCAAATAGAGGTCCGTGAGTGGGAGGCTGGCCAGAGTGGCGGGAATGCTCCCGCTCAACTGGTTCCTATGCAGATGGAGGTCCCTGAGGTTGGTGAGCAGGCTCAAGTCAGGGATGGGCCCGGTGAGCTGGTTGTCGTACAGGTGAACGCTCTCCAGCAGCGTCAACTTGGGTAGCCAGGACGGAAGGCCTCCCGTCAGCTCGTTTTCGTAGAGCGACAGTTTTTTCAGATTCGTGAGCTTCGATAGATCCGGGATCGGGCCCGAGAAGCTGTTGATATGCAGGTACAGTCTAGTGAGCTCGGTCAGGTTCCCGATCTCTGGAGGGATCGGTCCCGTGAATCCCGTGCCGGGACTATCGAGTGACTTTCCATTGCCATGGAGGACCAGCTCTACCAGCTTCGAGAGCCTCCCGATCTCGCTCGGCAGTTCGCCGCTCAGCTCGTTGTTCGAAAGATTCAGAGTCATCAACTCAGTGAGGTTTCCCACCTCAGCCGGAATGGAGCCTGTGAGATTGTTCACATCGAGTCTCAGGCTTCTGAGCTCTGTGAGAGTCCAGATGCTGGACGGGATATCCCCGGAAAGATAGTTCCACGAAAGGTTGAGCGACCGGAGTTCCGACAGGTTTCCCAGTTCTGGAGGAATCCGTCCCCGGATCATTAAAGAACGGCCGTTGCTATTTAGGTCAAGCTCGGTGATGCGTTCCACGTTCGCACCATCGATCTCTACAGTCTCTACGGTGACGCCCTCCCAGGTGTAGATACTTCTGGTGTCCGCCCAGTTGAGCCCTCTCCGCGAGTTGTGCGTGTTCGTGTCCCAGTAGTAAGCCGCACGGAGCAGGTTGTCACAGTCCTCGACGAGGCCGGACTTGGTCGCGTAGCCGGGGACCACGGTGTCGCTCTCACAATCGGCTTCGTACGGGGTATCGGCATGATCGGCGGACGCGGGCGCCGATCCGCGCGCGAGAACGGTGGCGAGCAGGGCCACGGTGGCAACGAGGAGGAGCGCGGAGGCGAGCCCGAACCTACCCCATGTCATGAAGCCAATCCCCCGTCTTCACGAGTGTTAAGGGTCGGACATTGCCTGTGACGAGTGCGCCTACGCGGATAAGCAGTAGGCCCCCAGGGCAGCAAAGCGCTGGTCACAAGGGTCGGCGGCATCAGGAGGGAAGTGGCCGGTCGCGGGGATCGGAGACCCTGGCCTGCTTCAGGCCCCGCTGACTCGTCGACAAAGTGTTCGGGGGGGTCTTCTGGCGCGGGAGTCGGTGTAACTGTGGGGGAGGGCGCCGCAGCGACGAGAGTACAAGACAGCCAAGCCAGCCTTATGCCCACCGCCAAGGTCGTGCACCAACTCATGGGTCGCTCTCCCCCGCGTCCCCGCCAGCCGAAATGTTAAGGGATGAACAGCGTGACCGCTAGTCTGCTTATGCGGATATACAAAATATTCCGGTGAAAGGTGGCTCATTCACGCGGAGTTCCAGCGCGAGCGCCCAGAAAAGGTCCGAAGGCTAGGAGGAGGGTTCCTCGAAGAGCTGGAAGAGGACGCCGTTGGTGTCGCGCGGGGAGAGGAAGACGTTGCGCTTCCAGCCCTCGCCGCCGACACCTCCCGGCGGCTCGATGCCGTCGGCTGCGAGGGCTTCAAGGGCGCGGTCGATTGACTCGACCTCACAGGAAACGTGGTGCAGACCCTTGCCTCGCCTGGCGAGGAAGTCCTGGAGGAAGCCTTCGTCGCCGAGCGGTTGGAGGATTTCGAACTTGAGCTCGGTGTTGGGGATACGCATGAGGCAGCCCTTGTAGCCCTGGTCGGGGACGTCCCAGCGTTCCTCGACCTCCATGCCGAAGACGCGCTCCTGCCAGGCCGCCTGCACCTCGAGGTCGGGGGAGGCGAGGGAGATGTGGTCGAGACGGCGGAAGCCGATCTCGCCGGCCTCGCCGCGAGTACCGTTCATCGAGGTACCCGGCCGGGGCTGGTAGAGCTGCCAGAGAACGCCGCCGCTGTCGCGGGGGTGGATGTAGGCCATCCACCACATGGTGTCCTCGCTGATACCGCCGAAGGGGGTGATGCCAAGCCGCTCCAGTTCCGCCACCGCCTCCTCGATATCAGGCACCTCGACGGCGAGATGGTGAAGCCCGGGGCCGCGCTCGTCGAGGAACTTCTGGACGAAGCTCGCGGGTCCGTCGGGCTGCAGGAACTCCCATTCGGTGCGGGTGTTGCGAATGCGGGAGACACAGCCCTCAATGGGGGTTCCCGGCTGAGCGGTAAACAGCCGCAGGGAGCGAAAGCCAAAGAGGCGCTCGAAGCGCTCGCGCTGCTCGCGCCAGTCGCGCGCGGCCATGCTGATGTGGTTGAAGCTGATGAGCGTGAGCACGGAACCCCCGATCGGGAGCGGAGCGGATTCGGCGGTATGGTAGGGAGCGGGGAGCCGCCGGGCAACGATGGGACCGAAAAGGGCAACGCTCGTGGCCAACCCCCACGCTCGGGGGATGCGCCACTTCGACGCGGAGGAGGCGCTGCGCCGCCTGGAAGCGCGCGGCTTCAAAGCGCGCCTCGAGCTGCCGGAGTCGCCGGCGGAGACGGCGGCGGCGGCGGCCCGCGCGGCTGAGCGGGGCGACGCCTTCGTGTATGTGCTCGGTGGCGATGGCACGGTGCGGCTGGCGGCGGGGGCGGTCGCAGGGTCGGAGTCGGCGCTGGCGGTCCTGCCGGGAGGCACGGCCAACGTCTGGGCAAAGGAAGCGGGCATTCCCCGCAACCTCCTGAAGGCGCTCGACGCACACCTGGACGGGCAACAGGTGGCGATGGACCTGGGCCGGGCGGGCGAGGAGCCGTTCCTGCTGATGGCGGGCATCGGCTGGGACGCGCAGATCGCGAACACCGTGACGGCTCCCCTGAAGCGGCAGCTGGGCGTGTTCGCCTACGTGCTGCACGGCGTGCCGATGCTGCACCGCCTGCGGACCACGGATGTCGCGTGGGCGACGGAGGGGGAGCCCACGGTGGAGCGGGTGGGATTGATCGTGGTGAGCAATACACGTCTGTACGGGGGAATCCTCATGTTCTCGCCGGAGGCGAGCGCCCGGGACGGGCAGCTGGACGCGTGCATCTTCACACCGCGCCACGCTCCGGAGGCGCTTCGCCATGCGCTCAAGGTGGTGGCGCGGCGGCATCCCGGGGACGGGGGCATACGCGAGCTGCGAACGCCGCACTTCGAGGTGACAACGCCGGGACTACCGGTACAGCTCGATGGAGACGTAGTCGGGGAGACGCCGTTGGCGCTGACGGTGGAGCGAGGGGCTCTCCGCATGAGCGTTCCGGCCGGGCCGCTGACGCCGGCGCTGCGCGCCTAGGGCGGCTACTCGCCCTCGAAGCGGCCGATGGCGCCACCGCTGACGACGAAGCGGCCGGTGGCAGTCGTAAGAACATCACGCACCCGGTCGGGATCGACGGTGGTGACGATGACCTGCTGGAAGATGTCGAAGGAGTCGAGGACACCGCGGCGGCGCTGCTCGTCGAGCTCGCTGAGAACATCGTCGAGGAGGACCACGGGCTCATCACCGAGGCAGGTCTGCAGGTAGGCGGCTTCGGCGAAGCGGAGGGAGAGCGCGGCTGTGCGGAGCTGGGCACGGGAAGCGAAGGAAGCGGCGGGAAGCCCATCGATGAGCACCTCGACATCGTCGCGGTGGGGCCCGACGAGGGTGACGCCGGCGCCAATTTCCCGCGGACGGCCCTCGTTGAGAGCCAGCAACATGCGGCTGGTCCACTCGGCTTCATCGATGGGGAGGTCGTTCTCGACGGTATCACTGAGGGCGGGACGGTAAGCCAGCTCGATGGTTTCGACGTCGTCGCTGAGACGCCCCATCTGCTCGCGGGCGTAGGGCACGAGGATGCCGAGGGCATCGGCGCGTCCCTTCATGATGATGCCGCCGGAGTGGGCGAGCTCCTGGTTCCAAAAGCCAAGCTCGCTGGAGGAGGCCTCGCGGGATTGGATTCGCTTGAGCAGGCCGTTGCGCTGCTGCAGGACGCGCTGGTAGCGCTGCATCGCTCGCAGGTAGCCGCGATCCACCTGCGAGGCCATCATGTCGAGGTAGCGGCGGCGAAGGATGGGAGGGCCGGCGACGACCTCGATGTCGAGGGTGGTGAAGAGGACGGCGGCCAGTTCGCCGACGGCATCCGACGTGCGCTTGGCAAGGCCGTTCACGCGCACGCGCTTCCCCACCCGCTGACTCTCACCACCGCGACCGACGACGGCAACCTCCAGGTTAAGGCGGCCAGCGGCGCGCTGGACCTCGGTCTGGAGGCGCGCGACGGGGAACTCGGAGTCGAGGGCGCCGCGGCGCACGAGGTCGGTGTCGCTGCTGGCGCGGCTCGAACGCAGGGTCGAGAGGAGGTAGATGGCCTCGAGGAGGTTGCTCTTGCCCTGGGCGTTCTCACCGACGAACAGGTTGAGGCCTCGTTCGAGGGTGAGATCGACCTGCTCGTAGTTCCGAAAGTTCGTGAGGTGCAGCTTGTTGATGTACACAAGGTAATCCGTAGCGACCCGTTCACGAGCGCCAGAAGCTGAAGTATAGAGCCCTTTACGTTATGGGTTATGTTCCATCCGTCAGGAGCAGGCGACCACAACTGTTCAGGCGCGTAAGCAGTCACCTTGTGGGGGGGTAGCCAGCTTCCTATAATCCCGGCTCAACAAGAGCATGCGAGTAGGCGGATGAAGGTTCAGGTCCTCCAGGAGAACCTCCAGCGGGGGCTGGCGATTGTGGGGCGCGCAGTCGCCACGCGGTCAACACTCCCCATCACATCGAACATCCTGATGGCGACAGACGGCGGACGGCTGCGCCTCTCGGCTACCGATCTCGACATCTCCATCAGCACCTGGATCGGGGCGAAGATCGAGGAAGAGGGGGCAACGACGATCCCTGCGCGGTTGATCACGGACTTCGTGGCCCAGCTCCCGCCGGCGACCGTCTCCATTGAGGTGCCAGACCGCACGCGTCAGGCGAAGCTGGAATGCGCCCGTACGGAATCGACCATCAACACGATGGACGCAGAGGACTTCCCCCGCATCCCAACGATCGACGAGGGGCCCTCGACCGAGCTGGATGCGGGGACACTGCGACGCACGATCGGTCGCGTGGAGTTCGCCGCGGCAACGGACGACTCGCGGCCGGTCATCACGGGCGTGAGCATCAAGAGCGAGGAGAGCAAGCTGACGTTCGCGGCCTCGGACGGGTTCCGGCTGGCAGTCTCGGACATCGAGCTCGGAGCCGGGCAGACGGTCCCGGCCACGGACCTGAACCTGATCGTGCCGGCGCGGGCCCTGCGGGAGGTGGCGCGGCTGATCGGCGACGGCTCGGCGCCGGTTGAGTTACGCGTGAACGAAAAGCAGACCCAGGTTCAGTTCTCGATGACGGACGTGGAGCTGGTGGCGCAGCTGCTCCAGGGGACGTTCCCCAACTACAACCAGCTGATCCCGAGCGAATTCAACACGTCGACGGTGGTGGACGTGGAAGCCTTCACGCGGGCGGCGCGCATCGCCGCCATCTTCGCGCGCGACGGCAGCGGCATCGTGCGGCTACAGGTGCACCCGGCGGGCGACGGCTCCTCGGGGAAGCTGGTGATCAGCGCGCGTGCGGACGAGGTGGGGGACAACGAAGGCGAGATCGACGTGAAAGTGGACGGCGAGGCCTCGAAGATCGCATTCAACAGCCGCTACCTCGCGGACGTGCTAGCTGTGCTGGAGGGGGAGGTCCGCCTGGAGACCACCAGCCCCTCAAGCCAGGGCGTGTTCCGCCCGGCGACGGAGGACGGCTACGTGCACGTGGTCATGCCCATGTTCGTGCAGTGGTGAGAATTCTTTCCGCCAAAACTGTCCAAATCGTGCGGGATCACGCCCTGAAGAAGGCCTGACGCACCGTCGGCGGTCCGCTGGACCTCGACCGACAATTGCATCGCTTTGGCGACTCCCTTGAGTCGACCCGCGTCCACTTCCAGCAAGATGCGCTCCCTCAGGGTCTCGCACGTGGCGGCGAAATCATCCGCGTCCTTGGGAACCTGAGGCGCGAGTCCGGACTCGTTTAGCCGAGCGACCGTGGCCTCCGCCGGAGACCGTCGCGCCTGGATGGAAGCCAGCTCTTTCTGCAGGTAGGCATCATCGACCTCCCCTAGCTGGTACAACCGGAGCAGCCGTTTGCGCTGCTTGCCGAGCGAGTTGAGGAGCGCGCGAGCCCCAGCCAGGTCGCGGTCGGCCCTGTCCCCTGCCGATGTGTGCTCCAGCTCGGCCAGCACCACCTCCGGCGAAGAGAGCACCGCTGTGACTTCTCGCACGACGGCGTCCTCAAGGGTGCCCGCCTGGACGTACCGCGTCGGGCAGCGGTCGTGCCGTGGGCCAGCGTAGGCACGCCGGCAGCGGTAGTAGCGATACTGGCCCATCGATGTCTGGCCGACCATGGCGCTGTGACAGTGGGCGCAGCGTTTCGCGGCGCGTCGTCGCTCCGGATCGAGAAGCCGGGTCTGGACCGCTTCGAATAGTGGCTGGGGAACCACTGCCGGGGTTGCGCCGGGAATCTCAATCCAATCGGACTGGTCCCTCACCTCGACGACGCGACGACGCCTTCCGGTAGAGGGATCGCGTCGGTGCCTAGGAATCCTCTGAGCAAGTAGGCTGGCGGCGGCGCTTTGCTCCGGCAACAGGTTGTATTGGACAAAGAGGACGGCAGGGGAGGGGGCCGGGGGCGGGCGGGGGCCTCGTTTGCCCTCCCGTCCCGCTTCGACGGGCGCGGGGGACGCACTGCTCCCCGGGTCAGGCGAGTTGGGGCTCGGCTCGCAGCAGGTTCGTCAAGCCCAGCAGCAGCGCCAGCCGCTCGCGGTTCTTCGCCAGACCGCGGTAGCGCACCTGTCGTAGCCGAAGCGCCGCTTCACCGCGAGGAAGGGGTGCTCCACCCGCGCCTCCGCGCTCCTCGGCTCAAGCAGCCGCCTCAGGGCGGGCCGCAGCGCCACCCGCCACTCGACCTCCGACTGCGCCTGCTCCGGGCGCTTCTCCACGCCCTGGTAGCCCGCGTCGCCGTACGCCTCCCGCTCCTCGCCGTGCAGCAGGCGGTGCGCCTCCGTCACGTCGGCCACGTTCGCCGCCGTCGCCCGCATGCTGTGCACCAGCCCGCTGTCGGCGTCCACGCCGATGTGCAGCTTCATGCCGAAGCGCCACTCCTTCCCCTTCTTCGTCTGGTGCATCTCCGGGTCGCGCGCGCGCCGCCGGTTCTTCGTCGAGGAGGGCGCCTCGATGATGCTGGCGTCCACGATCGTGCCCTCGCGCAGGCGCAGGCCCCGCTTCGCGAGGTGGGCGTTGATTGTCTCGAACAGCTTCGTTCCCAGGTCGTGGCGCTCCAGCAGGTGGCGGAAGTGGAGGATGGTCGTCTCGTCGGGAATGGCCTCGCTCAGGGTGAGGCCGCAGAAGCGCCGCACCGACTCGGCTTCGTAGAGGAGATCCTCCATGGCGGGGTCGCTGAGGTTGTAGCAGAGCTGGACGCAGTGGATGCGCAGCATCACCGCCAGCGGGTAGGGCCGCCGTCCCCGTCCCGCCTTCGGGTAGTGCCGCTCGATGCGCCGCTCCAGCTCCTCCCAGGGCACGAGGCTGTCGATGCGTTCGAGGAACAACTCACGGCGGGTCTTCCGCTTCTTCTGCTCGAACTCCACGCTGGCGAACGTCGGCTGGTGCATGGGCGCGCCCTCCCTTCCCCGATCACTCGCCATGATCCCATCCCCTCACTCGCTCTGGCGAGTTGTTCAGACTGTCCCTAGAGGATTCCTAGCTGTCCGCCAGGGGCGAACGCCAGACGGGGCCGCTCCCAGACGGGGGCGGCCCCGTTCTTGACTTCAGAGGAGTACACGACATGAAGGAGACAGCAGACGCACCCGTCGAGCGGGCAGGCGTCTACGAACGGCCCAGCGCGCGCCTCGACTGGGAGGGCCAGCTTGAGGTGCGGGCTTCGGCGGCCAGAGGTTGCCGGCGCGCCCTCTGGTACGCCGCAACGGGCCACGAGCCCGCGCCCCCGACCGACGAGGCGCATCGACTGCTGGGACTTCCCCGAGCCGGAGCGCGAGGCCTACGACCAGGTCGTCCTCCTGGGCTACCGCGAGGCGGAGGTATTCCTCGACGGCTACGCCGAGGAGCGCATCCACCAGTGGGCCTCAGGGGAAGCGCCCGAGCTGGGTCCGCGCCGTTACCCGCTCTACGTGGCCACGGCCACGCCCGCGGGGGACGTGCTCTTCGCCACGCGCACCATCGACCCCGTAGCGGCGGCAGAGGAGGCAAGGCACTCGGGCCTCTGGGCCAGCGCCGCCATCACGGACCTGCTCTGGCCCGCACAGGACCAGCGCACGCGTCCGCTCATGCCGCTGCGGCGCGGCCACCTGGCCATGCTCGTGGCGGCGGGCTTCCTCGACAACCTCCATCTGGAGGCGGGGGACAGCCGCATCCTCGTCAAGGGCCGCACCTCGAAAGAGCTGGTCCTGGCCGAGCGCACGCCCACGAAGGAAACCTTCCGCGAGCGGCTGCGCACCACCGTCGTCGCCCTCGACCTGGACAGCGGCCAGGTTACCGACATCGCCGCCTGACGGCCTCCCTGAGGTCGCAAGAGACGAGGCCCCGTCCCTACCTCGTGGCAGGGCGGGGCCTCGCTCACAATGCTTCGCCGCACGAGGCGGCGACCACAAACCCTACAGGAAGAAAGGAACGGAACCATGGACCTCGCCGAGTTCATCGACACCTACCGTGACGCCATCGCCCAGCGGGTGGTGGAGTCCTATCCACCCCGCTACCGGCCTTCGGAGAACGGGCGCTGCCTGCCCGCCCTGCTGCGCACTCCCCTGGGGGCGCAGACGGACGCCATCCGCGCCGCGGCCCTCTCCCTCGACGCCCACCGCGGCACGACCGTCGTGGGCGAGATGGGCACGGGCAAGACCTTCATCGCCGCCTCGGCGGCCCACATGGCCGGCTTCCGCCGCGTGCTCGTCTCTGCCCGCCCCACCTCACGCGCAAGTGGAAGCGCGAGGTGGAGGACACCGTGCCCGAGGCGCGCGCCGTCATCGTTGCCTCCATCACCGACCTCGAGCGCCTGCGCCTCTCCCACGGGCCGGGGCCGCTCTTCGTGGTCATGTCGCGGGAAGGGGCGAAGCTCTCCTATCACTGGCTGCCGGCCGTCGTCGAGCGCTGGGCGACGGTGGACGGAAAGCTCGTCCGGGATGAGGAGACACTCCAACCAATCCGCGTCCCCTGCTGCCCGGACTGCTTCGTCCCGATCGTCGACAAGGACGGGCTGCCCCTGACGCTGAGGGACCTCGCCCGCAGGAAGCGGAGCTGCGACGAGTGCGGCTCCGCCCTCTGGCAGGCGGACCACTCAGGTCCGAAGCGCTACCCCTCGCCGACTACGTGAAGCACCACCTGCGGGGCTTCTTCGACCTGCTGATCGGCGACGAGGTCCACGAGTACAAGGGCCGGGGTTCCGCCCAGGGCATCGCTGCCGGCATCCTCGCCGACGCCTGCGGCAAGTCGCTCTCGCTGAGCGGCACGCTCATGGGCGGCTACTCCTCGACGCTCTTCCACCTGCTCTACCGGTTCTCGCCGGAGATCCGGGAGGAGTTCGGACGCGGGGAAGAGAGCCGCTGGATCGAGCGCTACGGCTTCGTCGAGCACACGGTCAGGCGCGACGACGGCGAGTCGCTCGAGGACGGGCGCACGAGCCGCAGGAGGAAGTACCGCAAGGTCATCCGGGGAGCGGCCGGGGCTCGCCCCCGCGGCCCTCTTCCACCTCATCGGCAACAGCATCTTCCTGCGCCTCTCGGACGTGGCCTCCGGGCTGCCACCGTACGAGGAGCGGGTACTGCTTTCGTCGATGGACACGGAGGAGGACGCAAGCGGCTTCTCCCAGAGGAGCGCCTACGACGCGGTTTTCGACACCCTGCGCGCCGCCCTCATGGAAGTGCTGGCGAAGGGCTCGAAGCGGCTGCTGGCTACCTACCTGCAGCCGCTCCTGGCCTACCCGGACGGTTGCACGCGGGGCGAGACGGTCTTCGACCCGGAGTCAGGGGAGGTGCTCATCCAGGTGCCTCCCCTCTCCGAGGAGAAGCTCTACCCGAAGGAGCAGGCGCTCGTTGACCTCGTCGCCGCCGAGCGGGCGCCCTGCTGCGCCTGGGCGAAGACCGACTCCACCGAGTCGGCGTCCTCCTCGCCGCTCACGATCCGGCGGGCCGGGGCCAGCATGAGGTCGGCGCCGTCGGCGAGGGAGCTCTGCAGCTTCTTCGCCGCCAGCTTGAGGGCGTCGGCCTGGAGGGTGTTCCGGTAGGCCATGAAGACGACCTGCACGCGCTGGCTCTGGCCGATGCGCCACGAGCGCCGTGAAGCCTGCCGAAGGGTCTACTTGGGAGTAGTTCGTCTTGAACTAATACACGTGGGCAGCGAAGAGCGATCAGTTGGCCAGGGGCGGCCCCTCGCTCTTGGCGACCAGCGGCGTGACGGCGGGCAGGCCGTCGGCGAACAGCTCCCTGAACTCGCGGTTCACGAACTCGGGCGCTCCAGGGATGTAGGGCACCCACTCACCCGCGGCGAGGGCGTAGACAGCCGTCGCGTGCCGGCTCTGCGCGCAGGACACCAACTCGTCGACGCTACCGCCCCCGTAGGCGACGAGGCTGAAGCCCTCGACGACGGCGCCGAGCAGGCACTCCGGCCACGGCTGCCGCCCATCGTCGTCAAGGTCATCTCCGAACGGGTCGACCGAAGGCGGTCCGTTGCTACCGGCGACCAGCGGCGCCATGACCGGGAGCCCGTCTGGGAAGCGCTCCCTGAACTCGCGGTTTACGAAGTCCGGCGCCCCGAGGATGTAGGGGACGTAGCCGCCCTCGTGCAGGGCGTAGAGGGCCACGATGTCCCGGCTCTCCGCGCAGGCGACCAGCTCCTCGACGCTGCCCCCCTCGTAGACGACGAGGCTGAAACCTTCGGAGATGGCGCCGCGCAGGCAGTGCGGCCAGGGATCGCGCGCCGGATCCCACCGCGTCTCGGGGAAGCGCACACGGTAGACCTTCGTACGGCTGTTGTCGGCTGAAGTCACCGTGACCGTGACCTCCCTGGTCCCCGCGAGCGTGACCTGGTGGCCGTTCGCCTCGTCGCCGTCGCTGTCGACCGGGTCGATGGCAACTCTGGTGCGGCGCTGCATCGCTGCCGCCTCCACGGTCGTCTCCGTCACACCCTCGCCGACGATGCCCTCGTAATCGGTGCGGCTGGGGTCGAACTCCCCGAAGTCGACGCCTGTGAGCGAGAGGGAAGCGAGGCGGGCGTCGCTCGCGTCGGGCATGTTGTAGCTGTAGACCCTGCCGTCGCTCTCGTCGGCGACGTACATAACATCACCGTCGGACCAGAGACCCCGTGGGCTGTTGTTGCTGGCCTTGCTCAGCTCCGTGAACTCCTCGTCGCGGACACGCTCGAGCGGGAGCACGTCACCGGCTGCCGGGCTCTCGGGCGCGGGCAGCCGGTAGGCGAAGAGCCGCTTGGCGCCGTGGTCGGAGACCCACCAGGTGACGCCGTCGGACCAGAGACCCCGCGGGTCGTCGTTGCCGGAGTCCAGGGCGTACTCGGCGATGAGTTCGCCGGTGGCGAGGTCGTAGGCGAAGAGTGCGTCCCCGTTCCCATCGAGCACCCACATCCGTTCGCCGTCGGACCAGATGCCGCGGGCCGCCGCGTTGCGCTCGTCGAGTTCGATGTCGCGCTCCGGCAGGCGCTCGCCAGTCTCGAGGTCGTGGGCGAAGAGGCGGTTGCGGCCGCTGTCCGAGACCCAGAGCGTGATGCCATCGGACCAGACCCCGCGGGGCGCGCGGTTGCGCTCGTCCAGCTCGAACTCGCGCTCCTCGACACGCTCGCCGCTCTGCAGGTCGTAGGCGTAGAGGGCGTCGTCGGCGCCGTCGCCGTTCTCGGCGATCCAGAGGACCGAGCCGTCAGACCAGGCGCCGGTGGGGGAATCCTGCGTGGAGTCGAGCGCCTCAATGTCACGCTTCACGTTCCACTCGAAGTCGATGGCTCGGGCTCGGGCCGGACGGTCCGCCGCCACCGCCACCGACGGTGATGATGGGCGGCAGAATGATGGGCTCTTCTGTGATGGTGATGGTGACCTGGGTGTGGGCGCTGGCGAGATCCGGATCGCGAGCCTCAACGGTGGCCGTGTAGGCGTCCTGGATCGTGCGATCGAACGAGGCGCCGGACGCCACCACAATTTGACCGCTCGCCTCCTCGATGTCGAAGGGCAGACCGCTGCCGACGAAGCGATAGGTCAGGCGGTCTCCATCGTCATCGGTCGCGGTCACGGGCGCTCCCACCTTGTCGCCCTCCTCCGCATCCTCCGAGACTTCGAGCTCCACCGAATCATGTGGGAACACCGGTGGGTCGTTGACGTCGGTGACTGTGACGGTCACAACCGTGGTAGCGGAGGGGTTGAAGCGGTCGGCCGCGGTGACCTGCACGGTGTACGTGAGCCGAGTTTCGTAGTCCAGCACGGCGCCGGGCGCAACCAGAATCTGGCCCGTGGCGTTATCGATGACAAAGTCGGCGTCACCCGACAGCCGGTAGGACAACGCGTCACCGTCAGGATCGTCGGCCACGACGGCTGTCCCGACGCGTGTACCGGCGGTCGAGTTCTCGAGCACTGACCGCTCCATGGCCGAGCTGTCGAAGGCGGGCGGGCGGTTATTGATCGCGCTCGTCGCCGTCCGGTGGTCGGAGACCTGTTCCACCTCCTTACCGGAGCCATGGCCGTCGGTGTATTGCACGGTGACCCGCAGGTAGTGGTTGAGGTCGGTGTCGACCGGGGTATAGCGTCCGCCGCCGGCGTTCGCGATCGGAATCCAGCTGCTGCCGTTCAGCGAGCGCTGCCACGACCAGGATTGGCCGGTGATGCCTCCGTCGGGGTCGGTCAGCGTCGCTGTGAGGGGAGTACCGACGAGTGGCTGCGCTGGTGAGAGCTCGAGCGCACCGGGTTCTTCCTCGTTGATGAGCATGATCTGCACCGTGATGGTGGCGCCCTCGGGGTTCGACAGGTCGCCCGCCGTGACATCCACTTCATAGGTGTTGACGTCCTCGTAGTCGAGATCGGCCCAGGTCCGCAGTTGGCCGGACCGGGCATGTATGTGGAACTGAGCCGCGTGCGGACCGCCCAGGGAGTAGGTCACCGTGTCTCCCTCCGGGTCCCTGGCCGCGATGGGCGAACCGATGTCCGCCTGCCTCGGCGTCCCTTCGGCAATCGTTCGGACGCCGGTCTCCGTAGCAGGAAACGCCGGCGGCTCGTTGATTGGGCGGAATACCCAGGGGCGGGCCTGTTTGATCGCGAGCACGTCGTCGCTCGTGATCTTGTACTCGATCTCCATGGCGAAGCGCTCGTCCTCAGCCGGGTCGTAGAGCGTCTTGAAATGATCGTGGATCGTACTCAGGTGACTGCGCAACTGTTGCAGTTGCGTATCGCTCATCAATAGTTCGTCCGCCTCCACCTGATTGGATCGCACCAGCACCTCATAGCTGCCGCCGGGCAACAAGAGGAGCGCCTCCGGTACCGAATTTGCCTCGGGATTGGTGACCAGGTCCTCGCCGATCTGCGTGTTGAGGTAGTAGGCGCCTTCCCGGTGGCTGAACGGGTCGTAGCTGACGGCTACCCCGTTGGCCAGCTCATCCGAGTAGTTGGGGTGGACCAGCACCCCCATCGCCGTGGCGTTGTGGTCGATCCGGTAGAAGTCGCGTTCGACGAAGGCGCGGAAGTTCCAGAGGCTCGCCCACACCCCCTTGATCGACTTGTCGATCCCGTCTTCCACAGTCTCGTCGGGGTCCTGGGTCTTGGAGTCGTACAGCCCGGCGCCGCTGAACCCGGGCAGGTCCTCATTATTGGTGCTCGACCGGTAGCGCAGCGAAGTGCCGTCCGGGAACTCCGCGTGCATCTCCTCCAGCGCCGTGATGATCCAGTCCGGCGTGGTCCCGTCCTTGATCGCATCGCGCAGTTTCTTCAGTTCCTCCTCCTGCTTGTCGTAGTCCGTCTGGAAGTCGGCATCGGCCAGCATGGTTGAGGCCATCGTGTAAAGATCATTGGCCTTCATGAACTCGTCGTAGAAGTAGAACGGCACGGCGTACCCATCAGGCACGGCGCCGGCGGGGAAGCCCAGCGTGCCCAGCACGGCCACGTTGGCCGCCTTGACCCCGAAGGCGGTCCAGTCGTCGAACCCGACATCGCTGAGCGCGGTGATCTCGGTGACCGTGAGGTCTCGCTCGGGCGTCTGCGTCGCCGCCGGCCGGGACTCGTCGTAGTGGGCATCGACTTCGGCCTTGGTGGCGGATCGGATCGTGTATCCGGTAGGGGTCACCGTGTACTGGACGTGGCTGTCAATCAGGGAATCAATGGTCTCGTCGTCAACGGCGTCGCGGATGAAGGCGTTGGGAATCCGGTCCTGTATCGCGCGCAAGTTGACGTGAGAGAGCGGCGTCTGGGGGACGGTCGTGATGATCCCGGCGACCCGCGGCAGGTCGTTGGGCAGCGACTCATAGATCACGACCTCGCGCGGATTAGGACGTTCCTCCCGCTCCATGACGCGTAAGATTCCGTACCCCGTGCCCTGGTTGAGGGAGATGAAGTCGACATCCGGAAAGATGTCCGCTTCCAACAGCACAGTGACTCGTGAGTCGTCGTATTGCGCCTGCTCGCGGCGATAGCGCGGAAGCGCGTAGGTAGGCATCGGGTAGTACGCCAGGTTGTTATCGAGTACAGGCATGCTGGCGGCCAGTACTTCATACGCGTATTGCACAGCGCTGAAGGGGTACGATTCATGCCGTTGAAACTCGAAGCGGTAGACGCCCAGCGATCCGTCAGGGGCGACCACATTGGGGTGGTAGACAATCTCGCCCTTCATCGATTGACTTAAATCGGTCTCAATAGCGCCACGGAAGCGTTGATGTGCACGATGCGTAACCGTGTTCATGAAGTACACGGCCGGCCGCGAGGTGGACATGTAGAGTAGAAAAAACTTGACGAACTCCAGGTCCTGGAGATGAAGGTCATTTTGTACGATAGCCCCCTGGTAGGAGAGACCTTCGAACGTTTCCCGATCGGGAATAGCCACGTTGCCGTGACGGAACTCAATTTCGGGAACGCGGTTGAGCGGGTTCAACGTGCCCAGATCGGCCAATTCCACGATGTCACTGATACAGTCACCGTCCATGTCGGCAGGGTCTTCGACCGGGTACTTCTCCACTCGATAATGCGCGATGGGCAAGGCCGAGAGCTGCTCCGTCAGGGTCGTCGTGCCTTCCGCTCCGAGCGTCACCGAGATTGGGATCTCGGCAGCTTGATTCAGACTGGGTCGCACAAAGAGCACGAAGTAGTCCGAGGGCGTCGATTCGACCACAATCGGCGTTGCGCTGACCGGGACATCCACGGGGTTCGAGTTGAACTGGTCTCCCACGCATGACTCTGGTTGGATTGCGTAGGTCTGGTTTGAGCCACCGCTCAGCTCGCCGCTGCGCCAGGCCTTGACCTGGTAGACGTAGGTTCCTGGCTGAGTGGTTGCGCTGTCCTCATAGGTGGTCGCCGCAGAGTAGGTATTGGCCGTCAGCACGCTCCACGTCGATCCCGCATGACTGCGCAGGATCTGATAGCCCGTGACGGAGCTTCCGTCCTCCTGGGGGGTGGTCCAACGGAGCCCGATGTGGTCGTCGCGGAGGGTGGCCGTCAGGTTGCCGGGCGCGGTGGCAGCGGCGTTGGCCGATTCCTGCGCGCGCGCGACCAGCGACTCCGGAACAGACACGACTGCGGTGATGGAGCCCTGGCTGGCCTTCTCGCCGCGCACCGCCAGCACCTGGTAGCGGTACGTCTCGCCGGGCGCGTACGGCGGAACTGTCGAAGTACGCGGTCGCGTCCGACCCGGTGTCGGCGGCGAGGATGCTCATCGCCGAGTCCCCCACAGCGCGCAGCAAGCGGTAACCGGTCACCGCCCCTGCGTCCGCGGGCGGGGCCGCCCAGCTCAGGGCGATGCCCTGTTCGGCGACCCGCGCGGAGAGGTTGGACGGGGCCAGGTCGGCCGGATCCGGCTGAGGAGCCACCAGCCGCGCACGATTGGACCGACCGCTGTGCTCGGCTCCGCGCAGGGCAACCACGCGGTAGACGTACTGTTCTCCCGGTTCGTTCGCGTCGACATCGATATAAGAGGTGGCGGCAGACCCGGTGTCAGCCACGTAGCTGAGCAAGGTCTGCTCGCCGCGGAAGGGACGGCGGCGGAGAATCTCGTAGCCGCTGATCGACTCAGCGTCCTCGGCGGGCGCCTCCCAGCGGAGGGTGATGCCGCCACCAGTCACCAACTCGGCAGTCAAGTTGCGGGCGGCTCTGGGGTCACGTTGGGCCGGCGCGGCCGGGGTGTCGGCGTTCAGGTACTGGCTCTGCCGGCTCAAGCTGGCCGCGTTGCGCGCCTTGACCCGGTAGGCGTAGCTCGTCTCGGGCTGCACCTGGCGGTCGACGTAGGAGGGCACGGTGCTGCGGGAGGAGTGAGCAGTCGCATCGTTCGTGCTCAATGTCAGCGCGGTCAGCAGCGGTCCTGCCACGACCTCGGACGTTCTCGCGGTCGCGGTTCTTCCGCTGCCGTGCCCGTCCGTGTAGGTCGCCGTCACCCGCAGGAAGTGACCCGTCTCGGCGCTGGTCGGCATCAAGCTCGATACGGCCGCGCCGGTGATGTCCGTCCAGGCGCCGCGGCCCGCCGAGCGCTCCCAGCGGTACGTGACCGTCCCGCTCACGCCATCAGGATCGGTCAGGGTGGTAGTCAGCGCCACGCCGAGCTGTGGCCGGGTCGTGACCGTGTTGGCATCGGGCAGGGGCGTGTCGCTGCCGTCGAGGTAGGCGACCGTAGCGTTGGCGTCCGTCGTGGTGGGCACGACCGTGATGCGCGTGACCGTGTAGCCCACGCCGGCGGCGTAATCGGTCGTGCCGGTGGCGAACACCGGATCCAGCCTCCCTTCGCTCAGGGTCAGGCCGCCGAGGGTGGCGTCGGTGCTGGGGTTATGGGCGAGCACTGCAGCGGGCGGGGGCGTGAGCAGAACAGCAGCGAGCGCCACCAGGGCCAGCAGTACGCGCACCGTCGACCGCGCCGCGCTCACGCAACTGCTTCCTGAACTGGCGCGAGCGCGGCGCCTGTACGCGGACCATCGGCATAACCGGGGAATCGGACGAGATTGGTCGGATTTGAATCTGCCGCCGTCTGCGCCAGCGCGTCGCTTCCGAAGATGAACAGGGCGGCGATCAGCGTCAAGGCCAGGACGATCGCGATATTCCTACGAACGACAAACTCAAGTTTTCGCAATGGTGCTTCCTCACTGCTTGTGGGGGCTGCACTCACTGAGAGGTATGCAGCCGCGAGGAGTCGCCGTGGGCGGATCGCTAGGTCGCGCCACTATGGAGGCAACATAGAGACCCGGTATGAGTTGGGAATGAGCACACGACGGCTTTGTCGTGAGTTCCTATTAGCATGGCCCGTGATGCCGGACCCTTGTTGGATCGAACCCGACCGACGGGCGCGTTGATGCTATCAACGGCCCTCCGTCTTCCCTCCCTCGCCGCCGTTTACGCCCGCGTCGCAGTCCCATTGCCCGGCCGCCAGCACCAGGCGCGCGGAGGCGGCCAGGGTGCGGCGACGGTCCAGATGCCGGGCTCCATGACCGCGATCCAGTACCTGCGTCCCTGCCTCAGACTGCTCAGCGTGTTCAGCCCCGCGATGCGGCGACGCTTGCCGCTGACGGGGTCGCGGCGGCGCCTCGCCTTGGTGCGCTTGAAGATCGTGCGCCCGGCGTACCCGGGGTTGCGTAACATGTGCCGCACGGTCCACGGCGACCATGCTCGGGCCGTGTCGTTGCCCGACTTCCACTGCACCTTGTAGCCCATGGCGTTGTCCACCGCCGTCCAGCTCACCACCAGCTGCGCCTTGCCCGGTTCCACCAAGACTCCCGTCACCTGGGCGGTGTCGTTGTCGCTACACCATCACCATCACGCCGGCGATCGTGATCCCGCTGTAGTCGCTGTCCGTGCTCGTCGCTCTGTGAGTCAGCGAGATCAAATGGTTCTTCGTGTCCGCATCGTCGCCCGCCGTCACCGTCACCGTCGGGCCGTGTTCCAGTTCGATGCGGTGAAGATCAGGGTGGTCGGGGACGGGGCCACGGCCGTGCCCGAGTACCCGGCGACCGTCACCGTCACATTCGCCGCCGGCCGGCTGTCGAGGACCACCGTGTAGCTGTCGGCCGTGTCCTCCTCCGTGACCGTCAGCGCCGACTTCTACACCGTGACGCCCGGTGTGGTGGCGGCGGCGCTGATCCTGCCGCTCCCCGCCGTCGACCATGCCGCTCGGCGTCTCGCCGTTCTCCGCCTGCACCTGCACCGAGTAGCTTGTGTCGGCGTTCAACTCCATCAGGGTCAACGTCGTGCCGGTCCCGGAAGGTGCTGGTCCTCGAGCCAGTCGCTCGCGCCCGTGACCTGGTAGCGCAGCTTGTAACCGCTGATCTCGGGCCCGCCCGCACGATCCGGCTCCGTCCGGCTCACGTCCAGGCGGGTCGCCGAACCCGCCGTCGGCATCACCATCGGCGCACCCGGCGTCGCCGGCTGCTCGTCCTCGTCGGTTACCGTCACCGCCACCGTGATCGTCTGGTCCGCCGTCTGCACCCGCGCGCCCGTGCCGCTGCTCGCCCGCACCACCACCACGTAGTCGTTGCCCCCGTCGGCGTCCGTCGCGGCCTCGAAGTTCGGCGCCAAGATGAACGTCAGCACGCCGGTCGCCGCGACGATCGAGAACCTCGACTGGTCCGCGCCGCCCTCGATCGCGTAGCCCGTCACGCTGTCGCCGGGGTCGCCGTCCGACGCCTGGACCGTCCCCGCCGCGGTCTGGTTCTCCGCCGCGTCGAACGCCTCCGGCGAGGTGAACGACGGCGCCGCGTTGAGCGCCGCTTCAACCGTCCCCGATGCCGGATAGGCGTCACTGGTCAGTTCCTCGTCAGTACCGCCGTCGTCGGTAAAGCTCACCTCCACCTTGATCTTCTTGCCCTCGTCCGCCCGGCCACGAGCGTGTATGTGTTCGAGTCCGCGCCGATGTCGGTCGGGTTCGACGCGCCGCCGGCATCCACCCGCACCCACTGGTAGCCGTAGGTGGCGCTGGTGAGGGCGTCCACGTCCAAAATGCCCGTGCGCGCCGCCGTCAGCGTCTCGCCCACCCGCGCCGTGCCGCTGATCGCCGGTGCGCCCGTGGCCGCGTCGTTCACCGCCCTCACGTCCACCGCCATGGTGGAGGCCGAGGCGCTCTCCTCCGCGCCGTCGCTCACCCTGAAGCTGAAGCTCGCATAGCCCGTCCCGTTGCCGTTCAACGCCGGGTTGAACACCAGCTTGCCGATGTCCGCCGCCGCGACCGCCTGGCCCGCCATCACCGCCGCGCCGTCCAGCGCCAGTGCGCCCGCCCCCGGCAGCGTCACCACCCTCACGCTCGCCAGCGCATCGCCGTCGGCGTCGGCGTCGGCGTCGGCGTCGGCGTCGGCGTCGGCAAAGCCGAACTCGGCCGCCGCGAAGGGGTGCGCCGTGTCCTCGTTGGTGGTGACCGACGAATCGGTCGCCGTCGGGGCCGTGTTCGCCCTCACGGTGTCGGTGTCAGGGGCCAGGCCGAAGCTCCCTGAGCCGCGGTAGGCGCGCCCGTACACGGTGAGTGTGAAGGTCAGTTCGGTGTCCGCCGCCAGCACCGGGATCGTCACCACCGGCATGGCGCTCGTGTTGTCGTCAAACGTCACCCCGCTCGTGGGGGTGGTCAGCGCCCAGGCGTAGGTGACATTCGTGCCCCACGCCCCGCCGCTGGTGCTGCCGTTGAGCGTCACCGCGCCCCCGGCGACGGGAACCCTTCCGTCATCAGGCAGGGCAACCGCCGTGGGCACGAATGGCGCCCCCGGATTGTCCTGCAGCCCCAGCGTCGACAGATCGGTCAGCGGCTCGAACACGTTGTCGGACAGACCCAGACCGTCCAGCGCGTTGCCCTCCAGAACCAGAACCCTCAATGCGGCCAGCCCGGGGAACACCCCGGCGGTCAGCTCGGTCAGATCGTTCTCACCACACGACGCCGGGCTCGCAGCCTGCCGGCGTCGCCGCCCGCGTCACCGTCACCGTGTAGGTCTTCCTGGTGGACGTGTCCTCCGACGTCACCGTCAGCGTCAGCGTGTTGGGCCCGACGATGAGATCCAGCTCCGCCTCGCCCGCCGTGGCCGTGTCTTGCCGGTCGCGGGGCGGATGGCCTCAAACAGCTGGACGGTGATCTTGACGCCCGCATTGACGTTGTGCAGCGCCACGGGAATCGTCCAACGGTAGTTGTTGTCGATGTTGTTGTTGCGGTTGCCTCTGTCCGCATCGGCCAGGGCAAAGCGGTGCGTGCCGATCCCAAGCGTCAGTTTTCCCAGGGGGCGGCCGGAAAGTCCCTGTCCATCGTCGGGTGGACGTGCGCAAAGCTCCACCTCAGGCTCTCGACCGTGTATCCCGTGCCGTCCAGGGTGAAGCCGTCGTCGTCCAGACTGCCGTAATTGCAATAAAAAGTGCCGCCCGCGTGACCACCACCGTGTAGGTCTCGGTGGTGGTGGTGTCCTCGGCCGTCACCTGCACCTTGATCGTGTTCTCGCCCACCTCCAGGTCCACCTGGTGGCCGGCCGTGACCATGTCCACGTCCATGAGCGCATTGCCGTCGCCGTCCAGGTGATCGATCGAGGCGTTCCCGTTGCTTGTGGTCGGCATCACCGTGATCCGCGAGACCGTGTTCGCCACATGCGCCATGTAGTTGGTCGTATCGGAGGCGAAGGTCGGGCTCAGCGCGATGGCGTTGCCGTCACCGTCCTCCAGCTCCAGATCGCTCAGGGTCGCGTCGGTGGAGCCGGTCGCGTCTCTGATATCGATGAGAAGGGGCTTTGTCTCAGTGGTCCAGCTTTCCGTGTCGAGAACTCCCCTCGACGGCTGTCGCCTATTTTCCAGCCCGCCCCGCCGGTCTGGCCAGGCGCCGCTATGTTCGAAAAAAACGCCTGGCTTGCGCGTGGGATTCCCTCGTTCACGGTTATCCAGTAGGCCTTGTTCGCATCAAGCGTCGTACCGGCCGGCGCCGTGAACTTGTTGAGACTATTGTTCATCAAGGTTCCCGGGTTCGTGAGCGTAGCCACCAGATCGCCCGGTGAAGTACTGCTATTTTCCTCCCTGATCCTGACACGGGTATCTGCGCCACTTCCAATTGCCACCCGGAGCCGAACCTCGAAGATCGTGTATCGATCGGCGTTGGCGCCCGTTACGAACCTCTGAGCCTGAATATCACGGACACTGCCCGGATCCACGGCCCGCTCCGAATTACTGACAAAGGTTGTGAGTGTCTGCGCCTGAGCCGCGGTGGACACGGCGCACAGGCCCGCCGCTCGCACGGAGCGGGCCCCTGGAGATGCCGCTGAAGGATTGCCAGGTAACTGCGAGGCAACTGCGAGCCAACTTGACGCTGCTCCGCTAGTTGGCAGCCGCACGGGTGACGGTCAGAGTGTAATCCCTGGTCGTGACGCCGTCGGCGGCCGTCACAGTGATGGTCACGACGTTGGCGCCGAGGCTCAGATCGACGGTGTCGTCGATCACCGTTGCATCGGTGTCGGCGCTGATCGCGTAGGTGGCGAACAGGTTAGTGACTTCCGGTGTGATCGTGATCGTGCTGGTCGCGTTGTCGACGCTCAGTTCGTACTCAGTGACGTCACGATCAAACTCGGGCAGCAGCGCACCGTGGTCAACCGTCAGGTCGACCAACAGTGGGCTGTCGTGCCAGGGCGACTCAAACGGCGGCAACATGCTCGCCAGGTACTCGTTGTCCCACCCCCAGCAGGCGATGCTGTGGTCCGTGCGCAGACCGCAGGCGAACGAATGCCGGTCCATCGCGACCATCGTGTAACTATGGGTATCGAGGTCGGGGGCAACGACGAGATTCGCAGCATTCTCAGCATAGTTTTCAATTGTGATGCCCCAGAACACGTCGCGGCTTGTGTCGTCATTCCAACCAGCCCAGCACCGAGCCTCTCCAGAGACCATGACACCACAGAGTATTGCTCCGTATCCTGCGTCGACCATACGGAACTCTTCCTCAGGTTCGTTTTCATGGAGCACATACCGACGACCATTGCTTATCCATTCCCAGCAGTGCAATGTGCTGTCGTCTTTGCGGATGCCGCAGGTGGTAAATCCCCCCACCCCGAGGTACTTGAACTCCACATCCGGGTACGGGATCCACAGGCTTCTTCCACTTTCCCAGCACTTGATATGCCCGTTCAGATCAAGTGCGCATGTAAACTCTCCCGCCGTTCCGACGGCTTGATACGGACCGGCGGCCAAGGAACTCGGCAGCCTACCAGATTTCAAGTCGACGACGGATCCGTCCGACAGGAGTTTGACCCCGGTTCCGAATGTAAAGAAATGGATCAATGGCCCGGTCCCGGACTGCTGCGTCAACGTTCCCTGACCGCCGAGTAACGGGGTGTTGATGTGATCGTGAAAGTCACCCCAGCAATGCGTCTCGCCGTCCGGCCTCAGCGTGCAGGCCCGAGCGATGGCGGCGGTCAGCTCCTGCACGACGCCGCCTTGCGGTTGATTTCTTACTATCGTGTAGCCGTAGGAGGTGTGGTTCGTGTGGTCCGCATGTCTCGGAACCTCATAGTTCCAGCAGGCGGATGTGCCGTCAAGGCGGATGGCGCAGGCGAAGGTCCAGCCGACTTCGATGAACTTGAACCCGCCGGATGTCGTGGATCGGGTGACGACGATCGTGTAGGTCGTGGTCACGGACCCGTCTTCAGAGGTTACCGTGAGCGCAATGGCCGTCTGCACAGGCACGCCGCCGGCCGGTAGCAAATCCAACTCAAACCAGTAACCGTTGTGGCTCGTGTGCGCTGGAGCCGGCAAAACGCTGATCGACGCCCTCGTGTTGTTGGGCAATCCCTCCACGCTGACCGTAGATGTACCAGCTGGCACGGTCACTTCGTAACTGAGGGTGTCGGCGTGAAAGCCTGAGACCAACGCGCCGTTCATGCTCAGCGCACGCAAACCGGCGTTGGACGGATCCTCATGCCTGTGCTGCAGCAGATTCGAGCGGAAGCTCACGATGCTGCCGCGCAGCGCCACGACCTGGTACTCGTAGCGGTGCTCGATCACGGTCGCCGTCTGGTCCAGATAGACAGTGTCTGCGGTTCCGCTGTCAGCGGCAAGCAACGACAACTCTGTCTCGCCGGCGTCCAGGTGGCGCCGCCAGACGGCGTAACTGGTGATTGCGCCTGCATCCTTCACCGGGGCGATCCATTTCAGTTGGACGCCGTCTGCGGTGTTGGACGCAGACAGCCCCGTCGGCGCCGCTTCGGCATCATGGGGAACCGTCACGGTATAGGTGACCGGACTTGCCAGTCCAGCCGGATCAGCAACCTGCACGCTGATGACCGTTTTACGGTCGATGGGTAATTTAACCTGATGTCCGGGGGTAATCGGATCGGCGTCGAGGGGCAGAATCGTGACATCGCCGTCGGTCACCGGCGCCTGTGGGGTCGCCGTCACCGTGGTCGCGGCCACAACGCCAGCTGGTCGATCGACGCTATATAGCAGTTGTTGATCACTGAAAGGAGGCAAGTTCACATCGCTGAGCTGTAAGTTGGCAAGCAGCGGCGTGGAGGGTCGCAAGGAGCGTGCTCCGGCCACGCGCAAAGTGTAGTGCCAGTCACGTGTGCAGTCGGTCCGGCAATAGTTAACGAGCTCAATTACATAGTTGCCCGGTTTGAGCGTCTTGCCAAGAGGTCCCTGAACATGAAAATGGTCACTCCAAAGCTCATACCTTTTTGCCAGAGATATGCCCCTGGCGGACCGCAGCACTACGACGAGGTTGTTCGCCTGCCCCTGGATGACCGAGCTCTCTGTAAGGAGCCGAATGGTGACCCAGCCATGCTCAAGCTGGACCAGCCGGTAATACGTGGAATAGCTGGAGTAGCCTGGCTCGGAGGAGCCTTGCTCTTTGTTGACTGAGCCGCAGGAGGTTGTCCACTCACCTCCTTCAATTGGTCCGTCGGCGATTTCGCGAAGCGTGCAGCCGGAGGGCAGCTCCATGGTGATCGGAACAAAGATAGGCGACTTGCGGGCGACGGTGATGGTGATTGTGTAGGTCCGGGTCGCGGAGAGGTCTGCCGAGGTCACGGTGACGGTCGCGGTGGTCAGTGACGGCGGTTGGCCGGGTTCGACCGCTACGAGCGGGATCTGGTGGCCGGGTTCGAGCGGATCGGCGTCGGGCGGTGAGACGCTGAGGCTGGCGCTGGGGCTGCTGCTGACAGCCCTGATCGTGACGCTGTCGGAATCCGCCGGGACGGTCAGCGCATAGTCGGAGGTCTCGGGGTCGAACGCAGGCGTGAGCGTATGGCCGTCGACGCTGAGTGAACTGAGTGCGGCGTCGCTCGGGTCGGGCGCGGCGCGGGTGATGATGACGACGTAGGTCGTGTGCGCTGCGGCGCCGGGCGCGCTGAGAATAATGGCGATCGAGGTCGTGGTCTGAGCGCCCGGGGAGCCGAGCGCGACCTGATAGCCGGGCGTGGCCGGGTCGGTGTCCGCGGGCACGAACGTGAGCGTCGCGGTGGCGGCGGCCGGCAGGGCGGTCAGGGTGACCTGGCTCACGTGGGCGTCGGCGGCGACTTGATATTGGAGGACATCGGCGGCGAACGCGGGGCTCAGCTCGTGGCCCTCAACGACCAGTGATTGCAGTGAGGTCGGCGTCGTCGGCGTCGCCGGCAGTTCGCGCAGGACGGTCAGCAGATAGCTGTTGAGCTGACCGGCGGCGTTGCTCACGATCACCGCGATCACGGTCTCCGTGCCGGCCGCGCCCAGGTCGACCTGGTATCCGGTCAGCATCGGGTCGGCGTCGGCGGGAATGACCCGCAGCGTCCCGTCGCTCGCGGTCGGGGTGGCAGTGATGGTGACCTGTTCGACGTCGGTGGCGACGGACGCCTCGTACATGAACACGTCGCTGGCGAACGCGGGAGTGAGGTCGGCGCCGCTCAGGCTGAGGGCGCTGAGCGTGAGAGCGTCGTCGTCGCGGGCGCCGCTGGAGGCCGGCTTCTTGGGCGCCGAGCGCGTCCCGGAGCGCAGGCCGGGCGTCGCGGGCGGGGTGTTGGGCTCGCCGCGCAGGCGGGTGGCGTAGACCCGCTGGCTGCGGCCGTCGCCGGAGGTGATGCGCACCAGCAGCAGCGTGTCGCCCCAGCCGGAGAGCCGCACCTGGTGGCCGGGCGCGCCCGGGTCGTGGTCGGTGTCGTCGACCACGAGTTCGTCGCCGCGCACGGTGAAGACGTCGACCCCGGCCTCCGACTCGGTGCGGCTGACGACCACCGTGGTCTCTTCCAGATCCTCGGGCGCGTCCAGTTCGTAGCGCGAATCGTGCTCGCTGAACTCCAGCGCCGGCAGTCCGCTGAAGCGCAACTCGTTGAGCCCCGAGGACGGCGCCTCGGGCGCGGCGGCGCGGCGGACCACCACCCAGTAGCCGCGCGCCGCCGCGCCGGAGGCGCCGTCCGTCGCCGCGCTCAGCCTGATCTCGATCGCCGTCTCGCCCGCGGCCGCCAGCGCGACCTGATGGCCGGCCTGTTGCGGGTCGGCGTCGGGCGGGCTGATCGTGAGCTGGGCGCTGGGGCGGTCGGCGGCGGCCTCGACCGTGACCTGTTCGAGACCGGTCGCGGCGGTGAACAGTTCGGTGGCCGGGTCGAAGGCGGGACTGAGCGTCGCGCCGACAATGCGCAGGGCCGCCAGTTGGGGCGGTCCCGCGATCGTCGCCGTCAGCCGGCCGCGCAGCTTGCGGCCGTCGGCTGAGCAGACCGCGCCGGCATCGGCGCAGTCCACCGGCGACGGCAAGCTGACGGTCAGCGACCCGTCGCCGTCCGGCTGCAGCGTGATCAGCCAGTCGCTGTCCCGGCGGCCCTGTGTGACCGCCAGCACCGAGCCGCCGCTGACCTGCAGGGCATGGTCGCGCAGCAGCGCCGCGCTCAGCGGCAGCGCCGACTCGTCGAAGAACAGCCGCAGGCGGAACGCGTCGCGGCCGTTGTGCGCCGCCGGCGCTTCGGTCAGGTAGGCCGAGGGCGGCGCCAGTGCGCGCTCGCTCGCCGTCGTGCTCGGATCGAGGACAATGCTGACCGTGAGTTCGTCGCCCGCGGCCCAGCCAATCGCGTCATCCGGCCACCAGTAGCGGCCCGCCCAGACAAACACCGGCTCCAGACTCACGCCGGACTCGTAGCGGCGCGCGCCCAACTCGAGCACAAAGTCGTGCGGCAGCGGCCGGCCCAGCACCAGATTCAGGCCGCCGCCGTGTTCGAGCAGCCCCAGCACGGTGTATTCCTTCTTGTCGAACCAGAAGCTGTCGGGCGACAGCGCGCCCTGCCTGGTCCAGACCGCATAGCCCGCCACGGGCGGCGCGGCCGCGGCGAACACGCCGACCGTCAGCTGGCCGGTCCAGACCGTCACTGCCTCCTCGGGCAGCGCCTCAATCGCCTTCTTGAGCACCTCTTCGATCGCCTCCTCGGGTGCGGCCGGGGTGTCAGCGCGGACGAAGTTGCTGCGCCGGCTCAAGCCGGCGGCGTTGCGGGCCTTGACCCGGTAGTTGTAGCGCGTTTCGGGCTGCACCTGACGGTCGGCGTAGGCGGCGGCGGCGCTGCCGCTGTCCTCGACCAGCACCTCAAACACACCCACCGGGCTCCGATCACGGTCGCGGCGCAGAATCTGATAGCCGCTGATCGTCGCGTCGCCCGGGTCGTCCCAGCTCAGACTGACCGCATCGTGGCTGACCTCCGCGCGCAGGCCCCGCGGCCGCTCTGGCGGCTCAAGGTCGGGCGACTGCGCCAGCGCAACCGGGGCCAGGACCGCCGTCAGGACGGCCACCCACAGTCCCGCCAGCAACCACTTGAAGCGGCTCCCGGACCGCCAGCCGTTCGCTGCTCGCATGCGCGCCTCCCGCAGACAGGAGCCACACGCTACACAGTCAATATGAGCGATCGATCAGGATCGGGCGGTTCAAGCGTGAGTTTGTATGAGGCATTCACCCGCTCCGATGAGACCCCTCGAAGAACGCTCCTGGCGAGGCTCTGGCGCTCAGCAATGACCGTTGCAGGAAACCAATTCACCGGCCCCGAGCCTCCGCATCTCCCGGCAGGAAGTCATGCGCGGCATGCGAGAGGCCGCTTCCCGCGGATTCTGGGTGTCTCCTCACGTTCCCTACGGCTACCAGAAGGTCCACCAGACTGGACAAAATCGAGAACCTTCGTTCTGGCGTTTCAGTTGACGCTCTCGGGAAGCCGCCCGGCTGTGGCCTTTCCGGTGCAGACCACCAGTGCCAAAGGGACGGAGCGACATCACCCGGCGCCCGACACTCGCTGGCCGGCGGGTGGGGGCAGGGGTCCAGGAACCCTACCCCCAGAACGGGAAGCGGGCGGGAACGAGACAACACCTGGGATGGAATCAGGATCTATCGAGTGGCCGCGGCCACACTCGATCGTTCCGCCCGTTCGGGGGTGGCGCGCTGCCGGTTGCGTGCGGATGGGGAATCTCGGGTTCTCCCTTCCCGGACGCGGAGTGAGGGGCCGCCCGAACGGCGAGCATCGAAGCTCGCACGTGGGAGCCGATCTGAGCCAGCGACGCACTGACCTCCCGATTCCACTATCATCACGAACGCTATCCACGCAAACGGCGTGCGGTCACCATGTGATCCGCACCCAACCTGGTGAGGTGTGCTACGTGGCTCCCGCCGCGCGGCGGGAGCCAGGTGACAACGCTGCGCGGCACGCCACGCAGCGTTGTCAAGACCACCGCCAGACAGGGAGGCCCCAGCTGCCACGTACAATTAGAGATTTCATGCCGGGAGATCTCGAGTTTCAGATGTTTGTCCTTGACGAACTCGCAGACGAGTTGACGCAACAGGGAGCGGATGTCCTCAAGCTCACGATCGGCGTACCCGAGCTTCCGATTCCTCCCATCGTTCTGGATCGGATGGTCGCCAAGCTTCACGATCCCGACTTCGTTCGCCGCGTCTACCCGGAGGGCCTACCGGAGCTTCGCGAGGCGATCGCGAACTTCTACAATCGACGACACGGAGCAAGCGTCTCGGCCGCGCAAGTGATCGTCAATACCGGCACATCACCGATTTTCCGCAACATCTTCCAACTACTGTCCGGGCCGGAATACGAGATCATGATCCCGCGCCCGTATTACGCCCTGTACCTCTACTGTGCCAAGCTGGCCGGAGCTACCGTCAAATTCTACGATATTGACATCAATACCAAGCGAGTCGACATGGACTCGTTTCGTCAGCATTTCTCTCCAGAACGTACATCGCTCGTCGTGATCAACTCACCCGGCAATCCCGTGGGGAATATCGTGACACCGGAAGAGATGCGAGAGATGTACGAGATCGTCGGTGGCCAGGCATATATTCTGAACGACGAGATCTACAACAACACGATGTTCTATGACGACTTCCACTCGCCACTGGCGCTGCTTCCAGAACATGCGAACACGACAATCGTCACGAACAGCTTCTCCAAAGGCTACCGGATGTACACGAAGCGGGTCGGCTTCGCGATCCTCCCGGAGGAGCTGCAAGTGAACCTGCGTGTCATCCAGCAACACACGTTGTTGTGTACAGACCCGTGCTACCAATACGGAATGATCGCCGCGCTCGAGGACGACCAGAGCATCGAGGAGCTCACGGGCATTTATCGAGCCAGAGCGGAGTACACGACGGAACGACTCGCGGGTACCGGATGTCACCCGATCGCGGCCGAGGGCGGGTTCTACGCTATCCTCAGGTGCGAAGAATGGAACGCCGCTCGGGGGTTCGCGTCATCGAAGGAGCTGGCTCGCGACATCCTCCAGAGCGTCCACGTTGCCGTTGTTCCGGGAACCGATTTTGGCCTGCCGCACGACCTCCGCCTCGCCTTCTGCAATGACCGCTACGGGGAAGGCATCGACCGACTGCGCGACTATTTCACGTCCCCGGCGCGGGTCGGGCGGGCTTCCGGGACTCAGCGTCCCGCAGAGGCTGCATCGCGCGTCAAAGAGTAGCGGCGATACGGTGGCCGCTCCAGTGAAGAGCCCGATACCTAGCGAGATCTCCAGCACTCCCCGGCCGGGCATCCGCCGTGCGGTGGTCCTTGCTGCGGGCGTCGGGGTCCGCTTGAAACCGCTGACGGAGGCTTTCCCCAAGTGCATGGTCACGGTCGGAGGGGAGCCGCTTCTCCAGCGCACGCTCAAGGAGCTTGCCACGCAGGGAACGACTGAGGCGGTCCTGGTGATTGGCTACAAGGGCGACGTGGTCCGCAGCGCCATTGGCTCTCGCTTCGCTGGCATCGACATCCACTACGTCACGGCGTCCGACTATGAGACGACCAATAACATTCGCTCCCTCTGGCACGCTCGCGACTACCTCGATCAAGATGTCCTGCTGATCGAGGGGGATGTGGCGTTTGATGGAGCGGTGATCACGGCGCTGCTCGAGGAGCCCGGCAGCAGCGCTGCCGTGGCGCCCTACCATCGAGCGCTATCCGGCACAGTGGTTCGGTGCGATCGCGAGAAGCGCGTGACGAGTTTCATTCTCGGCGCCGATCAGGACCGTCAGTTCCACTTTGCCGACTCACTCAAGACTGTCAATATCTACGTGCTGCGCGAGAATCTGCTGCGCGAGACACTCGTCCCCCGTCTCTGCCTGGCAATCGAAGCCGGCCATGTCGATCGGTATTACGAGACGATCTTGCGCGACTGCGTGGCCGATGGATCGCTCACTGATCTCGCGGCGGTTGATGTTTCTGCGAACCGTTGGTATGAGATCGATGACCAGCGTGATCTGGAAGCTGCCCGATTTCTGTTCCTCGACCGCAGTGCGCAGTTCGACCGTATTCAGAAGCTGCACGGCGGGTACTGGCGATACGGATTCACGGACCACTCCTACTTATACAATATGCACTTCCCACCGCTGAAGATGCTGGAGGGGTTTCGCGCTGACCTCCGCGACCTCGTCACCAACTACCCGGTCGGTCAAGAGGAGTTGGCGCGTCTAGCCGCCGACTTGACGGGCGCGGACCCCGATAATCTCGCAGTGGCCAACGGCGCTGCGGAGCTGATCAAGATCCTCGGCGATCAGTTCGTACGGCGTCTGACGATCCCGACGCCGTCGTTCAACGAGTACGAGGAGGTGGTCGATGCCGCGGGGCTGAACCGCTTCCCGCTTGAGCAGGAGACGTTCGAGCTGGATGTCGATGCATTCGCCGAGTCCGCAATTCGTTGGAGGTCCGATACCGCCGTCGTCGTCACGCCAAATAACCCGACTGCCGTGTCCATCTCACGTGAGGACATCCTGCGGCTCGCACGCCTGCTCGAATCTCACGACTGCCGCCTCGTCGTCGATGAGTCGTTCATCGAGTTCTCGCGCACAGGCGGCAGCGGAAGCGTTGAGGGCGACGTTGCGGCCTATCCCAATCTCGTGGTGATCAAGAGCATGAGCAAAGTGTTCGGGATCGCCGGCCTCCGTCTCGGCTACCTCCTCAGCGCGGACCGCGCGTTCGTCACGAGCGTGCGTCGGTCCCTGCCGATCTGGAACGTGAACGCGCTGGCCGAGGAGTTCCTGCGCGTCGTCGGCAGGTACCGCGGGGAATTCGCGGAGAGCTGCGAGTTGACCCGAACGACCTGCCGGGAGTTGTACACCGACCTGTCCGCACTTCCAGGGCTCGACTGCGTCGAGCCGGACGCGAACTTCGTGCTCGCCCGGATGACGGATCCCACCGCCACGGGCCCCGACTTCGCACGCCGCCTCTACGTCGAGCACAACATCCTGATCAAGGATTGCTCTGGAAAGAGCATGCCCGACGCGAACCGCTACTTGCGCATCGCGTCGCGCACTCCGGCGGAGAATCGCGTCCTCGTCGAAGCGCTCGCGGCGCTGTTGTAGGCGCCGATGGTCGAATCACTGCCGGACGACGAGGCTACGACACTAGCCAACTTAGAGAGCGACGCTGAGAACGCCGCTCTCATGGAGCACCTTGAGCGCACGATCCCGCCGATGGACCTCGGGGCCGCCGAGCGACTGCTGCGCGAGGCAAGAGAGGTCTTCGAACAGCACGGCGTGGTCTTCTTCCTCCGCCAGGGCACATGCCTGGGAGCGGTGCGTGATCACGCGCTGATCGCATGGGACGACGACCTCGACCTCGGATCGATCGTAGGGCTTCACGGTTTCACTGAGGACCTAATCGAGCCCACCGTAGAGACGCTGCGGGCGCACGGCTGTTACGTCGAGGTGCTCCACGACGGCCTCTACACCTCCGTGAAGATCATGAAGTACCGCATCAGGATAGATTGGCAGTGCTACCGAGTCGTGAAGGGGACGATCGCACACTACCCGGGAGTGCCGTTTCCCGTCGGCCTCTTCACCGAGTTAGCCGAGGTCGACTTCATCGGCGAGAAGTTTCTCGTCCCAAGTCCGCCCGAGGATTACCTCCGCTTCAAGTACGGCCCTGATTGGGCCACCCCGAAGCAGGTCGGCTACGAGAAGGATGTCCTGGATAATATGCCGGAGGGGACCGTGCCCGGTCGTGCCGGGCGGCTACAACAGTTTCTTGCGGTTCACCTCTTCCCACGTCAGTCGGCGAGACTGCTCGTGCTCGACGAGGGCGGCAATCCCGTTCCCGGAGCAGAGGTGATCGTCGCGGGTTTGAACCGATCGCGGACCAATCGCAGGGGCGTCGCGAAATTCTATCTGCCCGGAGCGGACAGCTACGCGCTGGCCATTACCGCCGGTGGCCGCGAGGAAGTGCTCTACGAAGAGGCGCTGGCCCCTGGGCGGATGTACGTCTATCGACCGGATCCCGCCAGGCCAGCCGGGCGGTACTTCGTGCTCACCGAGGAGTAGCACGGGCGCGGGGGCCGCATGGTCGAGGCGCGCGTCCCCCCGGCTCAGGCGGCTCGCCGGACGCATGACGATCCGCTTTGCCGGCCACGTATGGTGAGACCATCGACCCGAGGGGACAGGCATGCCATCGGATCCTGAGACCGCGGCCGCGGCCGAACCAGCAGTTAGTGAGGATTCGCAGGCGGCCCAGCGATCGGGGATGCAGGAAGCCTCAGCGACGGTCGTTGCCACCCGTCTACAGTTGAAGAACTGGTTGAAGCTGTGGCGGTTCTTCAGGGTCAACAGCAGAGTCCAACGACAACTGAAGGCCGATCCTGGTCTGATCAGTTACTCCCTCAAGGCCGACTTTCTGCGGTTGCGCTTTTCAACATTGTCAGTCTGGGCCGATGACCCGACCATTGATGCGTTCGTGCGAACCGGGCGCCACCGCCACGCGATCGCAATGTTCGACGACATCGCAGTCCGTGACCAGTCCGTCTTTGTAAGATGGCAGACGCCGGCGCCGCAGGATGTCACCTGGGAGGAAGCCGCTCTCCGTCTGGTTGCCGTACGTCCTTCCGCATGATGCCGGGTCGAGAGCGAACCGGAGGACGAGTTCTACGGCGAGCGGTCAAGCGGCCCAGAAGTGGGCGGCCTCCCGCTGGCTTGATCCGGCCGAGAGGAAGGTGATGCGCTGCGACCTCGCCCCCCACCTATGCCCTTCGACGGGGAGTGGAGGACTGCGGCACTACGCGGTAGTCGGACTGGTTGCGTGACCCTCCTGGCCATCGCTGGAATGTCGGCCACTTTCTCGACGAGGTTACGCCTGAGGAGATGCAGCGGCGTTTCACAGCGATGATGACAGGCACGGACAGCTGACTCGACCAACGTCTCTGTACCTTCCGTCCGGATCGCCCATGTGCCGCCGGAGCACGAGGCGCTACCGGGTGGGGGCTTCCACGGGCAGATCGGTGGTGATGATGGCGAAAATGCCCTCGGCATCGCGCACCGGGGCAGAGCGGGTGATCATCCAGATCTCACCGCCGCCCGCATCAAAATAGGGGGCCGTCCAGATACCCGCGTTCGCGGCCAATGGCGCCGTGAACCAGTCCTGCGCCTCGATGTTGTAGGAGGGCACCGCGAGGTTTGTGGTGGCGTAACCGTCGGCGGTGCGATAGACGTAGGGGCTGGTGATGACGGTACCGGAGCGATCCAGCAGCGCGGCGGCACTGCCAAAGAATGCCGGGTGGGCCTCCAGGTAGACCTGCAAGCGCTCCGTATACGCGGCCGCATCGACCGGTCGATCCGCTATCAACTCCGCCACCAGGGCATCAAGGGCGGCAACCACTGCGGTCCGCGAAGCCTCCTGGTTGGACACGCTGTCGCTGCAGGCCTGCGTGGTAACCAAGGCAAGCAGGGTGAGAAACAAGGCGATCGGAGCACGCATCGCTATTCTCCCTATGCTCACACAGCTAGCAGGGTGCTGAAGAAAGCCTGAACCTGAGCGGCAGGGTCTCACCGGCCGATCGGCAGTCTTGTGTAGAGCCTAGAAACGTTGGGTTTTTCGAGTTCGCTGCAAGCGCGCCTTCGGCCCAAAATTGCCGTGGCGGACTTTTTCAGCACCCTGCTAGGGGGGCGAAGGCGACACTCCCGTTGGGCCAACGACTACAGGGCGAACACCACCTCGAAGGTGGTACTGCCCGCACGTGACGAATGGACTCGGCCTTCCGGGTCACCGGGGACGGCAATGGAAATCCAGCCACTGAGGAAGCACCGAGTTTTGGCTTTGCTAGGAATCCTCTGAGCAAGTGGGCTGGCGGCGGCGCTTTGCTGCCGGCGGCAGGTTGTATTGGACAAGGAGGACGGCAGGGGAGGGGGCCGGGGGCCTCGTTTGCCCTCCCGTCCCGCTTCGACGGGGGCGGGGGACGCACGTCACCCCGTGTCAGGCGAGTTGGGGCTCGGCTCTGAGCAGGTTCGTCAAGCCCAGCAGCAGCGCCAGCCGCTCCCGGTTCTTGGCCAGACCGCGGTAGCGCACCTTGTCGTAGCCGAAGCGCCGCTTCACCGCGAGGAAGGGGTGCTCCACCTTCGCCCGCAGCGACGCCTTCGCTCGCTCCACCCGCGCCTCCGCGCTCCCCGGCTCAAGCAGCCGCCTCAGGCCGGGCCGCATCGCCACCCGCCACGCGACCTCCGCGCGCGCCTGCTCGGGACGCTTCTCCTCGCCGTGCAGCAGGCGGTGCGCCTCCGTCACGTCGGCCACGTTCGCCGCCGTCGCCCGCATGCTGTGCACCAGCCCGCTGTCGGCGTCCACGCCGATGTGCAGCTTCATGCCGAAGCGCCACTCGTTCCCCTTCTTCGTCTGGTGCATCTCGGGGTCGCGCGCGCGCCGGCGGTTCTTCGTCGAGGAGGGCGCCTCGATGATGCTGGCGTCCACGATCGTGCCCTCGCGCAGGCGCAGGCCGCGGCGGGCGAGGTGGGCATTGATTGTCTCGAACAGCTTCGTCCCCAGGTCGTGGCGCTCCAGCAGGTGGCGGAAGTGGAGGATGGTCGTCTCGTCGGGAATGGCCTCGGTCAGGGTGAGGCCGCAGAAGCGGCGCACCGACTCGGCCTCGTAGAGGAGATCCTCCATGGCGGGGTCGCTGAGGTTGTAGCAGAGCTGGACGCAGTGGATGCGCAGCATCACCGCCAGCGGGTAGGGCCGCCGTCCGCGTCCCGCCTTGGGGTAGTGCGACTCGATGCGCGCCTCCAGTTCCTCCCAGGGCACGAGGCTGTCGATGCGTTCGAGGAACAACTCACGGCGGGTCTTCCGCTTCTTCTGCTCGAACTCCACGCTGGCGAACGTCGGCTGATGCATGAGGGGCACGCTCCCTTCCCCGATCACTCGCCATGATCCCATCCCCTCACTCGCTCTGGCGAGTTGTTCAGACTGTCCCTAGTGCGCACCGCGGTCTGGCAGGCCATCATCATCTTTGGCGGCACGGCTGTGCTCCGACTCACGCCTGGTCACGTGGCAGCCGCGTTTGCGGCCACATTTGCCTACGCGGCCGCGGTCGGAATCGCGATGTACCTCGTACATCGTCCCGCGGCGTCGCGCGGCTGATAGCCCTGGGCCGCCCCGCAGCGCCACGATGACGTTCGGTTCCGCCAATCTCGGAGGACTAACCGGGGTGCTGCAGAATAGGCCTCGGGCGTAGCGGTTGGCGGCGGTAGGTATGAGGGCACTGGTGAGAACCTGCGCCTTCCCGCACCGAAGACTCCCGACTCCTTCTCCGTAGGTTCCAGCCCGCTTCCGGGAACGATCGCGCCCGTATGTGCGTAGTTATCAGTGACACCCCTGTACCCAACCCGCGAGCACCCCGGGGCACGCGAGAAAGGGTTGGGAGACATCGATCCGGTGGGGGTAAGTCGCAGGGGAGGGTGCTAGGGTGTCGCCACCCCTGGGGCGAGGAGACCGCGACGTGAAACGTGGAGCCGCTGTCGCGCACGGAGTCATCGCCGCGCTTGTGCTGGCGCTGGCCTTCTCCGCGGGCTCTGGTGTCGCCGGCGCCCAGCAGCAGGGCATTGATGGCAATGACACCGTCGATGTCGACGTACGCGTTTGGCAGCACGTCCGCGATCCCCTCCGCATCTACATCAGCGCCCGACCCGAGGGCGTCCGCTGGGACACCCTCGGAACGATCCGCCTCCTCCTCGACGACGGCCTCAGCAGCGGCCGCGCCTACCGCTTCGGCGACATCACCGTCGAAGGCGTCGAGGTGCGCGTCTGGCAACGCGTGACCGAGCCCCTGCGCATCTTCATCAGCGCGCGCCCGGTCGGCGGCGACTGGGATGTCGTGGGGACCATCCGCCTCCTCCTCGACGATGGCCACAGCACCAGCGGCAACTACCGCTACGGCGACATCACCGTCGCCGTGCCCCTCGACACCGACGGCGCGCCCGTGGTGGTCTCGCCCGGAGGCGAGGAAGTGCCGCGCCTGGCGATCCTGACGATCGCCTTCCGCGAGCCCCCCGGCCTGACCGACGGCTCCCGGCTGGTCTCCATCGACCCGCCCGTGGAGGGCTCGTTCGTGTGGGCGGATGCTCGCACGTTGCTATTCCAGCCCGACTACCCCGGCTGGCAGCGCGGCCAGCAGTACCGAGTGCGCGTCGATCCTGGCCGTGCAGGTCTTGACGAAGCCTACGACCACACGTTCACGGTCGAGGGCCAGCTCGAGGTCGCCCACGTCATCCCCGGCGACGGCGACACGGGAGTGCCCGCGAACGCCCAGCTACTCGTGCAGTTCAACCGCTCGGTGGCGGCCCTCACGGTGCTCCAGGAGGGGCCCGCGCCGCCGGTGCTGGAGTTCGACCCGCCCATCGAGGGCCACGGCGAATGGCTCAACACCTCGCTCTACCGCTTCATCCCGAGCAACCTGCAGCCGAGCACGACGTACTCCGTGCGCATTCCCGCCGGCCTGACCTCGGCAGCGGACGGCGTCCTGCAATCCGACCACACGTGGACCTTCTCCACCATCCAACCCGCGGTCACGGACCTCACGCCCCACGATGGCTCCCTCAGGGTCGAGCCGGACACAGCCATCGTCGTCACCTTCAACCAGCCGATGAACCGCGCCTCCGTCGAGGCCGGAGTTGTGCTGCGCGAAGAGGGGGCCGACCTCATTGCAGCCTCGTTCGCCTGGAGCGAGCGAGACACAGTCGTCACGCTTGCGCCCGACGAACCCCTGGCGATGGGCGTCTCTTATACCGTGCTCGTGCCGGTCGGACTGAGCGGCGCAAGCCGCGGCGCCACGCGCTTCGAGCGCATCGTGCGCTTCACGACCATTGAACCCCCACGGCTCTTGAGCACATCCCCAGAAGACGGTGAGACCGACGTTCGGCTCTGGCGCAATGTCGGGCTCACCTACAACAATCCGATGGATCCGGACTCGTTGGAGGGACGTGTCTCGGTCAGCGGCATCGAAGCCGACGACATCCAGGTGGACTGGTGGGATGGCAACCCTGAAGAGTTCGCGCTTCGCTTTGACCTCGAGCCGTCCACCAGGTACACCGTGCGCATTGCCGAGGGCGTGCGCGACAGGGGTGGCCGTTCGCTCCCGGCCCACGAGTTCTCGTTCACCACACTCGACCCTTCGCAAGAGCCGATGGTTAGCATCCAGACCCCGGGGGCCTTTGCGACCTGGGCCGAGGGTGCCCCGCACGTCCTGCGCTACCACGTTTCCGGTCATGGGGCGGTGCGCTTCCAGCTGTACCGCCTCTCCGAGTCCGAGGCGCGGGACCTGCTCAGTCGGGCGTACATCTTCAACTACGCCAGCTACGTACCGTTCGTGCCGGGCAGTGATCCCATCCGTGAGTGGACCGAGCAGTTTGGCGAGGATACGAGGACGCTTCGCTCAACCGACCTGGGGAACGGCGCACCGCTGCCAAAGGGCGACTACTACCTCGCCACGTTCCTCGGCGAGAGGTCCTCCTACAACCAGAGGCTGGTGTTCAGCGTCGTCGACACAGCCGTCGTGACCAAGCTGGTCCACGGCGAGCTCCTCGTGTGGGCACTCGACTACGACACCGGTGAGCCCCTGGCAGGAATGGAGGTCACCTCCACGGTTGGCCTGAATACGCGCGCCGCCCTGGAGGACCGCGCCGAAGCGGAAGCGGCCGACGACGCCGAAGCGGTTGATCACGATCCGCTCCCACCCCCCTCCACCGCCCTCACCAACACGAAAGGTATCGCCGCGTTCCCCACCGAAGCCTATGAGGACCGGGCCGTGCGCATCACTGAAGGCGGGCGGCTCGGAGTAGGAGCCACCTGGTGGATTCAGAACAGCGGACCCAGCGCGCTTCCAGTCTACAAACCCCAGCTGGTGACCCACCTCTACACGGAGCGCCCCATCTACCGGCCCGGCGAATCGGTCTTCTACCGGGGCGTCGTGCGTAACGAGGACGACGCGACCTACTCAATTCCCGAAGGCGAAGAGCGCTTCCAGGTACGGCTCCGCAAGCGCTACGGCAACGTATTGCCCCTCGCTCCAGTGAGCCTCGACGAACTGGGCACGTTCTCCGGTGAGTTCGTCCTCCCCAACGGTGCGCCCACCGGTACCTACTACGTTTCCCTGCTCTACGACGGGAAGTCCGTCGCCTACACATCGTTCACGGTGGCCGAGTTCCGCGCGCCCGAGTTCGAGGTCGGCATCGAACCAGCGTCTGCTGACTTCGTCGACGGCGACCGTATCCCCGTTGAGGCGTCGGCGCGCTTCTACTTCGGTGGTCCCGTTGCCGATGCTGCTGTTCGCTGGTCGGCGCGGGCGTCTCCCACGCAATTCCGTGTCGAAGGGTACGGGAGCTACTCCTTCTCTGACCGCGACTACCAACGCGAGTCTGTCTACCGGGATCCCCTTCGCAGCAGGGGCGATGTCCAGACCAAGGGTTCCGGCCTCGCGCAGTTCCACGTGCCCGCTGCTCTTGACGAGGGCGAGGGTACGCAGATCCTCACCATCAGCGCGACGGTGACCGACGCGAGCGCGCAGGCCGTGGCCGCAAGCACCACGGTGACGGTGCATCCCGCGGCCTGGTACGCCGGTGTCCGGCCCGAGTCGTACATCGCCCGGGCCGGCGAGCCAACCACGATCGACCTTGTCACGGTCGATTTCAAAGGCGAGATCGCTCCCGGCCGACCGGTCGCGCTGCGCATCTACGAGCGCGAGTGGGTCACGACCAGGACGGAGAGCGTCAACGGTTACCGCTATCGAAGCGAACCGCATGACACCGAGATCGAGGTCCATTCCATCCAGACGAACGCGGATGCGGAGGCATCGCTCACCTTCACGCCACCCTCGGCGGGAACCTACCGGCTCGTGGCCGAGTGGACCGATGACGAGGGACGGGTGGCCAGCTCGGCGCGCTCGCTCTGGGTGACCGGCCAGGACCGCGCATCGTGGCCCGGGCAAGACAGCGACCGCTTCGATCTCGTCCCCGACCGCGAGAGCTACGCGGTCGGGGATGTCGCCGAGGTGCTCGTACCGGCCCCCTATCCCGGCGCCACTGCCCTCGTGACGATTGAGCGGGGACGCGTGCTCAGCACCGAGGTGCGCACCTTCGAGACGAACAGTGAGGTGCTGCGCATCCCCATCAAGGACGCCCACCTCCCCAACCTCTTCGTGAGCGTCGTCCTCTACCGCCCGCCCACGGACGATGACCCCGTACCGCGCTACAGCGTTGGCTACGCCAAGCTCCCGGTCTCGACGGCCCCAAGGAGGCTCGAGGTGCGTATCGAGCCGGACCGCGAGCAGGCCGCCCCCGGCGAGACGGTGCGCTACGCGGTGCAGGTCACGGACGCCGAGGGCCACGGGGTCGAAGCCGCCGTCTCTGTCGCGATCGTCGACAGGGCGGTCCTCTCCCTTGCAGACCAGTTCGAGGCCGACGCCATGGAGACGTTCTGGTACGAACGCAGGCTCGGTGTCTGGACGGCCTCGTCGCTTGTCGTCTCCCTCGAGCGCCTGAACGAGACTCCGCGCTCCCTCTGGCGACTGGGCGACTCTCCCACCGAGTGGCGGTGGGGCCAGGAATACTCTGGCGACCCGTCAGATCCACCTCCTCCATGTCCGATCTGCTCCGTGGCGGGACCCCCGCCCGATCCCCCGCCGCTGAACGCACGCTCGGACTTCCAGAACACCGCCCTCTGGCTCGGGCAACTCACCACCGACGAGGACGGCAGGGCAACCTTCGACCTGAACCTCCCGGACAACGCCACCACCTGGCGCGCACGGGCCCGCGCCGTCACGGGCGAGACGCAGGTCGGCGAGGGGGAGAGCGAGCTGCTCGTCACGCAGCCGCTGCTCGTGCGCCCCGCCCTGCCCCGCTTCCTCCGCGTCGGCGATGAGGTGATCCTGCGCACGCTCGTGCGCAACGGGACGAGCGAGGCCCTCGACGTGGAGGCCATGATCGAGGTCGAGGGCGTCCTCCTCCTGGACGAGGGCATCCACACAGAGCGGGTCGAAGCGGGCGAGTCGATCGTGGCCGTTTGGCTCGCCCGCGCCCTCGAAGCGGGCACGGCCACCGTCACCTTCAGCGCCACCGCAACCGGCGGGTACGGCGACGCCGTTGAACTCAGCCTCCCCGTCTACCTCGACGTAACTCCGGAGACGACGGCCACCGGCGGAGTCGTCGGGGACACGCCCGCCCTCGAGGCGGTCTACCTGCCCCACTACGTCATTGCCGGGAGCGGTTCCCTGGAGCTTAAGCTCCAGGCCTCGCTTGTCGGCGCGCTCGATGAGGAGTTGCCGCACTTCGAACCCTACCAGCGGGAATCGAACGTGAGGATTGCCAGCCGGATCGTGGCCACGATCGCCGTGCAGCGCGCAAGCGCGGACGGTCTGTCGGAGGGGCAGAGGCAGCAGATCGGGAAGGACATCGAAGATCTGGTCAGGGCCCAGATGTACGACGGCGGCTGGGCGTGGTGCCGCTCCTGCGTCCAGAGCGATATGTGGGTGACCGGCTGGGTGCTCATCGCGCTGGGGGAGGCGAGAGACGCCGGATACTCCGTCCCGGACCACCAGTACGGCCGCACCACGCAACTCATCACCGAGTACGTGAACCGGGAGACCACCGTGGAGCGCCCGGCCGATCCCAACCAGCACGCCTTCCTGCTGTACGCACTCACGAGCGCCGCGAACGAGGGCGGCGAGGTGAGCCAGCTCGCCCGCGAACAGGCCGTCCCGCTGCGCGCCGTTCTCGAGGAACACCGGACGAACCTCACGAGCTGGGGACGCGCCTACCTGCTACTCGCCCTCATCGCAAGCGGCCACGAGCCCGACCACGAGGCCGTGCGCATCCTCCTGAACGACCTGGCCGCCACCACCATCGCCAGCGCCAACGGCAACCACTGGGAGGACGAGCGCATCTCGGGCTCCATGCACAACACCAGCGTCCGCGCCACCGCCCTCGTCCTGCGCGCCCTCGTCGAAGCCGACCCGCAACACCCTCTCATCGAGGAAACCACCCGCTGGCTCGTCGTGGTGCGCTCGGCCCGCTGGAAGTCTTCGGTCGAGCGTGCGCAGGGCATGGCCTCGCTCGGCGCCTTCGCCCAGCTCACGGGCGAGAACCGCGGCGTCTACGACTACCAGGTGCTCCTCAACACCAGCCGCGTGCTCAACGGCCACTTCGATGTGCCCGCCCGCGACTACACCGACGGCGTCGCCCTGACGCTCGATGCCCTCCCCCTGGGCGAGGTGAGCCGCGTGCAGTTCGAGCGCGAGGCCGGTACCGAGGGCCGCATGTACTACGCCCTCAACCTGCGCTACGTCACCCCCGCGAAGGACATTGAGGCGCTCAACCGCGGCTTCGCCGTCTCACACCGCTACTCGCTGCTCGAAGACCCTGAGACGCCCATCACGAGCGCCTCCCTCGGCGACGTGGTGCGCGTGACCGTCACCGTGGTCGCTCCCGCCGACCGCGTCTTCGCCCGCGTCGAGGACTTCCTGCCCGCCGGACTCGAGCCCATCGACCCGCGCCTCAACATCGTCTCGCCCTGGCTCCGCGAGCAGCTCCAGCGCGACCAGACGACCGCCCTCCTCGGCGGCGCGCCCTCCTGGTACGCCCCCTGGTTCGCCTGGTACTACAGCCCCTGGGACCAGGTCGACCTGCGCGATGACCGCGTCACGCTGCGCGCCGCTCTCCTCCCCAGGGGCGTACACGAGTACGTCTACTACGCCCGCGCCACGACCCCCGGCGACTTCTTCGTCGCCCCCGCACACGCCGAGGAGACGTACTTCCCCGACGTCTTCGGCCGCAGCGACAGTGGCCGCTTCACCGTCGACGAGGGTAACTAGAGAGTTTCCAGCGTAGGGGGCTGCACGAATTCCAGGAGTGGACAGCCTGATTCACCTGCGCTCCCGACTGGGATATGTTTCCCCGGCGGGAACTGGGCTGCGCAGAGCCATGACCGCTGCAGCGCCCGAAGAGTTCGCAGTACAGTCCCTATTGGCGGGATCTGGTTAGGCCAACGCGTACCATACTGCGAACCTCCGAACTGGCCGTGGGGCTGTAGGTGTGCGATCGGAGATGTCAGCGCGGTGACCCGACAGGGATCCCACTCGCTACTGTCCATCACCGGGGTCTACCTGTGTGCAGTACCACCTTCGGGTTGGTGGTGATCCTGTCATCCAGCAACCAAGGGTGGTCTCGGCGCCGCCCTCGCCGGTGGCAATGGAAGTGGCGGAAGGGCCTGCAGGGACCGTCCAGGTGACCGGTTCCGTGACGGCGATCCAGTGCGATCCAGTAGGTTTAGCCGTGCGCAAAAGTGGTGAGCGTGTTAACGCCGAATGCGTCGACAACAGCTCCGCCAGCCCGCCCCGACCCGGTGGTGGTGCGGGCTGGGGGAACTCTTCCGCCTGGCCCTCGCGTGCCTGCCCTGAGTGCGGGCTGTGCGTGAACCCGCAGGGGCCCGGCGCCGTCGGGGTGGCGCGGAGTGTGGTCGCTGTCACGATGTGATGTGGGCACAGTAGTGACTTGGCATCGAATATTTGTATTCCTCCTGAGTGCTGTCGCAGCCGTCGCGCTAGCGGCCAGTGCGATGGTGGGCTTGGCCGGCTGTGGAGCATCCAACCCTCCTGCGCCTCCCGTCACGACACCGGCACCCACTTCAACACCCACACGGGCCCCTGAGGCCCCGAAGCAGACCCCCCCTCCGGTTCGGCCCACACGCGATCCCGGGCCCACGGCAAGCCCCTCCCCAACCGCTCCCGAGGCCACGCGGTCCGCAACCACGCCCACGACCACGACCACGCCCACGCCCACGCCCACGCCCACGCCCACGCCCACGCCCGCGACCACGACCGCGACCACGCCCACGCCCACGACCACACCCACCCCGGCCACCACTACTCCAGCGACGGAGAGCCCGGCCACACCCAACCCCGCGGCCCCAAGAGCGTTGCACTCCCTCAAGACCCGGACCCTGTCGCCGGGCGCGACCGGGCCGGAACTGGCCGAACTTGCGCGAGGCAACACGGCCTTCGCCTTCGACCTGTACCGCGCGCTGGCCCAGCGGGAAGGCAACCTGTTCTACTCCCCCCACAGCATCTCCCTGGCCCTCGCCCTGACCTACGCAGGGGCCAGGGGCGAGACCGAGCGCCAGATGGCGGAGACGCTCCGCTTCTCCCTTGCCCAGGACCGGCTGCATCCCGCGTTCAATGCCCTCGACCTCGCGCTCGCTTCCCGGGGAAGCGAGGCAATGGACGGCGACGGCGACGGCTTTCGGTTAAGCATCGCGAACGCCGTCTGGGGCCAGGAGGAGCACGAGTTCCTGACGGCCTTCCTGGACATCCTGGCCGAGCAGTACGGGGGCGATGTGCAGCGAACGGACTTCCGCAGCGCCCCGGAGGAGTCGCGCGTCCGCATTAACGACTGGGTCGCCAGTGAGACGGAGGGCCGCATCGCGAGCCTCGTTCCGCCCGGAGCGATTGATCCCCTGACACGGCTGGTGCTAGCCAACGCCATCTACTTCAACGCAGCATGGCAGCTTCCCTTCGATGAGCGCGCGACGGCGCCGCTTCCCTTCTACCCGCTGCGTGGGGGCGAGGTTGAAGCGTCGATGATGCGCCAGGAAGGGAGCTTCGGTTACATGCGCGGCGCGGGGTATCAGGCCGTGGAGTTGCTGTACCAGGGCGGCCAGATCTCCATGACCATCCTGCTGCCGGACGAGGGGAGGTTTCGCGAGATCGAAGGCTTGCTGGACGCCTCCCTGACGGACGCGATCCTGGAGAATCTGGAGACCAGGCGCGTTCTCCTGACCATGCCGAAGTTCGGGGTGGAGGCAACCTTCAATCTTGCCGGGACGCTCAGCGAGATGGGGATGCCAGACGCCTTCGACGAGAGGGCAGCCGACTTCTCGGGGATGAACGGGAGGTCGTGCCGTACGGGAGGCGACCAGTGCCTGTTGATCAGCGATGTCGTCCATCAGGCGTTCGTGGAGGTTGACGAAGCGGGAACCGAGGCGGCGGCGGCCACGGCCGTCATCGTCGGCGTCAGGCGAGCGGTGGACCCCGGGGAGCTCGTCACCCTGACCGTCGACCGGCCCTTCATATTCCTCGTGCGGGACCGGGCGACCGGGGCGCTCCTGTTTGTCGGACGAGTGTCAGAGCTGGAGCAGCCGGAGTGACCTCGACCGGAGAGCTCTCGCATTCGCGGCGCCGTCTACGCGCTGCCCTCGCTCTGCTGCTGGTCCTCCTGACGCTGACCGCGGGCGCCGCCCCGGCACTCGCCGAGGGCCCCCCGGACACGGCGGCCGGCAAGGACGACTCCAAGGTCAGCCCCCTCCTGAGGAGCCTCACGGAGCAGCCCGGCGAAGGCGCCGAACCCCGCTCGTCCCAGCAGGGGGAAGCTCCTGACGCCAGCGCCGCGATCACCAGGGGAGCCCCCCGCGCTGGCGCCCCTCCTCCCGACTCATCGCTCGACCTCGTTCGCTTCGACGAGGACGGAAACGTCGAGGTCTACCTCTACATGAGCTCGACGGACGAAGCGGCGCTGGCCGAGTTACGGGAGCTCGGAGCGCAGATCGAGATCGTCGGGGGCGAGTGGGGCATCGTGCAGGCCTGGATTCCCCCCGCGGCGCTGGATCAGTTCGCGGCCCTGGAGGTCGTGCGGGACATCACGCCTCCCGACTACGCCGTGACACGGACGGGCTCCGTGAACACCGAAGGGGACGCAATCCACCGCGCCAACCTGGTGCGCGAGTGGAGCAGCCTCACGGGCGCGGGCGTGAAGGTTGGCGTCATATCCTCTGGTGTGGATTCAATGGTTAGCGCCCAGGCCACCGGCGACCTGCCCGCCAGTGTTGAGGTCAACTCCGACCAGCCGGGCAGCGACGACGAAGGCACCGCGCTACTCGAAATCGTCCACGACCTCGCGCCAGGGGCGAGCCTCGCCTTTTCGGGCGCCGAAACCTCCCTGCGTTTCGTGCGCGCCGTCGAGTGGCTGGAGAACGACGCCTTCGGCGGGGAGGGCGCCGACATCATCGTTGACGACCTGGGCTACTACCTGCAGCCCTGGTTCGAGGATGGCTTCGTGGCGCTCGCTGCTGCGGATGCCGTCGCGAGAGGCGTGGTGTTCGTCTCCGCTGCGGGTAACTTCGCCCTGCGCCACTACGAGGCTGACTTTGTCGACGGGGGGGACGGGTACCACGCCTTCGGCGCCAACGACACGGCATTGGCGTTCGAAAAGTCCCTCGGACTCACCGTAATCCTGCAATGGAACGACCCGTTCGATGCATCCGGGACCGACTACGACCTCTTCGTGTGCCCGCGAGGGCTGCAGCCCACCAAGTTCAACATTCAGAACGGGCTCTGCATCGTCAGCGCCCGAATACAGGATGGCGATGGTGCTCCGTATGAAATCGTGTCCGCGAGCCCCTTCGATCCACTCTTCTGGGCACGGAGCGTCGACATCTACATCCACGAATACACCGCCGGCCCCGCGAAGCGCCTGGAGCTGTTTGCCAGCCGTGGCGCCATCACGGAGTACGGGACGCCGGCCGGAGGCATCATCGGCCACCCCGCCGCCGATGGCGTGATTGCCGTCGGCGCGATCAGCGCCAGCGATCCGGGACACGATGACCTTGAGTCCTTCAGCGACTACGGGGCGGCGGACATCTTCTTCCCGACTCGCGAGACCCGGCCGAAGCCGGAAGTCGTCGCCATCGACGGCGTGTCGATCACCGGCGCCGGCGGCTTCTCCAACCCCTTCTTCGGAACCTCCGCCGCAGCGCCCCACGTAGCGGGGGTCGCCGCCCTGCTGCTGGAAGCGGAACGGCTCGCCGAACCGACAAGCACAAAGAAGGCTGCCGCGGACGCCGTGTACAAGAAGCTTGTCGACTCCGCCGTCGACATCGGCGAGCCGGGGTTCGACGAAAAATTCGGCGCCGGCAGAGCGGACGCCCTCGCCGCCGTCGCATCCACCGGCCAGCTCGACGGCGTCACCTTCACGGTCGACTCCACCGGCGACGGCGCCGACAGCGACACGACCGACGGCAACTGTGACAACGGGAGCGGCGTCTGCACGCTGCGCGCCGCGATCGAGCAAGCCAACGCGGACGGCGGTGGCATCATCGAGTTCGACATCAGCGGGAGCGGGCCGCACACGATCCAGCCCGCTTCGGCGCTGCCCACGATTGCCAAGACGGTGTTCATCGACGGCTTCAGCCAGCCGGGGGCCAGCGCCGGGACGATCCGGATCGAGCTGGACGGGACGAATGCCGGGACGAGCACGGATGGCCTGAAGATCACCGCCGCCAACAGCCACGTCCGCGGGCTCGCGATCAACCGCTTCGGCGGGAACGGCCTCGTGCTGGAAACCGCCGGTAGCCAGCTCATCGAGGACAACCTGATCGGCACGGACACCGCCGGCGCGACGGACCAGGGAAACGGCGGGGCTGGCGTGTCCATCACCGGCGTGTCCGGCGTCACCGTCAGGAAAAACGTCATCTCCGGCAACGACTCGCACGGCATCAGCCTCTCCGGCGCCACGGAAACGTCGATCACGGGCAACTTGATCGGGACCGTTCAGGGCGGGGCATCCGCGCTGGCCAACACCGGGTCAGGCGTCCACATCACCGGCGCCGCCACCGGCAACGAGGTCCTCGACAACATCATCGCCTTCAACGGCGGCGACGGCGTGGCGATCGAGTCCTCCAGCGCCCTCAAGAACGGCGTTCGGCGGAACGCCATCCACTCGAACACCGGGCTGGGTATCGACCTTGCCCCAGACGGTGTGACCGCTAACGACACCGGAGACAACGATGCGGGCCCCAACGGCCTCCAGAACTTCCCGGTCCTCGCTGCCGCGGTCGTGGGCGGCGACCGCTTCGAGATAACCGGGAGCCTCAACAGCACCGCCGGGACCCTGTTCGGGCTGGACTTCTACAGCAACACATCCTGCGACGCCTCGACCAATGGCGAAGGGCAGGCCTGGCTGGGCAACGCACTGAGGGCGACGGACAGCGCCGGAGCACTCGACTTCACCCTCAGTGCGATCGAGGGGGACGTTACCTCCCCACAGGCGCCGGTCGGGAACTACATCACCGCCACGGCCACCGGCTACCCCGGCGACGGTAGCGGCAGCACATCCGAATTCTCGACCTGCATTGAGGCCGGCGCCCTGCCACTGCTCGATCTCGGGGCGGACACCGTAACCGTGACGGAGGGCGCAACGGCGACCTATACGGTGGCGCTCACAGCGCCGCCCGCGAGCGACGTGACGGTGTCCCTGGCGACCGGCCCTGACGCCGCAGCGACGGTCTTGCCGTCTTCCATGACCTTCACCTCCACCACCTGGAACATGGCCCAGACGGCGACGGTGAGCGGGACCGACGACCTCGACCCGGTCGACGAAGTGGTGGAAATCACCCACGGCGTCTCCATTGGCGGCGCGTCCTATCCGGCCAGACCCATGACTGTTCACGTGACGGACGACGACGTGCTGACCCTGACGCTGACGCATGCCGACTTCGGTGCTGCAGTCTTCTACGATGGCAGGCTCGCCCTGACGGAAGGCGCCGAAGCCACCTATACGGTGGAGCTAGCGGCGCCACCAGCGGCCGACGTGACCATCACCACGAGCTTCAACTCGTCCGTCCTGACTGTCGCTCCCGACTCACTGACGTTCACCACACAGAACTGGCATACCGCACAGGACGTGACGGTCAGGGCCCTCGGCGACTTCGACCCCTTCCCCGAGCGGACATCCATCGCTCACAGAGCTGCCTTCGATGGCCGGAACTATGTCCTCGGCCAGGTGGCCGTAAACGTGGCGGACCCGGGCCAGCCGCAGCTGGCGCTCGTGCCCGAGAGCGTCAGCGTGGACGAAGGCAAGACCGCCACCTACACGGTGGCGCTGGCGACCCAACCGACCGACACGGTGACGGTATCCCCCCTCAGTGGTGACAGCGGCGCGGTGAGGGCCTACCCCGAACGGCTGGCCTTTACCACCACCGACTGGAGTACTCCCCAGGCGGTCACGCTGACCGGCGTTCTGGACGACGACGCGCGAGATGAGACCGTGAGCATCACTCACCTCGTTAACATCGTGGACGACAGTCTCCTCGTCTTCGTTCCCGACGTAACGGTTGCCGTGACCGACCAGGACCTCCCCGCATTGAAGTTGTCGCCAGACGGCGCCGACATCGACGAAGGCGAAACCGTCATGTACACGGTGGCGCTGGCGGAGGAGCCCGCCGCTGACCTGACAGTGACGGTCACGAGCACCGACACTGGGGCGCTGATGGCCTCTCCCGCGATGCTGCCGTTCACAACCACCACCTGGAGCGTGCCCCAAACAATCACGCTTACCGCGGTCGCGGACAACGACGCGCTGGATGAAGCGGTGGATGTCCGGCACGGGGCAACCATCGGCGGTGAGGACTACATCCTGGCCACTCTGACGGCGGAGGTCACGGACTCCTCCAGTGCGCCGGCTTTCATCGAGAGTTCCCCTGCCAGCCGCTCCGTCGCCGAGAGTGTGCCCGCCGGCACGCACCTAGGCGCCCGCGTGCGCGCCACGGACCAGGACGCCCGCGATACGCTGACGTACACCCTCTCGGGCGTTGATGCCTCGTTCTTCGCAATCGTCGAGGCGTCAGGCCAGTTGCGCACGAAAGCCGCCCTCAATCACGAGGCCAGGTCCAGCTACTCAGTCACCGTTACGGCTTCGGATGCCGCCCAAAACTCCGACGACATCAGGGTGACGATCGACGTCGACAACCTGGACGAACCCGGATCGATCAAGTTCAGGGAGTCCCGCGCCGCGACCGTCGCAACGTTGAGCGATCCGGACGGCGGTGTGAGCGGCGAGACCTGGCAATGGGCCAGGTCTTCGAACCGCTCCAGCGGGTGGGCGAACATCAGCGGCGCCACCTCGGCCCGCTACACCCCCACCAGCGACGACGAGGGCATGTACCTGCGGGCCACGGTGTCCTACAGCGACGCGCTTGGTTCCGGCAAGACCGTGCGGGGCGTGAGCACCACCGAGGTCTCCTCGCCCGGCATCCGCGTGACCACGCTCGTCTTGGGTCTATCAATCCCCTGGGACATCGCCTTCACGCCCGACGGGACGATGCTGTTCACGCAGCGCGCGGGCGTCCTGAGCAGCCGGCTCACGGATGGCACGGTCCAGACTGTCACCGCGGATTTCAGTGACCTGTTCGTCGGGAGCGAGGTGGGACTGATGGCGATAGTCGTCGACCCCCGTTTCTCCAGCAACCGGCGCTTCTACACCTGCCAGGCCCACACCGGGCCGGAAGTGCAGGTCGTCGCATGGACCATCGACACCGCCTACACCGCGGCCACGCGGGTCGCCGATCCCCTCGTCGGAGGCCTCCCCACGGCCAGCACCCACGGCGGCTGCCGGCTACGCTTCGGACCGCGAGGCTACCTCTGGATCGCGACGGGCGACGGGCGAACCGGGACGGTTCCCCAGGACCTGGACTCGCTCGGCGGCAAGATCCTTCGGGTGAACGCCATGACGGGCGCCGGGGCGCCCGGGAATCCGTTCCCCGATGCACCCCTCGTCTACACCTACGGCCACCGCAACGTGCAGGGGCTGGCGCTCCGCCCCGGCACGAGCCAGATGTGGTCCGTGGAGCACGGCCCGGCGTTTGACGACGAGATCAACCTGCTCACCGTCGGGGGCAACTACGGCTGGGACCCGGCGCCCGGGTACAACCAGAGGGTCCCCATGACCGACCTTGTGAAGTTCCCCGGCGCCGTTGAGGCCAGGTGGTCATCGGGATCGTCGACTCTGGCCACCAGCGGCGGCATCTTCCTCGATGGCGACCAGTGGGGGGTCTGGGAGGGGCGGCTGGCAGTGGCCACCCTGAAGGACCAGAAGCTGCGCCTCTTCGAATTCACGCCGGAAGGCGCCCTGGTGAGCCGGGTCGTCGTCTCGGAGTTCGACGGTACCTACGGCCGCCTCCGGACACCGATGCTGGGCCCCGATGGCGCCCTGTACGTCACTACATCGAACGGCGGCGGCGGGGACCTGATACTCAGGGTCGGCGAGAACCGCCTACCGACGTTTGGTAGCGCCAGCCCGGCGCGCTCGGTGGCGGAGAACACGCCGACCGGCGCGAACATCGGCGCGCCGCTCGCGGCGACGGACCCCGACAACGACTCGCTTAACTACACGCTGGCCGGTACCGATGCCGCGTTCTTCGACGTTGTCCAGACGTCTGGCCAGTTACTGACCAGAGACATCCTGGACTACGAACTCCCGGCGGACGCCGATCGAAACAACATCTATCGGGTCACCGTGCGCGCCTTTGACGGGAGCAGCACCAGTGAACTGCCCGTGAGCATCACCGTGACCAACGTGAATGAGGCGCCGGCGTTCCCGTCCGGCGAGAGCGGCGAGCGCGCCGTGGACGAAAACACGTCGGCGCGTGTGGACATCGGTGTGGCGATCGCGGCAACGGATCCAGATCAGGGTGACACGCTCACCTACTCCCTGGACACCACTGGCGCCGCATCCTTTGGCATCATCCCCTCGACCGGGCAGTTACAGACCAGGGTCGCCCTCGACTACGAAACCGGGAACACCTACTCCTTCTTCGTGTCGGTCAGCGACGGCAAGGACGCCAGCGGTACCTCCGACCCCACAACGGACGCCAGCATCGCGGTCACGATTCGTGTCCGCCCCGTGAACGAGGCGCCGGAAATAGAGGGGCAGGCCGCCAGCTCTGTCCCCGAGCGAGGCAGTACGTTCGTGGACTCCTACCGCGCCCGCGACCCGGAGCGGGACAGCATCAGATGGTCGCTGGGAGGGGCCGACAGCGGCGACTTCAAGATCGATGGAGGCACGCTCAGCTTCCGCACCACACCCGACTTCGAGAACCCCGCGGACGCCAACCGCGACAACGTCTACCAGGTAACCCTGCGCGCCTCGGACGGGCCCAACGAGGGCACACTGCCGGTGACCGTGACCGTCACCAACGTCGACGAAGCAGGGGCGATACTCCTGTCGTCGCTGCAGCCCCAGGTCGGCACCGCGCTCACCGCCACCCTGACCGACCCCGACGGCGTCTCCGGCGCGATTACCTGGTCGTGGGAGGGCTCCCCGAACAGGTCAGGTGGTTGGATCGTGATCGACGGGGCCACGTCGCGCACCTACACGCCGGGCGCCACCGACCTGAACGACTTCCTGAGGGTCACCGCCTCCTACAACGACCGGGAGGGTTCCGGGAAGAGCGCTGACAGGGTGTTGGAAAGTGTGCAGGCGCCGGTACCCAACAGCCCACCCCTGTTCCCGTCCACGGAGACCCGCGCCCGCAGCGTGCCCGAGAACACACCCCCAGACCGGGACATCGGCGTCCGCGTCGAGGCCACCGACCCCGACAACAACACGCTCACCTACAGGCTGAGTGGCGCCGGCGCGGCATCCTTCGGCATCGACGACCGGAACGGCCAGTTGCGGACACGCGCCCGGCTCGATCACGAGTCGAGAAACCGCTACACCGTGACGGTCACCGCCACCGACCCGTCCCTCGCCTCCGCCACCGTCACGGTGACCATCACCGTTACCAACGTGAACGAACCGCCGGAGTTCCCGTCCAGTGAGAGCGGCGTTCGCGCCCTCTCGAAGACCGCAGGGCCGGGTACGAACGTCGGCGCGCCGGTCGCGGCCACGGACCCCGACGCCGGCGACACGCTGACCTACAGGCTATCCGGTACGAACGCGGCTTCCTTCGCCATCGACGAGCACACGGGTCAGATCACGGTGGGTGCGGGAACCGTGCTGAACCCCGAGATCCAGCCTTCCTACGCAGTGAGGGTTACAGCCCGGGACTCGTCCGGCGACTCCGACGAGATCGACGTGACCATCACCGTATCCGAGCCACCCCCGCCACCCGTCATCACCGGTGGTGGGGGTGGCGGGGGTGGCGGGGGTGGCGGGGGTGGCGGTGGCCCCTCCCCGAGCAAGGTCGACTTTGAGTGGACCGTGACGCGTGACATCGACGAACTCGACAGCGGTCACGACACGCCCTCAGGCCTGTGGTCCGACGGCGCCGTGGTCTGGCTCGCCGAGAACGGTGACGGCGCCGATGACGCCGTCTACGCCTACGACCTCGCGACCGGCGAACGCGGGGAAAGCCGCGAGTTCGCGCTCGACGAGACCAATCGCGCCCCGCGTGGCTTCTGGTCCGACCGGGAGAGCGTGTGGGTCTCCGACAGCGGCCGTGAGCGCCTCTTCGCCTACGACCTCGCCACGGGAGAGCGCCTCGAGGACCGCGAGATCGAGCTTGCCGAGGGCAACGCCGACGCCCGCGGCATCTGGTCCGACGGCCAGACGATGTGGGTGCTCGACGGCCGCGAGAACAGCCTCTTCGCCTACAACCAGGAGAGCGGGGAGCTGCTCGCCGACTACGCCCTCGACTCCGCCAACGGCGACCCGCGGGGCATCTGGTCGGATCGGAGCAGCGTCTGGGTCTCCGACGACGGGGCCAAGCAGCTCTTCGCCTACCGCCTGCCGATGCTGGATGGGGAGGAAGAAGCAGAGGGTGAGGAGGAGCCTGAGAGCGTGGCGCTCGAACGCGTCAAGGATGAGGACTTCACGCTGCTCTCGCGCGCCAGCAACAACAGCCCCCGCGGCATCTGGTCCGACGGTGACGTGATGTACGTCGCCGACGCCAGCGACGACAAGGTCTACACCTACAACATGCCCGACGCCATCGACGCGCGCCTCGCCTCCCTCACCCTCGGCGGTGTGGACTTTGGGGAGTTCGACGGAGGGCGGACCGAGTACGAGGGCATTCCCGGCGAGGGAGTCACGGAGACGACCATTGAGGCTACGACCGTGCAGCGGCGCACCGATGTCACCATCCACCCGCCCGATGCCGACGGCGACGATGCAGACGGCCACCAGGTGGACCTATCGAGCGTCAGCGAGGTCACGATCACGGTTGCCTCGGCGGACGGCAGCCGCACGAAGGTCTACCGCGTGCTCATCGAGCGCCCGTTCGTGGAACTCCCTCTCGACTCCGGCTGGAACACGTTCGATTGGCCCGGCGGGGATGGCACACCGATCGATGAGGCGCTGCGAGGCGACCGCTCCGACATCTCCGAAAGCGTTGTCGCCGTCTATCGCTGGGACGAGGTCGCCGAGACCTGGCTCGCCTTCTTCCCCGGCCTCGGCGACGTACCCGGCCTGAACACCCTCCCCACCCTTGAAACCGGCCAGACCTACTGGATCGCCACCAGCGAGCCCGTCACCTGGTCCGTGGTGAAGCGTGGGGCGGCGCCAGCGACGGCGGATCGCGGTCCCTGAGCCCTCGCCTACAGCTCCACCACCAACTGCACTGCTGCCGGTGGGGCGGCTGCTGTCACCACGGCCGGCCCCTTCCGGTGTCGCGGCTCGAGGCCCGAGTGGGTGGGGAACGCCCTGCCATCGACCGCTGCGTAATCTCGGCATCAATCGCAGGCCCGCTCCCTTCCTAGATGGCGCTCCTCGTTCGATCCGCAACAGTCGATCTTGCCTGTCTTCCGCAGGGCGCGGTTTGGCGATCGCCCTCGCTCACCGATTGCTAGCCCCCCGGCGGCGGGCTAGCTTGGCCGTGCTCGTTCCATCCCCAACAGTCGATCTTGCCTGTCTTCCGCAGGGCGCAGGCATGCGCGGAGCCTGCGTCCACTGACCGGTGAGAGCCTGCCGCTCCAGCCAACGCTACCGCGACCCTGGGGAGGCGGACTGCTGGTTGCTGACCCCAGCGAGGGCGCCAGCGCCCATAGCCGTTGCGCTCTCTCCGGGGGGTGGCGTAATTCGGAGTTACTGTCCCTATAGTCGGGGGCATGCGCGAAGGAACCCCCGGAGCGGCTTCGAGTTCCACGCGTGAGCCCACCCCGCCTGCACGAACCTATCCACGGCGCCAGGGCGAGAAGCCTGTGGCATCGGCGCCGCAAGCGCGCACGCCCATGAGACCTGCCTCCCTCCAGCACCTGCAAGTAGCCCCGTGACCTGCCGTAACTGCGGTCGCGAGTTGGCGACCGTTGATCGCTACTGCCCGCGGTGCGGAACGGCCCAGCTCCAGGCCGACATCGCCGAGCTGGACGAAAACGCATCCCCAGAGGAACAGCTACGGCAACTCCAGGAGATGGTCCTCTCTCAGAGTGCGGAGATGGCCCGCCTGGCGGAACGCCTGGCGGCGCTGGAGGGAGGCGCCGCTGCTCCTCGGGGAACTCAACGGCCTCCCACCGCCACGCCGGCGACACCACCGCCAACACAGCCTCCCACTGCCAGCCCGGCGACTCCTCCAGCATCGCGGCGGCCCCCTCCCGCCCCAACGACTCCACCGCCTGCGCGCCCTCCCACACCCACCCCGGCGACTCCACCGCCTGCGCGCCCTCCTACACCCACCCCGGCGACTCCACCGCCTGCGCGCCCTCCTACACCCACCCCGGCGACTCCACCGCCTGCGCGCCCTCCCACACCCACCCCGGCGACTCCGCCAGCATCGCGGCGGCCCCCTCCCGCCCCAACGACTCCGCCGGCTACGCGGCCTCCCACCGCCACGCCGGCGACACCACCGCCTGCGCAGCCTCCCACTTCCACCCCAGCGACTCCGCCGGCTACGCGGCCGCCCACTTCCACCCCGGCGCCTCCACCGGCTACGCGGCCGCCCGCCGCGACGCCTGCGACTTCGCGGGCGCCCCAGGCATCGACACCTGCCAGCTCCGCTGGCGGCTCTGGCGGAGGCGGGCGCCGGGGCGGAACAGGCTGGTCCCTGACGGATCAGAACTGGGAGTGGCTGCTGGGCGGCAACTGGCTCGCTCGCATCGGGATGGTGGCGCTGATTCTCGGAGTGGCCTTCTTCATCAACCTGGCCATCGACAGGGGCTGGCTGGGGGAGCGGGAGCGCGCCATCCTGGGTGTGGTCGCCGGTCTGGCCCTGCTGGCCGCCGGCGAGTACTTCCGCAACCGCTACCCGGTCTGGGCGCAGACGGTCGCCGGTGGCGGCGTGGCGGTTCTCTATCTGGCCGTCTACGGGGCGTTCGCCCTGTACGGGCTCATTCCGCCCGTGGTCGCCCTCGCGTCGTTCGCCCTGATCACGCTCGGCGGGGTGCTGCTGTCGCTGCGCCACGAATCGGTTGGCCTTGCCGTGTTCTCCATCTTCGGTGGTTTCGCCACGCCGCTGCTGCTGCAGAAGGAGCTGCCCGACGAGCGGCTGCTGCTGGCCTATGTGCTGGTGCTGGACATGGGGGTGCTGGCGCTGGCCAGCTTCCGCAACTGGCGCTGGTTCACCCTGCTGGCCTGGATCGGCTCGCTGATCCTCTTCGGGTTCTGGATGGAGGAGCTGGAACCCGCGACGCCGCTAGCTGAGATCGGCATCACCGCGATATTCCTCGTCTTCGCGGGGGCCACCATCGCGTTCCACATCGTGCGGCGGCAGGCGGCGGGCATGCTTGACCTGGCGCTGGTGACGGTGAACGCCATCGCGTACTGGCTCATCAGCTACGCGCTCCTGTACGACGACTATCGCCCCTGGATGGGAGGCTTCACCGCACTGCTGGCGGCGTTCTACGTGCTTCTGGTAGCAGGCTGCCAGCTGCGGGGAGAGGAGCAGCCCACCCTGAGGCCCTACGTGGCGGGGCTGGCGGCGGGATTCGCTGCTCTTGCGGTTCCCCTGCAGTTCGAAGGGCCCTGGATCAGCATGGCCTGGGGAGTCGAGGCGGTTGCACTGGTGGGACTGTCGACCCAACTCCGCATGCGCGAACTCCGGTTGTTCGGCTACCTGGTCTTCATCGTGTCCGCGGTGTGGTTGCTGGCCGTGGAGAGTCCCGGCGCGTTCCGCGACGACCTCACCCCCTTCCTGAACCTGTACATGCTCAGCTACGCCGCGGCCATCGCCTTGCCCGCCCTCGCCGGCTATCTCCTCCACCGCTCCCGCGAGACGCTCGAGCCGTGGGAACGGATGGCCGTCCCCGTAGCAGCGGTGTGGGCGGCCATCTTCGCCGCGATCGCCGTTCCCCTGCAGCTCGATGGCATCTGGGTAAGCGTGGCCTGGGCAGTCGAAGCGGCTGCGCTGGTCTGGCTGTCGTTCCCGCTCCGCTTGCGCCAGCTCCGCTGGTTCGGCTACCTGGTGTTCGCAGTGTCCGCCGTACGGCTTCTCTCCTCGGATACTCCCGCGGCGCTCAACGAGGACCTCACCCCCTTCCTGAACCTGTACATGCTCTCCTACGCCGCAGCAGTCGCTCTGCCCGCCCTCGCCGGCTACCTCCTCCACCGCTTCCGCGAGGCGCTGGCGCCGAGGGAACGAGCGGCGATCCCGGTGGCTGCGGTGTGGGCCGCCGTCTTCGCCGCCATCGCCGTGCCTGTCCAGCTGGATGGCATCTGGATCAGCATCGCCTGGGGCGTCGAAGCGGCTGCGCTGGTCTGGCTGTCTCTCGCGCTCCGCCTGCGCGAGCTCCGCTGGTTCGCCTACCTGATGTTCGCAGTGTCCGCCGTACGGCTTCTCTCCTCGGATACTCCCGCGGCGCTCAACGAGGACCTCACCCCCTTCCTGAACCTGTACATGCTCTCCTACGCCGCAGCAGTCGCTCTGCCCGCCCTCGCCGGCTACCTCCTCCACCGATTCCGCGAGACGCTGGCGCCGAGGGAACGAGCGGCGATCCCGGTGGCTGCGGTGTGGGCCGCCGTCTTCGCCGCCATCGCCGTACCTGTCCAGCTGGATGGCATCTGGATCAGCGTGGCCTGGGGCGTCGAAGCGGTTGCGCTGGTCTGGCTGTCTCTCGCGCTCCGCCTGCGCGAGCTCCGCTGGTTCGCCTACCTGATGTTCGCAGTGTCCGCCGTACGGCTTCTCTCCTCGGATACTCCCGAGGCGCTCAACGAGGACCTCACCCCGTTCCTGAACCTGTACATGCTCTCCTACGCCGCAGCAGTCGCCCTGCCCGCCCTGGCCGGCTACCTCCTCCACCGATTCCGCGAGACGCTGGCGCCGAGGGAACGAGCGGCGATCCCGGTGGCTGCGGTGTGGGCCGCCGTCTTCGCCGCCATCGCCGTGCCTGTCCAGCTCGATGGCATCTGGATCAGCATCGCCTGGGGCGTCGAAGCGGTTGCGCTGGTCTGGCTGTCGTTCCCGCTCCGCCTGCGCCAGCTCCGCTGGTTCGGTTACGTGGTTTTCGCCGTATCGGCGGGTTGGCTGCTAGCGGTGGACACGCCGGACGCGTTCCGCGAGGACCTCACCCCGTTCCTGAACCTGTACATGCTCAGCTACGCAGCAGCGGTCGCCCTGCCCGCCCTGGCTGGCTACCTCCTCCACCGCTTCCGCGAGGCGCTGGCGCCGAGGGAACGAGCGGCGATCCCGGTGGCTGCGGTGTGGGCCGCCGTCTTCGCCGCCATCGCCGTGCCTGTCCAGCTGGATGGCATCTGGATCAGCATCGCCTGGGGCGTCGAAGCGGTTGCGCTGGTCTGGCTGTCGTTCCCGCTCCGCCTGCGCCAGCTCCGCTGGTTCGCCTATCTGGTCTTCGCCGTATCGGCGGGTTGGCTGCTAGCGGTGGACACGCCGGACGCGTTCCGCGAGGACCTCACCCCGTTCCTGAACCTGTACATGCTCAGCTACGCAGCAGCGGTCGCCCTGCCCGCCCTGGCTGGCTACCTCCTCCACCGCTTCCGCGAGGCGCTGGCGCCGAGGGAACGAGCGGCGATCCCGGTGGCTGCGGTGTGGGCCGCCGTCTTCGCCGCCATCGCCGTGCCTGTCCAGCTCGATGGCATCTGGATCAGCGTGGTCTGGGGCGTCGAAGCGGTCGCCCTCGTGTGGCTGTCGTTCCCGCTCCGCCTGCGCCAGCTCCGCCGGTTCGCCTATCTGGTCTTCGCCGTGTCCGGCGTGTGGCTTCTGGTGGTCGACACCCCCGACGCTCTCCGCGAGGACCTGACACCGTTCCTGAACCTGTACATGCTGGGCTACGCCGCAACCATCGCTCTGCCCGCCCTCGCCGCGTACCTTCTCCACCGTTTCCGCGAGGCGCTCCAGCCACAGGAGCAGGTGGCCATTCCCGTGGCTGCGGTGTGGGCGGCCGCCTTCGCCGTTGTCGCCGTGCCCGTGCAGCTCGATGGCGCCTGGATTGCCACTGCCTGGGCTGCGGAAGCGGTGCTCTTCCTGGCGCTTGCAGCACGCCTCGGCCTGGAGCTGCTGCGCTGGTCCACCTATCTGCTGCTGACGCTGATGCTTGTGCGTCTGGTGGCGATCGACACCTCCAATTTCGACCTGGAGATCTTCCGTCCCATCATCAACTGGCGCTTCCTGTCGTTCTCCGCCGGTATCGCCAGCCTGTACTCGGCGATGTGGCTGATACGCCGGAGCAGCCGCTCCTCTTCCCTCACGTTCAAGGACGAAGCGCGGACGGCCCCGATGGTCCTGTTTGCCGCGGTCACGATCGTGTCCCTGTGGATCCTGTCAGCTGAAATCCTGGCATCGGCGGACAGCACTCTCTTCAATCTGTCCGCCGACGTGAGCGACAACGTGTCGGTCCTGGGGTTGACCCTTCTGTGGGGGATCTACGGCGGAGGGCTCATGGTGGTGGGCGTGTGGCGGCAATGGCGGTGGGTGCGGGTGGCAGGGCTGGCCCTTCTGTCCGTCTCGGTCGTCAAGCTGTTTGCGTATGACTCGCGGGCGCTTGAGCAGGAGTTCCGGGTAATCGCGTTTGTGGCGCTGGGCCTGATTCTGCTGGCCGGAGGGTTGCTGTATCAGCGATACAGCCGCGTTATCCGGGGATTCCTGTTTGAGTAGCGGACGCTCGGGCGAGCTGCGGTAGCGGTCGCCGTCCAAGTCCGGCCTTTCGGCGTGCGCCGCCTGGTTCGTGCCCTCCTGGGCTGCGCGGCACGACGAGTGGGCCCCCCGTCCTCGCTCCCTGCCACCCGCCACTCTGACCCTCAACGAAGCTCTCCCACAGACCGACATCCCAGAATCTGCTGGCACCTAGACAAATGTCACTAGAATGCCGCACACTTACACCACCTGACGGGATGTGATCAGCAATGGCGATGGATTCCTTGTCCCTATTGCCCCACAATATGAGCGGTTTCGGATTTCATTTATTTGAATCGCGTGAGAGTGAGCCACTAGAGTCGTTAGCACTCAATTTGGGGCTTACAGTCCCTTCCGGTCCCGGTAGACCCGCCGTAGACGTTCTAGTCCCCAAGCCTCGGGAAGACTCCCAATCCGGGACTTTATCCTTCATGCATGGTACTTACGCGTTTCCATTTCACACCGAGACTGCACACTGGCGCGACCCGGTAGAGTTGGTTATTCTCAGATGTGTCAATCCAGGAGCCGGAAACCGACCCACTGTCCTGATCGATGGTTGGGACGTTAGTTTTGAAGATTCTGAAATAAGGCAGCTGACACGGAGTTTGATGGTGGTCAAGAGTGGTTCTCGGAGTTTCCTTGCGCCGTTAATGATGCGCAAAAGCGAGAGGCTTGAGTTTCGCTATGACCCTTCATGTATGACACCAGCGACCAATGGTGATAAGGTGGTGTTGAACATTCTTGAGCGAGGCCTAAGGGACGCTACTCAAACAGTTATCAGGTGGAAGGCAGGACAGTGCCTGATTTTCGACAATCGGCGGATGCTGCATTCACGTGCCGGGTCGTCAATCGCCGATTACGACAGGCGGCTAGAACGGACCTATGTCGTCAAGATGCGGAGTTAGATTATGTGGTCAGAGCAAGACTATTGGTCGAAGGGAAAACTTTACATCCGCCGAGCACAACTAGCCGAGGCAGATGAAGGCTTATACGCGTTCTGGATGTCCCTCGCCATGGAGTTCATCGCCAGGGCTGCGCTATCGAAAGTTAGTCCTGTTCTTAATGCTGACCCAAAGCAGGTAGATAACATTTATTTCGCTTTGGGCGTGGGAGAGGTAGGAAGACCAAAAACGGTGCCCCTGCACTCCGTATTCCTGCGGTGTGTGATAGTTGTAGACGGATTCGAGGAACCTAACCGGAAATTTTGCGAATTCCTAGGAGTACAGAGGAACGAAGAGCTGCATACAGGATCACTTCCCTTTGAGAATCTAAAGCTTCGAAAGTGGCTTCAGATCTACTATGAAGTAGTGGATATTATATGCCGACACCTTGAACATGATCTAGACGACTTACTCGGGACTGGAGAAGCGGACGCTGCCCGCGAGTTACTAAAGGTGATCAAAGAGGGATTAGAGTCTTCAGTAAAGCAGTCCATTTCTGCACATAATAGGGTATTTCACGGCAAATCCAAAGAAGATAGGAAGCAACTGAGTAACGACGCTCGGCGTCGTGCCGAATCGGAAAAAGAATCTGCGGAAATAGCCAGCCTTATAGATTGTCCTTCCTGCGCATCTAGAGGCCTTGTTACAGGGAGGCCTATTAGGAGGTCAAAGCCATACTATGAAAACGAATACTTATTTGAGGAAGTAACAGGCCTAACGGAGTCTTTCTCGTGCCATGCATGTGGACTAAGTTTGCCAAGCGTATCACATGTGCGCTGGTCCGGAATTGAGCCGAACTTTACGGTCGTCCTTGAGACTAGCCTCCACGAGCACCAAGAATTCGAATACTATGACGAATACATGAATGAATGAATGAATAGATGTCTGCCCCTCATTCCGGTGATAACCTTCTAGTCGGAGATTCCTATGGCACGCAGGCGTATCTGCCGAATACCTCAGACCCACTAACGCTTCTCACCGGCACCCCGCGGCCCCCTCACTAGGAATCCTCTGAGCACTTGGGCTGGCGGAGGCGATTTGCTCCGGCGGCAGGTTGTATTGGACAAGGAGGACGGCAGGGGAGGGGGCCGGGGGAGGTCGGGGGCCGCTTTGGACAGGCAGTGGTCATCGAGCTCCGCCTCAAGGAGGCGCGTGACTCGCTGGAGGCGCTGCTGAATGCTGCTCCGGGCGTGCTCCGAACCGAAGTTGGGAGCGACGGCTTCTTCCAGACGGCAGCGGTCCAGCTTCGGCCCGACGCAGACCAGCGCGCCATCGTCGCCGCGGTCGGCGAGGACTCCATCGAGAGCCTTCAGACGCGAACGGCGTCGCTGGAGGAAGCGTATCTCACACTCATCGAGGGGGAGGGAGCAGGTAACGATGCCTGAGCAGGTCGGCCCATGGGTGCGCAACGAGTACTCAGGCTGGCTTGCGTCCCACAGTCCATCTGCACCCCCAACCCCCCGCGCTGGGGAGCGCGCTCAGCTGAGGAGAGCACCATGACCACTCTTGTCATCGCACCGATACCCCAGGAATTCGAGGTCCTGGCGAGGGTGTTCGAACAGCGCTGGGGGAGTCCTGAAAAGCGTGAGGTGGGCAGGACCGACGTGTACGAGTACGAGGCCACCGACGTCATCCTCGCCCAGGGAGGACTGGGCAAGGTCCAATTCGCGGTGACCACTGGGCGCCTGCTGGCCCATTTGCCCGAGGTCAACCTGGTGGTCTGCGCAGGAGTGGCCGGGGCGCTGACCGAGTCCGTTCGCGTGGGAGACGTCGTGGTCGGCACAGCCACTATTGAGCACGACTTCTACTCCGTGGTGCTCAGGGGAGTGCCACCCCAGTTCGATGGCTCTGGGCGGCACCTTGCCGAGCTCGTTCGGAACATCGGGCCCGATCAAGGATCCTTCCAGGTCCACTTCGCCCCGATCGCCAGCGGTGACGAGGCCATCGTGGACGCTGGCAGGAGGGGCGAAGTCCATGCCCGCACCGAGGGGCTTGCGGTCGCGTTCGAGGGCGCGGGAGGAGCAAGGGCGGCGGCCTTCTCCCACACTCCCTTTGTCGAGGTACGAGGGATTTCCGACTTGGCCGACGACGACTTCCTTGACGAGTTTGTAGCCAACTTGCCGAACGCCATGGAGAACGTCTCCTCCATAATCGTCTGGCTGGCCGAACACCCCACTCCCGCAGCAGAAGCCGAGACGGCGGAGTGAAGCTCCCAGACCCCAGCCATCTCCTCGGTCGGCGCATCGGTCTTGGTGGCTCCAGAGAGAACGATTCGCTCATGAATTTCGCCCGTCTCGTGCCCGAACTCATCGTGTCCGACATCAGCAGGAGCGTGGAGTTCTACACTCGAGTGTTTGGCTTCGACGTGATGTTCGACCGTCCCGAGGGGCGCTTCGCCTATCTTGACCGACAGGGTGCTCAACTCATGCTCGAACAGCCGACCGACCGAGCGTTCCTGCTAGGCGACCTCCACTTCCCCTACGGTCGCGGGGTGAACCTGCAAATCGATGTGGATGACCTCGACGCACTCTACGAGTCGGTCGTGGAAGCCGAGGGACGCTTGATGCTGCCGCTGGAGGAGAAGTCGTATCGCGTCGAAGACGACATGTTCGGGCAACGGCAATTTGTCGTAGTGGATCCCGATGGGTACCTACTCCGGTTCTGTCAGCCGGTAGACGCTCCTGGCCCGGGCTAGCCGGTCGCAGTGTGCCGGAGCCGTCGGCGAAACACGGCCCCGTCGTGCTTGCTCTCAGTTCTGAAAACGAGGGCAGGGGCGATCCGGCACAGCGCGTTGGTGCCCTCGTAGGAGAGGAACGGAAGCGGGTGGGTAGACACACGGCCCAGCGTGCAGCCTCTCGGCAGTCGGCCTCCGACCAGGCAATTCCTGCCTCCGTCAGAACTCGCTTCATGTCCTCGTCGATGAGGCGTTCGTACCCCACATCCTTGTCGATGGGGCCGCCCATATCCCACAGCACGGCTTTCAGCATCGGTCTGTTCTCCTCTGCCATGGTCCAGGGCGAATCGAGCCAGTGTGCGACCCCAGTCCGGCCAACGAAGTCAGCCGTGCTGGTCCTAGGTGCGAACGCAGGGCTGCTTTCTCGCCAGCGATCGTCGCGGCGATGACACAGGGGGCGCGGCGCGGTGGACGTGGGGCCCAGACTGCCCGCGTGAGGCGCTCAGGCGACGATGAGCGGCACGAGCATCTCCGCGGGCGTCAGCCCGGAGTGGTGCGAGCGCTGCTGCAGCCCTTCTCGTGAGGCCTGCGAGGCGTAGAAGCCCAGCACGGTCGCGCCTCGGGAGATCGCAGTGAAGTCGCCGAGCCGCTGCCTCGTCCGGGGCGCAAGCGGCTCGGCGCCGAAGAGCGAGAGGTCTTCGACCTCATTGGTCGTAAGCAGGAAGAACTGCTCCCCGAAGTTCGCGCGGAACCTCTCCTCGAAGCGGTCGTGCTCGCCGGGCCGGACGTGGAACTCGACAACGCGAGTATCGCCTGAGGGTGGGCTCGCGAGGAGCCCCGGGATGCCGTCGGCGTCCCGGATCATGAGGCGCTCACTGGGGGAAGCGGCGAGGTGACCGTGGTCGGCGGTGACGACCACGGCGGCGGAGTCACCCAGCCCTGCCTTAAGGTCTGCGACGAGGCGGTCGATCGCAATGATGGCGTCGCGCGTGCCGACGCTCTCCGGTCCCCCGTCGTGCGCCTCCTTGTCGACGTGCGGGACGTACACGTAGACGAATGTGGGCTCGTCGGCAGCCATCACGGTCTCCATGATCGAGCTGAACGTGGCGGTCAGCGACTGGTACCCGGCGACGGCGGCACCTCCAGCCCAGTAGCGGGAATAGACGCTGCCGGCGATGTTGTGAGGCATCAGGTAGTGGCAGAGGCGCCCCATTCGCGGGGCGAGACTCACTACCGGGAATGCGTCTTCCGGCGGGACGTCGAGGTCGACCAGTGAGCGTTCGTCGCTGCGGCGGCGGTACTGCAGAATCGTGGCCGGGCCACCGATTTGTTCGAGGTAGGTCCACCAGCCCGTGACGGCGTGGCGAGCAGGCCACTCGCCCGTCGCAAGCGAGGTCAGCGCGACGGCCGTCGACGAGGGAAACACGGTGCGAAGCTGGCTACGTAGGTGCTCGCGCAGTGTGCGCGCGGCTGCCTCGCGCTCCAGCATCTCGAGGCCGAGCCCATCCGCGAGGATGAACACAAGGTGCTGCCGGTGGGCGAGCGAGGCGGCGAGATCGTCCGCGAAAGGAGAGAGGCCGAGCCCCCCGGCCCCACTCGCCGTAGCCACCGCTCGGGCGATGTCGACGAGGTTCGGCACTGCGGGATCGGGCCGCACCAGCGTGCCCGCATCGAACGCGGCGACCAATCCCGCCGTGTCGGACATTCGTGCAACTCTTGCCACTGCCTCACGCTATCACGCAGGTTGTCTGACGTGACGGCCCGCGACTGCGCGGAAGGCGGGCCGGCCGCCCGCGAATGCGCCGATGCCTCCTCCGGACGCTCTCGACGCCGATAGCCTCGCCGCTCAAATGGGTGCGACCTACGCGGCGATCGAAGCCGAAGAGCGGGCGCGAGACCCGGGATTGATCGCCCGGATCAGACACTGTGGTGATATCGCGGGAGAGTCGAAGTTATCCACAGCCCACCGGGGCGGCTTCACGGAAGTCGGTCTCCGAAACCTGACTCCCGCCTCCGTCAGCGCTCTCTTCATGTCCTCGTCGAGGAGGCGTTCCTCCCCCACCTCCTCGTCGATGGGCCCGCCCCATATCCCGCAGCACGGCCTTCAGCATGGATGCTTCTCTTCCTGCTTTCGTTCGAAGCCAGACACGGGAGTCTGGCCGTATCTGGACTCGCAGTTGGATATCAACATGACCATCCCGAGGTCGAGAAGGAGCGCTTTGGGCAGATCCATTGCCTACTCGATGACAGCGGGGACGGGGGCGCCGGTGATCGAGGTCGGCTACGTGCACGCCTTCCAGGGCGCATTCCTGAAGGGGCTCCGCGAGGGGCGCGACTTCGATACGTTCGTCATGGGGCTGGCCACCGGCGTCCCGACGGCGGCGGTCGTCGCCTGGGTTGCCAACTCGCGCGGCGACGAGGCGATCTTCACCTACCTCTGCGTGGGCGTGGTGCTATTCGGGGTCTGGAACGGCGCCGCCTTCCGGACCGGCTTCTCGCTCCAGACCGAGTTCTTCCTGGGGACACTCGGCCCCAGCCTCCTCACCCGCACGCCGCTCTTCGTGATCCTCGCAGGGAGGGTTGCCTCCGACCTCGCGCTCGGTCTCGTGACGGCCGTCGGAGGTGTACTCACGATCGCGGCTATTGCCGATGTGCCCTTGCGGGTCGCAAGCGTGCCCCTGTTCGCGGTGTCCGCCGTCTTTGGCTATGTGACGCTGCTCTGCCTCGGGCTTCTCCTGAGCCTGACGGGGGTCATCATCCCAACGAGTGAGCTGCCGGCCGTCCTATTCGAGCTCGGGCAGATGCTACCCGTCACGCACGGGCTGGACGGCCTGCGGGCGGCGTTCGCCGGCGGCTCCGGCTACTGGCCCGACCTCGGCCGGGAGGCAGCGCTGGGACTCGGGTACGGGGTGGTCGGGCTGCTGCTCTTCCGGGTGGCCGAGGTGCAGGCCAAGCGGCGCGGCGTGCTGGCGAGGGTCGGGTAGGAGGACATGGTGACCAACACCTTCGCGATCGAGTGTGAGGAACTGCGGCGGGTGTTCCGCTCGCGGCGGCTCACCGGCCAGCGGGAGGAGGTGGTCGCGCTCGACTCGCTCAGCCTGCAGGTGCGTGCCGGCGAGGTCTACGGGGTGCTGGGCCCGAACGGGGCGGGCAAGACGACCGCCATCCGCATCTTCTCGACGCTGCTCATCCCCACAGCCGGTGCTGCTCGGGTTATGGGGCACGACGTAGTGACGGCGGCAGGGCGCGTGCGCCGCCGCATCGGCCTCATCCTCGGGGGCGAACGGGGCCTGTACGAGCGCCTCACCGGGCGTCAGAACCTCCAGTACTTCGCGTCGCTCTACCTGATGAACCCGCGCCAGGGGACGGAGCGGGCGGATGCGGTGCTGGAGCAGGTGGGGCTCACCCATGCCCGCAACCGCAAGGTGGAACAGTACTGACGCGGCATGCGCCAGCGCCTCCACGTGGCGCGAGGGCTGCTGCCCGACCCGGACGTCATCTTCATGGACGAGCCGACCATCGGCCTTGACCCGGAGGCCGCACAGGACTTCCGCCGGCTCGTCCCCGAGCTGCGGGATCGGGGCAAGACGATCCTGCTTACCACCCACTACATGCTCGAGGCCGACCTGCTCTGCGAACGCGTCGCGGTTATCGACCACGGCAGGCTGGTGGCCCTCGATACGCCGGACGGGATGAAACAGCGCTTCGGGCAAGGACAGGTCACGGAGGTGTCCTTCCGTGACGCGAGTCCCGACCTCGTCGATCGGCTGCGCGCGCTCCGCGGCGTCACCGGGGTCGAGTCTGAGATGGAGGGCGCGGCGCAGCGTATCAAGGTCTACTCCGATGCAGGGAGGGACGTCGCGGCCACTCTCCGAAACGTGGTCGGCTCGGACACGCTCCAGAGCATCGTCACTCGCGAGCCGACGCTGGAAGAGGCGTACCTCAGCCTGATTCAGGAGAGCAGCAGGGGATAGTGCACATTGGCCAGGCTGCTTCCGGCAATAGAACCCTATGCCCAAGGCCTATTGCCGGTCAGCGACGGCAACCGAATCTACTGGGAAACCTGCGGCAACCCGGACGGCAAGCCAGCGCTCGTCCTGCACGGCGGCCCGGGACTGATGGGGGTGAGTCGTTCACTGCAGTGCCTGCTCTCTGCTGGAGCTAGCGTATTGCCGCGGCAGGCAGGAGACGTGGCTCACCCCGCTGAGTTGGCGCCCAACCCGATCTCCAGTGGTTCTGGCGGCAGCTCACCTTGGAGAAGTGGTTCGAGCAGCTCCGAGAAGGGTTCGGGGAAGAAGACCGCGTCGGATTCCCGCAGGCATTCCAGCGACCACCACTGGATGTCGGCGATCTCCTCCTCCGCAGTGGAGTTGCGCAAGGTGTCCAGCGGAGACACCCACACGACGAAGTAGCGCTCGACCTGTAACCAGTCCTCAGCCTGGTATCTCAGCTTGAGCCGCCTCGTCCAAACCCAGGATCCCACGCTGGCTGACTGGATCCCTGTCTCCTCTTCAAGCTCCCGCAGCGCCGCGTCCTCGAAGGACTCGCCACTGCGAAGACCACCACCGGGAGGCACCCAGTACTCCAGGAGCTCTGGCTTCTCGGGATCCAGGGACCGGTCATGCCTGTACTGGAGCAGGAGCACTTCGTCGTCAGGGTTGAAGACAACTATGCGGGCGACGTTCCGGGTACACATGAGTCCTCCGGGTCGACTCGGCTCGAGTCCCAGCCTAAGCCGCGGCGAGCAGGGCGAGATAGGCTTCCTCAAGACTCGTCACAGGGAGCTGCACGACTGCGCCGATCACCGCGAAGGCGGCGGAGTACGCCGAAATCGGGTAGACCGACTCAACGGAGACGGTCGAGCCGGTGACGAAGCTCTTGAGCAGGCCGAGGATGATTCGTGCCTACTGCTCCCTCCCGATGAGGGTGAGGTACGCCTCTTCGAGGGACGAGGTGCGTGTGGTCATGTGGTCCACGTGCTCGGCGCCGATGTGGGCGACGATCGGGCCCGCATCCTGGTCTGAGGGAATGTGCACGCGAACGGTCTGGAGCATCCCCTCAACGCCGACCTCCACATGATGGACCTGCGGCAGCTCCATCAAGGACGCCTGAAGCCCTTCCCGGGGTTCTCGCAGGGAGATCTCAACGACCGTGGCGCTACCGAACTGCCGCTTGATCGCCGCAGGGCTCCCCTGGGCGACAACCACACCGCGGTCGATCACGACCAGCTCGTCGCAGAGTTCGTCGGCTTCGAGCATGAAGTGCGTCGTCAGCAGGATCGTCCGGCCGCGTTCCTTGAGTTCGCCGACCAGTTGCCGGAACTCGTAGGCGCCCAGCGGGTCGAGGCCGGCCGTGGGTTCATCCAGGAAGAGCACGTCGGGCTCGGTGAGCAGGGCGCGGGCGAGGTGGAGCCGCTGCTTCATGCCGCGTGAGTACTCGAACACCTTCGACCGCCGGCGTTCGCCCAGCCCTACCAGCTCGAGGAGCTCGTCAGAGCGGCGATTGGCCTCGCGGGGCGCGAGATGGTTGATGGCGCCGAAGTACTGGGGGTTCTGCTCGGCCGCGAGGCGGCCGAAGAGCCCGCGGTCCCCGCCCAGCGCCAGGCCCGTCCGCCGGCGAACCTCGCGGGGCTGCGAGGCGACGTCGAACCCGGCGACGCGTGCGCTGCCCGTTGTCGGAAGCAGCAGGGTCGAGAGCATCCGCACGGTCGTCGTCTTCCCCGCGCCATTCGGCCCGAGCAGCCCGAAGATCGACCCCGGGCGAATGTCGAACGAGATATCGCTGACCGCCACGATCTCACTCCCCCGCCGCAGGGGACCACCGCGCTGGAACGTTCTCCGCAGATTGCGGCACTCGATCATCGGAACATCCATGGTCATTCCCCACCTCCTACGAGGATGCCGCGCCGCCGCGCAGCCCGGTCCATCAGCGTGAACACCACGAGTCCGGCTGCAACAGCAAGTTCGAGCAAGAGGTCCGAGGAAACCTGTGCCACCGACTCGCCTGCGAACGCGCCGCGCAAAGCGCCCAGTCCGTGGGTGATGGGTAGCCCCTGGGCTACCACCTCAAGCGCCGTGGGGAGGCGGTCGACGGGGATGATTAAGCCGGTCAGCCCGAGCAACCCTCCGTAACCGATGGAGGAAAAGAGGAACCAGTCGTGGTACAGCGCGGCGAAGTTCCCGAGGAGCAGGGAGAACATCAGGATGCCGATGGAGACGACGGCTATCGCCACTGCGTACGTGAGGTAGTTGAGGTCGCCCACGTTCAGGTCGATCACCAGGACTGCGAGGATCGTTGTGCTGATGGCGGTCAGCGGCCCGTTGTAGAAGTGGCCCGCGCCTCGGGCGAAGTAGGCCGAGGCCCTGCTGGCGGGAGAGCCGAAGAGCAGGTGCTGCGTGCCGCCCGAACGATCGTTGGAGAACGACTGCGTCACGCCGCCGACGTATATCCAGACGATGGCGTAGACGACCATCCCGATCCCGAAGCGGTCGACATCGCGCACCGACGCAAAGCACCCGATCAGGATGAAGTTCAGCAGCGTAAGGAACGGCGCGAGGACGATGTTGCTGAAATACGGGAACGGCGTCAGCCAGTGGAAGAGACCCCGGTAGGAGAGGTAAGCTTGCAGGTAGAAGTTCTGGATTCTGTCCACGCGCTCAGCCCTCCGTCCGTCCGCCGGAGAGGCGCGCGCGCCTCTCCGCTCGGATGAACAGTGCGACTTCGGCGATGGCAAAGAGCACCAGAAGACCGACGGCCGGCGCCCAGTTGAGGGCGATCCGGCCGATGTCCTCCTTGCCGTTGATGGACCAGACCAGGGCCTCCATGGCCCAGGAGGTTGGCAGCAGGCGGGCCAGCCACTCCAACCAGTTGGGAAGGAGCGAGATGGGGTAGAAGAAGCCGCTCAGGACAACGCCCAGGGGCATGATCGCGTTGAAGAACCCGCCCTGCGGTCGGCACCTGGCTGATCGCGACAAGCAGTATCTGGTAGCGGCTCGCGGTGACGCGCCACTGCGGCAGGAAGGCTCCTCGGAGTGCGTACAGGTGACCCACGACGGCGCTCCCTCCTACAGAGACGCAGAGCCCGGCTCCTCCAGTTGGGGAACCATGAAACCTGCCTGTCGGGGAGGACACCCCGACGGCTGGGGAAGAGTTCAGAGAAGGACTAAAGACCCGGCGCCTCACCAGATTTGCAGGCGTGCGCCATAAGGTCCAATTCGGACCGGGAGCCTCGGGTTCTAGAGGTTGGGCACGTATCTCGCCATGCCGGCGTCGAGTCGATAGCCCACCGCATCCCAGAACCCCGTGGCCCACGCGCGACACCCAGCCCAAGCGATCCTGAACCAGTCAAGAGAGAATACTTCGGCACGCAGTCAAGGTCACCGGAGGACGGAGCATCGTCCTCCAACCCAGTTACCCTTCTGTGGGTCCCACTCCGCCGAGTATCTCTAGCAGCGGCTTGAGCCGCCCACTCTCGCTGGCCTTGGCGGCAAGGTGAGCGAGGTCGCTAGCAGACACCACCAGAGGATTCCGCTGAAATCGCCCGTCATGGGTGTACGAGCAGAAGCGAAGGCTGAGTTCGCCGTCGTCCCACTCCAAGAGCTGAATCGTCGGCTGGTGCCAGCGGGATTGGCACGAGACTTCCTCGACGATCTGCCCCTGCCCGAAGTAGAACTTGAAGGGCCGGGGTGTCCGGCGTTCGACGTTCGCATCATGTTCCGAGCCCATAGCACCATCCATCGCGTTAGCGGCCGCCCGGATTGCTCGCGCCTAGGGCAGCTTCCATTTCGTTTTCCAAGCCTGCCAAGTGCATCAGGTGCTCCGCAAGCGGCTCCCACTTGCACCGGGCCGCCGCGGCTTGGGCACGCCCCAAGCGCCATGCCTGCCTGCTCTTGAGGTCGGCGAGCTTCGGCGCGACATCCCGCAGGAACCAGGCGAAGTCCAGGGCTCGCCTCGTGCCCAGGGGCAGCGCGAATCTCCGCAGGTGTTCCAGCCCCTGCTGTGCGAGCTCCCTGTCCTTGATGGTCGCTACCAGCGCCTCTATGGCCTCCGGGCCGATGACAATCCCCGGATGAACCGTGGCCTTGGAATCTCCCTAGGACTGAGCGAAGGACTGAATGGCCGCCTCAGCGATCTCCTCTTGGGTGGGCTTCTTGACGCGAGTGGGCGAGTGCCACCGACGGTATGCACCTCTCCGGTACGGGATCAGCTCGGCTCTCCAAGCGCGATCGAGCGCCTCAATGTCGATGGGCATCGCGGGGTACCCCGCAGGATCGTGCACAACAACCGCACCGTCTTCGATATCCAGCGCGAGAACGAAGTGATCGACCCCGTTCGCTCCCCGGCTATCGGGGTGGTAGGGGAGCTCCCCCATGTCGAGGGGACCGAGCATCACCGGTCCCTCTTGAAGCTGTCTGGCTAGTGCAGCCACAGGCATGGGGGCATCGTCTGACTCCGCTACCTCGGCTACTTGGAATCCCAGTAACCCGAACGCCCGAGACATTCCCACGTCGGGTGAAGACGCCCACCCACTCAGGAACAGGGTCTGGGACTCCGCGACCCAGAAGGCCCCTAGCCCTACCCCTGACAAGACTTCGAGGAGGCGCGGTTCAACAGACTCGCCGACGCTCTCAAGCAGCATCGCGCCCGAGTTGGCATAGCAGTAGGCACCGTTGCCGATGTAGCCCAACATGGACATCCCCAAGTCAGTCAGCCTAGTCCTGAGGCCTGCGGATTGCTACCACACGATGCGAGCTCATCCAGACCATCGCGGTAGTGATGCACGCCCCCCTCACGGCATCAGCCGCGCCGCCGCGTCTGCCGCTGCAGCCAGGAAGAGTGGGTCTGGATTCCGGCGGTGCTACAGACAGGTTGAATGAGCGCCCGCCGGTGAGGTCTAGCTGCCGCCGGTGACGGAGAGCGTGGCGCCGGTAACCCAGGAGGCAGCGGGGGAGACAAGATAGACAACGGCGGCGGCAATGTCCTCTGGCTCGCCGATGCGCTTGAGGGGCAGCATTGAACCGAGCCCCTGGCGCAACTGTTCCTCGCTCATGCCGGTGTACTCGATCATCACTTCAGTGGGGACGGGGCCGGGCGAGACGCCCACGACCCGCACTCTCGGCGCCAGCTCGGCAGCGAGCGTCATGGTGAGGCTGTTCACACCGAACTTCGCGGCGGCGTACGGGCCGTTCATTGGAGAGGGCTTCGTCGCTGCGGCGGAGGAGATGTTCACGATCACGCCGCCCTCCTCGCCCATGGCTCGGTTCGCAGCCCTCGCCCCCGCCCACACGGACTTGAGATTGAGGGCGATCTGGTTGTCCCAGGCGCTCTCAGGAGTACCGAGGATCGTGCGGGCGGTCCGGTCCTGAGCGCCACCGACATTGTTGACCCAGATCGTGAGCTTCCCAAACTCCGCGACGGTGGCGTCCGCCAGCGCTTCGATCTGCTCGACCTCGAGGAAGTCCGTCGTCCGTGCCAGCGACTGGCCGCCCGCGGCCCGGATCTTCTCTGCGACCGCTTCTATCTCGTTGGTTCGCCGTGCAGCCACGACAACTGCGGCGCCGGCCTCGGCGAGGCCGACGGCGATGCCCTCGCCAATACCCCGCCCAGAGCCCGTAACAACCGCCACCTGCCCATCGAGGCGAAAACGATCGAGGATGCTCACATTTCCCTCGTTCCCGTCGGCCCGCCACTCACAGCCAACGTCTGGCCCGTCACCCACTCGGCTGCCGGCGAGCAGAAGTAGACCGCCGCGGCCCCAATGTCCTCAGGCCTGCCAGCACGCCCCGTAGGCATCTGCGCACCCATGCCCTCTACGGCGGCTGCGTCCACCTTCATGGTCTCGAAGAACATTTCGGTCGGGACGAGGCCCGGAGCGATGCAGTTGACCCTGATCTTCTGGGGGGCCAACTCCAGCGCGAGCGTCTTGGTCATGTTGATCATGGCGGACTTCGTCGCGGCATAGGGCCCCGCGTTGGGTGAAGCGCCCCACGCAGCGACCGATGAGATGTTGATGATGTTCCCGCCCTCGGTCATCTGCTCAGCGGCGGCCTTCGCTCCCCACCAGGCGGTCTTCAGGTTGAGGTCGACAAGCGTGTCCCACACGTCCTCCGGGGTGTCGACGAGGGCGCGCTGGGTGCGGTCGAGATTCCCGCCCGCGTTGTTGACCCAGATCGTGAGCTTCCCGAGTTCGGCGACAGTGGCCTCGGCCAGGCGATCGTTTGCGGGCCAGTCGAGCACATCCATCCCCATCGCGAAGGCTCGCCGGCCACGTTCCCGTACCTCTTCCGCCACAGCCTCGACCTCATGTGTGCGGCGAGCCGCAACGGCAACGTCCGCTCCGGCCTCGGCGAAGGCCAGGGCGATGCCGCGGCCAATGCCGCGGCCTCCGCCTGTGACAACGGCCACATGCCCGTCAAGCCTGAACTGATCGAGAACGCCCACCCCGGCATCCTACGGGATCGACGCTTCCCCCCGTCCGCTTCCGCAATGGACTCTGGATCCCACGTTGTCCTTGTGCTGGCACACTAGGCGCGGCTGCTTGGCCGCTCGTGGTTGCAACTCAGCGCAAGGCGCCCGCAAGCTCGGGGCCTCTCTCACACGCGAGAAAACACGCTACCGAAATCACGCATCAAAGGTGATCCCCAGGTGGAGGGGGCCACGTACGCCTCCCTTGCCTGGCGGTGGGAAGACGATCCCCTCATTGGGTTCGTTCTTGAGTCGCGGGTTCTTGAACACATCGAGCAGTATCTTCGAGGCCATAACGGCCTCCTGCCGAGCCATCGCGTAGCCCATGCAGTGGTGCGTCTCCATCCCGAAGCCGAGGTGGCTGGCCACACCGTCCTTCCAGTAGCCGGTCCGGAGCTCCTTCCCGAAGTAAAGGTCGTCACGGAAGATGTTGAACGTGTCGGGGTCCTTGAAGACCCGTTCGTCACGGTTGCCTGCCCCGAGACAGAGGGCGATCGTCGCGCCCATGGGAATGACACGGCCACCCAGCTCGGTCTCCCGGGTGGTCCGTCGGGGCTGGTAGTGGTTCGGCCCGTCGAAGCGGAGCATCTCTGTGAAGACGCGGTCCATCAGCTCCGGGTTTGCCCGGACGGCTTCGTACTGCTCGTAGTTGTTGAGCAGGTTCCACCACATCGAATCGATGGCCTTGTGGGTGGTGTCGCCGCCCCCGACGAGGAGGAGGGTGATGAACGCCTTGATTTGTTGAGTCGTCATCTTTCGCCCGTACATCTCGGCGACGCAGAACTTCGAGATGAGGTCCTTGCCGGGGTTCAGCCGGCGTTCGGCGATGATTGGGTCGAGGTACGCATGGAGCTCGTCTCTCGCCGTGGACGCCGAGCGGAAATAGGCGCGGCCGTAGCTCATCCCGGAGAAGAGGACGGAATAGACGCCCTCGAAGTAGTCGAAGTCCTCTCGGGGCAGGCCTAACAGACCGGCGATGACGCGGATGGGATAGCGCTTGCTGAACTGTGAGACGAGTTCGACCTCGCCTCGCCCCGAGAAATCGCTGGCGAGGCTCTCCGCCGCTTCGTAGGAGAACTGTTCGATCAGCCCCGCTGCGTTGCTCTCGATGACTGGAAGCCACTTCTGGAGGCGCTTGCCCACGAATTCCCCCGCGACCACGCCCCGATTCCAGCGATGATCCTCGCCCTCGCCCATCTCGAGGATAGTTGGCCCTAGCGGAGAATCGGAGCCGAACTCAAACTTCCCCTTGGGGTCGTAGATGGCCCGGGTGAAGTCGCCCCCGTCGTGGCTCCGCTTGTACGCATCCCAGATATCCGCGTAGCGGCTCACGAAGAATCGATTCTGGAAGGCGTCCCGGTAGACGGGCTCCCAGTCCCGGATCGTGCGGTAGAGCGGGAAGGGATCAATCCGGTGTTCCTCGGTGAGGAACTCTCCCGGTTCAATGATGGGCGCCTCTGTCACGGGAGTTGCCATGTCGCATCCTTCCTCGGGTAGGTGGCCGTAGGCGGCGAGCCGCCACGCCTAGAGATCGAATTCGATGTCCAGGTGCTGGACGCCGCGCACACCGCCACGACCGGGCGGAGGGAACACGATCCCCTCATTGGGCACATTATTCTTGAGGCGGGGGTTCTTCAGGGCGGCCAGGAGCATCTTGGACGAGACCACCGCCTCCTGACGGGCGAGTGCGTAGCCGAGGCAGAAGTGCGTCTCCTGCCCAAAGCCAAGATGGCTGGCAACGCCGTCCTTCCAGAAGCCCGAGCGCAGCTCTTTCCCGAAATAGAGGTCGTCGCGGAAGATGTTGAACGTCTCGGGATCCTTGAAAACGCGCTCATCATGATTGCCGGCGCCCAGGAACAGCCACACGGTCGCTCCCATTGGGAGGACTTTGTCGCGCAGATCAACCTCCATCTTCGTCCGCCGGCGCTGCCAGTGGTTGGAGCCGTCGAATCGCAACATCTCGGTGAAGACGCGGTCCATCAGGTCCGGGTTCTCTCTCACCGCCTCAAGCTGCTCCTGGTCATTCAGCAGGTTCCACCACATTGAGTCGATGGCCTTGTGCGTGGTGTCGCCTCCCCCCGCGAGCATCAGGGCAACGTACCCCTTCATCTGATCGCGGCTCATCGCCCGCCCGTCCTTCTGCGCGTGGCAGAACCGCGACAGGAGGTCGTCCCTGGGATTGGTCATTCGTTCGTCGAGAAGGGGATCGAGGTACGCGAAGAGATCGTCACGCGCCTTGATACCGCGACGGAAGTGGGCGCGACCGTATCCCTGGGCAGCGAATAGCTCCCCGTACACCCACTCAAAGTAGTCGTTGTCCTCCTCGGGGAGCCCGAGCAGGCCGGCGATGACCCGGATCGGGAAGCGGGCGCTGAACTGTTTCACCAGCTCGACTTCACCGTGGAGCGTTCGCCCCGCTCTGCGATCCTCGGCCGCCTGGGCAAGGAACTCCTCAATGATCTTGTTCGCGACGCGCTCGATCAGCGGAATACGGGCGAGAAGCGGTTTCCCGACGAACTCGCCCGCGACGATCCCGCGCAGCCAGATGTAGTCCTGCCCTTCGCCAAGTTCGTTCAGCGACTGGCCAAGCGGGGTGTCCGAGCCGAACTTGAAGTGCCCCTTCGGGTCGTAAGTCGCGCGTGTGAACTGGGCGTTGTTCTTGTAAATGCCCCAGATGTCCTCGTAGCGGGAGATGATCCAGCGATTCTGGAACCGATCCTGATAGATAGGCTCGAAGTCGCGAAGGCGCTCGTACAGGGGGAAGGGATCGACCCGGAACTGCTCGCCCAGGAATTCCTGCGGCTCGATGATCGATGGGTCGCCGGTCGCTTCGACCTCGTAGGGAGCGGTCATGACGTCCTCGTTTCAATCGCTCCTGCTCGCTTGTTCCGTCTTACGACTCGCTGGTAGCGCCTGTCAAGGGAACCAGCAACGTGTATCGCGAGACTGAATACTGCTCTCAGGGCGCCGCCCGAATCCGTGCGATTTTCCCAGAGCATACCCCTTGAATTGCGGACTGGCATATAGTCCGCCCGCAGGAAGCGGTCAAGGGAGGCCCGGACATGGAAAGCTATTGGAGCCGGTACTGGCGCAGGAGCGTCTCAAGGCGTTCTGTCCTGGGCGGAGCGGCCGCTGGGGCCGTTGGTCTCGGCGCACTCGCAATCGCTGGCTGCGGCGACGACGACGACGACGAGCCCAGCAGCGGTGGTGCGGTCGCTACGGAAGCCGCCAGGGAAGCCGCCACAGAAGCCGCCACGGAATCGGCCGGAGAAGCCGCCACAGAAGCCGCCACACAAGCCGCCACACAGGCCGCCACAGCGACGCCCACGGCTGCGGCGGCGACGAGGGACGGCAGCTTCTACAGCGAAGCGGTCACTCGATGGGCAAACAACCCCGACCTTCACCGCGAGGTGAATGGCGTTACCTCAGACCATCAGATTTATAGCAACCTCGTCCTGTTTGGCAACGTCAACGCAGGCACGATCATTCCCGATGCGGCAGAGAGTCTTCCGGAGCAGCCCGACGAGGTCACCTATATCTTCAAATTGCGTGACGGGATCACGTGGCATGACAAGGCTCCCGCCAACGGCTCAGAGCTCACGATGGACCAGGTCGAGTGGAATATCGAGCGGAATCGCTCACGGATGCTCAGCGATGGAACCGTCGATGAAACGTTTCATCGGTTCGCTTCGGTGTACTCCCACATCGTAGATACGGAGTACACCGACGACCGTACCGTGAATCTGACACTGAGTGGTGTCAACGGTCCCTGGCTCGGCGCCATGGCTGATCAGTTGAACGGGTTTATGCACCCGGAGGTAGCCAAGGCGATCGAAGACAACCCCGGATTCTTCTCGGGCGAAAATATGGTCGGAACTGGGCCGTACATGGTTACTTCGTTCGAACAAGATCGTAAATTCCGATTGGATCGCCACCCCGACCATTTTCGCAAGAAGTTGGATGAACCGATTCAGTACGTTGATCAGATGATCGGGACTGATATTGGAGACGATATCAATGCGTTCAGAGCGGCATTCGAACAGAAACAGATCGATATGTTTGGGGGGTTGTTCCGTTCATTCCCCAAGCAGGTGATGGAGACGATCGCCAGCGCCAACCCGGATGCTGAGTTGGTCAACACGGCCGACCCCAACGGCAACCATTCCTTCCTGTACAACTTCAACTCGGGGCCATTCTCCATCCCGCAGATTCGCGAAGCGTTCCAGCTCGCGATCGATCGACCGCTCGTGATCCAGCAGGCGTTCGCCGGCGAGGGAAGGCCAAACCCGCCGATTCCCTTCGCCTACACGGGATGGACGCTGCCTGAGGACGAGCTGCTGACCATACCGGGCTTCCGGCCCGACAAAACCCAGGATCTCACCGATGCGCGGGCGCTGTGGGAGGCCGGCGGTGGCCCGGAACTCGGGGACATCGGTATCGTCATCCAGAATGTCCCCGCGGGCCAGGCGGCAGCCGAGTGGATGATCACGATGATCAACCGGAACCTTGGGACCGATCAGTTCAAGGCCCAGTTCGTCGAGGGAGGCGCGAGCCTCTTCAACTACCTCATCAGTGATGACTACACCATCCACTTCGGGACGTCTGGCGGCCTGGAATCAGCCGGATCCCCGCCCAAGATTCGCCCTCTACTTCCAGAAGGATGGCGGCATCAACTTCGGGAAGTACAACAACTCGGAGATGGAAGACCTGATCGCCCGCGGGTTCAGATCCCTTGTTCGCGAGGAGGCCGAGGAGATCATGAGGGACGCCCAGCGGGTGGCGCTCCGCGATGCCGGGGCCGGCGAATTCTCGATCGCGGGTGGCCTCAACCGCTACATGAAGTGGCCATACCTGCACCGTGAGATCCCGAACTTCACGGGGTACTGGACGAAGGATCTTGCGGAGGGAACATGGATCGACCAGAGTGACCCCACTTTCCAGGGGAAGCCTGGCATCGAGTCTCTCTGATCGTGCTCCATCGTCGCCCACGCGCTCGCGCACCATTCGGGTGAGAGCCTGAGGGGGATTGGGCGTCTACGAGCCAGTAATGGCTGTCGGGGTGGTATCGCTTGACGAACTACGTCATCCGGCGAGTACTCCTCAACGTTGTCGTTATCTGGCTCGTCATGACGTTCGTCTTCGTCACGGTCCGAATCCTCCCGGGAGACTACGCGGCCGCCCAGGTGTCCGAACGCTACTTCGGTGGCGGCGCCGCTGCCGGTGAGTCTCCTGAAGAGGCACTGGACAAGGCGCGCGAGCGACTCGGGCTGAACGACAGCATCCCCGTCCAGTACGCGAAGTACGTCCGGAGCCTCGTAACCGATGATCTCGGGACATCCTTCGCCACGGGTCGCTCCGTCGTCTCAGAGATCCGCCACGCGCTCCCTTACACCATCCAGCTGGGAACGATGAGCATGATCGTCGGAGTTCTGGTAGCCCTTCCGGTCGGGATCATCTCAGCGGTCCGGCAGGATTCGCTCCTTGATGGCGTACTCCGCCTCTTCGCGATCGGCTCGCTCGCAGCGCCGTCCTTCTGGACGGCAACGATCGGCACGCTGCTTGTGCTCAAGTACAGCATTCTGGAACTCAACATCGTGGGGAGCCCCGGCATCTGGGAAGATCCGTGGTCGAGCTTCCAGCTGTTCGTCATTCCGGCTGTTGCAGGTGGAGTCTCCTCGGGAGCGCTTGTGATGCGGATGCTGCGCTCCCAACTCCTGGATGTCCTCCGTCAGGACTACGTCCGGACGGCGCGGGCCAAGGGACTCAGGTCACGCACCGTCATCCTCCGCCACGCGCTGCGAAACGCGCTGATACCTGTGCTGACGGTGCTTGGCTTCGTCTTCGCGACACTGGTGAGTGGTTCCGTGATCCTTGAGGCGATGTTCAACATCCCCGGGATGGGGCAGATGATGATCGTCTCCCTGCGCAGCCGCGACGTCCCGGTGGTCCAGGGACTGGCGCTCGTGTTGGCGACGGGGGTCGTTGTCGTGAACCTCCTCGTGGACATCGTCTATCTCCAGGTCGATCCGAGGATCAGCGTAGGGGGCGTGGAGTAGATGTCGTGGGCGTGGAGTAAATATGGGACAAGTTGAGCCGACTCCCCGGCCGTTGGTGCATGCGTTTGGCGTCGAGCAGCGCTCGCTCGTCAGGCGGGTTTTCATCAATCTCGCGTGGTTCGCGAGGCGGAAGAAGCTTGCGACCCTCGGGGCCGTCTTCGCAGCCGCCGTGGTAGTGGTGGGCGTGTTCGGGCCGTATGTCGCCCCCTATGGGGACGACGATGTGTTTAGCGAGGAGAATCCGCACTACGACCCCGACAACAAAGACCCGGCGAACCTCCAGGCGTCGAACCCGATTCGCCTTGCCCTCCTCTCGGGTCCGAGTTGGGATCATCCGCTCGGGACCGACGACTTCGGCAGGGATCTCCTCACCCGGATGGTGCACGGCGCGCGCCTGTCCGTGACCGTGGGAGTCAGTGCATCGGCGGTTGCCGCGATCATCGGCGCCGTGATCGGTATCACATCTGGCTATCTGGGAGGGACGGTTGACCTTGCGATCCAGCGCATTGTGGATGCGCTCCTCGCGATCCCGGCGCTCGTCCTTCTTCTGCTGCTGGTGCAGACGGGAGAGCCCAGTACGCGTCTCACGATCGTGGCGCTGGCGGTGCTCGGCGTCGGACCCGTAACGAGGCTCGTCCGCTCCGCAACACTCGTACTGCGGGCCGAGATGTTCGTAGAGGCGGCCCGCTCGATCGGGGCGGGGCAAGGCCGGGTCATGACGCGTCACATCGCCCCCAACGTTGTCGGTCCCATGATCGTCATCTTCTCGGCCTCGATCGGGACCAATATCCTCGCCGAGGCCGGCCTCTCTTTCCTGAATCTCAGCGTCCCCGGACCGAGTTGGGGAGGGATGGTCGCTGATGGCCGGGCGTTCCTCGACAGCAAGCCGATGATGAGCCTTGCCGCGGGTGGGGCGATCACGATAGCGGTGCTCGGATTCAATCTGCTCGGGGACGGGCTGAGAGATGTCCTCGATCCCCGGCAGCGAGGCTCGGGCCTCTGATCGAAGCTCTGGTTCCGTGCAGGTCGCCGGCCTGTTCCCTTGTGGTGATCGCCTAGTACGCGGCCGTTCCGCCATCGACCGAGAGAAGGGCGCCCGTTATCCCGGCCGCCGCATCGGATGCGAGAAGCACCGCGACGGCGGCGACTTCCTCCACGGTGTTGGCGCCCTTGATCGCGGACTCCGCTGCGTACTGCGCAACGAGTTCGTCAAGTGTCAAACCCATTGCCGCAGCGGCCGCCGGGCCGTTCTCCCGTAACGCATCGGTCGGGATCAATCCCGGGCAGATCGCGTTGACCGTAATGCCGAGGGTTCCTACTTCTTTCGCCGCACTCTTGGTGAATCCGTTGATGGCGTGCTTCGCTGCGACATAGGCGGATATCCCAGGTTTTCCGTGCTTCCCTTCGACCGAAGAGAGGTTGATTATCCGGCCACTACCCTGCGGGATCATGTGTCTCAGCGCATACTTCGCGCCCCAGAAGGTGGCGGAGAGATTCCACAGGATCGTGTGGTTCCAGTCTTCCGTTTCGAGGTCCACAATGGGAGATAGCGCCAAGCTCCCTCCCGCGTTGTTGACGACAATATCGAGCCGGCCGAATCTCTCGACGGCCCCGTCAATCACTGAGCGGACATCGCTTTCCTGGGTCACATCCCCGGAGATGAAGTGAGCGCGTTCCCGGTGCGCTAACTCTGCGAGTGCGGCTTCTCCCTTGGCGAGACTGCGTCCATTAAGGACGACGCTCGCACCCTCCTCGAGGAAGGCTTCGACGATGCCACGTCCGATGCCACGAGTGCCACCGGTGACGACGGCGACCTTGTCGTTGAGCCTCATAGGTTCCTTCGCCCCCGACGCTGCTTTCAGGGGCGCCCGATTGCGTCCCCGCAGGGGTAGGAGCGAGCGGGTGTCAATCGGGTGCGAATCCCTGCGGGCAGGTTGGAGCGCATCCTACGTTCTCAACGGCTCAGGGTCTGCGAGGGTGGCGGTGCCACACCTGGCGCCCTCGGATCACTCCCGGGGGGACTAGAATGGCTGCTACGCGACGCCGCCGGTGGTGGCCTGTCCGAGTTGGCAGCACCGGGCAGCGAACCAGGCGGAGGGAGGCCTGAGCTATGTCTGCACCTTCAACACATGACCGGGAGACCATGAACGCCGGGGCAGGGTGCCCGGTGAACGTGGACGACATCGACCTGTTCGCCCCGGGGTCACAGGAGCACTGGTACGAGGCGTACTCCCTGCTCCATGAGGAATCACCCGTTCTGCGCATCCCCGGGGGCGGCAAAAAGCCCGGCACAGACGCCTACGTCATCACCAAGTACGCGGACATCTCCCGCATCATCCGCGATCCCGAGTCGTTTCCGCCAGCCAACCTACGGCAGGCGAGCGACGAGGCCGCGGAGATCTTCCGCGAGACCGGCTTGGGGACGCCGGCCGATACCCGGCAGTCGCTGCGTCCCGACCTGGAGTCGCACAAGCAGCACCGCCTGCAGCTCACCGATCCCTGGGTCGGCGCCGTCGGCGCGGAGCAGCACGCGGACATGATCCGTTCCCAGGTTGGCTTGCTCCTTGAAGGCTGGGAGGCCCGAAACGAGGCGGAGCTCGTCCGCGAGTTCGCGCAAGCGCTCCCGCAGCGTGTGATCACCACGATCCTTGGGCTGCCGCTCGATGACCTCCCGAAGCTCAGGGCCTTCGAGGAAGCCCAGGTCCGCCGCTTCGTCTACTTCATCAACCACAAGGATGAACTCCCGCCTGACGAAGAGATCGAGAACGCCCAGGCGCTCGTGGAGTTCCAGCAGTACCTGAAGGACCAGGCGGACGAGAAGCGGCTCCATCCCGGAAACGACATGCTCACGTTCCTCACCCAGGTCGAGTACGAGGGTCGCAAGCTGACCGACGCCGAGATCGTCTCGGTGACGTTCGGGATGCACATCGGTGGGAACGAGACGACGCAGTTCGCGCTCACGTCCGAGTGGCTCCTCCTCGCCCAGAACCCTGGCGTCTGGGCGGAGCTCAAGCGCGACCGCAGCAAGGTGCGCTTCTTCGTGGAAGAGGCCCTCCGCGTGTACGCGCCTACCCAGGGCAGCTCGAGCCGGCTAACAGCGCGGGATGTCGAGTTCCAGGGGGTGAATATCCCGGCAGGCTCCCTGCTGCATGTGCGCTACGGCGCCGGCAACAGGGACGAGGACGCGTTCCCACACGCGGACAGCATCGATCTCTCTCGCCCGAACCCGGGCCGCCATCTCACCTTTTCGCAGGGTCCGCGCAATTGTCCTGGCGCGGGTCTCTCGCGGCTGGAGCAGAACATTGCGGTGAGCGCCTGGCTCGATCGTTTCGAGTCGATTGGTCTGGCCGAAGGGCAGAACGACTTCAGGCACATCCCCGGCCGGATGTTGGGGCTCATCGATCTTCATGTCACGTTCGAGCCGACGCGCTAGCGCCGATGGCGACCTGACTCCGGCGGTCGAGGAGACGCTGCACCGGGACCGCTGGCCCTCCGATGCAGGGGAGGCTTGGTGATGGCGCACGCCACCACGACGGGCTACGACCCGCGGGCCTACGAGCCCCTGACGTTCCACGACGCCGCCCGGCGGTTCCGAACGGGCGCTGACACTCCCCGCGACTTCCTCGAGCGCTGCCTGGCGACCATCGAGGAGCGCGAGCCGGTGGTCCGGGCCTTCGCGCACCTCAACCGGGACCTGGCCCGCGCTGCCGCGGACGCGAGCACGGAGCGCTGGGCCGCGGGTGAGCCGCTCTCCCCCATCGATGGCATGCCGGTGGGGATCAAGGACCTCCTCGAGACGAAGGACATGCCGACCGAGTACGGCTGCCAGGCGTTCCGCGGGAACTTCCCCCGGCGGGACAACGCGGCCGTCTGGGCCCTGCGGCAGGCGGGCGCGGTGATCCTCGGAAAGACCGTCACCGCCGAACTTGGGGGCTCCCATCCCGGACCAACGACCAATCCGTTCGACCCGCGGCGCTCGCCCGGCGGTTCCTCGTCCGGCTCGGCGGCGGCGGTCGCGGCGCGCATGCTCCCAGCGGCTCTTGGCTCCCAGGTCGGCGGTTCGATCATCAGGCCCGCCGGCTACTGCGGGAACGTGGCCCTCAAGCCGACGCAGGGGGGGATCAACCGCGGCGAGCGGCAGGCGACCAGCATGAGCACCCACGGCGTCCTTGCCGGCTGCATTGAGGACATGTGGCAGGTGGCCATCGAGATCGCGCGGCGCGCCGGAGGCGATCGTGGGTGCCCCGGATTGGATGGGCCTTCCACCACCCCCGAGCCGCGCAACCCCGAGCGGCTCATCGTCCTGGAGACCCAGGGCTGGGATGAGCTGGACGAATCCAGCAAGGAGGCCTTCTCAGCAGTCCTCGGCCAGTTGCGCGAGCTTGGCATCGAGCTTCTGGGGCGGCGGGACAACCCCCTGGTCGAGTCGCTGGAGGGCGCCATCAGCGATGCTCGCAACGTGTGCAACATGATCACGGCCTGGGAAAACCGCTGGGCGACGCGAAACCTCGTCGATCAGCACCCCGACGGCGTCAGCGAGCGGGCAAAAGCCGTGCTTGCCCAGGCGGAGGCCATGTCGGTGGACGACTATCGGGCAGCGCTGTTCGCTCGTGAGGTCGCCCAGGAGGCGCACGCGGCCCTGGCCGGATCTGCCGATGCGATCATCACGCTCTCGTGTCCGGGGCCCGCTCACGTCTGGCTGGGCGATGAGCCAGGCGCTCCGCTGGCCCCGCGCCCGACCGGCGATCCGGTGTTCAACTTCCCAAGCTCGATGGTGTTCGCCCCGGCCGTGAGCATGCCGCTGATGAGCGTCGGCGGCATGCCCGTCGGCGTGCAGGTCTTCGGCCAGCCGCACCAGGACGCCGAGATGACGGCGATCGCGCGCTCGTTACTCGGAGCGGTCGTACCGGTCGTCGTCGACTAGAGCCAGCGAGGGGCGTTTCGCTGCGAAACGTCGGTCACGCGCGAGGTAAGCCCAGGCCCCGGGTTGCGATCACATTCCGCTGCACTTCCGAAGTCCCGCCGCGGATGGTCGCCGGGACCGTACCCATGTAGTGCGAGGCGAACGACCGTGGGTCGTGCTCGTCGACCAGCGCGCCGTGCAGCCCCAGCGCCCGCATGCCGGTCTGCGAGAGCCGCTGCGCGAGCTCGGAGTTGAACAGCTTGGAGAGGGAGGCTTCGTGGTTGGGCACCTCACCACGGTTTTGAATCGAAATCACCCGTAGCGAGAACTGATGCATGACTTCGGTCTCGATGTATCGCTGGGCGATCTCCTGTCGCAGCGCCGAGGCATTGGTCTGCGTTCGCAGGGCCGGGTTGCCGCGAATCGTGTCGATGAGACGTTCAAGCGTCCGCCGAGCGCTCACGGCCCCGGCTATGTTGGAGCGCTCGAAGTCGAGCAACGTCATGCCGACGTACCAGCCGCGGTTTTCCTCGCCGACGACGTTGCCCACCGGAACGCGGACATCCTCGAAGAACACCTCGTTGAAGTAGTGGCGGCCGCTGAGGTCGACGAGCGGGCGAACGGTTATTCCGGGCGCCTTGATGTCCTCGATCAGGAGAAACGAGATGCCCCGGTGCTTGGGAGCCGTCGGATCCGTTCGCACCAGGGCGAAGAGCGCGTCCGCGGTGTGGGCGCCGGAGGTCCATATCTTCTGCCCGTTCAGGATGTACTCGTCCCCATCGCGGACCGCCCGGGTCTGGAGGGATGCGAGGTCAGAGCCCGCGCCGGGCTCGGAGTAGCCCTGCGCCCAGGTCACCTCGCCCGCGAGAATCGGCGGCAGGTGGCGGGAGCGCTGCTCGTCTGTTCCGTGAAGGATCAGCGTGGGTCCGAGCATGTTGACGCCTGAACCTCCGACCGGCGGCGCACCCGCTCGGGCCAGCTCCTGGTTGAGGATGAATTGCTCCATGGGACTGAGCCCGCCCCCGCCGAATTCCGCAGGCCAGTGCGGGGCGACCCACCGCCGTTCGTAGAGAGCGCCATGCCACGCTGCCGCCGCGGCCCGTGCCGACGGGTCCGGGGCCTTGCGGTCGAACTCCCACTGTCGTTCGCCCGGTCCGCCGCGCTCCGCCGCCATCCGCCGGTATCGGTCCGGCAGCCCGTTGACGATTACATCCCTGACTTCGCTGCGGAAGTGCGCCTGTGCGGTTGTGTCGTTCCAGTCCAAGAGACCCCCGGCGTTCCGTGAAGCGGCTCGCAGATTCTGAGGCTACCGCAAAGAGACTCTCGTTGGCGTGATCCTCGGCAGCCCGTGCCCCTCAGCGCAGAGGTCGGAAGAACTGCACGAGGTCCTGCACGAACAGATCCGGTTCCTCTGCCGCGGGGAAGTGACCACCGCGCGCTTGCTGCCCCCAGTGGGTGAGGTTGTTGTTCGCCTCGACCATCTTCCGGGGAGCGAACACCATCTCCCGCGGAAAGCCGGGGACGCCGACCGGGACCTCGATGGCGGGCGTGCGTTCGTGCGCGCGGTCCCAGGGCGTGCGGAAGACGTGCCAGTACCATCGCGCCGACGTGACATAGCTCTCGGTGAACCAGTAGATGCTCACGAGGTCCAGCAGGAACTTCCGTGATGGCACCTTCTCGATGCCGCCGCGATTGTCGCTCCAGTTGTAGCGCTTCTCGATGAGCCAGGCGGCGAGTCCGACCGGGGAGTCATGAAGGGCGTACGCGAACGTCTGCGGAACGGTCGTGTGCACGGCGACATGGGCAAGGGCGGTGGTCCAGCGTTCGTCCATCATGTCCCAAGACCACTGCTCGTCCGGCTCGAAGTCATCCCGACTGAGCCTTGACGTCGGCCCGTCCAGGGTCCGCCGCAGGCCCAGGAGGCTGCCCGGTTTCAGATTGCCGGCGCCGCTCCCTGCTGCCCCTCCCAGCGTCGGGGCAATGCTCACGTGGATGCCGACGACCCTGTCGCCGTACTTGTGGCCGAGCTGGGCGCTGATCCCGGCGCCAAAATCGCCTCCCGCCGCTGCGAAGCGTTCGTACCCAAGCACGTCCGTCATGAGCGTGGCCCAGAGGTCGGCCGTCCACTGCGTCTGGACACCATCGACGGTGAGGGGCGTGGAGAACCCGAAGCCGGGGAGGGAGGGCGCGATCACATCGAACGAGTCGGCCGGGTCTCCGCCGAACGCGGCGGGGTCGGTGAGCCTGAGCATCGCCTCCTTCCAGTCCCAGAAGCTCCACGGCCAGCCATGCGTGAGGATGATGGGGAGCGGGTTGGGCCCCTTTCCCCGCTCGTACATGAAATGAATCGGGATCCCGTCGAGGGTGACACGGTAGTTGCCGAAGCTGTTGATTTCGGCCTCGGTCTCGCGCCAGTCGTACTCCCTCCACGACTCCACGAATGACTCCAGGTACGAGCGCGGCACCCCGTACCGCCAGTCCTCGTTGTTGAAGTCGGCGGGCCAGCGGATGCGTCGCAGGCGGGCCCGGAGATCGTCTATCGCCTCATCGGGAATCGCGACCGTGAATGGCTCAACCGGCATGCCTTCCCCCTCTCAAGCGTCGCTTGCGTCGACGGTCTCGCGGACGATCACCTTGCAGTCGAGCTGATCGCCGCGCGTCATCCTCTCGAACTGTGCCGGCAACTCACCGAGGTCCACGGTCCGCGTCACGAGCGGGGCGGTATCGATCGCGCCGCTGCTGAAGGCGGCGAGCGTCTCCTCGAACTCCGCGCGTGTATAGGCCATCACGAACTTGATCGTTAGCTGCTTGTTGATCCCGATCACGGGCATGAAGCGGTCCTCTTCCATGCAGACACCGACGACGGTGACCCTGCCGCGCGGCTTCACGGCCTCCATCGCCTGCTGGATGATCCCGGGAATCCCGACGCAGTCGAAGACGATGTCCGGCGCCGCCTCGGCAGCGGGAGACCCAGCCGACGCGAGTCCGGCTTCGAGCGCGGAGGCGAAGTTGGCGGCCGAGGGATCCAGGACCAGGTCGGCGCCCAATGCGGACGCGAGCTTGCGTCGCTCGGCCACCGGGTCACTGATGGCGACGAGCTCCACGCCATCGTGCTTCAGCCACAGCATCGCCATGAGCCCGATCGGCCCGGCGCCCATGATGAGGACCCGCTCGTGCACACCGACCTGGGTCTCGTGGGTCGCGTGGCGAGCGACGGCGCAAGGCTCGGTGGTAACGGCTACCTCGACGCTGATGTTCTCGGGGACAGCCAGGAGGACCGGCTCCCACAGCACCATGTGGCCGGCAAAGGCGCCGTTGAGCTCCGAGCTGTATGCGCTCGCCATTCGCGGCGGAAGGGGACGCGTGGTCTCCCGGGTGGGGGCGCGGACAACACGGTCGCCGGGGGACCATTCGGAAACGTCCGGCCCAACCTCGACGACCTCGGCGACGAACTCGTGGCCCATGACCATCCCCCTGGTCAGGTCCACCTTCGCGTACCAGGAGATCGGTCCGGTCTCCTCCATCATGGCCTCCAGGTGACTGGCGGCGTGAACGTCGGAGCCGCAGATGCCCGCGGCCAGCACGCGGACAAGCACCTCGCCGGGGCCGGGCGTTGGGCGTGGCCACTCCTCTACCGTCAGCGAGGTGCCCCGCAATACGAGTGCCTGCATGTCGTCGAGACCTCCCTACTCCTCAGTTGGAGTGGGCGGTAAGCCTATCCTTTGCCGCGGCCACGTGATCGACGGCATATTCGATCATCTCCGCGAGCTCGGCGGATGTGACCCCGCGGAGATGATCGACGAGGCAGCCTGTCCCTCTCCAAACTCCTCTTCGGCCCCGCGCGCAGAGCGTTGCAGCGCCAAGTGCCGCGCGCGACCAGGGTCTCGTCCGCAGGCGCGCGTTCCCGCTCCCAAGGTCGTCGACACGGAAGGAGATGGCGAGTTGCGGCGCGCCGTCCTCGGAGGGGAGGCTGCTACAGCGCCGCGCCGTTAGCCCGACTGCACGACGCCGATGGGGCAGCCGACGCCGGTGCCGCCGATGCCGCAGTAGCCGTTGGGGTTCTTCGCCAGGTACTGCTGGTGGTCGTGCTCGGCGTAGTAGAACTCGGGCGCGTCGAGTATCTCGGTCGTGATCGGGCCGTAGCGGGCGGCGGTCAGCGCCTGCTGGTAGTGGTCGCGGCTCTGCTCGGCGGCCTCGCGCTGCGCCTCGTCGTAGACGTAGATGCCAGAGCGATACTGCGTCCCGACATCGTTGCCCTGGCGCATGCCCTGCGTCGGGTTGTGGCCCTCCCAGAAGGCGCGGAGCAGCTCCGCGTAGCTGATCTCCGAGGGGTCGAAGACGACGAGCGCGACCTCGTTGTGGCCGGTGCGGGCGCTGCAGACCTCGCGGTAGGTGGGATTCGGAGTCAGCCCCGCGGCGTAGCCGACGGCGGTGGTATAGATGCCGGGGAGCTGCCAGAAGATGCGCTCCGCGCCCCAGAAGCAGCCCATCCCGAAGAGCGCTCGCTCCATGCCTTCGGGGAACAGCTCATCGAGCGGGCGGCCGTTGACGTAGTGCTGCTGCGGGACGGGAACGCGCTCCGGGCGGCCCGGCAGGGCGTCCGCCGCCGTCGGGAGCTCGAGCTTCTTGCCGGAGAACCAGGACATGGCAGCGCCTCTCGATGCGTGCGTGAGTTTCGGATCGCGGTCGGGAGCGCCCGGGTCGTGAATACCTGCGCTTCCACCTTTCATGGTACGCGTTCTTCCGTGCGGTTGGCCCTTGAGTCCTTTACCGAGGGTCTCATGGTCGAAGACAGGCGGCGCCGGCGCGGATGCGTTCTCCCTGCCCGAAGGCGGCGTCCTCACCTTCGCGGCACGGCAGCTTCGGCGGGGCGCTAGTGCGTGCCCTGGGCGGCCATGACGGTGGGCATGCCTTGCATGCCGCGGAGGGTGTTGATCTCGCCGCGGTGGCCGTTGAAGTGGCCCATCATGTGCAGGGAGATGGCCTCGCCGACGCTCTCGGTGCCGTTGCGGGCCGGGACTTCGCGCTCGAGGTCCTGGTCGGTGGCGTCGGCGAGGAACTGCGACGTGCGCGCGAAGACGGCGTCCTGGTAGCCGCTGAGGGCGTCCATATCGGTGACGTGCACCTGCTGGGCGTCCTCGTCGGACATGCCTGTCCCGAAGCCGTCGAAGGGGAGGCCGGTCTGTTCGGCCCACTCCTCGCTCCAGACCTGGGGACCGCCGGTGACGCGGCCGATGATGAGGTCCTCGACGCGCGCGGTGTGCCAGAGGCACCAGGCGACGGAGTGGCTGCCTTGCTCGGGGACGAAGTGCAGTTGCTCGTCGGTGCCGTTGCGGGCGTCGACGAGAGCGGCGTGCGTGAACTCGAGGCTGCGCTGGATGAAGTCGACGGTGCTCATGGCTCCCCCTGTGCTCAGGCGGCGATCCTATCGCGCGCGACAGGGCGCCGTGGGGTCCAACGAGTGAACCAGCTCCTGCGAGAGCGCTGTCAGGAGCCTGGTAACAGGTAGCGCAGCGATCCCCAGGTGCTCTTGCTGGGAGCGATCCGGCTCCGTTGCGCGAGGTGGTCGACGTGGTGGTTCTCGTCGCAGCCGTCGACGGACTCCTCCATCTGGATGGTAACGTGCTCGATGCCGAACTCGCGGTGGGCGATGTCCTTCATCCGTATGAGCAGCGCATCCTTGTCGCCCGCGAAGGTGGCGTCGATGAGGACATGCGCGGTGAAGGCGTCGCTTTGCGAGGTGATGGTCCAGGCGTGCACGTCGTGGACGACGGTCACTCCCTCCAATTCCTCAATGTCGCTGCAGAGCTTGTAGACGTCGATGTTCTCGGGCGTTCCCTCGAGGAGCACGTGAATGACCTTGGTCATCAGTCCCCAGGAGCTGACGAGGATGAGCAGGCCGATGGCGATGCTCATGATGGGGTCGGCGAGGTTCCAGCCGAAGCTGAGGATGAGGATGGAAGAGATGACGACGCCGACGGAGGCGAGCAGGTCGGCCATCACGTGCTGGAAGGCGCCTTCGGCGTTGAGGCTGTGCTCGGAGGAGCGGTGCAGGATGAGCGCGGCAACCACGTTCACGACGAGTCCGCCAAGGCCCACAAACAGCACCGGCCAGCCGTCGACGTCCGTTCCTTCCGTGAAGAAGCGGTGGTAGGCCTCGAAGAAGATCCAGGCGACGATGAGCCAGAGGGCGATGGCGTTCAGGAGGGCAGCCAGAACTTCGATGCGGTAGAAGCCGAACGTGCGCTCGGCCGAGGCTGCCCGCTCCGCGATCCACATGGCGAGGAGAGCGAGGCCGATGGCGGCGGCGTCGGTGGCCATGTGGCCTGCATCGGCGAGGAGGGCAAGGCTGCCCGACGCGAGACCGCCCACAATCTCCGCGACCATGTAGCCGGCGATCAGGACGAAGGCAAAGCTCAGGCTGCGGCGGCTGAGGCCTCGCAAGTCGTGGGCGTGGTCGTGGTCGCCGTGGCCATGTTCGTCGTGGCCATGCTCGTCATGGTCGTGCTCATCGTGGTTTTGATGGTCGTGGGCGTCGTGCCCATGCTCAGCATGGTCATGCTCGTCGTGATCGTGAGCGTCGTGATCGTCGTGGGCGCCAGCCCCATCAGCTGCCGAGCCTGACGTTGAAGACATTGGAACTCACCCCACAGGTATCCTGGTCTCTGGACCACCAGACACACTATTTAATCTGAGAAGCGGTCGTCCGCCCCTGACAACTGACTTCCAAGTGTTTCAGGGGGCGCATCCCCCGTGGAGAGCGCCCCCTATTCCGCACCAGATGCGGGATAGCTGTTGACTCCTCAGAGGAAGTCAGCTAGCTAGGCGGCGTGGTGCTCGTGGTCGTCGCATTCGTGGTCTTCGTGGGCCATAGGTACCTCCCTGTTCTAGTTCGATTGACTTCCTATACACCAGACGCGAAGCCGAATACTAGGTTCGATCTGAGGGGGAAGCCGAAGGCCGTAAGCCAACTCGCAGGAAATCGCGTTCCTACCGTCGGCGAGGGGGCACGCCTGACCGGCAGCTGGCCCACTTTGGCACATTTCGACTGAGGAATGCTGCCTCCCTTCGAGCCTGCGGGGTATCTTCGTGGCGGCGTGGCACGTCCTTGTCTGGTGTATAATTGCCCGCCACAGACCCCAGGTTCACAGTCGCGGCTACGAGCACGTCGTACACTGCGCGTTCACGAGTCGAAGCACGGTTGAGGAGACGAACTAAATGGCAATCAGCGCCGAGAGGGAAGGCGGCACGGTCGTAGCGAAGGCCGATGGGCGTATCGATGGCTCCAACGCCAGCGAGTTCCAGGCGGACTTGCAAGCGGTGATTGAAGACAGCGACAAGGCACTTGTCCTCGATTTCGAGAGCGTCTCCTACATCAGCAGCGCAGGCTTGCGGGTTCTGCTGCTGACAGCCAAAACCCTGGAGGGAAACGGGGCGAAGCTGGCGTTGTGCTCGCTTTCCGAGCCCATCCGCGAGGTATTCCGGATCAGCGGGTTCGACAACATTATTCCGATTCACGACTCGCAAGCCGAGGCCACCGCTGCCATCGGCGGCTAGGCCGCACCAGCGACTGAAAGAGAGGGCTCGCCGAGGCGCGCGCTGTCTATGACTTACAAGATTCTGGTAGTCGACGACGAACCCGACCTTGAACCGCTGGTGCTCCAGCGGATGCGCCGTCAGATCCGGCGCGGCAGGTACGAGTTCGTGTTCGCGCACAACGGCGTGGAAGCACTGGAGCAACTCGAGGCCGATCCAGGGATCGACATGGTCGTCTCGGACATCAACATGCCGCGCATGGACGGCCTGACACTGCTGGAACAGATTCCCAACGTCAGCCCGGACATTCGCGCGATCATCGTCTCCGCCTACGGCGACATGGAGAACATTCGCACGGCCATGAACCGGGGCGCGTTCGACTTCGTGACGAAGCCGGTGGACTTCGAAGACCTGCAGATCACGATCGACCGGACGCTGGCGCACATCGAGCAATGGCGAGAGGCGCTGAGCACAAGGGACAAGCTGGTGGCGCTGCAGAACGAGCTGGATGTCGCCAGCAAGATGCAGCAGTCCATCCTCCCCACGGTTTTTCCGAGTGGGCCTTCCTACAAGACCTTCGGGACGATGCACCCGGCGAGGAACGTCGGGGGGGACTTCTTCGATGTCATCCGTCTGGCCGACGACAGGGTTGGCCTGGCGATCGCGGACGTCTCGGACAAGGGCGTGCCGGCAGCTCTCTTCATGATGTCGAGCCGGACGCTGCTGAAGGGCTCGGCGATTGGCGCCGAAGAGCCCGGCGACGTGCTGACCGAAGTGAACAATCTCCTCAACGAGGATGAGACGACAGGCATGTTCGTGACGATGCTGTACGCCGTCTACAACCCCGCGACGGGGGAGTTTATCTACGCCAGCGGCGGTCACGATCCGCCCCTGGTGGTCCATCCCGATGGAAGCTCGGAGCTGAAGCCCCTGACGGGCGGGATCGCCTTGGGGGTGCTGGGAGGCCTTGAGTACCGGCAGCTGTCGATCACGCTCGAGCCCGGCGATACGGTCTGCCTCTACACGGACGGCGTGACGGAGGCGACGAACGAACAGGGAGAGTTGATGGGCATAGAAGGGGTGCAAAACCTCTTCGCGGCGACGCCTCCAACGGACGCGGAGCAGGCCTGTCTCGCCATGCTGAACATGGTGCTGGAGTACACGGGCGAGGCTCCGCAGCACGACGACATCACCTGCCTGACGCTGCGCCGGGATTGACCCATGGGCGCCACGCTCTCCATGGCGATCAAGACGACCCGCGATGAGCTGGAGCGGATCTCCTCGGCCCTCGAAGAGCTGGGGCAGCAGGACGACTGGCCGGACGACCTGGTATTCCGCGTGAACCTGGTGCTCGAAGAGCTGATCCTGAACATCATGGATTACGGGGCGGAGGGAAGTGACCCTGATAGTGACCCTGATATCGCACTCGAGATCCAATCGGACGGCGACTCCATCTCGATCGATCTCAGCGACCGGGGGCGGCCCTTCGACCCCCTGACGGAGGCCCCCGAGCCGGACCTGGAATCATCGGTAGCGGAGCGACGCGTAGGGGGCCTGGGCGTCCATCTGACGAAGACGCTGATGGACGAAGTGAGCTACCTGCGCGAGGCCGACAGGAACCGGCTGAGCATGATCACGCGCAAGATGCGATGAGGCCGAGACGGCCCTCAAGAGTCGCCTGGCTGGCAGGCGTCTGTTCAATCCTCATGGCCTCGCTGGCGATCGCAGGCTGCTCCGGGGAGAGCGGGGACGGGTCGGACGCCGGGGCCACCGTTCCGCCGACAGCGGAGGTAGTCGACACGGGCGCCCCAGGGGTCTCCGACGATCGGGTGCTCTTCGGGCAGTCGGCTGCGTTCAGCGGGCCGGCCCAGGAGCTGGGCAAGAACATGCGGCTCGGGATCGAGGCCGCCTTCCACGAGGCCAATGAGGCCGGGGGCGTGCATGGCCGGCGACTGGAGCTGACCTCGCTGGACGACGCCTACGAACCCGAAGCCGCCATCGCCAACACGCAACAACTCATCGGCGAGGGCGTGTTCGCCCTGATCGGGGCGGTGGGCACACCGACCTCGCGTTCCGCCACGCCGGTAGCGGCGGAGAGCGGGGTTCCCTACATCGCACCCTTCACGGGGGCGGCGTTCCTACGCGACCCGGGGTGGGCAAACATCATCAATCTGCGCGCCTCGTATGCCCAGGAGACCGAGGAGATGGTGGAGCGGCTGACGGTGGACCTGGGGATCGAGCGAATCGGCATCCTCTACCAGGACGACTCGTACGGACGGAGCGGCTACAACGGCGCGCAGGCGGCTCTTGGGCGGCGCGGGATGGAAGCCGTCGCCGTGGGTCGGTACACGCGGAACACCTCGGCGGTGAAGACGGCCGTGCTCGACCTGCAGGAGGGCAGACCCGAAGCGGTGATCATGATCGGCGCGTACCAGCCGATGGCGGCGTTCATCAAGTGGGCACGGCAAACGGGGATGGACGCGCTGTTCCTGAACGTGTCGTTCGTTGGCAGCAATGCCCTTGCGCAGGAGCTGGGCCCCGACGGCGTGGGGGTGCTGGTCACGCAGGTGGTTCCGTTCCCGGAGGACGCCTCACAACAGGTGATCGCGGCCTACCAGCGAGCGCTGGCCGCCTATGCACCCGAGGCCGTGCCCAGCTTCGTCTCGCTTGAGGGCTACCTGGCGGGGCGCCTGGCCATCGCGGGGCTGGAGAAGTGCAGCGTGGAACTCGACCGGGCCTGTTTCCTCGCGAGCCTGCGGGGGGCGGAAATGCTGGAGATCGAGGGGTTCCTACTCCAGTACGGCGAGGATGACAATCAGGGTTCGGACAAGGTATTCCTGACAGTCATCGGGCCCGGCGAGCAGTACTATGCAATTGAATCGCTTCGCGAGATCCAGACACTGCGAGAGACCGAGTGGTTGAACGACTAAAGCGCCTGTTGGACAGCCGGTTCCGCATCTCGACGCAGTTGTACCTGGCGGTCGGGGGGGCGGTTGTGCTCACCCTGGCAGCCGCTCTGGTGGGCTGGTTCTCGTTCGATCGGGTGGGGACGGTGCAAAGCCGCGTGAACGAAGGCAGCGTGCCCGAGCTGGCGGCGGCGTTCGGCGTTGCGCAGTACAGCGGCGTGCTGGTGGCGGCGGCGCCCAACCTGACGGCGGCAACCACACCGGAAGAGTTCGAGCAGATCGTCCAGAACATCGACGAGGCCTACGCCGCCTTCGAGGAACGGCTGGCGACGCTGGAAGCGCAGCAAGATACGGACCAGGAGCGGGTGGGCCGAATCCGGGGGCATGCGGATACGCTCATCTCCAACATTGAGGCGCTGAGGAGCGAGACATCGGGCGTGTTCGGGCTGCGGGATCGCCTGGCCACGCTGCAGGAAGAGCTGACGCAGGTGCGCTTCGAGCTGGATGACCTACTGGCGCCGGCGATCGACGACCAGCTGTTCTTCACGCTGACGGGAGGCCGCACGCTGGATGAGCCGGCGGCGCCCCGCGAGGAGCACTTCACGGAGGAAGAGATTAAGCGCTACCGGAGGCTGAGCGAGCTGCAAGGGGACGTGAACATCGCGACGGAGCTGCTGGCGAATGCCTTCACGCTCTCGGACGCATCCCTGATTGAGCCGCTGCGAGAACGGTTCGAAGCGGCGAACAACCGCATCGAGCGGAACCTGGGCACACTGGAGGGCACTGACTTCCACGAGACGGCGAGTCCGACCTTTGACCGGCTGTTCGCACTGGGCACGGGCGAGCAGAGCGTATTCGGGCTCTTCGAGCAGGAACTGCGGATCGAAGCACGCCAGACGGAGTTGCTCGCGAGCAACCGTGCCCTCTCAATCGACGTGGTGGCCGAGGTGGACGGGCTCGTCATGGTGGCCCAGGCGAGCGCTGCCGAAGCAACGGAAGCCTCCTCTTCGGCGATCTTCACGGGCCGGACGCTGCTGCTGGTGATTAGCGCGGTGAGCGTCGTGGGGGCGGTACTCATCATCTGGCTGTACCTGGGGAGGATTCTGCTGCGTCGCCTGAACATGCTCTCCAACTGGATGGTGCGCATGGCCGGCGGGGACCTGGAGACGAGCGTGGAGATGGAGGGGCAGGATGAGGTGGCGGACATGGCGGCCGCACTGGAAGTGTTCCGGCGGCACGCCCTGGAGGTGCAGCGACTGAACCTGGTGGAGCAGCTCGCAAACGAACTGCAGGGCAAGAACGATGAGCTGGAGAGCACGCTGGACCAGTTGCACAGGGCGCAGGACCAGATCGTGATGCGGGAGAAGCTGGCGGGGCTGGGTGAGCTGACGGCGGGCGTGGCCCACGAGATCCGCAACCCGCTCAACTTCGTCAACAACTTCTCGGAGGTCTCGGGGGAGCTCCTGACCGAGCTGCAGGAGGTGCTGGAGGAAGAGGGCGTGGAGCTGAGCGAGGAGCAGAAGTCAATGGTCGAGGAGATCACCGGCGACCTGACCAGCAACCTCGAACGGATCCAGTCACACGGCAAGCGGGCGAACCGGATTGTCGAGAACATGCTGCGGATGGGGCGAGGCTCCGGTGAGTGGCAGACGATGGACATCAACGCGCTGCTGGAGGAGCACGCACGGCTGGCCTACCACAGCGTGCGGGCGGCGGATTCGGACTTCCAGCTGGACATCAAGGAGGAGTTCGACCCCGAGACCGGCGAGATGGAGGTCATCCCGCAGGATCTCGGCCGCGTGTTCCTGAACATGGTGACCAACGCCTGCTACGCGACGAACGAGCGGCGGCGCGCGACGCCGGGGGCGGAGATGGCGGGTGGGCCCTACTCGCCGACGATCTGGCTGAAGACGAAGCGAGAAGAGGACCACGTCGAGATCCACATCCGCGACAACGGGACAGGCATGCCGCCGGACGTCATCGAGAAGATCTTCAACCCCTTCTTCACGACCAAGCCGACGGATCAGGGCACGGGCCTGGGGCTCTCGCTTTCCGACGACATCGTGCGGAGGCACGGGGGCACGATTCGCGTGGAGTCGGTCCCGGGCGAGTACACCGAGATGATCGTGGAACTGCCGCTGGAGCGGCCGTCGGAGACGACAGCGGCGGCGGCCGAAGAGGCTCGCGCCTAGGGACCTCAGGTCAGGCCGACAGTTCATCAGCGACGCGGGAGAGGGCAACCACGACACCGCCGTGCTCGGTCTTGGCCAGTGCGTTCACAAATCGGATATCCGCCGTTACCAGTCGCGCATCTATGCGGTGCGCGAGCGCAAGGTACATGGAGTCGTAAACCGGCCGATCGAGCCCCACCGCGATTCGGGTGGCATCGGCGCATAGGCCCTCGTCATCGGTCCACTCAACTGGCATCTGCGCCACGGTGGCGGCCAGCACACCCGCGGCGCCGGGTGCGATCTCTCCCAGCCGAGCCTTACGCCAGAGCGCGTTGGAGACTTCCGACGCCAGAAGGCGCGGTGCATACAGCTCGAAACGCTGGTCGATCAGCGATTCCGCAGCCTCTGAGCCGTCCTCGGCCACCAGCCACTTGACGGCCACGCTCGCATCCACGACCAGCCGCATCACTCACGGTGCTCACTGCTGCGATCTTCGCGGATCAGTACCTCAGAGGGAGTCTGGGGGGTGCCGGCGGTTCGGTCGCGAAGCCCGGAGGCGAGTTGGCGAAAGGCATCACGCCCTTGGGCCCGGCCGGCCGCAGCAGCATCTTCCAGGATGTGGCGCACCTCGCTCTCCAGGGAACGGTTGTTCGCGGAGGCGCGGCGCTTGAGCCGCGAGACCACTTCTTCATCCAGCCTTCGCACATTCACGGTCGCCATGTCCAGACCCACCGAGTTTGATATCAGAATGCTATCACACCGGGAGTGTGGCCATTTGCTACCGAGTCCGGAAGGCCGCCAGGGGGCCTGCCATCCCAGCCGGTTGCAAGAGGGGGCGACGCGCCGCCTTGCTGCGCGCATCGCCCCCTGGCGGGAGAGCTACTAGGCGGGCGAGTCCTCCGTCATCTCGCCATTGTCCGGGGCTTCCGCCTCGGCTGCTGGTGACGCTTCGGCCTCGGTCCTGCCGTTGCTCAAATCGTCGGTGGTGGCGACGCGCGGGAGGTTCTTGAGCGTCCCGAGGATGTCGATGCCGGTGAGGCTCTCGACGAGGTCGGGAAGCTGTGAGACGACCCTGGTCACGTCGTTGGTGAGCTTGCTGGCGCCGATGGAGCCGTTGTCTCCACCGCTGATCATGACGATGCGGTCGGTCTGAGCGAGCGGCTGCGCGACGGCGGAGGCAACCTCAGGCAGCGACTCAAGCAGGGTGTCGATCATGGCCGCCTGGCCGTACTCCTTCCAGGCTTCCGCCTTGACGCGCATGGCCTCGGCTTCGGCGAGACCGCGGGCACGGATGGCGTCGGCCTCGGCCTCGCCGCGGGCGCGGATGGCGTTGGCTTCGCCGGTGCCGTTGAGGGTCAGCGACTCCGCTTCGGCCTCGGCTCCGGCCACGACCTGGCCCTTCTCGCCGGCGGCGATGGTCTCCAGGCGGTAGCGCTCCGCCTCGGCGGGACGCTTGATGCCGGCCTCGAGCTCGCGCTCGCGACGCAGGACCTCCTGAGCCTCGATCTCGATCTGCTTGGTGCGCTCGACGACCTCGATCTGGACCTCCTGCTCGCGGATCTCCTGGCGGGTCACGGCCTCCTGGAGGGCGTAGGCGAGCTCGGCCTCGGCCTGGCGGGCGTTGGTCTCCCGCTGGTACTTGGCCTGCTCGACCTTGAAGTCGCGCTCGGACTCAGCGATGCGCGTCTCGGCATCGAACTTGGCCGTTTCCTGATCGCGGTTTGCCGCCGCTTCGACGACCGTGGCGTCACGCTGGGCCTCGGCGCGCTTGATGGAGGCGTCGCGGGTCGCCTCGGCTTCGCCGATCTCGGCATCGCGGGTGACTTCGGCGGTACGCTTGCGGCCGAGGGCATTGAGATAGCCCATGTCGTCGCGGATATCGCGGATGGTGAAACTGACGATCTGAAGGCCCATGTTCGCCATGTGCGGGTCGGCAACCTCGCCGACGCTCTGGGCGAAGGACTCGCGGTCTTGATAGATGCCCTCGACTGTCATGGTCCCCAGGATGGCGCGCTGGGCGCCCTCAAGGGTCTGGAGGGCAACCTCGGCGATCTCCCGCTGGGCCTTACCGACGAACTGCTGCGCCGCGGTGCGGATGGCTTCCTCGGAGCGGGCGACTTTCACCTGCGCGACGCCGTCGACGGTGACGGCGACGCCCTCCTTGGTGTAGACCTTCGCGGTCTCCACCGCGAGGGTCATAACCTCGAGTGAGAGGCTCTGAGCCTTGAAGAAGATGGGGATGACGATGACCCTGCCGCCGACGGTGATTTTCGGCTGAGAGCCGCCACCGGACCTGATCAACGCCTCGTTGGGACCTGCTACCCGGATAATTGGCGCCATGAACTACCTCCTGAATGCCTTTCGAATGATGGCTGCGAACGCGACAAGGGGCCCGCGCGCTCCCCGAGCGGTTGGCGGGGGCGCATCCGAGACTTTGAGCGTTCTTCCACTATAGACGGCAACAACGTGCACGTTTGCGCCCGCGCGCACGCGTTGTCCTTCTTCCATAGTAGCAAACCACTCTCCCTCCCCGACAAGGACCCTGCCGTTGGGGTTGAGATCGGAGAGGGCGACAGCGGCCGCTCCGAGGAGTGCTCCGTCGGCCGTAGTGACGTATGCGTCGGCTGAGCCCCCCTGTCGCACGAGGAAGTAGAGCGTGAGCACCGCGCTGGCCATGACGACGGTCATGAGGACGATGAGCCAGAGGCTGATGTCGACCGTGAGGTTGAGGGGATCGGAGGAGCCGAAGAAGCCTCCAAAGAGCAGGAACGCCCCGACGAGGAACGTGATGACACCGCCCGCTCCGAACACGCCGATGCCCGGGGCCTCCATCTCGAAGTAGAAGAGGCCCATGGAGAAGAGGATGAGGGCGACCCCGACCCAGTTGACGGGAAGCTGGCCGAACGAGACGAAAGCCAGCGCCAGCAGAACGACGCCGATGACGCCCGGACCGAACCCGGGAACCCAGAATTCGGCCGTGAGGGCAATGCTCCCGAGGGAAAGCAACACGAAGGCGATGTTGGGGTCGGCGATGACGCCCAGGAAGCTCTCCAGCAGGCTCTTGTCGATCTCGCGGACGGGAACGCCCTCGGTGTTGACCACCACGGGTCCGATGGCGGTTTGCGCCGTGCGGCCGTGGATCTGACGCAGGAGGTCCTGCCGGTCGGTGGCGATGAAGTCGATGATTCCCAGCTCCAGCGCTTCGCTGGCGGAGTAGGCGCGGGCGTACGTGATCGTGTCCTCGAGCGCCTCGGCGTTCCGGTTCCGCTGCTCCGAGATGGCCCTGATGAAGGCCCGCGTGTCCTCGTTCACCTTCCTCGCGAGCGTATCGGGCAGATCTTCGCCCGAGCCGCTGATGGGAGAGGCGGCGCCGATGTTGGTGGCGGGGGCCATGACGGCGAAGTTAGCGGCAACGGTGATGAAGGTGCCGGCGGAGGCGGCCTGCGCCCCAGAGGGCGAGACGAAGACAGCCACGGGGGAGCGGGATTCGAGGATGGTCTCGACCATGTCGCGGGTGGAGTCGAGCCGGCCGCCGGGGGTGTCGAGCTCGACGACGATGAGGACGGCCTCGTCGCTCTCGGCCTTGCCAATCGCGCGGGAGAGGTAGCGGGAGCTGATCGCGTCGATAGCGCCGTCGACCCTCAGGACGCCAATGTAGTCGCCCTTGGCCTCGGTAGGGACCACCCACTGCGAGAGCAGCATGGAACCGAGCCCGAGGGCCAGAAGCACGACCCCGACTGCCCGCGTTGCTCGCTTCGCCATCTCACCATGCTAGCCCGTAGCGAGGGGCGGCGAGTGTGTGAGGGCTAGCCCCGCGAGGTCAGTGACTGAACGATGCGGAACGCCCTTATGGTTCGAAGCCGGCCTCGCGGATGAGTGCGATGGTGTGCTCGAGGCTTCCGCCAAGCTGATCGAATTGGCCGACGTCGATTCCCTCGGGGGGTTCCGAGTTGACACCCTCCAGTTCGAGGCCGATGGCAAGGGGGTACTCGAAGTTGGCCTTGCCGAAGTACTCCTGGGATTGCTTGTTCAGGAGGTAGCGGATGAGGCGCTCGGCAACATCCTGATCACCGGAGGCAGTGGCGCCGATGGCGGTGGCGATGGTGACGCCGCCGGGGTCGCCGGCGGCGAAGTGGTAGTTCTCGCTGGGGGTGGAGGGATCCTCCACCTTGATCCGGAGGTTGTAGTAGTGGTTCACGAGGCCCATCTCGACCTCGCCGCGGGCGACGGCCTGGACGATGGAGACGTTGTTGCCGTAGACGGGGGCGCCACCATCGTGGAGGGCCTTCAACCAGGCAAGGGCGGCCTCGTCGCCGACCTCTATGCGGAAGAGGGTGAAGAAGCCCTGAAACGAGCTGTTCGTGGGGGCGAGGGCGACGCGGCCGAGCCACTTCTCCTCGGTGAGCTCGTAGATGGAGGAGGGGAGGTCGGCAGGGTCGAACTGCTCGGAGTTGTACACGAGCACGCGCTGGCGGCCAGTAAGGGCGATCCAGTAGCCCGAGGGGCTGGAGGGGGCCAGCTGCAGTACGTCGTCATCGAGCTCCGCGAGGAGGCCACGCTCGGCGAGGAACCCGATGGGGCCGGGGCTGCGGGAGAGGAAGACGTCGGCGGGGGTCTTGTCGCCCTCCTCCTGGAGCAGCAGGGCGAGGTCGGTGGAGTCGCCGTAGCGGACTTCGACATTGATGCCGGTGTCCTCGGCGAACTGGTCAAGGAGGGGGCCGATGAGGTTCTGGCTGCGCCCGGAGTACACGGTGATGGACTTCTCCTCGTCGGAGCAGGCCCAGCCGGCAACGGCGGCGAGGACGAGTGCGGACGCGAGGGCAACGGCGGCGAGGACGCGCCGGAACGGGAGGTGCGGGAGGGCGTGCATGATGTCGGCCAACGTGGTTACTCACTCCCTGAATTAGTCTCACCTAACTCTTCTAGCAAGGTGAGGCGCAATAATGGGGTGCGGGATGACGACTGGCAAGTGCCTGCGAGCACTTTCACAGGAATGCCACGCAGCCCGGGGAGGTTCGCACGCGACGGGAGGCCCACTGCATGAGCGCCACGTAAGCGACGTCACGACACGCGGGCGCGGTCCGGCGCCTATACTTCGAGCGTATAATTCGCCTCGCAGGCCAGCTATTGGAAGGGGGGCGCCCGTGTCGAACGCCCGCTCGCTCCGGAGTGCGGTCGCGCTGGTCGCGGTAGCGGTTCTGTCGCTCTTCCTCTTCGGCTCGGCCCACGCCCAGGACGGCGAGGGCGGGGAAGCCTTCTCGGGCACGCTGCGCTTCAACGGCGAACCGGTCGAGGGCGTCCGCATCTCGGTGGTGGACGGCGTCGGGGAGGCGGTCGGGGAGGCGGTCAGCGGCAGCGACGGGCGCTGGCAAATTGCGCTCCCGGGGCCGGGGACCTACCGCGCCACGATCGACACAGGGACGCTTCCCGAAGGCATCTCCTTGCGCGACCCCGAGCGCCAGACGCTGGAAGTTACGGTGACGACGGGGCGTTCGCGGCCGCTGATCTTCGCGCTCGGGGAGCCGGTCGGCGGTGGGCCCACCGTCGGGGAGAAGCTGGCGCAGGCGGTGCTGAACGGGGTCAAGTTCGGTCTGATTATCGCGATGTGCGCGATCGGGCTGTCGCTCATTTTCGGGCTGACGGGGCTGATCAACTTCGCCCACGGGGAGCTGGTGACGCTGGGGGCGATCCTCGCCTGGTACTTCAACGCGGACACGTTCGGTGCGCCGCTGATCCTGGCGGGAGTGCTTGCGATCGTGGTCGCGGGGGCGGTGGGAGGCGGTATCGAGTTCTCGCTGCTACGGCCCTTGCGGGGGCGGCGGCTGGGCGGCTTCCAGTTCATGGTGGTCACGATCGGGCTATCGCTGCTGGCGCGGCACGTGATGCTGCTGTTCTTCGGGCCCGACCGCGAGCGTTACGTCGACTACGCACTGCAGGCGGAGTGGACCTTCGGGCCGTTCGCGGTCACGCCGCGGGACTTCACGATCATGGCGCTCTCGGCCGTGATCCTGATCGCGGTAGCGGTGTTCCTGCAGCGGGCGCGAACGGGCAAGGCGATCCGGGCAGTCGCCGACAACCCCGAACTGGCGGAATCCTCCGGCATCGACGTGGACCGGGTGATCCTGGTCGTGTGGGTCGCGGGAGCGGCGCTGGCGGCGGTGGGGGGCGTCTTCTTCGGGTCGGTGGAGGCGGTGGACTGGCTGATGGGCTTCCGGCTGCTGCTGCTCATGTTCGCCGCGGTGGTGCTGGGCGGCCTGGGAACGGCCTACGGGGCGATGGTGGGGGGCCTGCTGATCGGGCTGGTGACGGAGGTGAGCACGGTCTGGGCGAGCCCGGAGATCAAGGCGGTGTTCGCGCTGGGGGTACTGGTGCTGGCGCTCCTGATACGGCCGCAGGGACTGCTCGGCCAGCGGGAGCGGGTCGGGTAGATGGAATTCGACGTCATCCTGGGGAACGCGGCGCGAGCGGGGCTGGGCCCGCAGGCGGCGATCTTCGCGCTGGCGGCGATCGGTCTGAACCTGCACTTCGGCTACGCGGGCCTGCTCAACTTCGGCCAGGTCGGCTTCATGATGCTGGGCGCCTATGGCGCGGCAATCACGGTGGCGATCTGGGGCGGCTCGCTCTGGCTGGGGATTCCCTTCGGATTGGGGCTGTGTGTCGTGTTCGCGCTGGCTCTGGGCATCCCCACGCTGCGGCTGCGCAGCGACTACTTCGCCATCACGACGATCGCGGCCGCCGAAATCCTGCGACTGCTGATCCGCTCCTCGCCCGCCACCGACATCACCGGGGGACCGTTCGGGCTACAGGCGGTCGCAAACAGCTTCTACGACCTCAACTTCCTGCCCGACGGACGGTTCGGGTGGGGCACGTTCACCTACTCGTCGAACCAGCTCTGGGTGATGATCGTGGCCTGGATCCTGGTCGTGCTCTGCTCGGCGCTGGTGCTGGCGCTGATCCGCAGCCCCTGGGGGCGGGTGGTGCGCGCCATCCGGGAGGACGAGGACGCGGTCTTGAGCCTCGGCAAGAACGTCATCGCCTACAAGCTGCAGGCGCTCGTGATCGGGGGCGTGATCGGCGGCCTCGCGGGGATCATCGACGCGCTCCAGCAGTCGGGGGTGGGCTCGGAGAACTTCGAGCCGCAGGTGACGTTCTTCGCCTGGGCGGCGCTGATCCTGGGCGGGCTCGCGACAACGGTAGGACCGGTGGTGGGGGCGATGCTGTTCTGGTTCCTGCGGGAGGGGGTGGAGTCGTTCATCCGCGAGCTCTCCTCGCAGGGTTGGCTCCCGGACGCCCTCGCGGACTTCCTTGACGGATCGGAGGGCGCCATCAGCGTCGCCCTGATGGGCATCGGGCTCGTGGGGCTCATGGCGCTACGACCGCAAGGCATCTTCGGCAGACACCGGGATCTGCACCTGGGGACGTGAGCGACGTGACGGTACGGCCAGAGCTGACGCAGCAGGCGCTCGAAGCAGTCCCGCCGGGGAGGCTGAAGGACGACCCCATCCTCATCACCTTCGGGATGCTGAAGACGTTCGGGGGAATCACCGCGGTCGACATCGACCACCTTGAGATCGAGCGCGGCGCGATCACGGCGATCATCGGGCCGAACGGGGCGGGCAAGACGACGCTCTTCAACCTGCTGACGGGGTTCGATCGGCCGGACCGGGGGACGTGGCGACTGGACGGGCGCCGCCTGGGAGGCCTCCCGCCCCACCGCATCGCGCGGCTGGGAATGGTCCGCACGTTCCAGCTGACCAAGTCGCTGGGGCGGCTGACGGTGCTGGAGAACATGGCGGTAGCGGCGCAGACGCAGCGCGGCGAGCGGCTGGAGCGCGCGCTCCTGCGCTGGCTCTGGCGGCCCGAGGAGGAACGGGTCGAAGCGCGAGCAATGGAGCTGCTGGAACGCTTCGGGCTCGCGCACATGGTCCATGAGCAGGCAGGCACGCTCTCCGGGGGGCAGCGGAAGCTGCTGGAGATGGCGCGGGCGCTGATGGCGGACCCGCACCTTGTGATGCTCGACGAGCCCACTGCCGGCGTGAACCCGGCGCTGACGGAGTCCCTGCTGGAGCACATCCGCGACCTGAACGCGCAGGGCGTCACGATCGTCTTCGTGGAGCACAACATGGACGTGGTAATGGACATCAGCGACTGGGTGGTGGTGATGGCGCAGGGGCGCATCCTGACGGAGGGCCCACCGGAGGAGGTGGTCGCGAACGAGGAAGTGATCGACGCCTACCTCGGGCGGGCGCGTGATGTGCTCGACGAGGAGGACAGCGGGGACGAGGCATCGAACGGGGAGACGGACGATGGCTGAGGCGAGGCCGCTGCTGGAGGCGCGCTCGCTGGTGGCGGGCTACCTGCCGGGCGTGCCCATCCTGAACAACTGCAGCCTGAACCTGGGGGAGGGCGAGATCGTCGGCATCGTGGGGCCGAACGGAGCGGGCAAGTCGACCCTGCTGAAGGCGGCATTCGGACTGGTGGACGTGTGGGAAGGGGACGTGCTGCTGCGGGGCCAGTCGGTCTTGGGGAAGAAACCGCACAAGCTGGTGACGGAGGGCATCGGGTACGTGCCCCAGACTGACAATGTGTTCCCGCGGCTGAGCGTGCGCGAGAACCTGGAAATGGGGCTCTTCCTGGAGCCGCGGGCATGGCGGGAGCGGTTCGAGACGGTGGCGGAGCTGTTCCCCTTGCTGGCGGAGCGGGCGGGACAGCGGGCGGGGGCGCTCTCGGGCGGGGAGCGGCAGATGCTCGCGATGGGGCGCGCCCTGATGATGAAGCCCTCGGTGCTGTTGCTGGACGAACCCTCGGCGGGGCTCTCGCCGCGGTACCAGGAACAGGTCTTCGAGCAGGTGGTGGAGGTGAACCGGGCGGGCGTCTCGGTGCTGATGGTGGAGCAGAACGCGCGCCGCTGCCTGCAGATCGCGCACCGTGGCTACGTGCTCGACCAGGGCCGCAACGCCTACACGGGACCGGGCAAGGACCTGCTCAACGACGAGCGCGTGGTGGAACTCTACCTGGGCTCGCTGAGCGCCCGCGCGCGGGACTGAGACGCCGTGCCGGAAGCGGCGCCTCACGGCGCCCCTTCCGATGCGGAATGCGGCCCAGCCTAGCGGCTGAGGTCGAAGATGGTGATCTGCTCGACGAGTTCGCTGCCCTCGAAGCGGCTCACCTTGTAGGTCGCGACGGTCGGGTCGCCGCCCGCATCCAGCTTGAGGCTTCCGACCTTGCCGACGTAGGCAAGGTCTTGGCCGGCGTCGATGAGTGTGGCGCACTCGCCGTAGGTGGTGCACTCGGCGCCGCCGCCGGTCACATCACTGACCGCGGCGATGATGGCGTCGCCATCGGTGCTGGTGGCGGCCCGGGAGGCAAGCGCGAGGATGACCGTACAGTCGTAGGACTGCGCGCCGAAGACAAGGTTGCCTTCCGAGACCTCCGCGAGGCGGGCGTTGAACTCCTCGTAGGCCGGGATCGCCGGGCCGGACGCCACGAAGGCGGTCAGGCCGTGAAGCACCTCGGGGTTGGTGGCGTCGACGCTCTCCCACAGGGTGGAGGAATTAAACCCGTCTCCGCCGTACATCATCTCCGGTGAGTAGCCGGCCTCGATCAACCCCCGGATCAGGATCGACCCATCGGAGATGAAGCTGAGGAGGAGGATGGCATCGGGCTCGAAGCCCTTTACTGCCTCGACTTCCGCACTGAAGACCGTGCTATTCGGGTCGTAGGTTGTGGCGTGGGTCTCGGCGCCCAGGCGCTGGAGGGCATTGTCGACCAGGTCGCGGAGGGCCACGCCGTAGTCATCGGCGCGGGCGAGGATGGCCACGCGTGTTCCACCATCGGAAACAATCGTGTCCGCGATGACGGGGGCGACGATGGAGTCGGAGGGGGCGGTGCGGAAGTAGTAGCCGGCGTTCGCCTGGCCGGTGAAGGTGGGCGACGTGTTCGAGGGCGAGCACTGGGGGATGCGCTCGTCGTACAGCTGCTGGATGAAGGACTGCGAGATGCCGGAGGCGGCGGCGCCGACGATGACGTGCGCTCCCTCGCCGAGCAGGCGATTCACCGCCTCGCTGGCGATGTCGGAGTCGGTGCCGCTGTCGGCGTAGGTGACCTGAACGTCACCACCGCCAGCGACGATGTCCTCGATGGCCAACTGAACGGAGGCGATCATGGGGACACCGTACTCGCCCAGCGCGCCCGTCTCCGGGAGCACCACGCCGATATGCAGGGTGGGGGCGGCGGGTGGGGCCTCCGTGGGCTGCGGGGCAGGGGCCGCCACGATGTCGGCGAGGTGGCTCTCCCTGTCGCCCACCGCCACGAGGGCGCCGTTCTGGAACTGGGCGATGGCGTAGTTTCCGACGGTGGGGTCGCCGACATCGTCAAGGTTGAGGGGTCCGCTGACGCCCACGTAGTCGATGTCCTCGCCCTCGGCGAGGAGAGCGGCGCAATCGGCGTAGGTGCGGCACTCGGTCCCGCCATCCGTCAGGGTGCCAAGGGCCCCGATGATGGCGTCACCGTCGGTGCTGCCCGCGGCCTGCGCGGCCAGGGCCAACAGCACGACGCAGTCGTAGGACTGGCCGCCGTAGATGAGGTTCCCGCCGGTGATCGGAGCCAGGCGCTCGTTGAACTCCCTGGAGCCGCTGGCGCCGATGAGCTTCATGCCGTCCAGGACGGTGGCGTCGTTCGGGTCGATGAGTTCCCAGAGGGTGGGGAAGAAGAGCCCATCGGCCGCGTACTGAATGTCGGCGCCGAAGCCGGCCTCGAGGAGACCGCGGATGATGCTCGTGCCCTCCTCGAAGGAGATGTGCACGATTGCGTCGGGCCCGTAGCCCCTGGTTGCCGCCACTTCGGACTCGAACGAGGAGGCGTTGGGATCGAAGGAGATGATCCTCGACTCGGCGCCGAGCTCGCTGAGGGCGCTCACCATCAGGTTCGCGAGGGCGTTCCCGTAGTCGTCGGCGCGGGCGAGGATGGCGACGCGCGTACCGCCGTCGGCGACAACCTCGTCCGCGATGATGGGAGCGACAGCCTCATCGGGCGAGACCGTGCGGAAGTAGTAGGCGGCGTTCTCCTGGGTGCTGAAGGAGGGGGAAGTATTCGATGGGGAGCACTGCGGGATCTTCTCGTCGTAGAGACGCTGGATGAAGGACTGCGAGATGCCGGAGGCGGCCGCGCCGACGATGACGTGGGCGCCCTCGCCAAGGAGGCGGTTCACCGACTCGCCGGCGGTATCGGGGTTGGTGCCCGAGTCCGCGTAGGTGACGGTGATGGGGCCGCCAGCCTCGAGGATGTCCGCAACCGCCAGCCTGACCGACTCGATCATGGGGGGATTGAGGAAGCCCAGGGCTCCCGTCTCGGGGAGGACGACGCCGATGTGGAGTTCGACGCCCTCAGCGGGGGCCGGAGCCTCGGCATCGGCGGGCTCGGTGGCCGGGGCGGGAGTGGGCTCCGGCGTGGCTTCATCGCCGGCAACGTCGTCGCCACAGGCGACCACCGCGAAGACGGCTAGCAGCATGACCAGGGAGATGAGGAGAAGATGGCGGACCGTTCTAGCGGTATACACAACTACCCTCCTTCACGTACTACAAGGATGATACCCCCGCCTGTCCACGCCAGACCCAATATGTGCTATATGCCACTAGCGGATAGCAGGTGCTCCCTTGCTGCTTCGAGGGTGGGGGCGGTTACACCCGCCTGTCGCAGGTAGGACTCGGGACCGCCGTGCTCCTCGCGCAGGTAGTCGAGGAAGCGGCGCATGGAGTCAGCGGTTGTTTCGAGGAGCCTGGCCCAGCTCTCGCGGGTCATGTGGAGGGCGTCCATCTGCCGGCCGAAGCGGTCGATGTGGGGCTGGAGGAGGGCGCCGGTGAGGGAGTAGTCGCGGGCGATGGTTTCGTCGTCCACGCCGAGGGAAGAGAGGAGGAGGGCGGCGGCAACACCGGTGCGGTCGCGACCGCCGGTGCAGTGAAAGACGAGCGGGGCGTTGGCAGAGCCGGCGGCGAGTTCGAAGAAGGTGCGGAAGGCGGCGGGAGCGCGCCCCGACATCTGGATGTAGGACTCGCACCAGTCCACCTGGCCGGAGGCGAGCGCCTGGAAGCGCTCGCGGCGCTGCTCAGGGGTCATCACGGTCTCGCCGCCAATGGGGACGTTGCGCCAGTCGATGCCGTAGTCCTCAAGGGGCGCGCGACCGTCCTCCCGCAACTCCTCGGCGTTGCGCAGGTCGACGACCGTGCGGAGACCGAGCGTGTCCTTCAGAGCCGACAGCCCGGCGGGAGTGATGTGGTGCATCATCCCGGAGCGGAACACCCGTCCGGAGCGCACGACGTGACCGTCCCGGGTGCGGTAGCCACCGAGGTCGCGGAAGTTGACGGCGCCCTCGATGTCGGAGTCGAGGCGCCTGGGATCGGCGGTATGCATGTTGGTCACGAGTGCTTCCTTCGGGTTGGGTAGAGCGCCCCTGAAGCCAGCCGGAGGCCGGCTAACGGTCGACGGACGTGGCGGCGACGCAGCCTGCAGTCATGCAAGGCGTTCCCGGAGGCGGGGGAGCACCTCGGTAGCGAAGCGCGTGACGGCATCCACGACTTCGTCCGGCGGGAGCGCGCCCTGGTCCATCTGGACCATAAGCAACTCGACGCCGCCCGTCGCGCGGATGCGGCGTTCGAGGTCGGCGACCACGTCATCGACGCTGCCGCAGACGGCCTGGGCCTCGGGCGTGGCAAGCGCGGCGAAGTGCGGAGGCAGCGGACCCTCCCCCCTGCCGACCTCGCGCAGCACCCAGGCGAGGTAGCCGCTCTGGAAGGGGCGCCAGGACTCGACCGCCTCGGCGGTCGTACCGGCTCCGACGTGGCAGTGGACGTGGAGGGCGACGCGCCCAGCTTCGGGGTCGCGGCCAGCCTGTCGCCAGCCCTCGCGATAGCGCTCGATGAGGCCGGGGGGCGCCTCAACGCCGACGGAGACGGTGGGGATGACAATTGGGCAGCCCAGGGCGACGGCACGGTCGACGGACTCGGGAGAGCTTGCAGAGAGCCAGATAGGCGGGTGGGGCTGCTGCACGGGTCGGGGATGGACGGTCACAGCGTTGAGTGGAGGGCGGAAGGCGCCGGACCAGGTAACGCGCTCCTCGGTCCAGAGGAGGCGCAACAGCTCGACGGACTCCGCGAGCATCTCGGCGGAGTGCTCCTGGTCCTGGCCGAACTGCGCGTAGTGGGCGCGATAGACGCCGCGCCCACCCACGAGCTCGACACGGCCACCGGAGAGCACGTCGACAGTGGCGTAGTCCTCGGCGAGGCGAACGGCGTCGTGGTGGGGCAGCAGGGAGACGGCGGTGGAGAGGCGCAGGGTGGTCGTGCGCTCGGCGACGGCGGCGAGGATGGGCGTGGGAGAGGAGAGGATGTATTCGCTGAAGTGGTGCTCGCCGAGGTGGAACGACCAGAATCCCAGCTCATCAGCGATGGCGCCGAGGTCAACCAACTGGCGGAAGCGAGACTGTGCGCTGAGCCGCTCGCCGGTGTGCGGGTGGGGGAGGTTGTCGCCGAGGGAGACGAGTCCAGCGTCCACGGTCTGCCCCTACGCCAGCGTTCGCGCTCGCAGTGAGCGCGCACGCTAGCACGTCCGATTCAGGAGCGCCGGTTCCCGGGGATCCTCCAGAGGGCTCCCGCCCCGACGGCTGCCCCGAAGGCGAGCAGGAGGACGAGGAGGGAGGGCGAGCCACCTTCGGGAACGAAACCGGTACCAGTGGACGGGGCCTCTGGTGCACCTTCCTCCTCGGACAAGGCCGACGGCTGAAGGAACGTACTGCGGCCCTCGCCGCCGGGGGCGTATCGGACATCGTCGGCCGAGATCGCACCGAGGCTCTGCAGGTAGCTGCGGAACGCCTGCTCGTAGCTGGTGGGGAGCTGGAGCTTGCCGGAATAGGGCTCGAACATCGCGTAGCCATCGCCCCCGTCCGCGAGGAAGCTGACCGTGACGACCGTGACCGCAGGGGCGTCCTTGACCACGGCGCCGGCGGCGACAATGGCCGTGCCATCGTCGAGCGTGAGGCTGACGACGCGCGCATCGACGGGCCGGGTGGGGTCGTAGACGACGGCGATCCCGCTGATCTGGAGGAAGCCACCACTCGTGTCGGGGTGGCGGGAGACGGAGAGTTCGAAAGCAGCCTTGAGGTCCGTGGGAGACACGTCCGGGACGATCGCGACCGCATTGGCGAAGGGCAGCACGTCGAGCGTATTGACGAGGAAGATTTCGCCGGGAGCGCTGCCACTCGCGGGGAGCACGTCACCCGCATTCTGGCGGATGCCGCCGCCGTTCAGCAACGCGACAACCGGGCGGTCAGACGCACGCTCGGGCAGCCCGAGCGCGGCGGCGTTCTGGTCGTAGCTGTGGATGAAGGCATCGGCCAAGAGGTTGCCGGCGTTGCTCTCGCGGCTGCGCACGGCGCTGCGGGAGACATCGAGAAGGACCTCGGTCGTTGCCACGGGCGTTGTGGCGAGATCGGCCAGGCAGTCGTTGAGGGGCGCTTCGATGGCCTCGACCAGGCCCGCGTCCTTCTCAATGGCGCCGGGGAAACGCGCAGCCGCGGCGGCTTCGCTGGAGGGGACGACGGGCCTCGGGTAGCTCGTCTCGGCGACGACGCGGGAGACCTCGCCAGCGCCGTTGAAGACGGCATCGAGGCGGCCGAGGTACTTGTAGTTCCCGGCAGTGGTCACGATGTAGACAGTCCGGCCATCGGCGTCGGTGGTCTGCATGGGGTATTCGCCAGCAACCTCGGCACGCTCACCGGGGAGCCGCTGGCGAGCGGCATCGACGGCGGGATTCTGCAGGAGCTCGTCGCCGCCTCCGGCGACGGCAATATCCACGCCGCGGAGGAGCCCGATGAGCTCGGTGTCGTTGGAGAGGTTTTGGAGGTGGCTGACGAAGATGATCCTGTTCACGCCCAGTTCTTGCAGGCGGTCGATCTCGGTCTGCACGACGGCGGCGGTGGTCTCGAAGTCGGGCGTGACGGCAACGTTCCGGGGCGCGGAGATGACCGACAGCGAGGGAGTCGTGGCGCCAACGAGCCCGAAGCGGGCGCCCGTGGGGCCATCGGTCACGACCATGGAACGACCGACCACGCGTCCATCCTCGACCGGCAACTCGATGAGGCCATCCGCATCGACAAGGTCGTCAAAGCCGGGTTCAGCGGAGAAGTCGAGGTTGGCGCTGAGGAAGGGCTGGGCAGCGAGGGCGCGGATGAAGCGCTCGAAGAAGTCCGGGTTCGAGTCGAACTCGTGGTTACCGATGATGTGGGCGTCGTAGGGGATGGCGCCCTGGGCGACCGCATCGAAGAGGGGGTTCCCTTCGAGCTGGCTGCACACAAACGTGGAGCCGGGCAGGTAGGCATCGCCAGCGTAGACGTTCAGGACCGCGTTTCCGCTGGCGCGGGCCTCCCCGATCTCGCGCTCGGTGACGGCCTTGTAGGCGGCGATGCCGGCAACGGGCAGCACGATGCTGGCGCCCTCGACCTCGACGTTGTTGGTAAGGGGGAGCAGGGAGGACTCGCCGTCGTTGTTGTGGAGGAGAGTGAGGGTGACGTCGCCTTCACCCTGGGCGGCAGCGGTGGAGAGGCTGGGGCGCCGGCCCGCAGGCGCCGCTACCAACGCGCAGGCTGCGGCAAGAAGGAGGACGGTGAACCCAGCGGTTCGCAGGTGCTTCAAGGGAAAACCTCGATGGGGGATCGTCGGGGGTCGTCGAGTCGCGCCCGCGGAAGCCTACGCGCGGCTACGCGACAACGCCCGCGAGCAGGCCCGCCCCACCGCCGGCGAGCACGAGCCAGACCGTGCTGGGCGAGAAGCGCACGAGAACGATGGCAGCCACCGCCAGCAGGACCGCGGCGAAGGCGTCGTCGATGACGATGCGGCCAAGGGAGACGACGACGACGGCCATGACGGCGACGGCGGCGGCGCCCACGCCATCGAGGAAGCCGGAAGCCCAGGGCGCCTCCCTCAGACGGGGCACGAGGGGGTGCGTGATCGCCACGAAGAAGAAGGAGGGCAGGAATATTCCGAGGGTCGCGAGGATCGCTCCGGGGAAGCCATCGAAGACGTAGCCGACGAAGGTGGCGGTCGTGAAGACCGGGCCGGGCGTGAACTGGCCCACGGCGACGGCGTCGACGAGGGTCTGCTCCGTGAGCCAGCCGCGGCTCGTGACGAAGTCGGCTTCGAGGAAGGCAACAAGGACGTAGCCGCTGCCGTAGAGGGTCGCGCCGATCTTGAGGAACACCCAGAAGAGCTCCGGCAGGGCGAATCCGGCGGGGCTCGCGAGCAGGACGAACCCGCCGGCGCGGCGGCCCGTCACACGCAACCAGCGTCGCGCCGCTCGCCAGACGGTGCGCGGGTCGGGAAGCGGGGTGCCGAGAGGTTTCGCGAAGGGCTCGGGGGCAAGCCGTCGCCAGGCGAGCAACGCGATCCCGGCGCCGATGATGACGACCGCCTCGTTGAGCCCGAGGAGCGCGAGCACAACGGCCGCAGCTGCGACGAACGCCGTGTCCCAGGCGCGGACAGCGGTCGTGCGCAGGCTCCAGATGGCCTGGACGACGATCGCGAGGATGACGGGCTGCACGCCACGGAGCAGGTCAGTGCCGGCCGGGGTCTCGCCGTACTCCACGTAAACCCAGGCGAAGGCGAGGACGATGGCGAAGGCGGGCAGGATGAAGGCCGCGCCCCCCAGCCAGAGGCCCGCCCAGCCCGCGCGGCGGGCGCCGAGATGCATGGCCAGCTCGGTGGAGTTGGGGCCGGGGATGAGGCTAGCGACGGCGAGGTAGTCGAGCAGGTCCTGGTCGGTGAGCCATTTGCGCTGCTCGACGAGGTCGCGGCGCATGATTGCGACGTGAGCGGCGGGGCCGCCGAAGGCGACGACGCCGAGGCGAAGGAAGTAGGCGACGGTCTCCCAGAGGGGCCCGCGGCCCGTGGCGGTGGTGGAATTTGATGCGTTCACGGCCAGCGATCGAAGCGGCACGATACCGCCTTGGCGGCGACACGGTGTGAACGGGCCGCGGGGCAGCTAGTAGAGGCGGGCGGCCTCGGCTTCGAGGGCGAGGCATTCATCTTCGTCCATCGGGAGCCAGTCGCTGGCCGTGGCCACGTTCTCGTGGACACGGGAGGGGTAGCGGGCGCCGGGGATGGCGACAGAGACGCCGGGATTCGACCAGACGTAGCGGAGGAGGTTGGCGGGCGTGAGGGGGCCGTCGTACCCCTTGGCGATACGTCCGCGCATGGCGCTCGTCCTTCCCGACCCGCCGACGGGGCGCATGACAATGACGCCGACGTCGTGCTCGCCTGCGAGGTCGATAAGGGGAGCGGTAGCGGGGTAGAAGGCGGAGTACTCAAGCATGACGGTGTCGAACTCGCCGCACGTGATCGCGCTCCGAACCAACTCGGCGCTGTGGGAGGAGATGCCGATGTGGTCGATGAGCCCTCGATAGCGGGCCGCCTGGAGGCCGGCGAGCGCGCCGTCCTCACCCATGACCGCTTCCCACGCCTCAGGGGTGGAGACATCGTGGAGCTGGTAGAGGCAGATGCGCTCGCGCCCGAGGGTGCGGAGGGAACGGTCGATGTCGTACTGGGCGCCGTTGGCGGTGCGGCTGAACGTCTTGCTGGCGAGGCAGAGGTCTCTGGCCGGTTCTGCCTCGCGGAGCGCCTGGCCGATGAGCATCTCGCTGCCTGGGTATTCGCGGGCGGTGTCGATGAAGGTGACACCCGCCTCGATGGCGGCGCGGAGCGTGTCGCCACCCTCGGGGGAGGTGGGAGTGTCCATCGCGCCGAGGCCGAGCTCCGGAACCATGAGGCCGGTCCTGCCGAGTCTGCGCTTCCTCAGCTCGCTCATCGGGCTAGCCGAAGGTCATCCGGGGCACAGAGCTGGCGGGCGCGGGGTACTTCTCAGGGGGGCGGGCGACGGAGGGCCTGTCCTCGCGGGGAATACGGTTGAACGCGACGCGCATCGCCTCGTGGGAGTCGTGCCAGGCGCGGAGGGCGCGGGCGATGGCGAGCGCGTTGGGGAGGTTCTCGGCCTCGACCGTGCGCGGCATGCCCTGTGGGGGCTCGACCTCAGCGCCGACAACGGCAGCACGGCGCCAGTCGATGAGGGCCGCGCGAGCGCCCTCGGTCGCGTCGATGAGGGCGATGGCGCTCTCGGTGGCGGCAAAGAAGGCCTGACGGGCCTGCTCGTAGGTGGCGGCAAGGTCTTCGACGCCGACGTAGACACCGTCGTCGCGCACCTCGACGGGGTAGGCGGGCGGCCCTTCCTCGAAGGTGGGTGAGGGGTGGCCGTCGTGGGGGTGGAATTCGTACTGGTGGAGGGGGCAGATGAGCCAACCACGGTCGATGTAGCCCTCGCCAAGGGGGGCATTCTCGTGGGGGCAGCGATTGTCGAGGGCGCCATAGCGGCCCTCGTGCAGGGTGAGCACGACGACATTGCGCCCGGCGAGGACGGTCTTGACGTCTCCCTCTTCGAGCTCATCGAAGGCGGCGACGCGGTACCAGTCGATCTCGGCCACGGCAAAATGATAGCGCGCCGAGGGGCCACGGAAGATAGCGGTCCCTACTGACGGGCATATCTGAATTGACTTAGACTGCGGCGCAAATCTGGACCCGGGAGAGCACCATGCGAGAGAGCTATTGGGGGCGCTATTGGCGGCGCCGACGATCGCGACGCGGCTTCCTTATCGGAGGCGCGACGCTGGCAGCAGGCTCAGCGGGTCTTGTGGCCGTGGGCTGTGGCGACGATGACGACGACAGCGGTGACGCGCCGGCAGAGCCGGCCGCTGCAGAAGCGACGGCTGCGGACGCAGACGAGCCGGCCGCTGCAGAGGAGGCCGCCGCCACGGAGGAACCAGCCGCAGCGGCAACAGAGGCGCCGGCAGCCGAGGCCGTCGTGCGTGGGGGCACCTTCCGCCAGAGCAAGCTGCAGATCGACGACGGCATTGATCCAGGCCTCAAGGTCATCAACAACAACGACATCCTCGCGCGGATCTACAACCACACACACCTGTACAAGGTCTCGACGAACGAGTTCCTGTTCGATGCGGCGACCGCGATGGAGCAGCCGGACAACACCACGATCATCTTCCCGCTGCGGCCGGGGATGACGTTCCACCACGACGGCAGCGCGGTGACGGCCGAGGACGTGGCCAGCACCTGGAGCCGTTTCCCCTCTCTGCTGGCGGACCAGGGTTCGCAGGTGAACGAGGCGAACTGGGGCTTCATGGACCAGATCACGGCGATCGACGAGTCCACCGCGCAGGTGACGCTGAAGGCGCCGGCCGCCTCGGCGCCGGTGCTGATGGCCTCGACGGCGTACGGCATCGTCTCGAAGGCGTTGCTGGACGCACAGGCGAACGGCAACGTGCAGGAGATAGACCCGGGCGCGGGCCCGTACGTGATCGAGCAGCGCGACGCAAGTGGCGTGGCGCTCGTCCCGTACCCCGACTACTACCCGCACGAGAACCCATCGACGCACTTCCTGGAGGGTACGCCCTACATCGAGCGGCACGAGACGCGGATCATCGTGGACCGGGCCGCCATCAAGGCCACCTTCTTCGCGGGCGATATCGACTACATGCCGACGATCGCCGACCGCATCGAGTTCGAGGAGTTCACCGGGAACGACTCGTTCGTGGCCAAGGAGGTCGCTTCCACGGAGGCGCGCTTCCTCGCCTACGACAACATCAAGTTCACGGACAGGCGCGCGCGCGAGGCGGTCTCGCTGGCCATCAACTACGACGCGATGATCGCGACGCTCTACGCCGGGGACGGCGTGTACGACGGCCCCATCGGTCAGGCGCTGCCGGGCTTCGCGCTCGACCAGGAGACCCTGCAGTCGTATCGCGCGTTCGATCCGGCAAAGGCGCGACAGCTCTGGGAGGCGTCGGGTATCGAAGTGGACAACATCCGCATCGAGACGAGCCAGGATCCGCGGGGATCGCTGATGGCGGAGTTCCTCGCTCGCCAGATGGAGGAGAACCTCGGCGTGAGCGCGGAGCCCCTCATCCACGACGTGACGACGTATGTGGCGCGGGCCCGCGAGCCACTCAAGCAGTGGGAGCTCTTCGTGGTGCCGTACAACGCGAGCACGACGCCAGAAATCTACAACATGACGATGATGAACCCGAACGCCTTCGCGGGCGTCTCCTGGAGCTTCGGGGTGGACCAGCCCGATGCGAGCCTGGTGGCGAACGCGCAGAAGCTCATCGACCTGACCGCCGCACAGGCGGAGGAGGTCGACCCGGCCGTGCGGCTGGAGAAGATGCGGGAGATGCAGCTCTTCGCCCTCGACGAGCTCGTGCCCGGCATCAATCTGCCGGTGCCCGGCCATAGCTGGGTCGTGTACAACTCGCGGGTGCAGAACTTCCCGGAGGACGACACCCTCCTTGGGGGCCTGCTGAACCGGACGCACGACATGTGGGCCGAGGGCTAGGAATCCACAGGGGGCGCCGGGCGGGCGGAAGCGCTCGCCCGGCGCTCACGGAGTCTGGCGACTATGCAGGCCTACATCGCCCGCCGGTTGATCGCCGTCCCGTTCATGTTGTTCGGGATGTCGTTGCTGCTGTTCTGGCTGCTCTTTCTGCGGCCCGGGAACGCGGCGCTGACGGGCTTCGGGCTCGTCTCCCCGGACCAGAACGCGAAGGCCATCGCGAGCCTGGAAGAGGAGTTTGGGCTCGACCAGCCGTTCTTCGTGCAGTACGGCAAGTGGGGATGGAATGCGCTCCAGGGCGACTTCGGCATCTCGCTGAAGAACAGGCGCCCCGTGACCCCGGAGATCTGGTCGCGGCTGCCGGTGACGGCGGAGCTCGGCCTGCTGACAGTGCTGCTGACGACGCTGATCGGCCTACCGGTGGGGATCATTTCGGCCATCAGGCCGGGGACGTTCCTCGACGGGTTCTTACGCATCGTGACGATCTCGGGCATTTCCGTGCCCAATTTCTGGGTGGCGACGCTGGTGATCACGTTACCCGCGATCTGGTGGGCGTGGACACCGCTGTGGGAGTACGTGCGGTTTGAGGACGACCCGCTCAACAACCTGAAGATCGTGATCTGGCCAGCAGCCACGCTGGCGATCGCGACGGCCGCCTACGTGGCTCGCATCGTGCGCTCGTCGATGCTTGAGACGTTGTACTCGGACTACGTGCGGACAGCGCGGGCAAAGGGCCTGCAGGAGCGGGCGGTCGTGCTGCGGCACGTGTTCCGCAGCTCCATGATCGCGGTGATCACGGTAATCGGGATCCAGTTGGGAGCGGTCCTCGGCGGCTCGGTGATCGCGGAGCAGATCTTCGGGATACCAGGCCTTGGTCTGCTCGTGTTCGAGTCGGTTATCTCCATCGACTACACGGTGGCCCTGGCCGCGATCATGGTGTTCGCCTTCATGTTCACCATGATCAACCTCCTGGTCGACGTCACCTACACGCTCGTCGACCCCAGGATCAGGTACTGATGACGGAGAGCGAAGCAGCGGCGGCTCTGAACGCAGAAGCCCTGCGCCCGCCCCAGCCGCGCTTCGCGGGGGTGCTGCGCTTCGTGCGGCAGCAGCGGCTGGGAACGATTGGCGCCGTGCTCATCATCCTGATCGTGATCGGCTCCGTCGCAGCCCCCGTGTTGCGCACGAGCGACCCGGAAGGCTTCGGCGTTACACCTCTCCTCGAAGGCCCGAGCGGTAGTCACTTCTTCGGGACGAACCGGGAGGGGCGCGATGTCTGGTCGCGGGTGCTGTATGGAGGGCGGGTTTCGCTGAAGATCGGGCTGGCGACGGTGGTGGTGGCAGCGCTGGGGGGAACGGCGCTGGCGCTGATGGCGGGCTACCTCGGCGGGCCCGTCGACTTTGCCTTCGGGCGGGTGGCGGACGTGTTGATCGCCTTCCCTTCGATCCTGTTCGCCCTGACGTTGCACGCCTCGCTGCGGGACGACTTACCCAACCTGGGGTCTGTGCTCGCGGCGGAGGAGTTCCTGCTAGTGGTTGCGATCTGCATCGTGTTCACGCCGGTGATCTTCCGCATCATGCGGGGGAACGTGCTTGAGCAGCGGGCGGCGATTTATGTGGAGTCGGCGCGGGTTATCGGGGCGAGCGAGAGGCGCATCATGTGGCGCCACATCTTCCCGAACCTTGTGGGGCTGCTGCTGATCGTGATGAGCACGACGCTGCCGGCGGCGATCCTGACGGAGTCGGCGCTGAGCTTCCTGGGGGTGGGAGTGGAGCCGGGGACGCCGTCGTGGGGGGCGGACCTCTCCGGGAACAACCGCACCTACTTCGTGAAAGCGCCCTGGATCGCGATCTTCCCGGGGCTCGCGCTGAGCGTCACGGTGGTGGCCTTCAACCTCTTCGGCGACGCCCTGCGGGACACGCTCGATCCACGCCTGCGGGGTCAGCGGTAGGTTTCCAGCCGTATACTCCCGGTCCGTGGCCAAGCCGCTCGACGACATCACTGTTCTGGACCTGACGTGGGTGTTGTCGGGGCCGTACGCCGCGATGGTGCTGTCGGACCTTGGGGCGGACGTGATCAAGGTCGAGCGCCCGCCGTGGGGGGACGTAGCCCGCACGAGCGGTCCCTACCAGAACGGCTGGAGCGGCTACTTCTTCAGCATCAACCGGGGCAAGCGGTCGATTTCGATCGACCTGACGCGGGAGGAGGGCAGGGACCTGCTGCTCGACCTCGCGGAGAAGGTCGACGTGGTGATGGAGAACTTCACGCCGGGGACGATGGACCGGCTCGGGATCGGCTACGAGACGCTGCGGGAGCGCAACCCGCGCCTCATCTTCGCGAGCACGTCGGGATTCGGTCAGACGGGGCCGTACCGGGACCATCCCGCGGTCGACATCATCGTGCAGGGGATGGGCGGCGTTATGTCGATAACGGGGGAGCCGGGCGGCGACCCCGTGCGCCCGGGAGTCTCCTACGGCGACATCGTGGGAGGGCTCTACACCGCCATCGGCATCCTCACGGCGCTGCACGAGCGGGGGAAGAGCGGGGAGGGGCAGGCGATCGATATCAGCATGCTGGACACGCAGGTGAGCGTGCTGGAGAACGCGATCATGCGGTACTTCGTGACGGGCGAGGCGCCGAAGCCGCTGGGCACGCGCCATCCGAGCGCGACGCCGTTCCAGGCGTTCCCCACGGCGAACGGCTGGATCGTGGTGGCGCTGGCGTTCCGGGACGAGCAGTGGCCCATCCTCTGCGCCCTGCTGGGAACCACGGACCTGATCGACGATCCGCGGTTCGACACCGGCCCCAAGCGGACGGCGAATCACGCTGCGCTGGAACCCGTACTCTTCGAGGCGTTCCGGAAGCAGCCTCGCGAGCACTGGCTGAAGGAGTTCCTGGCGGCGGACATCCCGAGCGGGCCGCTGAACACGATCGCGGACGTGGTGGCCGACCCGCAAGTGCGCCACCGCAAGATGATCCAGGAGGTCACGCACCCGGTGGCGGGGACGCTGCCCGTGGCGAACACGCCCGTGCGCCTCTCGCGGTCGGAGTCGGGAATCGCGGGACCGCCACCGAGCATGGGCGAGCACACGGTTGAGGTGCTGGGCGAACTGCTGGGGCTGACGGCGGAGGAGGTGGAGGCGCTGCGCGAGGCAGGCGTGGTCGCGACCGAGGGCGGGCCGGACATCTCGGAGCTGACTCGGTAGGGGCGGTCGCTAGAGGCCCTTCTCGGCGCAGAGATCCTCGTCGAAGAGGATGTGGCCGGTGAAGTCACCGGGGGGCTGCTCGCAGATCCAGACGGTTCCCTTGGCCATGTGGGGTGCGGACTCGAATTCGAGCGTCGGGTTCTCGGGGTCGTTCTCGGCCCAGATGTTGCCGGGCGTGCGAATGCGCCCCAGGGGCGAGAGCACGTTCACCGCGATGCCGTCGTCCTGCAGCTCCATGGCGAGGGACTGGGAGTAGCGTTCGAGGCCGGATTTCACCAGGGCGTAGAAACCGCCGCCGGAGCGCGTCTCCGGGTAGGGGCCGGGGCCGGGGAAGACGCCCGCGCGGGAGGAGACGTTGACGATGTGTCCGCCTCCCACCGCCTTCATGTGGGGCACGCAGGCGCGCATGAGGAGGAGGGGTCCACGCAGGTCGATCTGCCAGATGAGGTCGAGGTGGCGGGGCTGAACGGTCTCGATGGAGCCGGGGACGAGGATGGCGGCGTTGTTCACGAGGATGTCGACGCGCCCCCACTCCTCCACGACCCGGTCGACGCCCGCGCTAATGCTCTCGGGGTCGCGCACGTCCATGCGCACGGCGAGGGCCTCGCCCCCGGCGCTGCGGATGGCCTCGGCGACGGTGTGGATGGTGCCGGGGAGGCGCTTGTCTCTGACCTCCTCGGTGCGCGCGGCGATGGCGACCCTGGCGCCGGCGCTCGCGAGGGCGCGGGCGACGTCCTCGCCGATGCCGCGGCTGGCCCCGGTGACGATGGCGACACGACCGTCGAGCGTTCCCATTGCTGACCTCCCCGAATCGGGCGAATCGTACGCGAGCGCGGTCAACGGCGGGCGGCGGCGGTAAACTCCCGAAGCCGCGCCGCCGAGCGCACCAGGAGGACGCCATGGACGTAACCCCGATCGATATCGCCAGCAGGCTCGACGATGAGCACCGGCCCGTCTTCGAAGGCATGCCACGACCCCAGCGCGACTGGTCTGACATGCCCGGAACGCGGGCGCGGATGGCGGAGATGCGGGCGGCCCTGCCCCAGCCGGTTCTGCCGGCGAGGGTCGCCATCGAGGACCGCGAGGTCCCGGGGCCTGAGGGCGATCCGGACGTGCGGGTGCGCCTCTACCGCCCGGAGGGGCTGCCCCAGCCGGCAGCCGCGTTCTACTGGATCCACGGCGGGGGCATGGTGATGGGGAACGTTGAGATGAGCGACCCCTACTGCGCCAACATCGCCGACAAGCTCAATGTGTTCGTGGCGTCGGTCGAGTACCGGCTGGCGCCGGAGCACCCATTCCCAGCGCCGCTGGAGGACTGCTACGCGGGCCTGAAGTGGCTGTGGGACTCCCGGGAGGAGTTCGGCCTCGACGCCGACCGTATCGCGGTGGGCGGCGGGAGCGCCGGCGGCGGGCTGGCGGCGGGGGTGGCGCTAGCCGCTCGCGACCGGGGCGAGATCGAGCTGTGCTACCAGTTGCTCGTCTACCCGATGCTGGATGACCGCAACGAGACTCGCAGCAGCCACGCGGTGCAGGACTCGCGCACGTGGAACCGAGAGGCAAACGACGCGGGCTGGAACGCGTATCTCTCGGGGAACGCGGGCAGGGACGACGTGTCGCCCTACGCCGCCCCGGCCCGCGCGACGGACCTCGCGGGTCTGCCGCCCGCCTACATCAACGTCGGGGACCTCGACCTGTTCGTCGACGAGGACGTGGCCTACGCACGGGCACTGGCGAACGCGGGCGTCCCGGTCGAGCTGCACGTGTACCCGGGGGCGTACCACGGGTCGAGCGGAGCAGTCCCGACCTCAGTCCTGTCGAGGCGCTGGGCGGCGGACGAGCTCGCGGCCCTTGGTCGCGCGCTGGCTGGATAGGGGAAGGAGCACACCATGGACGTGACGCCAATCGACATCGCCAGCCGCCTCGACGACGAGCACCGGCCGGTCTTCGACGCGATCCCGCAGCTTTTCCGGGACTGGTCCGACATCCCGGCGACACGCGCGCAACTGGACGCACTGCTGGCCGCCATGCCGCAGCCGGAGCTGGCAGAAGGGGTCACCACCGAGGACCACTTCGTTCCCGGTCCGGCGGGGGATCCGGACGTGATGGTGCGGCTGTACCGGCCCGCGAACCTTCCCAGCCCCGCCCCCGCCTTCTACTGGATTCACGGCGGCGGGATGGTGCTCGGGGACGTGGCCGGCAGCGACGTGTACTGCGCGAGCGTGGCGGAGGAGATGAACGTGCTCGTGGCCTCGGTCGAGTACCGGCTGGCGCCGGAGCATCCGTTCCCAGCGCCGCTGGAGGACTGCTACGCGGGCCTGAAGTGGCTGTGGGACTCGCGGGAGGAGCTGGGCATCGACCCCGGCCGGGTGGCTGCCGGCGGCGGCAGCGCGGGCGGGGGGCTGGCGGCGGGCGTGGCGCTGGCCGCGCGCGACCGGGGGGAGATCGATCTCTGCTTCCAGCTACTCGTGTACCCCATGCTGGACGACCGCAACATCACGCGCAGCAGCCACGCGATTACCGACGCGCGAACGTGGAACCGGGAAGCCAACCTCGCAGGCTGGGATGCCTACCTGGCGGGGAACGCGGGCGGGGAGGACGTGTCGCCGTACGCGGCGCCGGCGCGGGCGACGGACCTGTCGGGTCTGCCGCCGGCCTACATCAACGTGGGCGACCTCGACCTGTTCGTCGACGAGGATGTCGCCTACGCACGCGCCATGGCGGACGCAGGCGTCCCGGTCGAGCTGCACATCTACCCGGGCGCGTACCACGGCTCGTCCGGCTTCACGCCGAACGCGTCGCTCTCGCAACGCTGGAACGCGGACGAGCGGGCGGCGCTCCGCCGGGCGCTGGCCGGGTGACGGGGACGGTCGACGCCGAGGCCGCCGTCCTTGAGGCGCTGGAGGCCCTCGGGATCGAGTACGAGCGCATCGAGATCGACCCCGCTCACGCCGACACGGCCGACTTTTGCCGGGAGTACGGCTACCCCGTCCCGGAGTGCGGGAACACGATCCTGATCGCCTCGCGGAGCGAGCCGCGGCAGTTCGTGGCATGCGTCGTACGCGCGGACACGCGGCTCGACGTGAACCGGCGGGTGCGCAAGCTGATGGGCGTGCGCAAGGCCTCGTTTGCCTCCGCCGAGGACACGGTCGTGCACACGGGGATGGAGATCGGGGGCGTGACGGCGTTCGCACTGCCGGAGGGGCTCGCGCTTTATGTCGATTTGGCTGTGTTCGACCTCGACCGGGTGATCCTCGGGAGCGGCACGCGGGGCTCGAAGATCGCGGTCGCCCCGGAGGCGCTCAGGCTCCTGCCGGGGGTGGAGGTGGTGGAGGGGCTGGCGGCGCCGGTCGAGGGTGAAGTAGCACATTCGTTTTGCACGGAGTAGGCTCCACGCCTCAAGGGGAAGTGGCGAAAGTGCACTACACCTACACCCTCACAGGGAAAGGCATCGCAGTGGTGGAGCATGCTCCAGACGCCCGACCTCAAGGCGATGGCAAGAGAACGTTCACCCTCTACGAGGAACGTGGTGAGTGGGTAGCGGAGTGCAACTTCTGCGGATACTTGGCTACGTCTGGGAAGACGCGTCGCTCTGTTGCATCAAGAATGTGGGGGAGCCGCCAGCACAGGTACTGCTATCGGGAACTGGTCAACACCGAGGTAGATGAGCGTCTTCACTACACATACACACGCGGGAAGTCTGGCATTGATGTCGAAGAACACAATCCCGCCAAGCGACCGGCATTCGATGGCAGGGAGTCGTACACCGTCTACAAGGAAGACGACGAGTGGGCCTCAGCCTGTAATCGCTGCGGGAATTGGGCGGGATTCAGCAGCACTCACGAAGGCGTCGTTGCTCGCATGTTTGCCACCCACGCCCGCAGCTATTGTGACGAGTACATCTACGAAAATGGAAGCGATGAACAAGCCCTCGAAGCCACGATCGAGGACTTGGCCAACATGGCCCGCCAGCACGGCAAGCCGCTGGCCATTCCGGGGCGCGACGGGGCGAGCTAAGCAAACCGCTACTCGATGTCGCCGGGCGCAATCGAGGATCTCGAACACCCCAGTTGGGCGCCGACCTTAGCTCGCGGGCGTCCACGCGACCAACGAAAGCGGCGCGCACATAGGGGTTCCGCCTGGCATCCTGGCGGCGGATATAGCGGATATACAGGAGCCGCAGGTGCCGTTCGAGCCAGACACAGTCATTACCTACTTCACTATGTGCCAAGAGGAAGGGGGCACAAGCCTTCAGCAGGGCATGAACTTTCGGCTGCGCCCAACCCACAGCGTCATCCTGATGAGCCAGCAGCGCGGAGCGCCCTACACCGACAGGATCGAGGAAGAGGGGACGGTCATCGTCTATCAGGGTCACAACCTGCCCCGAGGGCAGGTGCCTGACCCACCGACGGCGGACCAGCAGCTCAGGACGCCGAGCGGGCGTTTGACCCGGAATGGACGCTTCTTCGAAGCGGCGGGCTCGGAACCTCCGGAACTGGTGCGGGTCTACGAGAAAATCCTGAAGGGGATGTGGGTGTACAACGGGGCCTTCCACCTGACGGACGCATGGGCCGAGGTCTCGAATGGGCGGCGGGTGTTCAAGTTTCGGCTCGAGGCGGTAGAGGAAGCCTCGACGGCGACACCGCTGCAGAAGGAGCCATCGCGAGTAATTCCGTCCTCGGTGAAGAAAGCGGTTTGGTTGCGGGATGGCGGGAAGTGCATGCTCTGCGGAGCCAGCGACGAGACCCACTTCGACCATGAGATCCCGTTCTCACGGGGTGGTGGTTCCACGGTGGAAAACGTCCGCATCCTCTGTGCGCGTCACAATCTTGAGAAGGGCGCGAGGATCGAGTAGGCAGGAGCGCGGGCGCGGCTCACCTTCCACCAACAGCCAGCAGCCAACAGCGCCTCAGGCGCGGTCGGGTTCGCGGTAGTTGGGGGGTGGGTCGTGGCCGACCCAGGTCTTGCCGATGTTCTCGTAGTGGCGGTAGGAGATGAGGGCGTGGGTGGCGGCCTGATGGGCGTCGCGGAGCTTGCGCTCGAGCGGGCTGTCCATGCGGCTGCCGGTGGTGCCGGCGGTGTTGTTGAGCCTGCCGACCGCCTCGCGGGTGGACTGGGCGGCGTGGGCGCAGGCGAGGATGGCGAGGCGGGCGTGCTCCCAATCGGGGGTGAGGCGTCCGCCCTGTGAGGGGAGGGGGCCGAGGTGGGCCTCGAGGGCGTCCTGTGTCTCCATGACGAAGGCGCGGGCGGCCTGCAGCGTGGCCTCGGCTTCGCCGACGCGGTACTGGGCCTGGGGCTGATCCTTGAGCATGGAGCCCGAACCCCACGGGGTCTTCACGTTCGCGAGGTCAACGAAGGAGTCGATGGCGCCACGGCAGACGCCGAGGGCGACGGCGGCCTTGTTGTAGACCGCGTGGGTGGGGTTGCGGTAGGTGGGGTTCTCCCAGATCTCGCTGGAGGCGAGGGCGACGGCGGGGAGGGTGTGCTCGGGAGGCACGTAGCAGTCGGTCATGCGCACATCGTGGCTGCCGGAGCCGCGCATGCCGGCGGTGTCCCAGGTGTCGACGACCTCGAATTCGCCGCGGGGGACCATGTAGGAGTTCTCTGGAGCCTCGTCCGTGGCCTCGTCCTTGAGCTGCGAGGCCATGACGAAGTTCCAGGTGGCGTTGTGGCTGCCGCTGGCGAAGGAGCCCTGGTAGTTGAGGCGCCAGCCGTCGCCCTCGCGGCGGGCCTTGCGGCCGGGGTTGGGGCCGTTGGGGGGTCCGAGGCCGGAGCAGACGAGGACGTCCCAGTCGTCGCACATCTCGTGGGCGAACTCGGGTTCCATGCGACGGATAACGAGGGCGTTGATCTCGGAGTTGATGTGGACGCACCAGCCGACGGAGCCGTCAATGGCGGAGGCGGCCTCGACGTTCTCGATCTGCTGGCGGGCAGTGACGTTCTCGCCGCCGAGCTCGATTGGCAGGACAAAGCGGTAGAGACCCTGACCGGCCATCTCCTTCGAGGCCCACTCGGGGAGGTGGCGCAGCTGCTGCGCCTCGTCGCCAGCCTGCGCGAGCATCTCCTTCATGGAAGCGATGCGCTCGAGCATGGGCGTCTGCTTGATGGCGTTCTGGCGCGCGATGATCTCGGGACGGACCACGTGGAGCCTCCCTGAAGGCAAGTGCGGGGATTCTAGAGGGTTGGCGAGCGGTAGCGCGGCGGTGGCCGCGCTACCGCCCAGAGCTGAGGTCCACCTCGGCCACGCGAAGGCGGTCGAATTCGCCGTTCGTGTACGTGGTGATGATGTAGGTCGCGACGGTGGGGTCGCCTACTTCGTCGAGGTTCAGCGGGCCGCTCACGCCCACGTAGTCGATGTCCTCGCCTTCCCTGATGAGGTCGGAGCACTGCGCGTAGGAGGTGCACTCCGTACCCCCGTCGGTGACCTTGCCGACGGCATCGAGGAGCGCATCGCCGTCGGTGCTGCCGGCGATCTGGGCGGCAAGGGCAAGGATGATGGTGCAGTCGTAGGCCGAGGCGCCGTAGGCGATCTCGCCGCCGGTCTGGGCCTCAAGCCGCTTGTTGAATTCGAGGTCGGCGCCGGGTTCGAGGAGCCTCATGCCATCGATGACGTTGGGGTTGCTGGGATCGACCTGGTTCGCAAGTCCCGGGTCGATGAGTCCGTTGGTGAGGTACTGCCGCTCGGGGCCGTAGCCAGCCTCGAGCAGGTGGCGAATGAGGGCCACGCCCTCGTTGAAGGTGATGTTGATGACGGCGTCGGGCCCATAGCTCTCGACGGCGGCGACCTCGGCATCGAACGAGATGGCGGCCGGGTCGTAAAGGATGCTGTCGTACTCGGCGCCGACCTGTTCGAGCTCCTTCTCGAGCTCGCGGAGCAGGCTCTGGCCCCAGTCGTCGGCGCGGGCAACCAGCGAGATACGGGTGTGGCCATCGCCGACGACGAGATCGGCGAGGATGGGCGCGATCGCGGTGTCGGGCGGCACGGTGCGGAAGTAGTAGGCGGCGTTCTCCTGCGTGCTGAACGAAGGCGAGGTGTTCGAGGGGGAACACTGCGGGATCTTCTCGTCGAAGAGGGCCTGGATGAAGGACTGCGAGACGCCGGAGGCGCCGGCGCCGACGATGGCGTGCACGCCCGCGCTGAGGAGGCGGTTGACGGCCTCGGGGGCGGTTTCGGGGCTGGTGGCGGAGTCCGCGTACGTGACCTGGATGTCGCCGCCGGCGGCCTTGATGTCCGCTTCGGCCAGGCGAACGCCAGCGATCATGGGCCTGCCGAGATTCGAGAGGCCGCCGGTCTCGGGGAGGACGGCGCCGATGTGCAGGGTGACATCACCGCCGCCACCGTCATCGTCGTCGCCACAGGCGGCGACAAGCCCGATCACTGCGACCAGCGCGAGCGCCGGGAGAAGGGCGAAGCGGTAACGGATCGCAAGCATCACGGACTCCCCACTAAAGCTAGTAGGGAAAGCCTACCAGCGCCCGCAAGCCCGCTTACGCTCGGGTGGGGGTGGCGTACTGGGGCGGGGGGTCCTCGCCGAGGAAGGTCTTGCCGACATTGCCGTAGTGGCGCCAGCTGACGCCGCCGTGGGCGGCGGCCTGGTGGGCGTCCCGGAGCTTGCGCTCGAGGGGATGGCTCATGCGGCTGGCGGTCGTGCCGGCGGTGTTGTGGATGGTGTCGACGACGTGGCGGCAGGACTGGGCAGCGTGGGTGGAGGCGAGGAGGCCGCGGCGGGCGAGGGGCCACTCGGGGTACTCCCGGCCTCCGTCCAGCGGGCCCAGGTTCTCCTCGATCTCGTCCTGCGTCTCCATGAGGAAGGCGCGGGCAGCGGCCCACGTGGCCTCCATCTCGCCGAGGCGGACGGGGGCTTCGGGGAGGTCCTTCAACAGTGAACCGGAGCCCCAGGGCGTCTTCGTCATGGCGAGCTTCGTGAACTCGTCGAGGGCGCCGCGGGCGACACCGAGGGCGACGGCGCCCTTGTTGTAGGGGACCTGGATGGGATTGCGGTAGGTGGGGTTTTCCCAGGTCTTGGTGGAGGCGAGGGCGGCTTGGGGGAGGAGGTGCTCGGGGGGTACGTAGCCGACGATGCGGACGTCGTGGCTGCCGGAGCCGCGCAGGCCCGCCATGTCCCAGGTGTCGACGATCTCGAATTCGCCCTTTGGAATCATGAAGGCGGCGTCGACGTTCTCGCCGGTCGTGGGATCTTTGGTCTCGCCGGTGAGGATGAGGTTCCAGGTGGCGCTGTGGCAGCCGCTGGCGAAGGCGCCCTGGTACTTCACGCGCCAGCCGTCGCCCTCGCGCTGGGCCTCGCGACCGGGGAAGGGGCCATTGGGTGCGCCCAGCCCGGAGCAGACGAGGTATTCCCAGTCATCGCAGATCTCGTGGGCGAACTTGGGGTCCATCTGGCGGAGGACGAGGGCGTTGATCTCGGAGTTGATCTGGACGCACCAGCCAACCGAGCCGTCGATGGCGGCAGAGGCCTCAATGACCTCGATCTGCTCCCGGGCGCGCAGGTCCTCGCCGCCGAGCTCGGCTGGGACGACCATGCGGTAGATGCCGGCATCGACCATCTCCTTCACAGCCCAGGCGGGCATGTGGCGGATCTGCTGGGCCTCGTCGCCAGCCGCGACGAGGGCTTCGCGCATGTTCGCGATGCGGTCGAGGATGGGGGTGTCGTGAAGCGCTTCCTGCTTCTGGATGATTTCGGGTCGGACCATGGTGTGGGGCCTCCGGTCGGGAAGAATAGCGGGATGATACCGGCTTTGGGGAGGGGCAGGCATGGCGGTAGCCATGTGCGACACTGCGCCCATGTCAGAGTCTTCAGCGCGCGAAATCGTCGCCAGCTACATCGAGCGCATCTGGAACCGCGGCGACAGCTCGGCCGTCGTCGAGTTCTGCGCCGACCCGTACACGCGCCACGACGCGGGCAAGGCAACCGTGATGAGCCACGCGGACCAGCTTCACCGCGTCACGAGCGAACGGGCGATGGGAACAGCAGTGGACGGGCGCAGCCTGAACTTCGAGACGCTGTTGCTGGCCGGGGACGGGCAGGATGTGACGTGGGTCTGGAACATGACCGGCCCCACGGGCACGGAGTTGGCCGAGTCGGGGGTGACCGCGGAGGTGGTGGGCGACGAACTCCACATCTGCGGGATCGAGGTGTTCCGCGTGGTGGCAGGGCGCATCACCGAGGTCTGGAACAGCCCACCGATGGCTGGCCACTGGGGCTAGCGCGACCGCAGGCGCCGGTTGGCTGACGACGCGGGCGCGACCAGAATGGCGCGCCATGGGGAGGGTGCTCGATGCGCTGAGCTGGCTTGTAACCGTACGGCCGCTCGCGACGCTCGCCGTCCTCGCTGTCATCACGATCGCCCTGGGGGCGGGCATGCCGCAGCGCGCACCTCAGGCGGACAACGAGATCTTCCTCTCGGACGACAGTGACGTCGCCACGACGCTGGAGGCCCTTGAGACGCTCTTCGGGGACTCGGCCGAGACGGTATCGGTAACGCTGGTCTTCCGGGGAGAGGCGCTCACGCCCGAGGGGCTGGCGCAGATCGAGCGGGTGATCGACGGCATCACATCAGACCCGCGAGTGAAAGACGTGCTGGCGGCTGGAGATGCGGTGACCTCGCCGGCGGAGCCACTGGCGGCGGTGCTGGGCGTCGACGGGTTCGCGGACACGACACAGGGGGAGATTGACGGGGCGCTTGATCGCATTCGCCAGGAAGGCGAGTTCGCGGGGCAGCGGAGGGATCTCGACTCGCTGACGGGAACCGACGCGGACGGCACGCCGATTGCCATCGCGACCATCCGTCTGCGCAACCCCGTGGACATCGAGGAGTTGGTCGAGGCGGCGCTGGCGATCCACGAGATCACCGAGCAGGTCGAGGGGCCGCTCGCGGGGCGCAGCGTGTCGCCCGCGACGATCGACGAGGAGAGCGACGCGGCCACGGGTTCGACAATGCCGCGGCTCATGGGGGTGGCGTTGCTGGTGATCGCGGCCCTGACATTCCTCTTCATGCGCTCACCCTCGGACGTGCTGTTCACGCTGGCGGGACTGTTGGTCACGATCGTGTGGATCACGGGGGCGCAGGGGTGGCTGGGGCCGAACGCACTGGGATGGATCGGCCCGCCGAACATCCTGACGACGATGGCGCCGATCATGCTGATTGGGCTGGCCGTGGACTACGCGATCCAGACCGTTGCGCTGTATCGGGAACAGCGTGGCGCCGGGGAAGCGGTGGGGCGAGCCGTGCGGCGGGGGCTGCGCACGGCCACTATCCCGCTGGCTCTGGCGGCGGCGAGCCGGACGCTGGCGACAACCGGGTCGGCGCTGATCGGCTCGGCGCTGACGACAGCCCTGGGGTTCGGAGTGCTGGTGTTCTCGCTGCTGACGCCGTTCCAACAGTTCGGCATCGTCACGGCGATCACGATCGCGTATGCGCTCGTGGCCGCCGTGCTGGTGGTACCCCCGGCGATGATCGTGTGGGGGGCGTACCAGAACCTGCGTCTGCGCTCGATGGTAGAGCGGCTGTGGGAAGACCTCGACGTGGCGATCGAGGACACCCGCCAGCGCCACGAGCAGGGGCAGGGCTCGTCCCAGGGCTGACAGGGAACGGTAGGATGGCGCCAACGGGGCGCGGAGCGCCCTGAACGACCCCGCAGTCCTGCGGAGGGCGCACCCTGATCGAGACGAAGAAGTCGTTCTGCCGGTTCTGCCGCGCCTATTGCGCGATCGAGGTGGACGTCGAGGACAACCGCGCCGTAGCAGTTCGGGGCGACGCCTCGGACCCCATCTACGGCGGGTACACGTGCATCAAGGGGCGGCATCTGGCCGACCAGCACAACCACCCCGACCGCCTGCGTTTCGGCGCAGCGGCGGCGGGCCGACGGCACACTCGAGGCGATCGGCAGCGAGCAGGCGCTGGACGAGATCGCGGCGAAGCTGAGCGCGATCATCGAGGAGCGGGGCGCGCGCGCGGTAGCACTGTGGGGCGGGGCGGGCGGGGCGCTCATGTCGCTCAGCATCAGCGGCGACTGGCTGCGAGCGATCGGGTCGCCCTCGTTCTACAGCGGGGCGACGATCGACCAGGAGGCGAAGCCGGTCGCGCAGTCGATGCACGGCAAGTGGGACGCGGGGGCGCACCCGTTCGAGGACGCGGACACGTGGATGTTGATCGGGGCGAATCCGGTGATCTCGATGTGGGGCGGGATCCCCCACCAGAACCCCTGGAAGCGGATCAACGACGCTCGCAAGCGCGGGCTCAAGCTGACCGTGATCGACCCCCGCAAGACCGAGTGTGCGAAGCGCTCCGACATCCACCTGCAGGTGAAGCCGGGCGAGGACGCGACGCTGCTGGCGGGGATCATCCGGACGATCATCGAGGAGGGGCTGTACGACGCGGACTTCGTGCAGGCGAACGTGCAGGGCTTCGAGGAGCTGCGAGAAACGGTTTCGGACTTCACGCCCGACTATGTGGAGGAGCGCACGAACGTGCCGGCCACGCTCATGCAGGAGGCGGCGCACACGTTCGCGGCGGGCCACCGGGGACGCGTGACTTCGGGCACGGGGCTCGACATGCAGCCCCGCGGCACGCTGCACGAGTACCTGGTGCTGGCGCTGAACACGATCACGGGGCGGTGGCTGCGCGAGGGTGAGAAGGTGCCCAACCCGTACGTGCTGCTGCCGGGCCGCACCTGGCGCGCCCAGACACACGAGCTGGAGCCGCTGCTGCCGAAGGACTCGGCGCTGGAGAGCCGCTTCCGCGGGCTGAAGCACAACGACGGGCAGTTCCCGGCGAACGTGCTGGCGGACGAGATCCTGACGCCGGGGCCGGAGCAGGTGCGGGCGCTGTTCGTGATGGCGGGCGATCCGGCGGTGAGCATCCCCAACCACGACCGCATCGTGGAGGCGTTCCAGAACCTCGAGCTGCTGGTGACGATCGACTGGCGGATGTCGGCGACGGCGAAGCTCTCGCACTACGTGATCGCCTGCAAGCTCTCGCTAGAGCGGCCGGACGTGACGATGCTGCCGGAGGCGGTCGCGGAGACGTACGGGCACGGCGGATACACGGTTCCCTACGCCCACTACACGCCGGCGCTGATCGAACCGGATTTCGACGTGATCCAGGAGTGGGAGCTGTTCTGGGGACTGGCGCACCGGATGCGGACGCCGATGACGTTCCGGGGGAAGCCGCTCGACATCGACACCAAGCTGACCTCGGACGAGATGTTCGACGTGATGATGGAAGGCTCGCGGATACCGTTCGAAGAGGTGAAGGGCACGCCGGGCGGGCGGCTGTACCCGGACGCGAGCATCCGCGTTGAGGCGCGCGAGCCGGGGACGAACGCGCGCCTCAACGTCGGCTTCGGGCGGATGCTGGAGGACCTGCGCGAGGTGCGCGGCGAGCCGCTCACGGGCGGCGCGGCGCTGAAGCCGGGCAAGGAGTATTCACACCGGCTTATCACGCGGCGGATGCGGCAGGTGTTCAACGGCATGGGGCAGCAGATCCCGGAGCTCATGGAGAAGTACAGCTACAACCCGGCGTTCCTCTCGCCGTTCGACCTGCGCGCCCTCGGCCTCGAGACGGGGGACGTAGTCGAGATCGCCTCGAAGCATGGGGCCGTGCGCGGGGTGGTGGAGGCGGACGACAGCGTGCCCTCGGGCATCATCTCCATGGCGCACTCATGGGGCGACAGCGTCGAGCGGGAGGAGGAGACCTTCCGCACGTGGGGAAGCAACACGAACAGGCTCGTGAGCTTCGACGAGGACTTCGACCCCATCTACGGAATGCCGCGCATGACCTCACTGCCGGTGAACATCCGGAAGCTGGAGGAGGCGGCGGTGGGGTAGCGGCGAACGCTACAGGTCGGCGACCTCGATCGTGTGGCCGGCTTCGGCGGCGGCATAGACGCCGTGCACGGCCTCCATGGTGTTGAGGTTGTCGTGACCGCTGCTGATGGGCTCGACGCCATCACGGATGCAGCGGGCGAAATGGATGATCTCGTTCGTGAAGGGGTTGTCGCTGACGAGGCCCTCCCTATCGGGGCCGACCTCGCTGAAGGCGTGGACGCCGTTGTGGCCAAGCTGTGTCTCGCGGGACTCGGAAGCGATGCGGGCGGGCGCGTGGTGCTGGTCGACCACGTTCCCCTCGAGGTTGGGCTCGGTGTAGATCGTGCCCTTGGTACCGATGATGAGGGACTGGTACATCCAGGGCGTGCGCGCGCTGTAGCTGGAGAGCAGGGTGCCCATGGCGCCGGTGTCGTACTCGAAGGTGGCGACGGCGCAGTCCTCGGCGCCGTTGCGCATGAGGGGGTGGTCGCCCCACGTCTTGGCGGTGATGCGGACGACGTTGCCGACGAAGTAGCGGAGCAGGTCGACCTGGTGGGTGCTGACCATCATGACGCTGCCACCACCGTTGCGCTTGCCGTCGAACCCCCACCAGTCGTCACGGCTCATGCTGCCGGGGAGGGCGGCGCCGAACCAGCTATCGGCGCGGCAGGCCCAGATGTCGCCGATCTCGCCGGATTCGATGATGCGCTTCACGTTCTGGTAGTGCGGGAGGTAGCGCAGCATCTGCGCGACCATGAAGGTGACGCCGGCGTCGTCGCAGGCGGCGACCATGTCGCGCGCCTCCTGGACGGAGCAGGCCATGGGCTTCTCGATAAGGACATGCTTGCCCGCCCTGGCCGCCTGGATGGCGTTGCTGGCGTGCTGGTCGTGGATGGTGGCGATGTCGACCGCCTCCACATCGTCGCGGGCGAGAAGGTCGGCGGCGTCGGTGTAGACGGCGCTGGGGTCGACGCCGGCGTCGGCGGCGTACGACTTGGCGGCTTCCTCGCGGATGTCGCAAACGGCGACAAGCTCGACCTCGTCTCGATAGTTGAGGAAGGCGTCCATGTGTGCGCGGGAGATACCGCCGCTGCCGATAAGGCCGATGCGTAGGGGGGGCATGGGGGCTCCTGAAGGGTGGGTGTGGCGGGGAGTATAGCTGTTGGCTCTTGGCTGTTGGCTGTTGGGGGACAAGGGGCGAGGGAGGCGACGGTATAGTGCGGGGCCATGCCGCTAGAAGACCTGCTGGAGACCATTGAGACGCTGCGGGGGCGCATCGAGACCCACCATCAACTTCTCAGTCAAAACGAGATGCGGACGCGGTACGCGCTGATTGACCCGCTGCTGTGGGGCTTGGGGTGGGACACAGAAGATCCAGCGCAGGTGGTGCCGGAATACGCACTGGCCCCCAAGTCCGCGGACTACGCTCTCCTCCGCTCGGATGGACGGCCCGCCATCATCGTGGAGGCGAAGAAGCTCGACCGGCCGCTACGGGACGGTCTTTCCCAGAGCATCGCGTACTGCGTCGAGCAAGGGACGCCCTATTTCTGCGTCACCGACGGGAGGCGCTGGGCGATCTACGAGACGTTCCGGCAGGTACCGGTGGACAAGAAGCTAGTCACTGAATTCGATGTGCTGAAGGACGCGCCGGCTGAGGTTTGCCTGAAGGCGCTGGCGCTGTGGCGTCCCGCCGTTGACGAAGGGCTAGTCAGGGAGGGAGAAACGCCTCTTGCCAGAGGGGCTACCGAGTCGACGGTCATTGAGGAACAGGTCTCGCCGCAGTGGGAGTGCCCTGAGTGTGAGGCGACGATCGATGAATCGGAGACCCGTCGCATCGCCGGTCACAAGGCGGTGCACACTCGTCAAAGTCGACAGGCCGAGCCACCAACGACGCACCCGGAGGTGGCTGGTAGCGCATGGATACCCCTGGACAAACTAGGGAGCGTGTCTGGAACCGACCCTGCTGCCCTCTTCCTACCGTTGGGCCAGCCCGAGACCACCACTAAGTGGGTACCTCTCGTTTCCCGAATAACGGAGTGGCTGGTCGAGGCAGGCCACCTCAAGGAGAGTCAACTCCCCCTAAGGCTAGGGCCAAAGCGCTATTTCCTTTCCACGGAACCCACTCACCCAACCGGCAAGAAATTCGTGGATGGTCGCCAAGTTGGCTCCCTATGGCTTGAAGCACACTTGAGCCACAACGACAAGATCACCCACACATGCAACATGATCCGCAGCGCCGGGCTGAACCCGGCGGACTTCAAGGTACGCCTCGCGGACTGAGCTCCGCCGCTAGCCTTCGCCCATGGACATCATGCGCTCCATGACCTGGTCGGGAGTCACGTCTTCGATGTGGGTGGCGATGGACCAGGTGTTGCCGGCGGGGTCGAGCACGCGGGCGATGCGGTCGCCGTAGAACTGGTCCTCCGGCTCGGTCACGGCGGTGGCGCCGGCGCTCACGGCCTGGGCATACACCCCGTCGACATCCTCGACGTAGAGGTGGATCTGGGCGCTGCTGGACGGGTAGTCAGGGGCCATGGCGGAGGAGAGCATGACCGCAGCGCCGCCGATCTCGACCTCGGCATGCCCGAGCGATCCGTCAGGCATGGGCATGCGCATGCGCTCGACCGCGCCGAATCCGTTCTTGAGGAAGTCGATGAGACCGGGGGCGTCCTCGGCCACGAGGTAGGGGGTGATGGCGGTGTAGCCGTCGGGGATGGGCTGGACGTCGGGCATTGGTAGCTCCTGACAAGAGTGGCTGCGACCGTAGCGCATGCGCGTGAACGAGAACAGGGGAGGGGCCACGAGGGCAGTGCTTCCGGTAGTATCCCGTTCGCGAAACTGACTTACAGGAGAGCGCAGCAATGGTGCGACAGGAGATCATCGACAAGAGCACGGAGCTCCAGAAGACGCCGATGGCGGAGCGGATCGCGAACATCAAGGAGGCGTTGAGCGAGGGCGGGAACGAGGCGCAGCAGCTGCGCCGCCTGCCGGACTGGGTCTCGAAGGTGATGGCGGACGCGGGTCTGTACCGCCACACCCTGCCGAAGGAGCTGGGGGGCGAGGACATGACGGCGCGGGGCCAGATCGAGGCGATCGAGGCGTCCTGCGCCATCGACGGGTCGATCGGCTGGTGCGTGCAGATCAATTCGGAGATCAACGCGCTCGTCCTGCGGCAGATGGACCCGGCCTTCGCGCACGAGATCTGCGACGACTGGTACTACCTGGTCTGCTCGGGTCTGGGGACGCCGAACGGCGAGTTTCCGGGGCGCAAGGCAAAGCGCGAGGGCGACGGCTGGCGCACGACCTACCAAGGGGCGTTCGCGAGCGGGTGCTTCAATGCGACCTGGAACCTCGTGCTGAATCCCGCAGCAGAGATCGTGGACGAAGACACGGGGGAGATGGCGGACGCCTCGTTCATGGTGCCGAAGGGCGAGTTCCAGCCGGTCGACACGTGGAACATGGCCGGGCTGCGTGGCTCGGGCAGCCACGACGTGCGCATCGTCGACCAGTACGTACCCCCGAAGCACATGCTGCCGCAGAACGCGCTCGACTCGACGGAGCACTGGGAGAATCCGACCTACCGGAATCCCTCGCAGGTTCCCTACAACAAGGCAGCGGTAGCGCTGGGGATCGCGCGGGGCGCGATCGACGCGTTCGTGGACCTGGCGATGGTGAAGACGCCGTGGATGTCGGGCTCGACGCTGAAGGACCAGCCGGAGGCGTACATCCGGCTGGGAGAGATGGAGGCGACGCTGCGGGCGGCGCGTGCCTTCGTGATGGAGTCGCAGGAGGAGATCGAGGCGAACCTGGGGCCGCTGAACGGCGGTCGCTCGCTTCCGGAGTGGCCCCTGCTGCGCCTCGGCCTCCTGGCCTCGACGCACGCCGCGCAGGCCAGCCGGCATGTGGTCGACGTGATCCACAACACGGCGGGGACAACCGCGAGCCGCATGGAGCATCCGCTGGAGCGGAAGCTTCGCGACGCGCACCAGGCGGCGGCGCACGGCGGCGTAAGCTGGCGCCACTACGGGGTCATGGGCAAGTCGTGGCTCGGGGACGAAGTTCCGCAGCAGTACGCGGAGGTGAAGCGCGCCTAGCCCGCGCTGTTGGCCATTGGCTATTGGCTCCTGGGGGACCGGGGGCCAAGAAAGACGGAGCGCTCCACCCTCGGGGTGGGGCGCTCTTCAATCGACCACCGCTGCCTGATTGCCGAGGGGTTGGCGATAGGATTGTCCCAGGCAGGGGGAGCCTCAGCGAGAGGGCCCGTTCGTCTTAGAGCCTTCCACGTCTTCAGCAGCCTTGCTCTCCATGTCCCTCATCTTATCTTCCAATTCTTCTATCCGTCTGTTTGGACCCTTCCAAACTTTATCGATGAAACGTCCAATCGCTCCGACCGTATCCCAGAACACGAGCCGCACAGCCACCGCTATAATTGAGACATTTGTTAACGTTTCTAGCAAGCCAGGATCACTACTCATCTAGCAATCCCCGGTACTTCATTCTCGTCGATATTTCCGGGTAGTTCTTGCGGAAATACATTAATCTTTCGAAGTAATCAGTCCCTACAGTGAATTCGTAGGCCCTCTCAATTCTCTTTCCCAGAATGAATGTCAGCGGAATCGTCTCGAATCTAAGCTTCCCTTTCTCTGAAAGCTTGAATAGGTTATATTCTCCTCCACTAGATCGATACTCCTCAACGTCTCCTAACTTGACAAGTCTTTCCAAATGCAACATGGCATCAATAGATGAGGGGCCGTATCCGTCTGGTTCAAACGTAAAATAGGTGTGCCCCTTCTGGCCAGGGTTTTTCGGTGTAAACTCACTTTGAGCGATAAATAGTGCGTGATCTAGAGTTAGATAGGAATAGGAGAACCCAGGCTGATGTATGTCACTTATTCCCAAGAGGCAAAGCAACCAGTCCTCTGGTGACAGCAGCCAGTCTTCTTTGTTCATAACGCAACGCTGGGGCCGGGCAACCCTGGGGCGGGCCTCCTAGTGGCTCGCGAGGCTAGCGTTAGCCACGCTACGGGGCAAGGGCTACTCCCGAGGGTCGGCGTCCTGGCAACCATCTCCGACTGCGTGCCGATGCCTTACACGGAGTTTGGGGTCCCGAAGCGGGGCCGAGATATAACGGAAAGTCATCAATGAAGGGAACGTCAAGGAATGTGCGGGAGGGGTTTACAGGCCGAAATTCGCGGGAGTAACCTCGATTTCGTTGGAGGCGGGGTGAGCGGAGACCGGACGGGGACCCTTCGGGGGAGCCGGACGGGAGGAGGTCTGAGGGAAACCGAGGATCGACGGTTCCGTTTTCTACCTCTGACGCAAAGCGCTCCACTCTCGGGTGGAGCGCTTTTTCTTGTGTCTGACGACGAGTGGCCGGTGGTCGGTGGCTGGTGATCGGTGGTCGGTGGTCGGTGATCGGTGATCGGTGATCGGTGGCTTGTGGGTTCTCGCGCGTCAGCGCGGGATGACGGGGAGGGTGATGCGGGAGGGGCGGTTGGTGTCGTGGAAGACGGTCTGCTGGGCGGGCATCAACTCGGTCTCGGTGTGGATAGGGCGGCCGGTGTTGGGGTTGCGGTCGAAGTGGGGGAAGTTGGAGGAGCTGATGTCGACGCGGATGCGGTGGCCGGGCTTGAAGACGTGGCTGGTGGCCCAGAGGTCGATGGTGAACTCGTAGGACTGGCCGGGGGTCAGCATCTCCTGTTTGAGCAGTGAGTTGCGGTAGCGGGCGCGGATGATGCCGTCGTTGATGTTCTGGACGTAGCCGTCGGGGCGGACATCGCAGAGCTTGGCGGTGAAGTCGGTATCGACGCCGCTGGTGGCGGCCCAGAGCGTGACGGTGAGGGGTCCGGTGACTTCCAGCTCGTCGGTGAGGGGTTCGCTGGTGTAGCAGAGCACGTCGCCGCGCTGCTCGGCGGGGGTCTGGTCGAAGACACCAGCGGGCGTGATGAGGTTGTTGCCGCCGAGGGTGGGGACGGGGTTGTTGGGGTCGTAGACGAAGCGGTCGGGGCGCTCGTTTCCGGGCGAGTCCTGGCTGAGGGCGCCATCGCCGTTGAGGGTGTTGGCGCTGCCTTCGCTGTGGAAGTACCAGGGCGTGTAGACCGTGCGCGCGAGGGGCCACTCCTGCTCCTCGCGCCAGACGTTGTCGCCCATGACGAAGATCTTGACGGGGGCGTCGTCCATGATTCCGGTGTCTTCATCCTTGAGCCAGTGGTCGAACCAGCGGAGCTGGTCCTCCTTGAGCTCGATGGCGGCGTTGGGGCCGAAATCGAGGTCGCCGCAGCCGCCGGTGGTGGGCACGGTGTAGCCGATGTGGCCCCAGGGGCCCATGAGCAGCTTCTGGTTGGGGCGGGCATTCTCGCCGCCGCGGGCGGTGATGCCGCTGAAGCCCTCGACCGCGCCCTCCTGGAAGATGTCGTACCAGGACCCGACGTGGTAGATGGGCTGGTTGACCTCGTGGAAGCGGCGGCGGAGGTTGATGTTCCACCAGTGGGGGCCGTCGTCGGGGTTGGCGAGGTAGTCGGCGAAGTAGGGGGCGATCTGGGAGAGGCGGTCGGCCCAGGCGGTCAGGGGGAGTTCGCGGGCGGAGTGGTCGAGGAGGGGGCGGAAGCCATCGGCCTGGGCGAGCATGGAATCGAACTCGGGGAGGTCGGGGTCGAGGCCGAGGCGGCGGGCGGTATCTCGCGCCTTGGAGGCGGTGTAGGCGGCCATCCAGCCGTGCTCGAAGGCGCCGCCGCGATAGATCCAGCTCTGGTGGAAGTCGGTGGAGCCGGAGACGGGCATCTGCGCCCTCAGTGAGGGGGGCGTCTCGGGCGCGACCATGTACTGCACGGCGGCGAGGTAGGACTGCCCGTAGGTGCCCACGGCGCCGGTCGACCAGGGTTGGGCGGCAGCCCACTCGATCGAGTCGTAGCCGTCGAGCGCCTCGTACACGTGGGGCTCGTACATGTCTCCCTCGGAGCCGAAACGGGCGCGTGTGTCCTGCGTGACGACGGCGTAGCCGCGGGAGGTCCAGAAGTCGGCCATGACGAGGGGACCGAGTCCCTGGCGCCCGTAGGGGGTGCGGGAGAGGAGGGTGGGGAACTTGCCGGGGCCGGAGGGGCGGTAGACATCGGCCTGGAGGCTGACGCCATCGCGCATCGGGATCATCACGTTCTCGTCGACGGTGACGCCTTCGATTCGGTCGGCCATGGCGGGGCACCTCTCTGTCATGGGGCTCGGGGAGTTGGGCGGCATGGTCAGCGGCGCTCTCGCGCTTGTCAATCAAGCCGTATGCTTGCGCGCCGTGAGCACGGTCTACGACTACATCGTGGTGGGGGCGGGGTCGTCCGGGGCGGCGGTGGCGGCGCGCCTGAGCGAAGATGCGGACCGTTCGGTGCTGCTGCTGGAGGCGGGACCGGACTACGCAAGCACGGACGCGACTCCCCACGACCTGCGGTACGCGCACCGCGTGTCGGTGGTCGATCACGACTGGGGGTTCACGGCAAACGCGACCCCGGATCGAGAGGTCTACTACCCGCGCGGGCGGGTGCTGGGCGGCTCCTCGGCAGTAAACGGCACGCTGGCGATCCGGGGCACGCCCGAGGACTTCGACGAGTGGGCGGCGCTCGGCAACGAGGGGTGGTCGTGGGAGGACTGCCTGCCGTTCTTCCGCAGGCTGGAGCACGACCTCGACGCCTCGGGGGACTTCCATGGGAAGAGCGGCCCTTTGCCGGTCGTGCGCTGGCGACCGGACGAGATGCGGCGCCTGTCGGAGGCGTTCATCGAAGTGTGCCAGGAGCACGGATTCCCCTACGCGGAGGACTTCAACGACCCGGAGGCGACGGGCATCAGTCCGATGGCGCAGAACCGGCAGGCCGACACGCGCATCTCGACCGCCATGGCGTACCTGGAGCCCATCCGCAACCGGCTGAACCTGACGATCCGGGGCGGCTGCCTCGTGAAGCGCGTCCTGATCGAGGACGGGCGGGCGACGGGGGTAGAGGTGGACTGCGACGGGGACATGCAGACGGTGCTGGGGCGGAACGTGATTCTCTCGGCGGGGGCGATCATGTCGCCGCCCATCCTGGTGCGGTCGGGCATTGGGGCGCGGGAGGATGTGGAGGGGATCGGGGCGACGCTGGTGCGGGAGCTGCCGGGGGTGGGTCGCAACCTGATCGACCACCCGCTCTGCTCGGTGGTCTACCGGTCGAAGCCCGGAGTCTCGGTGATGCCCGACCCGCCAGTGCAGGCGATGCTGCGGTATACCGCCAGCGGCGGCGAGACGAACGACATGCAGATCTACATGGTGAACCACTTCCCCGGGTGGGAGGGGAACTTCGCCCTGCTCCCGATCCTGCAGCGGCCGAAATCGCGGGGACGGCTCCACTTCGAGAGCGCGGACCATCGCGTGCAGCCGCGGATCGAGCTGAACTTCTTCTCGGAGGAGTCGGACGTGCGGCGGCTGCGGGAGGGCCTGCAGCTCTCCCAGCGGCTGGCAGAGCACCCCACGATCGCGCAATACGCAGAGGAGCTGAGGACGCCCTCGGCCGATGTGCTGGCGGACGACGACGCGCTCGATGCCTACATCCGCGCGAACGGGTCGCACAACTTCCATCCGGTGGGGACGGCGAAGATGGGGCCGGCAAGCGACCCCAGGGCGGTGGTGGACTCGCAGTGCCGCGTGCACGGGATCGCGGGACTGCGCGTGGTGGATGCATCGATCATGCCGGAGATCGTGCGGGCCAACACGAACCTGACGTGCATCATGATCGGGGAGCGGGTGGCGGAGCTGATTCGCGCGGAGCGCTAGCGCGCTTCGCGCGGGCTGTTGGCTATTGGCTGTTGGCTGTTGGCTGTTGGGGGCCCACCGCCCTTTCCCGGTTGGCCAAGCGACTTCTGTCGATATCTACGTGGGAGGCAGACCATGGCGATTCTGGACATTACGAATAGAACAGAGAACTGGAAAACGGCGTGCTACTTCGCTCCGCTCTTCGGGCATGGCAGCGTGAGAGTGGCCAGGCTGTTGCTCCCGGAGGAGGAGGAGGAACGAGCGACACTCCAGCCGGGAGATGTGCGGCTTGAGTTGTTCTGGTACGGCATGCGTGACTACCTCCATCAGCAGGAGAGGCAGCTGGATACGCAGGAAGCGAGACTCGCGGAACTCTACTCCGAGCTGTTCTCAAGCCTGCGTGGGGAGATCGAGGCTTTCAAGGGGTCCGGCGAGTCCGAGGAACTGAGGTTTCGCGAGCTACAGAAAGGAAACTACGATGTGTCGACCGAGGACGGGCCGTCGAAGCTGGCGAGCAATCTCCGCAACACGGAGATCGACATCGTCCTGGAATCCCCAACCCATCTGTTTATAGGCGAGGCCAAGCACCTCTCGACGTTTGGCGCGAGCGGCAGGGACATCCTCACCCATCAGCTCATTCGCCAGTACGTCATGGCGAAAATCCTGTTGAAGCTCCCTGGAAACAAGGAGAAGGCGGTGGTCCCATTCGTCGTCGGCGACAGCCGCTCGTACCTTGAGAAGACGCTCCAGGTTCAGTTCATGCGCGATCAGGGGTGGATGCGCGAGGAGAACGTCCTGGAGTGGAGCCAGATAGAGGCGCTCTGGTAGCGGGCTGCAGGCTGGTGGTCCTCCACCCCGGCAGGAGTCGCGGCTGCGGTACCATGCCGCCAACAGCCAAGAGCCAAGAGCCAGGAGCCGCGCCATGACCGCCCAGGTCGAGACTGATCCGAGTCTGATCGAGCCGCAGGAGTTCGTCACGGACGAGTTCCGCATCAACCCGTTCCCCATCTACAAGCGGCTGCGCGAGTACGAGCCGGCCTACCAGGACAAGTTCCAGAATCGCTGGATCATCTCGCGGTACGAGGACATCTGGGGAATCTACAAGGACAACGAGCGGTTCACACGGGCCATCTACGACCCGCACGGGAAGTTCAAGTTCGGGTCGGACTCGGCGATGGGGCAGACGCTGAACGAGCTGGGGGAAGGACAGGACTACATCTGGCTGCGCGGGATCGTGGCGGGCGAGTTCGTGGGGAAGCGGCTGGAAAAGCGCGTGCCTCTGATCGAGCGGATCGCGAGCAAGATCATCGACGGAATCATGGAGAAGGCGCGGGCGGACCAGAAGGCGGGGCTGACGCCGCAGGGCCAGGTCGAGCTGGTGTCGCAGTTCAGCGCGCGCTTCCCGATCCGGGTGATCGCGGGGATGCTGGGGCTTCCCGAGGAGGACAACGACTACTTCGAGGCCGTCTACGACCGCATCTTCGCGGGGGGCGGCTACGGGCGGGCGCACTTCCGGCGCGGAATGGCGGCTCGTGACGAACTCTTCGCCTATCTGGACCCGCTGATCGAGGAACGCATGGCGGAGCCGCGCGACGACCTGCTTTCGACGTTCTGCCACGCCGAGAAGGACGGCGAGCGCATGACCCTCGACCAGATCCGGGGGTACGTGGCGCTGCTGCTGGTGGGTGGCGGGGATACCACGCACAAGGCGATCGACGCGATGTGGTGGAATCTGCTTCGCAACCCCGAGCAGTACGAGGCGGTTCGCGAAAACCCGGAGCTGATGGACCGCGTGTTCACCGAAATGCTGCGATTCGACGGTTCGAACCACTGGCAGCGACGGCGGACGAAGGTGGAGGTCGAGCTCCGCGACCGGGTGATGCCCATCGGGGCGACGGCTTGGCTGGGGCTGGCCTCGGGGAACCGCGACGAGCGCATCTTCAAGGACCCGGACCAGTTCAACATCTTCCGGGAGGACCTGTACTTCGGGAAGGAGCTGCGGACGGGGCACTGGAAGGACGGCGTGGCGAGCCACCTCGGGTTCGGCCAGGAGACGCACTTCTGCATGGGTTACGCGCTGGCGCGTCAGGAGTCGGTGGTCTCCTCGCGCATCCTGCTGGAGGCGCTCAAGAACCCGCGTCTTGCAGACGTCCCGAACGAAGGCATCGCCTTCCCGCCGCCTGGGCGGGGCGGCGTGCGCGGCCTCCAGCATCTTGAGATCGAGTTCGATCTATAGGGTCGGCACGGTTTGCGCCGCGTGGGGAGGACTTCCCCCTGCGGTGGCACGGTAGTGGGCGAAGGAGAAACGGCATGCGCATAGGGATTTCCATTCCCGTAAGGGACCTGCTGAACGACCACGACGGGATCGCGCGGTTCGCGCGGGAGGCGGAAGAGCTGGGGTTCACGCATCTGCGCGTTCCCGATCGGGTGGCGGCTGTAGGTGTCGATCACGCGCACGAGCCGCTCACGCTGCTCGCGTGGGTAGCGGCGCTGACAGAGACGATCGAGCTCGTGCCGTCGGTGATCGTGTTGCCCACGCGGCAGACGGTGGTCGTGGCGAAGCAGGCCGCGGAGATCGACCGGCTCAGCGACGGGCGGCTTCGCTTTGGGGTGGGTGTGGGGGCGCGGGCCGAGGACTACGCGGCCTTCGGGCAGGACTTCCACACGCGCGGCAAACGCTGCGACGAGCAGATTGCCATCCTCCGGCGGCTCTGGACCGAGGAGGCCGTACACTTCGAGGGCCGCTGGGACCGGCTGGAGGGTGAGCGCATCAACCCGCTTCCGGTGCAGCAGCCGATCCCGATCTGGATCGGTGGGGCGCGGGAGCCGGGGGCGGCGGTACTGCGGCGCATCGGGGGGCTCGCGGACGGGTGGTTCGCGCTGATGGCGCCGGAGGCCTACGGGCCAGTGCGCGAGGCGGTCTCTGCGGAGGCGGAGGCGGCAGGGCGCGACGCCGAGGGAATCGGCTCTGAGAGCGCGGTCCAGATCGTGGGGAAGACGGAGGCGGAGTGGCTGGCGGAGGTCGAGGCGTGGCGCGAGACGGGCGTCACGCACCTGTGCCTGCGGACGCTTGGCGTCGGGCTCGACACGGCCGGACACCTGGAAGCGCTGCACGGCGCGCGGGCGGCGCTCGACCGGCTCTAGGGACGCGTCCTACGGCAGGGGTTCTTCCACGCCGGGCGGCAGCTCGACCTCGAAGACGTTGAGCGTTGCGGAGACGAGTCCGTAGTAGCCAACGGTGCCGACGAGGTCGACAAGGCCGGCTTCGCCGAAGGTTTCGAGAGCCTCGCGGTAGGTCTCTTCGGAGACGCGGCTCGTCTCGAAGTACTCGCTGATGAGGCGGTGGACAAGGGCGAGGTCGGGGCGGTCGAGCTGCAGGGGCGCACCGGTGCGGACAGCCTCGACGACTTCCTCGGGGATGCCTTCCTGGAGGGCGATGCGGGCGTGCGCCCAGAACTCGAACTGGGCGCGCCAGCGCTTCGCCGTCAGGATGATGGCGAACTCGGAGACATCGCGGGGGAGGGCGGCGCCGAAGCGGCAGTGGGCGCCGAGTTCCTGGGCGGGGTTCGCGAAGGCGGGGCTGCGCAGCCAGACGCCGAAGGGGCCGACGGTGGCGTTGGCGTTCGCTCCACGGGGACCCCTGCGGATGGCATCGACCACGCTGCTCTGCTCGGGGGTCAGGCTCTGCTCGTCGAGGGCGGGGAGGCGGGACATGGGGTCGCTCCTTGGTTGGTGGGGCAAGCAGACGGGATCGGGCGCGCGCTGTCCAGCGGCGTAGGGCGGTGGCGGCACAACGGAGGCGTCCGCGCGTAGGATCGCGCGGAGGGGGAAGCGTTGTCCGATATGCGGCTGCCACTCGAGGGGATTCGCGCGCTCGACCTGACGCGAGCGCGCGCGGGTCCGACCTGCGCGCGGCAACTCGCCGACTGGGGCGCGGACGTGATTAAGATCGAGCTTCCACCAGAACCGGGAGGCGGTGACGGGATCACGGGGGAGCGGCACGGCTTCGACTTCCAGAACCTGCATCGCAACAAGCGCAGCTTCACGCTGAACCTGAAGGCGGAGGCAGGACGCGACATCTTCCTGCGGCTGGCGAAGGACGTGGACGTCATCGTCGAGAACTACCGGCCGCGGGTGAAGCACCGGCTGGGCATCGCCTACGAGGCGGTGCGCGAGGTGAACCCGCGCATCGTCTACGGGAGCATCTCCGGGTTCGGGCAGGAGGGGCCGTATCGCGACCGGCCGGGGGTGGACCAGATCGCGCAGGGGCTGGGCGGGCTGATGTCGATCACGGGCCTGCCGGGGCAGGGGCCGGTGCGGGTCGGCATCCCGATCGCGGACCTGACGGCGGGGATGCTGCTGGCGCAGGGGATCCTGCTGGCGCTGTTCGAGCGGGAGCGCTCGGGGGAGGGGCAGTGGGTGCACACGTCGCTGCTGGAGGCGCAGATCCAGATGCTCGACTTCCAGGCGGCGCGCTGGCTCATCGCCGAGGAGGTGGCGCCGCAGGCGGGAAACGACCACCCCACGAGCATCCCCACGGGCGTGTTCCCGACAGCGGACGGGCACATCAACATCGCGGCCTCGGGCGGGATTCTCTGGGAGCGGCTCTGCCATGCGCTGGGCCTGACGGAGCTGCTTGATGACCCGGACTACGCGACTGGCGGCCTGCGCTCCGATAACCGAGCCTCGCTGAACGCGCGCATCGCGGCGGTGACGCCCTCGCGCACGAGCGCGGAGTGGATCTCGGTGCTGAACGAGGCAGGCGTTCCCTGCGGGCCCATCAATACGATCGACGCGACATTCGCGGACGAGCAGGTGCAGGCGCTGGGCATCGCACGTCCGCTGGCGCATCCGCTGCTGGGGGATCTGCACGTGGTGGGGCAGGCGATCAACCTCGCACGCACGCCCCAGCCCCCCAGTCACCGGCCGACGCCCGAACTGGGCGAACATTCCGACGAAATCCTGCGCGGGCTCGGGATGGACGATGAGGCCATCCTGGGGCTGCGCGATAACGGCGTCATCTAGGCGCCAACCACGACGGGAGTACCTGCATGGAACTGAAGACGGACAAGATGATCGCCCGCAAAGAGGGGGGCGCCGGCTGGATGACCTTCAACAATCCCGCCAAGCGGAACGCCCTCAGCATGGAGATGCAGGAAGCCATCCCGGTGATCCTGAACGACTTCCGGGACGACCCGGAGGTGCGCGTGGTGGTGATGGCGGGGGCGGGCGACAAGGCGTTCGTCTCGGGGGCGGACATCTCCGAGTTCGAGAAGCGCCGCTCGGACCCCGAATCCATTGAGGAGTTCAACCGCATTGGCGCGGAGGCGAACCGGGCGTACGCCGAACTGGGGAAGCCTCTGATCGCGATGATCCGCGGGTTCTGCATGGGGGGCGGGCTGCTGACGGCGCTGCAAGCGGACATCCGCGTGTCGGCGGAGGACGGCGTCTTCGGCATCCCGGCGGCGCGGCTGGGACTCGGGTACGGCTTCGGGGGCACGCAGAAGCTGGTTGACACGGTAGGGGCGGCGGCGGCGCGCGAGATCCTCTTTACGGGCGGGCGCTTCCCCGCCGCGGATGCGCTGCGCTGGGGGCTCGTGAACCGTGTCGTACCCGTCGAGGAGTTGGAGTCGACGGTGACCGGGATGGCGGACGCGATCGCGGACAACGCGCCCCTCACGGTGAACCTGCTGCGGGCGTCCATCGTGGAGGGAACGAAGGAGCCTGAGGAGCGCGACCTCGACACGATCGAGCAGATGGTGGAGGCGTGCTTCGCGAGCGAGGACTACATCGAGGGGCGGCGCGCGTTCATGGAGAAGCGGCGGCCGCAGTTCCGGGGGCAATAGGGAGTGGAGGCGCGGCGGCATCTGCGGGAGCTGCTGGAGACGAGCCCGCCGGTGTTCGCGCCGGTCTGCCTCGACCCGCTGACGGCGCGCACGCTTGAGGGGCTCGGCTACGGCGCGGCCTATCTGAGCGGTGGGGCGCTCGGCTTCCAGCTGGCGGTCTCGGAGGCGCTGCTGACGCTGACGGAGATGGCGGAGGCAGCGCGGCGAATCACGGCGCGGTCGTCGATCGCGCTGATCGTGGACGGGGGGGTGGGGTTCGGCGATGCGGTGCACACCAGCCGGGCGGTGGCGGAGATCGAGGCGACGGGCGCGGCCGCAATCGAGCTTGAGGACCAGGTAGCGCCGAAGCGGGCGCATCACCACAAGGGTGTCGAACACCTGGTGTCACTGGAGACGATGGTGGGGAAGCTGGAGGCGGCGGTGGCAGCGCGGCGCGACCCCGACTTCCTCATCATCGCGCGCACCGGAGCGGTACGGAACGAGTCGTACGAGGCGGCGGTGGAGCGGGGACGGGCGTATCGGGCGGCGGGCGCGGACCTCGTGATGCTGCGTCCCGAGACGGCGGAGCAGTGGCAGGATGCGGTGACAGCGATCGACGCGCCGCTGGCGGCGATGGCCTCGTTCGGGAGCCGTACGCGGGCGCAGTGGGAGGGGCTGGGCTGGCCGCTCGTGATCGACCCGTTCACGGGGCAGGTGGCGGGGTGGCTGGCGGCGCGGGAGGCGGCGCGGCATTTCATCGAGGAGGGCGAAAGCGGGGAGGACGAGACGGCGATCGCGGCGGGCTACGAGGCGATCAAGCAGGTGGCAGGGATGGACGCGCTTTACGCGATCGAGGAACGCACGACCGAGCGGCGGTCGTGAGCGGCCCCGGTACCGCCTATCCGCGGGCCGTCGCCGTCCCACTCGACGTGGCCGTTCGGGAGGGGGACGACGGGGAGTGGCTGGCGTGGCGGGTGCGGGCTCCGGGTAACGTCGACTATGGGTTCGCGCGCGGGGAGCGGCCGGAGGGGTGTCTGGCAGCGTTCCTCGCGTTGGAGAAGGCCCCGCTGGAGGACTTCCCAGCCTTTGTACGGCGCTGGGGCATCCTCGGAATCTGCGCCGAGCACGCGTTGCCAGGGATGCACGACGCCTGCACGCCTCGTAGCGGGGAGAACGCACAAGACCTGTTTCCACGCAGATCGCTGACGGAGGGGTGGACGGTGCCCCTGCGCACCTACCAGGAGCCGGTGGCGGCGTGGCGGACGATGGCAGGCGAGCTGGCGGCGGTCCTGCGGCTGGCGCGGGCGCTGCGGGCAGGGGAGCCGGGGGAGCACTCCGACCTCGCGCGGCTGTTCGGGGAAGAGGCGGCAGGGCTCTCGACGGGCAAACGGGCGGTAGGGGAGCGGCGGGGACGGCTGGGGGCGCTGGTGAACGGGTGGCTGGATGTGGTGGGGGTGCAGCCGGTGTTCGCGTGGCCGTTCGCGGCAGAGTCGCCGGAACTCGCGCTCGACGCACGAACCGGTACCGGCGGGGACGGGGAGTTCGCGTGGCCGGCGCGTTCGCTCTATCCGGTGCTGCTCACGCAGCTTGCCGGCGAACTGGCCCGTCCGTAGGGCGAGGCGCCCTCACGCCGGAAGGACGGAGAGTTCGATCGCGGAGGGGTGCTCCTCATCGTGGAGGACGTACTGGAGGGCGGGCCAGATTTCCGTCTCGGTGGCGATGGACTCTCCCGTGTTCGGGTTGGCGTCGAAGCGGGGAAAGTTCGATGACGAAACCTCGAGGCGAATGCGGTGGCCGGGGGCGAAGACGATAGCGGTGCTGGCGAGATCGATCTCGTAGCGGATCGGCTCGCCGGCGGGGACGGGCTGGGGTTCGCTGAAGGACTGGCGGAAGCGCGCCCGCACGATGCCGTCGCACAGGGAGACGGGGCGGCCGTCGGGGTGGACGTCGACGAGCTTGGCGGTGAAGTCGGTATCGGGGGCGTCCGTGACGGTCCAGAGGACGACCTTGACGGGGCCAGCGACCACCAAGGGCTCCGCAAGCGGCTCACTCGTGTAACAGAGCACGTCGTCGCGGGCCTCAATGCGCGACTGGTCGCGGGGGCCGGGGAGACCGATGTTCGCCTGGAGGGTGGGGCCGCCCTCGCTGGGAACGGGCCGGAGGGGGTCGTAGAAGAAGCGGTCGGGGATGGAGTCGGCGGGGGCGGGCGTGGTGGCGAGGGCGCCGTCGCCGCGGGCACTGTTGGCGTTCCCGCCGCTGTCCAGGAACCAGTTCTGGGTACTCGCCTCGGCCGGGGGCCACTGGTCAGCCTGGCGCCACTCGTTCGCGCCCATAAGGAAGTAGCGCACGGCGGGCAGGTCGGCCTCGACGCCCTTGAGGTGCTGGTCGAGGAAGCGGTTGTAGTCGAGGACGGCGCCGGAGAAGGCAGCCGATCCGGTGGGGCCGAAGTCGAACTCGCCGAGGTAGCGGTCGTAGTAGGTGTGGGACCAGGGGCCGATGAGGAGGTGGTGGTCGGCGGGGGAGGCGGCGCTCATCCCGCGGAAGTTACGGACGGTGCCAATGCCGAAGATGTCGAACCAGCCACCGACGTGGTACATCGGAATCTCATAGCGGGCGTAATCGTCGGAGTGGCGGAGCGCCTCCCAGTAGGGAGTGCGCTGGTCGTTGCCGATCCAGTCGCGATACCAGGGGGCGAGGGCGGGCTCGGAGAGGGCGGGCATGGCGGCGAGGGGGCGGGTGGCCACGGTGGCGGCGGGGTCGAGGAGGGCCTGGCCGGCGGCGGCGAGGAGATCGGGGTCGAGGCCGCGGTCGCGGCCGAGGGCCTGGGCGGCGGCGAGGCCGAGCCCCCAGAAGGTCGTGAACCCGAGCTGGAGCGCGCCGCCCTGGTAGGTCCAGCCGTCGTAGTAGTCGTCGGCGGTGATGATGGGGATGGCGCACTTGAGGGAGGGCGGCTTCGCCCTGGCGGCCAGGAGCGTGGTCGCGCCCACGTAGGAGGGGCCGTAGATGGCGACGCCGCCATCGCACCAGGGCTGGGCGGCGAGCCACTCGACGGAATCGTAGCCGTCGGCGGCCTCGTTCACGAAGGGGTTGAACTCACCCTCGGAAGAGAAGCGCCCGCGCACATCCTGGACGGCGACGGCGTAGCCGCGCTCGGCGAGCTTGAGGGCAGAGGGCATGATCGGGAGGGCGGCGGCGGCGAAGACCTCCTTGTCGTAGGGGGTGCGGGTGATGATGCCGGGAACGGGGTCGCCGTCGGCGGGACGGAAGATGTCGGCGTAGGTGACGACACCGTCGCGGAGGGGGATAGGGATGTTCTTCTCGACGAGGACGCGCGAAACGCTCATGGACTGGCCTCCCGGCGGCATCGTACGCGGGCGGGCGGGGCTAGGCGGGGACGGGCGCGGCGGGGTCGAGGAGGCCGGCTTCCCGCAGTTCGGGCCAGAGGGCGGCGGGGATGGGGGTCTCGATCATGCGCGCGTTCTCCTCGACCTCGGACACGGAGGCGGCGCCGGGGATGACGGCGGCGACGGCAGGGTGGGCGAGGATGAACTGCAGGGCAGCCGCCTTGAGGGGAACGGCGTGGCGGTCGCAGACGGCCTTGATGGCGCGGGCGCGGTCGAGCATCTGCGGGGGCGCGGTGCGGTAGTTGTAGTTGGCGGTGTCGTCGAGGTCGGAGGCGAGGATGCCGCTGTTGTAGGGGCCGCCGGCGATGACGCTGATGCCGTTCGCTTCGCAGTAGGGCAGGAACTCGGCGAGGGCGCCCTGCTCCAAGAGCGTGTAGCGCCCGGCCAGGAGGAAGCAGTCGAGGGGGAGCTCGCGGGCGAAGCGCAGCTCCAGCTCCCACTGGTTCATGCCAGCGCCGATGGCGCCCACGAGGCCCTGCTCGCGCAACTCGATGAGGGCGGGGAAGGCTTCGCGCAGGGCCTGCTCGGCGTGGTCGTCGGGGTCGTGCACGAGGAGGATGTCGACGCGGTCGAGGCCGAGGCGACGGAGGCTGGTCTCGAACGAGCGCAGGACGCCGTCGCGGCTGAAATCGAAGTGCCACGGTTCGTCGCCGCCAACATCCTCCTGGAGGAGGCGTCCGACCTTGGTGGAGAGCACGAACCGGGAGCGATCGAGGCGCGCGAGGGGGTTGTGGTAACGGCGCTCGCTCTCGCCGAAGCCGTACATGGGGGCGGTGTCGAAGTAGCGCACGCCAAGTTCGGCGGCGCGGTCGATGAGCGCTTCGGCCTCGCTCCGTGGAGCCTCGCGGGCAAGGAAGACTCCCCCGAGGCCGAGGCAGGTGACCTGCAGGGAGGTGCGTCCGATCTGGCGGGTATCCGTTGCTTTCACGGCGGGGATGATAGCGGGCGGGGCGTCAGGATGGCTTGCGGGCGCGGATCGAGTACATCAGGGGGACGCTCTCGCGGTGTTCCGGAAGCACCCAGGCGCCGGGTTCCTCGCCCGGCGCCATCCAGCTCAGCTGTTGCCAGCAGAGGTGGTCGAACTCGTGCAGGAACTCAATGACGAGACCGGCCTGCGCGATGGCGGTCACGATCGAGCCCATGGTGTGCGACCACTCGTAGGTGCGGTTATGGACCGTCTCGGCGGTGGGGTCGGCGTAGGTGCCCCTACCGCTTCGGAGGAGAAGTCGAGGCCGGTCACGTCCGCGCCGAGGCGGGCCCACGAGAGCGTGTCCATGCCGAAGTGGCACTGGAGGTGGAGGAGCGACCTGCCAGCCACATCACCGAGCTCCTCGGGCTCGTCAGGCTCGAGCGAGCTCTTCCCGGCGAGGAAGCCGGCAGCGTCGTAGAAGGCGGAGCGCCGGTGGATGGGGACACGCTCGTCCCAGTTGCGGCGGTTGGCGTCGCACCAGGAGGCGGGGTCGTCGCTCACGATGCGGGCTTGCGAGCGCGGATTGAATACATCAGCGGGACGCTCTCGCGGTGCTCGGGCAGCACCCAGGTGTCCGGCTCCGCTCCGGGCGCCATGCACGCCATCCCCTTCCAGGTGAGGCGGTCGAACTCATGCAGGAACTCGATCGTCAGACCACTTCCGGCGAGGGCGGAGACGATCTCACCGAGGGAGTGGGGCCACTCGTAGGAGTCGTTGTGGACGGTGTTGGCCTCCGCGTCGGTGTACGTCCCGGGATCGTCAAAATACAGCGGCTCGGTCCGGGGGAAGTACGGGTAGCGGATGCGCAGGGTATCGGGCGCTTCGTCGTCGAACACGTCCCCGAAGGGGTGAAACTCGAGCAGGTAGAAGCACCCGCCCGGCGCGACCAGTCGCGCCGCGGCCGCGGCCCAGGCCTCCATATCCGGTAACCAGTTGAGGGCGCCCTTTCCGGTATAGACGACATCGAACGTGCGGCCAGGGAGCGCCTCGACGGCATCGTAGACGTTGGCCTGGACGAACTCGGCGCGTAGGCCGGCCTCGGCGGCGAGGGCGCGCGCCTCGCGCACGGCTTCAGCGGAGAAGTCGAGGCCCGTGACGTCGGCCCCGAGACGGGCCCACGAGAGCGTGTCGAGCCCGAAGTGGCACTGGAGGTGCAGCAGCGACTTGCCGGCGACATCGCCGACTTCCTCCGACTCGTGCGACTCAAGTGCGTTCTTTCCCGCGAGGAAGCCCGGAACGTCGTAGAAGGCCGAGCCCCGGTGGATGGCGACTCGCTCGTCCCACTTGCGGCGGTTGGCCTCGAAGTAGGAGGCGGGCTCGTCGCTCACGACCCAGGCTCGATGGGGGAGAAGGTGAGGGGCAGGGCTTCGAGGCCGCGGACGACGTACCAGGCGGGCCAGCGCGGCTCGAATTGGTCGGCATCAATGCGGATGTCGCCCATGCGGGCGAGGAGCGTCTCGAAGGCGAGACGCCCTTCCAGGCGGGCGAGGGGCTGGCCGGGGCAGAAGTGGGGTCCGTGGCCGAAGGCGACGCTGTGGCGGGCGTTTTCGCGCCGGGGATCGAAGACAGCGGGGTCCTCGAAGCGCTCAGGGTCGCGGTTGGCGGCAGCGTAGACGAGCCAGACGACCGACCCCGCGGGAATCTCGACACCATCGACGACAGCATCGCGCTTGGCGTAACGGAAGAGGCCCTGCACGGGCGAGGCGAAGCGCAGAACCTCGTCGACGAAGTCGGGGATCTCGCCGGGCTCCCGCCGCAGGCGATCCTGGAGGTCGGGCTGCCCGGCGAGGAGCTGCATCGCGTTCGTGAGCAGGTCGGTGGTCGTGCCGTTCCCGGCGCCGTAGACGACGCTGGAGACCTCGACGAGCTCCTCGACATCGGGGAGCGTGCCATCTCGGAAGCGGGCGGTCGCGATCTGCGTGAGGATGTCGGACTGGGGGTGGGCGCGGCGGTCGCGCATGTAATCGAGGAACTGGCGGTCGTTGGGGGTGAGCGAGTCGCCGGCGTCGACGCCGGGGGTGCGCTCGTTGCGGATGCGATCGCGCATGGCGCTGTTGTCGCTCTGGTCGGGGCGGGAGGTCGTGCCGGCGGCGGCGCGCTCGCGGAACTGCTCGCGCAGGCGGTCCTGCTCCTCGCGGGGGATGCCGAAGAGCTCGGTGATGACGAAGAAGGGGTAGAGCGAAGAGAACTGCGAGACGAACTCGACCTCGCCGGCGGCGACGAACTCGTCCGCCATCTCCTCGGCCATTTCGCGCAGGCGGGGTTCGATCTCCTGCTGGCGCGAGGCCGTGAAGAGGCGATTGGCCACGGAGCGGAGGTCGGTATGGCGGGGTGGATCGGCGGTGAGCACGGGGATGAAGCCGAAGGGCGTCTCCTTGCGCCACGTCTCCAGCTCGCCGCTGACGTCGGCCTGGCCGAAGGGGCAGCCCTCCGGACGCTGGGGAAGGACATCGACGGCCCAGGGGCCGTAAGCGGAGACGGCGGCGGAGAAGTCGTCGGTGCGCTGCGATATCTCGAGGATGTCGGCGTAGCGCGTGACAACGAAAACGCCGTAGTGCGGCTCACGGACGATAGGGCCGCGCTCGCGCGCCGCCTCGTAGAAGGGGTGGGGGTCGGCGAGCACCTGCGGATCGGCGTCGAAGAGGCGGGCGCCGTCGAAGTCGGGGAGGGTGCCACTGGATGCGGTCATGCGCCGATTCTAGCGGTGCTAGCAAAGTGGGGCCGCATCGCTCAGAATCGGCTGGCTCAGCCGAGCAGGGGGTAGGGTTATGCAACTCGAAGGACAGGTAGCGGTCGTGACGGGTGGGGCCGAGGGGATCGGGCGGGGGTTCGCCGTCGCTTTCGCCGAGCAGGGGGCGAACGTGGCCTCGCTCGACATCGACGCGGTCAGCAACCAGGAGACGATCCGGCAGGTGCGGGAGACGGGTCGCGACGGGCTCGCCGTCGACTGCGACGTCGCCAGCAAGGAGCAGGTGCGGCGGGCGATGAACAGCGTCGTGCAGCGCTTCGGGCGGATCGACATCCTCGTGAACAACGCGGCGATCTGGGTCGACACGTCGTTGACCTCGGGGTCGTACGAGTCGCAGGCGAAGGCGTTCCAGGATTCGATGGACATCTGCTCGCAGGGGAGCTTCTATTGCGCGCTGGCGGCGGCGCCGGCGATGCAGGCAGCGGGAGGCGGTAACATCCTGAACGTGATCACCGAGCACGTGCACGAGGGGCATCTGATCACGGGGCTGGCGGCGGCGACCGGCTACGACGCCGCGAAGTTCGCGCAGGCCCGGCTGACGGAGACGTGGGCGGTCGAGCTGAAGCCGCACAACATCCGCGTAAACGGGCTCTGCATGGGGGCGACGGACTCGCCGATGTTCCGGGCGACACACGACAGCCCGGCGGAGGTGATGCCGGCGGACATCGCGCAAGGAGCGCTGAACATCCTCGCCCACGGGCCCGACGGACCAACCGGCGAGCTGTACCTGTTTGCGGCGTCGGGAACCTCCCGCGAGCAGAGTCTGAAGGAAATAGCGGCCCTCGCACCGGGGGCGTAGGAGGCACGGCATGGCAGAGACGCAGGCGCACCACGGCGTCACGGTCAGCAACCTTGAGGCGATGACGGCGGCCGTCGCGGCGATCGGGTTCACGGAGATCGAGGGGGGCGCTACGGAGCCTCGCAACTACCGAAACGAGGCGGGCGACGCCGTCGGCCAGATGATCGCGCCCACGCTGGGCGATGAGATTCGCACGTGGTTCATCGAGAACCCGGCGACGCGCCAGCAGATCGACCTGGTGGAGCTGACGGCGGCGGGAACGCGCCTCGACCGGCCCGGTGAGGGGCCGGCGCAGGGTGACCTGACGATCGGGATCGCAACCGACGATCCGGGAGGGTCGTATCGCGCGATGCGCGATGCGGCGCCGGGACTCACCTGGTCGGAGGCCGAGCCCTGTCCCGACGAGAACGGGTTGGCCTTCACCGTCGATAGCCAGCGCTACATCCTCACGCGCGGGGAGCCGTTCGTGTACGCCCACTACACGCGGGCGGGGTTCTCGACTGCCTGGCGGTTCTTCACGAAGGTGCTCGGCTACCGGCTCACGTCGCTCTCGACCCAGGGCACGGGCGACGAGCGCAAGGCGGCGGTGGACGGGTCGAGTTGATCGTAGAGGAGGGCACGCCGGTCGCGGCTGCGGATGCAGGGAAACGCTACCTGGGCTCGAACCACTACCGGCTGCTGAACGCCGACCTGGAAGCGATATCGGAGCGTCGAGTCGAGCGGGCTGGGGACGTGGTTCTTCCCGCGAGCGAGGCGGGTTTTCTCGCAGGTGCTCGGCTACCAGGGGATCTCGTGACCAGTTCCCGGACGAGGCCGTGGAGGTTGTTGACGACTGGCTGTGCTCAACGCCGAGGGCACGACAACCTCAAGGCGATGAGCGTTGGTCGCTTGAAGGCGGCGGTGGGGAGCCGACTTGGTCCTCTGCGAGCGGGGTGAGGCTTTCCCGGAACACATTGAGATTGATCATGCGATAGAGAGCCTTTGGTTTGAAATCTACCAGGTTTCCAGCGATGTGCTGCAAGATGGCGCACTACAGGTTGACAGTAGGATCAGCTGGAGTCAGCAATGCAGGGGATGGCGGTGGCGGCTAACACTCGTGCATGGCTTGCACCAACATGGTCTACTCACTTGAGGTAATCGTTCCCTTTTCGGGCGATAGCCAGTGTAGGACCGTAGACCTGAGGCAGTAGCGAACCACTACCGGCTGATAAAAAAGCTGAACGCCGACCTGGATAACAAGTACGCGATTCGCGTGGGAATTTCACGAGCGGGTGTTTTTTGAGTCGAGCGTGGCTGGTACGGACGTGGTACTGAGCTGCCGGGTTCGGGTGGTCAGTGAGGTAGAAGCGCAGATGGCCTTCAGCTAACAGCGAAAGGGAAGGCATAGCATGACGCAGGCGAACGAGGCGGGTTCTCGCAGATCATCGGACCGACGGGCGAGTTCATCGAGGTCTACGACCGCTCGGCTTCCTAACCTCCCAGGGGAGACGATCAGCCGCGGCGCTCGCCGGTGAACCAGTTCGGCGAGGTGGTGGTGATGAGTTCGCCGATGAGGGGGTGCTCGGAGGGCACGCCCCCACGCGAAGGGTCGCTGGGGGTGGTGGTCTTGGTCTCGCCGAGGGGGCCGTCCCAGCGCTTGAGCATGCGGCCCTGGATCTGCGGACCCATAAACTCAATGGCGACGTTGCCGATGCCGGCATCCAGGTAGGAGAGGCAGTCGGGCGTGATGCGCTTGACCATCTCCTCGTTGGTGGAGTCGGGGGTGAGGTAGCCGATGGAGAGGTGATTGGTGTCGTCCACGATCCACTCGATGCGGGCGCCCGCATCGGCGAGGAGGCCTGTCCAGGCGGCGGGGTCATCAACCTGGAAGCCGATGTGCTGGATGCCTTCGCCGTACTTCTCGAGGAAGTCGTGGTGGGGAAGGTGGCCGTCCATGGGCTCGATGATCTCGACGACGAGGTTGGCGAAGGCGCCGTAGGCGACGCGGATAGTGGCCTGTTCGTCGTAGAGGTTGTGGACGGGAAGGGGGTCGAGGAGGTCGAACCTGGCGCCAAGGAGGCGCTCGTAGGCGCGGGCCATCTTCTCCGCGTCGCGGGCGACGAAGCCGACGTGGTGGGCGACGGGGATATCACGCTTGACAGTCATGGGGCATCTCCCGAGGGGTTTGTCTGGCGCAGCTTACCGCTCACATGGGAGCGCGAAAAGCCCAGCAAGACCGTGCTCGTTGACGACCCTATTACGCATGGCTATCGTCGCCATCACTCTAGAAGGAGGGTTCCAGATGGTCTCAGCCAGGAAGCTCGGGAAGTCCATTTCGAGGCGCCAGCTGATGGTGGGAGGGGCGACGCTGGCGGCAGGCTCGGCGGCGCTCATCACATCGACCGGCAGCAGCTCGGCAGCATCGACATCGGCCATCGAAGAGGTGGTGGCGAAGGCGCAGATCATGGAATTGCGCCGGCTCTACGGGAAGGCGACCGACCTGCTCGGCGCGGGCAAGGACCACGACCACTTCGGGGAAGACGGAACGCTGTCCACGGACATCAAGCAGTTCATGGCCGGCAACATCTACAGGCAAATCTTCACGGAGGACGCGACCATCTCGGCCTCCGGCGGGGCGCTGACGGCCACGGGTCCCGATGAGTGGGCCGAGAAGGTGGCGGCCGCGCTCGCAACCTTCTCGGCGACGCAGCACATGCTCGGAACGCAGCTGGTCGACATCGACGAGATGCCAGACGGCGAGGGCTGCGGTGGCGGCGCCAGGATGCAGAGCTATCTGAACGCCCTGCACGAGTTCTCGCCCGGCGGCAATATCGGGATCTACCGCGGGACGTACTTCGACAAGTGCCGGTACACCCCCGAAGTTGGCTGGCAGATCTACGACATGAACCTTGTGCTCGTGTCCTGGGAGACACGCGCGCACGCGCCGCCAGCGCCGGCGGAGGAGTCGTCCGAGGACGAGTCCTAGGCAGGATCTCGCGTCACCAGACCGGCGAGGGGCTGGCGCCAGCCCCTCGCCTTGGCGCGCCTCGCGGGTGCGAGTCAGCAGCCGAGCTGCGTGGCGAGGTCGTGGAAGTCGGTGGCGTTGAAGTCGAAGCGGTCGTCCGGCTCAAGGTCGTCTCGCGGCGAGCCGTGCTCGCGGGGGCGGGGGACGAAGGCGGTGTGCAAGCCACAGGCGCTCGCGGCCTCGAGGTCGGGCTTGTGGGCGGCGACCATCATGACCTGGGCGGGCTCGAGGGTGAGCGCGCGGGCGGCGGAGAGGTAGGTCTCCGGGTCGCTCTTGAAGTGGCCGAGCAGGTCTGCGCTGAGGATGGAGTCCCAGGGCAGGCCCGAGTGCTTCGCCATGTTCACGAGCAGGGCATGGTTGCCGTTCGAGAGCGTGGAGACGATGAAGCGCTTGCGCAGGCGCCCAAGCCCGCCGACGGAGTCGGGCCAGGGATCGAGGCGGTGCCAGACGCGATTCAGGTGCTCGGCCTCGGCCTCGTCGAGGGGGTCGCCGAGCTCGGCGAGGAGCTCGTCGAGTTTCTCGCGGTGGAGGGCGTCGGCGGTGGTGAAGGGTCGCTCGCCGCGACGGATGGCGCCGATGCCGCCGACGTAGCCCTCGAACCGCCAGCGGTCGGCGAAGGCTCCCCAGTCGCCGGTGAGGCCCTTGCCCTCGCCGAGGACGGCCGTGACCTCGCGGATCACCGTGCTGCGCCAGTCGACGACGGTGCCGAAGACATCGAAGGTGAGGGCGCGGACATCGGAAAGAGTCATGGGGGGATTCTCCCAGATTCGGGCCGGGTCAGGAGGAGTCGGGTTCCCCGTCGGGCGGGGTCCAGGTCACGAGGGGGTTGCTGTCGCTGCCAAGGGTGACGAGGGGGCGCACGAAGATGAGCATGAGGATGAGGAGGCCGAAGGGGATGGCGCCCATGATGAGGAGGGCATGGCGGTCGCCGATGCCATCGGCGAGGATTCCCGTGGGGAGCCAGTTGAGCTGCATGAACTGGAGGACCATGAAGTAGACGGCGAGGACGCGGCTGCGGAGCTGCGCGGGCACGCGAATCTGGAGGATGGTCATCATGGCGACCATCCAGAAGGGGGAGCTGATCCCCATGACGAACTCGATGCCGAGGCTGAGGGCGAACCAGGGCGAGAGGGCGTAGGCGATCATGCAGCCGCACCAGTCGAGGGGCGCGATCAGGAGGGTGAGGCCTTTCAGCTTGAGCCGGTCGCCGAGGGCGATGACGACGATACTGCCGGCGACACTGCCAAGGCCGAACATGGCGCCCAGCCAGCCCAGTCCGGGAGCCCCAACCTCGAGAACGTCTTTCGCGAAGACTGGTCGGAGCACGAGGATGGCGCCAGCGAAGAGGGTGATGAGGGTGGCGGGCATCAGCACCCAGAGGAGGAGTTGATCGCGGCGGAGGTGGCGAGCGGTCTCGATGACGTCGGCCGTGAACGAGACGGTTGAGGCGACGACAGCCTCCGTCTTTCCCTTGATGGGGATGGCGAGCATGAGGAGCGCGCCGATCACGAAGCCGGCGCCGCTGATGAGGTAGGTCGCCTGGGTTCCGACGGTGCCGAGGAGGATGCCGCCCGCGGAGGGACCCACAACCCCGAGCACGGCCGTTGACATGGCAATCAGGGCAACGGCCGTCGGGAGACGGCGAGGCCCCACGAGATCGAACACGTAGCTCTGGCTGGCCGGCTGGGTAAGGGCGAGGAAGACGGCTTCGCAGCCGACGGCGACGAGCACGATCCAGACCTCGGCGGCGCCCACGACGACGACGAGGCCCATGCCGATGGCGACGGCGGCGAGGCCCACGCGTCCGACGATGAGGAGGTCGCGGCGGGCGGTGCGATCGGCGATGACACCCGCCGCGGGCGAGAGCACGATGACAATGACCGCGTGGATGGCGCCCATCGCTCCGAGGAGCGTGCGCGAGTCGGTGAGGTCGAGAAGCAGCCACTGGGCGCCCAGCAAAACCAGCCCCTGCCCCAGAAAAAAGAGTGAGTTGCTGACGAAGTAGCGGGTGAAGCTGGCGTCACGAAAGGCGTCGCGGGCGGCGCCGAAGGTATCACGCATGGTCAAGGGCTGTGTCGTGTCGGGGGAGGCGGCTGTCTGCGCCACGCATACGTCCTTGGGCGGGTGGGAGTGGTCGCATCATAGGGGAGTGCGGGGCGCGAGGGCGGCACGGGGCGGGTATCATCGCCAGCCGCCAGAGCCGTGTAAACGGCGTTCAGGACGGCAGCAGCGAGGTGACGGAGATGACAGAGCCAGACGTGATGCGCGACCACGAGGTCGTTTCGATCTTCCCCTTCGACAAGGAGCAGTTGGACGAACTGCTGGCGGACGCGCGTGAGTGCGTCCTGATGTGGGGCACGAAAGACGGCTGGCCCGTAGGGGTGCTGCACCAGTTCTTCTGGAAGGACGGGAAGTTCTGGATCACGTGCACGGCCAACCGGCACCGCGTCTCGGCGATCAAACGCGATCCGCGCGTCTCGGTGTCGGTGAGTGCGATGGTGGCGCCCAACTTCGGACCGCGCGGCGCGGCGACGGCCAAGGGTCGCGCCGTCGTCCACGAGGATCGCGAGACGAAGGACTGGTTCTACCGAGCGCTCGCGCACAAGGCCATGGGAGACGACAAGGCCGCCGAGGACCACTTCGTCGAGCGGCTGGATTCGCCGCTGCGAGTGGTCATCGAGGTAGTGCCGGAGAAGTGGATCACGTTCGACGGCTCGAAGTCGGACCGGATGGTGCGGGGCGAACTCCGGGACGACGAGATGGGGCCGCGGCTGAGCTCGGACTCGGAGCGCATGCGCAAGGCGCGCGAGGAGCGCGGCCTCAATCCGGAAGGGCGGTAGTCCCATGGCGATCGACCCGATGACAGGGGGCCTCTCCGCGACTCCGTACGAGAACCTGTACCACATGGGGATCGTGGTGCCAGAACTCGCGCCGGCGATGTCGGAGATGAGCGAGCAGATGGGGCTCACGTGGGCGCCGCCACGCGTGTTCCCGGTGAACATCCGCGAGGAGGGAGAGCTGCGCACCCTCGGTGTGCTAGCGACGTACTCGCGGGAGGGCCCTCCATACTTCGAGCTGATCGAGGCGATCGGCGAGAGCGTGTGGAGCCCCGCGATGGCGGGGGGGCTCCATCACATCGGCGTGATGACGGCAGACCCGCCGGCCGAGATCGCCCGGCTTGAGGCCGCGGGCTTCCACATCGAGGCGCAGGCGGTCACGCCGGAGGGGGTCGCGACCGGTCCGACCTATCTGCTCAACCGTTACGGCGTCCGCGTCGAGGTAGCGGCGGAGGCGGCGCGGGACATGGTCCTGGGGTGGATGGCGTCGGGGGGTTGATGGCAAACATGCCCGAACTTGGACGACTCAAACGCGTCGAGGATCTTCGCAAGGTTTGGAAGTCGGAGGACAAGGACTTCACGCCGTGGCGAGCGCGGCCTCGACCCGGGGGGCGATAGACCCTATTCCTCATCACACCATGACTACCTAGGGGAGGTACCGATGGCAGAGACTGCGTATGGAATTGAGAAGGAATCGCTTAGCGCGATCCTTGAGGAAGCGGGGGACGGCCGCACGAAACTTCCGGACTTTCAGCGTGGCTGGGTCTGGGACGACGATCACATCCGCAGCCTGCTGGCGAGCATTTCTCTGTCGTATCCCATTGGGGCTGTGATGTTGCTAGGAACGGGCGGGGACTCGGTCCGCTTCAAGCATCGGCCGCTTGAGGGCGCACCGGCTCCTACGAAGGAGGCGGACCGGCTGATTCTCGATGGCCAGCAGCGACTGACTTCCCTGTTCCAGTCGCTGGTCCAGAAGGCGCCAGTGAAGACGAAGGACCAGCGTGGCAAAGAGGTCAACCGCTGGTACTACATTGACATTCGGATGGCCCTCGACGCCGAGGCTGATCGCGAGGAGGCAATCGTCTCGGTTCCGGAGGATCGTCTGGTTCGGACATTCAGGAACGAAATCATCAAGAACTACTCTACTCCGGAAGAAGAGTATCGCGCGATGGTCTTCCCTCTCTCCAATGTATTTGACTCCAAACCGTGGCGTCGGGGGTTCCGTAAGTTCTGGGGAGATGAAAATGAGATGGAGGATATCTGGGACGAGTTTGAAGCTAAGGTTGTGGAGAGGTTTGAGAAGTACCAGATACCAATCATAGAACTGGCGAAGGAGACGCCGAAGGAAGCCGTTTGTCAGGTCTTCGAGAAAGTGAACACCGGTGGGGAACCGCTCACGGTGTTTGAGTTGTTGACCGCCACGTTCGCCGCAGACGACTTTGAACTCCGTCCGGATTGGGACAAGCGTCACCGGCGGCTGGGAGAACGGGACGTGTTGAAGAACGTGTCGAACACCGACTTTCTACAGGCAATCTCACTGCTCGCAACCCAGGAGCGCCGGCGGAAGGCACTCGAGGCAACCCCCGCCATGGATCGCCCACCGGCCATCGGTTGCCGCCGGTTCGACATGCTCCGCCTAACGCTGGATGAGTACAAGCGCTGGGCCGACGCGGTGGAGCAGGGGCTGATGGACGCCGTCAAGTTCCTTCACTCTCAGCACATCTTCAGTGCGAGGTTCTTGCCTTACGGCAGCGAGCTCATTCCGCTAGGCGCGATCCTGTCGGTGCTCGGCAAAGAGGCCGACACGCACCCGGCGAGGGCGAAGCTCTCGCAGTGGTACTGGTGTGGCGTGTTCGGGGAACTGTACGGAGGCACCACCGAGACTCGTTTTGCGCGCGACCTGCCCGATGTCGTCGAGTGGATCCGGGACGACGGGCCGCTCCCTCGAACGGTGGCCGAGGCGGACTTCGCTCCCGACCGCCTTCTCTCGCTGCGTACACGGAACAGTGCAGCGTACAAGGGCGTCTACACCTTGCTGCTGCGCGCAGGCGTCCAAGACTTCCGGACGGGCGAGGAGTCGGATGTCCACAACTATTTCGACGAGAGCGTCGACATCCACCACATCTTCCCCCAGAAGTGGTGCGAAGACCATCAGATCGACGAGCGCGGGGAATCCATCGTGAACAAGACGCCACTCTCAGCGAGGACGAACCGCCAGATCGGCCGCCGGGCTCCAAGCGAATACCTCACTCGAATTGAGAAGGCCGAACACATCGCCCCAGAAACGCTCGACGGTTACCTACTGACGCACTTCATCGACCCACACTCTCTTCGCAGCGACCACTTCGACCGATTCTTCGAGAAGCGCCGCCTGGAACTCCTGGAGCAGATTGGGAACGCAATGGACAAGCCTATCGAAACGGGCCTTGCCGGAGATAACAACGGCTAGTCGTCGAAGGGTGGGAAGGCCTGGATCCACTCCTCCATGCCCTCGAGGGGGCCGCCGTGACGGTAAATGACGTCGTGGACGTAGGGGCCGAGTAACTCGATGGTGGTGCCCCCCTCCTTGATATCGAGGTAGCTGAGGCCGTTCTGGGGGACGGCGCCCATGAGTTCCTCGACGGGTGAGGCGACGGTGAGCTGGGTGGCCGCGTGGGCAGCCTCCGGGTCGTCCTGCTCGCGCGAATACACCCAGGTGAGGCGGGCGCCCTTGGCAAGCAGGTCGGCGGTGGCCTTCTTCACGTCGGGCACCCAGATGCCGAGGTGCTGGATGCCCTCGCCGTGCTCGCGGAGGAAGGTGGCGTGGGGCGTGTCGCCCTCGAAGGGCTCGATGATCTCGATGGCGATGCCAGCGAAGGCGCCGTAGTAGACCTTCAGCTTGGCGGGGCGTCCGTAGATGTCCTGGAGCTCGTAGATGGGCTGAAGCTTGAACTTAGCGCCCAGCATCTGCTCGTAGCGGGCGGCGGTGACGTCGGCGTCGTAAACGGCCCAGCCAAGATGGTGAGCGATGGGTTCGTTGAAGACCGTCATGGGGCATCTCCTCGCGGCGATTCGCAGCGGATGATAGCGAGCGGAGAGGGGCGTCGGGGCGACTACGCGACGGTATCGAGGAAGGCGACGATCTCGCGGGAGAGCTCCTCGGGGTGGTTCTGCCAGTAGTCGCGCTCGGGGCCGATGTGGAGGCGGCAGTCGGGGATGTGCTCGGCGAGGAGGTTCGCGGAGCGGAGCGGGTGGAGGGCGTCGTCGGGGTGGGCGAAGACGGCAACGGGGCACCGGATGGCGGCGTAGTCGGCGGGGTCGTGCGGGGCGTGGTCGTGGAGGCCGCGAATGATGGGGACGATGGTGCGGGGGTTCTGCGAACGCAGCATCTCCGCGCCCCCGTCGCCGGCGGCGGCGGTGAAGGCGGGCATGGTGGCGGCCATGTCGGCGGTGCCGGAGAGGCCAAAAGACTCGACGGCGCCGGCGAGAGTGGCGAGCATGCGCAGGGCGTCGGTTTCGGACTCTTCGCGGAGTTCGCGGGGGCCGAGGGGCGGAGGCCCGATGAGGACAAGCGCGCGCGGCGTCTCGGGGCGCTCGACGCCGACCCAGAGGGCGGCGGAAGCGCTCATGGAGGCGCCGCCGAGGATCGGGCGCTCCTCACCAACGAGGGCGGCGAGGGCGAGCATCTCTTCGCCGAGCGCCTGCCAGGAGTAGCCGTCGGGCTGTTCGGGGCCTTCGGACTCGCCATGGCCACGGGTGTCGTAGAGGAGGATACGGTAGCGGCCGGCGAGCACGTCGAGGGCCTCGGGACGGTCGCTGTACTGCTCAAGTGAGGAGAAAATGCCGTGCCCGATGACGGCGAGGGGCGCTTCCTCGCTGCCGTAGAGGCGATAGCGGAGGGAGAAGCCATCGATCTCGGCGAACTGGTCCTTGGCGGTGGTCGCCATCAGGGTGCTCCGTTCGAGGGATGTTCCAGCAGTTCGGGGGGAAGCAGGCGGGCGAAGGCGTCGTACATGACGGGACCGGGTATGCCGTGGCCCCCATCATGCTCGATCACGTCGGCGCCGCGTTGGGCAAGGAACGCAAGCTCGGGGTCGGTCAGGCGTCCGACCTGCTCGTCAAGGGCTGCAAAGACATACACGACGTTCGCCATATCGACATGGGCGAGCCGTTCGCTGTAGCGATGGTGGCCAAGGCCGGCGGCGAGGCGGGCCGAGTTGCGGTGAAAGGCAGCGGGCGCTCCGTTGAGCCCGCCGCCGTCCGGATACTTCACGATCTCAACCCCGCCCACGAACCCGGCATAGCGGCCCTCGGCGAACTCGGTCCAGATCCCGTCGGGCATGTCGATTCGGCCAGTGACGATAAGGTACCCCTCGGCGACGTTCCCCTGGGTGGCGAGCAGCTCCTGCACGACGAAGGCGCCGAAGGAGATGCCGGCGACGTAGACCGCCTTGCCCTGATCCTGGAAGTGATCGACCACGGCGGCGAGCATCGCCACGCTGCGGGAGCTGGCGACGACGGCCTCCTCGAACGTGAGGTCAAGAACGGCGAACGCGCCGGGGTCGATGGTCTGGGCCTGGTGAACATTGACCAGGAAGACCTGCTCCAGGTCGAGCGCTCCCAGCCGGCTCGTGACCTCGTGCGTGGGGGCCAGGGCCGGAAGGGGGCCGCCCTGGGCGAGCACGACGACGGTCGTGGCGTCGGAAACGCCAACGCCAACGTAGGTGTCCTCGACTGGGGGCAGGGCCTCCGTGGGGGCAGCGCTTACCGTCTCGACCGTGGGGGTAGCGCTTACCGTGTCGACCGTGGCTGTGACCGCCGGCGCCGGAGTAGGAGTGGTTGGCGCGGAGGGGGTAGAGGGAGCGTCGTCGCCGGACCCGCAGGCCCCCAGGGCGACAGCCGCCACGATAGCGGCGCCAAGGAACCAGTTGCGAGGAGGCGTCTGGATTCCCATGACTACACCACGCTGCACGCCCGTGCCGAGCATCGGGCTCTCCCACGATAGCGCAGCCGAAGACAGCGATACGTCAACACGCGGGGGGCGGGCGCCAGGCGTCGGCGGTGTGTGCCGGCAGGCGCACGTTTGACAACCGCCCCCGGCGCTCGGAGCATGATCACCATCCGAACCGAGGGCTGGAAACCTGCTGCAGCAAGAGGCTGAAGCCCTTGGGGGCGATGCCCTGGACACTTACCTGGAACGAATCGGGCTGGACGAGCGGCCAGCGGCGGACGCAGATGGGCTGCGGGCCGTCCACAGGGCGCAGCATTTCTCCATCCCCTTCGAGAACCTCGACATTCATCTGGGGCGGGGCTTTTCGCTCGCGCCGGCGCACCTGGTGCAGAAGCTGGTGGCGCGGAGGCGGGGCGGGTTCTGTTACGAGCTGAACCTGCTGCTGGCGGCGGCGCTACGCGGGCTCGGGTTCGAGGTGGACCTGCTGGAGGGGCAGATGCGGCGGCGCGAGGGGGGCTTCGGGCCGCCCTACGACCACATGACGCTGCGGATCGCACTGGAGGACCGGGACTGGCTGGCGGACGTGGGCAACGGCGAGACGTTCCAGCAGCCCTTGCCGTGGGACGGGAGCTGGACGCCGCAGGAGCGGGGCGGGGCGTATCGCGTCGCGCCTCGCGAGGGTGGGGAACGGGCGGCGGCGCCGCGGGCGGACTCGGCGAAGGAGTGGCAGGTGGAGTACCGCGCGGACGGGGAGGCCGAACGCGAGGTGGTGTACCACTTCCGCTCCGCGCCAGAGCCGGCGCGCGCGTTCTGGCCGATGTGCGTGTTCCACACGACCTCGGTGAAGTCTCAGTTCACGAAAGGGTGGATCGTGACGCGGCCCCTGGAGGGGGAAGGGCGCATCACGGCGGCGCGGGGGCTGTTGATGACGACGCACGAGGGAAAGATGGAGCGCCACGCGATCCGCTCGGCGAGCGAGCTGGAGCGCATTCTGGCCGAGGACTTCGGGATGCTTCCGGTGGCCGTGCCGCCGTCGTGGTTCAGCCGGGGGGGCTAGCTCTCGGGCAGCAGCTCGACGGTGTCGCCGGGGAGGAGGGGGCCGCCTTCGAGCACGCGTGCGTAAGCGCGGCTCCAGCCGGGGTGGGTCTTCTGCTTGATCCGGTTCGAGTCGCTATCGGCGAAGCTGGGGCGAATCTTGAAGCAGGGCTCGGTGTAGCGCGTGATCTCGACGAGCACGGAATCGCCGAGGCGGAGGCGTCTGCCGGGCCCGACCTCGTCCCACGCAAGGCCGGCGATGGTGATGTTCTCGCCCGCGGACCCGGGAACGATGGGGTGGCCTTCCGCCTGCAGGGCCTCGATGCGTTCGAGGGAGAACAGGCAGAGGGCGCGCTCGGGGCCACCGTGGTGCTCGGTGTTCTCCTGGCGGTCGCCTTCGACCCCCAGGGTCCCGATGACGGCCGTGGCGATGGGGAGCTTGGGCACGCCCCCATCGGAGACGTTGATGTGGGCGACGCGGGCCTGGCTGGTCATCCGACCACCCGGACGCGCCCGTTGTCGCGGACGATCTCGATGACGCTGGGCGTGCCGGGGTTGGGGCTGCCCTCGGTCTCACCGAGAAGCAGTACCTCGGCGCGGATGCGGTCAGGGTTAATGTCGAGGACGGCGGCGGTGCCGAGGCGGTATTCCTTGTGGTGGGGGAGGCTGGGGCTGCCGGGGTTCACGAAGAGAACGCCGTCGCGAAACTCAAGACGCTCCACGTGGGTATCGCCGGCGATGAGGACATCGACGTGCTCGCCGCCGAGCCCTTGCTCGAGCAGGACAGACATGGGGCGGGACTCGGGGCGGAGCTCGTGGGTCATGCCGATGCGCCAGCCTTCGAGGTCGAGCAGTTGGCGATGAGCGAGGCGGGAGTCCTCGAAGATGTCGTTGTTGCCCCGGGCGACGAGGACCGGAGCGAAGGCCTCGCACCAGTCGAGCACGCTCGGTGCGGTGACATCACCGGCGTGTAGAATCAGGTCCGCTGTCGAAAGCAGCTCACCCGGCTCCGTTCCGAGCTCATCGAGTTGACGGATGAGTGAGGGGAGATGGGTGTCAGCGATGAGCGCGACGCGCACGCGCGCACCGTACGGGACGCGCGGGTAGTGGCGCAATCGGCAGCAGGCGCAAATTTCACCGCAGTCGCGACACGAGGAGGAACGATGGCGCAAGAGCGGAAGGCGGCGATCGTTGGGATTCACGAGTACCCCTTGCGGGTAGCTCCGGGAGTCTCGGCGGTGAACATCAAGGTCGATTCGATACGCGCAGCGCTGGACGACGCCGGCCTGAAGTGGACCGACATCGACGCGATTTACGACGCGCAGGACGGGGAAGCGGGCGGAGGACTGCAGCTGGCGGCCTACCTCGGCCTCCGCCCCACGGTGCTCGACACGACGCAGGTAGGCGGCTCCTCGTACCAGTTCCACGCGGCCCACGCGATGCGCGACATCGCCGCGGGCAAGTGCAACGTGGCTGTGCTCAGCTACGGCTCGACCTCGGCCTCGAACCGCGTCGCGATCGGCACGGGCGGGCGCGGAGCGGGGGCGCCGAACTGGGCGCAGAACATGGAAATGCCCTACGGGTCCACGCTCATTTCGAACTACGCGATGGTGAAACAGCGCCACAAGCACGAGTACGGCACGACGGACGAGCAGTTCGCGGGCATCTCGGTGGCGACGCGCCACCATGCGATGCGGAATCCCGAGGCCGTGAAGGCGATGACGGACCTGCAGTTCGTGGGCGTGAACGAGATCACAACACAGGACGTGCTCGAGTCGCGCATCGTGGCGGATCCACTGCACCTGCTGGAGTGCTGCATGATCAGCGACGGCGGCGGGGCATTGATCATCGCCTCGGCGGACGTGGCGCGGGGCTGCAAGAAGCCTCCCGTCTGGCTGATAGGCGCGGGCGAAGCGACGAAGTACCGCGAGAACGGCGGCGACATCACGACGAGCGCGGGCGCGCAGAGCGGGCCCCTGGCGTTCGGCGAAGCGGGCGTGACCCCAGACGAGGTCGAGATCGCGATGATCTACGACTCGTTCACGATCACCGTGGCCGTCTGCCTGGAGGACCTCGGGTTCTGCGGGAAGGGCGAGATCGGCGAGTACGTGGCGAACGGACGGCTCGCCTTCGACAGCGGCGAGGGACCGGCGCTCAACACGGACGGTGGGGGGCTCTCCTCGAACCATCCGGGCATGCGCGGCATCTTCCTGCTCCTGGAGGCGGCGCGGCAGCTACGGGGCGAATCAACCTCGCAGGTGCCGGACGCGAAGCTGGCCGTGGCCCACGGAAACGGCGGGCTGCTGGGCGGAACGCACACGGGCGGCACCGTGATTCTGGCGAAGGACTAGCGCGATGGCGAACCGACCACAACCCCAATTCCCCGAGCCCCACACCGAGCCGTTCTGGGAGGGCGCCCAGCAGGGGGAGCTGCGCTACCAGCGCTGCAACGCCTGCGAAGAGGTGGTGTTCTACCCGCGGCAGCACTGCCCAGCGTGCGGTTCGAACGACCTCGACTGGCACGTCTCGAAGGGCGAAGGCACGGTCTACACGTTCTCCGTGGTGCGGCAGAACCGCATGCCGGGCTTCATCGACCTTGGCGCGTACTCGGTGGCCTACATCGACCTCGATGAGGGCTTCCGCATGATGAGCAGTGTCGTGGGCGTGGACAACCCGACGCAGGACATCGCCATCGGTCAGCGCGTGCGCGTGGACTTCGAGGAGCAGGAAGCGGGCGACTACCCGATTCCCGTGTTCCGCCCGATCTAGCAACCCGAGGAGGATCCCGTGGCTGGAATGGTCTGGCGGCTGAAAGTCACCCCGGAGAAGCAGGCCGACTTCGAGCGGCTTACCTCGCAGCTGGTACACGATGTGGCGGCCAACGAGCCGGAGAGCATCTTCGAGTACCGGCGCAGCGTGGAAGACCCACTGACGTACGTGCTCTTCCTCTCGTTCGACGACGCGGACTCGTTCCAGCGGTACTCGACGGCGGACTACCACATGGGGGCGTCGGCGCAGATCATGGAGTGCCTGGCGGAGCCGCCGGTGGGAGACGAGCTCGAGCGCTTCTAGGCGCGGCCCGCAGCCTCGCGGCCCGCGATACGTCCATAGACGGCTCCGCGGATGACGGAGCTGGCGCCGGGATAGTTGTCGTAGAAGAACTCGCCCATGGGCTCGCCCGCGGCGTAGAGCCCGGAGATGAAGTGGCCGGCGGTGTGGCGCACGCGCGCGCGGGTGTCGCAGCCGAGGCCGCCGAAGGTGAACGTGATCCCGCCCGTGACGGGGATGGCGAGGTAGGGCGGTGAGTCCAACGGCAGGGCCCAGTTGCTCTTGGGCGGCGTGATCCCACGCGTGCCCTTGCCGTCGAGGCGGTCGAGGTCGTAGTCGCCCTCCTGGACGGCGGCGTTGTAGGCGGCGACGGTTTCGAGCAGATCCTCGCCGGGGATACGCATCTCGCGGGCGAGGGCGGTCAGCGTCTCCGCCTGGAGCGGGGGGCCGACGGGGCGCCAGGCGCGGGCGAATTCCTCGCGCTGGTAGGCGCGCTGGTCGAAGAGACACCAGGCGCGGCCACCAGCCTCCTCGATGATGCGCTTGCTGAACTTCACGTAGGTGTGGTCGCGGAAGTCCTCGCCCTCGTCGATGAAGCGGCTGCCGTTGGCGTCCACGAAGATGCCCATCTGGTAGTTGTAGAGAGCGGTGACACCGCATTCGATGGCGGGCGAGCGGGCATCGAGGACGGCGGAGTGGTAGTCACCCCACTGGCCGGCGGGGGCGGCGCCCGCGGCGAGCGCCATGGTGAGGCCCTCGCCGGTGTTGTAGCGGGAGCCACGCAGGATGAGGGAGTCGGCGAAGCGCCCGAGGTAGCGAACGCGCATCTCCACGTTCGCCTGGAAGCCGCCGCAGGCGAGGATGACGCCGCCAGAACCCTCAACGTCGGTGATGCCCTCGGGGCCAGTGCAGCGCACGCCGCAGACCGAGCCATCGGGGTCGAGAATGAGGTCGCTGGCGGCAGTCTCGTAGCTCACGGGCACGTTCAGACCTTCGAGGCGGCGGTAGAGCAGGTCGACGAGACCCTGGCCGCCCGCCTTCGGCATGCGCCGGTAGCCCGCCGTGTGCGGGTAGCCCTCCTCCCACTCGACGCCGAAGGCAGTGAGCCACTCGATGGCGCCGGCGGCGCGATCGCAGAGGGTGCGGATGAGGTCCGGGTTGGCGCGTCCACTGGAGATGCGCATGAGGTCGTCGAACATCTCGTCGGCGGTGTAGCGGCGGGCGCCGAACTCGTCGGGCTCGTGGGGGAAGCGCATCTGGGCGTCGGCGAAACGGGTGTTGCCGCCACGCTCGGGCAGCGGGGCCTTCTCGACGAGTACGACGTTGGCCCCTGCCTCGGTGGCGCTGAGGGCGGCGGAGAGGCCGGCAATGCCGCCGCCCACGACGACGACATCGAACTCGAAGCGTTGGGCGGCGCCGGGAGCGCCACGGGCGATGGGCATGGGGGGACTCTACGGTCAGGGCGGGCGCCTCGCCAAACGGCCTCGCACACAGCCGGCACCCGAAACCCTGCTGTAATCTTGGCCAAGTAGGGTTGGGAATATGGAGCAAGGGCTCCTCGGCGACTATCTGTCCGGCGGCGCGCCCGACGACGAGATGTTCGACGCGGTGGGGGAGCTGTGGCCGGACTACCGCGAGCTGGCCCGGGTTCTCCAGGGTTGGTCGCTGGAGGCCTATGAGCAGCGCAAGGCGCGAGCGGACCTCGCCCTCCTGAGCGCGGGCATCACTTTCAACGTCTATTCGGAAGAAGAAGGGGCAGAGCGCATCTGACGACAAGGTGGTCTACCGCTGGGTGCCGGAGATCATCCGCTTCTACCTGGGCGAGGAGGCGATCCTGCCGAATGTGGAGACGTTCTCGGCGCTGATCCCGTCCGAGTTGGACCACATCCGGGCGCATGCGCGAGAGCTCGTGCTGAAGCCCGCGAACGCGTCGGGGGGCTACGGGGTGCTCATCGGCGAGCAGGCGACGAGCGCGCAGCTCGAAGAGACGCTGGCGCAGGTGGAAGCGGAACCGAGGCACTGGATCGCGCAACCGCTCGTCCACTTCAGCACGATCCCCACGTTCGACGGCGACCGGCTGAAGCCGCGGCGGGCGGACCTGCGCCCGTTCGTGCTCTCGGGCGAAGAGACCTGGGTGATCCCGGGAGGGCTGACGCGGGTGGCGCTGCGTGAGGGTTCGTACGTGGTGAACTCGTCGCAGGGAGGCGGCAGCAAGGACACCTGGGTGCTGAACGAGGAGCGCTACTGATGCTCAGTCGTGTGGCCGAAAACCTGTACTGGTTGGGGCGCTACCTGGAGCGGACCGAGAACACCGCGCGGATGGCGCACGTGGAGCACGAAGTCACGCTGGAAGGGGGCAGGAGGTCTGGCACAGCCTGATCAGCACGACGGCCTCGAACGAGCTGTACCGGGAGGCGCTGCTGGAGTCGCCGGAGCTGACGCACTCGGAGTTCGTGCTGCTCTCGACGCTGAATCCGGGATCGCTGCGGGCCACGTTCGTGCAGGCGCGGGAGCTGGCGCGGGGGCTGCGGGAACACATCTCGCGGGAGGTGTGGGAGGAGATCAACGCGCTCTACCTGTTCCTCGCGTACCGGACACAGTTCGGCGCGAGCGACATCCACGAGCTCTGCACGGAGACGCAGCGGCGGACGCAGGCCTGAGCCCTACCAGGTATCGATGTTCTGGCGCTTCTTGCCTTCGCGGCGGGGCGGTGGCGGCACGGAGCGCATGCCGCTGCTGATCCAGGCGCGTGATTCCATCGGGTCGATGACATCGTCGAGGCCGAAGGCGACGCCCTGGTTGAGCGCCTTGCCGCGCTCGTAGGCGCGTTCGACCAGATCTTCGTAGCGGCGCATGCGCTCCTCGGGGTCGTCGATGGCGGCGAGTTCGTTGCGGTAGCCGAGCTTGACCTGGCCTTCGAGGCCCATGCCGCCAAACTCGCCGGTGGGCCAGGCGGCGGCGAAGAAGGGCTCCTTGGTGTTCCCGCCGACCATGGCCTGGGCGCCAAGGCCGTAGCCCTTGCGCAGGAAGATGGCGAAGTGCGGCACCGTCAGGTTCGCGCCGGTGACGAAGAGGCGGGCACTGTGGCGGGCGAGAGCGGTTCTCTCGACCTCGGGACCGACCATCATGCCGGGGGTGTCAACGAGGAAGAGGATGGGGATGTCGAAGGCGTCGCAGAGTTGCATGAAGCGCGCACCCTTGTCGGCGCCGTCGCTGTCGACGGCGCCGCCGAGGTGGGTCGCGTTGTTCGCGATGACGCCGAGGGGGCGGCCTTCGACCCGGATAAGCGACGTGATCATGCCGATGCCGAACCGGGGCCGCAGTTCGAGCACGGAGCCGCTGTCGGCCATGGTGTCGATGATGGCGCGGACGTTGTAGGCGCGGAGGCGGTTCTCGGGAACGAGCGTGCGGAGGATGCGCTGGTCGGCGCAGTCCCACTGCTCGATGGATCCCTGGAAGTAGGAGAGGTACTGCTGGGCGGCCGCGACTGCCTCCTCCTCGTCCTCGACGGCGATGTCGACGACGCCGTTGGGGACCTGCACGGACATGGGGCCGACCTCTTCGGGCGTGAAAACGCCGAGGCCGCCGCCTTCGATCATGGCGGGGCCGCCGAGGCCGATGTTGGAGTTGGCGGTGGCGATGATGATGTCGCAGCAGCCGAGAAGGACGGCGTTGCCGGCAAAGCAGCGTCCGGACGTGACGCCGATGAGGGGCACGAGGCCGCTGAGCTTGGCCATGGTGGCGAAGGTGGGAGTGTCGAGGGGGCGGTAACCGCCGATCTGGGGGGCCTCGGCCGTGGCCTGACCGCCCTCGCGACGGCCACCGGTACCGGCGCGTCCGCCACCGCCCTCGGTGAAGAACACGACCGGGCGGCGCCACTTGCCGGCGAGCTCCAGCATGCGGTCGGTCTTGGGGTGGTTGACGGCGCCCTGGGTGCCGGCGAGCACGGTGTAGTCGTAGGCGAGGACCACGCAGCGGGCGGCCTCGTCATCGAAGTGCTCGCCGTTGACCGAGCCAACGCCGGTGATCATGCCGTCGGTGGGGAAGCGCCTGACGACCTCCTCAAGGGAGAGTCCGGTACCGGGGGTGAGGGCGAGCGAGCCGTGCTCGACGAAGGTGCCGGGGTCGCAGAGCTCGTCGACGTTCTCGCGGGCGGTGCGTTGCTTCGTGCGGCGGCGGCGGGCCACGGCGTCGGGGCGGTTCTCGTCGAGGGTGGCGGCGTGGCGCTCGTGCACCTCGGCGAGGTCGGGGCGGATGTAGTCGAGGTCGATCTCCTCCTCGACGGCATCGCCCGATGCATCGACGGCGGCTTCGTCGATGAGGATGACGGGATGGCCCTCGTAGATGGTGTCACCGGCCGAGACGGTGACCTCACGGACGATGCCGCTGGCTTCGGCATGGACCTCGTGCTCCATCTTCATGGCGTTCATCACGAGGAGGAGCTGGCCTTCGCGCACGGCGTCGCCTGCGGCCACGTCGATCGTGACGATGGTGCCCTGCAGGGGGGCGAGCACGGCGTGGACGCCTTCGGGAACATCGACGGCGGGGAGGATGCCGAACTCGGGGGCAGAGGTGGGGGCTGCAGCCGCCGGGCCGCCCTCCTTCCCGTGGGCGAGCACGGCAAGGGGGTCGCTGGCGTCGACGGTGACGCCCGCCTGACCGCTGGCGGCAGGGGCGGAGGCGCCGGCGCGTTCGAAGAAGCGCCGGGGGTGGGTGGCGTTGATGGGGTCGACGAGGGCGGCGACGTGGTCATCCACGAAGCGCGTGTAGACGCGACCCGTGGGCAGGTCGGGGTGGGCGAGGATGGTCTGAAGCAGGTCAAGGTTGGTAGCGACGCCTTCGATGCGGAAGTCGGCGAGGGCGCGGGAGGTTCGGCGGAGGGCGTCGGCGAGGCTGGGGGAGGGGGAGTAACCGATGACCTTGGCGAGGAGGGAGTCGAAGCTGGGGCTTGTGCGGTAACCGGCGTAGCCGAAGGTGTCGGTGCGAACGCCGGGGCCGGAGGGGATATCGAAGGCGGTGAGGGCGCCGCCTGAGGGGCGGGTGGAACCGTCGGCGGCCATCGTCTCCATGTTGACGCGCGCCTGGACGGCGAAACCGCGGGGGGAGGGCGCCTGATCCTGCGACAGGCCGAGGTCGGCGAGCGTCTCGCCCGAGGCGAGGCGGAGCTGGAGCTGCACGAGGTCGACGCCGGTGACCTCCTCCGTCACGGTGTGCTCGACCTGGAGGCGGGCGTTGGTCTCGATGAACCAGAACTCGCCGCCGGCGTCATCGCTGGCGTCGACGATGAACTCGAAGGTGCCGAGGTTGCGGTAGCCGCTGACCCGCGCGAGGTGCACGGCGGAGGCGGTGATGCGCTCGCGCAGGTCGGGGGCGAGGGCGGGAGCGGGAGCGATCTCGATGAGCTTCTGGTGGCGGCGCTGGATGCTGCAGTCGCGCTCGCCGAAATGGGTGACGGCGCCGTCGGCGTCGCCCGCGATCTGCACCTCAATGTGGCGTGCGCGGGGAATCCAGCGCTCGACGTAGAGGCTGGCATCGCCGAAGGCCTGCTCCGGCCTCGGAGGCGCAGCGCTCGAAGGCGGCGTCGATTTCGGAGGCTTCGGCGACTGTGCGCATGCCGCGCCCACCGCCGCCGGCGACGGCCTTGATGAGCATGCCGGCGCCCTCCGGAAGGTCAGCGAAGAAAGCCTGCGCCTCCTCGACGGTCACGGCGTGGGAGAGACCGGGGACGATGGGAACGTCGTGTTCCTGGGCGAGGGCGCGGGCCTGCGTCTTGGCGCCGAAGAGGTCGAGGGTCTTGGGGCTGGGACCGACGAACGTGAGCCCGGCCTCCTCGCAGGCGCGGGCGAAGGCGGCGCTCTCGGCGAGGAAGCCGTAGCCGGGGTGGACGGCGTCGCAGCCTGCCTGGCGGGCGGCAGCGACGAGCTGCTCGATATCGAGGTAGGGAGCGACACCCCGGCCTTCGAGCGGGCGGACGGCGTCGGCTTTGCGGGTGTGGAGGTTGTTGGCGTCGTCCTCGGAATGCACGGCGACGGTGCGGATGCCGAGTTCGCCGGCCGCGCGCATAACGCGGATGGCGATCTCCCCACGGTTGGCGACGAGCAGGCTCTCGATGGGCACAGTGCGTTCCTCCGGGACGTGCTTCCAGCGGGGGTCGATCCTACACGCCAGCGCGGGGGCGCTCAGGCGGCGCGTATCATCGCGGGCGGCGGCGCGTCATGAATGCCGCGCGCCGCGGGGGGCCACGGCGATGACGGAAGCAACGGGAACACCAACCTCGGACGACCTCGCGCGGATGGCGGTGGAGCTGCGGAACTGGGGGCGGTGGGGCGGCGAGGACGAGCGGGGGGCGCTCAACCTGATCACGGATGCGAAGCGCGCGCAGGCGGCGGCGCTGGTCAGCGAAGGCCTCTCGGTGAGCTGCGCCCGTCCGCTACCGGTGGCGCCCTCAATGGAGAACCCAACCCCCGTGCAGCACCACATGATCAGCGGCGGCGACGCCTCGACGGCGGACAACCGCTTCGGGATCGCGCGTGACTACTTCGCGATCGCGCCTCACGGGATGGCGACGACGCACCTGGACGCGCTCTGCCACATCTTCTACGAGGGGAAGATGTACAACGGCTTCGACAAGAGCGAGGTGCGGACGGACGGGGCGAAGCGGAACAGCATCATGGCGGGCGCGGACGGCATCGTGAGCCGGGGCGTGCTGCTCGACATTCCGCCCGTGCGCGACGCGCAGTGGCTGGAGCCAATGCAGAACATCACGATCGCAGAGCTGGAGGCAGCGGAGGCGCGGCAGGGCGTGCGGGTGGAGGCAGGGGACATCCTGCTGGTGGCCACGGGACGCGATCCTCGGAAGGAATCGAAGGGGCCGGGGGGGCAGTTCGACGGGTTGGCCGGGCTCGACGCGAGCTGCCTGCCGTGGGTGCGCGAGCGCGACGTAGCCGTCATCGGCTGCGACGGCGTGACCGATGCCATGCCAAGCGGGGTCGAGGGCTGGCCCATGCCGTTCCACCAGGTCGCGATCGCGAACATGGGCGTCCACCTGATCGACAACATGAACCTCGAGCGGCTGCTGGCGGCCTGCCGCGAGCGGGGTCGCTGGGAGTTCCTGTTCGCGCTGGCGCCGCTGCGATTGGAGGGCGGCACGGCCTCGCCGCTGAACCCGCTCGCGATCTTCTAGGCTGTGTCTACTTCAGAACGCAATCACATGCCTCCATGCCAAGAGGTACCTATGCCGCGAACATTCATGTGACACCCAAAGGACTCACCCTGACGGCTGTGGCGGTAGCCCTCCTCGGAATTGGGGCCTTCATGATCATGCGCGAAGTGACAATGGGTTCGTGCGCGCCCGGCTTCATGGTCAGTGAGCAGCCGAACCAGGTGCGTCTCGAGGGCGGTCGGACCGCCAGCCACGACACCTACCGAGAGGGACCGATCCTGACTGTGAAGCTCCCCAGCGGATACACCTACGAGATGGAGCCCTTCATGGGTGACACAACCGATCCGGACATACCTTCAAGCGTCATCCGAGTGGTCATCCTCGGCGGGATATCCGGGAATGCCCGCGAGGCCTCGATATCCTTCCACCCGAATACGGGCGAGGAGGTCTGGCGCTACATCAGGGGCGAGGGCTGGACCAGAGTTGGCGAACAGCGCACAGGGAACCCACTCCACGATGTCCTCGATACTATCTCCGCCTCTGCCTGCCTAAAGGAACCATGAGGTCCCCTTCGTTTCCCCGGGCGTGTGCTGGCCCACCGTTCTGCCAATGGAAACTCCCTAGGAGCGCAGCATGCGGCCGGCTTCGCGGATCTCTTCGAGGTAGTAGGGCGGGCCGGTGAGGAGGATGAGGCGGTCGACGCCCTTCTGCTCGAGGGAGGCGCGGGCGGAACTGTCGGCGCGGACGTAGGGCTCGCTGAGGCCGGCGAAGACGGTCAGGAGGAAGTCGTCGGGATTGCGGCCGGAGGCGGCGTGCTCGCGGCGGGCGATCTCGGCGAAGGCGCCAAGCTGGGGGTGGCCCGCCTGCGTGTTGAAGCCATCGGCGTGGCGACCGGCGATGCCGGCCATGCGCGGTCCCCAACCGCCGACAACGATGGGCGGGGGGACCTCGGGGCGGGGAAAGCCGTGGGCGCCGCGAAGCTGGAAGTGCTCGCCGTCGAAGTTGGAACGCTCGCCCGACCAAAGGTGGCGCAGCACCTGCGCCGCCTCGGCGACCTGGGCGGCGCGCACGCGGTCGGGGGGCACGGGGCGGCCGAACATGGTCTGCTCGGGGGCGTAGGGGAGGGAGGGGCCGCCGCCGGCGCCGAGTCCGAGGATAAAGCGGTTGCCGCTGACCTCCTGGAGGGTGGCGGCCATATTGGCGAGGAGGCCGGGGTGGCGGTTGGCCACGTTCAGGACGAGCGTGCCGAGCATGACGCGCGAGGTGGCCTCGGCGATGCCGGTGAGGGCGACCAGCGCCTCGGGCACGCGACCGCTGTTGTAGTCGGCGTCGCGCAGGTGGTCCCACGTCCAGATGCCATCGAAGCCGGCTTCCTCGGCGGCGACGGCAGCCTCGCGCATCTGGGCGTAGGTCGCGCCGAAAGGCATCAGGAGGAGGTCGGTCTGCACGGGGGCAGGATAGCGGAGGCGAGCTTCCCTCTGCTCATAGAATGAACGGAGGGGGATGCCATGACAGACGACAGGCTTCTCGACGATGAACTGAAGGTGCTGCGCGACGGCTTCGCGGAACGCGCTCCCCAACTTATCGAGAGCGTGGAGGCGGCGATCGAGGAGATCGAGGCAGCCGCCATCTCGCGGGCGCTGGACGTGGGCGCACAGGCACCGGACTTCCGGCTGCGGGACGTGACGCACGACCGCGACGCGAGTCTGAGCGATGCGCTGGCGCAGGGACCGGCGGTCGTATCGTTCTACCGGGGCGAGTGGTGACCGTTCTGCAACATCGAGCTGCAGGGTCTGCAGCGACGGTACGGCGAGCTTCGGGAACTGGGCGCGGAACTGTTCTTCATCGGGCCTGAGACGGGGGAGGACGCTCGCAAGCTGCTGGGGAAAAACGAGACGGACATCCCCGTCCTGACCGACAGCGAGGGCACGGCCATGGACGCCTACGGCATCAGCTTCGAGCTGCCGGAGCGGCTGAAGGGGACGTACACGCGTCTCGGGTTCCCCGACCGGAATCCCGAAACGGGGTGGCGATTGCCGGTGCCGGCGACGTTCGTGGTCGACGTGGGTGGCGTGATCCGGTCGAGGCACTGCCTGGCGGACTACCGCTATCGCATGGAGCCGCGCGACATCGTCGGGGCGGTCGAGGCGCTGCGGGCGCCATGAGCATCCCAACCGTGCTGCGAGTGGAGCGAAGCGCAGAACGCCTGGCCCGGGTCGAGCGAGCGACGGAATTCCCGATGCTCGCCCTGGCGCTTCTGATGGTGCCACTGCTCATCCTGCCGCTGACCACGGACCTGTCCGCGCAGGCCGACCGCTGGTTCCTGATCGGGGACTACGTGATCTGGGCCGCCTTTGGGGTCGAATTCGGTGTGAAGCTGCTCGTTGCGCCCAACCGGCTGGCCTACGTACGCGCCCACCCGTTGGAGGCGGCGATGGTGGTCTTGCCCTTCGTGCGGCCGCTGCGGTTCCTGCGGCTGCTCCTTCTCCTGCGACTGGCTGTCGTGCTCGGCCTGAATACCCGCCTCATCCGGTCGTTCTTCCTGCGGCGCGGGACGGCGTTCGTCCTTGCCTGCCTGCTGGTCGCAGTCGTCGGCGGAGGAACGCTGACCTTCATCGCGGAGCACAACCATGCGGGCAGCCAGATCACCTCCCTCGGCGATTCGTACTGGTGGGCACTGGTGACGATGACGACCGTGGGGTACGGGGACTACGCCCCGATCACGCCGCTGGGACGTGGCGTCGCGGGCTTTCTGATGATCTTCGGGATCGCGGCGCTCTCGATTACGACGGCCTCGGTCGCGGCGCTGATGACGCGGCAGCCGCAGGCTCCCGCCCGAAGCACTTCGCTGCGAGAGCTGCGGATCAGGCAGCGCCAGCTTCGGGCCCGCCGCATCGCTCGCTGAGGCGAGTGCGGGTCGGAGCGGGCGCGGGTATGCTCCCCCGGCTGGAGGACGTATGGCGGGCGCGCTTTCGCATCTGCGTATCTGCGACTTCACCGGCCAGCTGGCCGGGGCGGGGGCGACGCGCTTCCTGGCGGCCTTCGGGGCGCAGGTCATCCGCATCGAGGACCCGGTCAACCAGGGTCGGTGGGACATCCTGCGGGGGATGCCTCCCTACGTGGACGAGCGTCGCGGAGTCGAATTCGGCGGGCCGTTCAACAACCACAACATCGAGAAGCTGGGCGTCACGCTGAATCTGCGGACAGAGCGGGGGAAGGAGCTGCTGCGCGAGCTGGTGGCGGTCTCGGACGTAGTGGCGGAGAACTTCTCGGCGGGGGTGATGGAGCGACTGGGGTTCGAATACGAGGCGCTGAAGGCGCTCCGCGAGGACATCATCTACGTCTCGAACTGCGGGTTCGGGCACCGCGGTCCCTACCGCGACTACAAGACGTGGGGGCCGATCGTGCAGGCGGTCTCGGGGCTGACGTTCAGCTCGGGGCTACCCGACCAGCCGCCGGCGGGCTGGGGCTACTCGTACATGGACCACACGGGTGGCTACTACATGGCGATCGCGATCCTGATGGCCCTTCGCCACCGGAACCAGACGGGCGAGGGGCAGTGGGTCGACCTGGCCTGCACCGAGGCGGGGGCGAGCCTGACCGGGCCGGCGATGCTCGATTACACGGTAAACGGGCGTCCGCTGCGGCGGCAGGACAGCCCGAACAGCAATCGCAGCCAGCACCCCTCGATGGCCCCGCACGGCATCTACCCCTCGCGGGAGGAAGACACGTGGGTCGCGATCGCGTGCCGCGACGATCGCGACTGGGAGGCGTTCGGCGAGGCCACAGGGGAGGCGTGGATGCAGGAGGGACCGTTCTCAGACCTGCGGGGGCGGCTGGCGGCGGAGGACGCGCTGGACGAGCTGATGGCGGGATGGACGCGGGGGCGGGGGAACTTCGAGACAGCGTCGCTCCTGCAGGGGGCGGGGATTCCGGCGACGGCGGTGCAGCGTCCGCAGGAACGCATCGACCAGGACCCGAACACGGAGGCGTGGGGGCTGTGGCCAACGGTGAAGCACCGCGACATGGGCGATGTGCGGGTCGACGGGCTGCCCGTGCACTTCTCGGAGACAGACTGGCGCATGGAGCGGGGCGGTCCCTGCCTGGGCGAGCACAACGAGGAGGTGTTCGGGGGACTACTGGGGCACAGCGCGGACGAGATCGCGGCGCTGACGGAGGAGGGCGTGCTGTGACCGGACCGGAGGCGCTGGAGGGGGTGCGGGTCGTCGAGCTGTGCGACGAACTGGGGGTGTTCGCGGGGAAGCTGCTCGCGGACATGGGGGCGGACGTGGTCAAGGTCGAGCCTCCCGAGGGTGACCGCACGCGCACGTATCCGCCCTTCGCCGACGACGAGCCGGGGCCGGAGCGCAGCCTCTATTTCTGGCACTACAACACGAGCAAGGCGGGCGTGACGCTCGATCTCGGTGAGGCGACGGACCAGGAGCGGCTGCGCGCGCTCATCGACCGGGCCGACATCGTGCTGCAGAGCGGGGAGGCGGGGGCGGACCTCGACTACGAGTCGCTGCGGGAGACGAACGAGGGGTTGATCATGGTCACGATGAGCCCGTTCGGGCGGGGGATGCCGCGCGAGGACGAGGCGGCGACGGACCTGACGATCCTCGCGGGGGGCGGCCCCGCCTGGAACTGCGGCTACGACGACCACTCGCTGCCGCCGGTGCGGGGCGGGGGGAACCAGGGCTATCACACGGCGAGCCACTTCGGGGTGATGTCGGCGCTCGTGGCGCTGCTCTACCGGGACGAGACGGGGCGGGGGCAGCACATCGACGTGAACGCGCATGCGGCGGCGAACGTGACGACGGAGGCGGGAACGTACGCCTGGCTGGTGGCGCAACAGACCGTGCAGCGCCAGACCGGCCGGCATGCGGGCGTGGACCCGTCGATGCCTTCGCAGGTGCTGTGCAAGGACGGACGTTACGTCAATACCGGTATCCCACCGCGGCGGCCGGAGTCGTTCGCGGCGGTGTGCGAGTGGCTCCAAACGATGGGTTGGGCGGAAGAGTTCCTGGAGTTTCCGCTGTTGGAGGAGGGGATGCGGCGCGAGCGCTTCGACATGACGATGCTGGCAGAGGATGAGGAGCTGATGGCCATCTTTGGGGCGGGGCGCTCGGCGATGAACTTCCTTGCGGCGAGGCTGACGGCCTACGAGTTCTTCACGGGCGGGCAGCAGCGCGGCTTCCAGATCGGGATCATCTACGCACCCGAGGAGGTGCTGGAGGACCCGCACTTCGTCGCGCGGGGCTTCCCCGTCGAGGTGGATCACCCGGAGCTGGAGCGGACGGTGACGTACCCGGGAGCGCCGTATCAGCTCCTGGGGTCGCCCTGGCGTATCCGGCGGCGGGCGCCACTTCTGGGCGAGGACAACGAGCGGGTGTTCGCGGAGTTGGCGGACGGCTAGGCGCGGTTCGCGATCGACTCCTCGGTGACGTTGTCGGGGAGCCAGTAGCGCCGGAAGACGAGGTAGCCGACGAAAGCGAGGACTCCGGCGACGGGCCCGACAAGGCGGATGCCGAGGGGGTTGTCGGCGGTGTCACCAAGGGCCAGCAGGGCGATGAGGATGCCGGGGGCGGCAGCGCCCGCGATCTTCTCGATGGTGGCCTGGGTGGCGTAGTAGATGGCCTCGCGGCGCTGGCCGGTCTTCACGGTGTCGTAGTCGGTTATGTCGGCGATGAGCGCATTGGGGAAGGTCTGCACGGGAGCGAGAGCCAGTCCGATGAAGAGGGCGAAGCCGATGCCCTGGGCCACGACAGGGATGCCCGGCAGGAATCCGGCCAGACCGAAGAGGGGGAAGTAGAGCCCCGCAAAGAGCATGCCCCAGCCGTAAACCTGCCGCTTCGAGAGGCGGCGGGCGAAAAGGACAGCGAAGGGCAACGCAACCACGACGACGGCGAGGGCAGAGCCGCTGAGGACGGCTACCATCTTGCCGGGTTCGTCCCTGCCGAGGACGGCCTCGACGTAGAACGGAAGAACGCCCGTGATGATCTGTACGCCAACGCTATAGAGGACGAAGGAGGGGAGGAACACGAGGAACTGGTCGTTGCGGAGGCAGGTCGTGATGGCCTTCCAGAGGGAGAGGCGCTGGGCAAACTCACCTCCCGCGTAGATCTCCTTCGAAGCCTCGATGGAGCGTCGCCAGACGCCCATGAGGGCGATGTAACGGGAGACAAACGCGACCACGGCGACGATGATCGCCATCGCAACGAAGCCGAAGGAATCGACAAGGAGCGCGGTGCCCACGAACGCGATGGCGGTGCCAACCACGCCGAATGCGACCGCCCAGCTGACAACGCTGAGGCGGTCGTCGCTGCGGCGCGCTACCTCGGGCAGGAGTGACTCCATGGGCCCGCCGGAGAGCGTGGAGAAGAGGTTGAAGAACCAGAAGATGGCGAAGAGGTAGATGACGTTGCCCATGGTTTCGCCGGGGTTGGGGGGCATCCAGAGGAAGACGAAGAGGATGGCCATGAACGGCGTGGCGGCGAGGACGAAGGGGATGCGACGGCCCCAGCGGGAACGGGTGCGGTCGCTCCAGTAGCCGATCAGGGGGTCGTCGAAGGCCTCGATGAGGCGTCCGATGACCAGGACCGCGGCGATGGCCAGGGCGGCGCCACGGCGTTCGAGGTCGCCATCGGCATCGCCGAGGTAGAAGAAGATGAGCCAGAGATCGCGGGTTCGACCGAGGGCGCTCCCGCCCAGCGATCCGGATGCGAAGAGGAGGCGCGCAGCAAGCGGCATGCGGCCTTCCATGCGGCTCCTCCAACTACTGGAGTAATGCCTCGGACGATACAGGAACGGAGTAGCCGCCTCGCGAACGAGACGAAGGGGCTAGGGGAGGGCGAGCATCCGCTCGAGGGCGACGAGCGACCACTCGCGCGTCTCGCCATCAACCTGCACACGGTTCACCGTGTGGCCCTGCACGAGTCCCTCAAGCGTCCAGGCGAGGTAGGCGGGATGGATGCGGTACATGGTGCTGCAGGGGCAGACGACGGGGTCGAGACAGAAGACGGTCTTGTCGGGGTTCTCGTCGGCAAGGCGCTTCACGAGGTTAATCTCGGTGCCGACGCCCCAGACGGAGCCGGCGGGCGCTGCGCTGACGGCCTTGATGATGCGCTCGGTCGAACCGCTGTGGTCGGCAGCCTGCACGACTTCCCAGGAGCACTCAGGATGGACTATGACGTTGAGGTCGGGATGCTCGGCACGCGCCTTCTCGATCTGCTCGACGGAGAAGCGCTGGTGGGTGCTGCAGTGGCCCTTCCAGAGGATGACGCGGGCGCGCTCAAGCTGCTCGGGGGTGAGACCGCCGAGGGGCTTGCGCCAGTCCCAGGTGACCATCTCCTCGAGGGGGATGCCCATCTCGTAGCCGGTGTTGCGGCCGAGGTGCTGGTCGGGGAAGAAGAGGACCTTCTCGCCGCGCGCGAAGGCGTACTCGAAGGTCTTGGGGGCGTTGCTGGAGGTACAGACGATGCCCTCGCGCTTGCCCACGAATGCCTTCAGGCTGGCGGCGCTGTTCATGTACGTGATTGGGATGATGCTCGCGCCGGAGCCGAGGGCGGCGGTCATCTCGTCCCAGGCGGCGTAGACATCGCCGGGGTCGGCCATGTCGGCCATGGAGCAGCCGGCGGCCATGTTGGGGAGGACAACGGCGACATCGGGCGGCGTGAGGATGTCGGCGGATTCGGCCATGAAGTGGACGCCGCAGAAGAGGACGAACTCGATGCCCTGCTGGCTAGCGGCGTGCTGGGCGAGCTTGAAGCTGTCGCCGGTGAAGTCGGCGTACTGGATCACTTCGTCGCGCTGGTAGTGATGGCCGAGGACGACGAGACGGTCGCCGAGGGCGGCGCGGGCATCGTGGATGCGCCGCTCAAGCTCCGCGGGAGGGAGGCCGAGGTAGCTGCGAGGGATATCCTGCTGCCAGCTAACAAAGGCGGGTTCCTCCACGAGGGGGAGGGGCTCGAGCCGGTCGGTGGGGCAGGTGTCGGGGTCCGAGTAGCGCTCAAGCAGGGCCACGGCTTCGGAGGTGGAGGAAGTTGCAGTCATCGGACGATCCCTTCGTCTCGCAGGCGGCACTTAGTGTCGCAAGTACACTAAGTAGGAAAGCTAACTCTGCCACAAGGGGCGGGGATCGTCAATGGTAGAGGTGGGCATCAGAGGCCGAAGAAGGCTGCGGGCTCCCAAACCCACTTCGCGCAGGGGCTCAACCTGGCCGATCTCGGGGAAGGCGCGCGTGATGCGCTCGGCGAGGGACTCCACGCTTCAGCCGCCCGAGGTAGGCGGGCGCCAGCGAATGGTGGTGGGCTGGGTTCGGTCGAGGCGTTCGGCGGCGGTCCCGGGGATGAGCTCGACGGTGTCACCGGGGCGGAGCTGGCCGCCTTCGAGAACGCGGGCGTAGACGCGGCTGAAGCCGGGGCGCTCCTGCTGGTCGATGACGTTGAAGTCGCCCTCGGTGAACCACTGGGCGTTCTTCCAGCAGGGCTCGGTGTAGCCGGTGACCTCGATGAGCACCGTTTCGCCGAGGCGGAGTCGCGCGCCCGGGTTCACGCGGTTCCAGTCGATGCCGGCGGTGGTGACGTTCTCGCCGGTGGCGCCGGGGGCGATGGCGTGGCCTTCGGCGGCGAGTTCCTCGATGCGCTCGAGGGCGAAGAGGCAGAGGGCGCGCCTCGGGCCGCCGTGGGCGCGCCGGTCGGCCTGGCGGTCGACGGTGATGCCGTTGGCGTCGATGGTGGCCTCGGCGAGCGGCAGCTTGGGCACGCCACCGTTGGAGGCGCTGAGCTGGACGATGCGGCCCTGCAGAGCGTCGCTCACGCGCCCTCCCCTTCCTCGAAGCCGGCGACGACACCCTCGACGTGGAGCAGGCGCAGGGCCTGGACGATGGCGGGCCGGAGCTGATCGAGCGCTTCCGCGGGGATGCGCGCGCCGAGCCGGTCGAAGAGCTCGGCGACGGTGCAGCGCCCGTCGATCTGGGAAACGACGAGGGCAACGAGGTCGCTGACAGGCACGCCTTCGCTTCGTTCGGGCGTGGCGATCACCTGGCCCCAGGCGAACTCGCCCTCGCCGACGACGGGCTTGCGTTCGAGGCGGGCCTCCGGCAGGAGCGAGGGGCTGGCGGCAAGCAGCCGGGGGAGGCGGTCGCGGAAGCGCTCGTCGAAGGCAGCAGCGCGCTGTGCGCGGCGGTCCTCGACGGCGCTCACGGCCTCGGCGAAGCTGCGCGGCGTCTCGCCGTGGGCAAGGACGGCGCGCTCGTAGCCGACCGGGGGCTGGCCTGCGACGGCGCGCACGAAGGCGAGCCGGGCGGGCGTCGATTCCTCAGCGCCGGTAATGCGGCGAGTCTCCCAGAAGTAGGAGTCGACGGTGCGGTTGCTGGCGTAGAAGAGGCGCGCCATCTCGCGGAAGTGCTGGTACTGCTGCCGGTACTGTTCGGAGTAGACGGCGGCGGCGGCGCGCCCAAGCTCAGGATCCTTGAGCGCGGAAGTCACGTAGGCGGCGGCCAGCACGCCTGAGGAGAGGGCGAGGTGCACCCCCGAGGAGAAGAGCGGGTCGACGAAGCAGGCGGCGTCGCCGGCGAGGACGAACCCCTCGCCGGCGAGCTCGCGGGAGGCGTAAGACCAGTCGCGGATGATGGTGGGGGCGCCGGTGAGGGTGGCGCCATTGAGGAGGGCGGCGGTGTGGGGGCCGCTGGCGACGCGCTCGCGGAAGAAGGCCTCGGGACCAAGCTCGTTGATGCGCTCTCTTCCGACGGCGCTGTCGACCACAACGCCGGTGCTGACGAGGCCGGTGTGGAGGGGGATTGCCCAGAGCCAGCCGTCCTCGATGGACTCGATGAAGATGTTGTTGGCGTCGGGCTCGGGGAGGCGGGAACCACCCTCGTAGTAGCCGTAGACGGCGAGGTTGCGGAAGAACGGGTCGGCCTCACGGAGGCCGCGGGCTCGGCCGATGAGCCCGGCCTGGCCGCTCGCATCGACGACGAAGCGGGCGCGGGCCGTGTGCTCTCGGCCATCGCCGTTCTCGACGCGGAGGGTTGCGCCGGAGGGGCCGGCATCGGCGGCGAGCACACGGTGACCCTCGCGCACGTCGACGCCCTCGGCGGCGGCGTTGCGGAGGAGGATTTCGTCGAACTGGGCGCGAACGACCTGGAAGGCGTGGGGGTAGCGGGGACTGGACTCGCGGAAGGACCAGCTCCAGGGGTCGGGGTCGCTGCCCCAAACCATGGTGGCGCCGTACTTGGGGAGGAAGCCGGCGGCCTCGACGGCGGGGAGGACGCCAAGTTCGGCGAGGACGGGCATGGAGGCGGGGAGGAGCGACTCGCCGACGTGCTCACGGGGGAAACGGTCGCGCTCGTAGATGCGGACGGTCCAACCCTTACGCGCGAGCATGGTCGCAGCGGCGGAGCCGGCCGGTCCGCCGCCCACGACGAGAACGTCCGCATCGAAGCCGCTATCGGAGGTCATGCCGAAATCGTCGCACAACGCGACGGCACGGGCGCGCGGCCGGACATGAAGAAGGCGCCGCAATTGCTTGCGGCGCCTTCCGGCGTTGACTGTGGGAGGAGCGTTAGGAGCCGCCGGCGGCGACGACCTCTTCCTGCTCCATGGGCTCGTTGGTGTTGGTGTCCATCTCGAAGGGGCCCTTGAGGTCGAACTCCTTGGCCATCTCGCGGGTGGCGGGGATGACTTCCTCGCCCATGAGACGGAGGCTGCGCGTGGCATCGTCGTGGTCCATCGCGCCGTCGCCGTCCCAGAAGAAGATGCTCCCGGGGCGCAGGTACTCGAGCACGTGCCGGATCTTCGGGATCACGGTCTTGGGCGTGCCCGTGATGATGGACATGCGCTCCTTCTGGTTCTCGTAGCTGCCGAACGAGTCGGCGGCCTCGGCGTTCTTGCCCGCATCGTCGCCGGTGGCCTCCTCGTGGGCGGCCAGGCGTCCGCGGGCGCGGGCCTGCGTGAAGCTGGTGACCGTGGGCAGGAGGTTGGTGCGCGAGGTCATGCCGGGGAGGTTCTGCAGGTAGGGGCGAACGATCCCCTGGTTACCCTCGAGGAAGGGGTTGCTGGGACCCTGGACGTACTTGCGGGCGGCCTCGTCGGCGAGCTCCTCGGTCTCATCGACGTGGACCTTGAAGAGGTAGCTGCGGTGCTGGGTGCCGGCTTCGTAGCCGTTCTCGTCGGCGACCTGCGTGTAGTAGTCGTAGGAAACCTTGGTGGGCTCCAGGTCGGTGGCGAGCATGACGTAGGGGTAGCGGTGCTCGGCGGCCCACTTGACGGTGTTGCGGCTCATGACGCCGGGAATCCAGATCTGGGGATGGGGCTGCTGGTAGGTCTTCGCCCAGGGATTCACGTAGCGGTAGTTGTAGTGTTCACCCTCCCAGCGGAAGGGCCCGTCCTTGGTCCAGGCGGCGAGGACGAGATCGTGGGCCTCCTGGTAGCGCTCCCAGTTGAAAGGCGCCTGGGCGTTGTGGGCGACGCTCTCGCGGCCGGTGCCGCGCACCCAGCCGGTGACGAGGCGGCCGCGGGAGATCATATCGATCTCGGCGAGTTCCTCGGCGAGCCAGAGGGGGTCGTCCCAGATGGGGAGGACGTTGCCGAGGAGGACGATCTTCACGCGCTTGGTGATGCGCGCGAGGATGGCGGCCTCGACGTTGACCACGCCGCCCATGCAGAAGGGGGTGCTGTGGTGCTCGTTGAGCATGACGCCATCGAAGCCCATCTCCTCGGCGTAGACCTTCTCGTCGAGATAGCGGTTGTACAACTCGGAGCCGAGCCGCGGGTTGTACTCGCTGTTGCTGATGCCAAGGTCGGTGATGTCACGCCCGGTGGATCCGAAGTAGCCGGACTCCCGGTCCTGGTAGGGCCTCTCGGTGAAGTAGCCGATGAACATGCACTGCCCCCAGACGCCCTCACGCTCTGCGGCGTGGAGGCGCTCAATTCGGGCGCATCATACCGCCTTTCCGCGTGCGGTGAGGAGAGGCATCGCGGAGACCTGTGCGATGGGGCGAGCTAGCCCCCGGCGTGCCCGGCGATCAGGGCGGCGAGCGCCTGCGGCTCCTCGTAATCGACGTAGTGGCCCGCGCCCTCGACGATCTCGAGCGTGGCATTGGGGAGGGCCGCTGCGTACTGACGCGCACAGGTAACGGGAATGACCCTCTCCTCGCTGCCGGCGACGACGAGGGTGGGGGTCTGCACCTCGGAGAGGAAGTGGGACAGCCTGCGGTTGAACATGTACGGCTTCCAACTGAGGCGGGCGGTCATCTCGCGGCTGAAGTCCCAGAGTTCACGGACATCCTTCGCGATTTCCTCGCCAAAGATGTCGTGGTAGCGGGCCTCGTCGCGGAAACCAGCGGACATGTACTCCTTGTAGTCGATGAGCATCTGGTCGAGGAGTTCACCTTCTTCGGGCTGGAGGCCGGCGGCGCCGACGAGCACGAGGGAACCGAGCCGCTCCTGGTTCATGGTGGCGAGCTCCGCGGCGATGAAGCCTCCGAAACCGAGGCCGACGAGCGTGGCGCCCTCAGGAGCAACCTGCGCGAGGAAGCGATTGATGAGGATGGCGATATCGCGCGGGTCGCGCGCCCAGACCGGGCGCTCGGACTGGCCGTAGCCCGGGAGGTCGGGAACGGTAACGGTGAAGCTCTGGGCGAGCGCTTCGTGGAAAGGCACCCAGCCGAGGTTGCCCGAAGAGTGGTGCAGGACCACCGCGTTGGGACCGCTGCCTCCCTGCAGGTAGCGAACGCTGAGGCCCGCTACCTCGGCGGTTGATTCGGTCCATGTCTGCTCGGCTGTCGTCATGGTGGCTCCTTGGCGTGTTTAGTACGTAGCGCCGCATAATACGCGAGCCCACCGTAGCTGGCTGCGCTGACCGCTGGCCCGCGCGCGGCGGCATCTGTACGCTCTCCCGCATGTCTGAACCGTACCTGGTCGTCCACGTCGATAAGCGCCCCAACGTCTCGTTCGAAATCGAACAGAGCATCATCGAAGGGGGCGGTGGGAAGTTCGCGGCGACGAACTCCTCCACTGAGGATGAGCTGATCGCGAACGTGAAGGACGCCGACGCGATCCTCGTGTCGTCGGCGCAGATCACGCGGCGGGTGGTGGAGTCGATGCCGAGGTGCAAGCTCATCATCCGCTACGGGGTGGGGCTGGACACGCTCGACATTCCGGCGGCGACCGATCACGGGATCGTGGTCGCGCACTTCCCCGACTTCTGTCAGCCCGAGGTGGCCAATCAGGCTATGTTGCTGCTGCTGGCATGCGCGAAGAAGCTGCCGCTGCTGGACGCGGCAGTGCGCGACGGCAGCTGGCGGCCGGGACCGCTCGGGCCGATGGGACCGATCGGCGGGGAGACGCTGGGGCTGGTAGCGCTGGGCAACATCGCACGGGCGGTGGTGCCGCGCGCGAAGGCGTTCGGGCTGAACGTGATCGCACACGACCCGTACATCGGGGAAGGCGTATTCCGCGCCCAGGGGGTGGAGCGCGTGGAAACGCTGCACGAGCTGCTGGGGCGCTCCGACTACGTTTCCGTGCACACACCCCTGAATCCAGAGACACGCCACCTGATCAGCGACGCCGAGCTGGCGGCGATGAAGCCGACGGCGTACCTGATCAACACCTCGCGCGGGCCGGTGGTCGACCAGGAGGCGCTGATCGCGGCGCTCGACGGGGGGCAAATCGCGGGAGCCGGGCTCGATGTCTTCGAGCGCGAGCCGCTGGAGGTTGAGTCGCCGCTGGCGCGCATGGAGAACGTGGTGCTGATGCCGCACTCGGCCTCGTATTCGGATCAATCGTTCGAGAGCATGCGGCGCCGGGTGGGCGAGACGGTGGTGGGTCTGATGGAGGGCCGCTGGCCGCAGTTCGTGGCGAATCCCCGGGTCTTGCCGCGGGCTTCGCTGCCAGCTCGGGACTAGACGCGCGGCGTAGAGTACGCACACCTGCCACACGGAGGAGCGCCATGAAGGCCGCCGTTTTCCACGGACCGCACCAGCCGCTGACGATCGAGGAGATCGCGATCGACGATCCGGGGCCGCACGAGGTCATCGTGAAGACGTCTGCGAGCGGCGTCTGCCACAGCGACCTGCACTTCGTGGACGGGCTCTACCCGTTCGATGCGCCGGCCATCCTCGGGCACGAGGCGGCGGGCATCATCGAGTCGGTGGGCGAGCGGGTGACGTACGTGCAGCCGGGCGACCACGTGATCTGCTGCCTCTCGGTGTTCTGCGGGATGTGTGAGCGCTGCATGACGGGTCAGCCCTACGCCTGCGACAAGGAGGCGGTGACGCGCGGGCCGGACGACCCGCCCAAGTACACCTGGAACGGCCAGCCGGTGGCGCAGTTCGCCAACCTCTCCAGCTACGCGGAGAAGATGCTGGTGCACGAGAACGCGGTGGTGCGCATCCGCGACGACATGCCGCTCGATGCGGCGGCACTCATCGGCTGCGGGGTGACGACGGGATTCGGGGCGGCGGTGAACACGGCGAAGGTGGCGCCAGGCTCGACGGTGGCGGTCTTCGGCGTGGGAGGCGTGGGGCTGGCGGCGGTGCAGGGCTCGCTGGTGGCGGGCGCACGCATGATCATCGCGGTCGACATGGTGGAGTCGAAGCTGGCGAAGGCGCGGGAGTTGGGCGCGACGCACGTGGTCGATGCCTCCTCGGGCGACCCGGTGGAGCGGATCCGCGAACTGACGGGCGGCGGGGCCGACTACACGTTCGAGGCGATCGGGCTGAAATCGGCGGCGGAGCAGGCGTACGAGGCGCTGCGGCGGGGCGGCACGGCGACGATCATCGGGATGATCCCGGTCGGCCAGAAGGTCGAGATCGACGGGCGCTCGCTGTTGAGCGAGAAGAAGCTGCAGGGAAGTTCGATGGGCTCGAACCGCTTCCGCGTGGACATGCCCCGCTACATCGACTTCTACATGCAGGGGCGGCTGAAGCTGGACGAGATGATCTCCCGCCGGATGCGGCTGGAGGACGTGAACGAGGCCTTCCGCGCGATGAAGGCGGGTGAGGTCGCGCGCTCCGTGCTGATGTTCGACTAGCCTCCGGCTAGGCCTCCTCGCGGGGGCGGGTAAAGCCGCTGCGGAAGCGCTCCATCAGTCCCTCACGCGTGAACTCAGGCGACTTGGCGTAGTCGATGATGATGCGCTCGCGGTCCTCGACCATCTGGGCGGCGGCGGGGAGGGCGGCGGCGATGTCGTGGGGGATGGAGATGCAGCCGTGGAGGTCGGCGTGGAGGAGGTCACCCGGGTTCACGGTGATCCCGCCGACGGTGACCGGTCCCCCGACCTCGATCTGGTGTACGTAGGCGTGGGAGACGAGCACTTCCTTCGCGACGAACTGGAAGCCGAGCTCGCGAACCTCCTCCATGTCGCGGACGCCGCCGTTTGTGACGACGCCGAGGCAGCCAAACGCTCGATGCACGTTCGCGTTGACTTCGCCCCAGAAGGAACCAACGGGGGGATCGTCCATGTCCTCGATGACGACGATGCGGGGGCCGGGGATGGACTCGATGTGGTCGTACCAGGCGCCACGCTCGACCCTGGCCTCCGGGTCCTGGTCGGCAGGTACGCTGGCGCGGAGCTTGCAGGTAACGGCGTAGCCGACGATGGGCTCCATCTCTGGGAAGTGGCAGCGGATGTCGGGGGTCATGGCGCCGTAGTTGCGGGCGCGCACGCTGAAGGTCTCGATTGCGTTGGAGATGGCGGGGGAAGGCCAGGCGCGCAGGGCGGCCAGTTGTTCTTCGTTCAGGGGGTCCATTGGGCACGACTCCGGGTAGAGGGTGCTGCGATCCTAGGGGCGGGCGGGCGGGGGCGCTACGGCCGGGGGGTCAGGGCGAGCCGCCCAGGTCCTTCGCGAGCCACGGGTCGCCGCGTTCGAGTGGCACGGCCGTGGCGTCGAAGCGAGCCTGGATGGCGGAGGACAAGTCCTCCGGGACGACGACTTCGAGGGTGCGAGCGCCCATCGCAGCGCCTTCGTGGGCAGCGACGGCGAGCTGGTCCGAGACGTACTCAGCGTCTCCCACCAGCTCGATGGCCCTCGCCCTGCAGGCGGCAACCTGTAGCTCTGGCATGCCCCATCCTGCCAAGTATTTTGAGCGGAGTGCAGGAATCGGTCGAGGGTATCGCCCGAAATGCTGCCGAGGAACAGGACGGCAGGCCCCGCGGCCCCGAGACGCGCGCTGTACATAGGTGTTCCTTCGTGTCCTGCATAGCCAAGGCAATCCATCATCGCCTGAATGGCGATTCGCTTCGCGGCAACGAGGTCCAAAGCTAGACGGGAATCCTCTGGGTAACGGAGAGCAACTTACTGGCGTGATCCATGGCTTCGTGAAGGTCTCTCACGGCGAGCTCAAGTCCCTCTTCAAGCTCTACGGCCTCGCACTCAACACCAACCGCAAGGCAGTAGTCTTCCAAGCTCTCGTCCGCTGGCTTGGTATCAACGATCCACTGCCCGAGCGCCTGTACGGCGCCCACGATGTAGCCAACCAGTTCTGAGCGGTTGTTCGCTTCCAGGAACAGCGTGAAGTTCTCGCCCCTGGCCTGCCATGCCCCGCTCTCAACCTCGGAGATGGAAAACGAGACCGTTAGCTGGTGCTGGAGCATTCCGTTCCCTCCTCCCCGATGAACAATCGCAGTCCCAGAGACACTGGACGGGACATCGCGACTCTTGTGTAGAACGTACAGCCCCGAGGGTGGTCCGACCAGCCCGAAGACTCCCTGGTGAAGTTCCCCCTAGACGACGCCCCTCATGCCGCCACCGCTGGCCTGGGGTCCGTAGGCGCTCTGGAGCGTCGCGCGGTCGAAGCCGTGGGGCTCCCTGCCGATGGCGAAGTCGTAGAGGGCGGCCTTGAAGATGCCTTCGAGGGCGGTGACGGTCGCCCACGCGAACCCCACAAGGGGGATGCCGATGGCGAGGCCGAGCAGCGGGTGAACGAACGACAGCAGGATTGCAGGGATTGCGGCGACGATGATCGCGCCGAAGGTGAGGATGCCGAAGCCGAAGCTGGCGGTTAGCTGGCGGCCCCATGTTTGCCGAAGGAGCGACGAGGAACGCTTGATCGCCTCGATCGGCCCGATGCCTTCGGCGACCAGCACGGGAATCACGAAGAAGGTGGCGAGGCTCCAGGCAATACCGCCGATCATGGAGGCGACCTGTCCGGCGATGCCGCCGCGGTCGCGGAGGGCCCGCAGGATGAGGCTGACGATGGTCGTGACCACGGACCAGGCGAGGATCTGGGGGATGTGAGCGGAGGCGGCCTTCAAGCCGGAAGCGACATTGGGGTCGCCGCCACGAAGCCGTTCGAGCGCGGCTGCAACCAGCGCGGCATTGAAGAAGATGATGATGAAGGAAGAGGCGAACGCGAGAAACAGTCCGAGCGCCACATCGCCGCCGGAGGCCTCCCCACCTTCCTCGGCGAGGCTGAAGGCGCCTCCGGCGAGACCGCCGGCGAAGACAACTGCGGCCAGAATCACCAAGCCAGCAACGGACATGACGGGGAAGAAGATGAGCTCGCGGTCCAGCATGAGGACGCGCCAACTCATCTTTATCAGGTCGATGGTGTGGCCGATCGTTGCGAACATGGGTACCTCTCCTCTAGATGGGCAGGGTACACGAGCGCGGTTTCACATTCCGAATCAGCCGACGACCTGCCGCAGCTCGAAACCGTTGCCATCGGGGTCGGTAACCTCGGCCACGCGAACGGGTACACCGCCGCCGGCCTCGTGGAGAGCGCGCAACTCCCCGCCGGCGGCCTGCAGCTCGGCGAGGGCGGCGTCGAGGTCGTCGACCTCCAGGTTGAGGCCTGCGTGGGGCAACGGCCCCTCGGCGGACTCCCCGGCGGGGAGGATGTGGAGGGCGATGATGAGCCCATCGCAGTGGAAGGTGTTCCAGCCGGGCGAGCCGGAACCCGGGGTCGGCGAGTCCGTCAGCCCCAGAACCTCCCTGTAGAACGCGCAGGCGCGCTCCATGTCGCGGACGTAGTGGATGACCATCGGGCTGTGGGTACGCATGCCTCTCCCGGGACGGGGTGGTCGATCAGTCCCGCTCGATCCAGGTGCGGCGGACGAAGAGGGACTCGCTCACGACCGTACTCGGGCGCTCCTGACGGCGGGCGACGGCGCGGCCGGTGGCCTTGCTGGCGGCACGCTGCGCCAGGAGCTTGCCCACGATGTTTGCGGTGATCTTGAGGGCCGTGCCAACGGCTATGGCCGTCGCTGCGCGCCGGATGGGCGCGGGAAGGGTGGGGCGGCGGAGTTCGAGAGCGGCGGCAGGTCGAGCCACGGGCATGCGGCGGTCCTGGAGGAACATGCCGCAGCTGCGGCAGTAGTTGTCGGCGGCGTCGTAGGGTTCGGCGCAGTCGGGGCAGGTTTCGATAAGGGGCGCCGGGTCGGCCATGGGGCGCGATTATACGTCGGCAGGGAGGGCGTCTTCGACCTCTGTCGTGAGGTCGAGGGGTTGGGACGGAGGCACGGTCAGACGGCCTTCCTGGAGCGCACGCAGGGTCTCGACAAGGAAGGGCTGCTCGCGGGCGACGCCACGAGCGCGAATCTCGCCGTAGAGGGGCAGCGCCTCAATGCCGGCACGGGTGGCATCGGGGGGAACGCGGGCGGAGGCGTCGGTGGGGATGGGGAAGCGGCAGTAGCTGAGGACCGGGCCGCGGTCGAGATCGCCCGTGACGAGGTGGTACATGCAGCCGGATTCGCTCGCGCCGGTGGCGATGAGCTCGGCGATGACGTTCTGGTAGGCGCCGGTGGGACCGTCGGGGAGGGCGGGATGGTCGTTGATGATGCGGAAACGAGCGTAGAGGGCCTCGGTGGTAATGAGCATGTAGCCGAACATGACGGCGAACTCGAAGGAGTAGCGGACGAGTCTCTCCGCGGCGGCTTCGTCGAAGGCGCGACGCCACGGAGGCAGGGGCTCGCCGGGGCGGGAGCGCTCGCCGCCTCGCTCCCTGCGAAAGCGTACCGAGGAGAGGGTCTCGACGGGCACACCGCGGCCTTCGAGAAGGTCCAGGAGGCGGTCGGTAGCCTCGAACTCGCCTCGTTCGCGGTTCACGAAGGCGACCGCCAGCTCAACGGGGAGGCCGGCATCGATGGACTCACAGAGGGCTTCGAGGGCGCCGTAGGAGCCGGGGCCGCGTCCGGTGGTGAGCCAGGCGACACGCAGGGGCGCAGTCATGGCGGGGTTGGGTCAGCCAGCGTCATCGGAGGCGGCGGCATCGTCGTAGGGGGCCGTGTCCTCGCGGAAGGCCGCACCCTCCTGGAGGTTGTCCTGGAGGCGCTGGACGCGGAGCTCGGCCTCGTCGAGAAGCTTGCGCAGCTGCTCGACAAGGGCGGCGCCCTCCTCGTAGGTCGCAATCGCGTCTTCGAGGGGGATATTGCCCGTCTCGAGCTTGCGGGCGCGCTCCTCAAGCTGGGCGACGAGCTCTTCGAAGGGTTGCTCGGCCATCAGTTGACCTCGGCCCAGAAGGCGCCATCGCCGACGGAGACGGCGATGCGGCTGCCGGCCTTCACGTCGCGCACACGGCGGACGACGGTCCGACGGCGTCCGAGGCGCTCGACGATCGCGTAGCCGCGGGAGAGGGTGGTGGCGGGGTTGAGGGCGGCGATCTGGGCGCCGGTGCGATCGAGACTGGCGCGTTCGGCGGCAAGTCGGGCGGTCAGGATGCCGCCCATACGCGCGCCGAGCGCCTCCACCTGTTCGCCGGCGCGGGCGGGGCTGGGAGCAGCGTGACGCAGGTTCGCGGCGAGGTTCTGGAGGCGGGCGGCGCCGCTCTGGATGCGGCCACGCGCGTGCATCGCCATGGTTCGTTCGAGGGACGCGAGGCGGGCGGCGACCTCGACGGTGTCGGGAGTGGCGCGCTCGGCGGCGGCGCTGGGGGTGGGGGCGCGGAGGTCGGCGGCGAAGTCGGCGAGGGAGGTGTCGGTCTCGTGGCCGATGCCGGTGACGACGGGCACGGGGAAGCCGAAGACGGCGCGCACGACGGCCTCGTCGTTGAAGGCGGAGAGGTCGGCGGCGGCGCCGCCGCCGCGGACGACGAGGGCGAGGTCGAGCGTTTCGTCGCCGGCAAGGGCGCGCAGGGCGGAGACGATGCTGGCCGGCGCCTGCTCCCCCTGGACGAGGGCCGGCGAGACAATCAGCTCGGCGAGGGGCCAGCGGCGGGCGAGGACATCGCGAACGTCCTGGATGGCGGCGCCGGTGGGCGAGGTAACGAGGCCGATGCGACGGGGGTAGGCGGGGAGGGGACGCTTGCGCGAGGGCTCGAAGAGGCCCTCTTCCTCAAGCTGCTCGCGCAGCCGTTCGAGGCGGGCGGCCTCGATGCCGACCCCTTCAGGCCTGAAGAAGTCGCAAACGAACTGGAGCTCGCCGCGCTGGGGGTACACCGTCACGCGTCCGTGAGCGAGGACGCGATCGCCAGCGGGGACCTCGGCGCCGGGCATGTCGTCGCGGAAGAGGACGGCGCGGAGCTGGCCTTCGCCGTCGCGGAGGGAGAAGTAGCGGTGCCCGAGGCGGGATCGCGTGGAGTCGGAGACTTCACCGACAACCCAGAGGTCGGAAAGCAGCTCGCTTCCCTCAAGCATGTCCTTGAGGAGGTAGACGAGCTGGGAGACGCCGATAGGGTCCACTAGTTGACTCGCTCGATGTACTCGCCTGTCTCGGTGTTGACGCGGATGACCTCGCCCTCGCCGATGAAGAGGGGCACCTGGACGACGAGGCCGGTCTCAAGTGTGGCGGGCTTGGCGCCGCCCTGGGCGGTATCGCCCTTCACGCCGGGCTCGGTGAAGGTGACGGTGAGGGCGACGGAGCCGGGGAGCTCTACGGCGATGACCTCCTCGCCGTAGAGGGCGACCTCGCAAGTGTCGTTCTCCCTGAGGTACTTCGAGGCGTCGCCGACCTTGGCGATGTCGACGGGGATCTGGTCGTAGGTCTCGGTGTTCATGAAGTAGTAGAAGTCGTCGTCGGAGTAGAGGTACTGCATGTCGCGGCGATCGACGCGGGCGCGATCGAAGCGGGTTCCCGCCTGGACGGTGTGTTCGATGATGGCGCCGCTGCGGATGTCGCGCAGCTTCATGCGCACCTGGGCGGAGCCGCGGGCGGTCTTGTTGTGCTCGTAGCTGAGGACGGCGTAGAGCTTGTCGTTCATCTCGATGGTGACGCCGCGGCGAAATTCGGCGGTGGAAATCTGGCTCAAGGCTGGGCTCCTGATGGAAGTGTCGAGTCGAGGTGGCTGAGCTGACGGGCGCGGCCGCCTTCAAGGGTCACGATATCCTCGATGCGGACACCGCCCCAGCCCGGCAGGTAGATGCCGGGTTCAATGGTGAAGACCATGCCGTCTTCGAGCACGTCCTCGGAGGTGGGGCCGAGGTAGGGCGGGTAGTCGTGCACGTCGAGGCCGACGCCGTGGCCGAGGCCGTGGGTGAAGGCATCGCCGTAGCCGTGCTCCTCGATGACGGAGGCGGCGAGGGCGTGGGCATCGGCGCCGGTCATGCCCGCCTCGACGCGCTCGATGGCGGCGCGCTGGGCCTCGCGCACGACTTCGTAGACCTCGCGGAAGCGCTCGGGTTCGCCGCCCAGAAAGAAGGTGCGGGTGAGGTCGCTGCAGTAGCCGGAGAGCTCGGCGCCCCAGTCGACGATGATGGGCTCGGCGGAGGCGAAGGGGCGGTCTGAGAGGTCGGCGTGGGGCATCGCGCCGCGCTCACCGCCGGCCACGATCGGCTCGAAGGAGAGGCCGCGGGCGCCGTGCTTCTTGACGGCGGCGTCGAGGGCGGCAGCGAAGCCACGTTCGGTGACCCCGGGCTCGACCGAAGCGCTCACGTCGAGGAAGGCGCGCTCGGCGATGGCGATCGCTTCTTCGAGGAGGGCAAGCTCCTCAGCGTCCTTGCGGGCGCGAAGGCGCTCGACGACGGGAGGGGCGGGGATGAGATTGGGGCGGTCGGCCTCGGGCATGCGCTCGACGGCCTCGCGCAACGTGAGGAAGTCGCCGTAGCTGAGGTCGGCGCGGGAGAGCCCGAGGCGCTTCCCGGCTAGGCCGGCCGCGGCAAGGAACTCGGGGAGCCAGGCGGACTGGGGACCCTTGGTATCGAAGACGGTGAAGCCCCGGGGGCCGGCCTCGCGGCGGGCCTGGGCGCTGTAGCGCGCATCGACGGCGAGGATCGCCTCGGTCGCCGAGACGGCGGCGTAGCCGGTCGAGCCGGTGAACCCGGTCAGGTAGCGGCGGTTCGCGGAGTGGCGATGGTTGACGTCATCGACCGGGCTGGCGACGTAGAGGCCGTCGAGTCCGGCTTCGTCGAGGGCGACGCGGACGCGCGCGAGTCGCTGGGCGGGGAGCACGGGGGCGGTCACGAGGTCAGTGTAGCGCTCGACGATCGTGGGGGTTAGTCGCCGCCCTGAAGGTGGTCGAGGAGGAGGTTGGCGGCCGCGGTGTAGCCGGCGCGGCCGAGTCCGGCAACCTGGCCGATGCAGGCGGCGGCGATGACCGAGCGGCGGCGGAAGGGCTCGCGAGCGTGGATGTTCGAGAGGTGCACCTCGACAGCGGGGAGGGCGATGGCTTCCAGGGCATCGCGGAGGGCGATGGAGGTGTGGGTGAAGGCGCCCGCGTTGAGGATGACGCCGCTGGCGCGGCGGCGGTGCTCGTGGAGGAAGTCGATGAGGGCGCCCTCGTGGTTGCTCTGGAAGCTGAGGACGGTGGCGCCGCGGGCGTTGGCGGCGGCGGCTACGTCCGCCTCGATGTCGGGGAGGGTGTCGCGGCCGTAGATCTCGGGGCGGCGTTCGCCGAGCAGGTTCAGGTTGGGGCCGTGGACGAGGAGGAGCAGGGGGGCGGCGGGGTTGCTCACGAGAGGCTGCGGCTCTTGCGGGCGCGTTCGAGCGCCTTCACGCCGACCTCCTGCCAGGCTTTCTCGGTGACCTCGGCCTGCCGGGCACGGCTGACATGAGTGTAGATCTGGGTGGTGTTGGCGGAGGTGTGGCCGAGCAGATCCTGGACGATGCGGATATCGGCGCCGCCGTCGAGCAGGTGGGTGGCGAAAGAGTGGCGGAGGAGATGGGGGTGGACCTCCTCGGGGATGCCGGCGACGAGGGCGTAGCGTCGCACGGCGTACTGGACGGAGCGGGCGGAGAGCCGTCCGCCGCTGCGGTTCAGGAAGAGGGCGCGCTCGGGCCGGCCGGCGAGTTCGGGGCGGCCGGCGGTGAGGTAGGCCTGGAGGGCGCGGACGGCGAACTCACCGAAGAGGACCGCGCGCTCCTTGTCGCCCTTGCCGAGAACGATGGCCTGGCCTCCCACAAGGTCGAGGCTGGCGACATCGAGACCGGTGAGCTCGGAGATGCGCAGGCCGCCGCCGTAGAGGAGCTCGAGGATGGCGCGGTCGCGGAGGCCCTGGGGCGTGCTCAGGTCGGGCGCCTCGATGAGAGCCTTGAGATGCGGGGGTTCGATGACCTTGGGCAACCGCTTCGGCTTCTTGGGGAGGGCGACGCCGTAGAGGAGGTCCCGATCGGTGGCGCCTTCGTGCTGGAGGTAGCGATAGAAGCCGTGCACGGTGGTCGTGCGGCGGGTGACGGAGGCGGGGGCGGCTCCGGTCTCCCGCAGGCTGCCGAGGTAGGTGCGGAAGCTCGCGCGGGTAGTGGCGAACGGCTCGATGCCGGTCTCTTCACAGAAGCGCAGGAAGTGGCCGATATCGGAGCGGTAGTTGCGGATCGTGTAGGGCGAACGCCCGCCGAGACTCTGCAACTCGCGCAGGTAGGCGTCGAGGTAGGCCTCGGCTGTCTTGTGGGCTGGCGGGGAGGCCATGTAGACAGAATACGACAGGAGACGTAAAGAGCGACGGGCCTAGCAGGGTGCTGATAAATGCATGATCCTGGGCCTGAGGCCCTGATTGACCATCCGGCAGTCTCTCGTAGAGCCCAGAAACATTGGCCTTTTCGATTTCGCGACCGGCGAAAAATCAGCCCAAAACGACCGCCGCGGACTTTTTCAGCACCCTGCTAGCTGGCGCGGCGGCGGCGGGTGGTGGTGCGGCGGGTGGTGCGACCGCGACCCTTGGCGGCGCGAGTCTTCGCCTTCTCGGCGGCGGCCTCACGCTCCTCGGCGGTGCGCACGGGGGAGAGCTTGCCAGGCTCGATGCTGTTGGTGGTGTAGGTGCACTCGGGGTAGTTCCAGCAGCCGTAGAAGACGCCGCGGCGAGCGCGTTTGGCGACGAGCTGGCCAGAATCGGGCTCCTCGGGGCAGGCGACATCGACGGGCTTGCTGGTGCGGAAGTCGCACTCCTTCGACTCGCGCTTCACGCAGTCGATGTACTCGCCGTAGGGGCCGTGCTTCAACTCGGTGCCCGAGCCGCAGCGGGGGCACTTCCAGTCGGTTGGCTGGGGCTCCGCCGGTGGCTGGGGCTCGCCCTCGGCGGTGAGAGGCATGGCGTTCTTGCACTCGGGGTAGCCGGAGCAGCCGAGGAACTTTCCGGTGCGGCTCCAGCGGACGACCATCTTCCGCTCGTTGCACTTGGAGCAGACGATGTCGGTCTCTTCGACCTGCTTCTTCGCCTCCAGCTTGGCTGTCTCGAGGGCAGCGTTGAAGGGCTCCCAGAACCCCTTCACGACATCGCCGTAGGCGCGTTCGCCGGCGGCGATCTCGTCGAGCTCCCCTTCGAGTTCGCTCGTGAAGGGGACGGCGACGTAGCGGTCCATGTGCTGGACGAGGAGGTCGTTGACGGCGAAGCCGAGCTCCTGGGGCACAAGCTGGCGGCCTTCACGCACGACGTAGGCGCGGCCGAGCACGGTCTGGACGATGGAGGCGTAGGTACTGGGACGGCCGATGCCCTCCTCCTCCAGCGCCTTCACGAGGGATGCCTCGGTGAAACGGGGCAAGGGCTCGGTGAAGTGCTGCTCGCCATCGACGGAACGGCGGTCGAGGGCGTCGCCATCGGCGAGCTCGGGGAGGGCGGTGACGGTGTCGGGGGTGTCGCGGTCGGCGTCAGCGACACTCTCCTCGGTGGCGTCGATACCGAGGACGGCGAGGTGACCGGCGAAGACGAGACGCTGGGCGTTCGACCGGAAGGCGCCACGCAGCTCGCCGGCCTCGCGCGCCTCGATGTCGACGGCGACGGTCGCGTAGCGGGCGTCGGCGAGCTGGCTCGCCATGAAGCGCTGCCAGATGAGGGTGTAGGCGCGGAGCTGGTCGCGGTTGAGCACGTTGCGCAGGGTCTCGGGGGCGCGGGCGGCGGCGGTGGGGCGGATGGCCTCGTGCGCCTCCTGGGCGCCGCGTGCGCGCGAGCGGTAGACGCGTTCCTTCTCGGGAACGTAGTCGTCGCCCCAGCGGCCGGCGGCGTAGCCGCGGGCCTCGCGACGGGCGACGGGAGAGATGCTGAGGGAATCGGTGCGCATGTAGGTGATGAGGCCGACGGCCCCTTCGCCGGGGATGGTGACGCCCTCGTAGAGCTGCTGGGCGAGGGCCATCGCGCGCTGGGCCCCGAGCCCGAGGCGGTTGTTGGCGGCCTGCTGGTAGCTGCTGGTGGTGAAGGGCGGGGCGGGGCGGCGCTTGCGTTCGCCCTTCTTGACCGACTTCACGGAGAAGTCGGAGCGGCGGAGGGAGGCGAGCAGGGCGTTGGTGGTTGCCTCGTCGGGAAGATCGCGCTTCTCGTCGAGCTTCTTGACGCCGGGAAGGGCGGTGAGCCTGGCGCCGAATTCGTCGCCAGCCTTGGCGAGCTGGGCATGGATGGACCAGTACTCGCGCGGCGTGAACGCCTCGATCTCGCGCTCGCGCTCCACGATCACTCGGAGGGCGACGCTCTGAACGCGGCCGGCGCTGGCGCTTCGGGCGACCTTGCCCTGGACGAACCAGCTGAGCGGGTAGCCGATCAGGCGGTCGAGGACGCGGCGCGTTTCCTGGGCCTCGATGAGGTCGCGGTCGAGCTCGCCCGGATGCTGGAAGGCGGCTTCGATGGCGGGTTTCGTGATCTCGTGGAAGACGACGCGCTGCGTCTTCTCAGTGGGGATGTCGGCGGCTTCGGCGATGTGCCAGGAGATGGCCTCGCCCTCGCGGTCGGGGTCGGTCGAGAGGAAGACGCGTTCGGCCTCGCTGGCGGCCTCCTTGATCTGCTTGACGATGTCCTTCTTGTCCTTCAGCACCTCGTAGGTGGGCTCGAAGGAGCCGCCCTTCACGTCGACGCCGTAGCCGTAGACGGGAAGGTCGCGGACGTGGCCGACGGAGGCAATGACGCGGTACTGATCGCCGAGGATTCCCTCGATCGTGCGGGCCTTGGCGGGGGACTCGACGATGACGAGATCCTTGCCGCGGCGGGCGCGCGAGGTTCCCGCGGCGCCGGTCCTGGGCGCGCGCTTCGCGGACTTCTTGGCGCTCGCGGAAGACGCCGAGGATGCTCGTTTCGCCATGCTTTTGTTCTCACAAGACGCGCCGTAAGGGCGCCGTCGGGTTCCGAGAGTAGAAGGGAGAGCGCGGTTGTGTCGAGTCGGGGTCAGTTGCGGGAGCGCGAGCGCCAGCGAGCGCGCTGCTCCGCGCGCACTGCTTCATCGACGGGCTGGTAGCGCCCGAGGAAGTCCTCGGCGAAGGCATCGAAGGCGCCGGCGAGCACGGCTTCGCGCATGCGCTGGCAGAGGCGTTGGAGGTAGCGGAGGTTGTGGATGCTGGCGAGGCGGTAGCCCAACAATTCGTCGTTGCGGAAGAGGTGGTGCAGGTAGGCGGCGGAGTAGCTCGCGCACGTGGCGCAGTCGCAGGTGGGGTCGAGGGGAGCGTCCTGTTCGCGATAGCGGGCGCCGCGGATGTTGATGCGTCCGCTATCGGTGAAGAGCGAGCCGGTGCGGCCAAGGCGGGTGGGGAGGACGCAGTCGAACATGTCGACGCCACGGGCGACAGCGTTGACCAGGTCCTCGGGGCTGCCGACGCCCATGAGGTAGCGGGGGCGGTCAACGGGGAGCTCGGCGCAGGCGATTTCGGTCATGGCGTGCTGCTCGGCCTTGGTCTCGCCGACGGAGAGGCCACCGATGGCGTAGCCCGGCGCCTCGCGGGCGGCGAGCTCACGGGCGTGCCAGCGGCGCAGTTCCTCGTCGACGCCGCCCTGGACGATGGCGAAGAGGGCGGGCGTGGGGTCGAGGGACTGGCAGCGGTCGAACCAGCGCAGGGTGCGTTCGGCGGCCTCACGCTGATCGGGGGCGGGGGCGTCGCCGGGAAGGACGTGGTCGAGGGGCATGGCGATGTCGACACCGAGCGCGCTCTGGACCTCGATCGCAAGCTCGGGGGTGTAGTGGTGCTCGGAGCCATCAATGTGGGAGCGGAAGCGCACGCCCTCGTCGTCGAGGCGCATGAGCTTCGCCAGGCTGAAGACCTGGAAGCCGCCGCTGTCGGAGAGGATGGGACCGTCCCAGCGCATGAAGCGGTGGACGCCCCCAAGCTGCTCGATGAGCTTGTGTCCGGGGCGCAGGTAGAGGTGGTAGGCGTTCACGAGCGTGATGCGGGCGCCGGTCGCGGCGACCTCATCGGGGGTGAGGGCCTTGACGCTGGCGAGGGTGCCGACGGGCATGAAGGTGGGGGTGGGGACGGAGCCCCGGTCGGTCGTGAGCGTACCGGCGCGGGGTGCGGCGGGGCCCTCGCCGCCGCCTTCGAGCCGGAAGGTGAGCACCACGCTCAGGTGAGGACGGCGTCGAGGGCGGCCTCGACGGCTTCCTCGGGAACGTCGCGGTGGACGGCGGCGTGGCCGATGCGTTCGAGGAGCACCCACGAGATGGCGCCGTCGCGGACCTTCTTGTCGCTGCGCATGGCGCTCGCGACGGCTTCACGGTCGACGCCCTCGGCACGCTCGGGGAGGCCACAGGCGCGCAGGAGGCTCTGCTGGCGGTCGAGCGCCTCGGCGGGGAGCAGGCCGGTCTCGCAGGCGATGCGTCCGGCGGCGTGCATGCCGATGGCGACGGCCTCGCCGTGGAGGTAGCCGCTGAAGGCGGCGGCGGCCTCGATGCCGTGGCCGATCGTGTGGCCGTAGTTGAGGAGCGTGCGCGCGCCCGCCTCGCGCTCGTCGTCGGAGACGACGCGCGCCTTGATGGCGGTACTGCGGGCGATGAGCTCCTCGGTGGCGAGGGCGGCGGGGTCGCCGGCGCGCGCTTCGAGCAGGGTCACGAGTTCCTCGTCGAGGATGAAGCCGTGCTTGACGAGCTCGGCGAGGCCGGCGTGGAGGTGGCGGGGCGGGAGGGTGGCGAGGAGGGAGGGGTCGGTGAGGACGAGGCGGGGCTGGGCGAAAGCGCCGACGAGATTTTTGCCGATGGGGTGATCGACGCCCGTCTTGCCACCGATGGCGGCATCGACCATGCCCAGGAGGCTGGTGGGGACGTGGACGAAGGGGATGCCCCTCAGGACGCTGGCGGCAGCAAAGCCGCCCAGGTCGGTGACGACGCCGCCGCCGAGGCAAACGAGGAAGTCGCCGCGCTCGACGCGCTCGCCCAGGAGCCAGTCGTAGACGGTGGCGACGGTCGCGAGGGTCTTGTGCTCTTCGCCGGCGGGAATCGTCATGCTGGCGGGGCGGAAGCCGGCAGCGCCTAGCGAATCGAGGGCGGTGGGGGCGAAGAGGGGGCCGGTGCCGGTGTCGGTGAGCAGGAAGGCGCGACCGGAGAGCCCGACGGCGTCGCAGAGCGCGCCGAGGTCGGCCAGGGCGCCCTCGCGCACGACGATGGGGTAGCTCGCGCCCGGGGTGCGGACGGTGGCGGCGACGCCCGGTATCGCGGCGGCGGAACCAGGGTGGGCTTCGTCCCAGAGACGCAGCACTTCTTCACAAGCCTTTTCAGGAGTGAGGTCATCGACATCGACGGCGGCGTTGGCGCGGGCGTAGTCGGCGCGGCGCGCTTCGAGGAGCGCTTCGAGACGTTCGCGGGGGTCGCCGGCAAGGAGGGGGCGGGGTTCGTCGGCCTGTTGGCGGGCGAGCCGTTCGGCGGCGACGGCGGGGCTGACGGCGAGCCAGACGGTGAAACCGTCCGCGAGGATGCGGCGGCCTTCATCGTGGGTGGGGGCGCCGCCGCCGGTCGCGATGACGGCCCGCTCGGAGCGGGCGGCGCGGGCGAGGGCGTCGCCTTCGAGGGTGCGGAAGGCGGCTTCTCCCTGCTCGCTGAAGATGGCGGCGATGGAGCGTCCGGCGGTCTCCTCGATGAGGGTGTCGGTATCGATGAAGGTCCAGCCGAGGCGGGCGGCGGCGAGGCGTCCGACGCTCGACTTGCCGCTCCCGGAAAGGCCGACGAGGAATATCTGTTCAGCCATGGGGCTCAGCCGGAGCGGCCGCGGGGGCCGAGGTTTCCGAGGTAGCCTTCGACGCTCGCGCGCATCTCGGCGAGGCTGTCGCCACCGAACTTCTCGAGCCAGGCGTCGGCGAGGACGATGGCGACCATCGCCTCGGCGACGACGCCGGCGGCGGGGACGACGCAGACGTCGCTGCGCTCGTAGTGGGCCAGCACCTCCTCGCCGGTATCGAGATCGACGGAGGGGAGGGGGTGGGCAAGGGTGGGGATGGGTTTGACGGCGGCGCGAACAATGATGTCCTCACCCGTGCTGATACCGCCTTCGATGCCGCCGTGGTTGTTCGTGCCGTGACGCCAGGGGCGCTCGCCCCACTGGTCGATGGGGAGGATGACATCGTGGGTCTGGGAACCACGCTGCTCGGTGGAATCGAACCCGAGTCCAATGCCGACGCCTTTGAATGCGTTGATGCTGGTGATGGCCTGGGCGATGCGGCCATCGAGCTTGCGGTCCCACTGGACGTAGGAGCCGAGACCGAGGGGGACGCCGGAAACGCGCACCTCGACCTGACCGCCGAGGGTGTCGCCGTCGGACTTGGCGGCGTCGATGGCGGCGATCATCTGCTCGGAAGCGGCGGGGTCGGCGCAGCGCACGCGGTCGGCTTCGACGGCCTGCCAGTCGGCGGCCTCACCGACATTCGCGCGCACGCCGCCGATGGCGAGCGTGTGGCTGTGGAAGGAGACGCCGAATTCGTCGAGGAGGCGCTTGGCGACGCCGCCAACGGCGACGCGGGCAGCGGTCTCGCGGGCGCTGGCGCGTTCGAGGACGTTGCGCACGTCGTCGAAGCCGTACTTGATGGCGCCGGGGAGGTCGGCGTGGCCGGGGCGGAGACGGGTGACGCGCTCGATCTCGGCTTCGACGGGCTCGACGGCCATCTTTTCGGTCCAGTTCACCCAGTCACGGTTCGTGATCCAGAGGGCGATGGGCGATCCGAGGGTGAGTCCGTGGCGCACGCCAGCGGTGATCTCGGCGCGGTCCTTCTCGATCTTCATGCGTCCGCCGCGGCCGTAGCCGCCCTGGCGGCGGGCCATGTCGCGGCCGATGTCGTCCTCGGAGAGGGGCAGGCCGGCGGGGAGACCCTCGATGAGGGCGGTGAGGCCCTTGCCGTGGCTCTCGCCGGAGGTGAGGAAGCGGAACTGTCCCATCAGGAGGCCTGCCGATCTTCGCCCGAGCGGGCGGGAGGGGCGGGGATGGGGGGAAGCGTGATGGGGGCGGCGAGGCCGCTCTCGGTGGCCTCCCAGGCGGTCTCGAAGCGCGCGAGGGTCTCGGCGGGGGCGAGGTCGTCCCAGTCGATGGCATCGGCGGCGGAGCGGTGGGCGGTGGTCGTCAGAATTGGCTTCTGCACAGCGGCCCCGGCGTCCGTGGTGAAGGTGGAGTACACGTCCACGCGAATGCTCCCGAGGCTCAGATTAGGAACATCGTACAACATCATCTCCACGAGTCTGGCGGCGAGAGCGAGGGCTCCGTCAAGGGCCGACGAGACCAGCTCGCGGCGGCCTTCGACGGAACGGAACTCGCCCTCGGCGGAGGACTGCACAACGGCCAGCTCGGCGGTGGCGGCGGCGAGCTCGGCGCGCTGCACGCCGGCCCAGAGGCTGGCAGGGACATCGCGGGGCGGGCGCGTCCCGCGCCAGGAGGCCATTGCCTCAAGGATGAGAGCTTCGACGATCTCGTGGTCACCGGAGGCGACGCGCTTCCGCCAGCTCCGCTGCTGGAACATCTCCGTCGAGATGACCCAGCCGACGAAGAGGAAGAAGGCGAGCCCGAGGACGGTGCCGACGATGATCATCGTGCGTCCCCGGTAGCCGCGAGGGCATCGCGGGCAGCATCGCGCATCGCATCGAGGGGAGCGGGGCGGCCGGTCCAGAGCTCGAAGGCGAGCGCGCCCTGGTGGATGAGCATGGGCAAGCCACCGAGGACGGGCAGACCGGCGTCTCGGGCGGCCCGCAGGAGGGGCGTTTCCTCGGGCGCGTAGACGATGTCGACGATGAGCGTGCCGGCATCGGCGGCAGCGGGGTCGCAGGGCGCGACGGTCTCGGCGCCGGAGCCGTGCATGCCGGCGGAGGTGCAGTTCACCACGCAGTCGTAGGGGGCGGGGGGCGTGTCGAAGGGGAGGACGCGGGCGCCAACGGCGGCGGCGAGGGCTTCGGCGCGGGCGGGGGTGCGGTTCGCGACAGCGATGTCGCCGGCGCCGGCCTGCCGGAGAGCGAACGCGACTCCGCGGGCGGCGCCGCCCGCGCCCACGAGCAGGAAGCGCTTCCCGGCGGGATCGAAACCGTGTTCCCGGAGCGCGGCGACGAAGCCGCCGCCGTCGGTGTTGTGGCCGGTGAGGCGGCCACCTTCGTTCACGATGGTGTTAACCGCGCCGATTTCGGCGGCGAGGGGCGCGACCTCATCGAGGAGGGGGAGGACGGCCTGCTTATGCGGGATGGTGACGTTCGCGCCGAGGCAGTCGCGGTGGCGGAGGGAGTCGACGCGGGCGGGGAGGTCGTCGAGGGGGGTCTCCCAGCGCTCGTAGGAGGCGTCGATGCCCGCGGCGCGGAGGGCGGCGCCCTGAATCGCAGGGGAGAGCGAGTGAGCGACGGGAGAGCCGATGATGCCGAGGCGCGCGCTCACCGGGCCACCTTCGTGCATCGCCGGGGATCGTCGTGCTCGTCGAAGGTCACCGCGAAGCAGTGCGAGCCATCGGCGGCATTCGTGTCGACGACGTAGTAGTAGAAATCGGTGTCCTCGGCGTTGACGACGGCCTCGATGGAGGCGAGCCCGGGGCTGGCGATGGGGCCGGGGGGGAGGCCGGCATAGCGACGGGTGTTGTAGGGCGAGTTGATGTCCAGGTCGGCGAGGGTGATCTCGTCGCCGGGCTTCCACCAACCGTAGGCCTCGACGCTGGCGGGATCCCCGGCAATCGCGTACTGCACGGTGGCGTCGGCGCCAAGGCGGTCGAAGGCGTCGAGGCGGTTGAAGAACACGCCGGCGGCAACCGGCCGTTCCTCGGGGACGACGACCTCGCGTTCGACGATGGAGGCGAGGGTGAGGACCTCATGAGGGGTGAGCCCGCGCAAGGCGGCGGCTTCACGCAAGTCCGCGGAGAAGCGCAGGTGCAACGTTTCCGCCATGAGCGCGACAAGCTCGGCGGCGGTTGAGCCGAGGGGCACGATGTAGGTATCGGGGAAAAGATAGCCCTCGTGGCCCACGCCCTCGGGGAGTCCGACGGCAAGACTGAGGGGGAGTTCGACCGCCCCGGCGGCGGCAATGAACTCCGCGGCAGGTCCGAAACCGGCCTGCTGGGCGATCTCGGCCATCTCCTCGATGCGCAGCCCCTCGGGGAAGGTGACGCGGACGGTGGGGGTGCGCTCGCTGACGGTGAGGCGGTTGATGATGGAGAGCGTCGAGTCGCCGGGTTGGAGGGTGTAGACCCCCGAGGCGAGACGGTTCTGGAGACCCAGCAGCGAGGCGAGGACGTTGAACTGCGTAGCAGAGCGGATGACGCCGAGGGCCTCGAGTTGGTCGGCGACCTCGGCGGAGGTGATGCCCTCGGAGAGGATGTAGCGCTGCGGGGGGCCGGGGGCGGCGGGGGAGGGGGCAGGGATGATGTCGTCGCCCAGGGTGACGCGGGGCGTGCCGGCGATGAGGGCGCCCCCGACGATCACGGCGGCGGCGACGAGCGCGAAACCGAGCGCCATGAGCAGCGAGCGGCCGCTGAACAGCCACCGCAGCATGGGGATCATGCGCTGCTGCCCGCTCTCGAATCGAGCACGGCCTGGAGGATGAGAGCGGCGGCAGCGGAGTCGAGACTGCCGTCGCGGTGGCGGCTGGAGGGCACATAGCGGGCCGCCTCGACGGTGGAAAGCCGCTCATCCCATGTGGTCACGGGCACATCGAGGCGCTCAGCCAGGCGCTCGACAAAGGCGCGCGTCGCGCTGGTCTGGGCGGAGTCCTCCCCGGAAAGGGTGAGGGGGAGCCCAACGATGACCTCCTCGACCCCTTCATCCGCGACGAGCGAGGGGAGGGCGTTCAAGAGGGCGCGGGTCCCGCCCTTGAGCGCGGCGCGCGGGTGGGCGTAGAGGCCGAGTTCATCGCTGACGGCGACACCCGTGCGGCGGGAGCCCAGGTCAAGGGCCATCAGGCGAACTGGTTTCGGCATCGGCATCGGGGTCTGGTTGGGCAGGCTCGAAGGCGCGGCTTGCGAACTGGATATCGATCCGGAACCCGAAGCGGGGGAGCCGCGGCGCCCAGCCCGGGGAGAGGTCGATCTCGACATCGTCAATACCATAGCGCGTTCCCAGCTCTGCTTCCGCCGCGGCGTCGCCGCGCCCGCTGACAGCGTCCTTGATCTCGGCGGGCGAGGGGCCCTCGGGGAACTCGGCGGTAAGCCTCAACTCGGAGGTAAAGGAGCCGTCGGGGTGGTCGATCCGGCGCTCGTCCGTCTCGACGGCGCGGACGGTGCCCGGGATGAAATCGCCAGCGCCCTCCGGCGCGACCAGCAGGGAGCGCGCGAGCGATTCCAGAACCTCCGGGGCGATGGCCAGCGCCTCAATCGTTGTGCTCACCTCCATGAAGACGACATCGGCGGACTGGCCGGGCCGGGCGCTGGGCTCTCCCAACTCAACGGTGACGGTGGCGCTGCGGACGATGATCCCGTAGCCGGGGCGGGCACTCGTCAGGATGGAAGCGGGGGGCGGCCCCTGGCCTACCTCCGCGGCGAGGGACTCGAGCGCGCGGATGTCGGCGGGCGCGACCGCGCGGCGGGGTTCGTCGGCGCCACCTGATGCGGATTCCTGGTTGGTAGCGATGAGCACGGCGAGATCGACGCTACGCCACTGGGTGATTGCGCCGGCGGGGACGTTGCCGATGGCGCCCGGGGAGCGCGCGGTCACGGGTCCGAACCCGCTCCCCCCGGCGGGCACGGTCACGGGGATGTCGAATTCGAAGGCGACGAAGTCGGGGAGGGCGAAGATGACGGCGCCGGCGGGAACGGTGATGGTGCGGTCGGTCGGGTTCGTGATCCTGAGGGTGGCGGTAGCCGGAGAGACGCCCTGGATGACCTCGCCGGTTGTGGGGACGGCGAGCAGGATCTCGCGTTCGACGGCGATGACCGTGGCGGGAATCACCCGCCGTTCGAGGTCAATCTGATCGACACGCGTGGATGCGCGAACGACAGCGAGACCTTCCACCGTCTGCGTCGGGGGGTACACCTTTACCGTGGCCGACGGTCCGGCGGTGAAGAGCACGGCGGCAACGGCCAGCACGAATACGGCAAGCGCGACGTACTGGGAATAGCGCCCAAAGGGCGGTACCAACAGGGTGGTGAAGCCGAGTGGAACGACGACCTTCCCACCCGAGCCCCAACGAACGCTGCGGGGGTTCCAGGAGACGGGAACGCCCTCGGCGCGGGCGCGGCGGGCGAGCACGCCGGAGCGGGTAGCGACGGCGAACAGGCGTCCCGAAGCCTCGACGTAGCGGGCGACGCGGCGCATACCGAGCTCTTCGGCCATGGCGCGGTTGCCGCTGGGAGCGTGGAGCACGACCGCGAGGGACGGGGCGGCGTCGATGCGGCCACAGATGCCATCGATCGGCTCGTGGCGGCCGATTGGGACGACGGAGGCGAGCGCCTGCTCGGGAGGTGGCGCGTCCTCCTCGACCGGAGTTGCCGGCTCCTCAGCCGCAGGGGCCGGCGGCGCGATTTCGGGAGCCGGTGGCGGCGCCGGAGACTCGGCCTCGGACTCGGGGGAGCCGTCCATGCCGCTCACCTGGCCGCGAGGGCCGCGCTGGCGCGACGGTGACCCTCGGCCAGCGCGACGTCGATGCCACCCGGGTCGCGGGCGCCCGCTTCCGCGAGGTCGGGACGGCCACCACCACCGCCGCCGGCCGCCTTCGCGACCTCGCGCACGATGTTTCCGGCGTGGACACCGTCATCGACGAGGTCGGGCGTAGCGGCGACGACAAAGGCGGGGCGGTCGTCGATGACGGCGGCGAGGACGAGGAGGGAGGGGGAGAGGCGGCGGCGGAGGTCGTCGGCGAGCTCCTTGAGGGCCTCGCGGGAGGCGGCCTGCACGCGGGCGACGACGAGGTGGGCGTCGCCGATACGCTCGGCGGCTTCGGCAAGCTCCACGCTCTGCTCGGCGGCCTGGGCGCGTTGAAGGTCTGCGACCTGCGAGCGGAGGCCGGCGAGCTCGATCTGGAGCCCCTCGATGCGCGCCTCAAGGTCGGCGGGTGGGGTGGAGAGGCGTTCGGCGAGACGCTGGAGGCGGGCGTGTTGATCGAGGAGGTAGCGCTCGGCGGAGGCGCCGGAGAGCGCCTCGATGCGGCGGGTGCCGGCGGCGACGGCGGACTCGCGGAGGATGTGGACAATCCCGAGCTCGCCGGTGCTGTGCACGTGCGTGCCGCCGCAGAGCTCGGCGCTGAAGGGGGAGCCGCCGCCGCCGATCTCGACGACGCGGACCTCGGCGCCGTACTTGTCGCCGAAGAAGGCGAGGGCGCCGCTCTCGACGGCTTGCTGATAGCTCGTCATGCGCCACTCGACGGGCAGGTTCTCGCGGATGATGCCGTTCACAAGGGCTTCGACCTCGTCGAGGGTCTCGCGGGGGGAGCTTTCGAGGTGGGTGAAGTCGAAGCGGAGGCGTTCTTCGGCTACGAGGGAGCCCTGCTGGCGCACGTGCTGCCCGAGCGTTCCCCGGAGCCCGGCGTGGAGGAGGTGGGTGGCGGTGTGATTGCGGGTGACGCCACCGCGCCAGGGGAGGTCGACCTCGGCGCGGAGGGAGTCGTTAACGCGCAGCTCGCCCTCGGCAACTCTGCCGGCGTGGACGATGGCGCCGCTTGCCGCCTGCGTGTCCTCGACGGCGAAGAGGCCGGCGGGGGCTCGCAGCAGGCCACGGTCGCCGAGCTGGCCGCCGCCTTCGGGGTAGAAGGGGGTGGAGTCAAGGATGACCTCGGCTTCGCTCCCGGCGGGGACAACGTCAACGGGCTGGCCGTCGTGGAGGAGGGCGACGACATGGGCATCGCCATCGACGTGCCGCCAGCCGACGAAGGCGCTGTGGTCCCCGCCGATGGCGGCGAGCGCAGGACGCTCCTTGCCCCCGAGGAGGGCAGCGGCCGCGCGGGCGCTGCGGCGCTGGGCTTCGAGCGCGGTCTCGAAGCCGGGTGTGTCGACGGCGAAGTCACGAGCGCCGGCGATCTCGCGGGTGAGCTCAATGGGGAGGCCGAAGGTGTCGTAAAGGGAGAAGGCTTCCTCACCGGGGAGGGTGCGCCGGCCGGCGTTCTGCAGGCGATCGAGGACGAGGTCGAGGCGCTGCGAGGCGGCGGTGAGGGTGCGGAGGAAGCGGTCCTCCTCACCGCCGATGGCGCGCAGGATGAAGTCGCGCTCCTGTTCGAGGTGGGGGTAGGCAGGGGCGAGCTTGCGAATGGAGGCCTCGGCCAGGCGGTGCAGGAACGGCTCGCCGACGCCCTCGCGGCGAGCAAGGTAGACGGCGCGGCGGAGGATGCGTCGAAGGACGTAGCCGCGGCCCTCGTTGCTGGGGACGACGCCATCGCCGACGAGAAGGGTGGCGGCGCGCGCATGTTCGGACATGGCGCGGATGGCGTGGCCCTCGGACTCGCTGGCGCGTCCACCGAGGTAGTCGACGCCGACGACGGCGGCGGCCGATTCGAGGATGGGAAGGAAGATGTCGGTCTCGAAGACGGAGCGCTTGCCCTGCTGGAGGGCAGCGACACGCTCAAGACCACTGCCGGTGTCGATGTTCTTGGAGGGGAGGTCGCTGAGGGAGCCGTCCTCGTTCCGGAAGTTCTGCATGAGGACGAGGTTCCAGTACTCGAGAAATCGCTCACCGTCGGTGGCGGGATCGGCGCCGTCGAGGCCGCGCTCGGGATGGAAGTCGTAAAAGATCTCGGTGTTGGGGCCGCAGGGACCGACCGGGCCGCTGTACCAGTAGTTCTCGGACTCGTCGTAGCGGTGGATGCGCTCGTGGGGAACGCCGGTGTCGCGCCAGGCCTGGTACGCCTCGTCGTCATCGTCGTGGATGGTGACGTGGATTCGCTCAGGGGGGAGCTGGTAGACGCGGGTGCTGAGATCCCATGCCCAGGGGATGGCCTCGGCTTTGAAGTAGTCGCCGAAGCTGAAGTTGCCGAGCATCTCGAAGGCGGTGCAGTGGCTGAAGTCGCCGACTTCCTCGATGTCGGTCACGCGGAAGACGCGCTGGATCGTGGTGGCGCGCCGGACGGGCGGCTCGGCCTGGCCGGTGAAGTAGGGTTTGAACTGCTGCATCCCGGCGGTGGTGAAGAGCGTGGTGGGGTCGCCGACGGGGACGAGGGGCCAGGCGGGCAGGGGGCGGTGCCCGCGTTCCTGGAAGAAGTCCACGAACGCAGCACGAATCTCGTCGGAAGTCCGTGGGGGAGCAGGCATGACGCTCTTCGGATGCTACGAGCGCAACCCGTCGGGTGTCGAGCGAAGCAGGATTTGGCTGCTTGACAAGGCCTTATGGCGCTCTAGCATGTGCAGCGCACACCGCCAGACACTTATGAGCGACGATCCCGATCCCCACGAACGCAAGCCCATTCCATTAACTGGTCTTCCTAGGCGCGCCCGCCCGCGACGATTTTCGTGCGCGCGATGAGCGCCAGGTTGGGCATCGTCGTGCTCGCAGCGGAGCGCAGCGACCGGATGCGGTCGTCGCTTCCCCCAGCGCTTCACACCATCGCGGGCGTGCCGGCAGCGCAGTACGTAATCGACGCCGCGCGGGAGCTTTCGCCGGCGCGGATCGTGGTCGTGGCGGGCGATGCGGGGCACGGTCGCGAGGCGCTCGCGGGAGCGGATCTTGTCTTTGTGGCAGAGGGCAGAGGGTTCGCGGAGTATCGCGACGCACTCGACGGCTGCGACTCCGTGCTGATCGCGCGGGGGGACGCGCCGCTCGTGGAGAGCGCTCTGCTGCGGGCCCTCACTGAGGTGCGAGGGCATGCGCCACTCGCGTTCGCAACCTCTGTGGACGGGGAGCAGGCGGGGCCGTGGTGCGCGGATGCCGCCTGGTTATGGGCGCATCTCGACCCGGAGGCGGAGGGGGGAAACGTGCTCGCTTCGCTGGCGGAGGCGGCACGGGCGGAGGAGTATCCGGCGCCGACGGTGACGGCGGACGCCGACGCCAGGCTCTGCATCGACGACCGCGCGAAGCTGGCGGAAGCGGAAGCGATCGTGCGGGGGCGGCTGATCGCGGAGCATCTGGCGGCCGGGGTCACGTTCCGGGATCCCGCAACCGTGTACCTGGATCGCAACGTCCGGCTTGAGCCGGATGTCCGCATCGAGCCGAACTGCTACCTGTACGGGGAGACGTCGGTGGCGGCGGGCGCGGTGATCGGACCGGGGGCGACCCTGCGGAACGCGACCATCGGGGGGGCAGCAGCGTGGAGCACTCGGTCGTGGAGGACTCGACGGTGGGAGCGGGGACGACCGTAGGGCCGTTCGCGCACGTGCGCGGAGGGGCGACGATCGGCGACGGCTGCGAGATTCACAACTACGCGGAGATCAAGAACTCCGTCGTCGGGGACGGCGTGAAGATGCACCATTTCAGCTACCTCGGGGACGCAGACGTGGGCGAGGGCGCAAACATCGGGGCAGGGGCGGTGACGGTTAACTTCGACGGGGCGGCGAAGCACCGGACCCACATCGGGGTGAGAGCGTTCGTGGGGTGCGACACCATGCTGATCGCGCCAGTCTCGGTGGGGGACGGCGCCTTTACGGCGGCGGGGGCGGTGGTGACGCGGGACGTGGGTGCGGGCGTGCGCGTCGCCGGCGTACCCGCCCGTGAGCTTCGCAAGAAGGAGGAGGGGGCGTAGCGATGGCGATCGGAGAGATCGTGGCCATCATCGTGATCGTGGCGGCGTCGATCGTGCTGGCGCTGGTCGCGGGGGCGGAGACGGCGCTGGAGCGGACGAACGTGGCGCGCATCCAGGCGCTGGCGCGGCAGGGGAACGCCGCCGCGCTGCGCATCATCGGGACCGTGGAGCGGCCGCTGGAGCCGCTCGGGCCGCTGACAACGGCGCGGGTGCTGGCGGCGGCGGGAGTCGTGTCCGCCTTCGCCTACATCGGCGCCGTCGAACTGGGGACGGGAGGCGCGGCCTGGATCGGCATCGGGGGAGGCGCCTACGCGGCGCTCGTGCAGATGACGGTGGGAACGGTGGCGGCGAGGAGGCCCGGGTACTGGGTGCTCCAACTGCACCGCGTGATTGTGGCGGCGCGCCGGGTGTTCGCGGCGCCGGCATGGGTGCTGAGCGTACCCGCGCGGCTGATTGCGGCGCCGCTGCAGGGAGTCGGCCCAGGGTCGAGGAACGAGGACATCCTGGCGCTGCTCGAACGGGAGGAGGCGAGCGGGGGCATGGAGGAAGAGGAGGAGCGGATGATCCGGGGGATCATCGGGCTGGAGGACAAGACGGCGCGGGAGGTGATGGTGCCGCGCATCGACATCGTGGCGACGGAGGTGGACGTGAGCGTGAGCGAGGCGGCGCGCCTCGCGACGGAGCGCGGCTTCAGCCGCATTCCCGCCTACGGCGAGAGCATCGACGACATCGTGGGCATCGCCTACGCGAAGGACCTGCTGGATGCGCTGCTCTCGGGGCGAGACTCATCCTTCCAGGCGCTGCTGCGGGAGGCGGTGTTCATCCCGCAGACGAAGCGCGCCGACCAGCTTCTGAGGGAGATGCGGGCGAACCGCACGCACCTGGCGATCGTGGTGGACGAGTACGGGGGTACGGCGGGGCTGATCACGATCGAGGATCTGATCGAGGAGATCGTGGGGGAAATCGAGGACGAGTACGACGTGGCTGGCCCGTCCATGGAGCAGATATCGGAGGACGAGGTGCTGCTCGATGCGAGCATGCCCGCGGAGGTGCTCGAGGAGCTGTTCGACTACACAGCGGAGAGCGAGGACTTCGACACGGTCGGGGGCTTCGTCATCCACGAACTGGGGCGGCTACCGGCGGTGGGGGACGAGGTACAGGTGGACGGGCTGCGGCTCAGGGTCCTGAGCATGTCGGGGCGGAGGCTGCGGCGGTTGCGGGTGGCGCGGGAGGGCGAGAGGGCCTAACGGCGCGGGGCGTGCTAGAGTCCACTCGCAATGGTTGGAGCCGACATAGAGCGCGCTCAGTGGGTTGCCCTGCGCCGTGCGGGGTTGGGGTCGGAGAGCTTCCGCAGCCTGATCGCGTACTTCGGCAGCATCGCGGAGGCGTGGGAGGCGCCGGCGGGGGCGACCAGGGAGGCTGGCCTGCGGGCGCAGTACGTGCGCGGCTTCGAGCGGGCGCGGCGGGAGTTCACGCCGGACCGGGAGATCGAGGCGCTCGCTGAACACGGCGTTCGCACGCTGACCTGGGAGGATGAGGCGTACCCTTCGCTGCTGCGGGAGATCCCCCAGAGCCCACCGGTCCTGTTCGTACGGGGGAGCGCGGGGCCGCACTTCGAGCAGTCGCTGGCGGTGGTGGGGACGCGGCGGGTGACACCCTATGGACGCGAGGTGTGCGAGCAGTTCTGCGGAGCGGTGGCCCGCGCCGGGGTGGCGATCATCAGCGGCCTGGCGCGGGGGATCGACTCGATCGCCCACCGCGTGGCGGTGGAAGAGGGGGCGCCGACGGTGGCGGTGCTGGCCGGGGGCATCGATGGCATCTATCCGCGGGAGAACGCGGGGCTGGCGGAGCGGGTGATGGCGCAGGGTTGCGTGATCTCGGAGTACCCGCCGGGGGTGAAGACGCGCCCGGACTACTTCCCGCGGCGAAACCGGATCATCTCGGGGCTGTCGCGGGCAACGCTGGTCATCGAGGCGGGGATGACAAGCGGGGCGCTGCACACGGCGCACCACGCGCTGGAGCAGAACCGGGAGGTGTTCGCGACGCCGGGGAGCGTTTTCTCGCAGCAGAGTACGGGAACGAACCGCCTGATCCGCGAGAGCGCGGCGAAGCTGGTGGGCTCGGCGGAGGAGCTCTGCGAGGAGCTAAACCTGCTCAGCATCGGGACACAGCTCTCGCTAGGGGAGCCGGCAACACCAGCGGCACGGGCGAGCGGGGCGGCGGTGGAGACAAGCGCGGAGGAGGGGCGCGTGCTGCACTGCCTGGAGGAGGGGCCGTTGCACGTGGACGAAGTCGCGCGGTTGGCGGAGTTGCCGATCCAGACGGTGACGGGGGCGCTGCTGACGCTGGAGCTACGGGGCCTGGTGCGCCAGCAGGAGCCGCTGACGTACCTGCGGACGCGGTAGGCGAGGCGGCATCCGGGGGCTTTCCGGCATCCAGGGGCTTTCCAATTGACAGGGTAGGGGGTCCGGTCTATTCTCCTCCTTCGGGCCTTCTCAGGTCCTGCGGACTTTAACAACTGGATAGCGGACGAAAGAGAACGTCTGGGAACCCGTCAAGGGAATTAACTCAGCCTTCGGGCTGAAAAGATCTTACGGAGAGTTTGATCCTGGCTCAGGACAAACGCTGGCGGCGTGTATTAGGCATGCAAGTCGAGCGAGAAACCGGCTTTCGGGCTGGTGGAGAGCGGCGGACGGGTGAGTAACACGTGGGTAACCTGCCCTGGAGTGGGGGATAACCCGGCGAAAGCCGGGCTAATACCGCATAGCACCCCCGGTGAGAAACCGGATGGTGAAAGCTCCGGCGCTTTGGGAGGGGCCCGCGTCCGATTAGCTAGTTGGTGAGGTAAAGGCCCACCAAGGCGACGATCGGTAGCTGGTCTGAGAGGATGGTCAGCCACACGGGGACTGAGAACGGCCCCGACTCCTACGGGAGGCAGCAGCTAAGAATCTTGCGCAATGGGCGAAAGCCTGACGCAGCAACGCCGCGTGCGGGAGGACGGCCTTCGGGTTGTAAACCGCTTTTGCGAGGGAAGAAGTTTTGACGGTACCTCGCGAATAAGTCACGGCTAACTACGTGCCAGCAGCCGCGGTAATACGTAGGTGGCAAGCGTTGTCCGGATTTACTGGGCGTAAAGCGCCCGCAGGCGGCCCGGCAAGTTTCAGGTGAAATCTCCCGGCTTAACCGGGAGGGGTCCTGGAAAACTGCCAGGCTTGAGGCAGGGAGGGGAATGCGGAATTTCCGGTGTAGCGGTGAAATGCGTAGATATCGGAAGGAACACCAGCGGCGAAGGCGGCATTCTGGCCCTGTCCTGACGCTCAGGGGCGAAAGCGTGGGGAGCAAACCGGATTAGATACCCGGGTAGTCCACGCTGTAAACGATGAGTACTAGGTGTTGGGGGTATCGACCCCCTCAGTGCCGAAGCTAACGCGATAAGTACTCCGCCTGAGGACTACGGCCGCAAGGCTAAAACTCAAAGGAATTGACGGGGGCCCGCACAAGCAGCGGAGCGTGTGGTTTAATTCGATGGTACGCGAAGAACCTTACCCGGATTTGACATGCATGTAGTACTGATGCGAAAGCTGAGGGACCCTTCGGGGAGCATGCACAGGTGTTGCACGGCCGTCGTCAGCTCGTGCCGTGAGGTGTTGGGTTAAGTCTCGCAACGAGCGCAACCCCTGTCGTCAGTTGTATTTTTCTGACGAGACTGCCGGGAAACCCCCGGAGGAAGGAGGGGATGATGTCAGGTCAGCGTGGCCCTTACGTCCGGGGCTACACACACGCTACAATGGGTGGTCCAACGGGTCGCGAAACCGCGAGGTGGAGCTAATCCCATCAAAGCCATCCTCAGTTCGGATTGCAGGCTGAAACTCGCCTGCATGAAGCCGGAGTTGCTAGTAACCGCAGGTCAGCATTACTGCGGTGAATACGTTCCCGGGCCTTGTACACACCGCCCGTCACGTCATGAAAGTTGGCAATACCTGAAGCCGCTCGGCTAACCGCAAGGAAGCAGGCGTCGAGGGTAGGGCCAGCGATTGGGACGAAGTCGTAACAAGGTAGCCGTAGCGGAAGCTGCGGCTGGATCACCTCCTTTCTAGGGAGTACGCCCTACCGATAAGACATTTCGCAACGGTGTTGCGGGATGCGGCAGGGCCAAATCCCAGGTCGATCGCCTCAGGCTTCGGCTTGAGGTGACCCACAAGGCGTCCAGGCAGCCTTCTTTCGTTCGCTATCCAGCTCTTAAAGGCCGTACCGGCCCACGGGGGCCATTAGCTCAGCTGGTTAGAGCGCAGTCCTGATAAGACTGAGGTCTCTGGTTCGAGTCCAGAATGGCCCACCACTCTGGCACCGGACGCAGGGGGCCGTAGCTCAGCTGGGAGAGCGCCGCCTTTGCAAGGCGGAAGTCGGGAGTTCGAGTCTCCTCGGCTCCACCACTCCTTCCAAGGGCTACGGCACAAGAGCAGGTTTCACGATGGGCCAGCGCCACCAGGCGCTGGCCGGCCGAGAAGCCGGACACGGACTTTCACAACTGAAGAGCGATGAACTGCGAACGGGTTCGCTGCGTTCCCTTGGGAACGGAGCGGAGCCGGGAGAGATTCATGCGTGCGAGCCTTAATTGAGGTCAAGCTACTAAGGCGCGCGGTGGATGCCTAGGCATCAGGGGCCGATGAAGGACGTGGTAAGGCTGCGATAAGCTCCGCTCAGCTGCCAAACAAGCTAAGGCGGAGATTTCCGAATGGGGAAACCCGACCCGGGATTACCGGGTCACTCCAGGTTGAACACATAGACCTGGTAGAGGGAACCGGGGGAACTGAAACATCTAAGTACCCCGAGGAAAAGAGATTATTCCCTAAGTAGCGGCGAGCGAACGGGGAAAAGCCCAAACCGGTTGGGTTCGCCCAACCGGGGTTGTAGGACCTGCTAGCTTTCGAGCACGGAGTTACCAATCGCAAGTCAAGGCGAACGGCACTGGAACGGCCGGCCAAAGAGGGTGAGAGCCCCGTAGACGAATGGCATGCGACTCCGAGCAGGCACCTGAGTACCACGGGACACGTGAAACCCTGTGGGAATCTGGGGAGACCACTTCCCAAGGCTAAATACCTCTGATGACCGATAGTGAACCAGTACCGTGAGGGAAAGGTGAAAAGTACCCCGGGAGGGGAGTGAAAGAGATCCTGAAACCGTGTGCTTACATGCAGTCGGAGCTCGTTTCGACGAGTGACGGCGTGCCTATTGAAGAATGAGCCGGTGAGTTACGCTACGTCGCAAGGTTAAGTGACTTCGTCATGGAGCCGTAGCGAAAGCGAGTCCGAATAGGGCGATTGAGTGGCGTGGAGTAGACGCGAAACTTGGTGATCTACCCATGGGCAGCGTGAAGTCCGGGTAAAACCGGATGGAGGCGCGAACCTTCTTGTGTTGCAAAACGATTGGATGACTTGTGGGTAGCGGTGAAATGCCAAACGAACCAAGAGATAGCTCGTTCTCCCCGAAATGCATTTAGGTGCAGCCTCGGAAGTATCTCCGGCGGAGGTAGAGCTCTGGATGGGCTAGGGGGCTTACCGCCTACCAAACCCAACCAAACTGCGAATGCCGCCGGACAAAATCCGGGAGTGAGACAGTGGGGGATAAGCTTCATTGTCGAAAGGGAAACAGCCCAGACCACCAGCTAAGGTCCCAAAGTTCACGCTCAGTGTACAAGGATGTTGAATCGCAAAAACAGCCAGGAGGTTGGCTTAGAAGCAGCCACCCTTTAAAGAGTGCGTAACAGCTCACTGGTCGAGTGATTCTGCGCCGAGAATTCAACGGGGCTAAGCGTGACACCGAAGCTGTGGGTCATCCGCATTAGGCGGATGGCGGTAGGGGAGCGTTCGCTTCAGCAGAGAAGGGGTAGCTGCGAGGCGCCCTGGAGCGGAGCGAAGTGAGAATGCCGGCATGAGTAGCGTAAGGTGCGTGAGAACCGCACCCGCCGTAAACCTAAGGTTTCCTACGGAAGGTCAGTCCGCGTAGGGTTAGTCGGGCCTAAGCCGAGGCCGAGAGGCGTAGGCGATGGACAGCTGGTTAGTATTCCAGCACCACGATGGCAGTGCTATGACGCAGAGGGGGGACCCGGAAGGGTAGGTCCCGCGGACCTAATGGATATGGTCCGTTTCTGAATCGTAGGCATCCGGTGGCAGGTAAATCCACCACCGGGATAAGCTGAGGATTCGGGAGAAGTGGAGACATTCGTCAAAGCGACGGGGTTGAGCCCAAGCCGGCGAGAAAAGCCTCGCTGCTAGTTGTCAACGTGCCCGTACCGCAAACCGACACTGGTAGGTGGCGGTAAGTACCGTGAGGCGAACGGGAGAACCTTCGTTAAGGAACTCGGCAAATTGGATCCGTAACTTCGGGAGAAGGATCGCCTTCTGCTGTGAACCGGCTTGCCCGGTGAGCGGCAGGAGGCCGCAGTGAGCAGGCCCAGGCGACTGTTTACCAAAACCACAGGTCTCTGCAAAAGCGAAAGCTGACGTATAGGGGCTGACGCCTGCCCAGTGCCGGAAGGTTAAGGGAAGAGGTGAGAGCTTCGAACCGAAGCCCCGGTGAACGGCGGCCGTAACTATAACGGTCCTAAGGTAGCGAAATTCCTTGTCGGGTAAGTTCCGACCCGCACGAAAGGCGTAACGATCTGGGCACTGTCTCGACGAAGGACCCGGCGAAATTGAATTGGCCGTGAAGATGCGGCCGACCCGCGGCAGGACAAAAAGACCCCGTGGAGCTTTACTGCAGCTTGGCACTGGGAGTGGGCCTTGGATGCGTAGGATAGGTGGGAGGCTATGAAGCCGTGCTTGCGGGCATGGTGGAGTCAACCTTGAAATACCACCCTTCTATGGTTTGCTTTCTAACTCCTGATCAAGCAGGAGGACAGTGTCTGGTGGGCAGTTTGACTGGGGCGGTCGCCTCCCAAAGAGTAACGGAGGCGCACAAAGGTTCCCTCAGGGTGGATGGAAATCACCTGTTGAGTGTATTGGCACAAGGGAGCTTGACTGTGAGACCTACAAGTCGAACAGGGGCGAAAGCCGGTCAAAGTGATCCCACGGTACCGAGTGGAAGGGCCGTGGCTTAACGGATATAAGTTACCCCGGGGATAACAGGCTTATCTTGCCCAAGCGTCCATAGCGACGGCAAGGTTTGGCACCTCGATGTCGGCTCGTCGCATCCTGGGGCTGGAGTAGGTCCCAAGGGTTGGGCTGTTCGCCCATTAAAGCGGTACGCGAGCTGGGTTCAGAACGTCGTGAGACAGTTCGGTCTCTATCCGCCGTGGGCGCAGGAAGTTTGAGAGGCGTTGCCCCTAGTACGAGAGGACCGGGGTGAACGAACCGCTGGTGTTTGGGTTGTTCCGCCAGGAGCATTGCCCGGTAGCCATGTTCGGATCGGATAAGCGCTGAAAGCATCTAAGTGCGAAGCCGACCTCAAGATGAGACTTCCCACCCCGTCAAAGGGGGTAAGACCACAGGAAGACTACCTGTTTGATAGGCGCCAGGTGTAAGCACGGCAACGTGTTCAGCTGAGGCGTACTAATGGTCGAGGGCTTGACCTCAGTTGAGGCTCGCCATGAATCTCGATGCCGTTCATCGCTCTTCAGTGCGGAAGTCCGCAAGGACTATCGGCGCGGGGTGGAGCAGTGGTAGCTCGTCGGGCTCATAACCCGAAGGTCGGGGGTTCGAATCCCTCCCCCGCTACCAGCCAGAGCGAAAGGCCTCCCGAGGAAACTTGGGGGGCCTTTCCTTATGCCCGCGCGCCGGCCGCTGCTACTTGCTACTGGTCGAGCAGGTTAAGGATGCGCTGGCGCTCTGCAGGCTCGATCGGGTCGACGCGGGGAAGCTGGGGGTCGAGGGCGCGCAGGGTCTCGACGATGACCTCGGCGACGGCGTGCCGCATGAAGGGCTTGTTGTCGGCGGGGATGACGTACCAGGGCGCCCAGGGGAGGGATGTCGCATTGAAGGCGTGCTGATAGGCGTCGAGGTAGGCGTCCCAGTGCTGCCGGTCGCGCACGTCGGACATGGAGAACTTCCACTGCTTCTCGCGCCCCTCGACGCGCCTCCGGAGGCGCCTGGCCTGCTGATCGCGGGAGACGTTGAGCCAGAACTTGAGGACCGTGGTGCCATTGCGGGCGAGGTGCGCCTCGTGGTCGCGGATGGACGTGAGGCGCCCTTCCCACAGCTCCTCGAGCGTGCCTCCATCGGGCAGGCGCTGAGGCTTGAGCAGTTCGGGGTGGACGCGGACGACAAGTACTTCCTCGTAGTAGCTGCGGTTAAAGACGCCGAGGCGGCCGCGCTCGGGGAGAAGCCGGGCGGTGCGCCAGAGGAAATCGTGGTCGAGTTCGTAGGAGGAAGGCTCCTTGAAGGAAGTGACCTGGAGGCCGGCCGGGTTCACGCCGCGGAAGACGGCGCGGATGGTGCTGTCCTTCCCGCCGGCATCGAGGGCCTGGAAGATGAGGAGGAGGGAGTGCCGATCCTCAACGTAGAGGCGGTACTGAAGCTCATCGAGTTCCTTGATGAGGACGTTGAGGCTCGTTCGCAGCTCCTTCTTCGAAGGAGACTCCGGGGGCGGGGAGGTGGCGATGGAGCGGATGTCGTAGTCGCCATCGAAGGGCACGGACCAGCGGCTCTCGGGCGGGATAAACACGGGGGACTCCTTCGCTCTTCTAGGGGTTGGCAACTACCGGAATAGCGATCTCACTCCGCCGGCGGATCCTCGACCACGGGAAGCGTCAGGTGCGACGGTCGCTGGGCGTCGTGGAACACCTTCTGGATGGCCACGCGCAGATCGTCCGGGCCGGCGAACTCGGGGCGAACCTTCGAGTTGGCGTTGCGGCTGAAGCGGGGGAAGTTGCTGCTGCTGATCTCGAGCCGCAGGGCGTGCCCCTGCTTGAAGGTGTAGGCGACATCCCAGAGGTCGATGGTGAGCTCGGCGACCTTGCCGGGTTCGAGGAACTCCGGCTTCTCGAACGAGTTGCGGAAACGGGCGCGCAGGATGCCATCGGCGACGACGGCGCAGTAGCCTCCCGGTTCCACGTCGACGAGCTTGGCCGTGAAGTCAGTGTCGGGCGCGCTGCTGGCGATCGACAGGTCGACGGTGATGTTCCCGGCGATGGTGAGGGGCTCGAGCAGGCGCGCGGAGGTGTAGACGAGCACGTCGTCGCGCGTCTCCAACTCGGACTGATCGCGAACTCCGCCCGGTCCGGTGACGGTCGCGAAGGTGCGGCCGCCAATGGTCGGCACGGGATCCTCGGGGTCGTAGCGGTAGCTGTCGGGGAGCTCGCCCCCCGGCGGATCGGTCGAAAGCGCGCCGTCGCCGAATCGCGAGTTGGCGTGGCCGCCGCTGTGCAGGTAGTAAGGCGTGGGCGAGCTGGGGGGAGGCCAGGTGTCGGCTTCCTGCCAGACGTTCTCATCGCCCATGAGGAAGTAGCGCGCGCGGGGCTGGGACATGAGGGGGGTGTCCTCGCCCTTGAGCCAGTGGTCGAACCACTGGAGGAGGATGTCGCTGACGACGGCGACGCCGCTGAGGGCGCGCCCGCCGAACTCGCGGTCGCCGGCCCGCGAGAGGTTGTAGCCCATGTAGGAGTTGTGGTCCCAGGGGCCGACGACGAAGCGGTGGCTTTCGCGCACGCGCTCGTCGGGGTGTTGCTGGAGGGCCAGGTTGAGGTCGAGATGCCCCTTGAGGAACTGGTCGTACCAGCCGGCAATATGCATCACGGGCACGGTGATCTCGTCGGCGCGAGCGGCGACGTCGAGGTGCTTCCAGTAGTCGTCGTAGGTGTCGTGATCGATGAAGTCGCGCCAGTAGGGGAGGATGTCCCGTTCGCGGAGTACGGGGGCCTCGCTGAGGGGCAGGGTGCGGAGGAAGGCAACGCGGTCGGCGGCGCACTCGGCCATCTGCCGGCGCAATGCGCGCTGACGGTCGGCGTCGACGCCCATCCTGACCATCGCAGGCATGGCTCGCCCCTGGGTGTAACCGAGGTTGAAGCCGAGCTCGAGGGCGCCGCCGCTGTAGACCCAGCCGTCGTAGAGGTTGGCGGCGGTGAGATAGGCCATGGCCGCCTCGAGGTGGGGCGGCGCGGCGGCAGTCGCCTGGAGGGTGGTCACGCCCATGTAGGAGGAGCCGTAGATGCCGACCTTGCCGTTGCTCCAGGGCTGCACGGCGGCCCACTCGACGGTGTCGTAGCCGTCCTCCTGCTCGTCGACGTAGAGGGTCATGATGCCCTCGGACTCGAAGCAGCCGCGGCAGTCCTGCACGACCACGACGTAGCCGTGCTCGGCAGCGACGACGGGGTTCACCATCTGGCTGCCGATGTTCTGGGCGATCGACTTGTTGTAGGGAATGCGGTGCACGAGTACGGGGTACTGCTCGTCGTCGTTGGGGCGGTAGATGTCCGCGGCCAGGCGGACGCCGTCGCGCATGGGCGCCATCACATTGCGTTCGACGAGGACCTGGGCAGCCGTCATGCCTGCGTTCCCCCGTCGATGATGAGCTCGACGCCGGTCACGAAGGAGGCCTCGTCGGACGCGAGGTAGAGGGCGCCGTAGGCGATGTCGATGGGCTCCCCGAGGCGGCCGATGGGGATGCGGTTGGCGATATCGAGGTGCCTGCCGTGCGTGCCCTCGCGCAGCATGGGCGTGTTGATGGAGCCGGGATGGATGATGTTCACGCGAATGTTCTCGGGAGCGTACTGGAGGGCGGCGGAACGGGTGACGAGGGCGAGCGCGGCCTTGGCCGCGGAATAGGCCGCGCTGGTGACCGCGCCGTGCCTGGCGAGCGTCGACCCAACGTTGATGATCGAGCCGCCGCCGGTGCGGCGCATCTCGGGGATGGCGGCCTGCATGCCCAGGAACCCTGCCTTGCAGTTGACGTCGAAGAGGTCGTCCCAGTTCTCGGAGGTTATGTCTTCGATGCCACCCTCGCCACGCCAGATGGCGGCGTTATTCACGAGGATGTCGAGCTTGCCGTAACTCTCAACGGTGCTCGCAACGGTGGCCTTCCAGGCGTCGACCTGGGTCGTATCGAGGTGGATGAACTCGGCGCTCCCGCCGGATTCGGCGATCTCAGCCGCCACCTTAGCGCCCTCGGCCTCGCGCACATCCGCGACCACGACAGAGGCGCCCTCGGCGCTGAAGAGCCTGGCCTCTGCTTCTCCCTGGCCGCGCGCCGAGCCCGTAATGAGCGCTACTTTCCCATCCAGCCTTCCCATAGCGTCCTCCAGACGATCGCCGGCCAGGTTCCCAGGCGCCGGCGGGCGGTAGTCTATCGCGACACAGCGGGCGAGGACCGGCCGTTGCGAAGGGAGGCCGCATGACCGAAGCAGAGGAGCAGCCGCGGATCTGGCTGGGGGACGAAGGGGCGCTGGGGACTCCGGACCTGACGGCCGAGGGGTGGGAGCGACTGGAGTCGCCCGACTACGCGGTCATCTTTCGCAAAGAGGGGGCGCCGTCGTATGCGATCCGGGTGCGGGGGGCGGCTGAGACCGACGATGTCCCGGATCGCTGGAAGCGGGTGCACGCGGTGCCGCTGGAGGCGGTCGTCACGGTGTCCAGGCGGTTCGAGGGGTACGACGCCATCGAACACGAGGCGCCCTGCGAGGAGTCGGACCTGCTGCGGACGCTCGTCGTGCGCACAGAACGCCACCTGATCGACATCGGGCAGCTGGCGGCGATGGAGAGCGACCATCGGGCGGAGTTCGAGGCGTTCCTGGCGGGGACCCGATTGGGTGGCGGCGCGTAGCGTCAGCCCCGCTCAGTCGGTCTCTGCGAAGACCTCATCGTTGTGCTCGCCGAGACGGGGGCGGGGCGGCGAAGCTCGACGGGGGTGGCGGTGAAGCGGTAGCCGGCACGGGGGTAGCGGGCCGGGGCGGAGGCGCCGGGGACGGCGCCCTCGACGAAGAAGTCGCGGTCGTCCCAGTGGGGGTCGTCGAGGTTCTCTTCGGGCCAGCGCACCGGCCCCCAGGGGAGGTGCATCGACTGGGCTCGACGGTACATCTCCTCGGCCGGGCGCGTGGCGACGAACTGCGCGATGACCTCGCCCACGTGGCGGGTGGCGGCGGCGGTGTCGCCCTCGCCGTCGTAGAGGGCGCGGCTGTAGGCGGGGTCGTGGAGGTCGGCGGCGGCATCGTGCTCATCGAGCCACTCGAGCAGGAGGGGGAAGAGGCGCCTGCTGCGGGGAACGCCGCTGCCGAGGATCTGGAGGTAGTGGCCATCGGCGCTGAGGAACTGGGAGGGAGGCGTGGGGTCGGCGGCGGAGTGGCGGCCCGTCTGGCGCTGGTTGATGCGGCGGCGGTACTCCCAACTCTCGAACGCCCCCTCGGTGGTGCAGGCGACGGCCTCATGGATGGAGACGTCGATGAGCTGGCCTTCACCCGTGAGCGTGCGCTGCAGGAGGGCGGCCACGATCCCGGCAACGGCGTACTCGCCGGCCATCCAGAACGAGTGCTCGCCGTCGGCGCGGATGGGGGGCAGGTCGTGGTCGTCGTAGCCGGTGCTCATGGGCGGGCCGCCGAGGGCCATACTGACCAGATCGGTAGCGGCCCAGTCGCGGCGGGGGCCAGTGAGTCCGAAGGGCGTGATCGCGCACCAGACGAGGCGGGGCGAGTCCGCCGCGAGCGCCTCGTAGCCGAGGCCGAGGGCGTCGAGGGCGCCCGGATCCGTGCCGTCAACGACGATGTCGGCACGGGCGACGAGGGCGCGCCAGCGTGCCGCGTCCCCGGGCTCGGTGAGCGAGAGGGTGACGCCGCGCTTGTTCGTGTTGAGGTAGGCGAAGTGGAGGCTGGCGTTAGGGTCGGGGCGGTCATCGACGAAGGGACCGGTGTGGCGGCTGCGGGCGCCCTCGGGGGGCTCGACGCGAGTCACCTCGACGCCCGCGTCGGCGAGGAGCTTGCCGGCGACCTCGCCGCGGTCGCCGATCTCGAGGGCGGTGAGGCCGGTGAGGGGTCCGGGCATCAGACAGCCCCCTCGGCGACCAGCGCCTCGAACTCAGCCTCGCTGTAGCCAAGGATGTCGGTGGCGACCTCGCGCGTGTGCTCGCCGAGGAGAGGGGCGCCGCGGTCGACACGCCAGCGAGCCTTCGAGAAGCGCATGGGCAGCCCCTCGAAGCGGTGCTCGCCGACCTCAGGGTGGGACGCGGTGGGGTAGAAGCCGCGGGCGGCGAGCTGAGGATCGCGCTCCATGCGGTCTTCCATCGTCTGGACGACGCCCGCGGGGACACCACGGGCCTGGAGGGCATCCATGAGGGTGTGGGGCTCCCGCTCGCGGGTGCGGGCGGTGATGGCGTCGTCGAGGGCGTCCTGGTTGGCGACGCGGGCCTCGTTCGTGGCGAAGCGTCCGTCTGCGGAAAGCTCGTCGTCCCCCAGCTCGTCGCAGAGAGCGCGCCAGCAGGCGTCGTTCTCGACGGCGATGGCGATCCAGCGGTCCTCGCCCTGGCAGCGGTAGATGCCGTGGGGAGCGACGGCGGGCCAGCGCGAGCGGTTGCCGATGCGCTCCGAGGGGCGTCCGTTGACCTGGAAATCGAGCATGGGAACGCCGGCGAGCAGCATGCCGGTCTCGACCTGGGAGAGGTCGACGTGCTGACCCTCGCCGGTCTGGGCGCGGTGGTAGAGGGCCATGAGGGCGGCGACGGCGCCGTAGTAGCCGGCGGTGTGGTCGAGGTAGGAGAAGCCCCAGCCGGCGGGGGGCTGGTCGGGGAGGCCAGAGACGGCGGTCGCGCCGGAGACGGCCTGGGCGGTCGGTCCCCAGGTGACGTAGGCGGTGTCGCGGCCAACGTGGCCGTAGCCGGAGATGGAGAGATAGACGATGTCGGGGCGGAGTTCGCGGAGGCGCTCAAAGGGGAAGCCCATGCGGGCGAAGGCGCCGGGGCTGAAGTTCTCGACGACGAGGTCGGAGACGGCGACCAGGCGTTCAACCAGCTCGCGACCGCCGGGCTTGCCAAGGTTGGCGGTGATGCTGAGCTTGTTGCGGTTGAAGTTGTTGTGCATGCCGCGCCGGTTGGGGCCAGGCTCGCCGGGCATGCGCCGGACGGGGTCGGGGTGGTCCTCGTTCTCGACCTTGATGACCTCGGCGCCGAGGTCGGCGAGGATGCTCGTCGCCTGGGGGCCCGCGACGATCCAGGAGAAGTCGCAGACGCGAATGCCCTCAAGGGGCAGGGGTGTGGCGGCGGGTGTAGCTGGCTTCGTCACGGGATGCTCGCGACGGGGAATGGTACGCGCTGGGAGAGCGACCGGGATTGCCGCCCACCGTACATGGGCGTACGTTGACGTTCGCGAGAACGTCAGCACTGAAGAGCCGCGCTCGCGCTGGTGGGGGATTGGCACGGATCGAGGAGCGCGGCGCGGGAGCCGGTCCCGCACGGTTGGCTGAGAGTGGCCTTAGCCTGCAAACGTTCGCTGCTTTCGGCATACGCAACTTCCGGCTGCTGTGGCTCAACAACTTCAGCTACGCGCTGGTGCAGGGGATCCTGCGCTTCGCCTTCCCCTGGCTGGTCATTGAGGCATTGCTGGCGGGGAACATCGCCCTGGGAGCGGTGAGCTTCGCCCTGGGTGTGCCGGTTCTGTTTCTCGCGCTCCCGGTGGGCGTGCTCTCCGACCGCTGGAACCGGCGCGTGCTGCTCTTTGTCAGCCAGTTCCTGGTGCTGGCGGCCTGCATCCTGACAGCCGTCCTGATCTGGATAGACGTGATGAGCATCGGGATGTCGATGGCGATGGCCCTGTTCGCGGGCGTGGGCATCGCGATCGGGCAGCCAGTACGGCAGGCGCTCATCCCGGCGGTGGTTCCCCCGCACCTGCTGATGAACGCGATCACGCTGAACAGCCTCGGCCAGAACGTCTCCCAGATAGGCGGGCCCGCGCTCGGGGGCGCCGTCATCACACTCTGGGGCATCGGGTGGGGCTTCGGGCTTCAGTCGGTCCTGGTGGGCATCGGAGTGCTCTTCCTCATTCCGCTTCGTATTCCCCTGCGGGCGCCCTCGGCGGTCCCGAGCGGAGAAGCAGGAACACGCAGCCGCTCGCCGCTCCGGGTCATGCTGAGCGACATCGTCGAAGGGTTCCGTTTCATCATTTTCAAGAACGCCGAAATCCGCGTGCTGTTCATCCTGCTGCTCGCCTCGGCACTCGTGATCATGGGTCCGTGGCAGACGCTGCTGCCGCGGATAGGACATTCCCAACTCGGCCAGAGCGCCTTCTGGACAAGCATGCTGTTCGCATTCATGGGTGTGGGCACGATCGTCAGTTCGCTCATCCTCGCCTCGCTTCCGCGAATCAGGAATGCAGGTGGCTGGTTCAGCCTGACGCTCGTCATCGGCGGCAGCCTGGCGGTCGGGATCGGGCTCTCGAACAGCTACCCGCTGACGGTGCTGTTCATGGTCCTGAGCGGATTCAACGCCGGGTTCTTCATGAACCTGAACCTGACGCTCATCCAGTCGCACACGCCGGGAAACGTGATGGGGCGGGTGATGTCCATTTACACACTCATCCTGATGGGCGGCGCGCCGTTCGGAGGCCTCATGGCCGGCCTCGGGGCCGAGTGGCTGGGCGCGGGTGGCTGGTTCTCCCTGTGCGGTGCGGTGATCGCGGGCGTAGCGGCGATCTTCCTTGTGACGCAGCCGGGGCTGAGGCGGATGCCGTCCCACCCGGAGACGCCCGTGGCCACATCGGCCGACGTGGCCGCGCCGGCGGACGCGGCTTCGGGGTAGCGTCCAGAGGCGGCCACTCGAGGGGAGGGCCGGGGCCATGACCAGCATCGCCCGGCGCCTTGGAGGCGGGCTCAACCTCCAGACTTTCGCTGCCTTCGAGCTGCGGGACTTCCGGCTGCTGTGGGCGAACAACTTCAGCTACGCGCTGGTGCACGGCATCGAGCGCTTCGCGTTCGTGTGGCTGGTGATCGAAACGCTGCAGGCGAGGGACTTCTACCTGGGACTGGTCAGCTTCACGCTGGGCATTCCGGTCTTCTTCTTCTCGCTGCCAGCGGGAGTGCTCGCCGATCGGTGGAACCGTCGGGCTCTGTTGTTCATCAGCCAGGCGATCGTCCTGGTCGCCGCCCTGCTGACGGCCGTTTTCATCTGGATGGACCTGATGACGTTGCGGATGGCGCTCGTGATGTCGCTTGCGGTTGGCACGGGAGTGGCGGTGGGGCAGCCGATACGGCAAGCACTGATCCCGGCCGTGGTGCCGGCGAACCGGCTGATGAACGCAATCACCTTGAACAGCATCGGGCAGACCGTGTCGCAGATGGCGGGTCCGGCGCTGGGCGGAGCGGCCCTTGCGCTATGGGGCATCGGGGGGAATTTTGCGGCGCAGGCGGTCGTGATGGGTGTTGGCGTCATCTTCATCATTCCGCTGCGCATTCCCGCGCACGGACCCTCCCCGGCCCCGGCGGCGGGTCCCCAACGATCGGCGCTCCGCGCGGTGCTGGGTGATGTCGCCGAGGGGTTCCGGTTCATCGCCGGGGAACCGAACATCCGGGTGCTCTTCCTCCTGCTGCTGCTCTCATCGGTGGTGATCAACGGCGCCTGGATAACGCTGCTGCCGAAGGTGGCGCAGGTGCAGCTCGATGCGGACGGATTCCGGGCGAGCATGCTCTTCACGTACCTGGGGGTGGGGCTGACCTGCAGTTCGCTCTTCCTCGCCTCACTGCGTCAGTTGAAGAACGCCGGGGGCTGGTTCACCTGCGCACTCATGATCAGCAGCGGCCTCGCGATCATCATCGGGTTCTCCTACAGCTACCTGCTGACGGCGCTGCTGATGGCGTTGACCGGCCTCAGCGCCGCGTTCTTCATGAACCTGAACCTGACGCTGATCCAGTCGAACACGCCGAGTTCGGTGATGGGGAGGGTGATGGCCATCTACACGCTCATCATGATGGGGGGCTCGCCGCTGGGGGCCCTGCTGGCGGGTCTTGGCGCGGAGTGGGTGGGGGCGGGCGCCTGGTTCTCCCTGTGCGGGGCGGCGATGGTGGCCGTGGGGGCTGTGTTCCTGCTGACGCAGCCCGGGCTGCGGCGGATGCCCTCGCACCCGGAGCCGGAGGCGGCGGTGGCCGCGCCGGCGGACGCAGCATCGGGGTAGCGTCCGGCGCCGCTCCTTCGAATCGCATGCGCGATCGTCTACGCTGGAAGCATGATCCAGCAGGCGCGTCCCGCTCTTCGCGGCCAGTTCCACCTGTGGATGGCGCTGGCCTCGCCGGCGGCGCTGGTCGGGCTGATGCTCATCGCCGATAGCGCGCGGGAGTACGTGGGCGGAGCGATCTTCGGGGCGTCGATGGTGCTGCTCTTCTCGGCCAGCAGCGCCTACCACCTGGTCGAGCGGGGACGGGCGCTGCTGCAGCGGATCGACCGCTCGATGATCTTCGTGCTGATCGCGGGAACCTACACTCCGTTCTGCCTGGTGCTACTGGGAAACGGCTGGGGGATCCCGATCCTCTCGGTGTTATGGGGGCTGGCCGCGGTGGGGATCGCCTCGAAGGCGCTGAACCCGACACCGCCTCGATGGCTCAACCTTGGTCTGTATCTGGGGCTGGGCTGGATCGGCCTGATCGCAATCGCGCCATTCGCCGCGGCGGCGTCCTCGACCGTGCTGGCGCTGATGCTGGCGGGAGGGGTCCTCTACTCGCTCGGGGGCGTGGTTCACGCACGCCGGCGGCCCGATCCGTTTCCGCGGGTGTTTGGCTACCACGAGCTGTTCCACCTGCTCACGGCGCTCGCCGGGCTGACGCACTACTCGACGGTGGTCTACGCCTTCGGCTAGGGTCGCGCGGACGGCGCATGGGCCGCACGGGGGACGATGACCAGCACGGAGGAGGGGCCGGGGGGCGGAGGGGGATGGCGGTTGCAGCCGTTCGCATCGTTCCGGGAACGGGGCTACCCGTGGCTGTGGGCCGCCAACGTGAGCTACGGGGCGGCGCAGAGCGCACAGACGTTTCTCTTCGTCTGGCTGGTCATTGAGAAGCTAGACCGCGACTACCCCAGCGCTCTGTTCGCCGTGACGTTGGCCATCCCGGCGCTGCTGCTGGGTCTGCCGGCTGGCTGGCTGGCGGATCGCAGGGACCGGCGCAAGCTGCTGATGGCAAGCCACGTGGCCGTCGCGCTGGCCCTGCTGCTATCGGCCACTCTGGTCGCCGCGGATGTGCTCTCGCTGGGGCTCGCCGTTGTGATGGGGGTCTTGGCGAGCGCAGGGTTGGCGCTCGGGGCGCCCGTGGGGCATGCCCTCATTCCCGCGCTCGTGCCGAGGGAGCGGATCCTGAACGCCAATGCGCTGAACTACGTGGCCTTCACTCTCGGGGCTGGGGCCGGGATTCCCCTGGCGGGGGCAGCCGTCACCGTGTGGGGAATCGAAGTCGCATTCGTGATCCTGGCGGCAATAGCGGCAGTGGGGGTGTTGTTCCTGATCCCGCTTCGGGTTCCCCCGCGCGAACCGGGTGGGGACGACGATGAGGCGGCCGGAGGCCAATCCAAGCCCACGACCCTGCGCGGCGACATCGCCGAGGGCTTCCGGTTCGTCTGGGGGACAACCCGCCTCCGGCTACTGTTTGTGTTGCTGCTCACCGCGGCGCTCGCCGGACCATGGCTGGCGCTGGAGCTGGTTCGGGATCGCTTCGACCTGAGCGCGCGGGGGGTGAGCTTCCTGTACCTCTTCCTCGGGGTGGGGACACTTGTCAGCGTTGCCGTCCTCACGTCTATCCCGAGGGTGCGGAACGCCGGGCGTTGGTACGGACTCGCGATCATCGCGTCCGCCCTCCTGGCGGTGGCAGTGTGGATTTCCCCGGCCTACTTACTGACGGCGGTACTGATGAGCCTGATCGGGCTGATCCTGGGCTTCCGCTGGCTCGTCTTCCAGACGATGGTCCAGTCGCACACGCCGATCACCGTCATGGGGCGGGTGATGGGCATCTACCTCACGCTGACGGCGGCCGCGGGACTGCTGACCTGGCCGATCGCCCGCGCGGGGCGGGCGCTGCTCGATGACGACGGCTGGATCGTGTTCGCGGCGATCGTGTTGGTCGGCGTGGTGGCAGCGATCCTGATACGGCAGCCGGGGCTGCGGCGGATGCCCTCGCACCCTGAGGATCCAGCAGCGACACCGCCGGTGGAGCGGGGCTCGGGGTAGCGCCGGGGCGGGCGGCTGGGCTAGGGTCGCGCGGACGGCGTATGGGCCGGAGGGGGACGCAATGGCGATCACGGAGGAACGTCTGTCCGAGCTGGAGACGCGACTGGCGTCGCTCGAGGACGAGCGGGGCGTGGTCGCGAACATGTACCGCTACGCCCACAGCATCGACTACGGGCTGGAGGCGGAGTGGGTCGACTGTTTCACGGAGGACGGGGCCTTCGACATGCGCAGGCCCCCGGACTTCGGAACGCCGGGCAACCGGATTGACGGGCGGGAAGCGCTCGCGGCCTTCATCGCGACGCACACGCGCGCGCCGGAGACGTGGCACAAGCACATGATGGTGCAGCCCCGCATCACCGTTGAGGGCGACACGGCGAAGACCGAGAGCTTCTTCACGCGGCTGGACGAGGACGAGACGCTCGAACCGTATGTGCTCGTGTTCGGTCGGTACCGGGACACGGTGCAGCGCTGCGAGGACGGGTTCTGGCGGTTCCAGGAGCGGATCGTGGAGATAGAGTCGATCAAGGCGCGGCCGGCGCCTTCGAGGGAAGCCGCGCAGGACTAGAATCGGCCCACGGAGGGCGGCATGGCAGAGACGTTCACCCCCTCGGAAGCGCCCTGGCGCGAGGATGATCCGTTCCTCGCGGACCCGTACGGCTTCTACGCCTGGGGACGCGAGCACAGCCCGCTGCGGGTCGATGCGGCACGAAGCAGTGAGTGGAGCGAGGACGTACGGCGCGTCCACGAGCGGGTGGCGGCGCAGTTCGGGCGGGGGCACGGAGTCTGGTTCGTGTTCCGGCACGACCAGTGCGTGGCCATCTCGCGAGACCACGAGCATTGGACGATGGAGCCTCCGGCGGGTCAGTACGAGGTCGACCCGGACACGCGGGAGCGGCTGCCGCGCACCGTAGGGCTGCTGAACAGCGACCCGCCTGAGCACACGCGGTTGCGGTCGTTGGTGGCGGAGGCATTCACCCCGAAGACGGTCGAGCGGCTGGGGCCGCGCATCCGCGCGATCGCGCACGAGTTGCTGGATGCCGTCCCGACGGACGGACGGTTCGACCTGGTGGAGTCGTTCAGTCACCCGCTGCCGGTGATCGTGATCGCAGAGATCCTGGGGGTGCCAAGCAGCGACCGAGCGGAGTTCAAGCAGTGGTCGGACGAGGCGATCATCGCGCTCGAGCTGCGGGGGCAGGGGCCGGGGCGCTACCCGCTGGGAGGGCGCGCGTTCCCGGCGCTGCGCGAGTACTTCACGGCGCTCATCGAGGCGCGGCGGCTGGAACCTCGTGACGACCTCATCAGCGCGCTGGTGCGGGCGGAGGTGGAGGGCGCGCGTCTGACTGGGGACGAGCTGATCCACCTGCTGGTCCTGCTCCTGGTGGCGGGCAACGAGACGACGAGGGACCTGATCGGAAACACGGTGCTGGCGCTGTTGGAGCAACCGGAACAACTGGAGTTGCTGCGGGGAAACCTGTCGCTGGCCCCGAACGCGATCGAAGAGGTGCTGCGCTACAGCGCGCCGGCGCAGTACATGTCGCGCCGGGCGAAGGCGGCCACGGTCGTGGGGAACGCTCACATCGAGGCGGGGGAAGAGGCCGTGCTCTGGTTCGGGTCGGCGAACCGGGACGAGCGCATGTTCGCGGGGGCAGACACCTTCGACATCCAGCGGGGGAACGCGAACCGGCACCTGACCTTCGGCATCGGCACGCACTTCTGCCTGGGGGCGCCGTTGGCGCGGCTCGAAGGGGCGATCGCGATCGAGGCGTTGCTCTCGCGGTTCGCGGAGATCAGGCGGACGGACGACGGACCGCTGCCGCGCATGCCGAGCCTGCAGCACCGCGGAGTGCGCTCGCTGCCGCTGATCGTGGAGCGCGCCTAGCCCGAAGCGCGGCGCTCGAGGAGCAGCCGGTCGAGGCCATCCTTGAGCCCCACCGTGATGAAGAGCAGGCCGACGAAGAGGAGGCGGCTCAAGTCGCCGCCCGTGGCGAACACGGTCACGACGAGCGCGACGACAGCGGTGGCAATGCCGGCGACCGTGCTGCGCCGGGCCACGAGCACAACGACCCCGAACACGAACATGGCGACGCCCGGAAGCGGAAAGAGCGCCCAGGCGACGCCGAGCGCGGGGGATGCGCCACGCCCACCGGCAAAGCCGAGCCACGGTGGAAAGACATGCCCAACGATGGCGAGCGCGCCCGCCGTGAGCACGACCCACTCGTCGCCGGCGACCGCGATCGCAAAGGCGGTGGCGGCAGCGCCCTTGAGTAGGTCGAGGAGCATGGCGGCAATGCCGGGAAGCATGCCGGCGTGCTCGAGGAGGTTGCCGCCGCCGACGTTGCCGTCGCCGATCTCACGCAGATCGACGCCGTAGCGGTATCGGGCGATGAGCCAGGAAAAGGGCACAGAGCCGGCAAGGAAGGCCAGGAGCAGCGCAAGGACGTCAATCACCATAGGAGCGAAGGAGGGATCGTACGCCCTCAGCCGGGGGGCACGGCCCGTCCGCGGTGTTAACGCCCACTTAAGCCCCAGGGGCTAGCTTCCCTCACGACCGAGCGCCAGCCTGAGACCGGGCTGGCAAATCTCTCAGGGGGCATCACTACTTCCGTGACCTTCCACAACAAGACTCTCAGCTCGGGGCAGCGCCGCTGGCTGCTGCTCCTCATCACCGGCCTGGCGGCGTTCGCGCTGATCACGGTCGCGTGTGGCGGCGACGACGAGGGCACGCCCGAACCCGCGACTCAAGCAACGCAGGCGCAGGCGGGCGACGCAGGCGACGACAAGTACGCCAACCTGTCGGGTGAGATCCGCATCGACGGTTCCTCGACGGTCTTCCCCATCGCGGAGGCGATGGCCGAGGAGTTCGGGTACGTCTCCGACGTGCGCGTGAACGTGGCCTTCTCCGGCACCGGCGGCGGCTTCGAGAAGTTCTGCCGCGGCGAGACCCAGATCAGCGACGCTTCCCGGCCCATCAAGGACAAGGAAGTGAACGCCTGCGCCGAGAACGGCATCGACGACATCGTCGAGATCCAGGTCGCGATCGACGCCCTCACCGTCATGGTCCATCCCGATAACGACTTCGCCCAGTGCATGACGGTCATGGAACTGAACCAGGCCTTCAGCGCGGACGGCGCGAAGAAGTGGAGAGATATCCGGGCTGAGTGGCCGGAGAAGGACATCTCCGCCTACTCCCCGGGCGCCGACTCGGGCACGTTCGACTACTTCAATGAGGCCATCATCGAAGCGGTCGAGGGCGCGACCCACCGTGGCGACGGCACGCCCTCCGAGGACGACAACATCCTCGCGCTGGGCATCGGCCGCGACAAGAACGCCATCGGCTACTTCGGCTTCGCCTACTTCCTTGAGGCCGGCCAGGGCCTGCGGGCTGTGTCGGTCGATGACGGAAATGGATGCGTGGCCCCGAGCTTCGAGGCCGCTCTCTCGGGCGAGTACACGCCGCTTTCGCGGCCGCTCTTCATCTACACCCGCGCCAGCCTCCTCGCGGAGCGCCCCGAGGTTGCCGCGTTCGTGGAGTTCTTCCTCGACCAGTCGGACGCGATTGTGCCGGAAGTCGGGTACGTGACCATGCCGGCCGACCTGCTCGCCGAGCAGAAGGCGAAGGTCACGCAGTAGCAACCGGGCCCGGCGGCCACCAACCGCCCAACCCTCAGGGGGCGCAGCTCCACGGCTGCGCCCCCTGATTGCGTTCCGGGGAACCGGACCCGAGAACGCCGTAAGATGCGCCCCTGCGCCCGTTCCGGCGGGCGCGAGCACAAGCCACGGAGGAGGGGCCGATGACCGGTCCTCTGAACGATGTTCGGGTGCTGGACCTGACCCAGCACATCGCGGGCCCGTACGCGACGAAGCTGTTCGCGGATTTCGGGGCCGACGTGATCAAGATCGAGCGGCCCGGGGGCGATCCCTCGCGGCGGCTCGGGCCCTACAAGGGGGGCGAGCGCCACCCGGAGAAGAGCGGCACGTTCTTCTACTTCAACACGAACAAGCGCTCGCTGGTGCTGGACCTCGCGGAGGAGCGGGGACGGGAGGTGTTCTGGCGACTGCTGGAGAGCGCCGACCTCGTCGTCGAGAGCTTCCGGCCGGGGGTGGTGGAGAAGCTGGGCGTGGACTTCGAGGAAATCCACGCACGGCGGGCGAATGTACCGCTGGTGTCGATTACGAACTTCGGGCAGGAGAGCCCCTACCGGGACTACAAGGGCTCGGACCTCGTGCTCTACGCGTTCGGGGGCGAGATGTTCTCGACGGGGCTGCTCGAGCGGGAGCCGGTGAAGATGTACGGCACGGCGGCGCTGGTGCAGTCGGGATCGGCAGCGGCGACGGCGCTGATGGGCGCGCTGATGGCGGGTCGCTACCAGGGCGTGGGCCAGCACGTCGACTTCTCGATTGCGGACAGCCATCTGGTCGGGGTCGACCGGCGGCACGCGACGGTGATGGGCTACCAGTACTCGGGGCGGAAGTCGCTGCGATCGCCGGGGGCGGGGGTGGGCATGCTGAACGGCGTGTTCCCCTGCCAGGACGGCTGGGTGGACCTGCAGGGCGGGGGGGCGCGCTTCAGGAATGCGCGCGAGTTCCTCGGGTACCCGGACTGGATGGAAGATGAGAAGTGGGACGACCCGGCCATCCAGATGAACGCGGATGCGATCGAGGAGTTCAACGCGTTCTTCTACGTGTGGCTTCTCGAACACACGAAGCGGGAGATCTGGGAGGCCGCTCGCAAGGTGAAGTTCCTCTGCGGTCCGCTGTTCACCGTCGATGAGGTGTTCGACGACCCGAACTTCCGGGCGCGGGGCTTCTGGGAGCTTGCGGAACACGCGGAACTCGGCGAGGTGGAGTTCCCCGGACGTCCGTTCCTGATGTCGGAGACGCCGTGGGAGCTGCGCCGGCCGGCGCCGCTGCTGGGGGAGCACACGGCGGAGGTGCTGGCGGAGGCCGGCTACGGCGCCGGTGAGATCGACGCGCTGGCGGCGGCCGGCGTGGTGGAGGTGCGCTAATGGCGAAACAACCGCTAGAAGGAATCCGCATCCTCGACCTGGGCGGCGTATGGGCGGGAACGTTCTCGACCGTGCTGCTGGCCGACCTGGGGGCGGAGGTGCTGAAGCAGGAGAACCAGTTCGTCTGGCAGCCGAACACGCGGGCGGTGCCGGGTCCGCGCATCTCGAAGGCGATGACGCAGGGGGGACCGGGCTGGGTCACGGGGTTGCCGAACAGCGACCCGGGCGAGCGCCCGTGGAACTACCACCCGATGTTCGTGAGCCTCTACCGGAACAAGCGCAGCTTCACGGTCGATATCCGGCGACCGGAAGGCAAGGAGATCCTGGGGCGGCTGGCGGCGATGTCGGACGCGGTGCTCGAGAACAGCGCCGTGGGCACGATGGAGAAGCTCGGCATCTCGTACGAGTGGCTGCGCGAGCAGCGGGACGACATCATCTTCCTGCGGGCGCCGGGCTACGGGATTACGGGGGAGTACGCGAGCGCGCGCACGATGGGCGCCCACCTGGAAGGGACGATGGGACACCAGATCCTGCGTGGCTACGAGGGCAGCGATCCCAACTCGAACAGCGGCATCTTCGCCGCCGACTACACCGCCGCGACGCAGATCGCGTTCGCGATCATGATGGCGATCTGGCACCGGGAGAACACGGGCAGGGGCCAGTTCATCGAGATGGCGCAGGCGGAGAACGCGGCGGGAATGTTCGCGCAGGCGTACATGAACTACAGCTTCAACGGCGAGGTCGAGGGGGCGATTGGGAACCGCTCGATCTACGCCGCCGACGGCCACGCGCCGTCAGGCGTCTATCCGTGCCTCTCGCCAGGGGGCGCGGAGACGGGCGACGACCGCTGGATCGCGATCACGGTGACGAGCAACGCCACCTGGGAGGCGCTTCGCACCGTCATGGGCGACCCCGAGTGGGCGCAGGCCCCCGAGCTGGCGACGGCCGCCGGCCGCGCGGCTGTGCAGGACCTGCTCGACGAGAAGCTGGCGGAGTGGACGGTGGACTTCGACGACGAGGAGCTGTTCGCGCGGCTGCAGGCGGCGGGCGTGGCGGCAGCGCCGGTGCTGGAGGCCTCGCGCGTGCTCGACGACCCGCACGTGCAGGCGCGGAACCTCTACATCCCGCAGGAGCTGCAGGACGACATCGGCACGCACCTCTACCCGCGCCCGATCTACGACTTCCCGGAGTCGGAAGGGGGCATCCGGCGGCCTCCGGTCGCGTTCGGGCAAGACAACGACTACGTCTACCGGGAGCTGCTGGGCGTGAGCAACGAGGAATACGCCCGCCTGGAAGCCGAAGGACACATCGCGACCTCGTTCAGCGACACGCTGTGACCTCCGCCGAAGTTCCCACGATCCACGGGGCGTGCGACGCGCGCTTCGAGCGCGTGCGCGAAGCGTTCGCCCGGAACTTTGCCGAAGACGTTGACACGGGCGCGTCGGTGGCAGTGGCTCTCGGCGGGGAGCTGGTGGTCGACCTGTGGGCGGGCCACGTGGACCGGGAGCGGACCAAAGCGTGGGAGCGCGACACCCTCGTACTCGTCTACTCGTCGACGAAGGGGGCGGTGGCGCTGGCGGCACACATGCTGGCGGACCGGGGGCTGCTCGACTTCGAGGCGCCGGTGGCGGGCGTGTGGCCGGAGTTCGCGCAGGCGGGCAAGGAAGACCTCCCGCTTCGCTACCTGCTCACGCACCAGGCGGGGCTACCGGTCATCGACGAGGAGCTGCCCGTAGGGGCGGAGCTCGACTGGGACGCGATGGCGGGGGCGCTGGCGCGACAGGCGCCGGTGTGGGAGCCGGGAGAGAAGACGGGGTACCACGCAGCGACCTTCGGGTGGCTCGTGGGGGAGGTGGTCCGGCGCGTGAGCGGACGCTCCGTGGGGACGTTCATCCGGGAGGAGATCGCAGGGCCGCTGGGAGTCGACTTCCTGCTGGGCTTCGGCCCCGAGGAGGACCACCGGGTCTCGGACCTGCACCTCGCCCAGGTCTCCGCCGAAGCGCTGCCGAGTCTGGCAGCGGCCGCGCTCCTGGAGCCGACGTCGCTGGCGGCGCGCACGTTCAACATCGCCCCCAGGGGTCCGAACAAGGGCCGGAACAGCCGCGCCTTCCGGGGCTCGGAGCAGCCGGGGTCGAACGGTCACACCAATGCCCGCGCCCTGGCGACCATCTACGGGGCGCTGGGGTCCGGGGGCGCGTGGCGGGGCCACCGGCTCCTGAGCGAAGAGGCCATCAAGCTGGCGGGGACGCCACAGATTGAAGGCAGGGACATCGTCCTGCAGACGCCGGTGCGCCGAGCCCTTGGCTTCATGATGCCGGTCCCGGGGTCGGGGGATGCACGCGGCGAGAACGCCTTCGGGCATGCGGGAATGGGCGGCTCGCTGGGATTCTGCGACCCGGATGCGGGGCTCGGGTTCGGGTACGCGATGAACCAGATGTGGACGAGCACGCTGGACGGGGACGATCCGCGCTCCGCCCGGCTCGCACGGGCGGTCTACGCCTCGCTGGGTTAGACGGGGAGGTCGAGCAGGGGAAGGTCTTGTCCGGCCAGGAGCAGGGGTGTGGGGCCGAGTGTGTGGGGGTCGAGTCCGGCCAGAGGGTCCGAGGGGGCAAGGGGCGCCTCGGCGAGGACGATGAGGGGCAGGGCGGGGTAGCGGTCGCGCAGGTAGCGCAGGTTCTCCCACTCGACAACGCCGGCATCCTTCGGGAAGCCGCTTATAACGAGCAATTCGACCGGCAGGCCGCGCCGGGCAGCCGCCTCAAGGGTGAGGGCGGTGTGGTTCAGAGTGCCCAGGGAGGGTCGCGCGACGACTACGAGGGTGGCGTCGAGGGCGGCGGCGAAGCTCGCCATGTCGTGCTCGGCGGTGATCGAGACGAGCAGGCCACCGGCGCCTTCGACGATCGTTATGTCGCTCCGCTTCGCCAGGGCACGGCACTCCACGAGGGCGGCGGCGACATCGATAGGCACGCCCGCGCGCTCGGCGGCAATCGAGGGCGCAAGCGGCTCGGGGAGGGTGACGAGCGTGCGGATGGTGACAGCCTCGTCGCCGAGGGCAGCGCGGTAGAAGGCCTCGTCACCTTCGGCGGCGGGGTCGACGGCGCCGGTCTGGAAGGGCTTGACGAGCGCGACGCTCGCGTTGGGCGCGAGGCTGGCTGCGAGCCAGGCGGCGACCACCGTCTTGCCCACGCCCGTATCGGTGCCGGTGACGAAGAGGGTGCGGTGGGTCACGCGGGCGGGGGGACGGCGGCGAGCACGCGGTCGATGTCGTCGGTGGTGTGGGTGGCGATCAGATTGAAGCGGATGCGGGCCGTGCCCTCGGGGACGGTGGGGGGGCGGATGGCGCGGGAGAGGATGCTGGCGTCGCGCAGACGGCGCTCGACGGCGAGGGCGGCATCGGCGGACCCGAGGAGAAGGGGCACGATGGCGGTCTCGGAGTCGGAGGGCGAGTGGCCAGCCGCGACGAGGCCGGTGCGCAGGCGCGTCGCGAGGGCATCGAGGTGGGCGCGTCGCTCCGGCTCGGCGGCCACGACATCGAGGGCGGCAAGGGCGGCGCCGACGCTGGGGGGGGGCAGGGCGGTGTTGAAGATGAAGGGGCGGGAGCGGTTCACGAGGTAGTCGATGACGGTCTGGCTCGCGGCGACGAAGCCGCCGGCCGAGGCGAGCGCCTTCGAGAGCGTGCCCACGATGACGATGCCGTCGGGATCGAGGCCGAAGCGGGCGAGAGCGCCCTCGCCGGCGGGCCCGAGTACACCGGTGGCGTGGGCCTCGTCGAGCACGAGGATGGCGTCGTGGGCGCGGGCGAGTTCGACGAGCGCGGGGAGGGGGGCGATGTCGCCGTCCATGCTGAAGACGGTCTCGCTGACGATGAGGCGGCGGCGGGCGGGGGTGGCCGCGAGCAGCTCGGCGAGGTGGTCGGGGTCGCAGTGGCGGTAGACCTTGGTCGCGGCGCCGGAGAGGCGGCAGCCATCGATGATGGAGGCGTGGTTGAGGGCATCGCTGAAGATAGCGTCGCCGGGGTGAGCAAGGGCGGTGAGGACGCCGAGGTTCGCCAGGTAGCCGGAGGAGTAGAGGAGGGCCGCCTCCTGGCCCTTGAGGGCCGCCAGACGGGCTTCCAGCTCTTCGTGGAGGGGGGTGGAGCCGCAGAGGAGGCGGGAGGCGCTGACACTGGCGCCGAAGGCGCGGGCGGCTGCGACCGCGCCTTCGACGACGCGGGGATCGTTGGCGAGGCCGAGGTAGTTGTTGGAGGTGAGGTTGAGCAGCTCGCGCCCATCGATCGTGAGCGTCTCAGCCTGGCCGCTCTGGGGAGTGACAACGGTACGGAGGAGGGAGCGCCGTTCGAGGGCGGCGAGCTCATCGCGGAGCTCGCCGAGCCAGCCGCTAGCCGCGGGGGACTCGGTCGAGGCCATGGGCGACCGCCTCACAGATCTGCGCAAGCTCGTCCTCCTCGATGGAGAGGGGAGGCATGAGGACGATAACGTCCCCCAGGGGACGGATGAAGACCCCGCGATCGCGGGCGGCCAGGCAGACGCGCCAACCCGCCTCGCGCTCGGGGGGAAGGGGGGCGCGGGTGTCGCGGTCGGCGACCAGCTCGATGCCGGTCATGAGTCCCTGCTGGCGGACCTCGCCGACAAGGGGGTGGTCGGCGATGCGCTCGGCGAGGAGGCTCGCGAGCAGCTCGGCGCGGTCGCGGGCCTGGCCGAGCACATCCGCGGATTCGAACAGGTCGAGGCTGGCGAGAGCGGCGGCGCAGCAGATGGGGTTGCCGGCGTAGGTGTGGCCGTGGAAGAGCTTGCGTCCTTCCTCGCCGTGAAAGGCCTGGTAGACCGCCTCGGTGGTGACGGTGGCGGAGAGGGGCAGGTAGCCGCCCGTGATGCCCTTTCCCAGGATCGTTATGTCGGGTGTGACGCCTTCGAGGTCGCAGGCGAACATGGCGCCGGTCTTGCCGAAGCCGGTGGCCACCTCGTCCGCGATGAGGAGGGTGTCGAACTCGTCGCAGAGGGCGCGGACGGCGGCGATGTGGCCCTCGGGGGCGACGATCATGCCGGCGGCGCCCTGCACGCGCGGCTCGATGATGACGGCGGCAACCTCGTCACCGCGGCTCTCGAGCAGGTCGCGCAGGGAGTCGACGCAGGCGTCGGTGCAGGCGGGGGCGGCGGCGCAGCGGTCGCAGCGGTAGCGGTAGGCATTGGCGAAGCGCAGGGGCTCGAAGAGGAGGGAGGCGTAGACATCGCGGAACGGGCCCTCGCCGCCGGCGCTGACCGCCCCGAGGGTATCGCCGTGGTAGGCCATGTCGAGGGCGACGATGCGGTTGCGCTCGGGACGTCCGCGGTTCGCCCAGTATTGGACGGCCATCTTCAGCGAGACCTCGACGGCGGAGGCGCCGTTCTCGCTGAAGAAGACGCGCGAGCGGCCGGGGAGGTGGGGCAGGAGGCGACGGGCGAGCTCGATGGCGGGCTCGTGGGTGATGCCGAGAAGGGTGCTGTGCTGGAGCTTCGCCGCCTGCTCCTGGATGGCGGCGACGATGTGGGGGTGGCTGTGGCCGTGCACGTTCGCCCAGAGCGAGGCGACGCCGTCGACGTACTCACGCCCGGCGGTATCGATCAGGCGGTTGCCCTCGGCGCGCGAGACGACGATCTGAGGCTCGCGCTCGAAGCGCGCCATCTGCGTGAAGGGGTGCCAGAGGGGGTAGTCGTCGGGGGAGGGATCGGCGGGCACGAAGGGATCGTACCGCGACTGCCGTGTGGCGCGAGGGCGGGGTATGCTTCGAGCCATGGAAAAGACGTTCGAAGACCGGTTGGATCGGCTGGTCGAGGCGAGCCTGGACGGACGCGATCCCGGCCGCGAGGAGCTCGCCTGGCTGCTGCAGGCGCCGGACGAGCGCACGCTGGAGATCGTGTCGGCGGTTAGCCGCGTGCGCCTCGCGGCGTTCGGGCGGCGGGTGAAGCTGAACCTGCTGCTGAACATCAAGAGCGGGCTCTGCCCCGAGGACTGCCACTACTGCTCGCAGGCGCGCGACTCAACGGCGCCCATCGCCTCCTACCGCATGGTGGGCGAGGACACGTTCTGCGCGGCGGCGACGCGGGCGCGCGAGCTGGGCGCGACGCGTCTCTGCCTGGTCGCGAGCGGGCGGGGTCCGACGGAGCGTGAGGTGGCGCAGGTCGCGCGCGGGGTGGAGGCGGTGAAGGAGGCGGATGCGGCGCTCGAGATCTGCGCGTGTCTGGGGCTGCTGGACGAGGGTCAGGCGGAGCGATTGGGCGAGGCGGGCGTCTACGCCTACAACCACAACCTCAACACGAGCGAGAGCTTCTACGGCGAGATCTGCGATACGCACACCTTCGCCGACCGCCAGGAGACGGTGGAGCGCGCCAAGTCGGGGGGGCTTTCGCCCTGCTCGGGGGCGCTCTTCGGGATGGGCGAGACGGATACGGACGTGCTCGACACTGGCTACGCGCTGCGCGAACTCGAACCCGACTCGGTTCCCATCAACTTCCTGATCCCCATCGAGGGGACGCCGCTTGCGGGCCTGAACGAGCTCACGCCGCAGCGCTGCCTGCGCATCCTGGCGGTGTTCCGGCTGCTGTTCCCGCGCTCCGAAGTGCGCATCGCGGGCGGACGCGAGGTGCACCTGCGATCGCTGCAACCGCTGGGTCTCTACCTGGCGAACTCGATCTTCATCGGGGACTACCTGACCACGAAGGGGCAGGCGGCGGAAGCGGACCTCGCGATGATCGCCGATGCCGGCTTCGAGATCGAAGGCGGCGGGCCCACAGAGGAGCGCCCGCTCGCCCAAGTCGCACTCAAGCAGGGCGTGCTGGACTAGACCGTCTGCCGCACACCGGCGACGGGAGCACTGGAGGAACAGATGCAGATCGCCGGATTCGAAACGCAGATGGTGGAGCTTCCCAGCGAACGGGGGACGCTGGGCGAGATTCCGGGGCAGGTGACGCCCTGGTACACGACCTTGCGGCTACGCACGGACGACGGTATCGAGGGCATCGCCTATGCGGCCTACGTCTCGCGGGCGGTCGCGCCGGCGCTGAAGGCGACGCTGGACGGGCTCTGCGAACAGGTGGTGGGGCGGGATCCGTTCGACACGGAAGCGATCGGACGCGACCTGCGGATGCGGAACGGAGGGACGGCCCCGGCGGGGCTGGTGACGCGCGCGAGCTCGGCGATCGATGTGGCGCTGTGGGACATCAAGGGGAAGGCGCTGGGGATGCCCTGCTGGAAGCTGTTGGGCGGCAGCGAGGGCCGGGCGCGAACGTACGGGAGCGGGCACCTGTGGCGGCACTACAACCTTGAGGAGCTGCAGCAGTGGGGGCCGACGCTGGTGGAGGCAGGGTTCAAGGCGATGAAGCTGCGCTGCGGGGCCGAGTCCTCGGCGGCGGACGAGGTGGAGCGCATGCGCGTGCTGCGCGAGGCGGTGGGGGACGACGTCGACATCATGATCGACATCAACCAGGGCTGGAACGTGCACCAGGCGACGACCATCGGGCGCCAGCTGAGCGAGCACCGGCTGTACTGGCTGGAGGACCCGACCCAGCACCAGGACTACGCGGGCATGGCGCGCATCGCGGCGGCGCTGGACACGCCCGTCTGCTCGGGCGAGTACCACTACGGACTGGTTCCGTTCCGGCACATGGTGGAGGCGCGCTCGATCGACATCATGATGGTCGACCTGTTCCGCGTGGGAGGTTTCACGGAGTACGTGAAGGCGACTCACCTGGCCGAGGCGTTCAACCTGCCGGTGGTGACGCACCTGGCGACGGAGCTGTTCGCGCACGCGGCGGCGGGGACGAACACGCACCTGCTGGAGCACGTCCCGTGGGCGTTCCCGCTGTTCGAGGAGGTTCCGCGGGTGGAGGACGGGATGGTCGTGCTGAGCGACGAGCCCGGTCTGGGTCTGCGCTTCGACGAAGCGTACCTGCGGGCAAACGCGGTCGACGCGTAGCGGAATGGCTGACCCGCGATGACACCGGACGGCAAGGGGAGAGCATGGCTGCTGTTCGACGGCGACTGCGGCTTCTGCACGCGCGTAGCGGGGTGGGTGGCGCGACGCGACCGGGAGCGGCGCCTGCGCCTGCGGGTGGTGGCGTACCAGGAAGCGCCGAGCCCGCCGATGACACCGGAGCTGCGGGCGGCCTGCGCGGAAGCGGTGCACGCGATCACGCGGCGGGGGCGGGTGCTGCGGGGCGGCGACGCCACGATCTTCACGCTGCACGAGCTTGGGTGGCGGGGTCTGGCGCGGCTGCTGTGGCTGCCGCCGCTGCGGGACATCGTCGGATTCGGCTACAGGATCGTCGCGCGGCTGCGGCGTTCGCAACAGTGCAGGCTGTAACGGCCCACGCACCCGAACAGATGTCCATACAATAGGCGAGGCCGTGAGGCAGGGGGTTGTGGGCGCGTGACGACGCCGATTCGCCGGCAATATCTGGAGCTGAAGCGGCGCCACCCGGGCACGATCCTCTTCTTCCGGCTGGGCGACTTCTACGAGACGTTCGACGAGGATGCGGAGCTCGTGGCGCGCGAGCTCGACATCGTCCTGACCTCGAAACCGATGGGGAAGGGCATCCGCGTGCCGCTGGCGGGAGTGCCCCACCAGAGCATCGACGGGCACGTATCCAAGCTCGTCCGGCGCGGGCATCGCGTGGCCATCTGCGAGCAGATGGCGGACCCCGCGAGCGTGAAGGGACTCGTGCCGCGCGAAGTCGTGCGCACGGTGACGGCGGGCACCGTGACGAGCGAAGCGGCGCTCTCGGCGGAGACGCCGAACGAGCTGGCGGCGCTGGTCGAGCGGGGCGGGGAGATGGGGCTGGCGCTGGCCGAGGTGACGACGGGCGAGGTGCGCGTCGCCTCGGGGGAGGGGGCGGTGGCGGAGCTCGCACGGGCGGCGCCGGCGGAGCTGTTGGTGGAGGAGGAGGGCGCGGGCGGCGGGGTCGCGGGTTGCGAAGTTGAACGCCCGCGTCTGAGCGCGGCGGTGGCCTCGGCGCTGGTGGCGGAGCAGTACGGCGAGGCGGCGCCGGAGACGCTCGTGGGGAGCGAGGCGGCAGTGGCGGCGGTCGCGCAGGTGCTCGCCTACCTGGGCGAGGTGTACCCGGAAGGGACGGGCGCCCTGGGACGTGTCCGCACGCTGGCGAGCGAGGAGACGGTCGCGCTCGACGGGCGCACGCTGACGAACCTGGAGGCGCTGCCCACGGCCGATGGGCGGCCCTCGCTCTTCGCGGTGCTGAACCGGACGCGCTCGGCGATGGGGGCGCGCCTGCTGCGGCGCTGGCTGGCGCAGCCCCTGCGCGGGGCCGCCTTGCTGGGGGAGCGGCACGATGCGGTCGCGTGGGCGCTGGAGCGTCCGATCGAGCGGGAGCGCGCGCAGACGATCCTGCGGGGCATTCCCGACGTGGCGCGGCTCTGCGGGCGGCTGGGCGCGCGGGCGGCGTCGCCGCGGGAGCTGGCGGGACTGCGTCAGGGGCTGCGGGCAGCACTGGACCTGGGCGCGCTGCTGGAGAAGTCGGAGCCACCCGCGCTGCTGGCGGGGGCGCAGGCGGCGCTGGCGGAGGTGGTCGAGTCGTTGCTGGCGCTGGACGAGACGCTGGCCGAAGACCCTCCCCCCAATTTCGAGGAGGGCGGCGTGATCGCCCCCGGCCACGACCCCGAGATCGACACGCTGCGGGGGCGGACGCGCTCGGCGCGGGAGGCGCTGCTGGCGTTGGAGGCGGAGGAGCGCGAGCGCACCGGCATCCGCTCCCTGAAGGTGGGGCAGAACAGGGTGTTCGGCTACTACCTGGAGGTCTCGCTGGCGAACGCGGAACTCGTGCCGGAGCGCTACCAGCGGCGTCAGACGCTGGTGGGGGCGGAGCGCTACGTGACGGAAGCGCTGAAGGAGCTGGAGAGCGGCATGACGACCTCGCGCGAGCGGCTGGCGGCGCGCGAACGGCAGGCGTTCGAGGCGCTGGTCGAGCGGCTGGGGACGCAGCTTGAGGCGTTGCAGCGGGCGGCCGAGGGACTCGCGACGATCGATGTCGCCATGGGGCTGGGGGAGACGGCGGCGGAGCGGGGCTACGTACGCCCCGAATTCGGCGATGGGACGCGACTCGCCATCCGCGGGGGGCGGCACGCGGTCGTGGAGGCGGCGCTGGGGCCGGGGCGGTTCGTTCCCAACGACTGCGTGCTCGACGGGGAGGCGCGCATCCTGCTGCTGACGGGCCCGAACATGAGCGGGAAGTCGACCTACCTGCGGCAGGTGGCGCTCATCGCGCTGATGGCGCAGGCGGGCAGCTTCGTGCCGGCGGAGACGGCGGAACTGCCGCTGTTCGACCGCATCTTCACGCGTATCGGGGCACACGACGACCTCGCCGCGGGGCACTCGACCTTCATGGTCGAGATGGTGGAGACGGCGCAGATCCTGCACCGCGGCACGGACCGCTCGCTGGTGATCCTCGACGAGGTGGGGCGGGGCACGAGCACGTTCGACGGGATGGCGATTGCGCGGGCCGTGCTGGAGTTCCTCGACGCGCGTCCGGAGGGGCCGCCACGCACGCTCTTCGCGACCCACTACCACGAGCTGACGGCGGTGGCGGATGAGCTGGCGAGCGCGGACAACGCGCACGTGGCGGTGCACGACGAGGGCGGAGAGGTGGTCTTCGAGCATCGCATCGAGCCAGGTCCGAGCGACCGCTCGTACGGCATCCACGTGGCGCGTCTGGCGGGGCTGCCGGCGTCGGTGGTGGAGCGGGCGCGGACGCTGCTCGACGAGCTGGAGCGGGCGCCCTCCGAGGAAGCAGAGGCGCCGGAGCGGGCCCCCGCGGCAGCAGCCATGCAGGGCGCGCTCTTCGGCGGGGGTGGCGAGATCGAAGCGGAGCTGGCCGAGCTCGACCTCGAATCGATGACGCCCTTGGAGGCGATGACGGCCCTGGGGGAGCTGCGCGAGCGGGCGCGGGGGGCAGGGTGAGCGAGATACGACGCATCCGCCAGCTGCCGCCCGAGGTGGCGGCGCGCATCGCGGCGGGCGAGGTGATCGAACGGCCCGCCTCGGTGGTGCGCGAGCTGCTCGACAACGCCATCGACGCGGGCGCGGGGCGCATCCGCGTGACGATCACGGAGGGCGGCCTGCAGTCGATGGAGGTGAACGACGACGGCCGGGGCATCGCGCCGGACCAACTTGAGCTGGCCTTCGAGCGGCACGCGACGAGCAAGATCGCGGCAGCGGGCGACTTGCGGCGGGTCGCGACACTCGGCTTCCGGGGCGAGGCGCTGGGGGCGATCGCGGCAGCGGCGGAGGTCGAGATCGTGACGCGGGCGGAGGGGGAACCGGTAGGCGTGGCGGCGCTGCTGGTGGACCGCGAGGTGGTGCGCCGCAGCGCCCGCGCGGCGCCGGTGGGCACGACCATCACCGTGCGGGAGCTGTTCGCGAGGGTGCCGGCGCGGCGCAGCTTCCTGGGGTCGGCGTCGAGCGAGGGACGGCAGATCACAACGCTGGTATCGCACTACGCGCTCGCGTATCCGGGGATCGCCTTCCGCCTGGAGGCGGGACGGCGTCCGTTCGGGACGAGCGGTGACGGCAATCTGCGTCACGCCGTGGCGGCGGTCTACGGGGCGGAACAGGGGGCTGCGATGCTCGACGTGGCGCACGAGGAGAACGACACCATCGTCTCGGGGCTGGCGGGGCCGCCCTCGCTCCATCGGGGGAACCGGAGCGGCATCGCGCTCTTCGTGAACGGTCGCTGGGTGCAGAGCGGGGCGCTACGCTTCGCCGTGAGCGACGCCTACCAGTCGGAGTTGCCGGGCGGACGCTATCCGGTCGCGAGCGTGGCGTTGCGCCTGCTGCCGGAGGCGGTCGACGTGAACGTGCATCCGGCCAAGGCGGAGGTGCGCTTCCGCGACCAGCGGGGGGTGGCGCGGGTGCTGCGTCACGCCATCCTGAGGGCGCTGGAGGGGGCGGGGGCGGTGGGGTGGACGCTGGGCGACGCACCAGCGCCCGAACCTGCCTCCACGGGGACACCGCGGCCATCGCTGCGGCAACGGCTGCAGCCACCGGAGAGCGCTCAGGCGCCGCTCCGGGGCGACCTCGCGCGGGCGTCGCCGGCATCGGGGGAGGAGGCGCGGACGCAGCGGGAGACGCTACCCCTGTTGCGCGTGGTGGGGCAGGTGGCGACGACGTACGTGGTGGCTGAAGGGCCGGATGGGATGTACCTCATCGACCAGCACGCGGGGCACGAACGGGTCGTGTTCGACCGGCTGAAGGGGAGGACGGCGGAGGCGGCGGTGCAACCGCTGCTGGAGCCCGTGCTGGTGGATCTGGACCGAACAGCGGCGGCGGTGTTCGAGGAGCACGGGGCGCACCTGGAACGGCTGGGGCTCTCGCTGGAGCCGTTCGGCGACGCCTCCTGCCTCGTGCGGGCCGCACCGGCGGGGTTCGGAGACGGCGATATCGCGGGGGCGCTGCGGGCGATGCTGGAGAAGCTGGGGGACGAGCGGCGCGTCTCCGACCCATTCGATCGAGCAGCGGCGACAGTGGCGTGCCACAGCAGCGTGCGGGCGGGCATGGCGCTCTCGCTGGAGGAGATGCGGCAGCTCATCGAGGACCTGGCGGCAACGGCTTCGCCCCGGACGTGTCCGCACGGGCGGCCAACGCTGGTGCACGTGCGCCAGGAGGCGCTGGACCGGCAGTTCGGACGTTGAGCGCGTTTGACCGGCCTCACGGGGGGGCCGCACCATGAGCGCGATGCGATACATCGGCATGGTCGCGACCGCCGGCTTCGTGATCGCCCTGCCCATCCTGCTTTTCACGACGAACATCCGCTTCCTCGCCAGCGACACGGGTTTCCTGGAGAGCAGCTTGCGCCGGCACGATTCGGCGGAGAACACGGGCGTCGCCCTGGGCGAGCTCGACTACGCGGTGGGCGCCATCGTGCGGTACTTCGAGGACGACGCGCAGACGCTGCGCATCCTCGTCTTCACGGGCGGGGAGGAGACGGCCCTCTTCAGCGCTGAAGAGACGTTGCACATGGAGGACGTGAAGGGCCTCATGCGCACGATCTTCCGGGCGAATGAGGTGGCGTTGGGATTCGTGCTGGCCTACGTGGCGGGGACGGTGCTGTGGGCGGGGGAGCGATCAGGGCGAGACCTGGCGAGGGACACGCTGGCGGGCGTGGGAGTCGGCGGAGCGGTGGGCGTGGCGGTGGGGATACTCGCGCTCGTGGGGTTCGAGAGCGCGTGGGAGCGGCTTCACGAGATCGTGTTCACCAACGACCTCTGGCTGCTGGACCCCAGGACGGACCGCCTGATCCAGATGTTCCCGGAGTCCTTCTGGGAGGAGGCGACCTTCATCGTGGTAGGGCTGGCGCTAGCGGAGGCGGCGGTACTGGTCGCGATCACGGGGGCCTACCTCTGGTTCACGCGTCCCCCTCGATCCGAGGAAGACGAGCCGGAGGCGGATGAGGCGACGGCGGACGGAACGGACGAGGACGAGCCGGAGGAGCGGGAGGAACCGGATCTAGCGGAGGACGCTCCCGCAGCGGATCAGGAAGAGCAGCCGCAGCCGCCACCGCCGCAGGCGCAGCCGCCAGAAGCGCCGAACCCCGGTTCCATCTGAGCGACAGCCGCTCCGCCGTCGCTTCGCGGAACGGCGAAGTTCGAGATGGTGCGCTCGGCGCGGTGGCCGGAGACGCACTCCGTTGTGATGGTGGCCTCGGCCATGGGGCGGCGACGCTCGAAGGTGTCGCGGCAGATGGGGCAGTAGTACTCGTAGATGGCCATGGGGGGAGTATAGCGGGCGGGAGCGCTCAGGCGGCGCTGGAGGGGCGGCGGCTTGCGACGCGCCGTCCTCGCTGCTGGAGATGACAGGGCCGGGCACGGGGGCGGGCTCAGCAGGCAGGTGCGGGGGCAGGCCCCTCTGCACCTCCTGATCGAGGGCGCGGGTGATCACGTTACCCGGCTGCACCCAGCCACGGCCGCGCGTGCGGGGGAGGGAAGGGCGGAGGCGGTTGGGCCAGCGAGGCATGGGGGAGTGACGCTAGGGCATCGGCAGCGCGCGTTCAAGATCATCGGGGTGATCACTATCAGGCCAGGCAGGAAGACTAGCGTTCTCGTTTCTCAGCGCGGGCGAGGAAGGCGAGTACGTAGTCGTTGAACACGTCGGGCTGCTCGAAGTAGGTGGAGTGGCCGGCGCCGGCCATCTCGAAGAGGTCGGCGCCGGGGACGAGCGAGTGGGACTCGCGGATGAGTTCGGGGGAGGTGATGCGGTCGTGCTCGCCGACGATGAAGGCGATGGGGAGGCCGGAGTCGACGAGCATCTGGTGCGTGCTGCCACGGTAGTTCGAGGGCGGGGGTCCGAGGACGTTCTGTTCGCGGGGCGGGTTGAGGCGCCGGATCTGGTGGTAGAGGGCGGCAAGGGCAGGCTGCGCGTCGGGGAAGTGGGGGGCGAGGGCGTGACGCGCTAGACCGCCGTCGCCGCGTTCGACGCGGAGGGAGGCCTGCAACTCGCGGACACGGTCGTTGGTGGCCCCGGCGTTGGTGCCGCAGAGGACGAGCGAGCGGGCGCGCTCGGGGGCGAGGCGGAGGAGTCCGGCGACGGCACGTCCGCCCATCGACTGCGCGACGACGTGGGCCTGGTCAATCCCGAGGTGTTCGAGGAGATTGACGAGGTCGCGTCCGAAGGCGCCACGGTCGTGTTCGCCCAGGGCGAGGGAGCGGCCCCAGCCGCGCGCATCGAACACGGTGCAGCGGTAGCGCTCGCCGAAGGCAGGAAGCTGGCGCCACCAGGAGAGGGAGTTGCCGCCCGCCCCGTGGTGGAAGACGACGTGGTCGCCATCGGGGTTGCCGTGCTGCTCGTAGCAGAGACGGGCGCCATCAAGCTCGGCGAAGGGCATCGGGGGAGTGTACGCGGGCGGGGAGCGCCGGGATCAGGTCCGGCGGACTGCGTCCATGAAGGCCGCCACCTGCGCCTCCTCCGGGAAAGAAAAAGGCCGACGCCCCATTGAAGCGCCGACCTAAATTCTCGGCCAACGTCCTAATGCGAACGCTGGGGACGATACTTGCTACAGACTACCATTGCAGATTGGGAGCTGTCAAGGACCGCCAGCAGGACTAGACGAAGCGGTCCCGGACGGTGACGGCGTTGGGGGCGACCTCGGCGCAGGCGCGCAGCGAGGGGCAGGGGCAATTGGGCTACGCGCGTACGCTGATGCCCAACGCGGGCTACACTTGAGAGGGAGGACACCTCGGCTGGGGCGCACGGCCGAAGGACCCAAGATGATCGACCTGCTGCTCTTTCTCCCTTTCTTCCTTCTAGGCCTGGCTATCGGGCGTTCGTGGGCAGTTCCTCTTGCCATCGGGGGGGCCGTGGTCCTGGCAGTCGTTCTTGGCGCGGTTGCCAGTGTCACGGATGCCCCTTCAGGAGACTTCACTGTCTGGGGCAACACGATCCTGGCTGCGCTGATCGGATCAGTGCTCTCAGCCTTCTCCGCCGCGCTCGGACTCGCGGCGCATCAGCTGCTCTTCAACCCCAGGATGCCCTGGTCGAGCAAGACCCGGCCGCTCCTGGGTCGCCGAGGGGCCTAGCTTCAGAGTTCCGGGCCAAGCCGGAGGGATCAGACGAAGCGGTCGCGGACGGTGACGGCGTTGGGGGCGACCTCGGCGCAGGCGCCGCAGCGGATGCAGAGCTCGTCGACGATGGCGTAGCGGGAGCCTTCCTCGACGATGGCCTCGGTGGGGCAGATAGCGGCGGCCTCGGCGATGGCGGGGTCGCCGGGAGAGGTGACCTCGTAGGTGATCATGCCGGGGAGGGAGCGGGTGGGATCGCGCTTCTCACGGATGAGGATCTCGAACTCCTCGCGGAAGTAGCGCAGGGCGAGCTTGACCGTCGTCATGGCGAACGAACCGTGGAGGCAGTTCGACCAGGTCATCGTCTTGATGAGGTCTTCGAACTTGTCGAGGTCGGTCTCGCGGCCGCCGCCGTTGCCGATTCGGCGGAGAATCTCGACGGCGCGCTGGGTTCCCTGGAAGCAGGTGGTGCAGCGCCCGCAGGACTCGTCTTCGGCGAAGCCGAGGAAGTAGGTGCAGAGGTCGACGACGCTGGTGGTTTCGTCGAAGTAGACGATGCCGCCGGAGCCGAGGAACATGCCACGCTCGCGGAAGGGGGCGATGGTGAGGGGCAGATCGGCCTCGGAAGCGGGGAGGACACCGGAGAGGGGTCCGCCGGGCTGGTAGCCCTTGAGGGGCACGCCGCCAGGGGTGCCGCCACCGTAGGTCTCGAGCAGGTCGCGCACGCTCAGGCCGAAGGGAATCTCGACGCAGCCGGCCTGGTTCACGGCGCCCGAGATGGTGAACATCTTGGTGCCCTTGGCATCGTCGGTGCTGACGCTCGACCACCACTCCGCGCCGTTTTGCAGAACGAGGGGGGCGTTGGCGTAGGTCTCGACGTTGTTGACGTTGGTGGGGAGGTTCCAGAGGCCGGCCTGGGCGGGGAAGGGCGGGCGGATGCGGGGCATGCCGCGGTAGCCGTCGATGGAGTTGATGAGGCCAGTCTCTTCGCCGCAGACGTAGGAGCCCGCGCCGGTGAAGACGACGAGTTCGAAGGTCTTGCCACTGCCGAGGATGTCCTCGCCGAGGAGGCCGCGCTCGCGCGCCTGCTCGACGGCGATGTTCATGCGCGTGATGGCGAGGGGGTACTCGTGGCGGATGTAGATGTAGCCCTCGACGGCGTGGGTGGCGAGGGCGGAGATGAGCATGCCTTCGATGATGAGGTGGGGGTCGCCCTCCATGAGGATGCGGTTGACCCAGGCGCCGGGGTCGCCCTCGTCGGCGTTGCAGACGAGGTAGCGGGGTTCGGCGGTGGCGTTGCGGAGGAAGTCCCACTTCCGCCCGGCGGGGAAGCCGGCGCCGCCGCGTCCGCCGAGGCCGCTTTCGAGCATGAGCGCGATGATCGCCTCGGGCTCCATATCGAGAGCCTTCACGAAACCTTCGTAGGCGCCCTGGGCAAGGGCGTGGTCGATGTTCTCGGGGTCGATCTGGCCGCAGTTGGCCATGAGGCGGCGGATCTGGCCGCGCATGTATGGGTGGTCCTCAAGGGGGCCGATCTGGTCGCTGGAAGCGCCTTCGACGACACCGAGGGCAAGCTCGGGGAACTCGCCCGCCTCGACCAGGGTGGCCTGCACGAACTCCTCCACGCGGTCGGGGGTGAGGGAGTGATAGAGGACGGTGCGCGTGCCGGCGGCGGAGCGCACGGAGAGGGTCGGTTCGAGCCAGCAGAAGCCCCATGAGCCGGTGGTCGTGACATCGACGTTGAGGTTCTTGGCGGCGATGGCGTCCTGGAGGGCGGCGAGCGTCTCGGCGCCGCCACGGGCGAGGGAGGAGGTGTCGAGGCAGAGGTTGAGCTGCTCGCGGCCGCTGGCGCGTTCGGCCTCCCAGCGGTCACGCGCCTCGGCGGCGATGGCGGTGAAGTCGTCGTTCATGCGTCTCCCTTAACGTCGCGGGCGATGGTGACGGCCCTGGCGACGGTAAGGTGGCCGACGACCTCGCCGTCGAGCCAGACCTGGGGGGCCTCGCTGCAGGTTCCATTGCACTGGCCAAGGCGGAATCCGTAGGCGCCGTCCTCACTCTGGCCGTCGAGGGGAAGGCCGAGGGTGTACTGGAGCGCCTCGCGGATGCGGTCGCCGCCGCGCAAGCGGCAGGCGGGGCCGCTGCACCAGACGATCTCGCGTTTCGCGGGGGGTTCGGTGCGGAAGTCGGAGTAGAAGGAGACGGCGCCGTAGACGAGCGCGGGGGTGGTACGCATCTGGCGCGCGAGCACCTCGATGGCCTCGCGGGAGACGTAGCCGTAGCGCTCCTGAATCTCGATCAGAGCAGGGAGGAGATGGCCGCGTTCGAACTCGTACTCGGCGACGAGATCTCGCAGCTCACGAGTGGTCGGCTCAGCCGCCATTTGTTGGAATCCCGTTTGTGAAATGCGGCACTACTATATCCGCGCGCCTCGCGCGGCAGCAACCGCGCGGGCGTTCTCGTGCATCAGGTCGGCGGCGCGTTCTCCCAGCTGGAGGCTGTAGTTCTGGCCGCGATCCTCGGGGTAGACCTGGGTCGTGTTCGACAGGTAGAGGCCGGCGATGCCGGTCTCCATGGAGGGGATGGAGGCGGAGTAGTTGGTGGTGATGACGGGCTGGCCGCCGGGGTCGCGGAAGAACCACTTCTGCCGCACCCACGAGCGGTCGAAGGCGGGGTTGATGCGGCGGATGCCGTCCTCGTAGGCGGTGAGGGCCTCCTCGGCGTCCATCTGCAGGACGGGGTGGTCGGGGGCGACGTAGTTAGAGAGGTAGACGATGTGATTGCCGCCGTAGCGCTCGGGGGGGAGGAGGTTGGTGTGTTCGACGCAGGCGACGAAGGGGAGGTCATCGGCGATGGAGAGCCAGTAGAGGTCGCTGAGAGGACGGTCGAGGGCGAGGACGAGGCAGGTGGCCCACTGGTAGCGGACGCGGTCGAGGACCTCGACGTAGGAAGCGGGGAGGTCGGGGGCGATGCGCTTCGTGATGATGTTCGGGGTCGTCATGAGGACCTGGTCGAACTCGTGGAAGGCGCCAGCCGCGCGGATGCCGGTGACAGCGCCGAGCTCCGTCACGACCCCCTCAACGGGAGTGCTCAGGTGGATCTGGGCGCCCGCTTCGCGGATGTGGTCGGCGAGGGCGAAGTAGTAGGAGCGGAAGGAACCGCGTGGGTAGCCGAGGGTCTCCTTCGCCCCCAGGCGGCCCTCGCGAGAGCCGAAGCGGAGGCGGATCTTCCAGTGGAGCCAGGCCATGCCGACCTCGTCGGCGTGCTCGGCGAACTTCCCCCGCAGGAGGGGGCCCCAGAAGGCGTTGAAGGCCTGCTTGCCAACGGCGCGCTCCATCCAGGCGCGGGCGGTGACATCCTCGTAGACGCGCCAGTCTTCCTGGCGCTTGAGCCAGAGGCTGGCGAGCCCGAGGCGGAGGCGGCTGAGGAGGCTGATGGCGTCGAAGCGGAGGAGATCGAGGGGGGTGACGAAGGGGTAGATGCGGCCCTTCACGAAGTGGCCGTTGTGGGGCTCGATCCAGTCGAGGCGGTCGCCGAGGCCGAGCTCCTCGAAGTAGCGCACGACGGTGGTGTCGTTCGTGAAGATGTGGTGGTAGAAGCACTCGATCGGTTCGCCACCGACCTCGAAGGTCACGACCTGACCGCCGGGTTCATCGCGACCTTCGAAGATGGTGACCTCGTGGCCAAGCTCCTGAAGGCGGCGGGCGGCGGCAAGGCCGGCCACGCCCGCGCCGACGATGCCGGCCCTCACGGGGTCACCGGGTTCACGGGGTTGCGCTCTTCGACGGGGACGGCGCCAATGCGTCCGAGGCGGGCAATGGGGATGCCGAAGGTCCAGAGGAGGATGAGGCCCACGACTGTCGCGGGCGCGACGACCACGGCGTGGGCGACGATGGCGTAGGCGGCGGCAAGACCACCGGCGATGCCCGCGTTGACCAACACGAGCTTGGCCGCCCACTCGAAGGGGCCAGTGCCACCGAAGAAGGTGGGGATGATGATGGCGAGGTTGGCGGCGGCAAGCAGAAGCACATAGTGGGCGAAGCCGACCTTGAGGTCGAAGGCGAGACCGACGATGGCGTAGGCGCCCGCCTCGACGGTCCAGCCGAGGATGCTGAAGAAGGCGACGAGCAGGAAGCTGCGCCAGTCGTGGACCGAGCGGAGCGCGCCGACGAGTGAGCGGACATGGGGGCGGAGACGCTCGCCCGCGGTGGCGGGCAGCCGGTCGAGGATGAGGTCGGCGACGCGATAGGCGCGCGCTTCTCGCAGGGTGAGCCAGTAGAAGACCGCCAGAGCGATGGAGAAGAGCGCGGCGGAGGCGATGGCAATCGCCTGCAGACGGCTATCGCCGAGGCCGGCGACGGCGCCGGCGGTGAGGAGCATGAGGACGAGTACGCAGCCATCGAAGAGACGCTCGACGGCGATGGCGCCGAGCGTGCCCATGGTGGAGACGCGCTCGCGCTCCCCGAGGACGTAGGCGCGGATCAGCTCGCCGGCGCGGGCGGGGATGAGGTTGTTCGCCATGTAGCCGATGATCGAGTAGGAGAAGAGGCGGCGGGGGCTGATGGCGGCCACGGGGCGCATGAGCACGGACCAGCGGTAGCAGCGGAGCCAGAAGGAGAGGAAGAGCACGCACACAGCGGGCGCGATGTACCAGTAGTTGGCCTCCTGGAAGGCGTCGGCGATCTCGGAGGGGTCGGTGGCGAGCACGAAGAGCGCAACGAGCAGAACGCCGACGGCTGCGGCAAGCCAGAAACGGAACGAGCGGAACATGCTAATCAGCGCTCCCCCACCTCGGCACTGTCGAAGAGACGCACGCGCGCAGCCCCGCCTTCCACGATCCAGAGCTTACCATCGGGCTTCTCCACGATTCCGTAGGGGGAGAGGAGGGGTTCGCCGGTGGGGGCGATGGTGGAGAGCAGGACGCCGGCCGGGCTGTAGATGCGCACCTGCCCGAGGGAGGGCAGGGAGACGGCGATGCGGCCGTCGCGAAGCACGCGCAGGTAGGGCTTGTCGAGCGGGCCGAGGCCGCCCCAGCCGGGGACGGGGAACTCGCGCAGGTAGGCGCCGGACGAGTCGAGGATCTGCACTCGCGCGTTCCACATGTCGGCCACGACGACCTCGCCGTTAGGGGCAATGTCGATGCCGACGGGTTCGCTGAACTCAGCGGGACCGCTGCCCCGGTGCAGGGTTTCGGGATCGAAGGGACCACCAATCTCGCGGAGGAACTCGCCCGAGGACGTGTAGACGACGATGCGCCCGTGGCCGGTATCGGTGACCCAGAGGTTCCCCAGGGCGTCGATGGCGATGTCCCTGGGACCGAAGAGTTGGTAGGGGCCGGGAGGCTCGCCATCGAGCGGAGGGGCCTCTCCGAAGGCGAGCCTGCGGCCGCGGAGAGCGCCATCGAAGACCAGTACGCGCCAGGCGAAGGTATCGGCGACGTACACGGAGCCATCGTCGGAGACCGCAAGGCCCCAGGGCCGTGAGGCTTCGCTGTCGTCCTCGCGCAGCTCGATGGCGGCGAGGAAGTTGCCCTCAGCGTCGAAACGCTGGAGGAGACCCGCCGTGCTATCGATCACGTAGAGGCTGCCGTCGGGGCCGGCCTCGATGTCGACGGGGGCGGAGAACTGGCCGGGCCGGCTGCCGAGACCCCCGAACATTGGCCTTCCGGCCCTGTCGAAGTCCGGGCGGACGGGCTCGATGGTCTCGATCGTGAGGCGCCCGGAAGTCCGGTCGAAACCGGCCGGGAAGTAGGCAAGGCCATCGATCGAACCCAGTTCCCGCGGAGGCTCATGGTCGCGCCAGTAGGCGAAGGCATCCTTTGCCCAGGTTCCACGGAAGAGACCCGCACCGATCTTCCGCCAGGTCTCCGGCATGTACGGCTCGCACGGCCTGGACACACCCTCGTCGCCCGTGCAGCCAGAGAGCGTGGACTTGTAGTCCTCCGGGAACCACCAACGGTGGGGGTAGGGCGTGGGCGGGGCGAAGCCGGTGGCGCCGCGGGTGGTGAGGTCCCGGGAGACGGCGGCGGCGTTCGCGCCGTTGATGAGCACGACATCGAACTCACCGGGGGGGAGGCCGGACTCCATGTTGCTGTAGGAGACGTTGCGATAGTCACGCAGATACCAGACCCAGGGCCAGGCGAAGGAGGTGCGGGCATCAATGGCGATGCGCAGATCGAGGCCCCTGCCGGTGGCAGCGGCGAGGGCGTCGATCTCATCGGCCATGCGCGTGATCTCGGGAGAGCTCTGCGTGTAGATGAGCATGTCCTTCGGTACGTCGCCGCGCTCGAAGGTGACGCCGATCATCGTGCGGAGGGAGAAGAAGGCGAGCGCCGCAACGACGATGAGGGCAATGAGCGCGGGAAGGCTTCGCCGGCCCAGGCGGTGAGCCACGAACGCGGTAGTGGTGGCCGCAAGGAGCAGCAAGACGAGTCCCAAGGTCAGGCGCACCCAGAGGGTCGGTCCCCAGTCGAGCGCGAGGACGGCAAGCGTCAGGGCGGCAGTGGCAAGAACGAAGGCGATGGAGAGCACGGCGCGAGCGTCGAGTGTGGGGGGACGCCAGTAGGCCCAGGCGCGATCGAGCGTCCAGGCGGCGATGAGGGCAGCGGGGATGGCGAGGTGGGTGTTGAGCCAGGGCATCTTCTCCCCGGCGAAGGAGAGAGCCGCGAAGAGGACGAGGAACCAGAGCACGAGAAAACGAGCGAAGGCGGAGCCTCGCGCGAGAGCCCAGACGCCTCCGACGAGGGCGAGCGCCAGGGGGAGGAACTCGTAGGCGGGCATGACCATCAGGTAGTAGAACCAGGGCTGCATCCCCCGCCGCACATCCTGCTGCGCCTGCCAGTAGTCGATCGAACCCCAAGCGCCGCTGCAGAGGCCGTCGATGTTCGTCCAGAGGCTCGTCATGAGAGTGGTGTAGATGAGGGCGGCGACGGCAGCGGCAATGAGCCAGGCGCGCGGACGCCAGGAGAGGCCAACGATGGCGGCGATTCCGCCGGCGAACACGAACGCGGCCCCAATCGCGCTGGCAGCGCGAACGGAGGGGATCGAGCAAACCGCGGGGTAGTCGAGCGGGCCGGAGAGAGAGATGCCCTCGAGGAGACCCTTGGCGAAGGGTACGAGGAGAGGCAGCGTGAGCGTGCCGGTGAGGACGAGCAGGTCGCCCGTGCGGGGAAGCCGCCCCCAGTTCATTTCCCGGTGGAGGAAGCCGAGGAAAGGCCAAAGACCGGCGATCACCCAGGCGACGGGGTAGAGGGCGGCGGCGAGCAGGAGCCGGGACGAGGCTCCCTCCTTCTGGCGAGCGCGCAGGGTGGCGCTTGCAAGGTCGAGAGCGAGGTAGCCGTTCAGGTAGAGGAGGAGGAATGCGACGAAGAGGAAGGCCGCCTCCTTCGTGCTGAAGGCGAGGGCAAGGGCCGCTGCAAAGACGATGAGCCAGCGCGTGCGTCCGCCACGCAGGTAGCTCCACATCGCCACGACCATGAGGAGGATGAAGAAGGCGAGGTAGATGTCCATGCGCAGGAAGCGGCTGAAATAGACGAGCGTCGGGGAGAAGGCGAAGAGGGCCACGGCGGCAAGCGTTCCCGTGGAGCCAAGCCAGCGCCGCAGGGCGAGCGGGGCGGCAACCACGGCCATGCCGAAGAGCGCCGGGGAGATGCGAGCGGTGTAGTCGGTGGCGGTGAAGACGAGGAAGGTGAATCCCTGGACCACGTACAGGAGGGGGCCGTGGAAGGTCGGGTTGTGGCGGTAGGAGCCCTGGGCGAAGTCCCAGGCCCACTTGGCGTGGATGCTCTCATCGTGGTGGAGCGCGCGGGCGCCGAGATCCCAGAAGCGCAGGGCGAAGGCGGCGGCGAAGATGGCGACGTAGGCGACCAGGACCCAGTTCACCTCGATGCGCCGGGCAAGGAGACGCTCGAACGCAGGCACTTCGGGAACGCCTTCAGGCCGCGACGTCATTGCGTTCTCACGTAGATGGCCACGAGCTCCAGATCCTGATCGAGGCTATTGCGGTCGGCGAACCAGTGGACGGCATCGAGAAAGCCACGGGGCCCCTGGATCGAGCGCAAGAGAACCCAGCAGCCCTCGAGGGCAACGAAGCCGTCGGGAGGAGCGGCATCGACCGGCCAGATCGCAACGCTGGCAGCGGGCGGTACGTGACCGGCGAGGATGAGAGCGGGGGAGGCGCGGAAGGCCCAGGCCAGCTCATCGCGGTAGCGCTCGTGGACGACGACAGAGCCGCGCGAAGCGGCCGCATCGAGCGCGACATCGCGGATGGCGCGCGCGGAGGCGGGGCTGACGGGTCCGGGAAGGGGCTCACCGGCAGCACTCAGGGCGATACCGCTGGCGCCAGCGAACAAGAGGACGCCGCCGGCGGCAAGGACGGGCACGAGAGCCAGCAGAAGCTCCTCGCGATAGGTGGAGAACAGCGCCATGGCGAGAAACACGATCGCGATGATGGCGAAGAACACGGGGATGGCGACCAGCACCCGCTCATCGACGCCGCCAATGCTCCCCGCGCGCGCCCACTCGCTCAGGACGAACAGGGCGACCGCGGCAAGCCCGAGCGCGAGCAGGAGCAGGTGGCCCTGCCGGCGCCAGGGGGCGGTCAGCAGGAATCTGGCGGCGCGAGCGAGGGCGGGGCCAAGGAGGAAACTGGAGAAAAGGGTAGCGGCGGCAAGGGGGAAGGGGGAGGTCGTGGGCAGCGCGACGAGGAACCAGAGGAGGGCCATACCGGCCATGCCCAGCGCGAGGGCCGCAGCCGGCGTGGGAGCGCGCCTCTCGGCGACGAGATGGGCGATGAGCGAGGCGCCAGCGGCGGCGCCTCCCACGAGCAGCGGCAGCCCGTAGAGGGCAGCGAGTTCGGCGACGGTCAGGGAGGACCAGGGCTCCTCGAAGCCCGCCACGAAGAGGAGAACGGGCGCTATCCGCAGCCCATCGGTCCCGACGCCGAACTGCAGGCTCGTGAGGAGCACGCCGAGCACCGCGCCAACCGCTCCCCAGATAGCGGCCGCGGGGGTGGGACGGTGGCCGCGTAGCGCGGCGACGACAACCGCCCCCAGGACCACGGGGAGCGTGATGGGCCCGGCCGTCGCGACCAGAAAGGCGAGCAGGAGCCAGCCCCAGGGGGGAGGCCGGCTGGCGACCAGGGCGACGACGAGCCAGATCGCGATGGCCGTATCCCAGGCCGCCGCCGTGGCGGTGACGCCGAGGAGGATGCCCGCCGGGTCGAACGCCAGCAGGAGGAGGGTGAGGAGGGCGCCGCCCTCGCCAAGCGAGCGTCGCAGCAGGAAGAGCGCGAGGGGGATGGTGAGCGTCCCGGCGAGGGCCAGGGCTCGCGCGGGCGTCTCCGACTCGGTCCAGCGGAGGGTGAGGGCGGTGACCGCCTGGTAGAGCGTCGGAACGTAGCGCGTGTCCTCGACACCGGTCCTGGCCTGCCAGGCCCCGGAGAGTTGGGCGAGCTCGGCGCCGCCTACGGGTGCTCGCCACACCAGACCCACCCGCAGGAGGACGAAGAGCACGACCACCAGCACCCAGGCCACGGCAGCGACGGAGACGGAGGGGAGGCGGCGGGTGCGGCGAGCGGGGGCGGGCGCGGTCATCGCGTTGCCACCACCTCGAAGATGGGCAGGCGGAAGACCGTCACATCACCTTCGGCGAACACGGTATCGAGAAACGTCTCGAATGGGGGAATGAGGCCGTCCGCGTAGTACGAACGTTCGAGGTTCCCAACGACGACGTAGGTTGCGCCGATCTCCTCAAGGGCCATCAGTACCTCGGCCTCCGTGGAGGCGGTATAGACGAGGTCGACGAGGTCCTGGCGGCGGACGATTTCTGCGTCAAACTCGGGCGAACTGCCCCGCCACGTTTTCTCGTGGCCAGGCCAGCCGATCAACGTCTGCAAGCCCGTACGGTAGCCGACGCGGCCAGAGGCGCCGTAGGAGGAACCTCCTTCCGCCAGCACGGGCTCCCCCTCTTCGCCACGCCTCCAGAGGCGACCGCTCGACTCCACGACGATCTCGTTGCGGTCCACATTCTCGTTCAGCCATCGGACCAACTGGTACTCGGCGGGGTTGAGGCGCTCGACGTAGCGGAGGCCATCAAGACCGACCCGCACGTTGAAATCGCCCGCCCGGTTGGGCGTGTTCGTAGCGGCAAAGACGAGGGCTGCGCCGAGCAGCACGGCCAGGGGAACGGCGGTGTACAGCCGGAACCGCGGGGCGGAGGCGCGCACAGCGGCCACGGCCCCGATGGCGCCCGCGACGGAGAGGACGATCCACGCCTGGTAGGAGAGCTTGAACACGGTGTTGAGGCGCGGGATGAAGAAGAGGATGTCGCGGAGGAGGAACAGCTCCGTCGCGTAGAGCAGAAGGACGCCGAGCGCGGCCAGGGCGGTCACCGGAGCGGCCGCGCGCCGGCGGCCGCGGAGCAGCAGGGTGGTTGCGGTGAGGACCCAGAGGCTGACCGCGTAGAAGACCAGGGTGAACCAGCCGCCGGCGGTGCGCGCGGCGAGGGCGGTGGGGAGGCCATCGCCAACATCGAAGGGGGCGGCGGTTCGCTCGAAGGCGGCCAGGGGAAGCCAGACCAGGAGAGGGAGGAGCGGTGGCAAGAGGGCGATGAAGAAGGGGCTTCCGGGCACGTCCCCCCGCCAGCGCCGGAATGCCCACCAGAGAACGGGAAACGCGAAGAAGATGGGAACGCCCCACATGAGCAGGACGTGCCTGATGCGGGTGCCCTGACCGCTGTAGCCGTAGATGCCGCCGTTCTCCGGGGTGAAGTCCAGCCACCACGGGGCGAAGGCGACGACGGAGAGGAGGGCGGGAGGCAGGAGCCACGAGACGGTATCGACAATCGACTCGCCGAAGGATCGGCCGCGCCGGTTCCGGGCGAAGACGGCGAGGGCGAGAACGGGCGAGAAGACGACGACGTCCCAGACGTTCACGAAGGCGAGCGAGCCGAAGATGAGCGCGACCGCCACGAGCAACCACGGACGGCGGCGGTGCGCGCGCCCGGAGAGGCGGCCATGTCCCCGCCAGAGGGCGGCGCTCGCGGCGAGGGCCAGGAGCACGCCCGGAATCGCCATCACGTGAGGATGCAGATCGCCGAGGAGGAAGCTGAAGGCGGGAACCTCGGTGACGGTGAAGGGATAGCTGGGCTGCGGGGCCCAGTAGGACATGCGGGACATGCGCCACCAGACCCAGTGATCGTCGGGATACCAGGTGTTGCTGGGATCGAGGGGAAGACCGGTGCAGGTCTCGTCCGCTCCCGCTCCGCAGCGCACAAGACCCTCGACGCCGAAGGTCTTGTAGACCCCGTCGTGGTCCGCACCGTGCGCTGAGGCCAACTCGAAGACGCTCGCCAGGGGGCCGGCGAAGAGCAGGAGGAGGACAGCTCCGGCGCCGGCTAGCAGCACCCAGCGGCGGGCGCGCCGCCCGAAGAGCCAGCGCGCCAGCGCGGCGGCGAGGGAGAAGGCAGCGGCTCCAGCGCTGGCGAAGACGGCGCCGAGGGAGAGGTTGTAGCCGCTGGCGGGCCACACGTCGGAGGCGCCCGTGAGGACGGCGGCCTGCAGGTAACCGCCGTAGTGATAGCTCGCATCCTCGCCCGCGAGCCAGGGGTCATGGGGGGGATAGTCGGGGGAGACGAGCATGGCGTTCAGGTAGAGGAAATCCATCGGCTGCTCGGTGTGGGCGATATCGGGCACATACGCGCGGAAGAACGCATAGCCGAAGAAGAGCGCCGAGAAGAGGGCGGCGGCCACGGTCAGCCCGGGGAGAGAGCGGTAGAGGGTCCCGAGAAAACGCCGATCACGGGCGGCGATCACGCCGGTGATGACGCCGAAGAGGGCGATCGCGAGGAGGAATCCGCCGCGTCCCGCGGGCAGTACTTCTCCAACGCGCAGAAAGAAGTAGCCAGCGGCGACGAACGTGAGGCCGAGGCTGAAGGAGAGGCCCGCGCCGGCATCGGGGAAGCGCGCGAAGAGGCGGAACGCGAGGGGCAGGGCAAGCGCCCCGATGACGATGGCGACACCCCAGAAGGCGAGCGCCTCACTCACGGCCGAGCCTCATGCGAGGAGCGCATCCACGAACGCCTCCGCATCGAAGGGGGCGAGGTCGCCAAGACCCTCGCCCGTACCGATGAGGCGAACCGGGACGCCAATCTCGCTGGCGATGGCGAAGACGATTCCGCCCCGGGCGGTGCCGTCGAGCTTGGCGAGCACGAGGCCGGTGACGCCCACGGCCTCGGTGAAGGCGCGCGCCTGAAGGAGGCCGTTCTGGCCGGTGGTGGCGTCGAGGACGAGGAGGGTCTCGTGGGGCGCCTCGGGGTGGCGGCGCTGAATGACGCGGGTGACCTTCTTCAGCTCCTCCATGAGGTGGGCTTTGGTGTGGAGGCGGCCCGCCGTATCGATGATGGCGACGGCGGCGCCGTCGGCCTCGGCGGCGGAGAGGGTGTCGAAGACGACCGCCGCGGGGTCGCCGCCGGGCTGGTGTGCGACGACGCGCACGTCGATCCGATCGCCCCAGGCGCGGAGCTGGTCGATGGCGGCGGCGCGGAAGGTATCGGCCGCGGCGAGAACGGGCGTGTGTCCGCCCTCCTTGAGCGCCGCGGCGAGCTTGGCGATGGAGGTCGTCTTACCGGCGCCGTTCACGCCGACGACAAGGATGACGAGGAGGTCGGGGAAGGCTGTATCCCAGCGGGGAGGCCCGGCGGAGGGGGCGCTGAGGATAGCGATGAGCTCGCCGCGGAGGATGTCTCGGACCTCGGCGGAGGTGGTGGCGCGGGTCTCGCGAACCTGCTCACGAACACTGTTGAGGATGCGCTCGGTGGTGGCCATGCCCGTGTCGGAGACGATGAGGATTTCCTCAAGCTCCTCCCAGAGGTCGTCGCCAAACTCAGGGCGGTCGAAGAGGCTGCCAATTCGACCGAGGAGGCCGGAGCGGCTGCGGGCGAGGGCGCGCCCGGACTGCTCCTGGATTTCCTCGACCTGCTCGGCCGTGAAGGCTGGTTCTGCAGGGGTGGGGTGGGCCTCGTCGGGCTCCTGCCGCCTTCGCCAGAACCGCATCGCCCCTCCCTCACGGCCGCCTGCTGGGCGGCGCCGCTCGGATTGTCCCCCAGCCCCCCGAACGGGCGCTAGCGGCTTGCGGCCCCGGCCGGCGCTCGCGGCTCTGCGGGGGCGGCCGTCCGAGGTTCCTCCCGCGCTCGGGCCGCGCCGGTGGGAAGGTCGGAGAGGCGGAGGGAGAGGGTGCTGGAAACACCGCCGGGGCCCATGGAGACACCGTAGATGGCATCGGTGGCTTCGATGGTGCGGCGATTGTGAGTGACGATGAGGAACTGCGTCCGGTCAGCCAGGCGGGCGAGCTCGGAAACGAAGCGTCCGACGTTCGCCTCGTCGAGGGCGGCGTCGACCTCATCGAGGACACAGAAGGGCGCCGGATTCACGGCGAGGAGGGCGAAGAGGAGGGCGACCGCGGTGAGGGAGCGCTCCCCGCCGGAGAGGAGACTGAGGGTGTTGAGGCGCTTGCCGGGGGGCTGTGCTTCGATCTCGATGCCGGACTCGATGACGTCGTCGGGGTCGAGCAACTTGAGGCGGGCCGCGCCGCCGCCGAAGAAGGCGGTGAAGTAGTTCCTGAACGCGGCATCGACCTGGTTGAAGGTGGCGGTGAAGCGGGTGCGGATCTCCCCGTTGAGCTCGATGATGGCGCCCTGGAGCTGAGCCTCGGCCTCCGTCAGATCCTGGACCTGCTCGGTGAGGAAGGCGTAGCGCTCCTCGCTCTCGCGGAAATCCTCGGGGGCCTCCTGGTTGATGGGGCCAAGTTTCCGAATGGCGAGGCGCGTCTCGGCGATCTCGTGCTCGACGGCAGCGAGATCGAGGGGCTCCTCGCCGCTGGCGGCCGTGGGGGCCTCAATGCCCCCGCCGGGTGAGGTGGAGAGCCCTTCGCGAGCCATCTCCTCACGCAGGGTCTCGAGACGGTCGCGAGAGCGATCGAGGGCGGCTTCGAGGTCGAGGCGGCGGCGGCGGCACTCGAGCAGGGCGGCCTGGGCTTCCCCGTACTCCGCCTGCACCGAGCGCTCGTGCGTCTCCAGCCGGAGAAGCTCATCGCGGTCGGGAGCGGTGTCGTCGGTGGACTGCTCCTGCTCGAGACGGAGGGCTTCGAGTTCCTGAGACTGGCGTTCGACGGCCTCGGCGAAGTTGCGAGCCTCGAACTCCAGGTTCTGGGCGCGAAGGATGCGCTGGCCGATCTGGGAGGCGAGGCGCTCAATGGCGCGCTTCTGCTGTTCGCGCATGAGGGACTGGGCCCTGGCCTCACCTTCGACGGAGGCGAGGCGTCCGCTGGCGCTGGAGACTTCGTCGACGGCCTGGTCGACGCGCCCGGGCGCGTCTTCGAGTTCAGGGGCGAGGGCTTCGAGTTCGGCGCCGAGTTCCTCGTGGCGGCGAGTGAGCTGGTCGAGGAACGAACGCGCGTCCTCGGCGGCCTGTGTGTCGAGGGAGCCGCCCGCCAATTCGCGGCGGCGGGCGAGGACCGTGGTCATTTCGCGACGGATGCGGTGGAGCCGGTCGCGCTCCCGTTCGCGGGAGCGGAGGGCGTCGTCGAGGGCGTCACGGCCCTCGTCGTGGGCGCGGTCGCTCTCCTCGACGAGGCGGGAGAGGCGCTCGACGGTCTCACGAGCGCTCTCGACCTGGCCCCTATGAGCCTCCACGACCTGCTCAAGCTCAGCGATCTGGGCGGGGATTTCTTCGATCTCGCGCTGGCGGGTGAAGCTGAAGGGGCTTTCGGAGGCAGAGGCGAGTCCACCGGTCATCACGCCGGAGGGATCGAGGAAGATGCCATCGAGGGTGACCACTGCGCCAAGGCCTCGGGTGAGCATGCGCTTCGCAATGGACAGATCCTCGACGACGATGATGCGTCCGAGGAGGGTATCGACGAGGTCGCGGAAGCGACTGTCGCAGCGGACCAGACGGGAGGCGACCCCGACGACGCCGCGCTCCTTCTGCAGGTTCAGCGCGTAGACCTTGCGGAGGGCATCAAGGGGGAGGAACTGGGCGCGGCCGCGGGCGCCGTCGCGGAGGACCTCGATGGCGTGGAGGGCCTGATCCTCGTTCTCGACGATGATGGCGTGCAGGTGGTTTTCGAGAGCGGCGTTGATGGCGGCCTCAAGGCCCGCAGGCACGCGCAGGTGGCGCGAGAGGAGGCCGAGAACGCCGGTGATCTCGGGGGCCTCGCCGAGGGTGCCGGGCTTCACGTTCTCGATGAGCGCCTGACCCATGATGAGGGCGTTACGGGTGCCGGTCGCGATGCCCTCGCTCTCAGCCTGGACGCGCTCGAGGACTTCGAGGCGCCCCTGGAGGTAGTCGAGCTGGCGGAGGGGGTCCTTGGCAGCCAGCTCAAGCTCTCGCAGCTCGGTCTGGACGCGGGCGAGGCGCGCGCGGGCGCTGGCGGCGCTCTCGCGCGCCTCCTTCAGGCCAGCCTCGGCCGCTCCGGCGCGCTCGCCGAGCTCGGCGTAGCGGCGGCCGTAGCCGATGAGCTCGACGATGAGCTGCTTGCGGCGGGCCTCGGTGCGGCTGGCCTCGGGTCCATCGGCGGGGGCGACGGAGACCCGCTCGACGAGGCCGGTCTGTTCCTTGATGCGCTGGTCGAGGACGGCGAGCTGGCCGCGCAGTTCCTCGGCGTGGCGGTGGAGGGCGGCGTCCTCGCGCTGGGCGAGGGCGAGCGCCTCACGATCACGTTGGAGGGAGGTGCGGAGCGCCTCAATCTCGTCCGTGATCTCCAGGGAGCGGCGTCCGCTCTCAAGGTCTGCGGCGGCAAGCGTGGCCTTTTCGCCCTCGAGCGCCTCAACCTCGGTCCGAAACTCTCCGTGGCGGGTATTCGTCATTGCGTGGCGTTCGCGGTCGAGGATGAGGGCGTGTTCGAGCGAGCGGATGCGACCCTCGATGTCGTCGCGGGCGCCATCGCGCCGGGAAACAGCCTCGCGGCGGCGGGTTATCTCCTCGCCGAGGGCCTGGAGCTGCTTTTCAAGGGTGGAGACGCGGGCCTCCGCGTTCTCGTCCTCCGCGCCCCGCTGGTCGAGCTCGGCCTGCGTCCGGACGATGGCGTTGCGGGTCTCGCTCCAGCGGGAGGAGTAGAGCTGGCGGAGGAGCGCCGCGAGGCGAGCGGAGAGCTCGCTGTGCTCGCTGGCGCGGTTGGCCTGGCGCCGGAGGAGGCGGAGGCGGGGTTCGAGCTCATCGATGATGATCTGGACCTTCGCCATGTTCTCGCGCGTGCTGGCGAGCCGGTTGTGGGCGTCTCCGATCTTCTGGCGGAAGGGTTTCACGTCGGCGGCCTCGTCGATGAGGGAACGGCGATCCTGGGGGGAGAGGCTGAGCACCTCATCGACCATGCCCTGGCCCATGATCGCGTAACTGTTCTGGCCGACGTTGGCCTTCTGGAGGAGGTCGTTGAGGTCGCGCAGACGGATGCGCGATCCGTTCAGGAGATACTCGGTGTCGCCATCGCGGTAGGCGCGACGGCCGATCTGGATCTCGCTGAAGTCGAGCGGGAGCCAGTGGTCGCTGTTATCGAGGGTGAGGGTGACCTCGGCCATGCCGAGGGGGGCGCGGTCGCCGGCGCCGGCGAATATGACGTCTTCCTGCTTGCGCGCGCGGAGGAGGCGCAGGCCCTGCTCCCCAAGCACCCAGCGGACGGCGTCGGCGACGTTGCTCTTGCCGGAGCCGTTGGGGCCGATGATGGCGGTGACGCCGGAGCCAAACTCGAAGGTGGTCTCCTGGGCGAAGCTTTTGAAGCCGTGGACCGTGAGGCGCTTGACGTACATGGCTCAGGCCCCCACGGCGACGCCGAGTTCGGCGTCGCTGGAGAGGGCGGCATGGGCCTGGCGGGCGGCTTCCTGCTGGGCCGCTCGCTTACTCGATCCGCTGCCGCGACCGAGCGTCTCGCCAGAAACACGAACCTCCACCACGAAGCGACGCCCCTCCTCCTCGACCTGTTCGTCAACGGTCACATAATCGGGGGGCTGATGCCAGCGGGCTTGCACGAGATGCTGGAGCGCGGACTTGGGATCGAGCGCGGGTCCGCCGTCGCGGAGGCGCTCGATCTCGGGCTTGAGGAGGCGAAGGGAGAGGGAGCGGGCGACGGTGAGGCCGTGGGCGCAGTAGACGGCGCCGAGCAGGGCCTCGAAGGCGCCCGCGAGATTGCGGTCGCGATTGCGGCCACCGGCGGCTTCCTCGCCCCGGCCAAGGACCAGGTAGTCGCCGAGGTCGAGGCGGCGAGCGGCCGTGGCAAGGGTGCTGCCGCGGACGATCTCGGCTCGCATGCGGGTGAGCTCACCCTCGGCGGCCTCGGGATAGGCGCGGAAGAGGGCGTTCGCGATGACCATGCCGAGGATGGCATCGCCGAGGAATTCGAGGCGTTCGTTGGGGATGGCCTGGGAGGCGCTCTCGTTGGGGTAGGAGGCGTGGGTGAGAGATTCGCAGAGAAGATCATCGGGAAGGGGCTTGATGCCAAGCCTCTCCGCCAAGTCGCCGCTTCGTGGGGGCGACTGGATCACGGCGGCCGCGCTCTCCAAGATGCCCCCACTGTCGAAATTGTTGAAGTTGCATGATCATATCGGCGACCGTTTGAAAGTGTCAAGAAAACGTCTATTCTCATCGCCCACACCGATGACTGAGACGTTTCAACCTGACCCGTGTTCGATCTGCGCCGAGCCCGTCGAGCGGCACACTGAGTCGTACTGCAACGCGTGCGGGCGGCTGTTCCACCTGAACCAGCGGGCGGACCTGCCCGGCCGGGACTGTGGGGCGGTCTCGTTGAGCGAGGAGCACCTGGCCCTGGAGTTCTTCTGTAACGCCTGCCTGGAAGCGCCCGCTCCGGTTTCCCCTGCCCTGGAAGCGGTGCTGGACCTCTCCGAGGCGGCAGTGGCGGCGGGGATGAGCGAGGACGAGCTGGCGGAAGCGGCGGCGGCGGGGTCCGTCTCGCACCGGCGCACGGCGGGAGGCTCGCTGCTGTTCGACCGCGAGGCGATCGAAGGGCTGCTGCGCGCGAGGGGTCGAGCATGAGCCCAGCACGGCGGCGAAGACGACGCGCTCGGGGATCCAGCGAGAACGCAGGCGAGGGGACGGCGAAGACCAGCGCCGCCGGCGATACCGGAGTGGCAATGGCGCACGATGCCGGTGTTCATCGCGCTCTCGCTGGGGCTGTTCGCAGGGCTCATCCTGGGGTCGGGCGTGGTGGCAGGGGGAACGGTCGTGGCGACGGTCATCTTCCTGGTTGTGGCGGCCATGCTCGGGATCTCGGTCTCGCGGTTTGTGATGCGGTTGCTGATGCAGCGCGGGATCATCAAGCCGCAGCCGCGACGCCGTTGACCTTCGGAAGCCCGCGGCTGTGGCATGATGCCGCGACCCACACAGGGGGAAGGCGATGAGCTACTCCGGACTCGTGCTGCACGGCGACCACGTGCGCGATCACGTCGAGCAGGCGCAGGAAGGCGAGCGGCAGGGCTTCAGCGGCGGCTGGGTGACGGAGGTCAACGAGCCAGACGCGATCACGGTGCTGGCGGCAGTGGCGGCGAGCACCGAGCGCTTCGGGATCGGCACGGGCATCCTGCCCATCGGTCTGCGCGACCCGTACCTGGCGGCGATGTCGTTCTGGTCGCTGCAGGACCTGAGCGGTGGACGCGTGAGCGCTGGGTTCGGCGTGAGCACGCCCGTGATCGTGTCGAACTGGCACGGGCTGCCCTGGGACCGTCCGATCGGGCGCATGCGCGAGTACGTGGAGCTGTTCCGGAAGCTGACTTCGGGCGAACGGCTGCGGCACGAGGGGCTGTACCAGACGAGGTCGGCGCCGGCCATGGACGCGGCGGAACCTGCGATCCCCGTGTACATCGGGGCGCTCGGGGAGCGGATGCTGGAGCTGGCGGGGGAGATCGCGGACGGCGTCATCCTGAACTACCCGACGGCGACGGTGATCGAGCGTTCGGTGGCGGCGATCGAGCGGGGCATCGCGAAGGCGGGGCGGAAGCGGGAGGAGGTGCGCATCGTGGCGTTCCTGCGGACAGTGATGGACGAGTCCTACGAGCAGGCCTCGGCGCCGATCAAAGACGAGCTGCTGGCCTACCTGATGGCGCCCGTGTACCGGAAGGTGTTCATCGAGGACGGCTTCGAGGAGGACTGCGAGACGTTCGAGCGGCGCTGGCTGGCGCGCGAGCGGACGGAGGCGATCGCGGGGATCTCGGAGCGGTTCGTGCGGGCGCACGCGGTGGTGGGGCGGAGCGCGGCCGAGTGCCGCGAAGGCGCCGCCGAGCTGGTGGCGGCGGGGCTCGACGAGGCGTTCCTGTACCCGATCGCGGCCGCGGGGGTGGCGAGCGAGCAGGAGGCGATGCTGCAAACGATCCGGGCGCTCGCGCCGCGCTAGGCGGGCGGGGGCGTGCCCGTGCAGGCGCGCCAGGCGGATTCGAGCAGAGCGCGCGCGTAGGGCGCTCCCGGGCAGTGAGCGACGACGGCACGGCCCTCAAACGGGCCGTAGTGTCGGGTGAAGATGTCGCCCGCACCCTCCGTGCGGGCGAGCGCATCGCACCAGGCGTCGCGCTCGCCGGGGGCGGGTTCGTACGGGTCACCTGCGAGCGGGTCGCTCCAGAGGACGGCGCGCATGAGAGCGGCGACCGACTCGATGCCGGTGGTGACGAGCTCCGCGTCCTCCTCGGTCAGGCCCTGGGCGGCGGCCCGTTCGCGGACGACCTCGCAGGCGGCGGCGCGCCAGCCTTCGACGCGCGACTCACAGGGGAGGCGGCGGGCGCGGTCGGCGAAGGCGGCGGCGAGAGGGTCGGGTTCGGCGAAGAGATCCAGCCGGTCGACCGTTTCGCCGACGCGTGCGATGAAGCCAGGGGGGAACTTCGAGACGAGCAGCCGGTCGGCGTCCTTGCGCGCGACACGGCGGGGGTCGGCGATGCCGTGCTCGCTCGCGAGCCAGCGGCGGAGGCGGTCCTCGGTGGTCGCCACGGGAGCGTTCAGGCCGAACGCACGCCCGCGCGGCGCATGGCCTCGAAGGCGCGGGCGCCGTCGCCAGGCTGGAGGTCGACGGCGCGCACGGCGTCGATGAGGACGAAGGTGGCGAAGCCGCGATCGGCGGCGTCGAGAGCGGTGTCGCGGACGCAGTAGTCGGTCGCAAGGCCACCGACGACGACGGTGCGGACGCCACGTTCGCGGAGGATGGATTCGAGGAGGGTGTCGCTGGGGGTGTTGTTGGTGGGGTCGCGGACGGTGAAGCCGGAGTAGCCGTCCTCGCCGCCGGTTCCCTTGCGGACGACCTCGCCCACGACGCGGAGGTCGGGGTGGAATTCGGCGCCCCAGGAGTCCTGGACGCAGTGGACGGGCCAGATGCCTCCATCCTTCTCGAAGTGGGGAGTGTCGGATGGGTGCCAGTCCTGCGTGTAGACGACGCAGGCGCCGGCGGCCTCGGCGGCAGCGACAGCGTCGTTGAGGGCCGGGATGATCTTGTCGCCGCCACGCACGGAGAGGCTGCCGCGGGGGTCGGCGAAGTCGTTCTGGACATCGACGACGACGAGGGCGGTGTGCTCATCCCAGCGGACCATGCGGGGCCACCTTGGGGAGGCGCGGAACACGCGTCAAGTACTCGTCAATGGGGAGCGCTGGTAGGCTCGCGCACGTGAGCGACGCCTGGCAGCCGGAGCAGTACGCGCGCTTTCGCGCCGAGCGCGAGCAGCCGTTCCACGACCTGCTGGCGCTCGTGGAGCCGGTTCCCGGGGGGCGTGTGGCTGACCTGGGGTGTGGGACGGGCGTGCTGACGCGCGTGCTGCACGAGGGCACGGGGGCGGCGGAGACGGTGGGGGTCGACCGGTCGGAGGCGATGCTGGCGCAGAGCGCACAGTACGCGGGGGACGGGGTCCGCTTCGAGCAGGGCGATATCGGAGCGTTCGCGGAGGACGGCCTCGACGTCGTGTTCTCGAACGCGGCGCTGCAGTGGGTGCCGGATCACGAGTCGCTCTTCCCGCGGCTCGCGGCAACGCTCGGGGAGGGCGGGCAGCTGGCGGTGCAGATGCCCATGAATCACGACCATCCCTCGCACACGGTGGCGCACGATGTGGCGCGGGAGCCGCGTCATGCGCAGGCGCTGGGGGGCTACGTCCGCGAGTACCCGATGGGCGTGGTCGAGTGGTACGCGGAGCTGTTCGCGCGGATGGGGTTCGAGGAGCAGCACGTGAGCATGCAGGTGTATCTGCACCGGCTGGCGGGGCCCGAGGAGGTGGTGGAGTGGGTGAAGGGCTCACTGCTGACGGACTACCGCACGCGGCTCGCAGGCGAGGACTACGAAGCGTACCTGGCGGAATACCAGGAGCGTCTGCTGGCGGAGCTGCCAGCAGAGCGTCCCTACCTGCTGACGTTCAAGCGACTGCTGCTGTGGGGACGGCGGGGCGGCGCACCGCGGCGGGGGAGCGCGTAGGCTCGCGGCCATGCCGAATTTCGAAGCAAGCGAGCGAGCGTACGGAGGCCTGCGCGAGGTGCGCTTCCTGCTGGACGAGACTCCGGGACGGCTGTGGCTGCCGGACGGGGAAGAAGGACCGTTCCCGCTGGTGCTTATCCAGCACCCGGGCATGGGCAGCAAGGACGACGCGATCGTCTCCGGGCCGGCGCGGGCGTGGGCGACGACGCATCGCTGGGCGTGCCTGGGACTGGATGCGCCCGGTCACGGTGAGCGAGCGGTAGCCGACCCGTTCGCGGCGCTGCAGGACCCCGATCAGGCGGCCGCGATGGCGGCTCAGTTCGCGGGGGAGGTTCACGACGCCATCGACGCACTGGCGGAGCGCTACCCGGTCGACACGGGGCGTCTGGGGTACTACGGCTACTCGCTCGGGGCGATGCTGGGCATCCCGGCAGTGGCGGGGGACGGGCGCTTCCGGGCGGCGGTGTTCGCGGCAGCGGGCAGCGGGCCGTTGAGCGGTCCGGCGGAGGGACCGGGCAGCCACCTTCCAGCGCTGGCGAACGTGGCCGTGCGGGTCATCGCGAAGGAGCGAGACGAGGTCGTCGCGCCCGAGGCGACGGTGGAGCTCTACGGGGCCGTTCCCGGTGAGAAGGACCTGGTGACGCTGCCCGGCGGGCACTTCGCCATCGACGACGACGTGGTGGGGGCGGCGGAGGAGTGGCTGGTGGGCCAGCTCTAACGAACGGCTAGCGCTGGAGCTGGCCGAGCTTGAAGTTGTCCCAGGTGACCACGTGGTCGGGTTCGAGGACGACCCAGCGGCGGTTTCGTCCCCCGGCGGTGGCCGCATGGCGTCCATCCGGCTGGCCGTACTTCTGGCCCATCTGGACGCGCGCCTCCTCGAGGTGGGGGTCGGCGTTCTCGGCGTCCGCGTCCTCGAGGACGGCGGCGCGGCCCTGGAGCATGATTCCCTGGAGCTCGGGGTAGCGTTCGTTCAGGTCGACGAGGACGGTGGCGGCGGGATTGCGGCGCAGATTCGCGATCTTCTGGCCACGGCAGAAGGTGTAGACGCGGCCTCCGGCCCAGCCGAACCAGAGCGGCGTGAGGTTGATGCGCTCGCCGGGTCCGATGGTGGCAATACGCATATTCCAGGTGGTCGACATGATCTCGTCGATCTGGTCGGGGGTGAGGGCGAGCTCTTTAGGGATGGGCACGGGCAGCCTCCGGCGGAAGTGCGGGCAATGATAGGATGCGAGCCGCGCGTGCGGGCGTGGTTCAATGGCAGAATGCGACCTTCCCAAGGTTGAGACGAGGGTTCGATTCCCTTCGCCCGCTCCACCCGAGGAGAGCGCCGGGCTGACGCCCGGCTGAGTGGTGAGGAGAGCGCGTGGCGATGCCGCTGAGGGGTAAGATGAGCGCCCAGCTGGCGCCACGCTGAGTGGGTAGTGCCTAGCTCAGTTCCGTGACGACTTCGAGGCCGTCAATCCCGCTAAAGTCCCGCCGGTTGTGGGTCACGACGGGGCATCGAGCCCAAAGAGCAGTGGCGGCAACCCACGCGTCGGCGGCATCGATTTCGCGACCTGCCTGGCGACGAGCGGCGCGCAGCCTTGCGAAGTGCTCCACCATCTCCATGTCAAACGGGACGGCCGCAAAGCCGTCGATGGCGTCTCTGAGGTTGCCGATACGCCGCTCGCCGCAGTTGTTCTGGAAGGCGCCCTGCAGTAATTCCGCGATGCTCTGGAAGGACAGGCCAGCAAGACGCCCTTCAAGGTGCGGTCGGTATCGGTCGGCGCGGGAATCCCCTCCAAACATGAAGGAGAAGACATCGGTATCCACGAGGATGCGGGCGGGCGGGGGCAGGGTTACGGCCTCTTCTGCTCGCCAAGGATGGCGTCAAGGAACTCGTCGACGTCGAACTTGTCCTCATCATCCTTCCCTTCGGGGAAGACGAAGGGGCGGACGCCCTGCTTCTCGACCAGCTCTTCAAAGGTAGTCGAACTCTTGAACCAGCCGGCAGTCGGCCGGGCACGGCCGTTGTCGGCCTCGGGTTCTTCGCTCCGGGGGTCTTTTCGTCTAATCGTCAAGATACCCCCAATAGACAATAGTGTACCGGATGTACGGCTGCCTGTGCAGCGACGGTTAATCGACCAGGATGACCTCAACATCACGGTCGCCGGGGTTGTTGCGGGTGAGGACGGAGTGGACGGTGTCATTGATGTAGAGGAGGCGGCCGTCGAGCTCGCTCCTGGCTGAAAGCGAGTAGTTGTTGCGGTCGTCGATCGCGGACTTGTCGTAGGAGATGCGGAACTGCACGGGGAGGCTGCCGGCGGCGTCGATGACGTGCTCGCCGAGGGTCATGGAGGGGGCGTCGGCGTAGGAGACATCGAGAAGGCGAACGGTGACGACGGCGCCCTCGGGGAGGTCGATGTCGCCGCCGCCGAAGTACACCTTGCCGGTGGCAACGCCGTCGTTCCCACCGCACATGGGAAGAACGAGCAGGGCGAGGACAAGGGCGGGGAGGGCGACGACGCGGGTCATGTCGTCATTGTGGGGGAGGGAGTGGGTAGGGGTGGGGGTAGGACCGCTAATCCAGGGTGTCGATGTAGGCGGCGATGGCCTCGGCGGCGCGGCGGCCGTCGGCGAGGGCGGTGACGACGAGGTCGGCGCCGTTGACGTTGTCGCCGCCGGCGAAGACGCCGCGGCGGGAGGTGCGTCCGCCTTCGTCGATCGCGATGAGGGCGCCCCAGCTCGTGCTGAGGCCGCTGGTGGTCTCGGGGACGACGGGGTCGGCGCCGTAGCCGATGGCGATGGGGATGGTGTCGGCTTCGATGACGAACTCGCTGCCCTCGATGGGAACCGGGCGGCGGCGGCCGGAGTCGTCGGGCTCGCCGAGGCGCATGTGGATGCACTCGACGCCGGTGGCCTTGCCGTTCTCGTCGCCGAGGATGCGGAGGGGGGCGGTCAGCATCTCGAAGTGGACGCCTTCCTCGCGAGCATTGATGCGCTCCTCGCCACGGCCCAGCATCTCGGCCTCGGTGCGGCGATAGACGCAAGTGACGGACTCGGCGCCCAGGCGGACGGCGGTGCGGACGCAGTCCATGGAGGTATCGCCACCGCCAATGACGGCGACCTTCGTGGGCGGTGGGAGGGGCTCTTTGAGGTGGGGCGGGAGCTGGTCGGGGCGGAGGTTGCCGCGCACGAGGTAGTCGGTGGCGCGGTGGACACCCTCGAGGCCTTCGCCCTCAATGCCGAGCTCGTTGCCGACGCCGGCGCCGGTGCCGAGGAAGACGGCGTCGTACTCGCCGTCGAGCATCTCGTCGACGGTGATGTCCTTGCCGACGTAGGTGTTGCAGCGGAACTCGACGCCGAGCGCTTCGAGGTGGGTGATGTAGTCGTCGACGATCTGCTTGCGCATCTTGAAGTTGGGGATGCCGTAGACGAGAACGCCGCCGGGCTCGGGCCAGTACTCGAAGACCGTCGAAGCGTGGCCCTTATCGGCCAGGAGCTCGGCGACGGCAAGCCCGGCGGGACCGGCGCCGATGACGGCCACCTTGCGTCCGCTGGGGGGATGCGGGTACTGGGGCCTTGGGTAGCCGCCCACTTCGCGGCGCTGGAAGTCGGTGACGAAGGCCTCGAGCTTGCCGATGGTGACAGCGGGTTCGGCGCGGCCATCGACGCGGATGGCGAACCCGACCACGCAGGCGCCCTCGCAGAGGCTCTCCTGGGGGCAGAGGCGGCCGCACATCTCGGGGAGGTTGCTGGTCTCGCGGAACTTGTCGGCGGCGCCGAGGATGTCGCCTTCCTCAACGAGGGCGAAGGCCCCGGGAATGTCGTTACTGACGGGGCAGGCTTCCTGGCAGGGAGCGGAGGGGCACTGGATGCAGCGCTCGGCCTCGATCTTGGCGGAGTCGAGGTCGAAGCCGAAGTACGTCTCGTCCCAGTTGCGCACGCGGTCCTCAGCCTTCTGCTTGGGGACCGGCTGAACGGCGATATCTAGCTTGCGGTGGACGAGGTGTGTGTCTGGCATGTGATTACAAAGCCGCCCGCTGGCGGCGCGCCGATCTTACCGCGTTCCCGGCAACGTTGTGAGCGCTGGCGCCGGCGGGGACCGTGGCGCTTCAACCCAGCTCGTAGCGCGGGGGGTCGATCCACTGGTCGGAGGGCGGGTTTTCCTGGGCGCGCACCTCGGCGCGGCGAGCCGCGGCTTCGAGGCGGCGGGCGCGCGTGATGATGCGCTCGCGCTCGCGCTGGCGGGCCTCCTCGCGGGTGCGCTTGCGGCCCGTTGCGCGGCGAGGCTTGCCGGGAGAGGCGAGCACGCGGCCTTCGGCCTCGAGTTGGGCGAGATGGGTGCGGACGTTGCCATCGGCGGCGCGACGCAGACGCGTGTCGATGTCGGGGTAGATGGCGAGCATGAGGTCCCAGCTTGTCCTGGGGCCGCCCTCCTTGAGGGCGTCGAGAATCTGCGTCTCGCGGCCGTTGCGGTGGTCGATGTAGGACTGGAGCCGCTCGCGGGGGTCGTTGACGAGGGGGCCGTGGCCGGGGCAGATGACCTTCAGGTTGGGAAGCTCCACGAGGCGCTGGAGGCTGGCGCGATAGGCGGCGAGGTCGCCGATGGTGGTGGTGGTGGAGCCGAGCAAGGTGTCGCCGGTGAAGAGGACGCCCTCCTCCTCAAGGTAGTAGCAGATCGAGTCGACGGAGTGGCCGGGGGAGGTGATGACGCGCAGGCGGACGCCGCCGTCGAGCTCGACCACCTGGCCGTCGGCGAGCTTGCGGACGCCCCTGGCGGGGAGGCGTCCCTTGAGGAGGGCGCGCCCGTTCTCGGGGATGGCGATCTCGGCGTCGAAGATCTCGCGGGTCCACTTGAGGTTGCCGGAGTGGTCGGCGTGGTGGTGGGTGACGGCGGCGATGGCGATCTCGGCCTTCTCGGTGGCGGCGAGGTAGCCGCGGAGCATCCAGCGGTAGCGGTCGAGGGCCTCGCCCGAGTCGATGGTGAGGACCTGGTCGCGGCCGACGAGGTAGATGTTCGTCGACTGGGGACGCATGGGGCTCTCATCGGGAACCTGGACGGCGCGGACGTTGGGGGAGACCTGCATGGTTCGCCTCCGGCGCAGATGGTGGAGGGCCGGGATACGGGTTGCAAGGAGGGCATACGCCCCCGGCAGGAGTCGAACCTGCGGCCAGACGTTTAGAAGACGCCTGCTCTGTCCGCTGAGCTACGGGGGCCTATGGCTATTGTAGGCGGACGGTCGCGCGTGGCCGACGGCAGGCATGGGTCCAGAATTCAGCGGGCCACCCCATCATGTAGAACTTAACTATTGTTGGCTGCTTTCCATCTGCCGAGGGCCGTGCTAGTCTCACCAGAGACACCGGGGAGGACGCTTTGGCGGAGCACTCTCACCCAGACCTCGCGACGAAGGACCAGTTCGCAGACCTGAAGGCGGACCTGGGAGAAGTCCGAGGGAAGGTCAGTCTCCTCGCGTGGGTGATGGGCGCCGGATTCACGGCTCTGCTGGCCGTGTACGGAGCGCTCATCGCGATCCTGCAGCACGAGTAGCAGGAGGAGCGCTGGTCACGCTGGACACTCACAAGGCAGTTACCCAGCTTCAAGATGCCGGCGCACCTGAGCCTCTCGCCCGCGCCACGGTTGACGTGGTCGAGGAGGGGATCGCGAAGGGTACTGCGAAGCTCGTGACCGAAGACGGGTTACAGAAGGCTCTGTACAGGAGTCTGCCTACATTCGGGCTAGGTATGCTCGCGATGAACCTCGCGATTGCGGGTGCAGCGCTTGCTGTCGCCCAATGGATGTTCAACTAGCAGGCAGCCACCGGATGGGAGATACGCGAAACCGCGCGTCTACCGCGCTCGCATGGAGCGCATGCCTCGGGGCCGTGGTAAACTGCACTACTGCGTTGCGGCCCCCGAGGTCGCAGAGGCGCGGCCCTTGAGCGGGTCTCCGCGCGCTCACTGAACCACTTCTCTGGAGATTTCGACCTTGAGTATCAACGTGGCCATCATCGGCGTGGGCAACTGCGCCTCCTCGCTTGTGCAGGGAATTGAGCTGTACCGGCACATCGAGGAAGGGGACGAGGTTCCCGGCATCATGCACCCCGTCGTGGGGGGCTATCACATCAACGACATCAACGTGGCCGTCGCCATCGACATCGACGCGGACAAGGTGGGCAAGGACCTCTCGGAGGCGGTGTTCTCGGGACAGAACAACACCTTCAAATTCGCCGACGTGCCGCCGCAGGGCGTGAAGGTGGAGCGTGGGATGACCCACGACGGGCTCGGTCAGTACCTGAGCGACGTAATCGAGAAGGCGCCCGGGGGCACAGCCGACATCGTGAAGCTGCTCCGCGAGAACGACATCGACGTTGTCATCAACTACCTGCCGGTAGGCTCGGAAGAGGCGACCAAGTGGTACGTCGAGCAGACGCTCGCGGCCGGCTGCGCGTTCATCAACTGCATTCCGGTGTTCATCGCGCGCGACGAGAACGGCTACTGGCCGCGCCGCTTCGAAGAGGCCGGCCTGCCGATCATCGGCGACGACATCAAGAGCCAGGTGGGGGCGACGATCGTGCACCGCACGCTGGCGCGGCTGTTCGCCGACCGGGGCGTGCACCTGGACCGCACCTACCAGCTCAACTTCGGCGGGAACACGGACTTCCTGAACATGCTTGAGCGCTCACGGCTGGAGTCGAAGAAGATCTCGAAGACGAGCGCGGTGACCAGCCAGATCGACTACGAAATGCGCGCCGACGACGTGCACGTCGGTCCGAGCGACTACGTGCCGTGGCTTGACGACCGCAAGTGGTGCCACATCCGGATGGAAGGCACGACGTTCGGCAACGTGCCCCTGAACCTGGAGCTGAAGCTCGAGGTGTGGGACAGCCCGAACAGCGCGGGCGTGGTGATCGACGCGATCCGTTGCGCGAAGCTGGGGCTCGACCGTGGCCTGAAGGGGCCGCTGCTGGCGCCCAGCTCCTACTTCATGAAGTCGCCGCCGGTGCAGTACCACGACGACGAAGCGCGCGACATGGTGGAGTCGTTCATTACCGAGGCGTAGCCTCAACGCGCGAAGGGGGCCGGCACGCTCGCATACGTCGGCTGGCGCGCGATCCTGGCGCTCTCGCGCGCGCTACCGCTGCGCCCGCTCTGCGCGGCCGCGGCTCTGGTGGGGAGCGCCGCCTTCTACTGCTGGCCACGGGGCCGGCAGGCGATGCTGCGCAACTACGAGCGCATCCTTCCCGACGCCACAGCGGGGGAGCGGCGGCGGGTCGCGCGTGCGTCGCTGGCGAACTACGCGCGCTACATCATCGAATTCGCCGCGACGGGGCATCTCTCTCCTGAAGAGCGGCTGGCGGTGGGGGTGGAGACGCCCGGGTTCGAGGGGCTCGACCGGGGGCTGGCGCATGGGCGCGGCGCGCTGGTAGCGCCCATGCACTTCGGCAACTGGGACCTGGGAGCGACGATCGCGGCGGCGCGCGGCTACTCGCTGACGGTGCTGGGGGAGACGTTCGACAATCCCCGGCTGGACGCCCTGATCGTGTCGGGTCGCGAGGCGCTGGGCGTGCGCCTGGTGAAGATGGAGCGCGCGGGGCCCTCGCTCGTGCGGGCGCTGCGCCGGAACGAGATGCTCGCGATCCTGATCGACCGGCCACTCGTGGGGGGCGGTGTGCGGGTGCGCTTCTTCGGCCAGGAGGTGGAGGTGCCGGCGGGGCCGGCGCGGCTGGCGCTGCGAACGGGGGCGGCGGTCGGGGCGGTGGCCTTCCCGCGACGCGAACCGGGCCGGATCGACGTGCTCTCGAACTTCGACCTCGGGTTCGAGGCGAGCGGCGACAGCGCCCGCGACGTGCAGGCACTGACGCAGGCGATCATGAGCGCGCACGAGGAGTTCATCCGTCAGGACCCCGAGCAGTGGTATATGTTCCGGGAGTTTTGGGGACCTTCGGCCTCCGGCGAATCATCCTCGGGGCGCTAACGCTGGCGGCCCTGAAGACAGCGACGCCGCTGGTGGGTCGCTTCCCGCGTCCCGCCTACGCGCTGGCGCGGCTCGCCGGATGGCTGGTCTGGAGGCTGCGGGCGGGAGCGCGGGAGCGGGTGGAGGGGAACCTGCTGCCGGCCTGCGGCGGCGACGCCGGGCGGGCGCGGGCGGGGTCGCTGAAGGCGTTCCAGAATGTGGCGAGCTACTACGTGGACCTGGCGACGTTCCCGCATCGCGACCACGCCAGCTTCGAGCGAGAGCACCTGCGGCTCGTGGGCGAGGAGCACCTCACCGCGCTCTTCGCGCCCGGTCCGGCGATCATCGTGAGCGCGCACACGGGGAACCCGGAGCTCGCCCTCATCGCGATGGCGCAGCGGGGACGGGCCTGGGTGGAGCTGGTGGAGCCGCTGGAGCCGCCCGCGCTCGGGCGCGAGATGGCTCGGCTGCGGGAGGCCGGGGGCGGGCGCGTGGCGACGGCCGACCTGGGCGGGACTCGCGAGGCGCTGCGCGCACTGCGGGCGGGGGGCCTGGTGGCGCTGGTCGCAGACCGCGACCTGAGCGGCGAGGGCGTCTGCACGACCCTGCTGGGGCGGCGAGTGCGGCTGCCACGCGGACCCTGGGAGCTGGCGCGACGTACGGGGGCAACGGTGGCGCCCCTGTTCGCGGCGCGCCGCTTCGCCGATGATCAGACGGTGTGGATCGAGGAGCCGTTCACGGTCCCCGCGGATGGCGACCGCGAGCAGGCCGTGGCGGCGGCGGCGCAGCGATGGGCGGACCTGTTGAGCGCGCACATCCGACGCGATCCCGGGCAGTGGACGGTGCTGGAAGCGTTCTGGGAGGCGCACGCCTGTGGGTAGGGCAGACATCCACGTGCACACGCGTATCTCGGACGGGATGGCATCGGTAGCGGAGGTGCTTGAGTCCGTCGAGCGAGGCACGGAGCTGGACGTGATCGCCATCACGGACCACGAGGACGTGCGGGGCGGCCTGGTGGCGCGCGAGCTGGCGGCGAAACGGGGGCTGCGGGTGGAGGTGGCGCCGGGCGCGGAGATCACGACCCGACACGGGCACTTGCTGGCGCTCTTCATCGAGCGGACGCCACCGATCTTCCGGTCGGTGGAGGCGACGATCGAAGCGATCCACGCGCAGGGCGGGATCGCGGTCGCGGCCCACCCGATGAGCTGGCTGACAAGATCGCTGAGCAAGCGCACAATCGACCGGGTCGTGGCGCGCGGGGAGGAAGGGGTCATGTTCGACGCAGTCGAGACGAACCTGAGCCCGGCGGGTCGAGTGACGGCGCAGCGGACGGCGCAGCGCAACGCGGAGCGCTGGGGGCTGCCGGTATGCGGAGGGAGCGATTGCCATCACCTCCCCCAACTGGGGACTGGCTGGACGGAGTTCGAGGGAAACACGGCGGCGGAGCTGCAGGCGGCACTGGCCTCGGGCGCGGTGCGCGAGGGGCACTCCCGGCCGCCCTCGCTGCGCGAGATCGGGCTGGGGCAGGCGGTGCTAGGGTTGGCGTGGGGGTTCTCGGCGACGCCCCGCAAGATGGTGCGTCGAGGGACGTGGGTGAGCGGACGATGAGGATCGCACTGGTATCGCCGTACGACTGGTCTGTGCCCAGCGGTGTGAACAGCCACATCGGACAGCTAGGGGCGCAGTTTCGGGAGTGGGGCCACGAGGTGACGATCCTCGCACCGGCTTCCGACCCCGAGGGGGCGGAGGGAGACTGCGTGGTGATGGGGAAGCCGTGGGCAGTGCCGGCGAGCGGCTCGATGGCGCGCATCAGCTTCACGTGGAAGGGGCGGGCGATCGAGAGCCTGCTGGAGGAGGGCGCGTTCGACATCGTTCACCTGCACGAGCCGCTGATGCCGCTGTTGCCGTACCAGGTGCTACGCCACTCGCGGGCGGCGAACGTGGGCACCTTCCACGCTGCGAAGGATGGCGGGAACCGCTTCTACGAGTATTCGCGGCCGCTGCTCCGGCGGTCGTTTCGGCGGCTGGACGGGAAGATCGCGGTCTCGCCGGCGGCGGCGCGGTTGGTGGGGCGGTACTTCCCGGGCTACTACAACCTGATCCCAAACGGGATCGACTTCGCCCACTTCGCGAACGAACACGCACCCCTTCCGGAATTCGACGACGGCTGCTTCAACCTGCTGTTCGTGGGGCGGCCGGAAAAGCGCAAGGGACTGAAGTACGCACTACGAGCCTTCCGACGCATCCGCGAGGCGGAGCCGCGGAGCCGGCTCATTGTGGTCGGGGCAGGGAGCTTCCGGCGGTACGAGCGGATCGTGGGGGAGGACGAGAACGTGGTCTTCCGCTCGAACGTGCCCTACGGCGAGCTCCCGCGTTACCACCACAGCGCACACGCCTTCTGCTCGCCGGCGACGGGGAACGAGAGCCAGGGCATCGCGCTGCTGGAGGCGATGGCGGCGAGGCTGCCGGTGGTGGCGAGCAACATCGAGGGGTTCGCGGGGGTGATCACGAACGAGGTCGACGGATTGCTCGTGCCGCCGAAGGACGACAGGGCGCTGGCGGAGGCGGTGCTCCGCCTACGGCACGACCGCGACCTGAGCCGGGCGCTGGCGGAGCAAGGTCAGGCACAGGCGGCGCACTACAGTTGGGAGAACGTGGCGCGGCGGGTGTTGGCCTACTACGAGCGGCTGCTCTACGAACGCGGGCAGGTGGCGGAGGCGCAGGCCACGCAGCAGGAGTTGACGCGGGCGTGAGCCGGCGACGGCTGCGGCTCCTGCCCGAACGCATCCCGGCAGCGGCGAGCAGCGCTATCGGGCGGGGCGTGGGGAGACTCGGCATCACGCCGAACATGATCACGCTGGCGGGGGCGGCCGGGAGCGGCGTGGCGGCGTGGCTGATCATGGAGGAACGACTGCTGATCGCGGGCGTGGTGTTCCTGGGATTCAGCGCGATGGACTTCGTGGACGGGGCGGTGGCGCGGGCAACGGGGAAGGCGACGCCGTACGGAGCGCTGCTGGACGCGGTCATGGACCGTGTGGGCGAAGCGCTCGTGCTGGCGGCCTGCATCTGGTACTTCACGGAGCGGGGGGAGGATGTGCAGGCGGGGTTCGGCTACGCGGCGCTCTTCGGGAGCATCGCGGTGAGCTACGTGCGGGCGCGGGGGGAAGCGCTTGGCATCACGACGCGCGAAGGGCTCTTCCGGCGACAGGAGCGGGTAGTGCTGCTCGGGATCGGGCTGCTGGCGAACGGACTCACGGTCGTGATCATCATCCTGGCGGTGCTGGCGAATGTGACGGCGCTGCAGCGCTGGGCGATCGTCGGGAAGGCCCTGCGCGAGCGTGATCGCGAGGCGGAGGGCCTGACCGAATGAGCGGGCGCCATCCATTCCAAAAGCTCACCAGGGATCTCACGCCCGAGCGACGCCAGCGCATCGACGCCATGAAGCGCGAATTGCTCGCCGAAATGCCGCTTCACGAACTGCGCCGGGCAAGGGCACTGACACAGAAGGACTTGGCCGAGACTCTGCACGTGACCCAACTCGCCATCGCGAAGCTGGAGCAGCGGGCTGACATCTACGTCTCCAGCCTCCGCTCGTCCATCGAGGCCGTCGGCGGCCACCTCAGGATTATCGCTGAATTTCCTGAGGGTGAAGTCTCAATCACCAACTTCTCTGACGTGGGGCAAGACTAGCGTCCTAGGTAGGCGGCGGGCCCCACTCGTCGAATTCGGGTTCCGGCGCCGGTTCGGCTTCGGGCTCGGGAGCAGGGGCAGAGGCTTCCTCCGAGCGCGAGCCGGCGGCGAAGCTGGTCATGCGGGACGAGCTGGCCAGGGGTCCGGTAGGCGTGGGCTCCGCGGGGGCGTCCACGGCGGCAGCTTCGGGCTGCGGTCCGCGGTTGCCAAGTATGAGTGAGAGCAGGAAGGCGAAGACGGCGAGCAGCGCGAGGACAGCGCCGCCGGCGATGGCGCCAAGGGCGATGTTGCTGACGTCGCGGCCACCGTCGTCGCCGGTGGAAGCGCGCTGCCCGGCCGGAGCGGCGGTCGGTTCAGGCTCGGGCTGCTCAGGGGCCGTGGTGGCGGTCGGAGTAGCCTCCGGCTGCTCGGTGGCCGGCGTGGCGGCGGGGGTGGCAGGCTCTTCGCGCGCGGGGGTGGCGGCGGGGATGGGCTCGCGCGGGGGGAGGTCGTGGAAGGCGCGGAACTCGTTCTCGAACTCATCGAGTGTTAGCCCGTAGACGATCTCGATGGCGGTGTCGAAGCGGTTGCCGGCCTTGATGGTGGCGAAGAGACGGGCGAACTCCTCCTCGCCGCCGCGCGCGATGAGGAAACGGACCATCTGGTAGGACTGCCCGTAGAAGAGCCCGACCTGATTCGGGTCGCTATTTCCCCCGATCATGACCCTGAAGGGGATGAGGCGGTCGATGGCGACGCCCACCTCGAACGGATCGAGGAAGCCGCTGCCTGGTTCGGTCTGCGCATAGACGGCGGTGCCCTCATCGAGCCAGGAGGGCACCTTGCCGAGGGCGCTCTCGCCGGCGGCCTTGGTGAGGATGTGGGTGAACTCGTGGCGGAGCGTGTCGCTCACGTCGCGGGTGCCGCAGCTGCGGTCGATGACGAAGATGACGTTGTTCGCGACCTGGCTGCCGCAGAGGAACGTGGCGGCGTCGTACACCTCGCTACGACCAGGCTGGGCGTCCTCCAGGTCTGACTCGGATGCAAACAGGACCGTGTTCACGGGCACGATTTCGAGCTCGGTTTGCAGGAGTTGACCCACGCGCGTGTAGGTTCGCTGGGCGGCCTCCAGGTAGCGGAGGGCTGTGGCCTCCTCGTTCCCATGGAAGTAGACGCGCATGAAGTCGTTGTGGACGCTCTGCCAGTCCTTGCCCGGAGGCAGGTAGACGTAGCTCGATTCCTCGCTCTCAAGAGTCGAGCCGTCGTCGAGGGTGAGCTCCCAGTGGTAGACGAACTCGCTGCCGACGGGGATGAAGCCGAGGGTGCCGGTGGGGACGCGCACCTCAACGTTTACAGCGGCGCCGGGCGGGACGGGCTCGAACTCCTCGGGCTTGGCGCGAGCGAGGGAACCGGCTCCGGTGACGCGGTAGCGCAGCGTGACATCGGTCACCTCGCTGGGGGCGCTGGTCGTGAGGCGGAAGCGGAGGAATTGGGGGAAGTCGTTCTCGATAGCGGTCGTGAACTCGGGGGATTGGGCGGACACGGCGCCGGGCAGGCCGAGCACGAGGCCACCGAGGAGGGCGAGCAGGGGAAGGAGTAGGGCAGCTCTCAAGCGTCTTCTCCCATGCGGGCGCGCAGGTAGGCTCCCATCAGGTCGTCCAGGTCTCCGTCCAGCACTGCGGTGGTGTTGCTCGTCTCGAAGTCGGTTCGGTGGTCCTTCACCATCTTATAGGGGTGAAGGACATAGCTTCGGATCTGGTTTCCCCATCCCATATCCACATGTTTACCTTTGAGCGCAGCCCGTTCTTCTTCCTGGGCGAGCAGCTCCCGTTCAAGGAGGCGAGCTTCGAGGACCTTCATGGCGCTGGTGCGGTTTCGGTGCTGGGAACGCTCGTTCTGGCAGGTGACGACAATGCCGCTGGGGATGTGGGTGATACGGATGGCGGTGGAGTTCTTCTGGACGTTCTGGCCACCGTGGCCGCTAGCGCGGAAAACGTCCACGCGGAGGTCGTCAGGGTTGACCTCGACCTCGCTCGTAGAGGCGACCTCGGGCATAACCTCGACCTTGGCGAAGCTAGTGTGTCGGGAATGGGCGGCATCGAAGGGGGAGAGACGTACGAGGCGGTGGACCCCACGTTCGCTGGCGAGGTAGCCATAGGCGAGGTGGCCGCCCACCTCGATGGTGGCGCTCTTGATGCCCGCCTCCTCGCCCTCCATGGTGTCGAGAATTTCGGTGGAGTAGCCCCGCGCCTCGGCCCAGCGCAGGTACATGCGCAGGAGGATTTCGGTCCAGTCGGAAGCGTCGGTGCCGCCGGCGCCAGCGTGGATAGCGAGGATAGCGTTGCGGTGGTCGTACTCGCCGGAGAACTGGAGTTCGAATTCGCGGCGGTCGAGCTGGCTCTCGATCGCGCCCATCTCCTCGACGGCCTGCTCGGCGAAGGAGGCGTCGTCTTCCTCGAGAGCGAGTTCGAGGAGCTCGACCTGATCGCGCGTACGTCGTTCGAGGCCGCGCCAGGTCTCGACGCGATCACGCAGGGAGGCAATCTCCTGCATCACGGCGCGCGCGTTCTCGGCGTCGTCCCAGAAGGAGGAGTCGCCCGATTGGGCTTCAAGGTCGGCGAGGCGTTCTTCCGCTAGGGGCAGGTCAAAGACGCACCAGCGTGTCGGAGATACGGAGGAGGAGGTCGCGGGCCTGGTTAAGAAGCTGATGCATGGGCCCAGTGTCCCAAGGATTGGGTCGAGGGGCTAGCCGCCAGATTCTGGCGAGCCGTTGTTGCCCTCGCCCTGTCGAGCCAGGGCCGCATCGAGTTCCTCCGGGGTGAAGAGCTTCTCCACGATCACAAGGAGTAGGCGCCGTGTGTCGGTTGCATGCGCGTCGAGCTTCGCCTCAAGCCCATCGATGCGCCCAGAGAGTCTGGATTCCAGGGAATCCAGCTTCCCGTCGAAGCGGTCGGAGAGACCCTGCAGCTTCCCGTCGAAGCGGTCGGACAGATCCTGCAGCTTCCCGTCGAAGCGGTCGGACAGATCCTGCAGCTTCCCGTCGAAGCGGTCGGACAGATCCTGCAGCTTCCCGTCGAAGCGGTCGGACAGGTCCTGCAGCTTCCCGTCGAAGTGATCCGAGAGGGCTTGGACGGCGGCGTTGAGGTCGCCCAATGTTGCAGGAGAGTCAGCGGAGATTCGTACAGGCTGCGCCATGCGGGCACGATACCACTTCCATTGCCATCTGCAAACGTGACCTCCGCCTAAGGACAGGTGTTCGAGAGCCAGCGGTGGGGCGAATCAGCCCCGTCTCTGGCCAGGGGCGGCGACGCGGGCGGCGCGGACAGTGTTGGCGAGGAGCATGGCGATGGTCATGGGGCCGACGCCCCCGGGGACCTTCGTGATGCGTCCGGCGACCGCGGAGACGCCTGCGAAGTCAACGTCGCCCACGAGACGCCAGCCACGCTTGCGGGAAGCGTCGTCGATGCGGTTCGTGCCGACGTCGATGACGGTGGCGCCGGGCTTCACCATGCCGGCGGTGACCGTACCGGGGCGGCCGGCGGCGACCACGAGGATGTCGGCGGTGCGGGTGTGGGGGGCGAGGTCGGTGGTGCCGGTGTGGCAGAGGGTGACGGTGGCGTTCGCCCCGGCGGCCTTGTTTGCGAGGAGAACCGCGAGGGGTCGGCCGACGAGCGACGAGCGCCCGACGACGACGGCGTGGGTCCCGGCGGGGTCGACGCCCGAGCGGGCGAGGAGGTGCATCACGCCGTGGGGCGTGCAGGGGATGGGGCCGCTGGTCTCGCCGCGCAGGAGGCGGCCGAGGTTGGCGGGGTGGAGGCCATCGACATCCCTGGCGGGGTCGATGGCGTCGAGGATCGCGCGCTCGTCGATGTGAGCGGGGAGCGGGAGCTGCTGAAGGATGGCGTGGAAGCGCGGGTCGGCGTTGAGATCGGCGATGCGACCGAGGAGGGCTTCCTGAGAGATATCGGCGGGGAGGCGGATGGTCTCGGAGAAGATGCCGATCTCGGCGCAGGCCTGAGCCTTGGCCGTAACGTAGCTGACGGAGCCAGGGTCATCGCCGACGAGGACGGCGGCGAGGCCGGGCGTCACGCCAGCGGCGGTGAGGTCGGCGACCTCGCCCGCGAGATCGGCGCGGAGATCGGCGGCGATAGCGCGTCCGTCGATGATGGTGGCGGTCACGCCGCAAGGGTACGGGCCGGGCGTGGGGAAGGGCGAGGGGCTAGGATCGTTGGATGGCGCGCAAGTTCGCCCATGGCATCGACATCATCGAGATCGCTCGCGTGCGGGCGGTGCTCGACCGGCACGGGGAGCGCTTTCTGCGGCGGGTGTTTACGGACGACGAGGTGCGCCATTGCCGCGGGCGCGTGCCGGAGCTGGCGGCGCGCTTCGCCGCCAAGGAGGCGGTGATGAAGGCGCTGGGCACGGGCGTGCGGGGCGTCGGGTGGCGCGACATCGAGGTGCTGCCGAACCGGCGGGGGAAGCCCCTGGTGTTCCTCTACCAGCGGGGAGCAGGACGGGCCGAGCGCATCGAGCTTCGAGGCCTCGACATCAGCCTGACGCACTCAAAGGAGTTCGCGATGGCTTCGGTAGTGGGCGAACGAGCGCTCACGGAAGCGGAAGACACGCCCCGCATGGGCGAAGCCGCGCAGCGGCTCGTACGCGAGGAGGGCCTCCGTTGAATCTTGAGGCGCGCCCGGTTTCCACCATGCCTCGTGTCGAGCTTCGGACAGGCAGGGAGGCGTTGCAGTGAAGTTGGTGACCGTTGAAGAGATGCGCGCGATGGAGCGCGCCGCAATCGCGGCGGGTACGAGCGAGGCGCAACTGATGGAGGAGGCCGGCCTGGCCTCGGCGCAGGAAGCGTGGATGCTGCTGGGGACGCTCGAGGGGCGGCGGATCGTCGTGCTGGCCGGACCGGGAAACAACGGTGGCGATGGGCTGGTGGCCGCACGACACCTGTACGACTGGGGGGCGGATGTGTCCGTCCTGGCGCCGCGGGGCCGCAGTGAGGACTCGAACCTGCAGGAACTGACGGCGCGCGAAGTGGGGGTGGCGCAGGGGGAGGAGGCAGCCGCGGCGCTTCCCCGGATGGCGGATGCGGACCTGGTGGTCGATGCGCTGCTGGGCGTGGGGAAGGCGCGAGCGTTGGCGGCGGACGAGCCAATCGGGGAGGCGCTGCTCGCGCTGGCGGAAACGCGCGCGGGCGCGCGTCCGCCGAAGGTGCTCGCGATCGACCTGCCGACGGGGCTCGACGCGGACGGGGGCGGGGTCGACCCGCTGACGGTGGCGGCAGACCTGACAGTGACGTTCGGGCTGCCGAAGGTGGGGATGTACCAGGCGATGGGGAGCGGCGTGGTGGGGCGCGTGCAGGTGGTCGACATCGGGATTCCGGCGGAGGCGATGGAGGCGGCCTCGCTTGAGCTGATCACGTCGCGCTGGGCGCGGGAGGCGCTGCCTCCACGCCCGGAGGATGCGAACAAGGGCACCTTCGGGAAGGTGCTGGTGGTGGGGGGCTGCTCCCGCTACCGGGGGGCGCCCGCGCTGGCGGCGACGGCGGCCTACCGGGCGGGAGCGGGGCTCGTGACGATCGCGTGCCCGGAACCGGTCATCGCCTCCATCGCGCCTGCCGCGGCGGAGGCGACGTGGCTCCCGCAGGAAGCGGCGGAGGACGGTGGCCTCACAGGCGAGTCGGCGCTGGCGCTGCGGAGGGAGTGGGGCGGTTTCGACGCAGGTGTCATCGGGCCGGGGCTGGGACACACGGCCGAGACGCGTGCGCTGGTCTGGGCGCTACTGCCGGACGCCGAGGAAGACGTGGCGGGGCGCATAGTGATCGACGCGGACGCGCTGAACGTGGTGGCGGCGCTGGAAGACGGGGCCGAGCGCACGCCCGCAGGCGCAGTCCTGACGCCGCATCCCGGGGAGATGGCGCGGCTGCTGGGGTCGAGCGTGGCGGAGGTCCAGGCGAACCGGGTGGGGGCGGCGCGGGAGGCGGCGGGGCGCTACGGCTGCGCGGTCGCGCTGAAGGGGGCGCACACCGTGGTGGCGGACACGGAGGGACGGGCGCGCATCTCGCCGTTCGCGAACCCGCTGCTGGCCACCGCGGGAAGCGGCGACGTGCTTGCGGGGATGGTCGCGGGCTACCTGGCGCAGGGATTGGCGCCGTTCGACGCGGCCGCGCTTGGGGTCTACCTGCACGCTGCCGTAGGTGAGGCGTTGCGCTCGGAATACGGCGTGAGCGGTCTGCTGGCGGGGGAGATCGCCGCCCGGCTCCCGAGGGTTGTCCGGGAGATCGTGGAGGCCTGATGTATAGTCGCGATCCAGCAGGATTCCGGGCAGAAACATGAGCAGACGCGTCGTCGTTACCGGTCTGGGCATGGTCACGCCACTAGGGCTTGATGCGCAGGCGACCTGGGAAGCCCTACTCGCCGGTCGCTCGGGCGTACGGCTGGTCGAGAGCTTCAGGGACGAGCGCTTCGGCGACGTCGTAGGCGCCGAGGTCCAGGATTTCGACCCCACGGCCTTCCTCGAACGCAAGGAGGCGCGCCGGTCGGACCGCTTCATGCAGTTCGCCTACGTGGCGGCGGACGAGGCGCTGCGGCAGGCGAAGTACGAGACTCCCGCGGCAGACGGACACCGGACGGCGACGATCATCGGCACGGCGATCGGTGGGGTGCTGACGATGGCGCGCGAGAACGAGGTGCTGCGGGAGCGCGGTCCGGGGCGGGTGAGTCCGTTCCTGATGACGCAGATGCTGGCGGACATGGCCTCGGGCGGGCTGAGCATCCGGCTGGGGGCGAAGGCCGCCAACTTCTCCGTGACGAGCGCCTGCGCCAGCGGGGCGGACGCGATCGGCGTGGGGGCGGCGATGATCCGGCGGGGGGAGGTGGACGTAACGGTGGCGGGCGGTGCCGAGGCGGCGATCTCCCCACTGGTGGTGGCAGGCTTCGCGGCGGCCAAGGCGCTCACGGAATCGAGGGATCCGAAGACGGCCTCACGGCCCTTCGACCTGAACCGGGACGGCTTTGTGATAGGAGAGGGGGCGGGCGTTCTGCTGCTGGAAGCGGAGGAGCACGCCCTGGCGCGAGGGGCGACGGTGCTGGCCGAACTCGCGGGTTACGGGGCAACGAGCGATGCCTTCCACGTGACGCAGCCGGCGGAGGACGCCTCCGGGGCGACGCTGGCGATGCAGGCGGCGCTCGACGAGGCGGGGGCCTTGCCGGACGACATCGACTACCTGAATGCGCACGGCACCTCGACACCACTCAACGACAAGTTCGAGACGATGGCCGTGAAGCGCGTCTTCGGCGAGTACGCCTATACCCTGCCGACGAGCTCGACAAAGTCGGCGATGGGGCACCTGCTGGGAGCGGCGGGCGCGGTGGAGGCGGGAATCGCGATCCAAGCGCTCCGGCACAGCGCCATCCCACCGACGATCAACTACGAGACGCCCGACCCCGACTGCGACCTCGACTACGTCCCCAACACCGCGCGTTCGGCGCCGCTACGGGCGGTGATGACGAACGCATTCGGGTTCGGAGGGCACAACAGCTCGCTCATCTTCCGCCAGCACTCGACCTCGGCATGACGGGGCCAGCGCGGCCGGCTCCGCGCTGGAAGCTGCGTCGCGCCTTCGCGCACCAGGAACGGCTGCCCAACCTCCCGCCGGTGGTGGGGACGGTGCTGGCGGCGCGGGGCATCACCACGCGCGACGCGGCGGAGCGCTTCTACAAGCCCCACCTGGAAGCTCGGCACGATCCGCTCCTGCTGCCGGGCATCGAGCAAGCCCTACGACGCACACGCGAGGCGATCGAGGCACACGAGACGATCGCGCTGTTCGGGGATTTCGACGTGGACGGGGTGACCTCGATCGCGCTCCTGAAGCTCGCGCTCGAGCGTCTGGGGGCCACGACGATCCCGTACCTGCCGGACCGTTTCACGGAGGGGTACGGCCTGAATGTGAACGCCGTCGACCATCTGCGCGAGGCGGGGGCGGGGCTGCTCATCAGCGCGGATTGCGGCACGAGCTCGGTGGCCGAGATCGCGCACGCGAACAGCATCGGGGCGGACGTGATCGTGCTCGACCACCACACGGTGCCGCAGGAGCTCCCCGCGGCGTTGGCGGTGATCAACCCGAAGCGGGAGGGCTCGCCCTACCCGTTCACGGAGCTGGCGGCGGTGGGGGTGGCCTACCGCTTCCTGCAGGCCCTGTACGAGTCGCTGGGGCGGGAGCTACCGGAGCGCGACTTCCTCGACCTGGTCGCGCTGGGGACGGTGGTGGACGTGGCCCCGCTGGAGGACGAGAACCGCGCAATCGTGACGGCGGGGCTCGAACACATGCGGACCTCGCCACGGCCGGGGGTGGAGGCGCTGGCGGCGATCGCGGGCACGAGCGCGGGTCGCATCCGGGCGGAGACGCTCGGGTTCGGGCTGGGTCCGCGGCTGAACGCGGCGGGCCGGATGAAGCACGCACAGACCGCCCTCGACCTGCTGCTGGCGGAGACGCCGATGGCGGCGCGACTGGTGGCGGAGGAGCTGGACCAGCTCAACCGACAGCGTCAGGCGGAGTGCGAGCAGGGGCTGCTGGAGGCGGAAAGCTTGCTGGGCGCGAGTGACGACCCCCTGACCATGGTGGGCAGCGGGAAGATGCACGCGGGCATCATCGGGATCATTGCGGGGCGGCTGGCAGAGGCGCGGAGCCGCCCAGCGATCGTGTACGAGCAGGGGCCGGAGACGAGCCGCGCGAGCGCCCGCACCTTTGGCGACTTCGACATCGTGCGGGCGATCCGGAAGGAGTCGGACCTGCTGGTGCGACACGGCGGCCATCGGGCGGCAGCGGGACTCACGATTCGCAACGAGAACCTCGACCTGTTCCGCGAGCGGATCGTGAACACGGCCGCGGAGCAACTTGCCCCGGAGGACCTGCGCCCGACGATGACGATCGACGCGGAGACCTCACTGGGGGCGCTTGCGGGCGTGGAGATCCGGGGGCTGACGCAGTTCGAGCCGTGCGGTCACGGGAACCGGCGTCCGGTGCTGCTGAGCCGGAACGTCGAGCTGCGGGACAGCCGTCGGGTGGGGTCGGACGGGAGCCACCTGAAGCTGAAGGTGCGAGAGGGCGCGTCGACCTGGCCGGGGATCGCCTTCCGCATGGGGGAGGCGGAGCTGGCCGGGGAGCTGGACATCGTCTATTCGCTCAGCCGCGAGTGGAAGGGCGACCGCATGGAGTTGGAGGTGCTGGACTTCGCACCAAGCGCGGAGCGGAGGGGGCTGGCGCTTGGTGATTAGTGGCTGTTGGTTAGTGGACGGCAGGGCGGTGGTCGGTGGTCGGTGGTCGGTGGTCGGTGGTCGGTGGTCGTGACGCTAGACGTACTGCATACAGGGGTCTACCGTCGACGCGGGTAGGAGAGCAAATTGGAGAAACTATTCAGGAGGGCCGTCCATCCGGGGGACGTCCTGAAGGGCGAGTTGGAGGAGCTGGGCGTGAGCCAGAGCGCCTTCGCACGCCAGATTCGCGTACCACCGAACCGCATCAGCCAGATCGTGGCGGGCAAGCGCTCGATCAGTGGGGACACTGCCCTCCGGTTGGGTCACTGGTTTGGGATGGAGCCTCAGTTCTGGATGAACCTGCAGGCTCAGTTCGACCTCGCCACGGCCGACCGGAAGGTCGGAGCCTCCGTTCGAGAACTGCCGACCGCTTCAGAGGACGACGGGTAGGTCCACCCCGCTAGAACTGGTCGGCGCACCAGGGGGCGATGTGCCAGGCGAAGAGCGTGTCGGCGAGCTGCAGGGCCTCGGGCGAGCCCTGGATCCTCCCGGCGCGGGCGAGCACCGAGGGGGCGACACCGCCGAGGTAGACCGCCGCGAGGTCTTCGGCGCCGAGGGTCACGTCCGGCTCGGCGGTGGTGGGGCGGCAGGACGCGTTGCCGCCTTCGACGACGAGCTCGAAGCGGCCGGCGGCCCAGGGGCCGAAGGGGTCGCGCACATCGAGGACGAGGCGCCCATCGGCCAGGTACGAACGACCCTCGAGGGCCTTGGGCACATCGAAGATGCGCAGCCAGAGGGTGTCGCGACGCAGGCGGCGAAGGTGGCGGAGGTCGGCCAGCATCCAGAGCAGGGGATCGTCGGGCGGACGGTTGCCGGCCTCGATCGTCTCGACGAGGTCGATGCCGAAGAGGTAGCGCCAGAGAGTGGCCTCAACGGCGGGGCTCTTCGCGACCAGCTCGTGGACGCGCACGGTTCCCCGCGGAACCCCCTCGGGCCAGTCGCTCTTGGCGGCGTAGATGGCGTAGCCCTCGGGGCCATCGGCGCCGGTGTACTCGACGTACTGACGCCTGGAGAAGCCACCCTCGGGCTTCTCGGCGCGGGGGATGATGAAGGCGCTCCAGTGGCCGGGGATACGGTTCATCATGCCGGGGCGGGACTCGCGCAGCCGTTCGTAGAGGGGCGGCCAGCGTTCGAGGGCGGCGTCGGAGTCGACGAAGCGGACCTCGCCGGGGGCCTCGGGGACTTCCGCGCGGAACTCGGTGTGGCGGCGATCGATGCTGGCGCGGTCGGACTGCGCGGCGAGGCCGTAGCCGAAGCGACCATAGATGAGGGTCTCGGACGACCAGAGTGCGGCAAGCGGCTCGCCGCGATCACGAATGTCGTCGAGCTGGCGGCGCATGAGCTCGGTGAGGATGCCACGGCGGCGGTGCGTGGGGGACACGGTGACGCCGGTGACGCCCGCCGTGGGCAGTTCGCCGCCGGGGACGCTCATGGAGAAGGAGATGGCCTGCGTCCTCCCGACCAGTTCATCGCCGTCGCGGGCGACGATGCCGCGGTCGAACTCGATGAGGGGGCGGACCGTTTGGGGCCAGCCGCTGCTGCTCTCGGGGTTTTCAAGAAAGGCGCGGTTGCCGGCGGCGACCCACTCACCCCAGTCGTCTTCGGTGAACACCCGGTACGTGATCGCCATCAATCGAGTATGGCGGGCACTCTGGCAACAGGCCAGACGGCGTCCTGCGGCAGCCGGTAGGCTTGATCCATGAGCGCGATCGGCACGCTAACGCTGGGCCCAGGCGTTTCCGCCGAGGCCGTCGTGGCGGCGCTGAGGGGCTTCGCGGAGGCGGGCGCGCGCGTAGCCGTCATCGAGGCGGCGCCGGACGCGGATGTGGCGGTGTGGCCGGGGGAGCGGGTGCGCTGGCTCTGGCGGGACTACCCGCTGCCCGTCGTGTTCGCCTTCGAGGGGCGGCTGGCCGGGGCTGCGGCGGCGCTCGCCCTTGGCTGCGATATCCGCGTGTGCGGTGAGGAGGCGGCGCTCGAGCTGGATAGCCTGGCGATGGATGATCTGACCGTGGAGCGAGCGCGCGCGCTGCTGGGGCTGGCGGAAGGGGATACCATTCCTCCGAGGTTCACGGCAGAGGGCGCGCTGGAGACGGGGCTGGTCTCGCGAACGGGCGCCGCGGGAAGCGCTGGGGAGCTGGCGCGGAGAGCGGCGGAGGCGATCGCATTACGGGGCCCGATCGCCACGCGGCTGGCCAAAGAAGCGGTGTGGCGAGGGCTCTCGCAGCCGCTGGAGCAGGCCCTTCGGTTCGAAACCGATTTGACCTTGCTGCTGCAAGCGACCAAAGATCGGGCTGAAGGCGTGCGGGCCTTCCTTGAGAAGCGCCCGCCGAAGTTCACAGGGGAGTAGTGAATGATCGTATTACTGGAAGAACCGGAGTCGTGGTCGCTGATGATGCTTGTCAGCGCGATCGCGATCGACAACGCCGAGATTTCCCTGGAGGGGAAAGAGGCGATCCGCCAATGGCGCACCGAGCTCCGGGAGGGATCGCCCGAACTGGAGGCGCTGACAGACGTGCTGAACGCTCGGCTTAACGCCGCTATTGACGAGAAGCTCACCCGGCGCGTGAAGAGCCGGGGACGCTACGAGACGGTTCGGAGGTAGGGATGGTCCAGGTGACGTACAGCGACGACGAGATCAACGAAATGCTGGTCGAGCTGGTGAACCGCATGGCGAGCGAAGCGGAGTTGAACGCGAAGGACCGGGCGATGCTGAAGCGCTGGCGCTCCTCGGAGATGAAGCTCGGCAGCGACGAACTGGACGATCTGGTGCGGAAGGCCAACGAGGACTTCGCCAAGAACGTCTCGATGCGCGAGAAGAGCGCCATTCGCAAGCCCGACTGGCGCACGTAGCCCACAAGCGGCGGTTACGCCCACATCGAAGCGCCGGCGCCAGTCGTCGGCGCTTCGCATCGTGGCCGCACGCGCGCGCTCCACTCTCCTACACTGCACCCATGGCCGACCCGATCCTGTTCGAGATCGATACGCGGGGCGTGGCGACGATCACGCTCAACCGGCCCGAGCGGCTGAACGCGATCAACCTCGTCATGCGCGACCTGCTGTGGGAGTACCTGCAGGCCTGCCGCGACCACCCGGACGTACGGGCGGTGTGCTTCCGGGGGGAGGGACGGGCCTTCAGCGCGGGGGCCGACATCTCGGAGTTCGGCACGGCGCCAGGCCTGTGGGAATCCCGGCGGGCGCGGCACGAGCGGGACGTGTGGGGGCTGCTGCTGTCGCTGCCGCTGCCGCTGGTGGCTCGGCTGCACGGGTACTGCTTCGGCGCGGGGCTGGAGCTGCCGCTCTGCTGCGACGTGCGCGTGGCGGCCGAGGGCGCGCGCTTCGCGCTGCCGGAGGTGACTCTGGGGTACATCCCGAGCGCGGGGGGCACGCAGACGCTGCCACGGACGATCCCCCCCGGCGCCGCCGCCGACCTGATCCTGACGGGCGAGCCGGTGGGGACGGAGGAGGCGCTGCGGTGGGGGCTGGTCAGCGCGGTGGTCCCGGCGGAGGAGCTGGACGGGGCGGTGGAGGCGGCGATCGAGAAGCTGTTGGCGGAGCCGTTCACACCGAGCCGCCCGGCACTCTAGGGCGGGCTGTTGGCTCCTGGCTGTTGGCTGTTAGGGTTGCGTCGCCACCAGGAACTGTTCCGGCCGTTTCCAGGAGTGACCTGCATTGGCGCTTCCGGTCCCGGGTCAATCCACCGGCCACCGACCACCGACCACTCCCCCCGATTCGCGCGGGGAACGGGGCGCCGGTAGAATCCCGTGGCGCCGCGACCACGCGCAAACCCGCTCCTTGGAGGGAGCATGAACACAATCGAGTTCCTTCAGATCTCCGCCGCCGTCGTGCCCGAACGGGAGGCGCTGGTGGAGGTGGGCGGGAGTGGCCGCCGCCTCACGTACGGCGAGATGCAGGAGCAGGTGACGCGGCTGGCCAACGCCATCCGCGGCCTCGGCGTCGAGCAGGGCGAGAAGGTCGCCGTGATGGCGCAGAACAGCGCGAACTTCGTGCTGACGTACTACGCCTGCGCAATGCTCGGCGTGACCGTCGTCCCGCTGAACTACCGCTCCAAGGACGAAGAGCTGTCGCACATGCTCAACGTGAGCCGGGCGGGCGTGCTGTTCGTCTCGGAGCGCTACCTGGAGCTGGTGAATCGCATCCGGCCCACGCTGGAGCACACGAAGACGCTCGTGAGCTACGACGGTCCGGCCGAGGGCTTCCTGGACTTCGCGGGACTGGTCGCGGGGGCCGAGGCGGAGGACATCTGGGTGGATGTGGACGACGACCAGCCGACGGTCCTCATCTTCACGAGCGGCACGACGGCGCTGCCGAAGGGCGTGATGATCACGTTCCTCGATATGACCGCGTACGTAACGAACACGATGAACCCCGCCGATCCCGATCTGCACGACAAGACGGTCGTCTCGGTGCCGTTCTTCCATATCGCGGGAGCGACGGCGATGCTCTCCTCGATCTGGGGCGGGCGCACGCTGCTCGTGCTGCCGCAGTTCACGCCAGAGGGGTGGCTGACGGCGGTGGGCGTCGAGGGGGCGTCCCACTCGATGGTGGTGCCGACGATGCTGAAACGCATCATGGAGCATGACGATCTGGCGGGTACGGACCTCTCCACGCTACAGCTCATCACCTACGGGGCGGCGCCGATGCCGTACGAGGTGGTGCGCAACGCGTGCGACATCTTCCCGCCGCAGGGCGTCGGGCTGATGAACGCCTACGGGCAGACGGAGTCGACCTCCACGCTGACGTACCTGGGGCCCGACGACCACGACCTGAGCGTCGACACAGAGCTGCGAGAGGCACGTCTGCGCTCGGTGGGGCGACCCATGGAAGATGTCGAGATCGGCATCATGGACGACCGCAACGTGCTTGTGGGGCAGGGCGAGGAGGGCGAGATCTGCGTCCGCTCGGACCGCGTGATGAAGGGCTACTACGAGCAGGAGGCCGCCACGAGTTCGGCGATCATCGACGGCTGGCTGCACACCGGCGACGTGGGCCGCGTGGACGAGGGCGGCTACCTGTTCATCACGGGCCGGAAGAAGGACCTCATCATCCGCGGCGGCGAGAACATCTCGTCGGGCGAGGTGGAGAACTGCCTTGAGGACCACGAGGGCATCGAAGAGGCCGCCGTCATCGGCGTTTCCGACGTCGACTGGGGTGAGGTGGTGAAAGCCGTGCTCGTCCCGAAGCCGGGGGCCACGCTCACGCCGGAGGACGTGAACGCCTATTGCAAGACCCGCATCGCCTCGTTCAAGGCGCCGCAGTACATCGCGGTGGTGGACGAGTTGCCGCGCAACGCGATGGGCAAGGTGCTGAAGAACGACCTGCGCAAGCTCTACGGCACACCGACGAACGACAACGTATGAGTACGCAATCAGCCTCCCCGGAGAAGACACCAGCCGTGACGAACAAGCCTGGGGCGAAGGGCTCGCGCTTCAACGTGAGCGTCCTCGGGGTCGCCGTTCCCGTCGCGATCATCGCAGCTATCGGCGCGCTGGAGACGGCGCAGACGGAGCGGGCCAGCCGCGAGGTGTTCTTCAACATCCAGGGCTTCGCCGTGATGTATTTCATCTTCGGCATCGCCGTGGCGGTCATCGTGGGGGCGTTCGTACAGCGCCTGCGCGTGTGGCGGCTGGGGCGCCCGGCGAACGTTTTCACGGACCTCGGGGCGCGGATCACGAACGCGATCACGCTGGGAGCGGGCACCGCCCGCGTGAATAACGACCGCTACGCGGGCGTGATGCACTTCTGCATCTACTCAAGCTTTGCGGTGCTGACGCTGGTGACGATCCTGCTGGCGATCGACGACTACTTCCCGCTGATCTTCCAGGTCGGAGGCGAGCACGCCTTCCTCGAAGGGGGCATCTACCTGGCCTACAGCCTCGTGGGCGACCTGTTCGGGGTGATCGGCCTGGTGGGTATCGCGATGGCGGTGTTCCGCCGCTTCGGTCCGGCGCCGGCGAAGCTGACGTGGGACCGGCGGCAGTCGGAGGACGCGATCGTCGTCGGGCTGCTGGGGTTCGTGCTGTTCACGGGTTTCCTGGTGGAGGGGCTGCGGATCGCCGGGCACGAGATTCCACTCGGGCACGAGCACTGGTCGTACTGGTCGCCGGGCGGCTGGGTAATCGCGAAGATCGTGGGCGGGGCAGGCGCGGACGCGCTCCTGACCGTGCATCAGGTGTTCTGGTGGATTCACGTGGTGGGGGCGTTCAGCCTGCTCAGCCTGATGGCGCTGACGAAGTTCCGGCACATCGTGTTCGCACCGGTAAACGCCTTCCTGAAGCGTCCGACCGTTCCCTCGTACCTGGCGCCGATGGGCGACTTCGAGAAGCTGATCGAGGAAGGGGCGAGCCTGGGCGCGGGCAAGGTGCAGGACCTCTCCTGGAAGCAGCTCTTCGACGCCGACACGTGCGTGCGCTGCGGGCGCTGCACCGAGGTGTGCCCGGCCTACACGGCGGGTCAGCCGCTCTCGCCGATGGCGATCATCCAGGACCTGAAGTCGTACATGAACCACGCCGGACCGCTCCTCATCGCGGGCAAGGACCCTTCGGAGAAGGTCCAGGGTGAGCTCGTGGGCGACTACGTGAAGGATGAGTCGCTGTGGGCCTGCCGCACGTGCATGGCCTGCGTGCAGGAGTGCCCGGTGATGATCGAGCACGTCCCGACGATCGTGGATATGCGCCGCTACCTGGTGATGGAGAAGGCGCGCATCCCGGGGACGGCGCAGGAGACGCTGCAGAACATCGAGCAGCGCGGCCATCCCTGGCGGGGCACGCAGCTCACGCGGGAGACGTGGATGGAGCAGCTTCGCGATGAGGGCATCGACGTGCCCATCTTCGACGGCTCGCAGGAGTACCTGTACTGGGTGGGCTGCTCGGGCGCGCTGGTTGAGCGCAACATGCCGATCACGCAGTCGGTGGTGCGGCTGCTGATCGAGGCCGGAGTGAGCTTCGGCGTGCTCGGTCAGCAGGAGACGTGCACGGGCGACCCGGCGCGGCGGCTCGGGAGCGAGTTCCTCTACGCGACGCTGGCCGAGACAAACGTGGCGACGATGAACGAGATCGGCGTGCGGCGCGTGATCACGGCCTGCCCGCACTGCTTCAACACGTTCAAGAACGAGTACCCGGACTTCGACGGGCAGTGGGAGGTCACGCATCACGCGGAGTTCCTCGAGCTGCTGCTGGCGCAGGGGAAGCTGCAGCCGAAGAAGATGGACGGCCAGACCATCACCTACCACGACTCGTGCTACCTGGGCCGGGGCAACGGCATCATGGACGCGCCTCGCAACGTGCTCGAGCAGATCCCCGGGGCGGAGCTGGTGGAGATGCCGCGCAACCGCGAGAAGGGCATGTGCTGCGGCGCGGGCGGCGGCAACATGTGGCTCGAGGAGACGGGCACGCGCGTGAACCACCTGCGCACGGCGGAGGCGGCGAACACGGGCGCGAGCATCGTGGCGACGGCCTGCCCGTTCTGCATCCAGATGTTCGAGGACGGCATCCCCGCCGTTCAGCCGGACGAGGAGTCGCGCTCGATCCAGGCGTTCGACATCGCGGAGTTGCTCGAAGTGAGCGTCGCGCCGCCGCGACCGGCGGGCGAGGGCGCGATCCCGCCCGGGGTCACGGGGTAGCAGGCCGCCCACGATCTGCATCCATGCTGGGGATGGGGTAAATCCACGACCCCTTCTGCTAGAGTCGCGGCATGAGAGCTGGACCGGGCACTGCCCTCGGGGTTCCGTTCGTGGCGCTGCTTCTCCTGGTTGGGTGTGGGGGCGGGGACGAACGCGTTCTGACGCCGCGGGAGTATGCCGACGCATTCGCTGAGGCCCGGGCCAAGAGAGTGGAGAGGGCCGCAGCGCTTGAGGAGAACTTCCTGAAGAAGTTGGGAGTGCTCGAAGCAGAGTTCGGCGACCTGTCTGGCGTGCTGAGAGACGGTGAATTTGACCGCGATGAAGCACGTGAATTCACAGAGTCGCTGGTCGAGGTGCTCTCCGACATCACGGACGCGGCTGATGATGTGGTCCGGGACTACAGGGACGACCTGGAAGACCTGCAACCCCCGGAGAGCCTGGCGTCCGGCCATCAACGCCTCGTGGGAGATGCTTCCTTTCGAATAGATCTCGTGGAAGAAGTCCGTGACGGCATTGGCGACCTTGGCGTTGAAGTTGAGAACGAAGGAGAGTTTTTAGCGTTCTTCACCGCGTCCGCATCGTTGCTGGGCAACCTGAAACTGGCTTACGGGCAGAGCCTCGACAGGAGCACCTGCCACAGGTTGGAAGCCGAACTCGCAGCTGAAGTGGGGGGCAGCGTCGATGTCTGTGAGTGAGAACGCCAAGCCGAGGAGATGACGCCGGGCCTTCTCTACCAAGGCCGGCATCGGAACTGAAGAGGGTGACGCTCCCCCCGGCGTGCTTCGAATTGCAGGCCAGGCTGGCGGAGGAACTGGGCAGCAGCGTCGAGTTCTGCATGTGATCCCAAACCCGGGTCACGGAGGGGACGTTGTCGGGCTACCATCCCTCGCATGAGCGAGCGGGCTGAGCCACGCGGCATCGTGCACTGCGCCGACGGGGTAGAGGTGGCGCGGGGGCTGGCGGCCGAGTCGGTGGACCTGGTGTATCTCGACCCGCCGTTCAATACAGGGCGGCGGCAGGTGCGGGCGCAGACGCGGACGAGGCGGGTCGAGGAGGGGGAGGGCGACCGGACGGGGTTTGGGGGGCGGCGGTACGAGACAGTCAGGCTGGGGTCGCGGTCGTTCGACGACGCGTTCGACGACTACCTTGGGTTCCTTGAGCCGTTCCTTGTCGAGGCGCGGCGGCTGCTGAAGCCGAGCGGCTCGCTCTACCTGCACCTCGACTACCGCGAGGCGCACTACGCGAAGGTGCTGCTCGACCAGATTTTCGGGCGCGAGTGCTTCGTCAACGAGATCATCTGGGCGTACGACTTCGGGGGGCGTCCGAAGAATCGCTGGCCGGCAAAGCACGACACCATCCTCTTCTACGCGAAGGACCCGGCCCGGAACCTGTTCAACGCGGATGAGGTCGAGCGCATCCCCTACATGGCTCCGGGGCTGGTCGGGCCGGAGAAGGCGGCGCGGGGCAAGCTCCCGACGGACACGTGGTGGCACACGATCGTGAGCCCGACGGGCAAGGAGAAGCTGGGGTACCCCACGCAGAAGCCGCTGGGCGTGCTGAAGCGCATCGTGAGCGCGTCGTCGCCAGCGGGTGGGCTGGTGGTGGACCTGGTGGCGGGGAGCGGGACGACGGGGGCGGCGGCGCTGGCGCTGGGGCGGCGGTTCTTGCTGGCGGACTGCTCGGAGGAGGCGGTCGCCGTCATACGGTCGCGCTTCGCGGGGGAGGCGGGGGTGGAGTTTCGCGAGCCAGGGGCGCCGTAGGCGGGGGTCTTGAAGACGCGGACGCGGACGCGTACGGTGATAGATGTCCGTGCAAAAGTTGTACTGAACGTGCACGGCAGGAGATCGAAGTGGCCACCCGCGACGTGTCTGAGGATCTTCGGGAACGCGAAGAGGCCATGGCCACCTGGCGGTGGTGGGAGGAGCACTACGACGAATTGCTCCCCCGCTACCGGGAGCAGTTCGTCGCCATCGACAAGAATCGCGATGTGGTGGGAGCCGCCGCCACACTCGACGAACTCGCCAACCTCGTCGCAACGCGGGGGCTCGACTTCCACAGGGACATCGACACCAAGTTTCTGACCGGAAACAAACGCTGGCTCTTGTGATCTCGGGTTTCTTCGATTCCGCGTTCGGTTTCCCCCATGTCTGGGTGCGCCTCAGCTTCGAAGGGAGGCCGCCTGCGCTCGTACCGTTCCTCATCGACACCGGCGCGTCAACGACCGTCGTGCACGCTCACGACGCGCGGCGGTACCTACAGCTTCAGAAGGCGGACCTCGATCCGCGGCAGTGGCCTCAAGAACAGATTCGCTCTAGCAGCCGGGTCGGAGGACTAACTTTCTACCGGGTAGCGGACGCTTCGTACGAGTTTCCGGGCGATGACGGAGCGCTTGGCGTCATCAACGCCTCGGTCGATGTCGGCGGTTTCGACACCGAGAGACTGCCCTCACTGATGGGCTGGGATCTTCTCCGCCGTTTCCGCATCGAGCTGGATAGAGGCGCCGGCGCCGTGACGCTCGTGCCCCGGTAGCGACCCTCCTCGAACGGCTCCGGTAGCATCGCGCGGCATTCACGGACCGGAGGTGGCGGATGGTGCGCGCTGAGATCATCGAGCGGCAGAACGAGATCCAGCAGACGCCGATGCTGGAACGCATCGCGAGCATGCGGGAGATGCTGCGCGCAGCGGGGGATGAGGCGCAGGAGCTTCGGCGCCTGCCCGCGTGGGCGGCCAGGGAGATGGCCGCCCAGGGGCTCTACCGCTTCGCCCTGCCGGCAGAGCTGGGTGGGGAGGACATGACCGCACGCGAGCAGATCGAGAGCGTCGAGGCGGTGTCCGCCATCGACGGGTCGATGGGGTGGTGCATGCACGTCAACGGGGAGCTCAGCGGGGCGGTCGTGCGGCGCATGGACCTCGCCCTCTGCGACAAGATATTCGACGACTGGGACGCGCTCGTCTGCTCGGGGCAGGGGCCGCCGGACGGTCCCAATCCGGGCCGGACGGCGCGCCGGGAGGGCGACGGCTGGCGACTGCACTACCAGGGGTCGTTCGTGAGCGGCTGCCACAACGCCACCTGGAACTTCCTGATGTCCTCGAGGGTCACCGATGAGGCCACGGGCGAGGGGACGACCGCCTCCTTCATGATCCCGCGCGGGGAGTTCGAGATCGTCGATACGTGGGACGCGGCGGGGATGCGCGGGAGCGGCAGCCACGATGTGCGCATGGACGGCGCCTACGTGCCGCCCGAGCACCTGCTGCCGGCGCGGCCGCTGGCGCCCAGCGAGCAATGGGACAACCCGACGTTCCGCAATCCCTGCCACGCCGTCTACAACAAGGCGGCGGTGGCGCTGGGGGTGTGCAAGGGCGCGATCGACTCGTTCATCGAGCTGGCCCAGATAAAGACGCCCTGGGGGCTGTCCTCACCGTTGAAGGACATGCCGCAGGTGCACTATCGCCTCGGTGAGGCGCAGGCGACGTACCTGGCAGCGCGCACGTTCGTGCTGGAGACGCAGGACGCGCTCGAGGCGCACCTGGGACCGAAGCCCTCGCACGGCGGGCGGCTGGAGCCGGAGTGGGACGTCTACTGGCCGGCCTACCTGGCCTGCGCACACGCGGCGCAAGCGGTACGCCACGTGGTCGGCGTCATCAACAACACGGCGGGGACGACCGGCAGCCGCATGGAGAGCCCGCTTGAGCGCCACCTGCGCGATGCCCAGCAGGCGGCGACGCATACGGTGATCTCGTGGCGGCACTACGAGGACATCGGCAAGACATTCGTGGGACACGAGCCCGCGCCCACCTATGTGGAGTTGCGCCGCGCCTAGCGCTGGCGGCTGACGCCAGCCGCACCCGGAGTCGCGCCTCACTGCCGCCTGGCGGCTCCGCTATCATCGCGCGGCACTCACGGAGCGGAGGTGGCGGCATGGTGCGCGCTGAGATCATCGAACGACAGAACGAGATCAAGCAAACGCCGATGCTGGAACGCATCGCGAGCATGCGGGAGATGCTGCGCACGGCCGGGGATGAGGCGCAGGAGCTGCGCCATCTGCCCGCGTGGGCGGCCAAGGAGATGGCCGGGCAGGGGTTCTACCGCTTCGCGCTGCCGGTGGAGCTGGGCGGGGAGGACGTGACCGCGCGCGCGCAGATCGAGAACGTCGAGGCGGTGTCGGCCATCGACGGGTCGGTGGGATGGTGCACGCACATTAACTCGGAGATCAACGGGCTGATCGTGCGGCGCATGGACCGCGCTCTCTGCGACAAGATCTTCGACGACTGGGACGCGCTCGTCTGCTCGGGACACGGGCCGCCGAACGGACCCAACCCCGGCAACACGGCGCGCCGGGAGGGCGAAGGCTGGCGCCTGCACTACCAGGGGTCGTTCGCGAGCGGCTGCCACAACGCGACCTGGAACTTCCTGATGTCCCCGATCGCGGTCGACGAGGCCACGGGCGAGGGCACGACCGCCTCCTTCATGATCCCGCGCGGGGAGTTCGAGATTATCGATACGTGGGACACGGCGGGGATGCGCGGGAGCGGCAGTCACGATGTGCGCATGGACGGGACCTACGTTCCGCCCGAGCACCTGTTGCCGGCGCGGCCGCTGGCGCCCAGCGAGCAGTGGGATAACCCGACGTTCCGGAACCCCTGCCACGCCGTTTACAACAAGTCGGCGGTGGCGCTGGGGGTGTGCCGGGGGGCGATCGACTCGTTCATCGAGCTGGCCCAGATAAAGACGCCCTGGGGGCTGTCCTCACCGTTGAAGGACATGCCGCAGGTGCACTACCGCCTCGGCGAGGCGCAGGCGACGCTCATGGCCGCGCGCACGTGGGTGCTGGAGACGCAGGACGCACTCGAGGCGCACCTCGGGCCGAAGCCCTCGGAGGGCGGGCGGCTGGAGCCGGACTGGGACGTATTCTGGCCCGCCTATCTGGCCTGCGCGCACGCCGCCCAGGCGGCGCGTCACGTGGTGGGGGTCATCAACAACACGGCGGGCACGACCGGCAGCCGCATGGAGAGCCCGCTCGAGCGCCACCTGCGCGACGCCCAGCAGGCGGCGACGCATGCGCTCATCTCGTGGCGGCACTACGAGGACATCGGCAAGACGTTCGTGGGGCACGACCCCTCACCCACCTACAGGGAGCTGCGCCGCGCCTAGCCCCCGTAGCAGACCCTCCCGGGGTAGCGTCCACCACCTATCAGCGGCTCCGGTATCATCGCGAACCGCACTCACGAACCGGAGGTGGCGGCATGGTGCGCCCCGAGATCATCGAACGGCAGAACGAGATCAAGAAGACACCGATGCTGGAGCGCATCGCGAGTATGCGAGAGATGCTCCGCAAGGCGGGGGACGAGGCGCAGGAGCTTCGCCACCTGCCCCCCTGGGCGGCGAAGGAGATGGCGGCCAACGGCTTCTACCGCTTCGCCCTGCCAACGGAGCTGGGTGGGGAGGACGTGACCGCGCGCGAGCAGATCGAGAACGTCGAGGCGGTCTCCGCGATCGACGGGTCGGTGGGCTGGTGCACACACATCAACTCCGAGATCAACGGGCTGATCGTGCGGCGTATGGACCTCGCGCTCTGCGACAAGATCTTCGACGACTGGGACGCGCTAGTCTGCTCGGGGCTGGGGCCGCCGAACGGTCCCAATCCGGGTCGCACGGCCCGCCGCGAAGGCGACGGCTGGCGGCTCAGCTACCAGGGCTCGTTCGCGAGCGGCTGCCACAACGCGACCTGGAACTTCGTGATGTCGCCGGTGGTGGCCGACGAGGCGACGGGGGAGGGCGCGGAGAACTCGTTCATGGTGCCGAAGGGCGAGTTCGAGATCGTCGACACGTGGGACACGGCGGGGATGCGCGGGAGCGGCAGTCACGACGTGCGCATGGACGGCGCCTACGTTCCGCCCGAGCACCTGCTGCCGGCGCGTCCGCTGGCGCCCAGCGAGCAGTGGGACAACCCGACGTTCCGCAATCCCTGCCACGCCGTCTACAACAAGTCGGCGGTGGCGCTGGGGGTTTGCAAGGGAGCACTCGAGTCGTTCGTCGACCTGGCGAAGGAGAAGACGCCCTGGGGGCTCGCGACGGCGCTGAAGGACCAGCCGCAGGTGCACTACCGGCTCGGCGAAGCCTATGCGACGTACATGGCGGCGCGCACATTCGTGCTGGAGACGCAGGACGCGCTCGAGGCGCACCTGGGGCCGAAGCCATCGGAGGGCGGGCGGATCGAGCCGGAATGGGACGTCTTCTGGCCGGCCTACCTGGCCTGCGCACACGCGGCCCAGGCGGTGCGCCACGTGGTGGGCATCATCAACAACACGGCGGGGACGACGGGCAGCCGCATGGAAAGCCCGCTGGAGCGCCACCTGCGCGACGCCCATCAGTCGGCGACGCACGCACTGATCTCGTGGCGTCACTACGAGGACATCGGCAAGACGTTCGTGGGGCACGACCCCTCGGCGAACTATATGGAGCTGCGTCGCGCCTAGCGCGAACGCCACACGCAAGAGGAGCAAGCAGATGGCAGAACGCGAACCGCTCGACGTGCTGGAGGCGATCCACTCGACGCCGGCGCGGCGTTTCCTCGGGTCCGACCCGATTCCCGACGAAGTCCTCTGGGATTTACTGGATGCGGCCATCCGCGGGCCGACGGGCGGGAACTCGCAGATCTGGGGCTGGGTGGTCGTTCGCGACGAAGCGAAGAAGGCAACGATCGCGCAGTGGTGGAAGGGCGTGTTCGAGGCGACCTATGGGCGCGCCGATCCCGCCACGCTGGAGAAAGGGGGCCGCGTCCAGTTCTCCGATTTCGGCAAGGTGGTGGACGCGGAGACTGGGCTGGATGCCTCGGGGCTGCGCTCGGTCACCTACCTCGCGAACCACATCGGCGAGGTGCCGGTGCTGCTCGTGCCCGTGCTCACGGGCGTGATCGGGGGCGGGGAGTCCACGCGCGGGGGGATCACCTTCGGCGGCTTCATCTTTGGGGCCATCCAGAACCTGGCGCTGGCTGCGCGAGCGCACGGCATCGGCGCGCCGCTGACAACGTTCGGGACGGGCCCCAAGCTCGACGAGCTGCTCGAGTTGCCGGAGGGCGCGACCGCCGTCGCGATCATCCCGCTGGGGTACCCGATCCGGGGGCGCTTCTCGCAGCCGAGCCGGATGCCTGTCGAGCAGGTCGTCCACTTCGACACCTGGGGGGCTCAGCAGGAGCGCGCCTAGCTGTTCCCGTCGAGGGGATGTACCCGGCCCAGGGCCCGGCGACCCGCCGGGACTGTAGGGCTGTATCGTTCCCGAACCCGTAGAAGGAGTTCTCTGCCATGCCCGACATCGTCACGCTTGAACGACCGCGCGAGGGCGTCGCGCTCATCACGATGTCAAACCCCGACATCAACAACCACGGCTCGTGGGAAGGCGTGGGGCAGCTCGGGGAGGCGCTGATCGAGGCGCGCGAGGGCGGGGCGCGGGTATCGGTGCTGGCCTCGGGGACGCCGGGGCACTGGTATGAGCACGCCTGGCTGCGCGACCTTCGCAACACCGTGACGGGCGAGCCGACGACGGGGACGGGCGGTGGCTGGGGCGTCTGCCTGCAGGAGCTGGCGAAGACGCCGGTCGTGACGATCGCGGCCGTCTCCGGGGACTGCTCCGGGGGCGGGGCGGAACTGGGGTGGGCCTGCGACCTGCGCATCGCGGAGGAGCAGGCGCGCTTCGGGCAGCCGGAGGTCCAGATCGCACTGACGACGGGCATCGGCGGGACGAGCCGGCTGGCGCGCATCATCGGTCGCACGGCGACGGCGGAGATGGTGCTCGATGGCACGCCGATGACGGCCCAGCGCATCTACGAGCTGGGCGGGGTGAACCGCGTGGTGCCGGAGGGGACGTCGGTGGAGGTGGCGCTGGACTGGGCGAGTCGCCTGGCCGACCGTCCCGCGAAGGCGCTGGCGACACTGAAGCAGATCCTGATCGACAACGACGACCTGGGGCTGTCGGAGGCGCTCACGAACGAGCAGCGCCTCTTCCAGACGGTGGTCGGCACGGAGGAAGCGATCGCAACGATGGGCGACATCCAGGACCGCTTCGACGCGGGGGAGTCGATCGAGTCGGTGTACGGGTCACCGCGGCCGTAGCGGCGGGGCGGGGCGGGGCTACTTCCAGAGAGTCGGCACGGGGTAGGCCTTGATGAGGCGGTCAGGCGTGACGATGGTCAGGCCACCAACAATCGCCTGAGCGACCAAGAGGCGGTCGAACGGGTCGCGGTGAAGGTCCGGCAGCTTCCCTACCTGCAGCGTTGTGTCCTCAGTGATCGGCAAGGTGTCCACGCGATGGAGGCGCCGTTGCTGGGGGACCAACTCTTCCGGGGAGCCCTGTAGGTGGAGACGCCCAAGGCCGTGCTTGATGGCAATCTCCCAAGCCGACGCGGCACTGAGGAAGACCTGATTCGCAGCATCGGCGATGGCCTCGCCTGCCACGGTGCTCAACTTCGGATCGCCTTCGACCAGCCAGAGGAATGTCGACGTGTCGAGCAGGAGTCGCAAGGCAGGGCGACCCTAGTCGGCCTTCCCCTCAAAGAGGTCAAGTATCTCGTCGGGAAGGGGGTCAAAGAAGGAGTCCGGTATCTCCACAAGGCCCTTGCCAAGGCCGATGGGGCGGGGCTCATCGGCGGGTTCCGAGAGAGGCCGTATCTCAGCCACGGGACGATTGCGCCGGCACAGGATGATGCGATCACCCTCCTTGAGCTGGGAGATATGCTCTGACAGGTGAGTCTTCGCCTCGTGCATGTTGAGTCGGGTCGTCGACATGGTCGTATTCTAAACTAACTTCTTAGGTCATACAATCCGACCTGCGGTAGTGCCGGAGGTCCAGCAATTCGAGATCCAGCGTACCGCACAAGGCCTTGCGGGGCGGCGTAGTATATGGGCAATTCCGGGCCGTGATGGGGCTGTGCGGAGGGGCGTCCCGCTGGGGCGCGCGGTGCGTAGCTGTCCGCCGAGTTGGGCCCGGCGGGAGTTCTGATGTCTATCGAGTCAATGTCGAAGCATGACCTGGCGATGATGGAGGCGGAGGCGCAGTGCCCCATGAGCGTGGGGGATGTCGACCTCTTCGCGGCGGGGGGTCAGGAATACTGGTTCGACGCCTATCGCATCCTGCATCGGGACGCGCCCGTGCTGCGCATCCCCGGGGGCGGCGATACGTCCGACACGGACGGCTTCATCCTCACGAAGTACGAGGATGTCGCACGCATCGTGCGCGACACGGAGACGTTCCCCCTGCGGTACAGCGATGAGAGTCCGGGGCAGGAAGTGGAGCGGAACATCATCCGCGAGGAGGGTTTCGGGGAGTCGCTGGATGCGGGGATGAGCCTTCGCCCCACGATGGAGCAGCACCGGTGGCACCGCGAGCAGCTCACCAACCCGTGGGTGGGGGCCGTGGGAGCGGACCGCCATCGGGAGATGATCACGGGCTTCGTGAACGAGCTCATCGATCGCTGGATCGACCGGGGCGAGGTCGAGTACGTGACCGAGTTCGCGGCGCCGTTGCCGCAGATGGTGATCACGACGATCCTCGGGTTCCCGCTGGAAGACATGCCGATGCTGCGGGGCTGGGAGGAGGCGCAGGTGCGGCGCTTCGTGTTCGGGTCGACGCACCGGAACCTGCTGCCGGCCGAGGACGAGGCGGCGAACGCGCGCGCGCTGGTGGCCTTCCACGAGTACATCCAGAAGCACGTCGAGGAGAAGCGCCGCAACCCGAAGAACGACATGATCTCCTACCTGACGCAGGTCGAGTACGGCGACACGAAGCGCCCGCTCACGGATGCCGAGGTGGGGAGCGTCGCCTACGGGATGCACATCGGCGGCAACGAGACGACGCAGTACGCGCTCACGGCAGAGGCGATGCTGATCGCGCAGCGGCCGGACCTGGCGGAGGAGCTGCGGGCGGACCGCTCGAAGGTGCGCTTCTTCGTCGAAGAGTCGCTGCGGCTGTACGCGCCGACGCAGGGGCTCTCGGGGCGGCGGCCCATCCACGACATCGAGGTGCAGGGCGTGACGATCCCGAAGGGGTCGGTCATCCACCTGCGCTACGGGGCGGGGAACCGCGACGAGGAGCAGTTCCCGAATGCGGACGAGATCGACCTGACGCGTCCGAGTCCGGGGCGGCATGTCACGTTCGGGCAGGGGCCGCGCTCGTGTCCGGGGGCGGGGCTCTCGCGGCTCGAACAGAACATCGCGACGAACGTGGTCCTCGACCGGCTCGACGACCTGCGGCTGGAGCCGGGGAAGAACAACCTGCGGCACCAGCCGGGGGTGATGCTCGGGCTGCTCAATCTGAACCTGGAGTTCAGCCAGCGGTAGCGCTGCGACGGCTCCAGCCCGCGACTCAGCACCATGCCTCTCCGAGGAGGGTGGCCCTGTGACGCGTCTTGGCCGCGTGCTGGTTCTGCCTGTTATCAGCCTGCTCGCGGTCGCGCTGGTGGCCGTGGCCGTCGCGCGGTCCGACTCAGAAGCAGCCGCCGAGGTGCGGGTCTGGCAGTCGATTGACGATCCCCTGAGCATTCACGTCTCTGCCCGCGCGACTGGTGGCAGTTGGGAGACGCTCGGGACGGCGCCGCTGGCGCTCGACGACGGCGAGAGTCGCGACAGGCGCTACCGCTACGGGGACTTCACCGTACCGGCAGCCGAACCCCTCGACGAAGGAGAGCGGCCTGTGGCGGGGGACGGGATAGTTTCGGGACGGGTGTACTTCGGGGGAGGGGAGGTGGAGCTGCCGGAGGGGGCCGTCGTCACGGTGCAGTTGCTGGACATCTCCGAGGCCGATGCCTCGGCCGTGACCCTCGGCGAGCAGGTGGTCGAGGATGCGGCGCGGCTGCCGCTTGAGTTCCACGTGGCCTACGACCGGGACGACATCGACGAGAGGTACGACTACTCCCTGCAGGCGACCGTCCGCCACGAAGGACGCCTGCTCTACATCAACGACACCGTGCACCCGGTGCTTTCGCGGGGCTCTCGCGAGGACAGTGACATCGAGGTGATCCGCGTGCAGCGGCGCTGAAGACGAGCATCGCCGGGATAGCAAGAAACAGAGCGCCTTCCCGCTGGCTACGAGCCTCCGGCGGTTCCGGGGGCAGCGCCGTCCCCGTCGCCGAGCCGGAGGGCGCCCACACTCGCGCTTCCGCCCACGAGCGCGGGCCGGAGCCGTCGCCGTTCGAGCACCTCGGTCTCCGCGGCGAACCGCACGAGCAGCACGAGACTCGAGGCCACAACGACGGCCACACCCATGTAGAGGAAGGCATCCTGCGTGGCGACGCTCTCCATACGGAAGAGGAATCCCGCAGCCACCGCCCCGGCGTTGCCGCCCGCGCCCACAATGCCGGCGACCGAGCCGAGCGCCTTCTGGTTGATGAAGGGTACGACCGAGAAGGTCGCGCCCTCGGACATCTGTACGAAGACGCTGAAGACGAGCATGGCCGGGATAGCAAGGACCAGGGCGGCCATGCGGGAGAAGAACATGAGCGCCAGCCCCTCCATGAGGAGGACGGCGCCGAGGAAGAGCACGCGGCCGCGCAGGCCGAAGCGGATTCCCGCCCGGTCTCCGAAGAACCCACCCAATGTCCGGGCGAAGATTGTTCATGAGCCCGAAGAGCCCGGCGATGACGCCCGCGAGGCCAACTCCGACCGCAAAGCGGTCATGGAAGTAGAGGGCGGCGACGTTGTTGATGCTCAGCTCGACACCGAAGCAGGCCCCGTAAACGACGAATAGCGCCCAGACGCGGTGGTCGCGGGCCGCCGACCAGAACGACCCCTTGGCCTGATCTGATGGAGGCAGCACTCCCCTGGCGCGCAGCTCGCGGAAGTCCCCATCGGGGGCGTCGCGGGTTACCCGGTAGTAGGCAATGCCGGTGAAGAAGAGCGCGATGCCGGGCACGACCATCGCCACGCGCCAGCCCAGCGCTTCGCCCACCCCAAGCGCGATGATCACGGTGAGCACGAGGGGCATCACTATCTGCGTGACGCCGCCGCCGAGGTTTCCCCAGCCCGCGGTCGTGGCGTTGGCCGTGCCGACGATGTTGGGGGCGAACATGACCGACGTGTGGTGCTGGGTGACGACGAACGAGGCCCCGATCACGCCGATTCCCAGGCGAAAAAGCAGGAAGGTCTCGTAGCTCTACGCGAGGCCGATGCCCATTACGGGAAGGGATCCAAGGATCAGGAGGCACGTATACGTGCGCCGCGGCCCGTAGCGTTCGCTGAGGTAGCCGATCACCAGGCGGGCGACGATCGTGGCTGCGACGGAGGCGATGATCGTGTTGCCCACCTCGGCCTTCGAGAGGTTAAGGTCCTCGCGAATGATGGCCATGAGCGGCGCGATGCCGAACCAGCCGAAGAATGCCAGAAAGAAGGCGGCCCACGTCATGTGGAACGCCCGCATGTGAACGCTCTTCAGGCTGAACAAGTCGATCCGTGACGCCTTGTTCTCGATCCGGGCCGTGTCCATTCAGCTCTCCCCCTCGGGACTGCCAGAGGTCCTGGGGAGAAGGTAGGGGTGGGAGGTATCGGGCTCTTTACGTCGAGGTGAACTCCACGAGAACACCGTGCTTCGGGCACATTTCATGCCAGACATGTTTCGTGCGGATCGCGGCGAACCTCGCGCCGGCGCCCGCCAGCGGCGCTATCAGCCGCATGTTCGTACCGTCGGGGAAGGAGGGCTAGAGCGGTTCCACGCGCACGGCGGCGAACTTCAGCTCGGGTTGCTTCGAGCGCGGGTCGAACGACTCGCTGGTGACGGCATTCACCGGGCCTCCATCGTGCCACCGCGCTCCCCAGTGGAACGGCGCCCAGACCGTCCCGGGGCGGACCGTTTGGCCGACGCGCGCGCGCGCCTCGAAGCTGCCGCGCCGCGAGCTGACGCGGAGGTTGCGCCCGGTGCGGATGCCCAGACGGCGGGCATCCGCGGGGTGCATCTCCACGAAGGGCTCGCGCTCGCTCTTGTTGAGCTTTGGCACGCTTCCGGTGCGCATCATGGTGTGCCACTGGTCCTTCACTCGCCCGGTCACGAGCGAGAGTGGATAGCTCTCGGTCAGGGCGTCGTCGGGCTCGCGGTAGGTGGGGACGTGGAAGCGCGCGCGGCCGTCGGGCGTGGCGAAGGGCGCATCCTCAAAAAGGCGCGGCCGCTCATCCCCGCCCTCGGGCAGGGGCCACTGCACCCCCGCCGCCGACTCGCGAAGGAGGTCGTAGGTGACGCCCGTGATGTCGAGGTCACGTCCTCGCGTGAACTCGCGGTACTCGGCGAAGATATCCTCGACATCCCCGTAGGCGAACGCGTCCTCGTGACCAAGGGCGGCGGCCACGCGGGCAATGATCTGCCAGTCGGGGAGAGCCTCCCCCGGCGCCTCCCCGATCTGTTCGAGCAGGCAGATGCGGCGCTCGCTGTTCGTCATGGTCCCGGCGCGTTCCGACCACTGCGCCGCAGGCAGGAGCACGTCCGCCAGCTCGCCCGTCTCGGTGGGGTGGTAGGCGTCCTGCACCACGACCATCTCGGCCCTGGCGAAGGCGGCGCGAACACGGTCGCTGTTCGGCAGTGAGGCGACGGGGTTCGTGGCCACCACCCAGACGACCTTCAGCTCATCGCGTTCGAGCGCCTCCACCATCTCGGAGGCGGCCAGACCGGGACGGGAGGAGATGGACCCCGTGGAGATGCCCCAGGCGGCCTCGACCCCGGCCCGATGCCCGGCGTCGGCGACGAGGCGGTGGCCGGGCAGGGTGGTCGCCAGGCCGCCCGCCTCCCGTCCGCCCATGGCGTTCGGCTGTCCCGTCAGCGAGAAGGGCCCGGCGCCGGGGCGGCCAATGTTCCCGGTCGCGAGGGAGAGGTTGATCAGGGCGAGGTTCTTGTCCACGCCCGATGTGCTCTGGTTGGCCCCCATCGTCCAGAGCGTAAGGACGGGGCCGTTCGAGGCGATGATGCGTGCGGCGTCGACGATCTCCTGGGCGGAGAGCCCGGTGATGTCGGCCGCGCGCTCGGCGGACCAGCCGGCGAGCGAGGCGGCGAGCTCGGGCCAGCTATTCGTGCGCCGCGCGACGAACTCGTCGTCCATGCCCCCCGCGAGCCGCACCTCGAAGAGCAGCGACTGCAGCAGGGCGACATCGCTGCCGGGCCGCAGGGGCAGGTAGCGGTCGGCGATCTCGGCCGTCCGCGTTCGGCGCGGGTCGACCACGATGACGTTGACGTCGTCGCCGCCGCGCTTCCTCGCCTTGATGCGGTCGAACAGGATGGGGTGGCAGGCCTCGACATTGGCGCCGACGATGAGGAACGTCTTCGCCTGCTCGATATCGGCGTACGAAGCGGGAGGCGAGTCCGTGCCGAACGCGAGGTTGTAGGCGGCGACCGTGCTCGCCATGCAAAGGCGCGAGTTGGTGTCCTGGTTGTTGGTGCCGACGAAGCCCTTGGCGAGCTTGCCGAAGAGGTAGTAGTCCTCCGTGGGGAGCTGGCCCGAACCGTAGAACATGACGGAGTGGGGACCGTGCCTCTCGAGAGCCGAGCGAATACCGCCGGCCACGCGATCGATCGCTTCGTCCCAGGTGGCGGGGGCCAGGGAGCCGCCCGCGGCCGTCCGGACGGCGGGTCGCAGAAGGCGTTCCCCGGACTCGAAGATGGCGGGGAGAAGGGCGCCCTTCGCGCACAGACGGCCCTTGTTCACGGGATGCTCGGGGTCGCCCTTGATCGTCGCGACGACGCCGTCCTTCGCCTGGGCCAGCACCCCACAGCCCGTCCCGCAGTAGCAGCAGATTGAACGGAGCCAGCCCTTGCCGCTGTGTACCGTTCCGCGCACCAGGGGCTAGCCCGCGGCCTCGGAGGCGGCCCCGCGGCTGCGCACGGCCTGGCCGCCACGCACCTCCCGCAGGGAACCGGCGACCGCCTCCGGCAGGTCGTCCACGAGCACGTTCGTGGCCACCCGCTCGCCGAGAGCCGCGTCCTCTCCGAGCCTTCCGCCCACGAAGATGTCGGCGGCGTCGACGATCGCCTCGCCAAGGCGGACGCGGCTGCCCAGCAGGCCGACCTCGCCGGCCCGGTGCTGCCCGCACGCGTGCGGACAGCCCGACATCCGGAGGCGCACGGGCGCATCGATCTCGTACCGCTCGTCAAGCGCCCGGGCCAGCTTCAGGCGCCGCGGCCTTGGTATCGATCAGGCTGAAGTGGCAGAAGTCGGACCCGGTGCAGGTGACGACCGACCGCATCCAGGGCGATGGGTTGGGACTGAACGTCACGAGGAGCGGCTCCCCGAGGAGTGCTCCACTACGGGACTCGCGCACGTGGGGAATGAGCACGTTCTGCTGCACCGTAAGACGAAGCTCGCCCTCGCCATGGACGCGCGCGAGGCGGCCGAACTCGATGAGCTGGTCCCCCGTGATTCTCCCCACGGGGACCAGGCAGCCAACCACGCTTCGATCAGGCTGGCTCTGCCCGCTGAGGCCGATGTGATCACCGCCGTCGCGCCGCGTTGCGGGCTCCCCCGCGCGCGCCAGCGGCCGCCCGACGCGCTCGACGACGGCCTCCCGGAAACGCTCCATCCCCCAGGCTTGCAGCAGCACCTTGAGGCGTGAGGAGCGACGCGACTCGCGAGGGCCGTGGTCGCGGAAGACCTCGAGGATGGCGGTGGCCGCCGGCACAACCTCCCGGCTCTCGACGAAGACATCGAGTGGCCGTGCGAGTGCGGGTTCGCGGCCCCCCATCGCGCCGCCGGCAAGGACGTTGAAACCCACGGTCTGCCCGTCGCTGGCCACGGCGGGGACGAAAGAGAGGTCGTGCGTCTGGGCGTGGATGCAGTCATCACGGCAGCCCGTGATGGCGAGGTTGAACTTGCGCGGGAGGTTACTGAACGCCTTGTGCCCGATGATGGCCTGCTGAAGCCGGACGGCGAGCGCTCGGCTGTCGATCAACTCGTCGGGGTCGAGCCCGGCGAGGGGGCAGCCGACAACGTTGCGAACGTTGTCCATGCCGCTCTGCTGCGAGGTAAGGCCCGCGGCCGACAGCCGCTGGAAGATCCAGGGAACGTCCTCGATCGCGATCCACCGCCGTTCTGGTCATAGACTTCGGCGATCGCCGTCTGCTCATCGGCCGCTCCATAGAACATCGCGATGCCTGCTGGGCTCATGCGGTTCGCCTGGGTGATGTTGCCCGTCGGTGCCGTCCCAAGCTGTGGTGCGTCTTGAAACGTCTCACCCGAACTGCCGAGGCGGGCGTACGACTGCCCCGTCAGGTCGGCGAAGTGTTCGTAATTCGTGAACTGCGCCAAGTCCCTGGCCTAGGCTCTTTCGCCTACCTGGGCTCGGTCAACTCTTATGGTAGGCGCCCGCCGATGATGGCTCCAGGGATACCATGAATGACATTATTCGTAACTGCGCGCGCGGTGTCCGCCAAGGTATCGAATCCCACAATTTTAATGTCAGCCCTACTCTCATTCTCCATGTGAAGTGCCTCCACTTGTTGTGAATCTAGTGACGACTCTTGTCCAATCACTACTAGTCCAGAAGGATCAGAGAATTTGGGGAACAATACCGACGCTTCTGCGAAGCGGGACCTTAAGTACTTCTGATAGCCTAGTACTTGCTGGACGGCATGGGATACTTCAGCACTTATCTGACCGGATTTCGTAACTAATCGTTTCGCGGGAGTTTCAATCTCTACGACTATATAGCTGTCGTCATATCTTCGGACAATGAAGTCTGGAATCAGCTTTCCATGAAAATCGGGCCTTCCCCATACTTGAAATGCACTCGGATCAAGAAGTAGGGGATGGCTTTCCAAGAAGCGTTGGAAGACAGGTTCTTCGGCGTCTCTTCCAGATATAAGTTCGCCGTATGCCGTCAGGATGCCTGGGCCGATGGCCATCGATCGTAGTGCCAGGGCCTGGATTAGGTTTCGTGTTGCACCGCTACTCCGAACTCCTAGGCTCATCAGTGACACGCCGGCGTAGAGGGCGGCCTGGTCGTCGTCCTCTACACAGAGCATTAGCTCGTGAAGCTGGCGCCGAGCCGGTAAGGCCAGATTGTTCCAGTCGCCAACAGCGATAGAGACAGCCTCTTGGAGTTGGCGATCAGGTGGCCAAGAGCTACTTGATTGAGGATCGCAGCCTTCCGCTGTGCTGGCAAGCAATTGAAACGCCAAGGAGAAATTCTTGGAGGTCGGTTCCTCCATGGCGTTCTCAGCCAGCGCCTCGATCCCATCCTGGCCCCAGGCAAGAAGGCAATAGGCTGCAGGGGCCTTCAACGTGACGTTGTATGTCTCCCCGCCATACATATCGCGGGCTAGTAGTTTCACAGCGACCATGGCCTCACTGTTTCCAGCTGCGACACAGTCAGCTAGCAGTGGCAGGAGTTCCGGAGTGTTGCCTCCTTCCACGAATTGTCTCGCGCGGTCCAGCAAAGCCATTGGGTCCATCCCCTCTTCTCGGCAGCGACATCACCTGCCGGGTCACGTGCGCGATCCTGTCCTCGGGCGGGGCTCGGGCACCCTACAGAGTGTAGATCCAACTACGTAGTGGCAGCGCGGAAGACATCAGGTTGAGAGGCACCGGGGCCCTCAGGCCCGTCCTCTCGCACCAGTGTCAGGTGAATTACCGGCCCAGCTTCGCGGTTGCTCGAAGAACGGGAGCACAGAGTGGGCTATCTTGGGGTACGAGACCGAGTGGGCAACTGCCCGCCCCAAAGCTCCTTTCGGCCAACGAAAGGCGAGTCGGGCCGGAGGACTCTGTCGGGGTCTAGGTCAGCTACGAAGACTAGGAGCGTATGAACCCGCGCACGCACGCCGAGCTCGCGACCTTCATCTGGGACATCTGCAACCTGCTGCGGGGACCGTACAAGCGGAACGAGTATCGCAAGGTCATCCTCCCGCTGACAGTCCTGCGGCGTTTCGACTGTGTGCTCGCGGAGACGAAGGAGGCGGTGCTCGACGCCGACGCCGGGTACGCCGGTGGGAACGAGAACGTGCGCGAAAGCCTCCTGCGGCAGGCTGCCGGGCGGCCCTTCTACAACACGTCGCGCCTCGACTTCGGGCGGCTGCTCGACGACCCGAACAACCTGGCGCAGAACCTCAACTCCTACATCCGCGATTTCTCCCCCAACGTGCGCGAGATCATGGATCGCTTCGCCTTCCACCGGCAGATCGCGGTCATGGACGAGAAGAACCTGCTGTTCCAGGTGATCCAGCGGTTCGCCAGCGTCGACCTCTCGCCGGAGCGCGTCGACAACATCCAGATGGGGTACGTATTCGAGGAGCTCATCCGCATCGGCGCCGAGCAGGCGAACGAGGAGGCGGGCGAGCACTTCACGCCGCGCGAGGTCATCCGGCTGATGGTCAGCCTGCTCCTCTCGCCGGAGCCGGACCTCGGTCGCGGCCATGTCGTGAAGACCATCTACGACCCCGCCTGCGGGACGGGCGGCATGCTCTCCGAGGCCGACAAGTACCTCCGCGAACACAACCGCGACGCCAACCCCATCCTGTACGGCCAGGACATGAACGACGAGTCATGGGCAGTCTGCAAGTCCGACATGCTCCTCAAGGGCGATGACGCCGACAGGATCATCCTGGGGGACACGTTCAGGGAGGACGGCTACACCCGCCGTCCCGACGGCCGCAAGCACACCTTCGACTACATGCTCGCCAATCCGCCCTTCGGCGTTGATTGGAAGCAGCAGCAACACGACATCGAGCTCGAGGAGCGCACGCTTGGCTACGAGGGCCGCTTCGGCGCGGGGCTTCCCAGGATCAACGACGGCTCGTTGCTGTTCCTCCAGCACATGCTGTCGAAGATGCAGTCGGTCGACGAAGGCGGCAGCCGGCTCGCGATCGTGTTCAACGGCTCGCCGCTATTTACGGGTGATGCCGGTGGCGGGGAGAGCAACATCCGCCAATGGATCATCGAGAACGACTGGCTCGAGGCGATCATCGCGCTCCCCGACCAGCTCTTCTACAACACCGGCATCTCCACCTACATCTGGGTGCTCACGAACCGCAAGGAGCCGCACCGCAAGGGCAAGGTGCAGCTCATCGACGGGCGCCAGTTCTTCAGGAAGATGCGCAAGAGCCTCGGGAACAAACGGAACGAGCTTTCGCCCGAGCAGATCGACGACCTCACGCGCATCCACGGCAACTTCGACGACGGCGAAACGCGCCCAATCACCGATGAGGACCCGGTCACGCACGAGCCGCGCACGCGACCGCGCGTCGTGAGCAAGGTGTTCGCGAACGAGGATTTCGGATACCGCAAGGTGACGGTGGAGCGCCCGCTGCGCCTGAACTTCGCGGCCACGCCGGAGCGCATCGCGCGTATCGAGGATGAGCGGGCGTTCCAGAACCTCGCGAAGAGCAAGAAGCGTCCGGGGCTCGCACACGACGGGGAGGTAACTGAAGGCCTGGCTCGCCAGGAGGCGATCCGGGGCCTGCTCCGTTCGCTTGCAGAGGAGACCGGCGGCGCAGTGATACAGGACCGCGAGGCGTTCGTGGAGATGCTGAACGCCGCGGCCAAAGCCGCCCGTCTGCGCCTCTCCGCGCCGGAACGGAAGGTCATCCTGGCCGCACTCGGCGAGCGCGATCCCGAGGCCGCAATCTGCCACGACCGCCACGGCAATCTCGAGCCGGACGCCGAACTTCGCGATACCGAGACCGTGCCGCTCCGCGAGGACGTGGCCGCGTACATCGCACGCGAGGTGCTGCCCCACGTCCCGGACGCCTGGGTGGACGAGAGCAAGACGAAGGTCGGCTACGAGATCCCGCTCAACCGTCACTTCTACGTGTACGAACCGCCCCGGCCCCTCGACGAGATCGAGGCCGACCTGCGGGTGCTTGAGCACGAGATCGTCGGGCTGCTCGTCGAGATCGTGAAGAACTGAGGGATGACGTGGGCGACGACCGGCACGACGGCGAACGTCGAAGGCGCCCCTTCGGGGTTGGGCTATGCCGAAGGTTAGGGAGATGGTCCGGCTGGTGGAGGTGGACGGTTCGTACCATGTCAGAACGCGCGGCAGCCACCGTCACTTCCAACATGCGACGAAGAAGGGAACCTTTACGATAGCGGGAAGGATGAGCAAGGATCTCGGACAGGACACGGTGTCCAGCATCCTCAAGCAGGCCGGGCTCGACAGGAGTGCACTGAAATGACCTACACCGTGGTCATCGAGAAGACAGGCAACGGCTATTCGGCCTACGTGCCCGACCTACCCGGTTGTGTTGCCGCCGGGGACACACGCGAGGAGACCGAGGCCCTGATTCAAGAGGCAGTCACGTACCACCTCGAGATGCTCCGCGAGTCGGGCGACCCGATTCCGGAACCGCACACCACCAGCAGCCTGGTCACGGTCTAGCCCAGGGACGGACCTCATGAGCGTTTCAACACTTGAGGTGAGCGTCCCCGAGGCGGAAGCCGTCAAGGTTTCCGGCGACACGCTGACTGCCGAGCTTTCCGATGGCCGCACCATCTCGGCGCCGCTCGCCTGGTACCCCCGGCTGACCCACGCCACGCCGGAGGAGCGCGACAACTGGCGGCTCATCGGTGGAGGCGAAGGCATCCACTGGCCGGACCTGGACGAGGACATCAGCGTCGAGGGCCTGATTGCAGGCCGTCCGTCCGCCGAGAGCCAGGAGTCCCTCCAGCGCTGGCTCGATGCCAAGCGCACTGGCCGCCCCCTGACGCTAGATGCCCTCCTGCGCCACGACCGCGAGTGACCACCGATCGCAGGCCCGAGCCAACCCCATCCCGGCCCACCCGCCCGACGAGGTCGCGAGAAGGTGACGCATGACCCAGGAGACTGAGTCCGTCGAGACCCGCCCTGCCCCGCCGCCCCTCAAGGTGCTCGAACGCGTTCGCGAACGCGCTCGCTGATATACTGGGCCTCGCAGCGAAGACGGGCTGTTGGGCGAAGTCATCGGAGGGGCCACACGATGATCGAAAACCGCCTTCGGGGTTTGTGGGAACAACTGCAGGGCAAAAAGCCCCATATGCCGCACTTTCTTTCGGAAATTCAGCTGGATGGCATTCGCGGTATCAACCATCTCCGGGTCCTGTTCGACTATCCGGTCAGTGTCATCGCCGGAGGAAACGCCACCGGGAAATCGACCGTGCTGTTCGCGGCTGCGTGCGCTTACAAGGTTCCGAATGCGGGACCCAAGGACTTTGTACCGTCCACACTCTTCCCCGACTATCGTCCGAAGTTGGGTGGACGAGAGGATGAGAGACCAACGATCACACTTCAGTTTGATTACTCTACCAGTGATGGTCGGCTTGCCATGCAGTGGCAGCGTAACAAGGGATGGGGTCGCAACTTCCTTGGGCGCAAGAAGGCGAAGCAGCCGGAGCGACAGGTCTATCTGCGGACACTGAGCAATCTGAGTAATCCATCCGAGGTTCGTGGTGTTCTTAGTATGTCGCGCCTGAGTTCCGAACCAAACGTGAAGCCCTTGACGTCTCTTCAGATCGAATTCGCAAAGCAGATGCTCCCCTTTCGCTACTCGGAAGTTGTCGATCTCTCCAGTGGGAAGAAGAACCTGCTCTTCGCCGCCCATGAAGGGGGAGCCCAGTACTCCGAGCTGCACATGGCCGCTGGCGAACGTGCCATCCTGCGGCTTTCACAGGAGATCGCTCAGCTTGATGGTGCGCTGGTCTTGATTGATGAAGTGGAGGCCGGATTGCACCCCTGGGTTCAGCAGCTGCTTATGCTACAACTCCAGCAACTCGCCCTGCGCCGTGACTTGCAGGTCATCGTCACTTCGCATAGCCCGGTCGTGCTCGATTCGGTACCGCCAAACGGGCGAATCTTTCTTGATCGTGATGACACCGGTCAGGTGGTTGTGGTTCCACCCTACCGTGACCTGGTTCAGGACGCGCTCTATGGCCGCTCCACGGAAGCGCTCAACTTGCTGTGTGAGGATGAGGTGGCGGAAGGCATCCTGCAGGGCGTATTCGACTATCTCCTGCCACAGCTGAGAGTCAGAAACGAGTCGGTTCGTATCGGTCGAGATACGGGAGCTGACCAGTTCCCGGAACATGCGGCGGCATTCCGGAAGTTCGGCCAGATTCAGAACTTCGTCTTCGTGCTGGATGGCGACAAGCGAGACAGCGACGCGGAAGCCAGGATTCGTGACAAGGCGGGGAGAGAGGTTCCGGTGCTCTTCCTGCCCAGCCGGAATGCGCCGGAGGTGTGGGTGTGGGACCGGTTGCGGCAGCAGCGGGATAGCATGGCAGAAGAGCTTAGCCTTCTGCCTGAGGATTTGACCGCCCGTATGGATCGGCTGGATGCGACCTACGACTCGGCGTCTGACCGGCCTGGGCAGATTGCCAAGAGCAAGCTGTTCGATCTGGCTCAGCCCTTGGCCCGGGATGCCGCGGGCGTCGGGCGGATCGTCGCCCGCATTGAAGCCGGGCTTAGCGAGAGCGAGATCCAGCCACTGGCGGAAGGTCTGAGGGACGCCCTGGCGCAATGGCGTTCTGAATAGCCGATGCCCCCCTACCCCGCCTACCGCCCCTCCGGTGTCGAGTGGCTCGGCGATGTGCCCGAGCACTGGGACGTGAGGCGGCTGGGGCCATCGCTCGTATCTTCAAGGGCAGCGGCGGGACGAAGGAAGATGAGGTCGACAGACGGCGTTCCTTGCGTCCGGTACGGGGACATCTACACCCAGCACCAGTACTTCATCCGGGCGACGCGGGCGGGCATCACCGAGGAGAGCGCAGCGCGGTACACGCGCATCCGCCACGGGGACGTCCTGTTCGCCGGATCGGGGGAGACGCTGGAGGAGATCTATCAAGTAGCAGTCAACCTGGGATCGACGGCCCGGCCTACTGTGGCGGCGACATTCAGTCGCGATTCACGGCCTTCCATTGAGGCTGACGCGACGTTCTTTCGGGTACGCAGCAGACTGTTCGACCAGCATCTACGAAGGCATGCATGGGCCGTGGGGTGACGGTCATGCACTTACACCCAGGAGCTGCGGCGCCTGCCGTCCCCCTCCCACCCCTCGACGAGCAGCGCGCGATTGCCGCGTTCCTCGACCGGGAGACGGAGCGCATCGACGCGCTCGTCGCGAAGAAGCGACAGCTCATCGAGCGGCTGCAGGAGTACCGGACCGCGCTCATCACCCGCACCGTGACGCGCGGCCTCCCGCCCGACGCCGCCCGCGCCGCCGGCCTCGACCCGTCCCCCCGCCTCAAGCCCTCGGGCGTCGAGTGGCTCGGCGATGTGCCGGAGCACTGGGAGGTGAGGCGGCTGTCCAGTGTCATTCAGTGCCTCGACGGCAGACGGATCCCCCTCAACAGCGAAGAGCGCGCTGACCGCCAGGGCGAATACCCATATTGGGGTGCGAACGGTGTTCTCGACCACCTCGACAGGTGGCTGTTTGATGAACCGCTCGTGCTACTCGGCGAGGACGGAGCACCGTTCTTTGCCTCCAACAAGCGGGTAGCGTTCTCGGTCTCGGGTCGGGCTCTGGGTGAACAACCACGCTCATGTCTTGCGCCCGACAGGAATTCACCAAGAGTTCCTGTCGCACCTGCTGAACGTGACCGACTATGTTTCGCGTTCATTGACGATGAGTCGACTCGGGACAAGCTGACACAAGGGGACATGAGAGACATTCCCGTTCCTCCTGCCTCCTACTGAGGAGCAGGCGGCGATCGTTCGCCACATTCGCACGCAGAAACTGCTGGGCTCGAGGAGCTCACCGCCAAAGTCGAGCAGGCAACGGAACGCCTTCACGAACACCGGACCGCGCTCATCACCGCCGCGGTCACCGGCAAGATCGACGTGCGGGAAGCAGCTACTGCTGTGACTGATCGCGCCGAATAGCGGCCTTGACGGGCGCTGCTGACATCGGCGAGGCGAGCGCTCCTTGCCGTATCCGTGCAAGGAGCTGGGCGCTCAGGGGCTCGTTCATCCTGTAGGTCCGGCTATCCACGCCCTGGCGGAGCCACGCCACACTGGTCATGAACGCTGCATCGCCTAGAAGACACAAGAATCACGCGAGGGTACGGGTGCTCCCCGGGGCGAACGATGACGCAGCTCTCGTCCGCAGTCAAGCCATCCAAAGGTTGGCGACAGCTACCGCTCGTCCAACCCAAAGAAAGTGTCACCCAGATTCACCCGGCCGCCGCTAGGTGGCTACGGAGGGAGTAGACCGAGTCCGTAGGTGGACGCCCGGCGCTGCCGCCGCGCACCTCCTCATCACGTAAATCCGGCGTAGCGAAGGATGTCCTCGGGCTCGATGGAAGTGGCCCTTTTGCCGGGATCGGTCCACTCGGGCAGGGCGTGGGTGCGTGCAACCACATCCCACTCCTTCAGGGAGCCGTGGGACGCGAAGATGCTTTCAAGCACGCCTTCGTCGTACTCCGAGAGGTGGTTCGACTCTGGGGAGCCTGTGAGCACGGCATCGAAGCGCTCGCGGGCCACGTAGCTGTGCCAGACGGAGTCCTCGGCCGGATTCGGCTCCTTGATGAGGTCGAGCACGCGGCTGAGTACGGGGCCGTACTTCATGGAAACAAAGCGGTCGCCCGTGATCGGGGAGCCGGTTTCGATCAGGGCCTCGCGGTCGGCGAGATAGAGCAGCTTGATCAGCTTGATGTAGGGCATCCGCCCGGCGTGCCGGTCAAGCAAGAGGGAGGCGGCCTGCGCCGCTTTGCGCTCATCGAAGAAGAATTCCATGGCAGTACCCTACCCCCGCTCCTCGTCAGTGTGGCACCGAAAACGCCGTGCGCCAACGGTCTGTGGCGCCGACCTCGTCGGGCTGCTGCCGTTCCGAGGCGCTATGCTGGCTTCTCGGCGGTACTGGACCTGCACAGGGGCCATGTGACCGCCGGTATCGCTAGACACAGCCGATGAGTACCCACACAGACGAGTTCGCGTTCGAGACCACCGTCGAGTCGATGTTGCTCGCTGGTGGCTGGCGGGCGGGCGACCGTCAGGAGTGGGATGTCGAGCCGCGCGCTGTTCCCCGCGCGCGCCCTCGCGTTCATCCGCGACACGCAACCGGAACTCTGGGCGGAGATGTCCGCGCTCCACGGCGCGAACCTCGAGTCCACGCTCATCGAGACGCTCGTGAAGGAGCTCGACAACAAGGGGTCGCTGTACGTCCTCCGCCACGGCTTCCGCTTCTTCGGCAAGACCTTCCGGCTCGCCTACTTCAAGCCGTCGCACGGCCTCAACCCGGACGCGCTCGCTCGCTTCGCGCGGAACGAGCTGACCGTCACGCGCCAGGCGCGCTGCCACCCGCACAAGGGCGACGAGGTCGACCTCCTGTTCGCGCTCAACGGCGTACCCGTCGCCACCTGCGAGCTGAAGAACCCGATGACCGGGCAGACGTGGCGCAACGCGGTCCGCCAGTACCAGCAGGACCGCGACCCGAACGTCCCCCTCTTCCGCTTCCAGAAGCGAGCCCTCGTCCACTTCGCCGCCGACCCGGAAGAGGTCCACATGACCACGCGGCTGGCCGGCGAGGCCACGCGCTTCCTGCCCTTCAACCGGGGCAGCGACCCGGGCGCCGTCCGCTGCGGGGCCGGCAACCCGACCCACCCCTCCGGCTACCGCACCGGCTACTTCTGGCAGGAGGTGCTCGAACGGGAGCGCTTCCTCGACATCCTCGGCTCGTACGTGTTCGTCGAGCACCGCGAGGAGAAGGTCGCGGACGCGAAGGGCGCGCGCACCGAGAAGCGCGAGACCGTCATCTTCCCGCGCTACCACCAGCTCGACTCCGTCAGCAAGCTGGTCTCCGCCGCCGAGGCCGACGGGCCGGGACGCAACTACCTCATCCAGCATTCCGCCGGCAGCGGCAAGACGAACAGCATCTCCTGGCTCTCGCACCGGCTCGCGAGCCTGCACAACGCCGGCGATGAGAAGGTCTACCACTGCGTCATCGTCATCACCGACCGCCGCGTCCTCGACCAGCAGCTGCAGGACGCCATCTACCAGATCGAGCACGCCCAGGGTGTCGTCAAGGCGATCGACCAGGACTCGCAGCAGCTCGCGCGGGCGCTCGTCGACGGCACGATGATCGTCATCACGACGCTGCAGAAGTTCCCCTTCGTCCTGAAGGGCCTCCTGACCCTCACCGGCGCGGCCCCATCGGAGAACCCCTCCGAGGCCGAGCAGGCGCAGGCAGCCGAGTGGCAGCGTGAGATCGCCAGACGGCGCTACGCCGTCATCGTCGACGAGGCGCACTCCAGCCAGACCGGCGAGACCGCGCGCGAGATGAAGGCCATCCTCGGGGTGCGGGCGCAGGAGGCGCGGGAAGAGGACGAGGACTGGCAGGACGGGCTCACCGCCGTCGTCGAGTCACGCGGCCCGCAGCCCAACCTCTCGTTCTTCGCGTTCACGGCCACGCCCAAGGGCAAGACCGTCGAGCTCTTCGGCCGGCCCGGTCCCGGCGGCAAGCCGGAGTCCTTTCACGTCTACAGCATGCGGCAGGCGATCGAGGAGGGTTTCATCCTCGACGTGCTCCAGAATTACGTCGACTACAACACCTACTACCGCCTCGCGAAGCAGGCCGCGGACGACCCGGACGTGCCGAAGCGCCGGACGGCCGTCGCGCTGGCCAAGTACATGACCCTCCATCCCTACAACATCGAGCAGAAGACCGAGGTCATCGTCGAGCACTTCCGCGAGCACGTGCGCCACCGCATCGGCGGCCGCGCCAAGGCGATGGTCGTGACCTCGTCGCGGCTCCACGCCGTGCGCTACATGCTGGCGCTCAAGCGCTACATCGCCGAGCACAACTACGACGACATCCGCCCGCTCGTAGCCTTCAGCGGCACGGTCACCGACCCGGACACCGGCGAGGACTTCACCGAGCCCGGCATGAACGTAGACATCGTGACTGGGAAGCCGATAAGCGAAGCGGCCCTGCCCTCGCGCTTCGACTCACCGGACTACCAGATCCTGCTCGTGGCGGAGAAGTACCAGACAGGCTTCGACCAGCCGCTGCTACAAGCCATGTACGTCGACAAGCGGCTCGACGGCGTGCAGGCGGTGCAGACGTTGTCGAGGCTCAACCGGGTCACACCCGGCAAGGAGGCCCCGTTCGTCCTCGACTTCGTGAACGACCCCGGCGACATCCGCGACGCCTTCGCGCCCTACTACGACCGCACGGAGCTGCTGGCTGCCTCCGACCCGTACCAGCTCGAGCAGATCAAGCACGAGCTCGACGCCATGCAGGTCTACCACTGGAGCGAGGTGGAGGCGTTCGCGAAGGTGTTCTACCTACCCCCAGCGCGGCAACAGCCCGGAGACCACGCGCGCATCGACGCGTGTCTGCAGCCCGCGCGCGACCGCTTCCAGAACCTTGAGGAGGACGACCAGACGGGGTTCCGCGACCGCCTCAGCGCGTTTGTGAACCTGTACGCCTTCCTCAGCCAGATCATCCCGTACGGCGACAGCGACCTGGAGCGGCTCTCCTCGTTCGGACGCCTCCTCCTCCCCTCCCTCCTCCCGGCCCGCGAGGACGCCATCCACCTCGGCGACGACGTGACCCTGGAGTACTACCGCCTGGAGCGCGTCCACTCCGGCGCGATTCTCATGGAGGAACCCGAGGTCTACGTGGCGAGCCCCACTGCTGTGGGCACGGGCAACCCCGAGGACGAGAAAGCGCCCCTCTCGGAGATCATCGGGCGCCTCAACGAACGGTTCGGCACCGCCTTCACGGACGAGGACCGGCTGTTCTTCGAGCAGGTGAAGGAGCGCGCCCTCCGCGACGAAGACGTCCGCCAGATCGCCGTCGCGAACCCCTTCGACAAGTTCAGCCTCGGCATCCGAGAGCGGCTCGGCCAGCTGATGGTCGAGCGCATGGGCGAAAACGACGCCCTCGTCACCCGCTACCTGAGCGACCTCGAGTTCCAGGAGGTCGCCTTCGCCGTGCTCGCCCGCGAGATATTCCAGGCGGTCGAGGCGACCGCTGGGCTGGCGGCCGATAGCTGAGGAGAGCGGCTACTACAAGGATGTGGGGTCGAGGGACCGTCCAATGGCACGGGACCTTTGGGGCCTTCAGGACACTGGCCCTGTGCCGCTTCCCACCATTGACTTCCGCTCTATCCGAGAACACCTCGGCGCCAAGAGCGGCGGCTTTGAAGAACTCGTCTATCAGTTGATCCCGTGGATTGACCAAGAGGTAGCCGAGCACGAAATCGTTCGCCACGGCATCCCGTCCTGGCCGCTGCAACTTGCGCCGGAAGGACAAGCTCGTCTTCCGTGCGATTGCCGAGATCACCTCCAGGCGGCGGAGCTACTTCGAACGAAGGACGTTGACGCCACCCGCGCCTTCCTGGCCGGCCTCGAGAATGACTATGCAGGTTTCTTTCTCCGGTCGGGGTTGCTTGAGGCCCTTGCCGTGGCATGGAGCGCCTCCACCGATGCCGGCGCCTCCGATCTCTCCCCGTACGACGTGCGCTGCTAGCATTCGAGACAGGCGGTGTCCAGCGATCCGGTAGCAGGGCGATGATGTCTCACTTCCTCAGACCGAACGCGATGTGGGCGCTGCGCGTGTGCCTCGCGCTCGCATGCCTTGCCCTCGGCCTGACCACGCTGCCCGAGGGCGCGAGTGCGGGAACCCAGCCCACCACCTCGAACACCGCCACCAACAGCGTCACAGCGGCGCGCGACCCGGTTGCGGTACATGAGCCGGTGGCGCTTCCCCACGAGACCGACGAGGACCCCCTCAAGCTGCTGGTCGAACCGCCGGCCGCTCCGGTGGGCCTGACGGCGGAACAGGGGCGCGTGGCCGGCGAGGTGAAGCTGAGCTGGAACGCACCCGCCCCCGACGACGACGACGACCACCACCACCACGACTACCGCTACCACACCGGTGGACGTTACAGCGCCTGGACCACCATCCCGGCCAGCGCTTCTTCCTCGAACCACGTTGGCTACGTCAACGGCCTGACCGGCGGCGTGGCGCACACCTTCCAGGTGCGGGCCATCAACACAACCGGCGACCCGAGCCTGCCCTCGGCGACAGCCACCGCCACCCCGCGGGGCGCCGCCACCCAGACGAGGGAGAGGGCGGGCGGCGACCCGGCGGGGGTGGTGACGCTGGAGCTGTTACCGTCCTCGATCGGTGAGGGCGGCGAGGTAAGCACGGTGACGGCGAGTCTGGACTCCGCGTTGGCAACGGCACTCACGGTGACGGTATCGGCGGTGGCGGTGGCTCCCGCGGCGCCGGGAGACTTCACGCTCAGTGCGAACCGGACGCTAGCGATCGCAGCGGGGGAGCTGACGAGCACCGGCAGCGTAACGATCAGTGCCGACGACAACACCGTGGACGCGCCGCACAAGGAGGTGACGGTGTCGGGGACCGTGGCGGGCGCAACGGACGTCACGGGACCATCCGGCGTGACGCTGACAATCACCGACGACGACGAGCCGGCGCCGACCATCTGCACCGGGGGGAACGCGGGCGACAACCTCTGCAGCAACATCGATCTGATGTCGTATCTGCCGTTGAACGACATTGGCGGCAGCGCCGGTAATGACATCTGGGGCTGGCAGGATTCCTTGACCGGCAAGGAATACGCCATTATGGGCCGGAAAACCGGCACGGCATTCGTGGACATCAGCGACCCGCTCAACCCGATCTATCTCGGCAATCTTCCGCCACACAGCGGGAACTCTGAGTGGCGGGACATGAAAGTCTATCGGGACCATGCCTTCATAGTGTCGGAAGCAAGCCACAGTGGCATGCAAGTATTTAACCTGACCCAGTTGCGAACGGTGCCCTCGCCGCCCGTTACGTTCTCAGAAACCGCATACTATTCCGGGTTCTCGGATGCTCATAATCTCGCGATCAATGAGGACAGCGGATTCGCGTACGCGGTAGGTACGAACACTTGCGACGGTGGCCTGCACATGATCAACATTCAGAATCCGACCAACCCAACCTCGGCCGGTTGTTTCAGCGAGGGCGGATACAGCCATGATGCGCAGTGCGTGAACTACATTGGGCCTGACCCCGACCACCAGGGAGCGGAGATCTGCTTCAACTCCAACACGGACACGCTGACGATCGTCGATGTGACGAACAAAGCAGCACCTGAAATGCTCAGTAGTGCGGGGTACACAGGCTCCGGGTACGCACACCAGGGCTGGCTGACGGAAGACCACACTTACTTCTTGCTGGGCGACGAGTACGATGAATACAACAGGCCGAGTGTCGGGACCACTACGTACTTGTGGGATGTAAGCGATCTCGAGAGCCCGACACTCATCGGCACTCATGCATCAACGACGAAAGCAACCGACCATAACCAGTACGTCAAGGGAAAATACACCTACCAGTCGAACTACCAGGCTGGCTTTCGCATCCTCGACGTCACCGACATCGCCAACGGCAACCTCACTGAAGTGGCGTTCTTCGACATGGTGCCAGACAGTGACTCGCCGCTGATCTACGAGGGGGCGTGGGGCAACTATCCGTTCTTTGACAGTGGAATGGTGATTGTCAGCGTGACGAGGCAGGGCCTGTTCGTCCTCAGGCCGAACCTTGTGGACCGCATCCAGCCAGAGGTCGGGCGCGCGGTGGTGGATGGCGAGACGCTGACGCTGACCTATAGCGAAGCGCTGGACGAGACCTCGACGCCGGCGATAGACGCCTTCGCGGTCACGGTGGAGGGCGCCGCGCGGAGTGTCTCCGGCATCTCCGTGAGCGGGAGCGCAGTAGTGCTGACGCTTGCGCCGGCAGTGACGGTCGCCCAGGAGGTGAGGGTCACCTACACCGCGCCGCAGACAACCCCCATCCGGGACGAGGCGGAGAACAACGCGCCGGGCCTCTCCAGCCGGGAGGTGCGCAACGACACGCGCGGGCCGCCAGGCACGCCCGACGCCCCGACGGTCACAGCGGCCTCGGCAACGAGTCTGACGGTGACCTGGGCGGATCCGCCGAATGCGAAGCCTCCGATCACCGATTACGACGTGCAGTACCGGATCGGCAACAGCGGCAGCTTCACCGATTGGCCGCACGTCGGGACCGCCCTCACAGCGACCATCCCCGAACTGACCGAGGGCACGACCTATGAGGTGCAGGTGCTGGCGAGGAATCCCGAAGGGACGAGCGGCTGGTCCCGTTCGGGCAGCGACACGCTCGCGCCGCCGCTCAACACCGCGCCGACGGCGTCGGCGACGGCCACCACGCGAACCACCGTGAACGGGCTCGGCAGGGTAACGCTGGACGGAACGGCGACCGACCCGGAGAACGACACCCTGACCTACGCCTGGACCAGCTCGGGCGGTGGGACCTTCGACGACCCCTTGGCCCTCGATACGATCTGGACCGCACCCAAGAAGACCGACGCCGCCCAGGACATCGTGCTCACCCTTACCGTCACCGACGACGGCGCAGGGCAGCTCACGCACGCGGCGGAGGTGAACGTCCGGGTGCGGAAAAACCGGAGGCCGACCGCTTCGGTGTCCCCTGACACCGCCACCGTGGACGGCGGCGGCGCGGTGACGCTGGACGGGACGGCGAGCGACCCCGACACCACCACGCTGACCTACGCCTGGACCAGCTCGGGCGGTGGGACCTTCGACGACGCCTCGGCCCTCGACACGACGTGGACCGCGCCCCCTAAAACCAACGCCCTGCAGGACATCACCCTCACCCTGACGGTCGCCGACGATGGCTACGAGGAGCGCGCGGCCACGGTGACGGTCCAGGTCACGGTGCGGGGCGACCGGCCACCTCCCCGCCCAGTCATCATCGGCCCCACCGTGTCCCCGGGCGGCGGTGGTGGCGGTGGCGGCGGCGGCCCCACGCCGAGCGAGGTCGACTTCGAGTGGAACGTGAAGCGCGACATCGACGAACTCGACGGCGGTCACGACACGCCCTCGGGCCTGTGGTCGGACGGCACTACGCTCTGGCTGGCCGAGAACGGCGACGGCGCCGACGACGCCGTCTACGCCTACGACCTCAAGACCGGCGAGCGCGTCGAAGACCGCGAGTTCAAGCTCGATGAGCGCAACCGCGCACCACGCGGCGTCTGGTCCGATGGCTCAACCGTCTGGGTCTCCGACAGCGGGCGCGAGCGGCTCTTCGCCTACACGCTGGCGAGCGGCGCCCGCCTCCCCGAGCGCGACATCGCGCTCGACGGGCGCAACGCCGACGCGCGCGGCATCTGGTCAGGGGCCGGGACGATGTGGGTGCTCGACGGCGGGAAGGACAGCCTCTTCGCCTACGACCTCGCGACTGGCGAACTGCTCGCCGAGTACGCGCTCGCCTCGACGAACGGCGACCCTCGCGGCCTCTGGTCCGACGGCACAACCGTGTGGGTCTCCGACCACGGCGCCAAGCGCCTCTTCGCCTACCGCCTCCCCGTGCTGGACAAAGCGGAGCCAACGGAGGGCGAGGACAAAGGGGACGACGTGAAGTCGCTCAAGCGCGTCCGCGACGAGGAGTTCGGCAAGCTGAGCCGGGCCAGCAACAACAGCCCGCGGGGCATCTGGTCGGACGGCGACGTGATGTACGTTGCCGACGAGAGCGACGACAAGGTCTACACCTACAACATGCCCGACGCCCTCGACGCGCGTCTCGCCACGCTCACGCTGAGCGGGGTCGAGATCGGGGAGTTCGATCCCGGCAGGCCCGACTACGAAGGGAGCGTCGCGGAGGGCGTGACGCAGACGACCGTGGACGCGGAGGCGATGCAGCGCCGTACGGATGTCGACATCCACCCGCCCGATGCCGATGGCGACGAGGCGAACGGCCACCAGGTCTCGCTGCCAGGCGTCTCCGATATAACCGTTGCGGTGACTTCAGCCGACGGAAGCCGTAAGCGCGTCTACCGCGTGGCTATCGAAGCGGCGACGGTCGACCTGCACCTTGAGTCTGGCTGGAACAGCTTCGCGTGGCCTGGCGTCGGCGGTATCGCCATCGAGGACGCCCTGCGGGACGGCGGTGTCGCTGACAGGGTTGTCGTTGTCTACCACTGGGATGAGGACACCCGCACGTGGCTCGCGTTCTTCCCGGGCCTCGACGACATCCCCGGCATCAACACGCTCACCACCCTCAGCGAGGGACGCACCTACTGGGTCGCTGCCACCGAACCCCTCACCTGGACAGTCGCAACAGGGAAACCTGCAGCACGCTGAGCACCCGGGCCCGGTCGTGCCGCACAGGCAGTCTTCCAACAGGATGCCGATGACTCTGGCGCCCGACACATAGGCGGCCGGGGGAGACCTCCTCCCGAGGGGAGGCTCGCGATTGCCGGAGTCGTCACGGTGTATGAATCTTCGCCAGGTCGGCCTGCACCCCAGTCGAACGCGAGCCGGGCGCAGCAGCACCGCGCCGCCGTTCTGGGGGCAGGGGTCCAAGGATCCTGCCCAGAACGCCAGCCAGCGAGTCTGACACTGGTGGTCTACACCGAATAGGCCACAGCCGGGCGGCTTCCCTAGGAATCCTCTGAACAACTCGTCAGAGCGAGTGAGCAGATGCGATCATGGCGCGTGAACCAGAGAGGGAGGGCGCGCCCATGCACCAGCCGACGTTCGCCAGCGTGGAGTTCGAGCAGAAGAAGCGCAAGACGCGCCGCGAGTTGTTCCTCGAACGCCTCGACGGCCTCGTGCCCTGGGATGAGTTGGAGGCGCGCATCGAGCCTCACTACCCCAGGGCGGGACGGGGACGGCGGCCCTACCCCCTGGCGGTGATGCTGCGCATCCACTGCGTCCAGCTCTGCTACAACCTCAGCGACCCCGCCATGGAGGACCTCCTCTACGAGGCCGAGTCGGTGCGCCGCTTCTGCGGTCTCACCCTGAGCGAGGCCATTCCCGACGAGAGCACCATCCTCCACTTCCGCCACCTGCTGGAGCGCCACGACCTGGGAACGAACCTGTTCGAGACAATCAACACCCACCTCGCCCACCTCGCCCTGCGCCTGCGCGAGGGCACGATCGTGGACGCCAGCATCATCGAGGCGCCCTCCTCGACGAAGAACCGGCGGCGCGCGCGCGACCCGGAGATGCACCAGACGAAGAAGGGGAACGAGTGGCACTTCGGCATGAAGCTGCACATCGGCGTGGACGCCGACAGCGGGCTGGTGCACAGCATGCGGGCGACGGCGGCGAACGTGGCCGACGTGACGGAGGCGCACCGCCTGCTGCACGGCGAGGAGCGGGAGGCGTACGGCGACGCGGGCTACCGGGGCGTGGAGAAGCGCCCCGAGCAGGCGCGCGCGGAGGTCGCGTGGCGCGTGGCCATGCGGCCCGGCCTGAGGCGGCTGCTTGAGCCGGGGAGCGCGGAGGCGCGGGTGGAGCGAGCGAAGGCGTCGCTGCGGGCGAAGGTGGAGCACCCCTTCCTCGCGGTGAAGCGGCGCTTCGGCTACGACAAGGTGTGCTACCGCGGTCTGGCGAAGAACCGGGAGCGGCTGGCGCTGCTGCTGGGCTTGACGAACCTGCTGCGAGCCGAGCCCCAACTCGCCTGATCAGGGGTGACGTGCGTTCCGCGCGCTCGTCGAAGCGCGACGGGAGGGCAAAAGCGGCCCCCGACCTCCCCCGGCCCCCTCCCCTGCGGTCCTCCTTGTCCAATACAACCTGCTGCCGGAGCAAATCGCCGCCGCCAGCCTACTTGCTCAGAGGATTCCTAGCAGGGTGCTGAAAAAGTCCGCCACGGCCGATTTGGGCTGAAATTGCGCTTGTAGCGAACTCAAGAAACCCAATGTTTCTGGGGCTTTACACCAGACTGCCGATCGGCCAGTGAGACCCTGCCGCTCGGGTTCAGGCTTTTTTCAGCCCCCTGCTAGCGGCCTAGAGTCTGGCAAGTCGAAGGCTGGACGTTGCCCCGATCCATCCTAGCCTGGTCCAAGCGAGACCTGTACGTCTCGAAGACTCCGCAAGGACCGGAGAGCAATCCGCGACAGGAGAGCGTGGAAAGCACCGCCGGGATACGCACAGAGCCTGTCGGCCGCTGCCTGGCGCGTCGCGTGGTCGTGTACCTGAACAGCCGGGGCAGAGGGGTTTCGGTCCATGCGCGTCCGGGACCCTGCATCCTACGTCCACCTTCCCTTGCTTGCCCTCTTCATCAACGCTTTCTTCCGCTTTGGCGCGGCCCCCACTGCCCCCTCCCGATGCAAGTGGGCGCACACAACCATCAGTGCGAGTATCCGCAACCCCGACTCCAGAGTTTCCGGCTGTTCCGCCGTGCAGGTGTCCCGCCCCGTCGTGTCGTCCATGCTTCGGCACTCCCGTCCTCGGCTTGCCCGTGTTCCGGCCCATTGGCGCTCGCGTAAGGTCCTGTAAGGGGATGCGTTGGGGCACCCCAGCGCACTGCCTGATGGTGCCCGGGCGCCTTGCCTTCGTCCCGGTAGACTGACCGCGTGCCCGCCACTACTAAGGACACCAACAGCGCCACCACGGGCTACGAGGCCGAGCTGTGGGGAATGGCAGATGCCCTCCGCGGGAGCATGGACGCGGCCGAATACAAACACGTCGTCCTCGGGCTGATCTTCCTCAAGTACATCTCCGACGCCTTTGAGGAAGCCCACGCGAGGCTGGAGTCCGAGCGCGACCAGGGCGCCGACCCCGAGGATCAGGACGAGTATCGCGCCAAGAACATCTTCTGGGTGCCGCCGGAGGCTCGCTGGGCGCACCTGAAGGCTCAGGCGCGCCAGCCCACTATCGGGCAACTGGTGGACGATGCCATGACCGCCATCGAGCGGGACAACCCTGTTCTTGAGGACGTACTACCCAAGGAGTACGCCCGTCCGGCGCTCGACAAGCAGCGCCTTGGGCAGCTCATCGACCTCATCAGCAATGTTCGGGTTGGGGACGAGGAGGCGCGTTCGAGGGACGTGCTGGGCCGCGTCTACGAGTACTTCCTCTCCCGCTTCGCCAGCACGGAGGGGAAGCGGGGCGGCGAGTTCTACACAGCGCGCTCCGTCGTCAGGTTGCTGGTCGAGATGCTGGAACCGTACAGCGGCCGCGTCTACGACCCCTGTTGCGGCTCGGCCGGCATGTTCGTGCAGTCGGTCGAGTTCATCGATGCCCACGCCAGCGGGAATGGCAACGGGGGCAAGTCCAGAGCCGGCCTCTCCGTCTATGGCCAGGAGTCCAACCACACCACCTGGCGGCTCGCCCGGATGAACCTTGCCATCCGCGCCATCGACGGCCAGATCGCCCACGGGGACAGCTTCCACAGCGACCGGCATCCTGACCTAAAGGCCGACTTCATCCTCGCGAATCCGCCCTTCAACGTCTCCGATTGGGGCGGTGAGCGGCTGCGCGACGATCAACGCTGGAAGTACGGAGTCCCTCCTGTAGGGAACGCCAACTTCGCATGGGTCCAGCACATGGCGCACCACCTCTCGCCCAACGGCGTGGCCGGCTTCGTACTGGCGAACGGCTCGATGTCCTCCAACCAGTCGGGCGAGGGCGAGATCCGCAAGAACATGATCGAGGCCGGGCTCGTCGATTGCATGGTGGCGCTACCCGGTCAGCTCTTCTACTCGACGCAGATACCAGTCTGTCTCTGGTTCCTCGCGAGGAATCGCCGCAGTGGTAGCCAAGATCGCAGCGACAAGGTTCTCTTCATCGACGCGCGCAAGCTCGGGAATATGGTGGACCGCACCCACCGCGAACTGAGCGACAACGATATCGCCCGCATCGCCGCCACCTACCACGCCTGGCGCGGCGAGGAGGGGGCCGACCAGTACGCCGACATCCCCGGTTTCTGCAAGAGCGCGCCGCTCGAGGAGGTGCGCAAGCACGGCCACGTGCTCACCCCCGGACGCTACGTCGGCGCCGAGCCCCAGGCGGACGACGGCGAGCCCTTCGCGGAGAAGATGGCGCGCCTGAGCGCGCAGTGGCGCGAACAGCAGGCTGAGGCCGCGAAGCTCGACGAGGCGATCGAGGCGAACCTGCGGAGTCTGGGGTTCGGCTAACGTAGGAGGCGCCTGCGCGGTCGTACAATCGGGCCAAGGAGCGTCCAGCACCTGTGGCCATCGACTACAGCAACTTCAAGGCATCACTGAAGAATCTGGAAACGCAGCACGAGCATCTGCTCGACTTGCCCCCGACCTTCCCCACGTACGTGCACAAAGGCATGGCCGAATCGGTCATTCAGCGATTTGAGACCTGCTACGACGCTCTCTGGAAGGTGCTGCGGCGACACCTCATCGAGGTGTTCGGTATCGCTGAGGTTCCCAATAGCCCCAGGCCTATCCTGCGGATTGCCGATCAGAACGGTCTGCTGGCGGCTGGCGCTGACCAGTGGGAACTTTATGCGCAAACCCGCATCGACACCTCGCACCACTACGACAAAGTGAAAGCGGCCAACGCCATCAGCACCATGCCCGCCTTCACAAGCGACGCCATCAATCTGTGCAGCGTTATGACGGGCGAGCCCTGGGAGTGACTGGCGCGATAGACCTCAGTCCCGCCCATCTCGCGATCGTCGAGCGCATCCTTGCCGAGCACGTGCGCGAGTGCGAAGTACGGGCGTTCGGCTCCCGGGCGACCTGGACCGCCAGGGACTACTCCGACCTCGACTTGGCTGTTGTCGGCGACGGGCCGCTCCACTGGCGAACGTTGAGCCGCCTGAGAGAAGCGTTCGAGGAGTCGCGCCTGCCCACGCGGGTAGATGTGCTCGACTGGCATGACATCCCCAGAGCTTCCAAGAGGTGATTCAGCGGGACTACGTGGTGCTGCAGGAGGCAGAGGGTGCCGGGAAGCGCACGACCCTCGGGGATGTTGCCCACATCGTCACGGGCCAGTCCCCGCCGGGTGGCACCGTCTCCCGGGACAAGGGGCTCCCCTTGCTGAACGGCCCGACGGAGTTCGGTCCCCACCACCCTACTCCGGCCCAGTTCACTACCGATGCTCGGAAGAAGGCCAAACCGGGGGATGTCCTCTTCTGCGTACGTGGTTCGACCACTGGGCGCATGAACTGGGCCGATAGGGAATACGCGATTGGCCGGGGCGTGGCGGCCATCCGTCACTGTCAGGGTCACGACCTGCAGCCCATGCTTCGCGGTGTGATCGAGCATCATTTGCCGGACCTCCTGGCCCAGGCGACGGGCTCAACTTTCCCCAACGTCTCGGGCCAGCAGTTGGCGGCGATCCCGTATCCCGATATCGGTGTGGACGAGCAGCGCGCCATCGCCCACGTCCTGGGGACGCTCGACGACAAGATCGAGCTGAACCGGCGCATGAACGAGACCCTCGAGGCGATGGCGCGCGCCCTGTTCCGGTCGTGGTTCGTCGACTTGGAGCCCGTCCGCGCGAAGATGGAGGGCCGCTGGCGTCCGGGCGAGTCGCTCCCCGGCCTCCCCGCCCACCTCCACCCCCTGTTCCCCGATCGCCTCGTCCCCTCCGAGCTCGGCGACATCCCCGAGGGCTGGCAGGTGCGGGGTCTGGACGGCATCGCGGATTTCACGAACGGACTGGCGCTCCAGCGGTTCCCGCCCGATGGTGACGAATGGCTACCCGTCATTAAGATCGCGGAGATGCGACGTGGCTACACCGAGAAGACCGGGAAGGCCTCTGCATCCATCGACCCCCGCTACATCGTCGAGGATGGTGATGTGCTGTTCTCGTGGTCCGGGAGCCTTGAACTGGTCCTATGGTCACACGGTCGAGGGGCCCTCAATCAGCACCTGTTCAAGGTCACCTCGGACGAATTCCCGCGCTGGTTCTACTGGGGCTGGCTCCACGAACACATCGACGACTTTCGGGGTATAGCCGCTGGCAAGGCCACGACAATGGGTCACATCCAGCGACACCACCTCACCGACGCGAAGGTCGCGGTGCCACCCGAGGAGCTCTTGGAGGCCGCTAACGGCATGCTGGACAGTCTCGTCGAGCAGCAGGTGGCCCATGCGGTCCAGAACCGCGACCTCGCTACCGTTCGCGACACGCTGCTCCCGAGGCTGGTGTCGGGTGGGCTGCGGGTTGAGCACATGAGCCTGTGACCTACGGAGTAAAGCATGGACGTTCCATCTACCGTTTCTGTGATCATCGGGGCAGTTTCCGTGACGGTGGCGATATTTTCCATTGGCAATCATCTCAGGCAGCAAAGGAAAGCCGCGAGAACTTCCAGCGAACTAAAGATGTTCTGGCGACAATCGACAAGAGCGCGGCCGTCACCGAAACGATTGTGGCTGAGAATCAGCGGGAACTTCTCGATACAGTGAAGAAGCTGGCCATCCCCGAGAAGTCAGAAGCCGATGAGCAGATGGGGATGGAGCTCACGAAAGCCCTCATGCAGTTGTTCACCGGCGGACTGACGGTGGGTGGCTCGCCCGAGCTACCCGGACAGCAGTCTGACCAGAACCAGGAGTCGAATTAGGGCTGGGGCGAGAGGACTCGCGATCGAGCCCTCTCGCAGAAGGGAGCCTCCGCAAAGGGGACAGGCGTGGCCCCGCTCACTTGCGGGTGTGTCACGTCGCCCGCATCATCGCCACGAACGTCGATGCCGAACGCGGGATGGTTGACGGCCGTAGAACACAAGTTCTAGGGTGAGACAAGGGAGACAGCTGTGACGACGTTTGTGGACGACACTCCGCCAGCCCCTACCTTCAAAGGCATCTACGACGTGCCCGAGGCGGCTAGGTATATCAAGGGCGCTCTCAACGCGGAGAAGGTGTACCCCGTCCCGTCGTCCAAAATGATCAGGTGGATCCGGCGGGGAGTCGCCTCCCCCGACCTTGTCGACACTCCCGGGCGCGAGTTGCTGATCGGGTTCGAGGACCTCATTTCGCTGCGTGTCGTGCTGGCGCTACGGGCCGCTGGGATCCGCTGGGTGAAGATCGACGAAGCGGAACGCTACCTTCGGAAGGAGACCCGTTCCGAACGACCGTTCGCCACGGAGGACCTATGGGTGGCGCATGGGGATGTGTTCGCCGAGTTGTGGGATCGGCTGCTGGCTGCTAGTTCTTTTGGACAGCTCGCCTTCGACATCATGCGCGAGTACCTGATACCCGTCAGCGGACTGACGTTCGACGAAGAAACGCGCATGGCCAGCTCGTGGGAGCCCGTGGCCGGGGTCGTCCTTGAGCCGGACGTGCAGTTCGGCTCCCCCTGCCTGAAGGGGACGCGCATCCCGACCAGGACGATAGCTGGCATGGTCGAGGCGGGGGATGCGGAGGAATGGGTGGCTAGGGCCTACAGAGTCTCCTCCATACAAGTGCGAGCAGCGTGTGACTGGGAATCCCGTCTCCGAGCTGCATAGTCCCCGCTTCTTGCTCGACGAGTCCCTGGCACATCCGGTTGCCGATGCACTACAGCTCGTCGGTTACGACATTCAGGACGTCGTGACCGTGCTTGATCCCGACAGGGCGCGAGGGTCGGACAGCATCAAGGATCCCGAGATCATTGCCTGGTGCCAAGAGAACGGTGGCGTCTGGATCCACGCCGACGACCGCGCCAGGAAGGAGCATGGGGCCTTGATGCTCAGGAGCAGGATTCGCACCCTGTGGGTCTTCCGCCCGCACGGCAGAATGACCGCGCGGGAGCAACTGCGGATTCTGGCGTTCGCCCTGCCTAAACTGCTTGACCACTACGAAACGCACCCGCGTAGAAGGCACTACCGTGCCTCCGCAACGAATCCTCTGTCGACGCCTTCGTTGAGAGTCGTGGATCTGTGAGTCTCGCCGACCCCTGGAACGCGGCCCCTCCGCAAAGAAGCCGTGCTTGTTTGACAGCCCGAGCAGCGCAAACCGATCATGAGATCCGATTGGAAGCAGTTTGACCATGGACTGGCGTGAGTACATCACCGTCGACCCGAATGTCTGCCACGGGCAGGCCTGCATTGCGGGCACCCGCGTGATGGTCAGCGTTATAACCTCGCGGCGGGTCTGACGGCTGAGGAGATCGCGGAGAGCTATCCGTCCGTCTCCGCCGAAGCGATCACGGAGGTCCTCCACCACCTGTGAGGAAGCCCGATGCATAAGTACGAAGTCATCATCTATTGGAGCAACGAGGACGACGCTTTCATCGCTGAGGTTCCCGAGCTTCCCGGTTGCAGTGCCCATGGCGACACCAAGTCGGCCGCCCTGCAGAGCGTCGAGCAGGCGATCGATCTCTGGATCGACACCGCGCGAGAGTTCGGCGACCCCGTCCCGGAACCCCGGGGTGAACGCCTGATGCTGGCCTAAGGCCGCCTGACCGGCATCGACGAAGCCGTCGCCGAGGAGGCCGCCCTCGACTGGCTGCGCGACATCGGTTGGCAGACCTCTTACGGGCCCGACATCGCGCCCGGCGCCGGTGGGGCGGAGCGCGAAGACTACGGACAGGTCGTTTCTGCGCGCCCGTGTGGCTCCTGTCGCTCATCCGCAACTGCATCGTCTTCGAGGACGACGGCGGCGCCCTCGCCAAGAAGATGGCGGGCTACCACCAGTTCCACGCCGTCCGCGTGGCCGTCGACGAGACCTTGCGGGCCACGGAGCTCGTGCTCGCGGAGCGGAGCGTGGCGGAGGACCCGCAAGGGTACGAGTCGGGGCGAAGGCCGGGCGGGGAGCGTGGCGACCGCCGCATCGGCGTCGTCTGGCACACGCAGGGTTCGGGCAAGAGCCTGAGGATGGCCTTTTACGCTGGCGCCATCATCCGCGAGCCCGCCATGGAGAACCCGACGATCGTCGTCCTCACCGACCGCAACGACCTCGACGAGCAGCTCCACGGCACGTTCGCCCGCTGCCAGGATCTGCTGCGCCAGCCGCCCGTGCAGGCCGAGAGCCGCGCCGACCTGCGCGGCAAGCTCGCGGTCGAGTCCGGGGGCGTCGTGTTCACGACCATCCAGAAGTTCTTCCCCGACGAGAGGGGCGACCGCCACCCGCTGCTCTCGGACCGGCGCAACATCGTCGTCATCGCCGACGAGGCCCACCGCAGCCAGTACGAATTTATCGACGGCTTCGCCCGCCACATGCGGGACGCCCTCCCGAACGCCTCGTTCGTCGGCTTCACGGGCACGCCCGTCGAGCTGCAGGACGCGAACACGCGCGCGGTCTTCGGCGACTACATCAGCGTGTACGACATCCAGCGGGCGGTGGAGGACGGCGCCACGGTGCCCATCTACTACGAGAGCCGCCTCGCCCGGCTGGCCCTGGACAAGGACGAGCAGCCCTCCATCGACCCCGACTTCGAGGAGGCGACCGAGGGCGAGGAGGTCGAGCGCAAGGAGAAGCTCAAGACCAGGTGGGCGCAGCTGGAGGCAGTCGTCGGGGCGGAGAAGCGGATCAAGCTCGTCGCCCGGGACATCGTCGACCACTTCGAGCAGCGCCTCGAAGCCCTCGAGGGCAAGGCGATGGTGGTCTGCATGAGCCGGCGCATCTGCGTCGATCTCTACCGCGAGCTCGTGCGCCTGCGCCCTGAGTGGCACGACGACGATGACGACAAGGGGGCCATCAAGGTCGTCATGACCGGCTCCGCCTCCGACCCGCCGGATTGGCAGCCACTCCTGCGGAGCAAGTCCGGTCGGGAAGCGCTCGCCCGGCGCTTCCGCGACCCCGCCGACGAGCTGCGCATCGTGCTCGTGCGCGACATGTGGCTCACCGGCTTCGACGGGCCGAGCCTGCACACCATGTACGTCGACAAGCCGATGCGCGCTCACGGGCTGATGCAGGCCATCGCCCGCGTGAACCGCGTGTTCGGGGACAAGCCCGGCGGCCTGGTGGTCGACTACCTCGGGCTCGCGCACGAACTCAAGCGGGCCCTCGCCACCTACACGGAGAGCGGCGGCACCGGAGAAACGGCCATCGACAAGGACGAGGCGGTTGCGGTCATGCAGGAGAAGTACGAGGTCTGCCGTGGCCTCCTCCACGGCTTCGACTGGTCCGCGTGGACGTCAGGGACGGCAACGGAACGTGTGTCCCTGCTGCCGGCCGCACAGGAGCACATCCTCGCCCAGGAGAACGGCAAAGACCGTTACCTGGCCGCTGTCCGGGCGCTCTCACAGGCGTTCGCCTTGGCCGTCCCCCACGAGGAGACGCACCGCATCCGAGACGACGTCGGGTTCTTCCAGGCGGTGGGCGCGGCTCTGGCCAAGCGAGCAGAGGCGGAAGCCCGCCCTGCCGACGAGCTCGACCTCGCCGTGCGCCAGATCATCTCGCGCGCCGTGGCGTCCGAGGGTGTGATGGACATCTTCGCCGCGGCCGGTCTGGAGAAGCCCGACATCTCCGTGCTCTCCGACGAGTTCCTCGCCGAGGTCCGTGGCATGCCCCACCGCAACCTCGCGGTGGAGCTGCTGCAGAAGCTGCTCAAGGGCGAACTCGCGACCCGCCGGCGGAAGAACGTCGTCCAGGCCCGCTCGTTCGCCGAGCTGCTCGAACAAACGCTCCGTCGCACCGGAACCGGGCCATCGAGGCGGCGCAGGTCATCGAGGAGCTTATTGGCCTCGCCAGGGACATGCGCCAGGCCAGCGAACGCGGAGAGCAACTCGGGCTCTCAGACGACGAGCTAGCGTTCTACGACGCCCTCGGCGCCAACGACAGCGCCGTCCAGGTCCTCGGCGACGAGACCCTGCGCGACATCGCCCGCGAGCTGGTCGAGACGGTTCGAGGCAACGTCACCATCGACTGGACGCTCCGGGAAAACGTGCGTGCCCACCTCCGCGTCCTCGTCCGTCGCATCCTCCGCAAACACGGCTATCCCCCCGACAAGCAGGAGCAGGCCACGCTGACCGTCCTTGAGCAGGCCGAGGTACTGTCGGAGGGCTGGGCTGCTGCCTGAGGGGCGAGGCTGCCAGAATCGAAAAGGCGAGTGGGTCGTACGTATCCGCTCCGCTGACTTCGCCACGGACCACGCCGAGGGCCAGAAGCATCGGTGTCGATGTCGAGCAACCTCCTTGGCTGGGTCGCGCGAAACCACGAGTGTCGTTCCATGTCCACTGGCCTGGGCTCTCTGAATGACCGCCCAGATACGGTTTATCTCGATAGGCCCGACAGTCCGCTCGGCGGTGTACTTCAGCTTGTCGAAGTCGAGTACCGGTCTCGGAAGCGTCGCGTGACCGGAGACGACGCGCAGGAAAGCCGACCCGTCAATGTTCAACTCCCACGCGGCGTGACCGTGCACGGAAACCTCAATGACACCCGGGCGGGAGTCGCACGACCCGAGGCCGTACACACCATCACGGTCCGCAAGGACGGACATGGAGTCACCGCTGAGCTCCAGGAGTTTCCGCATGATCCTCGCATCACGTAGTCGAACTGGTCGCTCGAATCGAACTCGCAGCCCGCCAGCGGCCTTCTCCCTGTCGACGATGGTGAGGTGGCCGCTAGCCCCAGCCCGCTCGTAGCTGAGGGATGTGAACTCATTCACTGCCGAGAAGAGATCGGCTGGCATTCCCGTGGCGCGACACACCGTCCCCGAGGTGAACCGGTCAGCCGCGGCCCTGACCATCTCCTCCCTCGAAGTACCCAGGACGAATATGCCTGCCCCAGAGTCGGGCAGATAGAGCGCGCGGCCGGCACGATCCAGACACTCGGTGATCACCTCGTGGTGCAGGGACCGTCCCCCGTAAACCCGATCGACAACCGACTCATCGAAGGCCGGAAGGGCATCAATGACTGCCGCCGGAACCCCGGCGCATGTGTCCTCGTAGTCGCCGATAGGCGCTGCCGAACTGGCGAAGAATCTGAGCCCCTCGAAGGCGCCGGACGACTCAATGGCCTCCACGACCGCCGCAGCTCGCGCTCGCCGGAAGGTCTGTTGTTGCCGCAGCTGGTGATGCCGGGGGTCGCTAGTGACGATCCGCGACTCGGGGTCCGCTTCATAGAGTTTGGCAGCCCGAGGCAGTACTCCCGACAGGCGATCGACAGATTGGAGGCGGCGCTTACGACGCTGCCGCGCAGCGCTACGACCTGGTACTCGTATGTAGTCGCGCGTGACGGTTGCCGTCTGGTCGAGGTACGACGCGTCTGACGATCCGGTGTCAGCGTTCAGCAGCGACAGCGTTGTCTCATCGGCGCCCAGATGACGACGCCAGATGGCATCGCCGGCAATTGAGGTTGCATCGTAGACAGGGGCGCTCCAATCCACCTGGACGCCTTCCGCGGTACTGCTTGCGACCAGTCCCGTCGGCGCAGCTTCCGGCCTTTCGGGAATCGTTCCCGTGTAGGTCAGCGGCGCTACCCTGCAGGTTGGATCAGCAATCTCCACACTGATGAGGGGCGCCGCGCTCGCGCACCAGCTGGTCGAGCGTTCCGACGACGGGGGCCGCACGAAACTGCACTCTCGGCTCGAGGGTGAGGTCGGCGACGATCTGTTTCAGCCGCCGGTTCTCGTCCTCCAGTTGGCATCCCCGCTGGACCAGGATTCGGGGTCAAGACCACCGCGAAGCTGCGGGCGGGGAGGCACATCACGGTGAAGAGACGCAGGCACACGCCCAGCAGAACGTGCGCAAGCTCAGGGAGGTCGAGCAAGGGGCGCAGCACCGCCCGAGGCGGTGAAGCAGGTCGAGGTCTCCGAGCAGGCGTGCTACTGCTGGCGCAACCAGGACGGCGCGATGGCGGCCGACGACGCCAGCGGCTGCGCGAGCTTGAACGCGAGAACGGCCGGCTCAAACGGCTGCTCGCCGACAAGGAACTCGAGATCGACGCGCTGCGCGAGGTGGCCCGGGGAGACTGGTGAGCCCGTCGCGACGGCGCCAGGCGGCACGCATGATGCAGGACCACCTCGCGCTCTCGGAACGACGGGCGTGCCGCATGGCCGGCCAGCACCGCTCAATGCAGCGCCGCGGGCCTCATCGCGGCCGCAGCGACGGGGCGCTGCCCGCGCGAGCGTGAGCTCGTCGCACGCCTCGACCAGTTCGCGCACAAGGTCGGCCGCGCGGGGTGCTGAAAAAGTCCGCAGCGGTCGTTTCGGGCTAATTTCGCGCCATTCGCGAAGTCGTAAAAGCCCAGTATTTCTGGGCTTTACGAGAGAATGCCGGATGGTCAGTCAGGGCCTCAGGCCCACGATCATGCATTTATCAGCACCCTGCGAACGGCTGACAGAGCAGTCCTTGCGTACAGGCACGGGAGTGGGAGAGGGCTCCGGGTCGCGGTTTCGTCTCCCACTCCCGCCGTACGCTGTCGCGCCGCGCTCAGCAACTCGTTTCGATCCGTATCGCCGAACGCAAGTCCTGTCGTCTGCCCCTGGGCAGCGGCGCGAAGCACCTATTCGACGCCCGAGCGGCCCAGGCCGGGGCAGTCCGTACCGGGCGAATGTACTACCCGGGTGCGACGCGAAGTCAATGATTGTTGCGTCCTACCGGGTGAACTCACAAGACCTCACACCTTTAGCTCGCAATGCTGACAGAATGCTCATTCTCGGCTGGTATTATTTCCATTAAGCATCGAGATGGGGTGAAGTGTTGGCGTCGAGCTACGCAGCTTACTCAACCGAACGGATCGCTGCTCTGGGCCCTGGCCCTCAGCCGTTGCGGTGAGGCTGTCAGGTTCCCTCACAGCCCTGGCCCTCCTGGCCGGGCTGCTGCTGTTCCCCGAACAAGTCCGTGCCCAGAACGCGCCCACGATAAGCGGCCTGAACTCCCTCAGTTTCCCCGAGAACACTGCGACTACGATGGTCCTCGCCACCTACACGGCGATCGATGCGGACGTGGATCCGTTGACGCCGTCGCTGGGAGGCGTTGACGCGGGCGCTTTCACCCTCACCGCGATCTCCGGCGGCAGCTACGAACTCAAGTTCATGGCGGCGCCCGACTTCGAGTTTCCCGCCGACGATGGAGGGAACAACACCTACAACGTGACAGTGAACGTCGCAGACGATGAAACTCCGGTTATGACCGCCGAGTTGCCGGTCACCGTGACTGTCACCAACGTCAACGACGCGCCGATGATCACCACCACGGTAACCACTGCCACGTCCCCCGAGAACAGGATCCCGCCCATCGTGGACGTCGACGTGGTTGACGTGGACAACGACAACATCACGTGGACTCTGGACAGCACCGACGACGGAGCATTGTTCAACATCTCAACAATTGGCGTGCTCTCGTTCAGAAACAGCCCAAACTTCGAGATGCCGACCGACACTGGCGACACCGCCATGAACAACACCTACGTCGTGACGGTGAGGGTCACCGACGATGGTACTGGCCTCCTGGATGATACCCATACGATCATCGTCACCGTCACCAACGTGGACGAGCCCGGCACGGTGACGATCACGGGCATGCTGTTCGAGGGAGAACAGTTGACGGCGGCGGTCACCGACATAGACGGGGCCGTCAGCGGCCTGACGTGGCAGTGGGCGCGGGGGAGCTCGGACAGCGGGTCCTTCGCGGACATCAGCACGGCGACCTCCGCCAGCTACACGACGGTTGCCGCGGACGTGGGCAGCTACCTGCGCGCCACGGCCTCCTACACCGACCCCCAGGGTTCGGGCAAAAGCGCCAACGCCGTGACCGGCGGCGCGGTGGAAGCCGGCAACTCGGAGCCAACATTCAGCAGCGCCACGGCCACCCGCACCTTGCCGGAGAACAGCGGAGCAGGGGTGAACGTCGTCGGGGGCACGACTGCCGCCACGGACAGCGACAGCGGCGACACGTTGACCTACACGCTGACCGGCACGGATGCAGGGTCCTTCGACTTCGACTCGTCGAACGGCCAGTTGAAGACCAAGACCGGGGTCAGCCACAACTTCAACTTCGAGGCTACGAAGAACTCCTACAGCGTCACCGTGAGCGTGCACGACAGCAAGGACACCGCCGGCAACACTGACACCACCATCGACGCCACCATCACGGTGACCATCAATCTCACCAACGAGGACGAGCCCGGCACGGTCACGATCACGGGCACGCTATCCGGGGGAGAAGAGTTGACAGCGGCGGTCACCGACATAGACGGGGCCGTCAGCGGCCTGACCTGGCAGTGGGCGCGGGGGGACTCGGACAGCGGGCCCTTCTCCGACATCGGTACAGAGACCTCCGACAACCGCTACACGTCGGTGGCCGCGGACGTGGCCAAGTACCTGCAGGCCACCGCGTCCTACACAGACCCTGAGGGTTCGGGCAAGACCGCCACCGCTGTGTCGAGCGGCGCGCTGGAGGCCAGCAACTCCGAGCCGGCATTCAGCGCCGAGACGGCCACCCGCACCTTGCCGGAGAACAGCGGAGCGGGGGTGAACGTCGTCGGGGGCACGACTGCCGCCTCGGACAGCGACAACGACACGCTGATCTACTCGCTGAGTGGCACCGACGCGGGCTCCTTCGACTTCGACTCGTCGAACGGCCAGTTGAAGACCAAGACCGGGGTCAGCCACAACTTCAACTTCGAGGCTACGAAGAACTCCTACAGCGTCACCGTGAGCGTCCACGACGGCAAGGACGCCGCCGGCAACACTGACACCACCACCATCGACGCCACCATCACGGTGACCATCAATCTCACGAACGTCAACGAGGCGCCCGTGATCACGACCGATTCGGGGACTTTCGCAGCCTTTACCGTCGACGAAAACACGGAGACCTCCGTGGTCATCAAGACCTACACGGCAACGGACGTGGACGCGTCCACGACGCTTACCTGGTCGCTGGAGGGCAATGACGCGGGCGGCTTCGCCATCACGAAGAACGCACAGGGGCACGGAGAGCTCAAATTCGCCAGCGTGCCCAACTTCGAGATGGCGGCTGACGCTGACACCATGAATGACTACGACATCCGGGTGAAGGTCAAGGACAACGGCATTCCTGGCAACCGTGGCGCAAGCAACCAGTTGGACCACACTGTGAGCGTCACGGTCGAAGTCGAAGACGTCAACGAAGCGCCCACGATCACGAGCGGCCCGACCACCATGAACGTGCCCGAGAACAGTACGGCTGCCGGCGCTTACACCGCTTCCGACGTTGACGATTCGGACACGCAGACGTGGTCGGTGGAGTCCGCCGACGACGGAGGTTTCTTCCAGATCAACTCGTCCGGCGAACTCTCGTTCAAGAACGCGCCGGACTTCGAGATGCCGGCGGACGCCAACGGCAACAACGTGTACGACGTGACCGTGAAGGTCACCGACTCGGGCGGCCTGAACAATACCGAACAGGTTGCGGTCACCGTCATGAACGTCAACGAGGCGCCGGTGTTCGATGAAGATTCGTCATTGACCCAACAGGTCGACGAGAATACCCCGGTTTCGGTGAACATCGAACCCTACATCGCAGAAGATCAGGACGCGGACACCGACTTTACCTGGTCGCTCGAAGGCGACGACAGTACCCAGTTCACAATTCGTGATAACAGCAACGACTGGGGCGTGGTCCGCTTCCTCAATTCGCCCAACTATGAGGCGCCGACCGACATGGACAAAGACAACTTTTACAAGATCACCTACAAGGTCCAGGACAACCACATTCCTCAGATGGAAGCCACGTTCGATGTCATCATTGAGGTCAGGGACGTGAATGAGCGCCCCGTGGTCAGCGGGGACAACTCGCCGGACTTCCCGGAGATCGAGTTTGACGCGGACGATGCGGACCTCACGCCAGCGGACTTCGAGATCGGCGCCTACACGGCGTATGACGATGACGGCCACGACGTCATCACCTGGGACGTGAGCGGCGCCGACGCAGAGCACTTCACGATCGACAGCACGTCCGGCGTCCTGTCCTTCAGTATCCGGCCCGACTTCGAGAATGCTGTCGACGGGGGCTCCAACAACGAATACCGGATCTTGGTGGAGGCGGATGACGGTCAGGGCGAGAACAACAGTGTCGGCGCCTTGACCGTCATCGTGACGGTGGACAACGTCGACGAGACGCCGGAGATCACGACGACAGGCCCAACCTACGCCACCCCTTCGTTCGATGAGATCGAGTATGACGCCACGACCGCGGACCTCGCCGTGGCCGGCTACGCTGCCCGCGACGAAGAAGACGAGACCGTCACCTGGTCCCTGGGAGGCAGCGACGCGGGAGACCTCACCATCGACAGCGGCACGGGTGTCCTTTCGTTCAGGAACCCGCCCAACTTCGAGGAACCGACGGGTACGCCCGCCACTCCGGGAGACGACCCGGACAACAGCTACGAGATCGTCGTGAAGGCGACAGATGCTGCTACCGAGCCGGACAACACTGCCCGGAACACGAGGGAGTTCGGCGTCACGGTCACCGTCAAGGACATCGACGAGACGCCCGAAGTCACGGGCCCGGACGACAACCCCGACTTCCCCGAGACACCCTACGACTCGCCTACCCCCACGCCCGACGTCGCCACCTTCAGCGCCCGCGACGAGGAGATGCAGAACATCACCTGGTCCCTCGGCGGCGACGACGGGGAGGACTTCACGATCACGAAGGACCCCAACAGCGGAGCAGGCGTCCTCACATTCAATGATCCGCCCGACTACGAGGACCCCGTCGACGCCCACTCGCTCAACACTTACGACATCATCGTGCAAGCGTCCGACGTCACGAACACCGGGACCTGGAACTACGCCGTCACCGTCACCGATGTCAACGAACGGCCGGAGTTCACGGGGGCTCCTGAAACGTCGTTCACCCTGGATGAGCACGACGCAAACGAGGTCTACACCACGCCGCCCCTGGGGTCCTACAGCGCGCGCGACGAGGAAGGTGGGGTGACCTGGTCGTTGATGGGCGCGGACAGCGACGACTTCGAAATCAGCGGCGGCGTCGTCACGTTCGCAAACGCGCCCAGCTTCGAAGCCCCGACAGACTTTGAGGGTGACAACATCTACATGTTCACGGTCGTCGCCACTGACGTGGAGAGCGGCACGTCGCGGCTCTCCGCCTCTGTCGAAGTCACGGTCACCGTGCTGGACATCGAAGAAGACGGCATGATCACGGTGGAAAACCTGATCCCCCAGTTGGGCGCCGACTGCGACAGAACCAATCTGAGTGACCCGGATGACGGCTGTGTGGTATTCACGCTGACGGACCCTGATGGAGGCGTCAGCTTCGGTGGTACCGACCGCTGGGACTTGCAGATCAGGCCCCAGGGAGGGACAGCACCCTGGGCTTCGGCCCAATGGGGTGTTCCAAGTATCGCGACGTTCGTCTACGCGCCGCATGAGCTCCACGTCGACAGGGAGCTTCGCGCGGTCGCCTGGTACACCGACGGGCGAGGTTCCGGCAAGTACGCGGAGAGCGAGGGGACCGCTCCGATCGCTCCTGACCGCTTACCCAACGTGCCGCCGGTATTCCACAATGCGGCGTACCCGTCAATCCCGGAAGGACCAGCCGGTAGGTTGCTCGTAACCCTGGTGGGTAACGACCGCGACAGGGACACCCTGACGTACGGCATCGTAGCGGGCGAGCGAGACGCCGAGCTCTTCGAGGTCGACCCAACCAGCGGGCAGATCACGGTCCTCGAGCTCGACTTCGAAAGGGCGGGACCGGGAGAACCGGTGCGACCGTTGACTTTCATCGCCACGCTGCACGACGGCAAGCGCGTTGACGCTGACAACAATGTCGTAGACGACGACACGGTCGACGTCACCCTACTCATGACCGTCACCGTCGACGACGTGGAGGAGGAGGGTGTGGTCACCCTCTCCGACTACGAGCCCAGCGTCGACAGCACTGTCGAGGCCACCTTGACGGACGGCGACGGCAGGGTGCAAAGCGCTCGCTGGCAGTGGGCGCGATCGCGCGATGGTTCCACGACCTGGGTCAACATCTCAGGCGCAACCGCAGAGAGCTACACGACCGTGCCGTCAGACGAGGACTTCTTCCTGCGCGCCCGGGTCACCTATTCGGACAACCGCAGCACCGGCAAGAGCGCGGAGGTGGTCACGTCGGCCCCCGTCCCCCGTGAGAACCGCCGCCCATTGTTCCCGTCCAGTGAGGACGGCCAGCGCACCGTGCCGGAGAACACCAGGGCGGGCTTGAACGTCGGCCCGCCCGTGGCCGCCGAGGACCCGGAGCGCGACAGGCTGACGTACTCGCTGGGCGGTCGGGACGCCACCGCCTTCACCATCGCCACGCGCACCGGCCAGATCCGCACGCGCGAGGAGCTGGACTTCGAGACGCAGCCCAGCTACAGCGTCACCGTCGAGGTGCACGACGGGCGGGATCGCCTGGGCAACACGTCCACCACCATCGACGACGAGCAGACCGTCATGATCACGATCGAGAACGTGGACGAGCCGGGCGAGGTGACGCTCGTCACCGCAACCGAGACCATCCAGGCCCGCGTCGAGGTGACCGCGGAGCTCGAGGACGACGACATACCCACGCGTCCAAACTGGCAATGGTCGCGCTCGCCCAACGGCAGGACCGGATGGGTCAACATCTTGAACGCCACGTCCGCCACATACACGCCCACGTTGGAGGAAGACGCAGGTAACTACATCCGAGCCACGGCCACGTACACCGACGGCCATGGGCCGAACAAGACCGCCAGCGCCGTGTCGCCCCGCGTCGGCGACCCGCCCCCGGTCAACTCCGCGCCCGCGTTCCCCGCGACCGAGAACGGTCAACGCGAGGCGCCGGAAGACACGGCGGCGGGCCAGATCTTCGGGGATCCCGTGGTCGCCAACGATCTGAACGACGATGATCTGACCTACTCGTTGAGCGGGCCGGATGCAGCGTCGTTCGAGATTGACGCAAACAGTGGGCAACTGAGGCTGGCGTCGAACGCGCAGCTGGACTTCGAGGCCAAGCGGACTCACCGCTTCACCGTGCAGGTAACCGACGGCGTGGACCAGAACAACGATCCCGACGACGTAATCGACGACACTGTCGATGTCGTCATCACCGTGACGGACGTCAACGAAGCGCCTGTGGTCACGGGCGAAACGTCACCATCCTTCCAGGAGAACGCCAGCGCGGCCGTGGCGACGTTCACAGGCGTCGACCCGGAGGGTGATCCGTTCCTCTGGTCGGTGGACAACGGCGACTTCTGGATCTCCAGTGGTGGGCAGCTGAACTTCCGCACGCCGCCCAGCTTCGAGGACCAGACGAGCTACCGCGTCACGGTCGAAGCCACCGACGACGGCGGCCTGTCAGCAACCCTCGCCGTCTCCGTCAGCGTGACAGACATGGAGGAAGAGGGCGTGGTCACCGTTACACCGCCGCGCGGTTGGGCGGACGTCGCGACACAGTTCAGCGCAGACCTGACCGACGACGACGGCGGCGAGATCAACATCACCTGGCGGTGGGCGCGGTCGCCCAACGGCAGGTCTGGCTGGGTGGACATTGCGGGCGCCACGTCGAGCAGCTACACGGCAGGCGCCGGCGATGACGGCTACTACCTGCGGGCCACGGCCTTCTACGAGGACCGCCGGGGCAGCAACAAGACAGCTCAGTCGGCGCCGACGGAGCGGATCGAGGATCTCAGGCCGGCAACGAACAGCGCTCCCGCATTTGAGGATGACATGGTCACCCGGAGCATCGGCCAGGGCACAGCGGCAGGCCGGGCCATCGGCGCACCCGTCACGGCCACTGATCCCGACCAGGGCGACATCCTCACCTACTCGCTGACAGGGACGGACGCCGAGGCGTTCGAGATCGATGCCGCCAGCGGCCAGATCCGGACGAAGGCCGTCCTCGATCCCCAGGTGAAGCGCATCTATGCCGTCACCGTGTCCGTCCACGACGGCTTTGACGCCAGCCACAACCCCTCGGACGCAGAGGACGACTCCGCAGATGTGACCATCACCGTCACCGAGGTCAGCACGCCGGTCTTCGGCGGCGGCGGGCGGTGGCGGTGGCGGTGGCGGTGGCGGTGGTTCTTCGGGCCCGAGTCCGAGCGTGGTCGACTTCGAGTGGACAGTGAAGCACGACCTTGAGGCGCTCGACGAGTCCAACGGCATGCCGACCGGTCTGTGGGGCAGGGACGGGACGCTTTGGGTGGCCCAGAACGGCGACGGCGCCAATGACGGCGTCTACGCCTACGACCTCGAGAGCGGCGAACGCCTCGAGGACCGCGAGTTCGAGCTCGACGAGCGCAACCGAGCGCCGCGCGGTATCTGGTCGGAGGGCGAGACGGCATGGGTCTCCGACAGCGGCCAGGACAAGCTCTTCGCCTACGACCTCGCCAGCGGTGAGCGCCTCCCTGACCGGGACATCGAATTCGACGCGCGCAACCGCGACGCCCGCGCCATCTGGTCGGATGGCAAGACGTTCTGGGTGCTCGACAGGGGCAAGGGCAGCCTCTTCGCCTACGACCTGGCGAGCGGCGAACTCATCGCCGAGTACGCCCTGGACTCCACCAACGGCGACCCGCGCGGCCTCTGGTCCGACGGCGTCACCCTCTGGGTCTCCGACCACGGCGCCAAGCGGCTGTTCGCCTACCGTCTGCCGGCACGGCCGGAAGCGCCCGCAGCCGAGGATGCGGAGGCGGCGCCGCTGGAGCAGGTGCGCGACGAGGAGTTCACCGAGCTCACCGGAGCCAGCAACAACAGTCCGCGCGGCATCTGGTCCGACGGCGATGTCATGTACGTCGCCGACGAGAGCGACGGCAGGGTCTACACCTACAACATCCCCGACGCGATCGACGCACGCCTCGCCTCGCTCACCCTCAGTGGCGTCGAGTTCGGGGAGTTCGACCCCAGCCGCACCGACTACGAGGGCATCCTCGGCGAGGGTGTGACGGTGACGACGGTCGAGGTGGCAGCGATGCAGCGCCGCACGGATGTCGACATTGATCCGCCCGATTCCGACGGGGAGGCGGACGGCCACCAGGTGGCGCTGGAGGGAGTCGAGGAGATCACCGTCACCGTCACTTCGGGGGATGGCAGCCGCAGGCGCGTCTACCGCCTTCGCCTCGGCGAGGAAGAGACGGTCGGGCCGTCGACGAGCTGCCCGCGCGGCGACATCGCCGAGGGCTTCAGCCTTGTGGTCTACGAGGGCGGCACGGTCGAGGAACTGGTGGCCTGCGCAGAGAGCCGGGACGTAGTCGCGCTCTACGCGCTGCATCAGGGCATCTACATCTCGTACATCCTCGGTGCGCCGGACTTCGTCAATGCAGGGTTCAGGGAGCTGTACGCCGACGGTGTACCGCCCCTCACCGCACTCATCGCCGGGAGTAACGGGCCCCCCAGTGAGGATCCGGTGGGCGACACCGGCGCGCCGCGGTCCTGGCCCGAGTGTCTGCGGGGTGAGATTACGGAGGGGTTCAGCCTGGTTGTCTACGAGGGAGGCAGCCGTGAAAACCTGGCGGCCTGCGCGCAGAGCCGAGGAGTCACAGCCCTGCATGCCCTCGCGGGCGGGGAGTGGATGTCCTACACCCTCGGCGCCCCGGAGTTCGTGAATCGAGCATTCTTCGAGCTGTTCCCGGAGGGCCTACCCGCCATCACGCCACTGGTCGCAAAGGGTCCCGTGCCCGCGGCCGATGCGAGTCAAGCTGGCGCGGCAAGCCGATAGCGGCAAGAACGGGAGGCGGGCGAGCCTAGCACCGCCGCCCTCCCGGTGTCGGGGCTGTAGACGAGCGCCCCGCCGTCGCGGAAGCGCCGCCGTGCGAGGTCCAGCCACTCGCCGTACGCCCAGCGTGCCTGGTGGGGTTCTGCGCACGCCGTGTCGACACCGGCGAGGAGCGCCAGCGCCCCGTCGAGGTCGCCCGCCTGCCGCAGCCGCCGCGCGTCGTGGACGCTGCGCGCGAGGCTCTGGACAGGGCTCTCCGAGGCACCCCTGAAGATGCTCTCGACCAGCCGGTCGACCAGCGCCTCGATGCTGGGCCGGGGGTTCGATGGTTGTCGTGGATGGGATGCTCGCGGTCGCCGTGGTCATCGAGTCCTCCTCGTTGTGGTGGTGGGTCGTTCGGTCGGTCGGATGAGCTGGCAGAGCACGAGCGCTCCCAGGACGAGGCCCGCCGCGTTCAGCGCGAAGAGCTCCAGGTCGCCGGTCAGGGGCAGCGGGCCTATCAGCAGGACCGCCGCCACCAGCCGGGTGCACCACCCCATGCGGGCGGCCGTCGTGATGGCTTCCGTGATGTGCATGCGTCTCTCCTCTGCGTGCATCTGGCTGGTCCGCACCCGCATCCACGGCGCGGAGGTCGTTGGTCGTTGGACACACTCCGCCCACGGTCGGATGCGAACCGGGGAACGGGGGAGTGGCTTGCACCCGGAACCGGACGGCGCGCATGAGACGCAGCGAGGGCTCGCCCTGGTGCATCCCTTGCGAGACGCGCGCGAGCCCTCAGTTGTGCGTGGTGACGATGTGGCTTCCTGCGGGTGGGCCGGGCTGCGGGGTCTGGGAAAACGGGCCGAGCGCAGGACGCACTTCCCCCACGGTCCCCAGGTGCTGCCGGCACGCTGGATGCGGGCTGCTGGGCGAAGGACTTCTACACTCCACTCAGCGGCAGTTCCTTCGTTGGGAACCCGTTGGGAGAGACTTGCTCAATCCCGCTGGGTTCTCCGAGCCAAAGGAAGAACCCCCAGGTTTCTCAGGCGGGAAACGCTGGAAAAGCCAGAAATCGAGGATGAGTATCGCCACATCGCCCGCCCTCATGGAAGGGGTTTCGGCCCCTCCCGGCCAAAGTGTTTGATCCACTTCGACGGAACGTCGACAGAACCCTACGCGGCGACCTCCAGACCCTCCTCCGCCTGTCAATCCGGTCACCGGTTCACACTGGCCAGACGCCGCCCGCAGCCAGCACACTGGTTGTGGACACATGCCCAATTCGCTGCCACCGCGCACGCTCAAAGCGGGTGACCCCATGGCACCGCGTCGTCCGTCCTCGCGAAGAGAGGACCGAGCCCCGTGGGGCGTCGGAGGTTCGGGCAGGCCGGCGCCGCGGCGCGCGAAGCGGTCGGTGGGGACGGCCCTGGCTGCCGCCGGCATCGCGGCGGGGCTCGCTGCACTGGCCGCGGCGCTGGTTCTGCTGGCGGGGGACTGCGCCGACCGCTCGAACGGGAACGAGCCCGCCCAGGGGCAGGAGTGGCTGCGCGTTGCGGAGCAGGCGCTGTTCACCCGACCGCCACGCGTTGGCTGAGCGAACCGGGATGCCCGACACTCTCGACGCCCGCCTCCGCCACGGTCCGGCGTGAGGAAGCGCCGTCTCACCCCACGCCAACGGCGAAGGCGTCCCAGGTCACATTGGCACTGCTACCGGTGGACCTGACCCTCTTCGCCGCTTCCACGGCCAGCGTCAGGTCCGCGATGTCGGGAACATGGTGCGCGACGGCCAGTTCCACCACGTGGGAGTGCGGGTCATCCAGCGAGTAGTCCTCGATGCGCTGAAAGCTCTCTGGGCCACGAGAGCGTCTGCGGCCAAGCGTGGAGCCGGTGTTGAAGGGGGCGAGCGTGATGCGGTCCCGATGGCGCCTGAGCATCTCGCGCGTGTCGACGGTGAGCACGTCGTGCAGTCGAGCTCGATACAGTTTGGCGTTGAGGAACTTCTTAAGGTCCTTCTCGGCCACCCAGAAAAACGTCTTGCCGTTGAGGAGCTGGTACCACTCGCTCGGGGTCATTCCGTCCAGGACCGGCTCCAGTGTCTTCGGCCGCATGGGCCCCTGGTCCCGGATGACCGCTACGCCATGCTCGGGGTGATCAATGGTGACGCTCTCAGGGCGCCACTGGGATTCGAGCCTGAGTCGCTCTGGACCGCCGACTCCGAACAACTGGAGTAGCGCGGATGTGCTCAGCAGGCCATGTCGCTTGACGCTGGGCCAACTCCCGCACTCGGCCATGTGGTACAGCCTGGGGTAACGGGCCACAAACTGGTCGATGGTCGCCATGCATGGCCTCCTGGCCCCCGGGTTCCCAGCACCCGCTGGCGCGGACGCCCAGGTCTCGCCTGACGAGCCGGGGCCCTAGGAAACGACGAAGTACACCGATCCGTCGCGCACCCAGGTGTCGGCCGTCTTGCCTACTCGCTTGGCAGCGCGCGAAACGCGGAGCGCCAGACCGCGGGTCGTCTCACCCTCGTCGGGGGTCAGTTGGCCCACCTCGCCGGACTTCACCGCACTCACGTAGTCCTCGTACTGGCGCATGCGCGCCGTGAGCTTCCCCGTCGACCGCATCGGTCCTGGGGCGGCGGATGACTTGACGCGCGTGAACTTCACCATGCCATTGCTCCCTACCTGGTAAGTAGATGCAGCGTACCAGCGGGACCCTGGTCTGCGTGGTGGACTGCACTCCCCGTGCTTTTGAGCACTGAGGGTGCGGAAGCGTCTCTCAGCGTGCGGCGAGCGGTCTACCAGCGCCGCCGGCGGAGCGTCCCGGTGGCGGACCCTCCGGAGCCACAGCCCGGTCTGCACTTCACCGATGCCCGAGGCCGAAGGCACGGTCGAGTGGCGGTACTAGGAACTCGCGCTGGCCAGCAGCATGAATGTGGTCACACCCGCGAGGAGCGCGAACACGAGACCGCACCGCACCCAGCGCCCCAGCTGCGCCCACGCCCGCGCGCGCCTCCGGTTGGCCAGCGCCTGCAGCCGCCAGCCGAGGTGGCTGTGCAGTTCGAGCCCCCGCTGGGGGTACGTCGCCGGCGGGAGCGTCAGTTCGTGCTCCTGCAGCATCGCCACCTCCAGCTCGAGGATGCGCACCTCCCGCTTCAGCCACGCCAGCCCCCTGCCCGGACGCTCGTGCACCTGCCACAGCCGGCGCCACTCGTCGACGAGCGCCCAGGCCTCGCCATACACCTGCGCGTCGTCGGGCGCGGGCTCCCTGGTGACGAGGCTGGGATGCTGTCTGCGCACCACAGGCGTCGCTGCCGCTGCCGCCGTAGGTTCCGGGGCCGTCACTTCGCGGCTGCCTTCAGGTGACTCTCGCGAGGCTGGACCTCCGACAATCAGCTCGCCACCAGGCATGGTCCCGGGGACTGTCGCCGGAGCACCCGGCAGCGACTCCAGCCGGGCGAGTCTCCGCTCGACCTGCCGCAGGTCCCGAGCATGTTCCTCCTGCAGTGCTGTGGTCCCTTCCACAACGAGTTCGCGGAACTCCTGCACCTCTTGCTCCACCGCCGCCATGCGCTCCTCGATCGCACTTCCTGCCGTCGCGGGCTCCGCCTTCGCCACCACCACCTCCTCGTCGGGTCCCTCTGCCGTGCCAACGCGTTCGAGCGCCGACCGCACCCGCCTCGACAGCGCCCCCCGCTTCAGGGCTGCGACGACTGTCCGGGGATCGAGGTCCAATGCCTCCGCCGCACCCGCACGTCCTCGCTCGCGCACCAGCTCCGCGAGCAGCGCCATGAGACGCAGGTCGTGCTGGTCCGGTGCTCCCCCGCTCCCGGTGACCTCCGGTCTGACGGCTGCCGCGGGACTCCCTCCTGCTCGCCCGGCGGGCTCACGCGGGACGCTCTCACCACCGTGTCCGGCGCTCTTCCCCGGCATACAAAATGCTCCTTTTGCGCACCTGGCGACCGGAACCAGCCCGACGGTGAAATTCCCTGGGACCGGCAGGTTGTGTTCCCCGGAAACGCTCGGTTTCGCGGGCTCAGGACCAGCGTCTGCAAATTGCAGACCAACCCTCAATCCCTGTACACGTCTGCGACTGGCAAACGACCCCCGCTGACGTGCAAGTGCGCGTCTCAGGACACCACAGGAGGGGTCTCGGGCGGGAGGTCCTGTAAGGGGGTGCGTGCGTGCATCCGTTTCTGCGGATGAGGGTGTGGCGCCCATTGCGTCCCCGTGGGGCCGCAAGGAGTGAGCTGGTTACTGCCCCCGGGCGAGACGATCCGCTCCCAGAGCGGGTTGGCGCACCGTCGGACGTGGGGAACGCCCGGTAGCGTTCGCTTGGGCTTACCCTTTTTCGGGACATGTTTGGTCGCTGACCATTCCCTGAGCATCTAAACTAGACAGGTCGTTTCGTATCAAATCCAACCACTAGCTTGGTGGCCGATGGCATTCCGCTTCATCCATACTGCCGACTGGCAGGTCGGCAAAGTCTTCCGCTTCGTGGACGATGCGGCGATGGGGACGCTCCAGACGGCGCGACTGGAGGCGATCACGCGCATCGGCGAACTCGCCCTTGAACACCATTTACAGCACGTATTGGTTGCGGGTGATGTGTACGACCACGCAGCACCTTCCCTACTTTCTCGCAACCAAGTCATTGAACGGATGCGCGCTCACGCTTCGGTGCAGTGGCATCTCCTGCCGGGCAACCATGATCCGCACCAACCCAATGGACTCTGGGATCAGATCTGCAGGCGCGGCTTGCCTGAGAACATACACGCGCATACCGAGCCGACCGTCACGACCATTGAGCCAGATGTTGCCGCCCTTCTCCCAGCCCCACTCCGCCACCGCCGCACTCTTGCCGACCCCACCGCCTGGATGGATCAGGCACACACGGACGATGGCCTGATCCGCATCGGTCTCGCGCATGGCGCTGTCCACGGCTTCGATACTGATGAGGAACAGCGGGCGAACCCCATCGAGCCTACGAGGCCGCAGATCGCTCGGCTTGACTACTTGGCGCTCGGCGACTGGCACGGAGAGTTACCGGTCAATGAGCGCTGCTGGTACAGCGGCACTCCAGAAACCGATTCGTTTCAAACGCGTGGTAGGGGTACAGCCTTGCTGGTCGAAATCGACGGCCCCAATGAGTTACCACACGTCACTCCGCTCTCGACAGGCCAATTCCGCTGGGTTTCCCTCGATGAGCGCGTGGAGAGCATCGAGGACATCAAGCTTCTCGACAGTCAGCTACGGCACATTGAGGGCAACCTCAACCGCACACTCGTCGATCTGAGAGTATATGGAGCGCTCTCGCTGGCTGACATGCAGTACTTCGAGGAACAGATCGTCGAAGGTGCAGCGGCGGCACTGCTTCACCTTCGCATCAACCGCGAGCAGCTTTATCCCGAACCAACCGACGAGGACCTCGACAGCATTGACCCAGGCGGAGTTGTCCGAGCTGCCGCTGACCGGTTGCGGCGTGTGGCCGAGGCTGGTGCCAGCGACGCTGAACTCGCCCGGGAAGCCCTGCACCGACTCTATGTCGAACACAAGAGACTTGAGTTGGTGCAGCGATGAAGCTCCGCTCACTATCGGTCAATCAGTTCAAGCGCTTCATTGAGCCCACGCGCCTGGGTGAGTTCGGCGACGGCCTCAATTTGGTGGTCGGTCCGAATGAGCTCGGTAAATCGACGTTGTTGGACGCGCTCCGTGCCGTGCTGTTCGAACGCCACCGCTCGCGGGCGCTTCCCATCAAGGCGTTGCAGAACGACCGTAGTGGCGCTGCGCCCGTCGTGGAATTGGTCTTTGAAGTCGATGGCGCTAAGTACACGTTGACCAAACGCTTCATCAAGAGCCCGTATGCCCAGTTGCAATGTCCCGACGGCACGTTGCTCGAGGGGGACGGCGCAGAAGCCGAACTCCGCAACCTCCTCGGCTTCACCGAGGCCAGCAGCCGCGGCGCGAATTCGGAGACGCTGGGCATGTGGGGCGTGCTCTGGGTGCAACAGGGGCAGTCCTTCGGCAGACTAGACTTGCCCGATTCGGCACTGGCTAGCCTCAGCGCGGGCTTGGAGTCTGAAGTCGGAGCGGTACTCGGAGGCCGACGAGGCAGAGAATTGCCGCAGGTTATCGAGGAACGCCTCGGCGAGTTGATTACCACGGCACGACGGCAACCGCGTGGCGAATACAAAGACGCGGTCGACCAGGTTGGCGATCTGGAGCGACGCCTCAGCGAGCACCAGCAACAACAGCGGGAGTTGTCGGACACGCTTGAGCAGTTGGCGGCGGCGGAAGAAAGGCTCGTGCGGCTGGATGATGGCAATCAGGACCAAGCTGATGAGGCGGAACTAACCCGGGCGCGGGAGCAACTCGACGAAGTGAAGCGACGTGAGTTGGAGCTGAAGGCGGCTCAAAGCGAGCTGCAGAACCGGCAAGGACAGTTGAAGCAAGCCCAGCGCGCTCAATCCGAACGCGCGGAGCTGCGAAGCGAAGTCCAGCTTGAGCAGCAACAGTTGAAGGGAGCGCACGAGCACTTACGGGAACTGCAAAGTCACGAACGCCAATTGTCGGACCCCTGGGAAGAACTACGCCAAACCGTCGAGACCGCAGAAGCCGCCGTTGAAGCGGCAGAGCAGTCGGAAGCCAACTGGCGCAACACCCTCGACCTCACCACTCGCTCAGAAGAGTTGAGCGACTTACTCCGACGCCAGAGCGACGTCACCGCCGCGCAGAAGCGGCTTAACGACGCCCAGGGACAGGCCGCGAAAATTCGGGTCACCGATGATTCCCTTGAACGCATCCGTCAAGCCGCAAAGGCTGCCGACCAGGCCGACGCCCGACTCAGCGTCGCCGCGACTCGCGTCAGCTTTGACATTGACAGCGACCGTCTAGTCGGCATCGAAGCCGACGGTGCCCCGCTGGCCGATCCGCCTGCGCCGGTCGAGACGGTCCAGCCACTCACGATCGTCATCCCCGAGCGCGGACGTATTCTCATCGAACCAGCTGTCGCCGACCGAGACCAGCTGTTGCGGGCGGAACGGGAGGCGCGCAGAGACTTGCAGGCCGCACTGAGGGATGCGGATGCTGAGTCGCCAGCCGAAGCGCAGGACCTGCGCGACCAGCGCCGCGAACTGGAAGCGGTCGCCTTCTCGGCCCAACAAGAACTTGAGCGGGTGGCGCCCGAGGGTGGGGCATCCGCTCTTGAGGAGCGGATTGGTGAGCTTCGCGGGTGGCTGGCGTCGGCACTGCCGCGGTCAGCAGTGGCCGATCTGCCGGAACGCGACGTGGCGGAGGCGGAACTGCGAGCCGCCCTTGCAGAGATACAGATAGCACGCGATGAAGAGCGGATCGCGCGCGCTGCGGAGGTAGAGCGGAGCGCGTCGGTAGCCGAGCAAAGAGCACGGGTGCGCGCGGCGGAGACAGCACTCAAAATCCGAACCGAGACCCTCGATCAGCATCAGGAGAAACTGCGCCGTGCTGTAGAAACGATGTCCGATGGTCAACTCACTCACGAGGTGGAGTTGGCCCAGCGTGCGGTAGCTGAACAGCAGCTGGTTTCCGACAAACTAGAGGCCCATACGTTGATAGGCTCCAAGCCGCAACTTGAGGCTCGAATCAAGCGGTTGCAGAACGTGACCGGGGAGCGGGCGAAGCGGCGCATCGACTACAAGACGGAAATCGCCCGCCTACATGAACGCATTGAAATCAACGATGGTGTCGGCATTGACGAAGTCGCCCAACATACACAAAACGAACTCGAACGAGCGACGCAACAGCGTTCCCGCCTCGAGCGCGAAATCGAGGTCCTCGATCTCCTCAGCACCACACTCCGGTCGGCCGAAAGCGAAGCCAAGGAGCGCTACCTCGCGCCTGTCCTCAGCCACATTCACCCATACCTCCGATTGCTATTCCCCAACGCCGAAATCAACATGGACGAAGACCTGAACATTGTCGGCATGTCTCGTGACGCGGGCTACGAGGAGCGATTCGATCGTCTGAGCATGGGTACGCAAGAACAGATCGCCGTCCTCGTTCGCCTCGCCTTCGCCGAAATGTTGGTTGAACAAGGCGCACCCGCCGCTGTGATTCTGGACGATGCGCTTGCGTTCTCCGACGACCAGAGGATGCGGCTCATGTTCGACATCCTCTCGCACGCAGCACAGCGCCTACAGATCGTGGTCTTCACCTGCCGCGAGCAGCTCTTCGAGGGTCTCGGCGCAAATCAGCTGCAGATCGCCCCCGCCGATCCAGAGTCGCTGCGCTCCGCATAGCGCCCATCTCGCATCCCTGGCCCACACCGCCCGTGCTGGGCAATTTCCTCATGGGCTAACACCCTTCTGACCTGGTGCACCCACGCACCCCCTCACAAGCCGTTACCCCACGCACGTCGTGTCCTCACACTCCTTTGCCCTCACCAATTCCAGCGGAGGGCAACCGTGAAGTCTCGTATCCCCATCCCCAAGCCCCGTAAGAGGCGGCGCATCGCGCTGCTGGTGGCGGCGTTGCTGCCCGCAGCGCTGCTGCTGACGGCGGCCGTGGCCGTCCCCGCCGCCCTCGTCATCGCCCAGGAGCCGCCCCCGGACGAGCTCGCCTTCGTCAACGCGGAGGAGGATCCCGTCGAGCGCAAGGGTGACGGGCGCTTCATCGCGCGGCCCGCCTTCAGTCGCCAGGTCGAGAGTCTCTACTACGGCGTGCGCGACCCGGACACGAGCGACTGGCTCACGACCCTGTACCGCGTGCAGGGCGGCGAGAAGAAGCGACAGGACGGCTGGGAGTACTCCTTCGAGTACCCCTTCGAGGACGACCAGCCCCAGCTCGACAAGGAGCGCCCCTACCTGCTCGTCCTGGCGGTCTCGGAGGGCGGCAAACAGCACACCTTCTACGCCGCCATCCCCGAGCACCGGCCGGGCGGCATCTGGAACAAGATCCTGGGCGCGCTCGACCCCAAGGAGTGGGGGCAGGCGATTGCCGGCTGGGTGATCGAGGGCACGCACGGAACGCTCTGCGGGGTGGTCGAGCAGGCCACGGGCGACGACGCCAACCGCTGCCGGGAGCGGTAGCCCCCATGCACGACATCATCAGCGGCACCCCCGCCGACCTCACCTACCTCCATCCCATCGTGCGCGAGGCCTGGATGGTCGTCTGGGCCGTTACCTCCGCCGCGCTCGTCCTGATCCTCGGCTGGATGGGCCTGAGCTTCACCATCCAGGAGCACCTCGGGCGGGTTCCCGCCGGCTGGCGGGAGATGGTCCCGCGCCTGCTGCTCGGGTTCGTCGCCGCCGCCACCTCGCTCTGGTGGTGCGCCCTCCTGCGCTCTTCGGCGCAGACGCTGCTGACGGCCGTGGAAGTGGGGAGCGTGGGCATGGCCCTCGTGCTGGCCCTGCTCTACCTCGTCTACGGCTTCTTCGTCCTCTACGTGCTGCTACAGCTGATCATGCGGCTCGCGCTCATCGACCTGCTGGTCGTGCTCGCCCCGATCGCCCTCGGTCTCTGGATCCTGCCGCACACGGCGGGCTGGGGTCGGCACTGGCTGCGGCTCTTCCTGACGACCGTCTTCCAGCAGGCGATCCAGCTGATCGCCTTGGCGATGGGCTTCGGGATGCTGAACCAGTTCGCCGACATCGCCGCCTTCGAGCCGATCCAGGACCTTGTCTGGAAGCTTCTACTGTCGCTCGCGTTCGTCTACCTGGCGACGCGCGTGCCCACCCACGTGCAGGCCGAGGACCGCGTCCTGCTGTGGCCCCCTCCCCTGCCGTCCTCCTTGTCCAATACAACCTGCTGCCGGGCAGCAATCGCCACCGCCCAGCCCACTTGCTCAGAGGATTCCTAGCAATGTGAACAGGCCTTAGCTGATCGGCGCGGCGCGGGTGACGGTCACGGTGTAGTCCCTGGTCGTGACGCCGTCGGCGGCCGTCACAGTGATGGTCACGACGTTGGCGCCGACGCTCAGATCGACGGTGTCGTCGATCACGGTTGCATCGGTGTCGGCGCTGATCGCGTAGGTGGCGAACAGGTTGGTGACTTCCGGTGTGATCGTGATCGTGCTGGTCGCGTTGTCGACGCTGAGTTCGTACGCGGTGACGTCTCGATCAAACTCGGGCAGCAGCGCACCGTTATCAACCGTCAGGTCGACCAACAGTGGGCTGTCGTACCAGGGCGACTCGAAGGGCGGCAGCAGGCTGGCCAGGTACTCGTTATCCCAGCCCCAGCAGGCGATGCTGCTGTCAGTGCGCAGTCCGCAGGCGAACGATACCCGGTCCATCGCGATCATCGTGTAACCGAGCGTGTCCTCCTCGGGCGCCTCGTTGAGCGCAGCGATCTTTTGATGCCGCTGTGCATAATATTCAGCCTCACTATCCCAGGGAAAACGTCGTGCTAACCGGGACCCGGCATTCGCGCCGCCTGGGTCGTGTCCGGGCACCGCACCCCAGAAGCACTCGACGGTCCCGTCCACTTTCAGGCCGCAGAACGTCTGGTGATACGCAGCGTCAACCGACCGAAAGGCGCCTCCTGGTTCATTCAACACAGCCGACTGCCGGTCGACATCCCAGCAATGCAAGGTGCTGTCGTCGGCCTTGATGCCGCAGACAGTCGTGCCGCCTGCGTTGATGTATTTGTACTCCACAGTCGGGGTCGGGTTGAAGAGCTTGCGCGCCCATTTCCAGCACTTGATGTGGCCGTCGAAATCAAGTGCGCATCCAATATCTCTCGCCGCGGCCACGGCCTGGTAGGGACCCGCTTTCAGATTCTCCGGAACCGAGGAGCCGGGAGAACGGACGGACCCGTCGGCCATCAGACGGATGCCGTTGTAGTAGGTGAATTTATCAATCAATGGACCGGCTCCGGTCTGCTGCGTCATCGTTCCCGGACCGCGAGGCGTTATCGACGATGATGGAGTGTCACCCCAACAGAACGCTTGGCCATCGGGTCGCACCGCGCAGACCTTGTCGATCGCGGCGGTCAGCTCGATCAGCACGCCCCCCTGCGGCTGGGTGTCAACTGGAGCTGAGGTGACATGAGCAGCGTGATCGGCCTCGATTGGGACGTCATAGGACCAACAGGCAGGGGTGCCGTCGATACGGATGGCGCAGGCGAAAGACCAACCGACTTCGATGAACTTGAACCCGCCGGTCGGCGCCGCCGTGCGTGTGACGGTGATCGTGTAGGTCTGTGTGGTCGCCAAGTCTTCGGAGGTCACGGTCACTGTCACTGTGGTCAGCGACGGTTCGGCGCCGGGTTCGACTGCCGCCAGCGGGATCTGGTAGCCCGGTTCGAGCGGATCGGCGTCGGGTGGCGAGACGCTGAGGCCGGCGCTGAGGCTGCGGCTGACGGCGTGGAGGCTGATCGTGTCCTGGGCGCCCGGCACGGTCAGCGCGTAGCCGTAGGTTTCGGCGTCGAACGCGGGCGTGAGCGTATGGCCGTCGACGCTGAGTGAACTGAGTGCGGCGTCGGTCGGGTCGGACGCCGCGCGGGTGATGTTGACGACGTAGGTCGTGTGCGCTGCGGGGGCGGGCGCGGTGATGATAATGACGATCGAGGTCGTGGTCTGAGCGCCCGCGGAGCCGAGCGTGACCTGATAGCCGGGCGTGGCCGGGTCGGCGTCCGCGGGCACGAACGTGAGCGTCGCGGTGGCGGCGGCCGGCAGGGCGGTCAGGGTGACGTCGCTCACGTTGGCGCCAACGTCGACGCTGTAGAGCGGGACGCCGGCGGCGAACGCGGGGCTCAGCTCATGGCCCTCAGCGACGAGTGATTGCAGTGTGGTCGGCGTCGCCGGCAGTTCGCGCAGGACGGTCAGCAGATAGCTGTTGAGCTGACCGGCGGCGTTGCTCACGACCACGACGATCACGGTCTCGGTACCGGCCGCGCCCAGGCTGACCTGGTGTCCGGTCAGCACCGGGTCGGCGTCGGCGGGGATGATGAGCAGCAGGGTCGCGCTGGTCGCGGTCGGGGAGGCAGTGATGGTGACCTGGGCAAGATCGGCGGCGACGGACGCCTCGTAGGTGTACGCGCCGCTGGCGAACGCGGGAGTGAGGTCGGCGTCGCTCAGGCTGAGCGCGCTGAGCGTGGGAACGTCGTCGTCGCGGGCGCCGCTGGAGGCCGGCTTCTTGGGCGCCGAGCGCGTCCCGGAGCGCAGGCCGGGCGTCGCGGGCGGGGTGTTGGGCTCGCCGCGCAGGCGGGTGGCGTAGACCCGCTGGCTGCGGCCGTCGCCGGAGGTGATACGCACCAGCAGCAGCGTGTCGCCCCAGCCGGAGAGCTGCACCTGATGGCCGGGCGCGCCCGGGTCGTGGTCGGCGTCGTCGGCCACGAGTTCGTCGCCGCGCACGGTGAAGACGTCGACCCCGGCCTCCGACTCGGCCCGGCTGACGATGACCGTGGTCTCTTCCAGATCCTCGGGCGCGTCCAGTTCGAAGCGCGATTCGTGCTCGCTGAACTCCAGCGCCGGCAGTCCGCTGAAGCGCAGTGCGTTGAGTCCAGAGGAGGGCGCTTCCGGCGTTGCGGCGCTGCGGCGGAGGACCACCCAGTAGACGCGCGCCGTTTCGCCCGTGAGCGACTGCAGCTCGAGTTCAATCGTGGTCTCGCCCGCGGCCGCCAGCGCGACCTGATGGCCGGCCTGTTGCGGGTCGGCGTCGGGCGGGCTGATCGTGAGCTGGGCGCTGGGGCGGTCGGCGACGGCCTCGACCGTGACCTGTTCGAGACCGGTCGCGGCGGTGAACAGTTCGGTGGCCGGGTCGAAGGCGGGACTGAGCGTCGCGCCGACAATGCGCAGGGCCGCCAGTTGGGGCGGTCCCGCGATCGTCGCCGTCAGCCGGCCGCGCAGCTTGCGGCCGTCGGCTGAGCAGACCGCGCCGGCATCGGCGCAGTCCACCGGCGACGGCAAGCTGACGGTCAGCGACCCGTCGCCGTCCGGCTGCAGGGTGATCAGCCAGTCGCTCCGGCGGCCCTGTGTGACCGCCAGCACCGAGCCGCCGCTGACCTGCAGGGCATGGTCGCGCAGCAGCGCCGCGCTCAGCGGCAGCGCCGACTCGTCGAAGACCAGCTTGACGCGGAACGGATCGCGGCCGTTGTGCGCCGCCGGCGCTTCGGTCAGGTAGGCCGAGGGCGGCGCCGGTGCGCGCTCGCTCGCCGTCGTGCTCGGATCGAGGACAATGCTGACCGTGAGTTCGTCGCCCGCGGCCCAGCCGATCGCGTCATCTGGCCACCAGTAGCGGCCCGCCCAGACAAACACCGGCTCCAGACTCGCGCCGGACTCGTAGCGGCGCGCACCCAACTCGAGCACGAAGTCGTGCGGCAGCGGCCGGTCCAGCACCAGATTCAGCCCGCCGCCGTGTTCGAGCAGCCCCAGCACGGTGTATTCCTTCTTGTCGAACCAGAAGCTGTCGGGCGACAGCGCGCCCTGCTCGGTCCAGCCCGCATAGCCGGGCACCGGCGGCGCGGCCGCGGCGAACACGCCGACCGTCAGCTGGCCGGTCCAGACCGTCACCGCCTCCTCGGGCAGCGCCTCAATCGCCTTCTTGAGCGCCTCTTCGATCACCTCCTCGGGTGCGGCCGGGGTGTCAGCGCGGACGAAGTTGCTGCGCCCGCTCAAGCCGGCGGCGTTGCGGGCCTTGACCCGGTAGTTGTAGCGCGTTTCGGGCTGCACCTGACGGTCGGCGTAGGCGGCGGCGGCGCTGCCGCTGTCCTCGACCAGCACCTCAAACACACCCACCGGGCTCCGATCGCGGTCGCGGCGCAGAATCTGATAGCCGCTGATCGTCGCGTCGCCCGGGTCGTCCCAGCTCAGACTGACCGCATCGTGGCTGACCTCCGCGCGCAGGCCCCGCGGCCGCTCTGGCGGCTCGAGGCCGGGCGACTGCGCCAGCGCAACCGGGGCCAGGACCGCCATCAGGACGGCCACCCACAGTCCCCCTACCAACCACTTGAAGCGGCTCCCGGACCGCCAGCCATTCGCTGCTCGCATGCGCGCCTCCCGCAGACAGGAGCCACACGCTACACGGTCAATATGAGCGCTCGATCAGGATCGGGCGGTTCCAGCGTGAGTTCTTGTGAGAAGCCACCTTTCCCGCCTACAACCTCGCAAAACGCCCCTGCGAGGCTCTGGCGCTCAGCAATGACCGTTGCAGGAAACCAATTCACCGGCCCCGAGCCTCCGCATCTCCGCGATGACCCTCGGCAGCGCCAGACCGCACCCACCGCCCAGGTCCACAGCCAGGGGACGGAGGGGCTGGCCATGGCCGTCCTCGCCGTGGTGGGGCTCGGTGCGGTGCGTGGCTACCAGTGGGTGCAGGCGGGCGAGATCTGGAAGACCCTCGCGCTGGGCGCGGGCATCGTCGGCGTCCTCGGCGCTCGCCGGCTGGCTCCGCCAGCGCTGGCAGCGGTCGCGCAACCGCGTCCACGACCCTGCCCTCATCAAGGAGAAGGTCTCCCGGATCGCCTTCGAGGCCGAGCTCCAGGTGACGGCCATCCTGGCCCCTGCCGGCACGGAGGAGCGCGCCCGCGACCTCCTCGCCCCCGTCATCGCCGCCTACCGCCACTACGACCACCCCGCGGGGGCACGCTTCAAGGTGGGCAAGGTGCGGCCCGTCCTGCCGGAACCCTCGCTGGAACCGTCGCCGCCCGGGTTCTTCGGGAGCCGCAGCGTCCTCGGCGTGCGCGAGGTCGCCTCCCTCTGGCACCCGCCCGGGGCCGCCGACGAGACCCCCCTCGTCTAGCGCTCCGGCGCGAAGGTGCTGCTCCCTTCGGCGGGAAGCACCCTGGCGGCGCCCATGTGGGCCACACCACCTCCGCCACGCCCAGGGCGATCCGCTTTCCCGACGACCTCCTGCGCCGCCACCACCTCTACGTGGCGCGCACGCGCATGGGCAAGTCCACCCTCATGCGCCACCTCGTCGCCCACAAGCTGCGGGAGAAGGCCGCCGGCCGCGACGGCGACGCGATCGTCGTCGTCGACCCCCACGCCGACCTCGTCGCGGGCATCCTCGAAGACGTCCCCGCGTCGCTCATCGAGCAGGTGAAGCTCGTGGACCTCGCCGCTGGGGACGGCTTCCCCGGCATCAACCTGCTCGACACCCGTGTCTTCGCCGACCGCGACCGCACCGCCGACTCCGTCGTCCGCGTCGCCCGTGGCCTCTGGGAGCAGTGGGGACCGCGCATGCAGTCCATCCTCGAGCAGACCGTCAAGACCCTGCACGAGGCCAACGCCCATCCCGCCACGCCAGCGGAGCGGCAGCACACCATCCTCGACGGGCTGCCCCTGCTCTCGGACGAGCGCTTCCGCAGCGACGTCCTCAAGCGCGTGAGCGACCCCTACCTGCTGGAGTGGTGGGCGCGCGACTTCGGGGGCTGGCGAAGGGAGTACCGCGCCGAGGCCCTCGCGCCCGTGCAGACGCGCCTCTCCTACTACGCCTCCTCCAAGCGGGCGCGCGCCATCCTCGGCCAGCCCCGCTCCACCATCGACCTGCGCCGCACCATCCTCGACGGCGGCGTCCTCTTCGTCTCCACCGCCCAGGGTAGCGCCGGGCGCGACGTGGCCGCGCTCGTGGGGGCGTCGGTGCTGAACCTCGTCGACGCCGTCATCCGCGAGCAGGAGCCGCCACGTCCGCTCCGCCCAGGGCGTGAACGCGGAGCGCTGGAACGGTGTCTTCCGCGAGGTCCGCGACTGGCGACTCCGGCTGCGCGACCGCTACGGCATCGCCACGACGTTCGAGTTGCACGCCCTTCAGTTGCTGGCGCCCAGACAGTCACCCGGCGACGGCGGTGTGGGAAGCGGCTGCACGTCCCTTGAGGTGGGAGCGGAGATTCTTCGCAGCGGCCTGCGCCTCATCGAGAGTGCCGCGCACAGCGGAGGCGTCGAGGTCATCAACGTTTGCCTGCCCAGGACCAAACACGGGCGCTCCGTGGAGGTCGGCCTCGGCCGCCTCCTCACCCGCATCAACACCTCCGTCAAGGCCGACGGACGCCACGCCTTCCTCCTCGTCGATCAAGCTGAGGAGGAATCCGTCACCCGCCTCTACCGCCGCCTCCGCGTCCATAATCCGATCCCCAGCCGTTACGACGCCTGGGAGGACAGCGCTCCCACCCGCAACATCCCCATCCACGCCATCATCGGCGGCCCCGCCTTCCGCAGCACCAGCAAGGATCCGCTCCTCCAGTTGGCCAGCTTCGTCGCCTCCGCCCTGCTTCTCCAGGAGGAGGACGCCGTGATCATAGGGGAAGATCTCGGCCTGGAGCGGGCCTTCTCCATCCTCGACCTCGCCCTCAACCGGGAGGCGTCGAAGCGGGACCCTCAGGGCATCGTCAGGCGGTGAACATCTGGGGCGCACAGCTCACTGGTTGTGACCTGACGGGACTCTACTACGAACTCTCGAGCTGGCCGTGGGGCTGTAGCTGGTAGGGCATATCTGGTTCGCCCTCTCGCAAAGCAGTGGGCTATCGCGTCCTTGGGGGTTAGGAGACTACGAGGCTCTGCGCCTTGGTGCTGTCGTCTGGAATCAGCCACAGTGGGCGGAGCCCCGCAAGGATTACGATCAGCTTTACGGCGATGGTGTCGCTTCACCGGCAAGATCCAACGGATTCTCGCAGAGGAAGAAGTGGGGTTCGTAGTCACAGGAAAACAGGCGCTTCGGGCCATGGCGCAGACCATCCAAAGGCCCGACAGGCTGAGGCGGTGATGTCTGCGGTCTCCTGCTCGGCACGAAGTGCATGTAAACCTGATCGACTATCCCTAGGAAGGCGAACTCCTCACACGTCCCGAAGTCGTAGTCAAGCCCCTTGTCCCAGGTCTGCCCCCCGACCAGTTTGACCTCGATCGAGCAGCCTCCCGAGAAGAGCACGGTGTACATCACATCGCACCGGCCCTCGCAGTCCTTCGGCGAGTCTTCTGGTTCACACACCGGGATCGAGCAGTTCTGCCCGAACTCGATGACCTCCTCCACCTTGAACCCGGCGGGAAGGTCGATAATGGGACCTCCGTCCCAGAGTTCTAACGTTTCCGGCTGAGGCTCCGATGTCGGGGCAGGCGTTTCCGCAGGAGTGGGCGCGGAGGCGCTTCCGCAAGCAACGAGAAGAGTGAGTAGGACCAGCAAACCGACCAGCCGGGTCTTCATGGAAGCCCTCCAGTCGAGCGATGGCGATCCGGGCCATGAACGCGAGGAGCCTTGGCCATGATTGTTGCCATATGCATCAAAGACAGCCCCACCGCCCTCACCTATCGCCACCCGCAGGTCGAGGTCTACGAGGGCTGACGGGAGCGCTACAGAGCCCTTACTCCTCATCTTCCTCCACGAGGATGACGTCGTCGGAGAGCAACCCCGGATAGTCCAGAAGGAGATCGGCCTCCTCTTCAGCGTCATCGACCAGCAGCCTGATGCCCACCGCCAGTGCAAGGCAGAGACCAAGGATGACGGACACGAACGCTGCGAGGAACCACCCCGGAGAAGGCGCGCGCCTCAAGGTCTACCCCCTCGCCTGATGGTCTCGCCCACTTCCCGAAGGATGCGGGCTGGGGAGTTCCCAGTCAGGCACTGCTCGAATGTGCCGGGAGACGCCACTTGGACAACCTCAGGACGCGGATTCAGACCCCGCCCAATGCGCCCTGCATGGTACCACCCCGAGGGCACCGCCCCTCACGAGGAGGGGCGGTGCCGAGGTCGGCGGGCGGGTGGTGATCCTACTGTTTCTGGAATGGCACACCCTCCCAGCAGTTGTCCCTGATCCACTGCCGCGCTTCGGCGTCGGCGTCGGTGTCACTTTCGAGGTTGGTCCCGAAGCCGGTCGAGAGCCCCGTGTTACAGGTGGCGGCCCAGGAGTAGGGACCCTCCCCGAAGAGCGAGTAGGTGTGCGGTGTCGTGGTCTCGGCACCCCGGGTCGATCTTGCGGTGTAGCGGAACGTCGCTGTGGCGGTGCTGAGATCGTTTCCGATGCCGGCCTGGCAATGCCGGCCCTGGCTCTCGCAGACGCTGCTCCCCCAGGAGAGGAAGCGACAGCTCGACGTGTTCGCCGGCGCGGTGATGGCGAGCACCGTTCCCCGCGCGACGTTGACCGTGTTGGTGCCAGGAGTCTGGCTTGGCTGAGTAGTCGAGCCGAAGGCCTGCCGTACCAGGCGCCACGTGATGTCGCCGCACTGCGAAGGCGTGACCCTCAGGGTGAGGCTGATGTCCGGCACCGGAGCACCAGGGATCGTGTAGTGCGCCGTCGCCTGCCGAGCCCCGGTGACGACCAGGTCGCACGTGTGGCCAGTCTTGCGGATGCAATCCCCGTCCCAGTGGCTGAACCGGCAGGTCGCGCTGTTCGCGGGAGCCATTGAACGGATCGTTCGGCTCTGGGGTACGTCCCAGGGGCTGGTTGTCGTCGAAGTAATGAGTGGGTTGATGCCGTCAATGGATCTCCACGTCACGTTTCCGCAACTGGACGGGCTCACGTTTAGCTGGACGCGATGGGTCGTGGGTTGGGGCAGCCCTGGAGGAATGATCGGTGGGAGGATCGGAGGGAGGACCGGCTGTGCCGGAGCTGCCTTCACGAGCACCGAGTCCTCCACGTAGACGTCGCTGTCAACGAATGCCTCGCTCTCGGTGTACACCCGGTAGTAGACCGTTGTGTCTTCCTCGCGTCTATCCGGGAACGGCATCGCGTAAACGCCATCGGAGTTGATGGGATAGACCGTCGCAACATCCTCCGCGTTCGCCCAGGCGGTCTGGTCGGTGCTACGCCTGACGACCAGAATCCTCTCGTTCTTGACTTGGCTACCATCGAACTTAACGAGGACGGTTCCGGGATTCGGCCCGGCGCTCACGATGGGCGCGAGCGCTGGCGAGCCAGCCACCCTCTGCGGCTTGTAGAGGAGGCGGTATAGCAGCAGGTCGCCATCCTCAATGCGCACGCTGCCCCTGTTGTAGCGCACGTCGCACTTCGAGAGACGATCTGCCGGAGACGACATGACCGCCTGTGTCGGCGACACCAGTGACTCGTTGCAGGGCGCCGCGTGCCGCAAGCCGATCGCGTGCCCAAGCTCGTGCGTGAGCGCGAGCTCCAACAGCTCATGCTGCCGGTTGTCGGCGGGGAAGATCGTCTCGTTCAGGTAGATGTTTGTCCGCCTGATGGTGTGATACGGACCGGTGACGGGCCCGTACCAGACGGCGCAGGCGCCCCGGCAGCTGGGTCCGAGGTCGTTCACCTTCTCCTGCGTTGCCTTGTGTATCTGGACCGGCTTCATCCGGTCACTCGTCGTTATCAGCTCGAGGTTCCGGCAATGCTGAAGCTGGTCGACGTTGTCGGTGTCGGTGAGGTCCACTGTGATCACGACACGGAAGGGGTTGTGCTCGATGTAGCCGGTCGGGTTGGTCGCCGACTTCTTCAGGCCGCCCCGCCAGTGGTTCGCAGAGTCGGCGGTCGTGTACGGGTACTCGGAGCACACTGCGATCGGCTCACCGATGACCATGTTCCGGACAGGAAGCTGCTTGCCCCCGCTGGCAAGATCCGTGATGACAGTCGATTGTGCCGTTGCGCCATCCGAAGGTGTCGGTGCTGGGGCTTGCGCTGGGACAGGACGCACCGACCGCGCAAGCCGCCGTACCTTGTAGAGTGGCGGCGCAGCTACCCCTTGCTGCGCGGTCATTGTGCCGTCGGAAGAAGCTGGTGCGGTGTAGCGATACCCCTCACCGTCGATGGCGTTGTAGAAGAGGTCTCCGACCATCAATCGCTTGACCGCGCCGTTGAGGGAGATTGTCAGCGAAGCTGTCATGTTCTCGACGATGTCGTCGACGTAGGATTGGTTGGTGGCGCCGATGGCGAACAAGTACTCCTCGGCGTCCACGATGAAGATGTCGAAGCTGATGCCTTCAGGAACGTCGAACGCGATCTCAGCAATCTGGTAGGTTCCCGCTTCAGTGATGCGAGGGGCACTGATCACCGTTGGGTTCTCTACACAAACGTTCAGATCTATCGACGCCGCATCGTTGTGAATCGCGTCGTGGAATGACATCGGAACGCAGCCCCTCAAGCCGTCGTTGCCCGCCAGGTAGGCGTGCGTGAGGTTGGCAAGTTGCTCCAAGCTTGAGGGGATGACCCCCGTGAGGCTGTTGACGTTCAGGTAGAGCTTCGTCAGGTTGTCGAGGTCTCCGAGAACGGCGGGGATGACTCCCGTGAGTTCGTTGTCGTTGAGGCGGAGTTCGGCGAGGGCGGTCAGGTCGCCGAGCCGGAGCGGGATCTGGCCCGTGAGGCCGCTGTTGGCCAGGCTCAGCTTCGTAACGCGCCGGGGGGTGCCCCCGACGGTGATGCCCTCCCACTCGGTGATGGGCCGGCCGGCGCTCCAGTTGAGCGTGGCGGTGCCCGCGAGAGTGTCCTTGAAGGCGAGCAGGGTCTTGCAGTCCTCGACCAGCTCGGTGTTCGCGGTGGGGTCGCTTACGGCGATCCCCGAGTCGCACGTCACGACCTGGAAGTTGGTGGTGACGACAACGTCGCCGAGTTCGGGCTTGTGCGTGGGCCGCACGGGATGGGGCCTGGCGGCGGTGAGGTCGAAGGTGATGAGGGCGGCGGCCTCGGGGTCGGTGGTGGGCGTGAAGGTGTAGGTCGTGCCCACCGGCGGGATGAGCTGGGAGGCCGAGACCGGCGAGGGCGTCCCAAACTCCAGCGGCGTCTGCTGCAGGTAGAAGCGCGTGTAGCCCTCGGGCAGCGACGCGCCTCCCGTGACGACCGTGATCTGCTCGCCCCGACCCACCTCGTAGCGCCCCTCGCTGTTGGGCGTGGAGGTGAAGTTCTCGGGGATGTCGGCGACGTTGGCGTAATCGTCCGGGGCGCCGATGTAGACCACGCGAATACAGGTCGGGTCCGTGGCGCCCCCCGTGCAGCGCTCGGCGAAGGTCGCCGTGACGGTGGCGTCGTCATCAAATGGCCTGAGGGTGCAGGTCGCCCCCTCCATGCCGCTGCAGGCGCCGCCCCAGCTCTGAAGGTAGTGGGTGGCGTCGTCCCAGGTCGCCGTGAGGATCACCTCGGAGCCCTCGTCGTGGGTGGTCGTTCCCGCGGGCGTGACGCTGCCGGCACCCGTCGTTGACACGGTGAGAGTGTGGGTGGGCAAGGGTGTCATGGGCGTGGGCGGCGCATCCGCGGCGCAGTAAGGCAGGTTCAGGTGGGCGACATCGTTGAACCGCACATCTCCGAGGCCGCGGGGGACGCAGCCACCTCCACTAGGCTCGGGAATACGGATGCGCCATTTACCAGTCGCTCAGGGCCGGTCGGCGCTCAGTCCTGCGACACGCTGTAGGTACCGCCCCCAGAGGGGCAATTGGCGGACCCCACCCAGAGCTGTATCGCGTTCGCGGCCGCAGACTGGGAGGAAGCCGAACCGGCACCGCTACCACCGCCGGCGTTGCAGCTTGCCGTCCAACTCCACGTGGTCGAGGAGAAGGTGCTGAAAGTGCCATTGCGCGCCTGGACCGAGCGAACCGACGTGCTGTCCGTTCCCGATGGGGGTGAATCGAGGTCGTCCATCGTCAATGGCGTGGGCAGTGCCGAGAGCGCCGCCGTGATTGCACCCTCAAGCTGTACCCGAGTCACCGTCCGGGACTCTGGCAGCGACAACCCCGCGAGCGCGGCGCCGTTGGCGCACACCTTCAATCCCAATAGCCCCCCCGCGAGGACCGCCTCTAGCGTGTCGGCCGGCCCCACTGTGAAGCTCGTGCCGTTGTCGCAGGTGACCTCTGCGTATTGGCCGTCGTCAGCGACGTAGGTCGAGAAGCCACCAGCCTTCGGCGCTGGTGTGGCATCCTGCCGCTGAGGGACTTCCGGCAGCGTCAAGTCATCCAGGTTGATCGGGGTTGGCAACGCTGAGAGCGCTGCCCGGAAGGCATCCCGCACCTGCGCCAGCGTCAGCGGAACGTTCGACGGCAGGTCTAAGCGCAGCCGCCCGAAACCACACGTGGACACCCCAAGCCCTCCAGCGGTGTCGGCAGCGCTCGACGAGGTGAATGGCCCGAGTGTGAACGATGTCCCGTTGTTGCACATGACGCTGGCGTACCACCAAACCGTGCCGAGCACAGAGGTGGTGACGCCTCCCCTCGGGCACGCCGCCTCGAACGTCTGACCTGCCGCATTGGCCGCGTCCTGGGAGAGCCCCGAACCGCCGCCTGTTGTGCCCTGGGCGTCGTAGCAGACGCCCGACCAGCTGTACGTGGGGCAATCCGCGAGGAAGGCGGCCCGCGCAGCGTCGGCTTTCGCCTGCGTGTCCTCCGTGCCGCTCCCGGTCGTGCCGTCGGGGCAGGTCGCCGACCACGGGAACTCCGGTGGAGGAACCGTGCAGTTCGCAGCGATCCACGCAGCCTTTGCGGCATCGGCTGCTGCCTGCGTGGCCTCCGTGCCGCTCCTGGTCGTGCCGTCGGGGCAGGTCGCCGACCACGGGAACACTGGTGGAGGAACCGTGCAGTTCGCAGCGATCCACGCAGCCTCTGCGGCATCGGCTTTCGCCTGCGTGTCCTCCGTGCCGCTCCCGGTCGTGCCGTCGGGGCAGGTGGCTGTCCACGGGAACACCGGTGGAGGAGGAACCGTGCAGTTCGCAGCGATCCACGCGGCCCGCGCAGCGTCGGCTTTCGCCTGCGTGTCCTCCGTGCCGCTCCCGGTCGTGCCGTCGGGGCAGGTCGCCGACCACGGGAACTCCGGTGGAGGAACCGTGCAGTTCGCAGCGATCCACGCAGCCTTTGCGGCATCGGCTGCTGCCTGCGTGGCCTCCGTGCCGCTCCCGGTCGTGCCGTCGGCACAGGTGGCTGTCCACGGGAACACCGGTGGAGGAGGAACCGTGCAGTTCGCAGCGATCCACGCAGCCTTTGCGGCATCGGCTGCTGCCTGCGTGGCCTCCGTGCCGCTCCCGGTCGTGCCGTCGGGGCAGGTGGCCGACCAGCTATACGTGTCCGGAGGCGGGGGCGGCGCATCGTCGTCCCTGATAGTCAGCGTCACGTCGGCGGGTGCGGTGATCCCGCCGCTTGCGACGGTGGCTGACACCGTGACGGTCTCGTTCTCCGTGTCGGCATCGTGTTCGGCGGTGATGGTGACCGTGCCGGTGGAGAAACCCGCGCCGGCAGCGAAGGTAAGCGTCCGGTTGGGCGACAAGCTGTAGCCGCTCCCGCCGCTGGCGTTGACGGTCAGGCTGGCTCCGCCTATGGGGGCGGGGTCGGACAGCGTCGCGCTGACCCTGGTGCTCCCTCCGTTCTCGGCAATGCTGGTGGGACGGAGCACCAGAGTGGCGGTGGGCTGGGTGCGCGCCGATACCCTGATCGTGACCGTGACCGTGTCGGCGTCGCTGGTGGCCCTGTTGTCGTCCTCATCATGGACCGTGAGCGTGGCGACTGTCGTTCCCGCCGCCATCGTCCCCGTCGTCGTGGCCGTTCTGGCCACCACCACCGTTGCCGAATCGAACTCCAGACCAGCCGGGATGGAGCTTAGGCTGTAGCTGAGGTCGCCGTTCCCACCGGTCGCGCGCGGCAGTTGAACACTTCCTTCCACGTTCACGGCAAAGGTCGCAGTGCCTGTCCCCACCGCAAACCCGGGGGCGGTGTCTGGTGCGAAGACGGGCGTGATCGTCGTATTCGCGTTCACCGGAATCGTCAGAGAGGTCGTGGTGTACGTCTGCTCGCCAGCCACTCTTGCCCCCGCGCCGCCATCTGTCGTGACCGTCCACTGGTCGAACACGTAGCCTTCGGCTTCGTCGGCGCTCACCGTAATCCTGGTTCCCCCGGTGACCGTTCCCGGGCAACTCTCGGTCGTGTCCGCCAGAACGCAGATCGCCGTCCCGCCCGTGACGCTCGTGTGGACGGTCAGGCCAAAGGGTGCGCCGAACACCGCCACCACAACCCGGTCATTGCTCATCTCGACCGTGCAGTTTGCCACCGTGCCAACGCCGGTCTCCGTGAAGGACGTTCTCTCGCAGCCTCCGCGCTGCCCGTCCACCTCCCAGTACGAGAAGGTGTAGCCCGTCGTCGCCAGTGCCTCCACCGTCACCTCCTCGCCCTGCCATTGGGCGTGCGTGCCGACTGCGGGTGCAATGCCTCCCCCACCGCCGAATTCTGCTGCCCCTGCAACCTTCGTCTTCGTGGTTAGTGTGACGGGTAGGGCGAAGACGGCGGTGATTTCCTGATCACGGCTCATCCAGACCGTGTGCATTTTGGGATCGGTGCCATCTGTAAGGCCTCGCCCCTCCCAGCGCACGAACTCGTGACCGGAACCGGGACTCTCGTCTGCTGTCAACATCACTTCGGTGCAGTCCGCGTACTTCCCACTCGGTTTCGGAGCGGCACTACGGATCACGGTCCCGCTGCCTTGGACTGTGACGTTGAGGTTGCGATCGGGAAACGTGTCAGATCCTCCCGTATTGCTTGCTCCCTCCTGAAACGTGAGTTCTGCGAGGATCAGTACCGAGGGATCGATGGGCAGGTAGTAGTCACAGCTGTCTTCCTTGCCCGAAGGCGGTTTCGGCTTCTCGGCGGGCACGTGCCGGATTTCCCGGTTGGTCACCGCACCGCCGCGCTCAGATACCATTAGCTGCTGGTGCAGGTGCGGTCCGGTGTAGCCGCTACCACCGGGGGGAGCGACATCGCACAGTTCAAAGGGCCCGCTGTCCCAAGCGAGGACCGTGCTGACCTGCTTGAAGGTGTCGCCGGTGAGCGCAAGATCGAACGCCTGGAGCCCGTCCGCCGAATCGACATGCACGTATTCAATGGAAGCCCAGGGCTTGCCTTCAGGCTTCCCATCGCTCCCAACGCTATAGATCAGGAGTTGGAACCCGGTGCAGTTTCCTGCGGGCTTGCGTCCCCAGACCGCCCGGTACTGACTGGTGCCGGAGATGCGCGTCACGGAGAAGTAGACAGGCGGGTCATTCCGGACACCGTCCTGGTTCAGGTCGAATGCTCGCCGTCCGCCCACGTGGCCGAAGTCCTGGTACCACGTGATCCGGGTCGTCGGATCCTGCAGCCCGCTTTTGATCCCGTATACGTTCGCGACTGGCCCCATGCTGGTCTCGAAGACCCCTGCGGCCCGCAGTGGAATGAGCACGACGGTTGCCATGGTGAGCAATGCGGTGGCGACCGTGATGAATCTGGTCACTCTGCCCCCGCAACTGGAAGGAGGCTACGGGCAATCGCAATCATGGTATCGATGGGGACGTAGGTATAGCCCGTGACCACGTAGTTGATTCCAGTGATCTTATCGATGACGCTCACCTGATTGACCGGGATGCCCAGCGTGCCAGTTGGGTCGTACCACAGCACGGCCGGGTGACCGTCGATGGTCCGTGCTTCGGAGATATTCACACCCGGGCCCCCATCCGCCACGGAGAAGCGGCCCGGTCCAGACGGGGACCATCGGATATGGACGACCACAGCGTGCTCGTCGTTCCCGTATACCGAGCTCAGCGAAGTCCGGCCGTGCGCCTCCTGGCCGCCACGCGCCCATCCGGCCGGCACGACGGGCTCCCGCCACAGAGGGTGGCGCCGTACCTCATCAAGAACAACAGTTGGCCAGTCGGACGGATTCGTTGAGGTCCCGGACACCGGGGATACCGGCCACATTTCGACGAACGGCTCGACCTCGTCATTCCGAACCCTCTTGCCCCAGTCAGGGGGGTACAGCAGATATGGTCCGTAGCGGATGGGTGTGGAGATGAGGGTCACGGCGCGTGAGCCAGTGGCCCGCGTCGCGATGACCGGCGGGCTCCATCTCACGCCGACCGCTTCGGGGCTCAAACTGCCTCGACAGCCCGTGCCCGCATAGGCGAACCACGCGACCGCGAGCAGTTTGCGGGGAACGGTTCCGGTGGGGTCGGGCTTGACCTCCGTCACCTCGTAGCGGACGAAGCAGTCGTTGGCCTGGTACCACTCAAAGAGGTCGCCCGCCTCCACCGTGTCGTAGAGGGCTGTCTGAGAGGCGCCGTGGGCGTCGGACTTGTGGATGAGGAGGGCAGTGGTGGTGCCGTCGCGCAGGGCTTCGTAGGTGGTGACAGCGGTTGTGGCGTCGTCGGCGTCGGAGAGGAAGGCGTAGCTGCCTGCGGTGGCGACCGCGCCCGTGGTGTCGTAGGTCGTGTAGCTCAGGGTCTCCGCCTCGACGGAGAACACCGTGGTCACGACGGTGTCGCCGATCTCGGGCTTGCCGTCGGGCCTGGGGCGCACGAAGGGGCGCGCCCGCTTCAGGTCGAAGGTGATGAGCGTGGACGCCGCGGGGTCGGTGGTGACGGTGAAGGTGTAGGTGGTCCCCACCGGCGGGATGAGGCGCTCGTAGGTGAGCGGTGAGGGGTCTGTCGTCAGAGGCTGCCGTTCCAGCCAGAAGCGCGTCCAGTCCGCGGGCAGCGGCGCCGCCGTGATGACCGTGACCTGCTGGCCGCGCTCGACGTAGTAGCGGCCGTCAGCTGCGGGCGTCAGCAGTACCTCGGCGGGGATGTCGACGGCCTGCGCGTAGTCCCCGGGGGCGCCCCGGTACACCGCAAGGACGCAGTCCGCATCCGCCGGCGTGGCGCAGCGCGTCGCCGGCAACGCCGTGAAGGTCGCCGTCACGTTCTTGTTCGCGTCCATCGTCAGCGTGCAGACCGAGACCGTCGTCCCGGCGCAGTCCCCGCCCCAGCTGAGGTCGTGCGTCGCTTCGTTCCAACTCGCCGTCAGCGTCACCTCGTCGCCGTGGTAGAGCGTCGCCCCGCCGTCGTGCGTGACGCCTCCGCCCTCCCCCGCCGTTACCGTCAACGTGTACGTGATCCGCGCGAACCTGACACGCGCCGTCTTGTCCGCGTCCATCGTCAGCGTGCAGGTCGTTGCCGTGAGGGCCGGCTGGCAGTCACCGGTCCACCGCGCCACCTGGTAGCCCTCGTCCGGCGTCGCCGTCACCGTCACCGTCGATCCGTTCAGATAGGCGTAGCGCCCGGGGGGCGGACTGCTCCGCCCGTTCGGACCCGCCGACATCGTCAGGTCGTACGTCGTCGTCGTCGTGCAGTCCGGCAACCCCAGGTCGTCGAGGTCGTGGAGCGACACATCCCGCAGCCCCTGGGGGATGCACCCCGTCAGCTGGTTCCCGCTCAATTGCAGGAGCGTCAGGTTCAGTTCGCCCAACCCCACCGGAATCGGCCCGCTCAACTGGTTGCCGTCCAGCAGGATCCCCTGCATGTCGAACCGGTTCGCCGGGATCGGCGGGATCGGCCCCGTCAGCCGGTTTCCGCTCAAGTCCACGTAGTCCAGGTACGTCAGCCCGAACAGCGCCTCGGGTATCTCGCCCGTGAGCCGGTTGCCGCCGGCCCTGAGGATCTGCAGCCGCTCGATCATGACCAGCTCTGCCGGCAGTGGACCCGTGAGGTCGTTCCCTGCTAGGTGCAGTAACCAGAGCTTTGACAGTCCGCCTAGCTCTCCGGGAATCGTTCCCGTCAGCGCATTGTCCCCAAGGTTGAGCTGCTGCAGCTTCTCCAGCCCGCCCAGCGTGGCCGGAATCGTCCCGTCCAGGCCGGCGTCCGTCACGACCACCCGGAGGACGCGTGGCGGCGTGCCGGCGACGGTGATTCCTGTCCACTCCGCGACCGCCGTGCTCGCATTCCAGTCCAGCGTCGCCGTGCCCCGCAGCGTGTCCTTCGCCGCCAGCAGGATGGCGCAGTCGCGTACGAGGCCGGGGTTGTTACTGGGGTCGGGAACGGCCGCGCCCTGCTCGCAGGGGGCCTGCGCCGTGGCCGTCTGCTCACTGGAGGTGAGGAAGAGGACGCCGTAAACGACCAGCAGGGCCACAGCTCCGGCGAGCACGCCGCGAAGCAGCCCGCCGCGGAAGGTGGAACCCGTGATCTGCGCTGGTGTCACAACAGTTCCTCCGGCGAAAAACGCCCCCGCGGGGGCGCCTCGCGACGGCAGGCTAGCCCATTTATGTCACCACCGCTACTTCAAATATGAGAACACAGTGACTATTCGTGGATTAGACGTGATGTCTTATGAGGATAGCCCCGCTGGTGTCGTCGGCGGTCGGGGACTGGCGTTCCCTCAGGGGATACCCCCCAGCAGTTCTACCAACCCGTACGCAATCGCCAGAGTGGCGGCGAAGCCGACGACGATGCCGAAGACCCCGCTGCGCCAACCCCGCGTCTTCACGGCTGTGCTCGAGGCGGGGGCTTGGTCGCGGGGGAGGCCCGTTTCCCGGGGAACAGCGTGCCCCCGCGCAGACAACGGAGTTCGCAGGCACCCCATGGCGCGGGGGCATACTCAGGGCGTCCCCAACCGCGACTCGTTCCAGGCCCGGTCGTCGTCGGCTCCATCCCTTCGCCCTCCGTTCACAGGGCGCCTGCTTCACCATTGCGAGGTGGTGTGCGACCTCTCCATCTCCGCCCAACTCCGCGCGCTCCGCGACTACGCCGAGAAGAATAACTACCTGGTCGCCCGCGAGTACATCGACGAGGCCGAGAGCGGGCGCCACGCAGACCGGCCCCAGTTCCGGCAGATGCTCGATGCGGCAAGCGCCGACGATGCTCCCTTCGAGGAGATCCTGGTCTGGAAGTGCTCGCGCTTCACGCGCAAGCGCGAGCACGCCGTCGCCTTCAAGTCCATGCTGCGCCGCCGCGGTATCCGCGTCATCTCCATCACCGAGCACGCTGACGACTCCCCCACCGGCAAGCTCATGGAGGCGATCATCGAGAGCGTCGACGAGTTCTACTCGGAAAATCTTGCCCAGGAGGTTACACGCGGGATGCGCGAGGCCGCCTCGCGTGGTTTCTGGGTCGCCAGCCGCACGCCCGACGGCTACCACAAGGTCCACATCCAGGACGGGGCGAAGAAGCGCCCGAGGTTGGAGCCCGACCGCGACACTGCCCCCGTCGTGGAGCGCATCTTCGTGCTCGCCACATCGGGGAAGGGCATCACCGAGATCGCCCGCACCCTCAACGACGACAGCATCGCCAATCCGACCGGCCGCCCCTGGTCCAAGAACGGCGTCCACATCCTCCTCACCAACGAGGTCTACACGGGCACCCTGCTGTGGGGCCGCAACGCCCGCGACGGGGCCCCGCCCGTCCGCGTCGAGGACGCCTTCCCGGCGATCGTCTCGAAGGAACTGTTCAGCCACGCCCAGTCACTCATGCGCTCCCGCGCTCCGCGGCGCGCCCACCCGCGCCGCGTCGGCAGCTCCTACCTGCTGAGCGGGCTCGTGCGCTGCAGAAGCTGCCGGCGCTCCCTCTCCGGGCAGGACTCCAAGAGCGGGCAGTTCTCCTACTACGTCTGCCAGTCCCTGCTCAAGCGCGGCCGCGACGCCTGCGACGCGCCCCGGCTCAACGCGCGCCCCCCCGTTACTTCGCCGGCGAGCCCGCCGGGGCCGGCGCTGCCGGGGTGAAGCCCCGGACCCGGTCGGAAATCTCGCTCACCTCCCCGTGCTCGTTGATGGCCTTGATGCGGTACACGTATTCCTTGTCCGGCTCGACCGTATCGTCGGTGTAGGTGGTGTCCGCCGAGCCGGTGTCGCCTGCGATGGTGGCGAAGGTCCCCACCGGGTGGATCGCGCGGTCGCGCCGCAGGATGACATAGCCGGTGATGGAGTCGTCCCGCGGCGCGTCCCAGGTGAGGGTCACGGCGTCGTGGGAGACGGCGGCGGACAGGCCCGTGGGCTTGTCTGGGACGGGCACCGCCGGGGTGTCGGCGCGGATCCAGTCGGACTTCTCGCTCACCTCCCCGTGCTCGTTGATGGCCTTGATGCGGTACACGTATTGCTTATCCGGCTCGACCGTATCGTCGGTGTAGGTCGTGTCCGTCGAGCCGGTGTCGCCTGCGATGGTGACGAAGGTCCCTAGCGGGTGGATTTCCCGGTCGCGCCGCAGGATGACGTAGCCGGTGATGGCGTCGTCCTGCGGGTCGTCCCAGGCGAGGGTGACGGCGTCGTGGGAGACAGCGGCGGCGGACAGGCCCGTGGGCTTGGCCGGCGGCTGGGGGGCCTCCACCGTGTCAGTCGCCCCGCTGCTCAGCGTTGTCTCGTTCCCCGCGTCGTCGGTAACGGTGACCCGCACCTTGATGGTCTTGCCCTCGTCGCCGGCCGCCAGCGGATAGGTGGCATCCGTCGCGCCGGAGATGTCCGTATCGGCGCCTCCGTCATTGGCAACCCACTGGTAGCTGTAAGTCGCGTTGACCAACCCGTCATCGTCGGCGATGCCCGAGGTATTCGCCGTAAGCGTCTCGCCCACCTGGACGGCGCCGGTGATTGTCGGTTGCCCGGTGGCCGGACTGTCGGGCTGGGGCGCTGCTGCAACCGTGCCCACGGATGCGCTGGTTAGCGACTCCGCGTAGCCAAGCCGATCGATGAAGGTGACGCGGACGCTGACCGTCTTGCCCTCGTCGGCGTCCGGCCAGAGGTGGGTGAGCTGCGTGGCGCCCGCGATGTCCGCGTCGCCGCTGCCGTCGTTGGACATCCACTGGTACTGGAACCGCACTCGGTCGAGACCGTTGCCGTCTTCGATCCCCGTGGTGTTGGCCCAGAGCGGTTGGCCGGGCTGCGCCCTGCCCACGATCACCGGCGCGCCACTGGCCGGCGCGTTGGCCGGTCTGGCCTGGCCGCCCAACTTGAACTGACTGGTTGAGTTCGTGTACAGCATCTCGGACCAATCCGAGACGCCGTGCGCGTTGGCCGCCCGCACCTGGAACCAGAGCGACGCTTGCGGGTCTAGCCCGCTGATGATCGCTCCCGCGCCGTAGAAGGCGATCTCCACGCCGTCTCCAGGCAGTTCGACCCACTGACCGCCGCGGTAGGTCCGGACGTCGTAGGAATCAGCGCCGGGGACATCGTCCCACTCCAGGTCCACGCCGCCGACGAACACCGCGGTGGCCTGCGGCTGGTTCGGAGCGTCCGGCGCGCTATTCGCCGGCGCTTGCGTCGCCGGAGTCTTGCCTGGTTGGGTCGTTGGACCGGGCACCTGCAGGGCGAGCGCCACGGTCAGCGGCCGTCCGTCCGCCGTGCACAGTTCTCCGGCCAACTTGCAGGATCCGCCCGGCGCGGCCACGATCGATACCGGACCCGTCCCGTGCGGCTCGATCGTCATCTCCCACAGGTCCTGGCGGTCGTCGACCGGCGCGGCGTCAGTCAGCCTGCCTCCGCTGACCTCCAGCGCATGATCTCGCATCTCTTCGGGCGCGATCTCCAGATCGTCGCTGAAGGCAATCTGCACGTTGAACGCGCGCTGCCCGTCATGCGCTTCCGGCGCCGACGTGAAGTGTGCCGTGAGCGGAGCCGCCTCCGTCGCTCTCGGCGTGCTCGACCCGCTCGACGTACCGGGCAGGCGGGACGTCCCGGGCAGGCGGTAGGCATCGATCGTGCCTATCCGGTTGGTGACCCAGATGGTCTCGCCGTCGGACCAGATGTCGCCGGGCGTCATGCCGTAGGTTTGTAGTATCCGGATGTCGAACTCCGCGCTGCGGATGCCGGAATTCAGGTCATACGCCCTGAGCCAGCCGGAGCCGGCGGCCACCCACATCGTCGTGCCGTCCGACCAGAGGCCATAGCTGTCGCCGTGACCGTCGTAGCCGGGCGCTATGGCCCCCTGGCCGGTGTCCAGGTCAATGGTGTAAACGCCGGCGGCCGGCCCGCTGAGCCACACCTTCGCGCCGCTGGCCCATATGCCCCAGACCGTCAGCGGGCCACGGAGCAGATCAAACTTTCGCACGAAACCGAATGGTGATTTGAAATGCTCGTCCGCTGTTGTGTAACTTCGACCGTTAGCTGCCCATGAAGTGACGTTTCTGGTAAAGCATTGGCTGGTTACGCTGGAATCCCGGTCGTACTGATCGAGCGTACCGCTGCTTTCGTTTGCGATCAGCATGTATTGGCCAGTTCCCCACATCACGGTAAGCGGCGGGTTTCCATCGCCGCTGGCCCGGGCTTGGCTGAAGTGGCAGCTGTAATTGAACCTGTGGTCGAATTCTGACGTATCAGCCGCGATGTGCCGCTCGACCCGACCCTGCTTCAGCGCCGACAGCTTGAGCGCGTGGATGCCGAAGTGGCTGGGGTCAACGACCCAGATGGTGTCTGTGCCGGCTTCACCCCAGAGCCCGCTCGGCCTCCAAATATGGCCTTCGGCGACCCCCTCAATAGTTTCCTCGAAAGGGGGGCCAGTCCATACCTCAAATTCCTCTTCGGGCAGCGCCTTCTCCCCAGGCGGCAATGCGTCCGATCCCTGCGGCAACCTGATTGTGTGGATGTGGCGGTCAGGGGGGTCTTGGTCATCCACATTCACGATCACACTGGGAATCGTGATGCCGTCAAAGAGGCTGTCCGAGCTGGTGGCCGTATGAGTCAGTGTGACCGATTCGTTCGTCGTGTTCGAATCCGCGGCGGCCGCCACGCTCACCCACCGGGGCTGATTCCAATTTGACGTGGAGAAGGTCAGGCTGCTCGGACTCCGGGTCAGCGGCGTGCCCGCATGCCCGGCGACGGCGACCGTCACACTGGACGATGGTCGCCTGTCGAGCACCAGCGTGTACCCAGGACTCACCTCCCCTTCCGTCAGCGACAGGCTCTTGGTCGACAGCAACACCTGTCCCGGTTCAGCGGCCCGAGTCACAATCACTGTGTAGATCGCCGTCTCGTCCCCCGCTGTGACCTCCATCGTGATGGTGTTGCCGCCCGCCTCCAAATCCACCATGCCGTCGGAGTCTTCCACGCCGTTCAGTTTGACCACTGCCGTCGCGTTGGAGTTGCTAAGCACGGGCGTCACCGTCGTTGATGTAACGGAGCCGGTGACATCGGCCGCGTAGGTGAACACGGCGCTGTCAAAACTGGGCGTCAAGGGTATGTCACTCAGCGTCAGGTTGGTCAATCGGGAGTTGAACGCGTGATGACGGATCACCTGAATCTGGTGGTCCAAAGTGGCCCTTTCGTCTTTCGCTTTGACCCTGAAATCGAACCTGTTCCAGCCGTATTCCAAGGAGGGATGGAGGTCGTCAAGTGACTCAATAGGTGTGCCGACAGCAGGGTCCGCACGTCGGAAATCATATAACGTTGCGCCCATAACTCGGGGTGTGGGAATGATTTCGATTTCGGTGACATGGGGCCCAACTTCTACAAGGTACTGTCTCCGTCCCGGCTCGAAGACAGGGTCCAAGGTCCCCTCGCTCACCGTCAGACCGCTCAGGCCCGTGTCGTAAGACCGGGGGCACGGTGCAGTGCCGGTGAGGTGGAGGGTCAGGTTGGCATGGGTCAACTTCGCTCTGACGCCCGTCTCGGTTGGAGCCGTAGTGAAATTGTTGGCGCCCACGTCCAGATACCGTAGCGTCCCGGCGAACGGGTCGAATGGGGTGGGGTCGGTGAGGTCGAGCGTGGTGAGCGCGTTGCACGAAAGGTCCAGGAACCGCAGGCCAGTGAGGCCGCCAAAGATGGTCTCGGTCAGGGCCGTGAGATTGTTGGTTCGCAGGTACAGACGGAGGAGGCTATCGTCGAGGTCTTCGAACACGCCTGCGGGGAGCACTTCGAGGGAGTTGTCGGACAGATACAGGCTTTCCAGGCCGGCGAGGCCGTCAAAGATATCCACGTTCAGCGCCGTGAGCCCAGTCCCTTCTAGCTGGAGCAGTTTCAGGCTGTCGTCGAGCGGGTCGAACAGGTCGGTCGGGAGCGTGGTGAGGCTGTTGCGATGCAGGTACAAGCTCCGCAAGCTGGTTAGGCCGTCGAAGACGGCCTCGGGCAATGCCGTGAAATCGTTGTCATTCAAGTACAAGTACTGCAAGCCGGTTAGGCCGTCAAAGATGTCGGTGTCCAGCGCCGTGAGGTAGTTGTATGACAGGGCCAATCGCGTCAGGCTGTTGTCGAGCGGGTCGAACAGGTCGGTCGGGAGCGTGGTGAGGCTGTTGCGATGCAGGTACAAGTACTGCAAGCCGGTTAGGCCGTCAAAGACGGCCTCGGGCAATGTCGTAAAGTCGTTGCCCTCCAAATACAGAGATTGCAGGCTGGTGAGGCCATCGAAGATGTCTTCGTCAAGCGCGGTAAGGCCGTTGCTACCCAAATACAGAGATTGCAGGCTGGTGAGGCCATCGAAGATGTCTTCGTCAAGCGCGGTAAGGCTATTGGCAGCCAAATACAGAGATTGCAGGCTGGTGAGGCCATCGAAGATATCCTCGTCCAGCACGGTAAGGCCGGTGCCAGTCAAATACAGCGATCGCAGGCTGGTGAGGCCATCAAAGATATCCTCGTCCAGATCCGTGAGGGGGTTCTGATAGAGAACCAGCACCCCCAAGCTGGCGAGGCCATCGAAGATATCCTCGTCCAGCGCTGTGAGGCTGTTGTCGGCCAGCCACAGATGTTCCAAGCTGGTAAGGCCATCGAAAATATCCGCGTCCAGCGCTGTGAGGTCATTTTCATGCAGCTCAAGGATGCTCAGGCTAGTGAGGCCCTCGAAGATATCCTTGTCCAGCGCCGTCAAACTATTGTAACTCAGCGAGATGGTACCCAGGCTCGTAAACCCGTCGAAGACGTTGGCGTCCACGCCCGTCACTAGGGGCGAGAAGTAGACATAGAACCTGGCGATATCCCCGGTTAGTCCCGCGAAGTCGCTGCTCAGTATTGTGGGATTGCTGTAGTTCGTGATGCGTAAATCCCCATCGATCCCCGCGAGTTGTCCCTCGGTGACGGCTGCGCAGTCGGTGACGTTGGGGAGCTTACGGAGGATCCACGCCTCCACCTCGGGCGTGCGGTCGCAGATGTCAACCACGTCTGCAGGCGCGGCGTTGGCAGGGATCGTGAGGATGAGCACGGCGCAAAATACAAGTGCCGCACCGGCCGCGAAGCTCCAAACCCGTCGTTTCATGCCCTAAACTCCTGAAGCCTTCGGAGTGGGCACCAAGTTCCCGCGGCAAGCAATATCCCGTCCTTCGCGGGCGTTTTCACCGTTGCCGCGCTCTGGCTGGGAGTCGCACGAATCGTCACACGGGTAACGTCGTTGGTGACCGAGGTACGGTAGACCGTGCCGCCTGTTGGCTGTCTCGGCACGGCCAGCGGGCCTGTTACGGGATTGCGCTGGCCCGCCAGTTCGGTTCGACTCTCTCGCCCCGACATCCGCGTGCGCCCACTCGAAGCGGCAACAAACCCAGTTGCTATCCGTGCAATAGCGCGAGTTACGGCGTCCATGCTCATCGCGTAACTCCTAGAGCCAAGAGAATACGTCTTATATATGAGTTATCTGTCAGCCTTTTCGTCTTTGAGGGTGAGTTTTCGTGATGCGTTCTCTCGGCCACACCCCATCACTCGTGCAGTCGGAAATCGAGCCGTTGCACGGGCATCAGAGCTGCCCTGCTGATTGGCCGAGAAGTGAGCCTGACTCGCTCCCGCGCGCAGCGTCTCGAAGACGGAGTCGTAGGCGCTCCAGGTCGGTGATGGAGGCGACGATGACGGCGCGGGCTTCCGGGACGGTCTCCTCGACCTCGCGCTTCCACTTGCGCGTGAGGTGGGGCGGGCAGAGGACGAGCACGCGGCGGAAGCCGGCCATGTGGGCGGCGGAGGCCGCGATGAAGGTCTTGCCCGTGCCCATCTCGCCCACCACGGTCGTGCCGCGGTGGACAGGTGGTGTAAATACATGACCAATAGTTCGTGGAACGTGTGCGGTGAGTTACAGGGTCTATTCTGTGAGTTATAGGCGCTTTCTCCGTGAGTTGACGTGAGGGGCTTGCGATCATTCCAGTCATGGCTGCTCACGGAGTCCTGCCGCTTTGACGATGAATTAACTTCGGGCCCTCGCAACGTCTGTTGGTCGGGGCGAACACAGCGGCACTCCTCGCGGAGAAGAAGTCGTTGAGGGCTTCAGTCTCGTCGTGTACGAAGGCGGCAGCGTCGAGGACCTAGTCCTGTGCGCGGAGAGCCGGGATGTCGTGGCCCTCTACGCGCTGCACGGCGGCGGCTCCGTCCCGTACATCCTCGGAGCACCGGAGTTCGTGAACCGGCCGTTTGTCGAGTTGTTCGCCGACGGCGTACCCGCTCTCACAGCACTGGTCGCCGGGAGCAACGGGCCTCCCCGTGAGGACCCGGTCGCCGACACCGGCGCGCCGCGGTCCTGGCCCGAGTGTCTGCGGGGCGAGATCACGGGAGGGTTCAGCCTCGTGGTCTACGAGGGAGGGAGCGTCGAGAACCTGGTGGCCTGCGCGCAGAGCCGCAGCCTCACAGCCCTGTATACCCTCGCCCACGGGGAGTGGGTGTCCCTCGCCCACGGCGCCCCGGAGTTCGTGAATCGCCCATTCTTCGAGCTGTTCCCGGAAGGCCTGCCCGCCGTCACGCCACTGGTCGCCAGGAGTCCCGTGCCTACGGCCGATGCGAGTCAGGCCGGCGCGGCAAGCCGATAGGCCCACTGTGGTGGACGCGAACCATGGTCGATCCCCCCCTCCGAAGTACGGTCGGTTCGCTGCGCTGAATCAGGCACCGGAAAGGCGCGCAAAGAGCGGCCTTTCCGGCATGAGGGAGAGTGCCCTTTTGCAGCGCGGCGGACGCCCTGAACTCACGAGGCAAGGGCGCATCACGCGCGGGACACTGCGCACGCGACAGTAGTTGACGAGTTCGTCGGCGGTTCAGCGGAGCTGTTCGATGCAGTCGCGCGATGCCTCGGCCACGGTATTGACCCACTGCGAGGCTGTTCTCTGCGGCTTGTAGTGCGCACGTTAGCCAGTAGCGGAAGTGCGGTTCAACGAACCACCAGCCGATCCCCATCCCGTGCCGAGGCGAAGAGCCCGTCAGGCGAGCCCGGGTAGCCTCTCCCTGGTCCTTCGCCTGTCAGGGTTGGAGAATCGTTTCGCCCTCCTCGGCTGCGCACACCATGGCCCTCCTGTTGTCATCGGCCAGCGCACAGGAATGCCAAGGACTGAGGGAGCGCCTTGCTCTACGACCCCTCCGGTTCCGTCCCCTCGCCCCGGGGCATCCAGTAGCCCACGCTGTGCTCGGTGAAGATGTACGTCGGGTTGTCCGCGTCGTCCTCCAGCTTGCGCCGCAGACTCCTGATGATGGTCCGCGTGGGCCGCACCTCACCGCCGGCATCCGCACCCCAAACCTGCCTCAGCAGGTGTTCGTAGGTCCGTCGCGACCGGAATGGTGAACGTAAAGGTGGCCCCCCGGTCGGGGCCCGTCGCTCTCGGCCCAAATGCGGCCCCCGTGTGCTGGCAGAGGGCCTGAGCAGGCCCCACGCCGCTCCCGTCGAAACCTTCGGCGTGGAGCTTCGCGCCGAGCGCGCGGAGGAGGCGAAACACCGCCTCGACCGCGTCCTCGGCGCCCAGACGCCTCGCCAGACGCGTTCTTCGAGGGGTCTCATCGGAGCGGGTGAATGCCTCATACAAACTCACGCTTGAACCGCCCGATCCTGATCGATCGCTCATATTGACTGTGTAGCGTGTGGCTCCTGTCTGCGGGAGGCGCGCATGCGAGCAGCGAACGGCTGGCGGTCCGGGAGCCGCTTCAGGTGGTTGGTGGGGGGACTGTGGGTGGCCGTCCTGATGGCGGTCCTGGCCCCGGTTGCGCTGGCGCAGTCGCCCGGCCTTGAGCCGCCAGAGCGGCCGCGGGGCCTGCGCGCGGAGGTCAGCCACGATGCGGTCAGTCTGAGCTGGGACGACCCGGGCGACGCGACGATCAGCGGCTATCAGATTCTGCGCCGCGACCGCGATCGGAGCCCGGTGGGTGTGTTTGAGGTGCTGGTCGAGGACAGCGGCAGCGCCGCCGCCGCCTACGCCGACCGTCAGGTGCAGCCCGAAACGCGCTACAACTACCGGGTCAAGGCGCGCAACGCCGCCGGCTTGAGCGGGCGCAGCAACTTCGTCCGCGCTGACACCCCGGCCGCACCCGAGGAGGCGATCGAAGAGGCGCTCAAGAAGGCGATTGAGGCGCTGCCCGAGGAGGCAGTGACGGTCTGGACCGGCCAGCTGACGGTCGGCGTGTTCGCCGCGGCCGCGCCGCCGGTGCCCGGCTATTCGGTCTGGACCAGGCAGGGCGCGCTGTCGCCCGACAGCTTCTGGTTCGACAAGAAGGAATACACCGTGCTGGGGCTGCTCGAACACGGCGGCGGCCTGAACCTGGTGCTGGGCCGGCCGCTGCCGCACGACTTCGTGCTCGAGTTGGGTGCGCGCCGCTACGAGTCCGGCGTGAGTCTGGAGCCGGTGTTTGTCTGGGCGGGCCGCTACTGGTGGCCGGATGACGCGATCGGCTGGGCCGCGGGCGACGAACTCACGGTCAGCATTGTCCTCGATCCGAGCACGACGGCGAGCGAGCGCGCACCGGCGCCGCCCTCGGCCTACCTGACCGAAGCGCCGGCGGCGCACAACGGCCGCGACGCGTTCCGCCTGCGGCTGTTCTTCGACGAGTCGGCGCTGCCGCTGAGCGCGGCGCTGCTGCGCGACCATGCCTTGCAGGTCAGCGGCGGCTCGGTGCTGGCGGTCACACAGGGCCGCCGGAGCGACTGGCTGATCACCCTGCAGCCGGACGGCGACGGGCCGCTGACCGTCAGCCTGCCATCGCCGGTGGACTGCGCCGATGCCGGCGCGGTCTGCTCAGCCGACGGCCGCAAGCTGCGCGGCCGGCTGACGGCGACGATCGCGGGACCGCCCCAACTGGCGGCCCTGCGCATTGTCGGCGCGACGCTCAGTCCCGCCTTCGACCCGGCCACCGAACTGTTCACCGCCGCGACCGCTCTCGAACAGGTCACGGTCGAGGCCGTCGCCGACCGCCCCAGCGCCCAGCTCACGATCAGCCCGCCCGACGCCGACCCGCAACAGGCCGGCCATCAGGTCGCGCTGGCGGCCGCGGGCGAGACCACGATTGAACTCGAGCTGCAGTCGCTCACGGGCGAACCGGCGCGCGTCTACTGGGTGGTCCTCCGCCGCAGCGCCGCAACGCCGGAAGCGCCCTCCTCCGGACTCAACGCCCTGCGCTTCAGCGGACTGCCAGCGCTGGAGTTCAGCGAGCACGAATCGCGCTTCGAACTGGACGCGCCCGAGGATCTGGAAGAGACCACGGTCATCGTCAGCCGGGCCGAGTCGGAGGCCGGGGTCGACGTCTTCACCGTGCGCGGCGACGAACTCGTGGCCGACGAAGCGGACCACGACCCGGGCGCACCCGGGCACCAGGTGCGGCTCTCCGGCTGGGGCGACACGCTGCTGCTCGTGCGCGTCACCTCCGGCGACGGGCGCAGCCAGCGCGCCTACGTCACCCATCTGCGCGGCGAGCCCAACAGCCCGCCCGCGACGCCTGGCCTGCGCTCCGAGACGCGCTCAGCGCCCAAGAAGCCGGTCTCCAGCGGCGCCCGCGACGACGACGTTCCCACGCTCAGCGCGCTCAGCCTGAGCGACGCCGACCTCACTCCCGCGTTCGCCAGCGGCGCGTACACCTACGAGGCGTCCGTCGCCGCCGATCTTGCCCAGGTCACCATCACTGCCACCCCGACCGCGACCAGCGCGACCCTGCTGCTCATCATCCCCGCCGACGCCGACCCGGCGCTGACCGGACACCAGGTCAGCCTGGGCGCGGCCGGTACCGAGACCGTGATCGTCGTGGTCGTGAGTAACGCCGCCGGTCAGCTCAACAGCTATCTGCTGACCGTCCTGCGCGAACTGCCGGCGACGCCGACCACACTGCAATCACTCGTCGTTGACGGCCATGAGCTGAGCCCCGCGTTCGCCGCCGGCGTCCCGCTCTACAGCGTCGACGTTGGCGCCAACGTGAGCGACGTCACCCTGACCGCCCTGCCGGCCGCCGCCACCGCGACGCTCACGTTCGTGCCCGCGGACGCCGACCCGGCCACGCCCGGCTATCAGGTCACGCTCGGCTCCGCGGGCGCTCAGACCACGACCTCGATCGTCATTATCATCACCGCGCCCGCCCCCGCAGCGCACACGACCTACGTCGTCAACATCACCCGCGCGGCGTCCGACCCGACCGACGCCGCACTCAGTTCACTCAGCGTCGACGGCCATACGCTCACGCCCGCGTTCGACGCCGAAACCTACGGCTACGCGCTGACCGTGCCGGGGGCCCAGGACACGATCAGCCTCCACGCCGTCAGCCGCAGCCTCAGCGCCGGCCTCAGCGTCTCGCCACCCGACGCCGATCCGCTCGAACCGGGCTACCAGATCCCGCTGGCGGCAGTCGAACCCGGCGCCGAACCGTCGCTGACCACAGTGACAGTGACCGTGACCTCCGAAGACTTGGCGACCACACAGACCTACACGATCACCGTCACCGTCGAGCCCGACATAAGCATAACGCGCACCAGCCTGTTCGTGTTAGCCCTTACCGGCCACATGGGGGACCTCAGGACCACCAAGAATTATAGTCTCGACTTGCGACCCGACTTTCAACCTTACATCTACTCGTATGAAGTCGCGGTCCCCGCTCACATAACCCACGTTGCATTCAACCCCACACCCTGGTTCCCCTGGTTCCCGGCACGTGCAAGAGTGAAGGAGCCGGACGGTAGCGGCATTGGGACAGACAGCACCCGCATGCTCGGTCCGACGGGGCCCGAGATAATCACCACATACGATCTGATTGTCAGTTCGGGCAGCGCGGCCCCTTCGACCTACAGCATTACCGTCACGCGCGCCGCGCTTGAACCAACCGACGCCGCGCTGTACAAACTTGAGGCCCAGCACCGTCGGTTGATACCAAGATTCGAACCCGATACCTACGAATACCGTCTGACCGTGCCGGACCACCGAGACACACTCGACGTGGACATCGCCAGCAGCAACCGCAACGCCAGCATTAGCGTCTCACCGGCCGATGCGGATCCACAGAAATCGGGTTACCAGATCCCGCTGGCCCCCACCCAACCCGGCGGCGAACCGTCTCTGACAACCGTAACTGTCACTGTGACTTCCGAAGACCTCTCGGTCACCCGGACCTATACGCTGACCGTCACCCGGCGGACGCCCGTTCCTGAGCCGGTCACCGTGGAAATGCCGCAGAACTGCGCCTTGCGCGAATTCGAAGACGAACCGATCACAACCACATGGTATGTTCGGTTTGTTAACGAGCAACGGTGTTATATATCAGGATCAGGGCTGGACATTTCCAGGATGTACCGGCTGGTCGTGCTGCAGCGTAGCGACATCAATATCGAACTCGCAACCGCCAAGGAGAGATTTATCACGGTGCATGACACTCAGGGCCTAATAATAAGACCAGCCTCTGCGAAGTATGGAGACGAAGACACTCCGATTAACCAGATATACTCAACTACGCTGGATGCAGGAACCTATATCATTAGATTCGGAGAGACAGGTTGGTGGTCCGGGCCGTACGGTCGATACTATGCCTTGAAAGTAACCGGCGATCATGTCTTGCGACCATCCTCGCGGCTGCTTCGCGACCTGCAACTTGACGACGTGAGCCTGCCCGCGTTTAACAGCTATCTCTCGAGCTATGACGTCGATCATCCCGACAACGGAGTGACCATGACTACCGTCACGGCGACTCCGCAGGCTCCGGCAACCGCCGCCGATATCACGATTCTGCCGCCCGACGCCGACCTCAATACCGCCGGGCATCAAGTGGAGATACCGATTGACAGTGACACGATCATCAGCGTGCAGATTGCTGATTCAGACGGCCGGGTAGCGCCGCTGACTTACACGGTAACGGTACACGGTAACGGTTCCCCTTGATGCCGAAGCTGCGCCGAAGGGACTGATCCCAGCAGTGCCGTGAATGGCGTCCAACTGGAATGTATCCCCCCGGTCAAGAATGCAAGCGCAATCACCGGCTATGCCATCTGGCGTCGCAGCCTGGACGCCGGCGACACCGAGTTGACGCTACTCACCGCTGACACCGGCATCAAGTTGGCTCGCAATTGCCTGGCAATCCTTCAGCGGCATCTCCAGGGGCCCGCTCCGTGCGAGCCGCCAGCCTGTGCGCCGTGTCCACCGCGGCTCAGGCGCAGACACTCACAACCTTTGTCAGCAATACGGAGCGGACCGTGGATCCGGGCAGTGTCCGTGATATTCAGGCTCAGAGGTTCATAGCGGGCGCCAACGCCGATGGGTACACGATCTTCGAGGTTCGGCTCCGGGTGGCAATTGGAAGTGGCGCAGATACCCGTGTCAGGCGAGTTGGGGCTCGGCTCGCAGCAGGTTCGTCAAGCCCAGCAGCAGCGCCAGCCGCTCCCGGTTCTTCGCCAGACCGCCGGTAGCGCACCTTGTCGTAGCCGAAGCGCCGCTTCACCGCGAGGAAGGGGTGCTCCACCTTCGCCCGCAGCGACGCCTTCGCTCGCTCCGCCCGCGCCTCCGCGCTCTTCGGCTCAAGCAGCCGCCTCAGGCCGGGCCGCATGGCCACGCGCCACGCGACCTCCGCGCGCGCCTGCTCCGGGCGCTGCTCCACGCCCTGGTAGCCCGCGTCGCCGTACGCCTCCCGCTCCTCGCCGTGCAGCAGGCGGTGCGCCTCCGTCACGTCGGCCACGTTCGCCGCCGTCGCCCTCATGCTGTGCAACTCACGGCGGGTCTTGCGCTTCTTCTGCTCGAACTTCACGCTGGCGAACGTCGGCTGATGCATGAGGGGCACGCTCCCTTCCCGTTCGCGCGCCATGATCGCATCTGCTCACTCGCTCTGACGAGTTGTTCAGAGGATTCCTAGCAGGGTGCTGATAAATGCATGATCCTGGGCCTGAGGCCCTGACTGACCATCCGGCAGTCTCTCGTAGAGCCCAGAAACATTGGCCTTTTCGATTTCGCGACCGGCGCAAAATCAGCCCAAAACGACCGCTGCGGACTTTTTCAGCACCCTGCTAGTCCTCGGGGCCGCACGTGATCCAAGTTTGAGGGCGGACAGGTCCTGCGACGACGGTCACGCGGATGCCGGTGATGCCATCATCGCCCACAGCGATGGACGGTGTCTCTCCGCCGTCGCTGTAGCCTGCGACCGTGCACTCGCGGGCAGCTTCCGAGATCATGCGCACTTCGTACGTCCCCCCTGCTCTCACAGGTACCTCAAACCTGCCCTCGGCATCCGTCCCGTTGCCGTGGAAGTCGAAGTGCTCATCTTGCGGCCAGAACACAACATCGACTCCTTCGACGGGTTGACCGTCGGTGTCGAGGACGGTGCCGCTGATGGTGCTGCACATCTTGGACGCAGGCCTCGGGAGCCGGATGGTGATATCGAGGCCGCCCTCTTGCGGCAACTCCACGATGGTGCTCTCCGAGTATGTGGCGGTGAACCCATCGGCACCTCCGTACCACCCGATCTGACAGGCTCCATGGAGCCACTGGATCGTCGGGCGGAACGACCCCTCCTCGACCACCATCTCCGCGTACCCGTTCTCGTCCGTCAGCAGGCTGTAGGTATGGGTCCCATCCGTTTTCTCAGCCCAGACCTCCACATTCGGCTGCGGCTCCCCGTTCGGACCCACGACCAGCGCCCTGAGTTGTCTGGGACGAAGCTCGATCTGTCTCTGGCGATAGTCGGCAATAAGGGTCTGGTGGTACTCCCCGAACTGACGGTAGAAGTGTGTCGGGGTCAGCCCGAACACATCCTCGAAGGCGTCCTCCCATGAGTTCGACCCCTGCAGCCGGCGGTAGTAGTCGAGGAGCGATGATTCGCCCGCCCGTTCAAGAAGTTGCACGATCGCCAGGAATCCCAGGGCGTAGGGCAACTCCCGTTCTTCGAGTGGGCTCTCGTCGAACCCTGCGAAACTCTCGATGTCCGCGACGGTCTCACTCAACGTCGTCTCACCGCGCTGGACCCGGTAGAGAACGTGGACGTAGACTGCCGAACCCTCGTCGATCCATGAATTCCTCGGAAACCACCCACCCCAACTGCCGTCAGCGCCCCGCGTGGCGAGGTACTCCTGGGTCGCGTGGGTGTATTCGTGGGCCATCACTTCGTCCGCGCATCCTGATCGAAGCGTGATGATCTTGCCCCCATAGTCACAGTGAATAGAGTTTGGAGCCCCCACACGAACCGTGACACCGGGGACTACCACCTCGAAGCGGTGGACAAAGAAGTCCACGACCTCGTCGAAGACCGCCGCTGAAGCAATCTTCTGATCCTCTGTGCGATCCCCATGGAGCCAGTCTGTGACCCACTCGATCCGGAGGGGGCCCTGCACCTGCCGCCACTTCATCTCCTGCGACACTCGAAGCCACAGGGCATCGCCCCGCTGTAGCAACTGGAGGGAGCTGTCGGCGCTGTCCTCCATCCGCCTGGTCTCCGCATTCCAGAGCCAGCTTCCGCTGGGATCCAGTCCGGCCAACGCCTGAACAATTGGGATGTCGTTCAGCCCCGACCACGCTACGAGGTTCAGGCCGGGCTTCAGCGCTACCCGCAGGCTCTCGGGCACGTGCGGGCGCACCCACTCGACTGGCTCGTTCCCGCCGACGTACAGCCACAGTCCCATGCCCGGCGTGAGCGCCTTGAGATCACCACGCACCCCTGTCCCGTCCGTGACAGCCACCATGAAGCGCTGTTGACCTGCGTCCCAGCCGTAGACGCCGACGAGCTGGGGAACCGCTGCGAAGACCGCGTCCACTTCGGTCTCCTCGCCGGTCCATCCGGCGAGGTTCCAGCCCGGCTGCAGTTGGGTCGTGACCAGCACATCCGCGGCTCGCGTGGGTTTCACTCCGGAAAGCAGGGCACAGATCACGAAGGTGGCCATCAGGCAGACGATCAGGGGCCGGGACCGTGGAGGGGGCAGAAGAAGAGACAGCCTCGTTTGGCAGGTCCGTAGAACAGGCAGTGGAACGTCCACGGTCGCCAGCATCCCGAGCAGGAGATGTCGTGTCGCCATGGCCTTCGCACGGGTTCTCGTCAACTGGCGCAGCTCGGGCAAGTCGCTCGGGTCGTCGAGCACATCCGGCTCGGGTGGCGGCTCGATGTTCACTGCTCTGAGGTGGCAGCCGTACAACTCCCTCAGCTCGTTTGCCGTGGGAGCCTGCTTGTGCCAGCCACACGTACAGCGCCCATTGACGGACTCACTCCAGAGGGTCGGCAGTTCGAGGGTCAGCGTGTGCTCACTTGTCACATCCTGTCGTGGCATGGGTGCTCACTCCTCGAAAGCGTCTGATGTGCCGCCGCCAGCCGAGCACGATGCCGTGGACACCCAGTTCAGGGGCTGCTTCTCCGGCTGCCGAGGACCAGCTGGCGGAGCCGCTGCCTGACAGGGCTGAACCGTCCGAGCCGGTGCAACTGGCCCACCAGGTCCACGAATCGCCGCAGGCGACCGCCTCGGGGGTGGCCCTTGTTGGCCCGGGCATTGTCTACGGTTTCGGACGGTCTCACCAACTCCGTGGTGAGTTCGCAGTATCGAACGCGATGGCCGGAAATGGTGGGCCCGGGTGGATTCGAACCACCGACCGACCGGTTATGAGCCGGGTGCTCTAACCGCTGAGCTACAGGCCCCTCCCGGCAGTATAGGCGGGCGCCGGGCGAGGGGGTCGCGCCTTCGGGGTCCGGGAGCGCGGCTCGCGGTATACTGCCGGAGCTTCGTCCCGAAGGCCGAACCTGGGCCCGACGGGCCCCAGGCGAAAGACCATGTGAAGGGCACAGGCGGGGGCGATCCATGCTCGACAGTTTCAACAGCCGCGACACCCTGACGGTGGGAGAGCGAACGGTCGCCTTTCACCGGCTCGATTCGGTCCTGAAGGGGGCGGCGACGACGCGCCTCCCGTTCACGCAGCGGGTGCTGCTGGAGAACCTGCTGCGTCGCGAGGACGGCGACGCCGTCACAAGCGAGGACATCGAGGCCTTGGCGAACTGGCGGCCCAACTCGGCCGAGGAGCGCGAGGTGGCGTTCGCGCCGGCGCGGGTGCTGCTGCAGGACTTCACGGGCGTCCCGGCGGTGGTGGACCTGGCCTCGATGCGCGAGGCGCTGGAGTCGATGGGAGGCGATCCCGAGCGGATCAACCCGCTCCAGCCGGTCGACCTCGTGATCGACCACTCCGTGCAGGTGGACGCCTACGGCTCCGACGGGGCCTTCGCGGAGAACGTGAGCTTCGAGTACGAGCGCAACCGGGAGCGGTACCTGTTCCTGCGCTGGGGTCAGCAAGCGTTCCGCAATTTCCGGGTGGTGCCGCCGGGGACGGGCATCGTCCACCAGGTGAACCTCGAATACCTCGCGAGCGTGGTCTTCCAGAACGAGGAGAGCGGGCTGGTCTATCCCGACACGCTGGTGGGGACGGACTCGCACACGACGATGATCAACGGCCTGGGCGTGCTGGGCTGGGGCGTGGGGGGCATCGAGGCGGAGGCGGCCATGCTGGGGCAGCCGGTCTCGATGCTGATTCCCGAGGTCGTCGGCTTCCGGCTGACAGGGTCGCTGCCGGAGGGCGCGACGGGCACGGACCTCGTGCTTACGGTGACGCAGATGCTGCGCGAGTTGGGCGTCGTCGGGAAGTTCGTCGAGTTCTTCGGTCCGGGGCTCTCGCAGCTGCCGCTGCCGACACGCGCCACGATCGCGAACATGGCGCCGGAGTACGGCGCGACAGTCGGATTCTTCCCGGTGGACGAGGAGACGCTGAGCTACCTGCGGTTCACAGGTCGCGACGAAGCGCAGGTGGCGCTGGTGGAGGCGTACTGCAAGGAGCAGGGCCTCTTCCGCACCGACGGCACGCCCGACCCGAGCTTCTCCGCGACGCTGGAGTTGGACATGGGCGAGGTCGAGCCATCACTGGCGGGGCCGCGCCGCCCGCAGGACCGCGTCCTGCTGCGGGAGTCGAAGGACGCCTGGCAGGGCGCCCTGGCGGAGCTCGCAGGCAAGAACGCGGATGCGCCGCCGGTGGAGGTGGCGCGCAACGGCGCCTCCTTCGAGGTAGGACACGGGTCGGTCGTGATCGCGGCCATCACGAGTTGCACGAACACGTCCAACCCGGAGGTGCTGGTGGCGGCGGGTCTGCTTGCGAAGGCAGCGGTGGAGCGCGGGCTCCAGCGCAAGCCGTGGGTCAAGACGAGCCTCGCGCCCGGCTCGAAGGTGGTGACGGAGTACCTAGACGCGGCGGGGCTGTCGCCATATCTCGACGAACTCGGATTCAACCTCGTGGGGTACGGCTGCACGACCTGCATCGGGAACTCGGGGCCGGTGGACGCGGACGTGGCGGCGGCGGTGAACGAAGGGGATCTGGTGGCGGCGGCCGTGCTCTCCGGGAACCGCAACTTCGAGGGACGCGTGAATCCCGTCGTGCGCGCCAACTACCTCGCCTCGCCGCCGCTGGTGGTGGCCTACGCGCTCGCCGGACATATGGACTTCGACCCGCTGACCGAGCCCATCGGCGAGGACAGCGAGGGGAACGCGGTGATGCTCTCCGACCTCTGGCCATCGCAGAACTTGATCGAGACGACGATGCGGGAGGCTGTGCGCTCGGAGATGTTCCGGGAGCAGTACGGCTCGGTCTTCGAAGGCGATCCCGCCTGGCGCACGCTCGAATCGCCGGAAGGCAGCCGCTACCTCTGGGACGAGGGCTCGACCTACGTGAAGAACCCGCCGTATTTCGAGAACCTGGCGGAAGAGCCGGCGGAGCTCGAAGACATCGCCGGGGCGCGCGTGCTGGTGATGGTCGGCGACTCGGTGACGACGGACCACATCTCGCCTGCGGGCAGCATCGCGCCGAACAGCCCGGCAGCGGCCTACCTCTTCGAGCGCGACATCAAGCGCGGGGACTTCAACTCGTACGGCGCGCGCCGCGGGAACCACGAGGTGATGATGCGCGGCACGTTCGCGAACATCCGCCTTCGCAACCAGCTCGCGCCGGGCACCGAGGGCGGCGTGACCCGCCACCTTCCCGACGGCGAGGAGCAGAGCATCTTCGATGCGGCCATGCGCTACCGCGACGAGGACGTGCCCCTGATGCTGCTGGCGGGCAAGGAGTACGGAACGGGCTCCTCGCGCGACTGGGCGGCGAAGGGGCCGCGGCTGCTGGGCGTGCGCGCGGTGATCGCGGAGAGCTACGAGCGCATCCACCGCAGCAACCTTGTGGGGATGGGCATCCTGCCGCTCCAGTACCTGCCGGGCGAGAGCCGCGAGGGGCTGGGGCTGAGCGGGGAGGAAACGTTCGCGATCGACGGCGTCGCCGAGGGGTTGCGTCCCGGGGGGCGGGTAGCCGTGACCGCGACGGCCGATGACGCAACCATCACGACGTTCGAGACGATCGTGCGCATCGATACGCCGGTCGAGCTCGAGTACTACCGCAACGGGGGGATTCTCCCGTTCGTGCTACGGCAGCTCGCGGCCGGCTCGCAGAACTAAACGGCCACAGGCCACACACACGACTCGCCAGGAGAAGACCCAATGCCCGACCTGCTGAAGATTGCCCGTACGGAAGCCGACGGCGGCGACCTGACGGGAGCGCTGAGTGAGCTGTTCGAGCCCGCCGATGTCCGCCCGGAGGGCTATCCGGACGCGGTCATCTGGCAGGGCGGGAACTTCGACGGGACCGTGAACCCGGTCGCGCACTCCCTGACGGACGCGTACGCGCTGCTGGGGACGATTGCCGCGGCCGACATCCTCGGGCTGCCCTTCTATGGCGTGCCGATGTGGGCGCAGTACCGGCACGACACGAAGCTGGAGTCACTGAGCTGGTTCGGAAACATGCCCTGCACCTCGATCAAATGGTCGACGGCGGGCGACGCGTACGTGAACGACGGTCAGGGCGGGCGCGTGGTGGTGATGGGGAAGTCGGGGAACGCGCCCTTGCGCACGCAGGCGGGGGTGTACTGCAACGTTCGTCCCTACGGGCCCGTGACGGTGGTGCGTTGCATGCCCTGCCTGCCGTACTCGCAGAACCGTTCGGTGTTCGACGTGGACCCCGAGACGGGGAACATCCACTCGGAGATGAACACACCGGGCGTGCAGATGGCCTACGCGGGGCGGCGCTTCCTGCAGATGGTGCACGAGACCGGGCGGCTGGGGCGGATCGCCTTCAAGCCGACGCAGGCGATGGAGGACGGGATCAACGCGGGACTGCTCTCGTGGCTGCTGGATGGCACGAAGTTCAACGTCGGCCGGAAGTACGCGGTCGACGGCTACGTGGAGCACCGCGAGCGGGTAGACCGCATCATCAATCTGCTCCCGGACGACTTCAAAGACGGCATGGAGGAGTGGGGCGGCCAGATCGAGCAGCACATCGCCGATACGAACTACGGGCTGCTGCTGTGGGACTTGATCGAGCAGCAGGACGTGATCGTGCTCGCGACCGACCTCGACGGTGACCGCCTGACGGACCTGCTGGCGGACGTCTCCGAGCCGCTACGGGCCTTCGGCCAGCGCGTCGTCGACCACGTCGGGAGTAGCGCGACGATGCGCGATCTGTGGGGGGAGATGGGCTACACGACCGGCAACGGTCGCGACATGACCTCGGTGATGTACCGCATGCACGGGCCGCCCATCCACGAGCAGACGCTCGGCTCCGCCGATGCGATGCTGTTGCGGCTGCTGGACGGCGACGAGTCGATGGGGGGCACGAAGCGCCCCTACGACCCGCGCATCCACTTCGTGCTCATCCGGGATGCCTACAAGGACGCAAACCCCGGCAACACCGGACTGCACGCGTGGCTGGACGAGGCGCTGGCGCGCTTCGACGAGGTGTACGCGGGCGAGCGTCCCGGCTTCCTCAATGGGTACGCGCAGCTGAAGCAGGCGATCAGGCCCTGGGGGACGTAGCCGCGCGGCGCTGGGGGCCTGGTTCTCTAGGGACAGTCTGAACAACTCGCCAGAGCGAGTGAGCAGATGCGATCATGGGGCACGGACCGGAGAGGGAGGGCGCCCCCATGCACCAGCCGACGTTCGCCAGCGTGGAGTTCGAGCAGAAGAAGCGGAAGACCCGCCGTGAGTTGTTCCTCGAACGCATCGACAGCCTCGTGCCCTGGGAGGCACTGGAGGCGCGCATCGAGCCCCACTACCCGAAGGCAGGACGGGGACGGCGGCCCTACCCGCTGGCGGTGATGCTGCGCATCCACTGCGTCCAGCTCTGCTACAACCTCAGCGACCCCGCGATGGAGGACCTCCTCTACGAAGCCGAGTCGGTGCGGCGCTTCTGCGGCCTCACCCTGATCGAGGCCATTCCCGACGAGACGACCATCCTCCACTTCCGCCACCTGCTGGAGCGCCACGACCTGGGGACGAAGCTGTTCGAGACAATCAACGCCCACCTCGCGAAGCGGGGCCTGCGCCTGCGCGAGGGCACGATCGTGGACGCCAGCATCATTGAGGCGCCCTCCTCGACGAAGAACCGGCGGCGCGCGCGCGACCCCGAGATGCACCAGACGAAGAAGGGGAACGAGTGGCGCTTCGGCATGAAGCTGCACATCGGCGTGGACGCCGACAGCGGGCTGGTGCACAGCATGCGCGCGACGGCGGCGAACGTGGCCGACGTGACGGAGGCGCACCGCCTGCTGCACGGCGAGGAGCGGGAGGCGTACGGCGACGCGGGCTACCGGGGCGTGGAGAAGCGCCCGGAGCAGGCGCGGTCGGAGGTCGAGTGGCGGGTGGCGCTGCGGCCCGGCCTGAGGCGGCTGCTTGAGCCGAAGAGCGCGGAAGCGGGGCTGGAGCGGGAGAAGGCGTCGCTGCGGGCGAAGGTGGAGCACCCCTTCCTCGCGGTGAAGCGGCGCTTCGGCTACAACAAGGTGCGCTACCGCGGTCTGGCGAAGAACCGCGAGCGGCTGGCGCTGCTGCTGGGCTTGACGAACCTGCTGCGAGCCGAGCCCCAACTCGCCTGACCCGGGGAGCAGTGCGTCCCCCGCGCCCGTCGAAGCGGGACGGGAGGGCAAACGAGGCCCCCGCCCGCCCCCGGCCCCCTCCCCTGCCGTCCTCTTTGTCCAATACAACCTGTTGCCGGAGCAAATCGACGGCGGCAGCCTACTTGCTCAGAGGATTCCTAGCTGAAGTCGACGTTCGGGTAGACGCGCTCGAAGAGACGCTCGATGTTGTCGTTCACACCGTCGATCTTCGCATCGAGACGCTGTTCCACGTCGTCGATCCTCGCGGTGAGACGCTGTTCCACGTCGTCAATCCTCGCGGTGAGGCGCTGTTCCACGCCGTCAATCCTCGCGGTGAGGCGCTGTTCCACGCCGTCAATCTTCGAATTGAGCGCCCCGAGGTAGCCGACCACCTGGTTGCCCCACTCTGCGTCGAGGTCGTCCGTGGTCTTCAACGACCTTGGGAGCGGAGGCATCTCGCTTCCCGGGTCGATGCGGTCGGGCTGAGCCATGCGAGAATTCTAGTCGACATTAATTTGTTTATCAACAGTTGTCGGAAAGGAAAGGGTTCCCGCTGGCCTGTCGGGGGCGGGCGCGGTACCATCGAGTGGGCATCGTGCGCATAAGCCACTCAAGGGCCACCGCTCTTCTCTCGCGTTTCCGCCGTGATCTTCCTGCGGGCTCTCCTGCTCGCTCGGCGCATACGCGACCGCAGAGGACCGCCGCCATCAGGATGCCGTAACCGTAATGACCGCTCCCACTGCTGTAGACCGGGACGCCGTTCTCGCCGCACTCGCCACCGTCAACGACCCCGAGCTTCACCGTGACATCGTCTCGCTGGGGATGGTCGAGGAGCTGACCATCGAGGGCGGGGCCGTGAGCGTGAAGGTAGAGCTGACAACGCCCGCCTGCCCGCTGAAGGACGTCATCGAGACGGATGTGCGCGCCGCGCTGGAGGGGCTTCCCGGAGTCGAGTCCGTTGCGCTCGACTGGGGGGCGCAGGTGCGGGCGAGCGACCCGCGCGAAGGCCAGAAGACGATCGAGGGCGTGCGCAACGTGATCGCGGTGGCCTCGAACAAGGGGGGCGTGGGCAAGTCGACCGTCGCCTCCAACCTCGCTGTTGCGTTGGCCGCCACCGGGGCGAAGGTGGGGCTCGTCGACGCAGACATCACGGGGCCCAACATCCCGACCATGTTCGGGCTGGCAGCGGGGCTCCAGGCAAACCAGACGGAGGGGCTGCGTCCGGTTGAGAAGTTCGGCGTCCAGATTGTCTCCCTCGGCTTCCTGCTGCCGAAGGGGACGCCGGTGGTGTGGCGCGGGCCGATGATCGGCAGCGCCGTCCGGCAGCTTCTCCACGATGTTCCCTGGGAGAACATCGACTACCTCATTATCGATCTACCACCCGGAACCAGCGATGCCTCAATGAGCATGGCGCAGGAAGCGCCGATCGCAGGGGCCGTCATCGTTTCGACACCTCAGGATGTCTCGCTGGAGGACGCCATGAAGGCGGTCTCCATGTTCGAGAAGCTCGATGTGCCGGTGTTCGGCATGATCGAGAACATGAGCTATTTCCTCGCTCCCGATACCGGGACGCGCTACGACATCTTCGGGCACGGCGGCGCACGTGACGCCGCCGAGGAGCTCGGCATCGACTTCCTCGGCGAGATCCCGATCGAGCCTCAGATCAGTGAGGGCTCGGATCAGGGCGTGCCGCTCGTGGTCGGCAAGGGAGACTCCGCCTCGGCGGAGGGCTTCCGCGCGATCGCGGGGGCCGTCGCCGCCCGCATCAGTGTTCTGCAAAGGATGGGAACGTAACCCCACATGGCACTCAACTTTCTGACTGGCAGCCGGTCCTCCACGGACGAGGCGCCGGAAGCAACCGAACCCGATACCACCACAACCAACACGACCGACGAGGACGAGAGTCCCGCTCCCGCCCGGCGCCGCAGGCGCGGCACGCGCGGAGGGCGCTCCTCCAGCGCGGCGAGGGCGGACGCAGCAGCATCCGAGACCGACGAGGAAGCGCCCGCGCGACCCTCACGCCGCCGCGCACCTGCCGCCAGGGCGAGCGAGGACGACGAGGAAGCGCCCGCGCGACCCTCACGCCGCCGCGCACCTGCCGCCAGGGCGAGCGAGGACGACGAGGAAGCGCCCGCGCGACCCTCACGCCGCCGCGCACCTGCCACCAGGACGAGCGAGGACGACGAGGCTCAGCCCGCGCAACCCTCACGCCGCCGCGCACCTGCCGCCAGGGCGAGCGAGGACGACGAGGCTCAGCCCGCGCAACCCTCACGACGCCGCGCACCTGCCGCCAGGGCGAGTGGGGACGACGAGGCTCAGCCCGCGCAACCCTCACGCCGCCGCGCACCTGCCGCCAGGGCGAGCGAGGACGATGAGGAAGCGCCCGCGCAACCCTCACGCCGCCGCGCACCTGCCGCCAGGGCGAGCAAGGACGACGAGGCTCGCTCGGCACGACCCGCACGGCGCCGCCCAGCCGTCGCGTCGGTCCTCGATGAGCAGCCGGAGGCGGCCAGGCCGGGCGCGCCGCGCCGCCGATCGCGAACGGCCGCCGCGTCCGAGGAGAGCGAGGAGGCCACGCTCCTGACCACGCTGAAGGAGCACAACGACAAGCTGACCGGCCTTGTCGAGATGCAGGAAGAGATGATCGCGCGGCTCTCCGGGAAGAACGGCGGCTCGGCCAGGGTGGCGACCCTCCCGCGCGTCGGCATCTTTGTCGACAGCGCGAACGTGGAGCTGGCGCGCGATCGCACCCGTGGCGGCAAGGCCATCGACTGGGGGCTCGTGCTCGAACGCCTCACCGAGGACCGGCGGCTGGTACGCGCTATCGCTTACTCGCCCGTTCACGACGACCCGGGCGTGAGCCCGGAGACGCAGCGCTTCGTCGAGCCGTTCCTGGGGAAGGGCTACAAGATCGTGACAAAGCCACTGAAGCGCTTCGCCGATGGCTCCATCAAGGCGAACGTCGACATTGAGCTGGCTCTGGACCTGGTCACGATGTCTGATCGCCTGGATGTCGCCGTGCTCATCTCGGGCGACGGCGACTTCCAGCACCTGGTTGAGGTCCTGCAGGGCCGCGGGCTGCGCGTCGAGGTTGCGGGGCTGGGAGCCTCGGTCGCCGGTGCCCTGAAGAAGGCGGCGGACCAGTACATCGACCTCGCCTTCGCCCAGAAGTAGGCGCGCCTAGCGCACGCTCCCGGGCTCCCGGTCCGGGTTGATCCGCTCGCGCTCGATAATGCGCACAAGTTCATCGACAGCGTCGTCGAGGCCGCCTTCGCGGTTCTCGACGACGTAGTCGTTGTTGGGGGCGTCGCCGAGTTCGGCGTCGACCTCGGCGAGGCGGCGGGCAAGGGACTCGGGACTCTCGGACTCACGGGCGACAAGGCGGGCGCGCAAGGCGTCGCGGCTCTCGGCGGTGAGGAGCACGAAGACGGCCCCGCGGAGGAGCCCGCGGAGGGCGCGGGCGCCGTTCAGGTCGGTACGGATGAGGACGTCCTGCCCTTCGGTAAGCGGGCCTGCGAGTTCGCCCCGTTCGAGACCCTTGTAGTCGCCGTAGACATCGGCGTACTCGATGAAGTCGTCGCTGGCGATCTTCCGCTGGAACTCTTCGCGGCTGAGGAAGTGGTAGTCGACGCCATCGCGCTCGCCCTCGCGCTTGGGGCGGCTGTTGCTGCTGGTGGCGCGATGGATGCCGGTGCGCTCGCGCAGCCTGGCGATAACGGAGTCCTTGCCGGCGCCGGAGGGGCCGTGGAGGACGATGATGAGGGGGCGTTGCTCCCCGCTCACGCCGTCTGTGCGGCCTCGGGCGCCGCGGCCTCGAGCGCCTGCCAGAAGTCGGGGTAGGAGACCGAGACGGCATCGTGCTCGACGCGCGTCTGGCCGCTGGCGAGCGCTCCGGCGACGGCGCCGAGCATGCCCATGCGGTGATCGCCGGCGGCGTCGAGGGTCGCGCCTCGGAGCTGGCAGGGGCCCTCGACCACAAAGCCGTCGGCGGTGGCCTCGATGGAGGCGCCCATGCTGGAGAGCATGGTGACGACGGTCTCGATGCGGTTGGACTCCTTGACGAACAGCTCCTCGGCCTCTCGCACGACGGTGACGCCGTGAGCGAAACAGCCGAGAAGGGCGACGAGGGGAAGCTCGTCGATGGCGCGCGGGATCTCCCCACCCTGGACGGTGACCCCTCGGAGGGAGGAGGAGCGCACGACCAGATCGGCGACGGGCTCGCCGCTGGTCTCGCGCTCTTCGTGGAACTCGACGGCGGCGCCCATGCGCCTGAGGATATCGAGCAGGCCGGTGCGGGTGGGGTTGATGCCGACGCCTTCAATCATGAGTTCGGCATCGGGGTGGCAGGCGGCCAGCACGAGCCAGGGGGCGGCGCTTGAGATGTCGCCGGGGACGCGCATGCCCAGGGGCTGGAGGCGGCCAGGGCGGCGGATGGTGACGGAACGGCCCTCGCGGGCCACGGGCGCGCCCATCGCGACAAGCATCTTCTCGGTGTGGTCACGGGTGGGGCCGGGCTCGGTGATGCGGGTGCGGCCCTCGACGGAGAGCCCTGCGAGGAGCAGCGAGGACTTCACCTGGGCGCTGGCGACGGGCATCTCGTACTGGATGGCGCGAAGGTTGCCGCCGCGGATGGCGATGGGCGCGAGGGTATCGCCGCGGCGGGCGTTTATGCGGGCGCCCATGCGGCGGAGGGGTTCGATGACGCGGCCCATGGGGCGGCGGCGGAGGGAGTCGTCGCCGGTGAGGACGCTGAAGAGGGGGTGGGCGGCGAGGAGTCCGGTGAGGAGGCGCATCGTGGTGCCGCTGTTGCCGCAGTCGAGCGCGTTCTCGCTCTCGAAGAGGCCGTGGAGGCCACCGCCCCGGATGCGGGCCTCGCTGGAGCCGGCGGGCCAGTCGATCTCGACGCCGAGAGCGGACATGCAGGCGGCGGTGGTGCGCACGTCGTCGGAGTCGAGGAGGTTCTCGACGCGGGCCTCGCCCTCGGCGATTGCGTTGAGGATGAGGGCGCGGTGCGAAATGGACTTGTCGGGCGGGACGCGCAGGGTGGCGCGCAGACGGGAGGGGCTACGGACGATCACCGGTCAGGTGGAGCGCCGCGACGGCGGGCGGCTTCCCGCTCCCGTTCCTCCCCCCGCTGCAGCTGCTCCTTGAGGCGGCCGTAGAGGTAGCCGCCCATGAACATCTGCCCGATCATATCGGAGGAGCGGGGAGAGTCGGCGCCATCCGCCGGAACCTGACGTCCAACGCGATGGTCATCGAAGACGAATCGCTCCAGGCGGGCGCGAGAGAAGAGACCGCTTATGAGGGCGTCGGCTGTCGTGGCGGCCGGTTTCTTGCCATCGTCGGAAGCCTCGACGCCCTTGGCCAGGCGGGCGACGCCCTCGTCGCTCAGTTCGAGCGCCTCGATGATGGTGTCCAGCTCGCCCTGGTAGCGCCGGAGCCAGGAGAGGATGGCGGGGCGGTTGGTGGCGACGATATCAGTGGCCATCTCGGGATCGCCCATCGTGAGGCGCGTCATGTCGCTGAAGCCGGGACCGGCGAGCTGCTCGGCATCGGCCCAGCAGGCGCTGTCGCGCACGAGCTGGAAGAGGGCGACCGAGAGGATGAGGGGTATGTGGCTGACGGCGGCGACGACCTCGTCGTGCTCGGCGGGATCGACGTAGACGGGCACTGCGCCGGCGGACTCGATGAGGCCGATCACGACGCGCACGGCGGACTCGCTGGCAACGGTGGAGGGCGTCACGGCCCAGGTGGCGCCTTTGAAGAGATCAATGCTGGCGGCGGAGGGGCCGCTGCGCTCGGAGCCGGCCATTGGATGGCTGCCGACCACGCTTACGTTGTTGCCGTACACCTCCTCGGCTTTCGCCATGAAAGAGGCCTTCGTGCTGCACGTGTCCGTGATGATGGCGCCGGGGGAGATGTGGGGCTCCATGACCGACAGAAGTTCCTCGGCCGCACGCGCGGGCACGGCAAGGACGATCATGCTGGCGTCCTTGACGGCCTCGTCGAGGTAGCGAACGGTGCGGTCGACGGCCTTCATCTCCTTGGCGGTGCGGGCGTTCTGACGGCTGCGGTCGACGCCTACGACCTCATACTTGCGGTCCTTGCGGGCCATCAGATTGAGGCCCACGGACGCACCGATGAGGCCGGTGCCAATGATGACGATTTTCGAGTCTTTTGAATCTGGCATGTGTAGTCCGGTGCGGTCAGGTGGCAGCGTCGGCGCGCTGCAGAAGGGCTAGCATAGCATCCCGCCCCGCGGGCCGATGGTGGCGGCGGGTCAGTTCGATGGCGCGTGGCGGAGCGGCGGCGGCGAGGAGGAGGTCGGCGCCCAGTTCGCTGTGGGCGCGGCTGCGGGCGAGTGCGCGGCGCATCTCGAACTGGGAGGCCTGGGCGGCAGCGATGCCGGCAAGGGCGACCCAGCCAGCCACCACGTGCGCGATGCGATCGCGGGTGCGCTGGGCGCCCTTGCCGGCATCGTGCAGAAGGGCGGCGACGAGCAGGTCGTGGTCGCCATCGTGGCCGCGCTCGATGAGCCAGCGGGCGGTGCCGGCGGCATGGCGCTGATCGCGCGGCTCCTGGGCCGCGAAGAGGGCAAGCAAGTCACCGGCCAGATACTCGCGGGCGAGGGCAAGGTCGGCGGCGGACGGGGGCAGGGAGGCTTCGCGGACCTGGCGGACGCGGTCGAACATCAGGTAATGATCCCCAGGAAGGCGTCGGCGGCCTGGGCGAATATCCAGCGTATCGGGCTGTACTCGGGCGCGACAAAGCCGAGAAGGAGGAGCGCGATGAGAAGCGCGGGACCCCAGCGGCTCAGAGAGGCAAGGGGCCGGGAAAGCTCATCGGGCAGGACGCCGAGGAGCACCTTGAAGCCATCGAGCGGGTGGATGGGGATGAGGTTGAAGACGCCCAGGATGACGTTGAGCCAGGCGATCAGGAAGAGGAACGTCCCGAGGATCTGGGAGCCGCTGGCATGCTCGATGGATTGGAACGAGATCGGCTCGACCCACCCGAAGATGAGGGGAAGGGACGCGACCAGGGCGAAGACGAAGTTCGAGAGGGGACCGGCGAGGGCGACGAGCATGTTGCCGCGCTTCACGCCGGAGCGAAAGCGGTAGGGGTTCACGGGCGTGGGCTTGCCCCAGCCAATGCCCACGATGAACAGCAGCGCGGTGCCGACCGGGTCGAGGTGGGCGAGGGGATTCAGGGTGAGCCTACCCTGGCGTGCGGCGGTGTCGTCGCCGAGCTCGTTGGCGGCCCAGGCGTGGCTGAACTCGTGGAAGGCGATGCCCGTCACCATGGCAATCGCGATGGCGACAAGATAGGCGAAGAAGGCGACGGGGTTCTCGCGAAGGACATCGAGGAGTTGGAAGATCACGCTTCTCCCATGCTAGCAGCCGCGCGCTTGCCGGCTACGCCTCCGCCACGCCTCCGCCACGCCTCCATTGACCGGTCGCGGGCGGCTTGCTAGGTTCGCGATGGTGCTCTCCGGCGAAGTGCTACGCTTGTCGGAGTCGCGGGGATAGTCACACGCCTGACGAGGGCGGACCCAGTCGAGCGGGTCCGGGTACTCGGCAGGGCGCCAGTCGCGGGCTCCCCGAACATGAACGCACCCTTCACCTTTCGTCGTTTTTCTCCTGTGTTGGCGCTTTCGCGGGCAGCCGCCACGCGGCTGCGTGGGCGCGCGGTGGGGAGGGGGCGGCGAGTGCTCGCCCTGACGGTGCTCACGATCGCACTCGGAGGGGTGGCGGCGGTGGCGCTGCTGGCGCAGAGCGGCGGTCCGCCACAGACGGCGTTCGCGAGCGCGCCGAGCGGACAGTACGCGGTGGTGGCGAGAAACATCGGCGGAGCCACGCTGGTCACGGTGGTGGGGACGGGCGCGAACGACGCCCCGATGGAGATCGCGACGGTGCCGCACCTGTATGGATTCAACCTGCGGGGAGCGGTCTCGCCGGGCGGACGGCAGGTGGCCCTCATCGCCCCCGACGGGGGCATCGCCGCCAGACCAGTTGCGTCGCTGCTCACGCTCGACCTGGAGACGGGCGAACTGCGGCGGCTGGCGGAGGGCCTTGAGCCCCTGCAGGACGCGCTCTGGACGCCTGACTCGGGGGCGGTGCTCGTAACGCGCAACGTGCGGACTGAGACTGAGACTGAGACCAGGGCGCTCGCGGTGGCCGTGGTGCAGGTGGACCTGGAGGGCGTGGAGACCGTGCTGGAGATGCACCAGGGGGCGGTCACGGTGGCGCCGCTGGGGTTCGATGGGGAGGGGAGGTTGCTGGCGGTCAGGCTGGATGCGCGCGGCTCGACGCTGACGCGAGCGGGAACCGCGATCCGGTGGCTGAGCACGCACGTTACACGCGACTGGGCGCTCAGCCCGGACGGCGCCCAGGTGGCGTTCGTGGAGGTGAACCTCTGGGACGGAGTGCGGTACCTGCCGCGGGTGGTGTCGATCGAGGGCGGCGGGGGCGTATCGGCGGCATCGACATCGACCCAGCAGGCGCTGGGAGCGGCCTGGGCGCCCTCGGGCGACACGCCGCGGTTCGGGCGCGAGCCGTACACGCCGCCGGGGAGCGTGAGCGCGCAGGGGACGAGTGGTTTCGACGTACCCCTCGGCTACAGCCGTGACGGGGGTTCGCTGGCGGTGCGCCACTGGAACGGGTGGAGCTTCGCCGAGCCCGGGACGCCGCGGCTGGAGATCGTGAGCAGCCTGGGACGGCAGCTGCTTGAGGGCTTTACGAGGTTTTTCGGATGGTCCGCGCGCTAGCGGCGGTGGCCGTAGCGGCGGCCGTCCTGATGGTGGCGTTCTCGGGGAGGGACGACGGGGCCCGGGCGCAGGTGTGCTTCGGGCTCGAGCCGTTCGGGTTCGACACATACGAGGCCTTCGACAACGCGGGGCTCTACCTGGCCGCGATCGAGCTGGCGGCGGCGGGGGAGGCGGTCACGTTTGCCACGACGCCTTCCGGAGAGGCGCACAACCTGGAGTATCCGGGGCTGCTGTCGGGCTCGCGAGACGAGCGGCTTGAGCAGGAGCCGGACACGGCATTGCGGATTCCCCCGGCCCTGCTGAAGTCGATCGTGTGGGTGGAGTCGGAGTTCGCACACGCTCACGGCGACGTTCCCTGGGGAGGAGTCGGGCCGGTGCAGCGCTCGTACGACTGCGGGTTCGGGCTGGGGCAGATCACCACGGGCATGGAGAACTACACGGGGAACCCCACCGCCAAGCAGACGCTGGTGGGCACGCACTTCCTCTTCAACGTGGCGGAGGCGGCGCGGATGCTCGCGAGGAAGTGGAACGACGACTTCATTCCGATCGCGGGAGAGGGCGACCCCGCCTCGCTGGAGGACTGGTACTACGCGGTCTGGGCGTACAACGGCCTCTTCTATACGAACCACCCCCAGTACGACTCCGGCCACGAGTCCACCTGGCTGAACTGGATCGGTCATGCGAACAACCCGTACCGCGACCCCCTGCGGGGCGACGTGTGGCACTGCAACGACACGAGCGCGCCAACGTGGATCGACTCGGGCGACGGCATTTCGCCGTGGTTCGGTCGCGGCGACTACACCTATCCGGAACTCGTCTACGGCTGCATGCGCCATCCGCCCGAGTACCCGGGGAGGCTGTACGACGATCCTGAGTACGCGCCAACACCCTGGCCAGAGGCAGCGCCCGGGACAGAGCCCTCGGAGACGCCCACGCCCGAGGTGGAACAGGGCGAGGCGACCGCGACGCCCGAGAAGCCGGAAGGGGACACACAGGAAGGCGACGAGTCACCGACACCCACTCCCACACCGCATCCCTGGCCCGACCGCGGAGCAGACGGAGTGGCGCGGCTGTGGCCACCGGTGCAGGTGAACATGCCCGACCGGACCATCCCCGCGGTGGCGGCGGCGCTCGCCCCCGAGATCTATATCCCCTGCGCCGACGCCTTCTGGTGGAACGGGTGCCCGGCGATGCACTTCCCCACATCGTTCCCGGACCTCGGGATCGAGCCGCACCAGGACCCCACGCCACCCGTGGACACGAGCCTGCTCGACAACCTGGCGGGCGCCCCCGAGACGCGCATCACCGGGCCGGACGAGGTCTCCATTGCGATCGACGAGGACGGAACACGGGGCAGCGTGGAGGTGCTGGTGCAGAACATCGGGACGTGGATCGCGCCGTACCGGATCCAGACCTCAGCTCCGTGGATTCTCGTCGAGCGCATTAACAGGAGCGGACGGCTCCACGGCGGCGTTGCCGTCGGCGCGGAGGCGACGGTCGTGCTCTGCACGGCGAGGTTCTGTGGGGAAGACATCACGAAGCGGGGCCACGTTGCCGTGCTCAGGATCACGCTCGACCCCAAGAATCTCCCCGAGGGGGAGGATGTCAGGGGCGTGGTGGTGATTGAGCCGCTGCTGGGCGAGGGGGAGGCCAAGATCATCGTGGTCCATGCCGGCCCGAGCATTGAGACGACGACTGTGTCAGAAACGGACGAGGATGGCGCCGAGGACGGCGACGAGGACGACGACGAGGACGACGAGGACGATGGAGAGCAGTCGCTCAAGCACCGGATCGTGGTGCCAACCTCGCGAAGGACGACTAGCGGACAGCGGGACGGGGCGGGGCTAGCCGCGAGGGAGGCCGAGACCGCGAGTGGCGATGATGTCACGCTGGATCTCACCGGCCCCGCCGGCAATGGGGCCGGACACGGCGAGCAGGTACGAGGTCTCGACGCGGCCGCGGAGCTGCGCCCACTTCGAGCCCGGCGCTAGCTGGCCGTAGCCGCCCATCAGGTTCACGCCGGCGTTCGCGACCTTGATGCCGTACATGGCCATCCACACCTTGCCGATGCTGGCCTCGTAGTTGGGCACCTCGCCTTTACTCTGGAGCCAGGCGGTGCGGTAGGCGATGAGCCTCCCGATCTCGCCCTCGGCATAGAGCCCGGCGAGCTTGCCTCGCACGTGGATGTCGTCCCAGGGGCGGCGGCCGCCGTGCTCCTCTTTCGCCCAGCTGATGAGGTCGGCGACGGTGCGGCGGGCGCCGCTGATGGCGGCGATGTTGGAGCGCTCGAAGTCGAGCACGGTCATGGCGACGCGCCAGCCGTTGTTCTCGCCGCCGAGGAGGTCCTGTGCAGGGACGCGCACGTCCTCGAAGAAGACCTGGTTGAAGTCGTTGCGGTAGGCGATGTTGGGGACGGCCTGAACGCTCACGCCGGGGGCGTGCATATCGAGGATGAAGGCGCTGATGCCGCGGTGCTTCTGGACCTCGTGGTCGGTGCGGGCGAGCACGATCATCTTGTCGGCGAGGTGGGCGTTGGAGGTCCATATCTTCTGGCCCTGGATGACGTAGTCGTCGCCATCGCGGACGGCGCGGGTCTGCAGGGAGGCGAGGTCGCTGCCCGTCTCGGGTTCGCTGAAGCCCTGGCAATACCAGGCGTCGCCGGAAGCCATCTCGGGCAGGAGGCGAGTCTTCTGCTCGTCGGTGCCGTGGACGAGCACGGTGGGGCCGGTGATGCCGATGGTGAAGAGGCGGCCGCCGGAGGGGGCGCGGTGGTAGGCGAGCTCCTCGTTGAGGACCATCTGCTCGAGGGCGCTGGCGCCCATGCCGCCGTACTCCTTCGGCCAGGGGGGCGCGAGCCAGGTGCGCGCGCCGAGCTTGCGCATGAACTCCTTGGCGAACGGGGCCTGCTCCTCGTTATCGAAGAAGTCGTCGTCGCCCTCGAAGCCCTCGGGAATCTCCTCGCGGAGGAAGGCGAGAAGCTCTTCGCGCCAGCTTTCGGTCTCAGGCGAAAGGTGAAAATCCATCGAGCGCGTAGTGTACAGGCGAGGGGCAGTTAGCCGCTGGCCCCGCTGTTCGGTACGATCCGGTTCTGCGCATGGTGGGCGTAGCGTAGTGGTTAACGCGTCAGGTTGTGGCCCTGAAGATCGAGGGTTCAAATCCCTCCGTCCACCCCAGCGCTCCCGGTCGGGCTTCAGACGATGCGTTCGATGACGATCGTGGCCAGGCCGAGGAAGAGCACGAAGCTGAGAATGTCGGTCGTGCCCGTCACGAAGATGTTGGCGGCGAGGGCGGGATCGATGCCGCGCCACTTGAGGGCGAGCGGGATGATCACGCCGAGCACGGTGGCGAGGGCGATGCTGCCGGCAAGGGTGCCGGCGAGCACGAGGGAGAGGGCCACGGTGCGGTCCCAGGCGTAGACGGCCGCGCCGGCCACGATGCCGATGGCGATGCCGTTCGCGAGGCCGACCACGATCTCCTTGCGGGTGGCGCGAAACACGTCGCGCACATCGAGGTCGCCGAGAGCGATGCTGCGGACGGCGATGGTGGCGGTCTGGGCGCCGGCGTTGCCGCCCTGGCCCGCGACCACGGGGGAGGTTTCAACGCTCGCCGGCATCAAGGGTCTGGGCGGTCAGTCGAGCGCAACCTCGGCGAGGTCGGCGGGGTGGAGGGCGGTGAGGAGCGCAACCGACTTCGCCCACTCGCCGGTCGCGGCGAGACCACGTAGCTGGGTGAGCAGGTCCTCGGTCGCGCGTTCTTTCGTTCATGGGGTTGTGAGCGATGGTACGGGGGCGATGTGAAGGGGGAAGGGTGAAGAAGAACGGCACAGCGCTTTACCTGCCAAGGACTCCTTCTTGCAGTCAATTGCATCTGCAACGCATTGGCGCTAGGCTGCCGGGGTGCGGACAACGACAACGCCCAGGCTGCGAACGGTCGCTCTCGCGGGACCGATCCTTCTCCTGCTGACGGCGTTGGCAGGAGCCTGCGGCGGTGGCGACAGCGACGGAAACAAGGACGCCGCCTCCACGATCCGCGTGGTAACGACCATCTCCCCCATCCGCAACATCATCGAGAACGTGGGGGGCGACCGCGTGACGGTGACTGGTATCGTGCCGGAGGGGACGAACTCGCACACATTCGAGCCGGCGCCGTCGGTCGCGCGCGACATCGCGGAAGCGGACCTGATCGTCGCGAACGGGCTCAACCTTGAGCTCCCCGCGATCGAGCTGGCGGAGGCGAACCGGCGAGACGGCGTCGAGATCGTGCTGCTGGGCGAGGCCACGGTGAGCCCCGAGAAGTACGTCTACGACTTCTCCTTCCCCAGGGAGGGGGGCGACCCGAATCCGCATCTGTGGACCGACCCGATGCTCGCGGGTGAGTACGCCGGGCACGTGCGGGACGCGCTCAGCCGCCTCGATCCCGAGGGCGCGGCGTACTACGCGGCCAACGCGGCCGCCTTCGTGGCGCGTCTGGAGACACTCGACGCCGCCATCAAGGCCGCGGTGGCGACCGTGCCGCAGGGGCAGCGGCTGCTGCTCACCTACCACGACTCCTTCCCGTACTTCGCGCCGCGCTACGGATTCACGATCATCGGGGCGATCCAGCCATCGGACTTCTCCGAGCCCTCGCCACGGGAGGTGGCGGAGCTGGTCGAGCAGATTCGGAACGCGAGGGTGCCCGTCATCTTCGGGTCGGCGGCGTTCCCCTCGGAGGTCCTGGAGACGATCGCGGACGAGGCGGGCGCCGTGCAGGTCGACACGTTGCGCGACGACGACCTCCCCGCCGAGCCCGGGGACCCCGGAAACACCTACCTCGCGATGATGGTCGAGAACGTGCGCGCGATCGTACGGGGCCTGGGCGGCGACCCCTCCGCCCTCGACGGGTTCGACACCGCCAACAGCTGGATTCCGTATGAGGAGCACACCGATGGTTGAGATGGCGCCGAGCGCCCCGGGACACCGCCCGCCGCCGGCCGACTCCGCGGTCGAGCCGCTGGTGGAGCTTCGCGGTCTGACGGCCGGCTACGAGCGCACGGCGGTGCTGCACGACGTGGACTTCACGCTGCGGCGAGGGGAGTTCGCGGGGATCGTGGGGCCGAGCGGTTCGGGCAAGTCGACACTGCTGCGGACCATCGCCGGCCAGGCGCGGCGCTTCTCGGGAACGATCGAGACACACCCACGGGCGGGTGAGCGCGCTCTGCGGCTGGGCTACGTGCCACAGGTGGACGCCATCAACTGGAACTTCCCCCTGACGGTGGGGCAGGTGGTGCTGCTGGGACGCTGGCGGGAGATGGGATGGCGTCCCTGGCCACGGCGGCACGACCGCGAACTGCTGGAACACATCCTCGAACGGCTGAGCATCGCGCACCTGGAGAACCGCCAGATCCGGGCGCTCTCGGGCGGGCAGCAGCAGCGCGCGTTCCTCGCCCGCGCGCTCATCGGCGACCCCGACCTGTTGCTGCTGGACGAGCCCACGAGCGGAGTCGACATCAAGACGCGGCACGAGATCATGCACCTGCTGGGTGAACTGAACCGGGCGGGCGCCACGATCCTCATGACGACCCATGACCTGAACGCCGTCGCGACACACCTGCCCCGCCTGGTGTGCGTCGGCGAGGGCGTGCTCGTCGCCGACGGTCCGCCCGAGGAGGTGCTGTCGCCAGAGGTCCTGCGGCGCACCTACGGCGCGGACATGCTCGTGTTGCGCCGCGGCGACGCCATCTACGTGGTCGAGCACCTGGACGAGGCGATGAGCGGCGAAGGTTCGCTACCGGAAGAGGCGGCCGCGACAACCGTGGCGGGCGGCTAGGCGTGGAGGCGCTGGCGGAACCGTTCGAGTTCCAGTTCTTCGTGCGGGGAATGGTGGCGGCGACGCTGGTGGGCGTGCTCTGTGCGGCCGTCGGTGTCTATGTCGTGCTGCGCAGCCTGGCCTACATCGGGCACGGGCTCGCGCACAGCATCTTCGGGGGGGCGGTGGTCTCGTTCGTGTCCGGCATCAGCTTCTACGTGGGAGCGACGCTGTGGGGCGTGTTCACGGTGCTGCTCATCAACGGGGTGGCGCGGCGGCGACAGATCGGGGGCGACGCCGCGATCGGCATCATCACGACCTGCGCGTTCGCACTGGGGGTGGCGCTGATCAGCCGGCACGGGCGCTTCACCCGCGACTTCGACGCAGCCCTGTTCGGCGAGATCCTGGGGATCACAACCGGCGACCTGTACGTGATTGCGGGCGTGCTGGCGCTCGCGGCGGCCGTCATCTTCGCCTTTTGGAAGCCGCTGCTCTTCACGACCTTCGACTCGGATGTGGCGATGACGTACGGGGTTCCCGTGCCGTGGGTGGAGGCGCTCTTCTCGCTGGTGCTGGCGGCGACGGTGATTGCATCGCTGCAGGTGCTGGGGGCAACGCTGATCGCGGCGGCGCTCGTGATCCCGCCGGTGACGGCGAGGCTGCTGACGGACTCGTTCACGCGCATGTTCGCGCTGGCGACGGTCCTGGGCGGGGCGAGCGGGCTGGCAGGCGTGTACCTCTCATGGTTCGTGAACGTCTCCTCGGGAGCGACCGTGGTGCTGCTGCAGGGCGCGCTCTTCCTGCTGGCGCTGGGCTGGGCGGTGGCGCGGTCACGCTGGCCGGGGACGGGCGGCGGGGAGCGGCTGGCGGCGATCGAGGGGGTCGGGCTGGAATAGCCCACGAGGGGTCTGGGACATAAGGGCCGGGGCAGCTTCAGGGTCTGTGGGAAGCGACGCGCAAGCGCCGTTTCGGAGGCCGAGCGGGGGTAGAGTTCGCCAGCGCCAGCTGCGTCCGCAGGGGTCTCGAAGGGGCCTCGGAAGCGGTAGGATGGCCCCCAGACGAAATGTTCACACACCTACACACGCACACCGAATTCTCGCTGCTCGACGGCATGTCGCGCATCCCCCAACTCCTCGACCGCGCGCAGGAGCTGGGGATGGACGCGATCGCGATGACGGACCACGGGGCGCTCTACGGGGCGCTCGACTTCTACCGGGAAGCGCGGGCGCGCGGGATCAAGCCGATCATCGGGCTGGAGGCGTATGTCGCACCGGGATCGCGGCACGACCGCACGCGCGAGACGCCCTTCCACCTGACGATGCTGGCGCGCGACCTGACGGGCTACCGCAACCTGCTGCAGCTCGTGACGAAGTCGAACCTGGAGGGCTTCTACTACAAGCCACGGCTCGACCGGGAGCTGCTGGAGCTGCACAGCGCGGGCATCACGGTGCTGAGCGGCTGCCCCTCGAGCGAGTTCTTCGAGCGGCTGTCGGAGGGGGACCGGGACGGGGCGGTGGAGGTGGCGAAGTGGTATCGCGAGGTGTTCGACGGGCATTACGCGCTGGAGGTGCAGGAGCACGGCGTGGAGCGCTTCAGCCGCGTGAATCCCGAGATCCTGGCGGTCGGGCGGGAGCTCGAAATCCCCGTGGTGGCCACGAACGACGGGCACTTCACGAGGGAGGACGAGGCCGCCGCGCACGACGTGCTCCTCTGCATCGGCACGAACGCGACGGTCGACGAGGAGAACCGCTTCCGCATCGACGGCGAGGGCTACTACCTGCGCAGCGACGAAGAGATGCGGGCGCTCTTCCCCGAGAATCCCGAATTGATCACCAACACGGAGCGAATCGCGGAGACGTGCGACCTGGAGTTGACGTTCGACCGCGCGCTCCTGCCCGAGCCGGAGACACCCGAGGGAGTGACGAACGACGAGTACCTGCGGCAGCTCTGCCGCGAGGGGCTGACGGCGCGGCTGGGAACGCTCACGCCGGAGCTGGAGGAGCGCCTCGACTACGAGCTCGACGTGCTGCGGGAGACGGGCTTCACGGACTACTTCTTCGTGGTCAAGGAGATCGCCGACTTCGCCCGCAAGGAGAGCATTCCGATGGGGATGCGGGGGTCGGCGGCGGCCTCGCTGGCGCTCTATTCGCTGGGTGTGACGGACATCGACCCGGTGGCGAACAACCTCGTGTTCGAGCGCTTCCTGAACGTCGAGCGGCGGCAGATGCCGGACGTCGACTTCGACTTCGCGGACAACCGGCGGGACGAGGTGATCCGCTTCGCCTACGAGCGCTTCGGCGAGGACAAGGTGGCGCAGATCATCACCTTCGGGACGCTGGGGGCGAAGGCCGCCATCCGCGACGTGGGGCGGGCGCTCGGCATGACCTACGCGGACACAGACCGGGTGGCGCGCTACATTCCGAACGCCCTCCACATCACGCTTGAGGACGCGCTGGCCCAGTCGACCGACCTGAAGGAGGCGTACGAGACCGACGCGCAGGTGCGGCAACTGGTCGACATGGCGCGGCAGCTCGAGGGCGTGGCGCGCCACGCGAGCACGCACGCCGCGGGGGTCGTCATCTCGCGGGAGCCGCTGGCGGAGTACGTGCCGCTGCAGCGCACGGGCCGCGGGGATGAGGGAGCCATCCCGACGACACAGTTCGCGATGGAGCAGGTGGACGCCATCGGCCTGCTCAAGGTCGACTTCCTGGGGCTCTCGAACCTGACGATCCTGGGGCGGGCGGTCGAATTGGTGAAGGACACGGCGGGCGTGGATCTGGACCTGCTGAAACTGCCGGACGCGGACTCGGCGACCATGGACACGTTGGGGCGGGGCGAGACGTTCGGCGTGTTCCAGCTGGAATCGGCGGGGATGCGGCGGTACGTGCAGGAGCTGAAGCCGAAGAGCGTGGCCGAGATCTGCGCGATGGTGGCGCTCTACCGGCCGGGACCGATGGCGCACATCCCCACCTACATCCGCGCCAGCCACGGCGAGGACGCGATCCAGCACCCCCACCCGGACCTCGCGGAGGTGCTCGCGGACACGCACGGGGTGATCGTCTACCAGGACCAGGTGCTGCAGATCGCGCAGCGCTTCGCCGGCTACACGCTGGGCGAGGCGGACGTGATGCGGAAGGCGATGGGGAAGAAGAAGCCCGAGGTGATGGCGGCGGAGAGCTCGCGCTTCATCGACGGCGCCGTCGCCAACGGCTACCCCGAGGACCGTGCGAAGGCGGTATGGGAGCTGATCGAGCCGTTCGCGGGATACGCCTTCAACAAGGCGCACGCCTGGTGCTACGGAAACATCGCCTACCAGACGGCGTACCTGAAGACCCACCACGCCGTCGAATACCTGACGGCGGTGCTGCAGCACTCGGGAAGCTCGCCCGATCCGTACGAACGGATCGCGCAGGCGGTGGCGGAGTGCGCACGGCTCGGGATCAAGGTGCTGCCGCCGGACATCAACTCCAGCGTGTCGACGTTCGGAGTGGAGCGGCAGGAGGACGGGTCCCCGGCGATCCGCTTCGGGCTGGGGGACATCAAGAACGTGGGGCCGGCGGCGGTCGAGGGGATCACCGCGGTGCGGAAGAAGAGCGGGCCCTACCGGGACCTGGACGACTTCTGCAAGCGGGCGGACCTCGCGGGGGCGACCAGCCGCACGATCGAGCACCTCGCGATGGCGGGCGCGCTCGACGAGATCGGGGATCGGGGGACGCTGCGGGCCAACAGCGAGCGCATCGCGAATCTCGCGAAGCGAGAGCGGGAGCTGCGCGACAGCGGGCAATCGACGATGTTCGACCTGTTCGGAAGCGAGGTGGACACGCCCATGCCCGCGCTGGAACTGATCGAGGCGCCGGCGGACCAGGACGAGATGCTAGGTTGGGAGAAGGAGCTCCTGGGGGTGTACCTGAGCGAGCATCCCTTCGGGCGCGCGGCCCCGCAGCTAGCGGAGCACACCACGCACCAGCTGGCCGACCTCTCGCTGGAGCTGGTGGGCCAGACGGTGCGGGTCGCGGGGATGATCACGCAGGTGACGGTGCGCTACACGCGCGACAAGCGGCGTTACTACCTGGTGGCGCTGGAGGACCTCTCGGGGCGGGTGGAACTGGCCGTGTGGAACGATGTGCTCGAACTCTCCAGCGAGGAGACGTGGGCGGAAGGGCAGATCGTGCTGGTCTCGTTGGAGTGCCGCGAACGCGGTGACCGGCTGAACCTGAGCGCGCGTCGGGCGGCCCCCTGGGATGCCACGGAGGGGACGCTGGTCGGTTTCAAACCGGAGGAATGGCAGGTTGAGCCCCGTCGTAACGGGAAACGGCGCCGTGCACCCGCGGCTTCGACGACGCCCGCAAAGCCGCCCGCCGCTGTGGCAGCGCCCGTCCCGGAGCGGAATGGGGCGAGCCCGTCGCCCGCGCCGCCGTCGCCACCGCCGCCCGCCGCCACAACGGAGGCGGAGGCGCCGGGCGTGCGCTCGCCCGTGGGGGGCGAGTCATCGCAGCTCGTGATCACCATCTACGAGACGGAGGACGACGTCACCGACAGGGCGCTCCTGAGCAGCGTGGGAGCGCTGCTGCGCGACCACCCCGGCTCAGGTGAGGTGCGGCTCGTTATCCACGATACCGACGGCCTCGAGCAGGAGTTCGACCTGGAGCGTGCGGCGGTCAGCAACGAACTCGCTCGCAGCATCGAGAAGGTGCTCGCGGCGAACAAGGGCAAGGCGATCGTGATGCATGGGCGCCAGCCGGCGGGGGCGGCGGTCGGGAGCTAGCGGCCCCGCTCGCGGATGGCCGCGACCGCACGGGCGAGGAAGTCGGCGGGGAGGGAGTCGCGGTAGCGCTCCTCGGTCCAGATGGCGGTCAACTCGGCCTCGGAGGCGTCGGGATGCTCCCGCCGCAGCATTCCCATGCGGGCGCCGATGAAGGCGTGCGCCAGATCGAGGAGGTCGTCCAGCCGTTCACCCGGGCGCATGCGCATCCACAACTCGCGCTGGAGTGCTGCCATCTCAGGCGTCGTATCGTGTGGTACGACTGGCGTCCAGGACGGCGTGGAGCCCGAGTCGGTCGATCCAGCAGCGGAACTCATGGTCTTCTGCCACCTGTCCTGTCGCCATTATCGTGCGGATATCGGCCAATTGCTGACCTGCGAACGACTCCTGCGCCCAGCGCAGATTGCTCAACACGAGGTCCGACGGAGTGATCGTCCATGCCGCAACACCCCGACGTTCGATCTGCTGTCGCCGTGTGAACGCCGCGAGTTCAAACGGCTCGTCGCGGAGGACGATGAAGTCCGCCTTCAACCCCCGGAACAAGGGGACGCCGTTGAACACGCCACCCCCTTCGACCGCATCGAAGACGGCGTCCGCCTCAATGTAGTAGTCGTTAGCGAGGGCCTCCACCAATGGCCCGACCTGCCTGTCCGCGAGGTCGACCACGATGTCGATGTCAGCGGGCGTGCGCATGACCCCATAGAGGCCCCCCGCGGCAGCGCCCGTGAGCATGTAGTCAACCCCGACAGCTTCGAGTCGCGTGACCACATCGGTCAGAGCATCCGTGAGATCAGAGGGAGGCATCGCTACTCCGGGGGGCGGGCGCGGCGCTCCTGGGCGCCGTCGACGGTGTCGCCGAGGAGGGCCGCGATCTGGCCCAGGTGGGCGGAGTCGTGGCCGGCCCAGATCTGCACGAAGTTGGCGATGGTGAAGGCCTCGTCGCCGAGACCGCCGCCTGTGCGGCCCCAGTCGGCGGGGCGCATGGTTGCGATGAGGTTCAGGGAGGCCTGCCGCTGGAGGGCGAAGTCGCCGAGGAGGACGCTCTTGTCGTCGCGCTCGCGGTTGCGTTCGCGCTCCCACTGGTCCGGGGGGAGGAAGAAGAGGGTGGGGTCCGGTTCGGCCAGCAGCCGCTCCAGCCCGACACGGAACTCAAGCGACTCGGCGTCGCGAAGGTGGGCGAGCACGACGCGTGCCGACCACTCTCCCTCGGGGGCGGCGTCGAGGATGTCGTCTGTTGCCTCGACGGTGATGTGGGCGAGCTTGCTGGGGGTGGCGGCGAGTTGGCCGAGCGCCTTCTGGACAGCGGGGTCATCGGACATGGGGGCATTCTAGCCGTGCCCGTCGGTGGCGCTCCGGCGGGGAGCGCCTGAGCGCGGTCGCGGCGATAATCGCGCGATGGAGCCAGTCGAGCGGCGCGTGCGGGCCAACGGTGTGGAGCTGGCGTACTTCGCGCGCGACGGGAGCGAACCGCTGGTGCTCTTCGCCCACGCAACGGGCTTCCACGCGCGCTGCTGGGACGCCATCGCGGAGACGCTGGAGGAGCGCAGCATCGCCGTGGACCTGCGCGGTCACGGTCGCAGCGAGAAGCCGGAGCCGCCGTACCCCTGGAGCGACGTCGCGGACGACGTGGCGGCGTTCTGCGAGGCGCTGGATGTGCGCGGCGCGATCGGGGTCGGGCACTCGAAGGGCGGGGCGGCGGTCGCGGCGGCGGCAGCCCTGCGTCCGGGGACGTTCTCGGCGCTGCTGCTGGTCGACCCGGTGCTGATGCAGCCGTCGCTGTACGAACGCGAGCCCGCGTTCGAGGCGGAGCACTTCGTGGCGCGGCGTCGGAACGAGTGGTCCTCGCCCGAGGAGATGATCGAGCGGTTCGCGGATCGCGACCCGTTCCGGCGCTGGGAGCCGCGCGTGCTGCACGACTACTGCGAGCACGGCCTGCTGCCGTCACCGGACGGGGAGGGCTACGTGCTCGCCTGTGCGCCAGCGGTCGAGGCGGCCGTCTACGCGGGCAACCGGGCGTGGAACCCGTACCCACTGCTGCGGGAGCTCGACCTGCCCGTACGCATCCTGCGGGCGGCTCCTCCGACTCCCGACCAACAGTGGAGCATGATGGTCTCGCCGACGTGGCCGGGGCTGGTTGGGGAACTGCGGAACGCCGAGGAGATCGTGCTGGAGGAGCACAGCCACTTCATCCCGATGGAAGCGCCTGGTCTGGTGGCGGCGCACGTCCAGGAGCTTGCGGCGAGCGTGGGAGGCTGACAGGCTGCGTCCGTGTCGATGACTTGACTGTGCCACTAGAGTGGCACGGTGGGCACTGGTCCGAACTACTGGGAAAGGCTCCAGCGGCGACGAGTGAGCCGGCGGGGGTTCCTTGTCGGGGGCGGGGTAGCGGCGGTGGGGTCGGCGGCGCTGCTGGCGGGCTGCGGGGGCGACGCGCCTACGCCCGCGCCTGTCGAGACAGAAGCTCCGACGGCAACGGCGACACCACCGCCAACAGCTCCCGAGACTCCAGAACCTACCGCCACGGCCACAGCCACACCCACCGCGACCCCAACGCCCGACCCGAATGCGCACCGTCGCGGGGGCACCCTGCGGCTCTGGAACTCGCAGACGGAAGTGGACGCGGGACTCGACCCCGGCATCTACCACCTCAACAACTGGGACGTCGTCTACTCGACTCTTACACAGCCCATGACCTACCAGCCGACGAAAAACCTGTTCGCGATGGACGGGATGGTCGGCTACGAGCAGGTCGACCCGCTCACGCTGGTCTGGGACGTCCGGCCGGGCATGCGCTTCCACAACGGCGACCCGGTTGACTCCGAGGCGGTCGCCTTTAGCTTCGGGCGGCTGGCGAAGCTGAACGATGTCTTTGAGGCGCGCGGGGACGGTGGCACGCACGTGCCGCGCGAGGGGTTCGACTTCGTCGACAGCTTCGAGCCGGCCGACGACCTCACGCTGACGGAGCACTGGAGCTGGCCGAACGCCGACGCTCTGGTCTATCGGGCGCGGCACTACTACTCGTTCCTAACCCCCGCGTGGTGCAGGAGCAGGGAGCCCTTGAGGGAACGTACACCGCACCGGGGGGACGGCGGAGGACATGTACAGCGTCCAGGACCTGCCCTTCGGCTCGGGCAGCGGCCCCTACGTCCTCACGAAGCGAGACGAGACCGGTACGCGCGTGGAGCGTTGGCCGAACTACCACGGGCACGTTTCCGCTGGCGATGGCTTCGTTGAGGACGGTCCCTACATTGATGCCTGGGAGACGCGCGTGGTCGAAGGCTCGTGGGTAGCGAAGCAGGCGTTCCTGCGGGGGGATCTTGATGTCTACGCTTCGGTGGACCCGCTGGAGCTACCCGAGTTCGAGGGCCTCGACCACGTCTCCGTGCTCGAGGTTCCCGCCGGTGGGTTTTCCATGGGAATGGACGGCGCCAAGTTCCACGACAAGCGAGCACGACAGGCGCTGCAGAAGGCCTTCGACTACGAGGGTTTCATTGAGGCTGTTCGCCCCCAGGGCGGCAAGTACGCAGCTCCCATCTCGGACCTGCTTCCGCACTTCCAGCAGCTCAGCCAGGAGGAGCTGAAGGAGTGGTATCGCTACGACCCCAAGGAGGCACGTGCCCTCTGGGAAGCAGCTGACTTCGATATCCCTGTAGAGAAGATTACGGTACGCCAGATCGGCGGTAAGGACTCCCAGTATTTGCTCACCGACTTCGTGGCGCGGTCGCTACAGGAGGCGCTCAGCATCGAGACGGAGGCCTTTGCCGTAGACGACAACTTTTACGTCCAACCCCCAGGAGAGCCCAAGAGTTGGGAGATCCTGAGCTACGGTCTTGGCAGGTGGGGCGGCACGACCGGCATCCCCTAGCAGGGTGCTGAAGAATGGGCCTCGGGCGTAGCGGACGGCGCCGGTAGGCGCTGGCCACGCGTTCCTGCCGAGGGTTTCTGGCGCTTCGGGTGGCCCCTTCCCGCCCTCCGCCTGCCCCTTCGGGCGGCGGCCGGGCGGCTGGGCGCACTGCTCCTACACCCCGACGGGCTCCAGCCGCGAGAGGCGCACGAGGTTGTACGCCGCTGCGGTTAGCTCCAGCCAGGCGCGATTGCGCTCCCGTCCGAGGTAGCGCAGCTTGCGTCCACCCCCGACCGTCTTCAGCCAGCCGAAGACCTCCTCCACCAGCTTGCGCCGTCTGAGGCTCTGTCCGTAGCCGGGGTGCCGCGTCGTGCGCCCGTCGATGGCGCTGCGACGGCCACGGTCGTTGCGGGCCACGTGCGGCGTCACCCCGCGGGCGCGCACCGCCGCCACGAAGTCGCGCGTGTCGTACCCCCGGTCCGCCCCCAACGTCGCGCGACCGCGCACGCTCCGCTCAAGCATCTGAAGGGCCACCTCCCGCTCGGCGTAGCCGTTCGCCTCACTCAGGTCGACGTCCACCACCAGCCCGTGCCGGTTCTCGCTGAGGACATGCCCCAGGTAGCTCAGCTTCGCCTCCTGCTGTGGTCCCTTGCGGTAGAGCCGCGCCTCGGCGTCTGTGCGTGACACGTGCGTCTCGCGGCTGCGACGCTGCCCCCGGAAGTCCACCACCGCGTTGCGCCCAGCGCCCGACGGAGGCGGTAGATCCTGTTCGTCCCGCGGGCGGTAGCTCTTGAGCGAGGCCCACGCCTCCAGAAGCGTCCCGTCCACGCTGAAGTGCTCCTCCGAGAGTAGCCGCCGGCGGCCCGCCTCGCCCACCACCTCGCTGAAGAAGGCGCGCGCCACCTCCGCCTCCAGCAGCCGCTCGCGGTTCTTGGAGAAGGTCGTGGCGTTGAACGGCTCGTCGTCGACGTTGAGGTCGAGGAACCACTTGAAGAGCAGGTTGTAGCGCAGTTGCTCGCAGAACTGGCGCTCGCTGCGCACCGAGAAGAGCGCGATCAGGAGACTCCCCTTGAGCAGGTGCTCGGGCGGGATCGAGGGACGCCCGCGCTTCGCGTACATCTCCTCGAAGCGCGGCGACAGCCGCGCCAGACAGTCGTCCACCAGCGGCTTGATGCGACGCAGGGGATGGTCGTCGGGGACGAACGCCTCCGCCGTCACCGCCAGCATGATGTTGGCCTGCCGCTCTCTGTCACCGCGCATGGGGAACCTCCGTATTCCCCCATGCTCCCACCTCGGGACTTTTTCAGCACCCTGCTAGGAATCCTCTGAGCAAGTAGGCTGCCGCCGTCGATTTGCTCCGGCGGCAGGTTGTAGTGGACAAGGAGGACGGCAGGGGAGGGGGCCGGGGGAGGTCGGGGGCCTCGTTTGCCCTCCCCTCGCGCTTCGACGGGCGCGGGGGACGCACTGCTCCCCGGGTCAGGCGAGTTGGGGCTCGGCTCTGAGCAGGTTCGTCAAGCCCAGCAGCAGCGCCAGCCGCTCCCGGTTCTTCGCCAGACCGCGGTAGCGCACCTTGTCGTAGCCGAAGCGCCGCTTCACCGCGAGGAAGGGGTGCTCCACCTGCGCCCGCAGCGACGCCTTCTCCCGCTCCGCCCGCGCCGCCGCGCTCCCCGGCTCAAGCAGCCGCCTCAGGCCGGGTCGCATGGCTACGCGCCACGCGACCTCCGCGCGCGCCTGCTCGGGACGCTTCTCCACGCCCTGGTAGCCCGCGTCGCCGTACGCCTCCCGCTCCTCGCCGTGCAGCAGGCGGTGCGCCTCCGTCACGTCGGCCACGTTCGCCGCCGTCGCCCTCATGCTGTGCACCAGCCCGCTGTCGGCGTCCACGCCGATGTGCAGCTTCATGCCGAAGTGCCACTCGTTCCCCTTCTTCGTCTGGTGCATCTCCGGGTCGCGCGCGCGCCGCCGGTTCTTCGTCGACGAGGGCGCCGCGATGATGCTGGCGTCCACAATCGTGCCTTCGCGCAGGCGCAGGCCCCGCTTCGCGAGGTGGGCGTTGATTGTCTCGAACAGCTTCGTCCCCAGGTCGTGGCGCTCCAGCAGGTGGCGGAAGTGGAGGATGGTCGTCTCGTCGGGAATGGCCTCGCTCAGGGTGAGGCCGCAGAAGCGCCGCACCGACTCGGCTTCGTAGAGGAGATCCTCCATCGCGGGGTCGCTGAGGTTGTAGCAGAGCTGGACGCAGTGGATGCGCAGCATCACCGCCAGCGGGTAGGGCCGCCGTCCCCGTCCCGCCTTCGGGTAGTGCCGCTCGATGCGCGCCTCCAGTGCCTCCCAGGGCACGAGGCTGTCGATGCGTTCGAGGAACAACTCACGGCGGGTCTTCCGCTTCTTCTGCTCGAACTCCACGCTGGCGAACGTCGGCTGGTGCATGGGGGCGCCCTCCCTCTCCGGTCCGTGCCCCATGATCGCATCTGCTCACTCGCTCTGGCGAGTTGTTCAGACTGTCCCTAGGACTCGCACCTCGCTCACTACGACCCCCGGGTCTATGGAACCGTCTTCAACCACTCCCATCTTCTCGACGCAGTTCACCCTGAGATCGAAGCCGACGCCCGGACGCTCACAGGGATGCTGGAGACGTAGCAGGCGGAGACGAACTCCGAACATCGAGCGGTGCTGTTGACGCAGATTCAGCGGTGGATTCTCGATAGAGCGTGGTGCGTCCTGCCGCTGCCTGTCAGCACGGTGCAGTATTACGGGGTCAGCTCCCGGCTGCGTGACCACGCTCCGGAAGAGTGGATGACGTCGTACAGGCTGAGGCGCGAGTCCATGTGGCTCGCCGACGCCTAGGCGTCGGCGCTACCCTCGGCGTTCCCGCCACCGCCACCCCCACCTCCTCCGCCGCGACGGCGTCGACGACGCCGTCGTTTGCGGCCCCCGCCCTGCGGCTGGTCGCCGCCAGCGTTCGCGGGGGGTTGGCTTGAGGGCTGGGGGTCGGGGGCGGGCTGGTCGGAGGGGCGGCTGGAGGAGGAACGGCGGAAGACACGTCCCGTGGGAGCTTCCTCGGACTGCTTCGGCTGGGGGGAAGCAGGTCGGGAGCCGCCGCCCTGGCCGCCCTGGCCGCCCTGGCGACCGCGTCCGCGACGGCGCGAGGGGCGGTTGCGATCGCGGGCGGGGGCTTCGCGGGATTCGCGGCCGAGTTCGATGGGGGCGGCCTCGGGCATGGCCGCGACGGGCTCGAGTTCGGGCTCCGGCGGCTCTTCCTCGGGTTCGATGAGGCCCTGGGCGATGGCTTCCTCGCGGGTGATGCTGGGCGGAGGCTCGGCGTTCCGGGCAGCGGGATCCCAGCGGACGACGAGCCCGAGGTCGCGTTCGCCCACCTCGATGCGCTGGCCGCCCACGCTGAGGGTGACAAGGCGTCGGAGCACGTTGAGGCCGATGACCTTGCCCTCGCCCGTGGGGGTGCTGCAGCGCTGGCCCATGCGCGGGAGGGTGCGGCGCATCTCCTTGTAACCCTCCTCCTCGTAGGAGAGGCAGCAGAGAAGGCGTCCGCAGAGGCCGCTGATCTTCTCGGGGTTGAGGGGCAGCTCCTGGTCCTTGGCGAGGCGGATGGAGACGGAGGGGAAGGTGGTGAGCCAGTTCGAGCAGCAGAGCTCGCGGCCGCAGATGCCGTAGCCGCCGGCGAGGCGGGCGCGGTCGCGGGCGCCGATGCGTCGCACGGAAGCGCGCACGTTCCAGTGCTGTCCGGCGCGTCGCGAGAACTCGCGCTGGCCGCCCGCGCCCTCGCCGCTGACGAGGAAGGTGAGGCGTTCGCCGTCGAGGGTGAATTGGGCGCGGTCGACGCGGCCTTCGAGGCCGGCCTCCTCAGCGATCTCGCGGGCCTCGGGCAGCAGCGCCTCCGCGCGGGCGGCGAGGTCGCTGGCGTGGATCAGGTCGTCCTCGGTGGCGAGCCGGAGGATGGGGTGCAGGTTGTCCTCGCCGAGCTCGTTCACGACGACCTGGTCGGGAGCGATGACGACGCGCCCCAGCTCGGGACCGCTGTTGGTTTCGACGATGACGGATTCGCCCACATCGAGGCGCATGCCGGCGGCATGGTAGTACTCGATGGGGCCGGCGTTGCGGAAGCGAAGGCCGGCAACGTTCTGCCGGGGATCGGTCATGGTTCGTTCTCGTTCCGGGAGGGGGCGGGGGCTCCCTCGCCAGCCAGTGTAACCGCGGGGAAGCGGAGGAGCATGAGTTCGAGGGCCATGCGGGCCACCACCTGGGCTTCGAGGTCGCGGCGGGCCTCAGCCACGGCCTGAAGGGCATCGAGAGCGTCGCGAGCTTCATCTTCGGCGGAGGCCTGCTCGCGCAGGCGGGCCTCCCAGAACGTCTCCCAGACATCCAGCTCGGTGAGGACGAGGTCGCGGTCGCGTCGCCAGCGTTCGGCGAGATCGCCGGCGTAGGTCATGCGCTCGGCGGTGCGGCTGGCAGCCAGCTCGGCGCAGCGATCGAGGAGGCGGCCGCGGTCGTCCATCAGGTCGGGCTGCTCGGCGAAGGCGAGGGCGTCGGCGGGACGGCGGCGGGACTCGGCGGCGGCGCGCTCGGCAAGCTCGGGGGGGAAACCGCGGGCGCGGAGCCCTTCCGCGATGGTCTGGTCGGGCACGAGGGAGACGGCGAGGGTGCGGCAGCGGCTGCGGATGGTGTCGAGGAGGCTCTCGGGGGCGGCCGTGACGAGGACGAGGATGGTGGCGGGCGGCGGCTCTTCGAGGGTCTTCAGCAGGGTGTTGGCAGCTTCGAGACCCATGCGCTCGGCCGGCTCGATGATGAGGACGCGGAAGCGGCCCTCGAAGGGGTAGCGGGAAACGGACTCGATGAGGCCCCGCACCTGGCAGATGCGGATGTCGCGCGAGCCGGGGTGGGGCTGGTGGCCGCCCCCGCCACGACAGAAGCTGTCGCCCGGTTCGAGGTGGAGGACGTCGGGGTGGTTGCGCCCGGCGATGAGGCGGCAGGTGCGGCACTCGCCACAGGGGCGGTCGTCGAGGGCGGGAGCCTCGCAGTTGAGGAGGCTGGCGAGCTCCAGGGCGAGGAGGGTGCGCCCCGTGCGGGCCGGGCCGGCGAGGAGCAGGGCGTGCGGGGGCGCCTCTATCGCCGCGATGCTGCGCAAGGCGCGCCGCATCCCTTCGTGTCCGATGATCTCCGCCATCGGGGCAGCTTACCAGCGAGATGCGGCAAGGCCGCGTTCTTGTAGACGGGCCTTTGCTATCATCGCGTTGGTATGTCTAGCAGCGTGGACGCCGCAACTCCCGAGGTGCTCTCGGGCGACGAAGAATCCGGCGCGGGCGATCTTGCCTGCGACGACGTGATCGCGCGCTTCCGGGAGGATGTGCGGGCAGGGATGCCCTGGTTCGAGGCGCTGCTGGATGCGATCGGGCGGTGGCGCTCACCGAGCGAGGCACGCGACGGCCGCCGCTACGACTACCTGCTGGCGGGAGAGGCGTTCGACTGGCTGCTGCTGGCCGAGCGGCTGCTGGACGAGATTCCGGGCCTCGCGCCCGTGGCCGAGGTGGAGGCCCTGCTCTTCACGGGGCGCTGGCCGCTCGAACTCGACGACGACGATTTCGCGGCGCGCCTGGGGGCGGCGAAATACAGCGCTCACCTGAACTACACGTACGGGGTGCTGGTGGAGCAGGCGCTGCAACTGAGCGTCGAAGAAGAGATTCACAAAGAGAACCACTCGAGCCCGTGGGGCGACGACGTGCGGGCGCACGAGGGGATGTTCCAACGTGTCTACGGCGCCACTCGCGAGGCGCTTCGCGCGGCCTACTACGAGCAGACCGGCACGATGCTGGGGGACGACATCGCCCTGAGCGAGTGGGAGACGTTCGTCTACTGGCTGTTCAAGCAGCGCCTGAAGCGTCAGGACAAAGCGCGGGTGGCGAGCGACACGCGCAAGGGGTTGGGGCAGCTCTCGCGGATGGAGCTGGCGGTCAGCGAGCGGCGGCGGGGCGTGCGGCTGAGCGAGGACGAATTCAGCAAGCGCTACGTCCCCAGGACGGGGCAATCGAGGCGGGCGGTTTGACGGCGGCCCGCTCTCGCCGTACCTTCCGTCTCGCCTTGCGTACCTCTTTCTGGCAGCGAACGCTCGTACTGGCGGGCCTTCTGGCAATCGTCGGAGTGCTCACGCTGGGGAGCGCGACACCGGGGCTGGCGGCGCACTCGCCGGCAGCCGTAAACGCGGCGCCCGCAGGCAACGCCGCGGAAACCCCTTCGACACCCACGGCCGCCGAATCCCGCCCGCAGGAGGGCGAGGAGGCGACCGAGGATGACTCGCAGTATTCGGAGCGCGATACGAGCACCGACAGCACCTGGATCGTGATCGCGGTCGCGCTGATGATCGGCCTGACCGTGCTGGGGTTCGGGTTGGCGGCACGGGGCCTCAGCGCCGAGTAGGCGCGCGCTCTTCTTCTTCCGGTTACTCGTCTCCGTGGAGGGACTCGCCCCGGTGCAGGCGTGCGGCGATGTCGAACGTCTGCAGGCGCGAGCGAACGGTGGGGGAGTGGGCGGTGAGGAAGCGGGCGACGCCCGTGAGGATGTGGTCGCCTTCCGGGCGGCCGGCAAAGTGCTGGTACTGACGGACTCCGGCCTCGTAGATCTGGAACTCGTGGAAGCCTGAGTCCTCGCGCAGGAGCGCCTGACCGAGGACCTCGACAGCCTGTTCGCGCCAGCCAGCGGCGAGGAGGTCGGCAAGGATGCGCGCGGTCTCATCGACCTGGCCCTGCACGTCGAAAGCGGGGAGGAGGGCGTCGGGGAGGACGGGGTCGCCGGAGGGGGCGGGATGGGGTTGGCGGGGAACGTTGAGGAAGCGTTCCAGATAGACCGACATGGCGCCGTCGAAGATTCCCCGGGCGAGCCGGCTCGAAGGGGCGCGGCGCATCGCCTGGTCGACGGCATTGGCGTAGGTGAAGGAGTGGTGGACGGTGTCCCAGTCGCCAAACTCGTTGGAGGTGTGGAAGTGCACGGCGCGAAGGGCGGCGGCGTAGGCGACCGCGGCGGAAAGCTCATCGAGCGGCACACCCTCGCGGATGAGGGCGAGCATGTGGTCGAGGGTCTCGCCGGGCTCACCGTCGAGGATCTGCTCGGCAAGGTCGCGGTGACCACGCCAGTCGCGCAGGCGTCCGGCGCCGGACGCGATGGCCTCGTCGAGTTGCAGGTGAACGCCGGCAAGAAGGACGGCGAGGTCGACGGGATGGCGCCAGCTGGAGCTCTCCTCCATGCGTCGCGCGCCGGTCAGGCTGGGAACGATCGAGGGGAGAACCTCTTCGGCGTGCTCCCAGCCGATGTGGTCGAGCAGCTCGAAGGCCTTGTTGGCGAAGTCGAGGGTATGGCCCGTATCGAGGAAGAGGTGGTCGGTGCAGGCGGCGAAGATCATCTCGGAGATGGCGGCAGGGGGAAGGCCGAGGTGGATGGCGGAGCGGAGCGTGCGTTCGGCCGCCTGCGTGGAGCGCGTCTCGACGAAGCGCCGGAACCACTCCAGGTAGCGGGCGGGGTCGCGAAGCGCCGTCTCCAGCGGGGCGAGGTCGAAGTTCGGGGGCTGGTTCGCGGTCGAGCGGGCGACGTGGACGGCGCCGTGGAAGACGGCGAGGGGGCGGTCCTCCTCCTGGAGGACGGGCAGGACATTGGCCATGGCGGTGAGGATGGAGAGGCCCGTGCTCCAGCCGCTCGCGCGGTTGCGAATGCCGAAGAGCGCCGCGTCGCGGAGAATGTCGCCGCTGGCGTCGAACTCGTTCAGGCCGATGACGCTCTTGGCGAGCACGAGCGAGAGCTGGCCCTCCAAGCCCTCGCGCAGCTTCGCTTCCCAGTGGCTGCGGCGGTCGGACTCGATGGGGCGCGGGTCGACGTAGACATCGCCATCGCGGGTCTCGACGCGGAAGGCGGGCACGTCGTCGGCGAAGGGGTCGAGGGTGCAGCCACCCGAGAGGTCGAATTTGGCGTGGTGCCAGTGGCAGGTGAGGATGCCGTCGCGGACGGCGCCGCGGCGCAGGGGGAAGCCCATGTGGGGGCAGCGGTTGTCGAGGGCGTAGAGGCGGCCCTCGTCGTGGATGACGAGGATGGTCCGTCCCTCGGCTGAGACGATCTTCATGCCCTCACGCTCGATCTCCTCGCGGGAGCCGGCGCGGACGAGGGTGTCCTGGGTTGATGTCGTGGTCATGGCGCGCACCTCGCATGGGTGTGCTTCCAGTATGCGCTGCGGGGGAGGCGGATCGCGATGGGTGGGGCAGCGGGGCACCGATGCAGGGTGACCGCCAGCGCTCCGGCGCTGCCTGCACGGCTGTGCCATCATGGCACGAGGACACACCGAGGGGATCGCCATGATCAGGACCATCCGGGCCAGGTATTCGGGGGGCTTGCTGGAGCCGTTGGAACCGCTCGCGCTGGAAGAGGGCGAAGAGATCGAGTTGACGCTGGACGAACAGGTCCACGAGAGCGAGGAGGCGGAAGACGCTGCCCTCGTCCGCGCCATCGAGGAGGGTTTGACCACGGAGCGGGTCAGCGAGCAGGAGATCCGTGCGATCCTGCGGGAGCCGGATGGAGGTTGAGTTCACCTCCAGCTTCACCCGAGACTTCAGACGGTTACGGAGCGCGGAGTTACGGACTCGAATCGACCGCATCATCAACGACCTGGAGAGCGCTGCGGGCATTGAAGCGGTGCCCGGAGCAGTGAGGCTCAAGGGGCCGGGGCTCTTCTACAGAATCCGGGTGGGCGACTACCGACTGGGACTGTCCCTGGAGGGCAACACGGCCACCGTGACGCGCTTCCTGCACCGGCGGGACATCTACCGACACTTCCCTTGACATGACCAGCCGGCCACAGACGGCTAGTTGCCGCTTGCTTCCTTCACGGGCACGAACAGGGCGAGGCTGGCGGTGAAGCCGTGCACGAAGGGCGTGCCCCCCACGGGACCAATCTCGCCGTTGCAGAAGAGGCCGGCGATGGGCAGCGGGCCGAGGCGGTCGGCGACGGCGGAGGCGCCGTGGGGGAGGCGGATCGCGATGGTTCTGTAGGAGGAAAGCTAGGCTGTCTCGAATTGCAAGGACGAGAGGTCGAGGTCAGAGGTTCGCTTGGAGAGATGAAGCATCTCCACGCCAACCACTTCGTTTGACTCGTTGTAATCGAGCACGACGCCTGGAGAGACCTCTTCGGACTCGACGACCGGAGAGTCGTCAAGGCGTAGATAGAGGGCATCGGCTCCCTTGTCTACCTTGAGCTTCATAGGCTCCCTCTCATCGAACGATCGAAGAATACGCTCACGACTCTCCAGGGCACAACGCGCGTGTTGACGGCCACGCGCAGCACACGGTCGCCGTGTTCAGGGATAGGCCGGAAGAACCGGTCCACCGAAGGATCGTGCGGGTCAGGCGCCCGCAGTCCCGGCTCGGCTACCGTCCGCTCGACCCACTCCACGGGTATCCCTCGCTCCACCATGACATCCATCGCGTGCCCACTGAACTTCAGTCGCATATATCCCCGCCGCTAGCTGTCCGCGCCTTCCCCTACGGGCACGAAGAGGGCGAGGCTGGCAGTGAAGCCGTGCACGAAAGGCGTGCCGCCCACGGGACCAATCTCGCCGTTGCAGAAGAGGCCCGCGATGGGCAGCGGGCCGAGGCGGTCGGCGACGGCTGCGGCGTCGTGGTCGGGCGCGCCGAACATGCCCTGTCCGCGCCCGTTGCAGGCGCAGAGCAAGCCGCCCGCAGCCTCGCCGGCCATCGCGTCGCGGGCCTGATCGAGGAGGGCGTTGAGTTCGTCCGTGGCGGCTTCGGCGTCACGCAGCTGGAACTGGAGCGTCTGGCCCACGCGCACGTTGTCATTGATGGCGACAGCGCCGCGCTCGCGGTCGACGCCGAGCAGGTTGCGGATGAGGAAGTCGCCGCGGCCGAGTTCGTCGGCGTACTCGTCCATGGCGAGGCCGCAGAGGAGGTTCCGTCCGGCGCGGTTCTGGACCTCCGGGGACAGATCGCGAAGGGTCTCCATGAGCACATCGAGGGCGGGACGCCCGCCGATGGCGACGACGATGTTGCGTTCGGCCTCGGTGACGGTCCAGGACTCGCCAATGGGTTCGGCGCCCTGCGAAACGACCGGGAGGACCGTCCAGGCCCCACCCACGGCGAGGAGGAGCGCCCCGCCCGGGGCGAGGTTCGCGCCCTCGAAGAGGTAGGCGCTGCGTCCCCCGGGGAAGGCGGAGGCCATGCCGCCCATGATGGGGATTCCGGGATAGGTCTCGGCGAGGGCGGCGACAAGCGCCTCGGTGTCGATGGTGAAGGGGTCGGAGAGGAGGACCCAGGCGTTCACGTCCTCGGGCGGGAGGAGGCGATCGACGAGGGGGGTCTCGGCGTCGAGTTCTTCCTGCGAGATTCGCTTCAGGGTGAGGTCCGCCTCGGGGAGGGAGAGGGAGAGCAGGGTGATGCCGGGCCGACCCTCGATTTCCCGGCCGGTGGTGATCACGGCCTGCCCCGAGCAGCCGGCGAGAATGCGGGGACTGAGGCGTTCGTGGATGGCGCTCACGATCTCGGGGTAGCGCTCGGCGTGGTGGTAGCTGGCGAAGAGGAAGACAAGGTCGGCGTCCGCGTGGACACCGTGGAGGGCCTGGTCGACGGCGATATGCCAGTCGGCGGCGGTGCTCGCTCCCGTATCCATGGCGGCCTCCGTGACGGGAATGGTACGGCAGGAGCCCAGAGCAGGGTGGCCAGTAGAATCCGCGCCGGGAGGCGTTCATGGCGGCAGACGGCGACCCGGGTCTGTTCGAATCGATCTATTCGATGCGGGCGCTGCGGCGCTTTCGCCCCGACCCCATCCCCGACGAGGTGCTGTTCCAGCTCTTCGACGCGGCCATCCGCGCGCCATCGGGGCAGAACGCGCAGGACTGGCGCTTCATCGTGATCACCGATCCGGCGGTGAAGGGGAAGATGCAGGGCTGGGCGGAGGAAGGGTGGCGCCGCTACCAGCCGGAGTTCTCGGCCCACCCGGAGAAGATCGACGACCTCCCGCGCACGCAGCGGCTGACGCTGCGGAGCGTCCAGCACCTGGTCACGCACCTTGATGAGGCGCCGGCCGTCATCGCCGTGCTGGGCATGAAGGGCCGTCACTCGACGCCGGGCGGCAGCACCTTCCCGGCGGTGCAGAACCTCATGCTGGCCGCCCGCGGGCTAGGGCTGGGCTGCTCGGTCTTCAACCTGCCGATGCGAGGCGGGGCAGAGCTCCACGACCTGCTCGACATCCCCGAGAACAACCAGCTCTACTGCCTGCTCCCGATCGGCTACCCGACGGACAGGCACGGCCCTCTGCGGCGCAAGCCGGTGAAGGCGGTCGTGTACCGCGAGCGCTTCGGCGAGTCGTGGCCGTTCGCGGAGGAGCAGCCGGACAAGGGCTGGGAAGCGCGTTGGCTGGAGGCCAAGTCATGACGAGTGCTGAGCTGACTGATGCAGTGATCATCGAGGCGGCGATCAACGGAGCGACGCCAAAGTCGCGGAACGCGATGGTGCCGCGCACGCCCGGGGAGGTCGCGGAGGACGGCTTGAGCTGCCTGGAGGCAGGGGCGGCTATCGTCCACAACCACAACGACGAGCCGGTTGTCGGCGATGCGCCCGAGCACGACCCCGCGCCCTACATCGAGGCGTGGACCGCGATCCTTGCGGAGCGCCCGGACGCACTCCTCTACCCGACGATGCCGAGTGGCGGACCGCACACCACGTTCGAGCGCCGCTACGCCCACATCCCGGCCCTGGCGGACGCGGGCGTGCTCCGCATCGGGCTGGTGGATCCGGGCTCGGTGAACGTCGGCGGCCGCGGTCCCGATGGTCGTCCGGCGGACATCGAGGCGACCTACCTGAACACCTTCCGCGACGCGCGCAAGATGTTCGACACGTGCGCTGAGCACAACCTCGGGCCGTCCATCTCCATCTTCGAGCCGGGCTTCCTGCGGGTGGCGCTGGCGGAGCACGCGGCGGGGACGCTGCCGCCGGGGGCGCTGGTCAAGTTCTACTTCGGCGGGCAGCGGACGCTCTCGGGCTTACCGCCCACGTCCGCCGGGCTGGAGGCGTATCTGGACATGCTGTCGGGGACGGGCCTGCCCTGGTCCGTAGCCGTGCGCAGCGACGACGTCGTGGCGTGCGGCATGGCCGAGATGGCGATCGCGCGGGGCGGCCACGTGCGCATCGGGCTGGAGGACTACGCCGGTCCGGGCGAGCCCTCGAACCTGGAGCTGCTGGAGGCGCTGCTGGAAGTCATCGAGCGGGCGGGGAAGCGTCCGGCGACGCCGGACGAGGCGGCGGCCATCCTGGGGATCCCGGCGCTAGTCTGAGTCCCCTGTCCACTCGAGCTTCACTTTGAGGCTGTTCAGGCCGCTCCTCCACGGAATGAGGCTCTCGTGCTGGAGCCTCCCAACCACGACTCCTGATGGTATCCCCTGTTCGGCCGCGAACTCGCGGATGCTGCCCGCATCGAAGGAGCCTCTCTCAACGAAGCGCCGCCACGTCCGGTGCGGAACGAGGAAGCCAGCGGCCCAGTCATTGGCCTGGTTCTCGGCTTCGCTGCGGGTTCCTTCGCCGTTGTCGATGAACACGGTCTTCTTGCTGTGGAGGAGAAGGTGGCCAGCTTCATGGAAGAAACTAAACCAGAGATGATCATCGCTCAGGTGGCGCGCACTGAGCGCGACAAGGGGTCGGTTCGGAGAGAGCCACCAGGCGCCGCCGCTTACACGCACGTTGGGCAGAGGCTTGACCAGCGCCAACGCGACTCCTGCTTCGTTCAAGAGCCGTCGAGTCTCCTGCAACGTTTCACGGATGGGTGAGCAGGTGAGTTGGCGAACCCGCCCAAGTGACTCCCTGAACGCAGGCTCGCTGTAGGTGACGCGGATCTGCGTCTCAGCCTCAAGCTCGGCGAGGCGCCGCCAGGTAGCCAGGGAGCACTCATCGCTCTCGAAGCCAGGCGAGTGACGGTAGGCGACATTCGCACCCTGGTATCGGAGGCGCCATGTCTCTTTGGAGGCCACTCCAAAGAGTGACAGCAGCCCCGACACCCGGTCCGCATCGGTTCCTGGCTTGTCAATGACGCCTCGCCTGACGAGCTCGCGTATGGGAAATGCGTTGGCCCAGACTGCTGCCGACTCAGCAGCTTGGGCTTCCGCTTCACGTGCCTGGTGGAGACGGTAGTCGGACTCAATCCCGAGCCAGATGCTCGCATCGACTCCCAAGACCTTTTCGAATTGCAGGGCTGTTTTCGGTTCGACCGGGGCCTTTCCAGCAATGATCTCGCTGATGAGCTTTGGCGAGCGGCCACAGCGGCGCGCGAACTCTGCGTGGGCGATACCGTTGGCTGCCAGGCGTTCCTCCAGAACCCAGCCTGGTGGAGTGGCGTAATCGGGCTGGTACTGGTTGGTCTCCGTAGCCATTGGCCTCCTCCTGGACTGGCTTGCAGTGGGGCGGTAGTGCTAGTGGTAGTCAACCACTTCCATGATTGTGATGGCGGTCACCCGGCTGGTGTCGATGCCGCCGTCTTCGGTTTGGGGCACTGGGTCGTGGTTCGGTTCAAAGACCAACCGAAACGGGTGGACAAGGTCCACTGCGTACTGGCCGCTTCTCCTGCCGGTCAGCAGGCGCCGCCGGTCGGGTGGACTGGTGGGGACCATGGCGAGCGTCCGCGCGTTCCTGAGAACGGCAAGACGATTCTGAACCGTCCGCGCCATGCGGTCCCCGTGTTGCTTGGCAAGGGCGCTCCCGGAGTTGAAGGTCTTCGCGAGCTTGCGGGTGCTGAAGGCGATGTCCAATCGGGCATCCCCGTTTCGTTACCCGAAGGGTAACGAAACCACAGCGTCGGGTCAAGGAAGCGTCGCTAGGCGCTAGTCGAAGTCGAGGGTGTGGCGCTCGGGGCCGAGGCCGAGGATGACGGTGATGCGCGTCGGAGCAATGCAGTAGAGGTCGCCGATGGTGGTGAAATAGTTGGAGAGCCAGTTCTTCGCCGTGAGCTCCTCGAAATAGCGGTCGTAGCGGGGGTCGTCGGGGTCGATGCGCTCAGCGCGGCCCTCAACGGTCACGCGGTCGAAGGCGGGCCAGTCGTAGGCGAGCACGTCGCGGTTGTCGATGAGGAACGCGACCTCGGGGGTCGCGACGGTATCGCGCGTGTGCTGCGACTCGGTGACGCTGCCGTAGATCACCTCACCCTCGTCGGTGAGGTGGAAGAGGACGAAGGCGGGGTAGGGCGTGCCGTCGTCGGCGTGGATGGTGGCGAGGGTGCCACCGAACTGCGAATCGGCCACGCGCAGGGCTTCGTTGAGGATCTGTTCCGGGGAGAGTTCGGGCATCTAGCCGGCAGCCCTCACCGTCTCCGCGCCGGGGATGAACTTGCCCCAGTCCTGGTAGCGGCGGATGTACTGGAGGAAGCCGTGGTAGATGGGCACGCGAGGTTCGGCGGGAGGGATGAGCAGACGCATGCGCGCCTCGCTGGGCGTGCGACCGGCCTTGCGGTGATTGCACGGCTTACAGGCGCTCACGAGGTTATCCCAGCTATGGGCGCCGCCACGGTAGCGAGGTACGACATGATCGAGCGTGAGCTCCTTCGCGGCGCGGCCGCAGTAGGCGCAGGTCCAGCCGTCGCGCGCGAACACCTCGCGGCGGGAGAGGCGCAGCTTGGGGCGTGGACGGCGGACGTAGTAGACCATGCGGATCACCGAGGGGAGGGCGAAGTGGCGGTTCGCGCTATGGATGACGCCCCTGGCCGTCTCGATAACCTCGGCCTTGCCCCGGAGGACGAGGACGATGGCGCGGCGTACATGGCACACGTTCAGCGGCTCGTAGTTCTGGTTGAGCACAAGAGCGAGCGAGCCACTCATGGAGCGAACCTCGCCGGGATGGTAGCAAGCGCCCCGGCACGCGGCAATTTGGGAAGGGCGGGTTTGCGCCCACGTGCGTCTCGGATGGTACGCTTGAAGACGGTCTCCGGGCGCGATCAGCGGAACGGCAGGGCGAGCATCGGTGGACCGAATACAACGGCTTTGGAAGCAGAGAGCCGGCTCGCCGGTGAAGGAGCAAAACCAAGATGGCAGCAACCCCCGAGGTGACCGACACGACGTTCGATGCAGACGTGATGAAGAGCGATCTGCCGGTGCTGGTGGACTTCTGGGCGCCGTGGTGCGGCCCTTGCCGCATGGTGGCGCCGATCGTGGAGGAACTGGGCGAGGAGTACTCCGGCCGTGTGAGCTTCTACAAGATGAACACGGACGAGAACCCCGCGATCCCCTCGCAGTACGGCATCCGCAGCATCCCCTCGCTCCTGATCTTCAAGAGCGGCGAACTGAAGGGCACAATTGTCGGCTTCCGCCCCAAGAGCGACCTGAAGAAGCGCCTCGAGGAGGCGATCGCCTAGCAGTACCGATGTGGTGCAGGCGCACGGTAGCCCCGGGAACGGCGGCATGAGCGCAGAGAGACCCGATACATACGACATCGCCATCATCGGCGCTGGCGGCGCGGGCCTGACGGCGGCGCTTTACGGCGCGCGCGCACGGCGGCGCACGGTCGTCTTCGAGCACCTGATTACGGGCGGGCAGATCGCGACGACGGAGCTGGTGGAGAACTACCCCGGATTCCCTCAGGGCATCAACGGAACCGACTTCGCCATGAACCTCATTCAGCAGGTGGAGCGCTTTGGCGCCGAGCTGCGCTACGAGGACGTGCAGACGATCACGCCCCGGCCTGAAGGGCCGTTCCGCGTCGAGACGAGCGAGGGCGCCTACGAGGCGCACGCGGTGATCGCGACGGCGGGGGCGGACTACAACAAGCTGGGCGTTCCCGGCGAGAACGAGTTCATCGGCAGGGGCGTGAGCTACTGCGCCACCTGCGACGCGGCCTTCTTCCAGGACGAGGACGTGGTCGTGGTGGGCGGGGGCGATGCGGCCTTTGACGAGGCGCTCTTCACGACGCGCTACGCGAGCAAGGTCTCGCTGGTGCACCGCCGGGAGACGTTCAAAGCGAGCGCCCTTCTGCAAGAGCGAGTCTTCGCAAACTCCAAGATCGACATCGTGCGGAACAGCGTGGTCGAGCGCATCGTCGGGGAGGACATGGTGGAGGGAGCGGAGCTGCGGGACGTGGAGACGGGCCAGGTCTCCACGTTGCCGGTGGGGGCGGTTTTCATCTTCATCGGGCAGACGCCGAACAGCCACCTGCTGAAGGGGCTCGTGGAACTGGACGAGGGAGGACACGCACGCGTCGACCTGCGGATGTGCACCGCCGTGCCAGGCCTGTTCGTAGCAGGAGACCTGCGCGTGGAAGCGGCGCGACAGCTGGTGAGCGCCTGCGGCGACGGCGCAACCGCGGCTCTGGCCGCGGAGGCGTTCCTCGCCGAGGCGGGCATCGGCGAGGGGTAGGGAGTAGTGCCGCTGTACGAATTCGCTTGCAAGCGCTGCGGGGCGCGGGAAGAGGTGTTCCGGCAGCGCGTGACCAGCGACATCGAACCGCCGCCCTGCCCGGTCGCGCCCGACGATGCGGGGCACGAAATGCGCCGGATAATGAGCGGCTTCGCCCATCACCTCAGCTTCGCGACGAGAGTGGCGGAGGCAGAGGCGACGTATGGGGCGGAGGTGGATGCGGCGATGGGTTCCGATACCGAGATGGAGAAGTACGCGAGCCGCTACGACGAGGCGTCGAAAGACCTGCCGCCGGGCGAGGGCTAGGAGTCAGCGCCGGAACTGGGACATCGCCTCGTAGCGGGGCCGGATGGTCCCGTGCTCACGAACGATGAGGCCAAGCGACTCGAGACGTGCGAGGTCTCGGGCTCGCGTCTTGGCGGACAATCCCGACCAGATTGCAGAGAGCGGCGTGCGCAGAGATGACAGGTCCGCTTCCTGGACAGGCCCAGCAAGGTTTTCCATGAACACCAGCAGCCGGCCCATGACAGCACCGCTTATGCCAGTGCTGAACTGGAGGATGTCCCTGTAGTAGTCGCGGAAGGCGACTTCGGTGATTGCTGCAATCACTTCTTCGCGAATCGTCTCAAGCTCCTCCACCAGCCCGGCGATAGCAAAGCGAATGAGCGGCGTGAGGTCGCGGTCTTCATTGAAGCGGCAGTGGTTGAGAAGCTCGATGTACTCCGCACGGTTGCGGTAGTAGAAGTTCGCTAGCGAGTAGAAACCAAGCACATTCACCCCACTCTGATAGAGCAAGTAGCTCTCAATCGCGCGAGCCGTGCGCCCGTTGCCGTCGCCGAAGGGATGGATGCTGACGAAGTAGAAGTGGGCGGCGACGGCGCGGACGACGGCGGGCCAGTTCAGCGCGGGCGGAGTGTTGACCCACTCGACGAACTCAGCCATGAGCCGCTCTACACGAGTGCCGTCACGTGGGGGAACGTAGGAGCCCGCTTGAACTGCATGCGAGCGGTAGACGCCAGGCTCGTTGTTGGGATAGTGGATGCCGGCGGTCGTGAGACGGTGAACCTCGCGGATGACCTCTTCGGTGAGTGGCCTCCGCTCGTCTTCGTCAGTGGTGTTGGCGACAAACCGCATGACGGCTTCGGCGTTGCGCGCTTCCTGCTCCTCACGCGCCCTGGACTCGGGCAACACCGGCTTGTCGTGCGGCTCCTCCAGGATGCGCCCCACCTCTTCCTCTGTGAGGTCAGCTCCCTCGATCCCGGTCGTGCCGCGCACGGCGCGCATTATGTTTAGGCGGTCGAGACGCTCCTGGGTGGAGGGGGGAAGGGGCACACCGCGGATGAACTTGGCGGCCGCCTCCGCCTCCGCGACACTTCGGATGAGGGCGATGTCGTCGAGCTGGATGTGGCGGTCGAATGTGACATCCCATGTCGGCATCGGCTCAAGCATACCCTCTTCGCCCCGGAATGTCCGGGGCTTTGTCTCCTATTTTGTCCGGTCCTCACTACTCCATAGAGACTGTGAACACTGCGATTCTGAAGGATCATCTGGGACTCATACGGGGAAAGTTGTCGTCGAAGTTGTCCACTATTCTGTTCGGCTAGTTGGCGGGGCTGGGGTGGGGTCGAACCAATCGAGGATGGCGGGGTTTTCCTCACGGGGGTAGGCGTGCGCGAGGTCGGGGATCTCGTGGTAGCGGACATCGGCGCCGGCGTCGCGGAGAGCCTGGTGGGCAGCCTGGGCGAGTTGCACGGGGAACATCCAGTCCTTCGTTCCGTGGGTGATCGAAATGCGCTTGCCTTCGGCGCCGGCGATGGCGCCGTCCTGGACGTTCTTCGGGTGGAGGACACCGGCGACGGCGGCCATGGCGGTGAAGGGGCTGTCGCCCGCGAGGAAGGTCGAGAGGCCGTAGGTGGCGCCGTCGGAGAGGCCGGTCAGGAGGATGTGGTCGCCATCGACGCTGAAGCGTTCGCGGACGAACTCGACTGAACTGAGGAGGCGCCCCCGATCAGCGTCGGGGCCCATGAGGGCCCAGGTCGAGCCGACGGAGGTGGGGGCGAGGAGGAGGAAGCGCCGGCTCCGAGCCTCCCGGAGCCAGGTCCAGAGGAAGTCGCGGCCGTGACCCATGCCGCCGTGGAGGGCGACGACGAGGGGGCGCGGCTCGGAGCCGTCGAGCGACTCGGGGACGTAGAGGTGGAACTCGCCGCGAGCGTCGGGGTCGTCGTCGGGGCCGCTGCGCTGGATGCCGGCGCCGGGGTCCGAGGTGTGCGCGTCGAGGGCGGGGAGGTCGCCGCGGACGGCGGGCTCGGCGTAGAGCCCGCCGAGCGACGGATCGAGCGAGCGGAGGGGGTAGAGCAGCTCCTGGGCGCGGGCGAGGCCGCGCATGCTCTCGAGGGCGTTCCCGGAGCGCTGCTCACGGGGGACGGGGCGGGTGAAGGCGCCGAGGGCTTCAAGGGCAGCCGCCGCACCGGTGGCGAGCTGGTCGCGGATGGGGACGAAGCGGTCGGGAAGGGACGCCTCGCGCAGGGCGGTGAGCGCTTCGTCGAGGCGGCTGTGGAGGGGGCGCAGGGACGACTGGAGCTCCCACATCGAGCCCCGGTCGAGGTGGCGGAAGGCGCCGCCCAATGCCTCGATGGCCTCGACGGCCACGGGCGCCAGGGCGCGGGCGGCGGCGCGGAAGGGGGCGGGGTCACCACCGGCGGGATCACTCATCGCGGGGAGTGTAGCGGCTGCTGGGGGTCACCCCGCGCTTGCCTCGAACTCCTCGCGAGTGAGCCCAAAGAGGAGCACATCGAGGTAGCGTCCCCTCGGTGTAGACGGCGCGACGGATGCGGCCCTCCTCAAGGCAGCCGAGGCGCTGGGCATGGCGAATGATCGCGGCGTTGGTCTCGAGACAGCGCAGGTTGTACTTCTGGAAGCGCAGCTCGTGGAAGGCGTAGCGCAGGACGATGCGCTTCGCCTCCAGCGCATAGCCGCGCCCGCGAAAGGCGCGGAAGAGGCGCGTTCCCGTCTCGAAAACGCCGTTCTCACGGTCCATGCCGTGGATGTTGATGTTGCCCGCGTACTCGCCGGCGAGGGTCTCGATGGAGAAGAAGATGAACTCGTCGGAGCTGCCGAAGTCCGCGAACCTCGCTGCCCACTCCTCCGCCATTGCGCGCGACCTGGGCGGCGCCATGCCGAAGTTGAGGGCGCGGATCGCCTCGCTGTCGACATCCTCGGCGAGCCACGCATCGACATCGGTGAGGGCAAGGGGGCGCAGGCGCACGAGTTCGCCCTGCCAGTAGTTCGCGCTCATGTCGGGTTTCGCCACGGGCTTCGACCGTAGGTCGGCAATACCTACGCGCAAGCCGTACCTGACGCGCGTATCATCGCGCCCCGCGCCCCGACCGGGGCGGCAGGAGGATCGCCGATGGGCATGCGAATCATTAGCAGGGCGCCGGGAGGCGGAAGCGAACCCTCCGTCGAAGCGATCGTCGCGCCCATCAAGCAGATGGAAGCGGACGGCTTTCAGTCGGCGTGGATGGGGAATCACCTGAACTACGACGCAATGACCATCTGCGCGCTGGCGGGACAGGCCACGAGCACGATCGAGCTCGGGACGGCCATCGTGCCGACCTACCCCCGCCACCCGATGGTGATGGCGCAGCAGGCGCTGACCACGAACATGGCCTGCGGTGGCCGCTTCATCCTCGGGCTGGGGCTGAGCCACAAGTTCATCGTCGAGGGGTGGCAGGGGCTGCGCTGGGCGACGCCCGTGCGGCACCTGCGCGAGTACCTGGAGGTGCTCAACCCACTGCTCGATGGCGACCTCGTGAACCACAAGGGGCAGGAGTACCAGGTCCAGCTCAACAATGCGCCCTTCACCCAGCTCGACGTGCCCGGCGGCGGGCGCCCGAAGGTGCTGATCGCGGCGCTGGGGCCGGGAATGCTGAAGGTCACGGGCGAGCTCGCGGACGGAACGAGCATGTTCTGGTGCGGGCCGAACTACATCGAGCAGACGGCCGTGCCAATCATTACGAAGGCGGCGGAGTCGGCCGGGCGCCCGGCGCCGCGCATCATCGCCGGCATCCCCATCGCCGTGACGAACAACGAGGAGTCCGCACGGGCCTCGTGCGCCAGGGTGTGGGACGTCTACGGCAAGATCTACTCGTACAAGAAGGTGATCGCAGCGGAAGGCGCGAGCGGCGTCGCCGACATGGCCGTCGTGGGCGACGAGGCGAGCGTGCGGGCGCAGCTCAAGCGGCTCGAATCCATCGGCGTGACCGACTACAACGCCGCGATCTTGCCGGTTCCCGAGGATCCGGACGCACCGCAGCGCACCTACGACTTGATGAAGGACCTGAATACGAACGGCATCTAGGCGTCACCGCCAGGGAGCGTGAGCGTGGAGATCAAGGGCGAGCACGAGTTCAAGGGGCCACGGGCGTTGCTCTACGAGCTGCTGCTCGACCCCGACGTGCTCGCAAGCGCACTTCCCGGGGTGGAACGCTTCGAAGAGACGGCGCCGGACACCTTCGAGTCGAGGATGCGCGTGGGTATCGCGTCGGTGCGGGGCACCTACACGGGGCGTGTCGAGGTGCTCGAACGAGCGCCGCCCGAGTCGTATCGCCTGCGCATCGACGGGGCGGGGAAGCCGGGCGGGGCGAAAGCGGATGCGTTCGTGGAGCTCGTCGAGGCGGGCGCCGTCACGACGATGCACTATCGTGCCGAGGTGAAGGCGCGAGGCACGATCGCGCGGCTCGGGGGGAGACTCCTGGGCGGCGTCGCGCGGCTCCTCATCGGACAGTTCTTCAAGGCCATCGAGCGACAGGTAGACGACCGAGCCGCCTAGGGCGGCGCCAAATCCAGCGGGGCGACAAGGAGGTTGCGATGTCGGAACCGGTACCGGTCACACTGACGGTGAACGGGCGCAAACGCTCGGCCATGGTGGAAGCGCGGCTGCTGCTCGTGCACCACCTGCGCGAGAACCTCAACCTCACGGGCACGCACGTGGGCTGCGACACGAGCCAGTGCGGCGCCTGCACGGTGTTGCTCGACGGGCGCAGCGCGAAGTCGTGCACGGTCTTCGCCGTGCAGGCCGACGGCGCGGAGGTACAGACGATCGAGGGTCTCGCCGACGGCGATGAGCTTCATCCCCTGCAGGAAGGATTCTGGGAGGAGCACGGCCTGCAGTGCGGCTACTGCACACCGGGAATGATCATGTCGGCGGTGAACCTGCTGCAGGACAACCCCACGCCGAGCGAGGAGGAGATCCGGGAGGGCATCTCGGGGAACTTCTGCCGCTGCACTGGCTACCAGCACATCGTGAACGCGATTCAAAACGCGGCGGAAAGGATGGCGGGATCATGACCAGCGCAACCAGTCCCATGCTCCCCAAGCTCATCGGCGAGCGCGTGAAGCGCCGCGAGGACCCACGCCTCATCCAGGGGCAGGCGACCTACGTGGACGACATCAAGCTGCCGGGGATGCTGCACCTGGCCTTCAAACGCAGCGACATCGCGCACGGCGTGATCCGCAGCATCGACACGAGCGCGGCGGCGGCGATGGAAGGCGTCGAGCTCGTGATCACGGGCGCGGAGCTGGCCGACGTTCTCGGCCCGATGCCGATCGGCACCCCCTTCCCCGCGCCAGACCACTACTCGGTGGCGATCGACCGGGTGCGCTACGTGGGCGAGCCCGTCGCCGTCGTCGTGGCGGAGGACCGCTACCTCGCGCGGGATGCGGCCGACGCCATCGAGGTCGAGTACGACGAGCTTCCCGCGGTGGTCGACCCGGAGGCGGCGATGGCGGACGGCTCCGCCGCGCTGCACGACGGCTTCGCGCGAAACATCGCGGTCGAGAGCTACTGGGGCGGCACCGGCGTGAACGCCGAGACGGCCAAGCCCGAGGACGACAGCGCCGTGGACGCGGCCTTCGCGGAGGCGGACATCGTGCTCTCGCAGCGGATGCTGAACCAGCGTCTGGCGCCGAACGCGGTGGAGCCGCGGGGCGTGGTCGCGCAGTACGAGGCCGGTCGCGAGTACCTGACCATCTGGAGCGCGACGCAGAACCCGCACATCCTGCGGTCGGTGGCCGCCGCCATGATGGGCCTGGGCGAGCACCAGGTGCGGGCGGTCGCGCCGGAGGTGGGAGGCGGCTTCGGCTGCAAGATCAACATCTACGGCGAGGAGTACGCCGCCGCCGCCTTGTCGCGGATGGTGCGTGCGCCGGTGAAATGGATCGAGGACCGCACGGAGGCGTTCCTGGCCACGACGCACGGACGCGACATGCTCGGCTACATCGACATCGCGGCGAAGAACGACGGCACCCTCCTCGGCCTGAAGGCGCGGCTGATCGCCGACATCGGCGCCTACGAGGTGCTGCTGACAGCGATGATCCCCACGCTGACGGGGCTGATGATGAACGGTGTCTACCGCATCCCCGTCGTCCGCCACGAGCTGACGGAGGTCTTCACCAACAAGACGCCGACCGACGCCTATCGCGGCGCGGGCCGGCCCGAGGGCCTCTATTTCCTCGAGCGCGCGGTGGACATGGTGGCGCGCGAGCTGGACATGGACCCCGCTGAGATCCGGCGCAAGAACTTCATCCCCGCGGATGAGTTCCCCTACCCCACGCAGGGCGGGCTCGTCTACGACTCGGGCAACTACGAGCCCTGCCTCGACAAGGCGCTCGAGGTGGCGGACTGGGAGGGGCTGCTCGCCGAGCGCGACGCCGCCCGTGCCGAAGGCCGCATCGTGGGCGTGGGCCTGTCGTTCTACGTCGAGGTCTGCGGGCTGGGACCCTCCTCGGTGGTGCCCACGGGCGGCTGGGAGCACTCGGGCGTGACCGTGGAGCGCGGCGGCAAGGTGACGGCAACGACCGGCGCCTCGCCGCACGGCCAGGGCAACGAGACGACGTTCGCGCAGATGCTGGCGGACCACTTCTCCATCCCGATGGAGGACATCACGATCCTCCACGGCGATACGAGCGTGGTGAAGCAGGGCATCGGCACGTTCGGCAGCCGCTCGCAGGCCGTCGGCGGAGCCGCCCTCATCTCGGCGGCGGGCAAGACCGGTGACAAGATGAAGCAGTTCGCGGCGGCGCTGTTGTCGGAGCACGAGGTGAGCCCGGAGGACCTCGTGTTCGAAGACGGGCGCATCCAGGTGGCGGGCTCGCCGGAGGTGAGCTGCACCTTCGCGGAGGTGGCGAACTACGCCTACGTGCCCGTACCGCTGCCGCCGGGGATGGAGCCGGGCCTCTCCGAGGAGTCGTTCTTCGAGCCGGCGAACAACACCTACCCGTTCGGCTGCCACATCTCGATGGTCGAGGTCGACCGCGAGACGGGCGAGCCGAAGCTGCTCAAGATGATCGCGGTGGACGACTGCGGCAACATCATCAACCCCCTCATCGTCGATGGTCAGGTGCACGGCGGACTCGCCCAGGGCATCGGCCAGGCGATGTTCGAGGAGGTCGTCTACGACGAGGACGGGCAGCCGGTGACGGCGAGCTTCATGGACTACGTGATGCCGCGAGCGGCGGACCTGCCAGCCTTCAAGCTCGACAACACGGTCACGCCCACACCGGTGAACCCGATGGGCGCGAAGGGCGTGGGCGAGGCAGGCACGATCGGCTCGACGCCGTGCGTGATCAACGCCGCCGTGGACGCGCTCGCGCCGTTCGGCGTGAAGCACATCGAGATGCCCCTCCGCCCCGAGCGGCTGTGGCGCCTGATCCAGGAGAACGGAGGCCAGTCGTGATTCCCACCACGTTTGAGTACCGCCGCGCCGGCAGCGTCGAGGAGGCGCTGACGCTCCTGCGGGAGGGCGGCCCCGAGGCGAAACTGCTCGCCGGGGGACACAGCCTGATCCCGCTGATGAAGCAGCGGCTGGCCGAGCCCGGCCTGCTGATCGACATCGGCGGCCTCGACGAGCTGCGGGGCATCCAGGAAACGGACGACGGCGAGATCGCGATCGGCGCGGCGATGACGCACGCCGAGATCGCCGGCTCGGAGCTGCTGCGCGCGCAGGCGCCGATCGTGGCCGAGACCGCCGCCGAGATCGGCGACGCGCAGGTTCGCAACCGCGGCACGATCGGGGGCAGCCTCGCGCACGCTGACCCGGGAGCGGACCTTCCGGCCGTGATGGTGGCGCTCGACGCCACGATCGCGATCCTGGGTCCGAACGGGGACCGCAAGGTCCAGGCCGAGGACTTCTTCCAGGACATCCTCACGGTCGACCTGGGCGAGGACGAGATCGTGACGGGCGTGTGCTTCGCGCCGGCGCGCAGCGCTGCCTACGCCAAGCTGGCGCAACGAGCCTCGAAGTTCGCGCTGGTGGGCGTGGCCGTGTCGCTCACGCTGGATGGGGGCTCCTGTCAGTCGGCGCGCGTCGCCGTCACGGGCGCCTCAAGCCACGCGCAGCGCCTCTCCGGCGTCGAAGGCGCCCTGGCGGGCGCGTCGCTGCCCGACGGAGCGGCGTCAGCGGCCGCGGGGGCGGGCGATGCGCTCGACTTCGTGAACGCCGACCTGCACGGCAGCGAGGAGTACCGCCGGGCGATGGTCGCCGTGTTCGCGCGGCGCGCGATCGAGGCGGCGGCCGGGAGGGGCTAGCGGCCGGAGACGTCGAATGTGGCTACGGTCACCCTCGCGGGTGGCCGTAGCCGAAGCGCGAGAGTTCTAACCGATCAGACTGCCGCACGGAGCGAGAGGTCGAGCGGGGCAGAGTCACGCCCCGGAGCCAACTCAAAGCCGGGCCGGGAAGGCTCCCGGAAGGTGATGGAGTCGTAGAAATCGTCGAGGGCGATGAAGACACCGTTCTCCTCTGCCCACCGGCGCATCCGCTGGTTACAGGAGCGCGACCAAGACAAGATTTCCACCCGCCAACCGCGCTTGTGCATCCTCTCCAGTGTGCTGTGGAAGCCTCGGCCCTCGTAGTAGCCAGCACCGTCGCCTGTCAACAGGACCACGATTCCGGGGTCGCCGTTGTAGTCGAGAGCGTCCTCCAACATCCGCAACTGGAGCACTCTGTCGGGCGTCTCCTGCTCTCCCCGTTCGGGGATGCCTCGGTCGAAGAGACTGACTTCAACTCCACGACTCTCAAGCCGATTCCACAGGTGTCGCATCTCTGGCGGCACGGAGCCCGCGGCGACCGCATGCTGGACTTCCCGTTCAGCGCTAGCCAGACGCAGCAGCGCGTCGAAGTCGATACCCACGAGGTTTCTGGCGCCAGGACTCCCATCAAGCTCCTCAGCAAGGCGCTGTGCCTCAATGAAGATGTTGGAGTGGTCCCAGTAGATGAAGACTTTGTCCATAGAGCGAGTTTATCCCTTGCCCTGACTGCGACAAACACCACAATCAACCGAGGTCAAGTGACCTTGGTTGGGGGCTCCCTTCCCCTGGCCGGGAGGGGCTAGCGGCCGGCGACGTCGAAGGCGCGCGCCTCGACGTGGGTGTAGTCGAGGGAGCGGCGGCGAATGCGCCAGCCGGCGGGCGTACGCACGCACTCGTCGCGATAGGCGCCCTGCACCACCATGTTCGTGCCCGCACTCGTGGTGGGGGAGGCGTCGGAGGTGTCGGCGCGCTCCTCACCCTCGGGCGGGCTGATGTGGGTCGCCTGCACGTAGCTGCGCAGGCGCGCCCGTCCGCCCGTGCGCACGCCGTCCTGCTCGACCGGCGGCTCATCGATGAGCACCAGCGGCGGCGCGATGAGGTGTTGCGTGGCAGCGCTGCGCCCGAGCGCCGCCGCGCAGAACTCCGCCCAGCCATCCGCCCCGTGGACGTTCACGGCCTCGCCGTTGAGACCCTCGAAGATGAAGTCCTCCGAGAAGGTGTCACGCAGGATCGCCTCGCCCTCGGCGTAGAGGGCATCGTCGCCGCGGTTGCGAGCGCGGCCAAGCATGTCGAGGGCGTGACCGTAACGGATAGGGAGCTGCATGAGCTCGACGTAGTCGGCGGTCTCGTTCGCGTCCATGGGCGGATTGTAGAGGAGAGCGCCGCAGCCAATTTCTGCGCTCGACTGCTGCGCGCTCGCGAGGCGCGACTGAGGGGGTGGCAAGCTAGTCGTGATGGCGGACGAGCGGACACGCACCCTGGCCGCGCAGTTCCGGCGCTTCGCGACGCTGGAGGCGCGCGGCTCATCGCCGCTCTATGAGCGGCTTGCCCTCGGCGTGGCCGGCGACGAGGAGCTGCTCGCGCTTGCCGTGCAGGGCAGGGAGGAGCAGCCAGCCCCGAACCTGCTGTTCGCGGCCGTCCACCTGCTGCTCCTGAGCGGCGCTCAGCATGACCTCGCGGGTTTCTACCCCAGCGTCACGGAGTCGGCGCCGGCCAGAGGCGACCCGTTCCCGTACTTCCGCCGCTTCTGTCACGAGCATGCGGACGCGATAACCGCGACGCTCCAGGAGAGGCGGGTGCAGACGAACGTCGTGGAGCGCTGCGGACTGCTCCTTCCCGCGTTCGGCATCATCGCCAGACGCGGCGGCGGCAAACCCCTCCACCTGGTCGAAGTTGGCGCCAGCGCCGGCCTGAATCTGCTCTGGGACCGGTACAGCATCGACTACGGCGGAGGGCGTCAGTGGGGCAGGGCATCGTCCGCGGTGCATATCGAGACAGAACTGCGCGGCGCTCATGAGCCACCTCTTCCCGAGGAAACGCTGGCGGTCGCTGAGCGCACCGGCATCGATCTGAACCCGATCGACGTGCGCGACATGGATGCGGTCCAGTGGCTCCGAGCGCTGGTCTGGCCCGAGGAACGACAACAGCTACAGCGACTCGACGACGCAGTCGCGCTCGCACGCACGGCCCCACCCACACTGCTCAAGGGCGACGCGCTCGACCTCCTGCCCGGTGTTCTGAGCAATGCTCCCCACGGGGCCGCGCTTTGCGTCTACCACACGCACACGCTGAACCAGTTCAGCCCCGAGGCACGCCAGCAGTTCGCAGGCCTGCTTGCCGAGATCGGAGCAGAACGCGATCTGTACTGGCTGTCGAGCGAGTACCGACTCAGCGCGGACGGAGACATTCGGCCCACGCTCACGCTGGTGGCGTTTGAGAATGGCGAGCGACAGGAACAGGTACTGGCGTATTGCGGCCACCATGGACGCTGGCTCGAGTGGCTGTCGAACGGGGCGTAGCGTGGACCCTCAGCGAGGTCGCAGCAGCGCTTCGCGGTGCTCGAGGAAGTCGATGTAGTCGAGCCCGCCCGGCGAGTGGCCGTACTCGCTGAGGAGCGCCGCCGCTTCGGCGCGGTGCTGAGCGGCGTGCAGGAGCACGTGCATCACGCCAGCGGCGAGTGTTTGGCGTCCGCGGCCAACCGGCTCGAAGGGGTCGGGAAACGCTCGCGGCATGCGAAGGAAGCGCGTCAGTTCGACTTCCCCGAGGCTCGCGAGGAAGGCGCGCGTCTCCCCCTGCACCACGGTCCAGCGCTCAACGATTTCGGCGACGGTCCACGGGTCGGGATGGCGCTTCGCCCAGGCGGGCGGCTCTCCATCCTGCCAGCGCATGAGCCAGACGCGTTCCGCCGTGACGATGTGCGCGAGCGCGTCCCGCAGACTGGGGACGCCCTGCCAGGGCTTCGCCACGGCCTGCTCCGGCGACACCTCAAGGGCGTACGCGAGCACGCGGTCGAGCGCCGAGGCGTGGTGGTCATACAGCTCGCGCAGACCGTTCGCGTCCATGCCGCAAACCCTACGCGGTGCCGAGGAGAGCGCTCGCGTAGCGCGGTCGCTGGGGCTAGCGGGGGAACAGCCCGGAAAGAACCGCCTCACGGGACCCGAGGAAGTCGATGTAGTCGAGCTCGCCCGGCGAGTGGCCGTACTCGCTCAGGAGCGCCGCCGCTTCCGCACGGTGCTGGGCGGCGTGCAGGAGCACGTGCGTGACGCCGGCGGCGAGGGTGTCGCGGCCCCCGCCGATGGGCTCGGAGAGGCGGAGGAGGTGCGTCATGTCGGCATCGGTCAGACCGGCGAGGAAGGCGCGGGTCTCGGCCTGGAGGGCTTCCCAGGCGCGGGCCACGGCGGCCACGCTCTCGGGGCGGAAGCGGACGTACCGCTCCCGACTCCGCCAGTTCGAGAGCCAGTAGCCCTCCGCCGTCACGATGTGCGCGAGCGCGTCTTGCAGGCTCGGCACGCCCTCCCACGGCTTCGCCGCAGCCTGCTCCGGCGTCACTGCGGAGGCGCGTGCGAGCACCTTCCCCATCGCCCAGGCGTGGTGGTCGTAGAGTTCGCGGAGACCGATTGCGTCCATGGCGGGAATGCTACAAGACGCGAGGGGCGTTCCGGTTCGGCGAGTGGGGCGGCTGCCCTGCGGGCTCAGTAGGATGGGACAGCACGAATTCCCCCTCGCGGCGCTGGCCGTGGAAGGAGCCACCATGCAGCCGTCCCAGAAGATCCCCTTCGGGTTTGGGCTTCCGCAGGTTTCGCCGACGGAGCCGGTCGACATCGAGCCGATCGGGCGGGTGGCGCGACGGGCGGAGGCGCTCGGGTTCCAGAGCCTCTGGACGCTCGACCAGGTGTTGGGCGGCAGCCGCAACCTCGAACCGATCAGCCTCCTCTCATACGTGGCCGCGATCACGCAGCGGGTGCGGCTGGGGACGGCCGTGTTCGTGCTGCCGCAGCACAACCCCGTGCAGCTCGCGAAGGAGCTGGCCACGCTGGATGTGCTCAGCGGCGGGCGCGTGGATGCAGGATTCGGCATTGGCAACGACGACCACGCGCAGAGCGCCGCGTTCGGGCTTCGCCCGGGGCGGCGCGTACGGCGCTTCACGGAGTCGCTGGCGGTCATGCGCGCCCTCTGGTCGGAGCGCCAGGCGACCTTCCACGGCGATTTCTTCGACCTGGACGAGACACGGATGGAGCCGAAGCCGGTCCAGCGACCGGGTCCGCCGGTCTGGTTCGGCGGGCGCGTCGAGCCGGCCCTGCGCCGGGCGGTGCGGCTCGGGGACGCCTGGATGGGACCGGGCTCGTCGAGCATCGAGGACTTCCGCGGGCACGTGGCTATCCTGCGGCAGGCGCTGGAGGAGACAGGTCGCGACCCGGACAGCTTCACCATCTCGAAGCGCCTCTACCTCGCCATCGACGACGACCGGGAGCGCGCCGAGGCGCGGCTGCGCGAGTGGTTCGGACATGTCTACGGGAACGCGGACCTCGCCAGCCAGGTCGCGGTCTGGGGGCCGGCGTCGTACATCAACGAGCGCATCGCGGAGCTCATCGACATCGGAGCGGAGCACGTGCTGGTGAACCCGGTATTCGACTTCGACGACCACCTGGAGGCGCTCGCTCCGCTGGCTTAAGGAGAGCGCGTCGCGATGACTCTCTGCGCTCGACTGCTGCGCGCTCGCGGGCGGCTGAGTTGGGGCGCGGCTGAGAAGGGCGCTCGCTGAGTGGGTATTGGCGCAGACAGGGTCGGGTAGGGAAACCTCCCCGCTCAGCGTGCGAGGATCGGCACATGGAGCGTAATCGCGGGGGGAGGCCACGCCACCCCGACATCCTCACACCCGCCGAGTGGGGGGTGCTTAAGGAGCTGCGCCGGGGTGGCACGAATGTCGAGATCGCCGTGCGCCTCGGCGTCAGCCCCGACGCCGTCAAGTACCACATCTCCAACATGCTCGGGAAGCTCGAGCTTGGGGACCGGCACGAGCTTGCCGCCTGGCGCCCCGAGGGGAAGGGGATCGGGGCGCGTGTCCGGGCGCTGCTCGCGGCTCCGGGGGCGCTCGCCTCGCTAGGCCCCCCACTCGCGTGGACGGCGTTGGTGCTGGTCGGTGTGGCTGTCGTGGCGGTCGTGCTCGTGGCCGTGTGGGGGGACGGAGACGATGACGTGGTGCGGGTGGTTGCACCCGAATCCGCCGAGATACAGCGTGTGAACCGCGCAGTCCAGGTGAGCGCAGGCGCCGACCACACGTGCGCACTGCGGCAGTCGGGCGAGATCACCTGTTGGGGGTCGAATGAGAACGGCCAGACGGACGCGCCCGCTGGAAAGTACCGCACCGTCAGCGCAGGCGGGGCCCACAGTTGTGCGGTACGCGAGTCGGGCGAGATCGACTGCTGGGGGTCCACTGAGGACGGCCAAGCGGGCGCGCCCGCTGGAAAGTACCGCACCGTGAGCGCGGGCTGGCTCCATAGCTGTGCGGTGCGCGAGTCGGGCGAGATCGACTGCTGGGGGCAGAGTGAGGACGGCCAGACGGACGCCCCAAGTGGCAAGTACCGCACGGTGAGCGCGGGCTTAGCCCACAGTTGTGCGGTACGCGAGTCGGGCGAGATCGACTGCTGGGGGCAGAGTGAGGACGGCCAGACGGACGCCCCAAGTGGCAAGTACCGCACCGTGAGCGCGGGCGGGGCCCACAACTGTGCGGTACGCGAGTCGGGCGAGATCGACTGCTGGGGGTCCAGTGAGGACGGCCAAGCGGACGCGCCCGCTGGAAAGTACCGCACCGTGAGCGCGGGCTGGCTCCATAGCTGTGCGGTGCGCGAGTCGGGCGAGGTCGACTGCTGGGGGCATGGCGACTTCGGCCAGACGGACGCGCCAGCTGGAGGATACCTCTCCGTGAGCGCTGGCGGGCTCCATAGCTGTGCGGTGCGCGAGTCAGGCCCGACCGACTGCTGGGGGTTGAACAGCTCCCTCCAAACCGCCGCCCCCTCCGGGCGCTATACGGCTTTGAGCGCGGGCTGGTTCCATACCTGTGCGGTGCGCGAGTCGGGCGAGATCGACTGCTGGGGGTTGAACAGCTCCCTCCAAACCGCCGCCCCCTCCGGGCGCTATACGGCTTTGAGCGCGGGCTGGTTCCATACCTGTGCGGTGCGCGAGTCGGGCGAGATCGACTGCTGGGGGTTCCTTTTCCATGACCGCGGCCGGGCGGACGCGCCCGCTGGAAAGTACCGCACCGTGAGCGCGGGCGAGCTCCATAACTGTGCGGTGCGGGAGTCGGGCGAGATCGACTGCTGGGGGTTCATTGAGGACGGCCTGATGGACGCGCCCGCTGGAAAGTACCGCACCGTGAGCGCAGGCGCGCTCCATAACTGTGCGGTGCGGGAGTCGGGCGAGATCGACTGCTGGGGGTCCAATGAGAACGGCCAGACGGACGCGCCCGCTGGAAAGTACCGCACCGTGAGCGCAGGCCGATTCCATAGCTGTGCGGTGCGGGAGTCGGGCGAGATCGACTGCTGGGGGTCCAATGTGTACGGCCAGGCGGACGCGCCCGCTGGAAAGTACCGCACCGTCAGCGCAGGCAGGGCCCACAGTTGTGCGGTACGCGAGTCGGGCGAGATTGACTGCTGGGCGGCGACTTTCTTCGGCGCGACGGACGTCCCCGTTGGGAGGTACCGCACCGTGAGCACAGGCGCCGCCCATACGTGCGCACTGCGCGAGTCGGGCGAGATTGACTGTTGGGCGGCGGAACACCCTGCAGTCAGGGTGCCGGCTGCCCTTGCCTCCTCCGATCCGGCCGACTGAGCGAGAGCACATCCGCCTTCGCGAGAACGCGCCGCGTTAGCTGTGGTTCAGTTCCGTTGTGACCTCGGCGACGTCACGGAGCGCGTCGTAGTGCGCGACTCTGCGGCCTGACTCCACCTCCCCGTCCTCCAGCTCGACGGAAAGCCAGCCCAGCGCAGGCGGGGCAGTGCCGGCGGGCGGGGTGGAACTACGGAGCAGGTGGACGTGGAGGAACGGGGTCTCCTGGTACGCGCCGAAGTTGGCTACGACCCTCACGAACCGCCAGGCGGTCGCAGGAACCCATCGCAGGATGTCCTCCTGTAAGCGCTGGGCGGCGGGGGCGGGCAGGTCAAGGATGGTGGGCGAGTATTCGGTCGGGACCGGGACGTAGTGCTTCATTCGGGGATGCAGGGGGTGCCGGAACACGACGGAGTGTCGCAGCGACCGGGCCGGGATGATGGGGAGGCGGGCCGCGCGCACGAGGAGCCAGTGACAGAGGCCCCCGGGTAGCAGCTTCCCCACGATGTGCGTGACGGAGGGGGCCACGGCCTTGCCTGCGAGGGCTAGCGGCGCAGGGCGGGGATGATGTCGTTCGTGAGGTTGTCGATGCCTTCGAGGACGGCTTCGAGGCCGCCACCGGGGCGGCCGAGCCGACGGGCGGAGGCGATCATGTGCGTGAGGCCTGCTTCCTCGAACTCGTGCAACTCCTCGACGACCTGCTCGAGCGTGCCGACGACACCCTGGGCACGCTCGTGGTCGGTGAGGGTGGCGCGGTAGTCGGGATCGTCCGTGACCTGGATGCCGTGGAGCATGGCGATGGGCACGTCCTCGCCGGAGCGTCCGTGGGCCTCGAAGCGCTGGAGGAGGCGGGCGCGATGCTCGGCGAGCTGGTGGGGGCGCAGGCTGATGCCGAGCCATCCGTCGCAGAGGGCGGCGGTACGTTCGAGGGCGGCATCGCTGTTGCCGCCGACGAGGATGGGCGGGTGGGGGCGCTGCATTGGCTTGGGGGTGACGCTCACCTCGTTGAAGCGGTAGTAGTCGCCGTCGAAGGAGGCAGGGTCGTTCGCCCAGACTTCCTTGAAGACTTCGATCTGCTCGTTGACGAGGGCGCCGCGGTGGTGGAAGGAATCGAGCTGGAGGTTCTCGAACTCGTCCTTCATCCAGCCGACGCCGATGCCGAACTGCACGCGTCCGCGCGAAAGCTGGTCGATGGTGGCCACGATCTTGGCCGTGTGCACGGGGTGGCGGTAGGGCAGGATGATGACGCAACTGCCGAGCTCGACGGTGCTGGTGCGGGCGGCGGCGTAGGAGAGGACGGAGAAGGCGTCCCACCACGGTCCCTGGCCGGCCATCCACTCGCCGGTGAGGTTGTAGGGGTACTTCGCGCCGATGCTGTAGGGGAGGAGGATGTGGTCGATGACCCAGATGGAGTCGAGGCCGGCCGCCTCGGCCCGGTCGCACACGGCATCGATCGCGTCGGTTCCGGCGAGGGAGCCGATCATGGGGAGGACCACGCCAAACTTCATTCGCGCCATGGGCGGAACGATACCCTAGAGGTCGAGGTGAATCCGGATCGCGTCGTCGATCTCGGCCATGAGATCGGGGGGAACATGGCCGACAGTCGCGCCGAAGCGTGTGATGGAGACCGCGCGAATTTGGTCCGCCTGCGCCACTGAGTCGACGCGGAGGCCAGTCCGCTCAGGCGGCAAGAGCACCTGGAAGGAATACACGCGTTCCACGCGGCTCGCGAGAGGCACAACCGTCACGACACCACGACCGAGTCTTGTCACAGTTCGGTTCAAGCGGTCATGGGTGACGACGACTACTGGGCGGCGCTTTGCCGCCTCCGAACCACGCACCGGGTCCAGGTCCGCCCACAGGATTTCACCACGCTCCATCAGGTTCGTCGTCCAGACCGTCGGCCAAGGTCACATCCCATACTTGCTCCTCCTCCTCATCCCACTCCGCCCAACGCTGGGCGTACTCTCTCTCAAGCTCATCTTCCCGCAGAAGTTCTAGCGCTTTGCGCACGACTGCCGACCGCGAAGATTCGCCTAGGCCAGCGATCTGCCGATCGATGAACGCGATATCCTTGTCGGGCAGGCTGATACTCACTTTCATACTTAGAATGCTACCAAGGGTAGTATATTCTGTCCATACCCACCATCGCCCCACCAGGGTCAGCGTCGCTTGTCACTAGCGCTCGCGGCAGCGCTACCATGTTTGGCATGGGCATGACGGTCGTGCGGCGGCGGGCGGTGTTTGTCGGGTTGGTGCTGGCGATCGGGGCGGCGGTGGCGGTGGTGGGGTTTCACGCGCACTCGCATTCGCATGGGGACCTGCGGGTGATCGACGGGGAGGGGAACGTGCAGGTGGTGGGGGCGTGGCGGCTGGGGTCGGCGGCGGGCGGAGAATTGCCGGCGGTGGCCAGCGGCGACCTGCGCTTCGAACTCTCGAACGCTGACGGGGTGCGGCACAGCTTCGTCGTTGTGCGCACGGAGCTTGAGGGGGCGGACCTGCCGGTGTCCAAGGGGGGGCGGGTGGAACTGGAGGAGGCGGGGGAGCTGGTGGGGACGGTGGAGACGGTCCTGCCGGGTGGGACGGAGGGGCGCACGTTCAGCCTGCCGCCCGGGCGCTACGTGCTCTACTGCGACATCGCGGGGCACTACGAGGGCGGCATGTACTACACGCTTGTTGTCGAGGAGAGCGGTGCGCTGACGCGCCCCTGAGTGGAGCGCTCGCAGGTATTCTCACGCTCGACTGCTGCGCGCTCGCGATGCCCGCCTGGGGAGAGCGCTCGCCGCTCCGCGGGATCGCTGAGGAAAGCGCTCGCTACGCTCGCTGAGTGGGGCTGTTTTAGACTCGGGGTATGGCTCCGACGCGTGATGCCTTGATCGCAGCGTTCGCCGAGGCCGGGCACGAGCTGTGGCTGGCCGGTGGCCTTGTGCGCGACGCGTTCCGGGGCGTACCCCCGAAGGACCCCTGGGACGCGGACTTCGCGACGAGCGCCCTGCCGGACGAGTGCGAGCGCATAGGGCGGGAGCTTGGCGCGACCGTGACGACGATCGGGCAGCGGTACGGAACCACCGGGGTTCTGCTCGAAGACGGGTGGGCGGAGATCACGACCTTCCGGGGCGACAGCTACACGCCCGGGAGTCGCTGGCCCGATGTCACGTTTGGGAGTTCGATCGACGAAGACCTGGCCCGGCGCGACTTCACCGTAAACGCGATCGCCAGGAACACGGTCACGGGCGAGCTGCGCGATCCGTTCGGTGGGCGGGCGGATATCGAGCGCCGGCTGCTGCGCGCGCCCGGGGAGGCGCGGACGCGCTTTGCCGAGGACCCGCTGCGCATCCTTCGGGGGGTGCGCTTCGTGAGCCAATTGGGCTTCACGATCGAGGAGGAGACGCAGGCGGCGATGGCGGCCTCGGTGGAGCTGCTGGGGACGCTCTCGCAGGAGCGGGTGACGGCGGAGATCGAGCGGCTGTTGCAAGGGGCGCAACCGGAGGCGGGTCTGGAGGCGCTGCGCGAGGTCGGCGCCCTTCCCCACGTCCTGCCGGAGCTGGCGACGATGCCCGGCTGCGAGCAGAACCGCTTCCACCAGTTCGACGTGTGGGGGCACACGACGGCGACGGTGAAGGCGATCGCGACGGACGACGAGAGCCGCACGCTGCGCCGCTGGGTCGCGCTGCTGCACGACCTCGGGAAGCCCGCGGTCCGGCACGTGAAGAAGAACGGCGAGTGGGGCTTCTACCGCCACGAGATCGTGGGGGCGGACATGGCGGAGGCGCTGACGGAGCGGCTGCGGCTGGGGAAGCGCGAGGGGGCGCTGCTGGAGCTGCTGGTGCGGCGTCACATGGACCGTCCCGATCCCGACGACGGGCGTCTGGTGCGGCGTTTCATGCGGCGACTCGAGGGGCACTGGCGCGACCTGCTCGCGCTGAAGCGCGCGGATAATGCCAGCCACACCTACGACGACCACGAGTATCACGACCGTCTGGAGGCGGCCTGCGAGCGCGTGGAGGCGGAGGAAGCGGCCATGCTGCGGGCGGAGAGCCCGCTCGACGGACGCGAGCTGATGGCGCTCCTGGAGCGCGGGCCCGGCCCCTGGATTGCACGCATCAAGGAGCGGCTAAGCACGCTCGTGCTGGATGGCGAGCTGGTGCCGGGGGACAAGGCGGGAGCGGCTCGGATCGCGCGGCGCATGGGGGGCACGGCGGCGATGCTCGGCGACAGCGAAGGACCAGGAGGGACGCGCTCATGACGGAACACAGCCCGGACATCGACGTGGCGAGCCTTGAGAAGCTGGGCGAGGGATACGAGGCGGAGATCTTCGCGTGGGAGGACGGGCTCGCGCTGCGCCTGTTCCGGGAGGGAGTCGATCGCAGCATCGAGCCCGAGCGGATCGCGATCCCGGCCGCGCTGGCGGGAGGCATCCCGGCGCCGCGCCTCGGCGAGTCGGTGAACATCGGCGGGCGCGAAGGCACCGTGATGGAGCGCATCGATGGCGAGAACCTGCTCGACCTGGTGGGTCGCAAGCCGTGGCTGGTGACGCGCGAAGCGTGGGAGACCGGCAAGATCCACGCTCGCGTAAACGCGCTCCCCGCCCCCGAGGGGATTGCGACCGTGCACGAGCGAGCGCGCGAGTGGATCGGAAACGTGGAGGTTCCGCCACACCTGGCAGCGCTCGCCGAGGAGACCCTTGAGGGGCTCGAGGGCGGTGACCGTTTCTGTCACAGCGACTTCCACCCGGGGAACATCCTGCTGGAGCCGGGCGGGCGGCGTGTGGTGATCGACTGGGGGTTCTGCGCGGCGGGTCCGCCGGAGGCGGACGTGGCCCGGTCGGTGGCGCTGCTGCGGCTGGGCGAGCCGCTCGACCCGAGTCCGGCGATGCGCGTGATCACGCGCTTGTTCCGGCCGCTCGCCGCCTTCTTCTACCTGCGGGGGTACCAGCTCGAGGCGCCAGTGGACAAGACCCTGATGTGGCGCTGGGTAGTCGTACGGGCCATCGAGCACCTCGCCATCGTGCGGGCCATCAGCCCACCCGACGCCGATATTCCCGACCCCCTGGAAGCGGTAGAGGCGCTGGTGGCGCACGCGCAACGGCGGTCGGGGGGCTAGGCCGACCGGCAGCAACGGCGTCGAGACCGTGGACTCAGCGCGTGCAACGGAGCTGTGCGAGGATTGTTAATGGTTGGCCGTTCAAGTTCTGTTCACACGGAACACCTGCAGATCACGAGGTGGCCATGACTGCGGCCCCTGCCAGCGCGGCAACCGTGCTGATCGTCGAGGACGAGGAAGCGCTCCTCCTCGCGATGGCGCACCACCTCCGCCGCGAGGGGTACGAGGTGCTTACCGCAGCCCGTGGCGACGACGGTCTCCGCATGGCGCGCTCCCACGAACCCGACGTGATCGTGCTCGACCTGATGCTCCCCGGCGTCGACGGGATGGGCATCTGTCGTGCGCTTCGGCGAGACACGCAGGTGCCGATCATCATGGTCACGGCGCTTGGCGGGGAGGGCGACCGCGTCGCCGGGCTCGACACGGGCGCGGACGACTACCTGTCCAAGCCCTTCGGCATGCGCGAACTGCTCGCGCGAGTACGCGCCCTGCTGCGGCGATCGCCCACTCGCCAGGAGGCGCCGCCGGACGAGGACGTGGTCCGCTCCGGTGACCTTGAGGTGAATTCGGTGCGGCGCGAGGTACGGCGCGGCGGCGATCTGCTGCGGATGAAGCCGCGAGAGTTCGAGCTCCTGCTATTCTTGCTGCGACATCCCGGCCAGGTGCTCTCACGCGAGCACATCCTTGAGTCGGTCTGGGAGCACGACTTCAACGGTGACGCGCGCACGGTGGACGTCCATATGCGCTGGCTTCGCCAGAAGATTGAGCCGGATGCGGCCAATCCCCAGCGCATATGCACGGTTCGCGGGAGCGGATACCTCTTCGAGGGGTAGGCTGGGGCCATGAGCAGCCTGGCCGGACGGGCGGCTCTCGCGAGCGGGGTCGTCGGTTTACTGGCGTCCTCGGCCGCGGCAGTCGTCACCGCCACCGTGGGAGACGCCCTCTGGATCACCGTGACGGTGCTCGTGATGGGCGGCGGCGGCCTTGCCGGCGCGTTCCTGCTGTTGCGCCCCGTGGCGCTCTCCGTGCGGGAGACGGCGGAAGCGGCACGGGCGCTGCGGGGCAGCAGTCTCTCGGCGCGGGCCGTTCGGACAACCGGACCGACGGCGGAGCTCACCCACGAGTTCAACGTGATGGCGGCGGCGATCGAGGCGTCCTCGCGGGCGATCACCGCGGAGCGCGCCCGTCTGGAGGCGGCGCTGGCCGCCGCCGCCGACGGCATCATGGCCGTGGACGCCGAGACGAACGTGCAGTACGCCAACCCGGCGGCGCTGGCCCTGCTGGGCATGGAGCAACACGAAGTGGTGGGCCGCGCGCTCATCGAGAGCGCGCGCGACTACGAGCTTGACGCGCTCGCACGCGAGGCGGTCGCGGGACGGGGAACGCCGCCGCCAAAGGTGGTGCCCTTCGGCGCCGACCGCTCCCCCCTCCGCGCCCTCGCGGTGCCGGTGGCGGAAGGGGGCAGTTGGGCGGTCCTCCTGATCCTGGTCGATCTCTCGCCAGTGCACCGCGTTGACCACATGCGCCGCGACTTCATCAGCAACGTCTCGCACGAGCTGCGGACGCCGATCGCGGCCATCGGTGCGCTCGTCGAGACGCTGGAACTGGGCGACCTCGAACCGGATGAGCACGCGGCCTTCCTCAGCCGCATCCGCCAGCAGGTGCAGCGCATGGCGCTCCTGACAAGCGAGCTGCTCGACCTCTCACGCATCGAATCCGGGGCGATCCACCTCGAGCCGGAGCAGGTCGACCTGACCTCGGCCGTGGCGGAAGCGCAGGACGGGCTGGCGCCCAGGCTGGAGGCCTCCAAGGTGCGCATCGACGGCCCCACCGGCGAGACGCCGACAGTGGAGGCGGACCGCACGGCCACCGTCCGCATCGTCACCAACCTGCTCGATAACGCGCTGAAGTTCAGCCCCGAGGGGAGCGCGATCACGGTGGACGTGCGCGAAGAGGATGCGCTCGTCGCGGTCGAGGTATGCGACGACGGACCGGGCATCGCCGCGCAGGACCTCGACCGCGTGTTCGAGCGCTTCTACAAGGCGGAGCACTCGCGCGCGGACAGCGGCGCCGGGCTGGGACTCGCGATCGTGAAGCACCTGGTGCAGGCGCACGGCGGAACCGTGGCGGCGCGCAACGAGGACGGTCGCGGGGCGGCCATGACCGTGCGTCTGCCGAAGCGCTTCGTGGGGCGCGAGCCCCGCGTGCCGGCATAGCGTCGGGCCGTGGAGTACTTCTTCCTGATGTTCGCCGGGGGGATCCTTGCCGGCGTCGTCCTCGCCGCGTGGCGGAAGCGGCGGCGTTAACCGCAAAGCGCCCAGCGAGTGCGGTGCACTCGCCGAGCGCCTCGGCTGTTTCGAGGAATAGCCCGCCGGGAAGAGCCTAGGAGGCGCCTCCCGCGGCTTCCGCCTCGGCCGGCTGCCAGCGATCCATGGGATTGCCGGCGCCGTCTAGATGCGTCACGAGGTGGCGCATATCCTCGGGCACGTCGGCGAGACGTTCGAGGATGAAGAGGCCCTCCTCCACGGGCGGGGGCACATCGAAGACGTTGTTGAACTTGTGCACGGCGTCCCAGATACCAATGCCGATGGTGATCTCGACGACCTGGTCCTCGCTGTAGTGCTCCTTGAGACGATCCATGAATGCATCATCGACGTTGTTGGCATGGTTGAGGATGAAGTCCTCAGCCAGCTCGAGCGCGATCTTGATGCGGTCCGGGAGGTCGGAGTTCCGGAAGTCGAGCGCCTTCTGGATCATCTCCTCGTCCATGCCTTCCTGCTGCGCCGCAGCAGTGCGGGCCGGGATTCAGTAACGGCATCCGTTGGTGTTGGACGAGTAAAGCCGGATGAGCTCCTTCAGGAGTGGATCGAGGGTGCTGTGGGACCACAGCAGCCCGTAGTTGAACATGAATCCCTTGAAGAGGTCGGGGCGGTGTCCATAGACGCCGCCAAACCCCGCCATTCCACCGACTTCGCTGACTCTCGGCATAGCTTGCTCCTTCGCGCTCGCCTTGGCCGGAGCGCACGCTCCAACCGACCGGTTCCGCGCCTTCGCGTATCCTGCCCGAGAGTATAGCCCTGTCCACAGGGCGAGTGTTGAAGAGGTGACTGGATGAAGCTGCTGGAAGGGAAGAAGGCCGTCGTGCTCGGCGCCTCGAGCGGCATCGGCTGGGCCATCTGCGAGCGTTTCGCGGAGCACGGGGCGGACGTGATTGTGGCCGCCCGCCGCCTGGAGAACCTGGAGAAGCTGGCGGACAAGATCGGCGGCACGGCGGTCCGCTGCGACGGCCGCGATCACGACGACCTGAAGGCGCTGGCGGACACGGCCATGGAGAAGTGGGGCCGCCTCGACATCGCCGTCAACTCCGCCGGCATCGTCCGCAGCTCCCTCATCAGGGACATCACCCCGGAGATGCTGCACGAGGTCGCCGACATCCAGTACTTCGGCTTCATCTACTTCATGAAGCACTTCGGCAACGCCATCGCGGCGAGTGGCGGGGGCTCCCTCATCAACATTACGTCGACCACAGCGATCTCGATCCCCGTGGGGTTGACACCGTATTCGGCGGCGAAGGCGGCCATCAACTTTGCGACGAAGATCGCGGCCCGCGAGTACGGCGGCGACCACGTGCGCGTGAACGCAGTCGCCCCGACCTTCGTGCCCACCGCCATGAACAACTACGGCGGCGGCACGCCCATCGACGAGGCGCGCGTCGATATCCCGGACGACAACCCCACGGCGGCAGCCTTCATCGAGCAGACGCCCCTCGGGCGCATCACCACCGTCGACGATTGCGCGGACGTGACCCTGGCGGTGGCCAGCGACCTCTTCAGCGACATCACCGGGCAGGTCATCCCCGTGGACGGCGGCAACCACCTGCTGCGCCTGCCGGGGGCCCGCCCGAGGCCGCCGGAGTGAGCAACCGCCCCCTCGCGCTGACTGCGCTCGCGCAGGTGGCGCAACGGAGCACCGACCTGGAGCGCTCGGTTGCGTTCTACCGGGACGTGCTCGGCGGGAGCCACACAGCCACCTTCGACCCGCCCGGCCTGGCGTTCTTCGACATCGGGGGCGTGAGGCTCATGCTCGACGCCATCCCGGGCGCCATCGAGCAAGCGGGCTCGCCGCTCTGCTTCCGCGTCGACGACCTCGACGGGGCGGTGGCGGCGCTGCGGGAGGCGGGCGTGGCGGTCGACGAGGAGCCCACGCTCATCCACCGCGACGAGGCGGGCGACTTTGGTCCGGCGGGCGCGGAGGAGTGGATGGCCTTCTTCCGCGACCCCGACGGCAACATCCTCGCGTTCGCGGAGTGGCGCGGCCCCTAGCTCGATGCCTCGCGGCGCTGGGCGAGGCGCGCCTCGCCGGCGGCCCGGTGGTCTCCCGGGGCTGGTCGAAGATGATGCGGCGGAAGGCCTCGGCGTACTCGAACTCCTGATCGCCGGCCTGACCGCGCGCCATCTCCGCCGCGAACTCCGCGACCTCTTCGCTGAGCTGACTCGGGTGGGCGGCGAGCGCCTTCTTCTTCAGCTCGATCGTCTCGCTGATGTCGACCCAGACGTTTGCGGTGGCGCCGGCTCCGGATCCCATCCAGAGCTGCTTCACCTTGTGGGGCTCGAGCCCATCGACCAGCAACTCGGGGAAGGTGAGGCGGTCGCGGGCGCTGGGGAAGATGGCGTCGACGGTGGCATCGCCGGCGGCGCGGTGGTCTGGGTGGTTGGCATAGGCGTCGAACATGAAGCGGGCCGTCGGGTCGAAGGTCACGACGATGTCGGGTCGGTACTTGCGGATGACGCGGGTGATGTCGCGGCGCAAGTCAAGGGTGTGGACGAGGTAGCCGTCCTCGTAGCCGAGGAACTCGAAGTGCTTCACGCCCAGGATGCGCCCGGCGGCGCGCTGCTCGGCCTCGCGAATCTCGGCGAGCAGCGTGGATGTCATCTCCGGGTCCTCGCTGCCCTTGTTGCCGTTCGTGATGACCACGTAGGTCACCTCGGCGCCGCGCCCCGCCCACTTCGCGGCGGTGCCGGCCACCATGAACTCGGCGTCGTCGGGATGGGCGACGACGACCATTGCGCGCTCCGGCTGCAGCTCTTCGGTCTCGTTTTCGGTCATGGGGGCATGTCCTCCGTTGTGGTGTCAGTGCGGGTGTGGTCGGGAAGGCTCAGAACACGGCGATGGGGTTCACGGGAGAGCCGGTGCCGCCGCGCACGTGCAGGGGCGCGATGTTGAGCATGAACTCCCAGCGTCCCTCCTCGGCGCAGGCCTCCGCCAGCGGATCGAGGAAGGCGTTGTCGAGCAGGGGCAGGCCCATGTAGACGATCGTGAGGACGTGCACGGGGCCGCCCGGCGCGTCGTCGAACAGGGGGTAGGAGTGGGGGCGGGCATCGAGCATGTCCCAGCCGAGGATGGCGGCATCGGCCTGCTTGAGGACGGGCACGCAGTCGACGTGGAGGCCGGGGGTGGGCGGGATACCGGGCGCCATCCCGGGGTTTCCGGCGAGGAAGGCGGGGCGAGCCCCGCGCACGAGGACGGCGTCGCCGGAGCGCAGTTCGACGCCCTCGGCGGCGGCGGCGGCTTCCAGCTCCCAGCCGCGGGTGGGCTGGTCGGGGGTGACGTAGTCGGCGCCACGCAGGCGGGGGATATCGAGCAGCACGCCGCGCGTGATGATGCCGTCCTTCCAGGCGGACACAGCCCCCGTGCGGGCGCCGGCGGAGGTGACCTCCTCGGCCGCGTCCTTGCCGTTCCACATCTTCCCTTCCCAGAAGATGTGGCAGAGGGCATCGACGTGAGTGGTGGCGTAGCCGTGGAAGACGAGACCGATGTAATCGGCGGAGGAGGCCGGGCCGATGCGCATGAAGTGCTGGGCGGGGTTCCAATTGCCGGGGGCGCCCTGCGTATTGAGCGGGTAGGAGCACGAGACCGAGCGACCGCTCTGGACCAGCGACGCCGCCTCGCGACGCTTCTCGGGGGTGATCAGGTTGATCGTGCCGGCGCTGTCGTCGGGACCCCAGCGCCCCCAGTTGCTGCACGTCTCGAAGTAGGAGCGGACCTCCTCCTCGGTGGGCTCGGGGTGCGCGTCTGCTGGCATCGGTCCCTTCCTCTCTCCACGGGAATCCTACGCATCTCGGGGGAACGGAGAAGCTGGTTCCGGAGGCGCTCAGCCCTAGCCCAGCGGGGCGCTGAGGGGGAAGGTGGCGACGATGTCGTGGCGCGCGCCGTCCGGCTGCAGGCGGCTGCGGATGAGGGATATCTCGGCGGTGCGCCACTCGCACACGGGAATCTTGGTCTTGCCGACGGCGACCTCGATCTCGGCGCGCTGGCGGGTGGGAACGTCGTTGCGGACCCGGCCGAGCGTGAGGTGTGGGCGGAAGGGGCGCGTCTCGGGCTGGAAGCCGACGACGGCAAGGGCGCGGTTGACGTCGCGGGCGAGCGCCTCCAGCCGGAGGACGTCCCCGGCCACGGCGGCCCACATCAGGCGGATGCCCTCACGCCCTCCGAACGATCCGATGTTGGACAGCTCCAGGAAGAAGGCCGAATGCCGGACGACGGCTTCCTGGAGCGCCATCTTCACGGCGGGAATCTGGCGCTCGGGCACGTCGCCGAGGAACTTCAGCGTGACGTGCATGCTCTGGGGGTTCACCCAGCGCACGGCGCCGTCGCTCTGGGCCCGCAGGCTCTCGACGAGGCCGCCCATCGCACGCCGGACCTCCTCGGGGAGCTCGCAGGCGACAAACAGGCGGTGGGTCTTTTCGTTTGGCTCGGTCATGTCAACACAGCTGCTTACGGGCATTCTCTCCGGCGATCGCCTTGCCGAAGGCGGGATCGAGCCCCGAAAGGGTCCGCTTCAGTTCGGAACCGGGCCTCCGCAGAGGGAAGTCCGAACCGAAGAGGACGCGCTCGACCCCGACCGTCTCTACAAGAAGCGCGATCGCCCTGGAATCGTAAAGCAGGCTGGCCGCTGCTGTATCGAAGAGGAGGTTCGGGGTGGCCTCCCGTACCTCGGGCATGGAGAGGTAGAAGGACGCGCCCGCGCCGAGATGGGCGCCCACCATCGTGACCTCGGGGGCAGCGGTGGCGACCTCGATCAGTTTCGCCGGGGAGAGGCCGCCGTCCTTGCCGGGGTAGCCGTGGCCGGCGGGCTCACTGGTGTGCCAGAGGAGCGCAGCCCCAGCCTCGGTTGCGAGGGCGAGGAGTCGCCGCCCCTCGGGCGCGAGCGGATCCCAGCCCTGCGTACCCGGCCGCAGCTCGCCGAAACCGCGCGCGCCCTGGGCGAGCGCCCGTCGCGCCCCGGCTTCCCAGCCGGGGAGGGCGGGATTGACAGTGGCGAAGGGCACGATGGCGCGGGGCGTCTCGGCGGCGACGGCGAGGAGGTACTCGTTCTGCTCGGCAAGCTCGCGCTCGCCGGCGAAGGCGAAGCCGAGCGCGACCGCCGCCTCGATGCCGTCCTCGCCCAGGGCCGCGAGCAACGCGGCCGCGTCGGCGATGGCCGCGGACGGATCGCCGTAGATCTCGGCGAAACCGGCGTCGCGGCTGGCGATGGCGTTGCGGGCGCTCGCCTGCGTGGGCGGAAAGAGGTGGGTGTGCGCGTCGATGGTCACGGAAAGCGATCGTAGCAGATGGGGTAGGCTCAGCCCGTGGCGCTCTTCATCGAGGTGAGCATCGACGAGGCGGCCTGCGCCTCACGGCCAGACTGCCGGGAGTGCGTGCAGAGCTGTCCCGTTGACATCCTCGAGCGGGAGCCGGGCGAGCGTGTCGCGCGCGTCATCGACGAGAACGTCGACGAGTGCATCCTCTGCGACCTCTGCGTGGTGCGCTGTCCCGTGGAAGCAGTGACGGTGACGAAGCTGTACGCAGTGTCTCAGGAAGCAGGCTGAAGGGCTGATTTGGGCACGGCCACCTGCCAGCGTTCGATGGGTTCGTAGACGCGGGGACCTTCGCCGTCGTCATTGAGGAGCCATGCCTCCATCGCTTCCACGACGTTTGTCCGCAGCTCATCGAGCGTTTCCCCGGAGGAGAAGCAGCCGGGCATCTCCGCGACGTGCGCCCAGTAGCCACCTTCTTCGGCTTCATAAACAAGCACCGTGACATCCATGCTGGTCTCCTAACGGCGCAGGTGGCGCATGAACTCGCCGACCGAGCACTGTGCGAGTCGGAGGGAGCTGCGAAGTGTCCCTACCCTGACGGTTGAGGGAACTGACAGGGCTTGACCGTTGGGCATGTTCACAATGCGGTGACTCCCTTTCCCCCGCCGTTCGACGTAGCAATACGCTCCGCCACGCCGCAACAGGTTATTCCCGCGCGATGGCCTGGCGCAGCCAGGAGATATGGGCGCTCTCCTCAAGTGCGGTGAGCCAGTGGAGAGCGTCCCAGAGCGAGCCGCCCCGCGCATACGCGCCGTGCCCGCGCAGCAGGGCGACACGGGATTCGCGCAGGACATCTGCGATCTGCTGCTCCTGGAGCGGCCCCTGCTCGACCACCGGAACCTCTGGGATGTGCAGCTGGCCCTCCAGGTCCTCGGGCGTGAAGACATCGCGGTCGTAGGAGAGGGCGATGGCGTGGTGGGGATGAGCGTGCGCGATCGCACCGGCCTCGGTGGTGGCGTAGATGGTCCAGTGCAGGATGGTGTCGCTGGAGGGGGGCGGGGGTTCGTGCTGTCCATCCGGGAACACGCGGCTGATGTCCAGCGCTTTGAGGTGGCCGAGCGCCGTGCCCGTGCCGGTGATCCACAACGAGTGCCCGTCGCGGACGCTGAGATTGCCGCCCCGGCTGCTGACCATGCCGAGCTGGTAGAGGTCGCGACCGACCGCTACCAGCTCATGCAGTGTCTTCTCGGGAATCGCCATAGGACGAGCGGAGTGCTCGCTAGACCTCGCGGAACTCGCCCTCGACGGTGCCCTCCTCGGCGCCCCCCGCGCTGGCTCCGCCATCGAAACCGCCTCCAGCGGCGCCGTCCGGACCCGGACCCGGACCCGGACCGGAGTCTGCGCCCTGCTGGCTGTAAACGGCCTCGCCGACCTTCTGGAGGGCCTGCGTGAGGGCTTCGAGCGCAGTCTCGATGCGTTCCTTGGTCGCATCGTCTTCGCCTTCGGCTTCAAGGGCTTCGCGAACCGCCTTGACCTTCTCCTCGACATCCGCCCTGAGGGCGTCGTCGATCGTGTCGGGGTTGTCGGCGAGGGTCTTCTCCGCCTGGTAGGCGGCGCTGTCGGCGAGGTTGCGCACCTCGATCATCTCGCGGCGGCGCTGGTCCTCGTCGGCGTGCAGCTCGGCGTCCTGCTGCATCTTCTGGATCTCGTCCTCGCTCAGGCCACTGGACGCCTGGATCGTGATCTTCTGCTCGCGACCGGTGCCCTTGTCAGCGGCGCTGACGTTCACGATGCCGTTCGCGTCGATGTCGAAGGTGACCTCGATCTGGGGAACGCCGCGCGGCGCGGGGAGGATGCCGTCGAGCGTGAACTTGCCGAGCGACTTGTTATCCGGCGCCATGGGGCGTTCGCCCTGGAGGACGTGGATCTCGACGCTGGGCTGGTTGTCGGCGGCCGTGCTGAATACCTGGCTCTTGGCCGTGGGGATGGTCGTGTTGCGGGGGATGATCGTAGTCATCACGCCGCCCAGCGTCTCGATGCCGAGGGTGAGGGGGGTCACGTCCAGCAGGAGGACATCCTGGACGTCGCCCTTGAGGACACCCGCCTGGATGGCGGCGCCGACGGCGACCACCTCGTCGGGATTGACGCCCTTGTGGGGCTCCTTGCCGAAAAACTCGCCCACGAGCTGCTGGACCGAAGGCATGCGCGTCTGGCCACCGACCAGCACGACCTCGTCGACATCGCCGGCAGCCTTGCCGGCGTCGTCGAGGGCCTTCTTCACGGGATCGAGCGTGCCCCGCAGGAGGTCGCCCACGAGCTGTTCGAGCTTGGCCCGGGTGAGGGTGAGGTTGAGGTGCTTGGGCCCGCTCGCATCGGCGGTGATGAAGGGCAGGTTGATCTCCGATTGCTGGACGCTGGAGAGCTCGATCTTGGCCTTCTCCGCCTCTGCCTTCAGGCGCTGGAGGGCCTGGCGGTCCTGACGCAGGTCGATGCCCTCGGCCTGCCGAAACTCGTCGACGAGCCATTCGATGACGCGATCGTCGAAGTCGTCGCCGCCGAGGTGGGTGTTGCCGTTGGTGCTGAGCACCTGGAAGGTGCCGTCGCCGATCTCAAGGATAGAGATGTCGAAGGTCCCGCCACCGAGGTCGTAGACGGCGATGACCTCGTCGGCCTTCCTTTCGAGGCCGTAGGCGAGAGAGGCGGCGGTGGGCTCGTTGATGATGCGCAGCACGTTGAGGCCGGCGATGCGGCCCGCGTCCTTGGTGGCCTGCCGCTGGGCATCGTTGAAGTAGGCAGGCACGGTGATGACGGCCTCGGTCACCGTCTCCCCGAGGTAAGCCTCCGCATCGGCTTTCAGCTTCTGCAGGATCATGGCGCTTACCTCGGGCGGGCTGTGGTCGGCCTCGCCCATCGCCACGCAAACGTCGCCGTTACCGGCGGCGCTGATGTGGTAGGGCATGGAGCCCACGCCGCTCTGGACCTCGGGGTCGCTGTACTTGCGACCCATGAAGCGCTTGATGCTGTAAACGGTGTTCTCGGGGTTGGTGATGGCCTGGCGCTTGGCCACCTGCCCCACCAGCCGCTCGCCCGACTTGGTAAGCGCGACGACCGAGGGGGTGGTGCGCGTGCCCTCGGCGTTCGGCACGACGGTAGGCTCACCGCCTTCCATCACGGCCATCGCGCTGTTGGTGGTTCCCAGATCGATTCCCAGCACTTTCGGCATGTTCGTTCTCCTTCGAGCTGTTCGTTGTGTTCTGTCGGGGCGGCTAGGCGCCCTCGTTTTCGCTTTCCATGGCCTGGCCGGGCGCCGCCTCGCCGCCTTCGCCCACGATCACCATGGCGGGGCGGATGACGGCGCCGCTGAGGGCGTAGCCCTTCTGCACGACGTGCAGGCAGACGTTCTCGCGGCCGGGCGTGCGGCCGACGGCCTCATGCCGCGTGGGGTCGAAGGTCTCGCCCTCGGCGGGCACTTCCGTGATTCCCATGCTCTCAAGCAGCCCGCCGAGCTTGCGCTCGATCGCGAGCACGCCCTGGACCCAGTTGAGCCCGGCGAGCGTGCTGTCGAGCGTTTCGACCGCGCGACCGAAGTCGTCGCGGATGGGCAGCAGGTTGATAACCAACGCGGCGCTCGCCAGGCGCGCCTGTTCGGCACGCTCCTGCTCGACGCGGCGCTTGTAGTTGGCGAGGTCGGCAGCGGTGCGCTTCCAGCTGGATTCGAAGCGTTCGGCCGCGGCCACCGCGGCCTCAAGCTGCTCGCGCAGGTCGGCAGCGGTGGCGTCGTCGGGTACGGCCGCGGTCTCTTCCCCGGCAGGGGGTTCGGCGCCCTCGGCGCCCATGCGCGATGCAGCGCGCCGGTCGACGAACTCGGGAGAATCGCTGTCGCTCATTGTTCCTCCGCGGGGATCGACGCCGGGCTCACGTCGCCGTAGAAGCGGCGCATGAGCTCGGTCAGGACGTCGCTCACGTAGCGCACGTGGGCGACGGCGTCGGGATAGTCGAGGCGCGTGGGGCCAAGCAGGCCGATGACGCCGCCGGCTCCCCCGGCGGGGCCGTAACGCGAGAGCACAAAGCTCATGTTGCGGTAGGGCTCGGAGGGATTCTCGTCGCCGATCACGATGGTCACGTCGTCCCTGCCCAGGGAACGCGAGGGGATGGCGCGCTGGAGGCGCGAGCCCTCGACCGCCTCGAGGGTATCGAGCAGGCGATCGCTGTCGCCTTCGTATTCGGGCTGGCGGAGCAGCTCGCGCACGCCCTCAACGAAGGGTGTCTCGCTGGCGGCGTCTTCCTCGCTGCGCAGCAGCGCGACCACCTGGTCGAGAATCTGCCGTTCCACGGCAGCGGTCGGGTGGATGGTCGCCTCGATTTCGGCGGCGGTGAGGCCCGCGAGTTGCTGGTTGAGACGGCCGGCGAGTCGCGTGAGATGGGCCTGGGAAACCGCCCCCTCGAACTCCAACGTGTGCTGGAGCACGGCGGCGTCGTTCATGACGACCACCAGCAGGGCGCTCTCCTCCGTGAGCTCGACGAGCTGGAGCTGCTTCAGGCGCACCTCCACCATGTGGGGCGCCGTCGCGATGGCGGCGGTGTGGAGCGAGTTCGCGAGCACGCTCGCGGAGAGCGCGAGCCAACGCTCCAGGTTGACGGCGCTCTGGTGGAACTGGTGGAGGATGGTCAGCTCTTCCTGACTCGACAGGCGGCGCTCGCCCATGAGGGAGCCAACGTAGGTGCGATAACCGAGATTGCTGGGCACGCGCCCGGCGGAGGTGTGGGGGTGGGTGATGAGTCCCTCACCCTCGAGGGTGGCCATCTCGCTGCGAACGGTAGCGCTGGAGAGGTCGAGGTCATGCTTCGCCACGAGCGCCGCGGAGCCGATCGGCTGCGCGCTCTCGACGTAGTCCTCGACGATGAAGCCGAGGATTCTGGCCCTTCGCTCTGACAATGCCATTGTGAACCTTGCCAAGCTATGTTAGCACTCTGCGAGCGAGAGTGCTAATTGCCCAGAGGGCCAGGGAAAGAGTGCTAATCGACCAATGGACTAGACTCCCAGCATGCCAATCGGCCTGCTGGGAGGCACCTTCGACCCCCCTCACGTGGGGCACCTGGCGCTCGGCGAGTGCGCGCGCGTGCAGCTCGGGCTGGACCGGGTGTACTTCATGCCCGCGGGCGACCCCTGGCGGAAGGCCGACCGCGTTGTGAGTCCCGCCGCGGACAGGCTCGCGATGACGCACCTCGCGATCGCCGGCAACGCGGACTTCCACCTCGACGAGCGCGAGGTCGAGCGCATCGGGCCGACGTACACCGTCGACACCCTGCGAGAACTGCACGTCCAGGGATCGGACGACATCGTGCTGATCCTCGGAAGCGACGCGCTGGCGGACATGCCCGCCTGGCGCGAACCGGACGTGATCACCGCCCTCGCGCGCCTGGCCGTGGCGCCCAAGGGCGCGGACGAGAGCGAGCAGGCGTGGCTCGCAGCGCAGGCCGGTTTGCGCGAGGCGCCAATCCCGATCGATATGCCGCCTCTGCCGGTCAGCTCGACGCTCGTGCGCGACCGTGTGCGCACAGGCAGGCCGATTCGCTATCTCGTGCCGCAGACGGTGGAGGCGTACATCCGCGAGCGCGGGCTCTACCGGTAGCGCTCCCGCAGGCGCGCCTCAAGCGCCGCCGCGCGGATGGGCGCACGCGCGATCTCCTCTGTACCGAGCGCGATCACGGGGACGGCATAGTCGTAGCGAGCGCACAGGTCCTTGTCGGCATCGATGTCGATGGCTTCGACCGTGAAGCCGAGGTCGCCGGCGAGCGTATCGAGCAGGGCGCGGGCCTCGTCGCAGAGGTGGCAATCGGCGCGGGTGTAGAGGGTGACGGGCTCGGGCGCGCTCATGCCGGGGCGGGTGTGGACTCGTCCTCGGCCTCGGCTTCGAGGGGCGGGCCGAAGACGCGGTCCTCCCACTCGTCGGTGATCTTGCCGGGGAAGCGCCGGATCACGCCCGCGAGGATGATCGCGATCCCGATGACGACTGCCGCCACGATCTGGGGGACGGGTATGCCATCGATGGTCTGCTCATCGAAACGGAACTCGGAGAGGCCGAAGCGCATAACCGAGTAGATGACGGCGTAGGTGCAGAAGAGCCAGCCGGGCACCTTGAGAAAGCGCCTGGCCACGAACAGCAGGAACGCGAGGATGATGAAGTCGCCGAGCAGCTCGTAGCCGCCGGCGGTGGGATGCACCGAGACGCCCAGTTCACCCAGCGTGTTCGGGTGCCGGTAGACGAAAGCCCAGGGGAGGTCGCTGGCATTGGCCAGGTGCTCGCCGTTGATGAGGTCGCCGATGCGGCCGAGGCCCTGCCCGAGGATCATCCCGGGGGCGGCCGCATCCAGCCCGATTCCTATCGGCCAGCGGTGGATCAGCCCGTAGATCACGCCCCCGATCACGCCTCCGATGAGGCCGCCGTAGAGGGTGATGCCCCCCTCCGCGATATCGAGGGCGATGCCGGCGAGGTCGTCGTGGAACCGATCCCAGTGCTCGAACACGAAGAAGAGGCGCGCCCCGACGATGGCGGAGATCACCGAGACGAGGGCGAGCTCCTGGCCCACATCCGAGGGGATGCCATCGACTCTCGCCAGGTACACGGAGAGGCTGACGCCGCCGATGATGCCGATCGCCGTGAAGAGCCCGTGCCACGAGATCGTGAGCCCGAAGATCGTGCCGATGTCGGGATCGATATCGATCGTGATGGAGAGGAGCAGGGCTACGGGCGAGAGGTCCATCGGCGGGTATCGTACGGGGCGGCTCACTCACGGGCGAAACCGTTTGCCGCCGGTTCGGGCGAGGCCGTAGGCTTGCCAGCTATGTCAGGCATGGAAGGCAAGACCGCCCTCATCTGCGGCGTCTCCAACAACCGCTCGATCTCGTGGGGTATCGCCAAGGCGATGCACGAGGCGGGCGCCACCGTCGCCCTCTCCTACGGCCCCTCCATGGAGAAGCGCGTGCGCCCCCTGGCCGAGAGCATCGGCTGCGACTTCGTCGAGCCCTGCGACGCCACCAGCGACGAGGAGATCGAGGCGCTCTTCGCAAAGCTCGGCGACCGCTACGGCACCATCGATGCGGTCGCGCACGGGATCGTGGGAGCGAAGCGCGACGACCTCGCGCGACCGTTCATCGAGACGAGCCGCGACGGCTTCCTGCTGGCGCAGGAACTCTCCGTCTACTCGCTGGTCGCGCTCACGCGGAATGCCCTGCCCTTGATGCCGAACGGCGGCAGCGTCGTGACGCTGACCTTCCACGGCTCGCAGAAGATGATGCCCAGCTACAACGTGATGGGCGTGGCCAAGGCCGCGCTGGAGTCGGCCGTGCGCTACCTCGCCTCCGATGTGGGGCCGCAGGGCGTGCGCGTGAACGCCATCAGCGCCGGGCCGGTGCGCACGCTCTCAGCCGCGGGCGTGGGCGATTTCCGCAGCCTCTACAGGGTCTTCCCCAAGGTGACTCCGCTACGCCGTCACATCTCGATCGAGGACGTGGGCGCCGCCGCCGCCTTTCTCGCCAGCGATGCGGGCGCGAACATCAGCGGCCAGGTGCTCTACGTCGACGGCGGATTCAACACGCTCGGCATGGCCATGCCGCCGGACGAAGAGGAAGGCTAGAGGCCGCATGAAGGCAATCGTCATCGAGAAGACGGATGCGGGAGGCTCCCTCGTCTATCGCGACGTGCCCGACCCACTGGCGGGCCCCGACGACCTGCTCGTGGCGGTGCGCGCCTCTGCTCTCAACCGCGCCGACATACTCCAGCGGATGGGCGGCTACCCCCAGCCCGGCCCCCGGCCCGAGTTCGAGATTCCCGGGCTGGAGTACGCGGGTGAGGTGGTGGAGGCGGGGTCGCGCGTGGAGGGCTTTGCCCCCGGTGACCGCGTCATGGGCCTTCTTCCAGGAGGGGGCTACGCCGAACTCGTGAGCGTGCCCCAGCGCCTTGCGGTAAAGGTTCCCGACTCGCTGAGCTGGCAGGAGGCGGGGGCGACGCCCGAGGTCTACATCACCGCTCACGACGCGCTCCTGCAGTGCAACCTGCAGGCGGGCGAACGCGTGCTCATCCACGCCGTGGGGTCGGGGGTGGGGGTGGCCGCGATCCAGATCGCGAAGGCGCTGGGCGCGACATTCGTGGCGGGCACCGCGGGGAGCGACGAGAAGCTCGACAGCGCCGCCGCGCTCGGACTCGACGTCGGCGTGAACTACCACGAGGCGGACTTCGCCGAAGCCGTGCTGGAAGCGACGGATGGCGCGGGCGTCGATGTCGTCCTCGACGTGATCGGCGCGGACTACTGGGAGCAGAACCTCCGGTCGCTGGCGCGGCAGGGACGCATGGTGGAGGTCGGGCTGATGGGCGGCGCCATCGGGGAGAACTTGAGCCTGGGGCCGCTGCTGATGAAACGCCTGCAGGTGCGCGGCACCACCCTGCGCGCCCGCCCCCTGGAGCAGAAGGCGCAGGCCACGCGCGCCTTCGAGAAGAGCGTCCTGCCGCACATGGCCTCGGGCCGCATCAAGGTCGTGGTCGATAGCGTCTACCCGCTGCGCGAGGCGGCCGCGGCGCAGGCGCACATGGAAGCGAACGCCAACTTCGGCAAGATCGTCCTCGAACCGTAGGGCGCTACTCGGCCTCCTCGTACCAGCCCGAGCCGAACAGGTAGTCGCCCCGACGCACGATCCACGTGTGCTTCAGCTCTTCCTGCCCCGTCTCGGGGTTGAGGAAGACGTAGTCGACCCAGTGACCCGCCCGCGGCGTCCTCGCGAAGTCCAGACCGTAGTCGACTCCGCGTGTGTCGATGCGGACGTGTGTCAGGCCGACACGCTCGGGGCGTGTGGCGTGGGCAAGGGTGTATGTGCCGTCCTCGCGCTCTGCGAGTACGAAGACGTACCACGGCCCGTCCACGCTCTCGGGGGAGTTGTAGCGGTCGAGCACCGCCTCCAGGCCGTACTGCGCGTAGAGCGCGACCGCGTCCGCGACGAGCAGGCGCGTGTAGCCCGCGGCGTCGTCCTGGGTGGGGACGGGCTCGTACCAGCCGGAGCCGATCAGGTAGTCGCCATGGCGGACGATCCAGGTGTGCTTCAGCTCCTCCTGCCCCGTCTCGGGGTTGAGGAAGATGTAGTTGACCCAGCGGCCCGCCTCCGTCGTCGCGGCGAAGGCGGCGCCGTAGTCGTAGCCGCGCGCATCGATGCGCTGGCGGGTGGTCCCGACGAGGTCGGGAATGGTCGCGTGGGCGACCGTGTAGATGCCGTCCTCGCGGTCCTCCAGCACGAATACGTAGCGCTCGCCGTCGACGCTCTCAGGAGCGTTGTAGTAGTCGAGCGCGGCCTCGATGCCCTCGTTGTCGTGCAACGTGAGCGCGCGGGCGACGAGCAGGCGCGTGTAATCGGCGATGTCCTCGGGCGTGGGGGCGGGCTCGTACCAGCCTGAGACGAAGATCAGGCCGTCGTGCCGGACGGCGTAGTAGTGCTTCAGCTCCTCCCCCGAGAAGAAGGGGTTGATCTCGTCCTGCGTGGGCACGACGAGCGTGTCCCGAACGAAGGCGCCCTCATCGCCGGCCAGCAGCAGGTCGACGATGTAGTGGTAGCCGCTGTCGTCGTAGGCCGCCTCTCCGGTGAGGGGGTAGCCGATGAACGACTCGGCGGGGTGGGCGATCACTTTCCCGGCGGCGGGATCGATGATGAACGTGTACCAGCGCCCGTCGTTGTTTGCCGGGTCGCTGTGCCAGGCGATCGTAGCCTCGCGCCCCTCCGCCTCGTAGCGGGCGACGGCGGCCTCCACGTGCGCAACCGTGTAGGCGGCGGGCTCGCACTTGGTCGGGAGCAGCGGATGTGCGGCGACGCGGTCCTCGTACCAGCCCGCGCCGAAGATCAGGTCGCCACGCCGCACGGCCCAACTGTGCTTCAGCGCCTCATCGCAGGTGGCGGGGTTGAGGATGACGTAGTCGACCCACTGGCCGTCCTCCGTCGTTGCCGCGAAGTCGGCGCCGTAGTCGACGCCGCGCCGGTCGATGCGGACACGGGTCGTGCCCAGCAACTCGGGGCGAGTGGCGTGGGCGACGGTGTAGATGCCGTCCTCGCGGTCCTCCAGGATGAAGACGTACCAGTCGCCGTCGACGCTCTCGCGGGAGTTGTAGAAGGCCAGCGTCGCCTCGCGCCCGTCGGACCCGAAGCGGTCGAGGGCTTGCTGGACGAGGGCCTGCGCGAAGGCGCTGGGATCGGTCTTCGTGACCGGGGCCGGGGCGGGGTCGGCGTCGCTCTGGGTGAGCGCGAGGATGCCCACGACGAGGGCGGCTGCGGCAAGGCCGATTCCGACCACGGCAAGTCCGGCCAGGACGGTGTTGTTCAGGTTCGACATCCAGGTAGTCCTTCAGGTGAGGGCGATGGGGGTAGTGAACGGTATCGCGGGCCTTCGGAATAGCGCCGCGAGCGTGCTAGCCGCTCGCCGCGTCGAGGGCGGCGTGCAGCTCCGCGAAGTGGCCGATGCGGCGGTCGGGTTGGGCGGGAGGATCGTCGGGGAACTGGAGGCGTTCGCGGTGAATCCACACGCTGTGAATGCCGGCGGCGCGCGCCCCGCCGATGTCGGCGTAGAGGTTGTCGCCCACCATCCAGGCCTCGTGCGGGGCAGCGCCGGTCCCGGCGAGCGCCTGCGCGAACACGCCGGGGTCGGGCTTCCCGCGCCCGAACTCGCTCTCGATCACGATCTCGTCGAAGTAGGGCTCCAGGTTCCAGCGCGCGATCTTCTCCCGCTGCGTGTCCGACGAGCCGTTCGTGACCATCCCGAGGCGGTAGCCCTGCGAGCGCAGCGCCTCCAGCGTTTCGATGGAGTCGTCGAAGGGAGCGACGCGCTCCAGGTAGCCGCGGAACGAGCGCCGGGCGATCTCCTCGGTGGGAGACTCATCGAGACCCTCGGAGAGGAGGGCGAGGCGCACGACGTGGGTGCGTGAGTCGAGGGGCCGCACACGGTACTCAGCGACCGCCTCCTCGTCGGCCCAGAAGATGGCGCTCTCGCGGCGGATGGCCTCGCGCAGGCTGCCGGCGTCGCCGCCGAGGCGGGGGGCCACCTCTGCGCAGATCTCCTGCCAGGAGCTGTGCATGGCGCTGTACATGTCGAGCAGGGTGTCGTCCAGGTCGAAGAGGATGGCTTTCGGGGCGGTCATGCGTCCCTCCTGCGCACGCCCGCGACGACCTCGACACCATCGAGGGTGAAGCGCGTCTGTTGCGCATCCTCGGGCGGCAGCTCCGTGAATAGCTCGACGGAGAGCGTCTCGGCCTTCACGTAGTCCCCGTGCGCCGCCAGGACGCGCGCGATGGCCTCGCCGCCCTCGCACCAGGCGGTGATGCGGTCGCTAAGCTCGAAGTCAGCTTCGCGGCGCAGGTCCTGGATGTGGCGCACGAGTTCGCGCGCGATTCCCTCGTCCGCCAGCTCGTGGGTGACAGTAGTGGTAATCGCTACGCCGTAGTCTCCTTCAGGCACAAACGCGAAACCGTCCCGCGCGCGCATGTCGATGAGGACATCGGCCCTTCTGAGTGCATGTCCCTCCACAGTGACAGCCCCGCCCGCCTCCAGAGCGGCGACAAGCCCCTGGGCGGCTTGTGCTTCCAGGCCCGTACGTACGGCACCGAGTTCGCGCCCCAAGCGCGGCCCCAAGACCTGCAGGTTTGCCTTCACCTCGAACGTGACGATGTTCTCAACACTCTCCAAGAGAATCAGAGCCTTGACGTTGAGTTCCTCAAGTAGGAGGGACTCATGCCGACGGAGGACGTCCCGCTCGGAGGGGGACCGCGGCTTGATCAGCACCTCGGCGAGGGGCTGGCGCACCTTGATTGAGGCCTTCGCACGCGCTGCCCGCCCCATCGAGGCGACGCGCTTCACGAGTTGCGTTTCCGCGTTCAGCGACTCGTCGATGAACACGCTGCCGCCTGGTTCGAGGGACACCGGTTCGGGCCAGTCGGCGAGGTGCACGCTCTCGGGGGCGTCGCCGTCGAGCGCGCGCGTGAGGTTGCCCCACAGCTCCTCCGCGAGGAAGGGCGTGAAGGGCGCGAGCAGCCGCGCGAGCGTCGTGAGGGCGGTGTGGAGGGTGAAGTAGGCGCTGCGCTTGTCCGCGTCCGCCCCCGAGACGCCCCGCCAGAAGCGGCGGCGGGAGCGGCGCACGTACCAGTTCGAGAGGTCGTCGACGAACGTCTCGATCGCGCGCGCCGCGATGGTCGGGTCGTAGTCGTCGAGCCCGGCGGTGACGCGCTCGGTGAGGGCGTTCAGCTCGCTCAGGAGCCAGCGGTCCAGCTCCGGCGTCTCCCCCTCGGGGCGCTCACGCGGGTCGAGCCCGTCGATGTTCGCGTAGCTGACGAAGAAGCTGTAGACGTTCCAGAGCGTGAGCTGGAAGCGGCGCAGTCCTTCGTTCACTAGCCGCACGCTGAAGCGGCGCGACGAGCCGACCGGGGCGGAGGCGTAGATGTACCAGCGCACGGCGTCGGCCCCGAGTTCGTCCAGCAACTCGAAGGGATCGAGCACGTTGCCGCGGCTCTTCGACATTTTGGCGCCCTGCTCGTCGAGGATGTGGCCGTGGCAGATGACGTTGCGGTAGCTGATCTCCTCGGGCACGGCCTCGCAAGCGTTGAGCAGGGTCGCCTCGGCGTGCAAGGTGTAGAACCAGCCGCGCGTCTGATCGATGGCCTCGCAGATGAAGTCAGCGGGGAACTGGCGGTCGAACTCGTCCTGGTTCTCGAAGGGGTAGTGCCACTGCGCGTAGGGCATGGCGCCACTGTCGAACCAGGCGTCGGCAACCTCGGGCACGCGCCGCATCTCGCCCCCGCAGGTCTCAGCGTCGCAGCGGAGGGCGATGTCGTCGATGTAGGGGCGGTGGAGGTCGTCCAGAGCCTCGGCGGCTGTGCGGTCGAGGGCGCGGTCGGCCAGTTCGGCGCGCGAGCCGACAACCGTGACCTTCGCGCACTCGGCGCAGACCCAGAACGGGAGGGGGGTGCCCCAGTAGCGTTCGCGGCTGACGGCCCAGTCGACATTGTTCTCGAGCCAGTTGCCGAAGCGCCCGCGCTTGATGTGGTCGGGCTGCCAGTTGATGCGCGCATTGCCCGCGAGGAGGCGGTCGCGCTGGGCGGTCGTGCGGATGTACCAGCTCGGCTTCGCGTAGTAGAGCAAGGGTGAATCGCAGCGCCAGCAGAAGGGGTAGGTGTGGCGGATTCGCTCGCTGCGCAGCATCAGCCCGCGCTCCTCGAGGTCGCGGATGACCTCGCGGTCCGCCTCCTTCGCGAAGAGGCCGCCGCCGGGCAGGCCCTCGGCCATCGTCCCGTGCGTGTCGATGGGCTGGGCGAAAAGGAGGCCGTGCAGCTTGCCATCCTCGAAGTCCTCGCCACCGAAGGCGGGCGCGATGTGCACGATGCCCGTGCCGTCGTCGAGCGAGACGTGGCCGGCGGCGAGCACGCGACGCAAGCCGTCGGTGTTCTCGCTGGGCTCCAGGGGCCGCAGGTGGCCATCGGCGCCGAAGCGGCGGACGGTGCCCTCCAGCTCTTCAGGGCGGTAGAGGGGCTCGTAGACAATCCCGACAAGCTCCGAGCCCCGGAAGCTGCGGAGCGCCGGACGCTCCTCGCCGAGCACAGAGTCGGCGAGCGCCTCCGCGAGGATGAGGTGTTCGCCCTCGTGCTCGTAGAGGCCGTAGGCGGCGTCCTCCATGACGGCGAGGGCGGTGTTGCCGGGGAGGGTCCAGGGGGTGGTGGTCCAGGCGACGATGCTCACGGGCGGCGCGTCGGTAAGGCCGATGCGGGCGCGCGACTGCGCGGGCAGCCGGAACTTGATGTAGACGCTGGGGTCGGAGACGTCGTCGCGGTAGCCCTGCGAGAGCTCGTGGTCGCTCAGGCTGGTCTCGCAGCGGGGGCAGTGGGGCGTGCTGCGGTAGTCCTGGTAGACGAGGCCGTGGTCCCAGAGCTGCTTGAAGATCCACCAGCCGGTCTCGATGTAGTCGTTGTCGTAGGTGACGTAGGGGTTGTCCATGTCGGCCCAGAACGCGATGCGCTCGGTGAGCGCCTCGAAGTCGCCCACGTAGCGATTGACGCTCTCGCGGCACCTGGCGTTGAACTTGTCGATGCCGTAGGCCTCGATCTCGGGCTTGGAGTTCAACCCAAGCGCCTTCTCGACCTCGATCTCGACGGGCAGCCCGTGGGTATCCCAGCCGGCCTTGCGGGGCACGCGGTAGCCGCGCATCGTCTTGTAGCGCGCGAACAGGTCCTTGATGACGCGCGGCATGATGTGGTGCACGCCGGGACGCCCGTTCGCCGTCGGCGGCCCCTCGTAGAAGACGAAGAGGTTGTCCTCGGGGCGCTCATCGATGCTGCGTTGGAAGATGTTGTTGGCGCGCCAGAAGTCGAGAATGCCGGTCTCGAGCTCGGGGAAGCTCACGCTTGGGTCGACGGGTCTGAAGAGTTGCGCCATGTTCGGCCTCCCGGGCGAGGGTTGCCGGGACGGGTACGAAAAAGCCCGTCCCGCTCAGGGACGGGCGTGAAGCCCGCGGTACCACCCTGCTTCCCGCACGAGGCGGGCGCTCTGCGGAGCGCCATCACGCTCCCGCCCTCGCTAACGGTGGGCGACCCGCACCTGCGGGCGTTCCGTCCGGGTCTACTGACCGGCGTCGCCGGCGTTCGGCCGGAAGCTCGGGAGGGATGTTCGCGTCCCGCTGCAACGCCCCCTCACACCAACCGGGGCTCGCTGAGCGCAGGACAGGACGTTACTCGTCTCCGTCAATGCCTCTGTTGCTAGTGAACCAGCGGCCTGTGAACGAGTCAACACGGCGGGCTGGCCGGACAGGCCGGCTAGAACTTCTGGAGCGAGTACTCGATCGCGCCAAGGCTCACGCCGAAGCCCATGATGACGAGCGTGAGGAGGAGGCCGGTGATGCTGAGCACCATGGAAGTAATGCGGATGCGGCGTATGCGGACCTCGGGCACGTCCTCGCCGCGGGCGCGCTCTTCCATCGCGTCGACCTGGCTGGGTCCAACCACGAACATATGCAGCCCCACCAGCACGAGCATGACCATGAGGATGACCATCTTGATGACGAAGACCGGTCCGTAGCGGAGGTCGAAGAAGGCGATCTCGTCGCCGACACCGTGGTAGTCGCGCCAGGTGGCGATCAGGTAGGAGCCGCCGATGAGGATGAGCAGGAGGCCGGCGCCGCCGATGTAGGCGAAGCGGGTGGTGATGGTGCGCATGGCGGCCACGCGCGTGGGCAGGTCCTCGATGGCGCGGGAAGCGGGCACCCAGGCGAAGGCGAGGAAGAACTGCGGACCGACGAACAAGGCGATGCCGAGCACGTGCAGCCAGACGGCGGCGATGTGCAGGAAGTTCTCCACGGGCAGGCCTCCTCGGGGTGTCCCGGCTTGCGAGCTTAGGCGCGCGCCCCGCGGGAGCGCAACGATCGGGCGGGAGCGTCAACCGGATCCGGCCGCCACGTCTGCATCCTGCGGCACGGCGGCGGCGGGCGCGAGCAGGCACTCGCGCACCCAGCGGGCGGCGCCCCGCGGCTGCGCGAACACGACCTGGTGAGCAGCGCCCCGGGCGATGCGCACGGGCCAGCCCCGCTGGCCTGCCAGCGCGACGGCCGTCTCGAAGGGAGCGACGCGGTCGCGATCACCGTGGAGGAGGGTGACGGCCGTTTCCACCTGCGCGGCCAGCCGGGGCGCATGCCCGGCGAAGACGATGTCCTCGATACCCCCGCGGTGAGCCTCCGCGCTGTGGTTGAAGGTCTCAAGGAGCATGGACAGCGGGTAGCCGGACAACATGAGGTGCGCGACAGGCGCCCACAGGTAGCGAAGCTGGTGGGCGGGGCCGCACCAGGCGTGACCCTCGCCGGGGTCCCGCATGTAGCGCTTGCGGGCGCGGCTGCGGGAGCCGATGTAGCGGTGGCCCTCATCGAGGTTGGAGAACACGGGCAGACCGGCGAGGCCCACGCGCCGGAAGCGCCCGGGATGGCGGCTCGCCAGCTCCAGCGCCAGCAGCGCGCCCATCGAGTGGCCCAGGAGGTAGTCGGGCTGGAAGTCATCGAGCGCCCCTTCCAGGGCCTCCGCCACGCCGGAGAGGGTGTACGTGGCGGGGTCGGGCTGGGATCCGTAGCCGGGCAAGGCAGGCGCGAAGGTGTCGGCCTCGCCGGCCAGTTCGCGCTGGAGGGGCGCCCACGCCGCGGGACTCGAGACATAGCCGTGTATGAGGAAGATGCGGGGCGGCATCAGCTGCCCTCCGTGCCGGAGCGGCGCCCGAAGCTGAATCTCGCCTCTTCGTGCGAGATCAGGGCGAATTCCGCCCGTGTCGAGCAGCAGAGGCGGCCCTGCGAGTCGCGCATCTCCGCCGTGGTGGCGGCCCTTCTCTTCCCTATTTCCGAGATCCACGCGGTGACGGAGTAGCGGTCCCCGGCGCGCACGATGCGCGAGAAGTCCATCTCGGAGCGCCGCGTCAGGCCAAACGACCCGCTCAGCACGTTCACGGCCCAGGCCATGGCGTCGTCGAGAATGGCCCCCAGCACACCCCCGTGGACGATGCCCGGCGCCCCCTCGTGCGCGGGTTGGGGCGCGTAGTCGGCGAGCACCCGGTTCGCTTCCTCGTCGAGGAAGAAGGGGATCTGCAGGCCGCCTTCGTTCGCCGGATCGCAAACGAAACAGCACGTTTCTATTTCGAGGTCATCGCGCGTGAGGCGGCGACGTGACATGAGGAGGCTCCCGGGCCCAGTTTACTAGCGCGGTAGAGCCGCGGTGTACGGGCGGCGCTCACGCGCCATCTGGTCCGTGAGCGCCCGCGGGTCGTAGCATGATCGCGAGAGCGGAGTTGCGGAGCGTTCCATGAACGAGCACGAACGGGAGAGCCTGGCTCGCAAGGCGCGGGCGGACCGTGTGCTGGAGCGGGCGGCGTCCGAGCTTGAGATCCTGCTGAAGGAAGCGAGCGCGGAGCTGCGCCCCTTCCCCTCCTTCCCCAACGCCTTCTTCACGAACGCGATCGAGTGCGATCCCGGTCCCGCCGGGGACCCCGAGCGCGGTTGCGTGGTGGTGGGCGAGGACGGCGACCTGTACGAGCTGGAGTTCGGGGTCGACCACGACGCCGTCGAGCTGACCGGCTCGTGGGATCCCGTGACCGCGCGCAAGGAGGAGACGCGCCCCCTCGACCTCCATCCGCGCGACTACGTCGTCTATGCCTACAGCGGCCTCATGGCGGTCACCGAGGCGCTGCTGGAGCGCGCCTCCGCCGGGGAGGACGGCTCGTGAGGGGCCTGCTGAAAGCGCTCCTAGCGTTGGTTGCCGTGGGAGGTGTGGCGGCGACTCTGTGGCGCCTGTTCGGCCGCCCGACGAGCGCGCCCGAGGGCGAGGCCGCGGGGGTGGAGCCGGAACTGGACGAGGTCATCGACGAGACGCGGATGCGCACGGCCGCCTCGTACCTGGACGAGGGCAATGTCTACTTCAACGTGGGTCAGTACAAGCTCGCGATCGAGCGCTACACGCGCGCGCTCGAGGAGCAGCCGAACGTGCCCGCGACGCTCTACAACCGCGCCACCGCGCACACCCGCCTGGGCGAGTACGAAACGGCGCTGGCCGACTACGACGCCGTGCTCGAGCTGACGCCACTCGATGTCGACGCACTTAATAACCGGGGGATGCTGCGGCTCTACCGCTCCGAGCCGGAGGAAGCGCTGGCCGACTTCGAGCGCGCACTCGCGCTCAACCCCGAGGACGCGACCGTGATCGCGAATCGCGGGCTGGCGCAGCTTGAAACGGCGGCGCACGGGGATGCGCTCGCGAGCTTCGAGGAAGCGGCGCGGCTCGCGCCGGGGGACGCCTCGGCGCACTACGGCGCGGCGCAGGCCGCCGCCGGTCTGGAGAAACGCGAGGCAGCCCTTGGCCACCTGAAAGACGCACTCCAGCTTCAGCCCGCGTACGCCGCCGAGGCCGCGAGCGACACGAAGCTGGCGCTGCTCGACGGCGACGAGGAGTTCATGAGGCTCTTGCGCCGGACCGGCGCGGAGTAGCCCATGCCGAGCACCCGCTTCGTCTTGCTCTACGACTACGTGGAGAACGTCGTGGAGAAGCGCGCGCCCTTCCGGTCCGACCATCTCGCGCTCGCGAACGAGTACCTCGATCGCGGGGAGCTGGTGATGGCGGGCGCTTTCGCGGACCCCGTCGACGGCGCCGCCTTCGTCTTCAGCGTGGAGGAGCGGGCGCGCGTCGAGGCGTTCGTGGCCGCCGACCCGTACGTGGCGAACGGGCTCGTGCCCTCGTGGCGTATTCGCGAGTGGAGGGTCGTGATCGGCGGCGACTAGGCGCGCGGCTCGAGGGCGAACGCCTCCGCCAGCAGTTCATACGAGCGCATGCGCGCTTCGAAGTCGTAGGTGATGGTCACCACAACGAAGTCGTCGACGCCGTAGCGCTCGCCCATGGCGAGCAGGCGATCGCGGACCTGCTGGGGGTCGCCGTAGATGGAGCGACGCTTGAGCATCTCCAGGTACTCGCGCTCGGGCTCGGTGTAGTTGAAGGCGAGAGCGTCCTCGGGCGGGGGGATGCCCCCCCGGCCTTCCTGGCCCATCATCCGCCAGCCCCAGCGGCTCCAGCTGAGGCGCTCCGCCTCCTCCTCCGTCTCCGCCACGAGTGCGGAGACGGCCATCGAGCCCCGCGGCTCGCTCGCGACGGGGGAGGGCGAGAAGAGCTTGCGGTAGGCGTCGAAGGCGGTGCCGGCGCGGTGCGCGTTGATGAAGTGGGCGTAGCAGAAGGACCAGCCCAGCTCGGCGGCGTAGCCCGCGCTCACATCGCTCGAGCCCAGCAGCCAGAGCTCGGGCATGCCTTCGGGGCGGGGCATGGCGGTAATGCCGTGGTACTCGTGGTCGGGCGGGAAGTCGTCGGCGAGGAAACCGTAGAGGTCCAGCAGCTGGTTGGGGAACTCGCGCAGGTCCATGGGAACCCCGCTGGGAGCGAGGGCGCGCGCCGTGCGACCGTCGCTGCCGGGTGCACGACCGATGCCGAGGTCGATGCGCCCCGGGTGGAGCGTCTCCAGGAGGCGGAAGTTCTCCGCTACCTTGAGGGCGCTGTAGTGCGGCAGCATGACCCCGCCCGAGCCCACGCGAATGTGGCTCGTGTGGGCCGCGATCTGCCCGATCAGCACCTCCGGGGACGTCGAGGCGAGGGCCGACGTGTTGTGGTGCTCAGCCACCCAGTAACGCTCGAAGCCGAGGCGGTCGGCGAGCTGCGCGAGCTGGACCGTCTCGGCCAGCGCCTGGGCGGGGGTACCGCCACGGCGCACGGGTGACTGATCGAGCACGCTGAGCGTGGTCATGGCGGCGGCGCCGGCGTGGCCCCCTCGGGGATGTCACGCCGCTCCTCCGGTATGCGCTTGCGGCCGACGCCCTCGGGCAGGGGGGTGCGGCGCGTCCTGCCGGTGAGGCGGTCGGCCTCGGACTGCGTGATCTTGCCTTCCGCGAGGAGGGTGGCGGCCTGCACGGGCGAGAGTTCGGCCGTCGCGAGCGGCTCAATACGAAGGTTGCGGAAGCGGGGCACGGCCACGAACGCTACGGCGAGAACCCCCAGCAAGACCAGCGACGAGTAGACGATCGTGTCCGGCGCTCCAATCCTGTCGGCGGCGTAGCCGAGCGGCAGCAACCCAAGAGGCATGACCCCGAACGACATCATCATGATCGACATCACCCGCCCTCGTAATTCCTCGGGTGCGATCGTCTGGATGGCCGTGTTGTTGGAAGACATGAACAACATCTGGCCGATGTTGCTGGAAGCGATAAAGACCAGCCCCAGGGCGAAGATACTGGTCGAGCCGAAGGCGACCAGGAAGCCACCCATGATCACCGCCCCCACGAACATGATGCGGCCCTTGCTCGGCACGTTGTCGAAGTTGGCGGAGATGATGGTCCCAATGAGGCCGCCGAGGCCGCCAGCGGCCATCAGCAGCCCAAAGCCCATGCCCTTGGTCTGGCCGAACACGTCCTCGGCGAAGATGGGGAGCATGATCTGCACGGGGAAGGCGAAGAACGGCATCAACATGCTCCCGACGAGCAGCATCATGATGACCGGCGTCGAGATGGCGTAGCGGAAGCCGCCGCGGAGGCCGTCGATGAAGCCCTCGTCTTCCGATTCGGCCTGCATCCCGTGGCTGGGGAGCTTGAACTCGGACGCGACCGCCGCCGTGAACAACGCGCAGGTGAGCAGATAGACCCAGCCCACACCCTCGCCCCCGCCCGGTGCGATCGCCCCCAGAGGCGCGATCAAGATGCCCGCCAGGGCAGGCGCGATGATGCGGGTCAGGTTCATCCCGCTCATTTGCAGGGAGATAGCATTCATGAGCTTGTGTTGGGGAACGAGCTGGGGCACGAGCGCCTGACGAGCAGGCATGTTCAGGGAGAAGATCGAGCCCGCCGAGAAGGCGAGCAGGAAGAGGTACCAGTAGCCAATCAGGTCGGTGAGGATAAGAACTGTCGTGAGGAGGCTGATGAGGGCGGCCGCCGACTGCGTCACGATGAGGAGGGTGCGCTTGTTCACGCGGTCGGCGATGAGCCCGCCGATCGGGGCCACGAAGATCATGGGGACGGCCGCCCCCACTGTGACCAGCACGAGCTTCGATGCCTGCCCGCCCGTGAGGTCGTACGCGAGCTGCGCCCGCAGCACGAACTGCATCTGCATGGCCATGAAGAAGGCGGTGTTGCCCGCGAAATACCAGGCGAACTCCCGCTCTCTCAGCGAGGCGAGGGTGCGCTGCAGGGCGCTCTCATGACCGTACGTGGCGTGGCTTTGGCTGCGGATCACCGGATGGCGCCCCGCCGGGGGCCGCCGCCTGGATGCAAGAGCGAGGGCATGGAAATTGAGTGTACACGCGCCGCCCGAGCGCACCATTCACGCGATGACGGCGATGAGGATGGCCTCCGCGGGGTCGCCCGCTTCGCCCGTCTCGACGAGGACCGTGCGGCCGGCGACCATCTCGGCGGCAGGGAGGGCGCGGCTCACGGCCACGCCGGTCAGCTCCATAGAGGCGGAGCCGTCCAGCCGCACGACCGCCTGCCACGCCGCCGCATCGAAGCGCACCAGCCTTCCTCGCAGGGCCGCCATCAGTCCACCTCTCCCAGGCCGAGAATGGAGTCGTAGCGAGGGCGCTTGCCTGGCCGGCGGCTGTACTCCATCCCCAGTTCGACGACGCGGTAGGGGCGCTCCCGCAGTCCGAGACGCGCATCGCTGACGGCGATGGCGTCGTAGAGATCCTGCCCGGGGTGGAACGGGGCGACGAGGAAGCCCGCGCGCTGCTCCCACCGATCCCGTTCGAGGGCGGCCGCGGCGTGGTCGAGCGCCTCCGCCCCGGCGCTGGAATCGAGACCGCGCACGAGGCGCAGGCGCTGGCCGTCGCGGTAGATGCTGGCGAAGTCGTGGGCGTCGGCATCGTAGTCGGGGCCCTGGGCGCGCACCCAGTTCGTGTCCGGGGCACCATCGCCCAGGCTGACGCTGTCGAGGGGATGGCCGTCCGCGCCGTACTGCTCCCCGACCCCGTCGTCAGGGACGGAGACCTCCAGGCGGTCGCCGTCGGAGGCGACGGCGACGCGGGTCGCGCCCAGCAGGCGGCGGGCGACGGACAGACCGGACTCGCCGGGGGCGACGGCGAAGACCGGGCGGATAGCGGACCAGTCCGCCCCGCCCTGGCCGCTCACGCGGATGCCTACCTTGGCGCAGAGCCGCCAGAAGAGTTGCTCCCGCGAGCGTTCCCCCGCCCCCGACTGCCAGACCTGGGAAGCGCGCCAGGCGGCGAGGCGCTCCCAGTGGCCCGAACACTCCAGCACGACGCGCGCCCATCCCGCCGCGCTCTCCCGCGTGACGCGGTCGATGACGGCGTGCACAGACAGGCCGTATTCGGGGGCGGCGGCCTTGCCGGAGCGGTAGCCGGGGGCGATCTCGACGGCCCCTCCGGGTGTCAGGTCCGGGAGTGCGCCGCCGGAGTCGTCGAGCACGATCCGGACGCGCGTCGCGAACGGCGCGAGGCGCCAGGACGCCTCCACGAGGTGCTCGCCCAGGTCGAGGGCGGGAGCGAGACGGGCGCGCCAGACACCGTCGGGGGTGGAGCCCCAGACGGTGGAGGTATCGGCGCTGGCGAGGGCGAGGCCGTGGGCGGAGGTGGCCTCGTGCGGCTCGGGCTCGGACCAGCCGTCGGGATTGCCGCCGGCGAGGGCGGGGGGATGGCTCGTATAGACGCGGCTGCGAGCCTCGCCGGCGGAATCGCGCGCGGCGAAAGAGGCGCGCTGATCGATGCCGCCGGGCCGGAAGACGCCCGGCCCGCCAAACTCGCGCGCCGAGGAAGCGTCGGACTCGGCGACGACATTGAGGCCAGACCAGAAATCCGCGGGGAAGCCTCCATCGCCCAGGAAGGCCGACCACACGCGTTTCGCACCGGACGGGTGAGCGCGACCGCTCACGATCAGGCGGTAGTCGGCGCCGTCGTGCATGGCCGCGACGCCGGTGAGGGCGGAGACGCCTCCACTACGGTTCCAGGCGAGGCCCGCGGCGTCCCAGGCGCCCGCGCGGCGACGGAGCCACTTCAGCGTGTTCGCCGCCTGCGTGTAGAAGGCGCAGCCGTCGCCATCGGAGGCGCGGATGGCGAGGGCCACCCAACCGATGGCGGCGCTCTCCTGAACGAGGGTCTGCGCCGCCGACCAGGTGGCGCCTCCGTCGGCGCTGTGGCGCAGCATCAGCGCGCGACCGCCGTTCTCGACGTAGGCAAAGAGCACCTCGCTGCCGCGGGCGGCAAGGGCGATGCCGGTCTCCGGCTCCGCATCTCCGAGCTCCGTCCAGGCGTCCCAGGAGGAGTCGGGGGCGGGGTTGGCCACGCGGGAAACGAAGAGTGTCCCGCCGTCGTTGCGGGCGCGGACGAGGGCGCCATCGCCCGTGGCGGCGAGGGCGTGGGGACAGTCCTGCTCATCGCCGCGGTAGAGGCGTTCCCAGGGGAGGAGGGGGACGCCCCAGCGTTCGGCGCGGACGATGACGCGGACGTGAGGAAGGCGGTCGGGGCCGCGCTGGTGGGCTCGAAGGGTGGCGGAGAGCGGTTTCATGCGCACTAGAGGCTGGGGCCTCGGGCGCGTAGCTCCGAGGGGTTCGTGTCGCCCTGCTAGGATGGCCTCGTGCTCGGCGGTGGGTATGGCACGGCGCATCCGGTCTCGTTCGAGGTTGAGCCGGCGTACGAGGGACGGCAGCGGCTGTCCGGGGGTCTGCGGCTGCTCTTTGCACTGCCGCACCTCGTGTTCACGGGCGGCCCTTCCCTGCTCGGACTGGTGGTCGCTCCGCTCCTGATCTTCATCGGGCTCGCGCCACTGACAGTGCCGCTCACGATCGGCGCCTTTGGCGTGATCACCGCATTGGCGACGATCGCCTCGTGGTTCGCCATCCTGATCCTGGGGCGGCAGCCGCGCGACCTGCGCGAGTTCGCGATCTTCTTCCTGAACTGGCGCACGAAGTCGATCGCGTACGCGACCCTGCTCCGGGACGAGTTCCCCTCCTTTGGCTTCGGCGACTACCCGGCCACCCTCACGCTTCCCCCACCGCTCGCCAGACGCGACCGGCTCAGCGTCTTCCTGCGGCTGCCGCTGTTGTTTCCCCACATCGCGGGGCTGGTCATCCTTAGCGCCGGGCTCACGGTCGTGAGCGTGTTCGCCTGGATCACCGTCGTCCTCTTCGGGCGCTACCCGCGGCCCCTGTACGCCTTCAGCGCCAGCGTTGTGCGCTACTCCCTACGGGTCGAGGCCTACCTGTTGCTGATCCACGACGACCACCCGCCCTTCCGCCTCGACTAGCCCCGGCAGCGGGTCGCTAGCCGTTCACCATCTCGACCGTGGCCACCTCGGCGCCGCCGACCGCGATGCGCGTCACGAGGGTGCGTCCCGGCATGCCCGCCGCCTGGAGCGTATCGAGCATGGCTCTGGCCACCTCCCGGCTCACACGCTCCGGGGCGAAGGCGGCGACGCTGCTGCCGGCCCCGCTGAGCCAGGCGGCGTGCGCGCCCGCGCCCTTGGCCGCCGTGAACACGTCGTAGAGCGGGGGGAAGAGGGCGGAGCGCTGGGGCTGGTGGAAGCGGTCCTGGGTGGCCTCGTCGAGCAGGTCGGTGCGGCCCGCCGCGAGGGCGGCCACGAGCAGCCCCAGGCGGCTGCTGGTGTGGATGGCGTCCTGGCGGCTGTAACCGTCGGGGAGGAGGCGGCGCGCCTCCTTGGTGGGCATGGAGTGGTCGGGGATGAGGAGGGCGATCTGCAGGTCGCTGGGATAGCGGCAGCGCACCCGCGCGAACCCGTCGTCGGTCTCGACGCAGGCCTGCACGCCCCCGAACAGTGCCGGGCAGGCGTTGTCGACGTGGCCCTCGAGGTCGGCGGCGAGGCCAAGGCAGGCGTCCTCGTCGAGGGGATGGCCTTCGTGCTCGTTGACCGCGAGGATGCCGGCCACGCGCGCCACGGCGCTCGCGCCGAGCCCGCGGCCCAACGGGATCGCGACGGTGTAGCGGGCCGACAGCCCGGCGGGGCTCGGGCGCCCGATACGTTCGTAGGCGGCTCGTGCGGCGGAGAGCACCATCTTCTCGCCGACATCGCTGGTGGGGGGCTGCTCGGCCTGGCTGAACGTCACGGTGACGGAGGCGAAGAGGTCGAGCGCGAGCCCGAGGCAATCGAAGCCAGTGCCGATGTTGGCGCTGGTGGCGGGTACGCGAACCGTGACTGCTGTCGCTTCCATGGTGGTGCGCCTCCCGGCAGGGCGCTCGATCGTAGCACCTGCCTCCGAGCGCGCGACCCGACCGGGGATCGGCCTTCCCCTGCTACGATCCGCTTCCATGACTGAGTCCCGACCCTCCCCCACGCCCGAGAGCCTCGCCGCCATCGAGCGGGCCCTCCTCGGCGTGCTCTGCGCGGGCCTCCCGCCTGCCCGCGCCGCCGGCGACGACGGCTTCCGCGTCGACTTCGTGACCGCGCGCGTGCTGGGCCTGCTGGAAGGTGAGGCCGAGCGGCACCTTGCCGGAGGGCGCGTCACAGTCGGTTTCCGCGACCGGCTGCGGGAGGCGATTGCCTCGCTGTCGGAGGCCGGCATCCTCGCGGATCAGCCGCCCGGCGCGCCCGCGGCCCCGGGTGGGTTCGAGGAAGGACTCGCGATCGACGTGGTCGAACCCGATGCTCATCCCGCCGTGCTCGACCGCCAACTGGCCCAGGAGTGCATGGAGACGCTGTTCCGGGTGAAGGCTGTCTACCCGTACCTGATGGAGCGGTACTCGGCCAGCGGCGAGGTCTGGCGGCGGCTGCGGGCGGAGGGGTACGGTCAGTAGCGCCGGGAGCGCACGGCCGGCGGCGGTACACTGAAACGGTGGCCCCAGTAATCACCTTTCGCCAGGAACATCTCGACGGCATGATCGCGCACGCGCTGGAGGACGCGCCCAACGAGTGCTGCGGCATGATCGGCGCGCGCGACGGCGTCGTGAAGGCGCTGCACCGGGCCGTGAACGCCGAGGCGAGCCCCTACCGCTTCAGCATCGACTTCCGCGAGCAACGCCGCATCGAGGAAGCGCTCGACGCGGCGGGCGACTCGCTCGCGGGGTTCTACCACTCGCACACGGGCAGCCCCGCCCGCCCCAGCCCCACGGACATCCGCATGATGGGAACGTTCTTCGGCCCGCCCTACGTGCACATCGTCGTCAGCATCGCGAACCGCGAACGTCCCGACGTGCGTGTCTTCCACATCGAGGACGGGGCCGCGACGGAGCAGGAGTACACGCTCGAACCGTAGGAGGGCCGCCATCCCCGCCTCCACGCGTCCCGCCGCCCGCGCCTACCCAACGCCTGCGCTCACCCTGCGCGGGCGCACGTTCGCGTGGGGGGAGTGCACCTATGTCATGGCCATCGTGAACGTAACGCCCGACTCCTTCAGCGGCGACGGCCTCGGGGATCACACACCCGCCGCCGCCGCCCTCGCGAAGGAGTTCGCGGAGGCAGGAGCCGACATCATCGACGTGGGGGCGGAGTCGACCCGGCCCGACGCCGCTCCCGTGCCGATCGCGGAGGAAGCGGCGCGGGCCCTGCCGGCGATCGCCGGCATTCGCGCCGCGACCGACCTGCCCATCTCCATCGACACGCAGCACGCGGAGGTGGCGGAGGCTGCACTCGATGCGGGCGCGGACATGGTCAACGACATCAACGGGCTGCGCGAGGACGCGGCCATGGCCGGGGTGGTCGCGTCGCGGGGGGCGGCGCTGGTGGCGATGCACAACCAGCGGGGACGCGACTCCGGCGACGTGGTCGCGAACGTGCTGGCGGGGTGGGAGGAGAGCCTGCGTCTCGCCGGGGAGGCGGGCATCCCGCGCGAGCGCATCATCCTCGACCCCGGCTTCGGTTTCGGCTGGACCCCGGAGGAGAACCTTCAGATGGTCCGCCGCCTGGACGAGCTCGTCGTCGCGGGCCTGCCGTTGCTGTTGGGCACCTCGCGCAAGTCGACGCTCGGGCTGGTGCTCGATGCGCCCGTCGAGGAGCGGCTGGAGGGCACGGCGGCGGCAGTCGCTATCGCCATCGCGAAGGGTGTCGACATCGTGCGGGTGCACGATGTGGCGGCCATGCGCAAGGTGGCGGCGGTGGCCGACGCCATCAGCCGGGGCAGGTGGCGGGCGCCGTGAGCGAGGCCATCCTGGCGCTGGGCTCGAACCTGGGCGACCGCGGGGCGAATCTGCGGGCGGCGCTCGACCTGCTCGCCGAGCGGGGCGCTCCCGCTGTGCGCCTCTCCTCGGTCTGGGAGACGCTGCCCGTGCCCGCCGACCAGCCCCGCTACCTGAACGCCGCCGCCGCCGTGGAGACGGCGCTCACGCCTGAGGAGCTGCTAGCCGTGGCCAAGGAGGTCGAACGGCTGCTGGGGCGGCGACCGACCGGCCACTGGCGGCCCCGACCGATCGACATCGACGTGCTCTTCTGCGGGGAGCACGAGGTGGCGAGCGAGACGTTGACCGTGCCCCACCCGCGGATCGCGGAGCGCGCCTTCGTGCTGCTGCCACTCTCCGAGGTGCTGGGCGGGCCCCTGCCGGTGTTGGGACAGAGCGCTGCCCAGTTGCTCAAGGGGCTGGATACGAGCGGGCACGAGCGCACGGGCGTGCGTCTTCGCGGGAGCCGCTAACGATCGGAGGGGCTCAGACCCAGGGGTGGTCGTCCATGTGGGCGCCGCCCGAGAGCTGTACGGCCGCGCCCCAGCCGGCCAGGGCGGCGATCCCTAGCAGCGCCAGCGCGACCGGCGCAAGCAGCCAGCTCGCCTTCAGCGAGGCACGCGCCGCAGCGACCGCGACGGCTGTGAGGAGCAGCAGCCCCCCGCCGTTGGCGACCTGCGTCCAGTGGAGGGGTTCGGAAACAGGAGGTGGAGGCTCGGGGGCGTTCATGCCTCGCGCAGCTCCGGGGGCAGGAGGTTGGGGATGCCCTCCTCGATCGGGTAGGTCTCCTCGCAGGCCGCGCAGTCGAGCGCACCGCTGCGAATCTCGCCGCCCTCCTCGTCCACGACGGTGAGGGTCAGCTCGCCCTTGCAGAGCGGGCAGGCCAGGAGGTCCATCAGGTCGGGGCGCATCGGCTCATTGTACGGCTGGCTTGGTAAGGCACCTTGCACGTTCACTAGAGGGCGCTCCCGTAGCATGGAAGGCACGTGGACTGGGTCTCCATCGTCATCATCGCGGTCGTGGCGTTGCTCACGTGGAGGGCGTTTCGGCGCGGATTCCTGCGGGAGCTTGTCGGGCTGGCGGCGCTGATCCTGGCCGTGCCCGTGGCCGGCGTGTTCTACGACGACATGGTCCCGAAGGTCGAGCCCATCGTGGACAACACGCTGGCCTCGGGGCTGATCTCGTTCGTGGCCATCCTGGTCGGGGTCATCGTGGCGGGACAGTTGGTGGGCTACCTGCTGCGACGGAGCGTCGACGTCCTCAATCTCGGGGGCGCCGACCGGATCGCGGGGGGCGCCTTCGGCTTCCTGCAGGGGCTGTTGCTCTGCCAGGTGCTGTTGGTAGCGCTGGTCATCTTCCCCCAGCCTGATCTGCGCCCCCAGCTCGACGACTCCCCCATCGCGACGCGGCTGCTCGACGGGGCGCCGCTCGTCCTCTCGATCCTGCCCGTCGACTTCCGGGAGTCGGTGGACCTGTTCCTGGAGGGGCTTGAATTCCTGGAGGGCGTCGACCTCGACGAGGTCGGCTCCAGTCCCTAGCAAAAGGCGCGCGCGGCGGGGGTGGCGCCGTATCATCCCGCCCGCGGCGAGCCAGACCGCGTGGAGGGGCGCATGTTGATGACCACCTCGGACGAAGTACCGGGGCGCGAGATCGCGGAAACGCTCGGCCTCGTGACGGCCAATTCCGTGCGGGCGCGGAACATCGGCCGGGACATCCTCGCCTCGCTGAAGAACATCACAGGGGGCGAGATCGGCGCCTATCGCCAGCTCCTCGTGGAGTCCCGCGAGCAGGCGCTTGCGCAGCTCACGCAGGAGGCCGAGTCGCTGGGCGCGGACGCCGTCGTGGCGCTGCGGCTCTCAACGGCTGAGATCATGCAGGGTGCGGCCGAGATACTTGCCTACGGCACGGCGGTAAGGCTCCGCTAAAGACGCGCCGCCTGCCGCTTGCCGCTTGCCTTATGCTTTACCGATACTTTACTTTCGCCAACCGGTTCGAGGAGGTCAGGCATGGCCGAGATCATCCGCGCGAGCGAAATGGGTTTCTGCATGGGCGTGCGGCGCGCTGTCCAGATCATGGAGGACGAGGCGACGCCGGAGCACCCGATCGCCAGCGCTGGCGAGATCGTGCACAACCCACACGTCGTCGAGCAGCTCGAGCGCACAGGCGTGCGCCAGCTGCCCGGCCCGGACGAGGTCGAGGGTGACTTCGGCGCGATCACGGCCAGCCGCGTCGGTACGGGCCGTATCGCCATCACCGCGCACGGCGTCGGTGAGCGAGTGCTGCGCGACCTTGAGGACGCCGGCCTCAACATCATCGACACCACCTGCCCCGTCGTCACCCGCGCACAGCGCTTCGCCCAGAAGTTCGTGCGCGAGAACTGGCACGCCCTCATCTTCGGCGACCCCGGACACAAGGAAGTGCGGGGAATCATCGGCTGGTCGAACGACGAACAGGGGCGCTCCGGCGTGACCGTCGTCGAGCACGCGGACATCGAGCACCTGCGGGAGCTGATCGACACCTTCCCCGGGGGCTTCCCCAACAAGATCGGGGTAATGGCGCAGACCACCCACAAGATGGACGACTTCGCGCGCTTCGTCGGCAACCTGATGCTGCTGCAGCGCGAGGCGAACTTCGAGATGCACGTGGTGAACACCCTTTGCCACGCCACCACCGGCCAGCAGGCCGCCGCCGCCGAGCTCGCTCACCAGGTCGACGTGATGGTGGTGGTCGGGGGGAAGAAGAGCGCGAACACGCGGCACCTCCGCCAGGTGTGCGAGAGCGAAGGCGCGCGGACGTATCACGTGGAGAGCGCGCGCGAGCTCGAATCCGACTGGTTCGCGGGCGCCGATCGCATTGGCCTGACCGCCGGGGCCTCCACCCCGGACCGCTCCATCGACGAGGTCGAAGCTCGACTCGCGGCGCTCGTGGAGGCTCGGTGACCGCCCCGAGCTCCACCCCACAGGGCGCTGCGGTCGCTGCTTCCGCCGGCAGCGATGCCGCCGGTCTCGACGATTGCATCGACCGCAGCGTCAAGCACCTCCTCTCCCTGCAGGCGGAGGACGGGTACTGGTGGGCCGAGCTGGAATCGAACGCGACGATGGCCGCGGAGCACCTGCTGCTCGAGCGCTTCCTCGGCACGAACGAGCCGGAGCGTGAGCAGGGCATCGTCCGCTACATCCTTGGGCTGCAGTGCGCGGACGGTTCCTGGCCCGTCTACTGGGGCGGCCCCGGCGATGTGAGCATCAGCACCGAGGCGTACTTCGCGCTCAAGCTCGCGGGTGTCGATCCGGAGCGGGAGGAGATGCAGCGCGCCCGGGACTTCATCCGCTCCAAGGGCGGCGTGGCGGCGACCCGCATCTTCACGAAGCTCTGGTTATCGCTGTTCGGGCAGTTCGAGTGGTCGGCGCTTCCGGCCATGCCACCCGAGTCCATCCTGATGCCGGTTTCCTCGCCGCTGAACATCTACATGTTCGCGTCGTGGGCGCGGGCCACGATCGTGGCGATCCTGGTCGTGTGGGCGTATCGCCCGGTGGTGTCGATCCCGAAGAGCGCCGCCGTCGACGAGCTCTATCTCGACCCCGAAGACCGACGGTCCGTCACCTTTCGCCGCGACCGCTGGCCTTTCACCTGGCGCAACGCCTTCCTCGCCACCGACAAGGTTCTCCACGCCCATGAGCGCCTGCCCTGGAAGCCGCTGCGTACGTTCGCCCTCGCCGAGTGCGAGCGCTGGATCATCGAGCACCAGGAGGCGGACGGGACGTGGGGCGTGATCCAGCCGCCATCGGTCTACTCGCTGATCGCGCTCAAGTGCCACGGCTACTCCATGGACCACCCCATCATGAAGAAGGGCCTCAACAGCTTCCTCGGCGACTTTGCCCTGCGGCGGGGCGACACCTTCTCGGTGCAGCCCTGCCTCTCCCCGGTCTGGGACACGGCCCTGGCGATTACGGGCCTGCGCGAGGCAGGCGTGCCGGCCGACGACGAGACCCTCCTGCAGGCGGGCCGCTGGATGCTCGCGCACGAGGTCAGCAGCCTGGGCGACTGGGCGCTGACGGTGCCGGGGATCGAGCCCGGCGGCTTCCCCTTCGAGTTTTCGAACGAGCTCTACCCGGACACGGATGACACGGCGGAAGTGCTCATCGCCCTGCGCCTGCTGGATCTGCGCGGCATGGATGCGCCCTTCTATCGGGCCAAGGGGTGGCTGCGGGCGATGCAGTCGACCAACGGCGGCTGGGGCGCCTTCGATCGCGACAACAACGACGAGTTCGTTTCACGCATCCCCTTCGCCGACTTCGGCGCTACCTTCGACCCGCCCACCGAGGACGTGACGGCGCACATCGTGGAGGCGTTCGCGCTCGAAGGCACGCCCCCGAGCGACGAGATGATCGAGCGCGCCCTGGACTACCTCTGGGAGACGCAGGAGCCGGACGGCTCGTGGTGGGGACGCTGGGGCGTGAACTACCTGTACGGGCTCGGGGCGGTCGTTCCCGCGCTGGTGGCGGTGGGGATCGACCCCGCCGACCCGCGCTTGCGGAAGGCCGTCCGCTGGCTCGAACACCACCAGCAGCCCGACGGCGGCTGGGGCGAGAGCTGCGCCACCTACGAAGACCCCTCCCTCCGCGGCCAGGGGCCCAGCACCGCCTCGCAGACTGCCTGGGCGCTGCTCGCGCTGCTCGCGCTGGAGCCGCCCGACCACCCAGCGACCGTGCGCGGCATCGACTACCTCGTGCGCACGCAGACAGCCGACGGTGAGTGGACCGAGCCACACTTCACGGGGACGGGGTTCCCGCGGGACTTCATGCTCAAGTACCACCTCTACTGCAACTACTGGCCGCTCTGGGCGCTGGGTCGCTACCGGCGCCTGCGCGACGGGCAGCCCATCCACCTGCCCGACACGGACCCCCTGGGATGACGGCCGGGGCCGACGACAGCCTGCGGCGGTGGCCGATCGAGCGTCCCACAACCCCCCGCGAGGCCTATCGCTGGTGCGAGCGCTACGCCCGCCGCCACGATGAGAACTTCACCGTGGTTTCGTTCCTGCTGCCGAAGAAGCTGCGGCGGCACTTCTTCGCCGTCTACTCCTTCTGCCGCTACACCGACAACCTCGGCGACGAGGCCGAGGGCGACCGCCTCGCGCTGCTGGACGCGTGGGAGCAGGACCTGCTCGACGCCGTGGCGGGGAACCCGCGGCGCCCGCTGCTGATCGCGCTCGCGCGCACGATCGAGCGCTGCGAGATCCCGCTCGACCCCTTCCTCCGCCTGATCGAGGCAAACCGCATCGACCAGCGCGTCTCGCGCTTCGCGACCTACGAGGACGTGCTCACCTACTGCAGCTACTCGGCCACGCCAGTGGGACAGATGGTGCTGGCGGTACTCGGCTACCGGGACGCGGAGCGGATCGCGCTCTCCGACCAGACCTGCATCGGGTTGCAACTGGCGAACTTCTGGCAGGACGTGTCCGTGGATATCGAGAAGGGGCGCATCTACCTGCCGCAGGAGGACTTGCAGCGCTTTGGCGTGGACGAGGAGCAGATCATCGAACGGCGCTTCGACGAGCGCTTCCGCGCGCTCATGCGGTTCGAGGTGGAACGCGCGCGGGCCTGCTTCGCCGAGGGGCGGAAGCTGGAGAAGCGCGTCTCGCGCTCGGTGCGGACCGACATTCGCCTCTACCGCCTCGGGGGCGAGGCCATCCTCGACGCCATCGAAGCCGCCGGCTACGACACGCTGAGCGCCCGCCCGCGGGTCACGAAAGCCGTGAAGGCGCGGCTGGCGCTCGTCAACGGCACACGTATCGCGATAGGAATCTGACCTAAAGGGAAGGGGGTACATCATGGCGTTCGATGTGTTGGCGGAGCTCGATGCTCACGGCGATGAGCGCTTCACACCGGATGAGGCCTACGCCTGGTGCAAGGCCTACACGAAGGACCGCGCGTCCAACTTCTATTACGCCTTCACCATCCTGCCGGCGGAGAAGCGGAACGCCATCTATGCCGCCTACGCCTTCAGCGGCTATGTCGACGACATCGCCGACGAGCTGACGGACCGGTCGCGGCAGGAGGAGGAGATCGCGCTCGCCCGGGAGCGTCTGGCGGCCTGCTACGGCGGCTCGCGCCAGGGGCCGCTCTTCACCGCCCTGGGCGATGCCGTGGATAGCTACGCCATGCCCCGGGAACACTTCGAGGAGCTGGTGAACGGGGTGGAGATGGACTTCACCATCAATCGCTACGAGACCTGGCCCGACCTGCGCCAGTACTGCTACCGCGTGGCCTCGATGGTGGGGCACATCTGCGTCTCGATTTTCGGGGCGAAGCCGCACCCGCGCTCGGAAGAGTTCGCCACGAGCATGGGCATCGGCTTGCAGATCGTGAACATCATGCGGGACGTGAAGGAGGACGCTGAACGCGGGCGTGTTTACTTCCCCACCGACGAGTTGAACGCGCACAACCTGACGCCCGAAGACATCCTCGCCTGCACCTACGACGAGCGCTTCATCGCGATGATGGCGGCGCAGGGCGAGCGCGCCCACCGCTACTTCCGCCGCGGTAAACACCTGCTGCCCCTGCTCGACGTACGCTCGCGCATGTGCGTAAACGTGCTGCAAGGGGTGTACTTCGAGTTGCTTCAGCGGATCGAGGCGCGCAACTACGACGTGCTCTCCGAGCGGGTGCGCCTGAACGGACGCGAGAAGGCCGCCGCGATCGCACGACTCTGGGGCGACGCCGCCCTGCTGGGGCCCGCGCGATCGGGCTGACGCCCGCGTGCCCATGAAGGTCGGGATCATCGGCGCGGGGCTCGCCGGGCTGGCCGCGGGGCTGGAGCTTGCCGATCTCGGGCACCAGGTGGAAGTGCTCGAACGCCGCCCCCGGGCCGGCGGCGCCACCTACTCCTTCCGCGACGACAAGACGGGCGGCGAGGTCGACAACGGCCAGCACCTCTTCATGGCGTGCACCACGGCCTACCAGGCCTTCCTCGAACGGCTCGGCACGCTCCACCTCACCTACCGCCAGGAACGGCTCCACGTTCCGGTTTTCGACAGGGACGGCACTCGCTCCGACCTCTGGTCGTCGAACCTGCCCTTCGGACTGCACCTCGCCCCTGCGCTCCTCCGCTACCGCCACCTCACCTGGCGCCAGAAGGTCCAGATCGGGCGCGCGTTCCTCGCGCTCCGTTTCCTCCAGGTCCACAAGCGCGGGCGCCTGGAAGACATCACGTTTGAGGAGTGGCTGCGCGAACGTGGCCAATCTCCCGACACGATCCGCGAGTTCTGGGACTTCCTCCTGATCCCCACGCTCAACTGCCGCGCGGACCAGGCGAGCGCCAGCCAGGCGATCTTCGTGCTGGAGGAAGGCTTCCAGAAGAACCCGCGGGCGGCGGCGCTGGCCGTACCAGCGGTGGGGCTCTCGACGCTGCACGTGGAGCCTGCCATCCGCGCCATCGAGGCGCGCGGCGGCACGGTCTCGCTGCGCACCGCCATCGTGGGCATCGAGGTCGAGGACGGGCGCGTCGCGGGGCTGACCCCGCGCGGGGGCGAACGTCGTACCTTCGACGCCTACGTGGGCGCGATCGCCCCGTGGCGGCTCCTTGCCATCCTCCCCGAAGAGGTGCAGGGGGAGGAGCCCTTCGCCGACCTCGCCCGGTTCAGGCCCGCCCCCATCTTCAACCTCCATCTCTGGTTCGACCGCCCCGTGGCCGACTTCCCCTTCGCCGCCTTCATCGGCTCGGAAGTGCAGTGGGCCTTCAACCGCAGCCACGTCGGCGGCGAGGACGAGACCGGCGCACAGCACCTCGTGCTCTCCGTCAGCGCGCCGCCCGGCGAAATCTTCCCGCTCCCCCGGGAGGAGCTGTGCGCGCGGCTCCTGCCGCAGCTGCGCCGGGCGCTCCCCGCCGCCCGCGAGGCCCGGCTCGTGCACTACCGCGTGATGAAGGAGCCGGAGGCGACGTTCGTGCCAGCGCCGGGGCTGTCGCGCCCGGGGCCGCGCACCCCGATTCCGAACCTCTTCCTGGCGGGCTCGTACACGGATACAGGGTGGCCCGCGACCATGGAATCGGCCGTCCGCAGCGGCCTCGCCGCGGCAGCGGCGGTCGACGCAGCGGGCGCGTAAGCACCCTGTACGGAGCGGCTATACTGGCGAGACAGGAGAGCGCGAGCGATGGCGACGCAGCGGTACCGAACTCCCGTGGTGCAGACAACGGTGGAACAGGGCATCCTTGAGGCAGAGGCAGAGGTGCGGGTGATGGAGCATCGCTACGGCTGCTCCTCCGAGGCCATGCTGGAGGCCGTGAAGAGCGGCGAGACGGAAGAGACGTGGGAAATCTGTAAGTGGCTGATCGCCTACCACGACCTCCAAGCGCTGACAGCGGGCCGTGGCCCCGACGCTGGATCGCCTACGAGCGCTACCGAATCATCCACGAGAGCAGTCTCGAGTCCCTGATCGCCGAGGGCATCGTCTCTGCCGACAACACCCGCTTTCGTGATCAGAGTGATGCCGGTGGGCTGGTTCGCGTTGTGCTGGGCGGCAGGATCGAGACTGCAAGCGCTGGCGCCCTCCACATCGAGAAGCGCCTGGCCGTTCAGACCCGGTACGGACGGCCTCATGTCTCAACTACTCTCTACGCCTACCACGCACAGGTAGCGCTTGAGCAAGGTGTCATCGACATCTTTCGATACGACAACTGCCATGGCCCTGCGGATACGCTGCATCGCCATGCCTACGACAGCGAGGGCGCTGAAGTTGGCGAGGAGCCGGTCGCACTGGAAGAGTTGCCACCGCTGAGTCGCATCGTGCGGGACGTGGAGTTCTACGCCCGCTATCTCTCTGGAACCGGGGGGCCGGGTACATAGGGGATTGCAACCCTCGTACACGGATACAGGGTGGCCCGCGACCATGGAATCGGCCGTCCGCAGCGGCCTCGCCGCGGCAGCCGCGGTCGACGCAGCGGGCGCGTAGGCACCCTGTACGGAGCGGCTATACTGGCCAGACAGGAGAGCGCGAGCGATGGCGACGCAGCGGTACCGAACTCCCGTGGTGCAGACAACGGTGGAACAGGGCATCCTTGAGGCAGAGGCAGAGGTGCGGGTGATGGAGCATCGCTACGGCTGCTCCTCCGAGGCCATGCTGGAGGCCGTGAAGAGCGGCGAGACGGAAGAGACGTGGGAAATCTGTAAGTGGCTCGGCGCCTACCACAACCTCCAAGCGTTGAAGGCGGCTCGTGGCCCCGCCGGTGGATCGCGTACGAGCGCTACCGAATCATCCACGAGAGCAACAGCCGCGCCCTGATCGCCGAAGGGGTCGTAGCCAGAGACGACACGCATTTCGTCGAGTCCAGGGAGTCGGGCGTGCTGGAGAGCGTCTTTCTCCGGGGGGTATTTGCGACGACCAGGGGTGGCGTGCTCCACGTTGAGAAGCGCCTGGCAGTCAGAACGCGATACGGCCGCCCGCATGTCCTTACCGCGCTTTACATCTATCACGCCCAAGTGGTGCGAAAAGGTCGCCTGCTCGACATCTTTCGCTACGACAATACCCACGGAGGAGTCGAGACGCTCCACCGTCACGTCTACGACGCCGAGGGGAACATCCTCGGGAGGGAAACGGTGCGACTCGACGAGTTGCCGCCGCTGAGCCGCATCGTGCGGGACGTGGAGTTCTACGCAGACTATCTCGGGGGAGACTGAGAGCAGCACCGGCGCATAGCCTTCGGGGCATTCGCTCCGTATGCTGGGCTGCCAGTCCCCGGAGGAACCACGATGGGCATTCCGCTTCGGCAAGCCTTCGCCGTCAGCCGCTACCTGCTCAAACAGAAGCTGCTCCGCAAGGAGCGCTACCCGCTCGTACTCATGCTGGAACCGCTCTACCGCTGCAACCTCGAATGCGAGGGCTGCGGCAAGATCCAGCATCCAGAGGAGATCCTGAGCACCTACCTCTCCCCCGAGGAGTGCTGGGAGGCCTCCGACGAGTGCGGCGCGCCCGTCGTCTCCATCGCCGGTGGGGAACCGCTCATCCACCCCCAGATCGACCAGATCGTCGAGGGCCTGATCGAGCGCAAGCGCTTCGTCTACCTGTGCACGAACGCAATCCTGCTGGAGCGCTGGCTGCCGAAGATCGCGCCCTCCCCCTACCTCACGATCAGCGTCCACATGGACGGCCTGCGCGAGCAGCACGACAAGTCCGTCGACCGTGAGGGTGTGTTCGACAAGGCCGTGGCCAACATCCGCAAGGCCAAGGAACTGGGTTACCGCGTCAGCACCAACACGACGGTCTTCAACGACAGCTCGCCCAAGGATATGGGCGACCTGTTCAACTTCCTGATGGACGACCTGAACGTCGACGGGATGATGGTCTCGCCGGGCTACGACTACCCGAAAGCCCCGAACCAGAGCGTCTTCCTGAAGCGGCCCGAGATGATCTCGACCTTCAAGTCGATCCTCGACTCGCCCGATCGCAGGCGCTGGCGCTTCTTCCACACGCCCGTCTTCCTTGACTTCCTGCAGGGGAAGCGGGCGATGCAGTGCACCGCCTGGGGCAACCCCACGCGCAGCGTGCTCGGCTGGCAGCGCCCCTGCTACCTGATGAACGAGAGCTACGCGACGAGTTTCGTGGAGCTGATCGAAGAGACGGAGTGGGACCGCTACGGGTACGGTCGCGATGCGCGCTGCACGAACTGCATGGCGCACTGCGGCTATGAGGCCACAGCCGTCGGCGCGACCATGTCGAGCCCGCTTGAGGGTATCCGCGCGGCGCTCGGCACGCTAGGCGGCCGCAGCCCTTCGTGAGCTTGCTCATCGTGGCGCCCACGACGCGCGAAGCGCGCGCGATCGCCTCTGGCTGCCACGTCACGGGCACGGGCGAAGCGGGCGAGCGTGCCCTGGCCGGGCTCCTGCAAGAGCACAAGCCCGACACCGTGCTCATCGCCGGGCTCTGCGGCGGGCTCGACCCCTCCCTCGGTCCCGGCGCGCTGATCCTCGCGCGCGAGGCGCTCGACGAGGCCGGCTCTGCGCTTCAACCCCCGGCGATGACGGTCACGAGCGCTCGGCGCGCGCTGCGGAACGAGGGTCCGAAGTTCGTCTGCTCGCGGCTCGTGACGGTGGGGAAGCCCGTGGCCACGCCCGAGGCGAAGCGCGACCTCTGGAACGAGCACGGAGCCGCCGGCGTCGATATGGAGACGGCCGCCTTCGCCCGCGTGGCGACCGAGCATGGGGCCAGCTGGATGGCGCTGCGGGCGATCATCGACCCGGCAGCGATGACGCTGCCGCGTTCGCTCCGCGACTGGAATGGCGAAGCGGGTGAACTCTCGATAGCGCTCGGAATCGCACTGCGCCCGCGCGACTGGCTCGCGGGCGGGCAGCTGGCATTGGCGGTGCGCTCGGCGCTGGGCGCTCTTCGCAGGGGAACGCCGATCGTGGCGCGCGTGGCCCGCGATACCGTCCCCCTCGGCGACGACCTCCTGGTGTAATGACCGCCCCGCCTGTTGCCGTCATCACCGGCGCGAGCGCCGGCATCGGGCGGGCAACGGCTGTGCGCTTCGCCCGCGAGGGCGCCACCCTCGTGCTGGCGGCGCGGTCGGAGGATCGCCTCGCCAAGCTGGCTGAGCGGCTGGAGGAGCGCTTCGGAGTCGAGACGCTGGCCGTGTCCTGCGACATCCGCCAGCGAGAGGAAGTGGACGCGCTCATTGAGGCAGCCATCGCCACGTTCGGGCGCATCGACGTGCTCGTGAACAACGCGGGCTACGGCCTCTACGGGCGCGTCGAGGACACGCCCGAGGACGCCTTCCGCGAGCTGCTGGAGACGAACGTGCTGGGGGTGCACAACGCCATCCGCGCGGTGCTCCCCCACATGCGCCGGCAGGGGTCGGGGCACATCGTGAACGTGGGCTCGATCGTGGGGAAGCGGAGCTGGCCGTATCACGGCGCGTACGCCGCCAGCAAGTTCGCGCTGACGGGGCTGACGCAGGCGCTGCGGGGGGAGCTGGCGGGGTCGGGCGTGAGCGTGACGCTCGTGCTGCCGGCGAGCACCGAGACGGAATTCTTCGCGAATGCTCCCACGTTCTCGCCCGAGTACGTCCCCGCTCCCCTCGGTCCGGTACAGACGCCGGGACAGGTCGCACGAGCGATCGTGCAATCTGTGCGCCACCCCTCGCCGGAGGTGCACATGCAGCCGTTGATGCGCATCGCCCATGTCCTCGCCGATGTGTTCCCGGCGCTCACAGCCAAGGCGAGCGAACTGCACTACCGCTGGCTCCAGCGATGACCCAGCCAGACAGCCCGATTCCCGGCGCTCGTCTTCTGCTGGACCAGATGGTGCGGCTCAATGACTACCAGCACCGCTCGGTCGACGAGTCACGGGTCAAGTCACGCGCTTACCTCAGCGTCGGGGCCCTTGCGGTGGCGGCGGGCATCGCCTTCCTTGCCGTGCCAGACACGATTGCGGGGGCCCATCCTGCGGTCCAGAACGGTGTGGTTGCTGGCGCAGCGCTGGCGCTCCTCTTGTTTGGACTGTCAGCTACCTGCGCGGTCAAGGCAGAGCGTGCAACGCGACTCCCGGACGCCCCAGACACTCAAGACTTCACAGACCTCGTAATCGACGAGCAGCAAGAGTGGAGCCACGATCAGCTCGCAGTCTGGATCGCCTTGGAGTACATCGACTCGGTGATCCCCGATGCCGATGAGATTGTTGACCGGATCGCCCGCCTAGTTGACCGGCAGCTGATCTTCTTCCTTGTGGAAATGGGAGTGTTGGGAATTACCTTGATTGTCGCTTTGGTGGCTGGTCCCGACGGGGAGGGGGATAGCCTTTCGTCGAAACATGAGGCGGGCGCTGTGATGGTGGCGGAATGTTGGCCGGCCTTGGTACTCGCCGAGGCTCCGGTGTTCCCGACCCTCTCGGTTCCCGTCCCTGCTGGTCGTTCCTGCTCATGGCTCCATCATGCCCCCCCAGCAGCAGTCTCGCTAGCCCCGGACACGAGGAGGGGCGGCTTGGCCGCCCCTCCGGTCGGATTCGCTGATGGTGCGGGCGGTTACTCCCGCGAGACCCAGTTCTCGAGCAGCTGGTGGAAGTGGCGAATCTTCGTCTCGCCGTAGTTCCCGAACTGCACGAACTCCTTCTTGGTGGCGTGCAGGCCGAGCTGCACCCGCGGCAGGTTGTAGGTGTCCTGGTTGAAGACGCGCGCGAGCATCCCCAGCTCCGGCGCCTCCGTCCAGTCGTCATCGACGTCGATCCAGTGGATGGGAGCGGCGGGCGGGCGCTCGCCGTCCTGTGGGTAGGGCGCCAGGTAGAGGGTCTCCATGATGCTCTCGTCGGGATTGTTCCCGTTCGGCCGGAAGCGATAGACGATCCGGTTGAACGAACCCCACGGATGGAAGTTGGGGAACAGCGTGAAGTAGATGCTGTCGTTCAGCTCCGCGTCGGGCACGCTGTCCATCAGGTCGCCGAGCACCGGGCGCAGTCCCTCGCGAATGGCCGCCGCGCCGATCTCGCGGACGGAAGCGCCGTTCGAGGGAGCGGCGGTCATCTGCTCCATGCGCTTGTCCAGCTCTTCAGCGGCGCTCTCGGCAGCGACGTTCCCATTGTCATCGGGCGTTGCCGGGCTCACGCCGTCGGCGCCGCCGCGCCGGCGGCTCCAGGCCTCGTCGTCGGCTTCGAGCTGGCGGCCGGCGAGCCACTGGCACATGTGCGGGTCGGCCTCGCCAAGGTCGCCGCTGAGCCAGGTGCCGCCATCGGTGAAGAACCCGGAACGGCCGTCCCTGGCCGTCACGAGCACCGTGCTGTCCTCCTGCACGTCGTAGATGGCGCCGGTAAGCGGGTGGCGCATCTTGAACGGGCTGACGTCGGGGAGGGGCTCCTCCTCGGGCACGTTCGAGAGGTGCGGGCTGGGGACGCCGTTGGGCGTCACCGCGCGCGAGTAGTTCCCGAACACGTCGTACTTCGAATTGGCGTCGCAGATGCCCGCCAGGATCTGGGGGTGCGTCGCGACGACGTGGTAAGCCTCCATGAAGGCCTCCTGCGCCACCTTCCAGTTGCAGCGCAGCACCTTGGCGACGTGCGCCTCCTTGTAGCGCTTCTCGTAGGGCAGGAGCGTGAAGTGGCTCTCCAGATCGCCGACGAAGTCCTCGAACGGCTCGGCGTCGGGATCGGGGTTGATGAAGACGAAGCCGCCCCAGTTGGCGACCTTCACCTCGGGGAGCGACTGCTCATCCGGGTTCACGTAGGGGAAGTCCCACTGGCAGGGGATCTCCTTGAGCGTGCCGTCGAGGTTCCAGGTCCAGCCGTGGAAGGCGCAGCGCAGGTCGCGCGCGCGCTTGCCGTCTTCCTGGCGGAGCAGGCGGCCACGATGGAGACAGGCGTTGTAGTAGGCCTTGAACTCATCCTCGGCCACGCGCACCACCAGGTAGGAAAGGTCGGCGAGGTCGTAGACGAGGTAGTCGCCCACGTCGGGGATGTCGTCCTCGTGGCAGGCCATCTGCCAGACGCGCTTCCAGAGCTTTTCAATCTCGAGGTCGTGCCACTCGCGCGAGGTGTAGCGCGAGACGGGCACGCGCGTGGGCTGGCCCTCCTCGAGCGGCGCGTCGCGCAGCAGGTACTCCGGAACAGCGTGGCTGTCCTCGGCGAGAAGCTGGGTGTAGGCCACGCCGCCGGAGCGGTTGGTGCCAGTCAGGGTTTCGGTCATGGGGGAGCCTCCGATTCGAGACCGTCATAAGGTCTGCGGTTTCGGCTCGAATCGTAGCAGAGCGAGGGCAGGGTTGGGGTCCCCGCGCCTCTCTTCGCATGGGGTAGGCTGGCGCGCACGCGGCCGCGGTCTGGTCGCGACGCACGAAAAGAAGGAGAGCGCGAGATGCTCCTCGAAGGCAAAGTCGGGATCGTCACCGGAGCGGGCATGGGTATGGGGGAGGCGGTGGCCAGACGCTGGGCGCGCGAGGGCGCGCGCGTTATCGCCACCGATGTGAACGACGAGGCCGGCCACGCTTCGGTTGAGGCGATCGCCGCCGCCGGCGGGGAAGCGCACTTCATCCACGCCGACAGCTCCAGCGAGGACGACTGGCGCGCCGTGACCGCCTACGCGGTCAACGAGCTTGGCGGCCTCCACGTCCTGCACAACAACGCCGCCGTCCACTTCTGGTTCGATTCGCTGAACGACCCGATGGAGAAGTGGGACCAGATGATGTCGGTCAACCTGCGGGGCGTGCTCCTCGGCTGCCGATACGCCATCAACCACATGATCACGGCCGGTGGCGGCGCGATCGTGAACACGTCGTCGGTCTCGGCGCTGCACGGGGTGCCCCTCCAGGGGCTCTACGGTTCGACGAAGGCGGGAGTCATCAACCTGACTCGCTCGCTGGCGCGCGCCTACGGCGCCCAGGGTGTGCGCGTAAACGCCATCTGCCCGGGCACGATCGACACCCCCATGCTGCACACCGCCGCCGCGGAGGCGGCGGAGATGCGCGGAGACGACGACCCGCCCGCTGCTCGCGGTGGCGGCGTGGGACCCACACTCGACGGCGGCCGCCTCGGCTCCGCCGACGAGATCGCAAGCGTCGTCACCTTCCTGGTCTCGGACGAAGCGTCCTACGTCAGCGGCGTCTACCTGCCGGTCGACGGGGCGATGATGGCCTAGCCGGGGCGGGCGGGAGTCTTCGAGTGCAGCCGATGCATCACGCGACCCGAAGGTTGACACGCGTGAACCGGAAAGGCTGCATGTAACGAGTGGATGGAGAAGGGAGATCTCCCTGATGTCAGCAGGACCGTGCCCGCAGTCCTCAAGAGATCGAGTGCGCGCCTACCGCGAGCGCCTGCGCAAGCAGGGCCTGCGTCCGATCCAGCTCTGGGTACCCGACACACGCTCACCGGACTTCGCCGCCGAGGCGCATCGACAGTCATTGCTGGCGGCGCGCAGCAGGCACGCGGAGGAAGATCAGGCCTTCGTCGACTCCATCTCCGACGCGCTCTCTGACTGAGGGAGCGTCGCGTGCAACGAGGCGAACTCTGGACCGTCGCGGGGGGTGGGGACTACACCGCCAGGCCGCGTCCCGTCGTTGTCTTGCAGGACGACCGCTTCGATGCAACGGAGTCGGTCACGGTCTGCCCGCTGACCACGGACCCGACCGCTGCGCCACTGTTTCGCATCCCGATCGAACCGAGCGAGCGCAACGGCCTCGACGAGGCCTCGTTGGTCATGGCCGACAAGATCACCACGGTGCGAAAGTCACGGCTAGGCGAAGCCCTGGGGAGTCTCGACGATGAGGACATCCTTCGGCTGAACCGCGCCGTCCTCGTGTTCCTCGGTTTCGCCGCAGCACCGGACCGCGGAGTGACCCCCTGACGCGCGTTCCGGCGCGCTCGTGAACGCTATCTGCCCAGGCATGATCGACACGCCCGACGAGGCGTGGTAAGTGAGCGGTGCCTAGCTGCCGGTCGACGGGGCGATGATGGCCTAGCCGGGGGCCACAGCGTCGCCGTTTCGTGGACAGGACTAGCCCGGCGGCGCTAGACTCTTAAGAGTGGGTGCCGTCTTCCGGCACCGGCGCCTCTGCTCCTTGAGCGGGGGCGCTTTTAGTTTGCCCATGCTTGAAGGCACTCTGCTCTGTGCGCCTCAACCAACTCTCTGATGTCTGAGTCCGGGAAGATCGGCGTGGGAACCCACGCTCGACGGCGGTCGCCTGGGCTCCGCCGACGAGATCGCAAGCGTGGTCACCTTCCTCGTCTCGGACGAGGCGTAGTACGGCAGCGGGGTGTACCTGCCAGTCGACGGAGCGATGATGGCCTAGGAGCTAGGGACTGCCGCTTGGCTCTGGCTCGATCAGCTTAAACCTCGATCAGCTTAAACAAGGAGTGCCTTTCTCGCTCCACACCGACTTCGTACTCCGCGAGGAGTGAGACAAGCTCCTCGCCATTCATCAACGCGACAGGCGGGGATGCGTCTGCCGCTTCCTCACGAGCACCGTTACTGAAGTCGCTGGTCGTGATGATTAGGCCTTGGCCGAGCCCGCGCTTGCTGAGGCTGCCACGAAGGCGCTGCACATCGGGCCGTTGAACATTCTTGTCCCAGCGCTTTGCCTGCACAGCCATACGGATCACTACGTTGCCGACGACAAGGGCGCCGTGAACATCAATTCCCCCATCGCGACTGAGCGGTGTTCGCTCGACTTCTTGGAAACCAAGAGCTTCCAATAGCCTTGCGGCTATATCCTCAAACTCACCCGCAGGTCTCTCACGGAGCCGCCTCAGCAACTCATCCCGTACCTGCTGATTGTGGGTTGTGATTTGCGCTGCAAGGTCAACAGGCAGCGGTTCGGCCATCCCGATCAGCCCTCGTTCTGGCCGAACGAACCGTTGAGACTCGCTGCGCTCCTGTCGCCGCCGAATGTCGGTTCCGATGATCGCGTTTAGTGAAACAGCGGGAGTCTTGCCCTCCGGTTGGATCAAGCCCTGCTCAATCGCGCGCCTAGTGATTTCCTCGTAGTGCAGTGGCTCGCGGGACCGTGACTCGCGGAGGATGCGTTCAGTGGCGTCCGCAAATGACATTGAGCCTGCTGCCCGGGTCGCCGCCGCAGTGAGTCCTGCAAGGGACTCCGGCGTCGGACGATCGGGGGAAGCGTGGTCTAGTGCCCTTACCGTGAAGACCCCAGATGAGACCCTGATAAAGCGTGAAGTCTGTCCGTGCCTCTTGATGTCCTGCTGGATATCCCTCCGGATCGTATCCTCGGGGGTCTTTGGACGAGTTTTCCGAAGACCCCGCGCCAGGATGCGGTCTGCGATCTCAATCTTGTGGAGTGGTTCCGCGGCATCGCCCAAAACGGTGTAGGCAGCATCGATCCACTTCATAGTCTCGCTCCTTTTCCTCTATTGAGGTTTGGGTTCAGGTATGCGTGGCCAAGTCAGTGACCCCCCGCCCGCGCGGGCGCCTTCGCCCACTCCAGGCCGCGGCGGAGGAGGTCGTAGAAGACGGGGAGGTTCCAGGAGCCGCGCTCGACCTCGGTCTCCTCGCGCATCGGCTGCATGTCGTACTTGCCACAGGAGTGGCCGAGAGTCAGGTAGAAGACGGCGCCTGCGCCCAGCTCGCGCAGGTAGGCGATCAGGCGGGGATCGTCGTCGGGCCAGTCGTTCTCGACGTAGCCGGCCTCGAACGTGCCGCTGAAGCGCGTCTCCAGCAGCGGCGTGATGCCGTCCGTGTACTCGCACAGGTAGATCTCGTCCGACGCCTCGAACGGCTCGATACCCGCCACGAGCGGGTGGTCGGGGGCGGACACCGTGACCTGGAAGGGCTGGATGGGCGGGTGCGAGATGAAGCGGCTGCCGAGCGTGTCCATGAAGGTGTCGCAGATGCGCGGGGCGATGATGCCCTCGGGGCCGAAATCGAGGAGGGCGTTGGTGGCGTGCAGCGCCAGCCAGCGTCCGCCACCCTCGACGAAGGCGCGCAGGGCCTCCTCCTCTTCGGGTTCGGGGCGCAGGTCGCAGGTGTAGGTGACGAGTACGTCCGAGGCGCGGATGGCTTCCGTGTCCGCGAACGACTCGCCGACGCGCACCCAGACGTCGTCGTCCTCGGCCAGCAGCTTCAGCAGCTCGAGGCGGGCGAAGTTGGTGTCGTGGAAGCGGGCGTTGACAACGAGGTAGGCATCAATCCGAGGCATGCCCGCGATGATACGCCCGCTATCCCGGCGTTTCCGCGCGAGTAGCCGCGCGGTAGATCGTGATCCCGTCGTGGTCGATGTGCCGCCTCAGGGACTCCGACTGAATACCTTCGTAGGCCTGGATGTCGCACTTCTGGAGGATGTCGCTCTCCTCCAGATCGAGCGCGAGACGCGCAAGGCGGTGACGACCGATGATGCCCCGCGTGGCAAGGTCGATGTCCGAGCGCGGAGTCGCCCCACCGGTAGCGCGTGAGCCGTAGAGCACAACTTCGCTCAGCTCGGCGTAGGCCGAGAAGATGCGACTCAGTCTGTCGCGTGTGTCCTGAGGAAGATCGGGCGTAGTCACGATTTGGACTCCTGGGCGCCCAACGTCCCGTAGAGTGCCTCGAAGGCGCCGATGTAGTGGGATCGAACCTTGGCAACTACTGCCTCGAACCGCGCGGCATCGTAAGTGTGCACGGTCAGGTTGCGGTCTCCGATCATGTCCATCCAGGTCTCGCCGTCCTTCAGGAGACCGGCCGCGAACGCCTCGCGAACTACCCTGCGTGGGGTCGCGTTCTCCAGGACGATGCCTTCGTGGTCAAGGCGGTCCTTGATGACACGCCAGGCGAGCTCGTAGGTGTAGTGGAAGCGCTGGACGAGCCCCTCACGCTCAAGGTCGCTCAGGTCGCTTTCTGGCAGGGAGAGCGCTTCGCGCAGGAGGGCGAGCGCGCGGGAAAAGCTCTCGAAACGCTGGCGCCAGCGATCTTCCTGCGTCACTGCGAGCCAGCCTCGTCGACTTCCTGGACGAACTCCCAGAGGTAGCCGGAGGGGTCGCGCAGCTCAAAGGAGCGGAGGCCCCACGGTTTCGTCTCGGGCGGGCCCTCCGGCGACGCGCCACTGGCGAGCAACTGCTCGTGGAAGGCGTCCACATCGTCGACGGCGAGGTGGAGGTGGAGGTGGAGCGCGGCCTCCTCCCCGGGAGGACTGCCGCCGACGTGCAGGAGCAGGCGGAAGTCGCCGGCGCGCAGGAGCTGGGAGCGGACGTAGCGCGTCTCCGCCTCGAAGCCCAGCTTCTCAACGTAGAAGTCCGCGGCGCGCTCAAGGTTCTCGACGAAGAGGGTGACGGAGTGGAGGCCCCGAATCGCTGCCACGGCGGTCCTAGCCGATCACGCCGTGGTCGAGCAGCCCTTCGATCTCGCTTTCGGAGAAGTCGAGCTCGCCCAGGACTTCGCGCGTGTGCTCGCCGAGCATGGGGGCGGGCACGATGGGCACCTTCGAGCCCGAGAGGCGGGCGGGCATTCCCATGACCTTCATCGACCCGAGGGTGGGGTGTTCCAGCTCGTGCACCAGGCCGCGCTCGGTGAGGTGCGGGTCGGTGAAGAGCTCGTAGGTGTCGAGCGTGGCCGAGCAGGGCACGCCCGCGCTGCCGAGCTCGCGCATGGCCTCGTGCTTCGTGCGCTCGCGCGTCCACTCGGCGACCAGGTCGTAGAACTCCGCCGCGTGCTCGAAGCGCCCGCCCTGCGTCTCAAAACGGGGGTCGGCCACCAGCTCGAGGTGGCCGATGGTCGTGCAGAAGGCGTCCCACTGCGCGAGCGTCACGATCATCACGAACAGGTAGTCGTTCTCGCCGCCGCCCTTGCAGGGGTAGACATCGGTGCCGGGCCCCCGGCTGTTGCCGGTGCGCGATTGGGGCGCCTCGCCCCAGGTTCGCAGGCCCAGCGTGCGCATGAAGAGGGTGACCGCCTCCTGCATCGATATCTCGATGAACTGCCCTTCGCCCGTGCGCTGTTGCTGCACGTAGGCGGCGGTGATGGAGAGGGCGAGCTGGGCGCCGGTGCCGGAGTCGCCGATGGTGGGGCCCGGCCGCGTCGGGGGACTTCCGGCCTGACCGGTGACCGAGAAGGTTCCCGCCGCCGCCTGCGCCACCCAGTCGTAGGCGGGGAACCCCGAGTAGGGACCGCTCAGGCCGAAGCCCTTGAGGCGCCCGTAGATGATCGAGGGGTTGACCTCCTTCATCACGTCGTAATTGAGGTCGAGCTTCTCGATGACGCCGGGGCCGTAGTTCTCGACGAACACGTCGAACTTCGGGGCCATGCGCAGGAGGAGGGCGCGGCCCTCCGCGCTGGCCAGGTCGATGGCGATGCTGCGCTTGTTGCTGTTGTAGTTGAGGAAGTACTGGGGCAGCCCCGCTGTCGCGACCACACCGCGACCGGGGTCGCCGCGGCCGGGGGGCTCGATCTTGACCACGTCCGCGCCCAGCCAGGCGAGCAGCTGCGTGCACGAGGTCCCGGCCTCGTACTGGGTCATATCGAGCACGCGCATGCCATCAAGGGCGGGCATTGAATCTCCTCCCGAGCGAGTGGCGCGATGATACCCCCTCGCCCCGACGCAAGGCGGTGGCGGAGCGTTTCGGGGGCTTGCCGTATGCTGGCGGGGTGGGGTCTGGAGCAGCGATGAACCGGCCGGATGAGCCTCCCGAGGCCGCACCCGATTCTCCCAACTTGCCCGAGTTCACGCGCTTTCTCCACGGCGACTTCAGCGGTGTCGACTGGCGCATCTTCTGGACCGCCCTGCCGGTCGTCGTCTTCCTGGTCCTGAACACCTTCTGGCCGGAGGACCTCTGGCGGACGCAGGTCGCGATCGTGGGGTCGTTCCTGTCTTCGGCCTACGTGTTCGCCACGAACCGGGACAGCGGGGTGATCCGCGCGCTCGTGGTGCTCGGCTTCCTCATCGTGGCAGGCTCGGCCGCGTTCGGCCTCGCCATCAACAGCGCCAAGGCCTTCGCCGCCCAGAACATCTTTACCGACTTCATCATGGCGGCCATCTCACTTGGCAGCGTCCTCGTCGGCAAGCCGCTCGTGGGCGCCGTGGCGCGACAGGGCGTCCCCGCGCTGCGCACGCTCATGGACCCGAAGCACCGCGTGTTCGTCTACCTCACGCTCACCTTCATGGCGATCAACATCGTGACCGGCATCTTCCGCATCTTCCTGCTGGGGGAGTTCAACGCCACCGAGTACGTGCTCATCAGCCGCGCCACCGGGCTGCCCTTCAGCGTCGGCTTCCTCATCGCCTGCTACTTCTCCATCAAGCGGACCGCCGGCGTGGCCGTGCGGCTCCCCAGCATGTGATCCGTCTAGTCGTCGGGTTAGCCGTGCGTACAATGGCCGCGTGGCGAAGCCGTTCCTGAAGTGGGCTGGGGGCAAGGCCAGACTGGCCCAGCGCATCGCTGAGCACGCCCCCGAGCAAATCGCCCGCTACCACGAACCCTTCCTCGGCGGCGGCGCTGTGTTCTTCGCGCTGCACGAGGCGGGACTGGTGCGCGACGCATCCCTCGCCGACAGCAACGACGACCTGATCGGCGCTTATCAGGCGGTGCGGGACGACGTCGAGGGCGTCATTGAGGCGCTGGGCGATCTCTCGCGCGAGTATCTGGCGCTGGAGTCCTCGCAGCGCGGGCTCTACTACTACAAGGTCCGAAACCAGCGGCGCCTCCGGCGCCCCGACAGGAAGGCGGCGCGCCTGCTCTTCCTCAACAAGACCTGCTACAACGGCCTCTACCGGGTCAACAGCAAGGGCCACTTCAACGTGCCGCACGGGCGGCACAAGAGCCTTCGCATTCTCGACAGAGCGGTTCTGCGCGAGGCGTCCAACGCCCTTGCGTTCGCCAGGATTGAGGCCACGGATTTCGAGGGAGCGTGCGCCAAGGCGCAGCCAGGGGACTTCGTTTACTTGGACCCGCCCTACCAGCCCTTGAACGAGACATCGCACTTCACGAGCTACACGAAGGATGGTTTCGGTATCAGGGAGCAGCGGCGCCTGCGGGATGTATTCGACGACCTGACTGCGCGCGGCGTCCCGGCTCTCCTCTCGAACTCGGACCACGCAGGCATCCGCGATCTCTACGACGGCTACTTGACCCAGGAAGTCTCGATGGGGCGGAACATCAACTCGAAGGCAGCCGCGCGCAGCGCCATCAGCGAGCTACTGATCAGCAATTTCGACTCTTCCAGCGTGGCTGAGGGCCTAGGGCGCGACGCCGATGAGCACGAGGGGCACAGCGGGGATGCCGCGGCCTTGCCGGATGATGTTGAGCAGGTCGCGCTCGTAATAGGCGACCCCTGAGGACATCTCGCTCTGAAGCTCCTTCATCGGGAGCATCTCGATGCCCACGTCAATGGCGCCCGAGACAAGGAAAGCAGTCGGTGCGGCGGCCAGCAGCGCAAGCATGTTGGAACGTGCGTTCGGACGCCAGTTCGCGGTATGGTCAGCAGATGAAGCCGCGCGAAGCCTTTCTGCAGGAACTCGCCGACCGAACCGGGCAGATCACGCGACTTGGCAACGGTCGCTCGCTGTTCGAAGTCGGGGACGGGCAGGCTCTCGTCTACGTGCGCTACTCTCGCGTGCATCCCAAGGGCTCGACGTTCTATGGCCTCCGCGAGGAGGACTTGCGAGAACTCGAAGGGCGTACGGCGTTCGTTGCGCTGTTGTGGGATGGGCAGGTTGAGCCGTTGCTCCTACCGCTGGCAGAATTCCGCGACCTGTTCGATGAAGCTGGGCCGGCCTCCGACGGCCAATTCAAGGCGCAGGTCTACACGCACAGCGACCAGCCTGCCGAGCTGTACCTAGCGCGCGCTGGACGCCACAACGTGGAGGCCTACTTCGGCTGGGAGCCACTGCTGAGCGCCCTTGCCAACGCACGCGAGGAGACTCCACCTCTAAATCACTCGCAAGTACAGACGCTGCTCGGCGCGATCGGAAACGCCCGCGGGCTTGATGTCTGGGTCCCGCCGAGCGATCGCTCGAAGATGGACTGGGGGCTTGCACCGCAGTTCCCCTTTCGGACCACGGTGCCGCCCGGTCTCGACTCGGAGCTGCATGAAATCGACGTCGTGTGGATGGCGCGTGGGGGCAATACGCCGGTCAGCTTGTACGAGGTCGAGCACTCGACGCCGATCTACTCCGGGCTGCTGCGGTTCAATGATGTGCATCTGTCCATGGCGGAGCCGCCAAAATTTACGGTCGTTGCCGACGACACGAGGCGCAGCCTGTTCGCCCGCCAACTCCGTCGCCCGACATTCCAGGCAAGCGGCCTCGACAGGCTGTGCGGCTTCATGACCAACGCTGAGGTATTCCGCTGGCATGAGCGCATGCTGGCGTAGCTGGAGGGAAAACGAGATGGCGAACGAAGTGAAGAGGGCAGTGGCGCAACGCTATCTGCTACATGTCTGGCGCGGGGTCGACGCGGAAGTGCACGGTCCCTATGCCACGGACGAAGAGAGGGTCGAGGCCGCCCGCGCTCTCGGCTCCGACGAGGACGGCGTCTTCCGCCTCGATGCCGCTGGCCCGATCGAGGTGGCCAGCTTCGGCGCGTGGGAGATTGCGGAGGATTAGTTCGCGTTCTAGCCCGCGGGGACGGGGTCGGCGAGGAACTCCAGAATGGCGCTGGCGTAGGCGTGCGGATGCTCGACGAGTCCGGCGTGGGCGCCGGGGAGCTGTCGGAGGGAGCCGTTGGGGAGGGCCTCCGCGAGGGCGGCGGCACCGGCCGCGTCGACGAGGATGTCCTCCTCGCCGGCGAGCACGAGGGCGGGCTGCTCGATGGCAGCCAGCTTCGCGGTGGCGTCGTAGGCCAGGAAGGCCTGCGCCTGGCGGGCATAGCCGTGGTCGTGGGCGGGGTGCGGGTCGTTGGCGCCGCTCTCGATGGCCTGGCTGCGAAGGGCGTTGTCGGCCAGGAGCCGAGACGTGTAGAGCCACGGCGCGGTGAGGGCGAAGGCCTGCTCGCGGCTAAGGCTCGAACGGCGCGCGGCCACCCAGCCCTCGGTCACGAGGCGCTGGCGGCCACCGGCGCGCGCGGAGGCGCCGATGAGCGTGAGGTTTTCGACACGGCCGGGTTGCTCGGCGGCGAGCTCGAGGGCAATGGCGCCGCCCATGCCGTAGCCGGCCACGCTCGCCTTCTCGACATCCAGCCGGTCGAGCAGTTGGGCTGCGTCGTCGGCCATGCCCGCGATCGAGTAGGGCTTGTCGGGGGCGCTGGTGCGGCCCGCGCCACGGTTGTCGAAGGCGATCACGCGGCGTCCGAGGGAGAGGGCGCGGAGCTGCAGCGACCAGACGCTCGAGTGTCCCCCCAGTCCCGCGATCAGCAGAAGGGGCGGGCCCGCACCCGCCTCTTCGTAGTAGGCGACGATGTCCCGAAGCTGTGTGTGCGGCATGACGCGGCTAGCCTAGCGGGGCCGCTGGTTATTGGCTATTGCGCGGCGGACGGCCCCACGAGCCCCCGCCGATCGGCCTCCTCGATGATCTGGATGACGTTCGTGGCGGCGCCCTTGCGGATGCTGTCGGTCACGGCCCAGAGGGCGATGGCGCCGGGGCAGGAGCTGTCGGCGCGGATGCGGCCCACGAGCACGTCGTCGCTGCCGGTGGCGTCGACGGGCGTGGGGTAGCCCTCGCCGCCGGGCTCGTCGACAACGCGGACGCCGGGCATGGCCGCGATGGCCTCACGCGCTTCGGCGGGGCCGACGGGGCGCTCGAACTCGGCCCAGATGGCCATGGCGTGGCCGAAGAAGGTGGGGATGCGCACGCAGGTGGCGCTCACGGCGAGGCCGGGCGCGTCGAGGATCTTGCGGGTCTCGTTCACCATCTTCGTCTCCTCTTTCGTGGAGGCGTCCTCGACAAAGACATCGACCTGGGGCACGGCATTGAAGGCGATCTCGCGCTTCTGCGTGCCGGAGGGCTCATGGCGGCCCGCGAGGGCGGCGGTCGTCTCCGTGCGCAGGCCCTCGACGGCGGCCGCGCCCGCGCCCGCCACCGCCTGGTAGGTGCTGACAACGATGCGCCGCAGCGGATTCCCGCGGTGGATCGGGTAGAGCGCCATCACCATCGGCGTGGTCGTGCAGTTGGGTTGACTGACGATGCCGTGGTGCCAGGTCAGCGCCTCGGCGTTCACCTCGGGGATGACGAGGGGTACCTCTGGGTCCATGCGAAAGGCGCTGGAGTCGTCGATCACGAAGGCGCCGCGGTCGCGGGCGAGGGGGGCGTACTGGCGGGAGGCGTCGCCGGAAGCGGAAAGAAACACGACCTCATCGTCGCCGGCGAAGGACGCGGGCGAGGTCTCCTCGATGGTGACGGTGGAGCCGCGGAACTCGACGGTCGAGCCGGCGGAGCGCTTTGTTGCGAGGAGGCGCAGACGACCGACGGGGACGTCGCGCTCATCGAGGATCTTGAGGAACTCGCGACCGACGATGCCGGCGCCGCCAACGATCGTGATCGCGTAAGCCTTCATGCGTGGCATGGTAGCGCACGGTTTCGTACGCAGAACCAGCGTGGAAACGGGGTGGGGGGGCGCTAGTCGACGATGGCGGGTTCGCCCTGAGGCGGTTCTATCTCGACAGCGGGGGGCTCGATCGCCTTGGGCTTCGGCTCCATGTGCTCCAGACCGGTGATGCTGAAGCCGAGGTCACCCAACTCGCAGAGGAAGCTGCAGTAGGTGAGGCGCAGGGCGCTCGTGGACTTCGACGGTTGGTAGCGAAGCTCGCAGCGTATGCAGCGGAGCATCTCTTCGCTGTCCTGACCAAAGGCCGGAGGCGGCAGAGAGTCGGGGCTAGATGTATCAACCATCTTGAGAACCATGCTAACGCTTCCCGGACCGACCGCAAGCAAGCCCGCGCACATTCTGTACGCTTCTTGAAGCGGGGGGCGGAGGCTGGTAGCCTCGTGGGGCTAGGCGCCATCCACGCGGCAGGCCTTGGAGGGGAGGCGATGGGATGCAGCGTCCGCGGTTTTCCTTTCGCCGGTCCACGCGGCCACTCCCGTGGTATCTCGATGTCAACCGGTTGGGCGTCGCCACCGTGGAGATGCTGGCTACTGTCGCGGCCCTGTTCATCTACTTCTTCGTGCGCGGCGGCCGCCCCGATGACCTCGAGAGTTCACTAAGGCGCGGGCTGCAGATCGTGGATCTCGAGAAGCGGCTGGGCATCTTCACGGAAGTGCGCTGGCAGGAAGTCTTCCTCCAGTACGACCTTCTGATGGACATCGCGAACCAGGTGTACGCGTGGGGGCACTACCCCGTGCTGGCCGCGATCGGGACGTGGCTCGCCATCAAGAACCCCTCGCGCTTCCGCTTCGTGCGTAACGTGATGCTGCTCTCCGGCGTCCTGGGCATCGTTGCCTACTGGCTGCTCCCCACGGCCCCGCCGCGTCTCCTCCACCTTTCCGGGAAAAATTTCGGTTTTGTCGATACCGTGCACGGGAGCGCCGACGTCGTGTACCTGCAGCCAGCGCCGTTCGTGAACGACTTCGCCGCCCTGCCGAGCTTCCACTTCGGCTGGATCGCGCTCGCCTCGGCGGCCATCTGGGTGAATACGCGGAACCCCTTCCTGCGGGTGTTCGCCGTCGCCCTCTCGATCGTCATGTGGTGGGCGATCGTCGTGACGGGCAACCACTTCTTCTTCGACATGGTGGCCGGCGGTTTCGTCGTCGCCATCAGCTGGGTCGCGGTCGCGTACCTGGACCGAATCGGCGTGAGCCAGCGCTTGACCGAGGCCGCGCGCACCGCCGTCGTTCGCCTCCACGCGGAGCTCAGGGGGCGTCTCCCGACATCTGTCCCCGACCGCTTGCGCGAACCGCTTGCACGCGACGGCCTGGACTAGCGCGCCGCGTGCAAGAACTCGAACGTGGAGGCTGGACCCTCGCCTACGAGGTCGCCGGTCCGGTCGACGCGCCCGCGGCCCTGCTGCTGCACGACATCCCCGATGACCGCCGCGTCTGGCGGGCGCTCGCCACGGACATGATCGAGGAGTTCCGCACGCTCGCGCCCGACCTTCGCGGTCTCGGCGAGAGCGGCTGGCCGCCCGCCTCCGAGTCACCCCCGACGATGCGCGACTACGCCGCCGACCTCACTGCCCTACTCGATGCCGAGGGCGTCGACCGCTGCGCGGTCATCGGCGCGGGGTTCGGCGCGGAGTTGGCGCTCGAACTGGCGCTCGACGCACCGGAGCGCGTGGAGTTGACCGTTCTCAGCGGCGCCGTCCCGGTCGCCGAGCACCCCTCCTACGATGACGCCCTGCGGGCGTGCGAGGCGGAGCGCGCCGAACAGGGCCGTCTGGCGGGACGCTTCGGGATGGGGCGCGCCGCCGTCAGCGCGGCCGGCGCCCTCGAGGCGCCGTACCTGCGGGCCTCCGTGCGGGAGCGCTACCGGGGTCTGCACGCGGAGGCCTTCGCCGCTGCGCACGAGGCACGCGCCGCGCGCAGGGACCTGCTTCCCCAACTCGCCTCCCTGGCCGTGCCCGCACTCGTCGTCGCGGGCGAGAACGACCCCCTCTGGCCAGCGGCGCGACTCCTGGCGGAGACGCTCCCGCACGGCCGTCTGGTCACACTCGGCGGCTGCGGGCGGGGGGCGCCCTTCGTCGCGCCGCGCGCCTTCGAGGGGGCGCTCGGCGCCTTCCTCGGCGACGTTCGGGCGAGCGAAGCCCACATCTGAGGGCCAATGACGGTTGGGGCGGGCTTGCTATACTCCAGGCTGTTCCCTACGTCTCGCCAAGGGGTTGTCATCGTATGAAGCGCATTCTCGCCCTCCTCGTTCTCCTCGTCGTCGCCGCCTCCGTGGTGGCCGTGATGCGTCACAACGCCGGCGTGGACGACTTTCTTGATGAGGACCTCGACTAGCTGAGCGACGCGCCGCAGTTCCCGACCGAGCCCTCGCCAGGCCCTACGGCCGTCCCTGTGGTGACGGGCTACGGGGCCGTGACCGCGCACGGCAGCGGTATCGAGCCGCTCTGGGAAGCACTGGCGGCAGGGCGCTCACCCGCATCTGACTGGGCGCCAGAGGAAGGGCCCGTGCCCTACCGGGCAGGCCCTATCCCCGAAGACTACCGCCCCCACCCGCAGATCCCCCGCAACCTGGCGCACTTCCTCGATCGCGGCTCGATGATCGGCCTCGATGCCGCCCTGCAGGCGGTGGAGGCAGCAGGACTGACGGCGGGCATCGCCGACTCGCGGCGCTTCGCCGTGGCCGACGGGCTCGCCTTTCGCGCCCCGGGCCAGCCGACGCTGTTCGTGCCGTACGGGCAGTTGGTGGCGCGGACGCTTGGCGTGCGGGGCGCGGTTGCCGGACTGGCGGGGGCGGAGGCGAGCGGGCTCGCCGCCATCGCCGAGGCGGCGGCCATCGTCGCCCGGGGGGAGGCCGACGTGGCCGTGGCGGGGGCAGCGCAGGCGCTGCAGCCGCCCATCCTCGCGCACTTCGCCCAGCAGGGGCTGATCGCACCCGAGCACGCCCATCCCCTCGACGCGCATCCAGACGGCTGCATCCTCGCCGAGGGGGCGGCCTACGTGGTGGTGGAGGCGGAGGGACACGCGCGGGCGCGGGGCGCGACGGTGCACGCGCACATCGCAGCGGCAACTCGAACGTTCGACCCGCTGGCGGAACCGCTCGACCCGAGCGATCCGGCGGAGGCGGGGCGCTCCATGCAGGCCGTGCTGGGAGCCGCGGGCTACCTGCAGAACCAGGTCGACCACGTCGTCTCGTGCGCGGATGGCCGCGCCAACCACGACGCTTCGGACGCCGTCGGCCTCACGCGTACGTTCGGGCGGCACGTCTACTACGCGAGCGTGACCGCGCCCGCGGGCGCCCTGGGCGAGACGCTGGCGGCCAGCGGACCGCTGGCGCTCGTGTACGCGCTGGAGGCGATGCGCCGCCAGCAGGTCGCACCCGCCGCCGGCTTCCGCGAGCTGCCCGAGCGTTCCGACCTGAGCGTCGTGCGGGAGACCCGCGATGAACGCCTCGACTGCGTCCTCGTAACATCCTTGGGCCTGGGCGGCTCGAACGCGAGCGTGCTTCTCCAACGCTAGGGCCTATTCACCTTAGGGCGGAGGGGCGGTCACGCTGGTATCGACAAAGGTCGTGGCTGTGCTGCCTGTGTCTGCGACGTACACGAGCAGCGTGTCCTCACCCTGCGATGGGCGTCGCCGCGGGATCCGGTAGCCAGTGACCGAGGCATCGCCGGGAGCGTCTTCATCAGTCAGGGTTTCCGGTAGTGATGCCAGAGTCCCAGGAGGGGGAACGCGAAGCTCCCTGCGCAACTCACGATCCCTCCTACCAGGACTAGCCAGCCGCCGTTACCGGTCACTGTAGTAGCCTCGGAATCGTAAATGCGGGGTCGCTGAAAGGCTCCAACGCGTCGATGTGTTGCAGGTTGATAATCACGATGATGACGATAGCGACAGTTGAGCCGAAGGCGACGAGGCAGGGCAAAGCTTCGGGTGGCTTTGCGATGAGCAGGATAAGCATCGCCCCGAAAGCAACGACGGCAAGCGTCAAAGTAGTGGTTCCGGCGACGTCAGTAGTCCCTGAGATGACATACTCCGCGCCAAAGGCGAGGTGCTTTGTACCCCAGGGGAGGAACGAGCCGATGAACGCCATCACTGCACCAGCTCCCCAGGCGCCATAGGTCACGACTTTCCAGCCCAAGGCAAAGAACTTCATTCTGACCACTCCCCGAGTAGCCTCATCTTCGCGGCGTCGATTGCGCCCACGCGAATCTCCTCAGCGTCTCGAGTCCTTCTCCCACGACCTCGTGACGAGCGCACGCCCTGCCCCGACTACGTGACATAGGCCCCGCCCCGACAGTCGCGAACCCCACTCCAGAGCCAAGGGTTGGTAGCGCTCACTCGCGACAGCGAGCTTTGCCGGAAGCGTCTTCATCAGTCAGGACTTCCGGTAGTGATGCCAGAGTCCCAGGAGGGGGAACGCGAAGCTCCCTACGCAACTCACGATCCCTCCTACCAGGACTAGCCGGACGCCGTTACCGGTGCTGTAGTAGCCGTCGGAATCGGTAGCATGGGGGTTGCTGAAAGGCTCCAACGCGTTGATGTCTTGCAGGTTGACAATCCCGATGATGACGATAGCGACAGTTGAGCCGAAGGCGACGAGGCAGGGCAAAGCTTCGGGTGGTTTTACGATGAGCAGGATAAGCATCGCCCCGAAAGCAACGACGGCAAGAATCAAAGCAGTGGTTCCGGGGACGTCAGTAGCCCCTGAGATGGCATACGCCCCGCGACGAGGGCGACGTACATGTAAACCCAGGGGAGGAGCGCGCCGATGAATGCCATCACCGCGCCAGCTCCCCACGCGCCACAGGTCGCGAATTTCCAGCCCAGGGTAAAGAACTTCATTCTGACCACTCCCCAGCAGCCTGATCTTCGCCGCGTCGATTGCGCCCGTGCGAATCTCCTCAGCGTTCGCGAGACCTTCTTCCACGATCTCGTCGAGCACATAGGCTAGCACCCGCGCTCCACAGGCCGATCCACAGCCGATTCCTTCCGCGTTGTCCGCCTCGCCGCTACCATGCTTGCAGTGGAGATCAGCTGGCTGGGACGCACCTGTTTCCGCCTTCGTGGCCGCGAAGGCGCTGTCCTGACCGATCCAGTGGCCGCTTCGACGGGCTACAGCCTGAGCCGCACCAGCGCCGAGATCGTCACCCTCAGCCGTAGCGACGACCCAGAGATCAGCAACCACAAAGGCGTGCAGGGTGACCCGCGCGTGTTTGAAGCTCCCGGCGAGTACGAGGTGCGCGGCATCCTCGTGACGGGCATCCCCATCCCGCGCGAAGATGGCCGCACGATGGCCTTCGCCTGCGAGGTCGATGGGATCAACATCGTCCACCTGGGGCTCCCCGACGCCCCTCCCGAGGCTTCGGTGCTCGAGCGCTTCGAGAACGTTGACGTGCTGTTGATGCCCGTGGGCGGCGGCGGTTCGCTGTCCGCGTCCATCGCTGCAGACCTGATGCAGCGGATCGACCCCAACATCGTCATCCCGATGAACTACCGCACCGAGGTGGAGAAGGCGGAACTGGACCCGATCGACCGCTTCCTGAGCGAGGCGGGCGCCACCCCCGAACCGCGTACCCGCCTGAGCGTGACGCGTGGGACCATCCCCAGCGAACTTACAGTCGAAGTGCTGAAGCCGCGCGGCGCGTAGCCGCTTCCCCTTACCGGTCTGAGACGAGCGCTCCGTAGGCCGCGGGCACGCGGTCGCGCAGGGCGTGCGTGCCGGGAGCCATGTCCTTCCAGCGCGCCTGGGTGCGGTTAACCTGCGCCGCCATCGCCACGCCGGTTCCCGCGGGGACGGCCGTGAGGGGGGCGCCGGTGGGGGCGGTGACGACGCCGCCGTCTGACCAGGCGGCGGCGGTGTAGACGCGGTTCTCGTCGCTGCGGGTGCGGGCGATACGCTCGTTCATGGGGTGCTCACCGAAGCTGGGCCAGGCGAGCACGTCGGCCCCTTCGAGGGCGAGGCAGCGCCCGACCTCGGGCGCGAGCCCCTCGTCGCCGCAGAGCAGGCCAACGTTGCCCGCCTCCGTCGGCGTGACGGGCGCGCTCGACTCGCCGAGGTCGATGCCGCGCCCGTGCGTGGCGCGGTGCTCGACCGTTTCGTCCGGGGTCACGAGGACGGCGGTCTGTTCCATCGTGCAGCCGTTGGTGGCGACGGCGAAGGCGACGGCGCCGCCGTTCGCGCGCACTGCCTTTTCGATTGAGGGCAGCGAGGCCTGCCAACCCTCATTCCCGACCTCCCCGGCGAACACGGCAAGGTCGCAGTCCTGGGCGCGCAGGGCCTCATAGCGCGCGATCAGCGCGCCGGTAGCGAAGAGCTCTCCCGAACCCGGCACGATCGCGATGCGCCGGTTCTCCTCGGCGGGCACGAGCGGCTCCTCCAGCAGCGCCTTCGCGGGGGAGCGCTCCCACGGCTCCGTGAGACGCCCGTAGAGGCTCGGGCGACGGGGCACGGTCGCGGGCGGCGCAACCGCCGGGTCGATGGTGTAGGTGACGACTGTGTCGCCGGTGCTCGGCGCGGCCGCCTGCGTCGCTCCCTGGGGGTCGATCACGCAGGAGCGCCCGGCGTAGATGAGCGACTTGTCCTCGGGTCCCCACTTGTCCGCCGCCGCCACCCAGACGCCGTTCTCGAACGCGCGCGAGGGCATCAGGTACTCGCACTGGGTCGTGCTGAGCTGCTCGACGTTGCTGGCCCAGGAGACCCAGGCGGTGAGGTCGAGGATCACCTCGGCCCCGTTGACAGCCAGAGACCGGGCGATCTCGGGCTGGCGACCGTCGGCGCAGATGAGGACGCCGAAGCGCGCGAACCCGGTATCGAACACGGGGAAGGCGTCGCCGCGGCGGAACCAGTTGTTATCGAAGTGCCAGAGGAAGCCCTTGTCGTAACGACCGACCATCTCGCCAGCGGGGTCGAAGATGACGCCGCTGTTCGTCAGCGAACCGTCCTCATGGGGGACGGCCATGCCCGCGGCCAGCCAGTAGCCGTACTCGCGCGCCTTCGCCCCGAAGAGTGCGGCCACCTCGGTGAAGGGGCGCACCCCGGGCCGCGCGTACGGGTCGGAGTCGCGCACGTAGTAGGCGGGGTAGGCGCACTCGGGCAGGGCGACGAGCTGGGCGCCCGCGGCGCCAGCCTCGTCGAGGGCTCCCAGGAGACCCTGGAGGTTCTCCTCGGCGTTTTCGAGGTCGAAGGCGCGCACCTGGCAACAGGCAACGGTGAAGGGTTCCAACTGTGGCTCCAGTCCCGGCTTCGCTTGCACCCGGGGACGTTGCTAGACTCGATCCCGGAGAGGTGTCCGAGCGGCTTATGGTACCGTTCTCGAAAAGCGGTGTGCAGCAATGTACCGGGAGTTCGAATCTCCCCCTCTCCGCCAGCTCCCCTTTTCCCGGTAGAACGCAGGGCGCGAATGCGTCAGCTACCGCGCGGAACTTCGGGTAGCCGAGCCCACCCAAGCCCCCAGGCAACGTACGAGGTGTTCCCCTCGCGGCGCTAGCCGGAGGGGAGGCGCAACTGGAGGGCGGCCCAGAGAGGCCCCCACGTGCCATAGCGGCTAACGGGACGGGTAGGGCCGCGAGCGTGCTGACAGTCCGAGCCGGATGGGCCTGTTTACACACAGGATGTTCGGGTAAAGTGTTGATGACCAAGGCCGGTAGCTGACGCGATGACCCCAGTTGCGGGGGCCAGCCCTGGAATCTCCCCGATGAAGGGGGGCTTTCATGCCAACTCCAGTCCCGGCCCCTGACCCCACTCCCTCCAGCCATCGCCGGGGGCTGACTAGGCACGTTATCCCGAGGGAAACGGTTCGTCAGCTTCTTGCCGACCACAACGCAAGTCTGGCTCGATACCGGTCTGTAGTAAGTCGGACCTACTTCCAGAAGATCGTCGAAGTACTTGACTACGAACACGGTGAGCCCATGCCCAACTTTGTCAAAGACGACAAGATGGCCATAGCCTTCGATTCGTACATGGTTGGGCGTGACATTAGAACGATTTTAGACAGGCGCAAGGATGCCTGGACAGACCCAAAAGGGACTCCTCCTAAGGGGGCAGGATGGAGAGGAGTTGGTGGCCTATCAATCTCACGAAGGCCTCATACCTCATCCTGACGAATTGGCTGGATATGAAGAAATAGTCCCGGGATCTGCTAAAGCAATTATGGATATGGTGATCTCTCAGCAGGAACACCGCATGTCAGTAGAAGATAGGGTGGTAAACGCCTACGCGAAGGAAGTAATTTCGAGGTCCCACGCGCAATACGTTGTTATGGGAGTTGTGTTGCTTTGTACCGCTGCCATGGTTGCACTAGCCTTTCTCCATCCGTCGTGGACAGTTGCGGTGGGTGCCCCTGCCATTCTCTACGTGGCCTCAGTAGCTATTCGCGCAATCCGTGGAACACACGAAGACGGCCAAGAAGACTCCGACGATGAAGATTCAGGCCACTAAGTCGGCTTAGCGCAGCCTCCTTCCTGCCGTTCCCTGCCAGGTGCCTGAGGCTTTCCTGTCACCGCCACGGGGGTCCACTTCCCTGCCCTCGAAGGGCACGAATCGCAGTGCGCCCCTTAGGACAGGATTCTGGCGCGGACGGCATCGATGGTGGCGGGGCCGAGGCCGAGGGCGCCCAGGTAGCCGGCAGCCGAACCCCAGCGGCTGCGGATGAAGTCGAGCGTGAGCTCCATCTCGCGGGGCGGGGCGGCCATCATCATGCGGCCCGCCTCGATGCTGATGCCGTACTCCTGGAAGCGATCCAGGCGCTCCTCGACGACGGGCTCAAGCTCCACGGTGGAGCGCGCGTAGTCGGCGATGATGTGCTCGTCGGGGACGCCGGCGAGCTGCAGCAGCAGCGCGGCCGCCACACCCGTGCGGTCCTTGCCGACGGCGCAGTGGAAGAGCACCGGTCCGGAGGCCATCGCCATCGTCTCGAAGAGCGTGCGGAAGGCGTCGCCGCCCTCGGTCAGGAACTGCTGGTAGATGGCCGCGTGGCCGGGGTAGCGGTCCTGGCGGGCGAGCGCTCCCGGGGAGGCGTCGGTCTGGAAGACAGGCGCCTCGATCACGTTGATGTCGTAGGCGCTCAGGTCGGGCGTGGGATACGTCTCGTGCTCCGTGTTGGAGCGGAAGTCGACCACCATGCGCACGCCGAGGCCGGCGAGCGCGGCCTGCCCGGCTTCGGTCAGCTCGTGCAGGCTGCCGCTGCGGATGATGTCGAAGGCGGTGGTCTCGTGGCCGCTGGCGGTGGGGTAGCCGCCCAGGTGGCGGACGTTGTGGGCAATCTGGAGGTGGATCTTTCGTTCGCTGATGTCGCGTTCGCTGGTTGCAGTTGTCACACCCCAATTCTGTGCTCCCGGTGTGATCAGCGGGTGAACGCCGGGCGAGGCCGAGCGCCACTAGCCCTGCGGGATGGTGGCTTCGGGGTGGGAGTCGTACCGGGGTAGGTAGGGTTTCAGGTCGAGCACGGGCGTGCCATCGATGGCATCGAGCCCGCGCACGCGCAGCACCGTGCCTTCGACCCCGAGGAGGGGCACTGCCGCAACGCCGAGATGGTTCGGACGCAGCTGGCTGCGGGTCGCGAAGATGCCCGTCTCCACACCCTCGACTGGAAGGGTCGACGGCTTCTCCGGCGCGTCGGCGGCAAGGTCCATGTAGAAGGTCGCGATGACGTGGCTGTAGTCCTCAAGGCCGCGCAGGCGGTCGGCGTGCGCTGGAAGCAGTTCGATGCGGCTCTCGACGCCTTCCCAGCCATGCGGCCTCGGCTTCCCGACATCGTTCCGCACCCAGCCGATGGCCTCCAGGGTCACCTGTTCCGGGGGCATCGGTCGGTCGAATTTGCGGAAGCGGTCGAGGAGTCCCATGGCTTGTCAGGCGGCGCCAAAGTCCAGGTTGAGCGGCATGTCCGCGTAGTGCTCCGAGAGGCAAAGAAGGTTGATCGTGCGGTCGTCGGTCGAGTTGTCAATACAGCAGTCGAGAGGGAGGCTCTGCTGTTCCCTTTGTTGGCGACACTCCTGGCAGATCCGGAAAATCAACCGCGTGGCATCGACCACTCGGGCACTGCGCAGTCCGGCGAGTTCGGGCCTAAGCCGCTCCGACCGGGCAGCGTGGAAGGGGTTTTTGAGCAGTTCGGCAATCCTTGATTCGATGCGAACCGCTTGTGCTCGGTAGCGACGGCTCTCCAGTTGGTCGAGCAGTTGGAGAGAGCGGCGGACGGCCCAGCCTTCCTCAGCCAACAACGGCCCGCCCAGTCCTAAAGTCCGCGATCGCCGCCTCAAGGGGCGCTCTCGCCTCCGCTTTGAGGGTGAGAGCCAAAGTCTCTAGCCAGCCTGGCTCGACAGTGAGCCACCCGGTTGCTTCAGATGCCGGAACGGGTTCGAGGAGCGGGGCGCCCTTGCCAATGGCGCGAATGGGGGTAGGCAACGAGTCCTCGTCGCCACAGGGCACGATCTCAAGATCATAGACGTGCTCCATGAGTTTCCCAGTCTCCGGGCGCCCGTTCCATGCCGTCGCCACGCGGTCGATTGACTCGCGGACATGAATGTTGCGTTCATCGCAAACGACCTCTTCATAGAAGGCCCGCGCTAGTTCCAGGCCCCTCCTGGTGAACACGAAGTGTTCGTCGGGCTGGACGAATTGGCCCTCTGCAAGGTCATCCCATGCGTCGTAGACCTCGTTCGACAGTGGGCCCCACGTCCAGCGATAGAAGCTCAGGTTGAGACCGTGCACGCGGCCCTTCGCCAAGTCGAGAGAAGCGAGAAATGCCAGTTTCATCTGCCACAGCTTGTCTCCAGCATCTTCATGTGGCGACTCCACTGACCTCGCCCAAAGGGCAAGCAGCAGCGCGGCGTCGGTTCTTCGCTCATCGGCGGTGCGCATGGCTCTTTCCTTTGTGCCCCGTTGGCCAAGTGTTGGCTACTGGCAGTATAGGGAGAACACTTGCTTGAGGTCCCTCAAGGGGCTCCGCGCCAAGCGATTCCGAGCCCTTCCCGATCGCCTCGAACAAGTAGCGGGTAGGGGCCCCTTCGTGGTAAAATGCAAGGGAATCCTAACAATTCCGCGGGAGCGCTCCGGGCGCCCTCGCGATGCCCCCAAACAAGGGAGCCTATGGCCATCGAGCAAGCGACCCCAAGCACCTACACCGCAGCCAATATCCAGGTGCTGGAGGGTCTCGAAGCCGTCCGTCGCCGTCCCGGAATGTACATCGGGACCACGGACAAGTCCGGTCTCCACCAGCTCGTCAAGGAACTCGTCGACAACGCCGTCGATGAGGCGATGGCGGGGTTCTGCGACCGCGTCGAGGTCATCTTCCACGCAAACGGCTGGTGCACCGTCAGCGACAACGGGCGCGGCATCCCCGTGGGCGTGCAGAAGCAGACGGGGAAGACCGCCGTCGAAACGGTCATGACCGTCCTCCACGCGGGGGGCAAGTTCGGCGGCGGCGGCTACAAGGTCTCCGGTGGTCTCCATGGCGTCGGCGCGAGCGTCGTGAACGCGCTGGCGGAAGAGATGCGGGTCGAGGTTGTCCCCGATGCCGCTGCGCAGGGCAAGCGCCACGGCGGCAAGGTCTACCGCCAGGACTACTCGCGCGGTGAGGCGCTGAACAAGCTAACGCCGACGCCCCTGACGGAGGACCGCGAGTCCGGCACGACCATCACCTTCATGCCCGATCGTGGGATATTCGACTCCACCTCCTTTGACTTCGATGTCGAAGTGGACCGCCTGCGCCAGTACGCCTATCTCACGAAGGGGACCTGGTTCCACCTCTCTGACGAGCGCGATGGGCGCGAGACAAACTACTACTTCGAGGGCGGCATTCAGAGCTACGTACGCCACGTGAACCGCGACCGCGCCGTGCTCAACCACGACCCTGTGTACGTCGAGCGCGAGGTCGAGGGCAACCTCATCGAGTGCGCAATCCAGTACAACGACGGCTTCAACGAGTCCGTCTACACGTTCGCGAACGGCATCAATACCATCGACGGTGGCGCCCACCTGACCGGCTTCCGCAGCGCCCTCACGCGCGTCCTGAACGACTACGCCCGCAAGGCCAAGATCCTCAAGGATGGCGACGCGAACCTGAGCGGCGAGGACGTGCGCGAGGGACTTGTCGCGGTCGTCTCGGTGAAGCTCCCCGAGCCCCAGTTCGAAGGGCAGACGAAGACGCGCCTCGGCAACGCCGAAGTGTCCGCGCACGTGCAGAGCGCGCTCGGGGAAGCCCTCACGCAGTACCTCGAGGAGAACCCCTCGAACGCCCGCCGCATCATCGAGAAGGGCATGACGGCCTCCCGCGCCCGCGAGGCGGCCCGTAAGGCGCGCGACCTCGTCCACCGCAAGAGCGCGCTTGAGAGCGGCAACCTCCCCGGCAAGCTCGCCGACTGCTCCAGCCGCGACCCCGCCGAGGCCGAGATCTTCATCGTTGAGGGCGACAGCGCGGGCGGCTCAGCCAAGCAGGGCCGCGACCGTCACACGCAGGCCATCCTCCCCCTGCGCGGCAAGATCCTGAACGTGGAGAAGGCCTTCCCCGAGAAGATGCTCGGGCACGAGGCCATCCGCCTCATTATCTCCGCCCTTGGAACAGGCATCCGCGACACCTTCGACATCACGAAGCTGCGCTACCACAAGGTCATCATCATGACCGACGCGGACGTGGACGGCGCCCACATCCGCACGCTCCTGCTGACCTTCTTCTTCCGCAACATGGTCGAGCTGATCGATGGGGGCTACCTCTACATCGCCCAGCCGCCTCTCTACCGCCTCCAGCAGGGCAAGAGCACGCACTATTTCTTCTCCGACAGGGAGCTGAAGGATTTCCAGCGCGGCAAGAAGCAGAAGGGCAACGTGCAGCGCTTCAAGGGCCTTGGCGAGATGAACGCCGACCAGCTCTGGGACACGGCTCTCCAGCCTGAAACGCGCATCCTCCTGCAGGTCAAGGTCGCCGACGCGGCCAACGCCGACCGCATCTTCTCGGAGCTCATGGGCGAGGATGTCAGCCACCGCCGCCGCTTCATCCAGACCCACGCGAAGGATGTCCAGAACCTGGACGTTTAGCGAGGAGGGCTCGCCTGATGGCGTCTCCGGCGAGCCTTCCGTTCCGACTGAGACCCTGGATTTCCTCTTTGAGTACACCCGTGAGGTGCCCCAGCGTCAGTTGGAGGCCGTGGACGCGCTCGACAACAAGGCCTTTGCGCTCTTCTCAGTGAGCGCGGTGGTCGTGGGTTTGGCTGGCATCGGAATCTGGAACAAGCAGGAGCTTCCACCGGGCGCCGGAGTGCTGCTCAGCGTTGCAGTAGCAGCGTTTCTGGTCGTCGGAGCAATGGTCCTGTACAGCTCTTGGCTCCGCCGCCATCGGCTGTCGTTCCAGGCCGATGAGTTGTGGGAGCGCTACTGGGATGAACCGATCAGCGAGATCAAGTCTGCGCTCGTGGCGGACATCGCCGCAGCGTACGCTCACAACCGCCAGATTCTCGAAACGAAGGCCCGAGCGCTCAGAGGAGCGCTTATTGCCGCGATTGCAGAGATTGCCCTCGTCGGAGCCACCCTCGCCTGGTCGAGCCTCGCTTAGGATCCCTGCTTCTTTCAGCGTAGTCCGGCGGCAGCGGTCGCTTCGGTTGTGGGGGTGGGGGGTGCTGTTCCTGCCCAGCCTTCTGCTTGTCACTCTCGATCATGCTTCCAGTGTAGCGCAGACCGCTTCCCCTCAGCCGCGCCAGGGCGGCGCTCCACTCAGGTGGCGGGAGTGCATGGGAGTCGAACCCACCCCTCGGCACGCTGGTGACGAGGCGACCGTTTTGAAGACGGCGAGGACCACCGGGCCCTATCCACTCCCCCGGACCGCCATCCTACCGCGCCGCACAAGGGGAGCGTCCGCCCCCACTCAGGTGGGCACAGCCCACCGCTCCCCGCAGCGACGTGTCAGTGGCGCGCTCTTCTCGTCCTCAGCCGACGCGCCCCTTCGTGCGCTTCCCCCCTTAGACGTACGGCAGGACCTTCTCGGCGAACAGTCTCGCCGGTTCGCGCGTGTCGCGGCCGAAGAACTCGATGACGAACATATCGCAGCCGGCCTCGCGGTTGGCGGCGATCTGGTCGCGGATGCGCTCGGGGCTGCCCGAGAGGGCGAGCGGGCCCGTCGGGTCGCCGAGGTGGCCGCCGAAGATCTTCTGGGCGCGCTCGATCATGGGTCCCGCCGAGGCCTCGTCGGGGGCGATCGTGACGAGGCACTGCTGGCTGACCTTGATCTCGGACGGGTCGCGGCCGATGTCGGCGCAGTGCTCGCGCAGCACCTCGACCTTGTGGGCGAGGTTCGAGTGGTGCCCCGCGAGGTTGTTGTAGATGTCGGCGTGCTTCGCGGCGATGCGCAGGGTGACGCGCTCGCCCGCCCCCCCGATGAGGATGGGCGGCGTGCGCGGCGGCTTCGGCTCGCAGACGAGGTTCTCGACGCGGACATGCTCGCCTTCGAAGGTGATGGGCTCGTCCTCGGTCCACATGCGCTTGAGGAGGACGACCGTTTCTTCGAGCTGGCGCAGGCGCTCGCGCGTGGAGAGGAAGGGCATGCCGAAGTCGGTGAACTCGCGCTCCATCCAGCCGCCGCCGAGACCGGGGATGATGCGTCCGCCCGCGATCTCGTCGGCGGTCGCGATCATCTTCCCCAGGTGCGCGGGGTTGCGCATGCCCGCGGGCGTGACGAGCGTGCCGATCTCGACGCGGTCGGTGACGGCCGCCAGCGCCGCCACGGTGGTCCACGCCTCGAGGATGGGAATGTGGGGCGACTGCGGCCCGTAGAGGTGGTCGTTCACCCAGATGGAGTCGAAGCCGAGGGACTCGAACTCGCGGGCGGCGTCGCTGGCCTCCTCCCAGGTGCGCTTGATCTGCGGCACGTTCGCGCCGAAATGGGGCTTGCGGGTCGCTTCCATCGTGTCCCTTCCTGCGGCGCGGGCCGCGATCGCCGCATTCTACGGGCAGCGTGGCACGGCCCTCGCCCGTGAGGTCTGTCGCGGAACCCGGCGATACAATGGGACTCGATGGTCGAGCTTGCGAGCTACCTGTTCTGGACCGGCCTCGCGCTCGCCGCGTTCGCGTCGGCGACGTACATCGCGCATGCCGCCAGCGCTTCCCTCTCCCTGCGGCGGTTCAGCGCCCAGACGGACGCAGGAACGGTCACGCTTTCGGACGCGACGGGTGTGCCCAACCCCGGTATCGGGCGGCTCGCGACCACGTTCGCGACGCTGACAGCGCTCGCCCTCACGGTGTCGCTTGCGGCTCGCTGGGTGGCCGTCGAGCACGCCCCCCTCTCGAACCTGTACGAGTACACGGTCGCGCTGGCGTGGGGCGTCGCCGCCGTCTGGCTGGCGTTCGAGCGGACAGTGAGGGCGCGACGCTTCGGGGTCGTGGCGCTTCCTATCGTGACGGCCCTGCTGGCCGTCGCCACCCTCTTCCCCGACGAGGTCATCCCGCTCATCCCCGCCCTCCAGAACGGCCCCCTGCTGACCCTCCACGTGAGCGTCGTCATGGTCTCCTACGCGGTGCTCACGGTGGCCTTCAGCGCGGCCGTCATCTACCTGGTGCAGGGGGGCGAGGGCACGCGGCGGTTCGCGTCGCTGCCCGGTGGGGAGGCCGCCGGCGACCTCGCGCATCGCGCCGTGCAGGTGGGCTTCCCGCTGCTCGCGCTCGGGATCGCGCTGGGGGCCTGGTGGGCGAACAGCGCCTGGGGCCGCTACTGGGGCTGGGACCCGAAAGAGACGAGCGCGCTGGTGGTGTTGCTGGCGCTGGCGGCTTACTTCCACGCACGGGCGGGGGAGGGGTCGGTGGCGGGCGCGCCCATCATCCGCTGGTTCATCCCCGCACGGTTCCGGCGCAGCTGGCGCCCCGACCCGATGTGGTGGCTGGTCGCGATGTGGGCGCTGATGCTGTTCACCTACTTCGGCGTGAACCTCTGGATCACGGGTCTGCACAGCTACGCTGGCGTCTAGAAGCTGGCTGAGCCGCCCTCCGACGGACTGGCTGGCTCAGCGCCGGCCTCGAACCGCAACTTCCGCACCGCGTGCACGAGGATCCCCATGTTGATCGCGTAGGCGATCGCGAGGACGACCATCGCCCCGATGGAGGAGCCGTTCTCTGGAAGGGACGCCAGCACGGGCAGCACCGCCTGTGTCATGGGCACGATGAACATGAGGCCGGCCAGTGGCGCCACGACGCGCAGCCAGGCGGAGGTCACCGGGTCCCGCTCCCCCTGGCCCGCGCCGGTCGAGTTCAGCCAGCACAGGATCAGGATGGCGAATACGATCAGGACGGCTACCGGCAGCTGGGAGCCATAGCCATAGGCGCCGGCGACCAGGCTGAACGCGAAGAGTGCTGCTGGAACAAGCAGATGGACAGACGCCGGCCTTCCCACCGCGAGGGTTCTCCGACGCGCTGTCACGACGAGGGTGGCCAGCAGAGCGACCACGCCGACCCCGAGGACTACAAAACCTGGGGTGTTGGAACTGAGGTTGTCTCCCAGGGAGACAAGGACGGCAATGTTGTTGACGGCGAACGGCGCGCCCGCCACGGCAAGGGTGAGCATGAGCAACCCCAGGCAGGTCAGCAGCCGGGGGCGGCTGATGGCATCCCCAAGTTCGCCTGGCGAGTCTTTCGCCCGTTTGCGCCTGATGTAGCCACTGGCGATTACCGCCAGCGGGACGACGAAGACGGCCACCTGCACGATGACGGTGCCGAGGCGAGAGGGGTCGATGTCAAGCCGCCCTAAGAATGTGCTCTGGAAGGAAGCGCTCCAGATGGCTGTAAAGGACGCGGCGTTGCTCACGATCACGAGGCCCAGGAGTCCGGTAGCGATCAGGAGTTCGCTGAACGTAAGGCCCTCGTCGGAAGCGAGGCTCCCGGGCCGCACTCGGACGAGCGTGAGACCGAGCGCGATGCCGAGCGACAGGACCACCACCAACACGGGAACAACGGCCGAACGGGCCGAGTCCTCGGCAACCGACCAGAGAATGGGGGTGGCCAACGCGGCCAGCGAGAGAGCCAGCGAGAGCCCGAGCACGCCAATGGCCCTCAGCACCTCGGGGAAGGTCACGAGGGCGATGGGCTTGCGTTCCCCCCACGGCCCCGCCTCTCCACTGTCGCTGTCCCGGAGCTTGCGGATGGCCACTGCGAGGAGCGCGACGTTCATGGCGTAAGCAGCCAACAGGAGCACAAGGGCCGCGACCGAGGCGCCGGCTCCCACGTCGCCAGCGATGGCCGAGATGGGCTGGAGGGTATGCGTAGCGACGAGCGCCAGACCGGCCACCGCTACGGTCCCCAGCAGCCAGCCAGAATGAAGGGGCTTGTGCTCTACGTCCTCGCTGCCCGCCTGGACGTCGTTCAGCCAGAACAGCCCGAGGATGACCGCAAGGGCGCCTACCAGCAGCAACGCGTTGCTCTGGTAGGAGGCCGCGACGACACCCAGGCCGAGGAGCCCCGCGATTGCCGGTAACCGTGGCGAGTCCGGCCCTCCCGCCAGCCGCTCCTCCCGGTCCCGCAGCAGCGCGAGCACCGTGAGGAGGATCACAACCCCTGCCCCCAGCGCGACAAAGGCGTTGGCGGCCATGGCAAGGCTCGCCCCTTCCTCGATCTCCAGGGTGCGGACGATGTCGTTGGCGGTAGCGGGCGCAGCAGCGACTGCGATGGCCAGGGCGAGCAGGGCCAGGCAGCGAACGAGCCTCGCGAAGGTGATCGCGTCGTCGTTCTCCTCCGCACTCTGGCGGGTTCTCAGGGCCTTGAGCCGCGCCGCGCCAATCACCATGAGCGGAACCATGAACGCCACCACCTGCAGAGCCAGCGGCGCCCAGTAGTCGGAGCTAGTCCCGCGCCAGACGAATTCCGCGACGTCGACGGCCACACGGGGCGCCTGGGTGCCAACGATCACCAGACCCAGCAGTCCCGTCACGGTGAGCAGTTGCGAAAACGTCAGGGGGTTGGAGCGGTTGTTCTGCCGCTGCAGGCTGGCTGCGGCGAGAACGACGAACGGAATGGCAAAGGCTGCTGCCTGCAGGAGGATGGCTGCGGTGGTCGAAGGACCGATGCCGGATTCGTCAAACCCGGATCGGGCCCCCACGATCTGCGGAACGCTCGCCGCGCCCAACGCGGTGGCCAGCGTCAGGCCGACAAGCCCCACTGCGAACAGCGCCTGGTTGAAGGTGAAGTACTTCATCGGAACCAAGGATACGCACCGGCGCAGGGGCGCAAGCGGTCTACGCGCCCGGCAGCGCGGGGAAGGGGCGGGCCTGCTCGTAGGCGTACGAGGCGCGCAGGACGAGGTCGTCGCGGTGGCGGGGGGCGACGATCTGGAGGCCGCAGGGGAGGCCGGCGTCGGTCAGGCCCGCGGGGACGGAGGCGGCCGGGTGGCCCGTGAAGTTGAAGGGGTAGGTGTAGGCGATGCCGTTTACCCGTTCGCCCTCGACCTCCCGGGGGATGGGTCCCGACGGTCCGAACGCTTCGGTCGGGAGCGTGGGCGTGAGCAACAGGTCGTACTGCTCGAACAGGCTTGCGGTCCACGCGATCAGTTCGCCGCGGCGGCGCAGGAACTCCTGGAAGTCCGAGGGGCTCACGTCGATGGCGCGATCAAGCTGGCGCACGTAACGGGCCGTGAACTCGTCGTGGCGGGTCGAGTAGTTGTCCCACTCCTGCCCCAACGACTGGAAGGCGGAGACGCGCGCCCACCAGCCGCCCATCTCGGGAATGGTGTCGTCGGTCTCCACTACCTCGTGGCCCATCGCTGAGAACACCTCGGCGGCGGCCCGCACCTCGCGCAGCACGTCGCGCTGGACGCGGGTCACCCCGAGCGTCTCGTTGAAGGCGATGCGCAGCTTCGGCAGCGGCTCCTCCAACGTTCCGGCGTAGGAGACATCGGGGGCAGGCAGCGATTCGGGGTCGGCCGGGTGCGGCCCCGCGACCACGTCGAGGTAGATGGCGGCGTCGCGGACGCAGCGCGTGAGGGGGCCGTAGCAGCTCACGCTGAGCCAGGATGGCATGGGGCGAGGCGCGATGGGGGTGCGTCCCTGGGAGGGCTTGAGACCGTACAGACCCGTGTAGCAGGCGGGGATGCGGATCGAGCCGCCACCGTCGCTCGCCGTCGCGAGGGCCACCATGCCCGAGGCCAGCGCCGCCGCCGAGCCACCACTGGAGCCGCCCGGCGTGCGCTCGAGGTTCCACGGGTTTCGCGTCGGACCGAAGAGCTCGTTATCGGTGAAGGGGATGTGGCCAAACTCGGGCGTATTTGTCTTGCCCACCACGATCGCGCCGGCGGCCTTCAACCGCCCCACGAGCGCGTCGTCGAAATCGACGCGGTTGTCGCGGTAGAGACGGGAGCCCTTGGTCGTGACGAAGCCGGCCGCGTTCTCCAGGTCCTTTACGCCCAGCGGCAGTCCCGCGAACGGCCCCACCTCCTCGCCCCGCTCCAGGCGGTCGGCGAGCGCCCGCGACTCCCGCAGAGCGCCCTCCGCGTCCACCTCGACGAAGGCGTTGAGGCTGGGGTTGAGCTGCTCGATGCGGGCGAGGGAGCGCTCCATGAGGTCGACGGGCGAGAGCTCGCGTGAGCGCACCAGCGCCGCCAGCTCGTGCGCCGGAGCGAAATCGAGGTCCGTGTCGGGCATGGGGTCAGCCGCCCTGCATGTTGATGCGCAGCTCGAGCTCGTCGCCGTCGGCGATGGGCGTGTCGAGCTCGGCCTGGACCTCGTTGATGACGGCCAACACGGCCTCCTGGTCGCGCTCGTTGAAACCCTCGTCCGTCAGGATCGCCTGGGCCGTGAGCCCCTCGCGCCAGTCGAGTTCGAGCGTTTCGAGTTTCGACTTCGAGAGGTTCTGGAGCGTGGGGAAGAGCTTTACCGTGATCGCCATCGACGCCTCCGCGGGCGCATTCTAACGGCTCTCCGACTCCGCTCCGTGGCCCCCCGGCGGGCGGGTGGTCTACGATCGCAGGGCAATGCTGGTTCTCGCGATCGAGTCCTCCTGCGACGAAACCGCCGCCGCCCTGATCGAGGGCGGTACGACGATCCACAGCACGGTCGTCGCCAGCCAGGTCGATCTGCACGCGAAGTACGGCGGGATCGTGCCCGAGGTCGCGAGCCGCGAGCACCTGCGCCAGATCACGCCGGTCGTGCGCGAAGCGCTCGCCGAGGCGGACTGCACGCTCGACGACATCGACGCCGTCTGCGCGACGCGCGGGCCGGGGCTCGCGGGCGCGCTCCTCGTTGGCTACAGCATGGGCAAGGCGATCGCCTTCGGGCGCGACCTGCCCTTCCTCGGCGTGAACCACCTCGAGGGGCACGTGTACGCGAACTGGCTCGTGGAGGGCCCCGCCCCGAGCTTCCCCGCGCTGTGTCTGGTCGTCTCGGGAGGGCACACGGACCTGATCCTGATGCGCGGGCACGGCCAGTACGAGCGCCTCGGGGGCACGCTCGACGATGCCGCGGGCGAAGCGTTCGACAAGTCGGGACGGCTGCTCGGGCTGCCCTTCCCGGGCGGACCCGCCATCGCGAAGCTCGCCGCTACGGCGGGCGCCTCGGCCCTGAGCCTGCCCCGCGCCTGGATGCGCGGCACCTGCGACTTCAGCTTCAGCGGCCTCAAGACAGCCGTGCTCCACGCCGTGCGCGAGGAGCGCGCCTCGCCCGCCGAGATCGCGTGGGAGTTCCAGGAGGCGGTGGTCGACGTGCTCGCCGGCAAAGTCTCGCGGCTGGCGCGCGAGCTCGACGTGGCGGAGGTGCTGCTCGCGGGGGGCGTCGCCGCCAACGGCCGTCTGCGCGAGGAGATGCGCGCCCGCAGCCCCGTGCCCGTGCGCGTCCCGCCACCGTCCCTCTGCACCGACAACGCCGCCATGATCGGCGCCGCGGGGGGGCACCGCCTCGCCCTCGGCCAGCGCAGCCCGCTCGACGAGGACATCTTCAGCACGAACGACTGGGCGCGCGTCTAGGGGGCTGTTGGTTCTTGGCTAGCAGCCATCTCCCCCGCCGAATCCTCCCCAATCGTCGTCAACGAAAGCACCGCCAACATCACCGTGAACGCGGCCATGACCGAATAGCCGGTAGAGCAGCAAGTGCACCCAATCGGGCACCAGCCCAATAACCCACCAAGCCAAGCTGTCCAGAGGGCGATCATTCACTGCGCCATATTGCATTCTGGGCGTGGCGCGCGTCTAGGCTGTCGGGCTGCTGGCCGTCAGCTGTTGGTCCGCCCCGCCAGCACCGTCCGGTAGAGAGCTAACGGCTAACGGCTAACGGCTAACGGCCAAGGCCGGTAGACTCATTCCAAGTCACCAAAGCCCCGGGAGTAGTCATGGTCTGGTTTGTCAGTGTCGCCATCGCCATCGTGCTTTGTGGCGTCGCCTTCCTGTTCGGACGGGCGATGCGCAGCGAGGCGGAACCGGGGAGCCCGGAGGCCGATCGCGGCCTCATCGTGGTCGTGCTCGCCATCATCGTGTTCGTGATCTGGGCCGGCGCCCACACCGCGCTTTCCGCGCTGAAGCAGATCGAGGCCGGCAACGTGGCCGTCGTCTACCAGTTCGGCGAGATCATCGGGCAGAAGGGGGAGGGTCTCCAGTTCGTCGCCCCCTGGCAGGAGATCCGTACGGAGAGCATCCGCGTCCAGCGCCACCAGTTCTCCAACGTGAGCGGCTTCTCCTCGGAGACCCAGGACGTGGTCATCACCGCGACGGTGAACTACCGCGTTGACCCTGGCGCCGTGCAGAACCTCTACCGAACGGTCGGGGTCAACTGGTTCGACATCCTCGTCGAGCCCCGCATCAACCAGTACTTCAAGGCCGAGACGGTCAAATACAGCACGGTCGACATTGCTCCGAACCGGGAGACGATCCGCAAGAATGTGAGGGATGCGCTGGCGCTCGACCTGCAGAACTTCTCCGTCACGGTCGAGGATCTGCTCATCGACAACATCGACTTCAATCCCGACTTCAAGCGCTCGATCGAAGAGAAGCAGATCGCGGCCCAGAACGCTCTCCGGGAAGGGGAGCGCATTGCCCAGGCGCGGGCCGAAGCGGTACAGAACGAGGAACGCGCGAAGGGTGAAGCCCGCGCCGTCGAGGCGCGCGCCAAGGGTGACGCGGCCGCCGAGATCGAGCGCGCCAGGGGTAACGCCGAGGCCATCCTCCTGCAGGCGCAGGCGCAGGCGCTGGCGAACGTCCTCCTTGATGAATCGCTCACGCCGCAGGTCATCCAGTACCTCGCGGTCATAAAGCTCGCGCCCAACATCGACATCGCCCTCATTCCATCGGGCCAGAACATCATCATCGACCCGGCCGCGCTACTCTCCGGCTCGACCGTGGACGACGAGCCGACGCCGCCAACGATTCCGGCCACGACGACAGGCGGGAACTAACGGGGCTCGCGGCCTCGCGAGAACCCTAGCCGCGCAGGGTGCGGAGGCGCAGCAGGTGGGCGGTCACGCCCACGCCCACGGCGGCGAGGAGCGCGTAGACCCAGAGCGGCGGTGTGATCAGGTACGCCGATAGCGCCAGCCCGGCCCAGAGCATCGCAATGGTCACGATCTTCGTGCGAAGCGTCGCGCCGCGGTGTTCGGAGTAGTTGCGCAGGTACTGCCCGAAGAAGCGGTTCGTCATGAGCCAGTTGTGCGCTCGCTCGGAGCTGCGCGCGTAGCAGGCAGCGGCCAGCAGGAAGAAGATCGTGCTCGGCAGGAGGGGGAGGAAGACGCCCAGCACGCCGATCGCGACGAGCAGGCTGCCGAGCCCGAGGAAGAGCACGCGCATGGGGGCCGATGCCACCACGGACGGCCTGGCTGCCTCGGAAGTACCTGCCAATTCTGTCAATTGAGTCCCGGACCTGCTCTGGTGGGAGTTCCGGTGGGAGTATAGCGTATCGCGATTGGCGCGCGGCGCTACTTTTTCGGGCGGCGCCAGCGAGTCCAGTCGAAGGGCTCGATGCCCGTCTCGGTGAGCTGCCAGATGGAAGCCTCGGCGCGCCCGTCGGCGATATCGAGGAAGCCGATCGTGCCGAGCTGCGTCTGGAGGTTGTGCGGGTAGGTGGGGGAGCCCGGGTTCACGCAGAGCACGCCGCCGACCTCGTCGATGGCCTCCACGTGCGAGTGACCGTAGATGACGACGCCGAGGTCGGTGCGCCCGAAGTAGCGCTCCATGGCGCGCTCGACCGTGAGGTGGGGGGGCATCTCGGGCACGGGCATATCGTGTACGAGCCCGATCGAGACGCCCTCGAACTCCAGCGCCCAAGCCTCACGCAGGAGGGGGTGGTCGGGCTGCATGGGACGGCCGCCCGAGCCGTCCTCGCCGTTGCCGCGCGCCGCCCAGAGGGGGGCGACCTCCGCCAATTCGTCGAGCAGGCCGATCTCGTGGATGTCTCCCCCATGGAGGATGACATCGACATCGGCGAAGGCGTCGAATACCTGCGGCCATAGCTCTTGCCGCGATTCCGGGATGTGGGTATCCGAGACCAGGCCAATGCGCACGCGCGGAGTCTACCGCCAGCGCGGGGCCGGGGTTCTGCTTGCAGAGCCTGTGGCACGCAGACCCTATCGACGTGATGGGAGCCATCGTGGACGGGATGGTGGGGAAGCGACTGACCTACGACGACCTCACCGAGTAGGTTGCGCTACTGTCGATTTTGTCGTCTGCCCAGTTCCCGTATGGCATTTGGGAGGGCGCTCTCAGGAACCCCTCCGGCAAGAGCTGAAGCAACGAGGAGTTCGAGGGTTATCGCCGGGTCGCTATCCAGGACGACCACATGCCTGTTTCGATACGTGGCGAACTGGGTCAGGCCGTCTTGTTCGCCGTCTTCGACGTATCCGTGTTCTTCAAGGTCAAGAACAATGAGAGCGAAGTCTTCGCTAAGCGGCGGAGGCGAAACCCCCACTACGCGAAGGTGGTCGATGTTCTTCCGTCTTTTCCCCACCGATTCTGTAGTCGATGCCGCATTCTTCCATGAATTCAGCCAGCGCTTCTTCGCCCAGCTTCTTGTATCCCCGCACAAGGAGGATGTGGGCCGTCTCGCTTCTCTCTTCCGCCTCGGCCTTCGTGGCACCGACAGTAATGACACCTGTCTGCAAGCCCCATGTAACCCAATGCCCCCCGGATTCGTCTCTTACGCTCGTGACGGACACTGTGAAGTAGACCGTTTCAGTGACTGCTTCAGGTCGCGCGCTCATGAAAGAAAAAGTAGCGAACCGCTGGGCGCAGGACAACGGGGCGCAGCCCTTGGCAGGAAACCAAGCTTCACTTGGACTTCCGAGCTGGCTTCGCCTGGGCAAGAGCGGAGCCGGCAAGTTTCTTGGTGGTCTTGCTCGTCCGGCTAGAACGCAGCGCCCTCGAGGCAACCTTCGCAACTCGCCGCGAGGTCTGCTTCGTGTTTCGTCTTGCGGCCATCAGCTTGCCCCCTCCCCCCGCCGTGTCGATCCTGGCGGATGGCGATCGTTGCCCATATCGGAAGAAAGCGCAATAGGCGTAGGCGCCTTAACACTTATGGACTGCGGGGACCTGCGACAGGCCAACCCTCAGCAGCCTGCCTCCTGTGTCGTGTTCGCTCCACCTTCCTGGTCACTCGTCCAATCGAAAGCTGCGGGCGTTGAGGTTGGAGTCGGGGTTGGACAGCCTCGCGAGGCCGTTCGTTTCCCGGTAGAGCTAGCTACAATCCCCTCCGCTTGTTATAGAACGTACGTTCTGATACGGTTCAGGCATGTCCAGTCATCCCGTCCTCCAGCCCACCCTGCTCGGGAACGAGGGGCCCTCGTTCGACCACACCTTCGCGGGCATCGAGCGCACGGAGCTCGCGTACGAGTCGTGGATCGATCAGGCGCAGGGGTTTCTCGCCGGCCACCAGAGCCTCTTCGCGGACCTGCACGACGACACGCGCTGGCACGGCCACCAGCGCGTCATGTACGACCGCATGGTCGATGTCCCGCGCCTGACCGCCTCCATCCCCCGCGACGGCCCCGGCCATCCGGTTATCCGCGAGATCGCGGACGCGCTCAGCGGGCGCTACGGCGCCACCTTTGACCTTGTCGCGCTGGCGCTCTACCGCGATGGACGCGACAGCGTCGCCTGGCACCGCGACAAGGCGCGGCGCGAGCGGCGGGGGCAGGCGCTCGTCGCCACGCTCTCGCTGGGGGAGTCGCGACGCTTCCTCGTGCGGCCGCACGGCGGCGGTCCCTCGACCAGCTTCTCGGCGGGCTGGGGCGACCTGCTCGTGATGGGCGGGGCCTGTCAGCTCCACTGGGAGCACTGCGTGCCCAAGACGCAGCAGGCGGGGCCGCGCATCAGCGTGATGTTTCGCAGCAGCGGGGACTTCGTTCGCTTCTAGGCCGCACGCTGGGCGCTAGCAGGGTGCTGAAAAAGGGTTGAGCTGGGAGTATGGGGAAGAACGGAGGTTCCCCATGCGCGGTGAGCGAGAGCGACAGGCCACGATCATGCTGGCGGTGACGCCGGAGGCGTTCGTCCCGAACGACCATCCCCTGCGTCGTATCAAGCCGCTGGTGGACGACTGTCTGGCGCGGCTGTCGCCACGCTTCGAGGCGATGTACGCCAGTCGCGGGCGCCCGTCGATCCCACCCGAGCACCTGCTCAAGGGGAGCTTGCTGATCGCCCTCTTCTCGGTGCGCAGCGAGCGCCAGTTCTGCGAGCAGCTGCGCTACAACCTGCTCTTCAAGTGGTTTCTCGACCTGAACGTTGAGGACGAGCCCTTCAACGCCACGACCTTCTCCAAGAACCGTGAGCGCCTGCTGGAGGCGGAGGTGGCGCGCGCCTTCTTCGCCGAGGTGGTGGATGAGGCGGGCCGCCGCCGGCTGCTCTCGGACGAGCACTTCAGCGTGGACGGGACGCTGCTGGAGGCGTGGGCCTCGCTCAAGAGCTACCGTCCACGGGACGAGCAGGAGCCGCCCGCGTCGGGCGGTGGGCGCAACGCGGAGGTGGACTTCCGGGGGCAGCGTCGCAGCCGCGAGACGCACGTCTCGCGCACGGACGCCGAGGCGCGGCTCTACCGCAAGGGCCACCAGCAGGAGGCGAAGCTGCGCTACCTGGGCCACGTCCTCAGCGAGAACCGTCACGGGCTGGTGGTGGACGTCGAGCTGAGCGAGGCGAACGGCTACGGCGAGCGCGAGGCGGCCCTGCAGATGCTTGAGCGGAGCGTGCGTGGTCGCGCGACGTTGGGGGCGGACCGGGGGTACGACACGCGCGACTTCGTGGCGGCGGTGCGCGCCCGCGGGGTGACGCCGCACGTGGCCCGCAACGATCGTGGGCGTCGCAGCGCCATCGACGGGCGCACGACGCGGCACCCCGGCTACGGACAGAGCCTCAGACGGCGCAAGCTGGTGGAGGAGGTCTTCGGCTGGCTGAAGACCGTGGGAGGCGGGCGCAAGCTGCGCTACCGGGGACGGCGGCGGAACCGCGCCTGGTTGGAGCTAACCGCAGCGGCGTACAACCTCGTGCGCATCTCGCGGCTGGAGCCCGTCGCGGCGTAGGAGGAGTGCGCCCACCCGCCCGGCCGGCGCTCGCAGAGGCGTCTGGAAGGGCGGGAAGGGGGAACCCGAAGCGCCAGAAACCCTCGACAGGAACGCGTGGCCAGCGCCTACCGGTGCCGTCCGCTACGCCCGAGGCCCATTCTTCAGCAGCCTGCTAGAGCATCTGCCCCTTCAGGTTCTCCAGACCCATCAGGGCCGCGATCTCGCCCTGGTGCGAGGCGATGTGCCAGACGCCCAGCATGCCGAACACCCACAGCTTTGGCTGGGGCTGCGGTCCGAACGGGACCTCGGCCATCAGGTCTTCCTCGGGCGCCGACTCCAGGTAGGCGTCGACGGCGGCGCGCACGGCCGCGGCGTATTCGCGCAGGGGCTCGAACTCGAAGTTGAGACTGGTCGTGTACTCCTGCGAGATGACGGGGCTCTCGGGCAGGTCGAAGCCGAGCTTCTCGCCCAGACCGCTCTCGTGGTACACGGGCTGGCGGCCCATCAGATGGCCCACGAGCATCAGGTCCTGCGTGATGACGGTATGGGCGTAGGTCGCGCCGATGGGGTTTGTACGTGAACCCTCAATGGTCTTCGTGAGCAGCTCCGGGGAGCACCGCCCGATGGCGTCCTCGAGGTTGTTCTGCGCGAATGCGTACTGGCTGCGAATCAATTCCCGCTCGCTCATGCCGTCCCTCCTGGCGCTGGTCTCCGATGTGCGGCGTCAGTCTGAAGGGTGGCCCCGTCCCGCCGCCACCGGGTTCCCCCGCGGCGCTACCCGCCGCCCACCTCGACTACGAGCGCTTCGGGTCCGTGGATGCCTTTCACGATGCGCTTCTCGATGTCCGCCGTACGGCTCGCGCCGGTCAGGATCAGCGCGTCGTCACTGCCGGCGATGGCGGAGCCGAGGTCCTGCGGGTAACGCACGATCGTCGCCTCGTCCACCTCCACCACGATGCGGCGGGCATCCATCAGCGCGCCCCGCGCCGCCGCCTCTCCCGTGAGCAGCACACTCCCCGTCGAAGCGACGGCCGCCGTCGCGCGCACGCGGCGGTCGCCCGGCTCGGGCACGGCGCGGTCGGTGACATCCGCGCCCACGGCGGAAGCACGCGCCCGAAAGAGTGCGCCCACGTCCTCGGGAAGCGGCTCGGGGTCGGGCTGGGGCTCAGGCTCAATCGCGTCGAGGGGAATCAGCATGGCCGGGTCGCGGGAGGGCTTCGCTGTCGGGAGGGAGCGGGGGTCGGAGCCCGGCAGTCCCGGCAGGATGCCGGCCGCCCGCAGTGCAAGCCGCGCGAGCCAACTGGCGGCGCGCCCCTGTGGTCCGGCGAAGGCGGCAGCCCACGCCTTCCATCCAAGGCGCTCGACCTTCGAGCCTCCGTTCTCCGCCTCGTCCGCGCGCAGGTCAAGGAGCATGCGGTGCAGGGGGATGCCCACGGGGCAGACCTCGGTGCAGCGCCCGCAGAGGCTGGAGGCCGAGGGTAGGTCGGCGTGGCGCCCGTCGGGCCAGAGCAGCGGCGAGATGACCGCGCCGATCGGGCCCATGTAGGGCGAACCGTAGGAGAGCCCTCCGGCTGCGGTGTAGACGGGGCAGGCGTTCATGCAGGCGCCGCAGCGGATGCAGCGCAGCACGTCGCGGTAGCGCTCGTCGGCGAGGATCTCCGAGCGTCCGTTGTCGAGGATGACGAGGTGGCGCTCGCGCCCCTGCTCCGGTGCTCCCAGGAAGTGGGTGTAGGCCGTCAGGGGCTGGGCCGTCGCGCTGGGCGCGAGCACCTGCAGCACGGCAAGGGCCGCCTCCTCGTCCGCCACCACCTTCTCCATGCCCGTGATGGCGATGTGCAGGGGCGGGCGGCTCACACCGAGGGACACGTTCCCCTCGTTCTCGACGATGACGATGCGGCCGCTGCTTGCAACGAGGGCGTTAGCGCCGGTGATGCCCGCATCCACGTCGGCGAAGAACTCGGCGACCACGTCGCGCACCGTTCGGGAGAGGCGCACGGGGTCGTCATCGGGCACGTCCGCTCCGGCGCCCGCAAGCAGCTCGCGGATGCGCGCCCGATTGAGGTGGAGGGCGGGTGCGGTGATGTGGCTCGGGCCCCGCCCCTCGATGTCGACGATGTATTCGCCGATGTCCGTTTCCAGCACCTCTCGGCCCTGCTTGCGCAACGCGTGGGTAAGCTCCACCTCCTCCGCCACCATCGACTTCGACTTGGCGATGCGGCGCGCATCGCCCAACAGCTCGGACACGATCGCGACCGCCTCCTCGGCGGTGGCGGCGCGGTGGTAGCCCATCCCCTGGCGCGCGCACGACTCCTGGAGTTGCTCATGCAACTCGTCGAGGTGCGCGACGGCGTAGGCGCGCGCCGCCTGTGCGCGGGCGCGCGCATCGGGCGGGCTCGCCGTGGCGAGCTGCTCGCGGCTATCGGCCACCAGCTTCCGCAGGATGGGGGAGAGGGTGGCGGCGGGCGGCCCCGCCTCGATCTCGGCCTGCGCGCGCGCGCGGAAGCCGCTCACGCCAGCGCCCTGTCGAGGAGCTCGGCGAGCGTCCAGGTTTCCAGTGGCTGGTCCGTGGTTCGTGCCGTGGCTTCCAGGTGCGCGAGGCAGGAGAGGTCGCCGGAGACGAGCACGCGCACCTTCCGGGAGGCCACGTCGGCCAGCTTCGCCCGCGCCATCGCGACGGAGACTTCCGGCTCCTTCATGGTGAAGGCGCCGCCGAAGCCACAGCACTCGGCCTCGTAGGCGAGGCGGCGCAGATCCAGTCCTTCGATTTGCTCCAGCAGCCCGACGGCTCCTTCGGTCAGGCCCAGCTCCCGGCGACCGTGGCAGGAGTCGTGCCAGGCCACCGCCCCGGCGAGGCGGAGCGAGAGGGAGGCGAGGTTGGGATGGGTGGCCACGTAGGCGCCGAACTCGACGAAGCGCTCACTCATGCGCTCGATACTTGCGCCCCGCGGCCCCGCCCACAGCCCCGGCAGCTCGTGCCCGACCATGCTCGCGCACGAGCCCGAGGGGACCACGACGGTCTCGTGGCCGCGCGCCGCCCGCAGCAGCACGCGGCCGACGCTCTTGGCCTCGGTGCGGTAGCCGCTGTTGAAGGCAGGCTGGCCGCAGCAGGGCCCCACGATCGTCGCGACTTCGTCGCCGAGGCGCTCGAGCACACGCCGCGCGTGACCGCCATCGTCGGGGCGGAGGGCCGCCATGTAGCAGGGCACGAAGAGCGCGACCTTTGCCATGCGGTCACGCTACCGGCCCATGGCCCGCTCCCGCAAGGGCGAAGGGCAAGATGTCATGGCGTCGCCTGCCCCCGTGCCCTACCGTAGAAGTATGCTCGCACGCGGCCTGCGGATTGCCTCCATTGGAGGAATCGCCATTGAGGTGCACCCCTCCTGGTTCCTCATCCTGGGCATCGTGACCTACCTGCTCGCCGCGGGTTTCTTCCCCGATACGTACGAGGGCTGGAGCACGGCCACCTACTGGCTGGTGGGCGCCGGGTCGGCGATCCTGCTGTTCGTCACCGTGCTCATCCACGAACTGGCCCACGCGGTGGTGGCCACGCGGCGGGGGCTGCCCGTGCCGCGCATCACGCTCTTCATCTTCGGAGGCGTCTCGCACCTCTCGCGGCAGCCGCGCTCGGCCGGCGAGGAGTTCTACATCGCCGCGGCCGGACCGGCCGCCAGCCTCGCGCTCGCCGTGGTCATCTTCGGCGCCTCGCTGCTCGTGCGGGGCTCGAGCGAGCAGTTGGAGGCGATGTTCAGCTACCTCGCGTTCGCTAACGTCCTGCTCGCGGTGTTCAACATCCTTCCCGGCTTCCCCCTCGATGGCGGGCGCGTGCTGCGCTCGATCGTGTGGAAACGCACGCGCAGCTTCCGCAAGGCCACGCGCATCGCGACGGGCACGGGCGAGATGTTCGCGTGGGCGGTGATCGCGGCCGGCGCCGTCTTCCTCTTCATGGCGCAGTGGGTCCCCGGCATCTGGGCGATCATGATCGGCTGGTTCCTGCTCGCCGCCGCCCGCGGCGAGGGGAACAGTATCCGCACGGACACCATGCTCGGCCGCCTCCAGGCCCGCGACCTGATGCATCGCACGTTCATCGAGGTCACGCCCGGGACATCGATCCAGACGGTCGTCGACGAGCACATGATCGGCAAGGGGGAGCGTTCGGTGGTCGTGGCGAACGACGACTACGTGATCGGCATCCTGACCGTGAGCGACCTCGCCCGCGTACCCCGTGAGCAGTGGGCCTCCACCCCCGCCCAGCGCATCATGACCCCACGCTCCGATGTCGTGACCATCGACGCGGGCGCCCCCGCCACGGACGTGATGCCCCTGCTCGCCCAGCGCCGCCTGAACCAGCTCCCCGTGATCGACGAGGGGCGCATGATCGGGATCATCACGCGGCGGGAGCTCCTCGATCGGCTCCAGATAGCGGAGGAGGTCGGCCCGGGCGACAGCCCCGACGGCGACACCGAGCCGCCGCCGATCCGCACGGCCGGTGGTGGCGACTCCGACGCCGGCTGACGGCGCGGCTCCCTAGTTCGCTCCAGCGGGAGCCGGCAGGGGGCGCAAGGCCCACTCCGTCCAGACCGCCCAGGCCAGCTTGTCGGCGCCATCGCTCAAGCGCAGGCCGACATCGTTGAGGACGGCTGCCCCGCCCTGACGGCTCTGCGTCGGATCGCGCTCGGCCACCCACACCACCGTGCTGAACGCGTTCGCCTCAGCGTCCGCGAGCAGACGCCGCAGGAACTGCTCCTGCTCGCGCTCGGAGCCGACCCAGGAGTGCCCCTCGATGGTGGCGGAGGCGTAGCCGGCCTCGCTGATGAGGATCTCGCCGGCGAAACGCGCCCGCAGCTGGCTGTAGTAGTCCTCGGGGATCTCGCGCACAAGCCGAATCGTGGAGGAGAGATAGGGGTAGGTCGAGATCGCAAGGGCGTCGATGCGCCCCCCGAAGGCGTCGATAGCCTCCCACTGGGGCGGATGCTCCTGCGTGAGCCTGCCAAGAAGATCCTCAAGCTGGAACGTGGGGAACACCTTCGTCTGGGGGCGTATCGACTTCACGGCGTCGTAGACCCTGACGTACGCCTCAAGGAACGCCCGGAACTGACCGGGTGAGCGCGCACGCAGCATGTTGATTTCGACGCCCACCGCCAGGTAGTCGGGCTCGTAGTTGGTGGCGACGTAGATGGCATAGGCCACCAGCGCTTCCTTGACGTCCTCGCGCAGAAAGCCCTCTTCCGGTTGGAGGCCCTCGGGCAGACCGGCGATGCGACCGCGCTGGACAGCCCCGTCGGTGGGGTCGATGGCGAACAGGAGGGAGAGTCCGTATTGACGCACGAGGTCGCGCTCCAGCCGCATCAGGGCGTGCGTTTCCTCTGACACCTCGGCGCCGGGGAAGAACTCCTCCCAGGGCGGCACGCGCGCGATGCTGACCAGCTCGGCGTGGCGGGCGGCGGTGGCGAAGGTGTCGACGTAGACCTCGCGCGTCTCCTCGGCGGGCTGCGCGCCCAGGCCGAGCCGTAATTCCCGCGCGGGCCCCTGCGATGCCGGACGCGTCACCTCTGGGCCGGGTAGCGAGTGCGCGGACTCTTCCGCCCGGTCACAGGCCGTCGCAAGCAGCACTGCTACAATCAAGGCGGCGGGAAGCAGGCGCGAGCACTGCATGACTCTAGGCCGGTTCCTTCTGGCGTCTGTTCTGCTCGGCGTGATCGTCGGCGCTGCCGTTGGCGGTATCCGCTTTCTGACGAGTGGAGACCCCGAAGCTCCTCCCCCACCTGCCACCGCCGTCCCCACGCCCGTGGACGAGACTCCGCTGGCCGTGGCCGAGCGCTTCGCCGCCGCCTGGAGGGCAGGCGACGAAGCCGCGATGTACACGCTCCTGGACAGCAGCACGCGGGCGGCGCTGCCCCTCGCGGACTTCACCGCAGCCTACGCGAGCTTCCGCCAGGAGGCGGCCGTCACTTCTGTCGATGTGTCCGTATCCGGTGAGGGTTCTCAGCGCATCACCCTCCGCGTCCGCCTCGAAACTCGCTACTTCGGCGCGCTTGAGTATGCCACTGTCCTGCCCTTCGTTTCACTCCAGGAGGGCTTCCCGCGGATCGCCTGGACGCCCGCGGTCATCCACCCGGCGCTAACGAGCGGCAGCGAGCTGCGGGGGGAGGTGCAGCGACCCGTCCGGGGCGCCATCTACGACCGCAACGGCGAGCCTCTCGCCATCACGCTCGACGTTCGGATGATCGGGCTCGACCGCAGCCGCGTGTTCGACGAAGAGGCGGTGACGGTAGCGTTCGTCTCGTTCGGGTTCGAGGAAGAGGAGGTGGCGGCGGCATTCGACAGCTCGCTTGGCCCGCGCCAGCGGGTGCCGCTGGGGACCGTGCCCGATTCACGCGTGGCGGAGGCAGCGCGTTTCGTCGAGGCCGTGCCCGGGGCGGTGCTCTGGTTCGAGGAGCGCCGCGTGCATCCCCTCGGCCCCGCCACGGCGCACGTGGTGGGCTACACGCGCGAGTACACCAGCGAGGAGCTCGCCGCCCGCCCCGATGCCCTCCTCCGCCCCGGCGACCGAGTGGGAGCGGTGGGGCTCGAAGCCGCCATGAACGCCGTGCTCGCCGGGCGCACGGGCGCACGCCTGCAAGTACTCGGGGGCGACCAGCCGGTCGTCCTGTTTGAACGCCGGTTCGCTCCCGGCGCGGACGTCCACACCACGCTCGACGCTACCGTGCTGCGCGCCGCGCACGAGGGACTGGCGGGGCTGCGCGGCGCCGCCGTGGTGATCGATCCCCGTACGAACGCCATCCTCGCGCTCAACAGCTCGCCAGCCTTCGATCCCAACGCCTTCGAGCTGGGAGACCAGCAGACGCTGACGGAGTTGACGGCAAGCGAGGACGACCCCCTCAACGATCGGGCCACGCAGGGGCTCTACTCGGCGGGCTCAACGTTCAAAATCGTCACCGCGGCCGCGGGGCTCGAAAGCGGGCATTTCAGCCCCGACGACCGCATCTTCTGCGGGGCGGTGTGGTACGGGATCGACCCGCCCCGACGGAACTGGGAGGGAGAACGGGGGCTCCTCTCCATCGCCGAGGGGCTGATGCGCTCCTGCAACCCGGTCTTCTACGAGATCGCGCTCACGCTCTACAAGGACGCTCCCGGCTCGCTCCCGGAGATGGCGCGGGCCTTCGGCTTCGGCGCCGAAACGGGCGTCGATGGCCTCTACGAGGACGCCGGGCTCGTGCCCGACGCTGCCTGGAAGCAGTCGGTCCGGGGGGAGCCGTGGTATCCCGGCGACGCCGTCAACCTCGGCATCGGGCAGGGCGACTTGCTGGTGACGCCCCTGCAGCTGGCGAACGCCTACAGCGCCTTCCTGACGGGGGAGCTGCGAACGCCCACGATTCTCGCGGACGCGGCGCCCGTCGTGCGTCACTCGCTCGGCCTCCGGCCCGAACATGCTGCTCACCTGCGCGCTGGCCTCGAGCTCGTGACGAGCACGCGGGGCACCGCCGGCTGGGCCTTCGCCGAGGCGGGCTACGACGACTTCGGGGGGAAATCGGGAACCGCCGAGGAGGCTGAGGGGCAGGAGCACGTGCTGTTCGTGGCGTACTCACCGCAGAGGGCGCCCGCCGCCCTGGCCGCCGTCGTCTTCGACGACGGGCAGGAACTCCGGCAGCTCTCCGCCCCGCTCGCGCGCGACCTCGTCCTCACCGCCCTCAACCCCGGTGGGGTCGAGGGCGAGGGGGACGGGGAGGAGGAGTCGGCCCCTTAATCTGGCATGCCACTAGCGAGCGGCGTCAATGACGACCGGGCCGCCATCCCGGACTTCCACGTACAGGCTGTAGCCTTCGAGCATGGACATGCCAACGAGGGGCGTTGTATCGGCGACAAGGGCGTCCACTTCCCTCGGATGTCCATCCCAGAGCACGGTCACGCCATGCATGTCGAGGGTTGCCTCGCTGCCGTTGGCCAGCACGACCCTGGTGACACCAAGAAAGGGTGAACCCAACTGTGTTACCAACGTGGACGGCAACGTCAGGAAGCGATTGAAGCCGGTGTCGATCACTGCATCCACTTCCTGCTCCTGGCCTGCCGGGCCTCGCAGGAGAAGGGGCACGACGGCTTCGAAGGCAGCGTTCACGACACCCTCGATCAACCTTCTCTCCGCAGGGATCCACCCCCGATGGTAGCTATCGCCCGGTACCCGACACGGAGTAGCCAAACATCCACAGTGTCGGGGTGCTGTGCTCTTAGTTGCTCGGCTGCGGTGCGAGGGTCGTCGGTTATGGCCCAACTCCCGCTGTTGACGTCGATGGCAACGTACTCCCCGCGGTGGGCCGCCTCGACCTGCGGCCGGATCTGCCGCTCGTAAATCTCATCTCCGAGGCGAGCCGTCTCCTCGGCCTGGCGGCGGGCGGGCATCGCAACCTCCTCCTGATTCCGAATCCGTATGTAGCAAGATAGCGCCCGTCGCAAGTTCCTCCAACCACGACACACACAGCGGTGCGCGTGCCGCAGGGCGGGATTTCCGCGCACAAGGCGAACCGGCACAGCGCCCTGATCCTTCGACGCTGGGAGTCGGCGCCCTAGCAGGGTGCTGAAAAAGTCCGCAGCGGTCGTTTTGGGCTGATTTTGCGCCGGTCGTGAAATCGAAAAAGCCAATGTTTCTGGGCGCTACGAGAGACTGCCAGATGGTCAGTCAGGCCCTCAGGCCCAGGACCATGCATTTTTCAGCGCCCTAGTCGAGCGCCTTGATGGCCTCGATGAGGGCGGGAACGACCTTCTTGTAGTCCTCGACCACGGCGAAGCGTGACACCTGCACCATGTTCGCATCGGGGTCGCGGTTGATGGCGACGATGTTCTTCGAGCCCGACATGCCGGCCATGTGCTGGCTCGCGCCGCTGATGGCGACGGCGATGTAGAGGTTCGGCGTCACGGTCTTGCCGGTGAGGCCCACCTGCTGCGAGGGCGGATACCAGCCCAGGTCGCAGGCGGCGCGGCTCGCGCCGGTGGCGCCCCCGAGCAACCCGGAGAGCTCCTCCATCATGCCGAAGGCCGATGGGTCGCCCAGACCGCGTCCGCCGGAGACGATCACTTCGGCGTCCTCGAGGCGAACGCCGGTGGCTTCGGCCGCTTCGATGGAGATGACGCGCACGCGCTGCTCGCCGGTGGCGTCGATGGCGGTCACGGAGCCGTTGCGGCTGGCATCGGGCGGCAGGGGGTCCCAGGCCTTCAGCTTGAGCGTCGCGACCTGCGTCTCGCCGCGCCAGGTCACCTCGGCGTTGGCGTTGCCGCCGTAGCAGCTGCGCGTCGCGCGCAGGCGTCCACCCTCAAGCGAGAGGGCGACGCAGTCCATGGCGACGGCTGTGTTCAGGCGGAAGGCGACGAGCGGGCCGAGGTCGCGCCCGAGGCTGCTCTGGCCCAGGAGCACGATGTCGGCGTCCGCGGCTTCGCGCGCGGCCAGAGCCGCGCCCGCGCCGGACTCGGCATGACCGGGGTCGAGCGAGTCCTCGGGGGCGAGGTAGACGGCATCGGCGCCGCGCTCGAAGAGGGACTGGGCGAGCGACTCGTCGCCCGCGACGAGGGCGCTGACCGCGCCCGCGCCCGTGCCGGCGAGCGCGCGCGCCGCCGCCAGGAGTTCGAAAGAGAGGGGGGCGACGGCGCCGCCGGCCGTCTCCGCGATGATGAGCGTTCCAGGCATTCGCCGTTCCTCTAGATAAGCTTGGCCTCGCGCAGCTTGAGCGCGAGGTTGCGGGCTTTCTCCTCGGGGGAGTCGCCCTCGATGATCTCAACGTTGCTCTCGACCTGGGGGATGTAGAGGGCTTCGAGCTTGAGCCAGCGGTTGTCCTCGCCGGCCTCGTCGTCCTCCAGCTCCAGGTCGTCCGCCGACCAGACCTGCACGGTCTTCCTGGCGGCAAGCATGATCTGGCGGAGTTGCGGGTAGCGCGGTTCGCCGAACTCGTTGGAGATGGAGACGACCGCGGGGGTGTCCACCTCGACCGTCTGGAAGCCGTCGTCCAGCACGCGCTGGACCGTCAGGGTCTCGCCGTCCAGCTCCATCGACTTCGCGATGGTGACGCAGGGGATGCCGAGCTGCTCGGCGACGCCCATGGGGGCGACACCCATGTCCCAGTCGGCAGCAGCGCGGCCCATGAGGACGAGGTCGACATCGCCGACCTTCTCGATCGCGCGGGCGAGGGCGACGGCCGTCTGGAAGTTATCGATGTTCTCGAAGTCCGGGTCGCTCAGCAGGATGCCTTCGTCGGCGCCCATGGCAAGGGCGTGCTTGATGGCATCGCGGGCGGAGTCCGCGCCGAGGCTGATGACGGTGATCTTGCCCTCGCCGGCGGCGTCCTTCAGGCGAAGGGCGGCCTCCGTGGCCTGGGGGTCGTAGGGATTCACCACCGGCGCGATGCCCTGCGCGGGGACCACGCGCTTCGCCGCCTCATCGACGGCGAACTGCGAGGCCGGCGTCTCCGGATCGGGGATCTGCTTGACGCAGACGACAATGTTCACGCTGACGCCAACTCCTTTCCAGACAGGTCAGAAATGGATGGAGCGGGCAGGGAAAACCGTGCGCCGCTGCGCCCGCCAGCGTAGCACAGGCCCCGTTGCTTGTGAAATCTGGCACGCACGCGCTCCCCGGCAGCAGCGGAGCAGCCAGGCGCCAGCCCGCGAGTGAGCGCGAAGCGCAGCGGAGCAGCCGAAGGAGCAGTCAGGGCGCAAGCCCAACGAGTGAGCGCGCAGCGCAGCGGAGCAGCCGAAGGAGCAGTCAGGGCGCAAGCCCAGACGCGAGCGCGGAGCGCAGCGGAGCAGTCGAGCGGAGAGATACGAGGCGCGAAGCGCAGCGGAGGAGCCGAAGGGGCAGCCGGGCGCCAGCCCGCGAGTGAGCGCGCAGCGCAGCGGAGCAGCCGAGCGGAGAGGTACGAGGCGCGCAGCGCAGCGCCGCAGCCGAAGGAGCCAGACGGGGCGCCAGCCCGGGAGTGAGCGCGGAGCGAAGCGGAGCAGTCGAAGGACCAAGACAAATGAACAGTGTGTTTCGAAACCTATCTGAAACAGGCCTGCAATCTGCGGGAAACCTTGCGCGCATAGCTTCGCCGTCGACGTTTCGCCCCACGGGGGCATCGAGGAGGATTGCATGAAACGTGCCCTACCGGCCCTGCGCCGGCCGACCGCCATGCTTGCAGGCGGTCTGCTCGCGCTCGGCATCATTTCCGTGGTCTCCGCCCAGGATGGCGCTGACGACCTCGCCGACATCATCGGCGCCGTCGACACCGCCTGGCTGCTGATCGCGGGCTTCCTTGTGTTCTTCATGCAGGCCGGCTTCGCCATGCTCACGGCGGGCTTCGTCCGCTCGCAAGAGACGGCGAACATCCTGATGAAGAACATGATCGACGCCTGTGTCGGCGGTATCTCCTTCTGGCTCGTTGGCTGGGCTTTCGCCTACGGCGTAAGCGACGCCTCGAACCAGTTCATCGGGCTAGGCAACTTCGCCCTCAACAAACTGCCGGAGGCGGGCTACGGCCACGCCGACTGGTTCTTCCAGTTCGCCTTCGCCGCCGCCGCGGCCACCATCGTGGCAGGGGCGCTGGCCGGACGGACGAAGTACTCGGCCTACCTCATCTACACCGTCGTCGTCACCGGCCTCATCTACCCCGTCGTGGTGCACTGGGGCTGGGACACGAACACGTGGATGGGCGCCTTCACCGATGGTGACACCTGGCTGGGCAACGGCTACATCGACTTCGCCGGCTCCGGCATCGTGCACACGGTTGGCGGCATCGCCGGCCTCATGGGCGCGATCGTCGTGGGCGCGCGCCTCGGCAAGTACGGCCCCAACGGCGAGGTCCGCGCCATCCCCGGCCATAACATCTCGATCGCCACGATCGGCATGTTCATCCTGTGGTTCGGCTGGTACGGGTTCAACGCGGGCTCCACGCTTGCCCTCTCGGACGGCGGGGCCGCACTCGCGGCGAGTGTCGCCGTCACCACCACCCTTGCGGCGGGGGCGGGCGGCGTCACGGCCATGCTCTGGTCGCGCTTCCGCACCGGTCGCTACGACGCCGGCCTGACCATCAACGGCATCCTTGCCGGCCTGGTGGCCATCACCGCCGGCACCGCCACCGTCGACCCGTGGGCGGCAGTCGTCATCGGCGCCATCGGCGCGATGGTCATGTACTACGGCGTCCAGATGCTGGACGGCATATTCCGCATCGACGACCCCGTGGGCGCGGTCTCCGTGCATGCCTTCGCGGGCATCTGGGGCGTCATCGCGGTCGGTCTGTTCTCGTCAGAGGCAGGCATGACAGCGGCCGGTTACGCGAATCCTCAGCACTACGGCCTCTTCCTGGGCGGCGGTGGCCAGCAGCTGCTGATGCAGCTCATCGGCATTGGCGCCATCGTGGGCTGGACGGCAGCAACAGCAGGCATCCTGTTCCTCGCTATCAGGTTCACCATCGGCCTGCGCGTGAGCGAGGAAGAAGAGATGCGCGGTCTCGACCTGATGGAGCACGGCATCGACGCCTACCCGGACTTCGGTCCTTCAGGTTCCGGCATCTTCGGCGCCGGTGGAGGCGGTAAGTGAGCGCATGCCACATCCCGCATCCGACCCTGAGTCCGGAAAGGAGTTCCCGGTGAAAAAAATCGAAGCCATCATTCGGCCCAGCCGTCTTGAACCCGTCAAGGACGCACTCGACGAGCTTGGCTTCTCCGGCGGTATCACCGTCTGGGAGGTCAAGGGCCACGGCAAGCAGCGCGGTATTACCGAGCAGTGGCGTGGCCGTGAGTACCGCGTCGAGTACCTCTCGAAGGTCTACCTGACGCTGGTGGTCGCCGACGAGAAGTCCGACGCTGTCGTGGACGCCATCGTCGACAACGCCAGCTCCGGCGAGATCGGAGACGGCAAGGTGTTCATCTCCAACGTGGAGGACGCCGTTCGTGTTCGCACCCGCGAGCGCGGCGACGAGGCGCTTTAGCTCCACGTCCAGGCTGAGGGGTCGGGCGCATCCCGCGCCCGGCCCCTCTTGCATCTCTCCCCCTACGAACGAAAGCCCCGAACTCCAGGAGGTGAGGCTGTGGACGGAACGCTCTTCGAGGCGCGCGTTCGAAGCCTCCGCGAAGGTTGGCTCGATCGCCGGGAATCAGGCCTCCTGGCCCGTACCCACGACTTCGATTCCCAGCGCCGCGTCCTCGCCAACATCCACCGCTGGGCGAGCGAATGCATCGACGACGTCCGCCACGTCTACGGCGAGGAGCTTCCCATCACTACCGGCCCCCTCGGCGAGCATGGGCGTTTCGCGATTTCCGTCGGCACAGGCCAGCGCGCCGTCTTCGAGCTCCTCGACCGGGGGGGTGGAGAGCGGCCCACCTGGCAGGTCGTCGCCCGCGTGACCACCGGCGGCGCGGAGGCCGGGGAGGCTCCCGAGGAGCGCCGCGTTCGCCACTGGCGCCGCTCGCAGGTGGAGGAGATCCTGCTCTCGCTCCTGAGCGCGTACGAGCGCTCCCTCAACCGCGAAGTCTCGGCCTGACCGCCGTTTCCCGCACGAACTGGTGCGGTGGGGGCACGGCCATATGATTCTTTCCTACTGCTTACCTAGGACAGACCACTTCTTGTCTTATCTGAGTTTCAGCCTCCTCGCACGGACGGAGTCAGCACGCGTGGCCAACGTTGGCCCGCGAGGCGCCTTCGCGGAGCCTGTTCCGCAAGCTGCCTTGACGGTCGGTAGTCCCCCTCACGTTGCCTTCCCTCGGTCAGAGGGAGGGGTATGACTCGGTCTAGCGGTCGCTCTCGCCGTCTGGTGCTCCTGGCCGCGTTGGTATTCTTCGCTGCCCTGCTGCTGGAGCTCGGGTCTGTCCAGGCACAGAGTGATCCGGTCGCACCTTCGGTGGCGGCCCAGGGCAGCGAGCTGTGGTCTGCCACCATGCGCGTGGGGATCAACACGCGCCTGCTGGGATACAGCAGCGTGCCGGAACGTACCGCCGGCGCCCTCACCAACGATGTTTTCTCGTGGAGGGGCACGGACTACACCGTGACGAACATCGCCTACAACCGGTCCCGCGGAGGGGCGGATGGCTGGAACGTCCTCATCGACTTCTCGCCCGCGCTCCCGGAAGGATTCGAGTGCCTGACGCTGCGCCTGGGGGATCAGTGGCTCAACCTCGCGGATGCGCGAGGCAATGGCCGTCAATTCTTCTGGTACGGGCTCGAGTTGGACTGGCGCATCGGCGGCACGGTTCCCGTCGGACTGAGGGAGTTCCCCGCGGGATTCGAGGCCCGTTCAATCGATGGCCGTGGAAACAACCGCGATCGACCAGAGCTGGGAATGGCCGGCACGCAGCTCCTCAGGCAGGCGCCGGTCTCCTACGGCTACGCGCTATCGGACGCCCCGCCGCCCGACCTTCCGGATGGCCGCTTCATCAGCAACATCGTGTCGGCCCAGTCCGAGCCGGCGCCCAACACCGCCCAGGTGACCGATATGGTGTGGCAGTGGGGCCAGTTCCTGGACCACGACATCAGCCTTACGCCTGAGGGAAGCCCCAGGGAATCGCTCCCGATCCCCGTCCCTCGCGGGGACGCAGCCTTCGACCCCTTCGGCACGGGGCAGCGCACCATCGCCTTCAACCGCTCCGCGTTCGACCCGAGCACCGGGACCGGCGCCGACAACCCACGAGAACAGGTCACCGTGATCACGGCGTTCATCGATGCCTCCAATGTGTATGGCTCAGAGGGGAGCCGGACCCGCGCCCTCCGGACGAACGACGGCACGGGGAAGCTGCGGACCTCGGACGGCGGTCGATTCCTGCCGTACAACGAAGACGGCATCTCGAACGACGGGGGGAACAGGCGGCGAGCCCAGGACCTGTTCCTGGCGGGCGACATTCGCGCAAACGAACAGGTCGGGCTGACCTCGTTGCACACCCTCTTCGTGAGGGAGCACAACCGCCTGGCGGACGTGATTGCCGCTGAGAATCCAGATCTGAACGGCAACGAGATTTTCGAACTGGCCAGGAAGATCGTCGGCGCGCAGATGCAGGTCGTGACTTACAACGAGTTTCTTCCCCTGCTGCTGGGCCCCGGGGCCATCGGCCCGTACGAGGGGTATGACTCCGAGGTTGACCCGACCATCTCCAACGAGTTCTCGACGGCGGCCTACCGCTTCGGGCACACGATGCTCTCCCCAAGCCTCCTCCAGATCGACTCAGCCAGCGCAGAGCGGGAGGTCTCGCTGGCGCAGGCGTTCTTCAATCCGTCACTGGTAGCGAGGGAGGGCATCTCCAGCTTCCTGCGGGGGCTCGCCGGGCAACAGGCCCAGGAGGTCGATCTGTTGTTGGTCGACGAGGTCCGCAACCTGCTCTTCGGAGCGCCTGGAGGCCCCGGCCGGGATCTCGCGGCGCTGAATATCCAGCGAGGGCGGGACCACGGCCTCCCGGACTACAACACCGCTCGCCGCGCCTCCGGTTTGCCGCCTGCCGGGACCTTCGCCGACGTTTCGTCCGACCCGGATACGCAGGACGCGCTGTCCCGCGCCTACGGCGATGTGCAGTATCTGGACCTCTGGACGGGAAGCCTGGCGGAGGATCATGTGCCTGGGGCGATGATCGGCGAAACCCCCCGCACGGTCATGGCGGAACAGTTCCGCCGCCTTCGCGACGGCGACCGCTACTGGTACGAGAACGACCCCTATTTTCTCGCCAACCCCAGCTTGCTTGCCGACGTACGCACCACCACGCTGGCCGACATCATCCGCCGCAATACATCAATCGGGAACGAACTCCCCGACAACGTGTTTGGCGGTCCACCGCCAGCTATTCTGATCGCGGCCGCCACAAGCCCGGTCGAGGAAGGCGCCGAAGCGAGGTTCACGCTCGCGCGCAGCGGCTCACTGGCGAGGGAACTCTCGGTCAACGTCCGCATCGCAGAGACGGGAGCGATGCTGCGCGACGCACTGGCGGCTGCGGTGGAGGTCACATTCGGCGTGGGCGAAGAGACCGCGACCCTGACCCTGGCGACAGACCGTGATGCGGTCATCGAGGACGACAGCGCCATCACGGCAACCGTCGCGGAAGATGACGGCTATCAGGTCGACGCCAACGGGAACTCGGCCAGCGTGACGGTGCAAGACAACGACAGCGAGGAGATCGCCCTGGAGTCCGGCTGGACATCGTTCGAGTGGCCGGGCCTCGACGGCGTTCCTGTTGCCGAAGCGCTACAGGGAGCAGGCCAGGGCAACGACATCTCGGACCGGGTGGTGGCGGTCTATCGGTGGGACGAGCCTACCCGGCGGTGGCTCGCCTTCTTCCCCGACCAGGAGGCGTCCGGCGCCAACACGCTCACGGCCTTCGAGCACGGGCACACCTACTGGATCGCAACGACCGAACCCGTCACCTGGACCGTGTTCCTTGGCGCCACCGCTCCCTGACGTAGCCGCCACGCCCCGGACTCAGCCCTCGCTGCTCCCTCGCGCTCGCTTCATCGCGCGCTCCACGATTGCCTCCGTGAGGCCCGCGAAGATGCGCTTGTGGATCGGCCACAGCGCGTACCAGTAGAGCAGCCCCACCGCCCCTGCCGGGTGGAAGTGCGCCGCCGTCACGATGCGCGTCCCTGTCCCCGCGGGTGTTACCTCGAACTCGAGGATGGCGATGCCGGGGAGCTTCATCTCCGCCAGCAGGGTCAGGCGACGCCCGCGCTCGACGCCCACCACGCGCCAGACGCCCGCGCTCGACGCCCACTACGCGCCAGAAGTCCAGGGGCCGCCCGCGCTCGACGCCCACTACGCGCCAGAAGTCCAGGGCATCGCCGAGACGCAGTTGGGCCGGGTGCCGGCGGCGAACGTGGCCGACGTGACGGAGGCGCACCGCCTGCTGCACGGTGAGGAGCGGGAGGCGTACGGCGACGCGGGCTACCGGGGTGTGGAGAAGCGCCTGGAGCAGGCGCGCGCGGAGGTCGCGTGGCGGGTGGCGCTGCGGCCCGCCCTGAGGCGGCTGCTTGAGCCGAGGAGCGCGGAAGCGCGGGTGGAGCGAGCGAAGGCGTCGCTGCGGGCGAAGGTGGAGCACCCCGTCCTCGCGGTGAAGCGGCGCTTCGGCTACGACAAGGTGCGCTACCGCGGTCTGGCCAAGAACCGCGAGCGGCTGGCGCTGCTGCTGGGCTTGACGAACCTGCTCAGAGCCGAGCCCCAACTCGCCTGACCAGGGGTGACGTGCGTCCCCCGCGCCCGTCGAAGCGGGACGGGAGGGCAAAAGCGGCCCCCGACCTCCCCCGGCCCCCTCCCCTGCCGTCCTCCTTGTCCAATACAACCTGCCGCCGGCGCTTTGCTCGACCCTGCCCGAGCCGGACCTGATCGTCGTGTCGGATGGCTCCCACGATGCCCTCCTCCTGGAGTGGGCGGGTGGCCCCGAGAACGCGACCAGGTGGCAGTACCGGCTGCGGCGCTGGGGGAACGACCAGCCGTTGGAGTGGGACGCGTGGACGGACGTACCAGGCAGCGTGGCGGTCACGCGCGGCTACCGCGTGAGCGGGCTGCAGGAGGACACGGCCTACGGATTCCAGGTGCGGGGGGTTGTGGGGCCACCCGGAGTGGCTGAGGCCTACGGCGTCTCGCCGACTTCGGAGACTGGTGCGACACATCGGAGGGGCGAGCTGCCGGTGCTGCACGCCGATCGGCTCGCTCAGGGCGATGGTGTCACGGAGTGGATCATCGCCGACTTCGCGATCATCATCCCCGCTGGCATGCGCGTGACCACGGTCATACCGGACACGTCTGGGGGCGGGGAGTTGACTGTCCCCGTGTTCGAAGCGGCTTCCGGTTCTGTCCTCCGGTTCACGCCGTCGGGTGAACTGGTGGAGTGGCAGGCTTTTTCGCCCCTCTCCGTCGAGTTCACACGGAGCTATTTCCGCCATCGCCTTGGCGCCTTCGATCTGGTGACGCCGCTATCGCCCAACGTGAACACGCTCTTTGAGCAGATCGTCGCCTCCGTTCGGCCGTTGGCGCCGACCCCGGCGACCCGGGAGTCAGCTGCGAACACGCTGCCAGCGCCATCCCTGCTCGTGTTCTCCGATGGCTCAACGAATGCGCTCTGGATCGGGTGGCAAGACAGCTCCGAGGGCGTGACCGGGTGGCAATACCGGGCGCGCGCGTGGGACCGTGCGTCGTCGTACCCGTGGAGCGACTGGACGGACATTCCCCGCGCTGCCGCTACTGCGCGCAGCTACCGCGTCACGGGGCTGCACGACGACACCGGGTACGAATTTGAGGTGCGGCCGCTCCGCGGCGCAGCCCCGGGGGCGGCCATCCAGGCCCCCCGAGGCGCCCTATCGGGCTCCCGCGATGTTGGTTGGGGCGTCACGAACTCGGGTGGCCGCTTACCTTACCTCCACCAGGGCGCGGTTGCCGAAGGGGACGGGAGCACGGAGTGGCATCCTTTCGGAGATTTTCTGGTCACCATCCCGGCCGGGATGCAGGTACTAGGTGGTGCCGGGCTTTCGGACCTGGGTTCGTTCTCCAGTCTGACCGACATCGCGACCGGCTCCGTGCTGTTGTTCACGTACAGCGGTGCGGAGTGGAGCCGCACGATTCGAGCACCCCGTGTGAACGCGCTCTTTGACCAGATCGTGGCTAGCGTGCGGGGCTGTGGGCCGGTTTGCACCTCGCCGCCACAGACGCTGCTCGCCTTCTCGGACGGCGCCCCGGACTCGCTGCTGCTCGAATGGGGAAGGGCCGACAGTGGCCTCAGCCGAGGGGAATGGAGTACCCCCGAGGGCCTGACCGGGTGGCAATACCGGCTGCGGCCGTACTCGCTCAGTGCGGGAGGGTGGGGGGAGTGGACGGACTTTCCGGAGAGTACGGGGGCATCACGCCGCGGCCGCGTGTCGGGCCTGCGCCCCGACACGTTGTACCAATTCGAGGTGCGCGCGGTCGTGGGTGCACTTGCAGGTGAGACCTCTGCCCGGACGCGCGGGCTCACGCAGTCCGCAGCCGGGCTCCGGCTCATCCACCAGGGCTATGCCATCGTGGGTGATGGGCGAACGGAGTGGAGGCTGCCTGGCGGCAAGATCGTCGTCACCATCCCCGCGGGAATGCTCGTGGAGGAAGATGGGCATGCTGGCGGTGGCCTCCGCGACCTCGACAGCGGCTCGTGGTTGTTCGTCGATCTGGGTACCGGCGCCGAGAGCCAACGCGAAATCCGCAACACTGTTCAGGGCGGACGCGACGTGGATGCGCTGTTCGACCAAGTCGTCGCCAGCGCGCGGGTGGTTGGCTACTGATGAGTGCCTCCTGTCACGAGTGTGGCAGGGTGGCGTCGCCCGAACCCCTCACAACCAACTCCTGCAAGCACGGCGGTGTGAAGGTACGGGACTCCCACGGCAGAGCGGATCCTAGGGAGCCAACTTGAACGCCAAGACGAAGGTTCTCGATTTTGTCCAGTGTGGTAGCGCGTGCGGGATTCGAACCCGCGATCTCCGCCTTGAAAGGGCGGCGTCCTTGGCCTCTAGACGAACGCGCCTACCTGTCTGGCAGTATACCGGCGCGGACTCTTTCACCGGTTCGGCCTTGGCTACGCCTGGCGGTTGCCGCTGCGATAGCGGTCGGGATCGTCGCGACGGTCCGCGCGCTCGCGCGCCCAGCGTGAGTTGCGCTGGCGCATCACCTTCAACACTTGCTGGATGAGCGGTCCGCGCTCCTTCCACACGCCGGCGGCGAGGGCCTTGGCGGCGGCGAGCTCCTCGGGGTCGTGTACATAGGCGTTGTCGGGCTCGATCACCTCGACCGGACAGGCGTCGACGCAGAGGTTGCAGTCGATGCAGCCCGCGGGGTCGATGGTGTGCTGGAGGTCGGGGGTGTCGTAGTAGCGAATGGTGTCGGTGGGGCAGACGTGGCGGCAGTTCCCACAGTTGATGCAGCCGGCGATGATCGTGAGGGCCATGGGCGCTAGTCCCTGCGGGTCCCGCGGCGCGTCTTCTCGGGCATCACCGAGGGGCGGAACTTGGCGCGGGGCGCGAGTTCCTTCAGAAGGTCGTCCTGGTTGCGCTTGCGCGCCCACGTGCGAGCCTTCTCCAAGGCCCCATCGAGGGCTTCGCCGCTGAGGACGTTGGTCTCGTCGTAGGCGATGCAGTCAACGGGGCAGACGGGCACGCAGGCGTTGCAGTCGATGCACTCCTCGGCATAGATGGTGTGCATGAAGTCATCGGTATCGAAGTAGTGAATCGTCTCGGTCGGGCACACGCGGCGGCAGTAGCCACAGTTAATGCAGAGCGCCTTGTCGATGACGTAGGTCACTCGTCGTCGTCGCTCCCGCGTATCCCGATGACGCCGCCCGCCTCGGTCAGCATCTCCTCGAGGTGCATGCGCCACTCGTTGGCGCGGCGGCGCTTCTTCGGCGTGTCGGCGAGCTCTTCGATCTGAGCGCGCCCCCACTGAATGTGCTCCTCCTCATCGACAAGGATGAACTTGAGGATGCGCACCGTCGGCGAATCGACGACCTGGTCGGTGGCGCGCATGTGATAGAGGTAGTGGGTGGCGAGGTGGGGCTTGAGCACGCCGAAGATGCCAACGACGCGGAGGACGGAGTCCTCCTGATCCTGGATGGCCTCCATGAAGGCGCGGAACTCCTCGTTGGGAGGATCCATCTTGGGCGAGGTCATGAGGGGGTAGGGGCCCTCGGCACCCTCGGTCATGCGCAGCTCGGGAAGGCGCTTGCCGAGCACGTCGGCGTGCTGGGCGCAGTGATAGGCGATGGGCCCGAATTCGATCTTGTGGTGGACCTGCGGCTGCGTGGCGATCCACTGCAGGAGGGCGCGCATCATCTCCACTTCGGCGTAGCGGTAGTGCATCAGGCGCCGCGCGCATTCGTCTACGGAAAAGGCCCCACCCAGCTTGCGCTCGGGTACCCAGAGTTCGACCATGCCTGACTCGCTTCCCGGCCCGAGGGGCCTGGCGTTTGCCTACTTCAGCTCTTCGCGGGGGGTGAAGTAGAGGGCCCCCGATTCGCACGGCTCGTGGCGCTGCCACTCGCCGCTCTCAAGGGTCTCAGCTAGTTCCTCCTCCGTGTCCCACATCGTGATCTGCTCGTCCTCAAGGGTGGACACGGAGCACTCCGGCTTCTCGCAGACGAGGTCGTGGATGACCATCGTCGCCGAGTCGCCGCAGTAGCGCTTGAAGTTGAAGGGTGGCCGCCAGCGTTTCGCCATCGTCTTCCCCCTGCAGGCGGCGCCTAGAGGGCGAAGTCCTCGGGCGGGAGCACTTCGTCGCCGGTGTTGAGGGCCATGACGAGTTCCTCGAAGGCCTGCTGGGCCTCCATGGCCTCGCGGCGCCTGGCGTCGTCGCCCTCGGTCAGGCGCGGCACCCAGTAGTTTCCGACCTCGACGTGCATCACCTCGTCGGCGTGGTTGAAGTCGAAGGCGGTCTCCCACTCCTTGTCGCCGATGTTGCGGCCCATATCGATAAGCGAGGTGAAGAGGTTCATGGCCATGCCTTCGCCACCACGGTGGACAGCGGCCATGGAGTTGATCATGTTCTGCTCGCCGGTCTGGGAAACGGCGCCGTCATCCGCGCGGTAGCCGTCGGCGAAGTCGCCCAGGGTGACGCCGTGCTCCGGCATCTTCTCGAGCACGATCTCGGCATGGCGGCACTCGTCCCAGGCGAGCCTCGAGTTCACCAGCGCCAGCTCCCACGGAAGCTGGTCGACGCCCTCCCGCGTCGCCATCACGTAGCGTCGCGAGAACGTCTCACCGCCACCGATCTCACCGTTGTACATCGCGTGCAGCAACACCTTGGTCGACATCTTCTCGGGGTCGCGCAGCAGGATGGAGGCAAGGTCGATGCCGTTCTCGCGCCAGTTGTCCCGCTCGCCTACGGAGAGGTAACGGTGCGGCGGGTCGCGCCGGTGGTCGCCCGGCCCCAGGGGGCGGTAGAAGGATCGTTCGGTGGATTCGGTGGCGGACATGGGTTCCTCCCGCTTGCGTGGCTGTGTGTTGACGAGGCGGCGCCCCGGGTGAGGGCGCGTCTAGAGGGCGAACTCCTTGGGCGCGACGACCTCGTCGCCGGTGTTGAGGGCCATAATCAGCTCCTCGAACGCCTGCTGGGCCTGCATCGCCTCGCGACGCCTGCTGTCGTTGCCCTCCGTGAGGCGCGGCACCCAGTAGTTGCCGACCTCGACGTGCATCACCTCATCGGCGTGGTTGAAGTCGAAGGCGCGCTCCCAGTCGGGGTCGCCGAGGTTGCGGCCCATATCGATGAGGGCGGTGAAGAGGTTCATGGCGAGCCCTTCGCCGCCGCGGTGCACCGAAGCCATGCTGTTGATCATGTCGAGCCCACTGCGGGGGTTGCCGTTCTCGCTTGAGGCCGCGAGGGCTGCGCCCGCCATGTAGCCATCGACGAAGTCGCCGAGGGTGCAGCCGTTCTTGGCCATCTGCTCAAGGACGATCTCGGTGTGGCGGCATTCGTCCCAGGTGAGCCGCGCATTCACGAGGGCGAGCTCCCAGGGGAGCTGGTCGATGCCCTCCTGCGTGGCGAGCACGTAGCGGCGGCCGAAGGCCTCGGAACCGCCTATCTCGCCGCCGTACATGGAGTGCAGGAGCACCTTTATGGGGAGCTTCTCGGGGTCTCGGAGCAGGATCGAGGGCATGTCGATCCCTTGGTCGCGCCAGTTCGAGCGCTCGCTCACGGGCAGGTAGCGGTGGGGTGGATCGCGCCGGATCTGGTCGGGCGCGGGATCCTTGTAGAAGGGTCGCTCCGTCGTCGCTTCTGCCGTCATGGTTGGCCTCCTGGGTTAATGAGCACGATGCGAACTCATTCGCCTGAATGATAGCGGGTTGAGTCGGGGCTGGTTAGCCCACGACCTCGCGCAGCCGGTAGATGAGGTCGCTGCGGTCGCCACGCGCCACCTGCGTGAAATTCGCCGACATATCCGCGTTCGTGTCCGGCACGGGGTCCCTGCGGCTCCAGGAGTGCACGACGGTGCGGTGGAGGATGAGCCAGGGGCCGCCGTCGCGGCGCTCGAAGACATCGACGTAGCGCCCGCCCCAGGTGAAGTCGCTGGCGACTCCGTCCTCGCCGGCGGGAATGCGGTGGTAGGCGACATGGTAGGTCTCGGAGTAAGCGCGATCGCCGTCGACCTCGATGTGGGAGTTGCCCAGGAAGTGCTCAGTGCATTCCAGGTTCGAGAGCCCCACCATCACGTGCTCGGCGAACTCGTGGGCGTTCCCCTTGAAGGTGCCGTGATCGTCGTAGGCGTCGGGGTGGTAGGCGGACTTCACGAGGTCGGCGTCGAGCAGGTCGATGCCGCGCGAATAGCGCATGAGCGCATCGCGTATCTCCTGCTTCGCAAGAAGCTCGTCGATCGCGGCCTCGCGGTCGGTCTCGGTCCGGGGGGTTGTCGCCGTCATCGCCGGCCTCCAGGCGCACAAGTGCGTGGCGGCATTCTAGCTGCCGCGAGCAGGGTAGCGTGGGGTGGGGTGCACTTGCGGCATGACACACTTGCGTCATGACACACTAGGGATGTGCAAAGTCCTCTACCCGGGATAGGGCTCGGCGTTCTGGCAGCGGTCGTGGCGGCCCTGACGGTGCTGGCATGTGGCTCCGGCGCCCCCGGATACGACCTGCGCCTGCCCAGCCCCCAGGAGGCCACTCCCACGAACGAGTCCGACGACGAGGGCGCTCGCGGGGCGGCAGCGGCGCCGGAGAGCACTGAGCGCCCCTCGACCACGGCCCCCACCCCAGCGCCCACGCTCCCCGCGGGGGCGCCCTTTGCGGAGCAGATGCAACTGACGGAGGTATTCGCCAACCGTGACTTCGCACAGCCGCTGACGGCCTTCCCCTGGCCAACCGGAGGGCTGGCGGTTGCGGATCGCCTGGGGGAGATCAGCGTGCACCTTCCGCGCCAGCAGCCGCGGCTCGTGCTCAAGCTGGACGCCGCCTATGGCGGAGAGCTGGGCCTCGTGAGCGCCGTGCTCGACCCTGAGTTCGAGGCTCGCCCCTACCTCTACGTGTACTACCACCCCCTCGCGGAGGCCTACGAAGGGCGCGTTGTCGGGAGGGTGTCGCGCTTTCCGGTGGTCAACGGGTTCGTGGTTCGGGACGCAGAGCTCGTGATCATGGCGATGCCCCAGATCGAGACGCTGCACAACGGAGGGGCTCTCCGCTTTGGCCCGGACGGGATGCTGTACCTCGGGCTGGGCGACAGCGAGCGTCCGCGCGATGCACAGATCCTGAACAATTTGCGGGGCAAGATCATCCGCATCGACGTGCGCGAGGCCTCCGAGGAGGCGCCCTACCGCATCCCGCCCGACAACCCCTTTCTCGGGGTCGAGGGGGCGCGGCCTGAAATCTGGGCGTACGGCGTGCGCAACCCCTGGCGCATGAGTTTCGCCGAGAACGGGGTTCTCGTGGTGAGCGACGTGGGACACACGAGATATGAGGAAGTGTCGGCCGCGACGGCGGGGGCGAATCTCGGCTGGCCCATCTTCGAAGGGTTCGCCTGTAGCGATGAACCCAGCGCCTGCGGGGCTCTGGAGGGGGTGACGATGCCGCTCGTCACGTATGGGCGGGACCAGGGGTGCGCCATCATCGGCGGGGAGCTCCCGTACCTGTTCGGCGACTACTGCACGGGGCGGATCTGGGCGCTGGAGGCCGATCCCCGGTCGGAGACGGGGTGGGGCATGCGGGAGCTGGCGCAGACGGACCTGCGCATCCTCAGCTTCGGCTCGGACGAGGAGGGGAATGTGCTGGTACTGACGGCCGATGGCCCGATCCTGCGTCTCGAGGCCCTGGCCGAGTAGCCCGCACGACCCGCGCTCGCGCTCGCACTCAAGCGGGAGGCGTATCCTTGCGGCCATGCCGGCAACAAAGGCGCCAGAGACAGCGGAGCGGATGGCTGCGGCCGCGCGCGACCTCCTCGCGCTGCTGGAACCGGAGCAGCGAGCCAGAGTCCTGCGCCCGCTGGCCGACGATGCCGAGCGGCGCCACTGGAACTACGCGCCCATGGCGCGCGAAGGGCTGCCGCTGCTGGCGATGACGCCCCTGCAGCAGCAGGCGGCCAACCGGCTCGCGGCCAGCGGTCTGAGCCGCTCGGGCTACATCACCGCTGCCGTCATCATGGGGCTGGAGAACATCCTCGATGCGGCGGAGGCGTGGAGCGGGGGGCGGCTCGGCGTGGACGTTGGCTCCGAGCGCTGGCGAGACCCGCTGCTCTACTTCGCGACCATTTTTGGCGACCCGGACGAGGCCACGTGGGGCTGGCGCTTCGAGGGCCACCACGTCTCCCTCCACTACACGATCGAGGGCGACTCCATCGTGGCCCCCAACCCGACGTTCTTCGGGGCGAATCCGGCGGAGGCGCCCTTTGGAGGCGCGGGAGTGCTGCGCCCCCTTGCCGCCGAGCAGGACCTCGCGCGCGACTTGCTCCTCGCGCTCGACGAGGGCCAGCGCAGCATGGCGCTGATCTCGACGGCGGCGCCGCCCGACATCGTGCAGTCGAACCGCCCGCGGGTGGAGGAGGGCGCCCTGCCCGTCCCCACGACGAGGCTGATGGGCATTCCCAGCGACGCCCGCTGGGAGGAGCGCGCCCGCGCCGAACGGGCGGGACTCGGGTACGGGCCCAAGCAGGAGGCGGCGGTGCGCTACTCGGCCACACCAGGCGGCCTCGCCGCCGCCGACTTGCGCGACTCCCAGCGCGAGATGCTGGGGGCGCTCGTCGGGCTGTACGTCGACCGCCTCCCGGACGAGCTGGCGGAGAGCCAGCGGGAGGCGCTGGCGGGGGGCGCGCTCGCGGAGATGCACTTCGCCTGGGCGGGCGGCTCCCAACCGGGCGAACCCCACTACTACCGGCTGCAGGGCCCGCGCTTCCTGGTCGAGTACGACTGCACGCAGAACGACGCCAACCACATCCACGCGGTCTGGCGCGACCCTGAGGGCGACTTCGGCGAAGATCTCCTCGCACGGCACTACAGCGAGCATCACTGAGCGACGCTGCCAGCGGGGAGGCTACGAGCTTGCGCTATGTCATCTACGGCGCCGGGGCGATCGGCGGGGTCATCGGGGGGCGGCTCCATCTGAGCGGTCAGCAGGTGGCTCTGATCGCGCGCGGCGCGCACCTGGAGGCGCTACGGGAGAAGGGCCTCACCCTTGTCAGCGCTGAGAGCACGCAGACGCTCGCCATCCCTGCCGCGGGCTCGCCCGCCGAACTCGATCTGACCGCCGACGACGTCGTCATCCTCGCCATGAAGTCGCAGGACACGGTCGCGGCGCTGGACGCGCTGTTCGCGGCGGCGCCGCCCGCGATCACGGTGGTTTGCGCGCAGAACGGGGTCGTCAACGAGCGCATGGCGCTGCGCCGCTTCCCCAACGTCTACGGCCAGCTCGTCATCCTGCCAGGCACGCACTTGGAGCCGGGCACGGTCATCGCCAGCGCGAGCGGGGTGTACGGCATCCTCGACCTTGGCCGCTACCCGAACGGGAGCGACGAGCGGGCCGCGAGCATCGCGAACGACCTGACGGAGGCCGGCTTCAGCGCTGAGCCTCGCGATGACATCATGCCGTGGAAGTACGGCAAGCTGCTGCGGAACCTGGCGAACTCGACGCAGGCGATCCTGGGGCTGGAGGTGAAGGCGGAGGAGCTGATGGCGCGCGCTCACGAGGAGGCGCTCGCCTGCTTCGAGGCCGCCGGTATCGAACTGGTGGGGGATGACGAATTCCGCGAGCGATTCCAGGCGCTCAACCGCATCTTCTCCGGTAGTCCGGCGGCGCGCGCGGGGAACTCGTCGTGGCAGAGCCTCACGCGCGGGACGACGACCATCGAGGCGGCGTATCTGAACGGAGAGGTCGCCCTCCTCGGCAGGCTGCACGGCGTGCCCACGCCCGTGAACGCGCTCCTGCAGGAAGTGGCCACGGAGGTGGCGGCATCGGGCCGGGGGCCGGGGGCGTACTCCCTCGCCGAGCTCAAGGCGCGGCTGGCCCAGGGCTAACGCTCCATCTCCGCAACCATGAAGTCCCGCACGAGCGGGAAGACGGGACGGCGCCAGTCGTTGGCCCAGTCCTCGTCCCGCACGCGGATGAGGAAGGCGAAGACGTAACCCTCGCTGGAGCCGTCCTCGGGCCGGACGTAGCCGGCGGAGACGCGGTAGCCGGTCGGCCGGGGCGAGGTCCAGTAGCCCGCCTTCTGCCCGTAGAGGTACCCCTCCACGCCGAAGCCGGCCGGGAACGGCCAGAAGGCGTCGCCAAGGAGGGGTCTGGTGGCGAGGTCGAGCAGGTAGGCCGTCAGTTCCTCGTTGAGCTGCTCGCCCCGCACCAGGGAGACCCAGATGCGGGCAAGGTCGTGGGCGGTGAAGTGGGCGTAGCGCCAGCTATGCTCCAGCTCCGACGCCTCGGAGACTCCGGCCCGCTCCAGCATGGCGGCGATCTGCTCGGGGGTTACCAGGTCGTTGAGCAGGTCGGCGTCCGCGTCGAGTGAGCGGGAGAGCACGATCTCGACGTGCGGCCGGACGGCCTCGAATTCGATCAGGCCATCCTGCACGGCGCGCAGCAAGGTGATGACGATCATGATCTTGCCCGCCGAAGCGGTGTACTGGCCGTGCCCGGGCTCGACGAGGACGGTGGCGTCACAGTCGAGGTCGACCAGCGCCAATCCCCAGCCACCCGTGAGTCCGTCCATCACCTCCTCGACGGCCTCGCCAAGGGCCGCGCCGCGCTCGTCGAGCCCCTGGCAACGCGGGGGTCGCGGATCCGGTGTGGGCGTTGGCGTCGGTGTTGGCGTGGGCGTTGGCGTAGGGGTGGGCGTAGGGGTTGGAGTCGGCGTGGGAGTCGGTGTTGGAGTCGGTGTTGGAGTCGGCGTGGGAGTCGGCGTGGGAGTCGATGTGGGCGAGGGTGTCGGCGTGGCCGTTGGAGTCGGCGATGGCGTAGGCGTGGGGGTCACGGCCACGGTCGCGGTAGCAGTTACGGTCTGGGGGGCGGGGTCCGAGGTTCCACCACCACAGGCGGCCAGGAGGGTGGCAAGCGCCACCAGAACCGCCGTTACGGTCCCCACGCGCTGCCTGATTCGGCTGGGCATCGGGGGGAGGTAGCCGCCTGAATCTTCCCGCGCGGCCAAGTCTAGCGGCTGCGCTCCACCTCGCCCACCACGAAATCGCGCACGAGGGGGAACACGGCGCGCCGCTGCGGCTCGGAGATGTCGCCCTCCCATGTCTTCAGGAGGAAGGCGAAGGTGAAGCCCGCACTGACGCCGTCTTCAGGCCGTACGTAGCCGGCTGCCACGAAGTGGTCGGGTTCCTCCTCATTGACCCAGTAGCCGGCCTTCTGCCCGTACTGGTAGCCATCGAGGCCGAAGTCCGCGGGGAACGCCTCCTTGCCCTCGGGCAGGACTACTTCCGAGGCGAGCTGGAGGAGGTAGGCGGTCCAGCGCTCGTCGAGCTGCTCTCCGCGAAGGATGGAGGCCCAGACGAGAGCAAGGTCGTGCGGGGTGAACCACGCCTGGCGCCACTGCCACTCGAGGTACGAGCCGGCCGAGACGCCCGCTTGTCCCATCACCGCTCCCACCTGCTCGGGGGTGACGAGGGCCGCGACCTCGTCCGTGTTCTTGTCGAGGGAGTAGTGGAGGACGAGATCGAGGTGCTCCTCGATGGCGGCGAATTCGAGGAGGCCATCCTGCACGGCCCGGAGCGCGGCCGTGAGGATGACGATCTTTCCGGCGGAGGCGGGGTACTGGGAGTGCTGGGGCCGGACGACGATGGAGGAGCCGCAATCGAGATCGATCAGCGCCAGCCCCCAGACGCCTTCGTACTCGACCATGGCATCCTCGACAGCAGTGATGAGCTGGGCGCCGCGCCCGGCCACGCTCGCGCAGCGCGAGGGGCGGCCATCTGCCCGGGGCTCGTCCGGGGAGGCGGCCACAGTGGTCGGGGAGGCGCCCTCCGTGGCGGTGGGGGTGGCGGTGGCCGAAGACGTGGGAGTGGGGCTCGGCGCCGGCGTATCGGTCGGGGAGGGAGCGGTGGTCGGGGTGGGAGTGACCGTTGCGACGGGCGTTGGGGTGGCGGTAGGGGCGGGGGTGCCGGCATCAGTGGTGGTGGGCGTGGGGGCGAGGGGCTCGGGCGTGCGCGGGGAGGAGTCGCCGTCCAGCAGGAAGAACAGCGCGATCGCCAGTCCCCCTATCAGCGCCAACCCGACCGGGATGAGCGTGAGCGTCCACTGCCTGCGCCGCACCCGTCCACTGTAGCCGGATGATTCGCAGGGCCAAGGCGGTGTCTTGTGGGAACCCCGCAGAGGCGGCATAGTCGCGCCGCCGGGCCTGTGGCCCGAGGGGGAGCGCGATGAGTGGACTAAGCCTGACGGGGATCGAAGACAAGGTCGCGGTGGTGACCGGGGCCGGCCGCATGAAGAGCATCGGGCGCAGCATCGCCGTCGAGCTCGCGAAGGCCGGGGCGGATGTCGTCATTACCGGCACCGGCCGTCCGCCCGAGCGCTACCCCGACGACGAGAAGGCCGCCGGGTGGCGCGACATTGCCTCCGTGGCGGAGGAGATCGAGGCGGCGGGCCGCAGGGCGCTGCCGGTCGTGAGCGATGCCGCCGACGAGGGCTCGGTGCAGGAACTGCTCGACAAGACGCTCGCCGAGTTCGGGCGGGTCGACTTCATCGTGAACAACGCCGGCGCCGCGCGCGGCCCCGACCGCGTTCCCGTGGTCGAGATGCCCGTCGACGCCTGGGACACGGTCATCCGCGTCAACCTGCGCGGGCCCTTCCTGATGTCGAAGATCTTCGGCCAGCAACTCATCGACGCGGGGAACGGGGGCGTCATCATCAACATCTCCTCGATCGCGGGGAAGGTGCTGGGGCCGAACATGGCCGCGTACGTGGCCAGCAAGGCCGGCCTCCAGGGAATGACCGGCGGCATGGCGCGGGAGATCGGGCGCCACGGCGTGCGCGTGAACGCCATCTGCCCGGGGCTCGTCGATACTTCGCGCATGGCCGACGTATTCGACGACCCGGAGTTCGCCGCGCGCGCGGCGAACATCCCGATCGGGCGCGCGGGCCTCGGCGAGGACATCGGCTGGGCAGCGGTCTACCTCTGCAGCGAGCAGGGCTCCTGGATCACGGGCCAGTCCATCAACGTGTGCGGGGGCAACGCGGTCGCGCATTGACGGACGAGCGCGCTCCCCTGCGGGCGATCGTCGATACCAACCTGCTGGTGGGGGCGCTGGCGCGGCCGGGAGGCTCGTCGGCGCGCATCCTCGACCACTGGCGCGCGGGCGACTTCGAGCACGTCGCCTCGAAGGCCACATTGCGGGAGGCGGAGTCGGTCGTGGGCGCACGCTGGGTGGCGCGCATCGCCGACGCCGGCGCACGCGACGCGCTGCTGGCCGAGCTGCGCGAGCGCTCCGTGGTCGTCGAGGCGCCGGTGCTCGATGAACTCACACTGAAGGATGCGGGCGACCGCCGGCTGGTGGAGGCCGCACACACCGGCGCCGCGCGCTACCTCGTAACGGCGGACCGGGAAGTGCTGCGCATGCGGGGCTACGGCGCGGTGGAGTTCTTGAGGGCGGGGGAGTTCCTCTCGGTGCTCTCCGCCCGCGCCGGTTGACGGTCCCTGCGGGCGCTCCTACCGTTCGCGGACCCGAGGAGGCGGCAGATGACACTCAACCCGCAGGCGAAGTTCGTCCTTGATCAGATGGCGGCCATGGGCGCGCCGCCACTGCACGAACAGGAGCCGGAGGCCGTGCGCGAGGCGAACCGCCTGCCCCCGGCCGTTCCGGGCGCGCCGATGGCGAACGTCGAGGACCGCAGCATCCCCGGCCCGGGCGGTGACATCCCCGTCCGCATCTACCAGCCCACCGACGCCACGGACCACTCCCTCCTCGTCTGGTACCACGGTGGCGGCTGGGTGATCGGCGATCTCGAAGGGGCGGACGTAACCTGCCGCGAGCTGGCCGCACGGAGCAGGTCGGTCGTTGTGTCGGTGGACTACCGGCTCGCGCCGGAGAACCGCTACCCCGCCGCCCACGAGGACTGCTACGCAGCCACGGTCTGGGCCGCCGAGCACGCCGCCGAGCTGGGCGCTGACGCGAGCAAACTGGCGGTCGGCGGGGACTCCGCCGGGGGCAACCTCGCCGCCGTCGTTTCCCTGCGGGCGCGCGACGAGGACGGTCCCGCGATCGGCTTCCAGCTGCTCGTCTATCCCGTCACGGACCACGACTACGGGACCGACTCCTACAGCGACAACGCCGACGGTTACCTGCTGACGCGTGATGGCATGGTCTGGTTCTGGGACCACTACCTGGGCCCCGACGGCGACGGGTCGCATCCCCACGCCTCCCCGCTGCGCGCGGAGGACCTCTCGGGTCTGCCGCCGGCGCACGTCATCACCGCCGAGTACGACCCCCTCCGCGACGAGGGCGAGGCCTACGCGAAGCGGCTACAGGAGGCGGGCGTGGCCGTCACGCACACGCGCTACGCCGGCCAGATCCACGCCTTCTTCGGCATGCACGGCATCCTCGACGACGCCACGAACGCCGCCCAGGAGTCGGCGGAGAAGCTCAAGGCGGCGCTGGCCTAGCAGGGTGCCGTAACCGGCCGGACGAAGCGGGCAATTCGCAGAGGATTGACCAACTGCTCACGCCCGCCTACGTTCTCATGGGGCGAGTCCAAGATTGTACCGATCGACGATTGCGCAACTGTTAGGTGCATTCGCGTCGGGGAGGCGGCAAAGTCATGGGGAGCGTTGTCCTTGAAGTCAAGACCCCGCAGGGGGCAGCAGTACCCGATGCCGCGATTCTGGCAGCCTACCCGAACCGAACCTACGTCACCGGCCGGACTGACGCCGACGGTCAGTGCCGCCTGAACCTATACCGGACCGACCAGGAGATGACGGTCCTCATCGCTGCCGCAGGGTACTTGCCCTCGCACACGACGATCGTGCCCAGGGACAAGCCGAGCATCCCCCTGGAGCTGGAGCCCTCGAAGGACGGACGCAATGCAGCCCTCTTCACCAAGAGCACCGGGCACCTTCCTGGCATCGAGGGATGTATCAATCCACACAAAGACGGCTACGTTTACGCCAACAACATTGCCATCAATGGCACGCTTGCAACCCCGGCGACCCACTTCGACATAGGGCAACCGCTCCAATGCATTGACGTCTATGGGGTCGAGACCACGGTCCGCTTCCTGGTGGTTGAGGGCCAGTTTTCGCTCATCGAATACACGGATCCCAAGGCTTACGCGGGAGCGTGAAGATGGCCACAGTCGAACAGCACAGGGAGATCAGCACGCAATTCCTTGACCAAGCCGAGCAGGAATTCAGCAAGGGCGATCTCCTGCAAGCATCGGAGAAGGCCTGGGGGGCCTTTTCTCACTACGTGAACGCGGTCGCCCGACAGCGAGGCTGGCCTCTCGGGTCACACGGGAACCTGATCAAGAACGCGCACACCCTCATCAACACAAGCCCTGGCCAAGCTGAGCACAGACGCCGGTTGGTCCGATCGGTGGAGGCCCTTCACGCCAACTTCTACCAGGCGTTTCTGGATGAAGACTCGGTCCGGGATGGTATCAACGACGCCAAGGCACTGATCGAGGCGCTCTCAGACCTGGAAGTGAGCGCCTAGAAGAGCCGCCCTGGCCGAATTTCGGCGTTTCTAGGGCGCCAGCGCCTTCGTCTCGCGCTCTCCTTCGATGCGGGTGATGAAGTCCGCGAGGGGGATCGCGCCCAGGTCTTCGCCGGTGCGCACGCGCACGGCGACCGTGCCGGCTTCCGCCTCGCGGTCGCCGGCGACCAGCATGTAGGGGATCTTCTGCAGCTGGGCGTGGCGAATCTTGGCGTTCATGCGCTCGCTGCGGGCGTCCACCTCCACGCGGAAGCCGGCCTCGCGCAGGGTCGTCGCCACCTCGTCGGCGTAGGGCTGGTGGCGGTCCGCGATGGGGATGACCGTTGCCTGCACGGGCGCCAGCCAGAGCGGGAAAGCGCCGCCGAAGTGCTCGATTAGCATCCCCATGAAGCGCTCCGTCGCGCCCGTCACGGCGCGGTGGAGCATGACGGGGGTGTGCTCCTTGCCGTCCTCGCCGGTGTAGACGCAGCCCATCCGTCCCGGCTGGATGAAGTCGATCTGGATCGTCGAGAGCTGCCACTCCCGCCCCAGCACGTCCTTCGCGATGAAATCCGCCTTGGGACCGTAGAAGGCGGCCTCCCCCTCCTCCTCCGCGTACTCCAGCCCCGAGGCATCCATCGCCGCTCGCAGGGCCGTCACCGCCTGCTCCCACTGCTCGGGCGCGTCCACGAATTTGCCGTTGCCCCCGGTGTCCGGTAGCGACAATGCCACGCGGTAGTCGCTGAGGCCGTAGGTCTCGAGCGCTTCCCGCACGAGCGAGAGCGCCAGCTCGAACTCCTGCTGGATCTGGTCGGGCGTGCAGAAGATGTGGGCGTCGTCCTGCGTGAGCGAGCGCACGCGCGTCAGACCGTTCAATTCACCCGACTTCTCGTAACGGTAGAGGGTCGCGAACTCGGCGTAGCGGAGGGGCAGGTCGCGGTAGCTGTGGGGCTCCGCGTTAAAGAGGATCATGTGCGAGGGGCAGTTCATCGGCTTCAGGAGGAACTCGGTCTCGCCGTCGACCATCGGCGGGAACATGGCGTCGGCGTAGTGCTCGCGGTGGCCGGAGCGGTCGTAGAGGGCGCTCTTCACGATGTGCCCGGTCCAGACGTGCTGGTGGCCCGTGCGCTCCTGCATCTCGCGGATGTAGCTCTCCATCAGGTGGCGCACGGTCTCGCCCTTCGGCAGGAACAGGGGGATGCCCTGCCCCACCACGTCCGAGAACGTGAAGAGGCCAAGCTCGCGGCCGACGCGGCGGTGGTCGCGCTTGCGCGCTTCCTCAAGCTGGCGCTCGTACGCATCGAGCTCGTCCTTCGTCTCGAAGAGCGCTCCGTAGACGCGCTGGAGCTGGGGGTTGGCCTCATCCCCGCGCCAGTAGGCGCCGGCGATGCTCATCAGCTTGAACGCCGGAATCTCGCCGGTGTGGTTCACGTGGCCGCCACGGCAGAGGTCGGTGAATTTGCCGTGCGTGCACTGCGTGATGGCGCCGTCCTCGATGTCGGCGAGCAGATCGAGCTTGAAGAGCTGGTCGCCCCAGCGCTCCTCGGCCTCGGCGCGGGTGATGGCGGCCATCTGGAAGGGGAGCCGCCGTCCGATCGACTTGCGCATGCGCCGCCGCAGCCAGGTCAGGTCCTCCTGGGTGAGGGCGCGGGGCAGGCGGAAGTCGTAGTAGAAGCCGGTGGCCGTGGGCGGCCCGATGCCGAGCTCCGCCTCCGGTATCAGCTCGACCATGGCCTCGGCGAGCACGTGCGCGGCGGAGTGGCGCATGCGCGCGAGCCGGTCCTCCTGTGGGAGGGCGGCAAGGTCGACGTCGGACTCGATGGGTTCTGGCATGGCTGGGACTCCCCCGGGCGTTCTCGCGCCTGCTCAGGGACGGCGCGCGGGCCGTGGTCCCACCCTGATTCCCCGTACGCGTTGCGCGCGGGCTCGTTGCGGCCGCTAACGGGGCCAACCGTGCACGCCTAACCCGCGGGGGCTTCGGGCGCAGGCTCGCGGGTGGTGTTCGCCGCCGGTCGCCGCGCTTGCAGCCATGGCGCGGCTCTCTGTGGGTAGCGGCTACTCGTCCCGGTCGTCGCCTCTTCGTATCTGCGACTGTCTGCTTTCGAGTATAGCCAGCGGGGCGGAGCGGTCGAGGGCGGTCAGCACGCTCCGGTGCTGACGAGCAGTACAACTACCCCAGCCGCCGCCGCCGCCACGACGATGGTTGGCCTGACCCAGCCCCAGTCCTCTTCGGCGTATGCGTATTCGGCGTATGCGTAGCGGACTGGCTCGAAGGGGATGGGGTCGAGGCCCGTGATCTCCTCGAAGCGGCGGGCGCGCTGGTCCCGCAGAGCCTTCATGGCGGCCTCGAAGCGTGCCGCATCGGCCCGGGTCTTGAGCGGTCCAGAGGTCCACGCCAGCTCGGGATTGCTGCCGGCCGTGGACTCCGTTTCCCCGTCCTGGTGCTCCCGGAACCGCCTGCCGACATGCGCGGTGTGGCCGACGTAGTGGCCGTAGTCGGTGTCCAGCACGTAGACGTAGTACCGCCGGTTGGGCACAGCAGCGTCGCGGCGATCCTGTTCGTACCCGAGATCCTCGGGCTCGTAGTACCGGCGACGTCTACGCATACGGGGCGTGATTATGCCAAGCCAGGCCACCGATGTGCAGGCAGAGGCGGGTGAGCGAAAAACGCGCTAGGCTGAGAGGCCCGTGGGCGGTTAGCTCAGATGGTTAGAGCGCTGCGTTGACATCGCAGAGGTCGCTGGTTCGAATCCAGTATCGCCCACCAGACTTGACGGTAGACAGTACCGGACTGCCGAGGGCTACCTCCTCGGCGTCGCCGCCGCGTAGGGGACTGTCCTCGGGCATGGGGATCGTGTAGCGGATCGTGGCTGCGCCGGGGCCGACGGCGATCTCCTTGATGAAGGAGCGGATGAAGGCCTTCGACTCGGTCAGTTCGCTCGTGGCGAGAAACTCGCTCATCTCCTGTGCGTAGGCGGTGATGGTCTCGACCTTGTCGAGTACGATGCGCCGCGCCGACAGCCCGGCGCGCGCCTCGGAGGCGGCCTCCTCCAGCCGCTCGCGGCGCTCCTTGTGCTCGCGCACGCGCGAGAGCACGTCGAAGGTCGTGCGGGCGACCAGCTGGATCGGGTAGCAGAGCGGATCGCCGCGTCCGTCGCGGAGCGACCACTCGTAGACGACCGTCTCCGCGCCGTCAAAGTCGGTGCGGCTGATCATCGACTGGATGCCGGCGACGATCTTCCTGGCGAGCGCCAGCATCAGTTCGTCGCCCTCGTCCCCGTAGGCGGCGAGCCCGTCCTCGGGCAGTTCACCCTCGACGGCGAGTGAGCTTTGCAGCTTCTTCGCCACCAGCTGGAGGGCGTCCGCCTGCAGGGTGTTCCGGTAGGCCATGAAGACCACCTGCACGGGCTGCGCCTGGCCGCCGAGTCCGCGACCGACTCCGCTGCCATCCCTGTGCAACGGTCAGTTGGCCGCGGCAGGCCCCTCGCCCTTGGCGACCAGCGGCGTGACGGCGGCCAGCCCCTCGGCGAACAATTCCCGGAAGGGCTGGTTCGCGAACTCCGGTGCTCCGACGATGTAGGAGACCCACTCCCCGCCCGCGAGGGTATACACGGCTGTAACTCCTCGGCCCTGCGCGCACGCCGCCAGGTCGTCAACGCTGCCGCCCTCGTAGAGCACCGGGCTGAACCCCTCCGCGATCTCACCCCTCAGACACTCGGGCCAGGGCTGTGGCATGCCGGTATCTCCCAGCGGATCCTCACTGGGGGGCCCGTTGCTCCCGGCGATCAGCAGTGTGAGAGCGGGCACGCCGTCGGCGTACAGCTCCGTGAACCGCGCATTGGCGAAGTCCGGCGCACCGAGGATGTACGGGATGTAGACGCCTTCGTGCAGCGCGTAGAGCACGACCACATCCCGGCTCTCCGCGCAGGCCACCAGTTCCTCGACCGGGCCGCCCTCATAGACCACAAGGCTGAAGCCTTCGGCGATGTCGCCGCGCAGGCAGGTCGCCGCCTCCTCGCCGAGGCGTACGCGGTAGACGCGGGTGCGGCTGCCGTCGGCCGAGGTGACGGTGGCGGTGATCGCGTCCAGGCCTTCCAGCGCCACCTGGTGGCCGTCGGCAGCCTCGTTGGCGTCGGGCGGGTGGATCTCGACGTTCGTGCGGCGCTGCATCGCTGTGGCCTCGACCGTCGTCTCGGTCACGCTCTCGGCGATGACGCCCGCGTAGTCGATGGCGCGAGGGTCGAACTCGCCGATGTCGACGCCGCTGAGCGTGAGCGAGGCGAGCCGCGCGTCGATGGCGTCGGGCATGTTGTAGCTGTAGACCCTGGCGTCGCTCTGGTCGGCGACGTACATCACGTCGCCGTCGGACCAGATGCCGCGCGGGCTGTTGTTACTGGCGCGCGAGAGCAGGGTGAACTCCTCGTCCGTGACACGCTCCAGCTCGAGAGCCTCTTCCGCTTCCGCGTCGCCCTCGTCCGCGTCGCCCGCGTCCTCCTGCTGCGCGCTCGCGTCCTCCTGCGCGTCGTCCGCTTCCGCGCTCGTGTCCTCCTGCGCCTCGGGCACGGGGAGGCGGTAGGCGAAGAGGCGCTTGGCGCCGTGGTCGGAGACCCAGATGGTGACGCCGTCGGACCAGATGCCGTGCGGGTCGCCGTTTGTCGAGGCGAGGGCGTACTCGGCGAGCAGCTCGCCGCTCGCGAGGCCGTACGCGAAGAGGCTGTCCTTGCCACCGTCGAGCACCCACATGGTCCCGCCGTCGGACCAGATGCCGCGGGCATCGCGGTTGCGGTCGGCCAGTGCGAGGTCGCGCTCCTCGTCCCGTTCCCCGCTCTCGAGGTTGTAGGCGAAGAGCCGGTTCTGGCCGCTGTCGGAGATCCAGAAGGCGGTTTCGCCGTCGGACCAGACACCGCGTGGTGCGCGGTTGGCGTCGTCGAGTGCGAACTCGCGATCCTCCACGCGTTCGCCGGTCTCGAGGTCGTAGGCGTAGACGGCGTCGTCGGCGCCGTCACCGTTGTGGGCGAGCCACAGTGTCGTGCCGTCGGACCACATGCCCGTGGGCTCGTCGTGACCACCGTAGAGCGCCTCGATGTCCCGCTTCACGTTCCACTCGAAGTCGAGGAGACTCGGGCTGGGGCCCGAGGAACCGCCGCCACCGCCCCCGCCGCCACCGCCACTGCCACCGGCGTTGCTGCTCGAGGAGGAGGTCGCAGCGCCGAAGACCCAGGGCCGGGCCTGCTTGATCGCGAGGATGTCTGCCTCGGTGATCTTGAACTCGATCTCGATTGCGTAGGGTCGGGCCGGATAGAGCCCCGCGAACCGCTCGTGGATCACGGTCAGGTGCTCGGCCAGCTGCTTCATCTGCAGGTCGGTCATCAACAGCGCGCCCGGTTCGATCTGGTTGGAGGTCGCCAGGACTTCGTAGAAGTCGCCGCTGCGGTGCACGAGGATTTCCTCCGGCTCCGAGAGGGCGTCGGGATTGGTGACCAGGTCCTCGCCGAGCTGCGTGTTGAGGTAGTAGTAGTTGCTGTAGCCGCGGATCGGGTCGAAGCTCACGGCCACGCCGTTGGCCAGCTCGTCGGAGTAGTTGGGATGCACCAGCACACCCATCGCGGTGGCCAGGTGGTCGATGCGATGGAACTCCCGCTCGGTGAACGCCCGGAAGTTCCACAGGCTGGCGAACACCTGCTTCAGCGACTTGTCGATGCCGTCCTCCACGGTCTCGTCGGGCTTTTGCGTGTTGGAGTCGTACAGCCCCGCTCCGCTGAAGCCCGGCAGATCCTCGTTGTTCGTGCTCGACCGGTAGCGCAGCGATTGCCCCTGCGGATACATCGCGTGCATGGCGGTCAGGGCGTCGATGATCCACTGCGGGCTCTGGGCGTCCTCGATCGCGTCGCGCAGGTCGTCCAGCATCTCGTCCTGGATCTCGAAGTCGGTCTGGAATTTGGGGTGGGCCAGGATCGCCTTGGCGGCGTCGATCAGCTTGGTCTCGGCCGGCAGCGTGAATTTGTCCTCGTCGGCGCCCTTGCCCTTGCCGAAGACGGTCTCCTCGCCCAGGGCGGTGTGCTGCATGAACTCGTCGTAGAAGTAGAAAGGGATGGCGAAGCCGTCGGGCACGGCGCCCTCGGGGAAGCCGAGCTTGCCCAGTTCGGCGACGTTGGCGGCCTTGACCCCGAAGGCCTTCCAGTCGCCGAAGCCGATCTCGCGGAGCGCGCTGATCGCGGTGACCGTGAGGTCGCGTTCCGGGGTCTGCACATGGGCGGGTCGGGAGCGGGCGAAGTGAGCGTCGACCTCGGCCTTGGCGGCGGCGCGCAGTTCGTAGCCCTCGGCTGTCACCTCGTAGCGGACGAAGCGATCAACCAGGTCGTCGATCTCGTCGTCCTCCAGCGGCTCCTTGATGTAGGCGTTGGGGACGCCGTCCTGGACGGCGCGCAGATTGACGTGGGAGAGCGGCGTCTGGGGCACGCTGGTGATGATCCCGGCGACGCGCGGCAGCTCGTTGGGCAGCGTCTCGTAGATCACGACGTTGCGCGGGTTGGGACGCTCGCCCGGCGCCATCACCCGCAGGCGGCCGTAGCCGACGCCGTGGTTGAGAGCGAGGAAGTCGACGTCGCCGAAGACGTCTTCGTTGAACAGCAGTGGGATCCGCGAGTTCCTGAGCGTATCCAGATCGGCCCGATAGCTGCCGAGCCGCCGGTTGGGGATGTACATCGGCAGGTCGTCGTCGAGCAGCGGCATGGCCGAGCTGAGCAGCGCGTAGACGCGCTCCAGGAACGCGGGCGTGAAGCGCGCGTCGTAGTTCAGCAGCCAGAAGTAGTAGACGCCCCGGGTGCCGTCGGTCGCCGTCAGGTTGGGGTCGTAGACGACCTCACCGGGGATCGACCAGGGCAGGTGCGGCCCCTTGTGGCCGATCGTCTCGAGGAAGAAGGCGATCGGGTGGCGCCGGTGGGTCTTGGAATTGATCCAGTAAAGCAGCGGCTCGTCGGTGTCCATGTCGAGCAGCGCGAACTTGACATACTCATGCTCGGCGGTCTGCTCGGAGAAGGCGAGCGTCTCAAAGGTCGAGCGGTCGGGGATCGCCGTCGCGCCGTCCGTGATCGCAATCTGGGGCGCGGGGTTGAGCGGGTTCATGCGGCCCAGGGCGTCGAGTTCGGCGAGGTCGTCAATACAGTCGCCGTCGATGTCGGCCGGGTCGGAGACGGAGTAGCGCTCGACCCGGTACCGCCAGGCGGGCAGCGGGCTGACCTGCTCGGCGAGCGTAGTGCTGCCGGCGTTGCCCCGGGTGACCGAGACCGGCGTCCAGATTTCGGCGCCGTCCAACTCGTGGGTGACGTAGAGGACGAAGTAGTCGTCCGTCGTCGAGGCGATCACAACCGGCGCCGAACTGACCGTGATCTTGGTCGGGGTCGGGCCGTCAGCCGAACAGATGTCGTCCGCAGTGTTGGTCGAGCCCGCGCCCAATTGCGACCAGCTGCTCCAGCCCTCATCGTTGCCGGCGCGCACCTGGACTTCGTAACGGGTACCAGCCTTGAGCCCGTCGAGCGTGGCGACGATGCCCGTGCCCGCGTGGTTCCAGCCGGCCCACGAGCCGCCGCCCGCTCGATAGCGCAGCTCGTAGCCGCTCAGCGTGGGGCGGCCGCTCGCGCTGGGGGCAATCCAGAACACCTCCAGGCCGTCCGTTTCGCCGACCGTGGGCGTCACGGTTGGCTCGGCGGGCGCGGGCGGCGGCTCGTCCAGGTCGCTGACGTGAATCGTCACCGACGCCCTGCCGACCCCGCCCCGCAAGTCGTCGGCGATGACCGTCACGGTGTAGCGGTCGGCGGCCTCATGGTCGTAGTCAACCCCCGAGACCGTGCGCAGCTGTCCGCTGGCCGCATCGATCCGGAACGCGGTCGCGCCGGCGCCGGCCAGCGAGTAGCGCAGCCGGTCGTTGTCGGCGTCGATCGCGGTCACCGGCGCGCCCACGGCGACGCCTGCTGCACTGTTCTCGTCCACCCTGCGCGTCGGGGACGGAGGCTGGAAGACGGGCGTGGTATTCGGTTCGTCGTCGTCGGAGATCGTGACCGTCAGCGACGATGGCGACAGCGTCAGGGCCGATGTCATCGATGCGCTGATCGTCACGGTCTCCTCGTCTTCGTGGGTCAGGTCGTCGACCGGGGTCAGCCGGAAGTTTGCCGTCCCCGATCTCGAACCGGTTGGGATCGTCAGCGAGGCCGTGGACGACGCGACGGTGTAGTCGTCGGTCGCGGTCGCCGTGCCCGCCGCCAGCGTGAGCGACACCACCGTGTCGGTCGTCAGCGCCGAACCGTTGAGCGTGCCGGTCACCGTCAGGGTCGTAGCGCCCGCGTCCTCGTTGACCCGGTTGGGCGCAACTTCGAGCACGATCCCGTCGGACGCCTCGTCGTCGTCGACGACGGTGATCACCTGCCTGGCGCCGATCCTTGAGCCGTCAAGGCTCGCGCTGACCTGGATCTGCTCGCCGAGGTCCGAGACGCTGTCGTCCAGCGCGCTGACCGTGGTCGCGACCGTGTGCTCTCCGACCGCGAGGGTCAACGTCTTGGCCGCGACCTCGTAGTCCACCGCTTCGGTCGCCGTGCCCACGAAATTGAGGCTGATCGTCCTGTCAGCGGTGAAGGTCACGCCGCCGCTGCTCACCGACACCGTTGCCGCTGACTCGGTCGCCTCGGCAATCGACGCCGGAACCACCGAGACCAACCAGTTCGGTTCGTCGTCGTCTTCGATTGTGACCGTGGTCGTTGTCGGAGTACCCGCGGTCAGGCCATCGGGCAACGTGTCGAACGACACGGTGACGACCTCGTCGTCCTCGACGACGAGGTCGCCCTCGGCCTTGAAACTGAAGGTCGCGAAAAACGAACCGCGAGCGAATATCAGGTTCTCCGGCACGCCGGAGTAGTCCTCGTCGCTGACGCCGCTTCCGGCTGTGACGATCAGCGGGACTGCCACGTCACGCTCGGTCGCCCGCTCCAGAACGGCCGTCACCGTGACAGAGCCACCCTCTGCGACGCTGAACGAGGGCGATCCGAAGCTCACCTCCAGCGGCCCCAGTCGGGTGACCACGAGGGTGTAGGTGCGGGTCGTGGCGCCGTCTTCGGCGGTGACCTTGATCTTGATCGTGTTCTCACCTGGGGCGAGGGCTACTTGGTGTCCCGCAGTGTTGAGATCGGCGTCCGCCAGCGTCTCGTCCGAGGCGTCGAGGAACTCAACCGTGGCCTGGCCGGCATCGGACGCCAGCGCGGTTACCGTGATCGTGGACACGGCGTTCGGCGCCGACGCCGCATATGACGTCGTCACCCGGTGGAACGCCGGCTCCAATGTCCCGGCGCTGAGACTGAGCCCGCTCAGGTCCGCGTTGCCGGGCATGTTGTAGGCGTAGAGCTTGCCATCTCTCCGGTCTGATACCCACATGATCGTACCGTCGGACCAGATGTAGCGGATGTGTGTGTTGCCGACTGCTTTCAGGGTGTTGAAGTCGCTGCCGCGATCGCGCTTCCCGGTAGCCAGGTCGTAGGCGTAGAGTTCTTCTTTCCCGCTGTCTCCGATCCAGATGGTCGTGCGGTCGGACCAGACAGCATTGCGAGCGGAATGGTCGCCGGCCAGGGTGTTGAAGTCCTTGGCCGAGTCCCGCTCGCCGGTGGCGAGCCGATAGGCATAGAGCTTTGGGTCACTCTTGTCCACCACCCAGATGGTCTCGCCGTCAGACCAAATGTCCCCGGGAGAGCCGTTCCGGCTCTGAACGAGGCTATTGATGTCCTTGCCGCTATCCCACCGCCGCGTATCCATCGCGTAGCCGTAGAGCTTTTCGTCATAGGCGTCCGCCACCCACATGGTCATGCCGTCCGACCAGATGCCCCGGACGTTCGTGTTCGAAGCCGCCCGCAGGGTTTTGAAGTCCTTGTCGGGATCGCGCAACCTGGTGTCCCGCGCGAAAGCGAAGAGCTGATCGAGCGGATCGTGGTCTTCCGCCACCCACATGGTCGTGCCGTCCGACCAGAGGCCCACGGGTGAGTTGTTCCCGGCCGCCACCAGGGTGTCGAAGTCGTCCTGCGCCCTCCAACCGAAGGGCGCGTCCGAGCCCCGGTTGACGCTCAGCAGGTAGGTCTTCGTCGTGACGCCGCCGGCCGCGGTGACGACGATCGATATCTCGTTCTGGCCCTCGCTGAGGTTCACCTGGTGGCCGTCGGTCATCTCGTCGGCGTCCGTGCCCAGGTAGGCAACCGCGGCGTCGGGATCGTCGGTGACGCCCTCGATCGTCGCTTGCGCCACCGATGCGGCCACGCCGCGCTGCACGCCGGACGACTTGTACTTAACGTCCGAGTCGAATCCGGGCACGCTGACGCCGTTCACCCGCAGATCGCTGAGGTCGGTGTTCGGCCCGGCGCGGGTCACGACCAGCGTGTACGTCCGAGTGGTCAAGCCATCCTCAGCGGTCACCTTGATCTTGCTCGTGTTCTCGCCCACGGCGAGGTCCACCTGGTGGCCTGCCGTGTTGCCGTCGGCGTCCGCCAGCGGCATGTCGTCGCCGTCCAGGAACTCGACCTTGGCGTTGACCGGATCGGACGCCGTGGCGATCAGTGTGATCGGGGATTGCAGATGCTCGACCGACGCCGTGTAGGAGTCCGTCATCCCGTCGAAGGCGGGATCCAGCGTCCCGGGGCTGAGGCTGAGCGCGCTCAGCTCGGCGTCGGTCGAGGCTTGCGATGCGCGGGACGCCGATGGCGTCGTGATATCGGCGAAGTCTGAACGGCGACCGCTGTCGTTGGACCTGACCCGGTATCGGTAGGTGACGCCAGCCGAGACGTCGGAGTCCAGATAAGAGAGCGCGTCGCCCGGCACGGTGGCGTGGCGCAGCATCCTGGCCCCGGCGTCGTTCATGTCGCGGCGATCGATGGCGTACCGGTCCGGGTCGCAGGGCGACGCTTGCCAGGTCAGGATGATGCCCGCACCACCCTCGTCCAGGGCGCTGTCGAGGCCAATGGGCGGAAGCGCGCAGGCCGGGTCGGCATGAGCAGAATCGAGGCTGGCCAGCAGCGCGACAAGCGCGACCAGCGCGCCAATCATCGAGCGAACAGCGACTATCCGGGCGAGGCGGAGCATTAGCCTGACAACACGTCGAGCATGAGCGCCATGGAGGGAGGGTGACCATCAGGGGCGCCGCCCCGGTCTCCGGTTGCCTGCCTCATGAGTCCTTCCTGCTCGCGCGACCGGACCTTCCGCCGGCCGGCTCGGTCAGCCGATCCGTTCCCCATCGCGATCTGATCGGAATGCTGCGTTTGACCGCGGGGGAGGCCGAACCGTTCGCGCCCGTGATCTCGGTAACCAGACCGCCGACCAGCCACTAGTACTCGTAGACCGCATTGCTCAGGCCGTCCGCGTCGGCGATCGCGGAGACGTCCGCCGTCAACGTCTCGCCGACCTGCGCCGTCCCGCTGATCGTCGGCGCTCCGGTGGCAGGTCGGTTGGGACGCGCCGCCACCGCAACCGTGGCCGCGCTGGTCATCCGCGTGCGCGCACTCGAAGCGGCAACAATTCCAGTTGCTGTCCGCGCAATCGCGCGAGTTACGGCGTCCATGTTCAACACGTAACCCATGAGAGCACAAAGAGAGTACGTCTTATGTATGAGTTATCTGTCAGCTATTGAGTCGCTAATGGTGAGTTGTTGTGAGTCTCTCTCTCGCCCGCACCCCGTCACTCGTGTAGTCGGAGATCGAGCCGTTGCGCGCGCATCAAAGCCGCCCTGCTGATCGGCCGAGAAGCGAGCCTGACTCGCTCCCGGGCGGCGGCGCCTGCGATCCGGTGCTGGACTCGAGCGCCGGTGGCGCCGACACCGCGCGCTGTGCGCTGTGCGCTGTGCGCTGTGCGCTGTGCGCTGTGCGCTGATAAGCGTGCAGGCATGTCTCGCCGGGATGCCGCGGCGATGAAAGCGCTCCGTCACAACGGGTGGGTTGGACGGTCACTTCCGAGCGAGATCCCGCGACAACGCAGAAAACCCCGCACACATCGGCGGGCGAAGGGGAGGCCGCCGCGCATCTGCGGTGGCCAGCATCAGGTCGTCGCCGTCGTCCCCGTAGGCGGCGAGGCCATCCTCGGGTAGCTCCCCCTCAACCGCCAGCGACGATTGCAGCTTCTTCGCCACTAGCTGGAGGGCGTCCGCCTGGAGGGTGGTCCGGTAGGCCATGAAGACGACCTGCACGGGCTGGGTCTGGCCCATGCGCCAGGACCTGCGCGAGGCCTGGCGCATGGTGTACACGCTGTAATCCGTTTCGTACCAGCAGATCGTGGGGAAGTCGACGAGGTCGAGGCCCGTCTGCACCAGCCGCGGGTGGCAGACGAGCACGTCGACGCCCTCCTCGACCCGCTTCGCCACCCACGCCTCGCGGCGCTCGGGCGGCACGGCTTCGGCCTTCATGACCGCGACCCGGAGGCCGTGGCGCCCGAGGAACTCCTCCATGCGCCCGGTGATGTCGCGAGTGCCCGTGTGCGTCGCGTAGACGAGCACCCGCCGGCCCTGCAGCCGCTCCGCAGCGACGAGGTCGACGAGCGCCTGCTCCTTCGGGTAGAGCCGCTCCTCGGGGAGGGGCGGCGCCTGCACGAGCAGCTCCTCGCTCTCCGGGTCGAAGACCGCCTCGCCGCGCGTGCAGCCGTCGGGGTAGGCGAGCAGCGCCTGCAGGTAGGTGGCGAGCAGCCGCCGCGAGCCCTTCGAGAGCGCGTCCGCGAGCGCCGCCCGCAGCGTCCCGAAGAGCTCGTCGTAGCCGCTCCGCTGCGAGAGCCCTGCGGCGTCGGCCTCCGTGTCCATCGAGGAAAGCAGCACGCGCTCCTCGTAGGGCGGAAGCCCGGAGGCCACGTCCGCGAGCCGCAGGAACACCGAGTTGCCGATGAGGTGGAAAAGCGCGGCGGGGGCGAGCCCCGGACGTTCCCGGATCACCTTCCGGTACTTGCGGCGACGGCTGGTGCGCCCGTCCTCCTCGGCGATGTCGTCGTCCCTGCCGACCGTGTGCTCGACGAAGCCGTAGCGCTCGATCCAGCGGCCCTCCTCGGAGCGTCCGAACTCCCCCCTGATCTCCGGTGAGAACCGGTAGAGGAGATGGAAGAGCGTCGAGGAGTAGCCGCCCATGAGCGTGCCCGAGAGGCTGAGCGACTTGCCGCAGGCGTCGGCGAGGATGCCGGCGGCGATGCCCTGGGCGGAGCCGCGGCCCTTGTACTCGTGCGCTTCGTCACCGACCAGCAGGTCGAAGAAGCCCCGCAACCGGAGCTTCACGTAGTCCGCGAGCGGGTACCGCTTCGGACCGGAGCGGTCCGCCTGCCAGAGGGCGGAGCCGCACTCCGGGCGCCACCGCTTGCGGCGGGCGAGGTCGCGCCCGAGCAGGGGCACGCCGTCCTTGTCCACGACCTGCGCGTGGCAGTCGGGGCAGCACGGCACCTGGAACGGCTCGCCCGTCTCCTCGTGGCGCACGAGCCCGCGGGCGGTGGTCGCCCAGCGCTGCACGACGGCCGGCTGCCAGCGGTAGGAGAGCTTCGCCCGCTCGCGCGACATGATCGCGAAGAGCGGGCCGGTCCCCGCCGAGACGCGCAGCCGCTCCAGGTCGGTGATCGAGGCGACGATGACGGCGCGGGCGCCGGGCGCCGTCTCCTCGACCTCGCGCTTCCACTTGCGGGTGAGGTGCGGCGGGCAGAGCACGAGCACCCGCTCGAAGCCCGCCATGTAGGCCGCCGAGGCGGCGATAAAGGTCTTGCCCGTGCCCATCTCCCCGACGACGGTCGTGCCGCGCTGCGCCTCGAGCGAGAGCGCCGCGCCGCGGATGGCGTCGGCCTGCGCGCCGAGGGGAGCGCGCAGCAGGGGCGGGAGTTCACGGCCCGGCACGGAGGGCCGGTAGCGGGGCGGGTAGGACTCCACCACCCGCCGGGCGATGGCGTCGCGGTACGTGTCGATGAATCCTGCGAGGTCCATTTTTTCTGTCTCCTTCGTGTGGTGAGTGACAACGGGCGAGGCCCCGCCGGTTCCCGATAGGGAGGGCGGGGCCTCGTGAATGCGGATCGGCGTTGATCCGTCTGGAGCCGCCACCTGGAGGCGGCTGGAAGAAATCAGGCGGCGATGTCGGTGATCTCGCCGATGTCGAGATCGAGGGACGACGATGGTCGTGCGCAGCCGCTCGCGGTAGACCTCCTTCTCGGGGGTGGTCTCGACGAGCCGCATCTCTTTCGAGGTGCGCCCCTTGACGAGGATGCGGCTCCCGTCCGCCTCCACCTGGAGGTTGTCGAGGAAACCCGCCGCCACGCGCACGGTCGACCCCGTGGCCGCAGCGGCATCAGCGGCCGCGTCGAGGGATCCTCGGCGGGCCAGAGCAGGTCGGTGACGGCCGTACTGGTCCAGAGCCCCGAGCGCCTCGCCTCGGCCGCTGCGGCCACGGGGTCGACCGTGCGCGTGGCGAAGAGCACCTCGCCGCCCGCCGTCGCCGGGGCGTTGTAGGAGGGGTAGCGCTGGAGCGTGAGCTCCTCGGCGTTGCCCTCGATGACCTCCTGCAGCCGCACGGCGGCGTGCTGGTCGTACTGCACCTCGGCCTTGCGCGTGCCCGTGACGACGACCTGGTCGAAAGCCTCGCGCTCCGGGCCCGGGAAGGCCCAGCAGCGCAGCCGCGCATAGTGCGAGGCGAGGTAGCGCGCCGACTCCGCCAGCCGCCGCCTCGGGATGACGAACACGAGCAGCCCGTGCTCGGCCAGGTAGCGTGTGCAGTGGCGGAGGAAGGTCTGCTCCAGCCGCTTCTCCTCCCCCGAGTCGAAGTCGTAGGGCGGATTGAGGTAGAGCAGCCCGAAGGCGCCGTTGGCGATCGAGGTCTGGAAGAGGTCCGTGCCGAGCACGTGGTCGAGGCGGTACTTCGCCGTCTCCGCGCGCTCCGCCTGGAGCTCCACGCCGTAGGTCTCGACGGCAGCGCCGTCGGGACGGTCGATGCCCGCGGCGAGCTGCGCCAGCGCAATCCCGGCCCCGCAGCAGGGGTCGAGGATGCGCAGCGTCGTCTCGCCGCGGGCGCTGCTGCGAGCCTGCATCAGGCCCGCAATCATCTCGGTGACGCGTGGCGGTGTCGGGTAGAACCCGGCCTTCGCCTGTGCGGCCAGTCTCATTTTCTGTGTCCTTCCTTCTGTTGCAGCATCGGGATCGCTTGCGCCGTTCTCTCGGGTGCGAGCGTCAGGGTCCCCGCCGCGACGGCCACGGAGAGGTCCTCGCGCAGCGCCTCGGCGTCGGGCTGGCAGCGGTAGGCGTGGATGCCCGCCGACTGGAGGGGTGAAATCTCGCCCTTTGCCAGCCCCCGCCGCCACAGCCACTCCGCCCAGGCGCGATGCAGGGGCAGGGGGCTGCGGCGGTCTAGAAGCGGTGGTGCAGGGCGGGCGCGTGCTCCTCGCCGGGGGCGAGCAGCAGGAACGCGTCCCGCTCGAAGGCGTATTCCGCGAGGCGGGTGTAGACGAGGGCGTGCCAGCCCCCCGAGACGGGCAGGCGGGCGATCTTCGTCGTCCACGTGCCCAGCGTCTCGTAGGGCACCTCGCAGCGGTGGAACCCGCCCGAGAGCACCATCCCGTCCGTGCCGGCGAGCAGGTGGGCGGTCTCGGGCGGCCGCTTGAGGAGGGCTGCCCAGATTGCCTTGAGGGCGCTCTGGGCACCGACCATCGAGAGGAACCAGAGGCCCTCCGAATCGGGGTCGCGCGCGAAGGCGTCGGCCGTGGGCCGAGAAGCCATTCGCGCTGATCGTGTACAGGTCGTGGGTGTCCGGGGCGGCGTGCGCCTCGAGCATGGGCTGTCTCCTTCCGTTGAGTGCCTGGTTGGTGGATTGCGCGGGCGAGCGCCCGCGTGTGCGTGAGCCGCCGAAGAGCCCGCGCTCCCGGAGGCTGCCGGCCTCGTCGCCGATGACGACGTGGTCGAGCAGTTCGATGCCGAGCAGCGTCGCCGCCTCCGCCAGCGCCTTCGTGACGTCGACATCGTTCGTGCTCGGCGTGGCGTCGCCCGACGGGTGGTTGTGGACGACGATCAGGTTGGGGACGGCCTCGACGACCGCCGGGCGTAGCACCTCGGCCAGCCTCACGACCGCCGAGTAGCAGTTGCCGAGGTAGATCACCCGCTGGCCGACGACGCGGTTGCGGCGGTCCAGCAGCAGCACGCGCAGCTGCTCCCGCGCGAGCGTCGCCATCTCCGGCCCCAGCAGGCGCTGAATGTCCTCCTGGAGCTTGCGGGCGGCGGCCTCCACCAGCGGGGTGAGGGCCGCGACCGGCAGGTCATCGAGGTCCCGCCCGGTGCGCTCGCGCACGGCGGACCGCACCTTTGCCTCGTCGAAGCCCCGGCAGTTGCCGAGGTCGACGAGCGTCTTGCGCAGCGATGGCGCGAGGTCGCCCGTCGCGCCGTCGCCGTAGAGGCTGTTCCCGAACTGGTCGCCGTAGCTCCGCAGCGCGCGCTTGAGCGCGTCCGTGACGGCTCCCTTGTGCGCGGTCTCGTGGCCCTCGACCGTCTCGTCGGCGACGGCCTGGAAGCCGACATCCGTGCGCGACGGCGAGCCGGGAACGGTCACCCGCACGGTCGCGGTGTAGGCCCGCCAGGGCTTCGCCTCGCCCGTCCTCGGGTCGACGCTCTCGCCCTCGCGCAGTGCCACCGGGGCGACCAGCTCGTAGCCCCAGCCGCCGTGTCCGAAGACGCGGTTGGCCTGGTCGATGGCGGTGCGGCCCTCGAGGTAGGCGTAGCTGCGGTTGCCGCGCCCCTTGCGCTGCGAGACGAGCCCCTCGTCGAGGGGCTCGCCCAGCCGCTGCGTGACCGCGGGCGGGAGGCTCTCCCACGCGAGGTCGCGCTCGGGGACGGGTTCCGGGTGGACGCCGTTGCGGCTGCCGTTGACGGTCGGTGTTGCGTTCGTCATGTCTCTCTCCTTCGTGCTGTGAATGGGCTGGGTGGACTGGATGCAGACCTCCCGCGGGGAGGCCCGTGTGCGGGGCCGAGCCCCGTCGGTCAGCGGTCATCGCGCCTCCTTCCGGTGGGCGGCTGGCCGGCGGGCACGCGCAAGCCGCCCGGCCCCGTCGGGGAGCCGGGCAGTCGGTGTCCGTCGGTGGGATGGGTTGGTTAGCGGGCGGCGCGCGCCGCCCGTTCGAGGAGGCGCAGGAAGACCCTGCGCCCCTCCGGCTTCGTGGCCAGGTCGGCCACGTCGGCGATGCCCTCGGGCAGCGTCACGACGGCGGCGCGGCGGCCGAGCTGGCCGGCGAGCCGCGCCGTGGCTTCGCTCCCGGCGTCGTCCTGGTCGAAGGCGAGGAAGACGTGGGGGCAGCCGCGCAGGGCGGCGGCGATCCGCTCCATGCCCTGCGTGCCGAGGGCGGCGCAGGCGGGGAGGCCCCGCTCGCTCAGGACGAGCCAGTCGAAGATGCCTTCCGCGACGACCGCCCACGGCGGCGCGGGACCGAGCAGGCCCATGCCGAGCACGGGCCTGGGGCCGGGCAGCGCCTGGAAGCGCGGCGAGCGCTCCCGGTCGATGGCGCGCCCCGCCAGCCAGCGGACGCGTCCACCGGCCGTCTCGGGGATGACCACCATGCCGGCGAAGCGCTCGCCGCGCTCCGCGAACAGCCCGCTCTCGCGGATCCGTCCGGCGGCGAAGCCGGCGGACGCGAGCGCCGCGCGCAGCCCGCGCCCCGGCGCGTAGCCGAGGCCGAGCTGCATCGCGGTGTCGAGTGCGATGCCCCGCGAGGCGAGGTACGCCCTCGCCTCGGGACTGCGGCGAAGCTGCTCCGCGTAGTACCTCGCCGCCGCCGTCACCAGCGCCGGGTCCGGCGGCGGTACCGTGGCCCCCGCGCGTGGCCGGGACGCAGCGTGGCGAACCGGGGCGGTCGTGGACGGCGACGAGTCGAGCCGCCGGATCGCCTCCGGCAGGCTCAGCCCGTCGGCGCGCTGGATGAAGTCCAGCACGTCGCCGCCCTCACCGCAGCCGAAGCAGTACCAGCGCTGCGAGTCGGCGTAGACCGTGAAGCTGCCCTGGGCCTCCTCATGGAAGGGGCAGACGCCCTGGCGGACGCGGCCCCTGCCGCGCACGCACCGCCCTTCGCCAGGGGCCGGAGCCCCCGCAGGCTGCGCCGCGAGACGGTCTTGCCGGGCCGCCAGCGCATCCCCAGGACGGCCAGCACTTCGAGCGCCCCGCCGGGGTGCGGGGCGAGCACGGCGGCTCGCCCGCTGGCGGGGCTGTAGAGCAGCGTGTCCGGTTCGACGAAGCGCCGCCGTGCGATGCCGAGCCACTCGGCGTACGCCCAGCGTGCCTCCCGGTCCGTGGCCCCCTTCAGGTCAGCGCTGGCGCTCCTCGCCAGCGCCCCGTCGAGGTCGCCCGCCTGCCGCAGCCGCCGCGCCTCGTGGACGCTGCGACTGATCGTCGGAACTGGCCCCGGGGCCGCTCCGAGGAGCGCCTCGAAGACCCTGTCCACGAGCTCTTCGAGGCTGCGGCCGGGGCGGTCTCCCGCCACCTCCGCAGCCGTGTTCATCGTCGTCGTTGCCATCGTCATGCGTGCCCTCCTTGTGGCGCTGTCTCGTGGTCGCTGTCGTGTGCCCTCGCGGGCACGAAGAGGGGCCGCCTCCGAAGAGACGGCCCCGGGTCGTGATCGCTGCGCTCGTGGCCCTAGCGGTAGCGGCGCCCCGCCCGGCGCCAGCCGAGCACCAGTTGCCTGGCGAGCAGTCCGCCGATGCTGTACCCGACCGCGTTCAGCGCCGCCACCTCGGCGCTGTGCCCGAGGAGCAGCGGAAGCGCGAGCGCGAGCGCGCCGCCACCTCGGCGCTGTGCCCGAGGAGCAGCGGAAGCGCGAGCGCGAGCGCCCCGCCTCCCCGGTACGCGAGCCGCGGCCACGGCCATCGCCTCGCGCGAACGGCGGTTGCGGGCTCACCGTCCGCCGGCTCGTAGGCCGTCCAGATGGGCAGCCCGATCAGGCCCTTGATGGCCGTGATGATGTGCGCCCGCGTGCAGCCGCCCGTGTGGCAGCGCACCTCGATGCCGTTGCCGTCGGGGCGCTGCCGGAACGCGGGCCCGTCCGGGTCGTCGCCCCCGTGGCAGATGGCCGTCGTCGTGCGGAACCAGCCCCGCTCGAAGCTCACCGCGTGCGGGATGAGGCTCGCGATGCGGGCGGCGCTCGGTCCGGTGTACTGCTGTGCCGTGGCTCGCATCTCCATGGCGTCCGTCTGTGCAGCGTGGTCTCCTTGCATGGTCGTTGCGACCTCCTTCCTCCAGGCGCTCCTCGGCGCAGCCAGTCCACGCCCCTCCCCTCCGGGGGATGGCGCAGGCGGGCTGGCGCGAGCTGGTCCCGCGCCTCGGGCTGGGGCTCGTGGCCGCAGCCGCCTCGCTCTGGTGGTGCGCGCTCGTCATCGACGTGGCCGACGCCGTCTCGGGCTTCATCGCCGCCGAGCTGGGCGTGACCGCGAGCGACATGCTGCGCAGCACGCTCCAGACGCTGCTGACGGCGGTAGCCGCGGGCAGCGTGGGCATGGCCCTGCTGCTGGCGCTGATCTACCTCGTCTACGCCTTCTTCGTGCTCTACCTCGTGGTGCAGATGGTGCTGCGCCTGGCGCTCATCGACATCCTCCTGGCGCTGGCGCCGATCGCGCTCGGGCTCTGGATCCTGCCGCACACGGCGGGCTGGGGCCGGCAGTGGCTGCGCCTCTTCATGACGACCGTCTTCCAGCAGGCGATCCAGCTCATCGCCCTCGCGCTCGGCATCGGCTTCCTCAACGAGTACGCCGCCATCGGCGGCGGTGACGCGATGCAGGACCTCGTCTGGAAGCTGCTCATGTCGCTGGCGTTCATCTACCTGGCGACGCGGGTGCCCTCACTCCTCGGCAACGTCGGCACCTTCGACGCCTGGCTGCACACCCTCTACTTCGGCATGTCCCTGCCCGGCTCGATGGCCCGCTCGGCGCGCTCCGTGGGGCTGCTGGCGGGCGGCGGCGCGGCGGGCGGCCCGGTGGGTGCGGCGGTCGCCGCCGGGGCGGCGGTGCGCCGCTCCAGAGCAGGAGAGGATGGATGAGCGAGGGCAGGCTCAGGAGGATGCGCGGTACAGCTATGCGGCAGCGGCGCCCGGCGCCGTCAACCCGCGATGATAGACGGCGACCCCTCCCGGCGAAGCACGGTCATGCGGCAAGGCCTCAGGCAACCCGCGAATATCAGAGTGACACGTCGTCGAAGCAGTGCCCTCGTTCGTCCATCTCCCCCCGTTCCGGAGCCGGATCGCCACGACCACCGCCGCTGCTGATTGACAACCGGTCACTCCATATCAGCCGTACTGCTCGACGAGCGCACGCTCTAGATTCCGCCGAACGTACTCCTCAGGCGTGTCTCGGACGTGCTCGCCCGTCAGGAAGTCGGGCAGGAAGCCGTCTGGAACGGGCTGGCGCGGTTGGACGTTGGGAGGGACATGCGTCCGCCCTTCTCTCGACATTGTTCCCCCTCGTACGCGGCTTCGGTGGGCGCCAGCATCCCGTGGCAACCACCCCCATCTCGCGGGCGGACCGGCAGTGTTGCTGGCCCCTATATCATTGGGGACTCAAGGACACAACGTCGGCTGCGCCCTGAGTCTCGAGCACTACAGGTCTCCCACAGCGCCTTCATTGATGCCAGACGCTGCGGCGATGCTGGTCGGCGCGAGGTGGGCCGAGACCGGTACCGGTGGCGCTGCAACCTCTCGTGTTGGGGCGGCAGCGGGGGATGGTCACGTCGACGGGGAGCCGCCGAGGGAGGCCGTTCTCGCGGGCGAATGTCGCCGGCAGGGCTGGAAAGATTCGTGACAGCTGGGCAGCCATGCCGATGGTTCGTGCGCCGGTGCGAGAGGGCCTCGGCAACAGTGGGGGCCAGCCCGGCCACCGAGTGGCCGCGGCCCGTCCCGCCGGTCTGCGGTTGGATCGGATCGCGGTCGGCGCTATCTTCTAGGGTGACCCCGTACCGGAGGAGACCGAGATGGTGACCCGTCGCCCCGCTGAGGAGACCGCCCGCCTCGGCGACGAGATATACGAGCGCGACATTCGTGCCCAGGTCGAGGCTGACCACCACGGCGAGTACGTCGCCATCGACGTGAACACCGGGTGCTGGGCCATCGCCGGCGAGCTACGCGACGCCGCGAAGCGCCTTCGGGCGGAGCAGCCCGATGCGATCGATGTCTGGCTGCTCCGTGTCGGGCATCGGGCGTTGCATCACTTCGGGGGCCGCCCGCTGCGGAGAGCGGAGTGCTCGAAGGCGTCGTCAATGCCGCCAGGGAGGCGGTGGTCGCCCTTACTGTTCGAGGCCCCGCGGGACGAACGCTGAACATCGAAGCGATCATCGACACCGGCTTCGGCGGCTTCCTCACGTTGCCTCCGGCGTTGGTTGCGGAGTTGGGACTAACCCTCGAGGGCATCGGGCGAGCGACCTTGGGCGACGGCAGCGAGATCACGTTTCCGTACTACGACGTAGCCGTGCTCTGGGAAGGCCGTCCGAGATACGGCCTGGCCGATGAAGCCGACACCACACCCATCGTCGGCATGTCCCTCCTTGACAGCCACAACCTGTATGTGGAGGTCGAGGACGGCGGGCGCGTCACTATCGAAGCACGGGCGTAGCCGAAGCGGCGCCACTCGTCGTCCACGATGATCCCGCAGAGCGCTCCGGCGACATGGGCGTTAGGCTCCACAACGCCGTATCCTGCGATACGGTCGGGCCGATTGACCAACGGGCAAGCAGGCTACAGGGTGAACAACAACTCGAAGGTGGTACTGCCTACCGTCAAGTTAGGCCCACCAAACGAGGCTCGAACTTTCCTTCCCTGGGGAGCTAAAGGGCCACCACCAATTCAAAAACGGTACTGCCTACCGTCCAATCGGGCGGGCCCACCAGTTCCGCTAGACAGCGGCGCGTATTGCTCCGGTAGCCCCGACCTCGGACGTTCGATTTATCCCGCGAACGTGTCCAGCACGAGCCAGGCCGCGACCAGCAGGAGAATAGTCGAGAGGGCGCGCAGGATGGTGGCTCCGCGGACGCGGAGCGCGAGCCGCGCGCCGACCTGCGCGCCGACGACGGCGCCGGCCGCGATCAGCCCGGCCTCGGCCAGGTCGCCGTTCAGGCGGAGGCTGCCGGTCACCAGGTGGACGGTCGTCGCCTCGAGCGCGATCAGGGCATAGGCAAACTGGCTGGTGGCCGTGGCGATGTGGACGGGGAACCGCAGGATGACCGTCATCAGGGGCACCTGCAGCACGCCCCCACCCGCCCCCAGCAGCCCGGAGACGAACCCCATGACGCTGGCGATCGTGAGGCCCTGCCAGAGGCGGAAGGTGTAGAAGAAGTTCTGGCCGCGACGGTCGCGGATGCGTCGGGAGACGGCTCCCCGCCCGCTGATGGGCTCCCTGTATCCCCGGAACTGCCGCCGGACGATGAGGTGCGTTGCGACCGAGGCCAGGGCCACGGCGAAGACGAGCACGAACACGCGTCGCGGGATGACGCCCACGAGGAGCGCGCCGCCGAGAGCGCCGGGGACGGCCGCCAGCGCCCACCAGAGGCCGCTGCGGTAGTCGATGCGTTTCTGGTAGGCGTAGGCGATGGCGCCGGAGGTGGCGTTGGCGAACACGACGGTGAGCGACATGGCCGTCACCGTGGCAGGGTCGCGGTCGGGGTAGGCCACGAGCAGGATGGGGACGAGGAGAAAGCCGCCGCCGGCGCCCACGATCGCGCCGAACACCCCTACGCTGAGGCCCAACAGTACCAGCAGCGCCGCCTCTAGCACGTCGTGCTCCACCCGGCGGGCGGGAAACCTGACGTGCTCCCGCCGTCGCTCATGAGGAGGGCTGCATCGGGGGCGCTGGCCACAGCCGAACGATACGCCCGCGGCGGGGGGCGCCCGACCACGCCATTTCGGGGAGGCTGCCGCCCCACGGCTCCGTTCTGGTGGTTAGAATCGGCATAACCCGTCAGAACCGGCGGGAATAGCCCTCCTGGGGGAGTCATGTCCGATCGAGTCGTTATCTCGGCCGACAGTCACACCGAGAGGTTCCTCGACCTCTCCGAGTACATCGATCCCAAGCACCGTCCGAAGATGGACGAGCTGAACAAGCGCGACGAGGCGCGGCTCCAGAAGATCCTCGCGAACATGCGCGCCCGCGGACAGGAAACGTCCTATTCGGGCCGCAAGAACACGATGGAGGAGTTCCGCATCACCGTCGATCTCGGAGACCGGATGTCGGCGATCACCGACGACGGCATCTGCGCCGAGGTCGTGATCGAGCGTGGCGGCTCGCGCTCCACGGACATCGACTTCGTGCGGGCCTGCAACAGCGCCTACTACCGCTGGTTCTCCGAGCACTTCGCCCTCGAGGCCTACCGCTTCATCGGCGTAGCCGCGATCACCATCGCCGACATCGATACAGCCCTCGCCGAGCTGCGGGAAGCGCACGATCTCGGCTTCAGGTCCCTCATCCTCCCGGGTTCCCACTACTGGTTCCCGGGCGCCCTTCCCTTCCACGACCGCAGCTACGACCCGCTCTGGGCGCAGGTGCAGGAGATGGGGATGCCCATCCTCTTCCACCCGGGCTTCGGCCGCGAGAACCCCATCCTTGAGGCCGATCCCGATGCCCAGGTCTTCAAGTACGGTTCCCTGACCACGCTGGAGCTCCGCGCCGCCCTCAAGCACTTCCTGCTTGGCGGCATCGCCGAGCGCTTCCCCGACCTCAACTTCGGCTGGGTCGAGTCGGGCAGCCTCTGGGTGCCGCCCCTGCTGGATGAGTACGACGCGCTGGTGAAGCGCAGGCCCGGCGCACAGAGCCAGGAACTGCTCCCCAGCGAACTCTTCCGGCGCCAGGGCTTCTGCGCGGGTCCCCTCACGCAAGCCGAGGTCGACGGGCGCCACCGGCTGGGAATCGACAACCTCATGTTCGGCACCGACTACCCCCATCCCGAAGGCACCTATCCGAACACGCAGTCGATGATCGACGAGATGTTCGCGGACGTGAACGAAGAGGAGACCCACAAGGTCCTCGCCACCAACGCCGCGCGCGTCTTCAACCTCGATATCGGCCGGCTCACGAGTACGAAGGTGGCCGTCGGCTAGGGATGGTCTGAGCCAGTAGGCAAGGCGGGGTGCGACACGCCCGACTTCGTGGCGCCCGCGCCCGCCCGCGGGGTGGCGCGCCTCTCGCGACTGGAGCCCGTCGCGCTGTAGGAGGAGTGCGCCCACCCGCCCGTCCGGCGACTGCGGAGCCGACTGGAAGGGCGGGGGGAACCCGGAGTCGCCAGGCGCGCGAAACCGATCAGTCTCGAAGAGGCCGGTTTCCGCGAGCGCTCTGACCTCCAGGAGTGGATACGGGTGAACCCGGAGATCTTGGGCCCTGGCATCAAGATCGTGGCGTTCGAGTTTGCGGCCTGGCAGGCACGTGACCGATTGGCAGCGGACCGGCTCGACCTGTTGGGCCTCGACGACGAGGGACGGCTCGTCGTAGCGGAACTCAAGCGCGGCCCAGCTCCCGACATCATGGAGATGCAGGCAATCAAGTACGCGGCTTTTGCCAGCCGCTTTACCGCCGACACGCTGGCAGAAAGACATGCCGAATACCTGAACAACGTGGGGGAAGCCGAGGGACGAGCCGTATCAGTGGACGAAGCCCGTGCGGAGTTGGAAGAGCACCTGGGAGGGGTGCTAGACCCCGACCTGCTCAGCCGACCACGAATCGCCCTTGTCGCGGCAAGCTTCCCCCCACAGGTCACGGCGAGCGCCGTGTGGCTCACCGAGATGGGAGTCAATGTCTCCCTGGTCGAATTCAACGCCTATCGGACTGAGCACGACATCGTGCTGACGGTCTCCCAGATATGGCCAGTAGCTGACGTTGAGGACTTCACCGTTTCCCCACGCGAAGTGGCACGACGAGCCGCCGATGAAAGAGTAAGAACGCGGCGAGAGACCAACGCGGTGATCACGCTCGTCGTCGAGGGGACCTTGGAGGACGGGGAGCCCCTCATGCTTGATGTGGACGCGCTCCCAGCGCGAACCCGGGAGCAAGTAGCCGCATGGGTCTCCGAGAACCCAGCTCGAGGCCAGGCGATTTGGCGAAATGACAGGCGGGCCCCTTTGACTTGGGCGGCGAGTGGCCAGCCCTGGAGTCCCACGGGACTCGCCAGGGAGATCATCGCGCAGGCAACGGGTGAGCAAAGAGCCGTCCTCGCCGGGCCAAGCGTGTGGAAGACCACGAGTGACGAGAGCCTGGCGGCGCTGGCGGGATTCAAGGCTGGAGCGGGAGGACGAGATTGGTCCGACCTGCACAACCTTCTGACGCAGGTTCAGCCCGGCGAGTGGACCACGTATGGGGATCTCTCTGACGTCGTCAGCAGTTCAGCCCGAGCTGTCGGCAGGCACGTGCAATTCTGTGAGATGTGCCCCGACGCATACCGGGTTCTGACCAACAACGGCGAGGTCGCCCAAGGCTTCACTTGGAGTGACCCCACGGAGACACGCAGTCCCTTGGAAGTGCTTGAGGGCGAGGGGGTTTCGTTCGTCGATGAGCGCGCAAGCGAGCATCAGCGGGTCAACACGGGCGAACTCAGAAAGCGGCAGGCAGCACCGAACGCTTAGCGCGCGGTGTAGCCGCCGTCGACGGGGAGGGTGACGCCGGTGATGAAGGAGGCGTCGTCGCTGGCGAGGAAGGCGGCGGCGGCGGCAATCTCCTCGGGTTCGCCCAGGCGGCCCAGCGGGTGCAGCGACTCCAGGTAGCCGGTGGCCTCTTGCTCGTCCAACGCCTCCTGAATCATGGGGGTGCGTATGTACCCGGGGGCGATCGCGTTCACGCGGACGCCGTGCCGGGCGTAGATGAGCGCGAACTGGCGCGTCAGCCCCACGACGCCGTGCTTGGCAGCGATGTACGCGCCGGAGCCGTCGACCGGCGGGAACTCCGTGACGCGGCTGCTGACGAGTCCCACCAACCCCGCGACGGAGGCGGTACTGATGATCGCGCCGCCACCGCGCTCGGCCATGAGGGCGCCCCCGTGGCGGAGGCCGTAGTAAACGCCGCTCAGGTTGACGGCGATCGTGATGTCCCAGTCGGCGCGACCGATGCCGGCGTTGTTGTAGAGCACGTCGAAGCCGCCGAGTTCGCGGACCGTCTCCTCGCAGGCGGCCTTCACGGCCTCCTCCTCGGTGACGTTGACCTTGAGGGCGGCACTGGAGCCGCCTCCCTCGGCGATGGTGGCGGCGGCGCCCTGCGCGGAGGGCTCGTCGAGGTCGACGCACATGACACTCGCGCCCTCGGAGGCGAACCGCAACGCCGAGGCTCTTCCTATTCCCGAGCCCGCCCCGGTGACGAGCGCGACCTTCCCCTCGAGCCGGTCCATAAGCGTCCCCCTGGCCGCGGTGGCGGCACGCGCGCGATTGTAGGCGCTCCCCGCAGCGCGGCGTCGGGCCTGGGCTAGACTGCGGACGTGGAGCAGCTTGCGGGGAAGGTCGCGGTGGTCACGGGCGGGGGGAGCGGCATCGGCCGCGGCCTCTGCCGAACCTTCGCGGCGCAGGGGATGGACGTGGCGGTGGCGGACATCGAAGAGGACGCGGCGGAGGCAGTGGCGGCCGAGGTCCGCAGGGCGGGACGCAGGGCGCTGGCGGTGCGCACGGATGTGGCCGATCGCGCCTCGGTGGGGGCGCTCGCGGAGCGCGTCTTCGCGGAACTGGGAGGCGCACACGTCCTCTGCAACAACGCCGGTGTGGTGAAGTTCGCAAACGCCGCGGACCTCACCGACGATGACTGGACGTGGGTGCTCTCGGTGAACCTCGATGGCGTGGTGAATGGGGTGACGCAGTTCCTCCCGCGTTTGCTCGCGCAGGGCGGCGAGGCCCACATCGTGAACACGAGCTCGACGATGGGCATGTACGTCGCGCCCCAGCTAGCCTCATACACCGCCTCGAAGTACGCAGTGATGGGCCTCTCCGAGCACCTGCGCGTGGACCTCGCGGAGCGCGGCATTGGCGTCTCCGTGCTGTGTCCGAGCTCCGTACGGACACGCATCGTGCATGCGGGACGCAACCGGCCGGCGCACCTGGGTGGCCGCGAAGAGCCCTCCGAGGCGGTGGTTACGGGGAGTGTGAATCCCGAGCACCAGGGCATCGACCCGCTGGAGGTGGGAGCGATGGTGGTCGCGGGCATCAGGGCGAACCGCCCGTACATCGTGACGCACCTCGACACGAAGCCGCTGGTGGAGCGCCGCCTCGACGCCCTGCGCGAGGCTTACGCCGTCTCCAGGAGTGCGCCGCCGTTCCGGAGCCCGTCGTAGACGCCGCTCAGGTTGACGGCTCCTCCGATACCCGAGCCCGCCCCGGTTGCGGGCGCAACCCTTCCCCAGGCCGGTCCGTGAGCGTCCCGCCGGGTCTGTGGCGGCGCCCGACTGCAGGCCGGAGGCGGCCCGCCCCGCGCGGGGCGTACGATTGCCGCCACCGAAAACGGAGGGCTTTGCGTGGCAGATATGAACGGCGGACAGATCATCGCGCGGCAGCTGAAGGCGGCCGGCATCGATACGGCCTTCGGGGTGGTGGCGGGACCCATGATCGAGGTCATGGCGGCGATGGAGCGCGAGGGCATCAAGGTGGTGAACTGCCGCCACGAGGTCTCGGCGGGCTTCGCGGCCTCGGCCTGGGGCTGGGCGCGGGGGAAGCCGGGCGTGCTCGTCGTCGGCTCCGGACCCGCGCTCACGAACGCGGTCACGCCGATGTACGTCGCCACGGAGAGCGCCATGCCGCTCGTCGTGCTGGGCGGCTCCTCGGCGGCGAACCAGCGCGGCCTCGGCGCCTTCCAGGAAGCCGACCAGGTCGCCTTCGCCGCGCCCGCCTGCAAGTGGGCGACGCAGGTCGACAGCCAAGCGCGCATCGCGGAGTACGTGCACCTCGCGCTGGGACGCGCCCTGAACGGGCGTCCCGGCGCCGTCTACCTCGACTTCCCCGCCGAACTCATCCGCACGCCCTTCGACGAGGAGGATGTCCTGTGGCGCACGAGCGAGCCCGAGATCTCGCGTCCGCACCCGGACCCCGCAGCCCTCGAAGCGGTCGCCGATATGCTCACCGAGGCGGAGCGCCCGCTCGTGATTATGGGAAAGGGCGCGGGCTGGGCGGAGGCGGGACTGCCCCTGCAGCGGCTCGTCGACCGGGGTATCCCCTTCGTGTCGTCGCCGATGGGGCGGGGCTCGATTCCCGACGACCACCCGATGTTCATGAACGCCGCCCGCTCGGCGGCGCTCAGCGGGGCCGACGCCGTCCTCATGGTCGGTGGGCGCTTCAACTGGGTGTTCCAGTTCGGACGCGCGCCGCGCTTCGCCGAGGGCGTCCGCATCGCGCACATCGACATCGTCGCGGAGGAGTTCTACAGCGGCGCCGACGTCGAGACCGGCATCGTGGCCGACTGCGCCATCGCCGTCGACCAGCTCAACGGGCTGCTCGAGGGGCGCAGCCTGCGCGTGGCGAGTAGCGACTGGGTCGCAACGCTCGCCGAGGGACGCTCCCGCAACGAGGCCAGCTCAGAGGAGGCGATGGCCTCGGACGAGGTGCCCATCAACCACTTCCGGCTGCTGCGCGACGTGCGCGACTGCCTCGATCGCGACGCCACCGTGACCGTCGACGCGGAGCTGACGATGGGCGTGGCGCGTGCGGTCATGCCCAGCTTCGGGTCGCGGCTGCGGCTGAACTCGGGCACGACCGGCTGCATGGGCACGGGCCTGCCCTACGCCATCGGCGCAAAGCTTGCGCGTCCGGACCAGCAGGTGGTGGCCGTGCTCGGCGACTACGCCTTCGGCGCCGCAGCCATGGAGGTCGAGACGGCCGCGCGGGTGGGGGCGAACGTCGTCATAGTCGTGTCGAACAACGGGGGCATCGCGGGCCACTCGATCCAGGACCGCCAGTTCGCGCCCGACGCGCCCCCCATCGCCGCCCTCCTCCCCGTCGCCTACGAAAAGACGGTGGAGATGGTCGGTGGCTGGTCCCGCCGCGTCGAGGATCCGGCGGACATCGCCCCCGCCGTGCGGGAAGCGCTCGCCGCGAACACGGTCGCGCTGGTCAACGTGCTGACGGACCCGAAGGGGCGCCGGTCGGGGGCTGCGTACCTGGGCTAGGATCGTCGCCTATGCCTGCGACTGAAAGGAAAGAGTTCGTTCGCGTCGGCTCGACGGACGTCGAGGCATTCGTCCGCGAGCGGCTCCAGAAGCCCGACCGTGATCGGCCCCTCGTCGTGATCAGCGTGGCCCGTGGAACCCCCAATTACCTGATCCCGCCCAGCGAGGCGGCCGCACGACTGAACGAACTCGCCGAGGTCGTCACGCTCACGGACGGGGATGCCGGTTGGGAGTTGTCGAAACTCGTTGGTGGCCGCCTCTCCTGCTATTGGGGCGCCGTCCGCCTCTACTGGCCTGGCTTCGACTCGCGCGCCAGCAAGGCCTACGAGCACCCCGTGTGGCTTGCTCGACGCATCCAGACGCTCGGTGCCGGGAGCGCTATCGACGACATCGTCAAGCTTGTTTCGGAGAGGCGGAGAAGCGCGCCCGGCGAGCAAATCCGCGAGTCGGTCGATGAACGTATCGCGAAACTGGAGGGTGCCCGTGCCGAGGTGAACGGCCAGCGCGAGGCAGCCGAGCGGGAGCGCGATGCGGCCGCTAGCCGGGCCACGGAGGCCGAACGGGACCGCGACCAACTGCGCGAACGGCTAGCGACGCGGACGCAGGAGCGGGATCGCGTGCGGGCAGCCTCCGAGGAGGCCAATCGGCGGGTCGCGGGTCTCGAGCAGGAGCGCGAGGAGGCCCGGGAGCAGCGGATGGCTGCTGAGCGCAGGCGCGACGAAGCTGAACAGGAGCGCGCTGCCCTTTCGGCGCGCGTGAGGGAGACGGAGGGGCGCGTCGCCACCGCGGGCGCGCCCTGGCCAATGCCCCTGACTGGTGGTCCGCCGTTCTCGATCCGCACGGACCTACAGCTGCGAGGACGAGAGGCAGTGACGGACCTCTTCCAGAAAGAGGTGAACAGGCTCTCTGCGGAACTTCAGGAGGCACGCTCAGAACGCGATGAGGATCGCGAGAAGGAACGGGATGCGAGGCGCGGGGCCGACGACGAGCGAGAGCGACTTGAGAGCCAGAACAGGGTGGCCAACCAGAAACGGGGAGAGGCCGTAGAGGCGCGGGAGGATGCGGATGAGAGACTCGCTGAGGCCAACGAACAGTTCGCGGCGCTGCGAACCGAACTGGACGGGGGGCCACGGAGCGGTACCAGCAATGCGGAAGTGGAAGCGCTCAAACGCGAACGGCAAGAGTGGGAAGACCATGCCCAAAATCTCGAAGACTCGCTCAGCGAGGTCGAGCGAGACCGCGACCGCCTGGAACGGGAAGCCGCAAGCCTGAAGGCCCTGCTCCCCGGTGAAGCTCACGCTGACTCCGTCGACGTGGCATCAGAAGAGATCGAAATCCTCGGCGTCGCGGACGCGATCGGCTACGCCGAGCCCCTGCCCCACATTCGATTTCTCAAGAGCGCATACGGTGCGAAAGGCGCAGACCTCTATGAGAATCCTCGCGCGGTGTACGACAGTTTCGTGGCGCTGGAGAGGTGCGCGAAACTTCGCAGCGAAGGAGAAATCGGGTCACGCCTTGAGGACTGGTTCAAGGAGCGCGGAGTCAACTACGTGGCGAAGGAGAGCCAGACGACGCGCGCGAAGCGCTGGTTTCTCGATGACGCGAAGAACGAGCAGGCGCTGTTCGAGGAACACCTCCGGTTCGGAACAGGACGTGACCCCCGTCACTGCCTCAGGGTTCAGATGGCTTGGGACAGCGAGGCTGGAGAGTGGGTCATCGCTCACGTGGGAGAGCACCTGGACAACACGAAGACCTCCTAACGTCAGGGAGCGCCTGCGCGCCTACGGGTGGGGATCTGTCGAGGCCAGCCGAGACGCCAGCCAGCGGGCTCTGGGCCCTCAGCCGCGGAAGACGCTGACGAGCAGGGCCTCGGGGGCGTCGATGAGCCTCAGGTTTGTCGTGTCGGCGATGAGGTCGAATACCTCAAGGGTCGTCGCGCCGAGGAGACAGACGTCTTCGTCTCCGAAAACGACGGGGGAGTTCATCTCGCGTTCTTCGATCCTGAAGCGAGCCTCGCCCATGTCGTAGGTCTTGCGCGTGCCATCGGCGAGCTTGAACCCTCGCGTTCGTGTCCGAGGGACACCGAGACCCTCGAGGAAGGAGGCAGGAAGGAACGAGTGGGCGGCTCCCGTGTCTACAACGGCGTCGATGTCCTCAAAGTCCGAGCCCCCGGGGCTGGCGACGCCGACCGTAACCCTGAATGGCATCCCACGACGTTATCACTCGGTCGCCACGCTCGACAGTGCTGACCCCTACTCTCCCCAGGTCGCTAGAATCCCATCCATGACCGACACACCTGCCCCCTACCTCCGCCTTGCGCGCGACGACGAGCTTCCCGAGCACATGCGTGACCGCACGGACGACTTCACGCGCGTCTTTGGGCACAACGCCCGGCTGCTCGAGACCTGGAATGCCTGGTACCGGCCCCTCATCAGGGACGGGGCCGTGCCTGCCCGCCTGAAGGAGATGGTGCGGCTGCGTGTCGCGCAGCTGAACGCCTGCGACTTCTGACAGGCCGCCCGTATTCCCCTGTCAGGGGAAGGAGAGACCCTTGAGGAGACCACCGTCGACAAGATTTCGACGTGGGGCGACCAGGACTTCGACGAGGCCGAGAAGGCGGCTTTCCACTACGCCGAGCGGCTGTTTGTGGACCACGCCAACATCGACAGCGAGCTGTTCGATGAGCTCGGGCAGCACTACACCGAGGAGCAGATCGTCGAGATCGGCTGGGCGGTGGTGAGCTACCTGGGCTTTGGGCGCCTCATCCACTCCTTCGGCCTGAAGCCGTCCTAGGAGGACCACCGTGAGTTTCGACCCCAGCGTCTTCGGCGACGACGCCATCAGCGAGGAGACTCGCGGCTTCGTGGCCGCTGCCGTCGCCATGCGCGAGGCGATGCCCTCGATGGAGAACACCGACCTCGTCGAGCTGCGGCGGATGATGGACGAGGGGGGCGGGGCGTTCCCCGTACCCCCACCGGTCGAGCGCGCCGAGGAGCGCACCGTGCCGGGGATGGGCGAGGGCGCGACGATCCGCATCATCCGGCCGGAGGGGCGGGAGCCTACGGGCGTCTACCTCGACATCCACGGGGGCGGCTGGGTCATCGGGCGGGCGCGGATGAGCGACCAGGCGAACCTCGCGCTGGTCGAGAAATTCGGCGTCGCGACCGTGAGCGTCGACTACCGGCTGGCGCCGGAGCACCCCTACCCCGCCGGTCCCGACGACTGCGAGGCCGCCGCTGTCTGGCTGGTCGAAAACGCCGCGGCCGAATTCGGGAGCGAGCGACTGCTCATCGGCGGCGGCTCGGCGGGCGCGCACCTGGCGGCGGTCACGCTGTTGCGGATGCGCGACCGGCACGGCTACACGGGCTTCATCGGGGCGAACCTCGTCTACGGCCCCTACGACCTCTCGATGACGCCGAGCCAGCGGCTGGGGGTTGGTCCGGAGGGTGGTCTCGCGCGCGACGCCATCGAGGCCTTCTACGGGATGTTCATCCCGGGCGTGGACACCACGGACCCGGATGTCTCGCCCCTGAACGCGAACCTCCACCACATGCCCCCCTCGCTCTTCACGGTGGGCACGTACGACCCGCTGCTGGACGACTCGCTCTTCATGCACGCGCGCTGGCTGGCAGCGGGGAACGAGTCGGAGCTGGCCGTCTATCCCGGTGGCCCGCACGGCTTCGACGCCGCGCCCATCACCATCGGGCGCGAGGCAACGGCGCGCATCCACGCCTTCCTCGGGGAGCGGCTGGCAGCAGGCTAGCCAGCGAGTCCGAGGTCAGCGGCCATCGCCTGCACCTCGTCCAGAACCTCAATGAGCGTCGGGAACTCCTCGCGCGTGAGCGTCTCAAGCGGTCTCTGGTCCTCGGTTGGGAAGACGTACTCGTGCCGGTGGAACTCGTCGAAGCCGTGGGAGTTGTCGTAGCGGAGAAGGTTGCCGCGCCCGGGGATGTGGGCGTGGTACCGGTAGCGTCTGCCGCGAGCTTCGATCTGGTTACGATTGTTCAGCCGGACGGTGAGGTACTTCTCGATCTCGATGACGACCTCGGCCGCGCAGATGACCTGTCCTCGGAGCGAGAGGAGTCCGGGCGCACTGGCAGGCTGGTCGACCTCCGTCCGGTCCGCGAGGACGAAGGGGTGTCGTTCGAGGGCGCCCCTGTGGATCGCGACGTACCGGTCGAGGGTAAGCCAACCGTGCTTCTCTCCATCTCGGCTAGATCCTTTAGCAACGAATCCGCCATCAGCCAATCGCAGATCTCCAGTGTCTCTCGAAGCGGGTCCTTCCTGACAACCTCGCGCATCTTCTCCGTGGACATTTCGTACCGGCGCTCGCAGGTCCTGATCCGCCGCCGCAGCTTCGCCCGCAGCTTGCTCGTCGGTACGACCGGGATGTCCTCCAGGGTCGTAGGAGTCTTCCGCTTCGTGGTCTGAGTCATCGTGTCTCTATCTTACACGCACTATTGCCCGCCACAAGCTCCTGAGCGCTACTCCAGCACAATCTCCCCGCCGCCCGCCAGGGCGACTGCGGCGTGGACCCCCGGCTCCGTCGCGCCGACGACGCGCACGCCTTGCACGTCGCCGCGCAGCCACCCCCGGATCGCTTCTGCGTCCCCGGCGAGCTCGACCCAGGCGAAGCCGTCCGGTTCGACGCGGTGGGGGGCGGCGCCACGGGCGGGGTGGTGCTCGGGTGGAACCTGCCAGTCGATGAAGAAGGGGTGGGAGGGGTCGGCCATCGCCTCGGGCAGCCCGGCCAGCCGCCAGGAGAGGGTCACGCCGCCGGGGGCGTCACGAGACATGGAGAGGGGGCGAAGGGCCAGACGCTCGGCGGTGGCGTCGAAGCCGGGGGCGTCAGTGCGCAGGCAGAGAGCAGCTATGCGGTCGCCGTTCGCGGTCTGTTCGCGGATCCAGCTCCCCATGGGGCTAGCGGCCGCCTCGGCTTCGTCGACGATGCCCATGATCTCGATGTAGGCGCTCCCGAGGGGGACGATGCGGTTGCCGGTGCCGTGGCCCGCGTGCCTGCCGCCCTCCAGCGAAGACAGACCGTGGTCGCGTTCGAGGCGCGCGGATGTCGCTTCGATGTCCCTCGTGGCGAGGATGACGTGGTCGATAGCGAGGGCTGTCATGGGGCTGATGGTAGAGAATTCCCGCGCGTTCGGTGTTCTCGCTTGCAGCGGCGGGCTGGGGGCGTCAGGATCAAGGCATGAACAAAGAGATCTACCGCGAGATCGCGAGCGCACTCGACCGCGAGGAGCCGGTGGTGCTGGCGACCGTCGCACGGACGCGGGGCTCAACGCCCCGCAAGACGGGCGCGAAGATGGTCGTCCGCAGCGACGGCTCCTTCTTCGGCACCATCGGGGGCGGCTGTGGGGAGGCGGAGGTCTGGCAGGAGGCGATGGAGGTGCTGGAGGATGGCTCCCCCCGCATCGTTACCGTCGACCTGACGGAGCCGACCGACGGCGAGGACAAGATCTGCGGCGGCGTAATGGACGTTTTCGTCGAACGCTTGTCCTAAGACCGGCTTCAGGCGGGGGCTAGCTCCGGCTGGTCAACCGGAAACGGAATCTCCCACTTCTCGACCCTCTCGGGAAGGTGTTCCCCCTCGTCCTCCAAGTGGGCCTCCAGGCAGGCCGCAATCGCCTCAAGGACGTTGGTCCTGAGTTCATCGAGCGTCTCACCCTGGGAGGCGCAGCCAGGAAGTTCGGGCACCTCAGCCCAGTAGCCACCCTCTTCAGCTACATGCACCAGTACTGTGAACGTGCGCATCGGAACCCTCCTTCAGCGTCCTGCGGCTCTCAGGAATTCCTCTTCTGTGCAATCCGAGTTCCGGATAACACTCTTCAGTAGTCCGACTTTCACAACGCCCGAGGGATGGAGAGGTTTCGACCGTTTGGCATCTTCACCACCCGGTGGTTGCCCTTGCCCTTACGTTCCATCCCTCCAAGTTTGACGAAGGCCGCCACGGCTTCGGCCTGGCGGATATCCCGTGGAAACTGCGGCAGGCGACCGCTCCCTTCAGCGGGCGAATTCAGTCACAGGCCTGTTCGCTTGTCAAACGTACCCACTCAGGGAATGGGCGGCGCTTTCGCGCATTGCCGCATCATGTACCATGACAAGACTGACTTCTCCGGCGAGTGCCGGAGGTCGAGGAGGGCATTATGCCTGGTCCTTTGATCGTCGGCCCGCTCGGGCCCCTGGAGATCGCGATCATCGTCGGGGTCATCGTTCTGCTGTTCGGCGTTGGCCGGATCAGCAGGATCGGCGGCGACCTGGGCTCGTCCATCAAGGAATTCCGCCGCGCCATCAGGGATGACAGCTCGGAGCAGGCAGAAGCCACCGAAGCCACCGAAGAGGTTCAGGCGCAGGTCGAGACGCCCGAGGAGGCTGCCCAGCAGGCGGCTCCGCCGCCGGCCGCGCCCGCCGAACAGGCCCCGCGTAGCGACAGCAGCACCCGGAACGTTTTCTAGTTTGGCTACCCTCTACCCCATTTGGCACACCTCACGTAAGGGGGTAGCATCCGCGACCCCATGGACTGCCTCACCCTCAACCTGCGAGTCAGTGGCGACACAGGCCAACACTTAGGGCCGCCAACGCCATTTGAGTCTGTGCGCGAGTCCCTCCTGGGGCGCACAATCGCTCCGGATGAAGAGGGTTCGGCCCGAGACTTTCCCATGATGCCGTTCAGGATTGAACTCGCCCCCGAGCGGACATTCGTCGAGGTTAGGAACAGACATTGGCTTTTCCATACAGAAAAACTGGGGAGCGCTCAAGATAAGAGCTTGTGGGTCGAGGAACTAGTTGAGCGATCGCGCGCGGGCCATAACTTGATGGAGTCAGCAATTGGTACTGTTGCTGTCGAGACAGCTTGGATCTCCCCCTTTGAGGGCGATTGGGGATCCTTATTGTCACAATACTGCAGAGCTTTCATATCACCCAATGCCGTTCCTGACAAGGCGTCGGACGTTTCAGCACTTTTCGATGCTACACTCGAAGATGCCGAAGTTCACATCCAAAGTGGGCCGATGAACGACCAGCAATTGTTGCAGCAATATGCTGAGTATCTTGATCCTTCGGAAGCCCCCACTGCCATGCTGTTCGTGCTCCATCGCTACCGTACGAAGAGCGCAATAAAGACAGCCCTACCCACAGGGATCGGCTTAGCACAAGCCGAAGCTCATCGCTTGGAGAGCATCTTTCAGGAGGCTGCAGAGTGAGCATACTGACTTTGGATCGGCCGAAAGCTCTTGAAGAACAGAGCGAGGACCTTTTCGTCTGGAAGGAAGTCATCCCGGTACAGGTGACCCCTCTTCGAGGCGAAGAGTATCCTCTTCTGGTCGCACTTTGGGACAACGCAGACGACGCTATCTATGACACCTTGTAGCCTTGGCGACGTCTTACTGCTGGAGATCACCTTCACAGATGGGAGCGGCTCCAAGCCAAGGCCCGTAGTAGTCGTTAGTACAGAGCGATACCACCAAGACCGCGAAGATACGATAGTGATTCCGCTCACGTCCCAGATCGGCTCACCGCTGCGGTATGGAGACTACCGAATCACTGACTGGTCCGGTGCGGGACTGCCCAAGGCTTCGGTCGCAAAGGCAAGACCTACAACCGTGGCGCGCTCGTCGATCCAGAAAAGGCTCGGGAGGATGCCCCTCATCGACCTGCAGGGCGTTCTATCGAGCGTGAAAGCGATCCTCGGTTGACTCCGGTCTGTCGCTGACTCCGCCGCAGCGACAGCGGCACCCGGAACGTCTTCTAGCAGGGTGCTGATAAATGCATAATCCTGGGCCTGAGGCCCTGACTGACCATCCGGCAGTCTCTCGTAGAGCGCAGAAACACTAGGTTTTCGATGTCCCGACCGGCGCGATTTCAGCCCGAAGCCGCCGCGGCGGACTTTATCAGCACCCTGCTAGCGGCTAGAAACAGCCGCCGGCGACGGCGGGGACGATGCTGACCTCGTCGCCCTCGTTGATGGCGGTGGCGAGGCCGTCGGCGAAGCGCACATCCTCGCCGTTGATGTAGACGTTCACGAAGCGGCGCAGCTCCCCTTCCTCGTCGAGCATCCGCTCGGCCACGCCGGGGAAACGCGCCTCAAGGTCTGCGATGCAGGCCGAGAGCGAGCCGGTCGGTCCCTCGACGGTGGCCAGGTTGCCCGTGAGGGGGCGGAGGGGCTGGGGGATGAGGACTGTTGCTGCCAAGTGATCGTCTCCGTTTCTTCTGGTGGCTAGCCTTCGACGACGTCGCCGGTGATGGGGTCCACACGCACACCACGGCTCTCGGCCCAGGTGACGCTGCGCGCGATCTCGCCGGCATCGCCTTCGAGCTCGAGGATGACCCAGCCGGTGTGTTCGTCGACGTCGGCCATGCGGATGTTGGTGATGACCTCGAACTTCTGCCCGATGAGGTAGATCACGGGCTCCTTGATCAGGTCGGTCGGGAAGGTGAAGCGCAGTCGCTGAACGGCCATCAGGCGGGAACCTCCTCGAGATCCTGGTAGGCGGCCTCGAAGCTGGCCACGGTCGCGTCGATCTCAAGCGCCGGGCTGAGGTGGTCGACCACGGCCTCGGCGGTCTTGAAGCCCGCGCCCGTGATGAATGCCACCACAAGCTCGTCGGGGTCGATTCTACCGCTGGCGGCGAGCTGCCTGACGCTGGCGACGGTCACGCCGCCCGCCGTCTCGGCGAAGATGCCCTCGGTCTCGGCGAGCAGCCTCATGCCGGCCACGATCTCGTCGTCGCTAACGGAGGCGCAGGAGCCGTTCGTGTCGCGAAGCTGGACGAGGCTGTAGTAGCCGTCGGCGGGATTGCCGATGGCGAGCGACTTGGCGATGGTGTCGGGCTTTTGCGGGCGGAAGTTCATGCTGCCCTCCGCCCAGGCCGTGGCCACCGGCGAGCAGCCCGTGGCCTGCGCCCCGCTCATGCGGGTCTGGGGCGGGTCGATGAGGCCGGCCTTCGCGAACTCGTTGAGGCCCTTGCGGATCTTGACGAAGAGGGAGCCGCTGGCGATGGGCACGACGCAGTGGTCGGGCGCGCGCCAGCCGAGCTGCTCGGCGACTTCGAAGCCGAGCGTCTTCGAGCCCTCGGCGTAGTAGGGCCGCACGTTGACGTTGACGAAGGCCCAGTTGCGGTTGCCGGCGAGCTCGGCGCAGAGGCGGTTCACGGCGTCGTAGTTGCCGTGCACCTTCACGAGGGTTGGGTTATAGATGCTGGAGCCCAGCACCTTGCCCGCCTCCAGGTCGTCGGGGATGAGGACAACGGCCTCCATGCCAGCGGCGGCGGCGTGGGCGCTGACGCTGTTGGCGAGGTTGCCGGTGCTGGCACAGGCCAGCTTCTCGTAGCCGAGCTCCCGGGCGCGGGAGCTGGCGATGGCGACGACGCGGTCCTTGAAGGACCAGGTCGGGTTTACCGTGTCGTTCTTGATGTAGAGGTTGGGGAGGCCCAGCGCCTTGCCGAGGTTCTTCGCGTGGATCAGGGGGGTGAAACCCGCCCCGATGTCGACGGCCGTGTCCGCATCGCAGGGCAGAAACTCGCGGTAGCGCCAGAGGGTGGAGGGCCGGGAGGCGATCTTCTCGCGGGAGACATCCTTGCGGATGGCCTCGTCGTCGTAGACGACTTCAAGGGGTCCGAAACAGAACTCGCAGACGTGCAGGGCTTCGAGGGGGTAGTCGCGGCTGCATTCGCGACAGCGCAGGCTTTGTGCGTAGGTCATGTCTCTCTCTCGTGCATCGGGTGTCGCGGTGGGCGAGGCGCTCGCGTGATGGGCGCCCACGCCGGCGCGAGGCGGTGGGATGGCGAGGATGGTCCCCTAGAGGACCAGGGACATGAACATTCGGCCCAGAGGGGCTGGCATCGTCTCTCCTCGTGCGCGGGCCGGTTCCTTGAGCACTGGCGCTCTCATCGCTCTCCCCCTGAGGGGATTCCGGCTTTGGCACCTTGTCTCCTGGGAGACAGGTTGCCCGGGCTTCTCGGGGCCGGTTCCCTCCACCCGTCTGGATAAGGGCGGCACGCAGGCACTACCTGACGGTCACGGTACATCCGAACGGGGACTGGGGGAAGGGAGCCGGTTGGCACGTCTCTACGGGAGGCCCTAGTCTCTGAGTCTGTCTCTGGACCGTACGTACTTCTCGCTCACCTACCCCCCTGACAATACAAGGAGACCCCTTTGAAGAGCTGGATCATCGCTACCCTCATGACAGTCATCGCCATCGGCAGCGCCATCAACGCGTTTGCCGCTAACCAGACAGTTGAGACGACTGCCAACGTGGACGTCACGGTCTGGCAGCGCATCTCGGATGGCGCGCTCTTTCTCAGCACGCGCCCCGAGAGGGGCGCGTGGAAGACACACGACACTGCCCTCGACATGTCACAGTTGAGCCGCTCCGGCAACTTCCGCCAGGGAAGCGCCATCACCGTGGGCGTACCGGTAGAAGTAGCGGTTGAGGCGCCGGAGTCCTCACCCTCACCCTCAACGCCAACGCCAACGCCAACGCCAACGCCAACGCCAACGCCAACGCCAACGCCAACGCCAACGCCAACGCCAACCCCAACGCCAACGCCAACGCAGACTGCGACCCCGAGCAGAGCACAGACCTACTCGTCCTGTTCGGCAGCAGAGGCAGCACGCGCGCCCCGGTACCAGGGCTGTGTTCGTGGACGCTGCCCCGCAGGCGGAAGGGGCTTCCTCGCCTCGACCGTGCCAAGCGCTCGCGACGGTGACGGCGATGGCATTGTGTGCGAGCGTTAGTTGGATGGAATCAGCGACGTCACTCTCAACTAGCGACTCTCGCTCGTAGCGATGGAGCGCGACCACTTCCGCGAACTTGTGCGCGAGGCGCTGGCCTCGCTGCCCCGGGAGCTGATGGTGCGCGTCCAGAACGTCGAGATCGTGATCGAGTGGCGGCCCACGGCGCACGACCGCCGGGCGGCGGGGCTGGGGCCGGGGCGAACGCTGCTCGGGCTGTACCACGGGATTCCGCTGCCGCACCGGAGCGAGGGCTACAACCTCGTGTTGCCCGACAAGATCAGCATCTACCAGGGACCGATCGAATCCATCTGCGCGAACGACGACGAGGTGCGGGAGCAGGTCCGTACGACCGTCCTGCACGAGATCGGCCACTACTTCGGTATCGACGACGAACGCCTGCACGAGTTGGGGATGGGATGACGTAGCGTTGGGTGGTCGGTGGTCGGTGGCTGGTGGGACCGACCACCGACCACCCAACGCTACGAATCGAGGGCGTTGCGGGCGAGCTGTTCGAGGGCGCGGTCCTCGAGGGGCGGGTTGTGGAGGCCGGCGCGCACGTCGCGGTAGTAGCGCTCGATCGGGCGGCTCTTCTGCAGGCTCACGCCTCCGACCACGCGCATCGCCTCGTCGACGGCCTCGATGGCGTTGTTGAGCGCGTCGACCTTGGCGATAGCGACGCGGTCGCTCGCCGGCATGCCGCTGTCCTCGCCCGATTCCCACGCAGCGGCGGCATCGGCGATGAGTGCGCGGTTTCGTTGAAGGAGCAGTTCGATGCGCGCGATGCGGCGGCGCACGCCGGGGAACTCGGCGATGGTGCGGACGCCGGTGGGCGTACGCGTGCGGGCGAAGTCAACGGCGTAGTCGCGGGCGGCGCGGGCGACGCCGGTGGTCGTGGCGGCCACGCCGAGGGCGAACCACACGCCGCCGGCTCGCCCCCGGGGGCTGGGCTTGCCGCGGTTGCGGTAGCCGAGGAAGCGATCCTGGGGCAGGCGCACGCCCTCGAGCACGAGGTCGTGGCTGCCGCTGGCGCGCATCCCGAGGGCGTCCCAGGTTTCGTCGATGCGGGCGCCGGGGTCGTCGCGCAGCACCATGAAGTCGGCGATGTCGGGTGGGCCGCCCGCGGGCGGGTCCAGCCGCGCGAGCACGGGCATGTACCAGAGTTCGGGCGCGAGCGTGACGAACGTCTTGCGCCCGTCCAGCACCCAGCCGCCCTCGACGGGGGTGGCGGTGGTGTCGGGGATGCCGCCGCCCGCGGGGCTCCCCAGCCCCTCCTCGGTGGCGGCGGTGTTCACGAGGCGGCCATCCTCGACCGCGCCGCGGCAGAGCTCGTCGAACCACTCCGGCGGGTAGCTGTGGCCCTCGCGCTCGGCGCCGAAGCGGATGAGATGCATGTTGAGGGCGAGCGCGGTGGAGCCGTCGCCCGCGGCGAGCGCCTCCTGCACACGCACGAATTGGGAGAGCGGAAGCTCGTGGCCGCCGTGCGAACGGGGCACGGTGAGCTTCAGGAAACCGGCCTCGCGGAGGTCGGCGAAATTCTCGTGGGGGAAGGAGCCCTCGCGGTCGTGGCGGGGGGCGCGCTCGGCGAAGCGCTCGGCCAGAGAGGCGGCAAGGGCGAGCCAATCGCGCTCGGACATCGCCCGCAGTTTAGCGGCTCACCCGACGGAGGCGAGCCCGACGTTGCTATACTCCGCTTTCTCGCCTGACCTGGCATGGAGCGAAGCCTTGGAAGAGCCGAAGCTCGTCTCTCAGCGAATCCTCGACAACGTCGAGAAAGTCATCATCGGCAAGGACCGCGAATTGCGTCTTGCCATCACGGCCCTCCTCTGCGGAGGGCACATGCTCGTGGAGGACGTCCCGGGCGTCGGCAAGACGATGCTGGCGCGCGCGCTGGCGGTCTCCACGGGGTGCAGCTTCAAGCGCATCCAGTTCACGCCCGACCTGCTACCGAGCGACGTGACGGGTGTCTCCATCTTCAACCAGAAGTCGGGGGACTTCGAGTTCCGGGCTGGGCCGATTGTGGCCCAGATCGTCCTCGCGGATGAGATCAACCGGGCCACACCCAAGACCCAGTCCTCCCTTCTGGAAGCGATGGAGGAGCGGCAGATGACGGTGGACGGCGTCACCCACATGATGCCGTCGCCCTTCATGGTGATGGCCACGCAGAACCCCATCGAGTACGAGGGCACCTTCCCGCTGCCGGAGGCGCAGCTCGACCGCTTCCTCGTCCGCGTCAACCTCGGCTACCCCAGCGCCCAGGACGAGGTGAAGGTTCTGGACGAGCAGCAGGTGGCCCACCCCATCGACAACCTTGAGTCGGTGACGGACGCGACCGAGATCCGCCAGATCCAGCGGGCCGTGCGCGAGGTCTACATCGACCCGCTCATCAAGCAGTACATCGTGGGGCTGGCGGGAACGACGCGTACGCACGAGAACGTGTACCTGGGGGCGAGCCCGCGCGGTTCGATCGCCCTCTTCCGAACGTCACAGGCCCGCGCCCTACTGGAGGGACGCGACTACGTCACCCCCGACGACGTGAAGGAACTGGCCTTCGTAACGCTCGGGCACCGCATCATCGTGAGCCCCGGCGCACGCGTGAAAGGGGCCACCGCGGCGGACGTGGTGGCCGACTGCCTGGCGCGGGTGCCCGTGCCGGGCGCACGCGCGCGCGCCTGAGGTCGGGATGGTACGGCGGGTGCTGGCGTGGCCCTTCGCGCCGCAGCGGCGCACCCTCACCGTGCTGCTCGTCATCCTCGTGGCGGCGATGTTCATCGCCACGGGCACGGGCTTCTGGCTGCTCTACCGGATCGCCTACATCGTCGCGATGGGCATTCCCGTCGCCCTCGTCATCGCCTGGCTGAACACGCGCGCGCTCGATGTGGACGTGGACCGGCGCACCCTGCGGGGGCAGGTCGGGCAGGTGGCGGAGGAGCTGATCGAGGTTCGCAACCACAGCCTCATCCCGAAGCTCTGGGTGGAGCTGGAAGACCCGAGCGACCTTCCCGGACACGTTTCGCGGCGGGCCGTGGTCATCCCCAGCCGGGGGCTGCGGAGCTGGATAGTGAGCACCACGTTGCGACGGCGCGGCCTCTACGACTGGGGCCCGCTGCGCGTGCGCGGGGGGGATCCCTTCGGCATCTTCTACGCTGAGCGCAGCTACGGGGCGCGCCAGCAGGTGCTGGTGTACCCCCGCGTTATCGACCTGCCCCGCTTCCAGACACCGCCCGCGAGCCTGCCCGGGGAGGGGCGTTTCCGCCGCCGCACGCACTACATCACGCCGAACGCCAGCGGCACCCGCGAATACGCCCCGGGCGATCCGCTGAGCCGCATCCACTGGCGCTCGACCGCCCACACGGGCCAGCTGATGGTGAAGACGTTCGAACTCGACCCCACCAGCGATATCTGGGTGATCGCCGACATGGAGGGGAGCATCCAGGCCGGCGAGGGCGACGAGAGCACGGAGGAGTACACCGTCACCGTGGCCGCCAGCGTGGCCCAGCGCTACATCGCGGCGAACCGCTCCGTGGGGCTCATCGCCTTCGGAGCGGACTACACGGTGGTCGAGGCGGAACGGGGGCAGCAGCAGCTCTCCCGCATCCTCGAATCGCTGGCGGTGGCCAAGGCCTCGGGCGAGGCGCCGCTCGGGAACCTGCTGGTGGAGGAGCAGCGCCGGTTCGGCCGCCACACGACGCTCGTGCTGGTAACCGCCTCCACGGACAGCAGTTGGCTCTCCCCGGTGCAGTCGCTGGTGCAGCGGGGCGTACGGGCGGCGGTCGTGCTGGTCGACCCGAGCACGTTCGGGGGCGAGGGCTCGCCCCTGGTGCTCTACGGCGAACTGACGGCGACGGACATCCTGACCTACGTCGTCGCCCAGGGCGATGACCTCTCCTTTGCCCTGAGCAGCACGGCCCTGGGAGCGGAAGCATGGCAGAGCTAGAAGCCGCGCGGGCCGCGACCATGGGCGCACGGCTGCAGCGCTTCTTCATCGAGACGCCGCGCCTGCTGATGAGCTGGGAGGACTGGCTCACGCTGGTCCCGGCGCTGGTGGTGTACCTCTCCATCGCGATCGCGATCCAGCAGGCGCACTGGGTGCGCGAATTCCCCTCCCTCGTCCCCACGGTCATGGGCGGGCTGGTGATAGGGATGGTGGCGGCGCGCACGCGCGCCAGCCCGTTCCTCGTGCAGCCGTTGGCGCTCCTGTTCGGGCTGATGGTGCTCTTGCTCGCGGCCACGCCCTACGCCGACGGCGGCTCGATCGCCGGGCGCGTGGAAGACCTGGTCGCGCGCATGAACGATTGGGTGATCGTGGTGCGCGAGGACGACGTCAGCAACGACAACCTCCCGTTCGTTCTGCTGGTGCACACACTGGGGTTGTTCATCTCCTACCTGGCGGCCTGGGCGGTGTTCCGCTGGCGGAACACCTGGGTGGCGATCGCGCCCGCGTGCGCGGGACTCCTCCTCATCATCGCCACCACCAGCGGCCGCCCGAGCGGCGCCTTCCTCATGTTCTCGATCGGCGCGCTCCTGCTCATCTCACGCCTGCACCTGCAGCGAGCGTTCCTGCGCTGGGATGGCTCGAAGGTCGACTATCCGGAGTGGCTGAGCGCGCAGGCCGCCCAACTCACCTTCGCCCTGACCATCGTGATGGTCGTGATCGCCTGGCAGGTGCCGCTCGGGAAGCAGGCCGACGCCATCGACAGCACCATCGAGTACGTCACCGCACCGATTGAGGACGCCATCGAGCCGCTCACCCGCCTCTTCCACGACCTGGCTGGCAGGGGCGGCAACTTCCACAAGTTCGGAAGGAACCTGCCGATCCGCGGGGACGTCAACCTCGGTGAGAGCATCCTCTTCGAGGTGCGGGGCGAGAGCCTGGGGCTGGTGCGGGGGACAAGCTATAACGAGTACACGGGCACGGGCTGGCGCGCATCGGGCCGCGAGTCCGAAGAGGTGAATGCGGGCGATCCCACCTCGGCCGAGATCCAGGGACGCGCCTACCGCGAGCGCGTCGTCACCACCCTCGACATCGAAGTCGTCGACGACGAGGACACGCTCTTCTCGGTGGGGGCGCCCCTGGGGGCGAACATCGACTCGGTGACCGACCTGCCGGAGACCTTCGCAGGCGACATTGAGCGCATCCGCAGCCAGGAAGAGCTGCGGGAGGGCGACCGCTATCGCGTGGCGGGCTCCGTCAGCCTTGCCTCGCCCGACCAACTGCGGGCGGACTCGGCCAACTACCCCGAGTGGGTGCGCGAGCGCTACCTCCAACTCCCCGACGACCTGCCCGAGCGCGTCTACCGGGAGGCGGCGCTCGTGACCGAAGGCGTGACCAACCCGTTCGACCTCGCCCTCGCCATCCAGACCTACATCCGCGAGTTCGAGGTCGACATGAGCGTGCGCTCGGCGCCCGCCCGCGGGGACGTGGTCGACTTCTTCCTGTTCGACCTGCAACGGGGCTACTTCGACTACTTCTCCACGGCCATGACCGTGATGCTGCGGACGCAGGGCGTGCCCGCGCGCGTGGCCGTGGGGTACGTGCTCGACATCGAGGATCTCAACACCGCCACGGGGACCTTCGCCGTCCGCAAGAACGACGCCTACTCATGGGTCGAGGTCTACTTCCCCACGTACGGCTGGGTCGACTTCAACCCCTCGGAGGAGCTGACGCTCCTCGGCACGGGCCTCGGAGAGCTTCTGCTGGCCGCGGAAAACTCCGAGATTCCGGAGCTCCCCCTGGACTTGATACCGCTCGAAACCTTCCTCGACGACGGCACGGCGGCCCTGGAGGCGCTGTTGACGCCCATCGAGCTGGAGCGCGGAAACGAGCCGCCCTGGGTCATCATCTGGAGCGTCGGCGGGGTGCTGGCCTTGGTGGTGATAGTGCTGCTGGGAACGCGGGTTGTCTGGGTGTGGGGGCTGCGGGGGCTGAACGGGATGCCGCGCCAGTGGGGCGGGGTGGAGCGGCTCGCGGGATGGGCGGGGCTGCAGGCGCAGGAGTCGGAAACGGTGCGCCAATGGGGGACGCGTCTTGGGGACGCGCTCGAACGTCCGGAGGAAGCCAACGCCCTCAGCACGGCCTTCGAGGAGGCCCGCTACGGGCCACCCGACCTGGAGCGCACGGATCCCGAGGAGACCGGGGAGGCCTACCGCGCCCTGCGGAACGCGCTCGCGGCGCGCCTCTTCGGGCGCAAGTCGCCGCGCGGGGACGAGGAGGAAGGGGAGGAGGAGACTGAGCCTCTCGATGAGGGAGAAGTGGTGGAAGAACCCGACGGCGGTGCAGAGCGAACTGGTGAATAGCTCCGGCGAGAACGCGATGGAAAGCGGGAATTACGTACGGTAGTGCCCAACGTCCGATGGCCACGGGGGCTACCGCCCCCGTGTGGGCAAGGGATACACTTGTGACCGGACATACGGACCACGCCGAGAGGGAGAGCCCCGATGCCAGAGAAGGACCTACGGATTCCGGCCGATCCCCGCGACCTCATCCGCGCCGTCCTGAAGGGCGGCGGCGTGCCCCAAGACAACAAGCCGAAGAGCTAGCTATGGCTAGTCTGGACACACACCGCGCAGTCACAAGAATCAAGGACGCTGGATCCTCCGAGCCGCACGCCGAGGCCATTGTGGATACCATCCAGGAAGCCACGAGTGAATTCGTCACCACGGACTACTTGCGGGCAGAACTCAACAAGGCCGTGCTGGAGGTCGGTGCGATAATCCTCGCGGTTGCTGCGCTGGCCATTGGTGCGACGGAGTTCCTGAAATGACATCCGCTCGCGTGCTCTAACCCGTGAGATCGGCGTAGCGCAGCCGCTTCCCCACCATCCCCCGCACGATCGCCCGTAGTTGGTCAACCGTGTCCAGCGGGCGATCGTTATGGCGTCCCGCGAACTCCCTCACGTACCGGCCCAAGTGCTTCGCGCTCATCTGGTGGTACGTCCCGTGATACCCGCGCTTCAGCGTCGCCCAGAAGCTCTCGATACCGTTCGTGTGCGCCTGCCCGTTCAGGAACTCGCCCACGCCGTGACTCACGGTTTCGTGGTTGCGGAGGAAGCGGTAGCCCGCGTGCTCGTCTGAGTAGACCTTCGCGCCGTTGGCGGTGCGTTCGCGTACAAAGCCGCTCAGCGTTCCGCCACGGGTGTTCCTCACTGGGGCTGCGCTGACGTGGTTGGTCTCGCGATCCTTCACTCCCACCACCGCCACCTTCCCCACGGCTCCACGGCCAGCGTGCAGCCACTTCGAGGAGTGCTTGTTCTTCTCCAGCCCGCCGATGAACGTCTCGTCTACCTCGACCGGCCCCTCGAAGCTCACGCCCTCGTCAGCCCACGCCTCGCGGAGCCGGTGCGCCAGATGCCACGCGGACTTCTGTGTGATGCCCAGCTCGCGGTGCAGCTTCATGCTCGACACGCCCTTGAAGCTGGTGGTCAGCAGGTAGGCCGCGAGCGCCCACGTCTGGTATCCGAGGTTCGAGCCCTCCATGACGGTGCCTGTCTTGACTGAGAAGCGCTTGCGGCAGTCGCGGCACCGGTAGGGCATGGTCTTGTGCTTCGCGCCGCTCTGAACGTTCAGGGAGCCGCAGCGGGGGCAGCCCACACCATCAGGCCAGCGCTCGGCAGCGAAGAAGGCCTCGGCCGTGTCGTTGTCGGGGAACAGCCGGATACGCTCGGTGAGAGTGATGCCCTTGCGACTGGCCTTGCCCGGTCACAGCCGTCCTGAAAGTCCTCTTCTCGCGCCTCTCCGTGCTGCGCAACCAGCTTCTCCATGGCGGCGCGACGTGGCGGAGTTCGGTCAACCGTGCGCAGGTCGGCGACGGGGCGCGGATTATGTACTTCCTCGTCCCCATCTTCATCGACGTGATGCTGGACCACCCGGAAGAGGACTGGGGCGCTGCCCGATTTCCTGTCGTGAACGAGTCAGCCGGCGAGGAGATTAGACGTTGAAGAGGACGTTCACCACGTCCCCGTCGTGCACCAGGTAGCCCTTGCCCTCGGTCCGCTGCAGGCCGCGCCGCTTCGCCTCCGCCTCACTGCCGCATTCGGCCAGGTCCTCGTAGCGGATGACCTCGGCGCGGATGAAGCCACGCTGCAGGTCGGTGTGAATCTTGCCGGCGGCCACGGGCGCCGTGGCTCCTTCCGCAACCGTCCAGGCGCGGCACTCGTCGGGGCCGACCGTGAGGAAGCTGATGAGCCCGAGGAGGGCGTAGCTGCGCCGCACCGCTTCGTCCATGCCGCTGTGTTCGACGCCGGCCTCCTCGCGGAACTCGGCCGCCTCCTCCTCGCTGAGCTCGTTCAGCTCCATCTCGAAACGCCCGCCCATCACGGCGAGATCGCGACCAGAGGCGCCGTGGACGGCGCGCAGCTCCTCCTCGATCGCGAGGCGCCGGGGCAGGTCCTGCTCGCCCACGTTCACCAGGTCGAGCAGGGGCTTGTCCGTGAGGAACTGGCTGTTGGCCAGAAGCCGGCGCTCGTCCGCCGAGAGGGTCATCGCGCGGATGGGCGTCTCCCCCTCAAGCTCGCCCTTCATGCGGGCGAGCAGGTCGCGCAGGGCCTGCAGCTGGCCGCGTTCGCCGGGCTTGAGCGTGCGCAGCTCCGGGTCGATGCGCTCGATTCGCCGCTCGATGAGGGCGAGGTCGGCGAAGGCCAGCTCCAGGTCCATGATGCCGATATCGCGTCCGGGGTCGACCGAGCCCTCGGGGTGGGGGACGGCGGCGTCCTCGAAGCCACGGACGACGTGGATGAGCGCGTCAACAGCGGCCAGGTCATTCAGGAAGCGTCCGCCCAGGCCCTCCCCGGCGCCAAAGCTCTCGCCGGCCGCGGGGAAGTCGACGTACTCAACCGTGGCGTAGGTAGTGCGCTTGGGCTTGTAGATCTCGGCCATCCGGTCAACGCGGGGGTCGGGCACGGCCACGGAGCGGATGTTCGTCTTGGTTGCGCCTCCGAACCCGCCGACAGGGGCAAGGCCCCGCGCAACGGCGTTGAAGACAGTCGTCTTCCCCGCCCGCGGCAGCCCGATGATTCCAACTCGCATCGTGCGAACGTACCCGCGCCGGACTCAAGGGGGTAGGGGCGGACCCGCGGCAGCGGGGCAGCGCGAGGCCAGTTCGCAGTCGCCACAGCGGGGACGGCGCGCGAGGCAGAGGCGCTTGGCGTGCAGCACGACCAGCGCGTGAAAGCGCGCCAGCGCGGGCGCATCCACGGGAAGATCGCCGGCGAGGTACCTCTGCCAGGCCGCGTAGGTGTCGTCGGGCGGTGGCCCCAGCCCAAGCCGCGAGAAGAGGCGGCGGGTGTAGGCGTCGACCACGACGGCAGGGTTGTGCGCGGCATAGAGCGCGATCACGTCCGCCGTCTCCTCGCCGATGCCCCAGGTGGCGAGCAGCCGCTCGCGCAAGGCGTCAGGGGGAAGCGTCAGCAGCGCCTCCAGCGAGCCCTGTCGCGCAATCAGGTCGAGGAAGGCGCGCAGCTTGCGCGCCTTGGTGCGGTACTGGCCGCTCGGGCGGATGAACTCCTCGATCGCCTCATCGGGGAGTTCGGCCAGCCGCTCTGGGTCGAGCACGCCTGCAGCCCGCAGACGGTCGACGGCGCGCTCGGCGTTCGTCCACGTGGTGTGCTGCACGAGGATGGCGCCCAGCGCCACCTCGAAGGGGTCGCTCCCGGCGGTCCAGTGCCAGCGCTCCCCGCCATGCATACGCTCGAGGGCGACGACGACATCCGGGACGGTGGGCAGCGTCTTCCCCATGGTCCTACGGTACTATCGAGCCGGTGAAGGCGATTCAAGTGACGTTCGATGACGCTCTGCTGGCGAGGCTCGACCAGCATCCCGAGGTCAAGAAGCGGGGCCGTTCGGCCGTGCTGAGCGAAGCCACAGCCCAGTATCTCGCGCGCTCGGCGACCCCCGAAGAAATCGACCGGCGGTATGAAGAGGGCTATCGCAGGTTTCCGGCACACGCCGATCCCGACCTCGCGGGATGGACAGAGCAGGGAGTCTGGAACCCTGACTAGCTTCAGTCCCTGACGGTAGCTACACGATGCCGTGGCGACGTTCGAGGGCGGACAACTCGGGGAGGAGGCGCTCGGTGGCGTTCCCGATGACGCGCTCGGCCCGCGCCACGGCAGCCAGGTCGCCAGCGCTGAAGACGCCCGCTTCACGAAGCTCCTCGAACTCATCGCGGTCCTCCTCGATGAGCTCGCCTTCGGGCGTGAGCCACCAGTCGAGGGCCAGGTCGCGGTAGGACACCTCGCCCTCGTGGAAGCGCACGCCGGTGGCCGCGTCGAAGCGGTGCGCGGCGATGCGGTCGCCGTCGCGCATGCGGTAGACCGTGTAGGGGCGCGCTCGCCAGAAGTAGCCGTAGGAGACGGACCCGGGCGGGATCTCGATGGGCGTGCCGAAGACCTCGCCGCCCTGCCGCATCACGTAGCACGCGATCACGAGCGAGGCGGAGGCGTGGACCAGTTCGCAGCGATAGCGCCGCTCGCTGCCATCGGGCTTGCGCTTGCGCTCCACCCAGGGAGTCCCACGCGGCGACGTCGAAGGGGGCACGTCGAGGGTCACGCCCCCATCATCGCCGAGGGAGCGCCCGGCACGCGAGCGGAAACGCCCGCCCCGGGGGTGCGGGGGCGTAGGCTTTCCGCATGCATCGCGCCCTGACCGGCGGCCTGGTGGCGCTCGTGGTCGTGCTGGCGGCTTCCTGCGGGGACAGCGAGCCACCTCCTCCCCCCGTCCGCCCGCTCGAGGCGACGGCCGAGCGCCTGTACGAGGACGACCTGCCGCTGGCCCAATCGAGCGTGCGCGTTCGCTTCAGTGGCGAGGTCCAGCCGGTCACGCTGCGAGCCCTGTACACAGCCTTCCGCCTGACGCTGCCGGAGGGATCGCCGCTGACGGGCCACGCGCTCGGCGAGATGCCGGTGGAGAGCGTCGAGGTCGTCAGCTCACGCGTCATCGAGCTCACGGTCGGGGGCCTGGTCGTCCACGGCTCCAGCCTGCACCTCGCGGGCGGCGCGGTTCTGGGGGCCGGCGAAGCGATCACCGTCACCATCGAGAGCGAGTTCACCGAGCTGGGGGTGGTGCTGGCGGGGGGCGTCCTGGCCTTCGGCGATCTGACACTCGTCGAGCCACGCGCCCCCGAGACTCCCACGGACGCCGATCGCGACCCTGCCAGGGTGCGGGCAGCCCTGGAAACCCACCTCGCCGAGCGCGGGGCCTCAGCGGCCGTAGCGGCGACCGCGATGGGCCTGTACGACGGCATCGACCCCGCGGTCGTGCCCTCGCCGAAGGTGCGGGCAGCCCTGGGGGCGCTGGCAGGCACCTTCGCCGACGCGGCCGTCCGTTCCCTGCTCGGAGCGAACAACTGCACGGGCAGGCCGGCGGCCTTCATCGGCTTCCAGGAGCCTCCCGGGAACCCTGACCTGGCCGCCCGCGTGACCTACGACGACGACGGGCTGCGTGTCGTCTCCATCCGCCCCGACCTGGAAGCGGGGCCCTTCGAGCTGCTCATGCCCCTGCTCGCGCATGAGGCGATCCACTGCGACCGCGTCGACAGCCTGGAGGAAGAGATCGTGGCGAGCGCGATCGACGTCTACCTCTACATCCACCTGCTCATCTCGCAACCGGAGTTGGCGGTCGACGACTCGCCCCTCGCCCGCAACCTCAACATCGAGGCGCTGGCGATGCTGAACAGCGGCCGCGCCACGCCCGAGTCGCTCGGCATCCTCGCGAGCCCGCACGGCCGCGAGGCGCTCCCGGATTCGGGCACATCCCACCGCTCGTTCGCCGATCTGATCGCGGCCAGCTATGCGGACGAGACCCAGCCGAACGCCCCCCTCGAGCCTGTCGCCCAGCAATACCTCGACGCGCTGGCGCGGGCCATCGAAGCGCCCTTCGGGAGCGCACTCGACCTCGCCTACGTCGACTCCCTGCTCGCTCGCGCCACCACTTTCGAAGCGATCTCGAACCTGCTGGACCTCTTCGACCTCGTGCCGGGGTAGGTCGCGAGCCACTCCGTTCAGGGGCGCGGCAGCAGTGATGGCTCTATGATTAACTGATGCACGGAGCCCTGCGTTTCTTCCTGACAGTCGTCCTGGCGGCGCTGCTGATCATCGTCGTCTACCTGGTGGTGAGCTGGTTCGTGGACGGCTATTTCGGCGGCAACATCTTCCCCGACCAGGCCGAGCCTGGCGCGTGGTCGGCACCCGATAGCTGGAGCGAGTGGCGCGACATCGCCACGGTCGCCCTCGGGGCACTGGTGGCGCTCGTTGGGCTCTTTGCCTGCATCCTGCTCGTCGTGCTCATCAGAGTTGCTTTCTCGGTGAAGCGGGCGGTGGACCAGAATGTGGTTCCCCTCCTCGACTCCGCGCGCGACCTCGTGGACGAGGTGCGGGGCACGGCCGAGTTCGTGGGCGAATCGGCGGTCAGCCCGATCATCCGCGTCTACTCGATCGTGAGCGGCGTACGCCGCGGCCTGGACTCCCTCGGATCACTCGGAGGCCGCTTCGGGGGCAAGTCGTGAGCCCGGAGTCGGACGGCCCCGTGATTGGTGAGGGCGGCAAGTCCGATGCGAGCGCTGAGGAAATGGTCGAGCAGCTCCGCGCCGCCGCCGAGGAAGCGATCACCACCGCCCGCGAAGGCGCCCAGGCGAAGGAAGAGGAACTCTGGGCGCGCTACCGCGAGCTCACCAAGGGCCGCCGCGAGCGCCGGGAGCGCTAGCCGCCAGAAGCCCGAGTCCCGCGCCCTTGCTACGCTAGCCCGGTTGCCTCGCGGAGAGGTGCTGGAGTGGCCGAACAGGCACGACTGGAAATCGTGTAGGGGTGCAAGCCCCTCGTGGGTTCGAATCCCACCCTCTCCGCCAGTTGTCGGTGGTCGGTGGCCGGTGGTCGGTGGTCGGTGGTCGGTGGTCGGTGGTCGGTGGTCGGTGGTCGGTGGTCGGTGGTCGGTGGTCGGTGAGGAGCAAGGGGGCATCGGCCCCTACTGTCCAGCGCGAGTCCTCTCGCGGAGGGAACGCTTGAGGCCGTGGAGCAGGCGCCCGACGGTCGCCGCCTGCTCGAGCGTGTCCTTCACGCGGTTGGAAGGGAGGAGTCCGAGACGCTCCGCCAAGAGGAGAAAGGTTTCGGTCTCCGCCAACGAGCCGCTTGCGATGCCCAAGAACTGCAGGAACTCCCTGGTTCCATGCCGTTCTGCACCCTCGGCGATGTTCGCCGGGACCGACGTGGCGGCCCGCCGTAGCTGGCTGGTCATCCCGAACCGCTCCTCCGCGGGAAACAGCGCCGACAACCTCCACACGGTCTCGGCAAGCCCCATCGATTGCTGCCAGACTTCCAGGTCCCGGTAGCTCTTCAGGGCCACGGGTCCGACCATACTCTGTCTCGGGCAATCATTAGCATGGACCATCGCACGCCACGACCGACCACCGATCACCGACCACCGATCACTGGTACATTCCCCTGCGCCAACGACGGAGGTGCAGCCGTGGTGACTGAGACGCGAGAAGCGCTGGGCGACGCGGAGATCGATGAGCTTCGCGATCGGACCAAGGCGTTCATGGACGAGCACATCTACCCCAACGAGGAGGCGTTCTCGGCGCACGACGATGCCGCCGACGCGCTCATGCGCGACCTCCAGGGTCAGACGAAGGCGATGGGGATGTGGGCCCCGCACCTGCCCGCCGAGGCAGGGGGCATGGGCATCGGCTTCATGCCGTACGTGTACCTGAACGAGATCCTGGGGCGGAGCCCGTTCGCGCCGAAGTCGTTCGGGGCGCAGGCGCCCGACTCTGGGAACGCCGAGATCCTCTGGCAGTTCGGCACGCCCGAGCAGCAGGAACGCTGGATGAAGCCGCTCGTGGAGGGCGACATCACCTCCTGCTTCTCGATGACGGAGCCGGATGTCTCGGGGGCGGACCCGACGAACCTGCAGACCACGGCCGTGCGCGACGGCGACGAGTGGGTGATCAACGGTCACAAGTGGTTCACGAGCGGGGCGATCAACGCCTCGTTCGCGATCGTGATGTGCGTGACGGAGCCCGATCAGCCGCCGCACAGCCGCATGAGCCAGATCATCGTGCCGACGGACACGCCGGGGTTCGACATCATCCGGCCGATCGTCGTGATGGGGGATACCGACGGGCACCATTGCGAGATTCGCTACAACGACGTGCGCGTGCCCATCACGAACGTGCTGGGCGAGGCCGGAGGCGGCTTCCGCATCGCGCAGAAGCGGCTGGGGCCGGGTCGCATCCACCACTGCATGCGCTGGCTGGGCCAGAGCCAGCGGGCCTTCGAGATCATGTGCGACTACTCGCTCAAGCGGCAGGTGTTCGGCGGGCCGCTGGCGGACAAGCAGACGATCCAGAACTGGATCGCGGACTCGTACGTCGAGATCCAGGCGGCGCGCCTGCTGACGCTACGGGCGGCGGAGAAGATCGACACGGGCGATGAGGCGCGCGTGGAGATCTCGGCGATCAAGTTCTTCGGGGCGAAGGTGCTGCACGACGTCATCGACCGGGCGATTCAGACGCACGGGGCACGTGGCGTGAGCGGCGACACGCCGCTGGAGTCGATGTACCGGGCGGCTCGCAGCGCGCGCATCTACGACGGGCCGGACGAGACGCACCGGATGGTGGTCTCGCGCCGCATCCTGCGCAGCTTCCGCGAGGGCGCCGGCTGGGACTTCGCGGCGCTCTAGGGCGCGGGTGAGGCGATGGCGGACGGAGACTCGGACGGCCTAATCGACGTTCCCGCGCTCGAGCGCTTCCTCGCCGAGCGCGTGCCGGGCGACGACGAGTCGCTGGTGTGCGAGCGGCATGTGGTGGGCTCCTCGAACGTGACCTACTACGTGACGCGGGGGTCGCAGGAGTGGGTGCTGCGCCGGCCGCCACCGGGGCCACTCCTGCCGACGGCGCACGACGTGCTCCGCGAGCACCGCTTCCTGGCGGCGCTGCGGGGGCAGGCGCGCGTCCCCACGCCGGTCATCGCCTGCGACGACGAGTCGATCATCGGGGCGCCGTTCTACCTGATGGAGCGCTGTTTCGGGGCGATGCTGCGGGACGGGATTCCCGAGGTCTACGACACGCCCGCGGGGCGGCATCGGGTGGCGGAGGACCTGGTGGCCTCGCTGGTGGAGTTGCACGCGGTCGACTGGGAAGCAGTGGGGCTGCGGGGCCGCGCCTCGGGGTACCTGGAGCGGCAGATGCGGCGCTGGATCGGGCAGTGGGAGCTGACTCGTCCAAAGACGCGCGACCTGCCGGGGCTCGAGGCGATCGTGGAGTGGCTGCGGGCGCGCATGCCGGAGGACGCCGGGACGACGGTGGTCCACGGCGACTACCGGCTCGACAACGTGATGTTCGGCGCGGAGGAGCCGCACGTGGTGGCCATCTTCGACTGGGAGATGGCCACGGTCGGTGATCCGCTGGCGGACGTGGGCTGGCTGCTCTCGTACTGGGGCGACCCGGGCGATCCGCCGCCGCCGCCGGGCTGGGATCCGCCTCAGCTTCTGAGCGCGCGCGAGGGCTTCCCCGATCACGAGGAGCTGATCGCGATGTACGAGGAGGCGAGCGGCCGCTCAATGCGGCACGTGGCCTTCTACCACGTGTTCGCGGTGTTCAAGCTCGCGATCATCCTGGAGGGGCTCTACATGCAGCACCTGCAGGAGACGGGGGCAAACCCCGACAGCGCGCGCTTCGAGTGGTTCGTGCCGGTGCTGGTGGACCGCGCTCAGCGCCTGATGGCCGCCTCCGCGAGCTGACCGCTACTCCAGGAGCAGCGAGCCAACGAGTTCCCTCAAGCCCTCCTCGTCGAAGGGGCCGAGGGCGGCGTGGACGACCGCGCCGAAGGCGTCGATGGCGACGAATCCGGGGTGACCGTGGATGCGGTAGAGGTCCGAGAGGTCCGCGCCGGCGCGCGTGCTGGCGTCGACGGTTACGAATTCAATCCGGTCGCCGTACTCGGCCTGCAGGGCCGCCCACACGGGGCGGAGGCGGTTTCACGGTCCTCAGGTTTCGATCTGGATGAAGTAGACCTGCGGGGCGGAGATGGCTCCGGTAGCGCCGTCCGTGCCTTCGGCCTCGGGTTGGGCGGGAGCAGCTTCAGTGGCTGTGCCGGGAGCGGCCGCGCCCCCGCCGCAGCCGAGTGCGACCACGACAAGGGCGGCGGCGGCGGTGAGTGCAAGCGGTCGCACGGCCCTACTCGGGGAGGACCGAGACAACGAGCTCACGCAAGGCACTCTCCCGGTAGGGGCCGAGGGAGGCGTACGTAAGCTCACCGGCAGCATCGAAGACGACGAAACCGGGCTGCCCGATGAGGCCGTACGAGCGAGCGAATTCGTCGCCCGCGTCTGTGTCACGGTCCACGATGATGAATTCCACCTGGTCGCCGTATTCCTCCTGCAAGTCCGCCCACACGGGGCGGAGTCCGCGGCAGGTCGGTCACCAGTCGGTGTGGATGAAGTAGATCCTGGGGGAGGCGGAGACGACGGCGTCGTCGGGGACATCGGCGGCGGTTTCCGTGGCGGCTGCCTGGGGCTCGTTGACAGGGGCAGCGGGAGCGGTGTCACCCCCGCCACAGGCCAGAAGGACCATGGTGAGGGCAACGACAGCGACCAGTGCGGACAGGCGCATGTTCACTACTCCGGGACAACCGAGAGGACGAGTTCGCGCATCTCGTCCCCGTTGTAAGGGCCGAGCTCTGCGTGGACCAGCGTTCCCGTGGAGTCGTACATGATGAAACCGGGCTGGTAGGGGATGCCGTGGGAGCGGGCGAAGGCGTCGCCCTCGTCGTCATCGTGATCGACTTCGATGAACTCGACCTGATTGCCGTATTGCTGCTGTAGTTCCTCCCACACGGGGCGGAGCCTGCGGCAAGTCGGTCACCAATCGGTGTGGACGAAGTAGACCTTCGGCGTGATGGAGACGACGGCCTCGTCGGGAACGTCTGCGGCTGTCTCGGTGGGGGTGGTTGTGGGCTCGGGAGGGGGTTCGGTGGCGGCGGCGGTGGGGGAGGGCTCCTCGGTAGGATCGGCTTCAGTGGCGGCGGCCTGAGTGGCGGCGGCCTGGGTGGCGGCAGCCTCGGTGGCGGTAGCCCGGGTGGGGGCGGGCTCGGTGGCGGCGGCCTGGGTGGCGGCGGCCTCGGTGGCGGTAGCCTGGGTGGGGGCGGGCTGGGTGGCGGCGGCCTCGGTAGCGGCGGCCTGTTCGGTGGCGGTCGGTTCCTCGGTGGCGGTGGCCTGTTCGGTGGCGGTCGGTTCCTCGGAAGCGGACTCCTGGGTGGCGACCGGCTGCTCCGTGGGAGCAGGCTCGGGGGCCGCGGGCGGGGCGTCGCTCCCACCGCAGGCGACCAGCGCCACGGCGAGGATGGCAGCGGCAGAGAAGACGACCCAGCGCATGCCGCTATCGTGGCGCAAACGGCAGGCGTGCGCGAGTGCCCGGAAAAGGACGGGGCAAGAGGGTTCCCGAGCGGCAAACGGCGTGCGGCGGCACAATTGCCGGGTGAATGGCGGACGGTTGGTCCTGATCATGGTCCTGGGGGCCGCCGCCTTCGTGGTCGTGTTCCAGCTCCTGAGCATCCTGGAGTAGGCGGCGCCCCGATGGCGCCCCGATATTGACCGCAGACGAAACCGCCTTGAGACTCGAACGGCGGAGGCCCCATGAGCGCTGCGGGTCGACGCATCCGCCCTCGCCCCCTGGCCCTGATGGTCGCAGTGCTGGCGCTCCTGGCGCTGGCGGCGGGTAGCGCGAGCGCGCTGGTGGGCCCCGACGAACCGCCGCACAGGTCAACACTGCCGTTCCAGGTACACGCCGCGCTTTCGCCCGAGAGCGCCGAGAACACCAGCGTGGTCGTCCAGAACAACAGCTCCAGGGCCGCCACGATCGTGATGGAGTACTACACGCCGGGCGGCGTGCTCATCCCGCTGGCAAGTGATCTCGCGGACGTGCCGGCGTGGGGCACGCACACGTTTGACCAGAAGCTGAACCAGGGGCTGCTCCCGGGCTTCCGGGGGGTGGGCGTGCTCTCAAGCGACCAGCCCCTGAACGCCCTGCTCCTGCGGGAAGTCGCCACCCCGGGGTCGGGGGGCGGGAGCCTGAGGTCGTATTCGATCCACAACGCCCACACCCGCAGCGGCACGCGGGTGGCGCTCCCGTACGTGGCCAACAAGCTGGACGAGGGGGACGACGGGGACACCATCAACACGCGTTTCTCGATCGCCAACGCGGGGCTGGAGGTGGCGTGCGTCACGATCACCTACGAGCTCGTTCCGGGAAGGGGCGCAGCGCCGAACGGCGGAAGCACGACCGTCGTCAGCGGCACTCCCAGCGAGAGCTGCCCTGACGGTGGCATCGAAGTGGCCGTGGCGGGCCAGCTCACGCTGGCGCCGGACTCGGGAGAGATGGCGCTGGCGATGCCGGCGGGCACGGTGAACTCGCTCATGAGCGTGCTCATCGACTCGACCCAACCCGTGGCGGTGGTGGCCGACATCTACCGGGGGGGCGCCGGCAGCGCCCAGCTAGGTTCCTACAACGGGTTCATCGTCATCGAGAACGACTCAACCGAGGATGACATCTCCACGACCATGGTCATGGCGCTCGCGCAAAAGACGGCGGACGGCTACTGGACGGAGTACGCGATCACGAATCCGTGGGACGAGGCAGTCACGGGAAGCATCGTCTACAGGGGCACGGTGGTCGGGGACGCGGAGCGCCAGGTCGAGGTGACGGTCGAGATCGAGCTTCCGGCAGGCGGTGGACTCACCCACAGCGTGCTGGACAGCACCGAACTGCCCGAGGGCTTCAGAGGATGGGCGGAGGTCAGGGCGGAGCTTCCGGTGGCCGCGCTGCTGCTGCGGGGGAACACCAACTCGGGGAGTGAACACGCCTATTCGGCCGCGAACGGGGCGCCCGGGGGGCAAGCCACGACCTCGGCAAAGTTCCCCTTGATCTTCCGGAATGCCCACGGAGAGGGGAACGCCGGCGGATACAACAGCTGGATCAGCGTGGCGGTGGTGGGCGGGGAAACGGCGAACGTGAGGATCGTCGCGGTGAACAACCCGAACTCGGGCGCGGAAGGTTGCGAGGTGCTGCGGCTCTACCAGACCACGGTCACGATCACGGGGTCGTTCTTCTTCGACCAGAGCTCCGATGACGCGCAGGAGACTGGCCTGGGCGAAGTGCCGAAGTGTCTGACGGGCGGGATGGCGATCACGAGCGACAAGCCGATCGTCGCCATCGGGGCGGTCACCTCGGACCTGCAGAGCGGGGACAACGACGGGCTCTACAACGCCTTCCGCTAGCAGGGTGACGGTCAGGTCGTCGTTCTCGGGATCGCTGTCGTTGGTGAGGACATCGATAGCCACTGCCTCGTCCTCGTCGGTCGCGCCCGTGTCGGCGGTCGCCTCCGGCGCCGGCGGTCGCGGGAGTGGTGAAGTCGAACAGCTTCGCGTCCGGCCTGTTGGGAGCGTCCGGGGCTCGCCCCCGCTGCCCTGTTCCACCTCATCGGGAACTCGGTCTTCTTGCGGCTGTCCGACGTGGCGGCCGAGTCGCGGCCTGTTAACTTTGGGATTTACTGATAAGAACTCACTGCTGATAGCTGGATAACTCATCGCACACTCACACGCATCAACTATGGTTCGGCGGACCTGATTCAAGCCAGGAGATTTACCCCATGTTGAGTAGCAATGGTCGGGGATCGAGTCGGTTGGATGTTGGCGGAGAGACAGACGCCGGAAGCAACGGCCGTCTAGCGAACAGTAGTTCTTGGCGAGCATGGCGTAGTAGTAGACGCGTCCGTTTGTTCGCTGCGCTGAGCCTGGTGGCGGTGGTGCTGGCGGCGGCGGTCGCCGATGTAGCGGTTCCGGCTCATGCAGCCTCGCTGCGCGGACCCGTCACCGGGGTGACCGCACAGCCCGGCGACAACCCCGGTGAGCTCATCATCGCGTGGGACGCGCACCCCGACGGAGCGAACGAGTACCGCGTGGCCCTGGCGCCGGCCGGCGGCGAATACAGCCGCTACGGCAACAGGACCTGGAACGCGTACCCCGCCGACACCACCGTGACGTTCAGCGACCTCGTGCCCGACGCCGAATACAAGCTGAAAGTACGCGCCAAGTTCAAGCCCGCGGTCTCCGGCGCCAAACGCAGCGCCTGGTCCCAGGAAGCCAGCGCCGCCGCAGCCGGCGAGCCGACCTCTGATGACGGTACGTCGAGCAAGTCGGTGGGCAGCCAGAACGGCGAAGACAAGTCCACATCCGTGCCGGACGGACCCGAGCCCGGACCAGGCATAGAGACACGCGATCACACCCCTACTTCGACAACCGTAGGCCGCAGCCCGGACAACCCGTACGTGCTCACTCTGAGGGCCGGCAACTCCCGTACCCTCGACCCCCTGTACGAACCACCTCCGGAAGAGGCGACCCTCACGTTTCGCCAGAACCCCGATTATCAATACGGCGAGGGCTTCTTCAATCTGGGTAGCGGGAGCGGGAACAAGAAGTATTACTCGTCGTTCACGCTCACCAACGCTGCTTCCGTCAAAATCGTCGTCTCAGAGCAGGAACAGGCCGATGCGAAGTTGAGCCTGTACGTCGGCCAAGACGAGCACCGTATCGTCAAACACGCAAACGGCGGGTGGAGCGGAAACAAATTCCAAGACAGCATATCGTTCGTCGATCTACAACCAGGCATCTACGGCATCAGGCTGGAGCAGAAAAACACAAACTACAACAATGTCACAATGAAGTTGCTGGCAATACCTATCGAACGACAGTCGGACTTTGCAACGCCTGATGGCGGCATCTGGACTGCCCTAGTAACCCGTACCTGGCTTGACCTTCAGCAAGCCAATACTTCGATCGCAGCAATTGCCAGGATAGCGTCAGGGGCAAATAATACCAGTGATGTTTCGGATTGGTTTAGATTTGTAGCCATTCCCGAAGTCACGGCTGCAACTGGTCCCGGTATTACACATGACTCAGTGCTACAAATCACCGTGACAAGCGACCACGGCGCGTGGTTCCTGCTTTGGAATAGCGACGGTAAATCCATCGGCTACGGGCTGGCCAACGGCAGGCTGGGCAACGGCAGGACAGCAACCGGCTATAAGTGGGCCAGCGATCTTCTGGCGGAGGACGGTGCTGTATATATCGAAATACTGCCCACACACGCGGCACTAACCAGGACCGGGAACAACGACTACAGGATTCATGTAACTCTCCTGTACGAGGCCTGTTCCGAGATTATAGACGGGCAGACAACTCTGGTTGCTTGGGAGTGCGATTAGGCCACGATTCGGGCGGTTGGCTGGCCAGGGCGACCCGCGCCAGGCCCTGCGGGTTGCGGCGCCCATAGGTGTAGACCAGGGGCGCCTGGGCAAACGGGTTGGTCGGCGCGCCGGCGCCCGTCGAAGGGTTGACCCGCAGGCTTTGGCCATCGAGCGGGTGCTCCAGTGCGTCGCGTCCGGTGGTGTGGTCTCCAGCGTGCGGACGACCACGTCTTCCACCTGAGCGTCGCTAACGGTCCGTGGCGCTCCTGGCCGCGGTTCGTCGAGGAGGCCGTCGGTCCGTCGCTGAAGAAAACGCTGCCGCCACTTCCCGACGGTCGTTCCGTTCACCCCCAGCCGGGCTGCGATAGCGGTGTTGCTCGCCCGTCCCCAGCCGCGAGGACAATCCGTGCCCGCAGGGCGAGTGCCTGTGCGGTCTTCTGGCGCCGCGTCCAGCGCTCCAGTTCGTCGCGCTCTGCAGCGGTCAGCATCAGGGGGACCAGCGGGCGTCCGTGAGCCATTGCACCATCCTTGTCCCGCCGACGCTATTGCACCATCAATCTCCGACTCAAGACACTAGAAGCCCCCGGGGAGCGGCAGCGTCGGAGGCTACGGGGGCGGGGTGGGAGTGACGCCCTCGGGATAGCGGGGGAGCGGGACGGGAAGGCCGCTTTCGGGGTCTTCAAGGACGATCATGGGAACGCCGAAGACCTCCTCGAGGGGTCCCGGACGGAGCACCTCGCGGGGGGAGCCGTCGAAGGCGATGCGGCCGTCGCGAATGCCGATGACGCGCTGCATGAAGCGCCCGGCCAGGGCGAGATCGTGAACGACCGCGACGATGGTCATGCCCTCGGCGTTGAGGCGGCCGAGGAGGGCCATGACCTCGACCTGGTGCTGCACGTCGAGGAAGCTGGTTGGTTCGTCGAGGAGGAGGACGCGGGGCTGCTGGGCGAGGGCGAGGGCGATCCAGGCGCGCTGACGCTCGCCGCCGGAGAGGCTCCCGAGCGGGCGGGCGGCGACGTGCCCGATATCGGCGGCCTCGAGCGCCCAGGCGACGGCCTCGTGGTCGGCCGGGGTTGCACGCTGGAGGAAGCCCTGATGGGGAGCGCGCCCGCGCCAGACGAGCTCGCGCACGGTCAGGTCGACACCCTCGGGGTGCTCCTGGGGGAGGACGGCGAGGCGGCGCGCGATGCCACGGGGGCTGATGGCGCGCATCTCCTGGCCATCGAGCAGCACGTGTCCGGCGGCGGGCTTGAGCAGTCGCGAGAGGCCCCGGAGCAGGGTTGTCTTGCCGCTGCCGTTGGGTCCGACGATGGCGATGAGCTCGCCACTCTCAAGGTCGAGGGAAACATCGTGGACGGCATCGCGCCCGTTGTAGCGCAGGCTGAGGCGTTCGGCGCTGAGTCGCACGGCTACACCCTGAACCGTACGAGGTAGAGGAGGAAGGGAGCGCCCACGGCGGCCGTGATGATGCCCATGGGAATCTCGGAGGGGCTGATGACGAGCTTCGCGACGAGGTCGGCGGCGCTGACGAGGATCGCGCCCATGAGCGCAGAGGCGGGGATGAGGTAGCGGTTGTCGGAGCCGGCGACGTAGCGGGCGAGGTGGGGACTGAGGAGTCCTACGAAGCTGACAAGGCCGGCGACGGCGACGGCGGCAGCGGTGAGGATGCCGGCGACCACAAGGACGGCGAGCCGCGTGCGGTCGGCCAGGACGCCGAGGCCTGTCGCGATGTCGTCTCCGAGGGAGAGGATGTTGAGGCGCCCGGAGAGGGCGACGGCAGCGGCCAGGGCGGGGAGAAGGTAGGGGAGGATGGAGCGGAGGTCGGCCCAGTCGGCGCCGTAGAGGCCGCCAGCGAGAAAACCGAGGCTGGTCTGGAGGAACGTGCGGGAGCTCGCCAGGAGGGCGACGATGGCGGCGCCGAAGAGGGCGGAAAGGGCGACTCCGGCGAGGGCGAGGCGCACGGGCGAGACAGCCCCCCGGTAGGCGACGATGAAGAGGATCCCGGCGCCGCCGAGTCCACCGACCATGCAGGCGAGGGCGATCCCCCACTGCGGAATCTGGGGGTTGATCGAGATGGCGGCGGCGCTGGCGAGGCCGGCGGCGGCGGTGAGCCCGAAGATGGTCGGATCGCCGAGGGGGTTGCGGGTGACGCCCTGAAGCAGCGCACCGGCGACACCGAGGGCGGCTCCCACGAGGATGGCATCGACGAAGCGGGGGAGGCGTATCTGCCCGACGACGAGCCCGGCGAGGGAGTCGGAGCTGGCCGACAGCCCGCCGAGGGCCTCCCCGGCGGAGAGGGTAACGGCGCCGAACATCATGGTGAGGACCCCGACAACGGCGAGGGCGAGGACGCCTGCGCAGGCGAGGACGAGGTGACGGCGGGGACGGCCACGCGCGACGGAAAGGGACGAACCCGCCCGCGCCTCGGCTGTAAGCCCCGCCATTTCGATTGGCTCCCGGCTACTGCCCGGCGACCGCCGCCACAATGACGGCGAAGGCCTCGACGACGCGGGGACCCGGCGCCTGCACGAAGAGCTGGACATCGAGCTCCACGACGCGCCCGTTCGTGAACGCCTGGAGTCCGCTGAATCCGGGGAAGAGGCCGAGCATGCTGCTCAAGCGCGGGGCGGGGGCCGGAGCGGGCGTGACCGTGAAGATGTAGACCGGATCGAACAGGAGCATGGCCTCGGGCGTGATGAGGGTGAAGCCGGGGAAGGGGCCGGAGTCGGGCTGCTCGCTGGCCGGGTTGACGATGCCGAGGGCGTCGAGGATGGAGCCGGCATAGCTGGTTCCCTTGGCGCCGTAGAGGCTGCGGTCGCGGTCGCCGATGATGAGGACGGCGGAGACCTCGGCGGCGGCGATGGTCTCCCGGGCGCTGGCGCGGGCAGCCTCGATGACGGCGACGGCCTCGGCGGCGGCGGCGGGGTTGTCCAGCACCTCGCCGAGCAGGGTGAGGCCGGTCAGCACCTCATCGACGCTGGCGGCGCCGGCGAAGACGACGGGCACGCCGAGCGCTTCGAGCGCGTCGCGGACGGCAGGCTGGATGTGGATGGTCGAGTCGGCGACGACGAGGTCGGGTTCGAGCGCGAGGATGGACTCGAAGTTGGGCTGGTAGGCGGTTCCGACGGAGGGCGCTTCAGCGGCCTCGGGCGGGTAGTTCACGGACTGGGTGCGCCCGATGATCGTCCCGCCCACGGCGTAGACGAGCTCGGTGGCCGTTGGGCTGATCGCGACGATGGCGCTGGGCTTGTCGGGGATGGTGACGGTGCGCCCGACGAGGTCGACAACCTCGCGGGGATAGCCGGGGGCGGGCGGGGCGGCGGTGGGGGCCTCCGTCGCGGTCGCCGTGGGCGTGGGCGTGGCGGCCTCGGTGGCGGCTTCGGTAGGCGCTTCGGTAGCGGCCTCCGTGGCGGCCTCGGTGACGGCAGCCGTGGCGGCAGCCGTGGGCTCGGGGGGAGCGTCGTCGCCGCCACAGGCGGCGAGCACGGTCAGTCCGAGAACGAGGATGAGGGGAAGGAGGAGAGCGAGCGAAGGCCTCTTCGCGAAAAGCTGCAAATCTGTCATTACGGTTTTCTTGTCCTGGTAGTGGGAGGTTTTCCGGGGCAATAGTAGGGTTCGACACCGCAAGCGGCAACCGCTGACCCGACGGCAACCGTTCAGCCGGGGGAGGCCCCCGGCGCGGCGCCGCTCACGGTCGTTCCCGTTGCCACCGGTTGCGGCTACAGTGTTCGTGCGGCCACCCACGGCGGAAGCCCGGCCCGAGGCGGGTCCGGCCGTCGCGGGCGCCACGAACGGACAGCAGCGGTGACACAACAGCCCTACCCCGGATCGGAGTTCCCCAGCATCCCCGGCGAGCCGCTCAACCTCGAACCGATCGAGAAGGCGCTGCTGAAGATGTGCTACGGCGTGCACGTGGTCGGGTCGGTGAGCGCCTCGGGCGAACGCAACCTGATGATCGCGGACTGGGTGATGCAGGTGTCCTTCCAGCCGCGGCTGGTGGCGGCGTCGATCGAGAACGACGCGCGCACGCTGCGCTTCGTGCGCGAGACGGGGGCCTTCACCGTGAACCTGCTGCACGAGCGCGACGGACACGAGATCGCGCGCAAGGTAGTGATGCCGGCGGAGGGAAAGAAGATCCGCGGGCGCTCCAAGGAGGCCTCGGCAGCGGTCCACGACAAGCTCGAAGACCTCTCCTGCTGGCTCACGCCAGAAGGCGCGCCGGTGCTGGCGGAGTCCCTGGGGTGGTACTCCTGCACGGTCGAGCAGTTCGTCGAGACGGGCGACCACACGCTCGTGGTGGGCCGCGTGGTCGACGGCGACGTGACGCGCAGCGGCGACATCCTCACGGAGAAGGAACTCGGCTGGGAATACGGCGGTTAATTCTCAGGGTCGGAGGTAGGTCGTGGCGGTCCTTTGGACAGCGCCGCGAGGGGGGAATGCTCGCGCCACCTCGGGCCCTGGGTGTGGGGGATGTTGTTGGGTCAGGGAGGTCTTTAGGGACTTCTACGGCCTAGGGTCGTCTCGCTTGTAGACGATCTGCTCTATGGCGGCTTGCCGCATCTCTGAAGTTGCCAGGCGTCCCTCAATGTTTGACCACCGGCTCTCAACCACTGCGAGGCGATCGTCGATACGGCGCAGGAAGGGCATGACTTGCCCGTGAACCGTCTCCTTGAGGTCGGTGAGGTCTTCCTTGACGGCGGTGAGGTCGGTATGCATTTTGGCAACCGCTGCCGCCAGGTTGCCGAACGAGCGACTCAGGGCCTGGAACTGCTCGTCAGTCATGACCCAACTGTGTCAGTGTCGCGCGCAAGTGTCAACCCGTCTGGCGACCAACCGGATGTAGGGTGGCGGGGCGCGCGAGAGTGCTACGAGGGGCCTAGAATCCCCGCGCGGGGGCGAACCCCGAAGGGAGCCGGATGCGGTACCTGACCATGGAGCAGACGCCCGAGCTGCAATCGCCGGTGGCGGTGATGGCCTTCACGGGCTGGAACGATGCGGCGAACGCGGCGAGTAACGCGGCGCGCTTCGTGGTGCGGCGGCTGGGGGCGCGGCGGTTCGCGTCGATCGAGTCGGAGCCGTTCTACGCCTTCACGGAGTCGCGGCCACTGGTGCGGCTGGATTCGAGCGGCCAGCGCGTGCTCACGTGGCCGGGGAACGAGTTCTACTACGCGCGCACGCCGGGAGAGGGGCCCGACTACGTCATCGGCATCGGGGCCGAGCCGAACCTGCGCTGGCGCACGTTCTCGGAGGAGTGCATGGAGCTGTTCGCTACGCTGGACGTATCGATGGTGGTGTCGCTGGGAGCGCTCATCGGGGAGGCGAGCCACCGCCGCCCCATCGGGGTGATGGGCAGCGCGGCCGACCCGGAGCTGGCGGCAGAGCTCAGCCTGCAGCGGTCGCGCTACGAAGGACCGACGGGCATCGTGGGCATCCTGCACTATGCCCTGCAGGAGGCGAAACGCCCCTCGGCGAGCCTCTGGGCGACCGTGCCGCACTACATCACGGGCGAGCAGTGTCCACCGGCGACGCTGGCGGTCCTGCAGCGCCTGCAGCGCATCCTCGGCACGAGCTTCGAGCTGGATGAGCTGGAGGCGTCTTCGGAGCGATTCTGCACCCAGCTCGACACGACCATCGCGGGCGACCCGCAGATGCGGGACTACCTCCAGCGCCTCGAGCGCGCGCTGGAGGAGGCGGAGGAGGAGCCGGTCGACGAGCCGCTGCCAGAAGCCGGCGACCTGGTCGGGGACATCGAGCAGTTCCTTCGCGAAAACACCGATCCCGACTGAGGTTCGAGCCGACGGGAGCGTCGTCGCCGCGAGGGGGGAAGTCGGCGGCGTGGGACCAGACCCTAGGCTGACCTCTCGACGAGGGGCTCGATGTCGCTGGTGTCAGTCGAGGCGCGGGCAAGTTCGAGGTCGTACATCTTCTGGAGGTTCAGCCAGAACTCGGGGGTCATGCCGAGGGCTCTTCCCACACGAAGGGCCGTATCGGCTGTGATGGACCTGCGCTGGCGCACGATTTCGCTGATGCGGATCGGGGGCACGCCGATCGCCTTCGCCAGGCGGTACTGGCTAATGCCGAGTTCCTCGAGCATTTCCGCCAGATGCTCGCCGGGATGGATGGGGGCAGCAGCGGTCATCGGTCAATCTCCTTAGTGGTAGTCGACAATTTCGATATCTGTAGCACCCTGTTCTGTCCACCGAAAACAGACGCGCCACTGGTCGTTGATGCGAATGCGGTGTTGTCCCCTGCGGTCCCCACGCAACGCTTCAAGCCGATGAGAAGGCGGAACGCGAAGATCAGGCAGCCTCGTCGCCGCTACCACGCGCTGCAATCTCATTCGCGCCCTGCGCTGGATGTCGCCCGGGAGGCGGCGCACTTGCTGTCCGTTGAAGAGCCGCTCCGCGTCGCGATCCCGGAACCGGTTCACCAACTCCATACTATCGCCCCACGTTAATATCAGGCAAGAGGTTCCCGCCGACTGTGGCGCTTTCTCTCGGAAAGGGGCAGGATAACGAACGGGTGTTCGGATGAGTTCGCCGAGCGTGCTGCATGTCGATCTCGATGCCTTCTTCGTGGCGATGGAGGTGTTGCGCCGCCCTGAGCTGGCGGGGACGCCGGTGGTGGTGGGGTTCGACGGGCCACGCGGGGTGGTGAGCACGGCCAGCTACGAAGCACGCGCCTTCGGGGTGCACTCGGCGCTGCCGATGGCGCAGGCCAAGCGGCGCTGCCCGCAGGCGACCTACCTGCCCGTCGACTTCGAGCTCTACGCGCCCGCCTCGCAGCGCTTCCACGCCATCCTGCGCGACTTCAGCCCGGCCTGTGAGTCCGCCGGCACGGACGAGGCGTACCTCGACGTAGCGGGGTCGGCGCGGCTGTTCGGGGACGGCGAGACGATCGCGGGGATGATCCGCGAGCGCGTGCGTTCGGAGATCGGGATCACGGCATCGGTGGGCGTGGCCACAAACAAGCTCATCGCGAAGGTCGCGAGCGATGCGGCCAAGCCGGACGGGATCTGCGTGGTGCCGAGCGGTGAGGAGGCGTCGTTCCTGGCGCCGCGGCCCGTGCGCGAGCTGCCGATGGTGGGGGCGAAGCTGGAGGAGCGGCTGGCGCAGTTGGGGCTGCGCACGATCGGGGAGGTGGCGGCCTACCCGGCGGAGGCGCTGCGGGCGCGGTTCGGGGGGATGGGCGAGGAGCTGCACGCGCGATCGCAGGGGCGGTTCGGGGCGCCCGTCCTGATGGAGCGGGGCACGGCGAAGTCGGTGAGCCGGGAGACAACCTTCGGGCGGGACGAGGGGGAGCGGTCGCGCCTGCGGGCGATCCTGCGTACGCAGGCAGAACGCGTCGCGCGCGACCTCGCACGCAACGAACTGGCGGCGCGCACGGTGGTGCTGAAGCTGCGCTTCCCGCCGTTCGAGACACTCACGCGGTCGTGGACGGGGTCGAGGCAGGTGGCGCTGGCGGACGAGATCTTCGAGGCCGGGACGGACCTCTTCGAGCGGGTCTGGCGGGAGGAGGGGGAGCGGCCCGTGCGCCTCATCGGGCTGGGGGTGATGAACCTCGGTCAACCGGCGCGCCAGTTAAAGCTGGGGGAGACGTTCGAGGCAGACCGGCTGGCGGAGACGGTGAACACGTTGCGCGACCGATTCGGGGAGGACTCCGTGCGGCGGGCGACCGAGATCGCGAGCGATCGAGGCGACTCCAGGAAGTAGCGGGGGGAGGGCGGCTCCCCTATGCTTGCTGGCGAGGTTTGGGAGGTTTCGTGACCGAGGCACCACAAGCGCAAGAGTGGCTCTCGCTTGGGCGCGCGAGCAAGCTGCTGGGGGTGAGCCACTCGACCGTCCGGCGCTGGGCGGACGCGGGGGAGGTGCGCTCGTATCGCACGAGCGGCGGCCACCGGCGCATCCTCGCGGAGGACGTGCGCCAGTTCATGACGCAGAACAGCCAGGCGGCAGGCACGTCCGATACCGATCGGATCAGCGAGTTGGCGGTGGGGCGCGTGAAGCGCCGGCTGAGCCGCAGGCGTCAGAGCCACGAGATGGACGTATTCGCCGGTCTGGAGAAGGCGACGCGCGAGCGGCTGCGCTTCATCGGCCGGCAGCTGGTGGACCTGTTCGCACGGTTTGTCTCATCGCGCACGCGCCCGGAGCGGTTCATCGACGACGCGCGCAGCATCGGCGGCGAGTACGGACGCACGCTGGTAGCGGCCGGCGTCACGCTGACGGACGCCGTGACGACGTTCAACGCGCTGCGGCGCTCCCTCGAGGAAACGGCGGCGCAGCTCGCCTCGGAAGCGCAGCTCGGCGCGGACGAAGCGGTGGAGGCGATGGAGAGCATCCTGGGGCTGGCCGACACCGTGCTGGAGGGGATGGCGCAGGTCTATGAGGAGTCGCTGGCCCGCTCCTGACAGCTCCACGCGGGGGCACGCCGCTCTATACTTGGCGCTGCTATGAGTTTCTTTGATCGTGTTCGAGAGACCGTCCGGGAAACCGCCACGGCGGCGACGGGAGCCACGAAGAAGCAGGCGCGGCGCGCACAGATCGAGATGCGAGAGAGCCGCCTGGAAGCGCGCGTACGGCGCGAGAAGACGGCGATCGGCGAGGCGCTCTACCCCCTGCTGGCTTCGGGCGAGCTGGAGAGCGAACTCGCCGAAGTGCAGACGGCGCTGTCTCGCATCGAAACCCTGAACCAACAGATCGCGGCGAACGCGGCGGAGCTCAACGCGCTGCTCGCGGCGCCACCGGGGCGGCTGCCGCAGGCCCGGGACTAGCCAGTGGCGGAGGTGTCCGGCGGCGCCATCGGCCTCCTGCATCCGGGGGCGATGGGCGCATCCGTCGGGGCGGCGCTGGCGGGGCGGGGACGGCGCGTACTCTGGGCGAGCGAGGGGCGCAGCGCGGCAACGCGCGACCGCGCCGAGGCGGCGGGGCTGGTGGACGGCGGGGGCATTGAGCAACTGGCGAAGGCCTGCGAGACGCTCATCAGCGTGTGTCCTCCCGACGCCGCACTCGCCTTGGCCGAGCACGTCGCGGAAACGGGGTTCTCCGGCGTGTACGTGGACGGGAACGCGGTTTCGCCGGCGCGGGGACAGGCGATCGGGGAGGCGGTGTTGGCGGGCGGGGCGGGCGCATTCGTCGACGGAGGCATCATCGGGCCGCCAGCGTGGAAGCCAGGGATCACGCGGCTCTACCTGTCGGGGAGCGAGGCGGCGGCTGTCACGGCGCTCTTCGCGGGGAGCCCTCTTGAGGCGATCGCCATCGGGGCGGAGGCGGGCGCGGCCTCGGCGCTGAAGATGGCGTACGCCGCTTACACGAAGGGCACATCGGCGCTGCTGGCCGGCATCCTCGCGCTGGCGGAGCGGGAGGGGGTGGCGGAGGCGCTGCGCGGCGAGTGGGCGATCTCGCAGCCGGAGCTGGCGGCAGGCGGGGAGGCGCGAGCGCTCGGGAGCGCGGCGAAGGCGTGGCGCTTCGCCGGGGAGATGGAGGAGATCGCGGACACGTTCGCGGGGGCTGGCCTGCCCGACGGGTTCCATCGGGCGGCGGCGGAGATCTACCGGCGCCTGAGCGAGTTCAAAGGCGTACCCGAGCCGCCCCCGCTGGAAGCAGCGCTGGCGGCCCTGCTCGGCGAGCGCGCCGGGGCCGCACGCTAGCGGTGGCGGGCGCCCGCCGCACGAAAACCCGGAAGCAGCCCCGATCCCGCGTCCCCTCCCTGCGCTGGGAGCGGGAGGCGTGGCGTGAGGGAGCGGCGACGGTCGCGGGGGTGGATGAGGTGGGCGTGGGGCCGCTCGCCGGTCCGGTGACGGCGGCGGCGGTGCTGCTCGCGCCGGACGACCGGCGTTCCTGGTTCCGGCGGGTGCGGGACTCGAAGATGCTGACCGCCGGGGCGCGCGAGGAACTGGCGGCCGAGATCGAGGCGTCGATCCCCTTCGGCGTCGGCTGGGCCACGAGCGCGGAGGTCGACAGCCGCGGCATCGTGGAGGCGCGGCGGCTCTCGGTGTTGCGCGCCATCGAGGCGCTTCCCCGCGCACCGGACTTTGTCATTTCCGATGCGCTCCCACTCCCCCTGCCGCGGGTGCGGGTGGAGCCGAAGGCGGACGCTCGCAGCGTCTCGGTGGCGGCTGCCTCGATCGTGGCGAAGGTGGCGCGCGACCGCTGGATGACCGAGCTGTGCGAACGCATCCCCGGCTACGGCTTCTGCCGGAACAAGGGGTATTACACCACCGCCCACCGGCTCGCGATCGAGCGGCGCGGACCCTGCGAAGCGCACCGCATCAGTTGGGCGCCGTTCGCCCAGGGCAAGCTGCACCTGTGAACCAACGCCAGAGGCTGGGGGCCTTCGGCGAGCGCGTGGCGGCGCACCGGCTGGAGGCGGCGGGACTCGAGATCCTGGCGCGAAACGTTCGCACCCCCAGCGGCGAGATCGACCTGGTTGCGCGCGACGGCGAGGACGTGGCCTTCGTGGAGGTGCGAACGCGGCGGGCGGAGCGGGGAACGGCGGCGGAGTCGCTGGACACGCGCAAGCTGCAGCGCATGTGGCGCTGCGCGATGGAGTACTGCGAGGAGGCCGGGCTCGACCCCGAATGCGCACGCATTGACCTCGTGAGCCTGGACATCGGCGCGCGTGATTCGGTGGCGCACATCGAGCATTTCCGCGGGCTTGAGATTCCGGACGAATAGCGCCCCGGAGCGTGCTACGATCGGCGCGTTATGCCGATCTACGAATTCCGTTGCGACGACTGCCGGCGCATCACGAACCACTTCTCGCGCAAGCCTGACCTGAAGGCCGAGGCCGCCTGCGAGCACTGCGGCAGCGAGTCCACGCAGCGGCTGGTCTCCAGCTTCGCGCGGACGTACTCGCGGCAGGACGTGCTCGAGCGGTTCGGCGACCCGGCCATCGACGGCGATAAGGCCGACCTCCGCGATCCGCGGCAGATCGGCTCGTGGGTGGAGAAGCGGTTCGATGAGTACGGGATCGATATGCCGGAGAGCGCGCGGGAGATGATCGACGCGGCGCGCGAGGGCGACCTGCCGGACCCGGTCAAGAACCTGTGAGCGCGGGCGGGGAGCGTCCCCGGCCGGACACGTCACCGCTGGCCGAGATCGGGCCGCGCATCGTCGCCCACCTGAACGAGAAGCATGCGGCGCGCGAGAAGGCGCTGCGGGCCTCGCGGGCCTTGATCCAGGCGAGCGCGCGCAGCATCCGCGCGGCGCATCGGGGGGAGCTGGCGGAGGCGGAGGCGCGACTCGACGCGGCGCGGGCGGAAGCGGACGAGGGCTTCGGGGCGCTGACCGGACACCCGGACATCGAGCATGCGGGCTTCGTGCACGACGCGGAGAAGGAATACGCGGAGGCGCGGGCGACGCTCGCGCTGGTCTCGGGGGCGCCGCTGCCCTCGCCCGAGGATCTGGGTGTGAGCGCGGCGGCCTGGCTCAACGGTGTCGCAGAGGCGGTGGGAGAGCTGCGCCGGGTCATCCTCGACCGGCTGCGGCAGGGTGCGTTCGACGGCTGCGAGGGGCTGCTGGATGCGATGGACGACATCTACGCCCTGCTGGTCACGATCGACTTCCCGGACGCGATGACGGGCGGCCTGCGGCGCACCACGGACCAGACGCGGGGCATCCTGGAGCGGACACGCGGCGACCTGACGATGGCGATCGTGCAGCGGCGGAGCACTTCAGCGAGCGACTGAGGCGAGCCCCGCACTGGAAACACGGGCGTCACATTGAACGAACGAGGGCGCCGCGCTAGAGTCCCTAGCGGTCCGCATCCTGCTGCGATCGTCGCCCGTGGGGCTCCCTCACAGTGCGCGACGCCGCGTAGCACCTGCCTCTGGGGGAACCATGGAAGTCCTGATTTTCGCCATCATCGCGGGCGCGCTCGCGCTCGTTTTCGCCGCCTTCCGCGTGTTCGCGGTGGTGCGGGAGGACCAGGGCAACGAGGCGATGCAGAAAATCGCGCGCGCGATTCAGCTCGGCGCCGCAACCTTCCTGAAGCGCGAGTACGCGGTGCTGGCGGTTTTCGTCGCCGTCGTGTTCGTGGTCCTGCTGCTGTTCATCGACCTGGACGTGCTCGACAAGAACCCGATGGAGAGCCGCTTCTGGAGCTTCGAAAGCGACGCTCCCGCAATGGCGATCTCGTACCTGGTGGGCGCGCTCCTTTCGGCGAGCGCGGGCTACCTGGGCATGACGATCGCGGTGCGGGCGAACGTGCGCACGGCCGCGAAGGCGATGGAAGGGCTGAACCCGGCGCTCCGCGTGGCCTTCAACTCGGGCACGGTGATGGGCTTCACGGTGGTGGGGCTGGGCATCCTCGGCCTGGGCATCCTCTACCTCATCTGGGAGAGCGCGGTTCCGCTGACCGGCTTCGCCTTCGGCGCATCCTCGATCGCGCTCTTTGCGCGCGTGGGCGGCGGCATCTACACGAAGGCCGCCGACGTGGGCGCAGACCTCGTGGGCAAGTTGGAGGCCGGTATTCCCGAGGACGACCCCCGCAACCCCGCGACCATCGCCGACAACGTGGGCGACAACGTGGGCGACGTGGCGGGGATGGGCGCCGACCTGTTCGAGTCGTACGTCGGTTCGATGGTGGCGACGATGGCGCTGGCGGCGATCGCGATTGCGGGCGCGGGCAGCATCGGCGCGAAGGAGCTCTTCGCCTCCGGTTCGGAAGGCTTCAAGGGCGACGCGGCCGTGCTGCCGCTGCTCATCGCAGGCGTGGGCATCATCGCCGCGGTGCTTTCGACCTTCCTCGTGCGGACGGGCGAGCAGGCGAGCCAGGGACGGCTCCTCTGGGCGCTGCGGGCGGGCGTCTACGGCGCATCGGGATTGGTACTAGTAGGCGCGGCCATCTCAATCGCCGTGCTCGACCTTCCCTGGGACCTGTTCTGGGCAATCCTCGTGGGCCTCATCGCGGGCCAGATCATCGGGACGGTCACAGAGGGATACACCTCATCGGAGGGCTTCTCCCTTGGGCCCATCCGCTATAGCCCGACCGTGAACCTGTCGGCGCAGGCGGAGACCGGCGCCGGCCCGGTGATCATCGGCGGGATGAGCCTGGGGATGCTCTCGACGGCAATCCCGATGATCACGATCGTGGTCGCAATCATCCTGGCGAACGAGTTCGCCGGGTTCTACGGCATCGCGCTGGCGGCAGTGGGCATGCTCGCGCCGCTGGGCATCACCCTCGCGACGGACGCCTATGGCCCGGTGGCCGACAACGCCGGCGGCATCGCCGAGCAGGCAGGCCTCGATCCGGAGGTGCGCGAGCGCACGGACGCGCTCGACCAGCTTGGCAACACCACGGCGGCGACGGGCAAGGGCTTCGCCATCGGCTCGGCGACGCTGACGGCGCTGGCGCTGCTGGCGACGTACTCGATCACGACCGGCGTCGAGGTGTTCAACCTCCTCGACTGGGAAGTCATGGTCGGCATCCTCCTCGGGGCGCTGATGCCCTTCGTCTTCTCCGCGCTCTCGATGGGCGCGGTGGGACGAGCGGCGCAGGCCATGGTGGAAGAGGTGCGGCGCCAGTTCCGCGAGAAGCCGGGCATCATGGACGGCACCGAAGAGCCGGACTACGAGCGCGCCGTGAGCATCTCCACCACGGGCGCGCTGCGCGCGATGATCGTGCCGGGCCTGCTGGCCGTGGCCGTACCCATCTTCGTGGGCGCGGTAATCAGCGCGGAGTCGCTCGGCGGCTTGCTGATCGGCTCGATCGCAGCGGGCGCGATGCTCGCCATCATGATGGCGAACGCAGGCGGCGCCTGGGACAACGCGAAGAAGTACATCGAGGAAGGACACTTCGGCGGCAAGGGCTCGGATGCGCACAAGGCCGCCGTCGTGGGCGACACCGTGGGCGATCCGTTCAAGGACACCTCGGGCCCGTCGCTCAACATCCTCCTGAAGCTGATGTCGATCGTCGCGGTGGTATTCGGCCCGCTGTTCATCTAGCGTAGCCGCCGACTCCGGCCCCACGGGGCAGGGCGGAGAGGAGGCGAGCGGTGATCGTGGCGCAGCTCGCGATTCCGCTCGCGGCGGCGGTTGCAGCCGTTTTCGCCATCTGGTTCTCGCTCGACATCCTCCTGCGGACGCGTCCGAGCGACGCGGTCGCCGCGGCCGCTGAACGCACGCGGGATCTGGCCGGCAGTTTCGTGTGGCGGTTTGTCGCACTGAGCATGGCGGCGGCGATAGGGGCAGGGGCGGGGTTGGGCGCACTGGTGGGGGTGTACCGGGAGGGAGTGGAGTCGGGCGCGGTTGCGGGGCTGGCGGTGGTGGCGGGGGCGCTGGGGGCGGCGGTGACCGCGAGCGGGGGAGCAGCCCTGGGACAGCGCGCAAGTGAACGGGCCGCGACCGCCGCCGACCGGACCCTGCGACAGGCGCTTGCGATCACGCTGTGGGCGGGGGCGGCCCCCGCGCTGGTGGGTGGAGCGCTTGCGGTCGCGGGGGTGGGGGCGCTCTACGGCATCGCAACGCGCTTCGCCGATCTCCCAAGCGGGGAGGCGGCGTTCCTCGTGCTGGGCGCGGGGGCGGGGGCGGCGCTCACGGCGCTGGCGGCGAGGCTGCTGGCGTCGAGCGAATCGAGCGAGGACGAGGGGCCGGAGGCGGAGGCGCTGGTGGCGGCGGGGAGCGCTGCGGGAGGGGCGGAGACGCTCGCGCTGATCGCGGCGGGCGGCGCGGCGGGGCTGGTGCTGGGGGCGCCCATCGCGCTCCTGACGGATGAGACGGTCTGGCTCGTGGCGCCGCTGGTGGTGCAGGCGCTCGGGCTGGCGGCCGCGACGATTGCGGCGATCACGCTGCCGTTCTGGGCGCGGGCGCTGCGGAACGCGGGGCGAGCCGTGGTGGCGGGGTACTGGATCGCGGCGATCCTCGGAGGGGCGCTGGCATTCGCGGCCCCGCTCGTGCTGCTGGAAGAGGGGCGCTGGTGGTTCGCGGGGGCGGCGCTGACGGGGGCGGGAATGAGCGCCCTGATCTTCACCGCAGGGCGAGTGCTGCTGCGCGATCGGGGAGGCGACCGGGGGATGGGAGCGGGGGCGGTGTTCGCGCTGCTGGCGGGGGCGGCCCTGGTGGGGGCCTTCGTGCTCGGGTGGCAGGTGGAGATTGACGGCGTGAGCCAGACTTCGACGGCGCTCTACGGGGTGGCGATGGCGGCAGCGGGGGCGCTCGCGCTGGCGCCGGCGGCAAGCGCGGTGCGCTGGTTCGGGTCGGGCGCGGCGAACGCCGCCGCGCTGGCGGAACGCGCGCGTGAAGCGGCTCCGGCATCCGGGGAGGGTCCGGCGCCGTTGCCGCTGGGGCCGCTGACGGCGACCGCCGGGCGCGCCCTGGCGCCGGGATGGAGCCATGCGCTCGGCTGGACGGTGCTCGTAGGGGCGGTCTCGGTGGCGGCGATGCTGCTGGCCGTGCGGACGGAGCTGGGAAACGTGGCGGCGGAGGACCTGCCCCGGTACGTGCAGCTCGCCTCGGAGCTCGGCGTCGTGCCCGAGTTCGAGGAGTTCCAGGCGGCGGCGGCGTACGAGCTGGACTCGTACCGTGATCTCCTGGACCGCCACGACGTACCCGAGTCGGACAACCCGCAACTCCTGCTGGCGGGAGAGGACGAGGCGAGACGCCTGCTGATGCTTCGCGCCGAGCAGGGGCAGCTCGACGAGGGCGTGGAGGCGATGGGGGGCGGGCCCTGGCCGTTCCCGGCGCTGCCGCCGCTGCGGATCGACAGCCTGACGGGCGTGGGGGCGTTGCTGGGGCTGGTGGCGCTGCTCGGGGCCATCGGGCTCGCGACGGCCGGGGGACGCTGGCCGGCGGCGCGGGCGGTGGGGGCGCTGCTGCTGGCGGCGGCGGCGCCGGTGGGGGCGGCGCTCATCGCGAGACCGCTGGCGGGCGGGAACGCGGGCTGGGAGGTGGCTGCGGGGGCGGCGCTGGCGGCACTGATCGTGGGGCTGGGTCTGGCGGCGCGAGGCGGCGGAGGTCGGGGCGTGGCGGCGGAGGCGGGGCTGATGCTGGCGGTCTGGCTGGCGGCGGCAGGGGCGGTGATCGCCCCGGCGTTGGTGGCTGGATAGGGCAAATTTCCATTAGATCGGCGAAATAGAGGGAATATTTGTGATTTTCTTCCCAAAGTCCTTGACAGGCCGATCCGCGGGCCGGTAAGTTCAGGGGGCTCCGCAAGGAGCATGCGCTCGGCGAAAGCCGAAACCTGCAGAGTGCGCCAGTGTCGCTGGCGCAGCGGGGGAACCACTTACTGGGGTGAATGGGACGTCTCCAGTCCCTAGGGCAACCTTCCGCCCGAACCCGTCAGCTAACCCCGTATGCACTCGGAAGGCCTGGCGAGCAGGATGCTCGTTTCGAGGTCTGATTTGGTCTTGCCTCACGGAACCCAGGAGTAGTTCCCTATGCCTGCCTTGCAAGAGGCCCCTCCCCAGACGTGCCCAAAGTGCAGCGGCTCCATCATCGTGGAGCGCGACTGGCACGGCACCTACGGCAGCTGCATCATGTGCGGCTACGTGCACGAAGTGCTGACCCGTCCGCCGATTGACCTCGCGGCCGAGGAAGCGGCACTGCCCCAGCGGCAGCGCCGGCGCCAGCCTTCGCACGGCAAACTGCGCCTGTAATCGCGCTGCTGCCGACACCAGACTCAAAGCCCCCGCATCCGCGGGGGCTTTGGTCACTCCAGCGCCGGGCGCGTCCGGGCTGCGACGCGGGACCGGCGAGGCCGGTTCCCGTATCCTCGGAACGGGTGAAGCGTGACTGACGAACAGGACACGGGCCTGGAGGGCGCGCGCGCGGAAGCGGCGCGACGGGGCGTGGGCGGCTACGGCCGCCACGTCTTCATCTGCACGGGGCCGGACTGCTGCACGCCCGAGGAAGGGCAGACCGCCTGGAACCGGCTGAAGCGCAGCGTCGGCGAACTGAACGCGCGCGAGGGAGCCACGCCCATCTACCGGACGAAGGTAGGGTGCCTGCGCATCTGCGAGAGCGGACCGACGGCGGTGGTCTACCCCGAGGGGCGGTGGTACGCGGGCCTGGCGCCGGAAGCGCTCGCCCGCGTCATCGCCGAGGACCTGGGGCAGGGGCGGCCGGTGGAGGACCTGATGATCGGGGAGAACCCGCTGCCGACCAGCGAGGGGCCGCGCTAGTTCACGCCCCGCTCGTAGCCCTTCCACCAGGGTGCGCGCAGCTCGGTTTTGAGGATCTTGCCCGCCCCGGACTTGGGTAGCGGCGTGTCGTGGAATTCGACACTCTTGGGGCTCTTGTAGCCGGCGATGAGCGAGTGGCAATGCTGGATGAGCTCGTCCTCGCTCGCGGTCGCGCCCTCGCGCAGGACGACAGCGGCGTGGACGGCTTCGCCCCAGCGCTCGTCGGGAATCCCGAAGACGGCCGCTTCGAGGACGGCGGGGTGCTGGTAGAGGGCGCCCTCCGTCTCGGTCGTGTACACGTTCTCGCCACCGCTCACGACCATGTCCTTCGAGCGGTCAACGATGTAGATGAAGCCCTGGTCATCGATGCGGGCGACATCGCCCGTGTGCATCCAGCCATCGCGCAGGACGGCGGCGGTCTCCTCGGGACGGTTCCAGTAGCCGAGCATGACGTTGGGGCCGCGCGCGACGACCTCGCCGGTGCCGCCGGGTGGGACGGGCAAGCCGTCGTCGTCGACCACGCGAACCGCGACGCCCTGCACTTGGCGCCCGCAGGAGGCGAGGCGCTCGATGCCCTCGGGCGTGTCGTAGTCGAGCCACTCGAGCTGCTGGGCGGTGAGCAGGGGGGCGGTCTCGGTCATGCCGTAGGCCTGGGCGAGGATGGGGCCGAAGATCTCTTTGGCCGCGAGGATGCGGTCGGTGGGCATGGGTGAGGCGCCGAAGAGGAGGGCGCGGAGGGAGGAGAGGTCGTAGTCCCCGACCGCGGGGTAGTTGACGGCAAAGTTGATCATCGTGGGCACGAGGATGGTGGCGGTGACGCGACTCTCCTGGACGACGGCGAGGAAGGGTTCGGGAGCGAACCCGGGGATGAAGGCGTGCGCGCCGCCGGCGGCCGTGACGGAGTAGCAGGCCCAGGCATCGGCGAGGTGGAACATGGGCGCGACGTGGAGCCAGACATCGGACTCCTCGAAGGGGAACGTCATCTGGATGTGCTGGGAGTTGGAGACGACGTTGCGCTGGGAGAGCATGACCCCTTTCGGCAGGCCGGTCGTGCCGCCCGTATAGCAGAGGTTGATCATGTCGTCCTCGCGCCAGTCGCGGGCGGCGGCGGCGAGGGGCGCGTTCCCGGCAACCAGTTCCTCGTAGGCGTGCATCCCGTCGGGGGCGCTGTCGGCGAGCAGGATGACGTGTTCGAGCTTCGGGAGCCGGTCGCGGAAGGATTCGAGCAGCTCCAGGAACTCGGGACCGACGAGCAGGGCGCGGAGTTCGCCGTCGTTGATGATGAACTCCAGCTCGGGGGCGGAGAGGCGCATGTTCAGGGGGGCGAGGGGCGTGCCCGCGTAGTGCGCGGCGAAGTAGGTCTCGAAGTAGCGGTGGGAGTTGCTCGCGAGGATGCCGATGTGCTGCCCCGGCTCGACGCCAGTCGCGAGGATGCCCGCAGCCAACGAGCGGATGCGGACGGACGTCTCGGCGTAGGTGCGCTGGAGCCCGCCTTCGATGACGGCCGTCCGGTCGCCGTAGAGCAGGACGCTGCGCTCAAGGATGTCGCCGACGAGCCACTGGCCCACGGTCAGGCGACCTCGAAGAGGCCGGCAGCGCCCATCCCACCTCCGACACACATGGTGATGACGGCGTAGCGGGCGCCGCGACGCTTCCCCTCGATCAGAGCGTGGCCGACCATGCGCGCGCCGCTCATGCCGTAGGGATGGCCGATGGAGATTGCGCCGCCGTTCACGTTCAGGGTCTCGTTGGGGATGCCGAGCTGGTCGCGGCAGTAGACGACCTGGCAGGCGAACGCCTCGTTCAGCTCCCAGAGATCGATGTCGTTCATGGTGAGGCCGGTGCGTTCGAGCAGCTTCGGTACGGCGTAGATGGGGCCGATGCCCATCTCGTCGGGCTCGCAGCCGGCGACAGCCATGCCGCGGTAGTAGCCGAGCGGTTCGAGGCCGCGCTTCTCGGCCTCGCTGGCCTCCATGAGGGCGCAGGCGGCGAAGCCATCGGAGAGCTGGCTGGCGTTGCCGGCGGTGATGAAGCCGTCCTCGCCCATGACCGGCTTGAGCGAGGCGAGGCCCTCGGCATTCGTGGAGGGGCGGTTGCACTCGTCCTGGTCGAGGGTGACTTGCTGATGGCTGGTCTCGCCCGTCTCCCGGTTCACGACGACCTTCGTCACGTGGCTGGGGATGATCTCGTCGCCGAAGAGGCCGGCGTCCTGGGCGGCGGCGGTACGGCGCTGGCTCAGGAGGGAGTACTCGTCCTGTGCTTCGCGGGAGATGTTGTAGCGCCTGGAGACGACCTCAGCGGTGCCGATCATGGGCATGTACATGTCGGGCGTGGCTTCGAGGACGTTGGGGTCCCGGGCGCGGAAGACGTTCTGGTTCTTGTTCTGGACGAGGCTGATGGACTCGATGCCGCCGGCGAGCACGACCTCCATGCCGTCGACGATGATCTGCTTGGCGGCGATGGAGATGGCCATGAGGCCGGAGGAGCACTGACGGTCGATCGTCTGGCCGGAGACGCTCACGGGGAGGCCGGCGGCGGTCGCGATCTGGCGGCCGACGTTGAACCCCTGCGTTCCCTGTTGGAGAGCAGAGCCGACGATGACATCGTCGATCTCAGCGGGGTCGAGGTTGGCGCGGGCGACGACCTCCTTCACGACCGGGGCGGCCATGGAGGGAGAGGAGGTGTCGTTGAAAGCGCCGCGATAGGCCTTGCCAATGGGTGTGCGGGCGGTGGAGACGATGACGGCTTCTCGCATGGCGGTGGTCCTCCGGAGGCGAGCGTCGCTGCGGTGGGCGCTCGCGTGCAAGCGAAGGGAGCCTACCAGAAGCCGGTGCGGTAGCGGATGCCGCGATGCTCGTGGCCGGCCTGGCCCGCCTTGCGCAGACGCAGCAGGTGCTTGCGGCAGAGGAAGATGGTCTCGCGGCGCACGTCAGCGGGGTCGTCCGTCCACATCGAGACGGCGACCTCCTGCAGGGGAGGCGCGGGACAGAACTTGCAGCGCCTCAGGGGCACGGGCTTCGCCTGCCTAAGCCCTACTCGCCGTCGTCGTAGGCCACCCACTGGTCGTAGAGGTGGTGGAAGTGGCGAACCTTCCCCTCCTCGTAGGCGGACATGTAGACGTAGGGGTCGACCTTGGTCTTGAGGCCCTTCTGCACCTTGGGAAGGTTATAGCTGTCCTGGTTGAGCACGCGGGCGAGGCCGCCCATCTCGGGGGCCTCGGTCCAGGGGTCGTCGGGCCCGACCCAATGAATCTGGGCGGCGGGCGGTTTGGGCTTATCGAGGGGCCACGGCGCGAGGTAGATGACCTCCATGATGCTCATGTCGGGGTCGTCGCCGTAGGGGCGGAAGCGGTAGACGATGCGGCTGAACGAGCCCCAGGGGTGGAAGTTGGGGAAGAGGTTGTTGTACTGCCCGTCGATCAACTCAGCGTCGCAGTAGACATCAACGCGGTCACCGATCGTCTCGCGCAGGGTCTCGCGCATCATGTCGGCCATCTTGTGGCGGGTGGCGAAGATCTCCTCGCGGGGAGGATGGATGCCGCGGTGGGCGCTGGTGCGCGCGGCGACGGTCACGGCGCGCGACCAGTTGCCGAACGAGTCGTACTGGTGGTTGGCGCCATCGCCGCCGTAGATCATGAGCTGCGGGTGAGTGGCGATGATGTGGTAGCCCTCCATGAAGGCTTCCTGGTTCGCCTTCCAGTTGGCGCGCACGATCTTTGCGACATGCATCTGCTTGTACTTCGTCTCGTACTCGTACTTCTCGTAGTGCTTCGGGAGGTCGCCGAGGAAGTCCTCGAAGGACTCGCTGTCCGGGTCGGGGTTGATGAAGACGAAGCCGCCCCAGGTAGCCGTCTTGGCCTCGCGCAGGTGACTGGCGTCCTCACGCACCTCGGGGAAGTCCCACTCCGAGGGGATCTCGCGGAGGGAGCCGTCGATCTCCCAGCACCAGCCGTGGAAGGGGCAACGGAACTCCGTCGCCTGCTTGCCGTCGAACTCGCGCAACTGGCGTCCGCGGTGGAGGCAGGCGTTGTTGTAGGCCTTGAACTCGTTCTCGCCGGTGCGCACGACGATCCAGGAGAGGTGGGCGACGTCGTAGACGAGGTAGTCGCCGACCTCGGGGATGTCGTCGACGTGGGCGGCCATCTGCCAGACGCGCTTCCAGAGGCGCTCGACCTCAAGATCGTGCCACTTCTTGTTGGTGTAGCGCTCGGTGGGCGTCTTGCGGACGCCACCGGGGAGGGAGTTCTCCATGCGCAGCGTCTCGGGGATGCGCTCGGGGTACTGGTCGCCTTCGAGCAGCTCCATGAAGGAGATGCCGGAGGAGCGGCGACCGGCGGCGGTCTCGCGGCCGGGGTCGCCGGTGTAGCGGGTGAAGGTGTCGTCGCTCTCGCCGGCGAGGGCGGTGCCGCCGGTGTACTGCGCCTCGGCGGCGGCCGCGTCACGGCCCGTCTGCATGCGGGCGGCGCGGCGGGGGTCGTTCTCGACGAACTCGGCGGGAAGCTCGGGGCCGCCAACCCACTGGAGGAGGTGGGGGTCGGCGTGCTTCAGGTCACCCTCGACGTGCTGGCCGTCCCACTGGAAGATGCCGTACTTCTTCGCCTTCTGGACCCGGACCTTGCCGTCTCCGAGCTCGGTGTAGGTGGCGCCGCTGAGGGGGTGGACTTCGGACTTCATACGTTCTCCTGATGTGGTGCTGGGTCGCCCTCAGGCGACATCGAACTGGACCCAGAGCTCTCGCGGGGCACGGAATCCGCCTTCGTTGATGTTTGGTCCCGTGATGCCCTCGTGCGTGGGGAACTTGGGGCGGGGATTCTTCATCGCCTCGCAGAGGCGTGTGCTCGCGATGATCGCCTCCTGGCGGGCCATCGCGTAGCCCATGCAGAAGTGCTGGCCCATGCCGAAGCCAAGGTGGCCGGCACGGCCATCGGGGTAGCGTCCAGAGCGCAACTCGCGACCCATGTGCAGATCGTCCCGGAAGATATCGTAGGTGTCCGGGTCCTTGAAGACACGCTCATCGCGGTTGCCCGCCCCGAGGAAGAGGGAGACGGAGGCGCGTTCGGGAATGACCTGGCCGTACATCTCGATCTCGCAGGTGGTGCGCCGCCCCTGGCCGTGCACGACCGGGTCGTAGCGCATCATCTCGGTGAACACGTTCGTCCAGAGGGAGTGGTCGCGCTGGACCTCCTGAAACTGATCGGGACGGGTGTAGAGCATGTGGTACCACATGTTGGCGATGGCCTTGTCGGTGGTATCGCCGCCGGCGGCGAGGAGGAGGGCGACGAAGCCCTTGACCTCCTCGACGTTCATGCGCTGGCCCTTGAGTTCGGCGGTGACGATGCGGGAAACGAGATCCTCGCCGGGGTTCTTCGTGCGCTCCCTGATGATGGGGTCGAGGTAGTCCCAGATCTCGTCGCGGGCGTGGATGCCGTCGACGTAGTACTGGCCGGAGCCCATGCCGGCGATGAGGCGCTGGTACCAGTTCACGAAGGTGTCTTCATCGGAGCGGTCCAGGCCGAGCATGTTGGAGATGACGCGCACGGGGAACTGGTTGGAGAACTGCTCGACGAGCTCGACCTCGCCGGTATCGGCGAAGCCCTTGGCGATGTCGTCGGCGGCCTTCTGGACGATCGAGCCGAGGAGCTCGCGAGCGATCGTCTCGATGTAGGGCAGGAACGCCTGGAGGCGGTTGCCGACGAACTGGTCGGCGACGATGTTGCGCATCCAGCGGTGCCGCTGGCTGTTGCCGTACTCGAGGATGTTGGGGCCAAAGACGGAGCGCTCGCCGAACTTGTAGGGGCCTTCGGGCTTGTAGAGGGCGCGGTCGTAGTGCTCGTTGTCCTGGAAGACGTTGACGATGTCCTCGTAGCGGCTGAGCACCCAGCGGCCATGGAAGCCATCGCGGAAGAGGGGGCGGTTGTCGCGCAGGCGCTTGTAGAGGGGGAAGGGGTTCTTGCGGTACTCGGGGGTATCGAACTCGCGCGGATCGATCTCGGTCGTGAGGCGTTTAGCCGCCGCCTGTCCTGCCGTCATGCCTGGACTCCCCGCGAGCGTATGGCTCGCTGTGACTGCTCAGGATACGCCTTCGGGGAGGGGGGTTGGGGAGGCTACAGGTCGTAGCTCCACGTGCGAATACCACTTGTGATCTTTTCGTCGAGCCACACTCGGAACTTCGCAGCAACCCCCTCGATCGCTTCATCGGTAGAAGGTTGGACATCGAAGACGAACGCTTCTCCGAGAGTCACACGCCTCTCCCAGGCCCCATCGCCGCTGGGCCGGGTCACGACTGCCAAGGCTGCATACCGGCGAGGCTGGCGCCCGGTGCCATACAGGGATATGACGAGACGAATGTCTGTCTCCGCTCGTGCTGGTAGACCCAGCCGGAGAGACGCCCATCGCTGCGGGCGTTCGAGGTCCACTGGGTATCCCTGCATCTTCGCAGCGTCCGCGATGTGCCAGGACCACGAGACCTCGCTGGCGTCGCCCTTGGAGACCGAGGCGGCAACCACGACGTCTTGCGACTCGAAAGCACTTTGCGTCTCCGCTGCGATTTCTTCCAAACGAACCGAGGCAACGCGCATCAGGTCATCCAGTGCCCCTGCCACCCGTGCCGTCGTGGCGTCTTGACTCTGACGCGCGGCGGACGCCGCAGCCTCAATCGCCTGTACGGCTTCCTCGCCCCGTAGCGAGCGAATAGTCTTGAGCGCTTCCCCAAGGTCAAAGCGCTGGATGTCCGCAAAGAGATCGACTAGTGGTTTGAGGTCGCCCTTGTCTGCTGCCTCCAGCGCATCGAAATAGCGTTCCCGGTGCTGTTCGTCCCGCACGACCAAGACTAGGTAGTTTGCCTTCACGAAGACAGCGCTAGCCAGAGACCGAGCCACACGACCGTTGCCATCCTGGAAGGGGTGTATCTGTGCAAAACGGTGGTGGAGCCATGCCGCCTCGACCTCCGCACAGACACCCAGCGACTCATGCTGCTTCCACCAGGAAAGTAGTTGGTCGATCTCGCTGTCTACCTGTTCTGGCGGGCTATACTCGTGAATGGACCCGTCAGGCTGAAGAGGGTTGTTCGGCCACTTCTTCCAGACGCCCTTCTCTGATGGGCGCCACTCTTGCTTCTTGATAGTGCCGGACTGGTCTAGCACATCTCGTGTGGGCTGGTTGAGGGTCAACCGCTGGTGCAGATCCTTGATGTAGAAAGGCGTGAGTTCCCGCTGGCGCCCGACCAGGTCCATGACCATCTCAAGTGCTGCATGCTGGTCCGCGATAAGGGCCTCGGCGTCGGCAGAAATCAGTCCCTTATCGTGAAACTGCCCGAGGGCTTCCATCCCAGCTTCGAGAATCTGGACCGTGACCCCGCGGTCGACGCTGTAGAGGCGCTCGATGATCCCGGTCTCAACAGCCCAGAGTGTGTAGAGCTGCTCCTGAAACTGCTCCAGCTTCGTCTCGTCCTTGATGAGCTTGCGATCCGCCACCCACTGTCGCTGCACGGCATGAAGGTCTGGGCGGCACAACCCGCGCCAGTTCTCGGGCAAGTCCTCGATTGGCTGCCACTTGTGCGAGATGGGCGGGGTCTCGGGGGCGTCGTCAGGCATCGGTTCTCAGTGTCAGGTTCCCACCCAGTCCGTGCCAACGCAATCGGCGGGGCTCAGGCGAAGGCGCTGATGACCTCCTCGTCGAGGCGCTGGTAGAGGGCGGGGTTGTTGGGCATGCGGGCGAAGATGGCTTCCTCGACGCCGACTGCCTCGTAGCGGCGGAGGACCTCGATGATCTGCTCGGCGGAGCCGATGGCGAGGTCGCGCTCGCGCTCCTCGGGGGTGAGGTGGCCGCCGTAGCGGTCGCGCCACATCTTCGCCTTCTCTGGGTCGTCCTGGAGGACGCAGGTGAGCTGGATGCTCTTCTTGATCTCGGCGGGGTCGCGGCCGATGTCGGCGCAGTGGCGTTCGAGGACCTCGATCTTGCGGCGGACGAAGTCGGGCGGGCCGTCGACGTTCATGACGTCGCCGTAGCGGGCGAGGATGCGGAGGGTGCGCTTCTCGCCGCCGCCGCCAACCATGATGGGCGCGTGCGGCTTCTGGATGCACTTGGGCTCGAAGGGCGTGTCATCGAGCTGGTAGTACTGGCCCTCGAAGGTTACGGGGCCTTCGGTATCGAAAAGGAGGCGGATGACCTGCACGGCCTCCTCGAGGCGATCCAGACGCTCCTTCAGGGAGGGGAAGGTCCAGCCGAAGGCCGTGTGCTCGCGCTCGAACCAGGCGGCGCCGATGCCGACGTTCATGCGGCCGCCGCTCATGTCGTCCATGGTCGCGATCATCTTGGCGACGAGGGCGGGGTTGCGGTACGTGTTGCCCGTGACGAGCGTGCCCAGGCGGACGCGCTCGGTGGTGGCGGCGAGGCCGGCAAGGAGGGCGTAGGCCTCGAAGGTGGGGATCTCATTGCCGAGGTTGGCGACGGGCGGGAAGAAGTGGTCGTAGACCCAGAGGCTGGACCATCGGCCCGCATCGACGGCACTGGCGACAGCGGAGATGTCCTGCCAGGTGGTGGAGTTGTTATGGAGTTGGGCGCCGATCTGCATAGCGGATGAGTCTACAGGGGATGGCGGAAGCCTATACTCACGGCCATCACGAGGCGGGTCGGGGCGCGCCGCGGTCCGCCACAAGGAGGGTCGCCATGGGCGTCTCACACTCCGTTTTTCTGAGCTTCAAGGAGGGCGCCGACGAGGACGCCATCCAGAAGTTCTGGGACAAGCTCGACGAGTTCCCGACGATGAAGCCGGGACTGCGCCACTGGATCTCGGGGAAGCCCGGGGACTACTACCCCATCTCCAGCGACGCGTACGACCTCGCCTTCTCGGTGGAGGTGGACTCGCCCGCGGCGATGATCGACTACGCGAAGCACCCCTTCCACATGGACGCGGCGGCGCTGATGGGGCCAATCGTCGAGAACGTGCTCGTGATGGACTTCGAGTTCACCTCCATCCAGCAGAGCGCGGTCGCCTACCGTCCGCCGCGCGAGGGGGACGACGATGTCGCGATTGCGCACGTGACGATGTTGGCCTTCAAGGACGACGCGAGCGAGGAGGACATCGAGGAGTTCACGCTGGCGCTCGACCGCTTCCCCCGGCAGAAGCCGTTTATCCGGCGCTGGATCCTGGGGAAGCCGGGACCGTACTACGGCTCGGCGACGGACCGGTTCGACCTCGCCTTCATCGCCGAGGTGGACTCGATCGAGGCGATGGAGGCCTACGCGGCCCATCCGTACCACACGGAGGTGGTCGGACCGATGCTGGGGCCGATCATGAAGGACGTGCTGGTGGTCGACTTCGCCTTCTCGCGGGTGATCGAGAGCGCCGTCGACTACGCCCAGATCATCCCCTACCGCTGAGGGAGCGGGCTCAGGGGTAGCGGTACTCGCGCAGGGGCCGCCAGACCCGCCAGATGATGAGGGTGGCGCCGAAGGCGAGGAAGGCGCCCAGCGTCATCGTGGCGCGCTCGCCGATGAGGTCGGACCAGAGGCCGACCCAGAGCGTGCCGATGTTGTTGGCGGTGACCGCCGCGAGCACGAGGAAGGCGGAGGCGCGCCCGCGCATGTGATCGGGCGTGGTGAGCTGCACGGTCGTCTGGCGGATGGCGACCGTGACGGCATCGGCGGCGCCTATGAGGGCGATGGTGATCGCGCCCGCCCAGAGCGCGGTCACGTTCGAGAAGGCAAGGAGGACAACGCCGTAGGCGAGGGAGGCGTAGATGACGAGCATCCCCTTCGAGCGGTAGCCGGCGAAGAAGATCGCGCCGAAGGAGCCGGCCACCGCCCCGGCGCTGTTGGCCGAGCCGAGGACGCCGACGGCTCCCGCCCCGCCCTGGAACAGGCCCTTCGCCAGCACGGGGAGGATCTCGCGGTAGAAGGAGACGACGGTGATGCCGATATCGAGGAGGAAGAGGCCGGGGAGGATGGGGTGGCGGACGACGAAGAGGAAGCCCTCCCAGACGCGGCGCACGGTCGAGCCCTCGGGGGCCTGCTCCACCTGGCCACGGGCGCGGATGAACAACGGCAGGACCGCGGCGGGCACGGTCGCGCCCGCCGCCACGAAGAAGGCGGTCGTGAGGCCGAAGCCTGCGGCGACGCCCGCGAAGAGGAGGGGCGCAAGGATGGAGCCGCCGTTCATGGTGGCGGTCTCGGTGGTGATCGCGAGCATGAGGTGGCGGCGGGGGACGACGGTAGGCGTGAGCGCCGCCGCCGCGGGCTGCGAGATGACCTGCGTGGCGGCGGTGATGGCGATCGCGACGTAGACCTGCCAGACCGTGAGCAGGGCGGCGGCGCTGAGGAATCCCATCGCCAGCAGGACGACAAACGTGACCGTGTGGGCGACCGCCACGAGGTGCTTGCGGTTCATGTAGTCGGCGAGGGCTCCTCCCCAGAGCAGGGCGGGAATCTGGACAATGAGCTGGACAGCGCCGATGAGGCCGAGCTGGGTGGGCGAGCCGGTCGTCTCGAAGAGCCACTGGGCGGTGACGAGGATGCGCATCCAGCGGGAGACGACCGTGGCGAGGCCGGTCGCCCAGTGGTAGCGGAAGTCGCGGAAGGTGAATGCGGACCAGGGGCGCAGGCTCTGCGCCCCCTCGTCGTCGATCTCGACCTGGTCCGTGGGTCCCTGCGTCAGCTGTCAGCGCTCTCTCTGGCGGCTTCGAGCCGGAGTTGCTCCACGCGCCGTACGACTGCCGTCAGCAGGCCAGACTCGAAGGCTCCCGCCAGCGCTCCCGTCACGAACCGGTCCTGCCGGATGACCGTGGTGAGGAGCTTCTGGAGCTGCTCAACGATGGCTCCCTCAATGGCGGTCCGGTCGTCGCGCAGGCGACGAGCCTCCTCGGTCTCGGTCCATGCGGGCCAGTCGACGGTCGGGGTCACCCATCCGTCCTCGTAGGCGGTCTCTTGGAATCGGAGGACGGGCTCCGAGTAGTCGAAGTGCATCAGGGTCGCAATGTTCCCAACCGAGAAGTCGTGAGCCTCAAAGGCGGGGAGGAATGCGGCGATGGCCTCAAGTCGGGGTTCGGCGGGCTGGTCGGCCTCCGGGGTCAAGGGGAGTCCTCCTTCACTCGGGCGTATGTGCGCGGAGTTGGGTCTGGCGCGGGCTGAGCGCCATTGAGGCATGAAGCGCTCCGGGACGGCTGCTTAGCGCGCCTCGGCGCGGGCGCCCTCATCGAGGAGACGCAGGATGGTGGTGGCCAGCTCGCGCGCGTCCTCGGGGGTGAGCTCGACGGCGACGCGGGCGCTGGTGCCGAGCGCCTCGTTCACGAAGTCGAGGTTGAGGGCGTGCTCACGCTGGAGGTGGAAGGGATGGTCGTAGGAGACGTAGGTCTGGGCGATGGGGAACCAGCGGTCACGCGATTTCCCGCTGCCGGCGATCTGGACCTTCTCGGCGATCATGGTGCACATGGCGAACTCCCCTAACTGCCCAGGTTCTGGCCGAGGAAGTCCCATATCTTCTGCCAGCCATCGACGGCGGCCTCGGCGGCGTAGGCCTGGGGGTAGTGGTAGTAGAAGAAGCCGTGCCCGGCGTCGGGGTACATGTGGAACTCGTAGTCCTTGCCTTCGCGCTTCAACGCCTCCTCATGCACGGCGACCTGCTCGGGGGTAGGGCTGAAGTCGTTCTCCCCGAAGAGGCCGAGCAGCGGGGCGTTGAGGTTGGCGGTGTAGTCGATGGGCGCGACTGGCTGCCGCTCGGAGAGGTTCTCGGGGGGCATGACGACGTTGCCACCCCAGCAGTCGACGACGGCGTCGACGCCCTCCTGGCTGCGGCAGGCGACGAGGAAGGAGTGGCGTCCGCCCGAGCAGGTGCCCATCACGCCGACCTTGCCGGTCACGTACGGCAGGGAGCGGAGGAAGGCGATCGCGCCGTCGGCATCGCCGACGACACGGTCGTCGGGGGCGCCGCCCTCGGCGCGGACCTTCGCGGCGACATCCTCGGGTTCGCCGTGGCCGTCGCGGCAGTAGAGGTCGGGGGCGATGGTGACGTAGCCGTGGTGGGCGTAGCGGCGGGCCGTCTCCCGGTACCACTCGTCCCAGCCGGGGATGTGGTGGAGGAGGAGCATGGCGGGGAACGGCCCCTCGCCGAGGGGCCGGGCGAGGTAGACGTGGATGCGGTCGCCGCCATCGCCCTGGATGGTGATGGTCTCGGCGATCATGCCTTCGTAGGCGCTGGTGTCAGTCATGGAGGGGCCTCCGGAAGTGGTTGGGCGAATCCTACGGCGCAGGGACGGCCCGTGGGGGACGCGCGGCGGCGCCCGACTGCGGTAGGCTGCGCGGGTCAACGAGGAGGACGATATGGGAGCACCAACGGTTGAGGACTACACCGCCCTGCGACAGGTGGCGGAGCGCTACGTGGACGCGGTCAACCGCTTCGACCCGGAGGCCTGGGGCTCGACCTGGGCGCCGGACGGGCAGTGGATCACGAGCACCACGCGCTCGGGCCGCGAGGAAGTCGTAGGCGACTGGACGCGAATCATGGCGAGCATCCCGAACGTGTACATGCACGTCTACTCGGGCGTGATCGACGACGTGACCGGCGACACGGCCACGGGACGCTGGTACATGGGAGAGTTCCTGAACCGCGAGGCGGGCCGGACGATGAACTCGCTCTGCTACTTCGACACGTACACGCGCATCGACGGGCAGTGGTACATCCAGACGCGGCGCCTGGAAGCGCTCTACCGGGGACCGGCGGACCTGAGCGGGGAATGGGGCAAGCTCTCGATGTAGGCGAGGCTGGCCGGGTCGCCGGTCGCCGGTCGCCTAGAATCGATCCATGGCTGACGCTGCGCAGCCCATTGACCCGCGCCCGACGGAGGGCGCCGGAGCGACCTCGCGGCTGCTTGAGGAGCTGCTGGCGGAGGGAAGGCCGGTCGCGGAAATCGCGGTGCGGCTCGGGATAAGCATTCCCGATGCGCACGCACGCATCGGGCGGGCCGTTGGAACGGAACCGGGATTGCCGGAGGTGGAGGCGGGACGGCCCCTGCCACCGAGTCTCGCGGGTCAAGGGCCGCCAGAGGGTGGAGGCGGGACGCCAAAGCCGCGCCCAGCGGGCACTGCCGGCATCCGCCCCGCGACGAGACAGCCGCGCGCGCCGGAGCCACGCCGGAGAATCTCGCGGCGAGCCTTGCTGGCGCTCTCCACGGCCGGAGTCGCGGCGGCAGCGGCGGGGGCATTCCTGGCGACGCGGGAGACGCGCGAGACCGAGACAGTGGTGCGACCGCCACGACCGGTGCCCGTGCCGCCGACGCTCACGCCCGTGCCGCCGCCCCTGTCGGTGCTGCAGCCAGCGACGGGCGTGTTCAGGAAGCTCTCCCTTCAGGAAGGGGCTCCGATCACCGAGGAGCACGGCATCTTCTTCCTGGGGACGCGGGGCGGAGGGGCGGGGAACGTGACGGGCTGGCAGCTCACGGAGCCGGGGGGCGGTGAGGCGCCGTCGTACCGCGCGAGCACGGGCCGGCGATTCGTGGCGGCAGAGGGCGCGCTGCACGATCGGGGCTCGGGGCAGTCGTGGGTCTGGCCGAAGGAGGAGCTTCGGCTGCTGGGGTTCTCGGACGAGGCGGTGCTCTTCGAGAAGCTCGAGCCGGCGCGCGAGCCGTACCCGGTGAAGCGGGCACGGTACGTCCTCACGGACGACATGCTGGAGGAGCGCGCGGAGTTCGAACTTACGGGGACACGGCTCCCGTCCATCCCACCGATTTTCGAACCGGGCGGCCGCCGCGCCTTCCTGGCGCTCGAACAGCCCCAGCAGAACCCCACCCTGTTCATGCTCGACGGGGGAACGGGGCGAGCGTCCGGGGTGTTCTCGCCCCAGCGGCAAAGGTCCCTCCAACGGATTCTGTTCCACGCCACGACGCCGGCGAGCGATGGGGACTCCTTCCTGATGCCCTATTCGTACTGGCCCACGCGGCCCCCGCTGACGCTCGGGTACGGGATATTCGCGACCTTTGTGGCGCGTCTGGGCTGGACAGGCGATCATCGGGGGGTGACGCGTGTGCGCGTGGACCGCGCGTTCGTGTCCCCCGATGGATCACTGGTAGCAGGCGAACGCGTGCTTCCGATCCCCGGGGCGGACCCAATTGCCTTCGAGGAGACGAGCACGGTGATGGTGATCGATGGAAAGACGGGACAGAACCGCTTTCGTATCCACTCGGCCAGGCTGAACTACGGGGACGAACTCGGGGGGGCACGCTGGTTGGCGGACTCCTCGGGCCTCGTCATGCAGACGCGCATCAATGGGAAGGTGGGCTACAGCCTCGTGAGCGCCGACGGATCGCGGCTGGAGCCGCTGCCCGACCCGCCGGGCCCCTCCGCCGAATGGTTCCAGCACACGGACGTTCGCGGCGCCGCGCCCTCGCCCGATGATCCCTCGCTGATCGCCTTCGGGCGCACGGATGTCTACGACCGCACCTCGGAACGCTGGCTGGGGGTGAGCCTCACGGAGGCGGCGCCGGCGCACGTCGGGCCGTGGGCGACCGCGGGAAGCGACGAGGCGGTCCTGGCGCTTCCACACCCGCCGCACCGCGTCTACCCCCTGCTGGCGGACCTCGATGAGACATACATCCAGCACAACCTTCCCTCGGAAGCCGATGATGCCTAGCGGGCAGGCTGCAGGGATGCAGCGAGTGCGGAGCTGGTTCGAGAAGCGATCGCCGCTCCTCTGGATCCTGATGACGCCGGTGGTAACGCTGCCGCTGACCGTGCTGCTGCTCTTCACGCTTGGCGGGGAGCACGAGGCCGAGGCGCTGGGGCTGCCGGCGGGCGATCTCTGCAAATTCCAGGGGCACATCGCGCAGACCTGCTTCTACTACTTCGACTTCTGGCGCACGGGGCTGTTGCTGGCCATACCGGGTGTTCTGAACCTGGCGGCCGTGCTGTGGCTGCTCGATCGCAACGGATACGTGCGCGTGGCCGCGCTGGTGGCGGTTACGCTCGCGCTCGTGCGCACGCTGATCGTGCCAATGGCGACCGTCGTCCTCGCCCAATTCGACGTCATCAGCGACGGGGTCCTGCTCCTCCGGCTGGAGGTCGAGGCGACAGGGTTCATCACCGACGTGGACTCGCCGACGGAGGGGGTAGCCATCCGCCGGCTCCTGACGGCGGCGTGGATCGGCGGAGCCGTGATGTGGGGCGTGTCGGCCGTGGTCTGGCAGGCGTACGAACCGCTGATGGCGCGCTTCTGGCGCAGCCTTGAGCCGCCCAGCGGGCCGCGCCCCAATGCGCCCAAGCGCTGGACTGGCTTCCTGGGACGGCGGCGCTAGCCAGTGCCCTCCCGGGACGTGGGTGGCAGCGCCATCGGGAAGCTCTGGCACAGCCTGGCGACGCGTTCACCGTTCGAGCTGATGCTCGTGACGCCGGTGGTGACGCTACCGCTGAGCGCCCTGCTCATCTTCACCGTGGGCGGTGCGTTGGACGCGAGTGCACTGGGGCTGATTGAGAAGGAGTGGACCCGAGACGCGGGGCGGCTCGATCGGACGCACTACTTCTACTTCGACTTCTGGGTCACCTGGCTGCTGCTGACGGGGCCGGGCGTGGTGAACCTGCTGGTGGCGCGATGGCTCTTCCATGAGCTGACCTACGTGCGGTTGGCGGCGGGGATCTCGCTGGTGCTAGCGCTGCTGCGTACGTTCGTCGTGCCGCTGGCCTCGATCGTGTGGCTGTCGGCCGACGTGATGGGCGACGCAGGGCTCCTTATCCGCATCCCCATTGGGGAGCGGGGCGACCCCTCCCGCCCCACGGCCCTGCTGGCCACACTGCGGCTGCTGACGACGGCCTGGACGGGCGGACTGGGGATGTGGCTGGTTACGGTGGCGCTGTTGTACTCGTACGAGCCGCTGATGGCGCGCTTTTGGCCCAGCCTCCAGCCGCCTCGTGAGCCCGACGAACCGAGGACCTGGGGGAGGCTCCCTGGCCGGCGCTAGCCCTCCTCCAGGGGGATGGGGGTAGTTCCCCCTTCGCACGCTACACTCCGACGATGCCCGACGAAGGCACCGAGACGCCCAGCCTGCTCGGGAAGGTGCAGTGGTGGATGCGAGTGGACTCGCCATTCCATTGGATCCTGATGACGCCGGTCGTGACGGTCCCGCTGGGCGCACTCCTCCTGTTCACCCTGGGCGGTGAAGTCGACGCGGACGCGCTCGGCCTGGTCGAGAAGGAGTGGACCAGATCCGCGGGGCGGATCGATCGCACGCACTACTTCTACTTCGACTTCTGGGACACCTGGCTGCTGCTGACGGCGCCGGGCCTGCTCAACCTGCTGGTGGCGCCGTGGCTGTTCCGGGATCTGACCTACGAGCGGATGGCTGGGGCGCTCGCCTTGACGCTGGCGCTGCTGCGGACGTTCGTCGTGCCGCTGGCCGCGATCATCTGGTTCTCGGCCAGCGTCGTCGGAGACGCGGGGCTCCTCATCCGCGTCCCAATCAATGAGGGCGGCGGCTACGCCCCATCGACGCTGACGGCGACGTTTCGGCTGCTGACGACAGCCTGGACGAGCGGACTGTGGATGTGGCTGGTGACCGTGGGGCTGTGGCTGGCCTATGAGCCGTTGATGGAGCGCTTCCTGCCCAACGTCATGCCACCCCACGACCGACATCCCGATGAAGCCACGAGATGGGGCGGGTTCTTCGACCGGCGCTAGCCCTCTTTGGGGGGATGGAGCAACTGCTCCGTTCCCGGACTAGACTCCACGGGTGCGTGACGAAGAGAGACCAGCCCCCACCGGCGTGAGGCGGCGGCTGATGAACCAGTCACCGTTCGCGTGGCTGGTGGTGACGCCACTGGTGACGGCGCCCCTGAGCGCACTGCTCCTGTTCACCTTCGGCGATGCGCTCGACGCGAGGGCGCTGGGTCTGCCCCTTTGGAGAAACGAATCCATACCGGCGAGTGTCTACTACTTCGACTTCTGGCCGACGTTGTTGCTGTTGACGACGCCCGGCTTGCTGAACTTGCTGGTGGTTCTGTGGTTCTTCCAACCCAACGGATATGTACGGGTGGCCGCGGGCCTTGCGCTCGTGCTGGCGCTGGTCCGGACCTTCGGGGTGCTGCTGTTTTACTTCTCGATCTCGCAGTCCGACCTCATCAGCCACGAGGGAGGGTTGCTCATGCGCCTTGAGGTGGAGGGCACGGGCCTCTTTGCGGGCGGGGGAAGGCCCCCGCTCGACGCAGGGAAGTTCCGCCTGCTGGCGACGATGTGGCTCTACGGCTCCATTGTTTGGGCGGCAACCCTGGCGATGTGGGGGCTGTACAACCTCGTGATGGACCGCTTCCTGCCGGACTTCAAACCGCCGCACCGGCGGCGGCCAGGTGAACCCACGAGATGGGGCGGGTTCTTCGACCGGCGCTAGCGGGTGGGGTCGAGCATGACCTTGATCACGCCGTCCTCGCGGTTGTCGAATATCTCGTAGCCGCGGGGTCCATCGGACATGGGAAGGGTGTGGGTGAAGACGCGCTCCGGGTGGAGCCTGCCTTCCTGCAGGAGGGGGACGAGTTCGGGCCAGGCGTACTGGGGCGAGACGAGGCCGACGCGGTAGGTGAGGTCCTTCCCGAAGAGGGACATGAGGTTGACGGTCATCTCGGGGTCGGCGGTGGCGCCCACCTGCGAGAGCGTGCCCCCGTGGGCGAGCACGTTGAAGGCGATGCGCACCGTGGCCTGGGGGCCAGCCGCCTCGATGACGTGCTGGCAGCCCTTGCCGCCCGTCTGCTCGAGGACGGCCTCGACGGGGTCGACCTGGCTGGCGTCGATGGGGATGGCGCCGAGGCGCGCGGCCTCCTCGAGGCGGTGGGGCACCTGGTCGATGGCGAAGACCTTGGAGGGGCCGAAGAGGAACGAGGTCTCGAGCGCCATCTGGCCGACGGGGCCGGCGCCGACCACGGCAACGGTCCCGCCCGGCTGGATATCGGCGCCGCGAACGCCCTTGTAGCCGGTGGGGAGGATGTCGGTGAGGAGCACCGCCTGCTCGTCGCTCACGCCCTCGGGGATGGGGAGGAGGGAGGAGTCGGCGGCGGGGACGGCGATGGCCTCGGCCTGGCCGAGGTTGAGCACGCGCCCCTCGGTGTGCGGGCAGCGCGCCGTGAGCAGGCTCTGGCAGGCCTCGCAGCGGCCACAGCCGACGACAGCGGAGACGACGACGTGGTCGCCGGGGCGGATGCGGCGAACGTCGCGGCCAACCTCGACGACCTCACCGATGGCCTCGTGGCCCATGGTCGCGCCGATGCGCTCCTCGTTGACGGCGCCGTGGTAGCCGTGCAGGTCGGAGCCGCAGATGGCGAAGCTGGTGGTTCGCACGAGGGCGCCGTCGGGGGCGGGAACCTCGGCGTCGGGCACGTTTTCCAACTCGATACGCTTGTGGCCGCGGTAGACGAGCGCTCGCATGGCAATCCTCCTGGCGCCGGCGTGAGCAGCGCGGTAACGCTGGGGCGCAACCTTACCGGTTTGGCGGGGTGAGGGGATGGCGTGAACGGCGATCCAGGGGCTGCTCGTGTATCGTTTCTCGGGCCCGCGAGGCCGCCTGTCGCGGCGAACGTGGGGCCAGGAGGAGACAAACTCGTGACTGACGACCTCACCTTTGGATGGGTATCCCCCGTGATCGGCCTGGCGGACAGCAACTACGAGCCGATCGTGATGTACCAGGAGCGGAACATCCTGCCGACGGCGTTCGAGCACTTCGACTGCGTGTGGCTGGCGGACCACTTCTACGGTTTCGCCGATGAGAACGACCCGTTCCTGGAGTCGTGGACGACGCTCACGTGGCTGGCGGCGAAGTTCCCCACGGTGCAGCTGTGCCACCACGTGATGGGGCAGGGATACCGCAACCCGGCGCTGACGGCGAAGATGGCGGCGACGCTGCAGAAACTCTCGGGCGGGCGCTTCATCCTCGGTATCGGGGCCGGTTGGCGGGGGGAGGAGTACGAGCGCTACGGCTACGAGTTCCCCTCGACGGCGACGCGTATCCGGCAGCTTGAGGAGACGATCCAGATCTGCCGCCTGATGTGGACGGAGGAGTCGCCGAGCTTCGAGGGACGCTACTACACCATCAAGGATGCGAAGGCGCCGCCGCGGCCCGACCCCATGATCCCGATCATGGTGGGGGCGCAGGGCGAGCAGCTCTCGCTGCCGATGGTGGGTCGCCAGGCCGACGGCTGGAACACGTTCTGGTCGCCGAGCGAGGAGTGGGAGGAGAACTGGACGCGGAAGCGGAACATCGTCTGGAAGGCGGCCGAGGAGGCGGGGCGCGACCCGTCGGACATCACCATTAGCGTGACGCGCGAGGTCGGGCTGCCGAACAACAGCCAGGAATCGGAGTCGTGGCGCGAGACGCTCGAGCATTTCCGCGAGCTGGGCGTGCGCCACTTCACCTGCGACTTCGGGCACCCAACCTCGACGGAGCCGGTGCTCCGGTTCGTGGAAGAGGTGCTGAAGCCGATGCGAGGTGGTTAGCGCTCGGTGATCGGTGGTCGGTGGTCGGTGACTGGCGGGATACGCCAATCGGCCGACCGGCTCGGCTACGGACCTGTCGGGCTAGCCCTCCAGCGGTGGTCAGCATCACCACCGACCACCGATCACCAGCCACCGACCACTGCTACCCCGTCTTGCTGAAGCGGCGGATCTCGGGGGCGCCAGCCATGTACTCGCCCATGTTCGGGCCGCCGCTGCGGCTGCGCGAGCCGGCGAGGTGGGCGTCAAGGGCCGCGTCGCTCTCCCATTCCTCGACCATGGCGAAGAGGGAGGGATCCTCGTTGTCGTGCCAGAGTTCGTAGCGGATGCAGCCTTCCTCCTTCTGGCTGGGGGTCACGAGCCATTCGTTCGCGACACGGGCGAATTCCTCGGCCTTCTCGGCGTGGATGTTGAAGCGGGCGACGACTCCGACGGTTGCCATGGGTGCTCTCCTGCGCGCCATTGGGGCGCGCCGCGCATCGTAGAGGAGGGCAGCGGGAACGCGCATCCCACACGGGCGGCATTGACTGGCGCTCGGGGCAATGCCACCATCGCGGCAACGAATACTGCCTGCCCTGAGGATTGCAAGGAGGGGCCTTGATGGTCACCCAGAATCAACTTCCGATGACGCCGCTGGAGCGAGTGCACGAGCCCGACATGGGCACGCACGTGATCGACCCGACGCGCTACACCGACCCGGAGTTCGCCCAGCTTGAGTGGGACCGGATGTGGACGAAGACCTGGAACATCGCCGGGCCGCTGTGCGACATCCCCGAGGTTGGGGACTACTTCACGCACACGCTGGGGCGGGAGTCGTTCATCTTCATGCGCACGGGCGAGAACGAGTTCTCGGGCTACTACAACGTCTGCCCGCACCGCGGCAGCCGCATCCGCCCGAGCGTGGGCGTGGGCCACGCGGAGCAGCTCCAGTGCCCCTTCCACCTGTGGACGTTCAACATCGAGGGCGAGCTGCAGAACGTGCCCGATCGCCAGCACTTCGTGAACGGCATTCCCGAGGAGAAGCAGCACCTGGCCGAGGTCCGCGTCGATGCCTGGGGCGGCTTCCTCTGGTTCAACATGGACGGCGAGGCGGAGTCGCTGCAGGAGTTCCTGGGCGTGATGCCCACGCACCTCGACCCGTACCACTTCGAGGAATACCACATGGTCCAGGACTTCCAGCTGGAGTGGGCCTGCAACTGGAAGTTCGCAGTCGACCAGTTCGCCGAGATCTACCACCTGCCGGCGCTGCACCCGCAGTTGATCGAGTGGTGGGACACGGCGGGAACGCCGCTGGACGTGTACGACGAGGGCAAGCACAGCCGCCAGCTCATCCGCCAGGGGTATCCCGACGAAGGCGCCTGGACGGACGACATGGCCCGCAGCCACGGCTACTCGGACAAGGAGATGATCACCGACTCGCAGTGGCTGCAGCTGGCCACGGTCGGGATCGAGAAGGATTCGTTCGAGGGCGGGGTGAACGACGTTCGCCCGGCGATCATAAAGGCCCGCCGCGAGCTCTATGAGCAGATGGGCGTGGACGTCTCGGGGCTGCACGGTGAGCAGTTGATCGACGACTACCACTACATGATCTTCCCGAACATCACGCTGAACATCGGCGGCACCTCGCTCACCTACTTCCGGGCGCGCCCGCATCCGACGGACCCGAACAAGTGCCTGTGGGACTACCAGACGTTCGTGCGGCTACCGGAGGGCGCGCCGGTTCCGCCTCGCCCGCCGACGGTCCGCGGTGGGGCGCGCGACGTCGAGGTGTTCGAGGCGCTGGCGCAGGACATGGCGCAGGCGCAGATCGTGCAGGAGTCGTACCACTCCAAGGGGTTCAGCGGCATCCTGCTGAACAGCGAGGAGCGACGCATCCGGGCGATGCACTACGCGCTGGAGCAGTACCTCTACGGCCCGGATCGCTAGGGTTCCGAGAACACGAGATCGCAGGGGGGGCGGCCGTACGGCCGCCCCTTTTGGCGCCCCCCGCGTGTGCTAGGCTGGAGGCAACTTGGTTGCGCGGAGCATCCTCCATGAATGAAGTCCTCGACCGGCAGATCGTCGCCTACGAAGCGTGTCGCGCCGAGATGGAGCGCGAGCACCTCGGCGAGTGGGTCGTCTTCCACGATGAGCAGTGCGCGGGGATTTACCCCACGTTCGAGGACGCCGCCGAGGACGCGATCGCACGGTTCGGCGCCGGTCCATACCTCATTTGGCAGGTTGGAGACACGGGTATCGTCAACCTCCCTGCTCGCCTCCAATACACCCTCGCCTAGGTGGCGGTCGCAGAGTTCGGGTTCGCGCGTCAGCCCGATGCCCTGGTGAACATCGGTCCCACGGTCGTCGTTCGTGTCGGTTTGGGGCGAGACGTGATGGATGAGGGTTCAGAGGCGCGCGAACACCTCGCACTCGTCGACACCGGCGCACTCAACAACTGCATCGACCACCGATTCGCCCGCGCGCTGGGGCTGAACTCAACCGGTCACGTAAGGATCGGGGGCGTCGGAGGCCTTTTCGATACCGAGATGTACGCCGCCCACGTCTACATCCCGGCGCTCGACTTTCTGATCGTGGGGCGTTTCATGGGGGTGAGCCTGCACGGGGAAGAGGGTCACGCGGTCCTGCTGGGCAGGGCCTTCCTGCGGCACTTCACCATGACCTACGACGGACCCTCGGGCAGCGTCATCCTCGCGACGCCGTCATCTTCCTGATGACGTAGCCGTTCCTAGCGCGGGATCACCGGGAGGGTGATGTGGGAGGGGTGCTGGCACACAACCTTGATGATTCTTATCTCCCCTGTTGCTAAGGTCCATAAGGAGAGATAAGCTTGATCAGGATGGACCGTCTACGTAATCCCTATCGCCCCGGTGCGGGGACACAGCCGCCAGCGCTGATAGGTCGCGACACCATCATCGACGAATTTGAAGTTGCGCTCCGGCGAGCTGCAGCCGGAATGCCGGGGAAGAGCGTGGTGGCACTCGGCCTGCGGGGAGTTGGGAAGACCGTTCTCTTGAATCGCTTCACCGGCATCGCTGGCCAAGAGGGCTTCAAGGTCGGCTTTATCGAGGCCCCCGAGACTGGCGCATTCCGGACTCTTCTGGCGATTCGCCTACGGCAGATCCTTCTGGATCTCGACCAGGCGGGACCCGTTTCCATGGCGGTCTCCGCTGCGCTCGGGGTACTAAAGAGTTTCGTGCTTACCTGGCCCGACGGCACGAGCATCCAACTCTCCGCTGACGCGTCTGTCGGCAGGGGTGACTCCGGCGTGCTGTCCGAGGACCTGACGGACCTCCTTGTGGCGGCCGGGGAAGCGACTCGTGACAGGGCGACGGGGATACTCATCGCCGTCGATGAGCTCCAGTACCTGACAGACGAGGAGTTCGCCGGTGTGATCGTCGCGATCCACCGGACGACGCAGCTGAATCTGCCGGTTGTGCTGGCGGGCGCGGGCCTCCCTCAGGTGCCCGGACTCGCAGGCGCCGCCAAGTCCTACGCGGAAAGGCTTTTCAGCTTCGTAAGTGTTGGCGAACTCCCCTTCGACGAGGCATCCCAAGTACTCACGGTTCCGGCAGACGAAGCGGACATCGCCATCACACCGGAGGCCGTAAGCGAAATGGTCCGTGCCTCAGGGGGATACCCGTACTTCCTGCAGGAGTGGGGTTCGGCAGCCTGGAACTCTGCGCCAGGATCACCCATTGGCATCGACGACGTGAGCGCTGCGCGCCCTGCGGTGAGGCAGGCGCTTGATGACAACTTCTTCCGAGTTCGCCTCGATCGACTCACGCCCAAGGAGCGGGAGTACCTCCACGCGATGGCGGAATTGGGTCCCGGCCCGCATCGCAGCGGAGACATCGCCAACAAGCTGGGTGTCAAAGTGGAGAGCGTGGCACCCCGTCGATCGACACTCATCAAGAAGGGGATGATCTACAGTCCCGCTCACGGCGACACGGCCTTCACCGTTCCTCTATTCGACGAGTTCATCCGTCGCGTCCACGGGACCGGCTGACACCGGCAAAGCGATCTGCTCGCCCCTCACGGCGTGAATCTCCGTGGTCACACGGCTGTTAGCCGAAACCTTTCTCAGCGCCTCCCCTAGCGCGGAATCACCGGGAGGGTGATGTAGGAGGGGTGCTGCGCGTCGTGCAGCACCATCTGGGCAGCGGGGACGAGGTTGCTCTCGCTCTCGACGGGCGTGCCGGTGTTGGGGTTGCGGTCGAAGCGCGGGAAGCACGACGAGCTGATCTCGATGCGGATGCTGTGGCCCGCGAGGAAGACGTGGCTGGTCGCCCACAGGTCGATCTCGTAGCGGTAGGCCTGACCGGGCGTGAGCAGCTTGGGATCGCTGGCGGAGTCGCGGTAGCGCGCGCGAATCATGCCGTCCTGCAGGTTCTGGGCGTAGCCGTCCGGGTACACGTCGACGAGCTTGGCGGTGAAGTCGGTGTCGACGGCGGAGGAGGTGGCCCAGAGGGTGACGCGCAGGGGCCCGGTGACCTCGAGGTCTTCGCTGAGGACCTCGCCGGTGTAGACGAGCACGTCGTCGCGCACCTCGGCGGGGCGCTGGTCGAAGGCGCCGCGGGGGATGATGAGGTTGTTGCCGCCCAGGCTGGGGACGGGGTCGTTGGGGTCGTAGACGTAGCGGTCGGGGGGCTCGATGGCGGGTGACTCGGGGCTGAGGGTTCCATTACCGTTGAGGCTGTTGGCGGAGCCGCCGCTGTGCAGGTACCAGGGGGTGTACTCGGTGCGAGCGAGGGGCCATTCCTGCTCGTCACGCCAGCGGTTCTCGCCCATCACGAAGACGCGGACGGGGGCCTCATCCATGATTCCGGTGTCCTCGCCCTTGAGCCAGTAGCCGAACCAGCGCTTCTGCATCTCCATGAAGTCGATCTCGGCCTCGGGACCGAAGTCGAGGTCGCCGCAGCCGTCGCTGGTGGGGAGGGAGTAGCCGATATGGCCCCAGGGGCCGACGAGGAGGCGCTGGTTGCCGCGGGCGTTGGGCCCGCCGAGGGCGTTGATGCCCTCGTACCCGGAGAGCGTTCCCTCAAGGAAGATGTCGTACCAGGAACCGAAGTGGAGCATGGGGACATCGACGGTGTGGAAGCCGCGCCGGACGTTGATCTCCCACCAGAAGGGGCCGTCGTCGGGGTTGTTGAGGTAGTCCTTGAAGTAGGGGGCGCTGTCCTCCATGAGCGGGATCCAGTCGGTGAGGGGCACGTGGGCGTAGCCCTCGGGGGTGAGGGGCTGGGCGAAGAAGCCGTGCTCGTGGGGCGGGTCGAGGTAGCTCTCCAGGGTCTCCATCTGCTCGTCCGCGAGGCCCTTGCGCTCGAGCGTGTTGCGGCCCTTGAGGAGGGAGTAGGGCACCATCCAGCCGTGCTCGAGGGCGCCGCCGGCGTGGCGGGTCCAGCTCTGGCGGTGGTCGGCGGTGCCGGAGACGGGCGCCATCGCCTTCAGATGGGGTGGGGAGTGGGGGGCGAGCTGGTACTGGTCGGCGCCGAGGTAGGACTGGCCCACGATGCCGACGTTGCCGTCGCACCAGACCTGCTCGGCGATCCACTCGACGGTGTCGTAGCCGTCGGGGCCTTCGGTGAGGTGGGGGGTGTACTCGCCCTCGGAGCCGAAGCGTCCGCGGCAGTCCTGGGTGACGAAGGCATAGCCGAGGCGCACCCAGAAGTCGGCGCCGGTGTTGGGGCGGCCACCCGGGCCACGACCGTAGGGAGAGCGCGTCAGGATGGCGGGGAAGGGGCCGGGGCCGGCGGGGCGGTAGACATCGGACTCAAGACGCACGCCATCGCGCATCGGAGTCATGACGCTTTCGTCCACGGTCACATCAATGCCGAACATCTGGGTCATGGCAATCCCCCTCTTGGTGAAGCGGGGGCAGCGTACACGAGAGAGGGGGCGGGCGGCGTCCGCTAGTCGCGCAGGGGCTCCTTGGCCGCGTTGAGGCCGGCGATGTAGCCGAAGGTCATGGAAGGGCCGAGGGTGCCGCCGGCGCCGCCGTAGACCATGCCCGTGACGGCGGGCATGGCGTTTCCGGTGACGTAGAGGCCGGGGATGACGCCGCCGGTGGCGCGCATCACCTGCGCCTTCGTGTTCGTGCGCGGCCCGCCTTTCGTGCCCAGCGCGCCGGACTCGACCTCAACGGCGTAGTAGGGCGGGGCGTCGAGGGGCCCGAGGGTGCAGAAGGGCGGCTCCTGGCGGCGGTCGCCGAGGTAGTTCTCGTAGGCGCTCTCGCCACGCTGGAAGTCGGGATCCACGCCACGCACTGCCCCCTCGTTGAAGCGGGCGACCGTCTCCTCAAGGGTGCCGCCATCCACACCGATGCCGGCGGCGAGCTCGGCCAGCGTGCCGGCGCGGCGGATCCAGTCGGGCGCGTCGGGTCCAACCCGATTCCCCGCGATACCCGTCTCAAAGGCGCTATCGACGATGAGCCAGGCGGGCAGGTTCTCGAAGGCGAAGGCGTTGGGGTCGAACGTGTGGAAGGCATGGCCGACGGCGTTGTAGTTGCCCCCCTCGTTCATGAAACGCTTCCCGTGGCGGTTGACGATGATGGAGCGGGGCCAGGTGCGCTCGGAGACGATGATGCGGGCGTAGTGACGGCCGCGCATCTCGTCGCCGGGGACGTGGATGGCGGGAACCCACCAGGCCTCACTCATGTTCGCGAGGGCGGCGCCGGCGCCCATCGCCATCAGGAGGCCATCGCCTTCGTTCTCCGGGGTGGAGACGGGGGCGGTCATGGGGCCGCGCAGGAATGAAGTGATCAGCGCGCTGTTCCACTCGAAGCCGCCGCTGGCGATGACGACGGCCCTGCGCGCCTGCACGTTGCAGGGCGCCCCGTCGCGCTCGGCGCGCACACCGATCACGGCGCCGTCGTCGTCGAGCACGAGCTCACGGGCGCGGGTGGAGGTGTGCAGCGGGATCTCGCGGTCGAGGATCGCCTTGAGGAGCGAGCCGATGAGCGCCTGGCCGTCGCCGCGAAGGTCGCGAGCGCGGCGCGCTTCGATCTCATCCCGCGGGACGGAGCGATCGAGGGCCTCGCGTTCGAGCCTGGTCGTGTGCTCGATGCGGGCGTGGGGATGGCGGTTGATGCGCTCCGCCCACGGGCCCAGCTCCTCGTAGGAGAAGAGGTCGTTATCGAGCGACCGGCCGCCCTCCGGCTTTCCGCCCGGGTTCTCGGGATGGTAGTCGGGGTGGCCGGGGAGGACGTGCATGGAGAGGGGCGTGTTCTTCTCCAGGTAGCGCACCATCTCGGGGCCGGTGTCGATGAAGGTGGCCACGAGTTCGGGGTCCATCGCCCCAAGGGAGAGCGAGTCGAGGTAGGCGAGGACATCCTCGCGTGAGTCGGGGATGCCCGCCTCGGCCATGTGGTGATTGTTGGGAATCCAGAGCACGCCGCCGGAGAGGGCGCTCGTACCGCCCACGGTCTCGGCGCGCTCCAGCAGGGCCACCTCCGCGCCGCCATCGCTGGCGACGACGGCAGCCGTAGCAGCGCCCGCGCCGGAGCCCAGCACGACCACATCCGTCTCGAGGTCCCACCGTTCGGGTGGCTTCATGGGGATCTCCTGTCGAGTGAGGGCAGCATGATGGGGGATGCGAAGGCGGGAGCCAACAGGGGCGCCCCGTCAGCGGTCGCCGCCCTCGATGAACTCGTCGGGGGTGGCCATGAACTTGAGGCGGCACTCGAGCGAGCAGAAGTAGTACCAGCGACCTTTGTAGAAGCGCTTCGCGCCCGTGCCACTGCCACGCTCGGGGGCGCCGCCGGGGACATGACCGGTGACGGCGTCGACGTCGCCCTCGGCGACTTCGCGGCCACAGACGAGGTCTAGCGCCAGGGCTGCACCTCGTCGAGGGTGTCGGCGGCCACGCGCAGGCACTCATCGGCGCTGCCCCAGGCGAGGGAGCGCTCCTTGCCGTGGCGGCTGAAGAAGTGGAGGTCGTACTCCTCGGTGTAGCCGATGCCGCCATAGAGGATATGGGCCTGCATGGTGACCTCGGTGGCGGCGCGGGAGGCGAGCGCCTTGGCCTTCGCGATCTGGCGGTCGCTGGCGATCCCCTGGTCGAGGCTCCAGACCGAGCGGTAGGTGAGGAAGCGGGCGCCGAGCACATCCGTGGCCATGTTCGCGCAGTGGTGCTGGACCGCCTGGAAGGAGCCGATGGGCCGGCCGAACTGGACGCGCATACCGACGTACTCGACGGTCATATCGAGGGCCTGCTGGGCGTTGCCGACGCACTGAACGGCGCAGAGGGCGCGACCGGCGCGGCGGAGGAACTGGAGGGCCTCGGCGCCGCCGGCGCGGCGTGCGGGGGCGCCATCGTAGGAGCAGTGCGCGAGGGGCGTGCGCGCGATCGTGCTCAGCGACTCGGTCGAGACCGCGTTGTCGCGGGCATCGACGAGGTAGAGGCCGGGCTCGCCGTTCTCAGTAGCCTCGACGAGGTGGTGGGTGACCTCGGCGGCGTAGTCGACGAGGCGGCGCTCGCCCGTGAGGGCGCCGTCGACGACGCGCGGGGAGGCGCCGTTGCCGGGGGTGGAGGCCTGGAGGGCGGGTGCGATCGTGGTGGCGCCGGCGATGACGCCGCGGACGATCTCGTCGGCGAGCGCTTCGTCGCCGTGGCGCTCGATGGCGAGGGCGGCGGCGGTGGTCTCCATGAAGGGGATGACACAGGCGCGGCGGGTCAGCTCCTCGAGGAGGATGGCGGCATCGGTGAGCTCACCGCCCTCGCCGCCGTGGCGTTCCGCGAAGGGCAGGGCGAGGTAACCCGCGCCCCGGAGGTAGTCCCAGAGGGCCTGGTCGGCGCCGCCCTCGCGTTCAAGCTCACGGATGCGGTCGAAGGGCACCTCGTTGTGGAGGTAATCGCGGAGGGAGTCGCGGAGGAGTCGTTGGGTCTCGCTGAGCGTTGCGTCCATGTGTCGGTTACCGGGGGAGGCCGAGGCCGCGGCGGGCGATGATGTCGCGCTGGACCTCGTTGGCGCCGCCGCCGAAGCGCTGGATGGGGGAGGCGCGGTAGGTGCGTTCGAGCTCGCCGTCGAGGGGGGCGAAGCCGTTGGCCTCCCCGGTGAGCGCGCCCTCCTGGCCGAGCAGGTCCATGGCCACGCTGCTGATGCGGTAGCGCAGCTCGGAGGTCCATATCTTCGACATGGAGGCCTCCATGGTGGGAGTGTCGCCCCCGGCCACGATGGAGGCGTTGGTGAGGACGAGGCCTTCCATCACATCGAGGTCGAGCTCCAGCTCGACGAGGCGGCGGCGGGCGGCGGCGTCTTCGAGCAACTCCGGGCGCTTCTCGCGGATGTGGGCGAGCAGACGGTCGAAGATGTGGCGGAGGCCGCCGCCGGCGCCGATCCAGACGCGCTCGTGGTCGAGGGCGTTGGCGATGATGTACCAGCCCTGGTTGACCTCGCCGATGAGGGCGTCGCTGGGGACGCGCACGTCCTCGAAGAAGACCTCGTTGGTGCGCCCGCCGGAGATGGTCATGATGGGGCGCACGGAGATGCCGGGTGTGTCCATCGCCACGATGAAGGTGGAGATGCCGCGGTGCTTGGGGGCCTCGGGGTCGGTGCGGACGGCGAGCCAGACGTGGGAGGCGGTGTCGGCGGCGCTGGTCCAGAGCTTCTGGCCGTTGATGAGCCAGTCGTCGCCATCCTTCACGGCGAGGGTTTCAAGGGCGGCGAGGTCGGTGCCGGCGTTGGGCTCGGAGTAGCCCAGGCAGAGGGTGATGTCATTGCCCCAGATGCCGGGCAGGTACTTCTCGCGCTGGGCCTCGGTGCCGAAGCGGTGGATGGCGGGACCGACCATGGTGCCGAAGCCGGCGCCGTAGGGAATTTCGGCCTTGGCGAACTCCTCGGTCATAACGAACTGGAACCACTGCGACTTGCCCTCGCCGCCGAGATCCTCGGGCCAGCACATGCGCACCCAACCGCGCGCCTCAAGCGCCTCGCGGAGGCCCGTCTGGGCGGGGCCCACCACAGCGCTCTCGCCACGGTTGGCGAGCTCCGCACGGAGGTCGGGGGTGTCGTGTTCGCTGAGGAACTCGCGCACCTCGTTGCGGAAGGATTCGAGCTCCTCGTTCCAGCCGAACTCCATGCTGGTCCTTTCGACGGGCGCTACTCGCGCCAGGCCCCGGTGCCGGGGAAGCTGTGGTCGATGGCGGCGTACACGGTCTGCTCGCCCGTGCCGATGATGCGCTTGTGCACGAAACGCCAGCGGCCGTCGTCCTCGCGGCGGAGGCGCTCCTGATAGATGCCGCCACCGGGGGCGATGCCGGGGACAGGCCCCGTACCAACTTCGAGGTAGCTGATGACCGTGGCCTCGTCGCCGTCGATCTCGATTTGGACGTTGGTCGTGCTGTGCTTGCCGGAGAAGATGCCGCCTTCTTCGAGGCGGCGATAGAGGCCGCCGATCTCTTCGCGGCCGGTGAGCCTGCCTTCGAGCGATTCGCCGTAGCCGCTTATGTCGAGGATGGCGTCCTCCGTGAAGAGCGAGATCAGGGTCTCGACGACGTTGGGGATGTCGTGCAGGAGGAGGTACTCGTAGACGGTGCGGCGGACACCTTCGGCGGCCTCCAGATACTCGACTCGCTTCTCAAGCTCTTCGATCGTGGCCATGTGCTCCTCCAGGTGCTGGCGGGGCCGGGTGGGGGCCCTCCGCGATGCTGCTGCGAGGACCGCCGCCGGTCCTGAACCGCAGCGTCCCCGGGGAATGCTCGACTGCCGCACGCGGGCTGTCAACGCCCCGGGCCGGCCATAGCCCTGAATACCCCCATACGCGTTGACCGATCGGCTCGCAAAGGGCCATGATGCGCGGGCATTTTCCTGCAGGGAGGCGCAGTTCGATGGTGCTCGAGAACCGCCCGGCCCCGACCCCCACGGGGCGAACCGAAGAGCCCGACATGGGCACGGGTCTCATTGATACGGAACGGTACATCTCGCCCGAGTTCGCGAAGCTCGAGTGGGAGCGGATGTGGACCAAGGTCTGGCTGAACGCAGGCCCCCTTTCCGACATCCCCGAGGTGGGCGACCACTTCGTGCACGAGATCGGGCGGGAGTCGTTCATCTTCATGCGCACGGCCGAGGATGAGGTGAAGGGCTACTACAACGTCTGCCCGCACCGCGGCAGCCGCATCCGCCCGAGCGTCGGCATGGGCCATGCGGAGCAGCTGCAGTGCCCCTTCCACCTCTGGACGTTCAACATCGCGGGCGAGCTGCAAAACGTGCCGGACCGCCAGCACTTCGTGAACGGCATCCCCGAGGAGAAGCAGCAGCTCTCCGAGGTGCGCGTCGAGACGTGGGCGGGCTGGGTCTGGTTCAACATGAACCCGGACGCGGAGCCGCTGCACGAGTACCTGGGCGTGATTCCCTCGCACCTCGATCCGTACCGCCTCGACGAGTACCACGTGGTGGACGACTACGTGCTGGAGTGGGCGTGCAACTGGAAGTTCTCGGTGGACCAGTTCGCCGAGATCTACCACCTGCCGGCGCTGCACCCGCAGCTGCTGGAGTACTTCGACCACCTGGCGACGCCGCTGGACGTGTACGACGGGGGCAAGCACAGCCGCCAGCTCATCCGCATGGGGCTCCCCGATCCGAGCTGGACGGACGATCTGGCGCAGCGCTTCGGGTACGACAACAAGGACGAGCTGACCCGCCAGCAGCGGGCGAACCTGGAGGACTGCGGCGTCGACCCGGACACGTTCGAGGGAAAGGCGCGGGATCTGCCGCCGGTCATGGCGCAGGCCCGCCGGGACTGGGGCAAGCGCATCGGCATGGACATGGACCTGCTGGTCGATGAGCAGCTGGTGGACAACTTCCACTACATGGTTTTCCCCAACCTGACCTTTAACTTCACCTACGGGTCGTTCCTGTTCTTCCGGCCGCGGCCACATCCGACGGACCCGAACAAGTGCTACTGGGACTACCAGGTGTACGCGCGGGTGCCGGAGGGGGCGCCAGCGCCACGCAGGCCGGCGACGGTCTACGGGACGGCGCGGAACCATCCGGAGCTGTTCGAGGCGATTGAGCAGGACATGGCGCAGGCGCAGATCGTGCAGGAGTCGTACCACTCCCAGGGGTTCAGCGGCATCCTGCTGAACAGCGAGGAGCGCCGCGTTCGCGCGATGCACTACGCGCTGGACCAGTACCTCTACGGTCCCGACCGCTAGACCGCCCGCGAGCGGACCACTCCAAAGGGAGGCGAGAGCAGATGGCACATCCAACGGACGCGACGGCGCCAGCCGCCGGCATGGTCAACATCCTGAGCGTCATCCGGCGCTACCGGCTGCGGGACTTCCCGAAGCGGTTCAGCCCCGACGACCTGCACCACGTGGGCATTCCCTTCATCGACGTGGACCGCACGATGCACGCGTTGAGGCTGCTGGATCTGGTCAGCCCGGCCGACACGCCGACCGAGCGGTTCCAGAAGATCCAGGACGCGGGGTCCGAAGAGGAGTACCACGAGGCGCTCCAGGAGCTGCTGCGCGATGTCTACGAGCCGGTCTTCGAGATGGTCCCGGACCCGGCGCAGGCGAGCGACATGAAGCTGCGGTCGGTCTTCCGCGAGTACGAGCCGCCGGAGGAGCGTGAGCGCATGATCTCGCTGTTCCGGGCGCTGTGCGCGGAGGCGGGGCTGATCGAGAAGGGCTCCTCGCTGATCTCGCCGATCCTCGGAACCTCCTCGCGCAACCGGCAGGTGATGCGGCAGTACCAGAAGTCAGAATCGTCGTCGTAGGCGGTGGCTGACCAAGCTGGGGACAGGGCGGAGGGCGCCCTCGGCGACCTGCGCATCGTCGAGTACGCCCAGGGAATCACGGGGCCGTTCTGCGCGAAGGCGTTCGCCGATCTGGGCGCGGATGTCGTGAAGGTCGAGCCCCCCGAGGGCGACCGTAGCCGCGCGTACGGCCCCTTTCCCGGCGATGAGCCGCACCCCGAACGCAGCGGGCGCTTCCTCTACCTGAACACGAACAAGCGCGGGATGGCGCTCGACGTCGAAACCGAGCAGGGTCGCGAACTGCTGCGTGAGCTGGTGGCGAGCGCCGACATCTTCATCGCCGACCTGCCCCCCGCCTCCTACGACGAGCTGGGGCTGGACTTCGAGACGCTGAGCGCGCGGAACCCGGGCCTGATCATGGTCTGCGTGAGCCCCTACGGGCTTACGGGGCCGTACCGCGACTATCGCGGCTCGGCGTTCACGGCCTTCCACGTCGGCGGCATGGGCCGGGAGACGCCGTATAACGAGATCACGGACTCGGAGGCGTACCCGCCTCTGGTGGACGGCAGCGATCAGGGCGACTACCTGACGGGCTGGTCGGCGGCCACGATGGCGCTGGTCGGGGTGTTCCACCGCAGCACCTACGGCACGGGCCAGCTGCTGGATGTCTCCGCGATGGAGTCGGTGGCGGCGATGACGCGCATGCCAATCGCGAGCATCGGCTACGGGCAGGAGCCGAAGATCTCGCGGGAGAAAGCGAACTTCCCCTGGGTGATGCCGTGCAAGGACGGGCACGTCTCGTTCGCGCCGTTCCTGATGGACCACTGGTGGCGGGCGGTGGTGGACATGATGGGCAGCCCGGCCTGGGCCGTGAGCGAGGCGTTCGCGACGACGATGGGGCGCGTGCAGAACGCCGACGTGGTCGAGCCGCTGACGGTCGAGTGGCTGTTGGAGCACACGAAGCAGGAGATCTACGAGATGGCGCTCGAACGGAACGTCGCCTGCTTCCCCGTGAACACGATGGAGGAGGTGCTGGGCTCGCGGCAGTACGCGGCCCGCGACTTCTTCGTCGATGTGGAACACCCGCAGGCGGGCACGCAGCGACAGCCGGGGGCGGCGGGCATCTACTCGAGCACGCCCTGGGCGGTGCGGCGTCCGGCGCCGCTGCTGGGTGAGCACACGCGCGAGGTGGTCTGCGGGGAGCTGGGGCGCTCCGAAGAGGAGTTCGCGGGGCTGGCGGAAGCAGGCGCGGTGGGGGAGGCGGGGGCATGAACAACCGGCCACTGGAGGGCGTGCGCGTGGCCGACTTCGGCTGGATCCTGGCGGGGCCGTACGCGACGGCGTGGCTGGGGAGCCTGGGGGCGGAGGTCATCCGTATCGAGTCGCAGAGCCGCCTCGACTTCCACCGTCAGAACCTGGGGGCGGGGGCGGACGGCGTGCCGGGCATCAATCGGGGGGCGGTGTTCAACTCGCTCAACTTCAGCCGCAAGAGCCTGCGCCTGAACCTTGCGACGCCTCGCGGGCTGGAACTGGCCAGGGAGCTCATCCGCCAGAGCGACATCGTGATGGAGAACTACGCGGCAGGCGTGATGGAGAAGATGGGGCTCGGGTACGAAGCGCTGAAGGCGATCAACCCGCGCATCGTGATGATCGCGACCTCGCCCCTCGGGCAGGTCGGGCCGGACCACGCGGCCACGGGGTGGGGTCCGAACGTGCAGGCCTACGCAGGCCTGCCCCACCTGACCGGCTACGAGGGCGGACCACCCTCAGGGCTAGGCGGGCTCTACCCGGACTTCATGATCGGCACAATGATGGCATTCACGGCGCTCTCGGCGCTGCACGCACGCAACCGCACGGGCGAGGGGCAGTACGTGGACCTCTCGATGGCGCAGATCGTCTCGACGATGATCCCCGAGGGGATCATGGAATACGCGATGAACGGGCGGGAGCCGGCGCGTCCGGGGAACCGCTCGCGAGCGCACGCGCCGCGCGGCGTCTACCGCTGCTCGGGCGAGGACAAGTGGGTCGCGATCGAGGTGGAGAGCGCCGATGCCTGGCGGGGGCTGGCGGGGGCGCTGGGCAAGCCCGAGTGGGCCAGCGACCAACGCTTCGCGAGCGTGGAGGGCCGGCGGACCGGTCACGACGAGATCGACGAGGCGATCACGGCCTGGACGCGGGAGCGCTCGCACTACGACGTGATGCACACGCTGCAGGCCGCGGGCGTGGCGGCAGCGCCCTGCCTCGACCCGCACGAGCTGCTGGAAGACGAAGGCATGGCCGGCCGCGACCTCTACGTGGAGATGGACCATCCCGAGGTGGGTCCGCGCAAGGTGGCGGGGCTGCAGGGGCGTTACAGCGAAATCGAGGCCTACGACTACGGCCCGGCGCCGCTCTTCGGCCAGCACAGCGAAGAGGTCTGCCGCGACCTGCTGGGGCTGAGCGCGGAGGAGTACGAGCGGCTCGTGGAGGAGCAGGTCATCTGGTAGGGCTGGCGAGGATTCTGGCAAGGGCTCGTAGGCCAAGCAGCCTGCCTGGTGTATCGTTGGTGTATGGCACGCACAAATGTGGATATCGACGAGAAGGCCTGCGCCGAAGTAATGCGGCGATACGACCTTGCGACAAAGCGCGAGGCTATCAACTTCGCCTTGCGGACGGTGGCAGCCGAGCGCGCCTCCATTGAGGAGGCGCGCGCCATGCGCGGCAGCGGCTGGGAGGGTGACCTCGACGAGATGCGCGCCAACCGCTTTCCGTGATTCTTGCTGACACGTCGGCCTGGATAGAGTTCCTGCGCGACACGGGCTCGCCCGTGTGCGACCTCGTTGACGAACTGTTGGGTGGCGATCTGACCACGTGCGAGGTCGTGCGGATGGAGGTGCTTGCAGGCGCGAGAGACGAGGCGCACCTCCGCGGTCTGCAGCAGTTGCTCGCGCGAGCCACCCTGCTCCCGATCTACAGGACCGACTATGACGACGCCGCCGCGCTCTATCGACGCTGCCGGCGGCAGGGAGCGACTATCCGCAGCACGCTGGACTGCCTCACTGCCGCTGTCGCCATACGACAAGGCATCCCGGTTCTTCACAGCGACAGGGACTTCGATGCGCTAGCTCTCCACACCGAGTTGGAGGTCTATGGGGGTGACGGCTCCCCTGCCAGCTAGCGGCCCTTGAACTCCGGTGGGCGGCGCTCGACGAAGGCCTTGCGCGCTTCGGCGGCGTCCTCCGTCTTGGTGAGGATGGCGGTGCGGGTCTGTTCGAAGCGGTAGCCGTTCTTCACGTCCATGTTCTCGATCAGGTGGAGGTTTTCCTTGGCCAGGCGGATGCCCATGGGGATCTTGGCGGCGATCAGGCGGGCATCCTCCATGGCGGCGTCCATGAGCTGGTCGGGGGGCACGACCTTCACGACCATGCCGAGGGCGAGCGCCTCGTAGGCGTCGAGGCGTTCGGCGGTGTAGTGGAGGCGGCGCACCAGGCCCCAGTTGTTGAGGAGCCGCATGAAGTGGCGGGCGCCGCCGAGTAGTCCGACGTCGATCTCGGGGAGGCCGAATTTCGCCTTCTCCGAGGCGATGAGGTAGTCGCAGGAGGCGGCGATGGCGAGGCCGCCACCGAGGGCGGGGCCGTTGATGGCGCCGATGACGGGCACGGCGCACTCCTGGATCGAGTAGAGCATCTCGCGCATGCGACGGTTGCCGGCGCCCGAGGGCGTGCGCGCGGGAGGGGCGTCGCCCTCGCGGGCGCGGACGGCGCCCTTCAGGTCGGCGCCGGCGCAGAAGGCGCGTTCCCCGGCAGCCGTGAGGACGGCCACGTGGACGTCGAGGTCGTCGGAGATGGCATCGAAGACCCCCATGATGTCCCAGTCGGCGGCCAGGGCATTGACGGGTGGGTTGTCGAGCGTGACAACGGCGATGTGGTCCTTGATGTCGACGTGGATGGGCATGGTCGCGCTCCCTGTTGGGTGGGGACTAGGCCCCTTCGAAGGCGTCCTTGATCTTCGCGAGGCGCTCGATCTGGGGGATGACGTCGGTGGGGGCGCCGAGGCGAATCCACATGATGAGGCGGTCGAAGCCCATCTCGATGAGCTCCTCGGCCTGCTTCTCGTCGTTGACCATGACGAGAGCAGAGAGGTCGATGGTGTCCATCGAACGGCCCTTCTCGCCGGCGATGCGGCGGATGCGCTCGATGCCTTCGCGCAGCATCTCGGGCGTACCGGGCGGTGCGAGCCAGCCGTCGCAGTACTCAACGACGCGGCGGTGGGCGGGTTTCGAGTTGGTTCCCAGGAGGAAGGGCGGGCCGCCGCGACGCATCGGCTTCATATCCATCCAGCACTTGTCGAAGTTGACGAACTCGCCGTGGTACTCGGGCTCCTTCTTCGTCCAGAGCTCGCGCATGGCCTCGATCTTCTCGCGGGAGATCTGCCAGCGGTGCTCGAAGGGGATGTTGTGGTTCGCCATCTCGTCGGGGAACCAGCCACCGCCAAAGCCGATGGTCAGGCGTCCCTGCGAGAGCCGGTCGAGGGAGGCGAGCTCGCGGGCGAAGGTGATCGTGTCGTGCTCGTTGATGAGCGAGATGGCCGTGCCGAAATTGATGCGGTCGGTGACGGCGGCGGCGGTGGCGATGGCGATGAAGGGGTCGTAGAGGCTGAGGTACTCCTCGGCGAAGGTGAAGGTGTCGAGGTCGGAGGGGCGGCCGTAGGGGCGGATGCCCTCGCGGTAGAGGGTGACGGTGCCCTGGCGGTCGGGGGGCTCGCCGTTCCAGCGGCGCATGGGGACATGGGTGTGCTCGGGGAAATAGAGGGACTCGAAGCCGAGATCCTCGGCGGCGATTGCGAGCTCCGCAGGCTGCATCGTGTTGGCCGTGTGGAACATGAACACACCGAATTTGACCACTTGGCTCCTCCTGGGCCGCCGCAGGGGTGAGGGGCCGCCCGCCGCGAATAACGGCGGGCGAGGCGGCTCCGGCGAACCTTACAGGACGGGAGCGACGCGCGGCGCGGGGGGCGTTCCAGTGAGGATTACATACTAGAGTTGATCCTTGATCCGAGGACGGTGAGCGAGGATCGCCTGGGCCACCTGTTCCGGTGTCGCCCCGCCGTAGTTCGCCCGTCGCGCCCGCCGTGGCTCCTCGCGACTCCGCACCTCCAGCGTCTCCGGGAGGCTACGCTGCTTCTTCCGCTTCGGGGTGGGCTGGTCAGGCATCCTATGGCTTGCGCCCGTTCTCCGAGATGGTCTCCCGATACTCGTCTGGGAACGCCTTCGCCAGGATCCTCTCGATGCGGTCGAGGCGTGTGTCCATGCCAGTGAAGCGTCGGTCTACAAGAGCGAAACCTGCGTCCATTCGAATCTGAAGCGTACTGAAGGCATAACCCAGTTCGGCAGCGTGAATCTTGGCGGCAGCTTCGGAACCAGCCTGATAGCGCTCTACGAATCCGTCCATGTCGAAGGCGGGCTGTTCGGGCTCAGGCACGGCTGGCAATCCTCTTAGGGAGTTGACACGAGTCTACAGCGCCAGCCCAGAGGACACAGCCCCCTGTTCCCCCACGGCGTGGCGGAACAGAAGCGGGCAAACCTCCAGCTCGTCTTGCAGCCCATGACGGCGCTGGCTCCCTTCGCTCTCGTGATATCGACAGTTTATCTGATGCCTAGCGCGCGCCCTTGACACCCCAGTGGGAAGGCGTATGCCCCGGCATTGCGACAGTTCGCGGCTCAATAGCGGTGAGCCTTCAGACCGGTGGTGGGCGCTCTTTGCCCCCTTCGTGGCTCACCCTGAACCCAAGGAACTGTCGCAAGTGACATGACCACTGGTCATGGAGGGGGCTCCTTGGTGTTCAAGAAGTGGACGATCGGGGCGCTGGTTGTAGCGCTGGCGCTCTCAGTCGCGACAGGCGTGCTCGCTCAGGGCTCGACGGCCAATGTCGAGGTCCGCGTCTGGCAGAGCACACGCGACGCTGAGAGCCTCTTCATCAGCGCTCGGCGGGGGGCGGGCTGGGACACCCTCGGCACCATCCCGCTCGACATGAGCGCCCTGAACGCACGAGAGACCTACCGGTATGGAGACACTACCGTCGCCGTCCCGCTGCCTGAACCAATGCTCCCCAATAGCACCCCCTACCGGAACCGTCCGACACCCAGCCAGTCAGCCACTACACAGAGGACGGGGACTACATCCGACCGTCAGGTCAGCCGATCAAGTGGATCGCTGGGGACCTGGGTGACGGCGCCTTCTAGACCGCTATCGAAGCGTGGCACGGTGTCGAGGGCAACCGCTCCACACTCCGGATCACGTGCATTCGGGGAGAGTTGAGCGTCGCCTTCACTCCGAGCGATCGTCTGCTCGTTGAGGACCCCACCTATGGCGGGCTCGGCCCCAGACTCTTCAGTGGCGAGATCCTGTTCCGTATCGGCTCCAATGCCGACAGGCAGCAGTACTGGCAAGTGGCCTCGCCCTATGCGGGGGGCGCGGGCGCGGAGTTGATCCTCTCGCCACGGGCCTCTCTGCCGCTCATAAGCGAGATGCGCGGCAGAGAGGCGATCGTGTTCTATGGGGGCCGGTTCGGAACCACCGGGGGAACCATCGCGAGACACGCCGCCGCCTTCTACATCAGCCCCAACCTCACCTGCGGGATGCAGACACGCTAGCTCAGATGGCTGCTGTCGTTGCGGGACTCGTCGGGCAGCGGCTGCTCTACCGTGACCTCATCGTCGACAATGGGCTGCCCTCCGGCGCGCGTAGCTCGTAGGGGGCGAAGAAGGGCACGGGCCACATCCTCTGGCGTGGCTCCCTGGTAGCGCGGGTTCAGGATCTTGAACTCCATCACTGCTACTCCTTGGCTTCCGAGATAAACCGCCCAGCCATATGCTTATTGATCACAACCAAGGCATTGTGAAACAAGGGAAGATATTCATGCGGCAACTCGCCGACTGGTAGGGTCACGGGCCACGCTGCACTGTGCTTGTAGTCGATGTGGTGATCTCCGACCTCGATGGCATGGGCGACATCGAGAGCAACACCATCAACAACGTCCTCGCACCGATCGCAGACCACCTCGTAGTCGAAGTGCCCAAGCGTGCCTGCCCCGCGCACCGTGTATGTAAACGCCCCTCGCTGGAATAGGTACTCGTCAACTAGCATCGCCCGCATCGTCGAAATCCACGTTCGGGTACGCCTTCTCAAAGTGGCGGTTGATGTTGTCGTTGACGCCATCGATCTTCGTGTTGAGCGCTGCGAGGTAGTTGACGACCTCTTGGCCCCACAGAACTCGCTGTCGAAGCGCTCTAGCGCCGTGGGGGTCGGCTCGGGGGTCGCGGCGGGGTCGGAGAGGCTGGGCTGGGGGTAGACGTTTCGGTCGCCTCGCCACCACAGGCGATCAGTCCGATGGCTAGCGCTGTCACCAACGCCCCGATGATCCTTTTCTTCATAGCGCGTTATCTCCTTTGTCGCCCTCTAAACTGCATCGACCGGGCGGCTGGGCGTTTGATTCACGCGAATCACGTTCGCCCTGCCTAGCTATGGATATAAGCCCGGTTCCATTGACGGGCGAGGGGCGACCTGCGAGCATCGCGCTCCCCGGCGAGGCCGCTACGAAGCCGTAGACGGGCCGCCGTACCAGCAAGGAAAAGAGGCGAGGAATGCTCTCAGCGGATGACCGACTGGCGATCATGGATCTGAGCGCGCGCTACTGCCACGCGACCGATTCGCACAACGCGGAGGCGTGGGCGGACACGTTCACCGCGGAGGGCGCGATCGAGGGGCCCCAGGGCACCTCGCAGGGACGGGAAGCGCTCATGCAGTTCTCCGCGGGCGTGAACACGTCCATGCCGAAGGTGCGGCACCACGTGAGCAACCTCGTCATCGACGGCGACGGCGACAGCGCGACGATGAGTTCCTACCTGAACCTGATCAACACCGACGGCAACGCGACTGTCTTCACCGCGACCTACGAGGACCAGATCTCGCGCGTCGACGGCGAGTGGAAGTTCGCGCAGCGGAAGATCGTGATCTAGCGGCGGGTCCGGCCCGGCTGGATTCGGCGACAACCGGAAGCGGACGGCGCCGCGCGAGCGCACGGGGAGGCGAAGCATGGATGTCGGGTTGATGGTCGAGGGCCAGCACGGCCTGAACTGGGAGAACTGGCGGCGCATCCTCGCGACGGCGGAGCGGCTGCGCTTCCCCACGGTGTTCCGCTCGGACCACTTCTTCATGCTGCCCACGCACCAGCAGGACAGCCTCGACCCGTACCTCTCGTTCACGCTGGCGGCGGCGGAGACGGAGCACATCCGCTTCGGGCCGCTGGTCACGCCGATCACGTTCCGGCACCCGGCGAACCTGGGTCGGATGGCGGCGCAGATCGACCTGCTCAGCGGTGGGCGCTTCGTGATGGGGCTCGGCGCCGGCTGGAACGTGGGCGAGCACGCCGCCTATGGCCTCGACTTCCCCGCGACGCGCGAGCGCTTCGACCGCCTGACCGAAGGAATCGAGGTCATGCGCGCGCTCTGGGGCGAGGGACCAGCCTCGTTTGAGGGGACGCACTACCGGCTCGAGAACGTGGACTGCCTGCCCAAGCCGGCAGCGGGGCGTCCGCCGATCCTGATCGGGGGGAGCGGCGAGAAGCGCACGCTGCGGCTGGTGGCGGAGGTCGCGGACGAGTGGAATACGCCCGCCATGCCGCTCGAGGCCTACCGCGCGAAGTGCGAGGTGCTGGAACGCCACTGTGAGGCGGTGGGGCGGGACCCGGCGACGATCAAGCGCTCGATGATGAGCTTCGGGCTGGTGGGGCCGAACGAGGCCTCGATGGCCCGCATCGGGTCAGTGCTGGTGAGCAAGGGCCTGGGGGGCGCCGCTGTCGGCCCGGCGGGGGTGGTCGGAGGCGCCACGGACGAGGTCGTCGACATCCTCGGGCAGTACGGTGAGCTGGGGCTGGACGAGATCGAGTTCCAGCACTTCGATTTCGACTCGGACGAGGTTCCCGAGTACCTCGCCGCCGAGGTGGCGGGGCGCGTCCGTGACCTGTAGGGAGGCGAGGGGATGACGCTGCTGGCGGATCTGGAGGCGCGTCTGGCGGAGTCGGGTGGAGAGGGCGTGCTGGGATTCCTGGCCGAACGCCTGGGCGACGCCGAGGCGATGGGGACGGAGCTGGCGGACGCGGATACGGCGGTCGGGCAGGCGGAGGTGGCGGAGGAGCGCTCGGAGTCGTGGCTGAAGGACGCCTTCGCGCTGTTCCCGATCATGAATGCGGCCACCTTCCCGCACAGCTCGCATGTGGACCCGCGGGCGCACGCGGTGCTGGCGACGCACCGGCTGGCGCAGGGCTCGGGGCTCTACATGCCCTCGGAGTTGCGCGCGATGAACGAGCGCGAGGAGGTCTCGCGGGAGTGGCAGGCTCGGGAAGGGCTGCGCTTCCGCGTGTTCGCGACGCTGATGCGGGCGCTGGGCGAGGAGATGGTCGAGGGCGGCGTGGGCCCGGCCGCCTACGTCTCGACCTGCCAGGAGACGGCGAAGGCGCTGGGCGCCATCGAGATCGCCGCCCCGTAGGCCCTAGCCCCTCAGCTTATCGAGTTCCTCGCGCAGCCTTTCCATCGCGGCGGGAACCTGTTCATCGGTCATCTTGGCGACGAAGTCCTCGCGGCCCATCATGAGGCGGGTGACGCCGATCTCCTCGAGCTGCCCGAGGGGCATGCGGTCGAGGACCGCCGTGGAGCACTGTATCTGGGGTCTGGGCTTGCCTTGCTCCTCGGCCAGCCGGTGGAGCTTGGCCGCTTCGTCGGCGAACTCCTCGACGGGCGTGAAGCGCCCGCGCAGGTCCTCGGTATAGTTCATGTGGACGGCGGGGAGCCAGCCGTCGCAGTAGTTGACAACGCGGTTGAGGACGGTCGGGCCGGCGCCGCCCAGGATGATGGGCGGGTGGGGGTTCTGGACTGGCTTGGGCCACTGCCAGGTGGGGGGGATGTCCACGTGGCGTCCGTGGTACTCGGCGACCTCCTGGGTCCAGAGGACCTTCATGGCCTCGACCTTCTCGCGCATGAGGCGGAAGCGGGTCGAGGGGTCGACGCCGTGGGCCTCCATCTCCTCGTGGTTCCAGCCGGCGCCGATGCCGAACACGACGCGCCCGTTGGAGATCTGGTCGAGCGTGGAGACTTCCTTGGCGGTATGGATGGTGTCGCGCTGGGGGACGAGGGCGAGGCAGGTGACGACCTTGATCTTCTCGGTGACGGCCGCTGCCGCCGCCAGCGAGACGAAGGGATCGAACATGCTCTTGTAGCCCATGGGCGTCTCGGGAGCGAGGGGGAAGTCCGTGGCGAGGGGCATGTGCGAGTGCTCGGGCACGCCGAGGCACTCGAACCCGACGCGCTCAGCCTCCCGGGCGACGTTGATAATGCTCGCGTTGTAGTGCGTGGGGGCGTAGTTCAGGCCGAATTCCATGGAAGACCTCCCGGTGGTTACTGGCGGATGCCCGCCGATTCTGCCTGTTCGTGGGCCCGGCCACCTCTGTCTCGACCCTGCCAGGCGACGGCGAAGGCGCTGGGCGGCATCGAGACCGCCGCGCCCTGGCCCTTAGCCCGTCAGCTTGTCGACCTGCTCGCGGAGCTGTTCGAGGGCGGGCCGGACTCCCTCATCGGCCATGTCGTCGAGGCCAAGGCCGCCGCCGCTCATCATGATACGGGTGACGCCGATCTCCTCGAGCTGCTCAAGGGGGATGCGCTCTATCACACCGGAGCCACACTGAATCTGGGGCCTGGGCTTGCCGCGCTCCGCGGCCATGCGTTGCAGCTTCATCGCCTCGTCGACGAACTCCTCGACGGGGGTAAAGCGGCCGCGCAGGTCTTCGGTGAAGTTCATGTGCACGGCGGGGAGCCAGCCGTCGCAGTAGTTGACGACGCGGTTGAGAACGTTCGGGCCGGCGCCGCCCATGAGGATTGGGGGGTGGGGCTTCTGGACGGGCTTCGGCCACTGCCAGGTCGGCGGAATGTCGACGTGGCGGCCGTGGTACTCGGCGACCTCCTCGGTCCAGAGCACCTTCATCGCCTCGACCTTCTCGCGCATGAGGCGGAAGCGGGTGGAGGGGTCGGTGCCGTGCGCCTCCATCTCCTCGGCGTTCCAGCCGGCGCCGATCCCGAGGATGACGCGGCCGTTCGAGATCTGCTCGAGGGTCGAGACTTCCTTGGCGGTGTGGATGGGGTCGCGCTGGGGGATGAGGGCGATGGAGGTGCCGACCTTGAGCCGCTCGGTGACAGCGGCCATGGCGGCGAGCGTCACGAAGGGGTCGTACATGCTCTTGTAGATCATGGGTGTCTCGGGGGCGAGGGGGAAATCCGTCGCGAGGGGCATGTGCGAATGCTCAGGCACGAACAGGGACTCGAAGCCGAGGCGCTCGGCCTCGCGGGCGACAAGCACGGGGCTCGCGTTGTAGTGGGTGGGGGCGTAGCTCAAGCCGAATTCCATGCCAGGACCTCCTCGCGGCAAACAGCACCCCACCTGAGGCGGGGTCCGCCTAGCCTACCGGTTCGCTGAGTCGAGCGCGCCGGCTTCTACGACTCGGGGACCCAGATGGCCGAACGGGGATGGAAGGCGGCCCAGGCGAACCAAAACTGCGTGCTGTGCTCCACCGGCGGCAGGCGCGAGCCAGCGAGGGGGCCGGAGAGCGCGAGCCCGGTTACGTCCCAGATGGAGCCCGTCTGCTCGTCCACGAAGCGCCCTACGCCGGCGGCGGCGAAGGTGAGCGCGCGGCCATCGACCTCGGCGAGATAGGCTGCGGCGCTGCCAATGTCACGGGAGGCGGCAATCTCGAACTTGTCGAGCGGGGAGAGGGTGCCAGGCGCCCAGAGGACGATGATCTCGGTCCCGGCAAGGTCGACCGCCGCGAGCCAGACCTCGGTGAGCGTCGAGAAGGGGACGGCGATGTTGAGCCCTTCTGTCGAGAGCGTCACCACGCGTTCGAGAGGTGGCAGGCGCGGGTCGGCCCGCCGGAGGAAGAAGCGTGGCACGCCACCGGTGTCGTAATTGGGAAACGGGTTGTTGCCGTAGAGGTAGTTGAAACCGGTCTCCTCGGTCAGGATGTCGGCATCGGGGAAGGACCGCTTGAAGTCGGCGAAGGAGAGGACGCTCATCTGCAGGGGCCGGAGCTGGACGCCGGCGTGGCGCCCGACGATGCCCTCGCCGGTGGCCTGCTGCCACCAGGTCTCGGTCTGGCGGTCCCACATGATGAGGTCGGAATAGCGCAGGTTGCCGGAAACGCCAAAGTCGAGCACGGCGCCGTCGACACGGCGGTCGAAGGCGAGCGCCGTGTTGCAGAGCGGGCAGAAGGAGGCGAGGACGGGCACGCCGGCAACGTAGTCGTTCACGATTTCGTGGAAGGTGAGGATGTGGAGGGGATAGCCGCGGGTGACCTCGCCGATACGCAGGACGGCGATGGGCAGGTTCTCGCCGTAGTCGACGGCATCGACGGGAGCGAAGCGGGCCACACCATAGTGGCCATCGGTGGAGACGGCGCCGGGCGCATCGAGGGCGAGGATGCAGTCACGCCCGCCGCAACCGCGCACGATCTGTCCGAACCCCACGGTGTGCTTCGACCAGTCCTGGTTGGGCCAGTCGCGGCAGAAGTCGGGTGGCAGGCGAACGATGTCGATCTCACCGGAGGGGTCGGTGTGGTGGGCGTAGGGGCAGGTGGCGTCCTCGGGCTCCGCAGCCGCCTCCGACGGCTCCGCGGAGGGTGCGGGTGTGGGTGCGCGCGACTCGACGGCGGCGGTGGCGTCAGCCTCGGGGGTGGGTGCGCGCGACTCGACGGCGGCCGTGCCGTCGGCCTCGGGCGTGAGGGGGGCAGCGTCCCCGGAACCGCCGCCGCACGCGCCGGCCAGCAACAGGACGATGGCGCCGAGGAACAGAACGAGACGGCTCACGGGAGAGATGCTACCGCGCCGGCCGGTGCAGAAGCGGAAGGCAAGCGAAAGGCCCGCCCAATGTGGGCGGGCCTTTCTATCTGGCCGAGCGCCTCTGGAGCGCTCAGAGGTCGGTGAGGGCTAGGCGTCCTTGAGCCACATGGACTCGCGGCGGCGGTCGTAGAAGTTCTGCCAGTCCGCGACGCCGAAGTCCTGCAGCCGCGAACTGAAACCGTAGTAGGAGACCGTGCTGATGGGCAGCTTCCAGTTGCACCAGTGACGGTCGAGGATCCATGTCTGCACTTCGGTGAGGAGCTCGGCGCGGGCCTCCTGGTCGGTCTCCGCCTCCTGGGCGTCCAGCAGCTCGATGAGCTCCGCTGAGTCCTCGGCGATCTCCTTGCGAGGCGACTCCGGGTAGTGGTTGAACGCGTTGAAGCCGTAGGCCCGGGGATCGTAATGGATGAGGTGCGTGTCGTTGGGGACACCCGTCGTGCCGCCCGAGTCGCCCGTGCCGTAACTGAGAAGCTCCCAGTCCTTCACGACCTCGTTGCGGTCGACCGCCCGGGCCGCCCAGCTGTTGCTGTCAACCGCGTCGACCTCGGTGTCGATGTCGAGCGCCTTCGCCAGCGACTGGGCCACGAAGTCGCTGATCTCGTACTGCAGCGGTGAGGCCGTCGACTGGAGGAGCTTGATGCTGTCGACGGGTACCTCGAAATCGGCGGCCGCCCAGAGCTTGCGCGCTTCCGCCGGGTCGTAGCGGAACCACGTCTGCAGCTCTTCCTGGCTGAGCTTCTGGTAGCCCGGCAGGAGGTCGGTAATGGGGGCGGCGTACCTGCCGCCCAGCGGCCGGATAGCCGCGATGAAGCCCTCGTAATCGAAGGCCTTCTGCAGGGCCTGTCGCGAACGCTTGTCGTGGAACTTACCGCCGTCCATGCCCTGGCCGGCGAAGCCGCCCGCGGGCACCTCGACCACCGAGACGTGGTCCAGGCCGTCGAACTCGGGCAACTCCAGCGGGTCGACCGCCGCAAAGACATCGAGGTCACCGGCGAGGAAGGCGGCCTTGGCCGCCACCTGATCGGGAATCACGCGCGTCTCCCAGGCGTCGATGTAGGGTCCGTCCTCGACGAAGCCGTCGTCGGCCGGGGTGTGCTTGTGGTAGTCCGGCCAGCGCTCGACGCGCGTGCCCGTCGCGTCCCGCTTCGCCAGCGTGTAGGGACCGCTGGCCGAACCGAGGGGGAGTTGCTGGACGCTCGCCACGTCCTCCACGGTCCCGTCCGCATGCTCGTACGAACCCTCGAACTTGCCGAACTCCTCGACCATGCGGGGGTTGATGAACGAGTAGTAGTGGCGAGCGCGGTACACCAGCGCGTCGGCGTTGGGCCGCGCCCAGTGCTCCGTCACCGTCAACTCGTCGGTGGGCTCGAAGGCGTCGACGAAGGCGTAGCCGGTGCGCGTCGTGTGCGTACCGTCGAGTGCGCGGTAGAGCTTCTCCAGGCGGCCGAAGCTGAAGGCGACGGCCTCGGAGTCCACCACGTCGCCGTTTTGGAACTTCATGCCGGGACGGACGTTCCACACGAGTGTCGTCGCGTCGACCTGCTCGAATCCCGTCATGCCGTCCATGGAGAAGAGGTTCTTGGTCGGCTGGTAGGTGTAGGGCTGGGTCATCGTCGAGTAGATGACCTCGGTGTTGTTCACGTGGAAGACGCCGGGGTCGAGCCCCGCATCCTCTTCCGTCTTCCACAGCCGCAGCGTGCCGCCCCGCTTCTCCGAGCCGGGAGCCGCCGTGGCGGCAGCCTGGGTGGCGGCAGCCTGAGTGGCGGCAGCCTGCCCCTCGGCGGCAGCCTCCGTGGCGGCAGCCTCCGCAGCGGCCTCGGTCGCTGCGGCCTGCGTCGCCGCTGGAGCAGCAGTGTCGTCGTCGTCGTCATCCCCGCAGCCCGCGAGGATGGCGGCGGAGCCGGCGGCGGCTACACCGCTGCCGACCAGGAAGCTACGCCGGCTGACCGGGCGTCGCCGGAGCCTCTTCCAGTAGTTCTCGTTGTCGCGCATGGGAGTAAAGCCCTCCCCCAAAATTGGGATTTGCTCAGTATACGCAGGAGTACGAGGGGCCGATACACGCATGTATGCGACGTACGTCACATGCAAAAGGCCCGCCCCGGAGGGCGGGCCTCGCTGTCTGGCCGAGCGCTCGATGAGCGCTCAGAGGTCGGAAGGAACTAGGCCTCCTTGACCCACATGGACTCGCGGCGGCGGTCGTAGGAGTTCTGCCAGTCCGCGACGCCGAAGTCCTGCAGCCGCGAACTGAAGCCGTAGTAGGAGACCGTGCTGATGGGCAGCTTCCAGTTGCACCAGTGACGGTCGAGGATCCAGCGCTGCACCCCCGTGAGGAGCTCGGCGCGGGCCTCGGGATCGGTCTCCGCCTCCTGGGCGGCCAGCAGCTCGATGATCTCCGCTGAGTCGGCGGCGATCTCCGGGCGAGGCGACTCCGCGTAGTGGTTGAAGGCGTTGAAGCCGTAGGCGCGGGGGTCGTAGTTGATGAGGTGCGAGTCGTTGGGGACGCCGCTGGTGCCGCCCGAGTCGCCCGTGCCGTAACTGAGAAGCTCCCAGTCCTTCACGTCCGAGCTGCGGTCGACCGCACGGGCGGCCCAGGTGTTGACATCGACGGCCTCGACCTCGGTGTCGATGTCGAGCGCCTTCGCCAGTGACTGGGCCATGAAGTCGCTGATCTCGAACTGCAGCGGGGCGCCCGTCGACTGGAAGATCTTGATGCTGTCGACGGGTACCTCGAAATCGGCGGCCGCCCAGAGCGCACGTGCCTCCTGGGGATCGTAGCGGAACCACGTCTGCAGATCCTCCTGGCTCAGCTTCTGGTAGCCCGGCAGGAGGTCACTGATGGGGGCGGCGTACTTGCCGCCCAGCGGTCGGATAGCCGCTATGAAGCCCTCGTAGTCGAAGGCCTTCTGCAGGGCCTGTCGCGAACGCTTGTCGTGGAACTTGCCGCCGTCCATGCCCTGTCCGGCAAAGCCGCCCGCGGGCACCTCGACCACGGAGAGGTGGTCCTGGCCCTCGAACTCGGGCAACTCCAGCGGGTCGACAGCGGCGAAGACGTCAAGGTCACCGGCCAGGAAGGCGGCCTTGGCCGCCACCTGGTCGGGAATCACGCGCGTCTCCCAGGCGTCGATGTAGGGTCCGTCCTCGACGAAGCCGTCGTCGGCCGGGGTGTGCTTGTGGTAGTCCGGCCAGCGCTCCACGCGCGTGCCGGTCGCGTCCCGCTTCGTCAGCGTGTAGGGACCGCTGGCCGAACCGAAGGGCAGCTGCTGGACGCTCTCCACGTCCTCCACGGTCCCGTCCGCATGCTCGTAGGAGCCCTCGAACTTGCCGAACTCTTCGACCATCCGGGGGTTCAGGAACGAGTAGTAGTGACGCGCGCGGTAGACGGGGGCGTCGGCGTTGGGCCGTGCCCAGTGCTCCGTCACCGTCAACTCGTCGGTGGGCTCGAAGGAGTCGACGAAGGCGAAACCGGTGCGCGTCGTGTGCGTCCCGTCCAGCGCCCGATAGAGCTTCTCCAGGCGGCCGAAACTGAAGGCCACGGCCTCCGCGTCCACCACGTCGCCGTTGTGGAACTTCATGCCGGGGCGGACGCTCCACACAAACGTCGTCGGGTCGACCTGCTCGAATCCGACCATGCCGTCCATCGAGAACAGGTTCTTGGTCGGCTGGTAGGTGTAGGGCTGGGTCATCGTCGAGTAGATGACCTCGGTGTTGTTCACGTGGAAAACGCCGGGATCGAGACCAGCGTCCTCCCCCGTCTTCCACAGCCGCAGCGTGCCACCGCGCTTCTCCGCGTCCGGATCCGCCTGAGCGGCAGCCTGCGTCGCGGCCGCCTCGGTGGCTGCGGCGGCCTGCCCCTCAGCGGCGGCCTCCTCGGTCGCGGCTTCCTGCGCGGCCGCTGCCTGGGTCGCTGCGGGCGCAGCCGCATCGTCATCATCGTCGTCGTCGCCACAGCCTGCAAGGATTGCGGCGGAGCCGGCGGCGGCTACACCGCTGCCGACGAGGAAGCCGCGGCGGCTGACCGGCCGGCGCCGGAGCCTCTTCCAGTAGTTCTCGTTGTCGCGCATGGGAGTAGTACCCTCCCCCAAATCTTGGGATTTATGCAGTATACGCATGTATGCAAGGGCGATGCGCTATAGGAATGAACCAGAAGAAAGGGCCCGCCCTTGCGGGCGGGCCCTTTGCTGCGTGGTCGGAGCGCTCTAGGAGCGCCCCGTGGTCGGAGAGGCTAGCTCTTGAGCCACATGGCCTCGCGGCGCATGGAGTAGCCGTTGAGCCAGTCGGCAACGCCCTGGTCCTGGAGCCTCGAACTGAAGCCGAAGTACGACACCGTGCTGAGGGGCAGCTGCCAGTTGCACCAGTGGTTGTCGAGGATCCAGCTCTGCACGCCGGTGAGGAGCACCCCACGGGCCTCGGGATCCGTCTCCGCTTCCTGGGCGTTCAGCAACTCGATGAGTTCGGCGGCGCCGGCGGCAACCTCCGGGCGAGGCGACTCCGCGAAGTGGTTGAAGGCGTTGAAGCCGTACGCCCGCGGGTCGTAGTGGATGAGGTGGGTGTCGTTGGGGACACCCGTCGTGCCGCCCGAGTCGCCCGTGCCGTAACTGAGAATCTCCCAGTCCTTCACGTCCTCGCTGCGGTCGACCGCGCGCGCCGCCCAGCTGTTGCCGTCAACGGCCTCGACCTCGGTCGTGACGCCCAACGGCCCCAGCGCCTTCGCCAGCGACTGCGCCATGTAGTCGCTGATCTCGTGCTGCAGCGGGGCGCCCGTCGACTGGAAGATCTTGATGTTCTCGACGGGGACGATGAAGTCCGCCGCCTCCCAGAGCTTCCGCGCCTCGGCGGGGTCGTAGCGGAGCCACTTTCGCAAGTCTTCCTGGCTGAGCTTCTGGTAAGCCGGCAGCAGGTCGGAGATGGGGCCGGCGAGTTTGCCGCCGAGGGGGCGGATGGCCCCGATGAAGCCCTCGTAGTCGAACGCCTTCTGCAAGGCCTGCCGCGAGCGCTTGTCGTGGAACTTGCCGCCGTCCATGCCCTGCATGGCGAAACCACCCGCGGGGACCTCGACCACGGAGACGTGGTCGAGGCCGTCGAACTCGGGCAGCTCCAGCGGGTCGACCGCTGAGAAGACGTCGAGGTCGCCGGCCAGGAAGGCGGCCTTGGCCGCCACCTGGTCGGGAATGATCCGCGTCTCCCAGGCATCGATATAGGGACCGTCCTCGACGAAGCCATCGTCCGCCGGCGTGTGCTTGTGGTAGTCCGGCCAGCGCTCGACTTTCGTGCCGGTCGCGTCGCGCTTGGTCATCGTGTAGGGGCCGCTGCCCGAACCGAAGGGGAGTTGCTGGACGCTGGCCACGTCCTCAATGGTCCCGTCCGCGTGCTCGTAGGAGCCCTCGAACTTGCCGAACTCCTCAACGATGCGGGGGTTCAGGAAGGAGTAGTAGTGGCGAGCGCGGTACACGGGGGCGTCGGCGTTGGGCCGTGCCCAATGCTCTGTCACCGTCAACTCGTCGGTGGGCTCGAAGGAGTCCACAAAGGCGAACCCGGTGCGCGTCGTGTGCGTGCCGTCGAGGGCGCGGTAGAGCTTCTCGAGGCGACCGAAGCTGAAGGCCACGGCCTCTGCGTCCACGGGATCACCGTTGTGGAACTTCATGTTGGGGCGGACGCTCCACACCAGGGTGGTGGGATCGACCTGCTCGAAGCCGACCATGCCGTCCATCGAGAACAGGTTCTTGGTCGGCTGGTAGGTATAGGGCTGGGTCATCGTGGAGTAGTGGATGTCGCGGTTGTTGAGGTGGAAGACGCCCGGGTCCAGACCGGCATCCTCCTCCGTCTTCCACCACTTCAGCGTGCCGCCGCGCTTCTCCGCGCCGGGCGCCTCCGTGGCGGCGGCCTGGGTGGCAGCAGCAGCCTCGGTGGCTGCGGCGGCCTGCCCCTCAGCGGCGGCCTCCTCGGTCGCGGCTTCCTGGGCGGCCGCTGCCTGGGTCGCTGCGGGCGCAGCCGCATCGTCGTCATCGTCGTCGTCGCCACAGCCTGCAAGGATGGCGGCGGAGCCGGCGGCGGCTACACCGCTGCCGACCAGGAAGTTACGCCGGCTGACCGGGCGGCGCCGGAGCCTGTTCCAGTAGTTCTCGTTGTCGCGCATTGAGCGAGTGTCCTCCCCCAAAATTGGGATTTCCTCAGTATACGCGGGCCGTGCAAGTGCGTACTGCGCACACGACCGGCGCGGGGGCAAACGAAAAGGCCCGCCCCAGTGGGGCGGGCCTCTGTGTGTTGGCGGGACGCTCAGTGAGCGTCCGCGGGGCGGAGTTCTAGGCGTCGTTGAGCCACATGGACTCGCGGCGCAGGGAGTAGCCGTTGAGCCAGTCGGCGACGCCGTGGTCCTGAAGCCGTGAGCTGAAGCCAAAGTACGACACCGAACTGACGGGCAGCCGCCAGTTGCACCAGTGATTGTCGAGGATCCAGCGCTGCACGTCGGTGAGGAGGACGGCGCGGGCCTCGGGGTCCGTCTCCGCCTCCTGCGCGTTCAGCATCTCGATGATCGTCGCCGAGTCCTCGGCAATCTCGGGGCGCGGCGACTCGGCGTAGTGGTTGAAGGCGTTGAAGCCGTAGGCCCGCGGGTCGTAGTTGATGAGGAACGAGTCGTTGGGGATGCCCGACGTGCCACTGCGATCGCCCGTGCCGTAGCTGAGGATCTCCCAGTCCTTCACGTCCTCGCTGCGGTCGACCGCGCGGGCGGCCCACGAGTTGCCGTCAACAGCCTCGACCTCGGTGGTGATGCCGATCGGCCCCAGCGCCTTCGCGATCGACTGCGCCAGGAAGTCACTGATCTCGTGCTGAAGCGGGGCGCCGCTCGACTGGAAGATCTTGATGTTGTCGACAGGGACGACGAAGTCCGCCGCCTGCCACAGCTTCTGCGCCTCGGCCGGGTCGTAGCGGTACCACTGCTGCAACTCCTGCTGGCTCAGCTTCTGGTAGGCCGGAAGGAGGTCGGTGATGGGGGCGGCGAGTTGGCCGCCGAGCGGGCGGATGGCCGCGATGAAGCCCTCGTAGTCGAGGGACTTCTGCAGGGCCTGGCGCGAGCGCTTGTCATGGAACTTGCCGCCGTCCATGCCCTGCTGGCAGAGCCCGCCATCCCCCGGAATCTCGACCACGGAGACGTGGTCCTGGCCCTCGAACTCGGCGACCTCAAGCGGGTCGACCGTCGCAAAGATGTCGAGGTCGCCGGCCAGGAAGGCGGCCTTGGCTGCCACCTGGTCGGGGATGATGCGCGTCTCCCACGCCTCCATGTACGGTCCGTCCTCGACGAAGCCGTCGTCCGCCGGGGAGTGCTTGTGGTAGTCCGGCCAGCGCTCCACGCGCGTGCCGGTCGCATCGCGCTTGGTCATCATGTAGGGACCGCTGCCCGAACCGAAGGGCAGCTGCTGGACGCTGGGGACATCCTCGATCGTCCCGTCCGCATGCTCGTAGGAGCCCTCGAACTTGCCGAACTCCTCGACGATCCGGGGGTTCACGAACGAGTAGTAGTGGGCGGCGCGGTACACGGGAGCATCCGCGTTGGGTCGCGCCCAGTGCTCGGCAACCGTCAGCTCGTCCGTCGCCTCGAAGCCGTCGACGAAGGCAAAGCCGGTGCGCGTGGTGTGCGTGCCGTCGAGCGCCCGGTAGAGCTTCTCGAGGCGGCCGAAGCTGAAAGCCACGGCATCGGCATCCACCGGGTCGCCGTTGTGGAACTTCATGCCGGGGCGGACGCTCCACACGAAGGTTGTCGGATCGACCTGCTCGAAGCCGACCATGCCATCCATGGAGAAGAGGTTCTTCGTCGCCTGATACGTGTAGGGCTGCGTCATCGTGGCGTTGTGGATCTCGCGGTTGTTCAGGTGGAAGACGCCCGGGTCGAGGCCAGCGTCCTCCTCGGTCTTCCAGTTGAGCAGAGTGCCGCCGTACTTGTGGGCGTCGGGAGCCTCCTGAGCGGCAGCCTGCGTGGCGGCCGCCTCGGTGGCGGCGGCGGCCTGCTCCTCGGCGGCGGCCTCGGTGGCGGCAGCAGCCTGCTCCTCGGCGGCGGCCTGCGTCGCCGCGGGAGCAGCCACACCGCCGTCGTCGTCGTCGTCATCGCCGCAGCCCGCGAGGATGGCGGCGGAGCCTACCGCGGCTACACCGCTTCCGACGAGGAAGCTGCGGCGGCTGACCGGCCGGCGCCGGAGCCTCTTCCAGTAGTTCTCGTTGTCACGCATGGCAGCCCTCCCCCAAAGCTGGGATTTATGCAGTATACGCATGTATGCAAGGGCGATGCGCTATAGGAATGAACCAGAAGAAAGGGCCCGCCCTTGCGGGCGGGCCCTTCGCTGCATGGTCGAGCGCTCTAGGAGCGCCCGCTGGACGGAGTTTCTAGGCGTCCTTGAGCCACATGGACTCGCGACGGAGGTCGTAGTAGTTGAGCCAGTTTTCGATGCCCTGGTCCTGCAGCCTCGTGCTGAAGGCGTAGTACGACACCGTGCTGATGGGGAGACCCCAGTTGCACCAGTGATTGTCGAGGATCCAGCTCTGCACGCCGGTGAGGAGCTCGGCGCGGGCTTCGGGGTCCGTCTCCGCTTCCTGGGCGTTGAGCATCTCGATGATGGTGTTGGAACCCTCGGCAATCTCGGGCCGCGGCGATTCGGCGTAGTGGTTGAAGGCGTTGAAACCGTACGCCCGGGGATCGTAGTTGATGAGGTGCGAGTCGTTGGGAACGCCCGTCGTGCCGCCCGCATCGCCCGTGCCGTAACTGAGAATCTCCCAGTCCTTCACGTCCGTGCTGCGGTCGACCGCGCGCGCCGCCCAGCTGTTGCCGTCAACGGCCTCAACCTCGGTGGTGATGCCCAACGGCCCCAGCGCCTTCCCCAGCGACTGCGCCATGTAGTCGCTGATCTCGTGCTGCAGCGGAGCGCCCGTCGACTGGAAGACCTTGATGTTGTCGACAGGGACGATGAAGTCCGCCGCCTGCCACAGCTTCTGCGCCTCGGCCGGGTCGTACTTGTACCACTTCGCCATGTCTTCCTGGCTGAGCTTCTGGTACGCCGGCAGGAGGTCCGTGATCGGCCCGGCCAGTTTGCCGCCGAGGGGGCGGATGGCCGCGATGAAGCCCTCGTAGTCGAAGGCCTTCTGCAACGCCTGGCGCGCGCGCTTGTCGTGGAACTTGCCGCCGTCCATGCCCTGCGAGGAGCGTCCGCCGGCGGGAACCTCGAGCACGGAGACGTGGTCCAGGCCCTCGAACTCGGGCAGCTCCAGCGGGTCGACCGACGTGAACACATCAAGGTCGCCGGCCAGGAACGCGGCCTTGGCCGCCACCTGGTCGGGAATGATCCGCGTCTCCCACGCATCAATGTAGGGACCGTCCTCGACGAACCCGTCGTCCGCCGGGGTGTGCTTGTGGTACTCCGGCCAGCGCTCCACGCGTGTGCCCGTCGCGTCGCGCTTCGTCATCGTGTAGGGACCGCTGCCCGAACCGAAGGGCAGCTGCTGGACGCTGGCCACGTCCTCAATGGTCCCGTCCGCGTGCTCGTAGGAGCCCTCGAACTTGCCGAACTCCTCCACGACCCGCGGGTTCAGGAAGGAGTAGTAGTGGCGAGCGCGGTACACCGGAGCGTCTGCGTTCGGTCGCGCCCAGTGCTCCGTCACCGTCAGCTCGTCGGTGGGCTCGAAGCTGTCGACGAAGGCGAAACCGGTGCGCGTCGTGTGCGTGCCGTCAAGCGCGCGGTAGAGCTTCTCCAGGCGGCCGAAGCTGAAGGCCACGGCCTCTGCGTCCACGGGATCGCCGTTGTGGAACTTCATGTTGGGGCGGACGCTCCACACGAAGGTGGTGGGGTCGACCTGCTCGAATCCGACCATGCCGTCCATCGAGAACAGGTTCTTGGTTGGCTGGTAGGTGTAGGGCTGGGTCATCGTCGGGTAGATGATGTCCCGGTTGCTCAGATGGAAGACACCCGGGTCCAGACCCGCGTCCTCTTCCGTCTTCCAGATCTTCAGCGTGCCGCCGCGCTTCTCCGAGCCGGGCGCCGCCGTGGCGGCAGCCTGCGTGGCGGCAGCCTCGGTGGCTGCGGAGGCCTGCCCCTCGGCGGCGGCCTCGGTCGCGGCTTCCTGGGCGGCCGCTGCCTGAGTCGCTGCGGGCGCAGCCGCATCGTCGTCATCGTCGTCCCCGCAGCCTGCGAGGATGGCGGCGGAGCCGGCCGCGGCCACGCCGCTACCGACCAGGAAGCTACGGCGGCTTACAGGGCGTCGCCGGAGCCTCTTCCAATAGTTCTCGTTGTCGCGCATAGAGCGTGTTCCTCCCGTGGATTGGGGTTGCGAAAATTGCGCCTTCGCGGGCGCTGCAAGAGCGGAAGCGTACAACACGCCTCTACAAGGGGGAACAGTCGGTAAAGCCCCCGCAAATGGCGGCTGCTAGATGCGGCCGCGGAGCCTCGGGTCGAGGGTATCGCGGAGGGAGTCTCCGAAGATGTTGAAGCCGAAGACGGTGATGGCGAGGGCGACGCCGGGGAAGACCGCGAGCCAGGGCGCCACGTTGAAGAAGCGGCGCGAGCTTCCGGAGAGGTCGGCGCCCCAGGAAGGCACGGCATCGAGCCCGCCGATGGGCACGCCCAGACCAAGGAAGCTGAGGCTGGCCTCGGCCAGGATGGCGGCCGGAAGGGAGATGCTCGTGATCACGATCATGAGGCCGAACATGTTGGGGGCGACGTGCCGCAACATGATGCGGAGGTTGCTTGAGCCGATGACCTGGGCGGCCTCGACATAGGTGGCTTCGCGCAGCTCCAGGACGATACCCCTCATGATCCGGTAGGTGCCGGGGATGAAGAAGAGGGAGATCGCAACAACGAGGTAGAGCTCCTCACTCTGGAGTCCGGGTAAGTCGGGCAGATCGGAGCTGATCGAGGAGTGGAGCACGAGCGCCAGGAGGATGCCGGGGATCGCGATCAACATGTCCGCGAAACGGCCTACGGCAAAGTCAACGGCGCCCCCGGCGTAGGCCGAGAGGAGGGCGATCATCGTACCTCCCAAGGTGCCGAGGAGCACCGTGGCGACACCGATCTTCAGCGAGATCCGTCCCCCGTAGAGCACGCGGGACCAGACATCCTTGCCGCGCGCCGTTGTCCCGAACCAGTTGTCCGCGCTTGGGCTATGCAGGGCAGGACCGGCGGAGAATTCGTTTGGCCCGACGGTGTTGAGAAACGGCGCGCCGAGGGAGAAGAAGACGATGATGCTAATGAGGACGAGGCCGAAGGCCCCGAACGGCTCCCGCCGCGCCCACTTGAGGGGATTGAACCGCTGCCGCGGCGGAATGGCGTACTCAAGCGCAATCGCCGCTTCCGATGGGGTCGTCGTCTGCTCCTGGGACATGGCTAGTACCGAATCCTTGGGTCAACGACCGTGTACGTGATGTCGACGATCAGCGTGACGATGATGAACACGAGCGAGAAGACCATGATCGAGCCGAGCACGACCGGGTAGTCCTGATCGGTGACGCCCTCAAGCGTGAGCCTGCCGAGGCCGGGCACGGTGAAGAGCTGCTCGGCGATGACAACGCCTCCCAGCACCGCGCCCAACTGCAAGCCAACGAGCGTGATGACCGGGATGAGCGAGTTGCGGAAAACATGCGCCCAGATGACGCGGCGATCGCGCAGGCCCTTGGCGCGGGCCGTGCGGACGTAGTCGGAGAACAGCACCTCGAGCATGGAGGTACGGACGAAGCGCGCCATTCCAGCAGCGCTGGCGAGCGCGAGGGTCAGCGCCGGCCAGGCAGCGAGGGAGAGGTTGTGGATCGGATCATCGGTGAAGAAGACCCACTGCCGGGCGGGGGTCCATCCCCACCAGAGCGCGGGTAAATAGATCACGAGGATCGCGAGCCAGAAGTTGGGGATGGAGAGACCGGCCATGGTGATCCCGCGGAAGAGGTAGTCGAGGCCACTGTTGCGCCGGACGGCGGAGAGCACCCCCACGGAGATGCCGAAGACGGAGGCCATGATGATCGTCAACAGGCCGATTTCAAGCGTGTTGGGCAGAACCTCAAGGATATCGGCGGCGACATCGTCATGGGGTGGGGTAAGCCTCTCGCCCAGATCTCCCTGGAGAGCGCTCCAGATCCAGTCGCCGTACTGCTGATACCAGGGGCGGTCGAGACCGAACTTCTTCTCGAAGTTTGCGAAGGCGCGCGGGTCCGCATCACCCACCGAACCGATGGCGGCAAAGGCGGCGCTGCCCGGGCGAATGTAGAGCAGCATGAAGAGGACAAACGAGATGCCCAGCAGCATGAAGGGAACGGCAATCAGTCTGCGGACGATGTAGCGCGTCATGAACCTTGGCCTGAAGGGGCAGGATTCCCGTCTCGGGGGCCCTGCCGACCTCGCCATCCCCCCTTGCGCGCGAACGCGCTCAGCGCGGCTCTCCCGCGATTCACGGGATTCTCTGCGATCCGTTCTGTGATCGCAACCTGCCGCCACGCCCGGAGGGGTTCTCGGCGCGTACGGGCGCGCTCGCGCACGTACACTCAGGCGAGGGAGCAGGGGTATGGCTGAAAGTGCGAACGACGATGCCGGCGAGCGGCTGGGGACGATGGTGGTGGAATGGGCAGAGAGCTATTGGGAGGGGCTGGAGCGCAAGGGCGAGGCATCCGGGGGCGAGCTTCGCGATGCCGTGACGCAAGCGTTCATGGCGGGGGCGTTGACGGTGTTCCAGCGCTGGGACGAGGTACGTCCGCTGGTGCCGCGCCGGCGCATCCCGTGGCGCGATCTTCCCTCTCACCACGGCTAACGGAGGTCCGTATCATGCCGTCCGGCCACAAGGAGGCGTCATGAGCGAAGCGGCGGAGCTGTTCGACCTGAGCGGGAAGGTGGCGCTCGTGACGGGCGGGAGCCGGGGGCTGGGGGCGGCGATGGTGCGCGGCTTTGCGCGGGCCGGTGCGGATGTGGTGATCGCGAGCCGCAGGCTGGAGTCGTGCGAGGCGCTGGCGGAGGAGGTGCGGGCGGAGACGGGCCGGCGGGCGCTGCCGGTGGCCTGCCACGTGGGCGATTGGGAGCAGGTCAATGCGCTGGCGGATGCGGCCTACGCCGAATTCGGGAAGGTGGACGTGCTCGTGAACAACGCGGGCATGTCGCCCCTCTACAACCACGTGAGCGAGGTAAGCGAGTCGCTCTACGACAAGGTGCTCGACGTGAATCTGAAGGGGCCGTTCCGGCTGACGGCGAACATCGGGACGCGCATGGCGGAGGGTGATGGGGGCTCGGTCATCATGGTCTCGAGCACGGCCTCGCAGAGCCCCGGTCCGAACGCGCTCGCGTACGGGGCGGCGAAGGCGGGGCTGAACAATCTGGCGGTGGGCTTCGCGCGCACGTTCGCGCCGAAGGTGCGGGTGAACTGCATCATCCCGGGGCCGTTCCTGACGGACATCTCGAAGGCGTGGGACATGGAGGCGTTCGAGGCGCGCGCGGCGGACACGATCCTGCTGGCGCGGGGTGGGCAGGCGGAAGAGATCGTGGGGGCGGCGCTCTACTTCGCGTCGGAGGCGTCGAGCTTCACGACGGGGGCGCTGCTGACGGTTTCGGGCGGGGCGGCGCGGTAGCCAGAGCGGCAACGGGGCCTGTCATACTCGCTATAATGTCGGCACTTACCAGCTACGTCCGGAGCGGCGCGAGCGTATCCGGCGAGAAGAGGGACAGCAATGGCCGCGAACCGCGAAGACTTTGAAGCAATGCCCCAGGCAGCCTGCCCGATGAGCGTGGGCGAGGTGGACCTGTTCGCCCCGGGCGCGCAGGAGCACTGGTACGACTCCTACAAGATCCTGCAGGACGAAGCGCCCGTACTGCGCCTGCCGGACCAGGGCTATGACGCGGGCACGGACGCGTACGTGCTGACGAAGTACGAGGACATCCGGCGGGTGGTGCGCGATCCCGACCTGTTCCCCTCACGCCAGGGGCCGGGATCCTCGGGCACGAGCAAGATCCACGACGAGATCTTCGAGGACGAGGGCTTCGGCGAGGTGGTGACGGCGCGGGAGCGGCTGCGGCCCGACATCGAGTCGCACAGGGCGCACCGCGAGCAGCTCACGGAGCCGTGGGTGGGCGCCTCGGGCGCACTCCAGCACCGCGAGATGATCACCGCCCACGCCAACCGCCTGATCGACAACTGGATCGACAAGGGCGAAGTGGAGTTCGTGACGGAGTTCGCGGCGCCGCTGCCGCAGGCCGTGATCTCGACCATCCTCGGGTTCCCGCTCGAGGACATGCCCATGACGAAGGAGTGGGAGGAGGCGCAGGTGCGCCGCTTCGTCTACGGCTTCGGTCCGAAGAGCCGGATGGAAGACCCCGACGAGGCGGACAACGCCCGCGCGTTGGTGGCGTTCAACCGCTACATCCAGGAGCAGATCGACGAGAAGCGGCGCAACCCCAAGGAAGACATGATCACGTTCCTCAACAACGTGGAGTTCCAGGGGAAGCCGCTGAGTGATGGCGACATCATCAGCGTGGTCTCGGGGATGCACATCGGCGGGAACGAGACGACGCAGTACGCGCTCACCTCAGAGGCGATGCTGCTGGCGCAGCACCCGGAGATCGTCGAGGAGATGCGGGCGGACCGCTCGAAGGTGCGCTTCTTCGTGGAGGAGGCGCTGCGTCTCTACGCGCCCACACAGGGCCTCTCGGGCCGGATGGTGGCGCGCGATACGGAGATCCACGGCGTGAAGATTCCAGCGGGGTCGCTGCTGCACCTGCGCTGGGCGGCGGCCAACCGCGACCCGGACCTCTGTGAGGCGCCGGACGAAATCCGCCTCGACCGCAAGAGCCCGGGCAAGCACCTCACGTTCTCGATTCGCCCGCGCGGCTGCCCCGGAGCGGGCCTCTCGCGGCTGGAGCAGAACATCGCCGTGGACGTGATGCTCGACCGCATGGACGAGATCAAGCTGGCCACGGGCAAGAACGACTTCCAGCACCAGCCAGGCATCATGCTCGGGCTGTACGAGCTGAACCTGGAGTTCACGAAGGCGCGGGAGGCTGTCGCCGTCGGGTAATGGGCCCGCTTGAAGTTGCAGTCCTGGTTTACTTCTTCCTGATCCTCTTTGTGTGGTTCGGGCTAGCGTCCATCTGCCTCCTGTGGGTCGCGAGGCAACGGGGCCGGAGGGGTTCCTGGGCATGGTGGGGCCTGCTTGGTTGGATCGGGCTCGCGATAGGCCTCGTCATGCTGCTGGCTTCGCCGAACTTGAAGGAAGCACAGCGCAGTTCCCCTAGGGACAGTCTGAACAACTCGCCAGAGCGAGTGAGCAGATGCGATCATGGGGCACGGACCGGAGAGGGAGGGCGCCCCCATGCACCAGCCGACGTTCGCCAGCGTGGAGTTCGAGCAGAAGAAGCGGAAGACCCGCCGTGAGTTGTTCCTCGAACGCATCGACAGCCTCGTGCCCTGGGAGGCACTGGAGGCGCGCATCGAGCGGCACTACCCGAAGGCGGGACGGGGACGGCGGCCCTACCCGCTGGCGGTGATGCTGCGCATCCACTGCGTCCAGCTCTGCTACAACCTCAGCGACCCCGCGATGGAGGATCTCCTCTCGAAGCCGAGTCGGTGCGGCGCTTCTGCGGCCTCACCCTGAGCGAGGCCATTCCCGACGAGACGACCATCCTCCACTTCCGCCACCTGCTGGAGCGCCACGACCTGGGGACGAAGCTGTTCGAGACAATCAACGCCCACCTCGCGAAGCGGGGCCTGCGCCTGCGCGAAGGCACGATTGTGGACGCCAGCATCATCGCGGCGCCCTCGTCGACGAAGAACCGGCGGCGCGCGCGCGACCCGGAGATGCACCAGACGAAGAAGGGGAACGAGTGGCACTTCGGCATGAAGCTGCACATCGGCGTGGACGCCGACAGCGGGCTGGTGCACAGCATGAGGGCGACGGCGGCGAACGTGGCCGACGTGACGGAGGCGCACCGCCTGCTGCACGGCGAGGAGCGGGAGGCGTACGGCGACGCGGGCTACCAGGGCGTGGAGAAGCGTCCCGAGCAGGCGCGCGCGGAGGTCGCGTGGCGCGTAGCCATGCGACCCGGCCTGAGGCGGCTGCTTGAGCCGGGGAGCGCGGCGGCGCGGGCGGAGCGGGAGAAGGCGTCGCTGCGGGCGCAGGTGGAGCACCCCTTCCTCGCGGTGAAGCGGCGCTTCGGCTACGACAAGGTGCGCTACCGCGGTCTGGCGAAGAACCGGGAGCGGCTGGCGCTGCTGCTGGGCTTGACGAACCTGCTCAGAGCCGAGCCCCAACTCGCCTGACCCGGGGAGCAGTGCGTCCCCCGCGCCCGTCGAAGCGCGAGGGGAGGGCAAACGAGGCCCCCGACCTCCCCCGGCCCCCTCCCCTGCCGTCCTCCTTGTCCACTACAACCTGCCGCCGGAGCAAATCGACGGCGGCAGCCTACTTGCTCAGAGGATTCCTAGCTCCAAATCGAGTGAGGCCGCAGATAACCTGCGCACACTGGGGGAGCTACGTGAGCGCGGCCTACTGACCGATGCCGAATTCGAAGAACGTCGGACCCGAGAGTTGGAGCGGCTGTAGCGCACGTCTCGTGGAACTAGGTGGTGAACACCGCGCTGGAACCAGGAACCCGGTGTTCATAGGTGATCTGGATGAGCTCGTCCGCCTCGCCTTCGTCCGGTGGGACCTTGGCGACCGTGAGCCTGACGACCTCGCCCTCTTCGAAGCCAAGCGGTTTCACGGGCGTGAAAACGCCTCCGCAGTACCTTGCGGTTGTGACCCAGGGGCTGTTCCGACGCTCGCGGATCGCTCGGGCCAACTCGGCCCAGTTGTCAGCGAGGTCGGTGTCGCTGTCCGGCGGGAGTATTCCACGGACCGTCATTTCGACCTCGCCGCCCTCTTCGAGGTGTACGACATCGAGCGGCTCGAGCAACTGGAGCGTTCCGTCGCAGTACCGGGCCCGCACGGTGACCGTAACAATCATCCCACACCTCTTGCGTCCTCCAATGATGGCACAACGATGGCGGCTCAGGGGCGGACGGCGCGCTTGGGGCGGGTCGCGAGCCGCGCGAGGGCGGGCTGCGCGAGCTTCACGAAGGTGCAGGCGAGGCGGCGTGTCTCGCGGGGGTCGATCAGGTCGATGACGTCGCCGCGGTGGGCGGCGCGGAAGGGTGAGCGGAGGCGGAGGAGGCGCTCCTCGATGGCCTCGCGGTGGGCGTCGGGGTCGGCGGCGGCTTCGATTTCGCGGCGGTAGGCGGCAGCCACACCGCCCTCGATGGGGATGCCGCCCCACTCGCCCGCGGGCCAGCCGAAGCGCAGGTTGAGCCCGTTGGGGAGGCCCACGCTGTTGGGCGCGTCGGCGGCGACGCCGTAGGACTTGCGCACGTTGAACTCGATCTTGGGGACCTTGGCCTCGGCGCTGGCGATGAGGGCGCGCACGCCCCGCCGCATCGTCGCCTTGCGCTCGGCGTGGGAGCCGAGCATGAAGCCGGGCATGTCGAGGAAGATGAGGAGGGGCAGGTTGAAGGTGTCGCAGAGGTCGACGAAGTGGGTGTATTTGTCGGCCACATCGCCGTCCATGGCGCCTGCGAGCTTCATGGGGTCGCTGGCGAGGACGCCCACGCTATAGCCATCGAGGCGGGCGAAGGCGGTGATGACCGCCCCCGCATAGTGACGGCGCATCTCGAAGAACTCGCCGTTATCGACCACGTGGCTGATGAGCTTGCGGGCGTCGTAGCCGCGTTTGCGGTTGGGAGGAATGATGTTGAGCAACTCCTCGGGGCGGCGATCGGGCGGGTCGCCGGTCTCGACGCGCGGGGCGACGTCGGAGGTGGTGTTGGGGAGGTAGGAGAGGAAACGCTTGATCTGGTCGAAGGCCTCCTCCTCCGACTCGGCCTCGTTCTCGACCTGGCCGCTCTCGTGGACGTGCATCTTCGCCCCGCCGAGCTGCTCCTTGTCGAGCGTCTCGCCAATGGCGCGTCGCACGACGGGCGGGCCGGAGGGGAAGATCTGGGACTGGCCCTTCACCATGACGGTGAAGTGCGACATGAGGGCGAAGGCGGCGGGCGCGCCCGCGACGGAGCCCATGATGCCGGCGGCGACGGGGACGGTGCTCAGCATCTCGATGGCGCGGTGCCACATATCGCCCGCGGGAAGGCCCATGTGGCCCGCCGCCTCGTCGGCCTTGGAGCTGTGGCCCACGCCCTCGACGAGCTGGACGTAGGGGATGCCGTACTGGAGGGCGAGCGGCTGCATGAAGTCACGGGGGTGCTTGCGCACGTTGTGGGGGCTGCCGCCGGAGATGGTGAAGTCGTCGCCGCCGATGGCGATGGGGCGCCCGTCGATCTCGGCCAGGCCCATCACGTAGGCGCCGGGGGTGAACGAGACGAGGTTGCCGTCCTCGTCGTACTCGGCGGCGCCAACGAGGGGCCCGGCCTCGACGAAGCTGCCCTCGTCGACCATCTTCTCGATGCGCTCGCGGACGGTGTAGCGGCCACCGGCGTGCTGGCGGGCGATGCGCTCGGGTCCACCCATCTCGCGGCCGAGCGCGCGGACGTACTCGATGTCCGCGATGGCGTGCTCCCAGGGCATGCCGGGCTTCCAGCTCTCGCGGTTCGGATCGATGGGCATGGGGGAGGCTCCTGGGCGGTTTCTCGAACGCTACGCGATGGGGGCCTGGGGCGCACCGCTAGGAAGCTGAGGGAGTGGGGCGTGGCCCGCTAGCGAGCGCCTCCAAGTGGTTTCGCAGCGAGGGACTTCGGAGCACGACCGCGCTCTGCGGCGGCCTAAAGCCCGAGTCGAGCCCCGCCAGCTCTCCCACGGGAGCTGACCGCCGGAGTCTGACGGGCTCCGCAACCTCAAGAGCTACGACTTCCGAGGCGCCAGCCACGTAGGCCTCGAACTCCGCTTTGGAGATCGCAAAGCCTCGGCGGCCCACGAGCTTCCACATCTGCCTAGGGCCCTCACGTCGAACTCTCTTGATGCGAAACCCACCAACAACAGCAGACTGAGGCGCCGTGGCGTACAGGTAGACATAGTCGCCTTCCGAGACTGCTGGGAGCCGACGACGAAGCTCGTGGGTCTTCTTCCCGCACAAGATGGCATCGGCGTGGCGACCATGAATTGCCAGAACTATGTGACGCGCCTCGCTATCCGACATGACCCAGCCCCTCACGAAGAATGGTCGCCGCTTGACCCGCGTCCAGCAAGAACGCCGACTGCGGATTGTAGTTGGATATGGCGCGCCGAAGACGGGGTAGGGTGACTTCCCTGTTGAACTCACGGTACCAGTCGAAGGCGATCGCCAATACCTTGCCATCATGTGCCGCGGCTATTTGCTCCAGTCTGTTGTAGTCGAACAATCCCTTCGTTCCATAGCGGGAGAAGCAAGACTCTGGATCGCCGACAAAGATATCGGTGATTAGGGCGCTCCCTCGTATAGCCTGCTCAGGTTCGCTTACGTAAAAGAACAGGTGCGACCCACGCCGTAATTCCTGATACCGATCCGGGGTTCGGTAGTACACATTGTCGGCGGCCACAACCTCTCGCCCAAGCTGCTCCAGACCAAGGAACTCCTGGTACTTGACCCGGCCACTAGCCAGTCGACCACGCGGCGCCGTTCATCCGACTCATCGGAGTGCTGCATCCGCTCGACAAAGGCCAAGATGGGCTTCTCAAGCTCATCTGCCTCCTTAAGCTCATCCTGCACCGGGCCCGTGTGTCTGTTTCCGACAATCAAGAGCAGAATGTCGCTCCGGGCGACCTCTTGGAGCGCGGCGGCACCAGGTGGAATAGGCTGCGCTGGCTCGCGCGCAAAGTCCCAAGGGGTAGTGAGCTTCAGCTATTCAATCGCCTCACGGGCTGCGTTTCGCTCTTCGCTGAGGTACCCCTCGGTCATCACCGAGCTCACGAAGACGCGGATGTACGGCTCTGCCATTCGTTGCAGGCTGCATGGTCTCGACGTGTCAGCGAAGCTTCAATCGGGCAAACCGCTGGGCGGGTAAACGGCTACCATGACGCGCGAATCCGCTCGCGGCGAGCGCCGGGGCAGGAGGCCGAGCGATGACGATGACGAAGCCGGAGATCGATCCGGAGATTTTCTTCAGCGAGGAACACGCGGATGACCCCTACCCCACGCTGAAGCTGCTGCGCGACCACTATCCCGTCTACCGCAACCCGCTGACGGACACGTGGATCATCTCGCGTTACGACGACGTCTGTGCGGCCTTCCGGGACCTGGAGAACTACTCGGCGCAGCCGAACGCGCTCGGCATCGGGGCGGTCTTCGGGCCGACGCTGATGGAGTACGACGGCGAGCAGCACAACAAGCTGCGCAACATCGTCGCGCCCGAGTTCGTGGGCAAGAAGCTCGAGGCGCTGCTGCCCATCATCGAACGAAACTCGATGGCGCTCATCGAGAAGTACACGGAGAAACACGCCCGGCGCATGGCCGAGAAGGCGGCGAAGACGGGGTCGATCGACATCGTCGACGACTTCGCCACGCGCCTGCCTCTGAACGTCATCCTGGACGTGCTCGACCTGCCGCAGGAAGCACACGACATGTTCCACGAGTGGTACCCGGCGATGATGAACGGCATCGGCGGGCCGCCGGATGTGCGCGCGGCGGGGATCAAGGCGAACCAGGAGTACCACGACTACCTGGAGCCGCTGCTGCAGGAGCGCAGCAAGAACCCGAAGGACGACCTCATCTCGCGCCTCTGCGTGGCGGTGGTGGACGGTCACCGCATGACGTTCCAGGAAATCAAGGCGTTCGCGAGCCTCATCCTGGTGGCGGGCGCGGAGACGACGGACAAGGCGATCGCGAACCTCTGGTACGAGATGCTGGCGAACCCGGAGCAGTGGGAGCTGGTGCGCGACGACCCCTCGCTGCTCGACCGCGCCTTCACCGAGATGATGCGCATTCACGGGCCCTCGGGCGGTCAGTCGCGGCGCGCGATTCACGACATCCCCTTCCCCGAATACGGCGTGACGATCCCGGAGGGGGCGTACGTGAACCTCTCGATCTACGGGGGCAACCGGGATGAGCGCGTGTTCGCGAACCCGGACAAGTTCGACGTCATGCGGCCCGACCTGTACGTGGGGAAGGCGCTGCGGGCGGGGTACCACGGCAACGGGCAGGCGAGCCACCTCGGCTTCGGGCTGGGGAAGCACTTCTGCGTGGGTTACCAGCTAGCCCAGACGGAGACGGTGATCGGGAGCCGCATGCTGATGGACGTGATGCGCAACCCACGCTTCGCCCCGGGCTCAAACCCGAAGCCGATTGCGATCAGCCTCAACCCGTGGGAACTCCTGATCGAGTTCGACCCGGCCTGACGCCGTGCCCACCACCGCTACGGCCCTGTCGCGCACCGTGGAGGGAACAACACCCTCCACCTTCGCGACGGTCACGCGCGCTCGCGAGCTGCTGCACGGTGGCGACAAAGCGCTAGCCCCACTGGCGCGCGACCTGGCGGCGGGGCTGTCGGGGGGCGCGGGGGACGTCGAGGTCGAGCGCTACCGGCGGCTGCTCTACGCGACGGACGCCTCGATCTACGAGATGGAGCCGGTCGCGGTCGTCTACCCGCGATCGGCGGCGGATGTGCAGCACGTGGTGCGGGTGGCGGGGGAGCACGGGGTACCCGTGCTGCCTCGGGGCGGGGGCACGAGCCTCTCGGGCCAGACGGTTAACCACGCGATCGTCCTCGACTTCACCACGCACATGGCGGGCGTGCTGGCGATCGACGCCGAGGGGCGGACAGCGCGCGTCCAGCCCGGTGTCGTGCTCTCGGAGCTGAACAAGGCGTTGCGGCCGGACGGGCTCCAGTACCCGATCGACCCCTCGACGGCGAACCGCGCGACTATCGGCGGGGGCATCGGGAACAACTCCTGCGGGGCGCACTCGGCCGTCTACGGCAAGACCGTCGACAACGTGATCGCGCTGGAGGTGGTGCTGGCGGATGGCTCGACGGCGACGCTGGGGGCGCTGAGCGAGGAGGCAGCCGGGGAGCGTAGCGAACGGGTGGGGTTGGAGGGCGACATCTACCGGGGGGTGCGGGCGCTGGCGCGCGAACATCGGGCGGAGGTTGAGAAGCGCTTCCCGAAGATCCTGCGGCGTGTCTCCGGCTACAACCTCGACGAGGTGGGGGAGGACGGCCCGCTCAACCTCGCCAAGCTGGTGGTGGGGTCGGAGGGGACGCTCGCGACGGTGACCGAGGCGACGGTGCGGGTCGTGCCTATCCCGGCAGTGAAGATGCTGGCGGCGCTGCATTTCGGGACGGTAGTGGAGGCCGCAGCGGCGACGGTCCGGGCGAACGCGCACCAACCGTCGGCGGTGGAGCTGGTGGACGACACCATCATCCAGCGTTGCCGCGAAAGCGCGGGGTTCCGGGAGCTGGTCGAGTTCGTGCAAGGAGACCCGGGGGCGCTGCTGCTGGTCGAGTTTGCAGGGGAGCGGGTGGAGGAGGTGGAGGGGAAGATCGAGGAGCTGCGGGACGACCTGGTGGGCGAAGGCGGCGCGTTCGCGGCCGTGGTCGCGCGGGAGGAGGCGGAGCAGCGTCGCATGTGGCGCATGCGCGAGGGGGGTCTGGGGCTGCTGATGAGCCTGCGCGGCGACGCCAAGCCCGCCTCGTTCGTGGAGGACACGGCGGTCGCGCCGGAGCGGCTGGCCGAGTACGTGACCCGCTTCGACGCAGCCGTGCGGGCGCGGGGGCTGCGTCCCGCCTACTACGGACACGCGAGCGTGGGCTGCCTGCACATCCGGCCGATCGTCGACCTGAAGGACGCAGAGGGGCTGGCGCAGGCGGAGGGGCTGGCAGAGGAGATCGCGGACCTGGTGCTCGAATTCGGGGGCTCGCTCAGCGGCGAGCACGGCGACGGCATCGTGCGGGGGGTGTTCACGGAGCGGATGTTCGGGCCGGAGCTGACGCGCGCCTTCCGCGAGCTGAAGGCGCTCTGGGACCCGCAGGGGCTGCTCAATCCGGGAAAGATCGTCGAGACGCCGCCTTTCGCCGACAACCTGCGGCTCAGCCCCGCCACGGTGAACGCGGAGGTGCGCACGGAGCTCGACTTCGGGATTGAGGGAGGGCTGGCGCGGGCGGCCGAGCAGTGCAACGGGCAGGGCGCCTGTCGCAAGCTCGACGGGGGCATGTGCCCCTCGTTCATGGTGACGGGCGACGAAGAGCACTCGACGCGCGGTCGCGCCAACCTGCTGCGTCAGGCGCTGAACGGGGCGCTGCCGCTGGAGGAGCTGACGAGCGAGCGTATGCGCGACGCGCTCGACCTGTGCGTGGAGTGCAAGGCGTGCAAGACCGAGTGCCCCTCGGGGGTCGACTTCGCGAAGCTGAAGTACGAGGTGCAGGCGCAGGCGAGCGCGGTCCACGGCGCGCCCCTGCGCGACCGCGCCTTCGCGCGCATTCGCACGCTGAGCGCCCTGGCCAGCCCCGTAGGGCCGCTCGCGAACGCGGTGGCGCGGCTGGGACCAGTGCGGGCACTGCTGGAGCGGGTTGGGGGGGTCGACCGGCGGCGGCCGCTGCCCGCGTTCGCTTCCAGGCGCTTTGGGCGGTGGTGGGCGCGGCGGCGGGCGCGGACGGGGGAGGCGCCGCGCGGGGAGGCGGTCTACCTCGTCGACACGTTCACGGAGTACTTCCACCCGGAGGTGGGGCGGGCGGCGGTGCGCGTGCTGGAGGCGCTGGGGTACGCGGTGACGGTCATGCCGGGGCTGGAGTGCTGCGGGCGTCCGGCGATCTCGAAGGGGCAGCTGGGGCTGGCGCGGGACTGGGCGGAGGAGAACCTGGCGCGGCTGGAACCGTACGCGCGGCGGGCCGTCCCCATCGTGGGGACCGAACCCTCGTGCCTGCTCACGCTCCGCGACGAATACCGCGACCTCCTGCCGGGCGAGCGCGCGGAGACAGTCGCGGCGCAGGCGGTCCTGCTGGACGAGTTGGTGGCGCGGGTGGCGGATGAGGATGCAGGCGTCCGCGACCTGTTCCGCACCGGCACGGGGGGCGACGTACTCGTCCACGCGCACTGCCACCAGAAGGCGCTGGCGGGGGCGGACGCCGTCGCTGCGGGCGCTGGAAATCGCGGGCTATGCGCCCTCGCTGGTCGACTCAGGGTGCTGCGGGATGGCGGGCTCGTTCGGGTTCGAGCGGGAGCACTACGAGATCTCGCGCCAGATGGGAGCGTACCGGCTCTTCCCGGCGGTGGAGGCGGCGGGCGGGGAGGCCGCGATCGCGGTCACGGGCGTCTCCTGCCGCCAGCAGATCGGGCACTTCACGTCGCGCACCCCGCGGCACGTCGCCGAGCTGCTGTCGGAGGCGCTGCGGGAGTGAGCGGGGGCGGCGCTCGATCAGGACCGTTGGCGAGGGAGTGCGGTGAGGCGGCGCCACTGCTGCTCGTCGGTCACGACTGAGGGCTTCACGGGTTGCGCGCGCAGTGCTTCCATCTGCTCGACCAACTGCTTCACGCTCTCGATGCCTTCCTGCACGGAGATGTCCGGCTGCCAGTCCTCGTAGAAGTTCTGGTGCAGCGCACTCGCCACGCTGAACAACGTTCGAAGCTCCGGATTGTCCGTGTCGCCCGCGATCTGGCTGGCGACGGCGAAGAGGAGCCCGTGACTGTTGTGGTTCCACCCACGACGCTCGGCGGCGGCCTTCATGGCGTGCGCCGCCGCGCCCCACGCCTTTTCCGACGCCTGGAGTCGATCGCCCTTGTCGAACTCTTCCTGCGCCTGCCGGAGCAGTCGGAGACTCAACTCCGCGTACTTCTCTTCGCTTTCGCTCTGCTGGCTGACTGTCACCATCTCGACTGCTCGCCCTCGCAGCATAGATGCTACATGCAACCTGTGGGGTCTGTCAGGCGACGGTGAGCGGCTCGAACGACTTGATGGCCGCGCTGATGGCCTTCCGGATGAGGCCGGCGTCTTCAGCATCAATACCGTCCAGCGAGACGCCCTTGCTGACGAAGAGCAGTTCGTAGGCGAAGACGTTGCCAGCCTGATCGATGCAGGCGATCCGCTGCTCATCCAACTGGCGACAACCGCGCTCATCGCCCTCGGCCTCGCGAATGGCCACGTAGATGGCATCGGCTTGTGAGTCGTAGGTGAAGTGCATGGGCTGTCCTCTTACTGATCCACCTCGTACACCGTGACAACCAATGGCGGTTCGGTGTCGCGAGCCAGAATCACGCGCACTTGGACGCCACCGACAAGAGCAGTGTACTCGTCCAACTCCGCGTACTTCTCTTCGCTTTCGCTTTGCTCGACCGTGACCATCGAAATTGCTCGTTTCCAATCATGGTTGCCAGGAGCAATCTAGTCAAGCCGGGTCAGGCGACGGTGAGCGGCTCCAGCGACTTGATAGCCGCGCTGACGGCCTCGCGGATGCGGGCCACGTCCTCCGGGTCGAGGCCATCGAACGAGACGCCTCTGCTGACGAACAGGAACTCGTAGGCGTACACGTTCCCGGCCTTGTCGTAATGCCGGTAGCGGCCTTCGTCGATCCGCTCGCCGCCCCGGACACCGCCCTCAGGCAGGTGCAGGTTGACGGAGATCGCGTCGGCCAGGGCGTCATGGCTGACGTACACGGTTCTCGCTCCAAGGTTTCGCGCCCGAAGCGCGGGCAGGTCAGCGGCTACGGGCCCTTGACGCCCTCGAATTCGGTCATGATCACGCACTCGAGGATGCCGACGCCGGTGTCGCTGGGGTCGTCGAGGTTGGTGTAGACGGTGGAGAGCTCGGCGTAGGAGCCGCCGCCGCTCATCTGCGGTATCTCGTTGCCATCGGCGTCGAACACCTTGACGGGGTGGGAGATGTCCCAGACCTCGCCCTCGACGAGGAGCTCGCCACGATAGACGCCGCGCCCGAGGCGGTCATTCCAGCCGTGGGCGTAGCCACCCGCAAGCATGTAGACAGGCTCACTGACGACCTCGAGCTGGTAGCGGTCGACACCGCCGTCGGGGCGGGTGAGGTTGAGCTTTCCGCGCTTGAAGCGAGGGTGGCCGTCCTCCCACTCGTGGTCCTCGATGGAGACGTCGGTGTAGGCGAAGCTCTCCTTGTCGGAGTCGTAGGCGTACTCGACCCAGGAGTGGATACCGGGCTGGGCCTGGCGGCCCGTGCCGGAGGCGGTGTAGCGCCCGTCTTCGCCGAGGCGGAAGGCGTAGTAGAGGCAGCGGTCGGGCATGTTGACGACGGCCCAGTGACGCATGCCGCCGGCGCGGAAGCTGCCCATCTCGGGCGGCTGCAGCGGCGGGGCGACGTACGGGTTGGGCTTGGCGCCCGTGCCCGTGCCCGCGCCGATGCCCCAGGAGTGGTCACGCGTGCCCGCCCAGCCGTCGCCGAAGTCGAACTTCCACTCGCGGCCGTTGATCTTGATCGAGCCGGCGATGTCGGCGGCCTGGATGTAGTTGGAGCGCTCGGCAACGAGGCGGCCATCGAGGCGGTACTGGACGCCCGGGGCCTCGTCGTAGGCGGGGGCCTTGCTCTCCCAGAGGATGTCGAACTCGATGCCGTGGGCGTTGTCGTCGCAGCCAATGCGGAGGGTGCGCATGCCGCGGATGATCTCCTGCCAGAAGGGGCCGACGCGGAGCTCGTCGATGCGGGGGCGGAGGCGGCGGCTGGCGCGCAGGTTGTACTGCTTGCCGTCGTCGAGGCTGACGATGGCGTAGGCATCCATCACGTTGGTGTTGGGGTAGAGGCGGATGGCGGTGATGAGGTTCACCTCGCCAGCGGGGTCGCCGAAGCAGAACCAGTAGCCGTCGCTCCACTCGGGGCTGGCGGTCTGGACGGAGTCAAAGGTGTCGACGGTCTGGTGGCGGGGCCACTCGTCGAGCTCGGTGAGGACACGGGGCTTGGGCATGGCGGTTCCTTTCTCTGGCTGGGCGCAGGTTACGGGCGGGAGATGACGATGACGGGAATCTGGCGGCTTGTCTTGGCCTGATACTCCTTGAACGCCGGCATCTTCGCCGCCTGCTGGTCGAAGAGGCGCTGGCGCTCGTCGCCCTCGGGGATGACGGCGTTCGTGGTGAAGGTCTCGTTCGGGAGTTCGATGGTGACCTCGGGGTTGGCGCGCATGTTGAGGAACCAGGCGGGATGCTTCGGGTTTCCTGCGTACGAGGCGATGATGATGATGTCGTCGCCGTCGCTGCTGAAGGCGAGAGGAGTGGTGCGCTTCTCGCCGCTCTTCGCGCCGGTGGTGGTGAGCAGCAGCAGGGGCGCGCCCGCAAAGCGGCCGGTAACCTCGCCGCCGTTCTCACGGAATTCCTTAATGACCTTGTTGTTGTAGTCGATCATCTGGGCGACGGGGTCTGACGTCATACGGGGGCCTCCTGCGGGTTGCGTCGGGAGAGTCTAGCGGACGCCCGACGTTTGCTAACGCTGGGACCGCGGACGGGAGTGGCTGCTAGCCTGGGTGCTGACAAATGCATGATCCTGGGCCTGAGGCTCTGACTGACCATCCGGCAGTCTCTCGTAGAGCCCAGAAACATTGCCCTTTCGATTTCGCAAACGGCGCAAAATCAGCCCAAAACGACCGCTGCGGACTTTTTCAGCACCCTGCTAGTCGCACTTCGGAATCCTTACGGGATAAGCAGGATCTGGGAGTTCGACCGGTATACACCCTGCCAGATACCTTCCCAGATCGTCCCACGGCAACGTTAGTCTCGTCAGGCTTGAGAGTTGTCCCCATTCCTCCGGCACTCTGCCGTACAGCGGGTTCCCTCTCAGTTCAAGCTGCTTCAGTCCCACAATCTCACCCAGTTCCGGTGGAAGTTTCCCCGTGAGGACGTTCAGGGAGAGGTCCAGGTTTCGCAGACCGGAGAGCTTGCCGAGCTCTGGCGGAATCGTTCCGGTCAGCGTCAAGCCGCGAAGATCTACCCCACGCACGCGAGGCGGTGAGCCCCCAACGGTCACGCCTTCCCACTCGCTCACGGAACCTTCCCCCCAGAGCAACATGGCATCCCCGGCAAGGGTGTCCCTGACTGCAACAAGGATCTCGCAGTCTGCAACCAGACCGGGGTTCTCCGCCGGTTCCGGCACCCCCACGCCTGCCGAACAGAACCCGGGTTCCGGTGCGGGGGCCAGTTGCGGTTCTGCCGCGACCAGGAACCATCCGAGGAGCGATCCCCGCTCGTGGCGCACGCCGATGCCGCGAGCGCGGGTGCGGACCCCAGGGTCCTGTCGGCTGGACGCCCCTCTGGGCAGCGTCACGAGAAAGTCCTCTCTATCCGATGTCCCAAGGACTGCGATCTCTGCACCATCAGGCGACCACGCGACTCCCCACACAGCAATGGGAGACCCAAGCGCTATCTCGCGAAGCCCAGATCCATCTGGTCGGATAGCATGGAGAGTGACATCGGTGACGGCTTCGGAACCGAAGGAGCCGAGTTTGTCAGGCCGTTGAGTGGGCCCAGGGTATCCGTACCCCACCGCGAAGAGAATCTCCTCGCCGTCCGGCGACCAGGAGACCCGGAAAGCCGGTCGGTTAGACCGCGTACCCTCCGGGCCTTCGAAGAGCAGGCGCATCTCACTGCCATCGGGTCTGCTGACATAGAGGCCCGACTCCTCAAGGCTCGACCTGCCGAACACGAGCTGCTGCCCGTCGGGTGACCACGACACCGGGCCAATCCCCAAGTCTTCAGCCAGGGTTCGAGAGAGCCACACTTCGCCTCCATCCACAGTTTTCGCATACCGAACCTTGAGTGCCATTGGCCCACTCAACGGCCTTGTTACGTACGTCAGCGTCCGGCCGTCGGGGCTCCACGTCGGCGGTCCCAGCCCAATGACATGGGGCCTGAAAAAGGGACCACGGGGACCACTCGTTACCTTGCGCACATCCGATCCATCCGCCGCCATCGTGAATATCCCCCACGTACCCCGATAAATGCCCTGCTCCTTCGACACATAGGCAATGCGTTGTCCGTCCGGGGACCACACAGGGAAGTGTTCGAATTTGTCGGTTGTCGTCAGCCGTTCCACCCTTCCATGCAGGTCAATGGTCGCGATCTCGTAGTTATCGTGACCCCTCCTTATGGCTCCTCCGTAGTCCTCGGCTTCTTCCGACGACTCCTCACCAAAGCCGCAAGTTGTCGCCACGAGTTTTTCCCCCTGCGGCAAGATATCCACGTGAAAACCCGCGTTGCCCCATCGCTCGTCCGCTACTGTCCGCAGGCGTCCCGTAGCGGTTTCCAAGATGACCACCCTCGCGTGGTGACTGAAGACAATAACATCACCTTTCGCGCCCCAGCGTAGGAACCCTCGATAGTCGCTTTCCACGGAGGTTCCAAAACTGAGACCGCATGCCCAAACCGGGTGTGTAGTTTGTGTAACCCCTGGATCCTCCACAAACGTTTCTTCTGCTTCCCTTGTGGGTTGTGTGCCGCCGTCCCGCGCTTCCTCTCCCGTCGCGACACTTCCACTCTCTTGTGCCCGTTGTCCTCCCTCCTCTGCGGTATTTGGCGACCCTTCCTCCGAACAACCCAGCACCACCAGTGCTGCGATGCACATGGGAGCCTCGATCATTTTCAGGAATTGCCTTCCCTTCATCTCTTAATCCAATAGTTCGAGTCCTGGTACGGCGCTTCCTTGATGTTAGGCAGGCCCTGCGGGAGGCGGACACGGCGACTCATGGCGGCATGGTAACGCAGCGCCGTCGGGGTGCTAGCAGGGTGTTGACAAATACATGATCCTGGGCCTGAGGCCCTGACTGACCATCCGGCAGTCTCTCGTAGAGCCCAGAAACATTGGCCTTTTCGATTTCGCAAACGGCGCAAAATCAGCCCAAAACGACCGCTGCGGACTTTTTCAGCACCCTGCTAGCCCGGGCGGGGGATGACGACGACGGGTATCTGCCGGCTGGTCATGGCCTGGTAGTCGGCAAAGCGGGGCATCTGGGCGGCGTGCTGATCGTAGATGCGCTGGCGCTCCTCGCCCTCGGGGATGATGGCGTTCGACGTGAACGACTCCCCCGGCAGCTCGAGCGTGACCTCGGGGTTGGCCTGGATGTTGAGGAACCAGGCGGGATGCTTCGGCGCGCCCCCGAAGGAGGCGATGATGATGACGCGGTCGCCGTCGGTGGTGTGGACGAGCGGATTGGTGCGCTTCTGGCCGCTCTTCGCGCCGGTGGTGGTGAGGAGCAGGAGGGGCTCGTTCGCGAACATGCCCGATACCTTCCCGCCGTTCGCGCGGAACTCCTCAATCACGTTGCGGCTGATCGCGAGCATCTCCTTGAGCGACACCCGCGCGCCGGCGTTGCGGGCGTGCGCCTCGTCGAGGGACATCGGTTGGTCGGAGTCGGACGACACTGGGGACTCTCCTGCTGCGCCGTTCGGAGAGTCTAGCCGACGGCGGCCATCAGCTAACTTCAAGAGCTGACTTGGAGGACGGCGGCGCCGGAGACGCTTCCGGCAGCGAGGTCGGCGAGGGCCTGGTTGGCGGCGGCGAGGGGGTAGACCTCGGTCTCCGTGCGGATGGGGATTTCGGCGGCGAGGGCGAGGAACTCGCGGGCGTCCTGGCGGGTGAAGTTGGCGACGCTGCGGATGCTGCGTTCCCACCAGAGCAGCTCGTAGGGGAACTCGGGGATGCGGTTGAGGTGGATGGCGTTGACGGCCACGGTCCCGCCCCGGTCGACCGCCTTGAGGGCGGCGACGACAACCTCGCCGGCGGGGGCGAAGGTGACGGCGGCATCGAGGGGGATGGGCGGGGTGTCGGCTGTGTCGCCGGCCCAGACGGCACCGAGGGCGCGGGCGCGTTCCTGGTCGCGGGGCGAGCGGGTGGCGACGAAGACCTCGCAGCCCCAGTGGGTCGCGACCTGGAGGGCGAGCCGTGCGGAGGCGCCGAAGCCGTAGAGGCCCAGCCGCCCGCCCGGTTCGACACCGGAGAGGCGCAGGGCGCGATAGCCGATGATGCCGCCGCAGAGCAGGGGCGCGGCCTCGACGGGGTCGAGGGCCTCGGGCAGGGGGAGGGCGTAGTCGGCGCGCACGGTGATTCGCTCGGCAAAGCCGCCGTCGCGGTCCCAGCCGGTGAAGCGGGCGGCCTCGCAGAGGTTTTCGCGGCCTGCGTCGCAGCGGGCGCAGTCGCCGCAGGCGCCCGCGAGCCAGGCGACGCCCGCGCGGTCGCCGACGCGCCAATCCTCGACGCCCTCGCCGAGCGCCTCGACGGTCCCGACGGCCTGGTGGCCAGGGACGATGGGGAGGCGGCGCGCTTCGATGTCACCCTCGCAGATCTGGAGGTCGGTGCGGCAGACGGCGCAGGCGGAGACGCGCAGCAGCAGCTCCCCAGGGGCGGGGACGGGGTCGGGGCGGGAGGTGAGGACGAGGGGGCCATCGCCCGCGGGGGAGGGGCGTTCGAGGAGGGCGGCGCGCATGGCTCGATCCTACGAGCGCGGGGACGGGGGTGGGGGTCTGAGCAGAGTCGCCAGTGCCTTGAGGAGATCGAGGCGCTCGCGGTGCCAGCGACTGGCGAGTCCGCTGGAGGAGGGCACGACGTAGGGAGTGGTCTCGCCGATGCGCTCGGGCTGAACGCCGTCGGGGCGGCCGGTCACTACGGCACGCGGGAGGTCGAGGGCGTGGCGGGCGAAGTGGACGTAGATTCCACGCCCGCTGAAGACGGCGTAAGCGGGCTGGTTCGCTTCCAACTCGCGAAGGAGGCGTTGCGCACCGGCGGCGATCTCGTCGGAGGTGAGCTCGTCGGCGCGCACGGTGGGACGGGGGCAGAGGTCGGTGAAGCCAATGCCGGCCTCGTCCATCAGGGAGGCGTCGTCCTCGGGGCCGGCGGGGCGCGGGAGGAGGCCGCTCTCGTTGAGCTGCTTCCAGAAGGCGTTACCGCCGCGGGCGTAGTAATGGCCCGCCTCGGCGGAGTAGACGGCGGGGTTGTAGCCGATGAAGACGATACGCAGGCCGGGGCGGAGGTAGTGGGGCAGGGTTTCGGGGCGAGCGGTCAATGTTCGGATTCCGTGAGTTCGAAGCGGGCCTTCGGTTCGGCGAGGCGAACGGCTCTCGGTTCGGCGCCTTGCTGCGCCTCGGGGAGGGTGAAGCGGAAGACAATTCTTCCCTGCGTTCCCACGTCGAACACGTCGGGCGCGGTGACCGTATCGACGGTGACCGGATCGCCTTCCGATAGCTCCAGCTCGATCTCCTGGGGTTCGAGGCTCCAGGGCTCGGCGGTGCGCACCGCGAGGGTGACCGTCACCACGCGTGGCGGTCCCTCATCGACCTCCAGGGACTCGACCCAGATCGTGACGCCATCCTCGCTCCATGACCCACCGACGGGAACAGTCGGCTCGTCGAAGAAGACGTTGAGGAGGGCGGGGAGGCCGAAAATGCCGACCGGGATGCCGACCAGGACACCGAGGATGGCGGCAATGCGGAAGAAGCTCCGGCGCTCGGATGATTCCTCCGGCCCAGTGGGGATGACGACGCGGCGGCGGGGTGGTTCGCTCACGCGGGGCTAGCGGATGCGGGCGGCGATCACGCCGGTGAAGTCGAGCCCCGTACTGAGCAGGTAGCGCTCGGCGGCGGCGAGGGAGGCAAGGAAGCGGCGGAGGGCGTCCGCCTCGGCGCCGCCGGGGGCGGCGGCGAGAGAAGCCGCGTTGACGATCGCGAGTGTCCCGCTGACACGGACGAGGCGGGTGATCTCCTCGGCCATGCGTTCGTACTCGCTCCAGCGGCCGTTGAGGACGGCGACATCGTAGGGGCCGTTGAGGGCGTGAACGACGGAGGGGGGATTGCCGGAGTGGGCGCGCACGTGCTCGGCGAGGGCGTACCGTTCGGCGGCCTTGCGGATGCCGGCGGCGATCTTGGGGCTTCGCTCGACGACCTCGACCCGGCCGGTGTGGCCGAAGACGCCCGCGATGTGGAGGGCGCGGTAGGCGGCCAGGCTGGTGGCGAGCTTCTCCGTGGCGGCGGCGTCGAGGTTGGCCTCGGGGTCGGTCGGGGGCGGCCCGCCCTCGACGAGGAGGACGTAGCTGGCGCGCGTGGCGCGCACGAGTGTGGCGATGCGGCGGGCGGTGGAGGCGGCGGCGAGCCTCGTCACGGGCGGCGCGTCAGCGATCACGGAGGCAAAGCGATCGGGCTGGGCCTCGAGCAACTCGCGCGCGAACTCTTCACCGGCGGACATACCAGCATTGTAGGAGGTGGGGCGGCGGCCGGGGGGGTCAGGCGAGGGCGAACTCGATGAGGGCGCGGTCATCCGGGGCGAGGTCGGAGGCGAGGGCGAGCTCGCGGGCGGCGGGGCTGATCTTGCGCCAGCTCTTGCGAATCACGCCGGCCATCGTCTCCGGCTCCGTGCGGAGGGCAAGGTCGTGGAGCTGCGTTTCGAGGAAGACGAGGGTGAGCCCGTCCTCGAACGCCTGGCCCTCGGGGTCGCGCCTGGGCGTCTCCTTGCGGATGAGCCGCTCGACATGGGCGATCGTGTCCTCCTCGTAGCCGGCCTCTTCAAGGATGGCGCGGGCGTGGCGGGCGTGGCGGTTCTGGAGGTCGCGGCGCCAGCGGAGGTAGCCTCGGCGACCGGCGGGGAAGGTGTCGCGGGGGGACTCCCAGCGGCGGATGTGGTGGGCGCGGGCGGCGAGCAGGAGCGCCTCGCGCGGGTCGGGCAGCAGGCGCTCGACCCAGGCGGTGAGCATGCGCGCGTGCGTCAGCTCCTTGGGCAGCGGACGGCCATCGACCTCGATGGTGAATGGGTCGGGTGCGTTCGCCTCGTCGATGAGGGCGAGGGCGCACTCGAAGCGTGGTCCGAAGCGGTGATCGGTCACGGCCCGGCCAGCATGGCACACCGAACCTACAATGACTGGCATGAACGGACTGGCATGAACGCGCGGGAAGCGATCAGGTTCCTCGAGTCGTTCGTGGACATGGAGCGGGATCCGGGGGCTTCGGCGAACCCGCCGATGAGCCTGGCCTCGATGCGTTCGCTGCTGCGGCGGCTGGGCGACCCGCAACTGGGGCGGGGCACGGTCCACGTGACGGGCACGAACGGCAAGGGCAGCGTCTCGGCGATGGTCGAGGGCATCCTGCGGGCGAGCGGGGAGCGGACGGCGCTGTTCACGAGCCCACACCTGCACTCGTACGCGGAACGTATCCGCATCGACGGCGAGCCGGTCGCGATGGCGGAACTGGCCGCGGGCGTGAGCGCCATCCGGGCGGCGGTGGTGGCGGAGCAGGAGGCATCGGGCGGCTCGGTGAGCACCTTCGGGATTCTCACGGCGCTCTTCCACTGGCTCGCGCGGGAGCGGCTGGGAGAGCGTGGCTGGCAGGTGGTGGAGGTGGGGCTGGGCGGCTCCTACGACGCGACGAACGTGTACGGCGGCGCCGAGATCGCGGTGATCACGCCGATCGCGCTCGACCACACCTCCGTACTGGGCAAGACGACGGTGGCAATCGCGCGGGACAAGGCGGGAATCATCGGGCCGCGCTCGACCTGCGTGCTCGCGCCCCAGCCCGATCCCGCCGTGACGCAGGTGGTGCGCGACCGCTGCCGCGAGGTGGGAGCAAGACTGGTGCTCGTCGACGAGGAGTGGAGCACCGACGTGCTCGAGCGGTACGTGTTCGGGCAGTCGTTCCTGCTGCACGGACCGGGGGGCTCGCGGGAGCTGCGCACGCCCATGCTGGGAGCGCACCAGGTGGCGAACGCGGCGACGGCGGTGGCGGTGGCGCGTGAGCTGCGCGCGCGGGGGGCCGTGATCGACGACGAGGCGATCAGCGGGGGGATCGCGCGGACACGCGTCGCGGGGCGGCTGGAGGTGATGGGCCAGCGTCCGCTGGTGGTGGCCGACGGGGCGCACAACCCGGCGGCGGCGGCGGCCCTGGCGGAGTCGCTGCGCGAGTACCTGGAGTGGCGGCGCTGCTTCTTCGTGGTGGGGGCGATGGGGGGGAAGGACCTGCGCGGCATCGGCTACAAACTCGCGGGCCTGGCGAGCACGATCTGGTGCTGCGGGATCGATTCGCGGCGGGCGCGCAAGCCCTCCGAGATGGCGGCGGAGCTGGCGCCGCTCACGCCCCACGTGGAGGTCGCGGCGAGCGTGGCGGAGGGGATCGCGCAGGCGCGGCAGCGGGCGGAGGAAGCGGACCTGATCTGCATCACGGGGTCGCTGTACGCGGTGGCGGCGGCACGGTCGGCAGTGCTCGGCGAGAGCGTGACGCGGGGACCGAGTTGACGCGGCTGGGCCCGTACGGGGCTTCGGGACAGGCTGGAGCGATGTCCTTCCGGGAAGCGATGACGCGCGGGGCCTTCCCGGTCTCGCTGGAGATCACGCCCCCGCGTACGTCGAAGCCGGCGGTGCTTCTACGGCGCGCGCGACTGCTCGACGCCTGCACGCTGACCGTGAACGTCATCCAGCGCCCGGAGCGGCAGTCGAGCCTGGAGGCGGCGCGGGCGCTGCGGGGCGAAGGGCTGGAGCCGATCTGGCACCTGGCGACGGGTGGACGCACGGCGGCGGCGGTCGTCGGGGACATCGTCCGGGCGCGGGAGGGCGGCATCGGCCACGTGCTCTGCCTGCGGGGGGACCATGTCGCGGACTCGCCGGGTATTCGGGTGCGCGAGGCGATCGGGCTGGTGCGGGAGCACGGGCCCGAAATGGCGATCGGGGCGGCGCTCGACCAGTACCAGGAGGACGAGCGCGCCGATCGGATTCTCGCCGGCAAGCTGCGCGCGGGCGCGACGAGCGTCTGGACGCAGCCGGTGTTCGACCTCGCGCCGCTGCTGCGGTCGGCGGGGTTCGTGAAGGCCGTCAGGCCTGACGCGCACGTGGTGGCGATGGCGATGCCGCTGCTGACGCCGGAATCGCTGGACGCGATCAGCGAGCGCCTGCGCATCCCCGCGCCGGAGGCATTGCGGCAGCGCATCGAGGCGGGCGAGGAGGAGGCGTGGGGGGCCTTCGAGGAGACGCTGGCGGAGCTGGCGAGAGTGGACCTGGTCGACGCGGTGGCGATCATGACCTACCGCGCGGACCCGCCCGCGGGCACCGGGGAGCGCATCATCGCGGCGCTGCAGCGGGCGGGCATCGTGGAGGCGGCGGGCGCGGCAGCCGATCGGTAGACTCGCACCCATGGAAACACGAACGTTCGGAAAGCTCGGGCCGGTCAGCGCACTCACACTTGGGGGCGGGGGAACCGGCGGCGTCTGGGGCGCGACCACGCGCGAGGAAGCGGTTGAGACCGTGCGCGCGTCGGTGGAAGGCGGCATCACCTTCCTCGACGTGGCGCCCGGCTACGGCAACGGCGAGGCGGAGCGCGTGGTGGGGGAGGCGTTCGGGGGGCGGCTGCCGGAGGGCGTGCGCATCTCGACCAAGCACCACCTGGGGGACGTGTCCCCAGCGGCGGTGGCGGGCACGCTGCGGCAGGCGCTGGCGGCGAGCCTCGACCGGCTGCGGCTGGAGCGCGTGGACCTGTTCTTCCTGCACGGGATGGTCGTCCCGGACGGGTTCGAGGGGCGGGGCACGCCCCGCAGCCTTTTCGTGGAGTCGGTGCGTCCCGCATTCGAGGCGATGGTGGCGGACGGCACGATCGGGGCGTGGGGGGTGAGCGGCGTGGGTGTGCCGAGCGCGCTCCTGGAGACGCTGGCGGAGGACCCGGCGCCGAGCGCCATCCAGTGCGTCGCCAACCTGCTCGACTCGCCCGGCGGGATGCGCGCCTACGACGAGGAACCGCGTCCGCGCGAGTTGATCGCGGCGGCGGCGGCTCGGGGCGTGGGCGTGATGGGCATCCGCGCCGTGCAGGCGGGGGCGCTCACGGACGCGATCGACCGCGATCTGCCGGACGACCACCCGGAGTCGGTCGATTTCCAGCGGGCAGCGCCGTTCCGGGCGCTGGCGCGGGAGGTGGGGGAATCGACCGCCTCGCTCGCGCACCGCTACACGCTCACGATGGAGGGCGTCGCGACGGTAATCCTGGGGGTGAAGAACCGCGCGGAGCTGGCGGAGTGCCTGGAGGCGGAGGCGAAGGGCGCGCTCGACGCGGAGCTGATGGCGCGGATCGACGCGGCCGTGGCGGGGAGCTAGCCGGATGGAGTACGACATCGTCATCGTTGGGGCAGGCTCATCCGGTGCGGTACTGGCGGCGCGCCTGAGCGAGGACCGCTCGCGTTCGGTGCTCCTGCTCGATGCGGGGCCGGACTATGCGACGCTGGAGGCCCTCCCGGATGACGTGAACAGCATCCACGAGCCGTCGGTGGTGAATCACGACTGGGGGTTCAAGGCGACGTTCGTGCCCGAGCGCGTCGCCCCGCTACCGCGCGGGAAGCTGGTCGGGGGCTCGTCGGCGATCAACACCGGCGTCGCGATCCGGGGGGCGCCCGCGGACTACGACACCTGGGCGGAGATCACCGGCGACGAGCGCTGGAACTGGGAACACTGCCTGCCCTACTTCCGCGCGCTCGAGGACGACAAGGACGAACGCGGCGACTTCCACGGGCAGGGCGGCCCGATTCCGGTGCGGCGCTGGACGCGGGAGGAGCTGGAGCCTGTGCAGCAGGGTTTCTACGACGCCTGCGTGGCCGGCGGCTTCGAAGAGACCAGCGACCAGAACGACCCCGAGTCGACGGGCATCACGCGGGTCGCGATGAATCGCGGCGGGCCCGCGCAGATGACGCGCTGGTCGGCGAACCTCGGCTTCCTTGCGGAGGCGCGGAACCGGCTCAACCTCACCATTCGCGGGCACTGCCTGGTCGACCGGGTGCTGTTCGAGGACGGGCGCGCGGCCGGCCTGTCGGTCGAGTGCGACGGGGAGCTGCAGGAAGTGCGCGGCAAGGAGATCGTGCTCTCCGCGGGCGCGATCATGAGTCCCGCCATCCTCCTGCGCAGCGGCATCGGCCCCGCTTCCGAGCTGGCCGAGCTGGGGATCGCGTCGGTCGCCGATCTGCCGGGGGTGGGCAAGCACCTGATGGATCACCCGATGGTCCCGATGCTGCTGCGCCCGACGCCAGGCACGGTGAACCCGGAGGGCCCGTTGCTGCAGACGCTGTTGCGCTACACCTCGGCGACGGGCGAGTTCAACGACATGCAGGTGTACCTGCTGGGACACATCCTGCGGACGCCGGGCGGTCGATATGGCGCGTGGCGGGCGAACGAGGGGGACGAGGCCGAGTGGGTGTTCGGGATCGCGCCGGGGGTGCAGCTCTCGAACGCAAGCGGGAGCGTGACGCTCGCGAGCGCCGACCACACGGTCCGTCCCACGATCGACATGCGCTTCGACGAGGACGAGTCGGACCGGGTGCGGCTGCGCGAGGGCGCGCGACTCGCGTGGCGGCTGGCGCACTCCGAGGAGATGGCGGCGTTCCACACGGGGGCGGCCGACGTCGACCAGGACACCATCGACAACGACGAGACGCTGGACGAGTGGATTCACGCGACGGCGACGAGCATGGCCCACCCGACGTGCACGTGTCCGATGGGCCCCGACCCAGCCGCGGGCGCGGTGGTCGATATGGAGGGGCGCGTGCATGGGGTGGAGGGACTGCGGGTCGTCGACGGCTCGATCATGCCGACGATCATCCGCGCCAACACCAACTTCACCTGCATGATGATCGGCGAACGGATCGCCGAGTGGATGGCGGCGGATCCGGCCTAGCGCCCGATCGGGCTGCGGACCTCGCCTGGGGCGGCGCCGGTCAGGGCGTCCGGAGCCACGACCCCTCGCAGGCGATCGTCGAGCGCTTCGTTCCAGAGGCGCACGGCTTCGGAGTCATCCTGCAGGGAGAGCCCCTGGCGGGCGGGCTCCTTCATCTCCTCCTGGGCGCCATCGAGGGCCGCGGCGACGGAGTCGAGCTGCGCCTGCGCCCACTCGATGCGCTCGCTCCAGGCGGGCTGGCCGGCGGGCGAGTCCTCCTCGCCCCAGTCGGGGGCGAGCCAGGTTGCGTCGAGCAGGGTCGTCTCCTCGTCGCCGGGCCAGACAGCGAAGTTGAGAACGCCGCTGGGCGTGAAGGTGACGAGCAGGTTAGGGAAGAACACGTAAGTCGTGGTCGTGGAGCGAAGCATCGGGTCGAGGCCCGGCACGGCGGGGAGGTCTTTGTCGCTGGGGTTGGCCCAGTCGAGCGGGCCGGCGAGGCCAAGCGCCGACGCGCCCGCGGCATCAAAGGGGGCGACGATGCGGAGATGGCCGCCTTCGAGTAGCTCATTATCGGCGGCAGTGGTCCCGAGGGCGTCCACACCGGGGCGGGGCGGGACCGGGGGCGCGGCCAGCAGGCGGCCCATGACGCGCTTCCAGTTGACCGGGATGGTGACGGAGCGCTGGTCGAGCGTCCGCAGGCCCTCGCTGCCGACGGAGGCAAGCTCCTCGGCGATGGGGCCGAACCAGCTCGCGAGGTTCTCTTCGGGCGCCTCGTTCACGAAGATGGCGCTGTTGGCGACCTCGGAGGCAACGGGAACGAGGCTGCGCTCCTCGCGGCGGAGGTCGACGAAGTCCCGCTCGTCGGGAACGGAGACGAGCTTGCCGGACGTGTCGTAGGTCCAGCTATGGTACTGGCAGCGGAGGGCGCGGTTGCGCCCGCGGGCGACGCGGACAACGGGCGCGCCGCGGTGGCGGCAGCTGTTGTAGAAGCAGCGGACGACGTCATCGACGGCGTGAACGATGAGGAGGGGGACGCGCGTCTTCTCCCAGGTCATGTAGAGGCCGGGGCGCGCAACCTCGTCGAGGCGGCCGGCGAGGATCCAGGTCTTGCCGAAGATCTCGGCGCGCTCAGCCTCGTAGAAGGAGGGGTCGACAAAGCGGCGGGCGGGGAGGCGGACGGGCTCCCGTTCGCCGGCGGCGGAAGGCCGCGACTGCAACCGGCGGCGGATTTCCTCTGCAAACGGCACGCTCGCCTCCTGCTCGAATCGATCGGCGTGACTCTACGCGACAGCGGGCGGAGGGGCATGGGGAGCGGCGCACAGGGGCGGCGTTCGCTACGCTAGCCGCAGTGACGCCAGCGACCTCCACCCCACCCACGCCGCCTTCGCTCATCGCGCGCCTGACGCGAAAGCGGGACATCGAACGCGAGCGGCTGGCCCTGCGCTACGCGCGGCGGACGGTCACGGTCCCTGTGTACCTGGCCTCGTTCCTGATCAACACGGCGGCGGCGCCGATCTTCCTGGTGGTGGCGCTGACGGGCGATCTGGCGCGGCGGCGGGGGACGATCTTCGTGCGCTGCATCCTGGCGCTGTGGGCGTACCTGGCCGTGGAGACGTTCGGGCTGCTGCTCTTCTTGCCGCTCTGGCTGCTGGGCCAGGGAAGCGAGCATCGGCGGCTGGCGCTGCACCACTGGTTCGCGCGGGTATGGGCGCGCTGGGTCTTCTGGAGCATCGTGCGGCTGTTCGAGATGCGGGTCGTCGTGGAGGGGGACAAGGAGGCGGCGGTGGGGCCGGTGATCGTGTTCTGCCGGCACGTTTCACCCGTCGACAACCTGCTGCCGCTCGTGTTCCTGGAGGGGAGGCACGGGCTCTGGCTGCGCTGGGTGATGAACTCGTGGCTCGTGCGCGACCCCTGCATCGACTTCGTGGGGCACCGCCTGCGGAGCGTGTTCCTGACGGTTGGGTCGCGGGAGGGCAGCCGCCTGATCTCGAAGGTCTCGGCCATGGGGAACAACCTCGAACCGCGCGAGGGCGTGCTGGTCTTTCCCGAGGGGGCGCTCTTCACGCCCAGGCGGCTGGCGCGGGCGGTGGCGCGGCTGGCGGAGGGGCTCCGGCACGTGCTTCCGCCGCAGCTCGGCGGGCCGCTGGCGCTGCTCGATGTCGTCTTCTGCGCGCACACCGGGCTGGAGGGCGGCAGCTACCGCTCGCTGCTCGCGGGCGGCATCCTGCGGCGCGAGGTACGCATCGCCTTCTGGCGCGTGCCACGTGACTTCCGCCGCAGCTCGGCGGGCCGCGCAGTGGCGCTGCTCGAACGCGCACCAGGAAGCCGATGTCGTCTTCTGCGACGCACACCGAGGCTGGAGGGCCGGCCTCGAGGCCTACCGCGTCGCGATGCTCGCGGGCGGCATCCTGCGGCGCGAGCGGTACGCATCGCCTTCTGGCGCGTGCCACGCGACGAAGTTCCGGCCGACATGGAGGGACGCACCGCCTGGCTGCACGCGCAGTGGCGGCGCGTCGACCTCTGGATCGAGGAGAACGCGCTCAGCCAGGACTGAGCGGCCCTCGCCCCGCGACGCCTAGAAGACAACCACCCCGCGAGCGTTCTTGCCGGCCGTCATGTCCTCGAAGGCCTGACCGACGTCCTCGATGGGGTAGGTGGTGGTGATGAGCGAGTCGAGGTCGAGCTTGCCCGCGCGGTACCAGTTGAGCATGCGGGGGAAGTCGCGCACGCTGGCGCCGCCGCCGCAGAACGAGCCCTTGAGCGTCTTCTCGGTGATGGCGAAGAGACCGGCCGAGAGGGAGAAGGTGTCATCGAAGCGGCCCACGCCGACGATGGTGGCGGTGCCGCCGCGGCGGGCGGCCATGTAGGTCTGCTCCATGGCGGAGCCGACGCCGATCGCCTCGAAGGTGTAGTCGGCGCCGCGCATGCCGGTGAGCGCCATCACCTGCTCGACGGGGTTCTCCTGGGAAGCGTCGACGACGTGGGTCGCGCCGAGCTTCCGGGCGAACTCCAGCTTGCGGGGGTTCGTGTCGATCGAGATGACGGTCGTCGCGCCGGCGATGAGGCAGCCCTGGAGGACGCTCAGCCCCACGCCGCCGCAGCCCCAGACCGCGCAGGTCGCGCCCGGCCGCACCTCGGCGGTGTTGATGGCGGCGCCCACGCCCGTGATCACGCCACAGCCCAGCAGGGAGGCGCTGACCAAGGGGATGTCGTCGTCGATCTTGATGGCCGTGTTCTCGGCGACGACGGTGTACTCGCAGAGGCCGCCGACGGAGGCGAAGGGGGCGAGGTCCAGGCCGTCGAAGTGGAAGGGGTGGTTCCCGCCAACACTGAGGGGCATGCGCTCGCACTGGGCGTACATGCCCTCGACGCAATTGGGGCAGCGCCCGCAGAAGGCGGTGGTCGTCATGATGACGTGGTCGCCGGGGGCGAGCGAGGTCACGCCCGCGCCGATCGACTCGACGACACCGGCGCCCTCGTGGCCCATCACGACGGGCTCCGCGCGCGGCAGAACACCCTCCAGCACTGACTGGTCGGTGTGGCAGAGACCGCAGGCGGCCAGTTTGACGCGCACCTGACCGGGGCCGGGATCGTCGACGGTGACGGTCTGGACTTCGAGGGGGTGGCCGCTTCCACGCAGCAGGGCTGCCTTCGCTTGCACTTGCTACCTCCGGGGCGCGCCCGCGACTGGCGTCGCGCCGGCGGGAATTGTACGGGGAAGGCGAGGAACGGGCGGGGAGCGCCGGGTATCATCGGGAGGCGAAAGCACGATGATCATCGTTCTGCACGGCCAAGACGAACTGCGCCTTCGACGGCGGCTGGCGGCGCTTCGCGCCGAGGGCGGTGGCGACGCGGGCGCGGATGTGGCGCTCCTCGACGGGCGCGACGCGAAACCCGAGGAGATCCTCGGGCCGGCGCTGACGGCGCCGTTCCTCTCGCCGCGGCGGATGGTCGTCGTCGAGGGCTTGCTGGGGCGCTTCGAGGGGGGCGGCGGAGCGCGGGGCGGGGGCGGCGGAGCGCGGGGCGGGGGACGCGGGCCGCGCGTCGACACCTTCAACCCCCTGCTGGAAGCGCTGGCGGTGGGCATTCCCGAGACGACGACGCTCGTGTTCGTCGAGGGCGCGCTGAACGCCGCTCGCAACCCGCTCCTGCGGCGGCTGGATGAGACGGGCGCGGTGGAGGTGGAGCACTTCCCCGAGCTGAAGCGGGGCGAGCTGGTGCAGTTCGTGCGGGTGGAAGCGGAGCAGCAGGGCGTGGACCTCCGGCGCGGGCGCTCGGTGCGGGCGCTGCCGGAGGAGGAGGAGTGGCGGCGTCCGCGGGAGGACGACCCCGCGCAGCTATTGGCGGCCCTCCACCCGAACACGCTGGAGCTGGCGCAGGAGCTGGGAAAGCTGGCGCTCTACACGATGGGTCGCGGGGCGACGGTGGACGACATCGACGTGCTCTGCGGGGGCGAACGGGAGACAACGATCTGGGAGTTGGTGGACTCGGTGCTGGACGGCGACACCGCGAAGGCGTTGCAGGCGCTGGGCTTCCTGCTCTCGCGGGGAGAGAGCGTGAACAGCCTGCTGGCGCAGCTCGCGGCGGCCTACCGCCCTCTCGCGACGGTGCTGGACCTGCTAGAGGACGGGAAGAACGCCGAGGAGATCGGGAAGGCGATCCGGCGCCCCTGGCCGCGCCTGCGCGACGCCGCCATCCGGCGGGCGCAGCGGCTGGGCCGGGAGGGGGTGCGGAGCGCCTACGAGATCCTGGTGGCGGCGGATCGCGGCATGAAGTCGGGCGAGGTGCGGGACGACCTCGCGCTGGAGGTGGCGGCCACGCGTCTGCTGGCGCTGGCGCCACGGGCGGGTCGGCGCGCCTCCTGAGCTAGCGGATGGCGCGCGCGAACCACCTTTCTTACTCGTCCTCTTCCGGCCAGCAGCGCTGCAACAACGTCCCGACTGCCTCCACGGCACGGAGCGTGTCCGGCACGCAGCCCATCAGGTTCCTGTTGCGGGAGACGCGCAGTTCCTCAAGATTCCCCAGCTTGCCGAGTTCCACGGGGAAGGCGCCGCCCACGTTGTTGTCCTGGAGTCTCAGGGCCCGCAGGTCGACGAGTGACCCCAGTTCTCCCGGCATGGGGCCGCTCAGCTGGTTGTGGGACAGGTCCAGGTACTCGAGGTTCGTCAGGCGGCCGAGCTCGGGCGGGATTGCGCCTTCGAGGAAGTTGTACGAAAGGTCCATGGAGTGGAGGTTTATCAGCCCGCCTAGCTCGGGCGGAATCCCTCCAGACAGCTCGTTGTGCCAGAGGTCAAGGCGCTCCAGTTGCGTTAGCTTCGCGAAGCTCGTGGGGATGGACCCACGGAGCCCGAGGCCCCTCACCGCCACCTCGGTCACCCGTGGCGGCTGACCCGCAACCGTTACCCCTTCCCACTCGCCGATGGGCAGATCGCCACGCCAGTCCAGGAACACCCCGCCTGCAAGCGTGTCCCGAGCGGCCAGCAGGACCTCGCAGTCAGCCACGAGGCCGGGTTCCGCTTCGGGGTCCTGGATGACGATCCGGTTGGAGCATGCCGCCTGGTCCACCGGCGGGAGGGGTGGGCGGGGATTCGCAGCGACCATGACATACTCCGGCCAACCACGAACCGGCCTCCGCTCCAGCTTCGCCAACACCCGTACGTCTCTGCCGTCGGGGGACATGATCCCGACGCCGCCATCTGTGCGGATGGCGAGCCTGGAGCCGTCGGGCGACCAGCGAACCGTGTTGACGTCTTCCCAGCCGGCACGAACCCTCTCGTCGACCTTCGTGAGCCCTGAACCATCCTCGTTGACCATGTAGATGACCGTCGTCGTTGTCGGGTAACCCCCACCCTCACGGTGGGAGGTCCAGAACATGATCCCGGGCCCGACGGGTGACCACCTCAACCCCCACAGCCTTCCTCTCGGGGGCTTCAATCCGGGGAGAGCCACGATGCTGCGGTTGCCGCTGCCGTCGGCGTTCCCCACATAGATGACGTGGCCGTCATCCCCCCCCCTCCGCCCACACGACCTGTTCGCCGTCCGGGGAGAAGGTCCCGACCGTGACATTGACGAACGGTTCGGTAACAACAATCTCGGTCAAGGCATCAACGGTTCTTCCTTGAAGGGCGGTCTCCACGTCAACGACGTACAGGGTCGTCTCATAGGAATCCCGGCCTCCGGTGGACGCCGCGAACAGGATCTTCGCGCCGTCGGGTGACCACCGCAGCGCTCCGCCGACATTCCCGCTTCCGGCATACACGGCCCGTCCGCCCAAGCCCTCTTCCGCGACCAGCAAGCCCGACCGCTCGTTCAGGAAAGCGAACCGCTTGCCATCCGGCGACCACACGGGTTGCATCTCCCACCCCGGTGATTGGGTCACCCTCCGCTTGTTGGCGCCATCGAAACCCACAACCGCGAGCTCGTAGTGCGTACTCACTCCCTGGTTCTATGAGGGTGCCGCGCTCCTGCTTCCACCCGTCGGGCCCCCAATAGGTCTGCTGCAACGCTTTCAGCGGCTTCCCGGGAAACTCGCAGCTCGAGTAGAGGACATCACCGTTGACTGGCGACACACTGGCGTGGAAGCCGTACTGAAACACGTCCTCGCTGGCAACAACCAGCGTCCGTAAGCGGGTTCCACCCGTATCCACTACAAGTAGTCTCGGCCCAACCTGATTCTTGGCCCCTTCACCGAATACCAGATACTTTCCGTCGGGACTCCACTCCAGAATGTTCGGCACTCCCCCCCTCCTCCGTACAGGTAATCCGAGCGACAGTCCGAAGACGTCCGATCCTCCCAAAGCTCACCTGTGAAGGAAGCCGGGGGCGGTGTCTCCGGATATGCGCCATTGGTGTCGTCATTCTTCGGCTCCCCTCCACACCCGACTAAAACCAACGTCGCCAACAAGAGGACACCAGCTGCCCGCCTCCACCTTTGCCCTTGCTGCCTCAGCATGGGCATGGCTCAATACCCTACCGTCGAGCCTGTCTGGTACAACCCCGAGCCGGGGACGCCCGAGACGATGATCAGGCGGGGCTGCTCGCCGTCCTCCACGGCCTCAGCCTTGCCAGATGGGGTTGTAGCAGGCGACGGAGCGCCCGTCGGTACCGGGAACGGGGGTGAGCTGGGGCGGGCCGATGTCGCGGCACTGCTGCGTGGCCTTGCGGCAGCGGGGGATGAAGGGGCAGTGCCGGGCGGGCTCGTCGAGGTCGGGCGCGGAGCCGGGGAGGGCGTAGAGCTGCTGGCGGGGGGCGTCGAGGCGGGGGCGGGCGGCGAGGAGCCCGTGGGTGTAGGGGTGCAGGGGCGAGGAGAGCACATCCATGACCGAGCCTGTCTCGACCAGGTGGCCGCCGTACATCACGCCCACGTCGTCGGCGATCTGGGAGACGACGCCGAAGTCGTGCGTGATGAGGAGGATGGCGGTGCCCTGCTCGCGCCGGAGGGTGTCGAGCTGGTGGAGGATCTGGGCCTGGACGGTGACGTCGAGGGCGGAGGTGGGTTCGTCGGCGACGATGAGGTCGGGCCTGAGGACGGTGGCGATGGCGATCATGACGCGCTGGCACATGCCGCCCGAGAGCTGGAAGGGGTAGGACTTGGCGACGCGCTGTGGGTCGGGCAAGCCGACCTGGGCGAGGATGTCGACGGCCGCGGCCTTGGCTTCCTTCTTTCTCCAGGTGAGGTGGGTGGTCAGGACCTCCGCCACCTGGTCGCCGATGGGGACCACGGGATTCAGGCCGGCGACGGGGTCCTGGAAGATCATGGTGATGCGCCGCCCGCGGATCTCGCGGAGCGCCGCGTCGCTCATGCGGAGAATGTGCTGGTGGTCGAAGACGATGTCGCCGCCGAGGATATCGGCCTCGTCGGGGAGGAGCTTGGCCATGGACATGCCGATTGTGGTCTTGCCGGAACCGGACTCGCCGACGAGGGCGTAAACGCGACCGCGTTCGATATCGAACGACACCTGGTCGAGGGCGTACGCGGCGCCGTCGCGCGATCGATAGCGGACGGAGAGGTCTCGGACGCTGACGAGGGGCTGCACCATAACGAGCCCTACGGCCCGCGGCGGAGCCCCGGGAGGCTAGCCGCTCGGCCGAATTGAAGAGATGAACCGGCCCTGAATCCTAACGTCCTCGGGGTTCGCGTAGATAGGGGCCATCGTGGAGTTGGCGGGCTGGAGGCGGATGCGTCCGTTCTCGCGATAGAAGCGCTTGAGCGTGACTTCGCCCCGATCCTCCAGCCAGACAGCCACCTTCTCGCCATCCTCGGCGGTGGTGGTGGGCTCGAGGAAGATGATGTCGCCGTCGTCGATGAGGTCTTCGATCATCGAGGTCCCCTTCACGCGCAGGGCGAAGACGTTGTCGTGGCCCCGCACCATCTCCTCGGTGACGGTGACGGTGTCCTCAACATCGCTGGCCCAGCGGTCGCTGGTGGGGACGGGAATGGGCTGGCCGGCGGCGATGGCGCCGAGCACGGGCACATCGACGGTGCCGCGACGGCGGCGGCCCTCGAGCAGCTCAATCCCGCGGGAGACCTCACGGTCGCGCCGCAAGAGACCCTTTTCCTCAAGTCGCCGGAGGTTGTAGTCGACGACGGAGGTGCTGCTGATGCCGCATCCGAACTGGATATCGCGGATGGAAGGCGGGTAGTCCTTCTCCTCGATGAAGTCGCGGATGAATTCCATGATGTTGCCCTGCTTGGTCGAAAGCTCGCTCATGTCTCACCTCGCGAACGAATGTTCGTGCGTATTGAACAACGGTGAAGGATTATCGTCAAGGGCGTTCGGAACACCGGGGGGTTGTGGCGGAGGGGCGGCTGCGCTTTGCTGTGCCCCATGGACGCACGCGCGCGGATCGAGGAACTCGCCACGGAGGCCGGCTTCGACCTCGTGCGCTTCGCCGGGGCGGCGACGCTGGAGGGGGCGCGGGCAGCGGCGCTGGAGTCGCGGGCGGCGGGGCGCCTCGCCAACCTGCACTGGATGACGGACGAGTGGATCGAGCGGGCGACGGAGCCGGCGACGTTCCTGGCGGGAGCGAACACGGTCGTGCTGCTGGCGATCGCCGGGCACGCGCCCGACCCGGAGCGTCCCGAGGACGGGGCGCGGGGGCGGGTGGCGCGGTACGCGCGGGGCCGCGACTACCACCGCCTGTTCGAGTCGAAGCTGCGGCGGCTGGCGCGGGCCGTGCGGGAGGAGCTGGGCGGGGAGGCGCGCGCGACGGTCGACTACGGGCCGCTGCTGGAGCGGCCGCTGGCGGCGCGGGCGGGGCTGGGCTGGCTGGGGAAGTCGACGATGCTGCTGGCGCCCGGCTTCGGGCCGTGGGTGCTGCTGGGGGCGATTGCGACGACGCTCACGATCGCGCCCGACGCGCCCCTGCGGAAAACGTGCGGCTCGTGCACGCGCTGCATCGTGGCCTGCCCCACGGGCGCGATCGCGCCGGACGGGGGCGTGCTCGATTCGCGGCTCTGCATCAGCTACCACACGATCGAGAGCCGCGAACCCATCCCGCGCGAGCTGCGGTCGAAGTTCGGCGACTGGATCTTCGGCTGCGACGACTGCCTCGACTCGTGCCCGGTGGGGTCGGGGAACGCCGCCAGCCACCCCGACCTCGCCCCCACCACCGCGGACGACGCCTTCCCGCCGCTGGCCGAGCTGCTGGACCTCGATGAGGCGGCGTTCCGCGAGCGCTTCCGGGGGCGGGCGGTGCAGCGGGCGACGCGCGACGGCTTCCTGCGAAACGTCTGCGTGGCGCTGGGGAACGTGGGGACGCCCGAGGATGCGGGCACGCTCGCAGGGGCGCTCCGGGACGGGGCGGCGCTGGTGCGGGGGCACGCGGCCTGGGCGCTCGGCGAGATCGCGCGGCGGCACGGCGGCGGAGCGGAGGTGGAGGGGGCGCTGGCGGCGCGGTTAGGGGTCGAGCCGGAGGAGTGGGTGCGGGAGGAGATCGAGGCGGCGCTGGCGGCTGTGCGGGGGGGCGCGGCCTAGCTCCTGACACTCTTGACACGCCGCGCGGGGGTGCGCCACGATGCCAGCAAGGACGAGTGCCGTCATGTCGATGGAGAGTACCGCGAAGCCTGCAGCCTCCAGCCCCGAGTTCCAGGAAGACCAGCTGGTGCGGCTCTCCCGCCGTCTCTGGTGGATGCCGCCGAAGGGCGCGATGCAACGCGCGTACGAAGGCTACCTGTACTTCAAGAACGGCGGACCCGGCTTCACAATGCAAGACAGTCGAATACGAGTAGTGTTCGACTATAGATTCACACGTCCTGTCCTGGAGTATGTCTCGCATTTGGACCCTGCGGGCCGCGCCTAGCATCGGCTAGGCTCACCCGATGCCAGCGATCACACGGGGATCCGTCGTGACGCTGCGGGAGATCACCTCCGAGAACGTCAACGCCATCCTTGCCCTGTCGGTGCACGACTCGCAGAAGCACCTGGTGGCGTCGAACGAGCGTTCACTGGCGCAGGCGCACTTCGAGGAGTCGGCCTGGTTCCGGGCGGTGTACGCGGATGAGGAGCCGGTCGGGTTCGTCATGCTGCACGACGAGACGCTGCGCGCCGAACCGCGCGAGCAGGGCTACGTCTTCCTCTGGCGGATGATGGTCGACCAGCGGTTCCAGGGGATGGGCTTCGGCTGGAGGGCCATGGCGCTCCTTGTCGACCACGCCCACACGCGCCCGCACGACGGCAAGCTGCGCACGAGCTGGCATCACGGCGAGGGCAGCGCCGAGGGCTTCTACCTGAAGCTGGGCTTCATCCCCACGGACGTCAACGACGAGGGGGAGATGCAGGCCTCCCTGGACCTGGGGCTGTGAGTTAGACGCGCAGGCCCAGGAGCTCGCGGGTGACGGCGCCATCGCCGGCGACCTCCACGACAACCCAGGTGATACGCAGCTTGAAGCGCCCTCTCGGCAGCCTCAAGCCAGACCTCGTCGCCCTTCTCCCAGCGGTAGTCGGAGTCGATGGTGGCGTAGTGCTCGCCCTTGGCGCCGGTGAACTCGTCCGCCTCGAAGAAGTCAGTTCTCACGAGTCGGAGTCCTGCCCGTTGGCGGCGCTGGTATCGGCGAGGCTGCGCGCGGGGACGCGCTGGGCGATCTCGTGCATCTGGGCGAGCACGCCATTGCTGACGGCCCGGCCGGCGGAGCGGACGCCGCCGAGGATGGCGCGCGCGTCGGAGCGCCCGTGGCCGATGAAGACGATGCCATCGACGCCGAGGAGCTGGGCGCCGCCGTACTCGGCGTAGTCGAGGCGGCGCTGGGCCTTGCGCAGCTCGGGCCGCAGGAGCATGCCCGCGACGAGGTTCCAGGGGGTCTTGGTCACGGCGCGGCGGAGTTCATCGAAGAAGAGCTCGGCCACGCCTTCGACGGTCTTGATGAAGATGTTGCCGGTGAAGCCGTCCATCACGGCGACATCGGCGACGTGATGGGGGATCTGGCCGGGCTCGATGTTCCCGATGAAGTTCAGGTCGCTGGCGCGAAGGGCGCGGTTCACCTCGATGATGAGCTGGTTGCCTTTGGAGTCTTCCTCGCCGATGGAAACGAGGCCGACGCGGGGCGACCTGATGCCATGGCTGAGCTCCATTACCGCGGCGCCCATGTGCGCGTACTGGATGAGGTGGGCGGGGCGGGAGTCGGCATTGGCGCCGACGTCGAGAATCATGGTGGGGCCCAATTCGCTGCTGGCGACGACCATGCCAAGGCCGGGGCGGGCGATGCCGGGCACGCGCCCGAGACGGAGAAGGGAGGCGGTGAGGGTGGCGCCGGTGTTGCCGACGGTGACGAAGGCGTCGGCCTCGCCTTCCTTGACGAGCTTCATCCCGACATTGATGGAGGCTTCGGGTTTCGCCTTGACGGCCTCGATCGTGTCGTCCATGGCGATGACATCGGAGGCATCGACGACGCGCACGGTGGCGGGGGCATCGTCGATCTCGGCCTTCACCTCGCGTTCGCGGCCAACGAGGAGGACTTCGACATCGAGGCTGCGGGCAGCGAGTAGCGAGCCCCTGACGACCTCGCCAGGGCCGAGGTCGCCACCCATGGCGTCAACCGCAATCCGAGGTCTCATTTGGCTGGTCGCTCTACTGCTGCGCTGCGCTCCGCGCTCGCTCCCCGGCTGCGCCGCCCGTCTGGCCGCTCTACTGCTGCGCTGCGCTCCGCGCTCGCTCCCCGGCTCCGCCGCCCGTCTGGTCGCTCTACTGCTGCGCTGCGCTCCGCGCTCGCTCCCCGGCTCCGCCGCCCGTCTGGTCGCTCTACTGCCGCGCTGCGCTCCGCGCTCGCTCCCCGGCTCCGCCGCCCGTCTGGTCGCTCTACTGCCGCGCTGCGCTCCGCGCTCGCTCCCCGGCTGCGCCGCCCGTCCGGTCGCTCTACTGCCGCGCTGCGCTCCGCGCTCGCTCCCCGGCTGCGTCGCCCGTCTGGCCGCTCCGTCGCTCTGCTGCTGCGTTTCATGCCAGTTCGCTCCGCTCGGCCGGTCGTTCGCTGCTCGTCGTGGCGCGCTCGCTCCCCTTCCCTGCCCAGCTCACGAACGCTTCGGACTAGCTGCTCCTTACCGCGAGTTCGGCAGTAACAATCAGCCGCTCGCTTCCGTTCGTCAATGGCGAGAGGGCGTAGTCGCCCCAGGTATCGAGCACACGGAGGCTGGCGGTCTCCAGGAACTCCGTGACCTCGGCGCACGTTACGTAGCGCAGAACGTGCTCGCTCTCGACAGCACGGGCGCCCCCGTCCGCCGCGCCGAGCTCGTAGCGGATACGCAGGCGGCGGATCTGCGTATCCAGGTCGTCTTCGCGGGTGTGCCAGGCGGTGAGGGGCTTGCCATCAAGCTCGCCGGAGAAGGCGAGGAGGGGCTCACCGTTGTCCTCGACGTCGAGCCAGTGGCCGGGACCGGCAACGTCGAGGGCGAGGCGTCCCCGGGGGGCGAGGGCGGCGGCAGCGGCGCGGAGGGCGCCAAGTTGCTCGCCCGGGGCGGAGCAGGCGAGGAGGACATCGTTGGGCAGGATGATCGTGTTGAAGGCGGCAGGGGGCAGCTGGGCGCCGGGAAGACGTCCGTCCAGGAAGGCGACGGCGAGACCCCCGGCGGCGGCGCGTTCGCGGGCGATGGCGAGCATCGCGGAGGAGGGGTCGAGGGCGGTGACGGCGTGGCCGGCGCGCGCCAGCGGCAGGGCGATGCGCCCCGTGCCGGCGCCCACCTCGAGGATGGGGCCGCCGTGCTCCGCGGCGAAGGGGAGCCAGAAATCGAGGTCTTCGCCGCCCTTGCCGTGGATGGCGTCGTAGAAGGCGGCATCGAGGGCGTAGGGGTCCGGGCCGGCCATGGCGCGAGCCTACTACGCGCGCCGGGGGCGGCGGGGTTGTGGGGCGAGAGGGGAGGGGCGAGAATCGCGGCCCCACGGGAGGCTTCGATGACTGCGGACGAGAACGGCATGGATCATGCGATACGCGAGGCCGCCGACGAGCGCGCCATCCGGCACGTGCTGACCCGCTACGCGCGATCCATCGACCGCTTCGACATGGACCTGCTGCGGACGGTCTACCACGCCGACGCCTACGACGACCACGGGGGCTACAAGGGCGACGTCGAGGGGTTCATCGTCTACCTGCAGGAGGTGCTTCCCCGGTTCGAGGGGACGCAGCACTTCCTCGGCAACACGCACGTCGAACTCGATGGGGACGTGGCCCACACGGAGACCTACTGCCAGGCCTGGCACCGCATCGCCGGGGAGGACGGGGCGCCCGACCACGACAACGTGGCGGGGCTGCGCTATGTGGACCGCTTCGAGCGGCGGGAGGGCGAGTGGCGCATCGCCGCGCGGCAGATCGTAATCGACTGGACGCGCAGCGACGCGGTCGCGGGCGGGGGTGGGGGCCAGTTGCCGGGCACGCAGTACGGCCGCCGCGATCACAGCGACCCGGCGTACCACTTCGGGCGCTAGCGGTAGTTCCCACGAAGGCCCCGAGGTTCGCCCCGGGGCCGTTCCTTTCTGGAGGGTGGGTGTGCCGGCGCTTGTCGGTGGACCGCCCCCAGCCGAGAATCGCCGTAGTGGTTTACTTGCGGTTGGAGGTTCCGATCATGAAGTTGCGCCTGGGCTCCCTCACTGTAGCGGCACTGGCGCTGGCGGCTTGCGGCGGCGATTCGGAGCCCGAAGGCATAGGCGCGACGGCCTCGGCGACCGACCGGAGGGGACGGCGCACCGATGGGCACGGTGACGATCACGCAAGGCCCCAGCGGCGTGCTGGTCTCGGCTGACGTGAGCGGGCTCTCGCCCGGCGCGCACGGCTTCCACATCCACGCCGTCGGCGCCTGCACCCCGGACTTCGCGGCGGCCGGTGACCACTTCAACCCCGGCAGCGCTGGCCACGGCTTCCCGCACGAGGATGGCGCGCACGCCGGCGACCTGCCGAACATCCACGGCGGCGCCGACGGCGCCGCCCGCGCCGACTACTTCAGCGGCGCCGCACGGACGAGGGCGCCGACCACTCCCTGTTCGACGACGACGGCTCCGCAATCATCGTCCACGCCAACCCCGACAGCCATGGGGAGGCCGCCGGGGCCGGCGACCGCGTCGCCTGCGGCGTCATCCAGCGCGACTAGCTGTAGTTCCCAGGGACGTTGTTTACAGGTGTGAGGCGGGGACAGCCCCGCCGACATCGCCGTGCGGTCGGCGGTGATGGTAGCGGTAGAGCCAGCGCGGGAGTTCGTGCAGCCGTTCCGCGTTGGAGCGGTATGGGCGGGCGTAGGCCCACTCGTTCTGCAGGATCTGGATGAAGCGCTCGGCCTTGCCGTTCGTCTGCGGTCCGTAGGGTCGGGTGTGCAGACGGTGGAGCGGGCAAGCCCGAGTGCCCAGGGGATGCGGTGCGGCCCGAACCGCGCGCTGCGGCGCACGGCGCAGATGCGTCGCTGCATGGAGCCCTCACAGTTGGCAGAGGCCCACCGAGATTGTCAGGGGTGCTTGCCCTCAGTGGTCGCAGCACCTGAAAGAGCAAACCCCCTGGAGATCTGACCGAGGTTGAAGACGAACAAGTCACTCAGAGCGTCACCGAGTTGCCATCATCGCCACGTAGCGACCTCGGGATGAACCCTTGATCGTGCGGTGAGCCGAACGCACCGGCCCCGTAGCAGTTGCGAGTTCACCGGGCCCATGTTTGGAAGCGGGGCACCGTGTCGATTATTCCCACACCACACGACACCAGTCAGTCGCGTTGCGCATCCACCCGCCGGCGGGTGGATCGGCGGTGTCAAACCCCGTTGGGATCGTTTACGGTCGGCTTGCGGGTGAGACTCGCGTCCGAAGATCGCAATGTCGATCTAGTGACTAATCTTGTGGGACCGGATGTCTGGGCGCGAACCGCACGAACTGGCCCTCGAGGATATCGTCTTCAGCAAGCGGCACGCGATCGGTGAGTATCGCGGGTATCGCGGGACTCCCGTTCGTCGACGAGCGCCAGCAGCTGACTCTTTCGGGCGGGCGTTGTGAACGCAGCTGCGATCCCGTTGCGACTGAGATTCAAGAGCTCCAGGCGATCGCAGCCCAGGGATTTGGCAAGCTCGTATTCACGGTCTATCTCCGTGGACATTCGCACAGGATTGTCGCTGCCCATCGCGACCGGCACGCCAGCCGCCAGGAAGTCTCCCAGCGGATGGACATCGATACCCCCCACGGCCCCCAGAAGGACGTTCGAGGTCAAGCAGCACTCAACAGTAACGCCCGCCTCAGCGATTCGCTCCAGGAGGTCGGTATGGCGACCCGCATGGACCGCATGTCCTATGCGACTGAGGCCGGGTAGCCGGAGCGCTGGTTCCAGGTGTACGTCAGAGAACTCTCCAGCATGGCAGGTAATCCCGAGCCCAGCTTCAGCGAGGCGCCCAGACCAGCGATGCGCGGCGCTCCAATCCAGCTCCTGCTCATAGGGGACCGGGAGAAAGTCGACTCCCGCCAGGCCATCAATGGCAGCCCGGAGACACGCCTCGAAGATTCCCTCCGCATTGGGATGGTCAGGCCAGTGGGCCACTATCAGCGGCTCTGCATAGAAATCCGCCTGTCGCTTTCGAACGCGAGATTCGGCCTCACGAAAGAGTGCTACCAGGTCCGGGTGCGTGAGTAAGGTCCCTCCGCCGAAGCGGACCTCCACGTAAATCGCGCCCGCGTCGGCGGCGTCTCGTAGGTTCTGCTCGACCGTTTCGACAAAGCTGTCCGGCTGAGCGTAGATCTCGTCGCCCCGCCGCGAGTCGAAGCTGCGCAATGAGGCGAGTCCGCGGGCCGCCCCAAGCCTCTCAAGCCGTCGTAGTCCCGCAGGCGCGGTCGCGACATCCCTTGCCCAGCCCAACCAGTCGCGAGGGCTTCTCGCTTCTCGCTTCGCGAGGGCGATGTCGAGTCGAGCGTAGGCTTCCGCGTGTCGGTGCAGGTCGACGCGGGGCACGGCGCCAGTGGGACTCTCCATGCCAACAGCATAGGCCGCCGATCACGACGCTCGCGCTCTATTCGCATTCTGGAAGGAGGTCAATGGGCGGCAGGGCTGGGAGTATTGAGGGCGTCGGCGGCCATGAATTCGAGCTGGCGGTCGGTCATGCGTTCGACGTTGAAGATGCGGAACACGAGGCGGGCGATGGCCATGATGACGCGCGGCCCGATGAACGACTCGTCGCTGGTGAGTCTGGCGCCGCCTGCGGCGGGCTCGACCTCCCAGGCATGGACGGCATCGACCCAGAGGTAGCGGGCGGTCCAGGCGACGCGGTGGCCCTCCTCGACCTCGACCACTGTCAGGTTGAAGACGGGGAGGAAGGGTCCGCGCCGGACCTGCTCGCGGTAGCGCCTGCCGGCGGCCCACCAGCGGCCATCGGCGGGGGGAGGCTCACCGATGGGGCGCACCCAGCGGATGTAGCGGTCGCGCACGGGCCAGCGGGGGAGGTCGATGAGCGCCTCCCAGACAGCCTCCGGAGACGCGGCCACGGGGAGGCTGCGCCGTACCAAGAGGCGGGGCTCAAAGAGCCGGGTAATGGCGCCTAGCAACGGCGCGAGGCTCGGGAAGCCTCTCCAGGCCGGCTGCGGGCTGGCTATCATGCATGCATCGTACCGCCGTGCGAGGGGAGGGATCATGCCCGGACGTTTACCAGGGCGATCGGCGATCGTGACGGGGGCGGCACTGGGGCTGGGGAACGCCTTCGCCCGAGCCCTGGCAAGCGAAGGCGCGAACGTGACGGTCTGCGATGTCCGCGAGGAGGTTCACGACCTCGTGCCCGCGCTGGAAGAGAGCGGAGGCGAGGCGCAGGCATTCGTCGCCGACGTGGGCGTGGCGGAGGACGTGCGGCGCGTGGTCGACGGCCACGTTGAGCGCTTCGGCGGCGTGGATGTGCTCGTGAGCAACGCCGGCGTCTGGCGGGCGAGCACGGCCACCGATGACCTCGACAAGACGCTCGACGATTACGACTTCGTCGTGAACACGAACCTGAAGGGGGTCTACCTGTTCGGGCGGGCGGTGATCCCGCACATGATCGCGGGCGGGGGCGGCAACATCGTGCACATCGCCAGCGACCACGTCTGCACCTGCGGCACGCCCTCCCTTCGCCCCCACGAGGACACGCCCAACTGCCCCTTCACGGGGCAGGGGCCGCGTCCCACCGGCGGCGGTCCCGACATGGACCTGTACGACGCCTCGAAGTGGGGCATCAACGGCTTCACCATCCCCTGGTCGAAGGCGCTGGCGGAGCACCGCATCCGCGTGAACGGCCTCTGCATGGGCGCGACCGATTCGCACATGGTGCGGACGTTCCACGAGCAGAACCCGGGCTCGGGAATCCTCAACAACGCCATGCGCGCGGAGGACGTGGCGGCGCTCATGATCGAACTCATCGGCGAGGGGCCGGAGGGGCGTACGGGGAACAACATCAACATCGCCGTAGGCCACCCGATCGAGCTGCCGCCGCCGGGATCGCCCTACATCTACACGGAGGCGCAGGCATGAGCGGACTTCTGGACGGGCAATCGGCAATCGTGACCGGGGCGGCCCAGGGGATCGGGGCGGGCTTCGCGGAGGTGCTGGCGGAGGAAGGCGCCACCGTGACCCTCTGCGACGTGAAGGAGACCGTGCTGGACGTGGCAGCGCGCATCCAGGAGAGCGGCGGCAGCGCGCAGGCGCTCGTGGCCGACATCTCGAAGCGGGATGCAGTCGAGCGGGTCGTCGCGGCGGCCGTTGGCGTGGGCGGCGGGCTCGACCTGCTCGTGAACAACGCCGGCCGCTGGACGCAGAGCCCCGTCACGGACGGCTGGGAGAAAGCGCTCGCGGACTGGGACCTCATCATGGACACGAACCTGAAGGGGACGGTCATGTTCGGGCGCGCCTGCGTTCCCCACCTCATCGCGCGCGGCGGCGGAAACATCATCAACGTCAGCACCTACTACGTGCTGCCCGCCCGCGGGAACGGCACGAACCCGCCGGGCACCGACCTCTACGCGTCCTCGAAGTGGGCGATGAACGGGCTCACGCAGGCGTGGTCGCAGAAGCTGGCCGAGCACGGCATCCGCGTGAACGCGCTCTGCATGGGGGCCACGGATGCGCCCATGCTGCGCGGCCTCTTCGACGGCGATCCGCCGGCGGACTTCGCGGCCACATGGATGACGCCCCGCCAGATCGCGGGCCAGATGCTCGACATCATCCGCGAGGGCCCCGAGGGCCGCACGGGCGAGAACGTCGGCGCGTGGGTGGGCGTCCCGGTCGAGCTGGCCCGCCCAAGCCTCCGCACGAGGCGATCGCCGGGTCGCCGGTAGCGTAGGGAGATGCTTCGAATGACCGCTCGGGAAATCGGATTTCGTCGATACCCTGGGTTCCTGCCAACAGCATCGCTGTGGCAAGACAGACCTGACGAAGGAGTAATTGACGTGAACATGCCTACCCGCGAGGAGATCGCTATACCCGCGCTGCGAGCACTCAAAGAGACAGGGGGAGAGGCTTCGATTGAGGAGCACGCGGCGACCGTAGCCACCGTAATGAAGCTCCCCGAGGAAGTCCTCGCCGCTCCCCCACGGAAGCCAGCTTCGAGCGACGATGTGCCAAGGTTCGCGAGTTCCGAATTCAACTATCAACTTACATGGGTGCGAAACCTACCTTCGGGAGATGGGCGCGATCGAAAGACGACGCCGCGGCGTGTGGTCAGCTACAGACCATGGTTGGAACCTCGCCGAGAAGATGCCGGAGACGTTCCTACCATCAACGAGTTTCGCGGGTGTTTCGCGCGAGGAAGTGAGCGTCGACTTTGAGGAAGTTCGACCGCGAATTCTTCGAGTCCATCTGATGTTCGGGGCCTTGTGGCGACGGTAACGCGCGCAGCGCCCGGGCCCGCGCCGGGGGGGCGGCGGCTCTCGCTACAGACGTTCTCGGCGTTCCAGTCGCGGAACTTCACGCTGCTGTGGGCGAACAACCTCACGTTCGCGCTCTCGCAGTCGTTTCGCCAGTTCGCCTTCACCTGGCTCGCGCTGGAGCTGTTCAGCACGGGGCAGGCGCTGGGACTGATCATCTTTGCGCTGGGGCTGCCCATCCTCATCTTCGGTCTGCCGGCGGGGGCGCTGGCGGACCGCATTGACCGGCGGCTTCTGCTCTTCGCGAGCCAGGTCAGCGGGCTCGTCGTGACCATCCTGGCCGCTGCGCTGATCTGGGCCGGCGCGCTGACGACGCCGATCACGATGGGGCTGGCGCTGGCCCTCGGCGCGACGGTTGCGTTCGGACAGCCCGTGCGGGTCGCGATCGTGCCCTCGCTGGTCGAGCCCTCGAAGCTGCTGAACGCCGTGACGCTGATGAGCCTGAGCCAGAACGTCTCGATGATCGCGGGCCCCGCGATTGGCGGCGCGATGGTCGCGATCGGCGGCCTGGGGATGGCCTTCGCGGGTCAGGCGGTGCTGCTGGGGCTCGGGCTGCTGGCGCTGCTGCCGCTGCGCGTGCCGGCGGTCGACCGCTCGGGGCCGCGGCGCAACATGCTCGGGGAGGTGCGGGAAGGGCTTGCGTTCGTCGCCGGCCACCCGGGGATTCGCACGCTGATGCTGGTACTCCTGGTAACGGCGCTGGTGATGGCCGGCACCTTCATGACCCTGCTGCCCAAGATCGCGCGGGAGGATCTGGGGGTCGGCCCCTTCGAGACGTCGATGTTCTTCACGGCGATGGGCGTGGGCATGCTGATGAGCTCGCTCCTGCTGGCGTCGTTCTCGCGGCTCGACCGGGCGGGGCTCTGGTTCATCGTGACGCTGATCGGCGGCGGAACGCTCAACGCGGCGTTCGGGTTCTCGCTCTGGTACGTCGTGTCGCTCGCGATCATGTTCACGACGGGCTGGAACGCGGGCTTCTTCACCAACCTGAACCTGACCCTGATCCAGGCGAACACCCCGCGCGAAGTAATGGGCCGGGTGATGAGCATCTTCACGCTCTGCATGGCGGGCGGCATGCCCCTGGGCGGGCTGCTTGCGGGGGTGATGTCGGACGTGTGGGGGTCGCGCGAATGGTTCGTAGCCTGCGGACTCTCGCTCGTGGCGGTGGGAATCGCGGTACTCCTGACGCAGCCGAACCTGCGCCGCATGCGCTCCAGCGGCGGCACGGCGGCGGGGCCGTAGGGGCTACTGGCCGGGGGTTGGAGGTGAAGCGATCTTGGCCTTCAGGCAACGGATTGCACGCTCAAGGCTGGGGGCGGCTCGGGCGGCAGCCTCGATGTCCCAACGGTTGGCGACGAATTCGCTGAGGGTGCTCGTGTAGGCAGGCCCCTCGGTTCGGCCGCTGCCCTTCCGCGGCACGATACTGTCGACCAGAGTCCTCCGCCGCGACTGCCGAACAGCATCTACAAGGCGACCCTTGGGATGCTCAAGTGATTCAACGTCGACTGGGAGGTCTGACAACCTAACCCCCGCCCAAGAAGCGAATCCTCTACGATCAGCCAACAACCAGGCTTCGACTGAACGGACAGCGACACGGAAGCACATCCCGGTCGCGGGGTCAGGGAGCACTTCAGCAACGAAGGCGGGGGCACACTCCGGCTTCTGGTCGAGGTCCACCAACACAAACCAGATCGCTCCGAGGCGAGCGCCCTCGTTGAACCTTGGGATGCGCCCCAGGAGGTGGGGACGTCCGTTCTTTCCGTACACCTTCCCTAGCTCGGCACCGCAGTGTCTCGCCAACCGACGAACGACCGCTTCATCGAGATTTCCCTCTACCGCGCCGGTCACGACTAGTGGGGTCGTTGCGACCACCGGGCTACCTACCGTGCATAGAAGGCGAGCTGGCTAGCGTTCGCAGGGCGCGTCTCCGGCATGACCACATCACCAAGGGGGATCCCTCCTTCCACCAGCACCCGGAGGTCCGGCATGTCAATTACCCTTTGAACCCTTGTCCCATCCTCTTCTGGCTCCAGAACTAGCACCTCGTGGAGCCCAATCCCTGAGTCGCGCAGAAGGTCCGGGGAGTGGGTGCTGATGATCGCCTGCCGCCCAGTTCGCAGCTGCATACGCGCAAGCATCTGGGACAGGTGCTCCACGACTCCGGGGTGCAGCGAAATCTCGGGTTCTTCCAGGAGAAGAGGGCCACCCTGCTCAAGCATCGACCATAGGAGGCCCAGGAGCCGAAGTGTGCCATCGGAGAACTCTCGCTCGCCCTGCCAGGCTCCCCGAGCGCGCCAGTTGTTGTACTTGGCGCGAAGGTGAGGAACGCCTCGCTCATCCTTAACTAACTCCAGGTCAATGAGCTGAGGGACGGCAACCTGCAGGGCATCACGGATGCGGCGCAGCCAGGCCGCACGCGTCCTGGTTGAAGTCCGCGCGATCCGCTCGATTAGGTCGGAACCGTACTGGTCATCCTCGCGCGAGGGCAACACGCCTGCACTGCGAATCGACTGAGGGACGACGTGAAGGTAGCTGACCGAGGCGAAGAACTCCGCGAGCTCACGGAACTCGACGTTGGCCGTTACCTGCTCCAAGTACGTCTGCGTCAGACGAGCGGGATCCTTCTCGTCGTCTTCGTCTGGGCGGGCAAACACGAGCTTCTCGCGATGCCAGACCTTCTCCTCTTCGATGTAGGTGCTTCGCCGACCACGGTTCTCCTGGCGGAACCGGAGTAGGTACTCCCACTCATCGTTCACACCGTCATCGTCGTTATCGCGCCCAACGTTGACGCGAACCTCGACGGAGGGATCGCGACTTGCAGCTAGGCTCCTGATCAGGGAAACGCCGCCACGGTCGCGGACAGCCTCATCGAAGCCGCCGCCTGGCGATGCCACATCCCGGAGGAAACGAAACACATCGAGGAGGTTTGACTTCCCGGAAGCGTTCGCACCTACAAGGAAACCGCGTCTTCCGAGCTCAACATCGAGTTCAACGAAATTGCGCCAATTGCGCAGGCGCAGCCTCGTGAAACGGAGTGCCGTTCGAGCCGGAGCCGCCTTCGCCATCTCGCCTTGTACTGTACACCGCGTCGGCCGGGCCCTTACTGGCCGGGGACGTTGTCGCTGACGTGCTCGGCGCCGTCGACGTGGAGGGAGACGCCGGAGATGAAGCGGGCCTCGTCGGAGTGGAGGAAGAGGGCGGCGTAGCCGACGTCCCAGCCGGTGCCCATCTTGCCGCCGAGGGGGATACGGCTGTTGCGCCGGGCGACAAGCTCGTCGCGGTCGGCGCCGGCGGCGACGCGGGGCTCGATGGCCATGGGCGTGTTCATGGCGCCGGGCAGGATGGCGTTGACGCGGATGTTGTCACGGGCGTGCTGGGCGGCGAGCTGCTCGGTCAGGGCGAGGAGGGCCGTCTTGGTGGCCTTGTAGCCGAGGAAGGGATAGGCGTGGCGCGCGGCCATCGAGGAGATGTTGACGATGGAGCCGCCGCCACGCTCGCGCATGGCGGGGATGGCCTGGCGCGAGGCGAGCCAGTGGCTCTTCAGGTTGAGGGCGACGATGCGGTCGAAGCCCTCCTCGGTCATCTCCATGGGGGAGGCGTCGCCCGCGCCCACGCTGGCGCCGACGTTGTTGTGGAGGATGTCGAGGCCGCCGTAGCGGCTGAGCGTGTCGGTGACCATGGCGGCGAGGCGAGCCTCGCTCGTGGCGTCGACCTCGCAAGCAGCAGCCATGCCACCCTCTTCCGCAATCATGGCGACCGTCTCCTCGGCGGAGGCGAGGTCACGGTCGGCGACCACGACGGTGGCGCCCTCACGGGCGAGGAGGATGGCGGTGGCGCGCCCGTTTCCGATGGTGGCGCCGGGCGTCTGGCCCGCCCCTACGACGATCGCCACCTTGCCCTCGACTCTGCCCGGCATACGCTGGCCTCCACTTCAGTCCGCCGAGAGGGCGGGAATTCGGGTCCACGCTGGACGGGGGCGCGAGTTCGCGTCACCCTCCCTGCTGAACCTCTCTTCAGGAGCCTAGCTTGCCAGTTTCACTGCTCGAACGCGTCGCCCTTGTTACGGGCGCGGGCCGCGGCGTCGGCCGCAGCATCGCCATGGACCTCGCCCGCCACGGGGCCAAGGTCATCATCAACGACCTTGGGGGAGCCCTGGACGGGCAGGGCGACGACATCTCCGTGGCGGAGTCGGTCGTACGCGAGATCGAGGCGGCGGGCGGAACCGCGGCCGCCAACACCGGCGACGTCACCAGCTCGGACGACGCCTACGGCATGGTGAAGCAGGCGATCGACACGTGGGGGCGGCTCGACATCGTCGTCTCGAACGCAGGCATCCTGCGCGACCGTGCGCTTCACAACCTGCCCGAGGAAGACTGGGCGAAAGTCCTCGCCGTGCACCTGACGGGCGGCTACAACCTCCTCCACCACGCCTGGCCGGCGTTCCGGCAGCAGCACTACGGCCGCGTGATCCTGACGACGTCGAACTCGGGCTTCCTGGGCAACTTCGGGCAGTCGAACTACGGATCCGCGAAGGCGGGCCTGATCGGGCTGATGAACGTGGCCAAGCTCGAGGGCGAGAAGTACAACGTGATGGTGAACTGCCTGAATCCGGGAGCGGCCACGCGAATGACGGTCTCCGTGGGCTCGATGACGCCCGAGCGCGAAGCAGCGATGAGCCCCGACCTGGTCGCGCCGGCGGTGACCTACCTGGCCAGCGACTCGTGCGCGACGAGCGGGATGATCATCACCTCGGCCAGCGGTTCCTTCGGGAGGGCGGCGATCGTGCAGAATCAGCGCGTCGCCATCCCAAACGCCACGGCGGACGACGTGGAGGCCCACTGGGACGAGATCACGACGCTCGACAACGCCGAGGTCTGGTGGTCGGTTCGCGAGACGCGCGCCGCCCACGAGGCCGCCAAGCAGGAGTAGGCAGATGGAGTGCTGGGCCGCATCGATAGGCTGGTTCCTCGTCGGGGCCGGCTTCGTCTTGGCGGCGTCATCGCTGCTGCCGGATCGTTGGCGCTCGCACTAAGAATCCTCTGAGCAAGTAGGCTGCCGCCGTCGATTTGCTCCGGCGGCAGGTTGTAGTGGACAAGGAGGACGGCAGGGGAGGGGGCCGGGGGAGGTCGGGGGCCTCGTTTGCCCTCCCCTCGCGCTTCGACGGGCGCGGGGGACGCACTGCTCCCCGGGTCAGGCGAGTTGGGGCTCGGCTCTGAGCAGGTTCGTCAAGCCCAGCAGCAGCGCCAGCCGCTCCCGGTTCTTCGCCAGACCGCGGTAGCGCACCTTGTCGTAGCCGAAGCGCCGCTTCACCGCGAGGAAGGGGTGCTCCACCTGCGCCCGCAGCGACGCCTTCTCCCGCTCCGCCCGCGCCGCCGCGCTCCCCGGCTCAAGCAGCCGCCTCAGGCCGGGTCGCATGGCTACGCGCCACGCGACCTCCGCGCGCGCCTGCTCGGGACGCTTCTCCACGCCCTGGTAGCCCGCGTCGCCGTACGCCTCCCGCTCCTCGCCGTGCAGCAGGCGGTGCGCCTCCGTCACGTCGGCCACGTTCGCCGCCGTCGCCCTCATGCTGTGCACCAGCCCGCTGTCGGCGTCCACGCCGATGTGCAGCTTCATGCCGAAGTGCCACTCGTTCCCCTTCTTCGTCTGGTGCATCTCCGGGTCGCGCGCGCGCCGCCGGTTCTTCGTCGACGAGGGCGCCGCGATGATGCTGGCGTCCACAATCGTGCCTTCGCGCAGGCGCAGGCCCCGCTTCGCGAGGTGGGCGTTGATTGTCTCGAACAGCTTCGTCCCCAGGTCGTGGCGCTCCAGCAGGTGGCGGAAGTGGAGGATGGTCGTCTCGTCGGGAATGGCCTCGCTCAGGGTGAGGCCGCAGAAGCGCCGCACCGACTCGGCTTCGTAGAGGAGATCCTCCATCGCGGGGTCGCTGAGGTTGTAGCAGAGCTGGACGCAGTGGATGCGCAGCATCACCGCCAGCGGGTAGGGCCGCCGTCCCCGTCCCGCCTTCGGGTAGTGCCGCTCGATGCGCGCCTCCAGTGCCTCCCAGGGCACGAGGCTGTCGATGCGTTCGAGGAACAACTCACGGCGGGTCTTCCGCTTCTTCTGCTCGAACTCCACGCTGGCGAACGTCGGCTGGTGCATGGGGGCGCCCTCCCTCTCCGGTCCGTGCCCCATGATCGCATCTGCTCACTCGCTCTGGCGAGTTGTTCAGACTGTCCCTAACGCGACCCGCCTGAGCAGCCCGCCCTCGATCACGGGCGGAATCTCGCTAGAATCACGCGTGCCGCCCTTCGGCGACGGAGGTGTTCCCATGAGACCGTTCATCCTGGTGCACGGACCGCTGATCGGGCCGTTTACGTGGGTTCCAGTCGCTGCCGAGTTGCGCAAGCTGGGCGCGACCGCAGTCATCCCGGCGATGAACTCGCCGGCGGTACGCGGAGGGACGTACTGGGAGCGCCACTGCGCCGATTTCGGGCTGGAGCTCCGGGACGTGTCTATGGATACGAGCGAGGCCGTGCTGGTGGGTCACGCGGGGGCGGGACCCCTCCTGCCAAAGCTGGGCGAGCACCTGAGTGCGGGCCCGGCGGCGTATGTGCTGGTCGATTCGGACCTGCCGAAGGACGGGGCGAGCCGCTTCGAGCTCTTCGACGACCAGGCGGACGTGGAGCAATTCCGCCGCGTCGCGGTGCGGCCCTACTCGCCCCGTGGCAGGCTGACACCGCAGCCCGGTCGCGTACCCAGCGACGAAACGGTGCGCGAGTGGCCGGTGGACCTGCTGAGCGAGGCACTCACAAAGAACCCCGACATCACGTTGGACGTGGCGTCGACAGTGTTCGCCGGGAAGCGCCCGACCCCCATCGGGGTGCTGGACGAGGCGCTGCCCGTGCCGGCAAGCTGGCCCGAAGCGCCCGTCGGCTACATGCGCCTCTCGAAGACGTACGACTCGGCGGCGGCGGCAGCGGGCGAGCAGGGCTGGCCCGTGCGCGAGCTGAGCACAAGCCACGTGCAGATGCTGCTGGAGCCGGAGTCGTTCGCGCGGGAACTGGCGGCCTTCGTGGAGGAAGTCGCGGGGTAGGACGAGAACGTGTAGTAGCTGCCCGTTGGCTGCTACAGTAGTTGCAGACCGGAACAGGGGGCCGTCCCTCGGTGGTTACTCAAGACCTGGACACACACCTGCGCACCCTCAGCCGCCTGCGCCGGATTGCCAGTGAGTCGCGGCGGGGCGACACCGGCGTGACCGACGAAATCGAGGCGCGAGCGGAAGCGGTGCTGGAACGGGTGTGGAGTTCGTCCGCGGCGGAAGACAGCGCGTTTCGCGACTCGACCTTCGTCACGGTTACCGGTGACGGAGCCGTGCAGTTCGAGTGGGAATCGGGTGAAGTCGCGGTCGAGGCGATCGTGGAGCCGGACGGTGGCTTCACCGTTTACATTCACCGGGAGAACAACGAGACCGAAGAGTGCAGTCCGGCGGAGCTAACGGACGCGGTGGAAGTGATCGAGCGCGGGTGGGGCGGCGCGACAAGGGCCGCCGGTGGAGTTTGAGCTACACGACCGCTTCCTCCGGGATCTGAACCCCGACCTGCACTTCAAGGCGACCAGCGAAGGCTATCGGCTGACCTCCGCCGTATTCCGCGACAGGAGAGTTGGTGGCGGGTTCTACGCCTGTTCCGTCGACTCGGAGCGCATCGTGGGCGACGGTGCTGACGCGGCACGCATCGCACGCGGGCATGGAGCTTGGGGTGTCGGGCGTACCAGCCTTGAGGCCGTGCGGGAGGTCGGCGAGGGGCAAGTGGTCCACGACCCCGAACGCGGAAACCGCGCCCACTGCACCCTGACGGTTCGAGGAGCAAGAGCGCGTGCGCTGGCCTTGGCCTGCAAGATAACCATCGAGCCCACCGAGCCTAGGTGGGCTGCTGAATTCGCAAGCCAGAGGGATTCGTAACCCCTACGCGCCGAAGTCCCAGGACATGCCGTCGCGGTAGCGGCGGAGGACGTTCTTGGCGATGACGATGCAGTGCACCTCGTCGGGACCGTCGAGGATGCGCAGGGTGCGGGCGCTGCGACACATCCCCTTGAGGGGCGTGTCGGTGGAGACGCCCTTCGCCCCGTAGTCCTGAGCCGTACCCGGGTTCAGGCATCGACGCGCGCTCGACCGTTCCCTTCGGCCTCGCTCCGAGCGAGGAACCTGACGCTCACCGGCCTGAGCGGAGAGATGCCAGCCGGGATCTCCTGGCAGAGCGCGTAGCCGAGCGCCGCCATTTCCGCTGCATCGGTGTCGGCTTCGGGCCAGTGCCAGGCCCTCACCTGTTCCTCGAGTGGAAGGGAGCGCCAGTTTTCTGGAGGGGGCGGGGGGTCCTCCACCGTGAGTTCGATCACCACGCGCGGCGGTTCGGCTCGCCAGTCGGGGGCCGGTTCCCAGAGGAAGTGCCGAAAGGCAACGGGAACGACCGACCCGAACCGCTGCGTGAGGAGCCACTCCCCGACGCTCGTCGCGAACTCGTCTATCGCACTATCGTCGCGGACCTGCGTGACCATGGAGCCCTCCGGCGCGAGCCATTGTACACGGCAAGGAGACGCGTAGGGAGTAGCTCCTACGCGCCGAAGTCCCAGGACATGCCGTCGCGGTAGCGGCGGAGGACGTTCTTGGCGATGACGATGCGGTGCACCTCGTCGGGCCCGTCGAGGATGCGGAGGGTGCGGGCGCTGCGGTACATCCCCTCCAGCGGCGTGTCGCTGGAGACGCCTTTCGCCCCGTAGACCTGGATCGCGCGGTCGACCACGCGCTCGAAGGCGGCGGGTATGGCGATCTTGATGGCGGAGATGTCGGTGCGCGCGTTCACGCCCGCGTCGATGCGCTGGGCGCAGTCGATGGTCATAAGGCGGGCGCCCTGGATGGCGCGGTCGACGCCACCGCGATCCCATGATCGTGAGCATGGCGGAACCTAACGTCATCGGGGCGGTGCAGTTCGAGTGGGAAGGGGGGCCGTCGCGGTCGAGGCGATCGTGGAGCCGGAAGGTGGCTTCACGGTCTACATCCACCGGGGGAGTGAAGACACCGAAGAGTGCAGTCCGGCGGAGGTAGGGGACGCGGTGGAAGCGATCGAGCGCGGGTGGGGCGCCTAAGGGCGGGGTCCAGCTTCCCAGAAGCGCTCCCTGAGCCCCGCGCGTTTTCGTGTCTCCTCCAGAGCGGCTTCCAGCGCACTCACATCAAGACCGCAGTATTGGTAGTAGCTCCACACGGTCTTGGCAAACCATCCCAGTGCTCCCGAGACGAGGAAGAGCCATCCTTCCTGCCGCAAGTCGGGAGCCATCAAGTTAATGCCTTCCACCTTACGCATGGACAAGTTTAGCGTGGCCCACGAACGTTGATGTTCTGCACCGGACAACATTCGATACGCCCACTCTTCTCCTAGAGAATCACGCACTACGTTCGTGCTAAACGGACGTTTTGTTTCTCCGATGCTCTGGACGCGATTTTGTTTTCCCTTTGACCTTGCGATCGCGAACCCTAGGTCCTTGCTATGCTGCAATATCTCTGATCTTCTTTCCTTGAGAGCAGCATGGACCTCTTCTGCCTCCTGCCCTGATATTGACGGTTCCATCAGTCGCATCTGATCTTCTACATTCTCAAGACGAAGCATCAAACTTCGAGACAGCCTCGTACTGGAGTCACATGATGCGTCAAGAATCCACGACGCCCATGCTGAAGATTCTAGAACCGTACGCGTGATTGTCCACGGGGAAAACGTCAGGACATCGGGTTCCAATGCGCGGTGAAGGGCAACCAAATGGTCGCCTGCGGACAAGATGTAGAGTCGTGCCTGCGTTACAGCAGTGTGGACTACTTCTCCGTTAGTTTCTCTGGCCTCGCCTGCAGCGGGAGACTCCGAGGAATAGGGAGCAAGGGACTGGGCATATAGACGCTGCTCCTCCATGGGGAGCCACTCCAAGACCTCCCTGAGCTTCGAGAAATCTACGGCCATCCGATGGGATTCCCTACGCGCCGAAGTCCCAGGACATGCCGTCGCGGTAGCGGCGGAGGACGTTCTTGGCGATGACGATGCGGTGCACCTCGTCGGGGCCGTCGAGGATGCGCAGGGTGCGGGCGCTGCGGTACATCCCCTCCAGCGGCGTGTCGCTGGAGACGCCCTTCGCCCCGTAGACCTGGATGGCGCGGTCGACGACGCGCTCGAAGGCGGCGGGTATCGCGATCTTGATCGCGGAGATGTCGGTGCGCGCGTTCACGCCCGCGTCGATGCGCTGGGCGCAGTCGATGGTCATGAGGCGCGCGCCCTGGATATCGATGTAGGAATCGGCGATGAAGCCGTGGATGAACTGCTTGTCCTGCATGGGGCCGCCGTGGACGTTGCGGGTCATGACGCGCTGCATCATCAGGTCGAAGGCGCGCCACATCTGGCCGATGGAGTTCATGCAGTGGAAGACGCGGCCGGCGCCGAGGCGGTCCTGGGCGGCCTGGTGGCCAGAGCCCGTGCGTCCGAGCTGGTTGGTGACGGGCACGCGCACGTTGTCGTAGTCGATCTCGCAGTGGTCGCCGTCGTGGCCCCAGACGGGGACGCTGCGGATGATGTTGAAGCCGGGGGCGTCGGTGGGAACGATGATCTGGGTCATCTTGTCGCGGACCCCGCCCTCGCCGTCCTCCTCCTCGGTGCGGCACATGACGATGGCGAAGGCGGCGCGGTGGGCGCCGGAGGTGAACCACTTGCGCCCGCTGATGACCCAATCGTCGCCGTCGCGTGTGGCGCGGGTCTGGATGGAGTAGGGGTCGGAGCCGGGCTGGTCGGGCTCGGTCATGGAGTAGCAGGAGCGGATCTCGCCGCGGATGGAGGGTTCGAGCCAGCGCTGCTTCTGCTCCTCGGTGCCGTACTTGATGAGGATGGTCTGGTTGCCCGAATCGGGGGCGACGACGCCGAAGAGGGGGTTGGAGAAGGGGCTCCAGGCGAGCACCTCGTTCATGTAGGCGTGGCCGAGGAAGCCGACGCCCATGCCGCCGTACTCGAGCGGCAGGTGGGGCGCCCAGAGCCCCTCGGCCTTGACGCGCTCCTGGATGCGCCCGCGCAGCTCGCCCGACTCGGGCGCATCGCGACGGAGGAGGTCCTCGTTGGGGATGATCTCCTCGGTGACGACGGCGGCGGTGCGCTGCCGGATCTCGTTGATCTCGGGGCTCAGGGTGGGGCTATCGGCGACGGCCAGCGTGATCGGTTCCATGGCAGTTCCTCGCGGCCCGGAAGGGCGGAGGGGCAGTGTAGCGCGGCAGGTGTCAGCGGCGAACGGCGGCCGGTTCAGGCGTGGTGCTCGACCCAGCGTCCGCGAAAGAGGAGGAGGTCGCCGGTGCGTACGGAGACGCGGGCGGGCGTGTGCGCGATCTCGTTGTGAATGCCGTACGCGCTGAATTCGAGGGTGTGGTCGTGGAGTTCCCAGCGGAGGCCGCTGGTGGTGACGCCCTCGCAGCGGCCAAGAGCGACCAGCGACACGACCGTGCCCGCTTCCCCGTCGACAGCGGCCTCGCCGTCGACGAGCTCGATCGCGAAGCGCTCGTCGACCACGCGGACGCGGGCCTGGCGGCCGAAGCGCACGAGCACGCTGAGGTTGGCGAGGGCGTGGTCGGCGCGACCGCCGCCGGCGCCGATGATGTCGATGGCGTCGCAGCCTTCGTCGAGGCAGAGGGCGACGGCCTTCTCCAGGTCGGTGGCGTTGGGGTCGGCGTTGGGGCGGATGCGGTCGGCGGGGATGGCCTCACGGGCGTCGCCGATCGAGTCGAGGTCGCCGGTGACGATGTCAGGCATGACGCCCAGGGCGAGGGCGCTACGGGCGCCCCCGTCGGCGGCGACGACGAGCGCGGCGCCCTCGCGCAGCTCGTCGAGGAGGGCGGCGGAGGGTGGCTCGCCGTTGGCGATGACGAGAGCGCGCATGGTCACAGGGAACCCGTCGCGGGGGCGATTGTCAAAGCGGCGCTACGATGAAGGCATGGCCGAACCCTTCGTCCTGCGCCCCAAGGAGGAGGCCGACATCGCGGCGGTGGCGGCGATCGAGGACGCGTCGGACCTGCCCGAGCGCTCGCTGGAGGCGCGTCGCAACGAGCTGGGCGAGGAGCGCACGCGGGGGGTGGTGCTGGAGGTGGGGGAGCGGCGGCGCTACTACGCCGACGGGGAGGACGCGGTCATCATGACGCTCGCGCTGGGCTGGGACGGGGCGGGCGGGGGCGGGCGGGGGCGGGCGGCTAGCGACGCTCGTCGGTAGAATCGCGCGCATGCCCGCGAGCACCGCCGACAAAGCCCGCATCGAGGCGCAGATTGCGCTCATCCCGCGCCTGCGCGGCACCGGTCCCAACCCGTTCGACTACGACCAGTGGGACGCGCGCACGGTCGAGATCCTGACGGCCGCCTTCGGCGCTGATTCGGACGAGGTGGCGCGCTACCAGCGCGTGGTCGGGGAGGCGGGCCGGGTGGCGGGCGTGCGCGGCAACGCCGGCAACATGACGCTCAACATCCACGGCCAGTGGGGCATCCTGGAGCGTCTGGAGCGGGCGGAGTCGCTGCTGCGGGAGCTGGCGTCGGGGTAGGGGCGGCACCTGACCCAAGTGGCCCTACAATCGATCCAATGACACCCATCAGTCCTGAACTGGCGCTCGCCATGAACGTCGTGGCCAACCCAGGCGTGTACGCGTTACTTCTCGGCTCTGGCGTTTCTCGTAGTGCTGGCATCCCGACGGGTTGGGATGTTGTGCTCGATCTTGTAGGCAAGCTCGCCGTCGCGGCAGGGGCTGACCCTGAACAGGATCCCGAGCAGTGGTACCGAGTGAAGTACGACGAGCCCCCGCGCTACTCCGCCCTCCTTGAGGAACTCGCCCCAACGCAGGCTGAACGGAGGTCTCTCTTGAAGGGCCACTTCGAACCCACCCCCCAACAGCGTGAGGAGGGAGTCAAGACTCCAACGGACGCCCACCGTGCTATTGCCGACATGGTTGAGGCGGGCTGGATCAATGTGATTGTGACCACGAACTTCGACAAGCTCCTCGAATTGGCGCTCGAGAACGCTGGGGTGCGGCCCGTGGTTATCGCGCAACCAGACCAGATCGAAGGCGCTCCCCCACTAGCCCACAACTCCTGCACCGTCATCAAGGTTCATGGGGACTACCTCGACACCCGGATCAAGAACTCTGAAGAGGAACTGGCAGCGTACGACCCTGCCATGAACGCACTGCTCGAAAGGGTTTTCGACGAGTACGGCTTGATCGCCTGTGGTTGGTCGGGGGAGCACGACCAAGCTTTACGTGATGCACTCGGCCGGTACAAGTCGCGCCGTTTCACCACGTACTGGTGCACCCTGGGCGACCTGCACCCCCTGGCGAAGCAGGTCGCCGACAACCGGGCGGCGCAGCTGGTGACGATCAGCGACGCCGACTCCTTCTTTGTCGAGCTAGAGGAGCGGGTTACCAGCATCCAGGCGGTCGGCGAGCGTCACCCTCTGGAGACACGTGCCGCAGTTGAAACCTTGAAGCGTTACCTCGCAGAGGACCGTCACCGCATCCCTCTGCGAGAGTTGGTTCAGGAGGCTACTGAGGTGCTTGCGTCTCACCTCACAGTCGAGGAGTTCCCGCCCGGGGACGATTACTCGGAAGAGAACCTCAAGGGGCGGACACAACGGCTCGATGCTCTTGCTGAGCGACCCCTTGCCCTGATGGCGAATGGCTGCTTCTGGGGCATGCCCGAGCATGACGATGCTTGGGTGGCCATGGTCCGTCGACTTGCTGCAGTCGAGGCTCCAGGATCGGGCCTTGTCGTTTGGCTAGGCCAATTCCGCTACCCAGCGTTGCTTGCGCTCTACGCCGGTGGAGTGGCGGCGGTCGCAGCTGGAAGGTACGACCTCGTAGCGTCACTCCTAGTTAGTACGACCCGTTCAAGTCGTAGCAGTGAGCCTGAAACTCTGGTTAAATCCCTATTCCCCCACAACATTGTGTCTGAGTCCGCCGCGCACATCCTGTGTCCAAACCCGGATGGTGGGCCGTACTACACGCCACTGAGCCTGTACATCGAGCGGACCCTGCGTCCGCATTTCGCGGAACTTATTCCTGTTGAACGCGAATATGCAGAGGCGTTCGACCGGTTTGAGTACTTGGCGTCCCTTGTGTATGCAGACCTTTCCGACTCCTTCTTCTGCGCAGGCGGCTGCTTCGAATGGCGCCGCGAGCCATACGGGCACAGAGGGCTACCGGAAATCGTCGGCCACGAGATTGAGGAGTCCGGAGATGGCTGGCCTCCCTTGAAGGCCGGTCTCTTCGGCGGCTCGCTTGAGCGTCTTCGCGAGGTCAGGGCGACAGTTCATGAAGGGCTGAGACGAAATCCGAGGTGGTGACGCCCTGAGCTCACTCCGTGATGGCGCTAACCACGATCGTCTCCATGAGGCGCGGCGGACTTTCCCTACTCGGTCGCCGCGGGAACTGGATCGTGCCACATTCCCGGATGCGACTTCCTTCATAATGCGACTTCCTTCATAACTTTGAACATGACTTTTCCTTATTCAAGGTTCCGTGCTTTCCCACAGCCCCGTAACCGCAGAATTGGTACAATTACGTTAGCTGTTTCAGCCGCCGTTCCCTCTGGAGTTTCCCCGGATGAGCCTGGAACCCACTTCCCAGATCCGGCCTATCGACCTCGAGCAGGAGATGCGCACGAGCTACCTCGATTACGCCATGAGCGTGATCGTCTCGCGGGCGCTGCCGGATGTGCGCGACGGCCTGAAACCGGTGCAGCGACGCATCATCTGGGGCATGTTCGATGGCGGTGCGCGGGCGGGCACGGCCTACCGCAAGTCGGCCGGCATCGTGGGCGATGTCATGGGTCGCTACCACCCGCACGGCGACAGCCCCGTGTACGAGGCGATGGTGCGCATGGCGCAGGACTTCTCCATGCGCTACCCGCTCGTCGACGGGCAGGGGAACTTCGGCAGCGTCGACGGCGACCCGGCGGCGGCGATGCGCTACACCGAGGCGCGGTTGGCGCCGATCGCGGAAGAGCTGGTCGCCGACATCGACCAGAACACGGTCAACTTCGAGCCGAACTACGACGGTCGCTACGAGCAGCCGGTGATCCTGCCCTCGCGTCTTCCGAACCTGCTGCTGAACGGCTCCTCGGGCATCGCGGTGGGCATGGCGACAAACATCCCGCCGCATAACCTGGAGGAGATCGTCGACGCGGCGGTGCTGCTGATCGAGAACCCGCAGGCGACGCTCGACGACCTGCTGGAGTTCGTGCAGGGGCCGGATTTCCCCACGGCGGGCATCGCCCTCGTGGGGGAGAACCGCGAGCAGGTCAGGCACGCCTACGGCGAGGGTCACGGGCGAGTCACGATGCACGCACGCACGGCGGTGGAGGAGGGGAACCGGGGGCGGACGCAGATCATCATCACGGAGCTGCCCTACCAGGTGAACAAGGCCACGCTGATCGAGAAGATCGCGAACCTCGTGCGCGACAAGAAGATCGAAGGCATCGCCGACCTGCGCGACGAGAGCGACCGCAACGGGATGCGCGTGGTGATCGAGCTGAAGCGCGAGGGGTCGGCGCAGCAGATCAAGAACCTGCTCTACAAGCACACGGCCATGCGCTCGACGTTCGCGATCAACATGATGGCGATCGTCGATGGGGCGCCGCGGCGGGTGGGGCTGAAGCGGGCGCTGGACTATTTCCTCGACCACCGTCGCGAGGTGCTGCGGCGCCGCACCGAGCACCAGCTCAAGAAGGCGCAGGAACGCGAGCACATCCTGACGGGTCTGCTGCGCGCCATCGACATGCTCGACCAGGTGATCGCGGCGATCCGGGGGGCGGAGTCGGCGGCGGCAGCGCTGGGTCTGCTGCAGGCCGAACCGTTCGAGTTCTCGGAGTTGCAGGCGCGGGCGATTCTCGACATGCAGCTCCGGCGGCTGGCCGCACTCGAGCGGCAGCAGCTGCAGGACGAGCACCGGGAGCTGATCGAGCGCATCGCCTACCTGGAGGACCTGCTGGCCAACCCGCGCAAGATCGACTTCCTCATCAAGGACGACCTCCAGGAGCTGCGTGCCAAGTACGGCAACGGGCGGCGCACGGAGATCGTGGAGGGCGACCCGGAGAGCTTCCGCGAGGAGGACCTGGTGCCGCACGAGGAGTGCGTCATCACGCTCAGCCTGCGAAACTACGTGAAGCGCACGCCGCTGCACGAGTTCCGCACACAGCGCCGGGGCGGGCAGGGGAGCCGCGGGGCGGCCGTCCGCGACGAGGACGCAGTGATGAAGCTGGTCGTCGGCGACACGCACGACAACATCCTCTTCTTCACGGACCGGGGGAAGGTGTACCACCTGCGCGCCTACGACATCCCCGACTCGAAGAAGCAGGCGAAGGGCTCGTTCATCACGAACCTGATCGAGATGGATCAGCGCGAGCGGGTGACGACGGTGGTGGTGGTGAAGGAGTACGAGCACGACTTCATGGTGCTGGCCACGCGTCAGGGGCAGGCGAAAAAGACGCCCCTGAAGGAGTTCGAGGAGGTGCGCCGCAACGGCAAGATCGCGATGCGCCTCGACGACGGCGACGAACTGATCGCGGCGCGGCTGGCGTCGGAGGCGAGCGATGTCGTGCTCGTCTCGAGCGACGGCCAGGCGATCCGCTTCGGCGTAGGGGAGTTGCGCAGCGCGAGCCGCGTGAGCGGCGGCGTGCGCGGCCTGAAGCTGCACAAGGATGCCTACGTGGTGGGCGCGGAGGCGATCCAGCCGGACGCGCCGGAGGCCCAGCAACTGGTCGCGATCACGGAGCGGGGCTTCGGCAAGCGCACGGCCGTCGGCCAGTACCCGCGCAAGGGGCGGGGCGGTCAGGGTGTGCGCACGCTCAACATCACACCCAAAACGGGGAACGTGGCGGCGGTACGGATGGTGGCGCCGAACCAGGAGCTGATGCTCGTCTCGGAGGACGGCATCCTCATCCGCACGAAGGTGGACTCGATCAGCCTGCTCGGCCGCAACACGCAGGGCGTGACGGTGATGAAGGTGGGCGCGACCGACCGCGTGGCGAGCATCGCCAACTTCGATCCGGGAGACTCACGCCGGCGGCAGGCAGAGCGCGCTGAGGACGCGGGGCAGGCCGAGCTGCCATTGAACGGCAGCTCGAACGGGAGCGAGCCGCAGGAGTAGTCCGCGGGCTCAGTCGGGAGCAGGACCACCTGCGGCCAGCCCACCGGCTATATGGGTGGCGACCGCCACTGCTGGCCAAACGGGCGCCAGGCGTTTCATCGCCATGTCCATTCACTGTCCACGCCTGGAGTGGTCGCCCACACTGAAGCCGCTATCCGCTGAGCGAACGCGGCCATGAGGACATCCTCTTCTGTGTGATGGCTGCCAGCCCCTTCTCCGGTGTCGAGGTCAAGGAAGTACCAGGTGTCGGGCGGCCACTGAGGCTCATCGCCGCTGGCGGGCGCCAGGACGAACCCGGTGCGTGGATTGGTGATGCGGGTTCCCTGGCACGGAGCGCAATATTCAAAGTCTCGGTCGTCGCCAGGGTCCTCTGCCACCGGGAACACATCGATTTCGACCCCCGGGGGTACGTCGAACGCAATGCTGTAATATCGCCGATCGTTCTCGTGGAAGCGTGGAACACCCAACCACCGATGAGCTCCTTCGCCGATGCGCCTGGTGGGGAGGGAAACAAAACTGGCCCATGAGAGTGAACTCGGCAACAAGACCGGTGCACCACAGTGAGGCAGAGTGAGAGCCGCAAGATCGTGGTTCTCTACCGCTTTCAGCGGCGGTGGGATGCAACCCTGCAGGCGGTTGCCTGCAAGGCGCAGTTCCGTCAGCTTCGTCAGCGTGGACAGCTTCGACGGAATCGCCCCGGTTAGCCGGTTGCCGTCCAGCCGCAACTCGGTCAGCTCGGTCAGGTCTCCCAGCCAGCCCCATATCTCGCCCGTCAGGCCGCGATTCTGAAGCCGCAGCCTGGTGACGCGAGGCGGCGCACCATCCACCGCTACCCCGTCCCATGCGGCCGTGGGGGTGCCGGCATTCCAGTTCAGGTTCGCCTCGCCTGACAGGGCGTCTCGCAGCGCCAGCAGGTGCTCGCGATCCGACAGGAGCCCCGGATTCCCGGCGGGAACGGCGACGGTAAGGTTGCCGTACCGATAGTTCCCGCTGCTGCTGATGCCATCATCGAGCGGCACTGGGGTCGTCCCGAGGGGGGTCCACCACCATCTCTCGGTGGTCTCGGGGAACACGTCGTAGGAGAAAGAGTAGCCAGGACAGGTGCTGGCGCAGGCGCGGACGTAGATGAGATCGGGGGCGCTGTAGCGCTGCCACACCCGCAACTCCACTCCCGCGATGGCGAGGTCGGCGTACTGATGAAATTCGTGGATGCGCGGGGGAATGCCATGGTTCACCAGCGGGAACGGGATCGTCCCCAGCGTGTCCCAGTCACCGCCCTGGGGGCGTGCACTCACCCACACGTCCTCGGCGTCGTCGACGTGCTGCCAGATGCGCAGTTCGATGACGACGGTCTCTCCGCCAGCGTCGTCGCTCTCGGCTAGCGCCGTGTCGCCGATGCCGAACGAGGCCAGCAGCGCAGCAATCGCGCCCGCGAACGCCATCAGCAGGACGGTCCTGAACCCCTTGCAGGCATCATCGCATCGTGCCCTTCACAGCGAATCGGCTGGAGCAGATCGGCTCAGTCGAGCCCGAAGAGCTCGTCGAGGCCGAGGGCGAGGCCCTCGGTGTCCATCACGGCCTTCACGGCGGCGAGCACGCCGGGCATGAAGGAGTCGCGCCCGGTGCTGTCGTGGCGCAGGCTGAGCGTCTGGCCGAGGCCGCCGAGGAGCACTTCCTGGTGGGCGACGAGGCCGGGCAGGCGCACGGAGTGCAGGGTGACGCCGCCAAGCTCGCCGCCGCGGGTGCCGGGGACGGTCTGCACCTCTGCTTCGACGCGCTGGAAGGGTTCGCCGCGGGCTTCGACCATCTGCTCGGCGGTCGTCTTGGCGGTGCCGCTGGGGGCGTCGACCTTGCCGGCGTGGTGGAGCTCGATGATCTCGGCGTAGTCGAAGAAGCGCGCCGCCTGGCGGGCGAAGTACATCAGCAGGACCGCGCCGATCGCGAAGTTGGGCGCGACGACGACGCCGAGTTTGCGCGACGATGCCTCCTCGCGGAGTTCGTCGAGGACGTCGGCGGGGAGGCCGGTCGTGCCGATGACGAGTCGGATGCCCCGTTCGAGGGCGGCGCGGGCGAGGACGGGCGTCCAGGCAGCGTTGGAGAAATCGACGACGACCTGGGGCTGGTGGGCGTCGAGGGCGGCGGCGGCCTCGCGGTAGAGGGGTAGCCCCTCGCAGGAATCGCCTTCGCCGAGGGCGTCGATGAAGGCGAGGGGTTCGGTGGCGGGATCGGCGGCGGCGGCAAGGGCCACCTGCCGGCCCATGTTGCCGCTTCCGGAGATGACAATCGGGATGCTATCCATGACGGGCGATTGTACGCGCGCCGTGGAGTCACGACCCTAGCCGGCGAAGTGCGCCACGGGGCATTGCCGCTCACGGGGGACAGCCCTATTCTGCCGCCGATGAGCGAGCTTTCAGCCAGGTTGCCCGACACGCCGATGGCGAGACAGTCGGCGAACGAGCAGGCGGTGCAGCTAGCGGTGGCAGGGCGCTGGCGGGAGGCGGCGGCGGTCAACCGCGAGTTGATCGCGCGCTTCGGCGACGACGCCGAGGTCTACAACCGGCTGGGGAAGGCGTTCACCGAACTCGGCAGGATTCGCGAGGCGCGCGTCGTCTACGAGAAGGCGCTCGCGGTCGACCCAACGAACGCGATCGCGCAGCGGAACCTGAACCGGCTGGCGCAGGCCAGGGATGAAGAGCGCGCCCCCGCGCCCGCCACGCAGATGAGCCGCGGGCTCTTCATCGAGGAGGCGGGCAAGGCGGCGGTGGTGCGGCTGGAGGCGGGGCGGCCGGAGGCGCTGGGAGCGCTCGATGCGGGCGACCCGGTCGAGCTCGAGGTGAAGGGGAACGCCATCAACGCGGTCACGCCGGGGGGCGTCTACCTGGGGATGGTGGAGCCGCGGGTGGGCCTGCGGCTGGCGCGGCTGATGAACGGAGGCAATCGCTACTCGGCGGCGCTCGTGAGCAACGCCGACCCGCCGCGCATCATCGTGCGGGAGACGTACCAGGATCCCGCCCAGATGGGAAAGGTGAGCTTCCCCAGGTCGAGCACCAGCGACGTTCGCGGGTACACGCGGCGCAACTTCCGGCGCGAGAACGTGGAAGATCTGTCGGGGGACGAAGACGGCCCCGAGGAGAAGATGTCCACGGCGGACGAGATTCCGGAGGAGGGCTGGCAGGAGACGCGCATCTACGCAGATGATGAGGGCAACGCCCCGGAGGACAACGATGGCGATGAGCTCGACTAAGCCCCACAGCGTCGTGCCGGACCCGCGCGTGCGGGCGGTGCTCGACCGGCTGCACGCCGCCGCCGAGGCGGAGATGGAGGCGTTCGCGCAGGGAGCGCCGCCGGACCCGCAGCCGGAGCCGCGGCCGTTCAAGGCCGAGGGGGCGGTCGCGCTCTTCAGCGACAAGTACATCTCGCTGGAGCGGGAGCAGGGGAACCTGCTCTACCTGCTGGCGCGTTCGCTGGGAGCGCGGCGGGCGGCGGAGTTCGGCACCTCGTTCGGCGTCTCGACGACCTACCTGGCGGCGGCCATGCGTGAGAACGGCGGCGGGCTCGTGATCGGGAGTGAGATCGAGCCCTCAAAGGCGGCGGTGGCGAGAGCGAACCTCGCGGAGGCGGGGCTCACGGAATTCGCGGAGATACGCGTGGGCGACGCCCGCGAAACACTGGCCGACCCGGGCGGACCACTCGACCTCGTGCTGATCGACGGGTTCCCCAACCTGAACCTGGCGATCCTGCAGTTGCTGGCGCCCCACGTCCGTGTGGGCGGCATGGTGATGGCCGACAACGTGGGTTCGTTCCCGTTCGAGATGGAGGCGTACGTGGCCTGGGTGCAGGACCCGGCCAACGGCTTCGCCTCGGCGACGCTGCCGCTGCGGGGCGGCACGGAACTCTCCCTGCGGGTCGCGAGTGCGGCCGGCGGCGATTGAACGTAGCGCCGCCGCCTTCCTACGATGGCTGCCAGCCCGGCACCGTGGGCGACCCACAGCATGGCGGCCGGAAGCCACCGGCAGCCCGCTTCTTCCGCCGCCCGGCGCCGGCAGCCGCCAGAGAGGACGCAATCCGTGACATCCGCCATCATCGAGGCGCGCGGCCTCGTGAAGCACTACGGCGACTTCGTCGCGGTCGACGACATTTCGTTCGACATCCGCGAGGGGGAGTGCTTCGGCGTGCTCGGCCCGAACGGGGCGGGAAAGACGACGACGATCCGCATGATCACGGCAACCTCGCCCGTGACCCAGGGCGAGCTGCGGGTGGCGGGGATGGATGTGGCCTCGGAGCCGCGCCGCGTGAAGGCGATACTGGGGGTCGTGCCCCAGGACGACAACCTCGACCCGGACCTGCTCGTGCGCCAGAACCTTGAGGTGTATGCCCGTTACTTCGGGCTGGGCCGCGACGAAGTACGGGAGCGCATCGACGAGGCGCTCAAGCTGTTCCAGCTCGACGATCGCGCGAACTCGACCGTGGACGAACTCTCGGGGGGCATGCAAAGGCGGCTCACGGTCGCGCGGGCGCTCGTCAACAACCCGCAGGTGCTGATCCTGGACGAGCCCACAACGGGGCTCGACCCGCAGGCGCGCCACCTGGTCTGGCAGCAGCTCCGCCTTCTGAAGAGCCGGGGCGTGACGATGCTGCTGACGACGCACTACATGGAGGAGGCGACGCACCTCTGCGACCGGCTGGTAATCATGCACCGCGGGAAGATCCTGGTTGAGGGGCGCCCGCACGACCTGATCGCGGAGGTGGCGGGCCCGCAGGTGCTGGAGCTGCGGCTGCCGCCGCAAGAGCGCGACGCGCTGCTCGCGGAGTTCCCGCAGGGCGACGGCTTCTCGGTGGAGCAGGTGGAGGACCTGACCTACGTATTCGGAGGCGGGCCCGCCTCGGCGATGGCGGCGGAGCGCGTGGGCGACCCCCACCGCGCCCACCTTCGCCCGGGGAACATGGAGGACGTGTTCCTGCTGCTCACGGGCCGGGGGCTGCTCACTTGACCGCCTTCGCGCTCACGCCAGACATCTCTTCGGGCGCCATCCGCGTGTGGCAGCGCAACCGCGACGCGACGCTGCGCAACTGGAAGACGGAGTTCCTCGGCATCGCGGTCGAGCCGTTCGCGATCATCCTCGCGCTGGGTCTGGCGCTGGGAAAGTTCGTGGAGCTGGACAGCGGCGAGCCGTACGTGGAGTTCCTGGCGCCCGGCCTGCTGGCGCTCTTCCCCATGTTCGCGGCCACCTTCGAGTGCGCCTGGGGAAGCTACATGCGGCTGGAGGTGCAGGGCACGTACGAATCGATCATCGCCACGCCCATCAGCGTCGACGACGTGATCACGGGCGAGATCCTGTGGGGCACCACGCGGGCGATGGTGAACGGCACCTACATCCTGATTGTGGCGCTCATCCTGAACCCATGGCTGCATATGGTGGACTCGCCCTGGGCGTTGCTGGTGGTACCCGTGGGGGTGCTGCCGGGCCTGCTCTTCAGCTCAATCTCAATCTGTTTCGCGTCGATCGCGCGGGCCATGAGCCACTTCGCCTACTTCTTCAACCTGGTGATCAACCCGATGTTCTGGTTCGGGGGCGCCTTCTTCCCCTTCGACGCTCTGCCGCGCTGGGTGGAGATCGTCGGCTGGCTCGTGCCGCTCAAGCACGTGGTCGACATCTACCGGGGACTGGTCAATGGCAATCTCGAGTGGTCGATGCTGATCAGCCTGGCCTGGCTGGCAGTGGTGACGGCCCTGTTCTACGTGCTGGCGGTGAAGCTGATGCGGCGGCGCCTGATTCACTAATGGCCACACGCAACGACTGGGACTACGAGAACGCCGAGGTCCACGAGGGCGAGGACGAGGTCGCGAGCGTCTACGGTGTGCGATTCTCCGCAGACGAGATTGCGCGCATCCGCGCGGCCGCCAAGCGCCAAGGCGTCACCACGACGGAGTTCATCCAGCGGGCCGCTGTGGAGCGGACGGAGCCGTAGGTCAGCGGACAGCACCCAGCAACTCCCGGATCAGAGCAGGCCAACGACCTTCAGCGCTGCCACCCACCACAGGAGTGCGAGGACTGGGCGCGGTAGCAGCCTCTACGGGCAGGCGAGCAGGTCGCGGAAGACCTCGGAGCCGGCGGGGGGTTCGCCACTGAGCTGCGGCGGCGCCTCATTCACTAAGCGTGGCGGCGAAGCGCGCCCGCAACGCTTCCCAGCGCTCCGGCTCGACGGTTTTTCGCAGGCGGCGCAGTTCGAGCCAGGCGTTGATCGCCGCGAGGATCTGCTCCTGGTCGTCGCTGACGTAGGCGGCGTAGGCGGACTCGAACCAGCGGTCGACCTCCGGCCAGTTCCAGAGCCGGTGGCGGCGGCGGGGATCAGTGACGGGCGCCGGGAAGCCCCCCGGCCCGCGCTTCCCCTCGAAAAGCAGCCGAACGCTCTCGCGCGTACGCCCGGTCCGCGCCGCGATGTCCGCGATCGAGACCAGACCGGCATCGGCGATGCGGATCACCTCTATGCCGTCCACGCTCTCGATGTCGGCGATGGCGGAAAGGGCCGCCTCCTCCAGGCTCGCCGCCTCGCGGGCGAAGTCAGCGCATGGGACACCGGAGGTATACCCCAGCAGGGCATCGTCACAGCCGGCCTCATAGGCCGCGTTGACGATGTCGTCATCAACGAAATCGGTTCCTTCGACTATCAAAGTAAAGTCGTACGTGTACATCTCCTGACTCCTTACGTTTTGCTGTGGGGACACCGCCGAACCATCGCAAGCACTTCCCGGGCATGGCCACCGGGATTGCGTGGAGTGGAGTAGATCGAGCGCTGGCAACCCAACCGACTCCGCTCTGGACAAGTCATGCGGCCCCAGGGATGTCCCTTTGGCGAGATAGTGATGATCCAGCCTTCCGTCTCCGCCTCCCGCAGTGCTGCTTCCACCTCCTTCTTCGGATGGCGCCGACGAGGCATGTTGTCACAATACAACACCCTGTTGCGCTAACACAACACCAGTCCGGGCGGGTCGTTTCGAGCAGCCCCTACGGGCAGGCGACCAGGTCGCGGAAGACCCCGGAGCCGGCGGGGGGTTCGCCACTGAGCTGGGGGACGAAGCTGGCGATGCCGCGCGTGGTCGAGAGGATGACCCCGCCCTCGGCGTCGAGGAAGGCCACGGTGAGGGTGTGGCCGGTGGTGCCAGCGAGCGGGAGGGCGTGCTCGCCATCCTCGCTTTCGAGGGGGAGCTGGAAGCAGACATCGCCGCGGTAGTCTTCGGTGGAGCCGCCGGTCCAGCGGGCGAGCACGCCACTGATCGTCCGACAGCCAGAGGTCCATGGTCGCGCCGGGGTCGCTCTCGATGTCGAGGAGGATGGCGAGGGCGTGGGTGCCGTTCTCAAGCTCGCCGAAGCGGGCGAGGTCCACGGTCAGCCGCCAGCCCGCGGGGGCGGGGACGGGCGCGGGGGGTTCCGCGGGCGGGTCGAAGGCAAGGACGGCAGGAGCCGTGACGCCGAGGAGCGCCTTCGCCGAGGGCGATGTGAGCCACGACTTGTCGCGCGTGCAGCCCGTGAGCAGCGTCAGCGCGAGGAGGACGAGCGCGACGGCGGCGAGCACATACAGCGCCCGCCGCCGTGAAACTTCCGTGAGCCAGGGACTAAGTATTGACGGTCACTCCCTGGAGACGCGCACGGACGGTGAGCATGCGGTTGAGGGCAGCCATGTACGCCTTCGCGCTGGCGACGATGATGTCGGTGTCGGCGGCGCGACCCGTGTAGGTCTGGCCCTCGTCCTCGATGCGAATGGTGACCTTGCCCTGGGCATCGATGCCTTCGGTGACGGCGTTGACCCGGAACTCCGTGAGCTCGGGCGAGAGGCCCGTGATGCGGTTGATGGCCCGGTAGACGGAGTCGACGGGACCGGTGCCAGTAGCCGCATCGGTGAGAACGTCGCCCTCGGGGGAGAGGAGGCTGAGCGTGGCCGTGGGCATCGCGTGGTCGCCGCTGGAGACCTGCACGTGCTCGATACGCCAGACGTCGCCCGAGTACGAGTGGAGGTTATCGCCGACGATCGCCTCAAGGTCGCGGTCGTCGACCTCGATCTTCTTGTCGGCGAGCTCCTTGTAGGCGCTGAAGGCGCGGTTCAGCTCCTCCTCGGTGAGCTCGAAGCCGAGGCCCTCCATGTGCTGCTTGAAGTAGTGGCGTCCGGAGAGCTTGCCGAGGACGAGCTGGGTGCCCTGGGGAATGCCGATCTCGACGGGGTCCATGATCTCCCAGGTCTCGCGCATCTTGAGGATGCCGTCCTGGTGGATGCCGGAGCCGTGGCGGAAGGCGTTCTTGCCGACGACGGCCTTGTTCCACTGGACGGGCATGCCGGAGAGGCGCTCGACGAGCTGGCTGGAGCGGTAGATCTCCTTCGTGTCGATTTCGCAGTCGATGTCGCCGAGGTAGTCCTTGCGCGTCTTGATGGCCATCACGACCTCCTCGAGGGAGGTGTTGCCGGCGCGCTCGCCGATGCCGTTGATGGTGACCTCGACCTGGCGGGCGCCGTGCTCGATGGCGGTCATCGTGTTGGCCGTGCACATGCCGAGGTCGTTCTGGCCGTGGAAGCTGAGGCGCGCCTTGTGGATGTTGGGCACGTTCTCCTGAATCATGTCGAAGAGGGATCCGAGCTCCGAGGGGATGGCGTAGCCGACGGAGTCGGGGATGTTGATGACGGTCGCGCCGGCATCGATGCAGCGCTCGACGATGGTGTAGATGAAGTGGGGGTCGGAGCGGGTGGCGTCCATGGGGCTGAACTCCACGTTGCTCGTGTAGGTGGCGGCGTGCTTCACCATGGCCTCGGCCTGGGTCAGCACCTGCTCGCGGTCCTTGCGGAGCTGGTGGGCCATCTGGATATCGCTGCTGTTGATGAAGACGTGGATGCGGGGATCCTCGGCGTCCTTGATGGACTCCCAGGCCGTATCGACATCGCTCTCGACGGCGCGGGCGAGGGCGCAGATGGTGGCGCCGCGCACCTCGCGCGCGACCAATTTGACGGCTTCGAGGTCGCCCGGGGTGGAGCAGGGGAAGCCCGCCTCGATCACATCGACGCCGAGGCGCTGAAGCTGCTTCGCGATCTCGAGCTTCTCTTCGGGGGTGAAGGCGATGCCGGCGGACTGCTCGCCATCGCGCAGGGTGGTATCGAAGATGTGTATCTTTTCGGGCATTGGGGTGGCTCCTCCGAGGGGATGCTCAGGTCCGGATCGCGCTGCCTGGGCGCGAGGTATCGGGCTGCCGGATATCAGGATCGATCACGGCCCTCAAGCAAGGGGCCGCAGCGCTAGCCTCGCCCGAGGGTGCGCCCCGGTGAGACCGGGGCGAGAGCGCGCTCCATTCGTACCGCGGATAGTGCGGACATGTTCCGTCAAGTCTCTCGCGGCGGCGGCTCACCCGCAAGCAGGCGGGACGCGTGAAGCTGCGGTCATGCGAAAGAGGGTGCGCCAGGTTCTATCTGGCGCTGGCGTTCTGCGCCCCGTCTTGCGCGGCGTCCATGATCAGCCCTCGGGAGGCTCCCGCAGCCACGCCGGGATGTCCCGCGCCCCATGGAGGACCCTCCAGACATCGATGTCCGCCTCTCGCTCGACGTAAAAGACCAGGTACGGGAACCCCCTCACGACCCACGAGCGCAGGCCGGGGAGATCCAGTTCACGCGCATAGCGGGACGAACCGCTTGCAGGGTGCTCGCCCATCCGGCGGAAGGCTTCTTCCAGCCCCTCGATGAAGGCTAGCGCAACCGCCGCTCGCGCCTCGGCCAGATAGTGCTCGACGGCCTCGTCGACATCACGCCGCGCCTGCTCGCGAAGGACGATGGCTTTCCCGGTCACCCCTGCCCGGCTTCGCGGACCCGATCGCGAAGCCGGCCGAAGTAGTCCGCATCGGCGGTGACCGCCGGCGGCGACGCCGCGCCTTCGAGGAGCAGGCCGCGCAGGTGCTGGCGATCCTGGTCCTTGCGGATCAACTCGCGGACGTACTCGCTTGACGAGCTGTAGCCGCGGCCGCTGACCTGCTGGTCCACGAAGGACTTGAGGGTCTCGGGAAGCGAGATGTTCATCGTGCTCATGCTGCAAAGCTAGCCGCGTTGGCAAAGTTTGGCAAGACCCCGCGTCATCCCCGGTCTCCCTGGAGCACATGATGGTGGGCATGGGTGCTTGAGGCTTACAAACCCGAAACTGCGCACCTGCCCTTCCGGAGGACGTTTACCCGGGGAGACGCGCCGGGCAGACGGGGGTAGTGAGACCGCTGCACGAACACAGGCGTGTGTACCCGGCATAGAGCTTTCGGATCGCTCTGGACAAAGCCCCGGACGCTTGCCAATTGCAAAAGCGCGTGTACCTTTCAGGACATACGGGCCGCCTGACCTGATGGGCCCCCGCGTTCTGCTGGGTGAGGAGGCAGGCATGGCTGATGCCGGGGAAGCGACAGTTCACTTCACGGTGACTGTTCGAAGCGTGGAACACGAGGGCCATTGGACAACGAAGGCGCTGGAGACCGGCATCATCACCTCGGGCAAGACGCGAGCCGAGGCCGAGAGCAGAAACGGGAAAGCCCACATCCTGCTCGTCAGGCGCGTCAAGCAAGAAGGCCTTCTCGCGCTGGGGGAGTTCATGGATGCGCGCGGCATGAGCTACGCGATCGGTGATCCGCCACGGAACCAGGCGTGGCGGCCCCTTCACAACCTGTCCGTCGAAGAACTGCCCCTTGCCGCATAGCAGGCCCTTCGCTCTCCTCAAGGTGATCGAGAGCCTCCTGGATCAGGCGCCAGAACCCCAGGCTGTCGGTTCCCGCCTCCTGCGCATCCCGCCCGCCGACCGGCTGGGGTAGGCTGCCGTGATGGGAATTCGCACCGCCGAGCTGCAGGCCGCCTGGACGCACGTCGAGGCGCGCTACGGGAGCTACCGGCTGGTGCTGCCGGGCGAGCCGAGCTTCATCTGCCAGCCGCACAGCTGCGACGCCTACTGCTGCCGCGCCTTCAACGTCGCGATCGACGAGGGGGAGGTGGAGCGGATGCGGGCGTCGAGCGGCTGGCCCGCCTCGCGCTTCCTCGAGAGCGAGGACGGCGAGGTCCTCACGCTGCCGCTGGCGACGCCGTTCGTGCTCGGACGCCGGGATGGCCACTGCGTCTTCCTGAGCGAGGAACTCGCCTGCGAGCAGTACGAGGGGCGGCCCGACGCTTGCCGCTCGTACCCACACCAGGTGGTGTTCGTCGACGCCGAGAGCGGGCGGCCCGCGCAGCCGTCGGCGGAGGCGGGGCGGCGGGCGGTGGAGGCGGTGGTCGCGGGAGGACCGGTGGAGGGGGCGCTGCCACTGCTGCTGCGGCACGACCAGTGCCCCGGATTCACCGGGCCGCCCTCGACGGCGGAGGCGTGGGCGGGGCTGTTCCGCGAGACGTACGGGCGCTCGGTGGGGGGAACGGACGAGGTGGTAAGCTCGCCGCCGTGAGCCAGCGAACGAAGCTCCCGAGCGTGCGCAAGGAAGTCGAGCGCATCACGGATGACGTGGTCGCGGTCCGGCGCGACCTTCACCAGCACCCCGAGCTCTCCTGGAAAGAGGAGCGCACGCAGCGCGTGATCCTCGACCGGCTGTCGCAGTTCGACCTGGAGGACGTGCGGCCGGTGGCGAACACGGGCGCGACGGCGCTGGTGAAGGGGGCGCGCAAGGGGCCCTGCGTGCTCTGGCGGGCGGACATCGACGCGCTGCCCGTGCCCGAGAAGACCGACCTGCCCTTCGCCTCGGAGAACGAGGGCGTGATGCACGCCTGCGGTCACGACACGCACGCGGCCATTGCGCTGGGGCTGGCGCAACTGGCGTCGGAGGCGCGGGAGTCGCTGGCGGGGAGCGTGCGCTTCGTCTTCCAGCCGGCGGAGGAGGCCTCGGGTGGCGCCGCCCTCTGCATCCAGGAGGGCATCCTGAAGAAGCCCAACGTCGACCGCTGCCTCGGACTGCACATCAGCGCGGATGTGCCGGTCGGGGAGATCAACGTGGCGCCGGGGCCGTTCTTCGCCTCGCCCACGAGCCTGCGCATCACGATCAAGGGTCGGGGCGGACACGCGGCCTCGCCGCACCAGTCGGTAGACGCGGTGGTGGTGGCGGCGCACGTGATCACGGCGCTGCAGACGGTCGTGAGCCGGTCGCTGCCGCCGCTGGAGACGGCCGTGCTGACCATCGGGAAGATGGAGGCGGGCTTCCGCGGGAACGTGATCGCGGAGTCGGCGGAGCTGCGGGGCACGATTCGCACCTACAGCGACCGCGTGCGGGCGAAGATGCTGTCGAAGGTCGAGGAAGTCGTGAGCGGCATCTGCGCGGCGTTCGGGGCGACGGCCGAGATCAAGCACAAAACAAGCTGCCCGCCGCTGGTGAACGACGAGGCGGTGACGGCGTTCGTGCAGGCGGAGGGGGAGCGCTACTTCGGGACGGAGGCGCGCGTCTCGCGGGGGATGGGGGCGGAGGACATGGCGTACTTCCTGGAGGAGCGTCCGGGCTGCTACTTCTGGCTGGGGGCGCGGAACGAAGTGAACGGCGTCGCCGGTCGCCACCACGACCCGGGCTTCATGATCGACGAACGGGCCATCCCCCTGGGGATGGAGTTCGGGATGCGCCTGATCGAGGGCTCGCTAGCGGAGCTGGCGGGCTAGCGACCCTCGGACCAGGTAGCAATATTAGAACAAATCTGCTAAAAGTCGGTAGTGCATCACGCGAGCGACTTGAAGACCTACTCCGAGCTGGCGCTGTCGGCCACGGTAAGTCACCGGGAAACCGGTGGAAGGGCAACAGCCCCTCCGTGGGGGACCCACCTCCTGGCGTCCGCTGAAAGGCGACGCCTGACCGGAGTTCGCCATGTCGATCCCGTTCGGCGAGCAGCTCATGGACAGTTCTTCACACCTCCTCCTGTAGCGAAATTCCTAGCCTCGCTGTTTGATCTAGCGCCAGGCCCGGGGGCTCTTCTTGATCCCGGGGCTGGGGTCGGCACCCTCAGCGCCGCTTTCGCGGATCGTTGGCTCAGGGATGCGACCGGGCCGCTGTCAATCACGGCCGTGGAGATCGACAACCTCTGCCATGCCCCCTTGCATGAGACGCTTGGTGACATGGAACGGGCGGGCGTCCGTACGGAATTCATAGGAGACGATTTCATCCGTTGGGCTGTCGAGCGGAACAGCGCGGCCCTCCCGCTCTTTGACACGCCATTGTACGACTACATCGTAATGAACCCGCCATACCGGAAGGTCAACACCAACTCGCCCGAGCGGCGGCTCGTTGAGGCCACAGGTGTAGAGATCACCAATCTCTACACCGCATTCCTCGCGTTAGGCATCCGGCTACTGAAGGACGGCGGCCAGCTCGTAGCTATCACTCCAAGGAGTTTCACAAATGGACCCTATTTCAGGGCATTTCGTCGCGACTTCCTTACGCAAATGTCATTTCGCCAAATCCATATATATGACGCCCGCGATGACGCTTTCAGCGACGCTGACGTCCTCCAGGAAAACGTGATACTTCACGCCTGCAAGGGGGTTTCCCAAGGTTCTGTCACTATCACCTCAAGCGCTGGTGCTAGTGATCCGGTGATAACTATGCGAGAGGCACCTCACGAAGAGGTCGTGGATGTTGATGACCCTGAGAGATTCATTCACCTCAGTACCGACGGGATCGGGGCCGACGTAACACGGAGGATGCGCCGGCTGCGATCCTCGCTAGGTGAGCTCGGCTTGTCAGTTTCGACCGGCAGGGTCGTCCAATTCCGGGCACGGGAGCACCTGCGCGATGAGCCCGTTGCGGGGACCGCGCCCCTGATTTTCCCGAGCCACTTCTCGGGACAAGGCCGAGTCGAGTGGCCATCTAGCAAGAGGCGGAAGCCAAATGCGATCGCAGTGAACGGACACACAATCGACTTGCTTTTACGCAACGGGACTTATGTCCTCGTGAAGCGCTTCTCAGCGAAGGAAGAGCGTCGACGCATCGTGGCCACGATCTCCGATCCAGAGGCAGTCGCGGGCGAATTCATCGCGTTCGAGAACCACTTGAACGTATTTCACCACGACGGCGGCCCCCTTGATCCGGACATTGCACACGGAACGGCCGCGTTCCTCAACTCCACTATTGTTGACTTGTTCTTCAGACAATGGTCTGGACACACTCAAGTCAACGCCACGGACCTGCGACGCATCCCTTACCCCACTCCAAGTCAGCTCCGTTGCCTGGGCGAAGCAGTAGCCGACCGCAACCTAGACCAGCTGGCGTTGGACAGGCTAGTTGCTCGCCACATCCCTAGTCTTCGCAACGAGAGTGAGAAGGTAGACTTCCTGATGGCACACCAGCACGTGCTCGATGCCCAAGATGTACTTCGACAACTCGGGCTGCCGAAGGCCCAGACCAATGAGCGTTCGGCCTTGACCCTGCTCGCAACTCTTGCGCTTGCACCATCCAAGGAGTGGACAGACATCGAAGCACCCCTCCTCGGCATCACGCCGATAATGGACTTCATGAGCGAGCACTACGGGAAGCAGTACGCTCCAAACAGCCGAGAGACAGTCCGGCGGCAAACGGTGCACCAATTTATCGCGGCAGGCATCCTCCGTCGGAACCCCGATAACCCGCAGCGACCCACCAACAGTGGGAACACCGTTTACCAAGTTCCTGCTGAGCTGCTCGACGTTCTGCGTCACTACGGTTCAAGCCAGTGGGATCTCACGCTCAAGTCCTGGGCCGAGAAGGCCCCGAGCTTGCGTGCCCGCTGGGCACGCGAGCGCGAGATGAACCTCATTCCCGTGACACTCCCGGGGGGAGAAGAGGTAACCCTGACCCCTGGCGGTCAGAACCCGCTTGTGAAGGCGATCGTTGAGGAATTCTGCACGCGGTTCATCACCAGTGGGGAGTTGCTCTACATGGGTGACACCGGAGAGAAGTTCGCGGTCTGGGAGCGCGCTGCTCTGAGCGGGATAGGCGTCGCGGTGGACGAGCACGGGAAGATGCCCGATTTGGTCGTGCTACATCGGGCTTCCAACTGGCTCGTGCTCATCGAAGCGGTGTCCAGCCACGGTCCGATGGATGCCAAGCGCCGTGAGGAACTGGCATCCCTGTTCGCAACCTCCGAGGCCGGGCTCATTTATGTGACGGCCTTCTCCGACCGAAAGACCTTGGCCCGCTACATTGACGTCATCTCTTGGGAGACAGATGTGTGGGTCGCAGAGACACCAACGCATATGATCCACTTCGATGGCGAGCGGTTTCTAGGCCCCTACTCGGAATAGTCGTCAAAGGCGCCCGTAGACCTTCGTTCCCGATTCGCCTGATCGAGGGCTCGCTGACGGAGCTGGCGGGCTAGAAGAGGTTGAGGATGGGCTCGCCGTAGGCGAATCAAGTGAGGGCTGCCACTCCCACGAGGAGCGGGGAAGACTGTCTCGATATCCGCCGGTACGCGTAGCGTTCTCAATCTTGGCGGCCGAGGGGACGAGCAGCCGAGAGTTTCTACACCCCTAACGCTGTCCCAGTCGTCTTTGCGTTCGCGCCATGTGACAAGCGCCCCAACCCCGACATCTCACTCAACCCTAACGCACTCGAGCGGCGGCTCCAGATAGATGCGCCGGTCGTCGCTGTAACCGTCATCGACATAGACGATGTAGGCCGAGTCCAAGTCCAAGTCGTCCGTATCAGTCGAATAGGAGTTGCCAGTCTCCCACGGTACTTCCCGGCCTGGGTTCTGCTCGTCCATCTGAACCGTGAGCAGTTCGTCTCGAAGGCCGTCCTCGCGCAGAACTTCGATGTAGACACGTGGGGAGATATCGAAGGGAAGGTTCTGTGTGATGGTCCCCTGGAACTCCCACCAATAGTCATCGTCGAAGTACGTGTACTCTTCGACCTCCAGCGTGTACGTGCACGTCGCCTCAATAAAGGCGGGCTGCCCCGGGACTTCCGGTTCAGGCAATTCAATAGGAACGGCAAGAGTGATGTCGCCATACCGATAGCGCCCGTTGCTCGTCTCGTCAGCGAGCGGAATGGGGATGGTGCCCAGTGTGCGCCAGCTTCCCCCTTCAGGACGGGCGCTGACGAAGTTCGCCTCCGGGTCGGATGTAGATTCCCAGACACGGACCTCAATGTTCTTTGACGTTCGCTGCTGCGCAGCGACGCCCAAGACAACCGAGAGTGTGAGCGCACCTACGAGCGCAAGAATGAGCCAGCGAGACATTTGTAAAGAGCCCCCTTCGTCTCCGGCGATAGTCAGCTGTCCGAGGTAAGAACAGCCAACGCGCGCGACAACCACGAGAGGGGCGCACCACACCCCTCACAAGACTGTCACACCGTAGAGCGGTTCTTACCTCGAAGGGGGCAAGCCTACCGGATTCGCAGGAGCATCACACCGGAAGATGCGAGGGGTACGGCCCGTGCCGGTCAATTCAAGGGCTTGGGCAAATCCCCAGTTGGGTTGATATTGAATTGCCAAAAGGAGTGAGGGATCGACCCTCTGACCCGTTCTACCTGAGCGCCTTCAGTCTCAGAGCGCTCGGCGTCGCACCAAGCTGACCACAAAAGCTAGCGACTGAACATCTAGATGCCCCACAGCCTGGCGGCGTTGCCGCCGACCATGAGCTTGGCCTGGTCTTCGGGGAGGGTGTCGAAGAAGGACTTTACGAGGTGGCGGCTTTCGCCCAGGGTGCTTTCGGGGTGGGGGTAGTCGGCCGACCAGAGGGCGTGCTCGGGACCGATATCGTCCAGGATCTTGATGCCGCTGGGGTCGTCCATGAAGGTGGCGTAGCACTGGCGGTACCAGTAGTAGCTCGGCATCTCGGCGAGCTGGGGCTTCATCTCGCTCTCGAACTGGCGGTAGGTCTTGTCGGCGTCGTAGAGGGCGGCGGGCACCCAGGAGATGCCGCCCTCGGTGAAGATGACGTTCATCTCGGGGTGGCGCTCAAGCGTCCCGGAGAAGGTGAGCAACGACCAGAGGCGGCGGAAGGGCTGGAAGCCGGTGGTGAGGTAGGTGCCGAGGGCGCCGCGTCCGCGGTAGTTGGGGTTCTCGCCGATGTGGAAGGAGAGGGGGATGCCGCTCTCCTCGATGGCTTCCCACATGACATCCCACCTGGAGCCGTTGTACCAGACGCGCTCGGCGCGGGGGGAGGAGGGGATCTGCATGGCCACGTAGCCCCAGGCCTTCAGCTTCTGGATGTAGTCGGCGGTGCGCTCGGGGCTGTAGATGGTGGGGAGGATGCCGACGCCGTAGAGGCGTCCGGGCATGCCCGCGCAGAACTCGGCGAGGCCCTCGTTGTAGGCGTCGTAGGCGGCGAACATGAGCTCCTCGTCCTCGAGCGAGAAGAGGGCCATGGAGACCTGCGCGAAGATGAGGCCGGCGTCGAGCCCTTCGGCGTCCATATCGGGGACGCGCTGCTCGATGTCGCCCATGCCGGGGCGTCCCTGCGTGAGCAGCAGGTTCTGGCCGACGGAGTCGAGGTTACGGTCCTCGCAGACGAGGTGCGTACCGGTCTCGTCGCGCCAGACCCTGGGGGCGACGTCGCGGTACTTCGCGGGCATGCGGTCGACGAACAGGTCGGGCGGTTCGAGCCAGTGGTCGTCGGCCGAGATAACGCGGGCGCCGGCGGGGGGTTGCCAGTCGAGGTCGGGAATCTCGCGGTCGACGGGCCAGGCAATGGGGGGAATGGCGGTCGTGGTCATGGCGCACTCCAGGGGAAGGCGGGCTCAGGCGCAGGATATTCCTCGGCTGACGTGCTGGCCACTGCGTTGCGGGATGCGCTACGCTCGCCGCCCCACCGTTGGGGCGCGGTTGCGACCGCGCGTACACTAGGGAAACAACGAACCTCACCCGGGAGAGAAGCCATGCCTGAATTCGATACCGTCATCAAGGGCGGAACGATCTTCGACGGTCAGCGGACGCCGCGATTCACCGGCGACATCGGCATCAAAGACGGGGTGATCGCGTCCGTTGGCGGCCGCATTCAAACCTCGAGCGGGGCGAAGGTGATCGACGCCAGCGGCCTGAACGTGGCCCCCGGTTTCGTCGACCTGCACACGCACTACGACTCGCAGGTGTTCTGGGACCCGTACTGCTCGATCTCGGGCTGGCACGGGGTGACCTCGGTCGCGATCGGGAACTGCGGCTTCGGCTTCGCGCCCTGCAGGCCCGAGGACCAGGACCGCGCGATGCTGACGATGTCGCGCAACGAGGCGGTTCCCCTGGAGGCGATGCAGGAGGGCATGCCCTGGGACTGGGAGACCTATCCCCAGTTCCTCGACAGCATCGACCGCACGCCCAAGGGCGTGAACATCCTGAGCTACATGCCCCTGAACCCGATCATGTCGTACGTGATGGGGATCGAGGCAGCCAAGAGCCGCCCGGCCAACGAGACCGAGATGGCGGAGATGCGCCGCCTCATGATCGAGGGCCTGGAGGCGGGCGGCTGCGGTTGGTCGTCGCAGATGGGCGACAACGACGTGCAGCGCGACTACGACGGCACGCTCATGATCACGAACCTGATGGCGGAGCAGGACCTGCTCTCCTTCGCGCGGGTGCTGCGGGACGTGGGTCGCGGCTTCATCCAGTGCATCGGCGCGAGCCAGGAGCTAACGGAAAAGCTGGCCGACGAGAGCGGCCGGCCGGTCATCTGGAACGTGCTCGCGGTCTTCACGGACCAGCACGGCATCGCCATGCCGGGGCACGAGTCGGCCATGAAGTGGCTCGACGAGTGCAACGCGCGCGGCACCCGCATCTTCGGGCAAGCGCTGACGGCGGAGAACAACTTCCAGTTCACCTTCGAAGAGTGGAACCTGTTCGACTCCAGCCCGGCCTGGCGCGCGCTGACGCTGGGCACGGTCGAGGAGCGCGCGGCGAAGATGGCGAGGCCCGAGCTGCGCGCGGCGGTGAAGGCGGAGCTGGACGAGTCGCCGATGGGCGGCGCGGGCGTCGTGTTCGACTTCAACCACCTCATCGTGGGCGAACTGCACAAGCCGGAGCTCGACAAGTACACGGGCTGGACCTGTGGCGAGATCGCGGCGGAGCGCGGCGTGCACGTCATCGACGCGATGCTGGACATCGCGCTCGAGGACGACATGCAGGCGCTCTTCGTGACGGCCCCGCAGAAGGCGGACATGGCGGCCATGAAGAAGATGGCGAACTCGGCGTTCGCCCTGCCGGGCGTCTCCGACGGCGGCGCGCACACGAAGTTCATCACGCTCGGTCGCTACCCGACCGAGTTCCTGGCGTCGCTCGTGCGCGACAACGAGATCATGGACCTGGAGCAGGCGCACTGGCGTCTGAGCGCCTACCCGGCGCTGGCGGCGGGGTTCCGCGACCGCGGCACCATCCGCGAGGGCGCTCCGGCGGACATCGTGGTCTACGACCTGGAGAACCTCGACATGGGCCAGACGGAGAAGGCGTACGACTACCCGGCGGGCGCGTGGCGCCTCGTCCGCAAGCCGCACGGCTACCGCCACATCATGGTCAACGGCGAGGAGACCTTCGTGGACGGCGAGTGCACGGGGGCGACGAGCGGCAAGCTCCTGCGTCACGGCACGGCCTAGGGCCTGCTCACCTTAAGGCGGGGGGCTGGCAGAGTGGTGTCGGGGTAGGCGGTGGGCGCCCCGCTTCGTTGTGTGGGTTGTCCGGTCGTGTGTGGTAGCGTGACGGAAGCGGCAGGCGAGTGTCCCTCAGCAAGGACAGACACCCGCCAGGCGGGGCGGATCGGCCTCCAAACGGTGTTACGCCCCGCCAGTCCGCTACCGCCTGCAGCAGCGGTGTAACTTTTGGGACTTACACCCAGAGTATCCAATGACGCCGGGTTACCAAGCGTCAGGGTCTAGGTCGAAGGCGATCCGATTGAGGCCAAGCAACGGAACGAGCGCCCCTAGAGCCGCAGCCTTGGCAGCGCCGCACGGCTCAGGAGATGCTCGGCAAGAGGCTGCGCTACCGCGACCTCACCGCCTAGAGAGGCGCGGGGCCAAGCCTGGGCTGACTGACAACTTGGGACGTCCCATACCTACCCACTTTCCCTCACGGGAGGGGTAGACTGACCTTGGCAGGATCATGCCGCGCGCATGGCGCGGTGCGCGTTGCGTCGAGGAGGAGAACACGAATGCCTGAAGAGATAGGACCAGCCTATGAACTGGGCCTGGATGTCAAGGTCTGGGAAGAGGGTGGGCTGTGGCATGCCGCCAACATGAACGGCGACGACCTGGTCCTGATCCTTACTGCGAAGACCCAAGACGCCATCCATGCTGAAGTCAGAAAAGTGGCCCAAGAAGTGTTCGACCTCATCTGGGAGGAGAGGCCCGCCGACGAGAAGATCGAGGACTACGCCGCCAGGCTTGGGGTCACCTGCAAGGACATTCCCTCCGACGACACGGGGCGCTATTCGGTAGTTGGCCTTTCCCAGCGAGTTCCCGTCCCTGCATGATCCCAGCCAAGCTCAACTCGATCGGGTGATGGACTGCCTTGGCTATGCCCCTTGGCGAGGAGCGGGATGGTATCGCACCAAAGCGGGGAATCCGTCACCCAGCCTCGTGAGGCTGTCCATCCGTGGCCTGACATGGAACCGCCTGCTTGTCCGTCTGGTCGATGAATTTCCAGACGAACGCGAGACGGAGATCACTGGCTGTATATCTCAAGTGCGTGGCTCCGAGGACCTCACAGCCGACGAAGCCTAGCCCGAACCTTGGATAGTCTGGGTGTAAGTCCCTAACTTTTCCCTTACGCAAGTTTGTGTCGGCAACGCCAGCGCGGGGCGCCCAGTGGGCACCGCGCTCCCCTCGCTAGTCCTGCGCGGCGGCCCGCTCCTGGTTGAGGGCGAGGAGGCGCGCGAGCACCTCCTCATCGCTGAGGTCGGGCGGCCAGCCGTAGGCGTTAAAGACGGCCTCGTCGAGGCGGCGGTGGGCGGTGTCGAGCCAGGCGGGGCGCTGGTTGTAGAGGTTGGTGAGCGTGCGCCGCTTCAGGTCGGCCTCGCCGACGAGCGGCCCCTCGGGGTTGAGCCAGCCCTCGCGCAGCTCGTTCAGCCGCCGCGCCGCCTCAGCGATGGCCTCCACGAGGGGGCTGTCGGCGGGTTCGTCGCCGGGTGGCCAGGGGAGGGGGAAGGTCTGGAAGCAGGTGGTGGTGTTGTAGGTGGGGTCATTGCCGACACCGTGGCGTGAGGACGTGTTGAGTGCCCACAGCTCGTGGGCGCGGGAGTGCAGCACGCCGAAGAAGTAGTCGTCCTCACGCGCAAAGACGAATAGGCGAACATCCGGGAGTGTCGGATGCTCGACCCAACGAAAGAGCCGGTGCTTGGCGACGCGTGGTGTGACGATGAAGCGCTTGAGCGGCTGCAGCGCCTGCCGCATAGCCGGTCGTGGCCGCTGATGTATCCACCACGACACACCCGTACGATCCCCAGAGCGTGCTGTAGCCCGAAAAGAGCGCACATGTTCGGCGACGTGTGCGAATGGGGCTTCGTAGAGTTCGGCCTCATCCAGAGGCGTCGCGGGGGGGAAATCGACGATCCATAGTGCCCTCGCACGTCCCACGATGTCATCGCCGTTCACCCAAGGACGGACGACATCGCGGTTGCTGCGACCGTCAGGGTTAGGAGTCGCCAGCATCGCCTGCGCTTTGCCTTGCTCAATCTCGAAGGGGCCAACCTTGGAGTCACCTTGAAACGCAATGATCGCGTTCTCGGGAAGAGCTTTCGCCTCGGACAGGGGGAGGCCGGTCGTGAGATTGACGTTTATCCCTTCGACACTCTTGCCATCGAGTACGTAGTGCGTGTCGGTCCCATCGTCGAACCCAACCATCGCGATGCGGACAGAGGCGCCATCCAAAATCCACTTGCGGTTGGACTCGGCGAAGAAGATGTCGCCCGACTCCTTGATGCGCGCCAGTGTCTCGCGGCTAGCGCCGCCCCTGATTGCCTGCGTCGCGAGCAGGCCGGCGCGCTTCGCCCTTCCGGCATGGACCATCCGCCGAGCTTTCTCGTGCCAGTAGCAGCACAAGTCAGCGGTGCGCTGCACGCGACCCTCCCAGACCTCGAACATGGCCTCGACATACTCGTCGCCAAGCTCCCGCCGAAGCTTCTTCCCCCCCAGAAACGGGGGGTTGCCGACGATGACGTCGGCGACCGGCCACTCGGGCTCGCGCGGGCCGGCGGGGTGGGAGCGGTCGACGATGGCGTCCATGAGGGCGATCTGGTCGAGCTTCTGAAGGATGGGCTCCTCGTTATCGAGCGGGATGATGTTGCGCTGCTTCCACTGGAGGTAGCCGATCCAGATAACCATCCCGGCGAGCTCGTGGGCGTACGGGTTGATCTCGATGCCGAGTAGCTGGCGCGGGTGGACGCGGGGCTCGAAGCGCACGCCCTGCAGACCCGCGTAGGCGATCGCTTCCTTCTCCAGGCCCTTCAGCAGCGCGAGCGAGACGTAGAGGAAGTTGCCGGAGCCGCAGGCTGGATCGAGCACGGTCACCTGCGTGAGGCTGTCGAGGAAGGGCGCGACATGCTCGCGGATGCGCTCCAGTTGCATCTCTTCCGCCGCACCGTGGAGGTTCGCCTGATAACGCGCCTCGGTAGCGGCCTCTCGCACGGCCTCCCAGTCGCGCCGGAGGGGCGCCACCAGCACGGGCTCGACCAGCGTCTCGATGTCGGTGCGGGAGGTGTAGTGCGCGCCGAGCTTGGCGCGCGCGTCCTTGTCGAGGATGCGCTCGAAGAGCGTCCCGAAGATAGCGGGCTCGACATCGGCCCAGTTGAGCTCGTCGAGCTTCTGGAGCTTGAGTATCTCGGCCGTCGTGAGATCCTTGGGCACGTCGTAGTCAGTGAAGAGGTCACCGTTGATCCAGGGGATGGTCTGGGCGCCATAACGCCCACCGCTCTCCATCGTGCGGAAGAGTTCCGCGAGCGCCGCACGGAACTCACTGGCGTTCTCCGCCTGCGCGCGCAGCAGGTCCGAGAAGGCTCCCCGCGGCAGCAGCCCGATATCGGAGGCGAACATGCAGAAGACGGTGCGCGAGACGAAGCGCGCGATCCCCATGGCGTCGGCGGTGCCCCAGCGGCGCAGCTCGGCGACGACGCCCTCGAACAGCTCCGCCGCTTCGGCGGTGATCTCCTCGGTGGTGCGCACGGGCCGGAGCCGCTCGGGCTCCTCCCAGAGCGCTTTCAGCACCTGGATCGCGGTGAGACGGGGAGCGCCCTGCGGCGTCTCGTCCCTCGCGCCCGTGACCCGGACCGGTTCGTCCGAGGTCAGGTGCGTGAGGTCGAAGTGGTAGGTCCACGACTCGAAGCCGGTCCACTTGGTGTGCACCTCGAAGCGTTCGAGGTCGCACACCACGAGCAAGGGCGGCTGGCCCAGCGCCTCGTGGTAGTCGAGTAGCTGCTTATAGGCCGCCCGCAGATCCTTGCGCTTCCCCTTGTACTCCCAGCCGAAGTGGTCCTTGAGCCAGACGTCGGCGAAACCGTCGCCCGCGCTCGTGCGTTCGGCGCCTTTCTCGAACGCGTAAAAGTCGCCGGTGGGGTCGGCCTCGTTGGGAGTCTGCTCGTCGACGAGGCCGCAGAGGTCGAGGAAGTGCTCCTGAGAGGCGGCGCGCTCGGTGCGCGTGGAGGCGATCCACTTGCGCGCGAAACCGGCTGCGTCCACGAGGCGATTCTAGCCCAGGCGCCCCTTCAGGCCGCGGGCAGTCTGCAGGCGGCGTCCGCCAACGACGTGGTGGCGCGCAAGCTCGATGGGGGCGTCATCGGCTCCTGAGCGGTCAAGCCGGCAGCCAGCCACGGGGCAGCGCGGCCCTCCGGGGCGGCGCTGTCGCGCCTGGGGATGGGGTAAGCCCCGACCCTGCCTGTTAGGGTCGCCACGTGGGGCGGGAACGATCCGGGGTGTTGGCGCGTATTCCTTTAGGCATGGCACTCACGCGACCGGGTAACAGCCTCCTGGCAAAGTTGGCCATGCTGGCGGTGGTGGCGGGGCTGGCCATGGCCGGGGTGGCGGACGGCGTTGCCCAGGACACCCCTTCGGTGCGGATCGAGGTGCGCGTCTGGCAGCACGTTACCGACGACCGGGACATCCACATCAGTGCCCGTCCAGCGGATGGCTCCTGGCGAACGGTAGGGACGATCGCCCTGCCGCTGGACGACGGGTCCAGCCCGACGGGGCGATACCGCTTCGGGGACATCGCCCTCGACGTGCCGCTCGGGGTCAGGCTCAACGTGACGATCGAGGTGCGCGTGTGGCAGGACGTCCGGGATGGCAGGAACCTCTACATCAGCGCGCGCCCGGCAGATGGCTCGTGGTCGACGCTGGGAACGATCCCGCTGCCGCTGGACGGCGGGTTCAGTTCCGACCGGACGTTCCGCTACGGAGATATAGCGCTGCGTGTGCCGCTGCCGTCGCCCTCGGCTGAAGCGTGCTCGAACGGCGTGGCAGTCCCGGAACCGGAGCGCAACCCAGGCCTCGTTGAGGATTGCCGGGTGTTGTTGGAGGCGCGCGACATCCTCGCTGGCAGCGGCTCCCCGCCACGATGGAGCACCGACAGGCCCATCGGGGAGTGGACCGGCGTCACCCTTAGCAGCTCGCCGGCACGCGTGACCGAAATCCTGCTTTGGGGCGAACTGAGGGGTCGGATTCCACCCAGCCTGGGGCGGCTCGAAGAACTACGGTCCCTGCAGATGCGCGACAGCGGACTGTCTGGAGAGATTCCCTCGGAGCTCGGCGCGCTCTCACGCCTGGAGCAACTCAACCTATCTAGAAACGAGCTGACGGGCCGGATACCGACCGGGCTTGCCTCCCTCAGCAACCTGCGGACCTTGAAACTGGGCGGCAATCAATTGACAGGCGAGATCCCGACGGAGCTCCGCTCGCTCAGAAGCCTCTCGCAACTCAGCCTCGGCGGCAACAGGCTCAACGGCGAGATTCCGCGCGAGCTCGGGACGCTCCCGTACCTGTGGAGCCTGAACCTCGGTGGGAACCAGTTGACAGGCAGCATCCCCGCGGAGCTGGGCGCGATCCCGGGGCTGCGGTCGCTTTCCCTGAGCGAGAACAGGCTGGTGGGCCAGATTCCGCCTGAACTCGGTGGACTCACGTATCTCACGCACCTTTACCTCGGGAGAAACGAGTTGACAGGTGCGATCCCGCCGGAGCTGGGCGCCCTGACGAACCTGATAGACCTGTACCTCTACAACAACAGGCTCACGGGTGAGATCCCCCGCTCCCTTGACGCGCTCCCCGAGCTGAGGAGGGTCTCCTTCGTCAACAACCCGCTGACGGGGTGCATCTCGCGGGCGCTGCGGTCGAAGCTGGCCAGGCTTTCACGGAACGACGGGAGCGCCATCGGCCAGATCGACCTGCCGTTGTGCGAGGTCGCAAGCGTCCTCGCACAGCTGGAGCCCCCGCTCCGAAGCCTGACGGACGGTTGCTCCCGGGACGGCGCCGTGCCCAACCCCAAGAACAACCCCGGCCTCGTCAACGACTGCGCCGTTCTCCTCGAAGCGAGCGAAAGTCTCGCCGGAGCGGCCACGCCTCCCAACTGGAGTACTGATCGGCCGATCGGCGACTGGGAAGGCGTGGAGCTCGGCGGGGTTCCCTTGCGGGTGACCTCGCTCGAAGTCGCCGCGGATCTCCGGGGGCGGATTCCACCGGGAATCGCAAGACTCTCGGGACTGCGGCGCCTGGACCTTGCGGGCAACCGGCTCGGTGGCGCCATTCCTGCAGAGCTGGGCGCGCTCGTAAATCTGGAGACGCTTCGCTTGAACGGCAACCAGCTCACGGGTGAGATCCCCGGCGAGCTCGGCCACCTGACGTACCTGGGGGAGCTGAACCTCTTCGGCAACCGGCTGACCGGGGAGATACCGGAAGAGTTCTCAGGGCTACGGAACCTGACGCCCGGCAGAGAGTACTCGCGCATCGAGCCGCTGGTCCTGGATCTGCGGCGCAACCGCCTCACGGGCGGCATCCCCACTGCGTTCGCAGAGCTGGCGCACAAGATCAGGCTGAGCCTCTACCTGGCCGGTAACCGGCTGACCGGCTGCATCCCGCTGGCTCTGGGTGGTGGACTGATCGACCGTGCCGAACTCGGGCTCACCTACTGCCAGTGCCCGTCGGCTTTGCTCTTCGACGACGAGTACCGACCTGCCCTCACGGTGGGCGCGGACGGGGTTCCATTCATGCCCCAGGAGGCAAACGATCTCCCGGGCGCCTACCGCCTCTCGTCCTCTCTCGTCACTGACATCCCGCCAGGAGGGCGCTACGTGCGCGGAGAGCTCATGCGAGACGACGATGGAGACATCGTTGTTGAGATCCAGGAGCTCACGAGCCACTCCCGCCTGGTCATGAACGCCTTGACGGGCGAGGAGCTTTCCCGGTCGGTTGTCGAGAGCCCCACCTACTGCAGCGTCACAGCGTCGAATCTCTTCGACACGATCGTGGGGTCAGCTCGGGTGCAGCCCCTCGGCCTAACTCGCGATCCCGACGGTGTACACCGCCTGCATGTCCTCCAGACCGTAGATGGGGGGCGGTCGTACCGCATCGACGGCTCCAACTACCTCGTGGTGGACGCGCCCGCGGGGATGCGTCTCACGCTGGAGCGCGTTCTCTACAACACCGTGCTTCTGCGGGATGAAGAGAGCGGGTCACTCCTGACGCTTGACGCCACGACGGGCAGCGAGCTCTCCCGCGACATCGTCGGCGGAGGGGATGGCGAGCGGGATGTCGGAGGGCTCTTCAACGGGCTGGCTGCTTCCGTGCGGGAGCGCCCCGCACCGCCTTCGTGTGACAATCCCGCCACGGCCCCGGATTGCCACGCCCTGTTGGAGGCGGAGGCGGCCTTTGCCAGCAGCACGTCCCTGAACTGGAGCACCTTCACCCCTGTCGAGAGCTGGCAGGGAGTGACCGTAAGCAGGTGGAGCGGACGGGTGGTGGAACTCGATCTCTTTAACAGCGGCTTGACCGGTCCCCTTCCCCTCTCGCTGAGCCAGCTATCGGCACTGGAGCGGCTGAACCTCTATCGGAACGAGCTGACGGGCGGCATCCCGCCTGAGTTCGGCCTTCTGACCAACCTGCGGGAGTTGAACCTCGGGGAGAACCCGCTGGGAGGCGAGATTCCTCCGGAGCTGGGTGAACTCACCAATCTGGTCGAGTTGAACCTCTACACGATGGAGTTGGTTGGCGAAATACCGGAGGAGCTGGGTTCGATCGAGCTTCTTGAGGATTTGACCACCTACGGCAACAACCTGGAGGGGTGCATTCCAGAGGGCCTGCTGCGTTTCGACTTCAACATCCACGGCAGCAGCAACCCCCACCTGCGGCGCTGCGACGAAGGTCAGTAGGTCCGAGCCGGGCCCTGACCAGGGACTGGTCGGTTCAGGCGAAGCCGCGCTCTTCGAGGAACCCGATGGCCTTGATCGGGCAACGGACGCGGCTCAAGTCGACCTCCATGGCCCACCCGAACCCGTACTCGAAGATTTGCGCCTCGTACTCCCTGGGGCAGCCGGCAGCCATCCCCGACCCTGCCTGTTAGGGTCGCCACGTGCGGCAGGAACGATCCTGGGGGTTGGCGCGTATCTCTCAGGGGATGATGTTGACGCATCTGCGAGACACGCTTTTGCTCGTCGCGGTGGTGGGCGCCCTGGCCACGCTCCTGCTGGGCGCCTGTGGCGGCGAGAGTTCACCATCGCTTACACCCACGCCTACCCCAGAGCCTTCGGCGACCACCGGGGCCACCGCTACCCCTGAGCCTTCGGCGACCACCGTGGCTACCACTACCCCTGAGCCTTCGGCGACACCAGTGCCCACAGTAGCTCCGACGGCGACGCCGGCCACAAGACCATCGGAGGCGGCCACATCGGATCCCACGCCGACCTCAACACCGGAAACGACGGTCGAAGCGGAGGAAGCGAGGGTCGTGGTCGTGGTCGATCCCGACGTGCAGGCCTGCTCGAACGGCGTGGTTGTCCCCGAACCGGAGCTTAACCCGGGACTGGTCGATGACTGCGCGGCGTTGCTGACCGCGCGGGAAATCCTCATTGGGAACTATGACCGATCTGACAACAAGCCACTCATCGACTGGAGGGTGGACGTGGCCGTGTCGGAGTGGGACGGGGTGACGGTGAGTGGCTCGCCCGCCCGCGTGAGGGGGCTGGCGGTCAAGACCGTCTCTGGCGGCCGGGGGCCGCTCATCGGAACGATTCCACCAGAGCTCGGGCTGTTATCGAAGCTGGAGGTGCTCGACTTGGGCGACGGCCACTGGCTCAGCGGCCCGGTCCCGGGAGAACTGGGGCGGCTTTCGGCCCTGAAGTTCCTGAACCTGAGCAATAACCCCCTGAGTGGCCCGATTCCGGCGGAACTGGGAGCGCTCTCCAATCTTGAGTTCCTGTGGGTGGAGAACCACTGTCTCTCGGGCAGCATCCCCCGGGAGCTGGGCCAACTGGGGAAGCTCCGGACTCTGGGCCTGAAATCCCCGCTATGCGACGAGGAGGCGCTCACAGGGGAGATTCCTCCGGAGTTCGGGCAACTCGCAAGCCTTGAGTTCCTGGACCTCTCCGGGAACCTCCTCGCGGGCCCTATCCCACCTTCCCTCGGGTCCCTACCGAACCTGTTCAACCTGGACCTCAGGGGGAACCAACTCTCGGGATCGATACCCCCTGAACTCGGACTCCTCTCCAACCTGACAGGCCTCCATCTCGAGGACAACGCGCTAACGGGCACCATCCCACCGGAGCTGGGCGACCTCGCCAGCCTGGGAGGGCTCTACTTGAACGACAACGAACTGAGCGGACCGATTCCGCCCGAACTGGGAGCGATCCTGAGCCTCACCAGGATAGACGTGAGCGAGAACCAATTGACGGGCGGGATCCCTCGCGAGATTGCGGGATTGGCGGAGCTGGAACTCCTCAACCTGCGAAACAACCGGCTCACCGGGGAGATCCCCGCCGAGTTCGCCACAGCGAAGTTCCACTCGAATGGGGCAGGTCTCTGGCTGAGCGGCAATCAGTGGGAGGGCTGTATCCCGCTCGCCCTGCTGCCCTTCCTCGAGGAAGCGGACCACACAAGAGTCAGCGACCTTCGCACCCTTGGGCTGAGCTTCTGCCAGTGCCTGCCCCCGCCGGAGGAGGCGCCAGCTCCCGAGCTGAAGGTGGGTGTCGACGGCATTCCTCAAATGCCTCGCCAGACGGTCGTGGGGGCGGGGACCTACCGACTGACGTTCCCGCTCACAATCGACCTGCCTCCCGGGGGCCTCTACTGGCTCGGCAAGCGGCTTGCGGGAGCCGACCTTGACGGGGACATGGAAGTCACCCTCTCCGAGACGACGACGGGATCGAGGCTGACCATCGACCCGTTCACGGGTCACGAGTACTCCCGCTTAGCCGTCGACGGACCGGCCGACTGTGCGAACAACCCGTCGCGCCTGTTCGACCAGATCGTCGCCTCGGCTCGGGAGCAGGCCCCGTACGAGCCTCCACCACCGGCGAACATCGAGAACCTCGATGGATTGGAGTACCTGGAGGGCGGCCACACCTACTGGTTAAACCGCAGCCTCCACCTCATCTTCGATGTTGCCGAGGGGGTGGACTTCGAGCTTGTGTCACGCACGACCTGCAAGGACACAGGGTGGTGTTCCGGCATGATCTGGCTGGTTGAACAGGAAACAGACTCCGAGCTGGCCCTCGACATCGCAAGGGGCGAGCCCAGGTGGGGGGCGGAGGTGACGGACGAGGGGAAGGAGCAAGGGGTGGATGCGGTGTTCGATCAGGTCATCGCTTCCATCCGGCACTATCCGCCGCCCCCCTCATGCGACAATCCCGTCACGGCCCCCGACTGCGCGATCCTGCTGGAGGCCCGGGACACGCTGGCTGGCGACGCGGAGCTGAACTGGAGCGCCGATGTCTCCATCCACCACTGGTGGGGCGTAACCGTGGACAGGTGGACAGGGAGGGTGATCGAGGTGCATCCGGCCAGCCGGGAACTGACCGGCCAGATTCCACCCGTCCTCGGCCAGCTCTCGGCGCTCAAGCTGCTATGGCTCGGGCCGCGCAGCCAGCTCACCGGCGAGATCCCGCCCGAGCTTGGCCAGCTCTCGGAGTTGGAAACGCTCTACCTGCGAAACAACCAGCTCACCGGCGAGATTCCAGAGGAGCTCGGCCAGCTCACGAAGCTCAGCCGCGTCGACCTTGAGGGCAACCGACTCGAGGGGTGCCTGCCCGAGGCGTGGCGGCACATCGAGATCGACAGAGGCACGCCCGAAAGCAACCCCCACCTGCGGCGCTGCGACGAAGGGCGGTAGGCTCCCAATCGCCTAGGCGAAGCCGCGCTCTTCGAGGAACTCGATGGTCAGCTTCGCGCACTCCTCGGGCTCCTCGAGCTGGAGGAAGTGGGTCCTCTCGGGGAGGAAGTCGTAGTTGGTTTCGATCAGCTCTCGCAGGTCCATCGAGGGGAAGAACGAGAACGGCATCGTGGGGTCGGATCCGATGGCCTTGACCGGGCAGCGAACCAGGCTGAAGTCGACCTCCATGGCCCAGCCGAATCCGTACTGGAGGATCTGCGCCTCGTACTCCCTGGGGCAGCAGAGTTCGTAGCCCTCTCCGTCGCGAGCGGGGCGGGTCGTAGCCTCGGCGAGCAGCTCGTGGACGCCGGGGCGCACGAGCCGGAAGGTGGGGTTCCTCCGCAGCCTCCGCGCCAACTCCTCGCGCGAGGCGAACCGCTCCCTCCGCCTGAGCGTTCCCTCCGCCATGCGCGCCCCCGTGGGCTCCATCTCATCGGGCGTACCGCCCGGGGGGCAGATCGACGCGTCGAAGAGGACGAGGGCCGCGAAGGAGTCCGCCTCCTGGGCGTGCAGCAGCGCCCCCACTGCGGAGATGGAGTGGTACACGCCGGTCACCGGCTTCTTCCCGAATTGCTCGCCGATGGCCCGGATGACGCTGCCACAGTCCCGCCCGAAGGCGAGGACGTTGTGGTCGCGCTGCTCACCGACGGGGTTCCAGCCGTGGTTGCGCAGGTCGTAGACGAAGAGGTCGAAGCGATCGAGTAGCAGCGACCAGTAGGGGTAGTAGGCATCGGACGCCTGACCGTTGGCGTGGGTGAGGACCATGCGGGGGCCGTCGGGGTTGCCGTGGCGCCGGACCCTGAGACGGGCGCCGTCGGGCGCGTCGACGTCAAGCACCGCCAGCGGCTCCGGCACGGTCCAGCGTTCCGCCATCGCGACCCCTCCGGCCGACAGCCGGGTCGAAGGAGAAGCCTACTCCGCCTGGCCGATAGCGGCCCCGTTCATCAGCGTGGGGAGAGGAAGGCGGGAGTCAGCCGCTACCCGCCACGCTCGGCGGCTCGCTACCGCCCAGCGCACGAGGTCACTCCCATCTTCTGAACGAGTCGAGAATCCTCTTTGACCTCGGACTGAATTCGAAGGTTATCTGTCCGCCTTGCCGCATGCGCTCAGCATCGCAAGGGTGGCAAAGCACCGCCTTCTTGGTGAGCGCGAATCGAGCGCAGTCAGGAGTCGAACAAGGGGGGGTGTCCGGGGGGGCGCAGGAGTTGCAGAGCCTCTCGCCAGCTATTACCTCCCGCTGACATCCCACACATGTCCATCCTGAGGCCACCTGGTTGTCCTCCTCGCGCTGCTCGGCCTCGTAGGGCGGCCCTTCTTCTGGCCTCGCAGCGACCCCGACGCTACTCGGTGGTGCGGATGGCGTGGATGGCGATGCTGAGCATGGCCGCGCCGAAGACGACCACGACGCCAATCTCTTCCCAGGTGCTGAGGGTGTAGCCGAACCAGTCGACATGGGTGATCTGGAAAGGGGCGTCGGCGGGGAGGGCCTTGAGCTGCTCGGAGAGCGCGATCTCCCGGATGGGGGCGACGGCGTAGGTGACGGGATTGAGCTTGACGATGACGTCCATCCAGAGAGGGACGTTGTTGATCGGGAAGAAGATTCCGGAGAGGAACATGGCCGGCATGATCACCACCTGGGAGAGCATCTGGAAGCTCTCGACAGAGCGCAGGCGGCTGCCCAGGGCCACACCCAAGCCCGTGAGCATGAACGCCACCAGGGCGATGAGCCCGATCAGCTTGACGACGATTTCGAAGGTGAGCTCGATCCCCAGGAAGGGAGCGATCACGAACATGACCATGCCGTTGACGAGCGCGATGGTGGCGCCGCCTGTGATCTTGCCGATGCAGATGGCGGTGCGGCTGACGGGCGCCACGAGGATCTCGCGGAGGAAGCCGAACTGGCGGTCGGTAACGATGGAGACGCCCGAGAACACGGAGTTCATGAGCACGATCATCGCGACCATGCCGGGGAAGATGAACTGGCGGTAGCCGATGCCGCCGGGGAGGGTGGCGATGCTGTTCCCCAGCCCCTCGCCGAACATGACAAGCATCATGATGGGCATGACGAAGGCGGAGATCATGCGGGGGCGGTCGCGGACGTAGATGAGCACCTCGCGCATCCAGATGACGCGCACCACCTGGGGGAAGCTCGCGCGGCCCGTGGCGCGTCGGGGCGAACGCGTGGCAACGCGCGCAGCCGCTTCCGCCGTGGCTGGTTCGACTGTCATCGCATCCTCCGGCCCCCACGCCGCTGCATGGAGCGCATCTTGTCTTCCTCGCTGAAGCTCGCCTGGCGAATCTGGTGGCCGGTCATGGAGACGAACACATCCTCCAGCGTGGGCGGGCGAAGGCCAACGGAGCGCACCTCGCCCTCGATGCGGCCGAGCAGGATGGGGATGAAGTCGCCACCCCGCTCGACGTTGAACTCGACGGCGTCGTTCTCGAAGCGCGGCTCGATCTCGAACGACTCGCGCACCTCGCGCGCGAGGGCCTCGTTGTCGGGCCCGGCGATGGAGACGACGTCGCCGCCGAGGCGGGCCTTCAGCCGCTCGGGCGTATCGAGGGCGATGATCTTGCCGTAGTCCATGATGGCGACGCGGTCGCAGGCCTCGGCCTCATCCATGTAGTGGGTGGTGAGGAAGATGGTGACGCCCTCGGTTTCGCGCAGGGAGCGGGCGTAGGTCCAGATGCTGCGGCGCGTCTGCGGGTCGAGGCCGACGGTGGGCTCGTCGAGGAAGAGGACGGAGGGCCAGTGCATCAGCCCGCGGGCCACCTCGAGCCGCCGGCGCATCCCGCCGGAGAAGGTGATGACGGTGTCGTCCGCGCGATCCGCGAGTTCTACTCGTTCCAGAAGCTGTTCCGCGCGCGGGCGAATCTCCGAGCGCTCCATGCCGAAGAGCTCGCCGTGGAAGACGAGGTTCTCGCGGGCGGTGAGACGCTCATCCACGGTCGAGTCCTGGAAGACGATGCCGATCTCGCGGCGCACGGCGGCGGGGTCTCTGGCGATGTCGTGCCCGCCGATGGTGGCGCTCCCCCCGCTTGGCGTGAGGAGCGTGCAGAGCATGGAGATAGTCGTGGTCTTGCCGGCCCCGTTAGGGCCGAGGAAGCCAAAGATTTCGGCCTCGCCGACCTCAAAGGAGATGCCGTCGACGGCGGTGATATCGCCGAAGCGGCGCGAGAGTTCCGAGACCTGCACGGACGGGGGCACCGAACCATCTTGCGGGGCCAACCCCCTTGCGCGCAAAGGCGCAGCCCAACTTCCAGGAAGAGTTGGGCCGTCAGGAAGCCAGGCGCGAAACGCGCGAGTTCGACCCATCGCACCCGGAAGGAAGCGATTGCCGCGGCACGCACCCAACTTCGTCGGCAGAGCAGCAAAGCAAAGAAGCCCTAGCAGGGTGCTGATAAATGCATGATCCTGGGCCTGAGGCCCTGACTGGCCATCCGGCAGTCTCTCGTAGCGCCCAGAAACATTGGCCTTTTCGATTTCGCGACCGGCGCAAAATCAGCCCAAAACGACCGCTGCGGACTTTTTCAGCACCCTGCTAGGTGAGTTCCTATGAAGCGACCGTCGAACTCCAGGTTTACGAGACTGAGCCTGGTGAGTGGAGAGCACAGGCGGTGGACGCTCCGGTCTTCGTGTTTGCCCGGTCCCTGCAGGAGCTAGAGGTTGAAGCGGCTCGGATCCTCACGAACTATGTCGACTGGATTTCCGAGAATCGCCAGGGTAAGGAAGCGTTTCAAAGACAGTGCGACGAGCTGGGGTTTGAAATTCAGTTCACCGACGCCTCTGAAGAGCAGTCCCAAAGAGTGTTCTTCATCTCACGGAGGGGAATCCCCGCGCAGAGGGTGACAGTCCTCTTGCAGGGGACTCTGCTTGACGTCTAGGAGCGAGATCCACAGTTTCTTCCTGTGCCTCGGGGGGATCAGGACCTCAGGTCGGAGGGATCCCATCTACCTTGGCGTTCCTGGCATCTCACAGCCCATCACCTTTGGTGGCCAGTGGGAGAGGCAGAGGCTGAGCTTCCAGGAAGTGCGCGCCTGGCTCATAAACAACGGAGCGGACCGTGCTCGCATCGACGAGTGCTGGGAGAGGCACGCTTGGGCCTAGCTTGATCGGCGTAGCACAGCCGTCGGCGTGCCAACCTCCTGGCGGCGGCGGCCACGGCTAGCCCTCCGGCTCGAAGACGTCGGTATCGGGGAAGTAGTCGGACCAGGCGAACCAGAAGACGGCGAACCCCGGCAGCACCTCAAGGCGGCTGCCCGCCAGCTCGCCCGAGAGCGCCTCGCCGGTGAGCACGGACCAGACGGAGCCGGTCTCGATGTCGCGCACCACCGCGCCGCTCGCATCGGGCTCCTGCGCCTCGAAGCTGAGGGTGCGGGCATCGACCGTGGGGTCGTAGGCGACGGCGGTAGCGCCGACACCGTCCCAGGCCACGAGCACGGGCTGGTTGCCGATGCTGTCGTTCACCACGGGGTTCTTCGCGAGGAAGCGGTGGGCGTAGGCCTTACGCCCCTGCGGGAGCACGACGCCCAGCACGAGGTCCTTGCCGAAAAGGCGGTCGTCGCGGTTGCTCTCGCCGATAACGCCCGCGCTGGGGCTGAAGTAGTAGCCCGTGTAGGCGTCGATGACCTGGCCGCCCTGGTCGAGGACGGTCGTGTCGGGGTGGAGGGCGCGCCAGCTCTCCCAGCGGGTGAGGACGGCCGGAATGACTTCGAGTTCCGTGTCCGCAAGCGGTCCCTTCACGGCCCTCCCCAGGAACTGGCTCCAGAGGGTTTCAGTCTCGCGGTCGAACATGACGAGGGCGTTCATGATGAGCTTCCCGGAGACGCCGAAGGTGAGCTGCTGGTCCTCGATGTCGCGGGCATACACGATGCCCGTAAAGCAGAGCGGTCACCAGGTGACCGCGATGGCGCGGCCTCCGAGCATGTCGTTCACGATCTCGTGGCCGCTGAGGAAGGCGGCGCCATAGGCGCGGTGCTCCCCGTCGATGGAGACGCCGATCACGAGGTCGGTGAGGCGGAGCTGCTCGTCGGCCTCGCCGGCGGTGATGAGGCGGGGGTCGTTGATGGCGGGGATGGCGTCGGGCGGGAGGAGGGTCACGATCTGGGAGCTGAGGTCCCCTTCCGCGGCCGGCTCCTCGGGGGCGGCCTCGGTTGCGGGCGGCTCGGTGGCCGTGGCGGCAGGGCTGGGAGTCGCCGTGGCGGGCGGCTCGGTGGCGGTGGCGCGAGGGGTGGCGGCTTCGGTGGCGGGCGGCTGGGTGGCGGATGCGGGCGCCTCCCCGGACCCGGAACCGCCGCAGGCGAAGGCGAGCATCCCCAGGACGAGCACCGACCCGACCAGCGCCGCGATGCGCTTCCCCCTAGTCATCGCCGGCCTGCGGATAGCTGCCGAAGACCTTGAGCATGGTCGTCATGCCCCGGAGTCCGTCGAGGGCGGCGGCGCACATGGGGTCGCTGGCGTGGCCCTCGAAGTCGATGAGGAAGATGTACTCGCCGAAGGTGGCGCGGGTGGGGCGGCTCTCCATCTTCGTACAGTTGATACCGCGGCTGGAGAACTCCGCAAGAGCGGCCGTGAGGAGGCCGGCGCGATCACCGGCGAACTCGAAGGCGATGGAGGTGCGGTCGCGGGCGGATGGTCCGAGCTCGCCGGGGCCGATGATCACGAAGCGGGTGGCGTTGTTGCGCTGGTCCTGGATGCCCTCGGCGAGCACCTCGGCGCCGTAGAGGGCGGCGGCGCGCACGGTGGCGATGGCGGCGGCGCGCGGTCGCTCGAGAGCGCGCTCGACGGCCTCCGCCGTGGAAAGAGCCGCCGCGCGCTGGGCCTCGGGGCAGTGCCCCTCCACGAACGCGCGGCACTGGCCCAGCGCCTGCGTATGGGAGTAGATGAGATCGATCTCGCCGAGGTTCGTCCCCGGCGCGGCGACCAGGTTGTGGACGACGGGAACGACCAGCTCGGCCTGGATCTTGAGCGCGGTCTCGTGGATGAGGATGTCGAGCGACTCTCCAACGGAGCCGTTGAAGGAGTTCTCGATGGCCATCACGCCCGCACCCGCCGCGCCCGACTCCACGGCACGCGCGACGGCTGCGTGCGAGGGGCAGGAAAGCAGCTCGGCCTCGGGAGCGTAGCGACGCGCCGCCTCTTCGCCAAAGGTGCCCGGCGGACCGAGATAGGCGACCTTCACCGCAGACCGCGCCGGATCAGGTGTCGAACCCATGGGCGCCCCCGACGAGGGCTTCCTTGAGCATGCCCCTGCTCTCGGCGCGCGTCACCACGACGAGGGCATCGCCGACGGTGAGGGTGGTGTCGGCGCCGGGCACGCGGGGTACACCGCCGGAATCGACGATGAGGGCGATGAGCGACTCGGGGGGCAGCAGCACCTCGCGGGGGGTGCGCCCCACGGCGGGCGAGGTCTCCGAAAGCCTCACCTCCACCAGCTCAAGGCCCTGGTGCAGCTGCATGACTGGAACCATCGACGTGACGGGCAGCTCCTGCTCGATCTGGGAGAGGATGGCCTCCGTGGCGGAGACGGTCGTCTCGATTCCCCGTTTCTGGAAGAGGAGGGCGTTCGTGGGGTTGTTGACGCGCGCGAGCACGCGGGCCACGCCGCGGTAGCGGGCAATCTCGCAGACGACGAGGTTGTCCTCGTCGTCGCCGGTGACCGCGGCGACGAGGTCGGCGCGAGCGATGCCGGCGCCATCGAGCATGGCCGCCTCGCAGGCGTCGCCCTGGAGAACCGTGCCCTCCAGGCGGTCATCGATCTCAGCCACGCGTGAGGCGCTCCGTTCGATCACGAGCAACTCGTGATCGCCGCTCATCAACTCACGAGCGAGGTAGTACCCGACCTTGCCGCCGCCGGCGATGATGACGTACACGGCTCAGGCCGGCCCGGAGGTGGACAGCATGGCGATGATCGCCTCCGCCCCCGCGCTTGTCGGACTATAGGTCTGGAGCCCCAGGTGGCCGAAGATCTCGCCGCGCTCGGGATCCTTCACGCGGCAAACGGCGCGCTCCACGCCGAAGACCTCGCGCGCGAGCTGGCTGGCGAAGAAGTTGCGGTTGTCGCCCTGGGTGACGGCGATGAAGGCGTCGGCCTCGCGGGCGCCGGCGCGCTCCAGGACTTCCATGTCCATGCCGTTGCCGACGGCCTTGCGTCCGCCGAAGGCATCGGGGAGGCGGCGGAACTGGCTGGAGTCGAGGTCGAGCATGGTGACCTCGTGACCCTCGCGATCAAGGCGCCCGGCGATGGCAGCGCCGGTGCGGCCGCAGCCCATGACGAGGACGTTCACCGGCGAGCCGCGGCCTTCCCCGCGGCGGCAGCCACCTGCTCCAGCGGTTCACGCACGATCCAGACGTTGCAGGAGGCGTGCTTGAGCACGTAGCCAGCGGTGGCGCCGACCTCGAACTGGCCCAGGAGCGGGGTCCAGCCGACGCCCAGCATGATCACGTCCACGCCCCGCCCCTCTGCCTCCTGCACGATGGCGGGGCCAGCGACGCGCGCCTGCAGGAGTTCGTCTTTGATGGTGATGCCAGCGGCCTCTCGGGCAGCCAGGGCGCGGGCGCGGCGGAGCAGATCCTCGCCGCGCTGGGCCTCGAGGTCCATGTCGGCCGTGACAGGGAGAGTGCGCTCCACTTCGATGACATGCAGGAGGGTGAGGACGCCCTTCTCCTGGCGCGCGAGCGAGGCCCCGATGGCGACGGCCTCAAGGCTGGCCGAGTCATCCACGACGGGGGCCAGGATGGAACGAAATCTCGCCATTGCGAAACGTCCCTCCGGGACGCTTGACAATACTGCCGCAGGGCTCCGCGCACAATGCGCCCTGTTGGGCTAGCTCCGCGCCCGCGAGCCCGGCGCCGGTCCTCCCCGCAGCATCCTGCCTGGGTGACAAGCGTAGAAGGGCCAGCAACGCGACGGAGAGAACGTCGCCAGGATGCAAAACGGGGGAGGCGACCGAACGCCGCCAGCGGTGCTACCCTCCCGCTACGCGCGCAAATCCGGGCTCGGCGTGGCGAGCACGCGCGTGGATCGCCATAATGGGCGCGCCCGGTCGCAGGAGCGGCCCGAACCACGAGGGAGAGCGCAAATGGACAGCACCGACTTCTACCTGGCCCCGATGACGATGAGCTACTTCTTCCTCGAGGCGCTCGAGAAGAATGGCTACGCCTTCCCCAAGGGCTGGCGTTCGCACGCACAGAACGTCGAAGCCTTGCTTGAGGACGGCAAGGTCGTTCGCATCAACGTCGGCGCGGGGAACGCGATCATGGTCGAGGACATCACGGCCGACGTCGCCTGAGCGCGCCGCTCGGCTGAGCATCGCAGGCGGGGGGCGAACGCCTCCCGCTCTTCCTCCTCAACTCGCCAGAGCCTCGCTTGGCCGTACGCTCTTGCCGAGCCAACCTTGACATGATCACTATCAGCTTCTCTCCTGTAACCTTGTTGTAAAGTAGGACCAAGCTCTCTACAATGTAGCTACCATGGCCAAGAGCTTCTACGAGACTCTCGGGGTAGCCCGCAGCGCCTCCGAAAAGGAGGTGCGCTCCGCCTACCGGAAGCTCGCGCGCCGCCACCACCCCGACGTGAATCCGAACGACAAGGGCGCGGAAGAGCGCTTCAAAGAGATCCAGGGCGCCTACGACGTGCTCTCCGACGAGGAGACGCGCAAGCGGTACGACAAGTACGGTGACCGCTGGCCGCAGGCCGAGCAGATCGAGGAGATGGAACGCCAGCGCGCCCAGGGAGGCTTCAGCGGAGGGAACTTCTCCTTCGACAGCGGCCTTGGCGACCTGGGGAGCGTATTCGGCGGCATCTTCGGGGGCGGGCCGCGGGGTCCGCGCCGGGGCCAGGATATCGAGACGCCCACCGAGGTCTCGCTGGAAGAGGCGGCTGCGGGCACGACCCGCACCGTGAACCTCCAGAGCAGCGAACTCTGCACCATCTGCAACGGGAGCGGGGTGGTCGGGAACGCACGCTGCCACGCCTGCGGGGGCCACGGCGAGGCGCTGAAGCCGCGGCGCCTGGAGGTGAAGGCGCCTCCCGGCGTCCGCACCGGCTCCCGCGTGCGTGTGGCCGGCGAGGGGCGGTCGGGGATGGGCGGCGGTCCTGCCGGCGACCTCTACCTGCTCATCACGGTGCTGCCGCACGCGCGCTTCGAGCGCAGCGGCGACGACCTCACGGTCGAGGTGTCGGTTCCGTACCTCGATGCCATCCTCGGGGGCGAGGTGGAGGTGGCAGCGCTCTCGGGGCGCGTGCTGCTCACGATCCCGCCGCTCACGCAGAACGGACGGCGCATCCGCCTGAGCGGCAAGGGCATGCCCGTGCTGGGCCAGCGCGACCGACGCGGCGACCTGTTTGCACGCGTGAACGTGGTGCTCCCCGAGCAACTCAGCGAACGCGAGCGCGCCCTCTTCGAGGAGCTTCGCCAGGACGCCGCCACCGCACGAGCGGCCAGCTAGCCAGGAAGGACCAGGCCATGCCCCGCCGCCGGCCCCCAACCGAGCCCCTGCCCGACGACGAGCCCTGCTACGTGATCTCCATCGCCTCGCGGCTCGTGGGGCTGCACCAGCAGACGCTGCGCTACTACGAGCGCGCGGGGTTCATCCGGCCGCACCGCACGAGCGGGAACATCCGCATGTACTCGAACGCCGACATTCACCGCATCCGCCAGGCCCAGAGCCTCATCGAGGAACTGGGCGTGAACCTCGCCGGCGTGGAGGTGGTGCTGCGCATGAGCGATCAACTGCGCACCCTCCAGGCCGAACTCGACGAGGTGCGCGCGGAGCTCGACAGCCTCCGCCGAACGCGCCTTCCCGCCCCCGCCGTCGACAGCGAGGGCCGTCCCGCCCGCTAGCCCGACCGGCGCCGCCCACCCCACAAGACCCCGCGCGCGCGGGGCACGAGGAGTCCCCAACATGATGCGTCAGGACCGATTCACCGAGCAGGCCCAGCAGGTGCTCGCCGCCTCGCAGGAGGCCGTGCGCACCCGCCGCCACAGCCAGTGGGGCGTTCCCCACGTGCTCTTCGCCCTCTCCGAGCTGGACGGCGGGCTCGCCCTGCAGGTGCTCGAACAGCTCGATGTCGATGTCGTCCCGCTGAAGGCGCGCGTGGACGAGGTGCTGAAGCAGCAGCCGAAGCTCCAGCACGAGGTCGTGCAGATCTACACGACGCCCGAAGTGGTGCGCATGCTGGAGGTCGCGAACGCGGAAGCAGAGCGGCTGAAGGACGACTACGTGGGCGTCGAGCACCTGTTCATCGCCATCGCCGACAACGAGGAGAGCGGCGCCGCTGGCCTGCTGGCCGAGTTCGGCGTGACGAAGGAAGGCATCTACCGCGCCCTGCGGGAGATCCGCGGCAGCGCCCGCGTGACCAGCCCCACGGCGGAGAGCAGCTACCAGAGCCTCGAGCGCTACAGCGTCGACCTCACGCAGCTCGCGCGCGAGGGCAAGCTCGACCCCGTCATCGGTCGCGAGACCGAGGTGCGGCGGGTGATGCAGATCCTGAACCGGCGCACCAAGAACAACCCCGTCGTCATCGGCGAGGCCGGCGTCGGCAAGACCGCCATCGTGGAGGGGCTGGCGCAGCGCATCGCCGACGGCGACGTACCCGAGAACCTCCAGGAGAAGTCGCTGCGGGCGCTGGACATGGGCGCGCTGCTGGCCGGGGCCAAGTTCCGGGGCGAGTTCGAGGAGCGCCTGAAGGCGGTGATGGAGGAGGTCCGGCAGAGCGACGGCGGCGTCATCCTCTTCATCGACGAGCTGCACACGGTCATGGGCGCGGGTGCGGCGGAGGGCGCCATCGACGCCAGCAACCTGATGAAGCCCGCGCTGGCGCGGGGCGAGCTGCACGCCATCGGCGCGACCACGCTCGACGAGTACCGCCGCATCGAGAAGGATTCGGCGCTCGAACGGCGCTTCGCCCCGGTGCACGTGGACGAGCCCTCGGAGGAGGACGCGGTCGCGATCCTGCAGGGCCTGCGCGGGCGCTACGAGGACCACCACAAGGTCGAGATCGGCGACGACGCGCTCGAAGCCGCTGTCTACCTCTCTTCGCGCTACGTGACCGAGCGGCGCCTGCCCGACAAGGCGATCGACCTGATCGATGAGGCCGCCAGCAAGCACGTGATCGACGCGCAGGAGACGGCGCCCGAGGTTCGCGCCATCGCGAAACGCCTGGATGCCCTCTCGCAGGAGGCGGAGAACGCGGTCGAGCGGGAGGACCACGAACGCGCCGCCCACATCAAGCAGGAGGTGCTCCAACTCCAGGAGGAGTACGCAAAGCTGCGCGCGGAGGACGCCGCCGGGCGGCCCGAGGAGCTGCGCGTCTCGGCCGAGGACATCGCGAGCCTTGTCGGGCAGATGACGGGCATCCCCGTCTCGCGCCTGGAGGAGAGCGAGAGCGAGAAGCTGCTGCGCATGGAGGAGACCCTGCACGAGCGCGTGGTGGGGCAGGACCGCGCCATCGAAGCGCTCAGCGACGCCGTCCGGCGGGCGCGGGCGGGGCTGAAGGATCCGAAGCGCCCGATCGGCTCGTTCATCTTCCTGGGGCCCACGGGCGTGGGGAAGACGGAGCTGGCGAAGGCGCTGGCGCAGTGCCTCTTCGACGACGAAGACGCGATGATCCGGCTCGACATGTCGGAGTACCAGGAGCGGCACACCGTCAGCCGCATGGTTGGCTCGCCGCCCGGCTACGTGGGCTACGACGAGGGGGGCGGCCTGACCGAGCTGGTGCGCCGCCGCCCCTACCGCGTGATCCTCTTCGACGAGATCGAGAAGGCGCACGCGGACGTGTTCAACATGCTCCTGCAGATCCTCGACGACGGCCGGCTGACGGACGGGCACGGGCGCACGGTCGACTTTCGGAATACGGTCATCATCATGACCAGCAACCTCGGCACGGGCGCCCAGAACCGGCTCACGCTCGGCTTCACCCAGCGCAGCGAGGAGAGCGGCGCGAGCGAGCAGGTGCGCGAGTCGGTGGAGCGCGCCCTGCGCGAGCACTTCCGGCCCGAGTTCCTCAACCGCATCGACGACACGATCGTGTTCGAACCGCTCACCAAGCGGGAGCTGGCGGAGATCGTCGACCTGCTGGTCGCCGAGGTGCGCGAGCGGCTGGCCGAACGCGACCTCGACATCGAGCTGACCGAAGCCGCGCGCGAGGAACTCGTGCGCGAGGGCTACGACCCGGAGCTGGGCGCGCGTCCGCTGCGGCGCACGGTCGAGCGGCGGGTCGAGAACGAGTTCGCGCGGCGCATCCTCGCGGGCGAGTTCACCGAGGGCCAGCGCATTGCCGTCGATTTCGCCGGCGGCGAGTACACGTTCACCGCCAGCGCGCGCGAAGGGGAGGCGGCGGTCGCGGGCTAGCGTGCGGTCGTAGTGGCGCTGGGGGAGTCAGCACCCCCATGGGCAACAGCGCCGGTGACGGGCTATCTTGCGCCTCGTTCGGAGGTTAGGGCGACTTTGGCAGCACGAGGCGTCAACGAGACCATCCGCTACGAGCCGGATGAGCGGTGCCCACCGCTGATCGCCCTGGCCGCCGGCCTTCAGGGGGCCCTGCTGGGCCTCCCGTCGATGCTGCTGATCGTGGCCATTACCGTCCGGGCGGTCGGTCAGGACGAGGCCTATCTGCGGTGGGCGGTGTTCGCTGCGCTGGTCATCGCGGGCGTCAGCACGATTCTCCAGGGCGCGCGCCTGCGGCGGGTCGGATCGGGACACGTGCTGCTCATGGCCATGACGGCCAGCTTCATTCCGATCTCCGTCCTGGCGCTGGAGGAAGGCGGGCCGGCGACGCTCGCGAGCCTCATCGCGGTTGCCGCGCTCTTCTTCCTTGTCGTGACGGCCTGGCTTCCACTGTTGCGCCGGACGATCACCCCGGTCGTCTCCGGGACGGTCCTGATGTTGATCGCGGCCACGGTGCTGCCGATTGCGCTCAACCGGGTGCAGGAGGTGCCTGAGGGGGCGTCCATGGCCGCCGGCCCGACCGTTGCGGCGGTCACGCTGGCGGCTTCCGCCCTGTTGGCGCTGCGGGCCTCGGGGGCCTGGCGGCTCTGGACGCCGATCCTCGGAATCGCGGTCGGCTGCGTCGTCGCCGTGCCGCTCGACGTCTACGATTTGCAGGGGCTGGCCGAGGCTTCGTGGGCCGGCGTTCCCCGAAGCGGCTTCCCCGGACTCGACCTGACACCGGGCGCGGGATTCTGGGCGCTCCTGCCGGCGTTCGTCGTCGTGACGGTGGTCACCGGTATCAAGGGAATCGGGTCCAGTGTCGCCGTTCAGCAGGCCTCACGGCGCAGGCCGCGGGCTACGGACTTCCGCCTGGTGCAGGGAGCGCTCACGACCAACGGGCTAGGCATTTTCCTGTGCGGCCTGGCCGGGACGCCTCCCACGACGATGGCTGCGGGGCGGAGCATCTCGCTCATCACCTTCACGGGCGTGGCGGCGCGGAGCGTTGCGTACGTCGCGGGGAGCGCCTTTGTGGCGCTGGCGTTCTTCCCGAAGGTGACGGCCACGCTGACGACGATCCCAAGCCCCGTGATGGGGGGCTTCCTGCTGACGCTGATGGGGTCACTCTTCGTGGAAGGTATCCGCACGGTCGTGCAGGACGGCCTGGACTCGCGAAAGGCGCTGATCATCGGCGTCTCGTTCGCGACAGGGCTCGGCCTCGAGAATCAGACGATCTTCACGGACCTGGTAGGCGGGACATGGGGCGCTCTGCTCGACAACGGGCTGCTGATGGGAGCCATGGTCGCCATCCTGCTGAACCTCTTCCTGGAGGTCACCAGCCCGCGCCCGAAGCGGATCGAGGCCAGCCTGGACCTCTCCGACCTGCCCAGGATCGATGAGTTCCTGAGCGGAGTTGCCACGGGAGCTCGCTGGAACGACGCCTCACGGGAACGGCTGCGGGCGGCCGGCGAGGAAGCGCTCGCGAGCCTGGTGCACTTGCGTGGCGATGACGCCGAAGCGCGCGCGCCCAGGCTGATGGTGGAGGCGCGCCCCGGGGACCGCGCAGTGGAGTTGGAGTTCCTGGCGGCCTTCGACGAAGAGAATCTCGAAGACCGGCTCGCGTACCTGGACGAGGAGGCGGAAACCGAAGACGAGGGCGATCTCTCGCTCCGCCTGCTGCGCCACTACGCTTCCTCGGTGCGCCACCAGAAGTACCACGGACTCGATGTGGTGACCGTGGTTGTCGACCAGACGGGCTAGGGCAAGCTACCCCGGGGCGGTGGCGTAGACGGGTTCGGGGCGGACGCGGCGGATCTGGGGGACCACCAGGATGATCACGGCGGCGAGCGCGAGCGTCGTCCAGCCGAGCACCGACAGCACGATCGGCAGGCCCACGCCCTGGGCTACCACACTGATCGGGAACGTGAGCAGCATGGCGAAGCCGTGCGTGAGGGGGAAGAGCCCCATGACGCGGCCCCGCATCCCCTCCACCACCTTCTGCTGAATGATCACCGAGGCGCTCACCGTCGAGGCGGCGAGGGAAATACCCAGGCCGACGTTCGTGGCGGCCGTCAGCCAGATCGAGCGGGAGTAGGCGAAGATGATCGCACTGACGGCGAAGGCGATGGCGGCCAGGACGAGGGTCGAGCCACGACCGGCGACATCCGGGCGCTGGGCGAAGTACATCGACCCCGCAACGGCCCCGCCTCCCCAGCCAAACGCCATCAGGGCGAAGCCCTCCTCGCCGACGTTGAGGATTTCGGTGGCCCAGATCACACCGAGGTTGCCGACTCCGGGCATCCCCACGCCCTGCATCACGAACACGAGCGCGACGGCCGCGAGGATCACCACGTGGCGGCGCGTGTAGCGCAGGCCGTCGACAACCGCCCGCAGCATCTGGCGACCGGCCTCCCCGCGGCTCTCGTAGTTGAGCATGGCGATGAGGGGAAGGATTCCGAGCCAGGTGAAGAGCGATGCGGTGTAGAGCACGCCCGGCCCGAAGACGCCGTTCAGGATCGCCGCCACGGGAATCGCGATCGGGATCATCAGCTGCTGGGCGGCGGAGTTCAGGCTGATCGCGTTGCCGAGGTCGTCCATACCCACCACCGAAGGGATGCTCGCCTGCCTCGCGGGGTGGTCGATGGCCTGCGTGGCCGAGGCGAGGAAGGTGAGCGCGACAACGGCGAGGAAGGTGGCGGCGCCGAAGGGCGTGGTCAGCATCAGGAGGGCCACGAAGATGTTGAGAAAGAGCGAGGCGGACTCGCAGCCGAGCAACACCACGCGCCGCTCGAAACGATCGGCGATGGCGCCGCCGATGAGGCTGAAGAGCAGCGTCGCGAGGCCACGCCCGCCCAGGAGCACGCCCGTGTAGATGATCTGTTGGTCGGGGTAGACCTCCTGCACCCAGAAAATCTGGGTGACGAAGTGGAGGGGCCCGACCAGCCCGACAAGCACGGTCCCCGCCAGCAGGAAGCGGAAATTCCGGTGGCGGAGGGCGCGGAAGGCCTGGGGGCGACCGCTGGGCATAGCCGACGAGTTTACGCGTCAGCAGCCTCACACCGTGGTATGGGGCCGAGGTGCGATCATTGCGGGCCGGTAGCATAGGCGTCGATCCGCCCCGACCATTGGAGGCAGCTTGAAGCGTTCGCTTGCGGCGCTGTTGGCGCTCCTCCTCGCGATTGGATTCTCGGCGACGGCACTGGCCCAGGACGACGGCACGGTCGGCGTGCAGGTCCGCGTCTGGCAAGACATCAGCAGCCCCAAGCGGCTCTACATCAGCGCCCGTCCCGCGGGCGGCTCTTGGAGCGGTCTCGGAACCGTCCGGTTGACCCCGGACGACGCCGGCAGCAGCGAGCTGCGGACGCGGTACGAAAGCGTCAGGCTCCGTGTCCCGCTCCCCGACGCGAGCCGCTCTGGTCCGAGCGCGGAGGTCGAGGTCCGCGTCGAGCAGGCCGTGGACGACCCCGGCAGCTTCTTCGTGAGCGCTCGCGGCGAGGGCCACTTCTGGAGCGCGGCGGAGACGGCGCCCCTGTCGCTCAGCGCGTCGGACCGATGGTTCCGATACGGCGAGGTCTCGTTCGAGATGCCCGTTTCGACCCCCAGCCAGCGGCACCTCGACCTACAGCGCTACATGCTCGAACTCATCAACGACGAGCGTGCGGCGGCGGGGCTTGACCCGGTCGAGCTTGGCGACAACGACGCCGCCCAGCTCCACGCCGAGGCGTCGCTGCTGGGTTGCTTCTCATCGCACTGGGGGCTGGACGGTCTCCAGCCGTACATGCGCTACAGCCTGGCCGGGGGCTACCAGTCGAATGCGGAGAACGGGATCGGGCTGGACTATTGCGTGACGTACGGCGACTCGCGCAGGCCGCTCGCCAGCACCAGGACAGTGATCCGCGACGCGATGGAGAGCTGGATGGCGAGTCCCGGGCACCGGGACAACATCCTCAACCCGTGGCACAAGGCCGTGAGCATCGGGATGGCCTGGGATCGCCACAACTTCAGGGCCTACCAGCACTTCGAGGGCGGATACGTCGAGTACGAGCAGCTCCCCTCCCTCGAGGACGGCGTCCTGGCCCTGGCGGGGAAGGTCGGGAACGGCCCGCTCCTCTCGGCGACGAACGACCTCCGCGCTCAGGTCTACTACGACCCGCCACCGCACGATCTGGCGCTCGGGCAGGTCACCCGGACCTACTGCTACGACAGCGGCTTGCCGGTCGCCGGGCTGCGGTGGCCACTGCCCCCGGGCCGCTTCTACCTGACGGATGAGTTCACGCTGACGTACCGGGCCTGTCCCAACCCGTACGACGTTGCCACGGAGGCGCCGGGGCCCAGTTCGCCCAGCGAGGCGAACGCCTTCTGGGAGGCGGCCCGCGACTCCAGCGAGGAGCAAGACGCGCTTTCGTTGTCCCTTCCCTGGATCACCGCCGAGGAGTGGACTACAGGCGGGAACACCTTCTCCCTGAGGGCGGACCTGTCGGATGTGCTCACGGAGCACGGGCCGGGGGTCTACACGCTCGTCGTCTGGGGGAACATCGGTGGGGAGTTCGTGGCGATCTCCCGCTACTCGCTCTTCCACGAGGCGGAGCCGCCCGAGGGCTACCTCCAGCACCGGTAGGGGGTCGCCAGCCCGAGGTGGCTAGTTGCTTGGCGCTCCGGCTGCCGACGGCTCCTCGGTTGGGGGCTCGGGCTGTCGGCGGATGGAGTCCACAATCTGGTCGAACAAGTCGTTCGGGTCCGGTGTGGCGCCGTCGGAGTCGACTGAGCGTCTGACTTCAATGAAGTCGAAGTCAAGCGCCACCCAGTTCCCCGTCGTTACGTCCCTGAGGTCGAAGATGTCCCCTGCCTGCTCGTCTAGAGCGACAGTAGTATTCGTTACGTTCAAGCCCTCCGGGATCGTGATCACCATTTCGGAGTCACCCAGGCGGTAGGTGCGACCGCCTTCCGCGATCTGCCCTTCGTTCCCTCCCCCGTCGTCGAGCCCCGTGGCTGTCAGGTACAAGACGTTCAGGCGTGGGATGCCATCCCTGCCGATGTGTGGCGGGACGCCCACGCCAATGTTCGAGCCGGCGCCAGGCCCGGATGGCGCCAGGGGGCGTACCTCGAAGTCGTAGGGCACGTCCTCCTCCAGCCCGGTCACGCGGTGACGCCGCACAGCCCCATCCCCGGGGATAGCTGTCCATGGTTCCCATGTCCGCTGCTCGTGGTAGCTGGGACGGCCGCGGACAAAGGCCCAGGCTCTCTTGCGGAACTCCCAGCCGGTAGCCGTGGCTGCCCCCGCTGTCGCGTCGCTCCAGGTGAGAACCAGTTCGTTGGCGGTGTCTCCCGACAGCACCATGAGCGTGCGCTCGACGACCCGCACCGGGTAGCTCTGGAGGAGCGTCGTCCCCTGGTAGATCTGGATCTCGGTCGTTCCCACAGCGCAGCCCCTCACGGAGAGGGACCCGCCAAGACCACTGGGGTTGTCGTACCCCCTTCCTCCGCCTCCGGGAAGCGCTGGCGCGGATGGGCACGCATCCTGACTGGTGGCGATGGCGGTATTCCCGGCGCTCGGACCGATCCGGATCGCGGATGGCCCCTGAACATCGCTGGAGAAGTCGAAGACCACCTCCTCACCCACGCTGACCACCTCCGGAACGGGCGACAGGTAGGTTCGGGTAGAGCAGTCAGTGAGCCCCAGCGAGGCAAGGTCGTTGTTGTCAACGCTTCGCAACGAGGGAAACACACAGCCCGTAAGAGGGTTGTCGGCGAGATAGAGGTGGGTGAGGCCATGGAGTTGCTGAAGCTCTAGGGGAATCGGGCCCGTGAGCGCGTTGCCGTTGAGCCTCAGTTCAGTCAGCGCGGTCAGGCCCCCGAGAGTGGGAGGGATCTCGCCCGTCAGGCTGCTGCCGGCCAGTTCCACCTTCGTCACGCGCTGGGGCGTGCCTTCGACCGTGACGCCCGTCCACCGGGTCATGGGCCTGGCCGCGCTCCAGTTGAGCGCGCCTGTTCCTTCGAGCGTGTCCCGCAGCCCCAGCAGGCTCTCCCAGTCAGCCAGCAGGTCCCGACCGGCGAGAGGCGCCGCGACTGTCAAGTCACCGTAGCGGTAGCGTCCGCTCGAGCTGTGGCCGTCATCGAGGGGCACGCGGATCCTGCTCCTCGCCTCGAAGGGGGCTTCCTCCGGGCAGTCGCCTCCGCACGCACGGACGAAGAAGCGCTCGGATTCGTCTCGCTTCTGCCACACGCGCAACTCCACCCCGGCAATGGCGAGATCCCGGTAGCGGTAGGTCGCCGCTCCGTCACCGGCGTCCAGCGGGAACGGGATCGTCCCGAGGGCCCGCCAGTCGCCGCCCTTCGGGCGGGCGCTGATCCAGACGTTTTCTGCGTTGTACACATCCTGCCAGAGCCGCATCTCGACCGTGACCGTGCTCACCCCGGCTTCGGTCTCCGCACTGCCCAACCCGGCGCCAGGGGCTGCGGCAAACAGCGCGGCCAAGACCGTGGCAATGGCGAACCTTAGCAAGTGTTCCCCCCAAGTCCCCGCTTTCACGCACAGCAACGGGGCGATGCTGTCAAGCGGGCCCTCGACTCCTCCACCACCCTACGTGCGTAACACTCGCTCTTCCACGAGGCGGACCCACGCCCGGGCTACCTCGAACACGGACAGTAGGGACGTAGCGAAGCGGCGCGCGATCGGCCAGAATCGGCGCGCCTGCGAAGCAGGGACAGGAGAAACGTCATGTTGCTTGAGGGGAAGGCCGCCGTCGTAACCGGAGGGGCCGTGGGAATCGGGCGTGGAATCGCGGTGGCGCTGGCCGAGAACGGGGCGGATGTCGCCAGCCTCGATATCGACGCCGTCAACAATGCCGAGACGGCCGCGCTCGTGCGGGCCACAGGCCGCGAGGGGATCGCCGTCGACTGCGACGTGGCCGACAAGGTGCAGGTGCGCCGCGCCATGAACAGCGCCCTGCAGCGGCTGGGACGCATCGACGTGCTCGTGAACAACGCCGCCATCTACGCCGACACCACGCTGACGGGCGGTAGCTACGAATCGCAGACGGACGCCTACGAGCGCTCGATCGACATCTGCGCGATGGGCAGCTTCTATTGCGCGACCGCGGCCGTGGCCGCCTTGCGGGCGGCAGGCGGGGGCGAAGTCCTCAACGTCATCACGGAGCACATCAAGGAAGGCCACCTGATGACGGGCGGCGCCGCCAGCGGCTACGACTGCGCCAAGTGGGTGCAGTGGCGGCAGGTGGAGACGTGGGCGGTCGAGCTGGCCGAACACAACATCCGCGTGAACGGCCTCTGTATGGGCGCCACGGACACGCCCATGCTGCGCGCCGTCTCGGCGGCGGCGGCGGGAGCGGGGATGCGCGCCTCGGACGTCGGGCAGGCGGTCATCAACATCCTCTCGCACGGCGCGGGCGGCCCCACGGGGCAGACGTACGTGTTCGGAACCTCGGGCACGCCGCGCGCCCAGAGCCTCGAGGAGATCGCGGCGCTCGCGCCGGCCTGAGAACCCGCCCACGAGCGTTGACAACGCGAGTAGGATGGAGCCCATAGCAGTGGCGCATTGCGCCCTGGTTTCACGTGACCACAGCAGCCGGAGGCAAATCGCATGGTTATCGAGTCCGTCGCCCGCCAAACACCCACCGAAAAGGCGCCAGAGCCCACCCTCGGCACCGACCTCATTCCCAAGGAACGCTACATCTCCAGGGAGTTCATGCAGCGCGAGTGGGAGCGCATGTGGACAAAGGTCTGGAACGTCGCCGGCCGCGAGTCCGACATCCCCAACGTGGGCGACTACTTCACGACCGAGCTGGGCTCGGAGTCCTTCCTCGTCGTGCGGGAAGCGCCGGACAAGGTGCGGACCTTCTACAACGTCTGCCCGCACCGCGGGAACCAGATTCGCAACGCCGGCATGGGCCATGCGGAGAGCTTCCAGTGCGCCTACCACTTCTTCGAGTTCAATCTCGACGGCTCCAAGAAGTTCGTCCCCGATGAGGACACCTTCACCCAGGGGGTGCCCCAGGAGACGGCATTGATCGAGGTGGCCTGCGACACCTGGGGCGGCTGGGTGTGGTTCAACATGAACCCCGAGGCCGAGCCCCTGAGGGAGTTCCTCGGCGAGATTCCCGCGCACCTCGACCCGTACCACTTCGACCAGCAGTACCTGGTGTCGGACCAAACGATCCTGTGGGACTGCAACTGGAAGACCTCGGTGGACGCCTTCAACGAGGTCTACCACGTGCAGGGCATCCACCCGCAGATCCTGGAGTCGCTCGACGACATCCACGTGCAGATCGACCTCTACGAGCGGCACAACCGCTACCTGGTTCCGTTCGGGCTGCTGAGCCCGCGCTACCCGAACCAGACCGACCTGACGCGCGCGCTCATGGAGATGCTGCGCGCCGCGGGTGTCGACCCGGAGACATTCGAGGGAGGCCCCGCGGATGTGCGTCCGGCCATCCAGGCGTCGGTGAAGAAGTACGGCTCCACTCATGGCATCGACCTCTCCGACCTGAACGATGACCAGCTCAGCGACGACTACCACTACTACATCTTCCCGAACATCACGCTGAACACGCACCACTCGGGCGTGATGCTGTTCCGGCAGCGGCCGCACGCGACCGACCCGAACAAGATGTACTACGACCTGCAGAACTTCGTGCGCATCCCGGATGGTTCGGACCCGCCGCCGCGCCCGGTTCACACGACGCACAAGCACGGCGAGATCTCGCTCGGGCTGGGGCTCGACCAGGACTCGTACAACCTGCCGCGCGTGCAGAAGGGGATGCAATCGCGGTCGTTCAAGGGGTTGCTCATCAACTACCGCGAGCGCCGCATCCGCCACATGCACAAGGTGATCGACGACTACCTGGAGGGCCCCGACCGCTAGGGTCAGAGCCGCCACGACCTATCGAGAGGCCGCGCCCAGCAATGTGCGCGGCTTTTTGCGTTGTACGCTGCGCGACTGGCAATCGATATCGGATACTGATATCGTGTTTTGGTGAGACGAAGGCACCGCAGGACTCTGGGGGCCATCTTCCAGCAGCCAGTCCCCAGCCATCTGCCCTGGGCCGACATCGAGTCACTCCTCTTGGCCTGCGGAGCTCACATTGAAGAACGGAGAGGATCCCGTGTCGGTATTGAACTCAACGGCGTGGTGGCCATCTTCCACAGGCCCCACCCGCGGAAGGAGACCGACAAGGGAGCAGTCGCCTCGATGCGACGGTTCCTCTCAGAAGCTGGAATAGAGCCAGGGATAGAGGGAGACAGGCCATGATGGAGTACCGCGGATACCGGGCTTCGGTGATATTCGACGACGAGGCGGGCATCTTTCACGGAGAGGTAGTCGGCACGCGTGACGTGATCACCTTCCAGGGGGAGTCCGTCGCAGATCTGCGGCAGGCGCTCGCCGACTCCGTCGACGAGTACCTCGCGTTTTGCGAGGAGCGTGGGCACTCGCCCGACAAGGCCTTCTCGGGGAAGGTTCCGTTGCGGATGCCGCCCAACCTTCACCGGGCCGCAACCGAGGCTGCACGGTCGGAGGGCAAGAGCCTCAACGCCTGGCTCACGGAGGCCGTCGCGAAGGCCGCCGGAGCCGTCGCCAACTCCTAGGCCAGGCCCTCCCATTGCATTCAGCGGGGAATCCGCCGTAGCGTGGCGCCTGCCACGAAGGGGGCGAAAAACATGCAGGATTTTGCGGGCAAAGTCGCGGTGGTGACGGGCGGGGCGAGCGGCATCGGGCTGGGTTTGGCCACGCGGTTCGCCGCTGAGGGGATGCGGCTCGTCCTCGCCGATATCGAGGAGGGGGCGCTGGAAGCGGCCGCCACGAACCTCCGCGAGAACGGCGCCGAGGTGCTGGCCGTGCAGACCGACGCCGGCGACGCCGCCTCCATGGACAACCTCGGCGAGCGCACGCTCGACCACTACGGCGCCGTCCACATCGTCTGTAACAACGCGGGCGTGGGCACGCACGGGCGCATGTGGGAGCTGAGCGTCAACGACTGGGAGTTCGTGCTGCGGGTCAACCTGTGGGGGGTGATCCACGGGGTGCGCGTGTTCGCGCCGCACCTGATCGAGCAGGACGAAGGGCACATCGTGAACACCGCCTCGATGGCGGGCCTCGTGTCCGTGGCCGGCGCGGGGCCGTACAACGTGAGCAAGCACGGCGCCGTCACGCTGTCGGAGACGCTGCACTCGGAGCTGCGGGACGCCGGCTCGAACGTGGGCGTCTCGGTGCTCTGTCCGGGCCTCGTGTCGACGAATCTCGGAAACTCGGAGCGCAACCGCCCCGCCGACCTGCGCGAATTGGACGCCGAGGAAATACGGGCGCGAGCGGAGCGGGAACCGGGCTTCTCCCAGCGTGGACCGATGCAGCGGCTCACGCCGGAGTGGGTGGCGGAGTGCGTGCTGGAGGCGATCAAGGTGGACCGCTTCTACATCCTCACGCACGAGGATCCCGAGGGGCACATCGAGCGGCGTCATGCCGCCATTCAAAACGACGGCACCCCCGCGATCGTCCGCTCGACCGTCTTCGCCGGCGACGCGCGCAAGCGGGAGTAGGCGGCTTGAAGGGGTTGCTGATCAACTACCGCGAGCGCCGCATCCGCCACATGCAGAAGGTGATCGACGACTACGTGGAGGGCCCGGACCGCTAGGGCCAGCCAGGCACGACCTATCGGGGGCCGCGCACGGTAGTGTGCGTGGCTTCTTGGTATAGGCTGCGGCGCCTACGAGGGGGACGGACATGCAGGACTTCGCGGGCAAGGTCGCGGTGGTGACGGGCGGGGCGAGCGGTATCGGGCTGGGCATGGCGACTCGCTTCGCCGCCGAGGGGATGCGCCTCGTTCTGGCGGATATCGAGGAAGAGGTGCTGGAGGCGGCCGCCGCGGGCCTCCGCGAAAACGGCGCCGAGGTGCTGACCGTGCAGACCGACTGCGGGGACGCCGCCTCCATGGACAACCTTGCCGAGCAGACGCTCGGGCACTACGGCTCGGTCCACGTCGTCTGCAACAACGCGGGCGTGGGCGGGCGGGGGCGGATGTGGGATCTGAGCGTCAACGACTGGGAGTTCGTGCTGCGGGTGAACCTGTGGGGGGTGATCCACGGGGTGCGCGTGTTCGCCCCGCACCTGATCGAGCAGGACGAGGGGCACATCGTCAACACGGGCTCGATGGCGGGGCTCGTGTCGGTCGCCGGGGTGGGGGCGTACAACGTGAGCAAGCACGGGGTCGTCACGCTCTCGGAAACGCTGCATGGGGAGCTACAGGACGCGGGCTCGAACGTCGGCGTATCGGTGCTCTGCCCGGGCATCATCAGGACGAACCTGCGCAACTCGGAGCGGAACCGTCCCAGCCACCTGCGCGACCTCGACCCGGAGGAGGTGCGGGCGCGGACCGAGAACACACCGGGCTTCAGCGAAACGGTTCGGTTGCGCGCGCTCTCGCCGGAGTGGGCGGCGGATTGCGTGTTCGAGGGGATCAAGGCGAACCGCTTCTACATCCTCACGCACGAGGACCACGAGGGGCAGATCGCCCGGCGTCACGACGCCATCCAGAACGACGGCACGCCCGCCATCGTCCGCTCCACCGTCTTCGCCGGCGGCCCGAAGGCGCGGGAGTAGCGGCTCCTACCACCCCGCCGCTTCGAGGGCGGAGAGCTTGGCAGCTGCAAAGTGCGCATTGGCCTCCCGGCTCAGTTCCAGGAGTCCATAGATGCGGCGTGCCATTGCGGTGACCTCTCGCCGCTGGGCAAGTGTGAGGCGCCCTCGGACGAAGTACGCCAAGTGCTTGCCAAGCGTGTTGAAACCTCCGAGGGAGAACTGACTGATTTCAGAGTCGATATTCCGCCAGCCCTCGTTCCCGGCCCACAGAATCCCTCCCTCGACGAGCTTGCCTCCGAGCGAGCCCTGCGAACCGTACTCCAAGATCGGGTCGCCACCCCTAGGCAAGTCGGCCTCGGCGAGCATACGTAGGTCTTCTCGAACCACGCCGCGAGTAACCCCATCAACTTCGACCCAGGGATCCACGAGACGCGCATATTCCTTCCCCGTTTCAGCAGCGGCAGCAAGTGCATCGGCATCGGCAGGGATCGGTACGGTCGGGAGGCCGTCGTACTCTATCGGCTGGCTGTCGAGCCACGCCTCCGACGCTGCCACCCCACAAATCGCATAGAACACCGTCTCCGCAATTTCCGCGTCGTTACCATGCACCCCCACGCTGCGGGCAGCCCGTATCCACTCTTGAGCGATGTTGGGACGCATATCCGAGTCGCTTGCCGGATCGTGGGCCAGAGCAAGCTCCCCGTCCCTCGTGCCGTCAGTGGGAGCCCACAGGGGTAGGGCCCGTGCATCGGGGTCCATTGCGTGAAATAGAGGTACTGCGGTAGAGGCGAGCGGGCGAGCAGCTCCTGGCCGGCGGCGCGTCGCTGTGGAAACAAGACATATCTGACTTGGGATGTCCCAGTACTGGATCAGTTCTCGCCGGGCCTCGTTGAGCAGCTTGCAGTCGGGTTCCCAGTACAGCCAACGACCGGCGAGTGGCTTCCAGAGGCACCTTACCAACCTCTTGGGGTCATGACCGTGTGTACCAATCTCTCGGTTGCGCCCTAATAATTTTCGGCGAGTGGCGGGGCCATCGTAGCGCTTGCGCTCAACCGCAAAGCCCGGGTGCTTCTGAACAAGGTCACTCCAGGACACGTCGGGATCGAAGTAGTCATCCATTCGCCTGCCGAGAGCTTCCCGATCGTAGTCGGTCAGGGCGACGTCACGGACTGGCTGGACGCCAGAGACCTTGTACTCAAAGTACTCTTCGAGTCCTGGCCAGTCATCGGCTCCCGCGGACCCGCTGAGTTTCCAGCGCTTCTCGCGAGATGCCGACCAGACAACCATTCCTCGATCAATAGCTTGTCCGCGGAAGCCGCTGAGCTGTTCCCGCTTGCTGGCTGCACTACCAGCGAGTCGGCGGCGGGTGACAGCAGTCCGGAAAGGGTCATCTTGATGAGCATCCGCAGGGAGCCGCACAGCCGTAGTAATGGCTATCCCGACCCGCTGTCCCGCGGCCGTTACCGTCCTGAAGACAGACTCGTCTTGGGGGCCCCCACCTTCACCCCTGCTATGCCCCCCAAGGTCGTCCACCGCAATCCGGTCGAAAACTGCCAATAAGTCGGCCCGCATCGCTGGGTAACTCCGGCCCGTTAGCCACGAACGGTTGGTGATGAGCGACACAACACCCGTTCCCGTGAATTGAGCTATCCGCAAAGAGGCAGCTGCCCAAAAGCGCACGTATAGGTCATTCAACCGATGCTTCACTACCCCCCATTCACTGTTGAGGGGGCTAATCCACGGGCTAACAAGCCGCTTTTCGTCCTCCGTCCGTGCGGACGAGTAACCCTCGTAGGGGGGATTGCCGAGTACGACCAATACCCTCTCGTCGCGTTTATATCTATTGGCAGCCGTCATTTCGTCCTTGGCCGCAGCCCAGGGCAACGTGATCTGGTCAGGGTCGTCCTTGTCGAACCAGCCACTAAGGCTGTTTGTCAGATAGACAGCAGGCCGTTCCCCGCGCGAGAGGGGGACGCCGCGGTTGCGCAAGAGACGTCTCAGATGGAGGTCGCCTATCAATAACGCGGCTGGCAGGATTTCGAACCCCACGAGCCTAGTCCTTGCAGCCTCGCGCAAAAGCTGCGCAGCTTCGGAAGCTGAGTTCCCCTGTGCTTGAAAAGCCGAGAATAGATGCTCATACACAGCGGCAAGATAGGTCCCCGTGCCGGCCGCAGGATCGAGGACGATTACTGAGTCATCGGCGAGTCCTTCGGAGATGCCAAGGTCCTCCCTGAGGTGATGGTCGGCGCGAGCCACCTGGTATGCCGCGATCTCGGGCGGGGTGTACCACACGCCGAGCTTGTCACGAAGCTTCGGGTCGTACGCTGCAAGGAAGGGTTCATAGAAATATTCGATGGCGCGGCTGTCGAACTGCTCCGCCAAACTGTCGCGATCAACCCTCCGCAGAACCCCGGCTACACCTTCTAGGAGGCCCTTCACCTGGGGGACACTGGTGACGGCGGGGCTCAGCGCCGAATACACGATCTCAGCGATGATCCCGACATCAAGAGCATCGCGCGTTACCTGCCACTGGAAGTCCTCGGGAGAGTCACTCTCCAACCAGGACGCAAAGGCGCCATAGACAACGGCCTGGACAGTGGTGGAGACGAGGAATTCATCATCCAGGTCGGCCCCAAGCCAGTCCTTGAATCCCTTCTTGATGGTCCCAAGGCTCTCCTGCGGCAGAACACCAGCAAGCGCTCTGGCATGAGCAGCCAAGAGGAAGGCCACTTGGGAAGGATCGCGGATGGTAAGTCGCTGTGCACATCCAAGGGTCAAGATGTCCCGCAGCTTCTGGCCAGCCCTTGGGGTGGACTTTGGCTGCTGCGGGCTGAACACATCATCGTCGAAGAGCCGCACTCGCCCCTGTTCCTCCAAGCGACCTCCCTCAAGCCGGCCGAGCACGAAATCGTTGAGGTTCGTGGCTAGGACCCACCCGCCAAGAGCCTTCGCATAGCGGCAAGCCTGATCCAGCTCCAGGAGCTCATCCGCCGACACATTGGGCAGCTTCACTTCGACGAAGAGCACTGGCGCATCTGACTCATACAGTCCCAAGTCTGGCTTGTCCGAGCCGGACGACAATTCGCTATGGGACGTGACCTCAGGAGCCGTGAGGGCGTTGAACAGAGTCTCAAGCGCAGAGTAGTAGGAACTCTCCGTGGTCGCCGCCTTGCGATGAACTGAACGGCACTGTTTCAAATAGCCAGAGAGGGCAGTCATGCCCCCCATCCTAAAGGGGACTAACTCCTACAACCCCACCGCTTCGAGGGCGAGGTCGGTGATGACGGCGGCGAGGGCGGGGTGGGTGCCGGCGGGGTCGGTGTAGCGGATGCCGTCGGCGTCGTTCGCGGCGGCGACCTGGCCGACGTGCCAGCCATCGGACGCGAAGAAGGGCACGACCGTGGCTTTCCGCCCGCGGGCGAGCTCGGGGATGGCAGCGAGGTTCGGGTCCTGATCGGTGAAGACGGCCGTGACCTCCGCGAAACGGTCCATGGCGCGCACGCGCTCGACCTGCTCGCGGACGGCGCTCGATGACGCGGCGTTCCGGTTCGTGCCGTGGCCGAGCACGAAAAGCGGCTCATCCCGGTCCGCCCCCGCTTCCAACGCGCGCTCGACGATGATCTGGGCGAGGGCGGGGTGGACGCCCACGGGGCGGGTGCAGCGAATCGTGCGGCCTTCGCGACGGGTGACGGGGCCGTCGAGGCCCATCTCGGCGGGGACGACCTCGCCGGTGAAGTAGCCCTCGGACATGAAGACGGGCACGACCGTCACGTCGCTGGCGGCGCAGCCGTCGAGCGCGCGGGCGAGGGAAGGCTCCTCCTTCCAGAAGGCGACCAACACCTCGTCCCACGAATCGCTGGTCGCCAGCGCCCGAGCGTGGGCGCGGACGGCCTCGCTCGAGCGCGCGTTTAGGTGCGATCCGTGACCGGCGAGGAGCAGAACGGTGCTCATGCGCTCACGCCAGCGCGTCGATGACGGCGCGCACGAGCTCGTCGAGGCCGGGGGAGGCGGCCTCGCGGTCGACACGGCCGAAGCACTCGCGGACCGCTTCGGAGGTGTGCGGACCGATGCTGACGAGCGCGGCCTTCAGACCGCTTGCGTCCGGGCCGAGGGCCTCGCGCAGATTCCGTGCGGTCGAGCTGCTGGTGAAGGTGACCGCCTCCGCCTCGCGCACCGCCTCCAATTGCTCGTCGGTGAGGGGGGCCGGGTTGTTCTCGTAGGCGGTCACGGCGAGCACGGACAGTCCCCGCGCTTCCAGGGCGGCGCCCAGTTCCGGCCGCGAGAGGGAGGACTGGAAGAGTGTGACGCTCGCGCCGGGCTCGGCGGGGAGGTCGGCGAGGGCGGATGCGAAGGGGCGCTCCGGCAGAAAGTCCGGGCGCAGGCCGTAGCCCGCCAACGCCGCGGCGGTCGCCTCGCCGACAGCGGCGAGCTTCCGACCGGCGAGGGCGCGCGCATCCTGCCCGCTCGCCAGCAGGGTCTGCATGGCCGCCTCGACACCGTTGGCGCTGGAGAAGGCCCACCAGTCGGCGGGGGCGGCCACGGCCTCACGGAGGTCGGGTGAACCGGCCCGCGAGACCAGCTCGATGGCGGGCGCCTCGGTCACGAAGGCGCCCTCGGCTTCGAGCATCGCCACCAGGTCGCTCGCCTGCGCGCGGGAGCGGGTCACGGCCACACGGCGGCCGGCGAGAAGGCCGGGGTCGAACCAGGCGAGCTCGCCGGCGAGGTCGGCCACGGGGCCGACGACGGTCACCAGCGGAGCGGTCAGTCCCGCATCCGCGACGCGGGCCGCGATGTCGCCGAGCGTGCCGGTCGCGAGCTGCTGGTCGGGGCGGGTGCCCCAGCGGACGGATGCGGCGGGCGTCTCGGGCGCGCGGCCCCCGGCGATGAGGCGCTCGGCGCACTCCCCGAGCGTCCCCGCGCCCATGAGCAGCACGAGCGTGTCGACCGCGGCGGCGGCGCGCCAGTTGGCGCCGCTTTCGTCCAGACTGCGGGCATTCAGGACCATGAAGGCCCCGGCGAGCCCCCGGTGGGTGACGGGGATACCGGCGTAGGCGAGTGCGCCGATAGCGGAGGTGACGCCCGGCACGACCGTGCAGGGGACGCCCGCCGCGCGGCAGGCGCGCAACTCCTCGGAGCCGCGCCCGAACACGAAGGGGTCGCCACCCTTGAGGCGGACGACGCGCTTCCCCGCGAGGGCGTACGCGAGCATCAGGGCCTCGATCTCGGCCTGCGTGGCGCTGTGCGCGCCGGAGCGCTTGCCCACGCCGCGCACCTCCGCGCCCGCGGGCGCCTCGCGCAGCAGGGCCGCGGGGGCGAGAGCGTCGTGGAGAACGACATCGGCGTTTCGGAGTGCGTCCAGCCCGGCGACAGTGATGAGGCCGGGATCACCGGGTCCGGCGCCCACCAGCGCGACATGGCCGGTGGTCGGTGGTCGGTGGTCGGTGGTCGGTGGTTGGTCGTCGGTGGGCACGGTGTGGGAATCCCGGCCTCTATTATGGGCGGGGTGAGGTCGCTGGGGCTCGTGAGCGCTGTCCGGCTGACCCCACCAAGAGCCAATGGCCACTAGCGAAGAGCCAACGCAGCATTTCTACGCGTCGCAGCGGTTGCGGCTGTCGTACTGGGCCTGGGGGAACGAGGACGCCCAGCCCCTGATCCTCCTGCACGGCGGGCGCGACCACGCCCGCAGCTGGGACGACATCGCGGAGGCTTTCGCCGCGGACCACTACGTGGTCGCGCCCGACCTGCGCGGCCACGGCGAGTCCGCGTGGTCGCCGGGGAGCGAGTACACGACCTCGCAGTACGCGGTCGACCTGCTCACGCTGGTCGAGCGGTTCGACCGGCCCGTGCGCATCATCTGCCATTCGTTCGGGGGGCAGATCACGTTCCTCGCGGCGGGGGCGCACCCGGAGCTGTTCGCCTCCATCGTCGCGATCGAGGGGCGCGTGCCGGGGCTGTACGAGGAGCCGCAGCCGATGAACCCGGAGCGCTTCCGCGAGTACGTCGAGCAGCGGCGCTCGCTGGAGACGCGCCAGGTTCGGCGCTACCCCGACCTCGACAGCGCCATCACACGCGTGGGGGAGATGAACCCGCGGCTCTCACCCGAGCAGGCACGGCACATCGCCGTCCACGCCGTGCGCGGGGACGGGGACGAGTTCATCTGGAAATTCGACAACTGGTCCCGCCCGGGCGTGCGTCGCGACGAGTTCACGCTGGCGGAGATGCGGACGTTCGTCGCTGCCATCGAATGCCCGGTGCTCTTCATCGTGGGGAGCGAGTCGGGGGTGAAGCGGGGCATGGAGCGCTGGGTGGAGGGGTTGGCAGGCGTGCGGCCGGTGGTCGTCGAGGGCTCGGGCCACTGGGTCCACCACGACGCTCCCGAGCAGGTCATCGCGCTGGCGCGGGAACACTTCGGGCGAGGAGAGCGCTAGCCGAAAAGGTCGGCGTGGGTCCCGGTTCGAACCATCCTCAGTTCGTCACCATCCTGTCCCCAGATCAAGAGCCAGTCCGGCTCGACGTGACATTCCCAACTCCCTGACCAACTCCCGGTCAGACGGTGCTGCCTGTGGTGCGGCTCAAGGGGCTCCTCGAAGGCCAACCTCCCGATGACCGCCCACAGCTTGTCCATGTCCTTGCCTCTCCTCCTGGCAAGCTGGATGTCCTTCCTGAACGGCCTCGTGTTACGGAGATGCACGCGCTAGTCAAACGCGGCCTTGAAGTCTTCGAATGTGGCGTGGTCTTCCAAGTCCACGCCGTCCCGCGCCTGCTGCAACGCCTCGACGGTCTCCGCATTCGGGACCCGTACATCGAAGGGGAGTCCGCGATGCATAGTCACTTGCCGGTAGAAGAGGGTGATGGCCTCGGTCGCCGACATCCCCAGCACCGAGAAGAGTTCCTCAGCCTCACGCTTCAGTTCCGGCTCAACCCGGGCTCGTATCATCTCAGTCTTGGCCATCGGGGGCCTCCCTGTTCACGTACGTATACAAACTGTATCACAAATGGGGTACATAAGCCCGATTGCGGGGCGGGGCGGGCAGCCGTACGCTCGCGCGGCAAGCGGAGGGTGCGCGTGGACGACGCCGATCGCGGACCGGACGAGAGCGAGGAGCTGTTCGCCATGCTCGAGGAAGTGGGCGTGACGAACGCGCGCGAACTCGGGCTTGAACACCCCGGCGTCGTGGCGCTCTGCGACGCGCACCACCACCTGGAGAACGGGAAGCCGGGGCTCGCGATGCACACGCTCGAGGTTGAACTGGGCGAGCCGGAAACGCCCATGCCGATCGAGATCGGCGCGGCCGCCTTCGTCGTGCGGGGGAAGGCGCACGAGGCGCAGGACCGCGCCTACCACGCCCGCATCGACTACGAGTACGCCCTCAAGATGCGCCCCAACATCTCCTTCGCGAGTGAAGCGATCCGGCGCATCGACCGCAGGTCCTAGGGCGGCGCGCCCGCAAGTCCCGGCGAGTCCCCTAGAATCGCGCGACCAGAGACGGGGAGGCGGAACCATGGTGCGAGCCGAGATCATCGAGCGCAGCACGAAGCTCCAGGAGACGGCGCCGGCCCTTGAGCGGCTACTCGGCATGACCGAGGCGCTCAAGCAGGCGGGCGACGAGGCGCAGGAGATCCGCCACATCCCCGCCTGGGCTTCGAACGAGATTGCCGACCAGGGGCTCTACCGCTTCGCCCTGCCGAAGGAGCTCGGGGGCGAGGACCTGAACGCAAGGGAGCAGATCGAGATCGTCGAGGCGGCCTCCGCCATCGATGGGTCCATCGGCTGGTGCGTACACATCAACTCGGAGATCAACAGCCTCTTGCTGCGCCGCATGAGCCTCGAACTCGTAGACGAGTTCTACGACGATTGGCGCGTCCTCGGCTGTGCCGGCGTGGGGCCGGGACTGCAGACCGCTCGCGCGCGACCGGTGGAGGGGGGCTGGCGGCTCTGGTGCCAGGGCTCGTTCGCCAGCGGCTGCCACAACGCCACCTGGGCGCTCGTGCACACGCGCTCAGAGGGCGTGCCCCTCGAGGGCGGAGGTTCATCAGAGAGGGCGTTCCTCATGCCGCGCGAGGACTGGGAGATCGTCGATACGTGGGACACCGCCGGCCTGCGGGGCTCGGGCAGCGCCGACGTGAAGGTCGACGGCCCGTTCATCCCGGAGAAGGCGACCCTGCCGAAGGACCTCTTCAGCAACTGCGACACGTTCGCGAGCCCCACGCTGCGAAACCCGATGCAGGCGCACTACAACAAGGGCGGCGTCGCCCTTGGCATCGCGCGCGGGGCGATCAACGACCTGATCGAGCTGGCCACGACGAAGACGCCGTGGGGGTCGGGTTCGCTGCTGGCCGACCAGCCCGAGCTGCAGTACCGCCTGGGCGAGGCCGAGGCGACCGTGCGGGCGGCGAAGGCCTTCATGATCGACGCGCAGGAGAAGACGGAGGAGCACCTCGGCCCCCTGCCCAAGGACGGAGGCCGGTCGCAGCCGGACTGGGAAGTGACACAGCGCTCCTACCTCTCCTGCGTGCACGCCGCGCAGGTCTCGCGCCACGTCGTCGACATGATCCACAACACGGCGGGGACGACGGCGAGCCGCATGGATTCGCCGCTGGAGCGGCGCCTGCGGGACGCCCACCAGACGGCCTCGCACGCGGCCATCTCGTACCGGCACTACCGCAACCTGGGCAGCACCTACCTGGGCAACGACATGCCCGGCTTGTCCGCGGCGCGGGCGTAGGGGGCGGAAGGACTCAGGGCTGTTCCGGGGGCTTCGGGCGGAACAGCTTCCCGATCACGCTCCCGAGCAAGGGGCGCAGGGGGCGGGGCAGGACGCGCCAGGCGATCGCCTCGCCGGCGACTCCGCCGACCTTGCGAATCTCGTCCTCGTGCTCGCGCACGTAGGTGGCGGCGCGCTCGGCGGCGGGACGGGAAGCCTCGATGGCCTCCTTCGCAAGCCGTTCCGCCTCGGGGCGGGCGGCCTCGACGGTCTCCTTCGCGACCTTCACGGCGCGACGGGCCATCAGCTCGGCCTCGGGCTGGTGCTCAAGGGCGGCATCGTGGGCCTTGCGCACGAGCCGTCCGAGGGAACGCCCGATCTGTTCGGCGGCGCCATCGCCGGGAGGTTGTCTGCGCTCGCCTGCCATGGCGCTATTCGCCGCCGCCGCGGACCAACCGGACGACGCGGCGCAGCAGGCCGAAGCGCGGATCGCGGGGGCGCCTGGCAAGCTGCCGGCGATGGCCTGCCTCTACCTGAATGGCCTTGCGTTCCATCTCGACCTGCCTCCGCTTGCCGCGGGCGTTCAGTTCCGTCAAACCAGGTGGTGGGCCACCGCCGAAGCCAGCCATGTCAGCCTCCCCCTCCACTGTAGCGGACGCGCTCGGCGCTAGTCCCCGCCGCCACGGATGACACGGACGATGCGGCGCAGCAGGCGGAAGCGCGGGCCGCGCGGGCGCTGGCGAAGCCGCTGGCGACGCTCGGCCTCCTCGAGCCTGTCCTGTTGTCGGTCCTTCGCGTACCTGTATTGGTCCTGCGCGCGCCGCCCCGCCATGCGCTCCAGGGCGGAACCCCCACCCTTCTGCTTCGGCACTTCTCGACCCCGGCGATTCACGCAAGTCTCCCCCTTCCACTGTAGCCGACCGGCAGGGCCAGATGAGGGCTAGTCGCCGCCGCCGCGGATGCGCCGCACCATGCGGCGCAGCAGGCCGAAGCGGGGACCGCGGGGGCGCTTCGGCGGACGGTCGTCGCCGCCGTGGCGGCGCCGCAAGTCCTGCTGCTGGGCCTGGGCCAGCATCTCCAGCTCGGGGCCGGGATTGGGCGGGATGAATCCGCCGCCGCCAAAATCCGCCATGACGAGCCTCCCGCTCCACTATAGCCAAGGCGAATGTTGACAGAACGGCGTAACATCGAGCCACTTCTCGGAGACAACCCGGAGGAACAGATGGTTCAGCAGCGAATCGGCAGCAAGACCCCCACGGAGAAGGCGCACGAGCCCTTCATGGGCACGCAGCTCATCCCCAAGGAGCGCTACACCTCGAAGGAGTTCATGGAGCTCGAGTGGGAGCGCATGTGGACCAAGGTCTGGAACATGGCCGGGCGTGAGTCCGACATCCCCACCGTGGGCGACTACTTCACGACGGAGCTCGGCCCCGAGTCCCTGCTCATCGTTCGCGAGGCGGAGGACAAGGTCCGCGCCTTCTACAACGTCTGCCCGCACCGCGGGAACCAGATCCGCAACGCCGGCATGGGCCATGCCGAAAGCTTCCAGTGCGCCTACCACTTCTTCGAGTTCAACCTCGACGGCTCCAAGAAGTTCGTGCCGGACGAGGACACGTTCACCCAGGGCGTGCCCCAGGAGACGGCCCTCGTCGAAGTGCCCTGCGACGTCTGGGGCGGCTTCATCTGGATCAACATGAACCCGGACGCCGAGCCGCTGCTGGAGTTCCTCGACCCGGTCGCGCAGCACCTCGATCCGTACCACTTCGAGGAGTTCTCGATCGTGGCCGACAAGACGATCGAGTGGGACACGAACTGGAAGGCCTCCGTCGACGCCTTCAACGAGGTCTACCACGTGCAGGGCATCCACCCGCAGCTGCTCGAAGGGCTGGACGACATCCACGTGCAGATCGACCTGTACGAGCGGCACAACCGCTACCTGGTGCCGATGGGCATCGTCAGCCCGCGCTACCAGAACCCGGAAGAGGTGACCGACGGGCTCAAGGGCCGTCTGCGCAACGCAGGCGTCGACCCGGCCGAGTTCGAGGGCCGTGGCGGCGAGGTCCGCCCCTTCCTGCAGAAGCGCGCCCGCGAGGTCGCGGAGGAGCAGGGGATGGATGTCTCCGGGCTGAACGACGACCAGATGTCGGACGACTACCACTACTACATCTTCCCGAACCTGACGTTCAACACGCATCACTCGGGCTTCGGGTTCTTCCGCCAGCGGCCGCACGCGACCGACCCGAACAAGATGTACTTCGACATCCAGAGCTACGCGCGCCTGCCGGCGGGCACGGATGTGCCGCGTCCGATTCACACGCAGCACAAGCACGGCGATATCTCGCTGGGGCTGGTGATGGACCAGGACTCGTACAACCTGCCTCGGGTGCAGAAGGGGATGAACTCGCGGGCCTACAAGGGCCTGCTCATCAACTACCGCGAGCGCCGCATCCGCCACATGAACAAGGTGATCGACGACTACCTGTACGGCCCCGACCGCTAGGAGGCGGCCACAGGCTGGGACCGTCCGATGGGCGGCGAGACGGAGCCAGCGGTGAGAGGGGTTCGCGAGGATGGAACAGACCGCTGCGGGCTCCCTCCAACTGGCTCTCTCTCATCTTCAGCGGGTGCAGGCCTCGTGGGATGACCCGACGGACTGGACAGCCCTATCGACGTTCGGCTTCTACTGTCTTGAGGCGTGCGTCGTCGCCGCGACGCTGCACCTGGAGCGGCAGCGGCCACGCAATCACCCCGATAAGGCGCGGGAAGCCCAGCGTCTCGCCACCGAGTACACCTTGCCCGACATCGGTGACTTGCTCGTCGACCTGAACGACATGCGGAAGCACGAGGCATACGGAGACATCGATCCCCCTGATAATCTGGACGCAAAGGAGATCGCCACCGCAATCGAGGAGTACGTCGAGGCCATGCGGGAGTTCATAACTCGATGACACAACATACGAAGGTGGAGCAGAAAGCACTGCTGCCGCGAGAACCGGACGAGCGACTCGGCGCCGTCAGGTCGTGGCCGGACGAAGCTGCTCAAGTATGGACACTCGACCTCGTGCAGGGTGCGAGCCGGAATAGGGCTATTGAGGCCATCATCGCTTCCGGCTCGGCCGTGCGAGACGTCGAGTGCAGCGACGACCTCGACCTCGTGCTTGTGTACGGGGAGGACCGTCCTAGCCTTCCACGACCACCGATGACAATAGACCTCCGACAGTACGAGCGGGCTGATGTGGAACGAAAGCTGGCGGCGTGTCACGACTATCTGTCGTGGACGGTGCGGTACGGGCAGGTACTGTTCGAGCGCGACGGCTGGTGGACGCGCCTGCGCGCAGACTGGAACAGTCGCCTCATGTTGCCGTCGGTGGCCGAGGCTCAGGAACGCGCCCGCAAGGCGGAACGTCTCTACGACCAGTTCTGTGAGGTCGGTGATCGCGATGCCGCCGCTGATATGCGCATCTCGATGCTTACGCACCTTGCCCGAGCAGCACTGAGCAGCGCCCGTATTTTCCCGAAGTCTCGGCCGGAGCTTGCAGGTCAGTTGCGCAGCATCGGTGAGCAGGCGCTGGCTGACAGCCTGGCGGAGGCATTAGCTCGCCGCTGCCCCCACTGACCGAAAGGACGGACGTATGGACATCGGATTCGCCGTTGGGCCGTGGAGAAGCGGCGACGGCGCAGCAGCCGTCGCCGCTTCCTGATCGGGGGCGGGGTCGCGGCGGCCACTATCGAGAACCACAGCCGCCCGAATGACGCCTCGGACTGTGCGCCTTACCCACTCGACAATTTGGCCCTCAATGCCCTCCATCAGGAAGACTACTAATGGGCGGGTGGGTCGGGTGCGACGGGGAGCACAACTTTGAGATTGTCTCAACAACCATTGACGGCAAGGACTTCAGGCGATTGACGAAGACACCACACCAGGAGACGAACCCAGTGGTATCGCCGAATGGCGATCACATCGCCTTCCTGTCTACTGTGGGTGGGGGTGGCAACGGCCGCTGGGACCCCCGGCTTTTCGTGATGAACTCGGAAGGCGACAACGTTCGGGCGCTGGCGCCGGAAGTGATCGCCTGGGGTACGCCCCCCACCTGGTCACCGGACGGCAGGAAGCTGGCCTTCGTGGCTGTGGAGGAGGGGGGGATGTACAGGATTCAGCGCGGGCTGTACGTCGTCGACCTGGACGGGGGCAACCTGACGAGGCTGGGGGAGGCCTGGTCCGAGGTCGCCTGGGTCTCCTGATGGCAAGCTCCTGGCATTCGCTGATGCGGCATGGCATGACAGTGGCGATCTCAATCTTGTGGCCCCTGACGGTGGTGAAGTGCGGTGGCTCACGGAGGGGTGCACAACGCTCCTCTAGTCGCCGGACGGGCGGGAAGTGGTATGCGGAACGCGTTGGTTGACCGCAACAGACGTGGAGACGGGCCAAACGAGGCTGATCCGCAGGTCTGAGCAGCGGATACTCGGGCTTGCGTGGTCGCCGGACGGATCGAGGCTCGCAGTTCGGCTAGCGCCCCTGGCAGGCCCAGCGTCATGGAGCTTCGTCCTCTTCACCATCGCCCCCGACGGGACGAACTTCGTCCCGCAGGTCGTGCAGCGCGACGGGGAACTGCTGGTTGTAGGCGGCGGCAGAATCTCGCTGCTCGAACCGGAGAGCAGGAGTGTTGAACAGGGAGGCCAGTGAGCCGAGTACAGCGCTGTCAGGCCCACGCCGCTACAGTGCGCTGAGCAGGACTGGCAGCAACGAAAGGACGCACGCATGGATATCGGATTCGCCGTTGGGCCCTGGGATGTGTCGTTCGAGGACGTGAGCTCCTCGATGGCCGCGGCCGAGCGGCACGGCTTCGCCTCGTACTACCTCGGGGACCACTTCTACGTGGGGGAGCAGCTCGACTCGCTTGAGCCGTACCTGCTGTTTGCGCTGGCGGCGCGCGACACCGAACGCATCCGCTTCGGGCCGCTGGTGACGCCGGTGATGTTCCGGCCGCCCTCGAACGTGGGGCGGTTGGCGGCGCAACTCGACCTGCTCAGCGGGGGGCGCTTCGTGCTCGGGCTGGGGGTCGGCTGGGGCGAGGCGGAGCACCGCACGTACGGCGTCGACTGGCCGCGTCTGGGCGAGCGCTTCGACCAGCTCGATGAGTACATCCAGGTGATGCAGGCCATGTGGGGCGAGGGGCCGGCCTCGTTCGAGGGCGACCATTACCGCCTGAGCGAGGTCGACGCGTTGCCGAAGCCGGAATCGGGGCGACCGCCGATCCTCATCGGGGGCGGGGGCGAGAAGCGCACCCTGAAGCTGGTGGCGAAGTATGCGGCCGAGTGGAACAGCGTCGACCTGACGCCGGAGGTGTTCCGCCACAAGTGCGAGGTGCTGGCCGCGCACTGTGCGGACGTGGGTCGCGACCCCGCCACGATTCGCCGTTCGATGACGACGATCGGATTCGTCGGCGCGAGCGACGAGGAGGTCGAGGCGGCGACGCTCACGCAGATGCAGCGCACGCCCCCGCCCGGCAACCCCACCCCCGCCGACTACCGCGCGGCGCTGCGCGAAGGGGGCGCGGTCATGGGCACCGCGGACGAGGTGGTCGACCAGCTCGGGCGGCTCGCCGAGGAGGGGTTGGACGAGGTCCAGTTCGTCTACTTCAACCTGACCACCGACAGCCTGCCGGCATTCCTCGCGAGCGAGGTCATGCCGCAGGTCGCGGACCTGTAGCGCGAGGAGGATCAGCATGAAGATCGGGATCGTCGTAGGGCCGTGGGGGCACACCCTCGAGCAGACCATCGCCACGATGCGAACAACGGAGCAGCTCGGCTTCCACTCCTGGCACCTGGGCGACCACTTCTTCTCGGTCAACCAGATCGACTCGATCGAGCCGTACCTGCTCCTGGCGCTGGCGGCGCGGGAGACGGAGCGCGTGCGCATCGGGCCGTTCGTGACGCCGGTGATGTTCCGGCCGCCCTCGAACGTGGGGCGGCTGGCGGCGCAGCTCGACCTGCTCAGCGGCGGACGCTTCGTCATGGGGCTGGGGGTGGGCTGGCACGAGGGCGAGCACACCACCTACGGCGTCGACTACCCATCGCTGCGGGAGCGCTTCGACCGGCTCGACGAGTACATCGCGGTGATGAAGGCGATGTGGGGAGAGGGGCCCGCCTCGTTCGAAGGGCGCTACTACCGCCTGCACGAGGCCCAGACGCTGCCGAAGCCGGCCGCGGGGCGCCCGACGGTGCTCATCGCGGGCGGGGGCGAGAAGCGCACCCTGCCGCTGGTGGCGAAGTACGCGCACGAATGGAACAGCGTCGACCTGCCGCCGGACGTCTACCGGCACAAGTGCGAGTTGCTCGCCGGGTACTGCGACGAGATCGGGCGCGACCCGGGCGAGATCCGGCACACGATGATGACGATGGGCCTCATCGGGGCCACCGATGCGGAGCTGGAGGCGGAAGCGTCGCTGCAGATGCTGCGCAGGGCGCCGCCCGACCCCATCTCCGCAGCGGACTACATCGAGTCGCTCCGCGGGAGGGGCGCGATCATGGGAACGCCCGACGAGATCGTGGACAAGCTCGGGCGGCTCGCGGAGTCGGGCATCGACGAGGTCGTGTTCATCTGGTTCAACCTCTCCTCGACCCGTGTGCCGGAGTGGCTCGCGAGCGAGGTCCTGCCGCAGGTCGCGGACCTGTAGCGCGGCCGCCGGCGTTACGGCTGGTTGACGGTGCGCTGCGAGCCGCGGCGCACGAGTTGGTGGCGCTTGATGCGCCACTGGCCGTCGGCGCCGCGGACCATGTCGTCCACGTAGGTGGCCCAGAGGGTCATGATCGCGTCCGGGTCTTCCTTCAGGAAGTGGGTCGCCTGCACCTCGGTATTGACGTGGGCGGTGTCGCCGTCGATCTCGAGGACCTGGTTGCCCATCAGGTGCTGCGTGCCGGGGAAGTTCTTAAGCGCCTCGATGACGTATTCGAGGTAGGTGTCGGCGCCCTCCATGTCGTCGCCGCCGTAGCCCACGACGGTCAGGTCGTCGGTGAAGCACGAGCGGTAGCGGTCCATCTCGCGGGCGTCGACGGAAGTGCCGTACTTGACCATCACGTCCATGATGGCGATACGGTCGGCGATGTAGCGGGGATCTGCGTACGGGAAGTCTGCCATGTGGGGGCTCCCTTCGGGTTGGGGCGCGATTCTAGCGCGTGTCGGGCGGCCCGCCACCGCCGAAGCGACGGAGCCAGCCGCGATCCATGGCCTCCAGGAAGGCGAGCAGTACGATGAAGACAGCCGTCGGTGCGATCGTGCTCCAATCCCTGGTGGCGAGCGCGACGATCAACAAGAACGTGAGGATGACGAGGAGCGCCAACCGCACGTATCCCCAGACGCGTCTGAACCGGGGCTGCCCTGCCTGGGTCACGCGGCTACTGTAGCCCTTCCTCTAGACCGATGATCTGCCAGAATCGGGGAATGATAGAAAAGGCGTACGGATTCGTGCTGCGCGAGGGCGAGGAAGGCCGCGAACTGCTCGTGTTCGAGCACGCGGGCATGCCCGAGGGGGGCCTGCAGGTGCCCGGTGGAACTGTCGGAGAGCGGGAGACGCCCAACCAGGCGGTCGCCCGCGAAGTTCTCGAGCAGAGCGGCCTGTCCCTTGGCGGCTGGCAGCCGGTGACCTCCTTCGAGACGGACGGGCGCCGCTGGCACTGCTACGCGACGGAGCCGGGCTTCCTCCTGCCCGACTCGTGGCGCTGCGAACCGATAGGGCCGGAGGCGGTGAAGGGGCTGCGGTTCGAGTATCGCTGGGTCGCGCTGGCGGGCGAGGACGCGCTGGCGGGGGCGCAGGAGGAGGCGCGGCAGGCGGTGGTGGCGTTCGGCCCCGTGGGTTAGCGCGGATTCACACTCCCCGCAGGCGGCCCTCCTATACTGGATCGTGGACTCAGGGAGGTTTTTCGCGCCCATGAACGGCATCAAGACCGGCTTCCTGCTCATGGCCCTGACCGCCCTGCTGCTCTTGATCGGGTACGTGATCGGCGGGTTCGGCGGGCTGATCGCCTTCCTCGTCATCGCCGCGGTCATAAACTTCTCGGCCTTCTGGTTCAGTGACAAATTCGCCCTGCGCATGGCTGGCGCACGCGAGGTGACGGCCGAGGAAGCGCCGAAGCTGCACGACATGGTCCACGAGGTGGCCTACCGCGCGGGCATGCCGATGCCGAAGGTCTACATCATCGAGAACGCCACGCCCAACGCCTTCGCCACGGGGCGCAGCCCGGAGAAGGGCGTGGTCGCGGTCACGACCGGCATCACGCAACTCCTCAACGAGCACGAGCTGCGCGCGGTGATCGGCCACGAGATGGCGCACGTGAAGAACCGGGACACGCTCACGAGCTCGATCGTGGCGACGATCGCGGGGGCGATCTCGATGATCTCGTTCATGCTGATCTTCTTCGGGGGGCAGCGGAACGCCCTCGCCGCCATCGCAATCATGATCCTCGCGCCGCTGGCGGCCTCGGTCATCCAGTTCGCCATCAGCCGCACGCGCGAGTTCGCCGCGGACGAGGCGGGCGCGCGCATCGTGCGCGACCCCGATGCGCTGGCGAGCGCGCTGCAGAAGCTGCACCGCGGCGTCGCCTACGCGCCGATGCAGGCGACGCCCCAGCAGGAAGCGGTGGCGGCGCTCTACATCGTCCACCCCTTCGCCGGGGGCGGCATGTCGAAGCTGTTCAGCACGCACCCGCCGCTGGAGGAGCGCATCGAGCGCCTACGGCGGATGGATCCGGGCGCCTAGCCGCTCCCCCCAGGCTCTCTCGCCCGCCCGGGGTTCGGCCCGACTGCCATCCGGCTGGTGACTGTCGAGAACATTAGTTCTACTCTGCCTCTCCCCCACAGGAGGTGGAGCCCTTGGATGAGAGCCCGATCCGCCGGCCACGCATCGACGCGCTGCCGGAAAACACCCGTTACCGAGACAACGGCTGCGACCTGTACCCCTCGTGCCTGAGCTGTCCCCTGCCGCGCTGCCGCTATGAGGAGCCGGGCGGCGCGCCGGCGATGCTGCGCACGGGTCGCGACGCGACGATCGTGCGGCTGTCGCGGGAGCAAGACCTTTCGGTCGACGATCTGGCGGCGCGCTTCGGCCTCTCGCGCCGCACCATCTTCCGCGTGCTGCGCGCGGCCCGCGAGCCTTCGGACCTGCAGGCGGCGGGCTAGCGGAGGCTAGCGCTCGCAGACGACGCCATCACCGTCGCCATCGCGGGCGCTGGGGACGAGGTTGCAGAGATGGGTGGCGGGGACGTGGGCGGCAACAATTGAGTGTTCCGAACCTTGACAAACCCGATCTTCCAAAGTTCTTTTGAGGGTCGTAGGATCGAAACTCGGAGGACTAAGAGACATGAGCGCACCCCATCGCCCTGCACCTTCCTGACAGCCCAGAGTCGTTCTGGAGCATTGAAGGCCGTGTACGGAATCTCTACTTCTGGTCCTTCCTCTCCCTCTTGGCCGCGAGCGCTATCGTGGTCACAGCGCAGGAAGTGCACGGCGCTCCAGCGACGGCATCTCCATTTTCGATAGTCCGCAACATCGCCGAAGGCTTGGCCCCGCTCACCGTTGCTTCCGCGGGGGCTGCCTTCCTAGTCACAGAATTGCTGAGGGTGAGCATGGCTCTGGCAAGCTGGGTTGAAGAAAAGCTGAGGGAATCCCGAAAGCGATCCCGAGAGAAGATTCGGGAGGAGGTCAGAGAGGAGATCCGACAGGAACTAGAACGGGAATTTGACGACCGGTGGAGGGAGATGGTTCAGGACGACGTGCCGCTCGAGGAAGATGTCTAGGTGACGCTCCCGTTTCACAGTGTCACTTGGGGCTTCAGAAGTGCCGTTGAGAAGTTGCAGTACGATCGGAGCCTCGCTGAACGCCAGGCGCAGAGCACGTTCGTCTGGAGATGCGCTCGCCTTAAGGATGGCTTGGGAGAGGCTGAATGGCCTGGCATAGAAGAAGCGAGGCAAGCTTTTGCTGAAGAAAGAAACAGAACGCTCCACTCAGCGCAGCGTGACTACGAACAAAAGTTAGTTGAGCTCCAGGCTAAATTCCTTGAAGAGTGGAAGAAGCTAGAGAACACCCCCCGCTGAGAGCACGGAAGAATCTCACTTCAGGCTGTGTGTTCCACGGAGATGGAGCAGCCAGCGCAGTCCGGGCGATGGTCGCTCCCCGGACAACGAAGCGGCGCCCCACTCAGGACGGTCGGACGGACGCTACCCCTCGAACATCCGTTCCCGTGCGGTTAGACTTGCGCCATGGCGCCCGAGGAACGCGAGATCGACGGGGCCGTTCTGGATGAGGACGAGCTCCAGGCGGAGCAAACGCTGCGGCCGCAGCGGCTCGGCGAATTCCCCGGCCAGGAGCGCCTGAAGAATGTCCTCCTCATCGCCATCGAGGCGGCGCAGAAGCGAGGGGAACCGCTCGACCACCACCTCTTCTACGGACCGCCGGGGCTGGGCAAGACGACGCTCGCGCACATCCTCGCAGCGGAGATGCACGCCCCCATCCGCACCACCAGCGGCCCCGCCATCGAACGTCCCGGCGACCTCGCCGCCATCCTCACGAACCTGAAGGACGGCGACGTCCTCTTCATCGACGAGATCCACCGCCTTGCCCGTGCGGTCGAGGAGATCCTCTACCCGGCGATGGAGGACTTCGCCATCGACCTCGTGATCGGGAAGGGGCCGGGCGCGCGCTCCATCCGGTTGCAGCTACCGCCCTTCACAGTCATCGGCGCGACCACGCGCTACGCCATGATCAGCGCGCCCCTGCGCGACCGCTTCGGCTCGGTCTACCGGCTCGACTTCTACGAAATGGACGCCCTGACGACGATCGTGCGGCGATCGGCGGCGCTGCTCGGCGTCGCGCTTGCGGAGGAGGCCGCCGGGGAGATCGCGCGGCGGGCGCGGGGAACGCCGCGCGTGGCCAACCGCATCCTGCGGCGCGTGCGCGACTACGCCGAGGTGCGCGCGGAGGGCCTCGCCACCCTGGAGGTCACGCGGGAGGCGATCGAACTGCTCGAAGTGGACGCACTGGGGCTGGACGTGAACGACCGCCGCCTGCTGCGCGCCCTCATCGAACAGTTCGAGGGCGGACCGGTGGGGCTGGAGACGATCGCGGCCGCCATCAGCGAGGAGTCCGACACGGTGTTCGACGTGTACGAGCCGTTCCTGCTGAAGTGCGGGCTGCTGCAGCGCACGCCGCGGGGCCGGATAGCCACGGCGGGGGCCTGGCGGCACCTCGGCATCGAGCCGCCCGCGACTCCCGGCGCGGGGCCGCAGGGCGAGCTGTGGGGCGAGCTTGACGCGGACGGCAAGTTGTCTCTGAACACCCCCGCCGCCCATGATTAGCGCCGCCAACCGGCATGCGGGGAGAACGGCCTGAGTGTTTGAGCGAACGGTGCTGCCCAACGGGCTGCGGATCGTCACGAGCGAGATGCCGCAGACGCGTTCCGCCACGGTCAGCGTGTACGTGGGCGCGGGCAGCCGCTACGAGGACGACACCGAGGCGGGGCTCTCGCACTTCCTTGAGCACATGCTCTTCAAGGGCGCCTCGCGCCGCCCCACGGCGCAGGAGATCGCGGAGGCGATCGAGGGGGTCGGCGGGCTGCACAACGCCGCCACCGACCGCGAGCTCACGGTCTACTACGCGAAGACGCCCGACTGGGCCGCCCTCGAAACGATCGACATCCTCGCGGACATGGTGACAGCCCCGGAGATGGACCCGATCGAGCTTGAGAAGGAGCGCATGGTCATCCTCGAGGAGCTGGCCATGGTGGAGGACAGTCCGGGGGAGCTGGCGTCGATCCTCGCCGACGAGACGCTCTGGCCCGACCAGCCCCTCGGCCGGAACATCGGCGGCGAAGTAGCGATCGCGCGATCGCTGCCGCTCTCCGCTGTCGAGCGCTACTTCCGGGCGCAGTACGTGCCCTCGAACATGGTCCTCTCGGTGGCCGGGAACGTCACGCACGAAGCGGTGGTGGAGGCGGCCTCGCGCTGGCTGGGGCCGGCCCCCGAGGGCGAGCCGCACGATTGGCACCCCGCGCAGCCACGCGGCGAGCATCCGCGCGTGGCCGTGCGCACGAAGGCGACGGAGCAGGCCCACCTCTGCCTGACCTATCCCGCCCTGCCCCTCGGCCACGACGACCAGTACGCCGCCGGCCTGCTCAGCGCCCTGCTCGGCGAGGGCATGTCGAGCCGCCTCTTCCTGGAGCTGCGCGAGGAGCGCGCGCTCGTCTACGACGTGCACTCCTACCTGAGCGAATACCGCGACGCCGGCGCGTTCACCGTCTACGCCGGCTGCGACCCCTCGAACGCGCGTGTCACGCTCGAAGTGGCGCGCGCCGAGGTCGAGCGCTTCCTCCACGATGTGACCGAGGAGGAGCTGGAGAAGGGGAAGCGCATGGCCGCTGGCCGCATCCAGCTGCGGATGGAAGACACGCGCGCCGTGGCCGCCTGGATCGGCGGGCAGGAACTCGTGCTCGAAGAAGTGCTGACGGTCGACGAGGTGGTGGCGATGATCGAGGCGGTCACGCTCGACGACCTGCGCCGGGTGGGTCGCGACCTGCTCCAGGCGGAGGCCGCAACGATCGCAGCAGTGGGCCCATTCGAGGACGACTCGGTGTTCGCCGGCGTCATCTGATGGCGGGCGGGGTCCTGCTCACGGTCCACGTGGCGCCCGTTCTTCAGGGCCAGCTCGTGGCCTTCCTTCTCGAGGCGCCGGGACCGGGCGGTCGCTGGCTACCCTGGACGGTCCTGAAGCAGGGCGCCAACCCGTACGAAATCGCCTCGACGATCATCGACGAGTGGTGCGACGGCGCGATGTCGGACCTGCGCCTCGTCGACGTCATCTCCCGCGAGGGGGACGACGGCTGGGAGCTCGCCGTCGTCTTCCGGGCCGAGCTCACGGCCCTGCCGCGCGGCGAGCGGGGCGAGCCGCGCGCCTGCGAGTCCCGGGACCTGGCCACCGTCCGCGGCTTCGACGCGGTCGACCTGGAACGCTGGCTGGGGGGCGGGGCGGAGGCGGGAAGCGCGCGGCTGGTGTTCTGAGGCGACGACATGACTGTTACACGACTATCAGGGAAAACAGGCGTTTACCCTCTCAATGGGGGAGCTAACCAAAGAACAAGGCCAGCCAACCAAGGAATCGGCCCACCAAGACGGCAATCTCCAGAGGGCGCAGGCAATCATCCCTGTCTGGCCAGCCTCCAATTCAGCCTACCGCGCTGTCTCAGCTTCCCCCGATGGATGGCCCATGGAGCGGCGTCGAAGGTTATTCGCGCGGATATTCGACACGAGCGTTACACGACTGTCTGGCCAAATACCCTTTATCAAAGTTAAAGTACCCGTATGCAGGACGAAGGACGCGCCAACGAAGAAAAGCGGCAAGCCGAGGCGGCGCTGAACTCAGCGTTCAGCCCTCACGCACCGATCAACGCAGCTTCGCTGTTCCGCGGTCGCATTGACCAGATTCGGGATGTCGTGGACGTCATGACCGCAGCGGGGCTTCACGCCGTGATCTACGGGGATCGCGGCGTGGGCAAGACCTCCCTGGCCAACATCGTGCATGAATTCGTCGCGGACGTTATCTCGGTGTCCAAGACGATCTGCGGACAGGGCGACACCTTCTCATCGGTCATCAGGCGAGCAGCGGGCTCAATTCAGTTGCGGTTGCCCGAGCGCCAGACCGGCTTCGTCACCGAAGATAGCCACCAGGACATTGACCTCCTCGCTCTGCTACCGGACAGGGAACGGCTCGTGCCCGATGAAGTTGCGAGGCTGCTGGCGCGCATTCCCCTGTCGCTGGTGTTCGTGATCGATGAGTTTGACCGTCTCGCACCGAGCGAGACGGACGCCTTCGCAGACCTGATCAAGGCATGCTCTGATCGCGGTGTGTCCGCCACGCTGGTACTGGTCGGCGTGGCTGAGAACATTGACGCCTTATTGCGTAGCCACGCCTCCGTCGTCCGTAATCTACGGCAGGTTCACCTGCCCCGAATGTCAAGCGATGAACTTGGCCAGATCCTCGACGAGGGCTTGGCGCAGGCGGGCTTCACCATCGAGCCGGAGGCCCGCCAGCAAGTGGTCTCCGTTTCGCAGGGATTCCCCCACTTCACCCACCTCCTCGCACAGAGCGCCGCCCGCGTGGCCCTGGATGGTGGACGCCGGAGGATTGGGACAGGCGATGTAGTCGCGGGGATATCTCGCGCCGTTGATCGATCGGACCAGAGCATCCGCGAGACTTACCACAAGGCAGCCACGCCAGTTCGGAAGACCAGCCACTGGCGCGAAGCGATCATCGCCTGCGCCCTGGCCGAGTCAGACGATCGCGGCTACTTCTCATCGCGGATGGTGGCAGAGCAGTACGACCGGTTGCGGGATCGCAAGACGGGACAGGAAGGTGTTGCCTACTACCTCGGGAATCTCACCAAGGCGGAGCGGGGACCACTGCTTGAGCGAACGGGTCCCATCAGGCGGTACCGTTACCGCTTCGTCAACCCGCTCATGCGCCCATACGTGCTGATGATGGCGACACGAGACGGGATGATCTCCCCGTAGTGCCGCTCTCCTCAGCAAGCGAGTGAAGCGAGCGCTCTCCCCACCCGTCGCGGCGCTCCTGTACGCTACGACTCCCGTCGCGGGCTACGCCCGCCGCGGCAACATGCTCAGGAGAGACGCCATGACCGATATCGCCAACCGGGGATATTCCAACCCCGATGTCCTCGTCAGCACCGACTGGGTCGCCGACCACCTGGACGACTCCAGTATCCGCATCGTCGAGTCGAACGAAGACCAGCTCCTCTACCCGTCCGGGCACATCACCGGGGCGGTTCAGGTCGACTGGGCGGCCGACCTGAACGACCAGCTGCGCCGCGACTACCTCCAGCGCGAGGGCTTCGACGTGCTCATGTCGCGCAGCGGCATCTCGCAGGACACGACCGTCGTGTTCTACGGCGACCGCAACAACTGGTGGGCCTGCTACGCCTACTGGGTGTTCCAGCTCTTCGGCCACAGCAACGCCAAGGTGATGGACGGCGGCCGCCAGAAGTGGGAGCAGGAGGGCCGCGCGCTCGTGCGTGAGGTCCCCACCTACGCGGCGACCGGCTACTCCGCCTCCGAGCGCAACGACGCCCCCATCCGCGCCTTCCGCGAGGACGTGCTTGCGCACCTCGATGCGGGCGGGCAGCTCGTGGACGTGCGCAGCCCGCAGGAGTACTCCGGCGAGCGCCTGCACATGCCGGACTTCCCGAACGAGGGCGCCCTTCGCGGCGGCCACATCCCCACCGCCCGCAGCATCCCCTGGGCGCGCGCCGCCAACCCCGAGGACGGCACCTTCAAGACGGCTGCCGAGCTGCAGGAAATCTACCTGAACGAGCAGGGGCTCTCGCCCGGCAACGACACGATCGCCTACTGCCGCATCGGTGAGCGCAGCAGCCACACGTGGTTCGTGCTCACCCACTTGCTCGGCTTCGGGAACGTCCGCAACTACGACGGCTCCTGGACCGAGTGGGGCAACCTGGTGAACGTACCCATCGAGAAGTGAGCGCGGACGGAATCCCCCAGACGCTCGCCGACCTCGTCGACGAGTTCTCGTTCCTCGACCGCACCGAGCGGGTCGACTACCTGATCGAGTACGCCGACCAGTTCAAGAACGTGCCCGAGCGCATCGCCACGCGCCCCTACCCCGAGGACCGGCGCGTGAAGCGCTGCGAATCGCAGGCGTTCGTGTGGGCGGAGAACGACGATGAGGGGACGCAGCAGTACTACTTCGCCGTCGAGAACCCGCAGGGCATCTCGGCGAAGTCGTTCTGCGCCATCCTCGACGAGGCCCTCGCCGGGGCATCGCTGGAGCAGGTGCAGCGCATCCCCGGAGACGTCATCTTCGACATCTACGGCAAGGAGCTCTCGATGGGGAAGGGCGAGGGGCTGCTCGGCATCCTGACGGCCGTGCAGATGTTCGCCCGCCAGGCGGCCGCCCGCCAGCGCCTCTAGCCCATGCCCGAGATTCCCGACCTCGAGGCGATCCGCGGGTTCCTGAACGAGCGCCTGCCCGGTCAGACCGTGGAGTCGGTCGAGGTCAAGATTCCCCACGTGGTGCGCACGGGGGCGACGATCCTGGCGGAGTCTCTCCCGGGCGACGCCTTTGGGGAGACGGGGCGGCAGGGAAAGTTCCTGCTGTTCACGCTCGCCTCGGGGCGCGTGCTGGCGATCAACCCGATGCTCACCGGGCGGTTCCAGTACGCCCCGCCCGAGGCGAAGAAGCAGGGGCGCACATGCCTGCGCCTTTCTCTCTCCGGCGGGAACGAACTGCGCTACGCCGACCTGCGCGTGATGGGCCGCATCTACCTGCTACCGCTGGAAGAGATCGATGCGATCCCGAACTGGAGCGCGGGCGGCCCCGACCTGCTCGACCCGGCCCTCACCGAGGACGTGTGGCTGGAGCGCATCCGCAAGTACCGGGGGCGCATCAAGAACATCCTCACCAAGGCCGAATTCGTGCAGGGTGTCGGCAACGCCTACAGCGACGAGATCCTGTGGGAAGCGCGCATCAACCCCTTCACCGCCCGCAAGGACCTCGACGAGGAGGACCTGCGCCGGCTCTTCGCCTCGGCGCGTCAGGTGATGGCCTGGGCCACGCCCCTCGCGCGCGAACGCATGGTGAAAGGCGACTCGCTCGATTACCGCGAACGGCGCGACTTCTTCCGCGTACACCGCCTCGGCGGCGAGGCGCTCTGCCCGCGTGACGGCGCGAAGATCACCGACATCGACGCGAGCAAGAAGGTGACGAGCTTCTGCCGCACCTGCCAGCCCGGCGGCCCCATCTTCTCTTAGGCGGGCGCGACCGCATACGGGCGGGGGCCTCTACACTGCCCGACGGTATGGAACCCGAATCCCGTTACGTCGACTCGCAACGGCTGCGGCTGCACTACGTCGTCTGGGGCGACGACGGGAAGCCGCCCCTGGTGCTGCTGCATGGAGGGCGCGACCACGCCCGCTCGTGGGACCGCACGGCCGAGGCGCTCTGCGACCGCTACCAGGTGTTCGCGCCCGACCTGCGCGGCCACGGCGACTCCGACTGGGCGCTCGGCGGCAACTACTCGATCATCGACTACGCGCTGGACCTGCACGCCGTCGTGGGCGAGATCGGGCGGACGCCTGTGACGCTCGTGGCCCACTCCCTCGGGGGCAGCATCGCCCTGCAGTACGCCGGCACCATGCCCGAGAGCGTGCGGGGGGTGGTCAGCATCGAGGGGCTGGGGCGGCTGCAATCAACGGGCTCGGAGCACCGCCCCGCACACAGGCGCATGCGCGACTGGCTGGCCGACATGCGCGAACTGGCCGGCCGCGCGGTCCGCATCTACCCCACCTTCGAGGACGCCGTGACGCGCATGCGCGAGGCCAACTCACACCTCTCGCCCGAACTGGCGCGGCACCTGACCGTTCACGGGGTGCGGGAGGTGGAGGACGGCTACGTGTGGAAGTTCGACAACCACATGCGCTCGCGCTCGCCCTACGAGTTCAACATGGAGGACGCGCGCGACATCTGGAACCAGATTCGGGCGCCCATGCTCTTCATCCAGGGGGCGGAGAGCTGGGGCAAGCAGAACACCGGCGCGGACTACAGCGCGTTCCACACCTACCGCGCGGAGACGGTCGACGGCGCCGGCCACTGGGTCCACCACGACCGCTTCGACCGCTTCCTGGAGCTGGTGGAAGACTTCCTGGCGGAGACGTCCGGCTAGGCGCTGGCCTTCGCCCGAAACCGTTTGGTCAGCTGATAAGCGCGTCGATCGCGGCGAGCGCTCCGATGAGTACTCCACTCTGGATGAGCACCGCCCGGTACAGAATCGCTTGTGTCACGAGTTTCTCGGCGCCCTTCTCGACACCTTCCTCAACGACATCAACCGTAGCACGCGCCAGAGGCTCGGGTGCGCCAGCATCCTGGAGCTGAGTAACCGCCTTGTGCGTGTCCAACGTGACCAAACCAGACTCCTTGCCTGACGCTACCTTTCTGACAGATACGTGTCAAAGTGGTCCGTCACTCGACGTCGGCGCGAGAGGACCCGTGGAGTGCAGCCCGCTCCTCCCACCTATCGACTCATCGATGCCGATGCCGATGCCCCTAGCGTGACCTTTGCTATCCTCGACGCGATGTCGAACCGGCAGGCGCGACGCCAGCAGAACCGCCAGGCACGCCGACAGGCGACCTCCTACCGGGGCGGTCGCTCGGGCGGCTCCTCACAGGGAGGTGGCGGCGGGAGCGGTGGCGGAGACAGCAGCAGCGGCGGCGGCGGTCTGAACTCCCTGGACTGGCGCTTCATCGCGCTGGCCGCGGTCGTCGCGATCGCCGCCCTCGTGGTCGTCTTCGTGGTCCGGCCCTTCAGCGGTGGCGGGGACAGCGACGAGCAGGTCATCGAGAACCTCTCGGCGATCGACCAGGCGCTCGCGGACCTGCCCGTGGAGATGCAGGACGGCAACAAGCTGGGCAGCGACGATGCGCCGGTGAAGATGATCCAGTACGAGGACTTCCAGTGCGGGTTCTGCCTGGGGTACACGTTGAACAGTGAGCCCTTCCTCGTGGAAGAGTTCGTCAAGGCGGGCCTCCTGCAGATCGAGTTCCGGCACTACCCGCTGGTAGGCCTGGAGTCGCTAACCGCCGCGGTGGGAGCCTCCTGCGCAGCCGAGCAGGACCGCATGTTCGAGTACGCCAACCGCCTCTTCGCGAAGCAGGCGGAGGACGGATTCCGCCGGGACCAGGGCGTCTTCGCGGAAGAGAACCTGGTGGCCATCGCCGGGGAGTTGGGGCTGGACACGGAAGCCTTCGCGGCCTGCCAGGTAAGGCCGGACGCGCTCAGCCCGGTGGCGAGAGACCAGGCGGCGGCGCAGGCGATCGGCTTCCAGGGGACGCCCAGCTTCACGCTCAACGGCCTGCCCGTGCAGAACCCGCCGAATTCGAACGAACGCTGGCGCGAGGTCATCCAGGACGTGATCGACACCGTGACCGCCGAGGATGAGGCGGGGGCCGAGGGCGAATCGGACGACGGGGACGATGCCACGCAGTAGTCCATCCCGGCTGCCCAGGGGCACGCTCGGTCCCCGTGTCTGGCTTCCCATCAGCGCGCTGCTCATGGGCGCCGTCGTGGCGCTGGCCGTCCTGCTCGTCCTGAACAGCGGGGACAGCGAACCGGCCGAGTGCGAGCTGGGAACGCCCGGCTGCGAACTGCGGCAGCCGGTGCACTGGCACGCCGACTTCGCGCTCTACATCCGCGGCGAGCGGTACGACTTCGGCCAGGAGCGCTTCGTCTCGGGCGAAGGGGACGAGCTGAGCGAGAACGTCCACATCCACGGCGAGCGCGGCAGCGTTGTCCACGTCCACCGCGAAGGGACGACCTGGCGCGAGTTCTTCGACTCGCTCGGCTTCGTGCTGTCGGACGCGTGCCTCACGACCCCAGAAGGCGAGCAGCTCTGCACCACGGAAACGGAACGGCTCTCGTTCGTCCTGAACGGGGTCAAGCTCGATTCACTGGCCTTCCAGAACATCACCGACATCGACCGGGCGCTCATCTCCTACGGCAGCGAGAGCGACGAGGAGCTGCAGCAGCGGTATGCGCAGGTGACGGACGAGGCCTGCATCGTCTCCCTGCTGTGCGAGGAGCGCATCCCCGAGGGAGGCATCGAAGACGAGCCCTGTGCCGGTCGGAGCGAGTGCAACTAGGCCTCGGCAGGGTCAGGGGCCGCTAGCCGCCCCCGCCGAGGAAGCCGAGCAGGAAGCCGGAGCCGTAGCACTCGACGACGCCGTTCGCGGCCTGGGCCAGGCGGTTGGCATCGGCCGGAGGCAGGCCGGGCATCCCGATTCCACCCTGCAGAAGCTGCTGGAAGCGCGCGAGGGTCTCGGCCGAGACGTCATCTCCCGCGTCAAGCGTCGTCAGGATGCCGTCGAGGAGCGCGACCATCTCCTCGTAGCGCGCTATCGATCCGTCGTGGTACACGGCCACGCCGGCAGGGGGCGAGATCTCGCGCATGTCCGCGGCCAGGCCTCTGAGGCCCTCCGTGAAGACCGTGGCGAACACCTCCGGATCGCTCTGGTCGAGGCTGGCGTCCGGGCCCAGATCGGCCGTTGCCTGTTGGACGGTCGCATTGAAGGCGTCGCCGGCCAGGCAGACACCACGGACGTAGGCCTCATCGGCGGGGTCGGCGGGGTCGGCGGCGCTGGACCCGGTGTCGACCGGCTCCGCACTGGCCGTTCCAAGGAACTCGTTCAGGAAGAGCGATCCGGCGCACTCGGGGACGCCCTTCGAGACCTCGGCAAGACGCGCGAGCGCAGCCTCCGGGATGGCCGGGAACTCTTCGGCGCCGGCCAGCATCCCGCCGAGCAGTTCGAACGGGTCGCCTTCCAGCTCTTCGCCCCCCTCCCCTATGGCAGCGAAGAGCGTGACGAGCGCTTCGTACTGGGCGAGGGCGGCGGTGTGGTACTCGGCCAGATCGTCGGGGGGCGTGACCTCCCGCATGTGCTCGAGGAAACCGGCCAGCGGTGCGACGAACAGCTCGGCGAAGACCTCGGGGTCATCCGGGTCGCCGCCCTCGGTCTCAAGCTGGATCGCCGCCATGAACATGGCAGCCTGCAGGTCGTTGCCCCCCATGCAGATGGCGCGCAGGTAGTTCTCATCGACGGAACCGCCAGCGTCAGCGGTCTCGGTGGCGGGCGCCTCCGTGGGAGCCTGGGTGGCTGTAGCCGTGACCGCTTCGGCGGTCGCCTCGGGAGTGGCAACCGGCTCGTCGGGGGAGTCGTCGCTGCCACAGGCAAGGGCGAGGATCGCCACGGCGCCCACAAGCAGAAGGAACGAGGCGCGCAGGGAACGGCTCGAAAGAAGATGCATCACGATTCGACCTTCGCAGACTTATCAGGGCGGTACAACCGGCACGACACGGATCTTGCCGGCGGGCTTACCGAGCGTGGAGCCCGTGCAGGGAGCCAGAAACGCCGCAAGGAACGCTAAAGCTTCGCGACCTGGAGGAAGTCGAGTTCAACCGGCGTCTCGCGCCCGAGCATGCTCACGAGCACGCGCACCTTGCCCTTCTCCGTGTTGATATCGTCGACAGAACCGACGAGATCCTCGAAGGGGCCGGAGGCGATACGAACGCTCTCGCCGACCTGGAAGCCGACGCGCACGCGGGGCTGCTCCATGCGCATGGCGCGGAGGATGTTGCTGACCTCGTCCTGGGTGAGGGCCACGGGCTTGGGCGTGCCGCCCGCGAGCTCGGAGCCCGCGCTGACGAAGCCGGTGACGCCGCTGGTGTTGCGGACCATGTGCCAGAGATTGTCGGACTCAGCGTCGCCCTCCTCCAGCGTGATCGTCTGGATGAGCACGTAGCCGGGATAGAGCTTGCGCTTGACGGTGCGGCGCTGGCCCTCGCGAATCTCGATCTCGTCCTCGGTGGGCACGATCACGTGGAAGACGCGGTCGCTGGCATCCATCTGCTCGACGGTGGCCGTGATGGCGTGGCGCACCTTGTACTCGTGGCCGCTGTAGGTGTTGACGAAGTACCAGGAGCGTCCGGCGGCGCCAATCTCCTCGTCGCTGATCTGATCCTGTTCCAGGGGCTCTTCGCGCTTCGTGCGCCGCCGCCGGGCGGGCTGCTGGCCGACCTCCCCGGGGCCGGCCTCGGGGAGCGATTCGTGGCTTGGCGTGTCTTGGAGTTTCAGGTTGTCCTCACTCATGGCTAGTTGAAGAAGATCTGCTCGACGATCCAGCCGAACAGCAGGTCGAAGGCGCCGAGGATGAGGCCAATCACGATGGCGACGATGGCGACGACGATGGTGAGATAGCGCGTCTCGGCGAACGTGGGCCAGGTCACCTTGCGGAGCTCGGAGATGACGTCGGCAACGGGGCGGGGCTGGAGCCGCTTCAGGAGACCGAGCGGGCTCCAGCTGCGGCTGCGCTGCGGCTGCACACGGGCAGTGGCGACGGCGGCAACGACGGGCGCGCCGCTCTCCGTCACATCCTCGCCACCGACCTGCCGGCGCTCGCGCGAGCGCCGGCCGCGCGAACCACGTCGACGTTGGGCGCGTGCCATCTCGCTACCTTGTCTCCCTGTGCAGCTGATGTTTCCGGCAACGGGGGCAGAACTTGTTGAACTCCAGCCGGTCCGGATCGTTGCGCCGGCTCTTCTGGGTAGTATAGGTGCGCTCGCGGCACTCAGTGCAGCCGAGCGTGATGATCAGGCGGTCGCCTTTTCCTTTCGCCATCCGATGCCTCCTACTCGAGCACCTTCGTGACGACGCCGGCGCCTACGGTGCGCCCGCCCTCACGAATCGCGAAGCGCAGACCTTCCTCAACCGCTACCGGCTGAATCAGCTCCACCTTCATCGTTACGTTGTCCCCGGGCATCACCATCTCCATCCCCTCCGGCAGCCCGATTGACCCCGTTACGTCTGTCGTCCGCACGTAAAACTGCGGCCGGTATCCCTGGAAGAACGGCGTGTGCCGCCCTCCCTCGTCCTTGCTCAATACGTACACCTGCGCCTCGAAGCGCGTGTGCGGGTTGATCGACCCCGGCAGCGCCAGCACCTGCCCCCGCTGCACGTCCTCCCGGTTCATCCCCCGCAGCAGACAGCCGACGTTGTCGCCCGCCTCCCCCTCGTCCAGCAGCTTCTTGAACATCTCCACCCCCGTCACCACCGTCTTGCGCGTCTCCTCCAGCCCCACAACCTCCACTTCCTCCCCCACATGAATACGCCCTCGCTCGATCCGCCCCGTCACCACCGTCCCCCGCCCCTTGATCCCGAACACGTCCTCGATCGGCATCAGGAACGGCTGGTCCAGCGCTCGCGCCGGCTGCGGTATGTACTCGTCCACCGCCGCCATCAACTCCTGGATCGACCCGTACTCCGCCGCCTCCACATCCTCCGACGCCGACTCCAGCGCCGCCAGCGCCGAACCCCGCACGATCGGAAGATCGTCCCCCGGGAACTCGTAGCTCGACAGCAGCTCGCGCAGTTCCAGCTCCACCAGCTCCAACAGCTCCTCGTCCTCCATCATGTCGACCTTGTTCAGATAGACCACGATCGCCGGCACCTCCACCTGCCGCGCCAGCAAAATGTGCTCCCGCGTCTGCGGCATCGGGCCGTCCGGCGCCGCCACTACCAAAATCGCCCCGTCCATCTGCGCCGCACCCGTGATCATGTTCTTGATGTAGTCGGCGTGCCCCGGACAGTCCACGTGCGCGTAGTGCCGGTTCTCCGTCTCGTACTCCACGTGCGCAATCGCAATCGTGATCCCCCGCGCCCGCTCCTCCGGCGCGTTGTCGATCGAATCGAACGCCCGGAACTCCGCCTCCCCCTTCAACCCCAATACCTTCGTGATCGCCGCCGTCAGCGTCGTCTTGCCGTGATCCACGTGCCCGATCGTCCCCACGTTCACGTGCGGCTTCGTCCGCTCAAATCGCTCCTTCGCCATTGCGAGTCCTCCGCGCGGGTAGTGGCGTCACCGCAACCCGAGAGTGCCCGGGGAGCGCCGCGCCCTGGAGCCCTCATCCAGATTTGAACTGGAGACCTCGTTCTTACCAAGAACGCGCTCTGCCAACTGAGCTATGAGGGCCCGAATCCGCGTGTGCGCCATTGATAGTAGCGGGTTTGCCGTTGTGGGGGAGAGGGGGCGGGCCAACCCGGCAACGCGGCATGCTCAAAGCATGCCAATAGCATGCTACCATCATCCCATGGCGAATCTGCAGGTCAAGAACGTCCCCGATGAGCTCCACGAGCGGCTACGCCGCCACGCCCGCCGGAACAATTGCACGATGAGCGCGGCGGTGCTCGCGGCCATTGAGCGCGAGCTTGAGCGGGACGAGTGGCGCGAGCGCATGGCCAACCGCCCGATCGTCGACCTCGGCCCGGGCGAAACCGTGGTGGAGGCGCTCGCGGCGGCACGGGCGGAGCGGGACGGGGAACTCGGGCTCGATTGACGCGCTACGTCGTTGACGCCTCCGTCGCCGTCGAGTACCTCCTGCCGACACTGTTCGGAGCGTCGCTCGCCGACCTGATCGAGAGTTCCGACCTCATCGCGCCCGAGATGCTTGACGCCGAAGTCGTGTCCGTGCTGCGCCGCTGGGTGCTGCACGGGCGCCTCGGCTTGCCGGAAGCGGAGACGGCTCTCGACCGCCTGCTTGCCTGGCCTATCAACCGCGTCCCCCATCGGGAACTGCTGCGCCTGGCCTGGCGGTATCGCCACAACGTGACCGCCTACGACGCGCTGTACGTCGCCCTCGCCAACACCCGCGGGGTTCCGCTGCTGACCGCCGACGGCCGCCTATCGCGAGCGACGGGGCTGGACATCGTGGTGCAGAACGTGCGCCTGGCATAGACGCACGTCCCTGCGGCGGGGCGAACGCTTCTTCCCCTAGGACAGGCCGCGCTTCGCCAGCTCCCTGGGCATGCGCTCGGCGTCGGCGCTGAGCAGCGGTCCGCGCTCCTCGTCGGTGAGGGTGCCGGCGGTGTCCTTCGCCATCTTCCCGCCGTCGAAGAGGATCCACTGCTCGGGGACCACCTCAAGGACGACGCGCAGGGGCGAGTCGAGGCGCTCGACGAAGGCGGCGGCCGCCTCCGGGTTGGTCGGGTTCAACTTGGCCGAGAACTCCGGGTAGAACCAGTCCTTCGTCTCCTGGTCGTCGTGGATGATGCAGCGGCCCTTGGCCGTGGCCGCTCCACCGGGAGCGCCCGAGCCGGGCCGCGTCGAGGCGCCGCTCACGATGACGGAGACGCGCGGGTCGCGGCGGATGGCGGAGACGCGGTGGCGGTGGACGGCGCAGGTGATCCAGAAGCGCCCGTCCTTCCAGAGGAAGGCGTGGATGACGCCCACGGGCCAGCCGTCGCGCGTGCTCCAGTTGAGCGCGCACTCGCCCGCGTTGGTGAGGAGCGATTCGAGCTGCTCGTCGTCGAGGGGGTAACCGGAAACGGTTTCGTGGTCTTGAGCGCCAGCCATTGGTGTGGGCCTCCGAAAGTAGTGCTGACCGCGCGGGCGCGGCGCCCCGAACCGTGGCAGAGCGCGGCGCACGCGTCAACGGTCACAGGCTATCCTCGAACAAGCGATGCGAGTGACCGCCCCGCCAGAGATCAAGGAGCCGGAAGACCTTGCCTTCCTGAGCACGGCCCATCGCGCGCGCAAGCGGCTTGAGATTGACCTGACCGATGTCGAGTGGATATCGCCGCTGGGTGTCGTCGCGGTGCTGGCCAGCTGCCTCCGCGCCGACGAATCATCTCTCGAAGCCACTGTCCATCTTCCAGCAGACGGTGAGGCCCGGTCATACCTCGCTCACATCGGATTCCTTCGGGAACTGGAACAGCACGACTGGACCGTGCCTGACGACACCGAGCCGGACTCCAGCGAAGGCATCGGTCCGCACCTGCCAGTCTCCCGCCTCACGACAATCAGGGAAGTAGACGTTGCTGCTGACCGGCTCGAAGACGCTCTGCGGCAGGCGCCGCATATCCGGGGCGGGCTGTTCGACGAACTGATGACCGTAGCCGTGGAGTTGACCGCGAACGCACGGGAACACGGGTCGGCCTGCTACGCCATCGCGCAGACCTACACAGGTCGAAAAAGCGGCACACCGGGGGTTCGCCTCGCCGTGGCCGACTTTGGAGAAGGCCTCGCGCGGAGCCTGCGCAAGCACTACGGATACATGACAGACGGCGAAGCGATCGTGCGCGCGTTCGAAGAACGAGTGAGTGGCACGGGTCGGAGCGAGCGGGGCTTCGGGTTGACCCAGGTTGCCGAGATCGTCGACCGGGAACCGAACGGCGTCCTGCATGTCATCTCGCACTCGGGCCACGTCGTGCGGTCGGGGGGCCGGTTTCAGGTGAACGAGAACGAGACCCTGCGCTTCAGGGGGACTCTGGCATCCGCCTTCCTCCCCCACAGCTTCCTATAATCAGAACAGCGGAGGTGCTGGGTTGACTATCGTGCTTTCCGAACGCGGTCGCACCTTCGCGTCGCGTCCGCGTGCGCGAGAGGTGATAGACGCGGAACTCGGCTCGGCGGACACGGCCTCGGTCGCGATCGATGCCAGCGATGTCTATATGAGCCCATCGTTCATCGCTGAGCTCCTGGTCATGCTCGTGAAGGAGAGGGGCTGCGAGCGCGTCGTCATTCGGGGCGCCCGCGAACACCCCGCGAGGGTCGCAGAACACCTCGCCGACAAGTTCGGGTACGGCGACCGAGTTGAGGTGGAGCAGCCGGCCGTTTCCGCCAGCTAGACCGGGCTCCGTTCGAGCCCTGCGTGCTACGCTCGCGGCCATGGGGCTAGACGCGCTTACGCACGACGCCAGCGGCAACCTTGCCGTCCCCGAGACGGATGCGGAGTGGGACGAGTGGGTCTCGGCCTCGGCGACGCGCAACCACGTGCTCGATAACCCGATGCTCGACTGGCTCAACCGGCACGGCGAGACGCACGGCTTCGTCCGCGACGAAGCGGACGAGGCGACCGACTTCCTGACGTTCCTCTTCGCCAAGGGGAACGCCTTCGAGCAGGCCGTCGTCGAGCACCTGCGCGGGCTCGCCGAGGTGCGCACGGTCATGCCCGAGGGTGCAACGCACGACGAGCGGCGCGACCTCGCGTTCGCGGAAGCCACGTTCGCGGCGATGGCGGAGGGTGTCCCCATCGTCTACCAGGGATGGCTTCGCGACGCGGAGACTCGGACCTACGGCGGCCCCGACCTGCTCGTCCGCAGCGACGTGCTCGCCGAGCTGTTCCCCGGCTCGCTCCCGGACGGTGAGGTGGCCACGCCCGCCCCCGATCTCGGTGGGAGCCACCACTACCGCGTGGTCGACATCAAGTTCTCGACGCTCCACCTGGCCGCGGGCGGGGAACTGGGCAACTCGGGCTCGGCGCCCGCCTACAAGGCGCAGGTGTTCATCTACAACCGCGCGCTCGGGAGGCTGCAGGGGTACCTGCCGCCCGAGTCGTTCCTGCTGGGGCGTGGGTGGGAACAGACGAAGCGGGGCGACACCACACGTGTCGACACCTGCATGGACCTCGTCGCGCCCGTCGCCAATGAGTACGCCTCCTATGGCCGGGGACGCCTCTCCGACCAGGTCGCGGAGGCCGTCGAGTGGGTGCGGCGCGTGCGCCGCGAGGGGCGGGACTGGCAGGTGCTCCCCGAGCCGTCCGTCGAGGAGCTTCGCCCCAACGCCAAGGGCGACGCCGGCGAGTGGTCGACCGCGGTGAAGGAGATCGTCAAGCAGAGCGAGGATCTGACGCAGCTCTGGTGGGTGGGCGTCGCGAAGCGGCGCGAGGCGAACCGGGCGGGGATCACGCGCTGGACGGACCCGCGCGTCACCCCCAGGGCGGTCGCCGTCGAGGGGCGCACCACGGCGCCGAGACTGCAGGCCCTGCTCGACGTGAACCGCGAGCCCGGGCCCGACGTTCGCCCGGCCCGCATCGCGGCCGCACGGGCCGAGTGGATCGAGGAGGCGCCCGTCGAGTTCTACGTGGACTTCGAGACCGTCGGCGACCTCAATGACGACTTCTCGCGCATCCCCAGGCGAGGCGGGCAGCCGCTCATCTTCATGGTCGGCTGCGGCCACGTTGAGGAAGGCGAGTGGGTCTTCGAGTGCTTCATCGCCGACCGACTCGACGAGCCCTACGAGGCGGAGGTGATCGACGCCTGGTTCGAGCACATGACCGCCGTCCGCGACCGTCTCGCGCCGGGCGTGGCCCCAAAAGTCATCCACTGGTCGCCGCACGAGACGATCACGCTGGAAACGGCCTTCGATGCGGCGGTGAAACGCCACCGGAAGACGCGCTGGCAGCACACAAGGAGGCGGGAGGAGTGGCCGCACCCCAACTGGTTCGACTTCCTGAAGAAGGTGGTGCGGGAGGAGCCCGTGGTGGTCCGGGGAGCGCACGGCTTCGGACTGAAGGCAGTCACGAACGCGATGCACGCCCTCGCACTCGTCGAGACGAGCTGGGTCGAAGGTCCAGCCGACGGCCTCGGCGCGATGGTGGGGGCGTGGACGTGCGAGCGGGAGGCGGCCCGCATCGACGGGAGCATGCGCGACCTCCCGCTGATGGCGGGCATCCGCGCCTACAACGAGGTCGACTGCAAGGCGATGATGGAGCTGGTCCGCCACCTGCGCCTCCACCACTGAGGGCGCGCAGGTCGGGCGCTAGGCCAGATCTCCTTGCCAGAGGCGGCGCGCGAAGTCCTCGGCCGGGAGGATGTCGATGCCATCGTCGGTGCGGCGTGCTCGAGGCTCGAGGCAGACGACGGCTCGCCGCCCAACGTGCGGGTGTTCCTCCACGAGCGTCCGCAGGCCCTTGAGGTGGTCCCTCGTGATCCGGGCGCTCGCCTTCGCTTCGATCGCAAGCCGCATGTCCCCGAGCACGAAGTCGACTTCGATGCCGCTGGGAAGCCTCCAGTAGGTCAGTTGCTCATCAAGGTCACGGTACCCGACGAAGGCGGAGAGCTCGTGGAACACCCAGTTCTCGAACGCCTTCCCGTAGAGGTCAGAACCGCGCTCCAGTTCTCCCCGACGGGCCAGGCGGTTCACAACACCGACATCCTCGAAGTAGAACTTGGGCGCGCGGGCCAACCGACGTTTCGCGCGCCTTCGCCAGGCAGGCAGCCAGCGCGCGAGCAGCGTGTCCTCCAGGATGCCGAAGTAGGCCTTGGCCGTGGGGCCGGAGACGCCGCACTCGCGGGCGACGTTCGAATAGTTGACGGGATCCCCGTCCCTCAACGCCGCCACATCCAGAAAGTCGGAGAAGGCGGGCAGGTTTCGCACCAGCCCTTCGGCGGCAACCTCCTGTCTCAGGTAGTCGGAAATGTAGGCGTCAAGCAGGCGCCGCGGCTGGCTGGCCTCGTACATCCTCGGCAGATAGCCGTGATTGAGCGCCCGATCCAGCTCGAAGTCCGCGCCGAGCTCTCCTGCCGTAAGACCACGCAGTTCGTAGCGCAGGGCGCGCCCCCCGAGCAGGTTCGCAGCGCCGTGCCTCACCTTCCTCGCGCTCGAACCGCAGAGGGCGAAGTGGAGCCCGCGGTTCTCGATGAGCCAGTGGACCTCGTCGAGGAGCGCGGGGACCTTCTGCACCTCGTCGATGACGATCTGGCGTTCCGCGCCGGGCCCTGCTGCGTCGAGCTCCTGGCGCAGCAGCTCGGGGCGCGCGACGTAGCGGCGGAACTCTTCTCCCTTGAGCAAATCGACCCAGAAGCCAGCGGGGTATCGCTTTCGGAGCAGGGTGCTCTTGCCCGCCTGCCGGGGCCCCCAGAGGAAGAACGTCTCCCTGCCAGAGTCTGGAAGCGAGAGCAGTCTCTCGAACATGTACTTTAGATTATCATGATATTCTAAACCGCTCCTTCACACGGGCAGGGAACCACCGCGTGCCGAGCCGTGCCCCCTGGTGACATCTTCTCTCTTCCGAGAGTGACCAAAATCTGACCGATCGGGGAACGATCCGGGGGGAGGGCGCGTATCTATTGTCAGGATGGTACTGGCGCAACTCGAGGCGCGACGCGAACACTACCCCGGCCAGTTGGCGGAGTGCGAGGGACCTATGACCGATGACGAAGCCGTCCTGCGCTGTCAGGGCGGCGACCGCGAGGCCTTCCGCCACCTGGTGGAGCAGTACAAGAACCCGCTCTACGGCACCGCCTACCTGATGACGGGGAATGCAGCGCAGGCCGAGGAGCACGTGCAGGACGCCTTCTTGTTGGCCTGGCGCGGAATCCAGAACTTCCAGCGGGGACGGCCGGTGAAACCCTGGCTCATGCGCATCCTCGTCAACTCCGTGCTCGGCCAGCAGCGGAAACGTGCGTTGACCACCGTCCCGCTGGAGGAGTCGCTGCCCATAGAGGCGCCCTCCAGCCAGGCTGAAACGATCGAAGCGAGCGAGGACCGCCGGGCAGTGCGGCAAGCCCTCGCCCAGCTCACCCCGGAACACCGTCAGGTCGTGGTGCTGCGCTACTTCGCCGACCTGACCGTTCCACAGGTCGCCCGCTCCGCCGGGGTACGGGAGGGCACAGTCAAGTCAAGGCTCCATAGAGCGCTCCGCCAGATGCGGGAGCTGCTGGAGCAGTCGGGAGTGATAGAGGTGGCCGGCAATGGCGCGTAACGAAACACCGGACAGGGAGATGGAAGAACGCCTTCGCGAGCACTTCGCCGAAGAGGCTCGCGACCTACAGGCGCCGGAGGACCTCTGGGAGCGGCTGGAGGGGCGCCTGGGAAAACAGGAACCGCCGCGCTTCGCCTTGCTGCGTGGCGGGGTCACCGCCATTGGCGGGAGGCCGTGGATTCCGGCGGCGGCGGCGGCCGTGGTGGTTGTGGCCGTGGGCATGGGGGCATGGGCCCTCGCCGGCGGCCCCGGCGATAGCGGCGGCGGTGACGAGAACGACGCCCCCGCCGCGGCCGCGGCCAGCGATCGGGGACGGGTCGAACCAGCCGCCACCGAGGCCGCAGCCACCGAGGCCGCAGCCACCGAGGCCGCAGCCACCGAGGCCGCAGCCACCGAGGCCGCCTACGCCGAGGCGACACAGGCTGCCGCCACCGAAGCTGCGGCCCGCACCGAGGCGACACAGGCTGCCGCCACCGAAAGGTCGGCCCGCGCCGAGGCTACACAGGCCGCCACCGAAGCTCCTGCCCGCGCCGAAGCGACGCGGGCCGCAGCCACCGAGGCTCCAGCCCGCGCCGAGGCTACACAGGCTGCAACGCAGGCCGCAGCCACCGAGGCGGCGGCGACCGAGGCCCCCGCTGCCGCCGCTACCGCTACGGCAGTTGCCGAGGCCCCCACGCCGGAGCCGACTCCGGTTCCGGAGAGCTCCTCTCCCAGCGACTCCGACGTTGCCGACGACGGCTCCGCGGGCGACGCCGGGAGCCCTGCGGACGACGCGGACGACGCGCCGCCGGCGGAAGAGCCGGGGGAGCCTTCCGACGACATGGCGGACGCCGACGACATGAGCGGCGACATGGCCGCCGACATGAGCGATGACGGGGCCGAGGACGACATGGCCGAAGACGCGCCGGCCGAGTCGGAGCCCAGGACTCCCCAACCCGCTGGCGGTCCATCCGACCGGAGGGTGACGGAACCGGAGCAGCCGTCGGACACGACGTTCGAGGACTACGGACGCACGCCCTTCGTGGATGCCTCGACCGACGCGGTCTCCACCTTCAGCCTCGATACCGACCGTACGTCCTACTTCCTCGCCCTCACCTGGGCTCGCGGCGGCCTCACGGTCGATCCCGACTCGGTGCGGGCTGAGGAGTGGGTCAACTCCTTCGACTACGGCTACGCAGGCCCCACCGAGGACCACAGCTTCGCCATCACGAGCGATGTCGTGGAGCATCCGCTCAACCGCGACTGGCACCTCGCCCGCGTCGCTCTGCAGGCGCCGGATCTGCGCGACGACGTTCCCCTGAATGTGACGCTGGTGCTGGATGCGTCCGGTTCGATGTCAACCGGAAACCGCGTCGCCATCGCCCGCGAGGCGGCGGAGGCCATCCGCCAGAGCCTCAGCTCCCGCGACCGCATCGCCGTCGTCCACTTCACGACGGACGTTCTCGACGTGTACACCGTGGAGCACAGCTCGCCCGACGACGAGGACGTGATCCGGTCGATCAACAGGCTGGCGCCGCACTTCAGCACGAACGTGCAGGCCGGGCTCAACCTCGGCGTCATGCTCGCCGATGAGGCGCGGCGCGAACGGCCCGAGGCCTACAACTACATCATCTTGCTGTCGGACGGCGTCGCGAACGTGGACGCCACCGATCCCTTCGTCATCCTCGAGTCGGCTCCCGACTCGGACAGCTCGAACCCGCTCCGGCTGATCACGATCGGGGTGGGCATCGAGAACTACAACGACGTCCTGCTGGAGCAACTCGCCCAGCACGGCAACGGCTGGTACCGATACCTCGACGACACCGCCCAGGCGCGGGAGACGTTCAGCCGCGAGCGCTGGCTGGCGCTCTCGACGCCCTTTGCCGACCAGGCCCGCGCCCAGGTGACCTGGGACCCCGCCGTCGTGAAGGCGTGGCGCCTCGTCGGCTACGAGAACCGCATCACGCCGGACCACACCTTCACGCAGAACCGCAGGGAATTCGCCGAACTGCCCTCCGGGGCCGCCACGACGGTGCTCTACGAACTCGAACTGCAGGAGGGAGTGAGCGCCTCGGCCGCGCTAGGCAGCGTGGAGGTCCGCTGGGTGGACCCATCCTCCGGCGCCTCGCTCAGCCAGAGCACGCAGGTCACGGGTCGCACCGACGCCCGCTTCCAGAGCGCCGACCGCTACCTCCGGCTGGGAGCGATCGTGGGGCTCGCGGCGGACCGCTACAGCGCCCTCTCGCCGCAGGTCGAGAACGCCGTCGTCGACTATGACGGCATCCACAGCAACCTCTCCGCCCTGTTGCGGGAGTTCGACGCGCTGCAGGGGCAACTGGGCACGACCCAGGCCTACCTCGACTTCCGTTTCCTCCTCGATCAGCTCACGTTAGCTGCCGCCGAGTTGGCCCCGTCCTCGGGTTACAGCCCATGACCCTTCCCTCCACCTGACGCGGGCGTCTTCGACGCGCCCCGGACCCCACCGCCAGGAGGCTCAGATGCGACGACCCAGAATGCCCCTACCGAACCTGATGTGCCGAATCCTCACTGCGATCGTCGCGATGGCGCTCCTGGCGGTGGCCGTCGCCGCCTGCGGCGGGGACGGCGACACGAGTCCCACGCCGACCGCAACGGAGGCCACCGGCAGTACGGGCACGCCAGAACCCACGCCCTCAGCGGCCGCCCCCACCGCCACGCCCTCGACGAGCGAACCCGTCGCGACGGCGACTGCGGTTGCGGCGACACCGGAGCCGACGCGGGCCGCGCCGACGGCCACGCCCGTGGCGGAGGCAACCGGCACACCAACTCCGGCGCCCGAGCCGACCGCCGCAGCGACTGAGGCCGCCGCAACCGCCGCCGCCACAACCGCCGCCGCCACCGAGGCCGCTCCCACCGAGGCCGCCGCCACCGAGGCCGCCGCCACCGAGGCCGCCGCCACCGAGGCCGCTCCCACCGAGGCCGCCGCCACCGAGGCCGCCGCCACCGAGGCCACTCCCACCGAGGCCGCTCCCACCGAGGCCGCTCCCACCGAGGCCGCCGCCACCGAGGCCGCCGCCACCGAGGCCGCGGAGGAGGCAGCCCCGGCCCCGGCCGGGGACCCCGCTGGCGAAACCGCTGAGCCCGCCGGCGAGGAGGAGGCAATCTCCGACGACGCGGCGGTTGGTGACGGCAGGGGTGGAGACCCCGACGACGACATGGCCGATATGGATGCCGGCATGGCCGATGACATGGCCGACGACGGGCCGGGCAGCGATGGGGACGACTATGACGCGGCGCCGTCGGAGCCGGCCTCGCGTTCCGAAGAATCCGAGGACGCTGCCGAGGTGGCCGAGGACGTGGCCGAGGTGAAAGAGGATGGCGCCGAGGAGTACGAGGAGCGCGTTCAGCCGGCCCTTTCGGCGGGGGAAGTGAACGACAACGAGCTTTGGGACGAGTACCTCCAGTACCGCGACCAGTACGCCGGGCCCACGATCCACGACGTCGACATCTCCGAGCGGTACATCATTACCGTCAGCGACTCCGCCGAAGAGACGGTTCCCAACGCCGAGGTGCGCGTCTCCTCGGGCGATACCGTCTTGTTCGAAGGGCGCACCTACGCCAACGGCCAGACGCTCTTTTTCCCGCTGGCGTTCGCCGCCAGCGAGGGGGTCGAGTCCTTCACCCTCGACGTGGAGAAGGACGGGGCAACCCAGCAGCTTGAGTTCGTCCGTGGAGAAAACCGCGACTGGGACGTGACCCTGGAGCTCGATCAGGCCGCGACCGAAGGCGTGCCCCTCGACATCCTTTTCCTGCTCGATTCGACGGGCAGCATGGCCGACGAGATCGACCAGATAAAGGCCACGCTGCTCTCGATCTCGTCGCGGATCAGCGACCTGCCCTCGCAGCCCGACCTGCGCTTCGGGATGGTCGCCTACCGGGACCGGGGCGACGCATTCGTGACCCGGGTCTACGACTTCGAGCCCGATCCCCAGCGGTTCGTCGAGACCATCCGGGGGGTCGTCGCGCACGGCGGCGGGGACTATCCGGAGTCCCTCAACGAAGCGCTGCACGTGGCCGTGCACGAACCCGAATGGCGCCCCGGCGACGCGATCCGGCTGATGTTCCTGATCGCAGACGCGCCACCCCAGCTCGGCTACCAGGACGACTACAGCTACGCGGACGACATGATTGAGGCCCACCGACAGGGCATCAAGACGTTCTCCATCGCTTCCAGCGGCCTTGACCAGCAGGGCGAGTACGTCTTCCGCCAGATCGCCCAGCACACCATGGGCCGCTTCATCTTCATCGTCTACGGTGCGGGGGGAACCACTTCCCACAGCGTGAGCGACTACACCATCGGACGACTGGACGACCTCGTCGTGTCGCTGGTTGAGGAGGAGCTCGCCTTCCTCGCCCGGTAACCGGGGCCCGGAACGTTCCGTCCACCCAGACCCGCAGCCAAAGGAGGCTCACATGCGACTCCCCACACGGATTCTCAGGACCATTGCGGCCACCGCCGCGATCGCGCTCCTCGCCGTGGCCGTCATCGCCTGCGGGGACGACGACGATGACGACGACTACGCGCCCGCCGCCACCGAGGCTCCCAGCCGTTCGCGTCCCGTGCAGGAAGCCGCCGCCACCCAGGCCGCCGCAGCAGAGGCTGCCGCGGCCACGGAGGCCGCCGCCACAGCGGCGCCAAGCCGCGCGCGCCCGGTGCGGGAAGCCGCAGCCACGGAGGCCGCCTCCGACTCCTCATCGTCGAGGGCACAAGAGGTACAGGCCGCCGACTCCTCCGAGCCGGCGCAGCCACAGCGGGCCTCCCCGCCCGATACGGACTTCAAGAACTACGGGCGCACGCCCTACGTCGATACCTCCGAGGACGCCGTCTCGACGTTCAGCCTCGATACCGACCGCACGTCGTACTTCCTCGCCCTGAACTGGGTCCAGAACGGGTACGTCGTGGAACCCGACTCGGTGCGCGCGGAGGAGTGGATCAACGCCTTCTCCTACGGCTACGACCTGCCCAGGCGCGACGACAGTTTCGCCATCACGAGCGATGTCCTGGAGCACCCCCTCGGAGGCGGACGGCACCTCGCCCGCATCGCCTTCCAGGCGCCGAAGGTGCGCGACGACATCCCCCTGAACGTGACGCTCGTGCTCGACGCCTCCGGGTCCATGGCCGACGGCAACCGCGTCGCCATCGCGCGGGCGGCGGCGGAAGCGATCCGCGAGAGCCTCACCTCACGCGACCGCATCGCCGTCGTGCACTTCACCACCGAGGTCATCCGGAACCTGACGGTCGAGCACAGCCGGCCCGACGACGACGACGTTGCCTGGTCGATCAGCCGGCTCACCCCGAACAATTCCACGAACGTGCAGGCGGGCCTCAACCTCGGCGTGCGGCTCGCGGACGAGGCTCGCCGTGAGCGGCCCGACGCCTTCAACTACATCATCCTGATGTCCGACGGCGTCGCGAACGTAGACGCCACCAACCCCTTCGCCATCCTCGAGTCCTCGCCGGACACGAACTACCGCAACCCGCTCCGGCTCATCACCATCGGGGTGGGCATCGAGAACTACAACGATGTCCTGCTCGAACAGCTGGCCCAGCACGGCAACGGCTGGTACCGCTACTTCGACGACACCGCCCAGGCGCGGGAGACCTTCAGCCGCGAGAACTGGGTCGCCCTCTCAACGCCCTTCGCCGACCAGACGCGCGCCCAGGTGACCTGGGATCCGGGCCAGGTCAGCTCATGGCGGATCGTTGGCTACGAGAACCGCATCACGGCGGACCACACCTTCGAGCAGAACCGCCGGGAGTTCGCCGAGATTCCCTCGGGATCGGCCACGACCGTGTTCTACGAGCTGGTGCTGTTCGACCGGGGTCGCGTCGGCTCGGCCACGCTGGGGAACGTCGAGGTGCGCTGGGTCGACCCGGTTTCGGGAACGTCGCTCACGCAGTCGGCGCCTGTGGGCGGTCTCCCGGACGCGCCCTTCGACGCGGGCGACCGGCACCTCCGCTTCGGCTCGATCGTGGCGCTCTCCTCGGACCGCTACAGCGCGCTCTCCCCGCAGGTGGAGAACGCCGAGGTTGCATACGGTGGGATCTACGAGGACCTCGCCGCGCTGCAGGCGGAGTTGGACTCGCTGGAGAGCCGGCTGGGCTCGACGCAGGCGTTCCGCGACTTCAGCTTCCTCCTGGACCAACTGACGGCGAGGGCGGAAGAAATGTCGCCAGATTCAGGCTACAGCCAGTAGGGGCGACCCTCGCACCTCACCGGCTGTAACAGCGCGATGCCGGCCGCGGCGGACAACACCCCACCACCCGCCGCGGCCGGCGCGCGCACAAGTTCCGGGCAGAAGAAAAGAAGTGAACTATATACGTGGGTATCCAGCGGGTGATGGGATGTTGCCGGGCTTACCAAGCGTCGGGGTCTAGGTCGAAGGCGATGCGGTAAAGATCAAGCAGTGGAACGAGCGCGCCCAGGGCCGCTGCCTTGGCAACATCGTCACCGTGAATTGCGATGCGACAGGTTTCTTCTAGCAGATGCGTAGTGATGTCAATGCCTGTCCGGTGGCCATTGGCAAGATCGATTTCAGCCAAGGGGCAGTCCGGTTCCCCACACTCCTTGACGTAGTTCCGCGCCAAACTTCCCAAGGTCGTAATGCGACGACTCTCCTGTGGGGTGGGTGTGTCGTCCAGTGGGGGCATGGCTACTCCCGCTCCCGGTAGACTCTGAGGTAGCGCCAGTCCTCTTCCTTCTTCGGAGGCATGCCAAGGATGGCGCGCGCGGTGTTCTCGGGCGTGTCAGGGATGCTCGGGAAGCGAGTCAAGTACGCTGACCTGACCGCCAACCATCCGCAGTAGCTAGACCGCAGTGCTGCCAGCTTCCGGGATGCAAGCCTCGACCACGGAAGAGTCCACCTTGAGGAGTTCCGCCAGGACCTCGGCTACTTCGTCCCACGTGACATTGCTGCCCTCAACAGTGCGCCACGGAAGTTCCACCAAGACTGGCCTCCGCTGATGGTCTTCTGGACGATAGCTGTACTCGGTCCTGAAGCGTATATAGCCCAAGCAGCGCATCACGCCCCTGATGCCCTCTTGAGCAGAAGTGGTCACGCGGCTGGAATAGGAATCCGCTGGGCAAATGCCCAGCTCGCCTCGTCCATGGCCTCTTTCAACTGGATACTGGCGAGTCTCAGGCCGCTAACCGACACCACCTTGCAGTTCACGCCAAAGCGGGAAGCGTACTCTTCGATTCCCCCATCCGCTGGCTTGCTCTCCACGATCCAGGCGAAGAGACTTTTGGCCACCTCTTCGAGTTCGCTCCGCAGAACATCCTTGTCCGGGGCGGGAAGAAAAAGGGCGTAGTCGCTGTCCCCCACGTCCGTGGCTCGCCAACCGCCGTTCTTCTCGTATACCTTGACGGTCAAATTGAACTCGTAGACCTGCGCAGCGGCCATCTCTCTCTCCTCCCGTCGCCCGATCAGTGTGTCCCTTGCCGGTAGCAAGGCGCAAACCCCCCAAGGGCAAGCCGTGCCGCGTGGATACTCACGCATATAAGTCCCAAAAGAAAATTGGTGGAGGGGGCAGGATTCGAACCTGCGTACCGCTTTGCGGGGCAGATTTACAGTCTGCTGCCTTTAACCACTCGGCCACCCCTCCACCTGGTGAGCCCAGGAGGGGATTCGAACCCCTAACCTGCTGATTACAAATCAGCCGCGCTTCCAGTTGCGCCACCTGGGCAGGGGGTCGACCCCACCCGCCGGGGTCGGCGCGCGCATGGGTTTCGGCCCGTGCCCCAACGGGAACCATCGCGCCCGTTGCCCTCAGGGTCGGCAGGGCGATTGACTACCCGTCGGCTCAGGATGCCCTGGACGCAGTGGGGTCGGAGTCCTCCGACAGGATCGCCCTCACGGCAGGCACCAGAGCGTTGGGGATTACCATCACCGTGTGGGAAGTATCCTCGAAGGCCGCTTCGTCTTCGGCAACCGCCTCGTCCTCGGTCTGCGATTCGTAGTGCTCGGTGACATCGCGAACACGTGCTTCATCCCACCCCGGCGGGAATCGGTTCACCCCTTCGCTCATCTGCTTCTCCCTCTCATCCGTCGCCGGTATGCGCCCAATGGCGTGAGCGAGCCAGGGGGCAGTTGTGCTGGTGGAGGGGGCAGGATTCGAACCTGCGTACCGCTTTGCGGGGCAGATTTACAGTCTGCTGCCTTTAACCACTCGGCCACCCCTCCACCTGGTGAGCCCAGGAGGGGATTCGAACCCCTAACCTGCTGATTACAAATCAGCCGCGCTTCCAGTTGCGCCACCTGGGCAGGGGGTCGACCCCACCCGCCGGGGGCCTTGTGCCGCCACCTTCCGGTGGCCGCTCTGGGAGTATCGCCCGACGCCCCCTCTCCCGCAAGAAAACACCCTCCCGCGCCACCGCCCCCTTGGCGTTCTTCCCCCGGACCGCGAGCCTCGCCCGAAACCAATTCGTGGAGGAACGCAGTGAGCAACGAATCAGTGATCGGCGGCGAGGGCACGCAGGAGCAGGGCGGGGAGGAGGGGGACGAGCCCGTGATCGGCGGGCCAGCACCCGACGCCACAGAGGGCGACGCGACTAACGCAGCTCTCGCCGAGCTGCTGCGGGAGGCCCTGCTGGCCGCCCACGACGACCTCTCGCCCGAGGACCTGGCAGGCGAGACCGCCGAGGACGTGCGCGAGCGGTACGTGGCCGTCCGCGCTCGCCTCGAGGGCGAAGCGCGGGAGGCAAAGGGCACGCAGGTGCCGGCGGGAGCGCCCGGGCGATTCGCGCCCGTGCCGGCGAACGCCTTCGAAAAGATCCGCGAGGGACTCGCTCGGCTCGGCGCCTGACAGTCGCGGTCGACGGCGGGGGGGCGCGGGGCTAGCATCGGCGCGGGGGAGAACCGCGGGGGAGAACCATGAACGTTGCCATCCTCGGCCTGGGACGCTTCGGCACGCAGCTCGCGCGCGAGCTGGCCTCGCTCGGCATCGACGTCCTCGGCGTCGACCGCGACAGCGGGCAGGTGAACGACATCGTTGAGACGGTGTTGCTGGCCGCCGAGGGCAACGTCGAAGAGGTCGAATTCCTCGAATCGCTCTCGCTGCACAACTACGACTCAGTGGTCGTCGCGATCGGCAGCAACGTGGCCACGAGCGTGCTGGTCACGCTGACGCTGAAGCAGCGGCTGCGCCTCTCGCACGTTGTCGCCAAGGCGAGCACGGAAGAGCACACCCGCGCCCTGGAGCTGGCCGGGGCGGATGTGCTCGTGAACCCGGAGCGCGAATCGGCGCAGCGCCTGGCGCACACGCTGGGCAGCAGCGACATCACGGACTACATGGCGCTCGGCGGCGCGCAGGGCATCGCCCGCGTGCGCGCGCCCTACTCGGCCACGGGCCACGCCATCGGCGACCTCGACATCGCGGGGCGCTACAAGGTGTTTCTGCTGGCGCGGCTGCGGGAGAACTCCGTGACCTTCAACCCCGACCTCGACGAGACCGTGCAGGCCGGGGACTCCTGGATCGTGGCGGGACAGGACGACCACCTGCGCCATCTGCAGCAGTAGGTCCGCTCGCCCCCTTCTCCGCACATACGAAAGCCGCCCGCGTTTCTGCGGGCGGCCTTGCGTTCCCGGCGGAAAGGAGGAAAACGCCGGGACTTCCCAACCAGGGACGGCCTAAGCCGCCCGCGTCATGCGGTGCTCCTCGTTGGTGATGAAGTCACCCTCGGAGAGCCAGTTCTTGAACTCCTTCACGGCGCCACACTCGTAGCAGTGGCCCGTACTGACGGGGCCGGACGGCTCCTCGATGCGCCAGCGGTGGAAATGCTGGGGCTTCGAAGGCGTGTGGGTGGTGCTGCGCTTGTTCATGACCAAACCTCCAAGGTTGACGTCGTGGGGCCGAAGCCCTACGCTCCTAAAGAAGAACCTCCGTTACTACGTTTTCCGAAGTTCTGGTACAAGTGTAGCAGGAGCGCCGAAATCGTCAAGCAGGGGTTCCGGGGCCCTTCTCAGGGCTTTACCGTGAGGAAACAGAGGTCTATGGCCCGCTCAAACGGCAACGGCACACCACGAAAGTACGGGCACCCCTGCCTCATCTCGCAGACGCTCGACGTGCTCGGTGATCGCTGGACGCTGCTCCTGCTGCGGGACCTGATGACGGGCCTGCATCGCTACACCGACATCCTCAATAACTGCGCTGGCCTCTCGCCCAACGTGCTCGCCGACCGGCTGAAGATGCTGGAGCGCGAGGGGCTCGTCCACCGTCAATACGAGCGCGGCCTTCCCCCGCGCGTCGACTACACACTTACCGAGAAAGGATGGGCCGTACGACCCATCCTTCTTTCGTTGGTGGAGTGGGGCATGACCTACGCCAACCGCTTCACCCGTGATTCCGTCGGAGACACCGTCCCGACGGATTTTGCTGTCCGGATGGTGCCCACCTTCGCCTTCCAGCCCGAGAACGCCGCGGGCGTACACGTCTCGCTCATGCTCGAGATCGACGACTGCGAGGGCTGTAGCGCCTGGACGTTCCAGGTCGAGGACGGCCGCCTCATCCCCCAACGCGGGGGCGCGCCGGCCGACCTCCGCTTCCGCACCGACACGAGCGGCTTCTTCCGTTTCTTCCGCGGGGCCGACCCCACCGAGTGCGGCGAACTGCAGGGCCCGGTCGAGCAGGCGAAGGCCTTCCAGCGCTGCTTCGAGCTCGCGCCCCCGGTTCCTGTCGGGATCTAGCTGGCAGGATTCCTTACCGGAGTAGCCATCTGCCAGGATGCTTTTAGGTCGCGACCAAGGTTGTATACTCCAAGGACGGGCGGAGGGAAGCCGCGCACGAGGCGATTCAATGGCCGTGACGTTCGACACTCGCAAGCCACAGCCAGCGGTCACTACAGCGACGACCACGGTGCCTGAACAGCCAGCCGACAGCCCACCCTCACCGAAGCCCGCCTTCATTAAGGAACCCTTCGACTGGTCGCCTCCAGAGGACGACACAGGTCTGGTCCAATGTGCAGTCACCCTGTTCGAGCGCAGTCTCAGCGCCTTCGTCGAGGACCGCCTCCGGGCCATTCATGGCGATGCCTGGCTCCGTCGCGGCTGCGGTGGGGATTACAAGAAGCGTTGGTCCGAGAAGGAAGACCGGGCTACCGGACCTCGTCCGGCATCCCTGCTTGGGTATGCTGATATCTCCGAACTCTGAGAGATCATCCGCAGGAAGGACAATTGGGCCGCATTCGCGCCCTACTTCGACAGCAAATCTTCCTTGGAGCAGGGGTTTGCCCAAATCCTGCCCCTCCGGAATGCGGCCTTCCATTCCGGCCAGCGAGTCCTCTACGCCTCGGAGGAGGCAGCGGCCTTTGCCGCCATGGCGCGAATCGCCAATTCCTATCATTCCCCGACGGCCGCCGCCATCGACAATCTCTGGACACCAGACAAGCCGGAGCCGTCACGCACTCGCCAAGACACGGACATCACCGCAAATCGGATTCTCAAGAACTTCGAAGATCTGCTACCCAGCCAATCCCTAGTAGGTCGCGAAAACCAACTCCGCACTATTCACGAGTTTTGGCATGCTCCCTTTGCCCGCTCCCTCTCTGTGACTGGACGTGGTGGCCTAGGTAAGACAGCGTTGGTCTACGAGTTCGTGAATGACCTCCTGCGTGTGCCGGTACCTCCGGGCAACCAAACTGCACTTGAATTGGTTCTCTTCCTTACGGCAAAGCAGAGTTGGGCGGAACAAGACGACCAACGGCGGCTTCCAGAGAGCCAGCGCTTCGGCACTCTTCTGGAAGTTTTTCACGCAACCCTTGAATTGTTCGATATATCGACAGATGTCGACGTCGAGTTCGGAGCGCTCCGCACACAAGTCCCAAAACTCGCTCAGGATAGTCCTTGTCTATTCGTACTCGACAACCTGGAGACGCTCCCCGATCAGGAAATTGCCAGCGTAGCCGACTTCTGTAGAGACCTGCCTTCTCCTTCAAAGGCCATTGTGACAGACAGGGAACGGAGGGGCTTTGGTGTTGCCCATCCCTTGCCGCTCCCGCCCCTCTCCCCTGAGGCGTCCTTGAACCTGATCGACAACCGCCTGGCAACCGAGGGCGTTCAACTTTCAGCTGAGACGCGGCCTGCCGTCACTCGCGTAGTCGGTGAGATCGGCGGCGTCCCTCTCTACCTCCACTACGTGGCCAACCTTCTTGCCCAAGGGTACCCCCCACAGGAGGCACTGGCCCGCCTGCGGGGTGAAGGCACCCTCGGCCTCCTAAAGTTCTCGTTCGAGAGTTCACTCGACCGACTCTCCCACGTGGCCCTCCAACTTCTGTTCTATATCTCCGTGAAGAAGGAGCCTGCCACGCGAAAGGCGCTGCGACGGCTCTGCTCTGATGATAGTCAACTTGACGACGGGCTCGACGAACTCAAAGGCACTCACTTCATAGAGACAGCCCCGGGCAGAGAGGCCGCCCACTTTCAGGTAGCCGACGGGAACCTAAAGGACTACGTGAGCCTTGAGGCTCCCAAGCGACTCGGCGAAGACATCGCCCGTGACCTGATCAAGAGGGCCGGTACGAGAGAAGCCTTCGTTGACCATCCCAACGTGCGGCGCGCTATAGACCAGGCGATCAGAGAAGCTGATAGCCTCAGCTGGCAGGAGGGTATTGCGTACCTCGAAAGAAGACGTACCGAATTTAGAAACGCCCCACAGATCTTGGCGAAGCTTGGATATCTGTATTTCCGCTGCTATGACCGAGAAGAGGCCAGAGATCTCCTAGAGCGCAGTCTCGCTGGTAGCTGGGAGGATGCCGCGACTCTCCGGACTCTCGGGATTATCAATCTGTGGGACAATCGTCTTGAAGAAGCCGAGGAAAATGGCACAGCAGCCCTAACATTACGGCCAGAGGACAAATTGGCGAAGATTCTTCTTGGGGAAGTTCTGCTCACTCGTGCTGAGCGGTATCGGTTCACGCTGGACAGTGGACGCCGCGTTGAACTAGCGAAGAGGGCATCGCTGCTCGTGGACGACTCGCTCATTGAGGACGACTACAAGCCTTGGCAGCAGAGCCACAACGAGCGCCGCCTCAGGCTGCTTGAGCGGTGCGAGAGGGTTGTGGCGGAAACCTCAGCAGACTGAGCCCCACCCCGCCCGACCCTATTCCGTGACCACCTGCAGCGTGGCGTGGCCGAACTCCACGGCGAAGCGGCGGCACCAGACGACGGCGCTCTGGAACTCCTCGATGTCGACATCCGCGGGAATCTCGTAGTTGAAGGCGCCGTCGGTTGCCTTCAGTTCGCCGAGGTTGAGGGCGTTCGCCTCCCAGCCATCGGGGTCGCGGGAGAGGTAGACGAAGAGGTCGGGGCCGTTGCGCACGGAGAAGTTCTCGACGCGCAGGATGTAGACGCCGGGCTCGGTCTCGATGATGAGCGCCTGCCCTTCGGCGGTGTGGAAGTCGTCGGCGCCCTGCCACTCGCCGAGGGCGACGAGCTGCGCGCCTCCTTCGCCCTCGCCCGTGCTGTCGGCGGTCGACTCACCGGAGGCGTCCGCCGCGGTGGCGGGGGTATTCTCGGCGGACGCTCCGGCTTCTGAGGTCGCGGCGGGCTCGGCGGTAGCAGCGGGCGGCGGCGTTGCCGTGGACTCCGATGCCGTCTCGGTGACGGCGGCGCGGTCGAACTCGGGGGCGGCCTCTTCCAGGAAGCTGCTCTCCCAGAGGGGCGAGAGCATGTACCAGCCCACGGGGATCGCTATCGCCAGCAGGGGGATGCCGATGGCAGCGGTGATGTACCTGTGCTCCAGCAGCGGGCGGTAGAGCCGCAGCCGCCAGGCGAACGCGACAGCAGCCGCGATCAGGACGATCACGACCGGCAGGACGATCCAGCGGTTTGGATAGATGAACTCGGAACCGAATCGTTCCAGTTCGCCGAAGATCTCTTCCATCTCGTATCCCTCCTGGCGCTCCCAGTCTAGCCGGGTGGGTTACACGGTCCTGTTCGCGCATCTTTACCCAGGGAGACCCCTTGCCTCGCGCTTTACGAACGCCTACAAGGGGGGTGGCCCGGACCGGGCCCGAGGGCGAGCGATGAAGCCAGTGGTCGACCACACCCTCTGCGAGGGGCACGCGCGCTGCGAGGAGACGGTCCCGCAGGTGTTCCAGGTGGACGAAAACGATAAGAGCCAGGTGCTCGTCGAGGTCGTGCCCGGGGAGCTTCGTGATCGCGTCGACGTGGCCGTCCGCATCTGTCCGCGACAGGCCATCAGCCTGGAGGAGGCATCATGACCAGCGGAACGCCCACGCGCGACGGCGAGGCCCTCAGCCTCGATACGCTCTCCATCACCAACACGCAGCGCTACGTCGAGCGCGGCTACCCCTGGGCGGAGTGGGATCTGCTCCGTCGCGAGGCGCCCGTCTACTGGTACGACCGGCCCGACGTGGACCCGTTCTGGGCGCTGACGACGTACGAGGACGCGCTCACCATCTCGAAGCGGTCGGACATCTTCATCAACTCGGACCGGCTGCGCATCTTCCCGAGCACGCAGGAGGAGTTCAGCCGGCGGCGGCGCGAAGAGCTGATCGCGCGCTACGGGCCGGAGAAGGCGCGGCGCTTCTACACGCTCAGCTTCATCGACATGGACGACCCCGAGCACGCCGCCTACCGCAACCTGACCAACCGCAGCTTCACCCCCCGCGCCATGCGCCTGATCGAGGACCACATCGCCGAGCTGGCGGAGGCCTACGCGAGCGGCTTCGCGCGGCAGCTCATCAACACCGTGGCCGAGCAGGGCGAGTGCGATTTCGTGCACGACCTCTCCGTGAAGCTGCCCATGGCCGCCATCTTCGAGATGGTGGGGTTCCCCCGTGAGGACTGGGAAGAGCTGTTCGGGATCAAGGAGGTCGAGTACGGCTCAGACCGGGAGCTTGCGCTCGCCGGGCTCACGCCCGAGGAGCGGGATGTCGAGCGCCGCAAGGCCAACCGTGCCTCCTCGGCGTACCTGTTCGCCTTCGTGGCCGCCCGCAAGGAGGCGGGGGCGCCCGGCGACTGCCTCGCCGACGTGCTCCTGCGCGCCGAGCTGGACGGGCGCAAGCTGGAGGACGACGAGATCTTCTCCTACATCAACCTGCTCATCGCGGGCGGGCTGGAGACGACGCGGAACGCCACCACCGGTGGTGTTCTGGCCCTGCTGGAGCACCCCGGGGAACGCGACAAGCTGGTGGCCAACCCCGAGCTGCTGCGCACAACCGTCGAGGAGATCCTGCGCTGGACCTCGCCGGTGATCCAGTTCGCGCGCGTGGCCACGCAGGACTTCGAGCTGCGCGGCCACACCATTCGCGCGGGCGAGACGGTGGCGATGTGGTACCCCTCGGCCAACCGCGACGAGGAGGCGTGGGACGACCCCTACACCTTCGACATCACGCGCGACCCGAACGACCACATCGCCTTCGGGGGCTTCGGGGCGCACTTCTGCCTGGGGGCGAACCTGGCCCGCTGGGAGCTGCGCGGCATCTTCAAGGAGCTGCTGCCGCTGCTGCCCGAGATGGAACTCGACGGGCCCCCGTACCGCCAGGACAGCTTGCACGTGGGCGGCATCGTGAAGATGCCCGTGCGCTACCGCCCCGTCCCGGCGTCCTGACCGCCACGGCACCGTGACCGCGGCTGTCGCTGGGGAAGTAGGCTCCTGACATGCGAGCGCCATTCAACGCGCTGGTCATCCCGTTCTACGGCGCACCCGGGGCGGAGACCCTGTACTGCGTGCTCCAGCGCGCGGACGCGGGGTTCTGGCAGTGGGTGGCCGGCGGGGGTGAGGACTCCGAGTCGGCGGTCGAGGCCGCGGTCCGCGAGACGCGCGAAGAGACCGGCATCGAGGGCCCGCTGTACGCCCTCCAGTCCGAGGCGCGCGTCCCGACTGCCTCGTTCGCGGCACGCGAGCACTGGCCCGACGACCTCTACGTCATCCCCGAGTACCACTTCGCGGTCGAGGCGTCGGCGCCGCAGGCGACCCTATCGGACGAACACACGGCCTGCGCCTGGCTGCCCTACGAGGACGCGTTCGCCCGGCTCCACTGGCAGAGCAACCAGACGGCGCTCCAGGAACTCGCCGAGCGGCTGTCGCGGGACGACCTCGTGAAGAAGGTTGCGGCCAACCCCAGCCGCTTGTTTCCGTCGACATACGGGTGGTTCTTCACCATCGAACGGAGCAACACCCCTGACTTCTCAAAGACGCCACGGTAGTAGTGCATCGGGGTGAGACCCAGCGCGGACTCCAATGCCTCGGGGCGCGCGAGGTTGTCACGGTAGGAGGGCAGATCATCCGCGTAGCTGCCGAAGAAGCGCAGCGCCAGCCACTGGCCACCGTGTTCGATGTCGGGAGGAGTGAGGTGCCGAAGGCGACGGGGCAGAGCCTAGGTCCGCTCGAGCTTCTTGATCGCGGGGCCGTACATCTCCTTGAACATGTCGGCGAGCGTCTCGAGCACCTTCTTGCGCTCGGGGCTCAGTCCACGATCATCCCGGAGCTTGTCGTTGCGAGCTGCGACCTGAGTCATCTCCTCGTCCTCCCGCGCACTCCAGCATAGGACCCGGCGAAACTCGCGCGCAAGGGTCAACGGCTAGCCCGGCTACGCCCTAGAGCCCCTCGTTGATCTCCGCGAAGCCGAGGTCGAAGTACTCGTTCAGGTTGGTGACCGTGCCCGCCAGCAACAGCGCCCCAAGGGCAATCAGCATGCCCGCGCTCACCACTTCGATGACGGGCATGAAGCGCTGCATCTTGCGCACGGCCCGCGTCGCGTCGCCAACGGCGAGGCCGGCGAGGAGGAAGGGGATGCCCAGCCCGGCGGAGTAGAACGCCAGCAGGTAGGTGCCCGTGAGGGCGTCGCCGGAGGTGGCCGCCAGCGTCAGGATGAAGCCGAGGACCGGTCCCACACAGGGCGACCAGCCGACGGCGAAGGCGCCGCCCACCATCGCCGAACGCGTGTAGCCCACGCTGCGCGACCCCCCAAAGTCGGCCTTGAGGGTGCGCTGCAGCAGGTTGAACTGGATGTAGCCCGAGTACTTCGCCCACGCCACGAGGCCGGCCAGCCCCAGCAGCACCATGCGCCAGGGTTCGTCCCGCAGCTCGGCCAACTCCACGATGCCGAAGAAGGCCGCGGCCGTGACCGCCAGCGCGAGCGCCGCCACCAGCGGCGGCTTCCGACCGAACGAGGGGATGAGGAGCGAGCCCAGCACGATGAGCAGCACGCCCGCCGCTGTCTCCATTTCCGGCTGGTAGTCGAGCAGGGCCACGCCGAAGAGTCCGGCGCTGGCGCCCAGCGCGATGAAGATCGCGCTCAGGCCGATGACGAAGGCCGCCGCGTGGGTGAACGTCTTCCGCCGGTTGGCCCGTACCTCGCCCTTCTCGACCGTCGCCCCGGCCAGGTTCGTGATGTAGATGGGCACGATCGGGAGCACGCAGGGGGAGAGGAACGAGAGCACACCGGCGGAAAAGGCGATGAACGGTCCGCCCGCGCCCTTCAGCGTCTCGCGGGGATTGACATCGACGCCGCCGACGGTGAAGACCAGGAACGGGACGGCCAGCAGCAGCGCGAAGCCGAGGTAGGCCAGCCACCCGCGTCCGCCGGGCAGCACCCGCCGCAGGACACCCGCACTCGCCATCCGCTGAGACGCCACCTCACCCTCCCTTCGCGCCATTATCGCCCACCCCGCTCCCGTGCCAGGCAGCGAGGGTAAAGGTCAAGGACCGGACCGTGGCGAGGACCGGCTCTACTTGCGTGCCGCCAGGTCGATGGTCTCGGTGCCGAGGGTGATGGCCTGCCCACCGTCCTCCCACGTGTGGATGCTGTAGACGGCCACCGTTGGGTCGCCTTCGGGGCTGAAGTTGATCGGGCCGCTGACGCCGCTGTAGTCGATGTCCTGGCCGTCGTCGATGAGCGCGGCGCACTCGCCGTAGCTTGTGCACTCGACGCCGTCGTGCGTGAGGCCCGCGATGGCCGCCATCATCGCCTCGCCGTCGCTCGGATCCCCGACGATGCGGGCAGCCAGCGCAAGGAGGATGACGCAGTCGTAGGCCTCGGCGCCGTAGGCCAGGTAGTCGCCCGCCTCGGCGCTGAGGCGTTCGCGGAAGGCGTCGTTGCCCTTGGCCGTCTGCGAGATGCCGTGCATCCCGTCGAGCACAGCCGGGTTGGAGGCGTCGACCTCCTGCCAGAGCGTGGGGCTGTAGAGCCCGGTGGCGGCGAACTGTCGCTCCGGGCCGACGCCCGACTCGATGAGCTGGCGCACCGTCTCGGCGCCGTCGCTGCTGAAGCCGAGGTTGATGACGATGTCGGGGTCGTAGCTCACGACGCTCGTGACCTCCGCGCTGTAGGAGGCCGTCTCCGGGTCGTAGAGAACGGAGAGGGTCTCCGCGCCGAGCCGGTCGAACTCGGCCGAGAGCAGCGACTCCAGCGCGTTCCCCCAGGCATCGGCGCGGCCGATGATGGCGATGCGAGTCGCGCCCCGGGAGATGACCACGTCGGCGATCACGGGAGCCATGGCCGTGTCGGGCGGAATCGTGCGGAAGTAGTAGGCGGCGTTCTCCTGCGTGGTGAAGACGGGCGAGGTGTTGGAGGGCGAGCACTGCGGCACCTGCTCGTCGAAGAGCGTCTGCACGAACGCCTGCGAGACGGACGAGGCGCCGGCCCCGACGATGACGTGCGCGCCCTCGGCGAGCAGCCGCCGCGCCCCCTCGAGGCCGGTGGCGGAGTTGGTGGCGGAGTCGGCGAGGGTGAGCGTGACCGCACCGCCCTGCGCGTTCACGTCCTCCACGGCCAGCCGCACGGCAGCGATGATGGGCACGCCGAGGAAGGCCAGCGAGCCCGTCTCGGGCAGCACCGCGCCGATGTGCAGGTCGGGGGCTTCCTCTTCACCGCCGCCACAGGCGCCAAGCCCGAGCACGAGGAGCGCCCCCGTCACGATCACTGCGCGCATCCACCCTGCTCGTCCCACCTGAACCCCCCTGCCCGTCCTCCACAGTAGCCAGAACCGAACGGCCCGATACCAGAGGGCCGCCTCTCGCCATTCGGTTCTCCGCTACACTGCCCGCCGCAACGGAGGTACCGCGTGAACGAATTTCGGGGCAAGACAGCAGTTGTGACGGGCGGGGCCGGCGGCATTGGCCGCGCCATGGCGCTCACATTCGCCGATGAGGGCATGAACGTCGTCATCGCCGACGTAGAGATGGAGACGGCGGCGCGGACGGCCGCCGAGATCGAAGCGAAGGGCGTGCGCTGCATCACGGTCGAGACGGATGTCTCCAGCCGTACGTCTGTCGGCAACCTCGCCGATCGCGCCTTTGCCGAGATGGGCGGAGTGCACGTCCTCTGCAACAACGCGGGCGTCGTCTCCATGGGTCCGTCCCACCTGCTGACCGACCACGACTGGGACTGGGTCATCGGCGTTGACCTGCTGGGCGTCATCTACGGCATCCAGGCGTTCCTGAAGCGGATGGTGGACCAGGACGAGGAGTGCCACATCGTGAGCACGGCCTCGATCGCGGGGCTCGTGGCGCACCAGGGGATCGCGCCCTACAACGTGGCCAAGTCCGGCGTCGTCGCGCTCACGGAGTCGCTGCGGGTGGACCTGGCGGAGACGAAGGTGAGCGCCTCGGTGCTCTGCCCGGGCGGCGTGCGCACGCGCATCATGGAGTCCGACCGCAACCGCCCGCAGGGCCTCGGCGGCCCTGGCGACTTCGAGGCGCGGGCGGGGGCGATGCCCCCCGACCCCATCGACCCCATGATCGTCGGCATGCGCGTGCTCGACGCGATCCGCGCGGACGCGCCCTACATCGTCACGCACAAGGACCAGAAGGCGATGGTGGAAGGCCGCTTCAACCCGATCCTGGAGGCCTTCGACCGGCTGTAGGCTGTGTGGCAACATAGGCCACTTGTTGTATGCTGGCAGCATGAGCCACCGGGCGCAGGTCACCTTTACCGATGAGCAGTACGCTCGCCTGTGCGACGAGGCGCGACGGTCCGGCCTCAGCTTCGCTGAACTCGTTCGCCGCGCCATCGACCGTAGCTACGGGAAAGCCCCCAGCGGCGACTTGAAAGAGGCGCTTGCAGAGAGCTTCGGAATCTGGAAGGACCGCGACTTCGACGGGGCGCAGTACGTCGACCAGCTGAGGCGGGGAATGGCTCGCCGACTAGGTCGTGGATGACGGTCGTCGTCGATACATCCGTGCTCATCGAAGTCCTTCGGGGCGATGAGCAAGCCCGGTCACTCCTGAAGTTGGCTATTGGGAACGGCGAACGAGTCGCAGCTTCCGTGTTGAGCAGGGTCGAAGTGCTCACCGGAATGCGGCCGCGCAAGGAGCGCGAGACCCGGCGCCTCTTCGAGAGCCTTGAGTGGATTGCTGTCGACGCTGACCTCGCCGACCGCGCCGGCAGGCTGACGAACGCGTACAAGCGCTCTCATCCCGGCATCGACCCTGTGGACTACGTGATCGCCGCGACTACCGAGCGCCTCGGCGCCGACCTGTGGACCCTGAACCTCAAGCACTTCCCGATGTTCCCGGGGCTCCAACCGCCGTACTAGCCGCTACCGCCCCTTGAACTCCGGTTCCTTGCGCTCGAGGAAGGCAGCGGCGGCGTTCTTGAAGTCCTCGCTCTTCGAGGCGGCGATCATGTTGCCCGCCTCGAATGTGAGCGTCTCAGAGAAGGTGTGGGTCGCGCCGTAGGCGAAGTTGCGCTTCATGCGGGCGTAGGCGGCGGTAGGACCGGCGGCCAGCTTCCTGGCGAGGGCCGCCGCCTCCTCCCGCAGGGCGCCGTCAGGGACGACGCGGTTCACGACGCCCAGCCGCAGGGCGGTGGGGGCATCGATCTGCGAGCCCAGCAGGTAGAGCTCCTTGGCCTTCGCGAGGCCCACGATCCGTTCGAGCTGCCAGCTCCCGCCGAAGTCGCCCGTCAGGCCGACGCGCCCGAAGGCCGTGACAAAGCGCGCGCCCGCCCCGGCGAGGCGGATATCGGCAGCCAGCGCAAGGGCGAAGCCAGCGCCCGCGGCGGCGCCGTTGACCGCCGATATCGTGGGCTTCGGCATCTCCGCCAGCAGCCGCGAGATCTCTTCGAAGCGCCGGAGCTGGGCCGTGCTGCCGAGCGGGTCGAGTTCGTCACCCGAGCCGATGCCCTTGAGGTCGCCGCCGGAGCAGAAGGCGCGGCCCGCGCCCGTCACCACCACGCAGCGCACGGCCTCGTCGGCGGCCGCCTCGTGGCCGCGCGCAACGAGCGCGTCCAGCAGCTCCCCGCTCATGGCGTTGAGCGCGTCGGGACGGTTCAAGGTGATGATGCCGACGGCGCCGTCGGTCTCGTAGCGCACGGTCTCGGACATGGGACCTCCTTCGGGCAGGGAGGCCATTCTAGCGCGGGGCGGCGTTCACTCCCGCCAGTCGATATCGACCTCGCCGAAGCGCACCGTGTCGCCCTCGGCGACTCCCGCTCGGCGAAGGGCGCGGGCCACGCCCCAGCGCGTCAGGCGGCGGTCGACCTCGTCGCGCGCGCCCTCCATCTCCAGATCCATCATCTCCAGGAAGGTGACCACGCGCTGGCCCTCCACCGCGAAGAGCCCCGGTCCCCGCCGGGCGACCGTGAAGCGCTCCTCGGGTTGCGGGCGGACGATGGGCAGCACCTCGGGTGGCCGCGAGGCGGCGCGCTCGCGCTCATCCCGCACGAGCGCCATGAGCTGGGCGACAAGCGCGTCCGTGCCCAGACTCTCCTGGGCGGAGATGGTCGGGACGGGCGCACCCACGTGTTTCGCCAGGGTGGCGGCGGAGTCTTGCGCGATCTCCTCGTCGAGGTCCGACTTGGTCACGGCCACGACGCGCGGGATGCCCTTGAGCGCATCGTCGTAGGCGCGCACCTCCGACTCGATCAGCTCGTAGTCGGTCACGGGGTCGACCGAGCTGCAATCGACGACGTGGAGGAGGACACGGCAGCGGCGCACGTGCTTGAGGAACTCGAAGCCGAGGCCGTAGCCCTCGCTTGCGCCCTCGATGAGCCCGGGCAGGTCGGCGAGGGTGAAGCGCTCGTAGCCGACGCCCACCACCCCGAGCATCGGTTCGAGCGTGGTGAAGGGGTAGGCCGCGATCTTCGGCTTGGCGTGCGAGACGGCAGCGAGGAGCGTCGACTTGCCGGCGTTGGGGAGACCCAGCAGGCCGACATCGGCGAGCAGGCGCAGGTCGAGGCGCAGGGAGACCGCCTCGCCGGCGTGGCCTCGCTGGGAATAGCGCGGGGCCTGGTTCGTGCTGGTTGCGAAGCGCTTGTTCCCCCACCCGCCGCGGCCACCCCACGCGACGAGCGCGGTTGCGCCCACCTCGGCGAGGTCGGCGAGGGGCTCATCCGTCTCTTCCTCGAAGGCGATGGTGCCTGCGGGGACGTCCAGGGTCAGGTCTTCGCCCTGGGGACCTGACCGGAGGTTGGGCCCGCCCGGTCCCCCATTCCCGGCCCGGAACCTGCGCTTGCTGCGGAAGCGCTCCAGCGTGTACACGTCGTCCACGGCGCGCAGGAACACCCGCCCCCCGCGGCCGCCGTCGCCGCCATCGGGGCCGCCGAGGGGTACGAACTTCTCGCGATGGAACGTCGCGGAACCGTCCCCTCCGGAGCCACCTTGCACTGTTACCCGAACGCTATCGAACATTGGAACCGATCGTAGCGAAGGAAGTGGTCATGGGGAGGGGGATGACGGTGAGTCGCGCGGGAGTGTGCGGCTTCACGGTGAAACGACAGTTGGCGCGGCCTGGGAGGCGTCCCAGCCGGGGGCGGATACCGTGCGGGATGGCGTATCGGGGCGTGTTCGGATTACGGGCGCTGAACATGGTGGCGCGCTGAGCCGTCGAGATACGAACGCGGTTCCGCACGGAGTCCGTCCGGGTTTCCGAACGGAACGCTACTTCCCGCCCGCGGGTTGGGGAGCGGATTCGCCGACGTCGCCGACGTCGCCGCGGCGGCGGCGGATGACGGCCTCGTCCTCGCCCAGGGAGGCGTCCTGCTCCTGCTCGTAGGTCATCTTGTAGAGGCGCGCGTAGACGCCGTCGGAGGCGAGCAGTTCGTCGTGGGTGCCGATCTCGACTATGCGGCCGTTCTCGAGGACGACGATGCGGCTGGCCTCGCGGATAGTCGAGAGGCGGTGGGCGATGACGAAGGAGGTGCGGTTCTGGAGGAGCTGGCGCAAGGCGCGCTGGATGATGACCTCCGTCTGCGTGTCCACGTAGGCGGTGGCCTCATCGAGGATGAGGATGCGGGGGGCGGCCAGCACGGCGCGGGCGAAGCTGAGGAGCTGGCGCTGGCCCACGGAGATGTTCTGGCCGCGCTGGTGGAGTTCATGGTTGTAGCCGCCTGGAAGGCGCGAGATGAAGTCGTGCGCGCCGACGGCTGTCGATGCCTCCTCGATCTCCTCGTCGGTGGCGCCGGGCTTCCCGTACTCGATGTTGTCGCGGATGGTGCCGCTGAAGAGGTAGGGCTGCTGCAGCACCACGCCCATGAACTGCGTGAGCGAGCGGCGCTTGATGTCGCGCACGTCGTGGCCGTCGATGCGGATGGCGCCGTCGGAGACGTCGTAGCCGCGGCTGATGAGGGTGGTGATGGTGGTCTTGCCCGAGCCCGTGTGGCCCACGAGCGCGATCGTCTCCCCGGGCTCGACGTGCAGGTCGAAGTCCTGGAGGACGGGCACCCCTTCGACGTAGTGGAACTGCACGTTGTCGAAGTCCACGCGGCCCTCGACGGCCTCGAGCTCGATGGCGTCCTCGCGGTCGCGGATGCGGGGAACGGTCTCCAGCACCTCGAAGATGCGCTGGCCGCCGGCCATGGCGCGTTGAAGCATCGTGTACTGCATGACGAGGTCGCGGATGGGCTCGAAGAAGCGCAGCACCAGCAGGAGGAAGACGACGATGAGGCCGATGAGCGCGCCGATCTCGGCGGCGTCGAGCGACTCGGCGCTGAGGGCGCGCCAGCCGGCGACGATGAGGACGGCCGCGGTGGAGATGGCGATGCACAGTTCGATGAGGGGCGCCACCACGGCGGTGAGCGTGCCCGCCCAGATGTTGGCGTTGCGGTTCTGCTGGTTCATCACGTCGAAGCGGCGGGCGTTCTCGTCCTCGCGGTTGAGGGACTGCACGGTGCGCACGCCGGCGAGGCTTTCGCCGAGGTTGCCGTAGAGCTCGCTGATACGGATGCGGACGTTGATGAACGCCTCGCGGGCGTAGCGGGCCCAGATCATGAGGATGAAGATGAGCGGGGGCACGATGGCGAAGGTGTAGAGCGCGAGCGTCCAGTCGGCCTGCATGAGGATGGTGACAGCAATAAAGATGCCGACGATATCGGCGGCGAAGGTGAGGGAACCCGTGCTCAGGAGCTCCTGCATCACCGTGACATCGCTGGTGAGGCGGCTGATCATGCGCCCCACCTCCATCTCGTCGTAGAACGAGAGGGAGAGGCCCTGCATGTGCTCGTACATCTTCGAGCGCAGCTCGTAGAGGAGCTGCGTGCCGACGCGCGCCATGACGAGCTGCTGCACCATGCCCGCGAGCCAGCCGAAGACGGCAAGGCCGGCGACGATGCCCGCCCAGAGGGGAATGCGGCTGGTATCGCCACTGATGGCGTCGGCCGTGGCCATGCCGATGAAGACGGGCGGCACGTAGATGGAGATGGAGACGAGGAGCATGCAGGTGAAGGCGAGGAGGAGGGCCCGCCGGCGGTGCCGCAGGTAGGGGATCATCTTGCGAATGACGTCGGCGTCGTAGGGCTTGCCCAGGTACTCCTCGTCCCAGCCGTCGTTCCCGCGGCCGCCGCGCGCCATGCCGCGCTGGCCACCGAGACCGGAGCTGTAGCCGCCTGCTCCGCCGCCGCCCCACATGCCCATCAGGCGCCTCCGCTTTCGGCGGCCGGTTTGGCCAGTGTCGCGGACTGCGCCTCGGCCGCCCCAAGCGCTTCTTCCTGGTCACGCAGCTCGAGGTCGTAGATCGAGCGGTAGAGGCCGTCCTGCTCAAGCAGCTCGTCGTGCCGGCCGCGCTGCACGATGGCGCCCTGTTCGAGCACGAGGATCTCGTCGGCGCGCATCACGGTGCGCAGGCGCTGGGCGATGACGAAGGTGGTGCGGCCCTCCATGAGGGTGGCGAGCGCCTGCTGAATGAGGTACTCCGTCTGCGTGTCCACGCTGGCGGTGGAGTCGTCGAAGATGAGGACGCGGGGGTCGAGCAGGAGGGTGCGCGCGATGGCGACGCGCTGGCGCTGGCCGCCGGAGAGGGTGACGCCGCGCTCGCCCACCCATTCGTCGTAGCCGTAGGGCAGGCTCATGATGAAGTCGTGGATGCGCGCCGCCTTGGCCGCCGTCTCGATCTCCTCCTGCGTTGCCTCGGGCCGTCCGTAGGCGATGTTGTCGCGGATGGTGCCGACGAAGAGGAAGACATCCTGCTGGACGGAGCCGATGTTCGCCCGCAGCGATTCGAGCTGGAAGTTGCGGATGTCGACGCCGTCGATGGAGATGGAGCCCTCGGTCACGTCGTAGAAGCGGGGCAGGAGGTTGACGATGGTGGACTTGCCGCTGCCGGTGGGGCCGAGGAGGGCGATGATCTTGCCCGGCGGGGCGTCGATGTCGATACCGCGCAGCACGGGGCTGACGCTGTCGTAGCCAAAGGAGACGTTGCGGAAGCGCACGTGGCCCTGGGAGTCCTCGACGGGGACGGCGCCCTCGCGCTCCTGCACGGCGGAGCGCGCATCGAGCACCTCGAAGACGCGCTGGCCGGCGGCGATGGCGCGGGAGAAGGAGGTGACCATGAAGCCGAGCATGCGCACGGGCCCCTGCAGAATCTGGAGGCTGATGAGGAAGTAGATGAGTTGGCCGGCTTCGAGGTTGCCCTGGGAGATAAACCAGGCGCCGACACCGAGCGTCGCGGCCTGCTGGATGCCCGCGATGCCCTGCAGGAAGGGGGCGTGGCGGGCCATCATCGTGGCCTGCGTGAGCTGCAGATTGCGCTGTTCCTGCGCAACATTGGCGAATTTGCTCGCCTCCAGCGGCTCGCGGCTGAAGGCCTTGACCACGCGGATGCCGCCGAGTCCCTCATCGGCGACTTCCGTCATGCGCGCCTCGCTCGCCTGGATCTTGACCCAGAGGGGGCGCATCACGTGGTGCACGGCCCACGAGCGCCAGGCGATGATGGGGAGTGTGAGGCAGGTGACCAGAGCCAGCTGCCAGTGGTACCAGAACATGCCGCCCACGCCCAAGATGATCATCAGGATGATCATCATCAGGCGGAGGGAGGCCATCGACATGAACATGCGGATGGCTTCGACGTCCTGGGTGGCGCGGGACATGATCTGGCCGGTCTGCACCCTGTCGTGGTAGGCGTAGCTAAGGCGCTGGACCGTGTCGTAGATCTGATTGCGGAGGTCGTAAGCGACGCGCTGGCCAAGGCTTTCGGAGATGAAGGTCTGGACGAAGGCGGAGATGCCCCGGGCCACGGCGAACGCGATCACGAGTATGGCGGCGAGCACGAGCGTCTCGCGGTCGCCGTTGAGGCTGATTATCGCGTTGCCCTCACGCACCGGGTCGAGGCCAATATCGACGGCGATCTGGATGAGGAAGGCCGAGCCCATGGCGAAGCCCGCCGCTCCCACCATGGAGAGGAGGCCGAGGGTAAGCATCTTCCAGTAGGGGACGGCGTAGCCGCCGACGCGCAGCAGGATGCGCAACGCTGGATCTCCTTCGAGTCTCTCGAAGCTACCACACCCTCACGCGAAGGTGAAATTTGGCCGGTGAGCGGGCGCGCGCGACCGCCCCCGTTGGCACTCTCGGCGGGAGAGTGCTAGCATGTGCGGCACGTTCAAATTCAAGAAAGCGTTTTGGAGGAATCCGTGCCCGCAAAGACAGCAACCAAGACCACACTCGTGCCTCTGGCCGACCGCATCGTCGTCACCGCCCTGAAGCAGGAAGAAGAAACCCTCAGCGGCATCATCATTCCCGACACCGTGAAAGAGAAGCCGCAGCAGGGCGAAGTGATCGCCGTAGGCCCCGGCAAGCGGGACGACAAAGGCGCGCATCAGCCCATCGACCTTTCGTCGGGCGACCGCATCCTGTACGCGAAGTACGCCGGCACGGATATCAAGCTCGACGGCATCGATTACATCGTGCTGAACGAGAAGGACATCCTCTGCAAGCTCGTCTCCTAAGGGAGCGCAAGGGAAGGACCCCGATACATGGCCCCCAAGCATCTGCTCTTCGATGAGGCTGCGCGCCGCCAGCTGAAGGAGGGCGTTGACGCCCTCGCCGACGCTGTGAAGGTGACGCTCGGCCCGCGCGGCCGCAACGTCGTCATCGAGAAGAACTACGGCCCGCCCGTCATCACCAAGGACGGTGTGACCGTGGCGCGCGAGATCGAACTCGAGGACGCCTTCGAGAACATGGGCACCCAGCTGGTCAAGCAGGTCGCCACCAAGACCAACGACATCGCCGGCGACGGCACGACCACAGCCACCGTGCTGGCCCAGGCAATCGTGCGCGGGGGCGTGAAGGTGGTGGCCTCGGGCTCCCACCAGATGGCCATCCGCCACGGTATCGAGGGCGCCGTCGCCGTCGCCATTGATGACCTGCGCGAGCGCGCCGAGCCGGTGCTCAGCAAGCAGCAGATCCAGCACGTCGCTTCCATCGCGGGCAACGACCCCGAGATCGGCACGATCATCGCGGACGTGATGGAGATGGTTGGCAAGGACGGCGTCATCACCGTCGAGGAGTCGCGCGGGATCAAGTTCGAGACGGAGTTCGTCGACGGCCTGCAGCTCGACCGCGGGTTCCAGTCGCCCCAGTTCATTACGAACGCGGACCGCCAGGAAGCCGTCGTCGAGAACCCCTACATCCTCATCACCGACAAGAAGATCGGGGTCGTGCAGGACCTGCTCCCCATCCTGGAGCAGGCGCTGCAGGTGACGAAGGACTTCGTCATCATCTCCGATGACATCGAGGGTGAGGCGCTCGCCACCCTGATCGTGAACAAGATGCGCGGCACGATGAACGTGCTCGCGCTGCGCCCGCCCAGCTTCGGCGACCGGCGCCTGGCCATCCTCGAGGATATCGCCATCCTGACCGGTGGCGAGCTGATCACCGAGAAGATGGGCCGCCAGTTGCAGACGGCCACGCTTGCGGACCTCGGTCGCGCACGCCGCGTCGTCGCCAGCAAGGACGCGGCCACGATCATCGAAGGCCAGGCCAGCGATGAAGCGATCCAGGCCCGCATCAAGCAGCTGAAGGCGCAGATCGAGGACATCACCAGTGACTTCGATCGCGAGAAGCTGCAGGAGCGGCTGGCGAAGCTCGCCGGCGGTGTCGCCGTCATCAAGGTCGGCGCCCCCACCGAGATCGAGCTGAAGGAAAAGAAGGCGCGCGTGGAGGATGCCCTCAGCGCCACCCGCGCGGCCGTCGAGGAAGGCGTGGTCCCGGGTGGCGGCGTCTCCCTTATCCGCGCCCAGCGCGCCGTGCAGGAGTACGCCGAGACCCTTGAAGGCGACGAGCGCGTTGGCGCCCTCCTGCTCTCCCAATCGCTCGAGGAGCCGGCGTGGACGATCGCCGAGAACGCGGGGCAGGAGGGCTCTGTGATCGTGGCGCGTATCAAGCGCCGCGAGAACGAGAACGAGGGCTGGGATGCCGCCGCCGACCGCTGGGGTGACATGTTCGAGTTGGGCATCGTCGACCCGGTGAAGGTGGTGCGTTCGGCCCTTGAAAACGCCGCTTCCGTAAGTGCTATGGTGCTCACGACGGAATCGCTCGTGGCGGATGCCCCCCAAATGGCGGTCGCCGCGGCGCCACCCCCGCAGGAGTACTAGTGATGTTGGAACGGCTGCGCACCGGCCCCTACAAGTACATCGCCTTCCCCATCGTCATCCTGGGGGTCATCTTCGTGGTGATCCGAAGGTTCTTCATGCGGGGAGGGGATCCGGAAGAGGAATAGCAGCCTCTCCTCAGTCCTTTTGACAGAGCGTGGCCCCTCGCGGGGGTCGCGCTCTGTTTTCTTTCCGGGCCTCCCGCTGCCGGGAGCAATCCCGCTGTTTCGAGCCTGCGCGCGTGGCCGCCGTGGCTGTAACAGGGCCGGTGCAGTAGGCCGGCCCATCTCGGGTAGCCCCAGGGGGCCATAGGCGTACGATTGCGGGCGTGGGATTGAGGCGGGCGCGAGGGCGTCGCTGGAGAAGGCGAGCCGGTGGCCGCCTGCGGCGCCGTCTCGGGCGCCTCACCACCCAGGATGTCGTGCGCGCACTCTGGCTGGGCACGCTCATTGGCGTGGTCACGGGCGTGGCGGCAATCCTCTTCTTCGAGGCCCTTGACCTCGCGACGCGCTACATCCTCACCGATCTGACCGGCTACGCGCCCCCGCATCCCCTGGGCGAGGGCGGGGGCGCGCCCGCCGGTCCGACGCGCACCTGGGCGCTCCCCATCGTCGTGGGGCTGGGGGCGCTCGTCTCCGGCATCCTCGTGTACTCGCTGGCGCCAGAGGCGGAGGGCGCGGGGGCGGACCAGGTGATCGACGCCTTCCACCGGCGGGGCGGACGCATGCGAATGCGCGTCATCCCGGTGAAGCTGATCGCCTCGGCGATCACGATCGGGAGCGGCGGGGCAGCGGGGAGGGAGGGTCCGGCCGCACAGATCTCCGGCGGTATCGGTTCGGTCATCGCCGACCGGCTAGGGCTCAACGCAGTCGAGCGGCGGCGCGCGCTCGTGGCGGGCATGGGGGCGGGCGTGGGCGCCATCTTCCGCGCCCCCCTGGGCGGCGCCATGATGGCCGCCGAGGCCCTCTACAGCGACGACTTCGAGGCGGACGCGATCCTGCTCTCGCTCATCTCGTCGATCGTCGCCTTCGCCGTCTACGGCGCCTGGTACGACTACACACCCATCTTTGGGGGAACGGCGGGCTTCTCCTTCACGCACCCGGAGGAGCTTCCCTACTACCTGGCTCTGGGGGTGGCCTGCGGGCTGCTCGGCATCTTCTACGCGCGCGGACTGCAGTGGGCGCAGGTGCTCTTCCGCCGGCTCACCGGTCCGCGCTGGGTGAAGCCCGCCATCGGCGGCGTGCTGGTGGGCGGTATCGCGATGTTCGCCCCCGAGGCAATCCACGTCGGGTACGGCTGGGTGCAGCGCGCCCTCACCCCGGACGAGGTGATGGACTTCTCCCTCTGGCTCCTCATCGCCCTGCCGCTCCTGCGTATCGTCGCGGGGGTGCTCACGGTGGGGTCGGGTGCGGCGGGAGGCATCTTCGCGCCCGGGATGGTGGCCGGAGGCATGCTCGGGGCGCTCTTCTGGCGGCTCTTCCACGACCTGCCCGGCTTCCCCGCGGAGCCCGCCCCGCTGGTCATCATCGGGATGATCGCGGTCTTCGGCAGCATCGCCCACGCGCCCCTCGCGATGATGCTGATGGTTGGCGAGATGACCGGGAATCTCTCCCTGCTGGCCCCGGCGATGGTGGCGGTGGCGGTGGCCACCCTGCTCGTGGGGAAGACCACGATCTACCGCAGCCAGGTGCCCACGCGCGCGGATTCGATGGCCCACCGCCACCGCTTCGCCTTCCCCCTGCTCGACGCGCTGCCGGCGCAGCGGGCCGTGGTGCCGCTGGCCATGGTGCGCGACACCGCCACGGTGGGGGAGGCGCTCGCCGCCCTGGAGCGGCGGCAGAGCAGCGACGGCGTTCTGATAGACGAGGATCGGAAGCTGGTGGGTGAAATTACCAGCGAGGACCTGCGCGCCGCCCCCGATGCGGGCGCCTCCGTCGCGGCATTCGTGAGCGAACTGCCCGCCGTCGTGCTCGCCGACACCCCCCTCGATGAGGCGCTCGACCGCCTCGCGCGCCATGACCGCCGCTGGCTGCCCGTGCTCGATGGCAACGGTGGCCCCGTCCTGGGCGCGATCGATGCGCGGGCACTGGTGCGCTCCTACCGGCAGGCCGTGCAGCAGCAGGTGCGCCCGCTTACGCCCGTCGACGAAGAGATCAGCACGATCGAGCTGACCGTCGCCGCGGGTGCGCCGGTGGAGGGGCGGACGCTGGCGGAGGCCGGTCTGCCCCAGGGCGTGCGTGTGCTCACGATGGAGCACCTGGGGCGTCTGTCCGCGCCCGCGGGCGACACGGTCCTGCGCCGTGGCGACCGCCTGACGCTGGTGATGACGCGGGGCACGCGCGGCGAGGTCCTCTCCCTCATCCTGGGCGACTGAGGCGCTAGCCGAGGGCGAATCGCAGGACGACGGCGGCCAGCGCTACGAGCAGGACGCCTCCCGCGACGGTGACGAAGGCGCTCCGCGAACGCTGGCGCTCCTCCTCGGCGGTGCGGTAGGCGACGAGCGCCCGCCCGCCGCCAAGCTCGGCGATGACGCTTCGCGCCTCGGCGATGTGCGCGCGGGGCACGAGCACGGCGTAGGAGACGCCGAAGAGGCTCGCCCCGCCCAAGGCCCCGCCCGGGCCGCGCTCGATGAAGGCGGCGTCGATCTCCTCGTCGTGGAGGGCGTCGATCCAGATGCGCGCCTGGGCGATATCGCTCGCCTCGGCGACGATGGTGGCGCCGTCCTCTTCTGTCCCGGAGGTCATCTGTACGGAAGTGTAGTCCCCGCAGGAGCGCGGTTCGCTACAGTTGGGGGCGATGCCGAAGCGGGATGGCTCCCTGAAAGCGCGCGAGTTCGTGTTCTTCTGCGAGGACCAGATCCTGACGCAGCTCCCGCCCGCCATCCCCCAGCCGGAGCGCCGCGTGCGCTGGACGACGCTGCAGATGCACTTCGGCGACGAGCATGTGCACTTCGAGTTGCAGCCGCAGATGGGGCGGGGCGTGGTGGAGGCGGGGCTGCACTTCGAAGGGGCCGTCGAGGCGAACGATGCCTGGGTGGAGCTGCTCGCGGCGAACGCGGCGGACCTGCTCGGCGAGCTTGGCCCGCTCTGGGAGCTGGAGGAGTGGACCTCCACCTGGCGGCGTCTGCACCGCCCCTTCCGCTTCGAGCGACTCACGGTGGAACTCGCGCACGAGGTGGCGGGCGAAGTCGCCCACGCGATGACGGTGCTCCACCCGATCATCGAGAAGGGCGCGGCCACCCTCGCCCCGACGCCCGCGCCGGCGCGGCACACGACGACCGGGGGCGGCCGTCGCTGGCACCGCCGCGCGAGGCGCTAGGAAGTCGCGAGCCGCTCAACCTCGCGCCAGAACTTGTCGAAGGAAGGGCACCGCTGGCGGACAATTTCGAGGGCTACGAGTTCGGTGAGGCGGGCCTGGTCGATTGTCGGGCGATAGGAGCGCCGATCCGTGTGTCGCGCGCTGAGCCAACGCTTGGCATCTGGCATGGTCTCGGGGTTGCCGGGTGGGCTGATTCGGTCTCGAAACGCGCTGTCTGACCAAGGGCCGCCGCGTCGGCGAGCAGCCAGTTTTCGTACTCTCGTACCGCCAGCACTGCGGCCCCCGCATTGTTTCCTAGTTCCCGCTCCAGCCGCCTTTGGAGTTGCGGCCCTAAGGTCGCGGCACAGCCGTCATCTGCGTCAAGGAGCACAAGAATTCTTGCGTCTCCCCTTGCCTTCCGGCGTGCGGCTTGTGCAAGGCGCTCGACTCCTCCCTGCCTCAGCAGCGTGCCCCGGTGCTCGCGGATGGCCTTGAGAACGTGGACACCGGTGAGGATGCCCTGTGCTTCCAGGACGCGGCGGATAAGGATGGGCATTGCGCGCAACTCACCGTGGCCCTCGACGATTGGCACGATCTGCCGCATCTAGAGTTCGAAAAAGTCGCTTTCGTCGCAGGCGGCCGGAGGAGCGTCGCTGTCCGGCTCGAGTTGGTCGAGGCGCAAGAGCTCCCCAGGCGAGAAGAGGCGGTCCGCCAGGATGTCGCGGGAGCCCACGTCGATGCCGCCGATCATGGTCACGCCGGTCTCTGCCGATACGGCGAGGAGTTCGTCCGTCCGCACCTCATCGGAGTGAAGAAGCTCTGGGGAGTGCGTCGTGATAAGCACCTGGGTGTTTTCGCTGGCGGAGCGCATGGCCCCGAGAAGGACACCGACGGCTGCAGGGTGAAGGGCGGTTTCAGGTTCTTCAATCGCGACGAGAGAAGGATGCGGCTCGCCGTCTTGGAGCAGGGCTGTAAGGATCCCGAGGGCTCGCAGTGTCCCATCCGACATGCTTGGAGCGAGGAACGCCCACCCCGCCACTGACTCCCCCCCTCGCGAGTATCGAGGTCTTGTCGGAGCTCAAGCACCACCACCCCCGGGCCACCCGGTTCGTCCAGGGAGGCCGCCGAAACCGACCGCGCCCCCGGGACGAGAAGCTGGAGGTATGCCTCAATGCGCTCCTTCGTTTCAGGGTGCTGCCGGTCTAACTGGTCAATGAGGCTTGGCAGGTTCCGCCCGTCACTGTGAAGCAGGGGACTGGGGTCAGGCTCGGTCTCCTCGCGAATGGCTTCCGGACTGAGGCTGTAGAAACGCATACGTGTGAGGGCGCCCCATGCGGCCTTGAAGGGTTCGACGTTGCGAAGGTCCGCTAGCCAGAGCTGGTCCTTGGCTGCTACTCGGGGGGTGTCGCGGAGCGATATTCCCTGTTTCTTCACTCCGTGCGGGCTTCGGTAGACCTGAAACCACTCCCTGCTAGGTGGCTTGGAAACTTGGCATTCTTCCCGCTCGATGATGAAGGTAGGTTCGGTCTTGTTGAACTGGTGTTTCTCGTTCGCGCCCAACTGGAGGCTGTAGTGTCCAGAACCGTGCGCAGTACGAAAGTCAAGGCGGATGGCTACCGATCCGCCACCACCCTTCCGTTGGTGTACCTCCCAGATCGCGCCCCCGTAGCGGCGTATCTTCTCTCCCACACGGTGGTCTAGGGCCTTGACGGGCGACTCCGCAAGGGCATCTGCTACGAAGCGGATGGCGTCAAGGAAATTGCTCTTCCCGGAACCATTGGGACCCACGAGGAACGCTAGGTGGCCAGGCTCCACGTCGCACGCTGTGATGCTCTTGTAGCCGCTGATGCGAACGCGCGTGAGGAAGGGGGGCGTAGAGGTCATGGCGCGAAGGTGGTGTCCATCTCCGCGGAGATGTCGAAGTATTCCTGGAAGGTCTGGTTGAAGCGGTAGAAGAGGTCGCGGCGGTGGTAGTCCTCGCCCGTGGCGAGGCCGTCGTCGGTCTGCAGGTCGAGCGAGTTGAGGGTGAAGAGCGCGTCCGCCTGACCGGTGGCCTTGATGTTCTCGAGCATGGCGCGCCAGGCCTCGGGGGACTGCAACAGGGTGAAGTCGGGGTCGCCGGGCGCGGCGCAGGGTAATTCGGCGACAGCGGTGATGGCGAACGCATCGAAGGTGATGGCGAAGCAGCGGTCGCCGACACGCACGCCGACCTCGGCATCGCAGTTGCCAAGGCGGGCGAAGCTGTCGGAGGCGTTGAGCCGGTCGGCGGCTTCCTGGAACCACTCGGTGGAAGGGAAAACGGGCATGGGGAGAGTGTACCCGAGGAGAGCGCCCCGCTGGACTTCTGCGCTCGACTGCTGCGCGCTCGCGATGCGCTTTTGCTGAGGAGAGCGGCGTGTCCGAGGTTCTCCGCGCTCTACTGCTGCGCGCTCGCGATGCGCGGTTGAGCGGGTGGGGTAATTCGGTATGGGGGTCGCTAGAGTGAGGCTATGTGGCGGGTAGCATGCGGCCGGTGAAGTGGGAGTACGCGCTGCTGTACATCTCCGACGAGCAGCCGGCGCGGCGCTGGATCCTGTTCAGCCACGAGCAGGATGCCGCCAGCCTGGAGCGGTACGCCCCCTGCGCGACGGCCCACACCGCAACCTCCATCCACTTCGACCCGCAGAAGGTCCATACAACCTGGATCCTCGGGACGCTGGGGATGGAGGGGTGGGAGCTGGTCGGAACGGCCCGGGTCGACTCGCTGGAGGCGGCGTGCCTCTACCTGAAGCGGGAGCTGGACGACGACGGCCGGCAGGTGGCCGTCGTGCTACCGCCGCGGGCCTGAACGAAGGCTACCGGTTGGCGCCTTCCCCTGCCGCCACGGGCTGGGAGAGGTAGGACGTGAGGGCCGTGGCGATCAGGTAGTTGAGGGAGACACCTTCGATCTTGGCGCGCAGGGCCGCGCTGGCATGGAGCGACCGGGGTAGGCGCAGGCGGATGTCGCCCGAACGGTCGGAGCCCCAGGGCTTGGGGATGGGGTGGTCCTCGGCGAGCTCGTGGTCGATCCAGAGGCCCATCGCGACGTTCAGGTTCTCGGCCGCCTCAGCGGCGGTCTCCCCCTCGCTGAACACACCGTCGAGCTCCAGGACGTGGGCCGACCAGTAACCGCTCTTGTCCGGCTGGATGATGCGGTGGTAGGGAAGCTCAAGGTAGTCAGTCGTCTGCATATCAGCTCTCCAGGTCTCGAATTAGCCGGTTGATGATGCCGCGAGCGGTGTTGGCCGTCCGTATTCGGTCGGGGACCACGATGGGTCGCAGGGCTCCCGGGCGGGAGAAGATGTGGTGGCCGCTGCTGGTTCGCTCCCGTTCATAACCCTGCTCCCCAAGGAGGAAGATGAGGTCGCGGGATTTAAGGTTCCCCGCACGTAAGCGGAGGGCCCGCAACTCCTCGCGAGTTCTCACGAAGACAGGTTAGGTTGACACCGGATACGGTGTCAAGAAGGTGGGCTACTCTGGCCGGGCGCGCGCCCGGCTGAGTGTTGGGGCTGGGATAGCATGCTGGAGAGGGACCTGCCGGGCCGGTACGCCTTGGTGTACCTCTCCGTCGAGCATCGGATAGTGTGAGTTCCACAATTCGTTTGGGCGAGGCTGAATGAAGCTGGGGAAGTGTGACGGTGGAAGGGAACGCTGACGAGCACGCAGGAGCTGAGCTCTTGACTACGGGACGACTCATTCCGATCGGCCGTGAGGGAAACAAGGTGTTTGCCAGAACGCTCCGGCCAGGGGAGGAAGACACAGGGGAGGGCGTCAAGATTGAGGCTGGAGATCAGCTAATCATCCCAGCAGGCGGGCTTTCTTTTCATTCTAGGGAGATAGACGCCCAAAGCCCGAAGGGGTTGGGCGGGTATGCGCCGGTGGCGAATACCGTGTGGACGTGGTACCAGGTTGCGCCCGTACGGCAAGGGTTTTTTCTCCATATGTTTTCCCTCTCCAGGAGGATTGATTCCGCGTACGCGCTGTGGGTGCTGGTAGCCCGGGAGCGTGAAGAGGCGGCCAAAGCACAAGGCATTGCGCGAAGAGCAAAGTACTTTAGCGCTCTAGCAGCAGCCGAGGTGGCCGTCATAGCCCTCCACCGAGGAGTCGTGATGATAGAAGGACTGAACAAGACCTTTTCGCTGGGCTTGGATATTCCAGATAGTCTGCAAGCTATTCAATCCTTGGTGCAGGATATGCGGCACTCCTTTGAACACATCGATGACCGCGCTCAGGGGAGGGTTAATCTTCTTGGGACATTGAGCCCCGATGCCCTAACCATATTTGACCAGCAAGACTTCATTGATTCTTCGATGATTCACTATCAGGGCCGCACTCTGGACTTCGACAAAGAAGTTCTCGCTGCTCTCTTGGAGTGCAGGGAATTAATCATGAAGGCTATCGACGCAAGGGTCGCATCAGGTGCGGACAAGCAGGAGACGGAAGGCGACCAGCCCTCGCGTTGAGAGAAATGGCCCGGCCCCCTGCTACTCCGGGCGGGACCAGCGGCCCTCGGGGATGTCCTCGGCGGGTTCCGCGGGCGCGGGCGGTGGGGCGGGTTCGGTGGGGCGGGGGCCGAAGTGGCTGGTGTCGGCGCCGATGAGGGAGGGGAGCGACTGGCTCTCCGGGCTCTCGCCCTCGGGAGCTTCGAAGGGGGTGCGTTCGCGCGACTGCACGCGGCCCCACACGTCGCCCTTGTGGCCTGTCAGGAGGCGGCCGTCCTCCAGCTCCTCCACGCGGCTGGCCATCTCCATCACGAGGCGGTCGTGCGTGCAGGTGATGATGGTGACGCCGCGCTCGCGGCAGATGTCGCGGATGAGGGTGAAGACGGCGGTGGCGGTGGCGGAGTCGAGCTCGCCGGTGGGCTCATCGGCGAGCACGAGGGTGGGCTCGGTGACGAGCGCGCGGGCGATGGCGACGCGTTGCTGCTCGCCCCCGGAGAGCTCGTAGGGGCGGTGGTGGGCGCGCCGTTCGAGACCGACCATCTCCAGTACCTCGCGGGCGCGGGCCGGCCGCGCGCGGTGCACGCCGGCAATGCGGAGGGGCAGCTCGACGTTCTCCTGGGCGGAGAGGAGGGGCAGCAGGCCGAACGACTGGAAGATAAAGCCCAGTTTCTGGCGGCGAAGGGTGATCAGCTCGGATTCGCGCATCGTGTCGACGCGCTCGCCGTCGATCTCGACCTCGCCGTCGGTGGGACGGTCGAGCCCGGCGATGGTGTTGAGCAGCGTGGTCTTGCCCGAGCCGGAGCGCCCGATGAGGGCGAGGAATTCGCCCGGCTGGATTGAGAGGCTGACATCGCGCACGGCCCAGATCTCCTCCGAACCCAGCTCGAAGAGACGGGAGACGTTGCGCAGCTCGACGGATGCTCCGGTCATCAGCGTTCCTCCACGGGCACGCGGCGGACGGTGTCGGGCAACACCTCGATGCGCCCTTCGCCCAGGAAGAGCTTGGCCCGCTCGCTGATGCTGAGCCGGTCGAGGAACTCGCGCGGCACCTGCAGGCGTCCGGCGGAGTCGACGAGCACGTATTCGTCGTGCACCACCTGGGTCACGCCGCCGGCCTTCTCCACGCGCCGGAAGATCTCCATGCTCGTGCGCCCGTCGCGGATGGCGACGACGCGGTTCACGCGGGAGGCGATCTCGGGGTCGTGGGTGACGATGATGACGGTGACGCCAAAGCGCGCGTTCAGGTCGCCGAGGACCTCGTAGACGCTGTCGGCGCCGATGGCGTCGAGTTCGCCCGTGGGCTCGTCGGCGAGGAGGAGAGGCGGCCGGTTGGCGAGCGCCACGGCGATGGAGACGCGCTGCTGCTCGCCGCCCGAGAGCTGCTCGGGGTGGTGCTCGTGGCGGTGGCTCAGGCTCACGGCGGCGAGCAGCTCGTTGGCGCGCTCGCGGGCGGCCTTGGCCTCGACGCCATCGAGCATGAGGGGCAGCTCGACGTTCTGGGTGGCTGTCAGGTAGGGGATGAGGTTGCGGCTGGTCTGCTGCCAGATGAAGCCGACGGAGCTGCGACGGTAGCGCACCATCTCGCCCTCGGTCATGGTCAGCAAGTCGCGTCCGCCGACGAAGGCGCGTCCGGCGCTGGGCTGGTCGAGGCCGGCGAGGATGTTGAGCAGGGTGCTCTTGCCCGAGCCGGAAGCGCCGACGATGGCCATCAGCTCGCCCCCGCGCACCTTCAGGTCGAGCCCGCGCAGGGCGACGACCTCGAGGTCCTCGCTCTTGTGAATCTTGAAGAGGTCCTCGCAAACGATGTACGGGGGCGCTTCGGTGGCGGTGTCGGGGAGAGTCGTCATGGGGGTGTCCTAAAGCTCGCCGATGCGCAGGGCGCGATGCAGGGCCAGCCGCGAGTAGAGCCGCGCGAGGGCGGCCACGGTGGCGACGAAGACGAGGGCGAGCAGGCCGTACACGGTGAGCACAGTTCCCCAGCTTACCTGTGAAAGGAGGGGTGGGACCACGTCGCTGCCATCCTCGGTGAGCGCGAGGGCCCCGATCATGAGGCGACCGAGGGGGAAGCCGAGGGCGGTGCCGGCGGCCACGCCCGCGACGATCACGAAGAGTTGCTCGAAGCCGACGACGCCCACGATCTGGCGCCCGCTGAAGCCCATCGTGCGGAGGATGGCGAACTCAAGCGAGCGCGTCTGCGCGGCCAGGTAGGAGAAGACGATGAAGCCGAGGGCCGTGAGTAGGAGGACCGCGCCGAAGGAGAGGAAGAGGATGCCCTCCCAACTGGCGGCGATGAGCGGATCGGAGGCCTCAAGCTCGAAGAGGGAGGCTTCGTCGTAGACCTCGCGGGCGCGGACGCCCTGCTCCTCCAGCCACTCGGGGGTGAGCGTGACGCCCTCGACGCTGCCCAGCCACACCTCGTTCACGCTGATGCCCCCGGCCACGCGGGGCAGGCCTTCCCCCGCGCCGCGCAGGGTGGCGAGGTCGGCGATGAGCAGGTGGTCGCGCGCGCCGGGGTAGAAGCCGGGGAAGAGCTCGAACGCGCCCACGATCTTCAGGCTCAGCACCTGGCGGTTCAGCCGTACGGGGATGGTGTCGCCAAGGGTGGAGCCGGTTGCCTCCAGGAACGACTCGCTGACGAGCACCCGCAGAGGCGCGCGCGAGCGTCGCAGGCGCAGTCCCACGGCGCTGGTCGAGGAGTTGTCGTAGTTGAAGGTGATCTGGACGGCGTAGCGGCCGCGGTCGTTGCCAACGTCGGCGCGCGTGATCGTCGTCTCCGCGGACCCGGAGGCGCCGGTGATGGACTGGTACCGGTCCAGCGACTCAAAGGGCTCAATCACGACCGCGTCGTCGCGGTCTCCGCCCTCGGGGTAGACGACGAGGTGGTCGATCACGGCGGTGACGCGTCCGGGGGCGGCGGCGAAGCGGCGCACGCTGAGGAAAATGGACTCGACTTCGAGCGTGGTGTCGAGGTCGGGCGGGCGGTCGCGGGGTGCGAAGGGTTGGGTGAGATCGACGACGTAGAGGAGCCAGCCGTCGTCCTCCTCGACAGGGTCGGTCACGAACAGGTACTCGTACAGGAGGCCATTCTCGTCGCGCAGGCGCAGGCCCGGGCGGGCGGCGCGGTCGGGCAGGGAGATGCGCGTCCAGAGGCCGAGGGCGCGCGAGCCCGCGGGAACGATGGCGCCGTCGGGCAGGTCCGCCTCCTCGTCCGGCGGGAGGTTGGCGAGGAGCGCATCGAGGTCGCCCCCGAAGTCGTCCCGCCAGAAGGCGACGCTGGAGAACTCCTCGCCAACGCCGAGGAGTTCGGCCGGGACGGAGCGGCCCGTGAAGGGAGCGAAGGTCACATCGAGGCGGGCGGCGGCGCTGGCGTTATCGAGCCCGTCGATCGACTCGATGGCCTCCTCCAGACGCTCGGGGGCGAGGCGCGAGGGCTCGCGGATGTCGACGAGGCGGCCGGAGGCGCCGGCCTCGTAGGCGGCGCGATCCTCGAAGCTGCGCTCGAGCGTGGCGCGGAAGCCGGCGGCGAACATGCCCACGGATGTGGCCAGGAGCAGGAGGAGGATGAGGCGGCTGTAGTGGAGGGGATTGCGCACCATGCGCCAGAGCCCGAGGAGGATGGTGGCTCCGCTGAGGCCGCGCAGAGCCCACGAGGCGACCCTCAGGACCACCGGGAAGAGGCGCAGGAAGACGAGCGCGATCATCAGCATGAAGAGCGCGGGCGAGACCAGCAGGAGGGGGTCGGCGGAGAGTTCGCCGAAGAGGTTTTCGGTCACGAGCGAGCCCCGCTGGCGGAGCTGGTAGAAGAGGAAGCCGCCCACGCCCACGAGAACGAGGTCGAGGTAGTAGCGCAGGAACAGGGGTTGCCGCGGGGGTCGGGCGAGGCTCTGTTTGAAGTGCACCATGCTCGCCTCGGAGGCGCGGTAGGCGGGCCAGAGCAGCGCGGCGAGGGCGAGCAGCGCCCCCAGCGCGGCCATGCCGAACGCCTCGCCCGTGAGCGTCACCTGCAGCAACTCGCCCTGGCTCAGGTTGGAGAAGGGCGGTGTGGGGCCAAGCAGGCGGATCACCCCGGAGGCCAGCAGGGGTCCGAGGACCACCGCGAAGACCGTGAGCGCCAACCCCTCGATCAGGTAGACGGTCATGATCTGGCCGAGGCCCGCGCCGCGGCTCTTCAGGAGGGCGATCTCGCCCGCCTGGCGCTCCACCAGCATGGTCGCCACCAGCACCAGGTAGTACAGGGCGATGCCGACGATGAGGAGCATGAGGGCGAAGAGGGGAAGCCGCGTGAAGAACAGCTTCTCCTGGTACTCGGAGATGACGTCGGGCAGCTCTGAACTGAGCGAGGACAGCTCGAGCTCGGCGCGGATGGCGCGTTTGAGCGCGCGCAGGTTGCGCTCGAACAGCTCCGCGTTGCGGCTGTTGACGCGCTCGCTGTCGACAAAGGCGAAGGTCTCGAAGCTGCCGTCGATGGAGGGCAAGTAGGGAGCCAGCACCTCGACGAAGGTGCGCTCGTCGATGATAAAGGGGAAGGTGGGCCAGCGCGTGCCGTCCACCAGGAGGCGGTGGGCGTTGCCGAACCAGTAGTCCTCGGCGGGATCGATCGGTTCGACGAGGCCGGCGACGATGACCTCGACGGGGTCGACATCGTCGCGCCAGAAGGGGTGGAGGTCGAAGGTGTCGCCGGGGGAGACGCCCAGCTGGCGGGCGGCGGTGGCGCCTATCCAGACCTCAATGCTGGGCCGCAGGGAGGGGTCGGTGGTGGGCGGTGAGGCGGCGGCGGGGCCGCCCTCGAGGAGCGTCACGTGGGCGCCGACGTCGGAGAAGAAGAGGAAGTGGGCGCGGGCGCGCAGGTCGTCGTCGTACTCGATGGGCTGGCCGGGCTCGGCCAGGAAGAAGGTGGAGGAGCGCCCGTAGAGCCCCGTGCCCTCGATGAGGCCGCCGGCGTAGAGCCGGAAGAGGGTGAGGGTCGTGTCGCGGCGCTCGTTGTAGATCTCGGGCTCGCCCGGCTGGCTGTTGCTCACGACCTTGAGGTCAAGGTCGAGGGGTTCCTGTTGGCGGAGGGTGAAGCTGAGGCCGAGGTCGCGCACGGCGTCGGCGTAGAGGATGACGCTCGACATGAGGGCGGATGCGAGGACCATGCCGAAGACGACGGTGACGAGCAGCCGCCAGTTGGCGAGGCTCCGCTGAGCGACGATCCGCAGGAGGGAGGCGAAGCTGTTCATGGAGCGTCCGTGAAGCGTACAGGAGCGGGCCGTGTCATGAATCCTTGCGCTCCACTGCTGCTCGCCGCGGGCCATACACTCCCTCGCAGGGCGTCAAGGCCGTGATACGATCAAGCCATCACGGAATGGGAGTAAGCCCCTTAGCCGACCCAAGGATGTAGACCCACGTCACCCCGTTGGCTGAGGGCGGAGAAAGTGGCGGGAAATGCCCGAGTCGGACCTTCCGTCGTTCGATATGGAGAAATTCGCGGAGAAGTACCAAGCCTCCGCTGCTATCCAGGTAGCTGTCCTGGGAGAAGCCTTTAGTACCCTTCAGATTCGGATAGATGCAGGGTTCGCCCTTGTGAACCACCGCTTTGACCGTATTGAGCGCGTTCTCGCTTTGGCGCATCCAGACGAGTACAGGCAAGCATTCTCTGAGAACGGGCACAATCCCCCGGAGCAGGGTGGCCAGTAGCGCCTCTGTCGCGAGAGAGACACGGGTTCAACGTCACCGGGTCCAGCTACCGCTAGCAGGGTGCTGATAAATGCATGATCCTGGGCCTGAGGTCCTGACTGGCCATCCGGCAGTCTCTCGTAGCGCCCAGAAACATTGGCCTTTGCGATTTCGCGACCGGCGCAAAATCAGCCCAAAACGACCGCTGCGGACTTTTTCAGCACCCTGCTAGGACCCGCACACCAGAACCTGTCCACCTGGCGCCTTGGCGAGTTATCGCCTGGTATTTCCATTCTTGAGAGAAGGGGAGCGCATGAAGGGTTGAGACCGCTACCCTTGTGCGCGTATGCGAAGCTTGGCCGTTCTCTGGGGATTGCTGCTGCGCCACGGCGCGGCGAGCTGGCGGATGCTGGCCGTCCTCGCGCTGGGCGTGCTGGTGGCCTCGACGCTGCTGGCGAGCGCGCCCATCTACGCCCGCGCCATGGCCGACCTCGGTCTCAAGTTCACCGTGCGCGACGAGCTGCGCGGGGAGCCGTCCATCCGCGCCGGCATCCGCGCGCAGCAGCTGGCCACGCCCGATTCGCTGGCGGTGCGCCAGGCCGTCGAGCGGCGCATCGACGAGCGGCTCGGCTGGTTCGCGCTGGGTCGCTCAATCGTGGTCGAGTCGGCGCGCCTCACGGTCGGGCAGACGGGCGCGGAGCCGCGGGCCGGCACCACGCTGGGCGTCCTCTACGCCCTTGAGGGTTTCGAGGAGCACGTCTTGATCGAGGAAGGGCGCCTGCCCGTCCCCACCGGCCCGGATGGGCTGCTGGAGGTGGTGATGGGGGCGCGCGTGGCCGCCGTCTCGCGGCTGGAGCCAGGAGACGAGTTCCTCCTGATCGAGGAGCTCGACAACTGCGACCGCATCAACCCCCAGGGGATGCAGCCGCAACTCCCCTGCAACCTGATGCTGGTCGCGCGCTACTCCGTGCCCGCCGTCCTCACCGGCATCATCACAATCGAGGACCCGGACGCCTCCTTCTGGTCGGCCGCGAGCGGCCGCTATGTGCAGCCGCTCGCGCCGATCGCCGACTCCGGGCTCGTCGCGCCCATGGTGGCGCACGTTGACGCCCTGCTGGGCGACCTGGCGGTGCGCTACCCGGGGCAACCGCTCAGCCTGCGCTGGAACGTATTCGCCGATATCGACCAGCTCGACCAGGGCAACTTCCAGCGGGCGCGGTCAGACATCCTCGGGCTCAACCAGGATCTGCGCGTCTACAGCGGCTACGCCACCAGCCCCCTGGCGGTCACGCTCGCTGCGTTCGGGCGGAGCGCGGACTTCCAGCGTGCGCCCCTCACCATCCTGCTTGTCCAGATCGCCGCGATCGCGCTCTTCTACGTGGCCCTCATCTCCGTGGCGGTGGTGGAACGCCAGGGTGAGGAGATCTCCCTGCTGCGGGGGCGGGGGTCGAGCACGGGCCAGATCGTCGCGCTCTACGCGCTCGAGGGGCTCGCCCTGGCGCTGCCGGCCATCCTCGTGGCGCCCTTCATCGCCGGGGGCGTGACCGCCCTGCTGGGGTTCACGCCCGTGTTCAGCGATATCTCCGGCGGCGGGCTGCTGCCGGTCTCCTTCGACCCGCTCGCGTTCCCGCTGGCCGCCCTCGGGGCCGTGCTCTCGATCATCGCGCTGACGGCGCCCGCTTTCGTGGTGGCGCGCCGCGGGCCGCAGGGACAGCGCCGGGCGCTGGCGCGACCGGCTGCCGGTCTCATGCAGCGCTACTACCTCGATGTGGTGCTGGTGGGGTTCGCACTGCTGGCCCTGTGGGAGCTGAACGAGCGCGGATCGGTCTACACGCCGTCCTCCACGGGCGGCGTCTCGAGCGACCCGCTCCTGCTCGCCTCGCCGGCGCTCATCATCGCGGCGGCGGCGGCGGTGCTGGCGCGCCTCTACCCGCTCGTGCTGCGCATCATCGTGCGCTTGGTGGGGCGCGTGGCCGGGGTGGCCGTGGCGATGGGGCTGTGGCAGCTCGTGCGGCGCCCGGGACCGTACACGCAGCTCGCGTTGCTCCTGATGATGGCCGTGGCCGTGGGCATGTTCGCGGCGAGCTACACGAGCACCACCGAGCGCTCCTACGAGGATCGCGCCCGCTTCGCCGCGGGCGTGGAACTGCGCGCCAGCGCCACCGATGTCACCTTCCTGCCCGCGAACCCCGCGAAGCTGGAGGCGGAGCTGGCCGTGATCGAGGGCGTGCAGAACCTCTCGGCCGTCATGCGCATGGAGGGGGAGATCGCCACGCCCAACAGCGCGGGTCCACAGGTGACCGTGCTCGGCCTCTCAAAGGAGGCGGGCGACCTGCTCTGGTGGCGCGACGACTTCGCGGAGCGCCCCCTCGATGCCATCCTTGATCGCGTCGACAGCGGCGAGATCCTGATGGGCATTCCCCTCCCGCCCGGTTCGGCCGAACTCTCGGTGTGGGTGAACCCGGCCCTGCAGCGCCCCACGGTGACGATGTGGGCGCGCGTGCGCGATGCCACCGGCCGCCACGACCTGCTGCCCTTCGGCAAGCTTGATTTCCGCGGCTGGCGCGAGTTGCGCGCCCCCATCGAGAGCCGCAGCTTCCGCCCGCTGGAAGAGCCGCTCTCGCTTGTCGCGCTCATCCTCACGGAGCCGAGGAACCAGTTCAACCCCAGCGACGACCCCGTCTATATCGACGATCTCTCTTCGGTGGACCCGGACGGCTCCTTCAACCTGCTGGAAGGCTTCGAGGGGGTCGTGCGCTGGGAGGCGATCCCGAGCGCGGAGCGATCGACCGACAGCCTGCAGCTAAGCCGTGAGGAGGTGCGCTCGGGCTCGCAGGCGGCGCGCCTCGGCTTCCGGCGCGGCACCACGGGCGAGCGCCGGGGGCTCTTCCCGGCAGACCGCGGCATCCCCCTGCCGCTGGTCGCCAGCGCGGCCTTCCTGGAGGAGAACGGGCTGGAGATCGGCGACGAGGATCTGTTGGAAATCGACAAGCTCATCGTGCCGTTCGTCGTGCGCGGCGTGTACGAACGCTTCCCCACCCTGTCATCGCTCGAAGGCCCCTCGGTGGTGCTAAACCGCGACCAGCTGCTGCGCTGGGGCTACATGGTGAGCACGACGCCCGGCGCTCTCTCGCGCTCGAATGAGGTGTGGTTCGACCTGGCGCCCGATGCCGACCGCGCCGTCATCGCGGAGACGCTGGACGATCTGGGGCTGCGCCGCGTGGTCGACCAGGAGGCGACGCTCGCCTCGGTGCGTTCGAACCCGCTGATCGCGGCCAGCGGCACGGGCATCCTCTCGGTCTCGTTCGTCGCGACGCTGGCGCTGGTGGCGGTGGCGCTGCTGGTCTCGCTGTGGATGGCGGTGCAGCGCCGGCGGGTGGAGTTCGCCGTGCTGGGCGCGATCGGCCTGACGCGCCGCCAGGTGTTGTCGGTGCTGGGCCTGGAGTACGCGATCGTGGGGGTGGTGGGTGTGGCGGCAGGCGTGCTCGTGGGGCAGTTCGTGGGGCGGCGCATGCTCTCCTTCCTCGATGTGACGGAGGCGGGTCTGCCGGTGGAGCCGGGATTCGTGCTGCAGACGGAGTGGTCGTACGTCGTCGTCGGGGCGGCGGCGGTGGCAGCCATCTTCGCGGTGGCGCTGGCGGCGGCCGTGCGCGGGCTCTCGCGCACCTCCGACGCGGCCGCTCTGCGCACGGAGTAGGAGAGCGCCGCCGGTTTCTGTGCGCTCGACCGCTGCGCGCTCGCGATGCCCGGCTGAGTGGGGAACCACGAAATTCGTCGAAAACGGACGGGGTAATTCGGCCCTTCGCGGTCTAGGGTGAGCCCCATGATGCGTCGGGCTCGCGCCAGTCTCCTGCTGTTTGCCGTCATCGACCACCTGGAGGGGCAACTGTTCGTGGGGTTCCTGGGAGGCCATTCCTGTGGAGCGGTGGTCAGGACGGTCCTCGTGGACTTCAGCACGCGTACGGTGCACACGATCCCCGGGCTCGATGATGCGCGCAACGTCGTGCCCTATGCTGCCCGGCCCGCGCCCGACTAGCGGGAGCCCTGGGGGGACACGAGCACGGCCTGGGCGCCGGCGGCGTTGGCGCCAGCGGGCGCGCGCGTGGCGATGCGGTCGCTGTCGGTGACGGCCGGCGTCGCAGGGCTCGACGAAGAAGGGGGAGCGCCGGGCCGAGGCACCGCTGGTGGGGACGAAAACTCGTCAGAACTTTCCTCAAAACGGACGGGGTAATTCGGCACTTCGGTCGCTAGGGTGAGCCCCATGATGCGTCGGGCTCGCCCCTGTCTCCCGTTGTTCGCCGGCTTCGCCTCCCTCGCGGCGGTGGCGTGCGGCGGCGAGACGATCCCTCCCGCTGCGAGTCCGGCGCATCAGCCCTCCAACGGTCACGGCGAGCTGGTGACCCGACTCGCCATGCAGACAGTTTAGGAGCCTCGGATGCCACTACCAGGGCGGATATACCGGACCCTCGCGGCGATCACGGTGATCGCCCTCCTCACCGCGGCGGCCGTTGTCTGCGGAGGCGATGACCGTGAGCACGGGGTAGCGCCCGCAGGCGCCGGTGCGGCCGCCGCCACGCAGGCTACCCCCGAGGCCGCCGCCCCCGAGGCCGTTGCTGCGGCCGCCGCCACGGAAGCTGTCGCAGCGGCGGAGGTCTCCTCCAACGCGACCCCAGTCGCTGGCGAGACGTGCGCCAACTGCGCCACCAGCGTTTCCAGCGACCGTGGGCCGGCGCAGGCCCGCGCAAGCCAGGGTATCGGCAGGGTTGTGGGCATCGGCGCTGCTTCCAAGGGGGGAGGGGGTCCCATTGAGGTCCTAGGTCCGGCGCAGGGCCTCTATCGGCCCGAGACGACGTTCGAGGACTACGGGCGCCTGCCCTTCGTTGAGACATCCCTCGATCCTGTCTCCACGTTCAGCCTCGACACCGACCGCACGTCGTACTTCCTGGCCCTGACGTGGGCGGAGGCGGGCTACGGCGTGTTGCCCGAGTCGGTGCGCGCCGAGGAGTGGGTGAACGCGTTCGACTATGGCTACGCCCTGCCCGACGACACCGGCACGTTCGCCATCACGAGCGCCGCCGCGCGCCACCCGCTTGAGAGTGACCTGCACCTCGTCCGCATCGCCTTCCAGGCCCCGCGGGTTTCCGACGAAACGCCGCTCAACGTGACCCTCGTGCTCGACGCCTCCGGCTCCATGTCCTCCGGGAACCGGGTCGCCATCGCGCGGGAGGCGGCGGAGACCATTCGCCAGAGCCTGAGCGAGCACGACCGCATCGCCGTCGTGCACTTCACGACCGCCGTCATCGACGCCTACACGGTCGCGCACACGACTCCCGACGACGACGACGTGGTGTGGTCGATCGGGCTTCTGTCGCCGCACGACTCGACCAACGTCCAGGCTGGTCTCGACGTCGGCGTTCGGTTGGCCGACGAGGCCCGCCGCGAGCGACCCGACGCCTACAACTACATCATCCTGATGTCGGACGGCGTTGCGAATGTGGACGCCACCAACCCGTTCGCCATCCTCGAGTCGTCGCCCGATTCCGACAGCGCGAACCCCCTCCGCTTGATCACCATTGGCGTGGGCCTCGAGAACTACAACGACTACTTGCTGGAGCAGCTGGCCCAGCACGGCAACGGCTGGTACCGCTACCTCAATGACATCGCCGGGGCGCGGGAGACGTTCAGCCGCGAGAGCTGGCTCGCCCTCTCCACTCCCTTCGCCGACCAGACCCGCGCCCAGGTGACCTGGGATGCGGCCGTCGTGAAGGCCTGGCGCATCCTTGGCTACGAGAATCGGGTGACCCCCGACGAGACCTTCGAGGAGGACCGCAAGGAGTTCGCGGAGATCTTCTCGACGGCGGCCACAACCGTCTTCTTCGAAGTGGAGCTCCACCAGGACGGCGGCCCGGCCAAGGCGAGCGACGCGCCCGTTCAGCTCGGGTCGGTGGAGGTTCGCTGGGTGGACCCGGGCTCGGGCGCTTCCCGCAGCCAGCAGGCGGATGTCTCCGGCAGAACGGATGCCGGCTTCGGCGCCCTGGAGGACGACCTGTTCCGGCTGGGCGCCATCGTAGCGCTGGCCGCCGACCGCTACAGCGCCCTCTCCGACCAGGATGAGGATGCCGAGCCCGACTCCGCCGGCGTCCATGCCGACCTCACCGTTTTGCGGGAGGAGCTCCGCGCGCTCCAGCTCAGCCTCAGCGGGCGCGACTCCTACCGCGACTTCCGCTTTCTCCTCGGCGAACTCATGGGGCTCGCCAGCGAGGCGTCCACCTCCTCGGGGTATGGCCAGTGACCTGGCTCGCCGCCCGGCCCGCGCGCGGCTAGCGGGCGCCCTGGGGGGAGACGAGGATGGCCTCGGCGCTGGCGGGGCTGGCGCCGGCGGGGGCGCGCGTGGCGATGCGGTCGCCGGCGGTGACCTGGAGTGACGGTCGGCGGGAGTTAGACCACACGTCGCGGCTCGACCTGCGTTTCAGGGGCTTTCTCAAAGTGGATGTCGCTGACCTCGGCGAGTGTGAGTTCGCCATCCTTGAACCGTTGGATGAACCCCTCGACTTCGCGTGGGGTGCAAACCCCATGCGCAATTACCGAGACCGTGAAGTCGCAGCGGTCGTTCACAATCTTCACGACTTGACGCAACGCTTCCTCCGCCCGTTCGCGCAAGGATGCCCGGAAGTGGAGGAAGCGGAGTTCGCGGAACGCACGGTAGTACTCGCTTGTGAAAGTGTTGGGGGCTAGGAGTGTCTCTCGAGCGGTCCATCCGATTCGGAGCGCAGCCTGGGCGACGCGCAGTCGCCTCGTCCGATCGGCTTCGGCGGCGTCGAAGGAAGGAGCGTCCTGGCGTTGACCAAAGGCCTGCTTCATGACCCAAGACGGCATCAAGCCCCCGCCGCTCCCATCGGCCTCCGCCAGATCGCGAAAGACTTGCTCAATGAGGTCGCGAGGGTAGGCATCCGGGAGCGACACTTGGGCGATGCGATCTGGATCAAGCTCGATTCCCTGTTCCCAGGCTGGATCCCACGTCGCCCAATGGGGCAGATCTTCTCGGCGAGGAGCGTCCTGGATGAGTTTGCCCGTTCCTGTGTGTCTCACAGCATCGATTTCGAACACCATGAATGGCGAGTCCTCCAGGTCGGGCACCCGGATGGACACCGCTAGCCATACTGCATCGCGAACCAGAAGGCTTGACGCGACCTGGCGGAGAAAGTCGTCGAGTCTCCATCCGTGCCCATCTAGCGATAGGCACTCCTCAACTTTGTGTGGTGAATAGCCTTCTACGTGCAGGCTGTAAGCTTGGGTACTGGAACGGATTGGCACGATCCGGTTAGTAGCGTCTTGAAAGAGCATGTGGGTCTCCAGCGAGGCAAGCCAAGCTCGTGGTTCTGAGAGGATGCGGTGGGGTTGGTTCTCAGTCATCACTTGCCATCTGGTTGCTGTGGTGCTTCACCTCGTAGTAGCGGCGCAAGCCGGGGCGGGATCGCAGTTGGTCTTCGGATTCGGCTGTCAAGGGGCCGATAACTTCGACCGCAAAAATGGCCGCGGGCTGGATAGCAAGCATAGGCATTGACTCCGAGACTCCCAGCATCTTGATGAGCGGTGGCGCGGTCCACGTGGGGGGATCGGTCCACGTAAGGTGCTCCGGGCGGGCGTAGCCCGCCTCCACGACCCGGGTGATAAGACGTTGCTCCCACTCGGTTCGTATCAACCCTCGGGGCGACCCGCGCAAGAAGTCGGTAGTTACTAAATCTAAAATGTCTAGGACAGCCGAAGCGGCAGTTGGCGGCAGGCGGGTCTCTTGGTTCCATGCTTTCCAGACGGCACGGATTGGACCTGCTGAACCGTCGTCCTCTCGGAGGGCCTCGTAAATCAGCGCCAACCCTGAGAGTTCGAGTAGGTCGATGACCGGATCGTGGATGGCTGGCACGACCTGGTAAGTCGGTGGCTTGTAGGTCGAAACGAGGTGTTGCTGCAGTGTCAGCGCTGCGGCCAGGAGTTGCGGGAATACATGCTTCACAAGGTCCACATCCCCGCGGCCGACTGCTTCCTCGGTATGGTGGATAAGCGTGAAGAACGCTTCGCCGAAGAGGTCCGGGGAAGACTTTGATTGAGCTGGCTGAAGTTCTGTAACCGCACTGGCGAGGCTCTGCAGTACTGGTTCTCGGCAACGCTGAACGCGCTCGGCAAGGCCGACGAACTCTTCTTGGGGTTGCCGTTCGTGTACTCGCTGAAGCCCCTCCAGAGCTTTTACCGCCTGTGGAATCGTGGCCACGACCGTTTCGGCCTTCGCGATGGCCTGGAGGGCTTGGCATCCTGCTGCTGCCCGGATCGTGGCAGAGGAATGTTGAAGGCCAGGGGCGAAGAAGTTGTCCAAGAGGTCAGGGAATTGTGCTGCGAACTCTCGCAGCGCAAGGATGCATTCGGTCGCGAGGGTGGATTCCAGGTACCAGTCGGGGGTCACGCGCTGCCCTTGGATTGCGTGCTCGGCATGTATCTCCCGCAGCAAGCGCTGGGCAGCTGTCCAGACGCGGGCCGAGCCACGAATCTGGACTACGGACGTGCTCGCCCGGTCCCAGTCGGTCTCGGCCACGGCTGCCTGGACTTCGTCAGCCCACGAGGCAATGGCGTCCCGCCAACCCAGCAACAGGTCAGACAATATCCGAGGAGGCTCGAAAGCCAGCAACCGGGCGGTAGCGTTGTCGTGTTTGCCGGACCAACAGCAGTCACGGATCGCGTTCGAAAGGGTAACTGCGGCGGCAAGGTGAGAACATCTTGCCAGTGTGCGCGTAGTTTCTACAGACGCTTGCGTTACTCGGAGTGCGGATTCCGAGGCGTCCGCCTTCAGGAATGCTTCGAGAGCTACGGCCGCTAAGTTTGCCGATCGTTGTTCAAGCCAGTCCGTCACGGGAGCGAGCTGTGCCTGTAACGGAGTTGATGTCTTGAGCGCGAGGGACATAGCTGAGTAGTTGCTTTCGATCCATCGAGGGTAGGCGGGTTCTGGCATGAACCATTCACTTGTGGGTGATAGCATATGCTTACTGCTGGCGTATATGCGAATTACGTTAAGGAGTACGGCTACGCGCTGCACAAGTAGATCGCGGTCAAAGTAATCCTGCGCACTGGTCCGAACAACGAGTTCCGAGAGAATGCGAAGATGATGGTCTACGCGACGTGCATTGGCCCGTAGAACTGCTTCATTCTCAAGCAATCCCTTAGACCCTAGTATCCTGATCAACTGATATAGTCCTCGCAGGGGTTCCTCGCTCAGTATAATGTGACTGAACAGATTGAATGAACCGAAAGCGAGCTGAAAGAATGCCCATCCGGCAAAGGTTAGAAGCAAGGCGTAGCTCGTAGCTGTCATGTATCCGAGTGTGAATAAATCCAAGCTACTTAGGAAAAGGAGGAGACTACCTGCGCCGAGAGCCGCAGCAATGGAAGCGAGATAGACTCTCGTGCGAGCGTTGGCGAGGACGATATTGCGGACCTCTGGACTGACGTCGTGGTAGGAAGTGCCAAGAACGATGCTAACGCTTGCTAGATAGAATCCCAAGAAACTTGCTGACACCGGGATGGCTATTATCAAAAGGGGATCAAGGGCCAGAACGGCGTTGCCCTTAGGGATAAGCGTCGAGAAGGCGTAGTGAGCAATAGCCTGCTCAGCTGCCAGGACTGTGGCGGCTAGCAAGCCGCCTCCCATGAGGGCCTTCGCCACAGCCCCAAGGGTCGTGAACGCGATGCCTGCACGCTCGCGCGCGCTGGCTGCGTGAAATCTCAAGGAGTAACTGTAGGCGACCAGCTTGAGTCGGCGAAGCTGGCGCCTCTCGCGGTGACGCCAATAGGTTTGGGTTTGCTGCTGAAGCGCCCTGCGCCGCAAGCGCCAGCGTGCGGCCTTCGCACGGACTGTGGCAATGGCTGACAGAAGCCGTGTTCTCATGTATCGCGAACATCTATTCTATGACCGTCCAAATGCACCCTGGCTAGCGGGCGCCCTGGGGGGAGACGAGGATGGCCTCGGCGCTGGCGGGGCTGGCGCCGGCGGGGGCGCGCGTGGCGATGCGGTCGCCGGCGGTGATGGGGGCGTCGTAGGACGCGACGAAGAAGAGGGGAATCACTGCGAATATCTGCACGGTGATGGGTCCGTCGGGAGCGGCGAGGGTGATGTCGACCGCGCCCTCGCTTGCGCCGGGAGTGACGGTCTCCACCCGGCCCCAGAGAATCGCGCGGTGGTCCGGGTTGCTCAGGAGCTCGGCGCCGGTGAAGCCCGCGGGCGAACGCGCGAGGCCGTCGGCGAGGGGTTCGCCCGGCTCCTGGATGACGATCAACTGGCGGATGACGAAGTTGCGGACGGGGTCGTCTTCGCCGATGAACACGAGCCACTGGCCGGGTTCGATGTGGGAAGGGAGGCCGGGTACGAGCGACTCGAGCACGACCCCCGGCGGCAGCGTAACCGTGAGCGACTGGCCCTCGGCGTTGGCGGGCAGCAGGGTGAGCGAGGCGCCGTTCGCCTCGCGCACATCGAAGACGGCGGCTGGCTGTGCGGGGCCAGGGGTGACGAACGCCCCCGCCTCCGGGGGCGCGTCGCTGCCGGCCGACTGCGAAGCGATGAAGGCGAGGGCCCCACCCCCGACCAGCAGCGCCAGCACGAGCAGGATCGCCACCACGGGCGCGACAAGGCGTCGTCGCAACGGGGCGGGAGGCGTCAGCGGTTCCTCGATGGCCACGCGCCCATGATAGATGGCGCGAGGCGCGGACGGCGGTGGGGGATGGGGTAATTCCGGCGCTGCTTCTGCTAAGGTCGCGCGGTGGTGAGCGGCAGGCCCCATTGCGCAGACTGACGCTGGTGGCGGTGGCGGCGGTGCTCGGCCTGGCAGTGGTGGCGGTGGGGGCGGCGCAGGGCAGCGGGCAGACGGCGCGGATCGAGGTGCGCGTCTGGCAGGACGTGGGGGATGAGCTCGACATCCAGATCAGCGCGCGCCCTGCGGCGGGCTCGTGGCGGACGCTGGGCACGATCCCGCTGCCGCTCGACGATGGCTTCAACTCAACCGGTCGGTATCGCTACGGCGACATCTCGCTCGATGTCCCGCTGGCCAGCCAGGCGTCGCCGGCAACGGTCGAGGTGCGTGTTTGGCAGGACGTGGGCGACAGCGCACGCATCGACGTCAGCGCCCGCCCGGCGGGCGGGGACTGGGACGTGCTGGGCACGATTCGGCTGCTGCTGGACGACGGGCTGAGCAGCACTGGCCGCTTCCAGTACGGCGATATCGCCCTCGACGTGCCCCTGCCCGCGGCGGCGGTCACGACGCTGGCGGGGCAGGTGGGGGTCCGGGGGTACCGGGACGGGGCCGGGGACCGGGCGCTCTTCGGCTGGCTCCCCGACTGGTTCGATACGCGGCTGGAGTTCGATCGTGACGGAAGCGTCGTCGTGGCGGATGTGGCCAACAATGCGATCAGGCGGATCCAGCCCGACGGCACGGTGACCACGATCGCCGGCGGCAACGGCTCCGGGTCGCGGGACGGACCGGCGGAGACGGCGCAATTCGCCTATCCGGCCGACGTTGCCATCGCCCCAGACGGCTCCATCTATGTCGCGGATGGGGAGGCCCACCGCATCCGCAAGATCGCGCCCGACGGCACGGTCAGCACGGTTGCCGGGGGCGGCCCTCTCTCCGGTCCTCCCACGGAAGGCTCGTATGGGGACTACGTCGATGGGCCCGCGGCGGAAGCAAGGTTCCGGTCTCCCCGCGCGATCGCGTTCGACGGGGCAGGGGATCTCTACATCGCCGACCTGAACGGCGTGCGTCGCCTCACTCCCTCGGGGTGGGTGTCGACGGTTGTTCGAACACACTTCGAGTACCGCGACGGCCCCGTGGCGCAGGCCGGGACCCTGCAAATTCTCGCGATTGATGTTGGCAGCGACGGGAGGGTCTATGTGCTCGACCACAACCACTATCCCCTGCGCGGGCGGGTCTACGCAGTACGGGTGATCGACCCGGAGGGCGAGGTCTCGACCCTCTTCCGCGGTGATACCCCGGGGTTTGGAGGGGCGCTGGCCTACCCTGTTGGCCTTGCCGTCGGCGGTGACGGGACCGTTTACGTGTCCAGCACGTTCCACAACCAGATCCTTGCCCTCACGCCCGGAGGCGAGCTGCGGGCCGTGGCCGGCACTGGCGAGCAGGGCCATGTCGATGGAGAGGCTGACGAGGCGAAGTTCAGCCTCCCCGGCGCGATCGCGGTATCCCCTGACGGCACGCTGGCGGTCGTCGATACGGGCAACAACGTCATCCGCCGCATCGCCGGTGGCGGCGGAGCAGGCGGGTTGGCCGTGGTGCGAGGCCTCGACCCTCCGTATCTGGAGGGTGTTGGCGACGTCACAATCTTCGCGGGGCGGGGCGGGCAGCCCTATGAGCTCCTGGACGGGCCCGCCCGGGAGGCGTCCTTCTACTGGCCCTCGGGCATGGCCTTCGATGACGCCGGCAACGTGCTTGTCGCTGATGCGTTCAACCATGCCATCCGCAGCATCGCCCCGGACGGGACGGTGACGACGCTGGCCGGTGGCAATGGGAAGGGGCTGCTGGATGGGTCGTGCGCCACGGCGCAGTTTGCAGCGCCCGAGGCTGTGGCGGTCAGTGCCGGTGGCGACATCTACGTGGCCGACACGGGCAATCACCGCATTCGCCGGATTGCGGGTGACTGCGTGGTAACGACCGTGGCCGGCGGCGGGGCCGAGGTGCGCTCTGGCCTTCGCGATGGCAGGGCGGACATTGCGCGATTCAATGAACCGGTGGGACTCGCGTTCGACGGGAAGGACAACCTCCTGATCGCCGATCGGGGAAATGCCCGTATTCGGCTCCTCTCACCTGCGGGCATGGTGTCCACGTTCGCGGGTCGGGACCGGCGAGACCCGTTCGGCGCTGTTGCCGCGGTCGCGGTGGGGGGCGACGGCAACGTCTTTGTCCTCGAACGCCAAGCTCTCTACATGGTTGACGGGGCGGGCAAGGTTTCCACTGTCCTGAAAGCGCCGCTGCGGGGTGAGGGTAGCCTGCTCTCGGATCCGGGGGGATCGCGGTCGCCCCTGATGGCGCCTTGTACGTGACGGAACGCTACTTCCAGCGTGTCCTGCGTATTACGCTCGATGGAGAGGTGTCGGTCGTGGCGGGAAGGCCGGAGCCCCAGTGGGGCGTGGGCGATGTCGTGGGAGGCCCGCCCTGGGACGTCAAGTTCTTCTATCCCGAGGGCATCCTCGTCGACGCGGACGGCGATCTCCTTGTCTCCGACCAGCAGGTGGGAGTCATCTGGAAGATCCCGTTCGAGTAGCACCTGTATGGCGACGGCCCACCTGAGGTGGATGGCGTAATTCCAACACCCGTCTGATAGGGTGCGGCTGTGACCACAACGCGTGCGCGGCAGCTCGTCGTGTTGGTGCTGGCTGCACTGATCGGTGTGGTCGGGGTGGCAGTGGGCGCCGCCCAGGGCGACGCGACGGGCAATGTCGAGGTGCGCGTCTGGCAGAACGTCCGGGACGACCTCGACATCAGCATCAGCGCCCGCCCCCAGGGTGGCTCGTGGCAGACCCTGGGAACAGTGGAGCTGCCGCTCGACGACGGCGTCAGCGCAACGGGGTCCCGCTACGGCGACATCGCGCTCGACGTTCCCCTCCGAACCGGGGGTCCCGCAGCCGCCATTGAGGTGCGCGTCTGGCAGAACGTCGGGAACCCCAGGCTCATCTACATCAGCGCCCGGCACGCGGGAGGCTCGTGGAGCGGGCTTGGCACTGTCCGCATGCCGATGGACGAGATCAGCCTCACGGGCCGCTTCCGCTATTCCGACATCACCCTCGAGGTTCCGCTTCCCGAGGGGGAGGTCACGACGCTCGTCGGGCGCCAGGGCTTCTGGGGGTATCAGGACGGCAGCGGTACAAACGTGCTCTTCGGCGGCAAGGCCGGGGGCTCCCGTTTTGTGGAGCTGGCGGCCCACCCGGACGGCCGGGTCATCATTTCGGACAGATTCAGCAACGCGATTCGCGAGCTCTCGACCGATGGCGTGGTCACGACGATCGCGGGCGGCCGTGGCTATGGGGACAACGATGGCCCCGGCTCAGTCGCCCAGTTCAGCGGGCCCGACGATCTCGCCGTCGATGCCGACGGGAACATCTACGTAGCCGACCGGGGCAACGAATTGATCCGCAAGATCACACCGGACGGCACGGTGTCCACGATTGCGGGAGGTGGGCTGGGGATCGCTGCAGGCCCTGCCCTGGAAGCGGAGCTCGACCAGCCGCGCGGGGTCGCGCTGGATGGCTCGGGGAACCTGTACATCCTGGAGAAGCACCGAATCCTGCTGCTCTCGCCGGAGGGTCTCCTCTCGGTGGTCGCGGGCGGAGGGGGGCGGAGCCAGATCGATGGTCCGAGGGAGCGGGCCCAGTTCGCCCACATTCACGACATCGATATCGACGATGCCGGGAACCTCTACGTGATCGACATCGACGATGGGGCCGACACTGATTTCGCAGCGATCCGCAAGGTCGATTCGAACGGCACGGTCAGCACCCTTCTCTACAGCAAGCCTCCGAGCCTTGGTGGGCTGCTGGCCTATCCGAACGGTCTTGCGGTAACGGGCGACGGGACCATCTTCGTGGCGAACGCGGGGCGCCACCAGATCATCAGGCTGACTGCCGGGGGCGAGCTGCGGGGGATCGCCGGGACGGGCGCGGAGGGTTCGGCCGATGGGCCCGCGGGGACGGCCACGTTCTACCGGCCGAAGTCGCTCGACATCATGCCGGATGGCTCGCTCGTCGTGTTCGACCAGGACGGCGCCGTCATTCGCAAGATCTCGCCTGCCGAGGTGGGGTTCCCGCTGGGCAACGTTGCCCTTGCGGATGACCTGCAGGCCCCGCGGATCGAGGGCGTGGCGGTGAGCGCCTATGCCCGCCAGTTCGGGCTCGTCCCGGTAGACCTTGCCCTCGCGGAAGATGGAACGGTCTTCGTCGGGGACAACAACGATGGCGTCTGGCGGGTCACGCCGGGCCGGAGATTTGCTTCCTTCGCGGGCGAGAACGGGATGGGCTTCAGCGACGGTCCCGCGGATGAGGCCGAGTTCAGCTCGCCAGAAGGGATCGTCGTCGATGGCGACGGCAACATCCTGCTGGCCGACTACGGGAACCGGGCTATCCGCCAGATCGCGCCCGACGGCACGGTCACGACGGTCCACACGTTCGGGAAGAACCCCCACCTGCTGGACTACGACAGCGACGGCAACTTGCTGGTTCTCCTCGGTGGCGGGCTCGGCGGCGACCAGATCGTGCGCCTCAGCCCCGACGGCGCGAGGTCGACGGTCCCCTTGCCCCGGTTCGACGCCATCTCGGGCATGGGCCTGAGCCCTGACGGTGAGCTCTGGATTGTGGGCGTCGACTATCTGACCGGCACGACCATCGCAAGGCGTACCAGCAATGGCGACTTCACGACTGTGCTCGAGACCGGCACGGGGCGGTACGGAGGCCTGTTCTCCATCCACGTGCGGGGTATCGACTTCTCGCCCGACGGCATGGCCTACGTGACGGACTCCAAGTACGGACGCATCCTCAGGATCGCTCCCGACGGCACCGTAGCGACGGTGCTCGACCGGGAGCAGTTCGGCGGCTCGGCGCACTTCACGCCGCGGGGGCTCGTGGTCACCTCAAGTGGCCGCCTGTTCGTTACCAGCGGAGGGTTCTACCCCGCGGAGGGTACGGTCTGGCAGGTCACGCTCCCGGACGAGTAGCGCGTTCGGAGATGGGTGGGGTAATTCCTCTGGTGGTCTGCTAGGGTCACGCGATGCCGCCTGCGGGGAGCGTTGCGAGAGGGCTGGTCATCCTGGCGCTGGCGGCGGTGCTTGGCCTGGCGGTGGTGGCGACGGGTGCGGCGCAGAGTGAGACGACGGCGCGGGTGGAGGTGCGGGTCTGGCAGGACGTGGGGGATGAGCTCGACATCCAGATCAGCGCGCGCCCCGCAACTGGCTCGTGGAGGACGCTCGGGACCATTCCGCTGCCGCTCGACGATGGCGTCAGCGCAACGGGCTACCGCTATGGGGACATCGCGCTCGACGTGCCCCTGGCGAACTGGGCCTCGCCGGTGACCGTGCAGGTGCGGGTCTGGCAGAACCTGGGCAACGACAGAGTCATCTACATCAGCGCCCGCCCGGCAGGCGGCGACTGGGGCGTGCTGGGGACGATCCGGCTGCCGCTCGACGATGGGCTCAGCAGCACCCGCGAGTACCGCTTCGGCGATATCGCACTCGACGTCCCCTTCCCCGAGGCCGGGGTGAGGACGCTCGCGGGGAAGCCCGGGTTCTGGGGGTTCAATGACGGCAGTGGGGAGCGTGCGCGCTTCGGGTGGCCGCATTATGGGGCGCTTGGGTTGACGGTGGATCGTGACGGGAACGTGGTCGTCGCGGATGCGTGGAACCACGCCATCCGGCGCGTCGCGCCCGACGGTGTGGTGACGACTATCGCCGGGGGCAACGGAGCTGGTCTGGAGGATGGCCCCGCGGAGACGGCGCGGTTCAACTCGCCTCGAGGGGTAGCGGCGGCTGCCGACGGCGCCATCTACGTCGCCGACAACGGTAACCATCGCATCCGCAAGATCGCTCCCGATGGCACCGTGTCAACGATCGCGGGGAGCGACCGTGGCGAAGCCGACTGGAGGGAGATACGAGACGGTCCCGCCGAGCAGGCATTGTTCGCAGGGCCTACCGCGCTCGTGCTGGACACATATGGCGATCTGTACATCCTTGAGCGCTTTGCCGTCAGGCGCCTGTCGCCGTCGGGCTGGGTCTCGACCGTCGCCGGGGGCAATGGCTCGGGCTGGCGCGATGGTCCCACGGAAAAGGCGCAGTTCCGGAGCCTGCAAGACATTGCCGCGGATGACGCGGGCAACCTCTACCTGATTGACGACATCAGGGGTGCGGTCGGTTCGGCCGAGACGGTCCAGGCAATCCGCAAGATCGATACGTCCGGCATGGTCACCACCCTCTATCGCGACGGATACCCGGCGCTGGGAGGAACCCTGGCCTACGCCTCGGGGCTGGCGGTAACGGGTGATGGCGTTGTCTACCTCGCGAACACGGGGCGCCACCAGATCGTCAGGCTGACAGCCGGGGGCCACCTGCGGGCCGTTGCGGGCACCGGCGAGGAAGGCCGCCTCAATGGTCCTCACGGTGCGGCCACCTTCAGCTTTCCCCGGAGGATGGCGTTCTCTCCGGACGGCGCCCTTGTTGTGGCCGACCAGGATGGGAGTGTCATCCGCAGGATCGTTCCCGGCAGAGGCGGCTCCGGGTCCGAAGCCATCCCGCTGGCGAACTTCGAAGCACTTCCCCGCGTGCCCGGCGTGCGCGTCAGCGTCTTCGCCGGGGGCGGTCAGGGGTTCGTGGATGCGTCGGGCCGTCAGGCGCGGTTCGTGTTGCCGCAGGGACTGGCGCTGGACGGCTCGGGAAACGTGATCGTCGCCGACGACTTGAACCACGCCATTCGCGCCATTGCCCCGGATGGGACCGTGACGACGATCGCAGGAGGTAACGGAAGGGGCGCTCGCGATGGTCCATGCGAAGAGGCCCAGTTTGCGAAACCCGCGGGGGTGGCCGTCGACGCGGACGGCTCCATTTACGTTGCTGACTCGGATGGAAACCGCATCCGCAGGATAGATACGGATACCGTCTGCTCCGTCACGACCGTGGCCGGCCGCGGGGCGGTCTCATCCCAGGAGGAAGGTTGGGGCGGCTTCCGCGATGGGCCTGCCGCCGAGGCGGAGTTCCGCCAGCCTGATGCGCTTGCCTTCGATCACGAAGGTAACCTGTTCATCGCCGATACCGTGAACAATCTGATTCGGCGCCTCTCCCCTGATGGCCGGGTCACGACGGTAGCCGGTCCTCCGAGAGGCGCCAATGGAAGGGTCCATAATCCCGGCGCCAGGGATGGACAGGGTCAGGAGTCGCTGTTCGCCCTTCCGAGGGGGATCGCCGTCGACGACGAGGGCAACATCTTCTTCACCGAGAGCAACAATGCAGTTCGCCGGATCGATCGCAATGGATTCGTCTCGACGGTGTTCAGCACACCTGACTACGACGAGGGGGGAGCGCTTTCGTCCTTTCTGGTGGGAATTGCCGTTGGGCCGGATGGCGAACTCTACATCGCCGACGGCGGCTACGGCCGGATCCTCAGGTATACGCGCGATGGGGTGCTCTCCGTCGTCGCTGATGCGCAGGACGGTGTCGGGTCTCGGCGCCTGGACCCAAACGGGATTGTCGTGACGCCAGCCGGCGACCTCTTCATAACTGACAGCAACACGAGTTCGATCCTGAAGATCACCTTCGGGGACGGGGACTAGTGAACGGGCGCGGGGAGTGTGCAGGGCTACGCTGCCGCTATCTGTGGGGGCCGTGCGCGGGCAGACTGACGATGGCGGCGGTGGCGGCGGTGCTCGGTCTGGCCGTGCTGGCGACGGGTGCGGCGCAGGGTGAGGCGACGGCGCGGATCGAGGTGCGCGTCTGGCAGGACGTGGGGGACGAGCTCTCGATCTACATCAGCGCGCGCCCCGAGGACGGCGACTGGGGGGGGCTGGGGACGATCCCGCTGCCGCTGGACGACGGAGTGAGCTCCACGGGCCGGTTCCGCTTCGGCGATATCGCCCTCGATTTCCCGCTAGCCAGCCCGGCGTCGCCGGCGACAGTCGAGGTGCGTGTCTGGCAGGACGTGGGCGACAGCGCCCGCATCTACGTCAGCGCCCGCCCGGCGGGCGGCGACTGGGACGTGCTGGGGAGGATTCCGCTGCCGCTGGACGACGGGGTGAGCGCCATGGGGTTCCGCTACGGCGATATCAGCCTCGACGTGCCCGTCCCGCCCAGCGAAGTCTCGACCCTCGCGGGCTGGCCCGGTGTGGAGGGGTACGTTGATGGGCAGGGCGATGAGGCGCGATTCGGGGCGTTCGGCTTCCTCCTCCAGCACCAGCCCTGGGCCCTCGGGCTGGCCGCTGATCGGGACGGGAGCGTGGTTGTAGCGGACTACTACAACAATGCCATCCGCCGGATTGCGCCGGACGGGATGGTTACGACGGTCGCCGGGGCCGGCCAGGGCATGCTGGACGGCGAAGCGGAGCTTGCCCGGTTCAACCAGCCGCGTGGTGTGGCGGTGGACCCGCAGGGGACGATCTATGTGGCCGACGAGGGGAACAACCGCATCCGCAAAATCACTGCGGACGGGGTGGTCACCACCGCCGCCGGAACGGGCCAGTCCGGGTACGGTGACGGCCCTGCCGAAGAGGCCCTCTTTGAATCCCCGCTCGGCGTTGCCCTGGGGCCGTTGGGCGACCTCTACATCATCGAGCGGACCCGGATCAGGCGCCTTTCGCCCTCGGGCCAGGTCTCGACGTTCGCCGGCAGCGCCAGACGCGGCACGCGCGATGGCTGGAGAGAGAACGCCCAATTCTCCTCCCTGCAGGACATCGCGATCGACGACTCGGGCAACATTTTCGTCATCAATGTCAGTGACAGCTTCGGGGATATGACCGAGTACTCATCCATCCGCCTCATCGACACCAGCGGTACCGTCAGCACCCTCCTGCGAAGCGAGGGGCTGAACCTTGGGGGGGCGCTGGGGTTCCCGGGAGGCATTGCGCCCGCGGGCGACGGCGGTGTCTACCTGTCTAACAGCGGCCTCAACCAGATCATCCGGGTGACCCGCACGGGCGAGATCGAGGGCGTGGCCGGGACAGGAGAGGGTGGCTACCTGAACGGGCTCCGAAGCGAGGCGCGCTTCAGCCTTCCCGGGTCGATCGCGGTCTCGTCCAATGGCGTCCTGTTCGTCGCCGACCAGGCGGCCACGGTCGTTCGTACGGTTGATCTGGGTGGCCGAGGGCTTCCCGTGAGCCCCGTGCCCCTTGCGCAGCACGAGGGACCCCCGCGGATTCCCGGTGTTGTGGTCGCGGCGGTCCCGCTGCCGGAATCTTTCTTCCCCGACACGATGGTGCTGGACCCCGACGGCAACCTCGTGGCATCCGCCCAGTTCCGCCACGAGATCCAGCGGCTTGCCCCGGACGGGACGGTCACGACCCTGGCGGGCGGAAACGGCGAGGGGTTCCTGGATGGCCCCGGCGACGAGGCGCAGTTCTCCCAGCCCCGCCTGCTTGCCGTGGATGCGGAGGGCGCCGTCTTCGTGCTGGACACGGGCAATCAAGCCATCCGCCGCGTGGCCCCCGATGGGACGGTCACAACGGTCCTGGAGCCGCTCCCGATGAGAGTCTGGGCTATCGAGGATATGGCTGTGGATCAGGACGGCAACCTGCTCATCGTCGAGGGCAGCAGCATCTGGCGCCTCCGGGACGGAGCGCTGTCGCCTGCCGGCGACGCCCAGGGGCATTGGATAAAGGCCATTGACGTGGACGAGAGCGGACAGATCCACGTCGCGGCCGGGTTTACGGGCCTCGTGGGCAGGATCGATGAGACTGGCGGCTTCACCACGCTGCTGGAGGCTCGACCGGGATGGTACGGCGGCGTGCTTTCCGGGTTCTCGCCAGGCATCGCGGCGGGGAGCGACGGCACGGTCTACGTGCTCGACTTCGACTACCAGAGGGTGCTGAGCATCTCCCCGGAGGGGGAGGTCGCAATCGTGGTCGACCGCGAGTCGTTCCCCGGGGTGCGAACCTTCTATCCAACGACCATCCTGTTGACCCCCGAGGGCGATCTGCTCGTGGGTGACGGCGGCAGGATCTGGAGGGTCACGCTCCCGGACGAGTAGCGCCTGGGAGACGCGTAACTCCGAGAGCCGTCTGTTAAGGTCGCGGCGTGGTGAGTGGCAGGGCCCGATGCGCAGACTGACGCTGGTGGCGCTGGCTGCCGTGCTCGGCCTGGCCGCGATGGCGACGGGTGCGGCGCAGGGTGAGGCGACGGCGCGTATCGAAGTGCGTGTCTGGCAGGACGTGGGGGACGAACTCGACATCCAGATCAGCGCCCGCCCGGCGGATGGCTCGTGGCGCACGCTGGGCACGGTCCCGCTACCGCTGGACGACGGCTTCAGCTCAACGGGGCGGTACCGCTACGGGGATGTCAGTCTTGATGTGGTCCCGAGGAACTGGGGGTCGCCGCTGATAGTTGAGGTGCGGGTCTGGCAGGGCCTGCAAGACAGCAGGAACATCTACATCAGCGCCCGGGGGTCCCGGGGTTCGTGGGACACGCTCGGGACGGTGCGGCTGCCACTGGATGACGGCCTCAGCTCCGACAGGCAGTTGCGCTTCGGAGACATCAGCCTCGGCGTTCCCCTGCCGGAGGCCAGGGTCACCACGCTTGCGGGGCATCCGCATTTGCGCGGGTATGAGGATGGGCAGGGCGAGGAGGCCCTCTTCGGTCGGTTCTTCTTCGGCCTCGGGATCGAGGGCGACCGCGACGGGAGCGTGGTCGTGGCGGACTTCGAGAGCCGTGCCATTCGGCGCATTCTGCCGGATGGCACGGTGACGACGATCGCGGGCGGCAACGGGGTGGGAGTGCGCGACGGACCTGCTGCCACTGCGCAATTCGCTGGCCCGGCGGACGTGGCCATTGCTCCCGACGGCTCGATCTACGTGGCCGACAGGGATGCCCATCGCATCCGCAAGATCGCGCCGGATGGGATGGTTACGACCGTAGCTGGCGGGGGCCCCATTGCCGGCCTATCAAATGACGCCGCCGCGTGGGGGGACTTTCGAGATGGTCCCGCGGAGGAAGCGAGATTCAGCTTTCCTCACGGCATCGTGATCGACCAGTACGGGGACCTCTATGTCGCGGAGGACTATCAGCGGATCAGGCGCGTTTCTCCGGCGGGGTGGGTCTCGACCTTTGCAGGCAGCTCTCGTCTTGGCTATCGCGACGGTCCTGCGCGACAGGCGCGGTTCTTTGAGATCCTCGCCATCGCAATCGACTCCAGTGGCGCCATCTACGTCGTCGAATGGACCGATGGTTCACTCGGCCGTGGCGTTGCTGTGCGCGCTATCACGGCCGACGGTCTGGTGTCGACCCTCTTTCGGGAAACTGACCATGTCTCGGGGCCAACGCTCGGGCACCCGCGGGGGCTCGCCGTAACGAGTGATGGTGTCATCTATATTGCCAACACCGGGCGCCACCAACTGGTGAGGCTGACGAGTAATGGCGAACTGCGCGCCGTGGCGGGCACGGGAGAACGTGGGTACGCGGACGGCCCGCTCAGCTGGGCTGCGTTCAACCGCCCGAGCGGGATCGCGATCATGGACGATGGCTCTCTTGTGGTGGCCGACGAAGGCAATGGCGTTATTCGCCGCATAACCCTGGGACGAAACAGGCTGGGTACGCCAGGCCTTCGGTTGGCCGGAGACCTCGGTATTCCACGAATGCAGGGCGTCACTGTCTCGATCTTCGCCGGCCAGGCCGGGCCCAGGATCGACGGAGAGCCGAGTTTCAGGGACGGCCCTTCCCGCGAGGCGCTATTCGACCAGCCATGGGCAATGGCGCTTGATACCGACGGCAACGTCATCGTCGCCGATTCGGGGAACCACGCCATCCGCCGTATCGCCCCGGACGGCACCGTTACGACGATTGCCGGTGCCCAGGGAGAGGGCTTTCGCGACGGGCCGTGCCACGAGGCGCAGTTCGCGCGGCCGCAGGGCGTTGCCGTCAGCGAGGACGGCGCCATCTACCTTGCCGACTCACGCGCGAATCGCATTCGTCGAATCGGGCTGAACTGTGCGGTCACGACGGTCGCGGGAGGCGGACCCCTGGCGGCGGAGGGCCAATGGGGTGGTTACGGGGATGGCCTGGCCGCCGAGGCGCGGTTCCGCGATCCTGCCGCGCTGGCCTTCGACCACGAAGGGAATCTCTTGATTGCCGAAAGAGGCAATAGCATGGTGCGCCTGCTCTCCCCCGATGGGGAAGTCTCGACAGTCGCAGGTGGAAGGTTCGTTCCTTCACCCGAAAAAAGGCCGGCATGGGTGGGGAGTGTGGACGGTCCGGGTGACAGTGCGCTGTTCTTCTCTCCAGAGGGTATCGCTGTCGACGGCGAAGGCAACATCTTCTTCACTGAGCGCTGGAACCCCATCCGCGCCATTGATGCCAACGGGTTCGTCTCAACCGTGCTCAGGACCCCCCAAGACCGTTACGGCGGCGCGCTCTCGCCCTCTATCGCCGGAATAGCGGTCGGCCACGATGGTGCCCTCTTCGTCGCCGACCAGGACTATGGCAGGGTCGTTCGGGTCACTCGCGACGGGGTCCTCTCGGTTGTTGCCGAGGGGTTGGGCAAGCCGCAGGGCATCGTCGTTACCGCCGCGGGGGCCCTGCTCGTCTCGGACATCGGCGACAACGTGATCTGGAAGATCACCTTCGGGGATGAGCCGGACGAGTAGCCGCCCGCTAGCGGGCCTTGGAGCCGCCGTCGACCTGGTAGTAGGCGCCGGTCATGAAGGACGCTTCGTCGCTCAGGAGGAAGGCCGTGAGGGCGGCCACCTCGTGGGGTTCGCCGTAGCGGCGCAGGGGCAGCCCGGCGGCGATCTCCCGATAGCGTCCCTCGGGGTCGTCGGGATCGCCGCCGCGCTCGATGGAACGCATCATGCGGGTCTCGATGGGCGCCGGGCAGATGGCGTTTACGCGGATGTTGTCGCGGGCGAACTCGAGGGCGGCCGTGCGCGTGATGCCGATGACGGCGTGCTTGCTCGCCCCGTAGGCGACTAGGTGGGGCGTACCGCCCAGGCCAGCCGTCGAGGCGGTGTTGACGATGGCGCCGCCGCCACGCGCCCGCATCGCCGGGCCGACGGCCTTCAGCCCCAGCCAGACGCCCTTCACGTTCACGTCGATGACCTTGTCGAACATGTCTTCGGGGTAGTCGGTCAGCGGTGTGACCACGCCCTCGATGCCAGCGTTGTTGAAGAAGCCGTCGATGCCGCCGAAGCGGTCCACGGCCTCGCTCACGTAGCGCTCGTGGTCGGCCCAGACAGTCACGTCGGCGGGGACGGCGAGGGCCTCGCTGCCGGCTGCCTCGACGGCCTCTACGGCGCCGGCGAGGTCGCTGCCGGGCAGGTCGACGGCAACGATGCGCGCCCCTTCCTGAGCGAGGCGGATGGCGGTGGCGCGTCCGATGCCGCCCGCCGCCCCGGTGATGACGACGACCTTGCCTTCGAAGCGCCTGCCAATGTTCTCCGGGCGCTCGGCTGCTGCGCGCTCCATCGTGTTCTCCGGGCGCTCGACTGCTGCGCGCTCGCTCGTGTTCTCCGGGCGCTCGGCTGCTGCGCGCTCGCTCATGACGTCCTCCCGGGGCCGGTGGCCCGCGGGCGTAGTGTAGGAGAGCGAGGGGCGAAGGGGGCGCTGACGGGTAGGGGCGGTGGCGCTATTCTGTGAGTTCGCTCGGGGTGTAGCTCAGCCAGGTAGAGTGCTTCGTTCGGGACGAAGAGGTCCCCGGTTCGAATCCGGGCACCCCGACCATCTTTCCCAAGGGTCCGGCGTCGAACACGGCTCGCGTTCTGGCGAACGCCGCCGCCGGGTGCTGTGCGACCTCCTAGTCGCGGCCGGGGGGAATCCGGTCGAGGGCCTTCGCCAGGCGCTCGCGGACCTCGGCGGCGATGGCGGCGAGCGCCTCGTTGCCAACCCCACCGAGTGTGGCGGTCGGGTCGACCGCCTCGACGACGATGCCCTCCCCGCTCTCGCGGACGGCGACACTGCAGGGAAGGAACACGCCAGCCTCGGGGTCCGCTTCGATGGCGCGGCGCAGCAGGTCTGCGTCGCAGACGCCGAGGATGGTGCAGGCCCTCCCGAGGGCTCCGCTCCCGTCGTAGGTGGTGGCGATGTCGAAACCCTGCTCGCGCAGGGCCTCCTTCGTGCGGTTCAGCCCCTCAATGAACTCGTAGGCGGCGGTGCGGCGCAAGGCGAAGGGGCGCTCCTCGACGTGTGACGCTGACATGGGCGGGATGGTAGCAGGCCAACGCGTACCGTACGGCGAACTTTCAGCTGGGCGATCTCACTCCCCAAAGCTCAGAGTCGCTTGCACCGCCCCATCAGCCCCTGTGGAGGCGAACACTACCCCTAGGTGTGATGGGACGGCGCTGACCAGCGGCATGCCAAGGCTGTGCTGCCATCCGTGCTGTGCAGAAGCTATCCCAATCCCAGGCACTCCTGCCCTTCGCTACGACCGCCGTCGTAGTCAAGGCCTTCTGCACGCCCCACTGACTTCAGTCGAGTTCTACCCCGCACGGACTCCATGAGCTTGTCGAAGACGGCGTGGCACTCAAGGTTCACGGGGTAGTCCCGCACCTCGCGGAAGTGGCGGTCCACTTCGCGAGCTTGTCCTGGTGCGTCACCGTGTAGACCCTGCCACCCACTATCTGGTCATATTGCCCGGGATTGATGACGATGGGGTCTCCGATCCTTTGGCTCGTGCGCCCGAGCAAGCAGTCTTTCTCCTCGGACTCCTCGACTACCAGGTTTGTGACGAAGTACCCAAGGAGCCCAAGGGCCACCACCAGGGCTGAGGCCACAAACGGGATTGCCGTACGCTGGCTCATCTGGTCTCCACCACTATCAGTTCTGCCGTCTCGTCGAGGAGGAGTGTTGCGCAGGTGGGCCGGACGGCGTGTTGGCGTGGTTCGACGGTGCGGAGCGACTGTCGCACCCTTGGGGAGTGACGCTCTCATGCGTTCGGCTGGGTCTTGTGGCGGCGGCGCTGGCGCTGCTGGCGGTGGGCTGCGTGGGAGGCGGGGGAGACTCCGGGGTGGAGGTGGAGACAGTCACGCCCGCCTCCGCGGAATCGCCGCCGGCGCGCGTGGGCGTGGCGACCGAAGAGGCGGTGATCGTGCCCCCCGAGCTCATCGTCTCCGTCGAGGAGGGTGTGCATGAGGTTGTGCAGGGGAGCGCCATCCTCGTGTCGGTCACCGGGAGCGTGACGGAGGGGGAGGTCGAGTTCCTGGGACAGCGCCTTCCACTCACGCAGGGCGACTTCAGCAAGTACACCTACGTCGGAGTCGGTCTGTTCGACCCGCCGGGGACGCACACGCTGCACGTGCGGCTAACGCTCACGAATGGCACGGCGGGCCGCTTCGATCACGAGATCACGGTGAGCGAGACCGTCTGGGACATCGCCTACATCGACTACGTCGAGGGCGCGGGCGAGCCCGTGCTCGACCAGGCCGAGCGCGACCGTGAGGCCATCCTGCTCGAGCAGACGTATGCCCTGGAGACGCCGGAGAAGCTGTGGCAGGGGCGCTGGCGCGTGCCTATTCAGGGAGGCATCTCGAGCCAGTTCGGCGAACGCCGCTCCTTCAACGACGGTCCCGTAGAGGGCAACCACGGCGGCGCCGACTTCGGTGCGCCCGAGGGGACGCCGGTGACGGCGGCGAACAGCGGCCGCGTCGTGCTCGCGCGGCAGCTCGCCGTGCGCGGAAACATGGTCATCCTCGACCACGGTGGAGGCGTGCTCTCCGGCTACGCCCACCTGAGCGCCTTTGGTGTGGCCGAGGGCCAGGAGGTCGAGAAGGGCCAGGTGATCGCCTTCGTGGGGAGCTCCGGACTCTCGACGGCGCCCCACCTGCACTGGGAGATGTCCGTTCACGGCGTCCTCGTCGACCCTCTGCGCTTCATCGACGGCCGGAACGGGTTCTAGCGGTGCGCTTGATAGTCGAGGTCGAGGGCGAGGTCGAGGGCGAGGGCGAGGGCGAGGTCGAGGTCGAGGGGGAGGCACGGACGCTTCCCGGGGAGGGCGCAACGCTGATCGCCTTCATGTCGTTCGCGGCGGTGCGGGGGTTCGGGGCGCGCCACCCGCTGATCGCGCTGTCCGAACGCGTCGCCGAGCTGGGTGTGAGGCTGGGGCCGCTCACGACCTTCTACGAGCGCCATCCCGAGGATGCCGAGGATGAGGCGAACCTGGAGCGCGCCTGGCAGGAGGCGGACCCGCTCGCGAAGAGCATCGAGGCGCTACTCGAAGCGCTGGCCGGGGACGAGCGCGCGGCCGTCTTCGTGCGGCGAGCCGAAGCGGAGACGCTTCCCGCGGAAGCCGGGGCCCTGCTCGCCATCGCCGAGCGCGCAGGGCGCGCCAAGCGGCGCGTGCGCCTAACCTACGACCTGTGATTCGCCGCCGCCGCGAAGCCATCAGCGCCCGCGAACGCTGGCTCAAGGGCCCGCAGGCCGCGCTCGCCCGCGCCCTCGACTCGCAGCCCGCGCGGGCGGCGCTGTTCCCGCAGGCGAACAAGATGATCGAACTGCTCCACCTCGACACGGCCCGCACTTACCTCGATATCGGCTACGGCGGCGGGGCCTTCGCCGAGCTGCTGGCCGCCCGCGCGGGCTCGGCGGCCAGCCCGGTGGTGATGGACGTGTCGGCTGCGGGCGATCCCGTCGACCTCCTTGCCTGGCCCGAACGCCTGCCCTTCCGGGACGCGTCGTTCGACGCGATCACGGCGCTGCACGTGCTGCGCGCCCTCGACGACGATGCCGTGCACGGCTTCGCCGAGGAGGTCTCGCGGGTGCTGGCTCCCGGTGGGGCCTGCCTGCTGGTCGAGTTCGCACCCGTGCGCTGGGGACCGCTCGATCGTCTCCACCGGCTCGCCGTCTCCGGGGGCTGCGCGCAGGTCGACCTGCGCGGCTGGGGCCGCCTGGCGGCCCTCCTGACGGAGTGCGGCTTCGACGCCATCAACCTGGTCGAGCTGGGCCCGTTCGCCCTCCCGCCGATCCCGCGCGTCTCGGTCCTGGTGCGAAGGCGGCCCTAGGGACAGTCTGAACAACTCGCCAGAGCGAGTGAGCAGATGCGATCATGGGGCACGGACCGGAGAGGGAGGGCGCCCCCATGCACCAGCCGACGTTCGCCAGCGTGGAGTTCGAGCAGAAGAAGCGGAAGACCCGCCGTGAGTTGTTCCTCGAACGCATCGACAGCCTCGTGCCCTGGGAGGCACTGGAGGCGCGCATCGAGCGGCACTACCCGAAGGCGGGACGGGGACGGCGGCCCTACCCGCTGGCGGTGATGCTGCGCATCCACTGCGTCCAGCTCTGCTACAACCTCAGCGACCCCGCGATGGAGGATCTCCTCTACGAAGCCGAGTCGGTGCGGCGCTTCTGCGGCCTCACCCTGAGCGAGGCCATTCCCGACGAGACGACCATCCTCCACTTCCGCCACCTGCTGGAGCGCCACGACCTGGGGACGAAGCTGTTCGAGACAATCAACGCCCACCTCGCGAAGCGGGGCCTGCGCCTGCGCGAAGGCACGATTGTGGACGCCAGCATCATCGCGGCGCCCTCGTCGACGAAGAACCGGCGGCGCGCGCGCGACCCGGAGATGCACCAGACGAAGAAGGGGAACGAGTGGCACTTCGGCATGAAGCTGCACATCGGCGTGGACGCCGACAGCGGGCTGGTGCACAGCATGAGGGCGACGGCGGCGAACGTGGCCGACGTGACGGAGGCGCACCGCCTGCTGCACGGCGAGGAGCGGGAGGCGTACGGCGACGCGGGCTACCAGGGCGTGGAGAAGCGTCCCGAGCAGGCGCGCGCGGAGGTCGCGTGGCGCGTAGCCATGCGACCCGGCCTGAGGCGGCTGCTTGAGCCGGGGAGCGCGGCGGCGCGGGCGGAGCGGGAGAAGGCGTCGCTGCGGGCGCAGGTGGAGCACCCCTTCCTCGCGGTGAAGCGGCGCTTCGGCTACGACAAGGTGCGCTACCGCGGTCTGGCGAAGAACCGGGAGCGGCTGGCGCTGCTGCTGGGCTTGACGAACCTGCTCAGAGCCGAGCCCCAACTCGCCTGACCCGGGGAGCAGTGCGTCCCCCGCGCCCGTCGAAGCGCGAGGGGAGGGCAAACGAGGCCCCCGACCTCCCCCGGCCCCCTCCCCTGCCGTCCTCCTTGTCCACTACAACCTGCCGCCGGAGCAAATCGACGGCGGCAGCCTACTTGCTCAGAGGATTCCTAGCAGGTTGGTTGGCGTGAGAACGTCAGTCGGGCCAGGCCAATTGCATCTTCAGGTGGTTGAGGCGGTGATGGCGAATGAAGTGCTCGTGCTGGAGGCGGCCAACCACGATTCCCGCGTGGATGCCTGACTCCTCTGCGAACTCAGAAACGTCACGTTCCGAGAAGCACTCCTTGTAGGTGAACGCTTCCCACGCGTCGCCGGGAATCAGCGTGTCCCGGGCGAAGGCGTCACAGACCGCCTCTTCTTTGGCGTCCTGCGCGATTCCGCGCATCCCATCGACGCGCGCACCCCTGAAGTGCCTGCCGAGCAGGTGCTCCGCCTCGTGGTAAAAGCTGAACCAGAGCACGTCGGCGGTTTTGTGGCGCAGGCTGAGCTGAATCTGACCCTTGTCTGGTTGGAGCCAGCGCGCGGCGCCCGTCGCGTTCGCCTTTGGGTACTCCTTCACGAAGGAGACGACGACGCCCGCTTCGGCGCAGCGTTCTCGCATTTCCTCGGAGAAGATTTCCAGCCCGGTGGTCGTAGAGGCGCGAAGGGTGGTCAGCGCCTCTCGAAAAGCCGTCTCGCTGTAGGGCCTTGCCGCTTGTTCGTGGCCGGCGTTCTCACCTTCGCGCAGCCAGACTGCGAGGGCGCCTCTGGATGCGCGTTTCGCATCGGTCACCCGCAGACCGGCAGCAGTTGCGGTCTGGGCTTCCCACTGTGCGAAGCTGCTGTATCCAAGGAACTGGAGAAGCGCGTGGGCCTTCTCCCACGGCCTGGCTCGGGGCTTCACGGCGAGCAGCCCCCTTCGCACCGTCTCCGCAACGGGGAACTCCTGGAGCCACGTCTCGGCCTCGCGCTCCAGTTGCTCCCGTTCCTCGATGCGGCTCTTGATGAGCTGGTAACTACTCTCCGAGTTCGTCCAGAAACTCGCGGGGATGCCCAGAACCTTCTCAAGCCCAAGGGCTGTTCCCGGGGTCAGGGCCTTCTTGCCGTGGATGAGTTCATTCACCATCTGGGCGGGACGACCCATGCGGCGCGCGAGTTCCTGCTGGCTTATCCCCCGCGCCTCGAGCTCCTCGCCGAGGAGTTCGCCCGGAGGGATCGCGATGTCCGGCCATGCGCGTTCGTACGCGTCAGTCGTCATAGTGGTTCGACACCTCCAGAAGGGTGACGGATCTTCCGTCGTCTCCGACTTCCACGATCAGACGCCATCTTCCCTGCAGGACGATGGCCCACTGACCGGCTCGGTTGTCCCGGAGGGCATGGGCGCGAAGCGAGGCTATCCGTCGGATCGCGTCCCAATCTTCGGCGTCGTACAACGCGTTCACACGTTGTACGTATCGCCGTCCCTGGTCGGGGCCGTACTTCTTCGCTGCCTCCTTTTGGGATGCGTATTGGCGCTGGAGAGGGCGGCTGCCGAAGTGCGCGTCCAACGCCGCCGACCCTTCATCCTTAGGGTGAAGGGTATCGCACTTGTGCGAAGTGGGCGACAGCGGGTCTTCACCCTGGAGGTGAAGGGTCCCCTAGCAGCGCGCTTCGACGACTCCGTTGCGGTGGCCGAGGCGGGGGAGGCGGCGGTTGAGGCCGGTGAGCACTTCGTAGCTGATGGTGTCGATGGTGGCGGCGACATCGGCGGCGCTGATGCTCTCGCCACCCTGCTCGCCGATGAGCACGGCTTCGTCGCCCGTGGCGGCGCCGGGGACATCGGTCACGTCGATCAGGAATTGGTCCATGCAGACCAGCCCGACGATGGGGCAGCGCCGGCCGCCGGCGAGCACGTGGCCGCGGTTGCTGAGGGCGCGGTGGTAGCCGTCTGCGTAGCCGACGGGCACGAGCGCGACGCGCGAGGGCCGCTGCGCGCGCCAGGTAAGGCCGTAGCTGACGCCCTCGCCGGGGGCGACATCGAAGACGCGCGCAAGCCGCGCCTTGATGCTGAGCACGGGTCGCACACCGGGGTTGGGCGTGTGGTTGGGCAGCGCGCCGTAGAGCCCGAGCCCGGTGCGCACGGCGTCGTAGCGAAACTCGGGGTGGCGGATGGTCGTGGCCGTATTCGCGATGTGGCGCATGGGCACGGGGCCGACGAGCCTGATGGTTTCGGTGACGACGGCGTCCTGCTGGATGGTGAAGGAGTCGTCCTCGTGGTCGGCGTTGGCGAGGTGGGTCCAGATGGCCTCGAGCGTCACGCCTTCGAGGCCGCGCACGTGGCCGGCGAGCGCGGTGACCTCGGTGGGGGTCAGACCGAAGCGGTGCATCCCGCTATCGACCTTGATGTGGACGGGCACGGGCGCCTTGCCGGCGCGCAGCGCGGCCGCGGAGACGGCCTCGGCCTGCGCCTCGGTGTCGACGGTGAGGGTGATGTCGTGCGTGACCGCCGCCTCGGCGTCTTCGGCGAAGGAGTGGCCGAGGACGAGCACGGGCCGGGTGACGCCTGCCTCGCGGAGGGTGATCGCTTCGGGCAGGAAGACGACGGCGAAACGCTCGATGCCCGCCGCTTCGAGCGCGGGTCCGACGACACTGGCGCCGTGCCCGTAGGCGTTCGCCTTGACCACGGCCATGACGGTGGCGTCGCCGGCGGTTTCGCGGAGGACGCGGGCGTTGCTCGCGAGGGCGTCGAGGTCGACTTCCACCCAGGCGTTGAGCGCCTTCGTGGCGCTGGCGAGAGGCGTTCCGCTGGCTGTCTGACTGTTTGCCGCCATGCCGGCCCCTTCCCGGGCGGAATCTTTGACCCGCCCGCGCGGACGGGCCTAGCATCCGTGGGGTGGAAGCCAGACGCAACCGGCCCGGCGCCCGCCCGCTGAGCGGCGCGTGGCAGGGTGCGCTGGCTGCCCTCCTCGCGGCCCTGGTGGTCGTCTCCTGCGGTGGCGAGGACGCGCCTCCCGCCACGCCTTCCCCCACGCCGACACCGGTGGTGACGGCCAGCCCGACGCCCGCTCCCACGCCCGACCCCGCCGTGCTTCTCGATGAGGCCTACGCGCTGCTACGTGCGGGGCGGTACGGCGAGGCGGCGGCCGCATTCGCCGGGGCTGCGGGGTACACCTCCGAACGAGCGGCCCTCTCGACGGCACGGCTGGGGGAGGCGGTGGCGGTCTACGAGATGGGGGATGGTGGTCGTTCGCTCTCGCTTCTGCGGCTGGCCGTTGCGACTGCTCTTCACGGTTCCCCTGAGGAGGCGCGCGCGGTCTACCTCCTCGGCGTGCGCCTCAACGATGGGCGCGCCTTCGCCGAGGCGGCGACCCTGCTCCGGCCCCATGCCGTCCTCGGCAGCGGCCTCGCGCTGGCGCCGTCGATCGTGTCGGAGTACGCCCGCGCGCTTGCCGGCAACGGCGACGTGCAGCGCGCCGAGACGGTCTGGCAGTCGCTGCTCGCGACGCCGGGACTGGGGGAGCAACTGCGGCTGCCGATCCTGCGGCAGCGCGCGGGCCTGGCTCGCCTGGCCGGCGACCTGGACGCGCGCCGCCGCTGGCTGGGCGAACTGGCGGCGCTCACGCAGGACCCCGAGGTGCGTCACGAGCTGGCGGCGGTGGGCTTCCTGCTCGGCGACCTGGATCTGTTCGAGGGGCAGCTGCGTGCGATCATTGCCGAGAGCCCTTCGACCGAAGAGGCGTTGCAATCCGTCCAGGATCTGCGTGATGCGGGCTACGAGGTCGACCCGGGCGACGAGGGGTATGTGTTCTACCGGCACAGGGCGTTCCCAGAGGCGCGGGCGGTGCTCGAACCCGCCCTCGCGGACCCGGAGGCGACCGGGGAGCAACTGGCCTATCGCACCTACTTCCTCGCGGCCTCCTACGACGACGAGGGGTTCTACCTGGAGTCGGTCCCGCTGTACGACGCGGTGGCGGCGACCCCAGAGGCGGGGATCTTCGGGCATCGGGCGCGGTACTGGGCGGCGCGCGCCCTGGAGAGCGCCGGACGTTTCGGCGAGGCAGCGGTGCGCTACGACGGCGTCGCGCGCGAGGTGGGGGGCGAGTTCGCGGAGGAAGCTGCGTTCCGGAGTGGCTTCGCACGGCTGCGGCAGGGGGATGTGGGGGGCGCGATCCGGGCGTGGGAAGGCCAGGAACTCGTGGAGGCGCGCACGCACTACTGGCTGGGGCGGGCACTGGAGCATGGAGGGGAGGCGGAGGCGGCCCAGCGAGCCTACCTGGAGGCGCGTGCGGCGCAGCCACGGGCGTTCCACGGGATCGAGGCGCGCCGCGCGCTGCAGCTCGACGTGGGAGGTGACGGTCGGTACCGACCGCTGGCGCCACCGACCCCGGTCGATTGGGAGGCGCTGGCGGCCTGGCTGGCCACCTACCGTCCCGGCGCGCTGAGCGAGATTGCCTCTGAGGCGCCGGAGCTGGCCCTGGTGGGGCTCGCGGGTCGGGCCGCCGAGACGGTGGAGCTGGCCGTGGCGCGCACGAGTGACCCATGGGTGCTTCTGTCTCTCGCCCGTACGGCGTTGGAGGCGGGCCTGCCGGAGCAGGTGTCGGCGATCGCAGTGAACCTGCAAGAGATACTGGGTATCACTGACAGAGACTTGCCGGAGGAGCTTGCCCGGCTGCGCTACCCCCTCTCCTACGCAGCCCTGCTCGAGGAGCACGGGAACGCGAACGGGCTCGACCCGCTGCTGCTGGCTGCGCTAATCCACCAGGAGAGTCGCTGGGATGCGAACGCGGTCTCCATTGCGGACGCGGTGGGCCTGACGCAGGTCATCGCTCCGACGGCGGCGTGGATCGCCGACCGGCTCGGCCTTCCGCCAATCGCGCTCGGGGAGCTGTTTCGTCCGGCGACCTCGATCGAGTTCGGGGCCTATTACCTGGGCGTGCAGATCCGGGAGTTCGGGGATGCGCACCAGGCGCTGGCGGCCTACAACGGCGGCCCGGGGAACGTGGAGCGGTGGGCGGCGGTGGCCTCGTGGCCGCCGGCGGACTTCGTTGAGGCGATCGTCTTCCGGGAGACACGGGAGTACGTGCAGCGGGTGATGGAGCACTACGCCTGGTATCGCGCGCTCTATGGCCAGGGGACTGGCGGCTAGGGCCAATGGATCGTAATTTAGGGGGCCGAAGGAAAAGCCCGTGTCCCCAAAAAGAACCTACCAGCCGCACCGTCGCCCACGCCGCCGCGTCCACGGCTTTCGCCGGCGGATGTCCTCGCGTACGGGACGGGCAGTGCTGAAGGCGCGGCGTCTGAAGGGCCGGAGCCGCCTGACAGTCGTCTAGGCGAGGCAAGGAGCGCGCGATGGAGCCATTGCGGCGGCGCGCCGACTTCGAACAATTGTTCTCATCCGGGAAGTTTGTGAGTGGGCGCGCGGTAGCGCTCAGGTTGCTGGCGCGTGGGGAGGGGCCCGCGCGGATAGGGTTCGCGGTGGGCAAGCGGCTGGACAAGCGAGCGGTGATCCGGAACCGATCACGACGGCGGCTGCGGGAAGCGCTGCGGCCGATCGCTCTGCGGGATGGGTACGACGTGGTGGTGCTGGCCCGGCGGTCGTCGCTGACAGATGCGTTTGGCGCCCTCCAGGACGACGTCCGTGATGTCTTGAGGCGAGCAGGGCTGCTGGAGGAGGCGGGGGAGGGGTGAAGTCGGCGCCGATCGGGCGAAGCCTGCCTGAGGACCCCTGGTTGATTCGGAACCTGGGAAGCCGAAGCCTAGGGTTCGGCTGGAGCGGTCGCCGGTCTCCATGCAGGAAGGCCGGGGCGGTCGTGGAGGTGGTGGAGGCATGAAGTGGGTGCTCATCGGGGCGATACGGCTGTACCAGGTGACGCTCTCGGGTCTATTGCTGAGCAGCTGTCGGTTTGAACCCAGCTGCTCACGGTACGGGGAGGAGGCGCTGGCTCGGCATGGCGTGCTGCGAGGCACATGGCTGACGGCGAAGCGGCTCGGGCGGTGCCGTCCTGGCGGCGGATACGGGTACGACCCAGTCCCGGACTAGATCGGGCCGGATTGTTTCACGTGAAACATTAGGCGGGTAGCAGGTGGTGGGCGGTGGTGCGGGCGCGTCGGCGGTTCAGGTGGCAGACAGGCGCGTAAGCGAAAGTGGCCGGGGGACGGGCGCATGGACGACAAATTGACACCGGGGTCGCGAAGTGCTCCCAGGGGCGGGTCAATGCGGCAGACTTTGTTTCACGTGAAACAACGCGGTTGGATGCCGACTCCGCTTCTAGGGTCGTAGGGCTGGGCCGGGGTAAGGCCGGGGCGGCGATCGTGTCGCGATAGGGCGGGTTCGCGAGGGGGAAGGGGCGGCGGAGGGAGCCTGCGGCGAGGGTTTGGTTGGTGGCCGGGGCGAGGCTGTGGTGTCTGCTGGTCGAAACGGCGTTGTTTCACGTGAAACAAACGGGTCCGCGCACTGGCCCTCCCTGGGAGGTGGCTTTGCTCAGGTACGGAATAGGTAAGGTGTCTAAGCGAGTTCGCGGAAGGGGTGGCGGGCTCGAAGCGCGGACCCCGGAAATGGGGCGGTTTTCGCGCCCGCAGGGCTGTTTCACGTGAAACAGACTTCTATGTTCGGTGACCGTGACATAGGTTGCTGCTACGATTCTCGCTGTGCTCCGCGCCAAGCTCCTCCTCCCTGTGATTCTGGCTGTCGCCCTGGTGTCGACGGCGTGCGTCGGCTTCTCCGAGCCCCGCGGCTGGGCGTCGCCTGTATTCAACAGCGACGGCGACACCGTGTACGTCTTCGTGGATAGCGAGGAGTTCGCCGCTGTTGACCTCGACGACGCCGGGGGAAAGGCCCGGTGGGTGTTCCCTGACGAGGATATCGAGGTTGAGGACGAGATCGACCTGGAGGCGGTGTACGGCCCGCCGCTGTTTGCCGGGGACCGGATCATCCTGGCGGGTTTCACCGGAGAGATCGTCTCCCTGACGAGCCAGGGGCGGTTCGTTTCGGGCTTGAGCTGGCGCCGGGATGACGTGCGGGGGACCATCGTGGGTGGCGCCACGCTGGTAGAACGCGAAGCGGGCGACCGCTTCGCCTTCGGTACGACGGAGGAGCTGCTCTACATGCGGAGGGTGGAGGATGGTGGGACCGCGGCGCCGTGGCCGGCGGAGGGGCTTCGGCTTCAAGGTGAGATATGGTCTCAACCGGTCGTTGTTGGAGATGTCCTCTACGTCGGCACCATGGATGGAAACCTGTACGCGTTCGATGTGGAGTCGGGTGAGGAGCTGTGGCCGGAGCCTTTCGATGCCGGTGGGGCGATCGCCGACCTTGCGTTCATCGAGGGTGAAGGGCTTCTGTTCGTGCCCACGCTCGGGGGAGAGGTCTGGCTGGTGGACGCGGAGAGGGGCCGGGCGCGCCGGGAGGCCTTCCAGACGGAGGGGTGGGTGTGGACGAAGCCGGCGGTCGAAGGCGGTGTGGCCTACTTCGGTGGCTTCGACGGGCTGGTGCACGCGCTCGACCTGGGTACGGGGCGCTCCCGCTGGACGTACGATGCCGAGGACAAGGTGAAGGCGCGGGGCGTCATAATTGGCGACACGTTTATCGTTGCCGATGAAGGCGGCACGGTGCACTTTGTGGATCTGGCAACTGGAATGCGGCGGAATGCCGTCAAGCTCGACCGTGCGGGGAAGATTCGCGCGGATTTAGTGGAAAAAGAAGGTTTCGTCTGGATAATCGGCACGGAGGGAAGGCTCTACCGCGCTACTGCAGCGGAGCTCGATGGTCAGCCGAAGTTGACGGTGGTTGAGCGCGAAGTGCGAGGTCTCCCGTGATTCGCAAGGTCCCCCAGAGGGCCGGCCTCGGCCTCGCCGTGGGTGGCGGGGTTGCCCTCGTTTTCGTGATCGCGACGTTCGGGTTCACGCATTCGTTCACGGTGGGTCTGCTGGACCCGATGATCAACCTGCTCGTGGTGCTCAACCACGCGCTCTGGGGCAGCTTCGGGCTGGCCGTTATTGCCTTCACGATCCTGGTGCGGCTGGTCACCTTCCCCTTGACGCTGCGCCAGCTCCAGCAGACGCGCGGGCTGCAGGCGCTCCAGCCGGTCGTGCAGGACATCCAGAAGAAGTTCACGGACCCGAAGCGGCGCCAGGAAGAGATGATGAAGGCCTACCGCGGGGCGGGCGTCAATCCGCTCGGCTGCCTGGGGCCGATGGTGCTCCAGTTCCCCATCCTGATCGCGCTCTTCTACGCCATCCGCCAGACCCTCGCGATCTCGCCGGAAGCACTCGACAACCTCTCCGGCCATCTCTACTCCTGGAGCTACATCCAGGCCGCCATCCCCCTCGAAGAGAGCTTCCTCTGGTTCGATTTGTCCCGCGGGATTGACACGAGTAGCGGCCTTCTGCAGGGACTCTTCTCTGATCCCAACACCATCATCGTCGCCCTCGTGGGACTCTCGACGTGGGCGCAGTCGAAGACGACGGTCACGGTTGCGACAGACGAACGGGCGCGGTCGCAGCAGCGGATGATGCAGTGGATGCTGCCCATTATGTTCGTATTCTTCTCGTTCAACTTCCCCAGCGGGGTGAGCCTCTACTGGGTCATCACCTCGATTGTGAGCGTGGGCTTCAACGTGGTCACCTACGGATTTCCCGCGCTCAACATCCCGTCCCTGGTGGGACCCCCGGCCCCTCGCCCGGCGAGTGAGGCCGCGACAACAGTATCTTCGGAGGGCGATGGCGGATCACGCCCCAGGCCCTCCCGCGAATTGAGGACAACTGCTCATGGAACACGCCGAAGCAAGCGGAAAAACCGTCGACGACGCGCTTAAGGCAGCGCTGGGCAAGCTCAACGCCTCCGTCGATGAAGTCGAGATCACCGTGCTCGACGAGGGTCAGCGCGGGGGACGCCTGTTCGGGCGCGGCGCGCGCGACGCCGTCGTGCGGGTCGAACGCCGGGCCGGCGCCCCTCGGGAGCGCGGCCCCGAACAACCGCCCGAAACCTCCATCCCTCGCGGTCGTCGCGGCGGCAGCGGGGGTCGTGGCGGCAGCGGCGGCAATCGCGGCGGTAGCGGCGGCAATCGTGGCGGCAGCGGCGGCAATCGCGACGGGGGAGGCCGTGGGGGCCGGGGTGGACGTCCCGCTGGGGACGAGCGCGGCGGATCGGGCGGCTCCGGCCGATCCGAACGCGCGCCGCAACTGACCGAGCAGGACTTCTTCGGCGAGGGCGACGCCCCGCCCGCGCAGCAGCCTTCGCGTGGCGGCTCGCCTCGGGGCGGCTCCGGCGGTTCCCCGCGTGGCGGCTCCGGCGGTCCCCCGCGTGGCGGCTCCGGCGGTCCCCCGCGTGGCGGCTCCGGCGGCGCCCCCCGCGGCGGCTCCGGCGGTCCCCCGCGCCGCGATCGGAACCGCCCCCGGCGGCGTCGCGATGAGGAACACATCGAGCCCGACATCAACGCCGAGGAGGTCGATCTCGCGGCCGAGGTTGTCGACTCCATGCTCCAGATCCTTGACATCGACGCCGGTATCAACATTCGCGAGCCCGTCACCGCGGGTGATGGACTGGGCAGCGCCCGCGCCGTCATCGATATCTCCGGGAACGACCTCGGCATGCTCATCGGACGGCGGGGCGAGAGCCTGATGGCCTTCCAGTACGTCGTGAACCTCGTGATGACGCGGCGCTTTCCCGGGCGGGGCTCGGTGACTATCGACGTCGAGCAGTACCGCCGCCGCCGCGAGGACCAGGTGGTCTCGCTGGCCGAGCGCATGGCCGAGCGGGTACGCGAAGAGGGCGACCCGATCACGCTCGAACCGATGTCTGCCGCCGAGCGTCGCCTGGTGCACCTCGCCCTCGCCGCCGACCCCGAGGTCGAGACCAACAGCATCGGCGAGGGGGACAGCCGCAAGGTCGTAATCAGCCTGCTGGAGGATTGAGGCAATGGCCCAGCCGTCCGCGCCGAGAATCGTGATCGTGGGGAACGTGAGCGAGGATCTGACGCCTGAGTCCAGCTGGACGGCGGGCGGCCCCGCGCTCTACAGCGGGCGCGCCGCCGCGGCGCTGGGCGCGGACGTGACGCTCGTGACGCGGGCGCCTGCGGACTACGACCGTCGCTGGTTCGAGGGGCTAAGCGTGAAGGCGCTGCCCGCGGAGCGCTGTCCCCGCTTCGAGAACACCTACTCCGGTGGCGGATTCCGTCGCCAGACGCTGCGCCAGAGGGGCGAGCCGATCGCCAGCGGCGACGTGCCCGCCGGCCTCACCGCTGATGTCGTCATCGCCGCGCCCGCCCTGGACGAGCTGGAGGAGTTCCCGCCGGTCGAGGCGCCCGTGCGGATCGTGTCGCTTCAGGGCGCCCTGCGGACGGCGCTGCCCAATCGACCCGTGCGCCGCGCGCCCTACGCCGTCAAGCGGGCGAGGGCGCTGCAGCCCCCCGGTGTCATCGCCGTCTTCAGCGATGAGGACGCGGACGATCCCCCCACCCTGGCCAGGGCGCTTACCTCGCGTGGCGCTGCCGTCGTGACACGGGGCAGTCGCGGCGCCTGGCTCTATCGGAAGGGGGCGCGGAGCGATCTGCCCGCCTTCTCCACCAATGTGGCCGACCCCACGGGCGCGGGCGACGGCTTCGTCGCGGCCCTCGCCGTGCGGCTGGTGGAGACGGGGGACTTGTTCGAATCGTGTACATTCGCAAATGCGATGGGCTCCCTTATCGTGGAAGGGCGCGGACTCATGGAGATGCCGTCGCGAGAGGAAGTCGACGCGCGGGTGCGGCGGGGAGCGGACGATGGTGCGTGAGACGATCGCCTTCGTGAACCAGAAGGGCGGCGTGGGCAAGACCACGACGGCCGTGTCGCTGGCCGCGGCTCTGGGACGCACAGGCGAGCGTGTCCTCCTGGTAGACCTGGACGCGCAGGCGAACGCCACGAGCGCGTCCGGCCTCGCGGCCGTCACCGGTCCATCGATCTACGACGCGCTCATGCTGGAGGCTGAGCCCGCGGAGTGCGTGGTGCGGTTGGAGGAGGAGCAGTTCGACCTGCTGCCGGCGACCGCGGAGCTCGCCGGGGCGGAGGTGGAACTGGCGCCTGCCATTGCCCGCGAGCAGCGCCTGAAGGGTATCTGCGAGCCGCTCACCGGCGAGTACGACTGGATCTTCATCGACTGCCCGCCCTCGCTCGGCATCCTCACGGTGAACGCCCTCACGGCGGCCACGAGCGTGGTCATCCCCGTGCAGTGCGAGTACCTGCCGATGGAAGGGCTGGCGAGGCTGATGGAGACGCTGGCGCTCGTGCGGGCGAACCTCAACCCCGGCCTTCGCACGCTGGGCCTGGTGCTGACGATGCTCGACCGGCGCACGCGGCTGGCGCGGGAAGTCGCCGCCGACGTGATGACGCACTTCCCCCGGCAGACCTTTACGACCGTGATTCCGCGCGCCGTCAGCATTGCCGAGGCGCCGAGCTACGGGCAGACGATCTTCCGGTACAGCCCGGGAAGCCGAGCCGCGACCGCCTACCGCAGGCTGGCGGTCGAACTCACAGAGCGCGTGGGGGTGAGCACATGACACAGCCACGACGAGGACTAGGCCGGGGGCTCGACGCCCTCCTGCCCGGCGGCGGGGGCGAGGCGCCCCTCCCCGGCAGGGCGCAGGAGATCGATATCGACTTGATTGCGCCCAATCCGGAGCAGCCGCGCACCAACTTCCCGCCCGAGCAGTTGCGGGAGCTGGCGGACTCGATCCGCGAGCACGGCATCCTCCAGCCCCTGGTGGTAAGCCTTGAGGCGGAGGGCGGCTACCGCCTGATCGCGGGCGAACGGCGGCTGCAGGCGGCGCGTCTCGCCGACCTGCCCACCGTACCCGTGGTCGTTCGCGAGGTGGATGGCTCCGAGCTGCTCGAACTGGCGCTGGTGGAGAACATCCAGCGGGCCGACCTGAATCCGATTGAAGAGGCGCTGGCCTACCGCCGCCTCCTGAACGAGTACGCGCTTACGCAGGAGGAGGTCGCGAAGCGGGTGGGCCGCAGCCGCGCGGCCGTCGCGAACGCTACCCGCCTGCTCCAACTGGAGCCTGAGATCCGCCGCAGCCTGGTGGCGGGCGAGATCCGCGAGGGACACGCGCGCGTCCTGCTGGGCATGCCCGAGGGCCCCGCCCGCATGGAGGTCTGGCGCGAGGCCGTGCGCCGCGGCCTGAGCGTGCGCGAGACCGAGGCGGCCGTGCGCCGCGCCCTGTCTCCCCGGGCCGAACGGACGCGCATGCCCACGCCATCCGCGGACCGCGGCACCCCCATGCGCGATCTGGAGACGAACCTTCGCCGCGCCCTTGGCACACGCGTGACTGTCACCTCGCAGCGGGGCGGTGGCGCGCGCATCGTGGTCGAGACCTACAGCGCCGAGGAACTCGAGGCCGTCACGAGCAGACTGCTCTCGCTCTGATGAGCGCTGAGGAGCGTCTGCGGGAGTTGGGCATCGAGCTGCCGGAGCCGGCAGCGCCCGCTGGCTTCTACGTGCCCGCCCGGCGTCATGGCGACCTGCTGGCCGTTTCCGGACAGATCCCGGCGACGCCCGGCGAACCCCTCCCGACCGGTCACTGTGGCGTGGACGTCACGGTGGAGGAAGGCGCCGCCCTCGCGCGCCAGTGCGCCCTCAACGGGCTTGCCGCCGCCCGAGCGGCGCTTGGCTCGCTCGACCGTATTGCGGGCGTCGTGCGCGTGGGCGGCTACGTGGCCTCGCCCCCCGACTTCACCCAGCACCCCGCCGTGGTGAACGGCGCCTCGCAGTTGCTCGTGGATGTGTTCGGCGAGGCGGGTCGCCATGCGCGCATCGCGGTGGGCATGGCCTCGCTCCCGCTCGGCGTGCCCGTGGAGGTCGAGTTCCTCTTCGCCGTCATCCCGGACTAGGGGACACCCTGTAGTCTTGCTTGCATGCAGCAAGCGGCTTCCCCGGACTTGCCCCCGACAGGCGCAGGCTTGCGTATGTATTACGTAAGACGTAACGTCGAGTGGCATCGGTGATCGAGAGTTTCAGGGACCAGATGAAGGGAGACGCAGATGAGTGTGCGTAACGGAATGCCGCCCGTGCATCCGGGTGAGATCCTGGCGGATGAACTGCAGGAGCTTGGCTTGACGGCTAACGCGCTTGCTGGCCATCTGGCTGTTCCCACGAACCGCGTCACCGCGATCCTGAACGGACAGCGGGGAGTCACCGCGGACACCGCCCTTCGCCTGGCCCGCTACTTCAGCACGACGCCCGAGTTCTGGCTGAACCTCCAGAAGACCTTTGAGCTGCGCCGTGCCGAGATCGAGTCCGGCGACGAGATCAACGCCCACGTGCAGCCGAGAACCTGACTCGCGCCGCCTGTGTAAGGGTGCTTGCAGGTGGCGTGGTGCGGTTGTGCCATTTTTCACGAAGTCAGGGTAAGGTGGATTGAAGAGGGTGAGAGACCCCTGGGAGGTTCTCCGATGAAGGTCGCTATCACTGGAAGCACGGGACTGGTGGGGCGGGCGCTCGGGCGCAGCCTCGAGGCGCGCGGCGACGAGGTCGTGCGCATCACGCGGGGGAGTGCCGGCGCCGATGGCGTCGACTGGGCGCCCGACGAAGGGTGGGTGCGCGCAGGCGCCTTCGACGGCTGCGACGCCGCCGTCCACCTGAGTGGCGCCTCCATTGGGGAGGGACGCTGGACCGCGGCCCGCAAGGCCGAACTGCGCTCCAGCCGCATCGACAGCACGCGGGTGCTCGTGGAGCACCTGGGCGCGCTCGATCCGAAGCCCCGGCGGCTCGTGGCGGCCTCGGCGGTGGGCTTCTACGGCGAACGCGGGGGCGAGTCGCTCACGGAGGAGTCGCCACGCGGGGACGGCTTTCTCGCGGACCTCACGGTGGACTGGGAGGCGGCGGCGGAGAAGGCGAACGAGGCCGGCATCCCCACCGCCATGGCGCGCTTCGGCGTGATATTCGGAGAGGAAGCGGCTGCCTTCAAGCGACTGACGCTGCCCTTCCGCTTCGGCATCGGTGGCAGGCTCGGCAGCGGACGGCAGTGGATGCCCTGGGTGACGCTCGACGATGCGGTCGCCGCCACCGTCCACCTGCTCGATACGGACGTGACCGGCCCTGTGAACGTGGTCGCGCCCGTGACCATCACCAACGCCGACCTGACGCGCACGCTGGGACGCGTGCTCAGCCGTCCGGCGTTCATGATGGCGCCGCGGTTCGCGATGCGTATCGCCCTGGGCGAGTCTGCCGGCGCGCTCCTCTTTGCCAGCCAGCGCGTCATCCCCGAGCGGCTCGCGGCCGGGGGGTTCGAATTCTCCCAGCCGGAAGTTGAAGGGGCGCTGCGCACGCTTCTGCGGGCGAGCTAGCGCGATGGCGATCCACCGCATGGCCGCGAGGCAGGTCGTCCCCGTGTCGCTGGAGGAGGCGTGGGCGTTCTTCTCGAACCCGCGCAACCTGCCCGTCATCACCCCGCCCTGGCTCGCCCTGGAGCTAACCTCCGACCCACCCGAGGAGATGTACCCGGGGCTCATCATCACCTACACCGTGCGGCCCCTGCTCGGCGTGCCCCTGTCCTGGGCGACGGAGATCACGCAGGTCGAGGACCGCGTCCGCTTCGTCGACGACCAGCGCGTCGGTCCCTACAGCCTTTGGCGCCACCAGCACGACTTCCGCGAGGTGGAGGGCGGCGCCGAGGTGCGCGACACCGTTCACTACGCCGTCCCCCTCGGCCCCCTCGGCGATATCGCCGTCCGGCTGTCGGTCCGCCCCCGCCTCCGCGCCATCTTCGAGTACCGGAAGCAGGTCCTGCGGGAGCGGTTTGGTGTGGCGTAGGCGGCCGAGGCCGATCAGGGTTGGGCGGAACCCGCGAGGGGCGCTATCTTGTCAGTACGGCTTCAGGCCGGAGGAGGTCGTTGCCATGCCTGTGCGTCCCGCCGCCGAGACGGCCCGTCTCGGTGATGAGATCTATGAACGGGACATCCGGTCACAGGTCGAAGCGGCCCACCGTGGTGAGGTCGTCGCGATAGATACCGAAAGCGGCAGCTGGGCGATTGGCGACAGCGCTCGCGCGGCCTCGGAGCGACTCCTCGCAGAGCATCCGGACGCCGATGTCTGGTGTGTGCGAGTTGGCTACCGTGCGCTCTACAGCCTCGGGGGCGGTTCTCAGCACGCCCCTCGCGGGCATGTCCTTACTCGACGGCCATGACCTGCACATGGAAGTCGAGGAGGGTGGTCGCGTGGTCATCGAGGCCCGCTGAGGGGTATGGCGATCGGCTGACGCGATCGGACGGGGGCCGCCCCCGCGTGCGCGCCATCTTCGAGTTCCGGAAGCAGTTCCTGCGGGAGCGGTTCGGGTCCGCGCCGAGGGGTGCCTAGCCCTACCGAACGTCCCGCGCGACCAGGTCCTCGACCGTTTCGCGGCGTTGGAGGAGGCGCGCCTCGCCCTCGCGGACGGCGACGACGGGCGGACGCAGGGCCATGTTGTAGTTGCTCGACATCGCGAGGTTGTAGCCGCCGCTCGCCGGCAGGGCGATAAGTTCGCCTGGCGCAAGGCGCGGCAGCTCGGCGTCGCGCACGAGGATGTCCCCGCTCTCGCAGTACTTGCCCGCGACCGTGACCGTCTCGGAGGGCGCGTCGAGGGGCCTGTCGACGGGCACGGCCTCGTAGCCGGAGCCGTACATGGCCGGGCGGATGTTGTCGGCCATGCCGCCATCGACGGAGACGTAGGTGCGCACCCCCGGAATCTCCTTGCGCGCGCCCACCGTGTAGACGGCCACCATGGCGCGCCCGATGAGTGAGCGGCCGGGCTCGATGTGCAGGGAGGGCTGCTCCAGGCGGTGCTCGGCGAGGGCGCTCTCCATTGAGCGCGCGAGGCGCTCGGCGTACTCGGCGAGGGCGGGGGCGTGCTGCTCGCGCGTGTAGGCGAGGGCGAAGCCGCCGCCGGGGCTGTACTCGTCGAAGCTGAAGCCGTGCGTATCGCCCATCTGCGCGGCGAAAGCGCAGATCACGTCGCTCGCCTGCTCGTACGGCTCGACCTCGAAGATGGGAGAGCCGAGGTGCACGTGCAGACCGCGCAGGTCGATGTTGGGCGCGGCCTGCGCCGCCGCTACCGCGCGCTCCGCGTCGCCCGTGGCAATGGCGAAGCCGAACTTCGAGTCGAGCACGCCCGTCGTCGTCTTTGCGTGGGTGTGAGGGTCCACGTTGGGGGAGATGCGCAGGAGGATCGGCTGGCGCGCCCCCCGCTCGCCCGCGATGCGGTCGAGCTCGGCCAGTTCGTGGAAGTTGTCGACGACGATGCGCCCGACGGGGTCGCCCGTGACGGCCGCCTCAAGCTCCTCGGCGCTCTTGTTGTTGCCGTGGAAGTAGAGACGCGAGGAGGGGAAGCCCGCCGCCCGCGCGATCGCGAGTTCGCCGCCGCTGACCACGTCCATGCCCAGCCCCTCCTCGTCGACGATGGCGGCGAGGGGCAGGCTGAGGTACGCCTTGGCCGCGTAGAGCACGGAGACCTCGGGCCAGCGTGACTCGAACTCGCGCCGGAATTCGCGCGCGGTCTCGCGGAAGTCCTGCTCGTCGAACACGTAGAGGGGCGAGCCGTAGGTCTCGGCGAGTTCGCGCAGGTCGCAGCCGCCGATGCTCAGCCGTCCGGCGGGCGAGAGGGTGGACGTGTGGGGGAGCACGTGGCGGTAGGGCAGGGCGTCGAGGGAGTCGGCGTTCGGCATGATCGCGATTATGCGGGCCGCCTCGCATACCGCCCAACCACCCGGGATGGCGGAGGGATGGGACGCCCTATACTGCCTCCATGGCAGCAGAGCCGGGTCTGCGCGAGCGCTTCCTGGGCGAGCGGCGGCGCTCGGCCTTCTTCGCGGCGCTGGCGGGCGGTGGCGCCGGCATCATCGCCGCGGACATGTGGATCGCGCCCCAGCTTGGCGTGGCCGGCGGAATCGTGGGCGGGCTGCTCGCCTACAGCATCGTGTTTGCCTACGAGACCCTGATGTGGCGGCGGAATCATGGCGTCTGAGAGCGAAGGGCGCCTGTCCCACCTCGACGAGCGCGGCGCCGCCCGCATGGTCGATGTCTCCGGCAAGGCGGTCACGGCGCGGGAGGCGGTGGCGGAGGGGTTCGTGGCCATGCGTCCCGAGACGCTGGCGCTCATCCAGGAGGGGGGCCTTCCCAAGGGCGATGTGCTGGCGGTCGCGCGGGTAGCGGGCATCCAGGCGGCCAAGCGCACGAGCGAGCTCGTGCCGATGTGCCACCCGCTGCCCATCTCCGGCATCGCCATCGCGCTCGATCCCGTTGACGACACCCGTCTGCGCGTCCAGGCGACGGTGCGGACGGAAGGGCGTACGGGCGTCGAGATGGAGGCGCTGACGGCGGTCAGCGTGGCCGCCCTGACGGTCTACGACATGTGCAAGGCGGTTGATCGCGGGATGCGTATCGAAGGGGTGCGTCTGCTGGAGAAGCGTGGGGGGAAGAGCGGGGAGTGGGTCGCGGACGGCCAGGGAGCCCGGTAGTTTTCTAACCCGAGTGCTTCGGAGGAGGCTCGGTGAACGGCTCGCCTCTCGCCTCGGCTTCGAGGCGACGTTCGTTCCATTCTCGCCATGCCTTGTCTGCCTCGGCCCGGCCCTCAGCCCGGCCCTCAGCCCGGCCCTCAGCCCGGCCCTCAGCCCGGCCCTCAGCCCGGCGCTGCTCTCGGAGCCGTTCCAGACCCTCTTCCAGCCGTCGTGCGATAACCATGAGAACTTCCCCGAAGAAGCCGAACTTAACCGGTGTGCTTAGGGGGAGGTTCGGCGAATGGCTCGCTCCTCGCCTCCGCATCGAACCGACGTTGGTTCCAGGCTTCCCAATCCCGGTCGGCCTCCGCCAAGCCCTCCGCCAAGCCCTCCGCCAAGCCCTCCGCCAAGCCCTCCGCCCGACCTTCGGCCCGACGCCGTTCGCGAACCCGTTCCAGACCCTCTTCCAGCCGTCGTGCGATAACCATGAAGATCCTCCCGATCTCAGTGAACGCCAATGCGGCTGCCGCCGCAACGATGGTTAGTGGTGCGGCATCTGACCATACCGCGAGGGTCGTGTCGAGGAGCGAGCCGCTGTCGAGGAAGGCTCGCAGGGACGCCAGCGCCATGCCCGCGAAGAACAGGGTGACGAAGACTACGAAGTAGATATCCCTGGTCTGCCTTCGGACGCTCCATATCGACTCCCGTCCCTGTCCGTCTTCCAGATGCGGCTCCCGGGTCGCGCCCGCGAACCCGCCGCGCGGCTTAACTGTTGTGAATAGCATACAAGGTGTGGATGCGGACTTCGAGTCCCGCCCAGCTCAGCCTTCGCCCCAGATGCGGTGGATGGCGGTGACGACGCCGTCCTCGCTGGCTGTGCCGGTGACCATGTCCGCTGCTGTCTTCAGGGCTGGGGGCGCATCGCCCATGGCGACGCCGAGGCCGGCAAGCTCGATCATCGGCAGGTCCACCTCCGTGTCGCCGAACGCCACCGCTTCGGCCAGCGCGATGTCGAGCGCCTCGCAGAGCCGAGTGAGGGCCGGTCCCTTGCCGGCGTCGGCGTGCGTGATGGCCACGATCTCGCGGCCGGAGCTCGTGAGGGCGCGCTCCGCGCGCAGGCCCGCCTCGCGGACGAGTGCCTCCAGCGAGCCGAAGCCGGGGTCGCCGGGCGCCGTGAAAGGCGCGATCACGTAGGCCCGGTCGAGGGGGACCTCGGCGAGGTTCGCGACGGCAGCCGCCGGTCCCCTCGCCTCGGGTGCGGGCAGCCTGCGGAAGGCTCCCGCGTCCGTGCCCGCCACGACACGCCAGTTCTGTTCGTCGCACAACCTGGCGATGAGGCGTGCCGCCTCGGCGGGGATGGCCCACTGGGCGATGGGCTCACCGTTCGCGTGGCGGATGTCGGCGCCCGCGGCGGCGATAACGGCCGTGATGGCCCCCGCCAGGGGTGTAAGCGTGGGCAGGGCGAGTTCGTAAGGACGCGCCGTGGCGACTGCGACGAACACGCCCTTCGCGACGAGCCCCTCGACGGCCTCGATGGTGGCGGGCGAGAGCTTCCCGCTCGGCCCCACGAGGGTGCCGTCGATGTCGAAGGCGGCGAGCCGGTACTGCATGCGTTTCACGATACGGGAAGGCTCAGGGGCTGCTTTCGTCCGGCTCCGCGAGCAGGGGGATGCCGTCGACGATGCTGATGGGAACCATCTCCCAGCCGGCCACGCCCGCGGCGGTCAGCTCGACCAGGAGGATGGCGGAGTCGTTCGCGGGCGCCCAGAAACCGTCGAAGACGAAGTTCCCGAGGCTGTAGGCGATGAGTCCGTCGCCGTACGCCTCCACCTCCTGCAGGACGTGCGGGCCCGAGCCGATGACGAGCGTCGCGCCCGCGTCGATGGCGGCGCGCGCCTGCTCGCGCTGCGCCTCGCTCGGCTCAAGCTCCCACTCCAGCCCGAAGTGGAGCAGCGCAACGACGAGGTCGGCCCCTCGACGGGCGGCCTGGATGTCCCCCGCCATCGTGGGGATGTCGAGCCAGGCCACGCCGGGCGTTTCGGCTGTCGCTGTCCAGACGCGCGGGTCGAAGCCGGTTCCCTCCACGGGCACGGTCACGTAGGCGAGAAACGCGATCGTCAGGCCCTCGCGCTCGATCGTGGCGGGGGCGTGCGCGACCGCCCGGTTCGGACCCGCGCCGGGGCTGAGGATGCCGCGCTCGGCGAGCAGCGCCCGCGTCTCCGCCAGGGACTCGGGGCCGTAGTCGAGGGAGTGGTTGTTGGCGAGCGAGACGAGGTCGATGCCGGCTAGCGCGAGCGCCTCCGCGGCGGCGGGCGGGGCGCGGAACGTGTAGGCCTTGGGCGCGGGCGCGCCCGTGACGCCCAGCGCGCTCTCCAGGTTGGCGACGGCGATGTCGGCGCCGGCGAGGATGTCGCCGACTTCGGCGAAGGCTACCTCCGGGCCTTCCGACTCCAGGCGCGCTCCGACGCTCCGCCCCAGCATCACATCGCCGGCGGCCGCCAGCAGGATGCGGGCGGGGTTCGGGGTGGGCGTGGGGGACGGGGTGCTGGTGGGACTCGGGGAGGCGGTCGGGGCCGGGGTGGCGGTGGCGGTGGGGCTGGCCGTGGGGCGGGCCGGCGTGGTTGGCGCCAGGGTCGGTGTGACCTCCGGGGCGGAGGCGGTCCGGGCCACGCAGCCGCTCCCGAGGACCGCTGCGCCAAGGGCTGCCGCGAGCAGGACGGCGCGCGCCCGCCGCCCGCGCCTTCGCTCAGGCGCCAAGCAGTCCCTCGCGCTTCATGCTGACGTAGCGCTCCCCGGCGATCACGAGGTGGTCGTGCAGGATGATGCCGAGCGTCTGGCCCGTGGCGGCGATGTCGCGGGTGAGCTCGATGTCTCGCGCGCTTGGCGTGGCCCGCCCCGAGGGGTGGTTGTGGGCGAGGATGACCGAGGTCGCCTCGAGCACGATCGCGTCGCGGAAGACATCGGCGATGCGCAGGGAGATGGAGTGGACGCTGCCGGGCAGGACGGTCGGTGTTCCCAGCAGGCGGCCGCCGGAGTCTGCGCACAGCACGTGCAGCTCCTCGCGGGGGCGGCCCTGGAAGTGCCCGCGGAGGTGGCCGAAGACGGCCTCGGGGGAGGTGAGCATGGGGCGGGCGTCGCCGTCGATGCGAGGCATGCGCCGTCCCAGCTCGATGGCGGCCGCGAGCTGGGACGCCTTGGCCGGTCCGAGGCCGCGCGTCCGCTGCAGCGTCTTCGTGTCGGCGCGCAGCAGGCCGCCCAGGCCGCCGTGCGTATCGAGCAGGCCCCGGGCGAGGTCGATGACGTTCTCTCCCCGCGTTCCCGAGCCGGCGATGATGGCGATCAGCTCGGCATCGCTCAGAACGCCGGGACCGTGGCGCAGGAGCTTCTCCCGCGGGCGCTCGTCGCCGGCGAGGTCGTGAATGGTGCGGTAGCCGCTGGTCTCGTCCTCTGTCATCCGCTGATGGTCGCGCTCAGTCGCGTTCGATCAGAAGCGGATCGGGCTCGCGGGGCGCTGGCTCGGAAGGATCTTTGCGCGGCGGCCCGGCGCCCTCCGGCGCCTCTCGCTTCTCGATGGTCACGGCGATCATGGAGGAGGGGAAGTACTCGACTTCGACGTAGTCGTCCTTGTCGATGGTGAGCCACTGGACGCGGTCGGTGCGGAAGATCTTGTCGTAGTCGATACGGAGGTAGTTGCTGCGCGCGACGAGGTCGAGGCGCCACCAGTGACGTGTAATGAAGCCGGTGATTGTGACTGTGCCGCCGTGCAGGTCGCGGAGCGCCTGGATGCTCTGGAAGCCGAAGAGGACGCCGAAGGCGAGCAGGACTATGGGAAGAACCCAGCCGTATCCGTCGCTGCCCGTGATCTGGAGGATGAGGAAGTAGACGCCCCCGCCGCCGGCAGCGAGGAAGAGTGGCGTCCAGACGAGGGCCGTGCGCCACAACCCCCTGCGAGCGTTCTTCAGCCTCTCGTCGCGTGACAGAATCATTGGCGGGGCACCAGGATAATCTGCCCGATCTGCAGGGTGTCCGGGTCGAGCCCGGGGTTCAGCTTGAGAATCGCGTCGAGCGTGACTTCAAAGCTGAGGGCGATGTCCAGCAGGGTATCGCCCGCGACGATGGGGTATTCGATTGGCCCAAGCTCAGACGAAGCCGGAGCCGCCGGCTCGGGGGTCGCGGTCGGTTCCGGTGCGGTCGTGGTCGCGGTCGTGGGGTCGGTCGTGGGGGAGGGGGTGGAGGCCGGCGCCGGCGTGGCTGCGGGCCGGGGAGTGCGGGCGGGCTCAGGCGTGGAGGTGCGTGCGGCCGTGGCCGCGGGCGTGGCCGCGGGACGGACGGGCTCGGCGCGGCTCTCGCTCTCGGGCGGGCGCAGCACCAGGAACAGCGCCAGGAACGACCCCAGCACGAGCGCGGCGATCGAACCACGGTAGGCCCATACCGAGGGGGCTGCGCGCTCGGGCGGCTCCGGCTGTGGGTAGGGGCCAGGATCGTTGCTCACAGGAGCGAGCCTACCATCCCCCACGGGCCATGCGCCCGTCCGCCCTCAGTCGGTGGTACCCAGCCTGCGGCTCCGCAGCCGGCGCGGGCGGCCGTGCTCGCGCAGGTGCGCGTGGAAGGCGCGCAGACGCCCTTCGCCCCAGGCGCGGAAGCGCTCCGCCACGTCCTCACCCGCGTTCAGCCGGTCGATCGCGAAGGCGGCATAGGCGATTGCGGCGCGGGCGGCGGCGCCGCTCGCGAGCACGCCGTCGAGCGTTTCCGGCAACGTCGAGCCCTGCTCGTCGAGCGTGTGCCGGGCGAGGTAACGCAGCCGCGCCTGCTCGCCCTTTGGGGGCGAGGGCAGGTTGAGGGTGATCGTTTCCGCCCACACCGAGAAGGGAACGTAGCGGCGGGGGAAGGCGTCGACGGGCAACTCCACCGACTCGAGCTCGAGGAACTCCGGCAGCACGCTCGTAGTGAGTTCGCGGCTGCCGGCAACGGTCGCGACTGTCGTGGTCCCCTCGAGGGGCGCGGCCAGGCTCAGATCGGCCAGGGCCCGGGTGATGTGGCGGTCGAGTTCGGCGTCACTCCAGCGGGAGGCGCTCGGGTCGAGGTCGCGCAGGTCGGTGCGGACGCGGTCGCGGATGTCGGGGAGGGTCGTCATGGCCGCCACGATGGGGTGGTCTTCGGGGGAGCGCGAAGGCTCCCCTGTCACCCGCGCGGTCGAGCGCTAGCCGGCGGCCACGAGCCGGTAGCCCACGTTGCGCACGGTCTCGATGAAGGTGTGGCCGTGAATCTCGACCTTCGAGCGGATGCGCCTGATGTGGACGTCCACCGTCCGCGCGCCACCGAAGTAGTCGTAGCCCCACACCCGGTTCAGGAGCTGCTCGCGCGTGGAGACGCGCCCCGCGTTCATGGCCAGGTACCGGAGCAGCTCGTACTCCTTGAAGGTGAGCACCACCGGCTCGCCCGCCACGGTCACGCGGTAGTTCGCGAGATCGATGGTGAGCACGCCGCAGCGCACGAAGTTCTCGGTGTCGACTCCATGACGGCGGTACAGGGCGCGCTCGACGCGGCGGCGCAGCTCGCCGGGCGCGGCGGGCAGCACGATGAAGTCGTCGGCGGGAGAGTCGAAGGGCATGCGGTCCAGCTCGGCGGGGCCGCAGACGTGCAGGAGGACGACCTCGTGCTCACCCGAGGCCGCCGCCAGCCGGTCGATGGCGGCGTTGGAGAGATCGCGCAGGTCGAGCAGGAGCACGCCCGCGAAGTCGCGTTCGATCTCGCCGAGGCGGACCGGATCGAGGACGGTCGCAACGATCCCCGCGCCCTCCAGTTCCGGCGTGAGCGCGAGCAGATCGGGCTGGCCGCTGACGATCAGGACGGCGTTCACAGGTTCTAGTATAGGCAGCGGGTGCCCTCCGGCATCCGTCTGCGTGTTACCGACGGGTTACGACTGGCTACGCCGCCGTCTATGCGTGGCGCCCAAAGACTCGCTCGCGGCGCTCGCGCTGCAAATCAGCGTCGCGCTTCTGCTCGTACAGCGCTATTCCAGCCGCCACGATCCGTTCGCGATCAGGCTCCTGGTTGGGACCACTAACCCGCAGGCTCTCAAAGGCATCAACCTTTTTCTGCCAGTAGGCGCTCGCCTCACCGGAGAACGCGACATCCATCGATGTCTCGAAGGCCACTCGCTCTGGGCTCCATCCTTTGTCGAGAGCGAGTAGGGCCCTTTCCATCCATGCTGCGTCTGGGTCTCCGTTCAGCGCCGCACCGTGGAGGTGCTCCAGGTCCTCACGTTCAAACAAGGCTTTCGCCACCCGCAAATCACTCGAAACTAGCTGGCTTACCAGGCGGTGGTCAGAAAGCAGGTCAGCGGGAATGTCCGCAATGAGATCCAGTCTAGCCTCGATAGACAAGCCTGCGACCAGGTCCTCCACATGCATGGGCAAGAATTCGAGGGAGCCTGTGCGGAGCCGCTCCCACCATGCCCTGATCGAATCGACGAGAACCTCGGGCTCTTGTTCAAACACGGACTGGTACAACTGGTCCTCGGCCGGGTGATTCACGATCAAGTCCCGAGACAGCTGTCGCAGATCGTCGCGCAGCCCTTCGAGGGCGACCCGGTGGCGCCAGCCCCACAAGGCAAGCGCAACCCTCCATGCAAGTTCTTGATCAGGTGCCGTTAGGAGTAGCTCTAGAGTAACTTCGTCCAGCTCGTTTCGGATGATGAGGCCATTGATGTCGAAGCCGCCGAGCGATATCTGGGCGATTGCTTGTTCCTTTACGTGCGTGCTGACTGGCCGGGTTAGCCCTACTGCTACCGCTGCAGGCACTGTGGATGGCTGTGCAAGGAGTCGCGTGATCGCCGATTCGAGGGCCGGTGACTGTCGGTCGGCAAGGCAGCTCAGAACTTCGATGAGTAGGTCCGCCGCGGCGCCGCATTCCTCCAGTGCCAGCAGAAGGGCGTGCGGGTCCCCCGACGCACTGGCGAGATGCTCGACGAGTTTGGGGGTGAGGCGGGGATAGGTGATTCCGGCCTGCCTTGCGTCTGAATCAGCGGTGGCAATGAGTCTGGCCACTTCACGGATCGGGTGATCCATCAAAACCTCCGCGAGAGCCGACACGGCTTGTTGCGTCTCTCCTGCCCACGCTTTGTAATCCCCACTGCCGGTCCAGCGTTCTACTGGGAACATGGTGGCGAACGGCTCCGGGACGCTCACCGCCACGCCACACTCCTGAGCCAGCGGTCGAAGCCGATGCATGGCAACCCAACTGCCTGCGTACGTGTGGGCGAGCCGCTGAATCACTGGTTTCGCTGCGGTGTGCATCACACTGAGGACAACGGGACTGGGGCCTCGGCCCATCGCCAAAGTCCCGGGGAATACCCAGGGGGTCACCATGGAGAAGACACCCCCGAAGCCGCTTGGTTGCTCCCGCTCGATGATGTCGAGCACCGGATCCCACATATCTGCCAAGGCCTCTATTTGGGGTTTGGGCAGTACGGCCGCACCTATCGTCATCACATCGCCAGCCCCGGGTCTATGGGAGGTTCCGGAGGTCTCAGGCCGCATGGCATGTGCGATGACGGCTAACGCAACGCCTGTGTCCCTGTCCTCTTGGAGCCACCTGTCAGCGAGCCTGATCGCAAGCCTTCGCTCGTCGATGTCCGCTCCTAGCCTGAGGAGCAGCGTTTCGATGGAGTCAAGGGGGGACTCGTTTCCCCATGGCGTGGCCGACGGGTCGGTGGTGGCGAACTCCATCAATGTCCAAAGGGCGTGTTCCCGATCGACGCCCCGGCGGTACGACTCCTTGGCAATAGCCGTTCGGTGCCCGGGTGCACGTTTTAGCGCGACGCGTAGCTGCCTGGAGCCGAGGAGGCCAAAGTGGCTGGCGAACCTCTCATCTGACCAATCCCCAATCTCTTCAAGCCACCCTTCGTCGACGGCGGCCCCCGCAAGGGCGGCTGCTACCAACGGAAAGGACGCAGCCGAGGCGTTGGGCAAGGTCGCCACGGCTCCCTTCACGTCCGGCGAACCTGGTCCTCCGAAAAACATGTCGCGTACCAGTGGGTAGCGGAGGGCCTCCGGCTGTACGACAAGTCGCTCGGGGTGGAGTGGCGTGGCCTCATCGATGGCGCCTCCCAAAGCGAGGCTCCGAACCAACCCATTCACCTCCAGAAGATCTGTCCCAAGGAAACTGCCGGCTTGCTCTACGGTGGCGCCAGATGCTCCGGCTAGTGCGAGGAAGCCCAGTACATGGCGCGTCTTCTCGCTGAGCGTGCGTTCGTACCACCCCACAACATCCTTGAGGAGGATCTCTCCCCACACCACGTCCCTTACCCCGCCGGATACGCAGGCCCTCGCGAGTGTGACCGCGAGGCCAGGTCGCCCGTCGGCTTGGAAGATGAGTTGCCAAAGCAACTCTTCCGGGCCCGCTATTCCCACCGCTTGAATGATCTTCAGGATCTGATCCCGGTCCAACTCTTCGAGGGAGATAGTGGGAGGCTCGTCAGGGAAAGCACCCGCAACCCTGTCCTTCTGGCCTGGCCACGAGGTGGCGATGATCGCGAACTCACCATCCATCTCTTTGCGCAAGCGGCAAAGCTCCGTGATGCGATGCGCGACGAAATGAGCGTCGTCGATGATTACCCTCGCTGGCTTCATCTCCAGGATCGCATCTTCCAGTTCAGGCAGGCTGCGACCCGCATCGAAGAGTCCCCAGCCTTCTTTCAGTAGTTCGTGGAGCAGGAAGGTCTTGCCGATCCCCGCCTTGCCCAGGATGAGGAGATCACCCTCCGTGGCTCGCAGGGCATCGAGCTCGTCGTCGCGGCCGGTCAGGGGGATGGTGGGCGTCGGGCGGGAGGTGGCTGGGAAGCGAGAGAGCGCTCCAGCCACGCCCGGCACACTTAGGAGATCCTTTCTCCACTGTGGATGCTCGTAGAGGAGCTGGGCGAAGTCACCTTGGTCATGAACATCAATGAGGCGCAGGCCTGTGTGGTCCTGTACGTCTCTGCGGAGACTCTCCCGCCGTTGCCCAGAAATCTCACGCGTGGTCGCTAAAACGACTGCTGTCCTATCTCCACCTGCGTCGATGTGGCTTTGAGTGCTCTGCAGGAGGTTGCGCCGGTAGTCCTTCGCCGTCGTGGCAGCAAGGAAGAAACGTGTGCCGTCAGGCATCTCTCCCAGGCCGTCCTGTCCAGCGTCCTTGTTCGGAGGCACGGGCCGGAGGTTGGGGTAGTACTCCCGGAGCAGATCAACCGCGCAGCGCTCGAATAGCGCGGCATTGATGGGTTCGGTGAGTGCCTTTTGAATTGCTTCGTACAGAGGGTCAGGCATGCCGCATCCACCACGAGAAGACTAGTTGCGTTCTAGGAGAACGACAGTTCTATCGTGCAAGCGGCTAGTGTTCAGTCAACGCGCTCGCTGAGTCTGTGAGCGCTAGGCCGCAGTCTCGATGACGGCGGACATGCTGCCCACGCTCAACTCCATCAAGGGATCCGGACCGTAGGCGTGGATCTGCTCCTGCTTCAGCAGGCACTCGTCCTTCGCCCCCGTCATCAGGATCGCCTGGCCCTGGCTGTCGACCACCGGGCGATGCCGAACGCCTTCTCGCGCGAGTACCCGAAGAGGTCGCCGAGCATGTGGATGACGTATTGGTACGTGTGGCTGTCGTCGTCGAGCAGGATCAGGTGGCAGGGCTTCTCGAGCTCCTCGCGCACCTCGGGCTGGTCGACGACCTCGGGGAGGCTGGGGGTGGTCACGGAGGCACTGTAGCGAGCGGCGGCGGGGAGCGGCAAGGCGGTGGGCTTACACTAGTGCTCATGGCGAGAGCAGAACGTATGAAGCCTTGGCCGATAGTCGGATGGGCAGTCGTCACCGTGGCAGCACTCTGCTTCGCCCTCGGCGGGCAGGTCGCCCACGGGGAGGGTGACGAACAGGATATGACCTACGCCGACGAAGACCTCTGGGACGCCTGTGACGATTGCGGCCCCAACGCTTGGGGCGCTACGCCGGACGTGGGCGATACCGGGACGGGCCTTGCGCCCTAGCAGGCTGCTGAAGAATGGGCCTCGGGCGTAGCGGACGGCACCGGTAGGCGCTGGCCACGCGTTCCTGTCGAGGGTTTCTGGCGCTTCGGGTTCCCCCTTCCCGCCCTTCCAGACGCCTCTGCGAGCGCCGGCCGGGCGGGTGGGCGCACTCCTCCTACGCCGCGACGGGCTCCAGCCGCGAGATGCGCAGGAGGTTGTACGCCGCTGCGGTTAGCTCCAACCAGGCGCGGTTCCGCCGCCGTCCCCGGTAGCGCAGCTTGCGCCCGCCTCCCACGGTCTTCAGCCAGCCGAAGACCTCCTCCACCAGCTTGCGCCGTCTGAGGCTCTGTCCGTAGCCGGGGTGCCGCGTCGTGCGCCCGTCGATGGCGCTGCGACGCCCACGATCGTTGCGGGCCACGTGCGGCGTCACCCCGCGGGCGCGCACCGCCGCCACGAAGTCGCGCGTGTCGTACCCCCGGTCCGCCCCCAACGTCGCGCGACCACGCACGCTCCGCTCAAGCATCTGCAGGGCCGCCTCGCGCTCGCCGTAGCCGTTCGCCTCGCTCAGCTCGACGTCCACCACCAGCCCGTGACGGTTCTCGCTGAGGACGTGGCCCAGGTAGCGCTTCGCCTCCTGCTGGTGGCCCTTGCGGTAGCAGGCGCCTCGGCGTCCGTGCGCGAGACGTGCGTCATCGCGGCTGCGATCGCTGCCCCCGGCCACCTCCGCGCTGCGCCCACCGCCCGACGCGGGCGGCTCCTGCTCGTCCCGTGGACGGTAGCTCTTGAGCGAGGCCCACGCCTCCAGCAGCGTCCCGTCCACGCTGAAGTGCTCGTCCGAGAGCAGCCGGCGGCGGCCCGCCTCATCCACCACCTCGGCGAAGAAGGCGCGCGCCACCTCCGCCTCCAGCAGGCGCTCACGGTTCTTGGAGAAGGTCGTGGCGTTGAAGGGCTCGTCCTCAACGTTCAGGTCGAGAAACCACTTGAAGAGCAGGTTGTAGCGCAGCTGCTCGCAGAACTGGCGCTCGCTGCGCACCGAGAAGAGGGCGATCAGCAAGCTCCCCTTGGCAGGTGCTCGGGTGGGATCGACGGGCGCCCGCGACTGGCGTACATCGCCTCGAAGCGTGGCGACAGTCGCGCCAGCAGTCGACCAGGGCTTGATACGACGCAGGGGATGGTCTTCGGGACGAACGCCTCCGGCGTCACCGCCAGCATGATCGGGCCTGTCGCTCGCTCACCGATGGGGAACCTCCGGGCACCCTGCTAGCTCTTAGGCTTCGGCTTCCCCATACCGCCACCCTTGAGGATGGCGCGAATGAGGTCGCGCGGGCTGGCCAGGATGTACAGGGTCTCTCTCGGCGGGATGCGGTTCGTCGACCATGTCACTTTCCTGCCTGACCTTGGCCACTACCAATAAGCCCCAAGGCGGTGCGACTGCCACCGGGGGCTTCGAGATACAGCGAGTGCCCCACGGTTCGCGGAATCCTTCGCTGTGGAGATTGCCCGTGACGGCCACCCCCTTTCCCCCTCCAACTGCGCGCCCTCGACCAGGACCGCCTGCGCCGCTACCGCGAGCACCTCGCCTTCTACGAGGGCGACCAGTGGGTGGGACGCGCCCGCCGCGGCGAACGCCGTCTCGTGCTCAACTACGCCAGGGCGTTCGTCGACAAGATCACGAGCTACCTGTTCGAGGGGCACGCCCTGCAGGTGCGCCCCTCGACTCGCTCGACCGCGCCGCCGGGGAACGCGCGCGAACGGCGGAGCTCGCCTGGCGCGCCGTGGAGGCGGCGAACGGCCTCGAACGGCTCGACTTCGAGACGGAGCTCGATTGCGCCGTCCTCGGCGATGCCGCCTACAAGGTCACATGGGACGTGGAGGAGGGGCGCGTGCGCATCTCCGCGCCCGACGTGCAGGGCATCTTCGTCTGGCGCGCCGCCGACGACAGCGCGCGCATCGAGGCGGTCGCCTCGCAGTACGCGGCGGGCGGCGCGCCCCTCGCGACGGCGGGCCTGCCGCTCTCGCCCGCCGCCGTCGAGAACCTCGTGACGGAGCACTGGACGAACGAGACGTTCGAGCTGTGGCGCGGGGCCGAGCTGGAGCGTCGGGAGGCGAACCCGTACGGGTTCATCCCCTTCGTCGTGTTCCCCAACGTGAGCGAGCCGAAGCAGCCGTGGGGATCGAGCGACATCGGCGCGCTGGCGGAGCCGAACCGCGAGCTGAACCGCGCCTTCAGCCAGCTCAGCCAGATACTGGAACTCTCGGGCAACCCCATCGCCGTGCTCGAAGGCGTGGCCGGCTCGCAGGACATCACCGTCGAGCCGGGGGCCGTCTGGGAGGTGCCCGAACGCGCTCGCGCCTACCTGCTCGACTTGCTGCAGGGTGGCGGCGCGGCCCTCCACCGCGACTACATCGAGATGGTCTACCGCACCCTGCACGATCTGGGGGAATCGCCGCGCACCGCCTTCGGGCAGAACGCCTCGGGCCTGAGCGGCGTCGCCCTCAACGTCGAGCTGGACCCGGTCGCGCGCAAGGTGGCGCGCAAGCGGCTCATCCGCACGCCCGCCTACGAGCGCCGCGCGATGCTGGCGCTGCGCCTGCTCGCTCGCCACGAGGGCCTGGCCATCGAAGGGCTGCAGGCGGACGCGCTCTGGGGTCCGGTACTGCCCGCCGACCGCTCCCGACAGGTGGCCGACGAACGCGCGCTGGTCGAAGCCGGCATCCGCTCGCGCCGCACCGCCGCCGAACACCTCGGAACCGACGACCCCGAAGCCGAATGGCAGCGTATCCAGGAGGAGAGCGCCACGCTCAATCGAGGAACAGGGTAAGAGTGGTCGCCAGCGTCTGTCGATCCCGAGTCTCGCACTCCCAGATGACCAAGACCTGCCACCCCATCGCTTCAAGGCTGCTGTTGTGTTCGGCGTCGCGCTGCTGGTTGCGACTTAGCTTCGAGCCCCAATAGTCCTGATGTGACTTGGGAAGCCGCGCACCCCGGGGGCAGTTGTGTTGGTGCCAGAAACACCCGTGGACGAAGATGACCTTCCGCCTAGCGGGAAATACCAAGTCGGGTTTCCCAGGAAGACGCTTGTCGTGAAGTTTGTAGCGGTAGCGCAGCGAGTGGGCGAGCCGCCGAACGACCATTTCCGGCTCGGTATCCTGACCCTTGACCGCCCGCATGACTCTGCTGCGGTCTTCTGGGCGCTCAGCCATTACTTAATCGCAATCCTTAGGCTGGGGTCAGTTTCGCATTTCTCGACGATTTCGTTGCAGCGCTTGACAAGGGAGTCCACCGCGACGCGGCGCTTGCCCTGTTCAAAGCCAGCCCACTCGTAGAGGTTCATCGCGACGAACTGTTCTACATCGAAGATGTCGAGTGCGATGGCAAGGATACCCTCTGTCCTCCGCCAAGTCCTTGGGCCAGTCGTACCTCGCTTGGGGAGGGTGATGACAACCGGACGGTGGCCACTGTCGAGATTCTCTTGGCAGCGCTCCATGAGGGCGTCGCTGGGAGCCGTGGTGACGTGGATCGCCACATCCCCCACGTGAAAGTCACCAGGCGCGCCGAGGGGGGCGTCCGCCGTAGAGAAGCTGTTGTGCTCGATGGTGATGCCGTTGAGGGCGCAATCGAGCTTGGCTCCGACGAGGTGCTGAAGCACCGCGCCTTCGTATTGCATTCCTGTAGTGCCTGCCTGACGTTCGGCTGCCTGGGTCAAAACATCCGCTATTACGGTTCGCAGGCTGCGCGCCGAGTCGAGTCTGATGCTCAGTGGGTCTGCGGCAAAGAACTCCCGGACCCTGCCGGCCCAGTAGCCTTCCACCGCGTCTAGGTCCACCACACCCTCTGCGTGCAGGCCATTGAGGAACTCGACGTAATACCGCATGTTCCCGATGCTCCCACGGCTTGTGCGTCCTCCTTCAGCCGCCAGCACTTTTTCAATCCCGTGGCGTTGGAGCACTTCTTGAACGTTGGCCCTGCTGAGACCGCTTACTTGACCACGGCCCTCGGTGAGAAGCGTGTCAGCATCGAGAGGTAGCCCTTTGTCCCGTGCATGCTGCGTAACGACTAGCGCCACGCAGAGCGGCCCCTTGCCTCTGAATTTGTTCTCCGTGCAGAAGGCCTCTAGCGCATCTTTGAGGGACTCCGGCATCCGGCTACCGCCTCGCTGCGGCTACCGCAAACTCGGGTGACTCCGGCTCGTGCATACGCATCTGGATACCGCTCGCAGGCCGCAGTCTGTCGGAAAGAAATCCCAACGAGTACAAGACTAACCAGCGGACGGCGGGAACACACACTGCATCACCAAACCCAAGCCATGCCTGCCGCACGCTGGTCTGGATCGGGAAGTCGTCTGCTCCTTGCAACCGAGCGTACTCGCGGCCATTGAGCGGACGTATCCGAGCCCTGTTGCTGCGACAGTCAACTAGGAACTGGACACTACTTCCGCCAAAGGGTGTACGGAGGCAACCCGCTAGTCGGTCACCACGCACCTCACCCACGGTGCGACCGTCCCGTACTCGGCGAAACATGGTGGCAACTCCGTCGCGCTCACCACGTAGCAACGCCTGGACCCGCTCACGGTGCGGGGGAGCCATCGCCTCAACGAGTGCAACCACGCGCTCTTGCGGCCACCACGAGGGATCATCCGACGCAACGTCGTCCAGGATGCCTAGGAGCGGGATCCGCGTCCCGCGTGGCGGCTCAGGAAGGGGTAGTTCTACCAGGGGGAGGTCCGGGTTGGCGCGCTGGAAGCGACGCACACTCTGAGGCCGGATGGCTGAAACCTCTCCCGTCGGTGAGAATGCTTCGTCCAGCAGATCGCGCCTGACCGCCACGACGAAGAGCCGGGGACGGCTTTGGGGGACGAACCATCGTGCGTCGACCACCAGGATGTCCATCAGGTACCCAAGGGCCCCGACTCGCTCACAGATGGCCTGGAGGTCCTGCCCACCGTCCGACGACAGGAGGCCCGTTACGTTTTCAAGCAGCACGGCCGAGGGGGCCGAACCCGCACGGCTGATCTCGTCGACCAAGTTCAGAAACGGCCAGATTGTTCCGGAGTGCTCTCCCGCAAGGCCAGTTCGGTTTCCGGCCAAGGAGAGGTCGATGCAAGGAAACGATGCGGTCAGCAGGTCCAGATCACGAGGGATGTCACCCAGCTTGAGATCATGGATGTCGCTCACGTTCAGGTGCTCCGACCCGAAGCGAGCGGTGTACATGTCCGCCTTCGCCGGAGCGATGTCGTTGGCGAAGACGCAGTCCCATCCGAGCGGTTCGATGGCCTCTCGTACGAGACCGATGCCCGCGAAGAACTCTGCGAATCTGGGCATTTCAACCCCTTTGGGCTACGCGCGGATTGTTGCGTAGAACAGATGTGCGCGCAACCCCTAGAACGGCTTGAAGATGGCGAGCCAGGCCATGAGCGGGACGCTCAGGACGAGGACCGTGCCGAAGACGAGGGGGACGCGGTCGTCGAGGACTTCGCGGAGTTCGTCCGTGACTTCGCCGCGCTTGGCGGCGATGAGCGCGGCCGTGCGCGCGCGCCGCAGGCCGAAGCCGAGGAGCGGCAGGCAGACAAGCCAGAACAGCACGAAGAGGCCCGCGAGCGCCGCCAACCAGCCGTCGCGCACGAAGTCGTACTCGGCCACGCCCCAGAAGAAGCCGGTGGCGCCCGAGAGCATGGCCCCCGGCAGGAGCACGCGCGTCTCGTTGTTGGCGGCCTCCTTCAGGGCGTACATCTGGAACTGCACGTCCTTCGAGAGCCAGGCGCGCACGATGAGCGGGTAGGTCGCTCCGAGTCCGGCGCCCATCCAGAGCAGGGCCAGGGTGTGGACGATTCGCCAGCCGTCCACGCTAGCTGGCGGCGACGGCGGGGGTGATGGTTTCGGTCTCGGGGGCGCCGTGGGCGAGGCTCGCGGTCACGAAGGCGTGGAAGAGGGGATGGGGCCGGTTGGGGCGGCTCTGCAGCTCGGGGTGGAACTGCGTGCCCAGCATGAAGGGGTGGTCCGCCACCTCCGCGATCTCGGTCAGGGTTCCGTCGGGCGAGGCGCCGGCCACCTTCAGCCCCGCGCCCTCCAACTCCTCCCGGTAGCGGTTGTTCAGCTCCCAGCGATGGCGGTGGCGCTCGTTCACGAGGCCCTCGGCGTAGGTCGCGGCGGCCAGGCTTCCGGGACGCACGCGGCAGGGGTACCAGCCCAGGCGCATGGTGCCGCCCTTGGCCGTGATCCCCTCCTGCTCCTCAAGCAGGCTGATGACCGGCCAGGGCGATTCGGGGTCGAACTCGGTGGAGTTGGCCCCCTCCCAGCCGCAGACGTTGCGTGCGAACTCGGTGACCATCACCTGCAGGCCTAGGCAGAGGCCGAAGTAGGGAATGCCCTGCTCACGGGCGTAGCGGGCGGCGGCGATCTTGCCCTCCCAGCCCCGCTCGCCGAAGCCTCCGGGCACGACGATGCCGTCCACGCCCGCCAGCACGGCCTCGGCGGGGCGCGTCTCCAGGTCCTCGGCGTGCACCCAGCGGATGCTGATCTCGGTGTCGAGCCCCACGCCGGCGTGCACGAGCGCCTCCTTCACGGAGAGGTAGGCGTCCTGCAGCTCGACGTACTTGCCGACGATGGCGATCTCCACGAAGCGCTCGGGGTGTCGCTGCCGCTCGACCATCGCCTCCCAGGCTGTCAGGTCGTGGGCCCGTTGCTTCAGTCCGAGCCGCTCGAGCACGAAGTCGCCCAGCCCGAGGCCCTCGAGGATGAGGGGCACCGCGTAGATCGTGTCGACCGTCTCCAGGGGGATGACCGCCCGGCGGTCGACGTCGCAGAAGTCGGCGATCTTGGTGCAGATGTCGCCCGGCACGGGGTGGTCGCTGCGGGCGAGGATGGCATCGGGCTGGATGCCCATGGAGCGCAGCTCGCTCACGGAGTGCTGCGTGGGCTTCGTCTTCAGTTCGCCCGTGGCCCCGATGTAGGGGAGGAAGGTGACGTGCACGCTGAGGAAGTCGTCGTGGGGGACATCGTGCCGGATCTGGCGCATGGACTCGATGAAGGTCTGGCCCTCGATGTCGCCGACGGTGCCTCCCACCTCGCAGATGATGACCTCGGCGTCGCTCTCCTCGGCGGCGGCGTAGATGCGCGCCCTGATCTCGTTCGTGAGGTGGGGAACGGCCTGGATGGTGCCGCCGAGGTAGTCCCCGTGGCGTTCGCGGTCGAGCACGGTGCGGTAGACCTGGCCACTCGTGACGGAGCAGGCGGCGGAGAGATCCTGGTCGAGGAAGCGCTCGTAGTGGCCCAGATCGAGGTCCGTCTCGGCGCCGTCGGCGGTCACGAACACCTCGCCGTGCTGGTAGGGCGACATGGTGCCGGGGTCGACGTTGAGGTAGGGGTCGAGTTTCTGAACGGTGACAGAGATTCCGCGGGATTTAAGCAGGCGCCCGATACTGGCGGTTGCAATGCCCTTGCCGACGCCGCTGACCACGCCGCCGGTTACGAAGATGAACTTGGCCATGCCACTCCTGCCGGGGGGTGCTCCGCGAATGCTACGAGCGGGGCCGGAGGGCAGTCAACGAACGTTCCCCGCGAACGGCCCGGAACCCACCATTAACCTTTGCTGGCCGCGAGCGTTATGAGGGGTATGTTGCGCTCGACCAGAGCGGCTGCCTATGCTCGCGTGCAGTGGAGGGGGCGCGTAATCCTTGCGATGCGCGATGGGAGTGCGTGTGGAATCGACGGCGCCCAGCGAGCTTGCTCCGGACTTCGACGAGCGGAAGGCCGTCAAGCAGGCGCAGGCTGGCGATCCGGAAGCGCTGAGCACGCTCTACACCTTCTACTTCCCGCGGGTCTACCGCTTCGTCGCCGGTCGCGTGCGCTCGGTGCAGGACGCCGAGGACGTGACCGAAGAGGTCTTCCTGCGGATGGTCGCCAACCTGAAGCGGTTCGAGTGGCGGGGGCTGCCCTTCGGAGCGTGGGTCTTCCGCATCGCCCGCAACGAGGTGATCTCGCATGTGCGCCGGCAACGGCGAAGGGGTGTGCCCGCGCAGCTCTCCGAGACGCTGCCCGACTTGGGCCAGGACCACGCGGCCGCCTACGAACTGCAGGCGACGATCGAGGTGGTGCGGGAAGCGTCGGCCAAACTGCCCCCGGCGCAACGGGACGTGATCGCCCTGCGCTTCGGCTCCGGGCTCTCGGTGGCCGAGACGGCGCTCGCCCTGAACAAGACGCAGAACAACGTGAAGGTGCTCCAGCACAAGGCCATCGCCAGGCTGCAAGGGATGGTCGCTGAGGAATGATGCGGTTGCTGAACTTCTTCCGTCGCTCGCCTGACCCGCAGGCCGCGGTCTTCGCGGAGGCGCTCGCCCTCTACGAGGATGGCCAGGAGATCGCCGTCATCCTCGCGCGCTACGGCGAGGAGGATCAGGCCTGGCTGAAGCCGATGCTCTCCACCGGGCAGATTATCGGGCGCGCCTTTGAGGCAGAGGAGGCGAGCTACTACTTCGAGGGCGCCCTGAAGGCGAAGGTGCTGGCTGCCGCCATGCCCGTCATCGGCGGCGCGCCCGAACCTGCCCTTCCCGCACCCCCCCGCTTCGGTCAGCTGGGCGCGGCCTTCGCCTCGGTCGCGGTGCTGGTGGTGGCGGGAATGCTGGGCGTGATCACCTTCGGCTTCGTCACTGCCGGCGAATCGGTGCCGGGTGAGTGGAACTACGGCTTCAAGCGCGCCACGGAGCAGGCCGAGGTGCGCTTCGCCCGCGGCGATGAGCGCATCAACGTCCACATCAGCCAGGCCCAGGAACGCATCGACGAGATTCAGACGCTGGTGGCGCGCGGCGACCTCAGCCATGGCCACATCAGCAGCTTCACCGACGAACTCGATGACATCCGCGAACTCGCCGAGGAGGAGGCCTTCGATCTCCTCCAGCAGGCCAAGGTCCGGAGCCTGAGCGAGACGGCCGACGTGGTGCTGAGCGAGGCGGATGAGGAGCTGGCCACGGTAGCCGCAGAGGCAATCGATGAGGCCTACCAGGTTGCGGCGGCGGCTGCGGGGAGCGGTGGCGGCGACGCCGTCACGCCGATCGATGAGCAGGTCGAGACGGCAACCCCCGAAGCAACGGCAGCGCCCGAGCCGACCGCGACGGCGGCCCCGGAGGAGACTCCAACGCCAACGCCAGCCGCCACGCAGGCGCCTGAGGACGATCCGGCGGCGCTGGATGCCGACGACGCCACGCCGTCTGGGGCGGTATCGACCGGTGTCGAGGGCGATCCGCAGCCGCTCGTCTCGCCGACGGTCGAAGCGACGGTGTCGACGGGGGTGGAGGGCAACCCGAAACCGCTGACCGACCCGGAGCCAACGCCCACGCCCACGCCGACTCCGACCCCCACCCCAACGCCCGACAGCGAGGGCGACGACACGCCCTAGCGGGTCAGGCCCCTCGCGTTCGCGTCCTCCCCACCTGGCTCGTTCGCGCCTTCCCGAGAGGCCCAGCGCCGGAACTCCCCGAGCGCCTCGTCATCGAAGATCTCGGCGGCTCGGCGCCACTCCTCCGCGGTGCGGGGCGGCACGCCGTGCATTAGCAGGCCGCGCAGGGCGACCTCCTGAAGGGCCAGTTCGTCCGCCTCGGGGGCGGGACCGAGCTGGAGGAGGGTGTGCATCATGCGGTTGACGGCGGAGGTCTCGGAGGGCGTGATGCGTCCCGCCAGCGTCTCCTCGATGAGCCACCAGCCGAGCGCGCGCAGATCACGCGCGCGGATCGCGCCGGTGGAAGAGGGCGCTCGTTCCCGTGCAGGGCGTTCCTCACGTCCGCGGGCATGGGCGTCGTGCGGGCAGCGGTCGGCGGGAAAGCGGCAGGCGGAACCTCCGCGCGTGGGGGCGCCACAGTGGGCTTCGGGCATGCCCCCAGCTTGCCGAGGCGGCCCCCTCATCCCGAACCCGCCGCTGTCGCGCTACTCCATTACCAGCGTGCCGGGGGCGATCATCCGGATCCAGTAGACGCGGAGGGGGTGGAGCCCCCCGAAGTCGTTCAACTGCGGCGCCGAAGCGGGCAGGTAGGAATTCCAGAGGCCGGTAACGTTGTCGTAGTGGAGCACCTGGTTGTAGAGCCCGTCGATGCTGGCGAGGGCTTCCGACACCGCGCGAGGCTGTCCCGTGTAGACGACCGCGTTCCAGCCCGCCGCCAGGGCCACCTCGCGGAGCGGAACTGCCCCGGGGTTGGCGGCGGCGAGGGCTCCGCCCTCGTTGGAGATCCAGAACGGCTCGTACTGGGAGAGCTCGGTCAGCGTCTGCACGTCGTCGGGAGCCTCGGCGTAGTAGAGCAGGAATGTGCCGCCGCCCTCCGCCTCGGGATCCCAGACGGCGACGGCGGACCAGCCAGCGGGGAAGGCGGCGGCGGCCTCCGGGAGAGACATGGTCGGCCCCAGATACGCGGCCTGGCTCCAGCCCTCACCCAACGCCTGCACGACCGTGGCGCCGGGCAGCGGCTCGATGCCGTTCACGTGGTAGTCCGTCAGCGCCAGGGACTCGTTCGCAGCGCCCCACGGCAGCAGGTCCGCGACCGGCAGGTCGCCGACGCGAATCTCGATCTCCCGTCCCGCCGAGCCGCAGCCCGCGACTTCGTTCTCGCCCGCGATGCGCAGCGAGTAGTGCGCGACACCGTCCAGGATCTCGGTCTCCGTCGCGCCGCACTCCACCCCGTCGATGAGGGCGCGCACGGGCGTCCCCTCCGGTGGGCGGACCCAGTCCCACAGGATGGGGCCGCTCAGGGTCATGGGTACACGCTCGAGCGCCGCTCTGATATCGATGACGCCGGCGCCGGCCCAGTTGCCTCCGTGGGGGGCGGGCGTGGGTGGTGCGGCGGACTCCTGCACGATGGCGATGTACTCCTCCATCGTGAGGCCCGGATTGCGCGCCATCGTGAGCGCGAACACGCCCGTCACGAAGGGGGCGGCGTAGCTCGTGGCGGGGGGCAGGTAGCCGTAGGGCGTGGCGATGAGGTCGGACCGGATCGTGCTCACGACGCGGCTACCGGGAAGGGACTCGTCAAGACCGCCTCCGGGCGCGGCCACATCGACGCCGCCGCCGTAGGAGCTGTAGGGGGCCCAGGCATTGTCCCTGGAGGGGTCGCTCGCGCCCACGCCGATCACGTTCGGGTACTGCGCGTAGGCGGCGGGGAAGCCCACGCCGCGGGCGCCGTGATTGCCCGCCGCGGTCACGATGATGATGCCTTCGGCGAGCGCATCCTCGATCGCCTCGCGCAGCTCCGGGATGTCCGCGTTGGGGTCGCCGGGGCCGCTCGCGAGGCTGAGGTTGATGATGTCGGCGCCCATACGCCGGGCATAGTCGATCGCTCGCGCCACGTTGGACATCTCGCCCATCGGCGTTTCCCCGCCGGGTCCGCAATCCAGCACCTTCAGCGTCATCAGGCGGACGCGCCAGGCCACCCCCGTGACGCCCGTGTGGTTGTTCCCCCGCGCCCCGATGATGCCCGCCACCGAGGTGCCGTGGGAGCCGAGGGTGTCGGGCGTACCGTGGTCGTCCCGCACATCACCGGTGCGCGTGCTCGAGGTGTACCCGCACTCGCGGATGCGCTTCGGCGTCAGGTTGAGAAAGCGGCAGCCGTACCGGTCGTCGATGCAGCCGTTGTTGTCGTCGTCGATGCCGTTGCTGTCGTCGTCGTTCGGGTTCTGCCAGAGATTGCGAACGAGATCCGGATGCCTCAGGTCGATCCCCGTATCGAGCACGGCGACGATGATCTCCCCGGCATCCGTGGCGATGTCCCACCCCTCCGGCGCCCCGAGCGGTTCCAGGTAGAGCTGCTGGGCGCGGTAGTAGATGTCGTTGGGTCCAGCCGCTGCGCTCACGGTTGCGTCGGGCGAGGCGCTGAGAATGCCGGGCTGGTCCGCGAGCCAGGCGCTGTACGCCTCGGGCGTCAGCCCCTCGGGCACGGGCAACTGCCGATAGCCGCGCGCTTCCAGCGGGGCAGGCGCCTCCAGCCCTCCCGCCAGGCGCACGCTCACCCACTGCTCGCCGGCGGGTTCGGGCGCGGCGCCGCCGGGGTGCGCCGCGAAGATGGCGACCAACAGGGCCAGCGCGGCCAGGACTCGGGTTGCTTGTCTTGCCACGAAGCGCCCGCTCAAGCCCCGGTCACTGCGATCGACATGGAGTGAGGCTCCCTGGCGGGCTCACATGCCCCGCTCATGGGATGTTACCAGCCGACTGCCGCTGAACGCCCGCGCGCGAGACACGGCGCGATGGCGGTGGCAAGGTGCGCGTGGGTGTAGGGCAGCCTAAGCCTGTGCGTCCTGCGGGCAGAGGGCAGGCCCTCTGCCCGGAAGCGGAGAGATCGAGCGATGGCGCGTCTGCGGCCGAAGCCGAATGCCACCCCCGACGACCTCGCCTTCGGCGTGCACGCCTGCGAGCTGGCTCTGGGGCAGGGGCTCGTGAGGCAGCTTCTGCACGCCGCGGGCGCTTCCAACAGGCGCGTGGCCGCGCTGGTGGAGCAGGCGAGCGCCCAGGGCGTGCCCGTGGAACCGGTCCAACCCCAGCGGCTCGAGGAGTTGACGGGCGGTGGCGTGCACCAGGGCGTGCTCGTACGGCTGCGGCCGCTGCCCACCGCCTTCATCCCGAAGAAGGTGACCGGCCCCTCGCTCGCGCTCGTGCTCGATGGCGTCACCGATCCCCAGAACACGGGCGCCGTGCTGCGCGTGGCCGTGGCGACCGGCGCCGAGGTGGTGGTCTTGCCGAGCCGCCGGGGCGCGACGCTCACGCCGGGCGTGCATCGCGCCAGCGCGGGCCTCAGCTTCCTCGCGCCGGTAACTGCGCCCCAGAATCTCGCCCGCGCCCTGGTCAACTTGAAGGAGGCCGGCTACTGGGTGGTGGCCGCCTCGCCGGGCGAGGGCGCCGTGGATGCCACCGCCTTCGACTGGCCCGACTGCACGGCGCTCGTGCTCGGTGGGGAGGAGCGGGGCGTGAGCCACCTGCTCAACGAGACGAGCGACTTCCGCGTGCAGTTGCCCATGGATGAACGCGTGCAGTCGCTCAATGTGGGGGTGGCCTGTGGCGCGCTCGCCTACCTCTGGCGGGCGCGCTGGCCCGCTAGAACGTGATGCGCCGCAGTTGCTCGCCGCTGATCACGTAGCCGTAGCCGCCGCGCATGGCGAAGGCGGCCAGGTTCTTCAGGTCCTCGTGGCGGTACTGGCGCACGAACGTGCCGTCCTGTCCCAGGATCACGATGCGGTCGGCGCTCTCGTCGAGGATGGCGATCTCGTTCGCCGCGGCGCTCATGTAGGGCGTGGCGGCGGCGCTCAGGGGCCGGTCGATGCCAGCCTGGGCGAGCACGAGCGTGAGCGCGCCGCTGAATCGCCGGATGGCGCCGTCCTCGTCGGCGGTGAAGAGATCCCTGCCGTTCACCATCAGGCGGCTGGCGTTGGCGAGCTCCGCCCCCTGGTGGACGACGAAGGGCGCGAGCCCGAACCCCGATGGGCTCGCGGCGAAGCGGAAGATGGTGGCGCTGGGCGCGTCGAGCACGTAGAGCGCGCCCTCGCTGAAGTACATGTCCGTGATCGTCAGCCCCTCCGGGCGGGCGAACTCGACCTCCGAGACCCAACCCGCGGGGCTCCAGGCCCACAGCGTTCCCCCTTCGTCCGCGATCAGGAGCGCGGAGCCGCCGGGCCGGGAGACGTCTGCGTAGGTGATCGTGGCGGGCGCCAGGGGTGTTTCCTCGCCCGTGGCGAACACGGTCACCTTCTTGCCCGTCGAGAGGCTGATGGAGATCACCTGCGCGCCTGCGGAGTCGAGCACGTAGGCGTCGGAAGCGCTGACCACGAGCTGGCGCACGGCGATCGGCGCCTCGCCGAAACCGCTTAGGTCGGCGATGGCGCGGATGTCGGTCGGGACCGCGATCGCGTCGAGTGCGGCGAGTTCGCGGTCGGCCTGCTGCAGGAGCGGATCGGCGGGGGCGCCGCCCCCTTCCAGCGCCTTCGCCTCCAGCAGAATGCCTCGCGCCCGGGTGAGCGCTTCGCGGCGCAGGTCTGCCTGATCCACCGTGTTGGCGGTCGCCATCTCGCGCTCCGCCTCGTCGATGAGCTTCGACAGCCGGGTGCTCTCGTCGCTCTCGAACAGGCCCGGCAGGGCAGCCCAGGCGACGATGCCCGCGAGCAGCAGCGTCCCCACCAGCACGACGATCCAGTTGGGCGGCGAGAAGCCCCCCGTCGTCGCGTTTACCCGCCCCCCGCTCCGCCGTCCGCCGCCCATGCTCCTGCGCACCCGCACGATCGCGCCTCCCGCGGATGCCGCCGCGGCCAGGCGGCCCAGGGTGGGCACGTTGGTGGTCGCTGCGAGCTGCATCCGCCGATCCGCCGCGAGCTGGCTCACTGGGGCGGCGCTCGTGTGGTGCGATCCGACCGAGGGGGCCGGCGGCTGGCGGCCTTGCGCCACCTGGCGGAAGAAGCTGCCGCCCGTGGCCGCGCGGCTGGCGGCGGAGGAGCGGCGCGGCGCTTCGCCGCTGTCGCCCACGGCCCTGCGCAGGGGAGGCAGCTCCCGTGGCCGGGCCAGGGGCGTTACCTCGGGCAGTTCCGCGTCGACGCGCGACCGCGCGTCGATGTCCTGCAGACGCTTGCGCGCCAGTTCAAGCTCGCTGGCCTCCGGACTGCTCTGGACGAAGAGGCTCGGCTGGAAGCCCGGAGGCGAGTGGCCCGCCGGCACTTCCCCGCCGATGACCGGGCCGCCGCCGTCCGGCTGACTCGCGACCGGGGGCTCGGGCGGGAGCAGGATCTGCTCTCCGCCTTCGGGCACTCCCACGAGCAGCACGGCGGCGTCGCGCAGGTGCGTGATGCGGCGGTACAGGTTGGGCAGGATCTCGGGCAGGGAGTGGCCGAGGATGTCGCCCAGCGCCTCCTCGTTCAGGGCCTCGGCGATGTTCGTCGTGACCAGCAGCACGCGATCGCCGGGAGCCAGGGAGAGGGAGGTGAGCTCGGGCTGGCCGGGCTCAAGGCCGTTCATCGGCTCGGCGTGCTCGTCGTCTGGTTCGTGGAGCGTGATCGAGGAGCCGGAGGCGTGGAGGATGCTCGCCGGTCCGCGCGTGGCGAGCACGATGCGGTCGCCCTGGCGGGCGAGGCAACCCAGCCCCAGACCCACGCGATGCTGCGAGATGCTCCTGGTGTTCCAGTCCATCAGGGAGTGCTGCGCCTCGCCGAAGATGGCGATGAGGGCGCCGGTGAGACTCAGGTTGAGCGCCTTCCAGGAGCGCTCGGCCTGCGAGATGAGGTGCCCGGCGAACTCGTGGGCGGCGGGCGTCGTCCCCTCCGCCAGTGCGAACAGCTCACAGCGATCCGCGCCCGTGCCGTTCCCCGTGGCGACGCCGATCGTGGCGCCCCGCTCGTGCGGCTCGTGGGCGACGATCGCAAACTGGCCAACTTGCAGGGGCTCGTTCAGGACAAACTCCCTCGCTGGCTCAATAGCCCACACGAGGACGCCCCGCGCGCCCGGGGCCCTCTCCCGCCTGGGCACAGCCTTGCTCAGTCTCTAGCGCGGGACTATACGACACGATCTGGGCGCTGCGAGGCGAGACTACGACTCCTTTGCAATCGCCCCCAGAAGCTCGATCGTGCGGTCGGAGGCGGCGGGGTCGTTCTGCAGCTGGATGACTCCGGCCAGCATCTCGTTGACGCCGAACGACGGCAGCGCGCGAACGCGCTCGGCCACAGCCTCCTCGGACCCCTGGATGACCAGCGAATCGGACATCGCTCGCGAGAACGTGCCGTCCGCCGCCTCGGGGAAGCCCGCGTCCTGCCACATGGCGGAGTAGAACGGGAGCCGCGGGTAGAAGCCGAGCTGCGCCTGCGCGGCCGCCCACACGGCATCGGCGTCCTCCGAGACGACTACGGGCGTGTGGGAGACGAGGGCAGGACGCGGCCGCCCCGCCGTGCGGGCCCCTTCCTCCATGGCGGGCACGGCCACGCGTTGCTGGTGCGCCAGTGGGGTCACCCATGAAATCGCGCCGTCGGCCAGCTCGCCGCAGAGGCGGTAGGCGTTCGGGCGGAGGGCCGAGGCCATCACCTGAACCTGGGTGGGGGCCTGCAGTTGGGCCTCGCAGTGCAGCCGCTCGCCGTGGAACTCGACGGAGCCCTCCTTGAGGATGGCGTTCAGGATCGTGAGGTACTCGCGCAGGTGCTGCAGGGGCCGCACGAACTCGAACCGGTAGGTGTTCTCCACGGCGGGCTTGTGGCTCGGGCCGACGCCCAGCTTGAGCCGGCCCGGCGCGAGCTGATCGACGACCACCGCGCCCTGCACCACGGTCAGCGGGTGGCGGGGAAAGGTGGGGATGATCGATGTGCCGAACCCGATCTGCCCGGTTTCGCCCGCAGCTGCCGCGAATACGGCCAGCGGGTCGGGAGCGGGACCGCCGCTCGTGAGCCAGGCCGTGTCCACGCCCGCCCGGTCCGCCGCCACGATGCCGTCGATGAGCCCGCTCGCATCGCGCGCGAGGATGTGCATGCCGATCGTCAGGTTCTCCACGTGTGTCTCCTTGCGCCCCTCAGCCGGACGCCCCCGGGACCATAGCACGCACGCAGTCCCCGCTCTCCCGAGCGACATCTCCCCCTCGGGCCTCTCCCGTTTCGCGACGACCATCGCCGCACAACTTCCGAGGAGGATGGAATGCGAACCTATCTCTGGAACTACGCGAGGGCGGTGGCGGTGCTCCTGCGCGCCGCCGCCGGCCTCGCCCTGCACGGTGCGCTGCGGCCCCGCACCGACTGCGCCATCGAGCGGGCGACCGGCCGGGTGGCTCCGGCATGACGAGCGCGCAGATCGCGGTCGGCCGCAACATCGTCAACGTCGTCTCCGTGCTGGCCCTCGTGCTCGTCGTCTCGCTGCTGGGCCTCATCGCCCTCGGCGTGGTCGATGGCGACGCGGGTGTGCGCAGCACGCTCACGCACGTGCTCGAAACGGTCCTGGGCGTGTTCGTCGGCCTCGCCGCCGGCCGCCTGACCAGCACGACCCCCGGCAAGCCCGCGGGAGCGGGCAACTAAAGGCTTGGGGGAGTGCTAGCTGATACGCTGGCACTCCCCCACGTTTCGGGGAGGAGGCCTGGAGTGAACACTGAGAGCATCACCAGCTACCTGGAGCGCCCGTACCACATCGAGGTTGTCCGGAGCGCGAGCGAGGACGGTGACGCCGGATGGGTTGCGGAGGTGGAGGAGCTTCGCGGGTGCATTGCCCAGGGACGAAGCCGTGAGGAGCTGAGTCAGAACATCGGCAGGGCAATGGAAGCCTGGATCGAGGACGCCCTGCAGGCGGGCGACGCTATTCCCGCGCCCCGCTGAACGCCCCGCGCGGTACCCTTGGCGCCAACACCGACGACAGAGGGAGGACGCCATGGAGAAGCTGGTCGATGGCGATCTCGGCATCGTGCGGGCTGGTCCCGCCGGATTCGGCAACAACATCTACATCGTGATTGACGAGGCCTCCGGCGAGGCCGCCTTCATCGACGCCCCCGACGAGGTCGAGAAGAGCATCGCCGCCGTCGAGTTCGCCGGCGTCGAGCCCTCCACCATCCTGCTGACGCACTCCCACCAGGACCACACCGCCAGCATCGCCGCGCTCAAGGAGCGCTACGGCTGCCGCCTCATCGCCGACCCGCGCGAGCCCTGGATTCCCGAAGGTCAGCTCGACGAAGCGATCAGCGAGGGCGACACGGTGAAGGTGGGCGGTCTCACCTTCACCGCCATCTCCATCCCCGGCCACACGCCCGCGAGCACCGCCTTCCTGTATGGCTCCCACGCCTTCGTCGGCGACACCCTCTTCCCCGGCGGTCCGGGCAACTCCCGCTCGAACGAGCTGCTCCAGCAGGAGATCGAGTCCATCACCACCCGCCTCTACGCCCTCCCCGACGAAACAACGGTCTGGCCCGGCCACGGCGACAACACCACGATCGGCGCGAGCAAGGTCGAATACGCCGTCTTCGCCTCCCGTGACCACGCCCCCGACCTGCACGGCGACGTGCTCTGGCTGGAGTCGTAGGAGAGCGCTCGCTTCGCTCGCTGAGTGCAGCGCGCGGCTGTTGACCGGTGTAGCTCGGTGCCGGGTACAATTTGAGCACCGACCCGGCGGTCTTACCGTTACGGGAAGCCGTCCTTCCGCTTAGACGGGAGGGCGGCCCTTCTTTGTCTAGGCCCACTCGCTGTTGACCGGTCCGCTTCCACTGCGGGACAATGTCCGCACCGGTCCCGAGGAGAGTATTCTCGGGCATGACGCCCCCGCCGATTGGCGTGGGGCGTCTCTTCTTAGTGATTGATCGGAGGGTGCCGTAGCGGATAGCCCGATGCGTTGGGAACGACATCAGGCTTGAACGGGCTCTTCCGTAGGGGCTTATATCCCAAAGTCACCGGAGGGCGCGGATCTAAGCGCGATCGTCCTCGCTCTTGAGGGAGGGTCGGTCCTCACGCGGCGGCGTGGGCATGAGTGCCCGTGCAATGTTCTCGGGCGTGTCCGGGATGGGCTCGGCATGGGCACCTTGCTCGCAGACTAGGTGGGCTTGGGTGCGGCTCCCTTGACGTTCTCCTCTCTGTAGGGTAGCGGCATTCCCTTCCACCCGGTAAAATCAGTAGAGTCTTAGCACAAATGTTCTAAGGCGAGACCTGGAGGTTGCCCCCTATGCCAGAGTCCGGGACTCCACCATCCCTGATTCCCAGCAGCGGCGAGTACGCCAGATTCGACGAGGTCCTGCGAGAGGCGGCAAAGCGCCCCATGACTCTGCAGGAGCGGAGAGAGCAAGAAGTTTCCTTTGTCTACGGTATGGGCGGTCGGCAGTGCGGCCTCACGCGTGAACAGGTAGCAGAACTCCTCAAGGAACACTACGAATAGACCGGTATCCGCATGGACCTCGCAGAACTCACCGGGTTTGACGAGAACCACCCTGCCTATGCGCGAGTGGCTGCGTTCAACGGTCACAGGCTCCATGGGTTCTTGCAATCGATGGTGGATGTGGCTTTGGAATTTCCGAGTCCGACGCTATCGCATACCCTCGTGAAGGCTCTGAACTTCCACGCGATTGCTGGGCTGTATGCAACGGCCGGGCAATACCGCTCGCATGGGATACGGGTGGGGACTACATACCTCCAGAGCCGTTCCGTGTGCAGAGTCTGATGGACATCTTCTTAAACGATGCGAACAGGGGATGGGAGAGTGTTGATGCTGTTCCCCTTGCTGCCTGGGCCCTTTGGCGGATCAACCACATTCATCCGTTCATCAACGGGAACGGGCGCACGGCGAGAGCTGTGTGCTATTTCGTCCTCTGCGTCAAGGCTCGTGGCTGGCTTCCCGGACACAGAATTCTCCCTGACCGCCTGGTGGATCACCGGGATGAATATGTTGACGCCCTGCGGCAGGCTGATATAGGCGATTTGGCCCCGCTTCAGCTTCTCCTTTCCCGGCTACTCCAAGATCAGTTAGCTGGGCGGTAACAGGCACGGTCGCAGGCTTGCCTGCTGGCGCTTCGCCTACCCTGTAGGACTTGGCGCTTCTAGGTGAAGCGAGCACTTTTCCCGCCCCGCTGCTACGATCCCTGCTTATGGCAGTCGTACCTGAATCCGGCATCGACGAGGCGCGCATCCGCGCGGCCGTCTCTGAGATGCTCGAGGCGGTGGGCGACGACCCCTCGCGTGAGGGTCTGGTCGATACACCGCGGCGCATCGCTCAGATGTATTCGGAGATCTTCGAGGGGCTGGCCGAGGATCCCGGCGAGTTCCTGAAGGTCGGCTTCGAGGTCGCGCACGATGAGATGGTCATCCTGCGCAACATCCCCTTCTACAGCATGTGCGAGCACCACCTGCTCCCATTCCACGGCGAAGCGCACGTGGGCTACATGCCCGACGGGCGCGTCGTCGGCATCAGCAAGCTCGCGCGCGTGGTCGAGGCCTTCGCCCGCCGCCCGCAGCTGCAGGAGCGGCTGACGAGCCAGGTAGCGGAGACGGTCATGGAATCCCTCCACGCGGATGGCGTCGCGGTCGTGGTCGAGGCCGAGCACCTGTGCATGACGATGCGAGGCGTGCGCAAGCCCGGCAGCCGGCTGGTGACGAGTGCGATGCGGGGACAGTTCAAGCGATCGAGCGTGACCCGCTCGGAGTTCCTCGCGCTCGTCCACGGCTCTTCCTAGTCCCCATGCCCGACGCGGCGGCCAGCGTCGAGCCCGCCTTCGAGGATGGGCCGTTGCCGCTCATCACCTCCGAGCCGTTCGAGGCGCTCGCGCCGGAGTGGGCCTCGCTCCATCGCTCGACCCCCGGCGCCGTTCCCTTCTCGCATCCGGTGTGGCACGAGGCGTGGCTGCGCCACTGCGGCGTTGCCGCCTTCCCCGTGTTCCTCGCCCTCCGCCTGCCGCGCGGCGAGGAGGGCGAAGCGCCGCTCGTGGGTGTCATCCCCCTCGATGTTGCGGGCGCGGAGCCGCGCTTCCTCGGCGACCCCGACCTGAGCGACCACTCCGGCGTGCTCGTCGCCCCTGGGCAGGAAGCAGGAGCGACGGCGGCCCTGATCGAGTGGCTCACCGAGGACCTGGCATCCGGATTCGAGGCCTGGGGACTGCCCGCCGCTGGCCCCCTCCGGCCCGCGCTCCTCGCCGCTGCCGAGCATTACGGCTGGACCGCGGAGGAGGAGCCCGAAGCGGTCACGCCGACCGTCGAGCTGCCCGATACGTGGGAGGGCTACCTGGCCGCCCTCCCGAAGAAGTACCGCCACGAACTGCGTCGCAAGCTGCGCAATCTCGAACGTGCGGGCGAGGTCGGGTTCGTGTCAGCGACGGCCCCCGGGGAGGTCGCGGACGCGGTCGAGGGCCTGCTCGCGATGATGCGCGAGAGTCGCGAGGAGAAGGCCGCCTTTCTCACGCCCGAGCGCGAGGCCTTCTTCCGCGATCTCGCCGCCGGCCTGAGCGAGCACGGGCTCGCGCGCATCTCCACCCTCACGCTCGATGGGGAGCCCACGGCGCGCGTCTTCACCCTCGAAGGGGGCGGCGCGACGATGCTCTACAACAGCGGCTTCGACCCGGCGCTGTCGGGGGTGGCGGTGGGCCTGCTCTCGAAGGCTCTGCTCGTGCGCGACGCCATCGAGCGCGGCCAGTCCGCCGTCGACTTCCTGCGCGGGACCGAGGTCTACAAGCGCCACCTCGGCGGCCAGCCGCGCGAGATCGTCACGGTACGGCTGTCGCGGGGCTGAGGCGCCTGCTGACTTCCCGGGGCAGCTCCGCTAGCTGGGTGAACGCCGTAGCGCGGTGTTCGAGGGAATTCGCTCGCGATGCTCCAACGCCTCTGGTGAGATGGATTCCCGTGCTGCCAGCTCTTCAATGCGTCTTCAGGGGTTCTGCGGCGACGCAGGCGCCTTTCTGAGGATCCAGAGTTCGGGCCGTCGACGGTCTAGGCGGCGAGCGATTTCCGGAGCGTGGATCATCAGGAGACCGGCGGCGACAAGCGGGTCGTTGTTGGTATCGCGAAAGACCACGCGGGTGAGTCGCGTCTGCCTGAGGACGACCATCTCCTTCGCCTGATTCAGCATCCCCGCGTCAAGGGTGATGAGGCCGTCTGCGCCTCCCCGGCGCTTGATCTCCAGCAGTACCTCCCAGTCCTCGTGGTCCCTTGTGAGGTCGGGATGGACCTGCCGTAGGGGATGGAGTTCGATGTCGGGCAGGTCGGGAATAGAGGGATCGGGAAAGGCCTTATCGAGCAGGAAGACCGCCTTCCGCGCCCGGCTCATGCTGCCAATCTGGTCTCGTTCCGACGGAGCTGTCGCTCCAGGCGAATGGCCCCTCTAATGGATGCCCCGCTGGCATCCGGATAGAGCGTGCTGAGTTGCTCCAGGCGGAATCCGCGGTCCCACAGGGCGCTGAGCACGCGGGTCTCGATGCGTGTGTCCTGGATGTGGGGTTCCCCGGCGAGCTTTCCCGGAATGATGCTGAGCCCCTGCGCCGGGGTGAGTAGATGCGGGCCAACGATGCCGTCTTCGATCGAGAAGGGGTGCAGGATGTCCTGTACCCCTTCTCCGCTCACCCGCTGGCGCCACTCTGCCCGTGCCTCTGTAAGCATGCCCTCTGTCTCCACGTGGGGAGTGCCGGACGGATCGACGGACAAGACAACGCTGCGGGAGGTGAGGGCCTGGCCGAGGGTCACTTCCTCTGCCTCGATCCGTTCAATGAGGGCCCGGACCTGGCTCATTGGAGTGGGCTTGCGTCCGTCCTGTGGGAGCCTCAGCCAGTAAACGGCGCGCGCGGCGACAAGATCCGACCACGACCAGAGCTTCACCTTCTCTGGTGAGATGCTTGGGATAACGACCTCTTGTCGTGCCCACTCGTAGAGGGTTCTCAGTGGCACTCCCGCCAGCGCACTGGCGCGGGGAGCTGCGTAAACGCCACGACGTGCCGCATACATAAGGCCATGGTAGGCGGTACGCCATCGGGACGCCTATGCGAATCGCGCAGGTCTCCTACCACACCAACCCTGTCGCCCCGCTCGGTGGCCGGCACACCGGCGGCATGAACGTGTACGTGAGTGAGCTCTCGCGAGAGCTCGCCCGGCGCGGCCACCACGTCGACATCTTCACGCGCCGCGACGCCGAGCGTCCCCAGGTCACGGTGCTGGCCCCCAACCTGCGGCTCGTACAGCTTGCAGCCGGACCGCCGGCGCCGCTGGAGAAGGCCCTGCTCGTGCGCGACGCTATCGAGCGCGGCCAGTCCGCCGTCGACTTCCTGCGCGGCGCCGAGGTCTATAAGCGACACCTCGGCGGCCAGCCGCGCGATATCGTCACGGTATGGCTGTCGCGGGGCTGAGTGGTTCGCAGGGATAGACATATCGATGTGCATCAGTGATGCTTTGATGTATGCGTACGACAATACGGCTGGACGACGAGCTTCTCGGGGAGGCGAAGGCGCACGCTGCACGGAGCGGCTGCACGCTGACGGCCCTCATTGAGGACGCGCTACGCCGAACGCTTGCGGAGGCAAGGGTCCGCCCACAACGTCCACCACCGAAGTTCCCCACATTCCGAGGTACCGGACTGCAACCCGGAGTTGATCTCGACGACTCCGCGGCGCTCCTGGACGTGATGGAGGGCCGGTGATTCTCGCCGATGTGAATGTTCTCATCCACGCCCACCGCGAGGATGCGGAGCGCCACGGCGAATACGCCGCCTGGCTTGAGCGTCAGGCAAGTTCCGCGACGGCTTTCGGCGTGAGCGAGCTGATTCTCAGCGGCTTCCTGCGAATTGTGACCCACCCTCGCATCTTCAAAGTGCCGACGCCGCTGTCGGAGGCGATCGAGTTTGCAGGTGCTGTTCGGGAGCTACCCAACGGCGTGCCGGTTTCGCCAGGGGAGCGGCATTGGGGAATCTTCACAAGACTCTGTGAGGCAGTCGAAGCTCGCGGCAATCTCGTGCCCGATGCGTACCTGGCCGCGCTCGCTATGGAGTCCGGCGCCGAGTGGATCACGGCTGACCGGGACTTCAGCCGCTTTCACGGGCTCCGTTGGAGCCATCCGCTCAGAGGCGATTAAGCGGTACGCTATCGGGACGCCCATGCGAATCGCGCAAGTCTCCTACCACACCAACCCTGTCGCCCCGCTCGGCGGCCGGCACACCGGGGGCATGAACGTGTACGTGAGTGAGCTCTCGCGAGAGCTCGCCCGGCGCGGCCACCACGTCGACCTCTTCACCCGCCGCGATGGGGAGCGTCCCGAGGTCACGGCGCTCGCTCCCGGCCTGCGGCTCGTAAAGCTGTCCGCCGGACCGCCCGCCCCCCTCGAGAAGGAACTGCTGACTCCCTTCGTGCCCGCGTTCGTCGCCGAGATGGCGCGCTTCACCGCCAACGAGGGTGAGACGTACGACCTCGTGCACAGCCACTACTGGCAGGGCATCGCCGCGGGCGAGCCGTTCGCGCGGGCGCAGGGCGCACCTCACCTCGTCATGTTCCACACGCTGGGTGAGGTGAAGAACCGGGCGCGCGTCTCCGAGGAGGAGCCCGGCGAACGCATCGGCCGCGAACGTGAGCTGGCTGCCTCCGCCGACGCCATCATTACTGCCAGCGGGCACGAACACGACCTGCTGGCGCGCTACTACGACGCCGACCCCGCCCGCATGGTCAGCATCCCCTGCGGCATCGACACCGACCTCTTCCGCCCGCGCGACCGCGACGAATGCCGTCGCGAGCTCGACATCGAGGCGGACCGCCCGGTGCTGCTCTGGGTGGGACGCCTGGAGAAGCTGAAGGGCGTCGACATCCTTATCGATGCCGTCGCGCAGCTGGATGAACCTGACGTACTCCTGCTGGTCGTTGGCGGCGACGAGCACGGGCAGGTGCTGCGTGCGGAACTCGAAGCGCAGGCGCAAGAGGCTGGCCTCGGCGGGAACATCCGCTTCACCGGTGCGGTTCCGCACGAGGAGCTGCCCGCCTGGTACAGCGCCGCCGATGTCTGCGTCGTGCCGAGCTACTACGAGAGCTTCGGGTTGGTGGCGGTGGAGGCGATGGCCTGCGGCACACCCGTCGTCGCCTCACGCGTCGGCGGGCTCGTCTCGACCGTGACCGACGGCGTGAACGGCTACCTGATCCCCTGGCGCTGCCCGGAGCCCTTCGCGGAGAAGCTCGAGGTGCTCATCCGCAACCCCGAGCTGCGGGCGAACTTCGCGCGTTCCGCCAGGGAATCCGTCCAGCGCTTCCGCTGGGACGAGATCGCACGCCGGATGGACGCTCTCTACGAGGACGTCATCGCCAACCACGCGAACGCCGAGGGGGTCGCATGAGCGTCGCCGACACCATCCGCACCGTCGGTCGCTGGTTCGCTGGTGGCGAAGAGACGCCCGAGCCCGACCCCTCCGCCCTGGGCACGCCCGAGCGCGCCATGGTCGTGATGGCCCATCCCGACGACGCTGAGTTCGTCTGTGGCGGCACCGTCGCGAAGTGGTGCGCCGAGGGCGCCGAGGTCGTCTACGTCGTCGTCACCGGCGGCGACAAGGGCACGCACGACCCCGAGATGCACCCCGAGAAGCTGGCCGCCATCCGCGAAGAAGAGCAGCGCGCTGCCTGCCGCTCGCTCGGCGTGAAGGAGTGCGTCTTCCTCGGTCACCCCGACGGCCACACCATCGACGAGGAGGAGCTGCGCGGCCAGATCGTGCGTCTCATCCGCATCCACCGCCCCGACGTCATCGTCACCTGGGACGCCTTCCGCCGCGGCTTCAACCATCGCGACCACCGCAACGTCGGCATCCTCACCGCCGACGCCGTCTACCCGCTCGTGCGTGACCGGCTCTACTACCCGCGCGACGAGGAGGACGGCCTTGTCTCGCACCAGGTGAACGAAGTCCTCTTCGCCGGCAGTGAGGACGCTGACTTCACGGTCGACGTGACGGATCACTGGGAGACGCGACTGGAGGCGGTGCTTTGCCACGCCAGCCAGATCGGCGGGCGCTCGCGTGAGGATTTCCTGCGGATGCGCGAGGAGATGATCGCGCGCCAGGGCCACGCCCGCATGGAGGAGCGCTTCCGGCGCTGGTCGATCCGCCGCTCCCCACCCCCACCCCGCGAGGCCGCCAACCCGCCGCAGTAGCGAACGTTGGGAATTACAGCGCTAACTTACCAGCGCTTGAACAACATCCGGGATGTTGACACCGTGGACCAGATGACGGCCATCGCTCAGGGGATGGTGGGCAGGCAGCTTCGGTACCGAGACCAGTTCTCTGGGTTCACCGTGAGCCACGAAGGGGGCGTAAAGCGCCCACCACCGGTCTGAAGGCTCACCGCTATGGGCCGGGAAACTGGCGCAAGGCGGGGGTATACGCCTTCCCACTGGGGCGTCAAGGGCTCAGGGGCCATCAGCTAAACTGTTGGCATCAAGAGATCGGGAGGGCCAGCGCCGTCATGGGCTGCGAGACGACCTGGAGGAATCCTGCCCTCAATTCCGCCACTCCGTGGGGGGCTGTGGGCTCTGGGCTGGCGCTGTAGACTGGTGTCAACTCCCTAAGAGGATTGCCAGACGTGCCTGACCCCGAACTGCCCCCCTTCGACATGGACAGATTCGTAGAGCGCTATGTGGCTGGTTCTGTAACTGCTGCCGAGGCTGGCGCCAAGATGCAAGCTGCTGAACTGGGTCATGCCTTCAGCACACTCCAGATTCGGATGGACGCGGGGTTCGCTTTCGTGAAAGAGGTTCTGAAAGAGGCTCATCCGAAGGCGTATGACAGGGTCATGGCTCGGAACGGGCACAAGCCCCCTGGGGGCGGCGACGGCAGTGACTGAGCTTCAGAGGGCAAGGGAACTCCTCACTGAAGCGGTGATGAAGGACACCGACACTGGAAGTGCGGGAGTGGAAGTCGAACTCTAGGATCTCATTACGGATTGCCCTAGCAGCGTGCTGAAAAAGTCCGCCGCAGTCGTTTTGGGCTGATTTTTCGCCGGTCGCGAAATCGAAAAGGCCAATGTTTCTGGGCTCTTCGAGAGATTGGCGGATGGTCAGTCAGGCCCTCAGGCCCAGGATCATGCATTTATCAGCACCCTGCTAGGGACTGACTGGCAAGTTATCGCTGTAATTCCCGAACGTTGGGTATTGACACTTGCGCGCGGGGTGTCAAGTATGCCTACGCGGGCGGCGAGTGCTTCCGACCTTTCTTGCGGTGGCCAGGCATATCGTCCGTCGTCCGACCTCCCCTTTTCCCTCCGGTTGCTCATGTACCTTCTGTACGCCGCCGAGTCCGGGTCAGCCAATTCCGACCACTTCACTCTCGGGGGACTGGCCGTCCATCCCTAACCCGCCCCGAACCCCTCCGCCGTCCCCCGCAGGTGGACGCTGCCGGCTCGGATGGTGACCTCGCGGCCCGCTGAGGCGGTGGCTGTCCCCAGCCGCCAGCCCTCGATGCCGCAGGTCTTGCCGAGTGCGATGGCCTGGTCGGCCTCCGCCTCGGGCACGACCGCGCAGAAGCCCGCGCCCATGTTGTACTCGGCGTACATGGCGGCGGCGTCGAGGCCGGCGAGGCGCTGGATCACCCCGAAAATGGGCGGCACGGAAGGCAACCGTTCGATCACGAAGCCCGCTTCGGCTTCGAGGCGGCGCAGGTTGAGGAAGCCGCCGCCGGTGATGTGGAAGAGCGCCCGCACGTCGAGTCCGCGCAGCAGGGCCATGGCCAGGTCGACGTACATGGCGGTCGGTTCCAGCAGCTCCTCGCCGAGCGTGCGCCCGAACTCCTCGACGTAGCGGTCGAGCGCCCAGCCCGCCTCGCGGAAGGTGCGGCGCGCCAGCGTGAAGCCGTTGCTGTGGATGCCCGACGAGGCGAAGCCGACGAGTGCGTCGCCGGGGGCGACCCCTGCGCCCGTGAGGATGCGGTCGGGCTCGACCAGCCCCGCGCACGTACCCCCGAGGTCGAACGCGCGTCCGGGAACGGCGCCCCTCAGCATTTCCGGAACGCGGGCCGTCTCGCCGCCGGGGATGGAGATGCGCGCGCGGCGCGCGCCCTCCCGCAAACCGACGGCGATCTCCGCCAGGAAAGCCTCGTCCATCTCCTCCACGAGCACGCAGTCGACCATCGCGATGGGCTCCGCGCCCACGCAGACGATGTCGTTCGCGTTCATGGCGACGCAGTCGATGCCGGCCGTATCGAACTTCCCGAGAGCCTGCGCGACCAGCGCCTTCGTGCCGATGGTGTCGGTGGCGAGCGCAAGCGCCTGCGGGCCGCCTATGTCGATGACGGTGGCGTAGTGCCCGAACCCGAGAAGGGGGCGCGCTCGTTGCGAGAACGAGAACGTCTCGGCCAGCAGTTGCAGGCCCCCGGGGAGGGTATCGGCGCCGGCGTCACCTGCGGTGGCGGTCACCTTCGCACGCTACCACGTTCCCTCGCGGTGGGCTGCTGCGGCCCTCGCGCGAAACATGGCTGAAACACTTGGCCGTCAAGATACGCTGCACTCAAGCGGATGCCGCCCTGCCGCCTGACCGAGGCGCGCGGGTCTGCGCGGGAGGTACGCGTGTTCGAACTCGACACTGGCAACACGGCCTGGATGCTGGCTGCATCGGCCCTGGTGCTGTTCATGACTCCAGGGCTGGCGTTCTTCTACGGCGGCCTGGCCCGGAACAAGAACGTCGCGGGCACGATCATGCACTCGTTCATCACGATCGGGATCGTGGGCGTGCTCTGGGCGGTGATCGGCTACTCGCTCGCCTTTGGGCCCGACCAGGGCTTCGGCCTGATCGGGAACCTCGACCACTTCGGCCTCAAGGGCGTGGGCGTCGATTCCGGCTCCAACGGCGTGCCCGACCTGCTCTTCATGGCCTTCCAGATGATGTTCGCCATCATCACGCCCGCGCTCATCACGGGCGCCTTCGCCGAGCGCGCCCGCTTCGGGCCGTTCCTCCTCTTCATCGCCCTCTGGTCGCTCATCGTCTACGCGCCCGTCGCCCACTGGGTGTTCGGCGTGAACGGCTGGCTCAACACCTTCTCCGGCGAGGGCGTTGCCGCCGACATCGGCATCAACGCGCTCGACTTCGCCGGCGGCATGGCCATCCACGTGAACGCCGGCGTGGCCGCCCTCGCCGCCGTGCTCGTGTTCGGCAAGCGCCGCGGCTACGGCATGGAGCCGATGGAGCCGCACGACATCACGATGGTGGTGCTGGGCGCGGCCATCCTCTGGTTCGGCTGGTTCGGCTTCAACGCGGGCAGCGCCGTGGGCGCGAACGGCCAGGCCGTCTACGCCTTCGTCAACACGAATGTGGCCACCGCCATGGCGGCCCTCACCTGGACGCTGATTAGCTGGAAGGTCACGGGTAAACCGAGCGTGGTGGGCGCCGCTTCCGGCGCCGTCGCCGGGCTTGTGGCGATCACGCCCGCCTCCGGCTACGTCGAACCCATGGAGGCGATCGCGATCGGTTTCGGCGCGGGCCTCTTCTGCTACTTCGCCGTCCGCTTCCGCCAGCGCATCCATTTCGACGACTCCCTCGATGTCGTCGCCGTCCACGGTGTCGGCGGCCTCTGGGGGGCGCTTGCGACGGGGCTCTTCGCGACCGCCGCCGTGGGCGCGCCCGAGTTCCGTGAGGGCCTCATCCACGGCGAGTGGCGCCTGCTCTGGGACCAGGTGATCGGAATCGCCGCGGTTGGCGGCTACTCCTTCGTTGTCACCTACGGCATCCTCAAGGTGCTGGACATGACCTTTGGCGTACGCCTCTCCGAGGAAGACGAGGAGGTCGGGCTGGACGTCACCCAGCACGGCGAGCGCGCCTACCAGAGCGACGAGGCCGGTATCGCCATTCCGGTGGGTATTATCGAAACCGCGCCGGCCGCTGAGCCGGCCGCCGAGAGCGGCAGGAGCGAGTCATGAAAAAGATCGAGGCCATCATCCGCCCGGAACGCCTCCACGAAGTGAAGAGCGCCCTGGAGGAGCAGGACATCCACGGTCTCAACGTCATCCACGTTACCGGCCGGGGGGCCCAGCGCGGCATCGTCCACCAGGGTCGTGGCGGCGAGACCATGGTCGTTGACATGCTGCCCAAGGTGAAGATCGAAATGGTCGTGCGGGACGATGCCGTCGAGGGCGCTGTCAACGCCATCATCGAGGCGGCGGGCACGGGCAATATCGGCGACGGCAAGATCTTCGTGATTCCCGTGGAGGAGGCGATCCGCGTCCGCACCGGCGAGCGCGGCGACATCGCGCTCTGAGCGCACGCGACATCCAGCCGTAACACGAACTTCATCGCCCAGGGGGCGGTAGGCGTTGCCCCTACGCCGACTTGCTGGCGATGATCATTCCCGCATCCCCGCGCCCCTGGGCGCGCCACCACGCTCCAACGAGGTAACGCCATGACTCCGGAAGAGATTCAACAGTTCATCGCAGACAACGACGTCGCCATGATCGACGTGAAGTTCACGGACCTGCTCGGCACCTGGCAGCACTTCTCCGTGACGCCCCGGGAGTGGGGCGTGGACACGTTCACCGACGGCCTCGGCTTCGATGGTTCGAGCATCCGCGGTTTCCAGGGCATCCAGCGTTCGGACATGATCCTCATCCCCGACCCGGACACGGCCGTGATGGATCCCTTCACCGCCCACCCCACCCTCAGCATCACCGCGGACATCAAGGACCCCGTCACCAGCGAGGGCTACCACAAGGATCCGCGCGCGGTGGCCAAGCGCGCCGAGGAGTACCTGAAGCTGACGGGCGTGGCCGATACCTCCTACTGGGGGCCCGAGGCCGAGTTCTTCGTCTTCGACAGCGTCAGCTACGACTCCGCGCGCGACACCGCCTTCTACCGCGTCGACTCCGTCGAAGCGGCCTGGAACACCGGCGTCGACGTTGAGAACGAGGGCAGCCCCAACCTCGGCTACAAGACCGAGCACAAGGAGGGCTACTTCCCCGTCCCGCCACGCGACACCCTGCAGGACCTTCGCACCGAGATGGTGCTGAAGATGCAGGAGGTCGGTATTGAGGTGGAGATCCACCACCACGAGGTGGCGACTGCCGGCCAGTGCGAGATCGACATGCGCTACTCGCCCCTCCTGAAAATGGCCGACAACCTCCAGTGGTACAAGCACGTCGTCCGCAACGTGGCTCGCGCCGCGGGCAAGACGGCCACCTTCATGCCCAAGCCCATCTTCGAGGACAACGGCAACGGCATGCACATCCACCAGTCGCTCTGGAAGGACGGCGAAAACCTGTTCTTCGACAAGGACGGCTACGGGCTCCTCTCGGAGATGGCGCGCTTCTACATCGGCGGCCTGATCAAGCACAGCAACGCCCTCATGGCGTTCTGCGCCCCCACCACCAACTCCTACAAGCGGCTCGTGCCCGGCTACGAGGCGCCGAACGTGATGGTCTACAGCGCGCGCAACCGCAGCGCGGGCATCCGCATCCCGATGCTCTCCTCGAACCCCAAGTCGAAGCGCCTCGAGTTCCGCTCGCCCGACCCCTTGTGCAACGCTTACCTCGGCTTCCCCGCCCTGCTCATGGCCGGGCTCGACGGCATCGCCAACCGCATCGACCCGGGCGACCCGGTCGACAACGTCGACCTCTTCGAGATCGACCCGCACGAGCACGGCTACCCCGTGCTCCCGGGCTCGCTCGCGGGCGTGCTCGACGCGCTTGAGGCCGATCACGAGTTCCTGCTCCAGGGCGGCGTCTTCGACGAGGACCTGATTACGACCTGGATCGAGTACAAGCGCGAGAACGAAATCGCAGCGGTCGACATCCGCCCGCATCCGCACGAGTTCTCCCTCTACTTCGACGCCTAGGCGGGCTTCCCGCACCAGGCTCAGCCAGAAGGCGCCGGCTCCTGGGCCGGCGCCTTTTCGTGCACGTGGGGGATGGGGTAATTCGGCTGGGCCAAGGGCGACTGTACTGCGAACGTTCCGGTGGGAAGTTGCGATGTAGCGATGTAGCGAGTAAGGGGGTGCCCCTTCAGTGTTGAGCCATGCCGAAGGTGCGAGAAGCGATCCGGATAGTGCAGCGCGACGGCCGGTACCATGTGAAGACGCGGGGCAGCCACCGCCACTTTCGCCACCCCGAGAAGCCAGGCAAGGTCACAATTCCTGGCAAACTGGGGGACGAGGTGCCGAAGGGTACGTGGCTCAACATCCAGAGGCAGGCAGGCCTCCGCGGGAGCGCACGATGAAGCTGACCTACGCAGTCGTAATCGAGCAGACCCCGAACAACTACGGCGCCTACGCGCCGGACGTGCCGGGCTGCATAAGCACCGCCAACACCCCGAATGAAATGCTTGCCATGATCTGCGAGGCGCTCACCTTCCACATCGAGGCCCTGGTCGAAGACGGCGATCCCGTACCCGAGCCCACGATGTCCATTGACGACGCCATCGCGTACCACAGCCAGGCCCTCTCCGATGCCGAAGAAGAGCTGCTGGCCGAATACGGCGACGCCCCGCCGACGCTCTCGACGCGGTTCGAGTTGGTCGAGATCGAGGTTCCCGCCCTGCAACCCGAGACCGTCTAGCGTCTCGCTCGCTTCGCCGACGGCATAGCTGAGCAGTCCAACGCCAGCAAAGCCTGGCCCGAACCGCCGCCCCTGGCGACCTCCGGTGGCAGGCTCAGGCAGAAGGCGCCGGCCCAAGGGCCGACGCCTTTGTCGTGCGGTCCGGGGGAGGGGGTAATTCGGCTGGGCCAAAGGCGACTGTACTGCGAACCTTCGAACTGAGCGTGGCGGTCTAAGCCCGGGACTCGGTCGTGCCGTCGTCGAAGTCTTCCAACGCCGCGTCACTGAGAACCGGACAAACGGCACATTGAAACCACCCCTTGCTTAGGCCGGCACCGACTAGGCAACCGCGGGGCCCCGTCCCCTTACCATAAGTACACATGTTCGCATTTGCGAGCGTATCTAGGTATGCTGTTGTCACTACGGAGGCTTGGCATGGACCATCCTGACGAACTTCGTGCACGGGCGGCCGAAGTCCTAGCGAAGCTGGGGGATCGGGGCTACGACCGCCCCGTGTTCGTCGAGTTCTCCGGCACACCGAAGAGCGGCAAGAGCACCTGCATCGACATCGCGACCCACTTCTTCCGGCGCCTTGGCTACAACGTCCTCGCGCCCGCCGAGGGAGCCTCTCGACGGACGCCGTACTACCTGAAGGACAACTGGGTAGCCTTCAATACGTGGTCGGCATCGTATGCACTCATGCATGTCCTCGAGGGTATGTATGGCTCGGACGAGTATGACTTAGCGATATTAGACCGTGGGCTATTTGATGCCCTCGGATGGTTCCAATTACTGACCACCCAAGAAAAAATCACAAAAGAGGTGCGCGACCACGTTCACAATTTTCTGTTGATCGATACATGGCGGTCAAGTATTGATGCTGTTCTGCTATTCACTACCGACCCTGGGACGGCACTCAAGCGAGAAGTGCGCGATAAGATCATTAAGGATGAGGGCAGTGCAATGAATTCAGTTGTTCTTCAGCAACTGAATGACGCATACGCACAGGTTCAAAAAGAACACTCAGATATGTTTTCCTGCTTCAAGACCATTAACACCAGTGAGTCGCAAGAGACGAGTCCAGAATCGACTGCCAAGGAGGCAGTGTCGTGGATTCTCGATGTGTTTGAGTCGAGACTCGGTTCAGACGAGGTTGCAGGGTGACTGAAGAGCAGATGGTCCTGTGCCTGCCCAGGATGTGCATTGCTGATCGCGAGCGGTTTACGCCGTGGCGCATGGCTGCGGGGGTGATTCGTGCTGCAGCAGCGGAAATGCAGTGGCTCCCCAGGGGTGAAGCAGAGACAGCGGACGAATTAGTCCAGCCGATACCCTGCGCAATAGTGATTGGGGAGAGGCATAGTTACCACGTATTTAGACGGATCGCCGAAGGCCGTCCTGACCTGCGGAAGCGGGCCAGCCTAGTAGTCGGCGGTCACATTGACGAGCCGCAAAGCCAACGTGACATCTTCTCTCTGCTCAGCTCGACTTTGAAACGCGAGATTACTGAAGAGCTAGGAATCCATCCGCCGGAGAAGACAAAGCCAATCGGCATGGTAGTGGATTTCTCCTCCACCGAAGCCTCGCGACATATTGGCATTGTCCATGAAATTGAAATCGAGGGGCGAGCCACTCCGCAAGCGACCGAAGAATTCTCGGTTCGTTCGAAGCATGTGCGGCAACTCTACTCCGAACAGGAGTTGTTCAAGATCCGAGGAGAATTTGACCCTTGGTCTCGGATCATCTTTGGTAACTACCTTCGGCCCTCCAATGCGCTAGAGTTCGGCAACCAACTTTGTCTCATCCCTGATTGATTGGACCGCGGAGCGCAGATCTTGCGGTAACCAGCGGAGGACCTTGGTGGCGCTGCCCGTCCCTAGCAGCGACCGCGGAAGCCTCTGCACTCCGCCCGCCACCGCATAACGTTGGTGGTCCGACCCAGTCAGGCGCGGGAGGGGGTTGGTTGGGGACCGAGGATTCGAACCCCGACCTACTAGTCCAGAGCTTGCGGGTTAGGGCTTCCCCCGCTGGCCCCAGCCCTCCGCTGGTGGCAGGCTGAGGGCCGCGGCCCGGCCTCTGCGGGCCGCCACATAACGCCTTCGGAGGTAACCCGTGCCCATTCCCGCACCCGACCGTTTCACCATGACCCTCGGCGACGCCATGTACTCCATGCGCGCCATCCGCCGCTTCCGCCCCGACCCCATCGAGGAGCGCGACCTGCGCGACATCCTCGATGCCGCCCGGCAGGCCCCCAGCGGCGGCAACCGCCAGGGGTGGCGCTTCCTGCTCGTGACCGACGCCGAGAAGCGCGCCGCCCTCGGCGAACTCTACCAGGAGGCCTGGTGGGCCAAGCGCAAGGACGAAGGCATCAGCGGCCCCGAGGACATCCCGGCCGGGAAGGGCGTGCGCCAGTCGGCGATGCGCCTCTCCGGCGAGATCGGAGACACGCCCGCCCTCGTGCTGGTCTGCGCCACCGCCCGCGGCCGGGGGGCGGTGGAGTCCGTCATCCCCGCCGTCCAGAATCTGCTGCTGGCAGCCCGCGCGATCGGGGTCGGCGGCACGATTACGACGCTCCACGCAGTCGTCGAGGAACGCGTCCACGAGCTGTTCGACATCCCCGCCGACGCGGAGGTCGTCTACTGCGTGCCGCTTGGCTACCCGCGCGGACGCTTCGGCCCGCTCACGCGCAAGCCCCTCGCCGAGGTGGCCGCCGTCGACTCCTGGAACGACACCCCGGACTGGCTCGCGACGTAGCGTCCGCGGCGGCCACCGCTAGTCCGTGAAGGCGTCCTCGCGGAGCTGGCCGCTCAGCCGCTTCACGTAGTGGTCGCTGCCGCGCTCGAGGTCCCAGCCCCGGTCCTCCAGCAGCCGCCGCAGGTGCGTCGTGCGCTCGGTGAGCGGCAGCTCCGCCGTGTGCGACCCGTGCGTCCCCGCGTAGTCGGCGGCGCGCTCGACCATCCATGCGTCGAGCCCCCGCCCCTCGTACCCCGCCGCCACCACCGGCTCGCGGATGGCGGCCAGACCGCCCCCCGCGTTGCGCGACTGGATGACGCCCACCACGCGGTCGCCGTCGGAGGCCACGAACCACCCGGGACGCGTCCCCTGCTCGAAGGGCCACGGATCCTCGTCTGCCAGCGCGGCGATCGCGTTTGCGTCGCCGCGTCGCTGCTCGCGCACGGTCAGCAGCGGCAGCCGCCGCTCGACCGTGAGGATGGCGATGCGCTCACCGCGAAACTCCTCGTTCGCGCGGCCGATGGGCAGGTAGCCCAGCGCCGAGAAGTAGTCGGCCAGCCGTGGCTCGTCGGGGAGCCGGGCGCGTACCAGTCGCAAGCCGCCATCCTGGGCGCGCGCCCCGATCGCGCGCACGAGCGCCCGTCCCGCCCCTGCCTCGCGCGAGGCGAGCAGGTCGAACCCGGCGATGCCCTCCGTCTCGCTCCGCCGCACCACCCCCGCGATCCCCCCCTGGCGCTCCGCCAGCAGGAACCCTTCGCCCGTCTGCATGCGTACGGCAAGCCTGTCGGCGGAGGGGGGCTCGGACTCCGGGTAGCAGGCGTTCGAGCCATCGAAGGCCTCCGCCAGCAGCTCGGCCAGCTCGGGCGCGTCGTCGCTGTCCGCCACCCGGATCGCGAAGCGCGTCACGCGCCGTTCTCGGGAACCGGCTTGCCGGCGCGGAGGCCAGTTCCGTAGATATCCACGAGGCCGCTCGCCTCTTGCTCGACGTACTCGGCTGCCCGCCTGATCTGACCGATCTCCAGTCCGGGTGGGAGGGCGATGCTGGGGTCGAAATCTTCGTGACTTACCACTAGGTTTGCGCTTCTAGTGGCAGGGTCGAGAGTAGAGGGATGGCCTCAACGGCTTCGTGAAAATAGTCGTCGTTTATCTCGATCCCGATGCTCCGGAGCCCACAGGCAGTGGCTGCGGCCACGGTGGAACCGGAGCCCATGAAGGGGTCGAGGATGACGCCCTCGCCTAGAGGAAGGGAAGCTCTCACAAGTTGGCGCATGAAACGCTGGGGCTTCAGGGACGGGTGGGACGTGATCGCGCGCTCCTGACCCCGCGCAACAGCGGAAGGAATCACATCGGAAAAGGGCTCGTCGGCAGAGACTCGCCGTAGCCCGCCGGTTCTCCACTTCCTCAAGTTGTCGCTTACCCTCCCCTCAAGTGGCTTCCGGAAGAGCCCCCACGGCTCGAAGCGTGAGCGAGGCATCACGCTGACGTCGGGGTACTCGCCCTCTGCGTTCTTGGGCCGATCTCCACCTCGGAGGGTTTGCACGAGGCGGATGATCTCCCCACGTTTCTCGAAGCCGCGCGCGAGGAATGGCTGGTAGACAAAGTCGGCGACCAGGGGATTGGTGGCAATGAAGACGTGTCCTCCCGGCACGAGAACGTGCATCAGGCGAGAGGCCAGGCTGTCGAAGAACGCCCGTAGGTTGTCGCGATCGTCGGCGGACAGCACGGTAAATCGAGGGAGCGGTGAACGGTTGGCGCCGTCGAATGACGGCGGGATACGCCAGACCCCACCGCCACCGCGATTTCGCTTTCTCAGCTCGTCCGTCGAGTACTCGACCAGCCCGTAGGGGGGATCGGTCACCACAGCCTCAATGCTGTTTTCGTCAGCCCCGTCAAGCCAGTTGAAAGCGTCGCCGTGGACCAGTTGGTACTGGGCATCAGGGCCGTAGACCTCGATCGGCTGGCTCGGTGGCTGCTGTAGCACGGGGGGCATCGGGTGTTGTCTCAATGTCACGGTTGCTCAGCGTGATTCTAACTGCGCAAGCACCTCAATGCGAACATGTTTTCTAGGGGTTGCCTGGAAGGCTTGCCGCTCACGCGCGTGCGCCCTTCCGGAGGGCGGAGGGGCTACAATACCGGCACACTTTTAGGCGGTTCGCCGCTGTTCTCAAGGAAGGTTTCGCCATGGAAGACGTTGTCCTCACCAGCGGTGTTCGCACTGCCATCGGCACGTTCAACGGTTCGCTCGCCAACACTCCCGCCAGCGAACTCGGCTCCACCGTCATCGCCGAGGCCGTCAGCCGCGCCGGCGTCGAGCCGGGCGAGGTCGACCAGATCATCATGGGCATCGTCGGCCAGGTGGCCGAGGACGCCTACCTCTCGCGTGTCTCGGGCATCAAGGCCGGCATCCCGGTCGAGACGCCCGCCTTCAACATCAACCGCCTCTGCGGCAGCGGCCTCGAGGCTATCAACACGGCCGCCCGCTACATCGAGACAGGCGACGCCGACGTGGTTGTCGCTGGCGGCGCGGAGAACATGACGCGCCTGCCCTTCTACCTGCGCAAGGCCCGAAATGGCTACCGCCTCGGCCACGACGAGATCCAGGACGGCATCGTCAAGCTCCTCAGCGACCCCTTCGAGGACACCCACATGGGCATCACCGCGGAGAAGCTCGCCGAGGAGTACGAGATCTCGCGCACGGCCCAGGACGAATTCGCTTCCGAGAGCCAGCGGCGCGCCATGAACGCCATCGAGCAGGGCTACTTCAAGGACCAGATCGTTCCCATCACGGTGCGCGAGCGCCGCGAGGAGCGCATCTTCGACACGGACGAGTTCCCCCGCATGAGCACGCCCGACCAGCTCGCCAAGCTGCGCCCCGCCTTCAAGAAGGACGGCATGGTGACCCCCGGCAACGCCAGCGGCATCAACGACGGCGCCGCCGCCACGGTCGTGATGAGCGCGACCAAGGCGGAAGCGCTGGGCGTGAAGCCGCGCATGCGGCTCGTGGCCCGCGCCGAGGCTGGCGTCGACCCCTCCCTCATGGGCAGCGGCCCCATCCCGGCCGTCCACAAGGTGCTGGAAAGGGCGGACATGTCCCTCGACCAGATGGACGTGATCGAACTCAACGAGGCCTTCGCCAGCGTCGCCTGCGCCTGCTCGAACGAACTCTCGCTCGACCCGCAGAAGACGAACCCGAACGGCGGGGCCATCGCCCTCGGCCACCCCGTGGGCGCGACCGGCACGATCCTCACGGTGAAGCTGATGCACGAGCTGGAGCGCACGGGCGGCCGCTACGGCCTCGTCAGCCTCTGCATCGGCGGCGGCCAGGGCATCGCCACCATCTTCGAGCGCCTCGACTAGCGAGGAGAGCGGCGGGCGCTGCCCGCCTGAGTGGAGCGCGCGGCTGTCGTCGCGCTGAGCTAGCGGCGCACGGTTACTCCTGTAGCCACGCTGACTCGGCGATGCGGTCGAATACTTGATAAAGAGGGTCGCGAGGGTGGCCCTCCACGTCACTCCGCTTCATTGACCCAGGAAGAATCGACGACCTGATCAAAGACGGCATCGATACTCTCTCCCTTCGGCTGTTGAGCGCCCGACGGGTCAATCCACCGGTTCCACTCCACACCACCAACCTGCGTATCCAGCACGATCCACGAGTCGTCACCGACGGCCTTGAGTTCCAGGCCGACCTCGCCGTAGAGCTTCCTACCGTGTTGGTCGTACAAGGAGGGACCGAAGACGTACGCAACGACTTCCAGCTTGATGCCCGTGGGCACGTCGAAGATGAACGGCGGGTCACCCTCATTCAGGGTGAACTTGTACGTCCCCCCCGACAGCACCGCGGGCGCGGTTTGGGAGATGTCGATCGGGGCGGCGCAATCCGCAAGCCCCAGCGTGGCAAGGTCGTTGTTCGCCACTTTCCGGAGCGAGGCCGGCAGGCAGCCCGTGAACAAGTTGGCTTCCATGGAGAGGTAGGTAAGGCTGGTCAGCTGTTGGAGTTTCGAGGGCACGATGCCTGTCAGTCTGTTGAAGTCGAGGCGCAACTCGGTCAGGGCCGTTAGATCCCCCAGGAGTCCCGAGAGTTCGCCGTGCAGCCCTTTCCTGGTCAGGTCCAGCTTCGTCACGCGCTGAGGCGTGCCGGCGACCGTGACGCCCGTCCACTGGATCATGGGCCGGTCGGCACTCCAGTGAAGGGTGGCCGTGCCCGAGAGCCGGTCCCTCGCCTTTAGCAGGCTCTCGCAGTCCGCGACAAGCTCAGGGTTCGCGTCGGGGTTGGGCACGGCCAATCCGGCGTCGCAAGGTAGCGTCGGCAGCAGCCACGCGGACTCGGAGATGCGTTGGAACACGTCGTTGAGTGGGTGTCGGGGAACCAAGCGCCTGGCATCCTGCCCGAAGGTCCGTCCGTCGGGGTAGATGCCACCTGCCCCGCTGATGTGGCGGTAGTACTCCTTGCCCGTGTCCAGATCGAATACCACCAAGGAGTTGTATCCACCCTCGTGGGTGACAATCACGGCGATGAGCTTTGAAGGCCTGTCTGGACCACCATGGCCCAACTCGACCTGTATCGTGAAGGTGTACACCTCTGGCAGGTCGACGACGAAGACCGGCCCTCTCCCCAGGTCCTGGTAGCTGACGGTCTGACCGCCTTCGAGCAGGGGCACTCTCGGTTCATCACTTACTCTCCGTGGAGGTGTGCAGTCGGGGAAGTTGAGGGCGGCAAGGTCGTTGTTGGTCACGTTCCGGAGCAAAATAGGCAGGCAGCCGGTGAGGGCGTCGTTGGCCAGGTAGAGGTGGGTGAGGGCTGTCAGCAGCTGGAGCTTGGACGGGATCCTGCCCGTGAGCGCGTTTCCACTCAGGCGAAGTTCCGCCAGTCCCCTCAGGTTTCCCAGCAGGCCCGTGAGCTCGCCCGTGAGCCCGCTGTCTGAGAGGTCCAGCTTTGTCACCCGCCGGGGCACGCCAGCGATGGTCACGCCGGTCCACTCGGTCATCGGCCGGTCGGCGCTCCAATTGAGGGTGGCGTCGCCCGCGAGCCTGTCCCTGGCCTTCAGCAGGCTCGCGCAGTCCCGGACCAGCTCGGCGTTCGCGGTGGGAACGGGCACGGCGGCGCCGCAGATTGCGGCCTGGAGGGCGGGATCCCCGGCGGACTCGGGGAAGGAGATGGTTGGGCGTGGGGACTGTGGGGTCGGCGTGGCCGGGACGGCGACGCGTTCAGGGTCGCCACTCCCCAGCGCTACCACGAGCGCGATAGCCACGGCGGTTGCGGCCACCGCGACCACTCCCGCCCCCGCCCACAGCAGCGGGCGACCGACGGAGGCCAGGGCCGCCGGGAGCGCAAAGGGCGCCAGGAGGCTCCTGCGCTCCCGGTCGGGCCGCCAGGCTGCGAGCGAATGGCGGTCGTCGAGGCCGAGCTTTGCGAGCATGCGGGCGATGTGGGTCTTGACGGTCTCCGGGCTCAGCCCCAGCCGGACGGCGATCTCGACGTTCGTCCCGCCCTTGCGCAGCTCGCCGAGGACGCGCTGTTCGGCGGGGGTGAGGAGATCGGGGTGCGGGGGGCGTCCACGGCCTCGTCCCGGCATGGGCACACGCTAGCAGGCGACCCGCCGAATTACATCACCCGCTCCAGTTGGCGACCCGGATCGGCGGCGGCCAGGGCATCGCCACCATCTTCGAGCGCCTCGACTAGGAGAGCGCTCGCTTCGCTCGCTGAGTGGAGCGCTTGCGCCTGCGGCGCATCGCTGAGGAGAGCGGCGGCGTTCGCCGCCTGAGTGGAGCGCGCGGCTAGCGCCGCGCTGAGGTGGGAATGCCTCGGATGCCACGAAGGAGGGATACATCCACTCGCGACCCCGAAGGATGGCGGAGTTCCTCTTCAAACCTGCTCGGCAGCGGCCGTACTATGTAACTACACTTGCGAAACGCAAGCTATACTCTGAGACATGCCTGTGCCTTCGGATTGGGACACTCACCGCATGCAGATCAAGCGCGAAATCCGAGAGAGCCAGGAGCGGCTGAGGCAATCCAGGGCAGCTCGCGAAGCCTTTGAGGCGCACATGGCCGGCTTCGAAGCCACGAGCACCCGCGCGGCCCCGCCGGGAGACCGGGATCTGCTGGAGGCCATTCTGGCCTCCCTCAATCGCATCGAGGGCAGGCTCGCGGAGCGGTAGCCTCAGCCCCCACTCAGCGAGCGGAGCGAGCGCTCTCCGCGTCTATCTGCGCGATGCGGCGGGTGTGACGGCCGCCGTCGAAGGGGGTCTCGAGCCAGGTCGCGACGATCTCGAGGGCCGTCTCCAGCGTGACCATGCGCTGGCCGATCGAGATGATGTTGGCGTTGTTGTGGCGACGCCCCATCTCGGCGGATTCCCGGCTCCAGCAGAGGGCGCAGCGCACGCCCGCCACGCGGTTCGCGACCATCGCCTCGCCGTTGCCCGAGCCCCCGAGCACGATACCCCGCTCGCATTCCCCCGACGCGACCGCCTCGGCGGCGGGGCGGATGAAGAGGGGGTAGTCCGCGGCCTCGTCCGAGTCCGTGCCGAAGTCGACCGGTTCGTGGCCGCGCTCGGCGAGGAACGCCTTGATCGCTTCCTTGTACTGGTAGCCGGCGTGGTCCGAGGCGACGGCGATTCGCATGGCGCGAGTCTACCGGCTGAGCCCTCACGGCCAACGGGGTGCGCGGTCAACCGCCGGACAGCAAACAGACCCCGGTCTCCCGGGGCCTGTAACGGTCTCATCGCGGTATCGCCGCCGCCCTGCACCCGTTTTGGGCATGCGACGGTCCGCTTCGGCCCGCGCTAGGCGGGCTTCACAACTGCACGATCAGAACTCCGTGCCGGAGGTGAGTCTTGACGTGGTACACGTGCGGCCTCCCTGTGGTGTTCTCGCTTGCAGCGTACACCCGCTGTCAAGCGAGAGGGGGCGGGTTCGCTCACCCCGCCGGGCTCTCCTGGTCGAGCGCGAAGGCCGTGTGCAGGGCGTTCACCGCGTCGGCGACGCGGTCCTCGTGGACGATGCAGGTGATGCGAATCTCGCTCGTCGTGATCAGGTCGATATTGACGTCCGCGTCGGCCAGCGCGCGGAACATGCGGGCAGCGTAGCCCGGCTCCGACTGGATGCCCGCCCCCACGATGCTCACCTTGCCGAGGTTCGTGTCGGCGACGTAGCCGTCCGCCCCGATCGACTCGCAGATGGTCTCCATCAGCCCCTCCGCGCGGCGCAGGTCCGCGCGCGCGAGCGTGAACGTGAGGTCCGTCATGTTCCGCTCGCTCGCGTTCTGCACGATCGTGTCGACGCTCACACCCGCCTCGGCGAGTGGCTCGAAGATCTGGGCGGCGACGCCGCGCCGGTCGGGCACGTGCCGCAGCGTCACCTTCGCGATGTCGTGGTCGTCCACGACGCCGCGGACGCGATTGCGTTCTTCCATCAGGGCGCCTCCATGGATCAGGGTCCCCGGCGCGTCGACCATGCTCGACGCGACCAGGATGGGCAGCTCGTTGACCGCCGCCAGCTCGACGGCGCGGTTGTGCATCACCTTCGAGCCCTGCGTGGCCATCTCCAGCATCTCTTCGTAGTGCACGTCGGCCAGACGGCGGGCGGTGGGGACGGTGCGGGGGTCGGCCGTGTAGACGCCCTCGACATCCTTGTAGGTCTCGCAGCGATCGGCGCCCAGGGCCACGCCCAGCGCCACCGCCGTCAGGTCGCTGGCGCCGCGACCGAGCGTGACGTAGTCGAGCTCCTCGGTGACGCCCTGGAAGCCGGCCACGATGGGGATGCGTCCCGCGCGCAGCTCCGCCTCAATGCGGTCGGCGTCGACGCGCTGGATGCGTCCCGCGCCGTGGGCCGCGCGCGAGTAGATGCCGGCCTGGCTGCCCGTCAGCCCGACCGCCTCCTGGTCCAGCGCGTGCAGCGCCATGGCCAGCAGCGCCGCCGACATGTGCTCACCCGTCGCGAGCAGCTGGTCGAGCTCGCGCGGGTCCGGGTCGGGCGAGACCGAGAGGGCGAGGTCGATGAGCTCGTCGGTGCGGTTCCCCATGGCCGAGACGACGACGACCACCTCGTCGCCGGCGCCCACGCGACGCGCGACCTGCCCGGCCACGTGCCGGATGCGCTCCGCGTCGGCGACGGAGGTCCCCCCGAACTTCTGCACGACCCGCATGGAAAAAGGATGCGCCAGCGCGCCCTCAGGCGCTATTCGCCGCCGGGTGGCGGCTCGGCGAACAGGCTACTGGCGATAGCTATGAGGGTGTCGATGTTCTTCAGGGTGGAGTCGTATGCCGTCAACGTGTATCCGCTCTCCGTAGCCAGGTCCATGATCGAAATGGTGGTGGGGCGGTAGGCGTCGTTGCTGTCACCCGGTGGGCTGTACTCGATGAGAGCAGGGCGACCAGCGATCACCCGTGCCTCGACGACAACCCCTGACGAGGTGCTGCCGGAAGGCACTTGCCAGTTGCGGTGAGAGAGGAAGTAGCCATGAAACTCCAGGGGAATGCCAATGCCTTCCGTCGGTGAGTAGATGGCTGAGAACCCCTGATAGGGATCGCTCGAAGTTCCGGCGCTGATGTACGCCAGACTCCAGCCCTCCGGTATTTTGGGCTCACGCCAGTAGTCAAGCTCGCTCAAGACCGCCGTGGATGGATTCGCCTGCTGAATGAGGTGCGACCCGCCCGGAGCAGCCTCATGAGCGATGTCCCGGACGGCCCCCGTCCAGTTCTCTGGAACGAGCTGGTGGATACCGACCATCACAGGAACGGTCAGGGTGTCACCGCCCAAGGCTGGCTGCGGACCCCAGATGATGCTGACAGGACTGCTCGCTATCGATTCGCCGCAGCCCGTGAAGGCGTATGTCATCCACTCGACGGCGAGCAGCTTGCGAGGGACGGTTCCGGTCGGGTCGGGCTTGACCTCGGTGACCGTGTAGCGAACGAAGCAGTCGTCGGCCTCGCGCCACTCGAAGAGGTCGCCGACCTCCACGGTGTCGTAGACGTCGGCGCGCGAGAGGCCGTCGGCGTCGGACGTGTGGATGAGGAGGGCGGTGGTGGTGCCGTCGCGGAGGGCCTCGTAGGTCGTGACGACAGTCGACGTGTCGTCGGGGTTCGAGAGGAAGGCGTAGCTGCCCGGCGTCGCGACCGCGCCGGTCGTGTCGTAGGTGTCGTACCGGAAGGTCGTGGCGGACGTAGCGGGGGGTGCAGGCGTGAACAGGCTCTCGGCGATGGCGATCACGGCATCGACGTTCCCGCCTCGAAGGCTGCTGTGATGCCCGTAAATCGCGTACTGGACCTGGGTAGCTGGGTCGTAGACCCATAGCTTCAGGGGGAAGCGATGGCTCGCCTTACTGTAGATCACCACCGCGGGGCGACCCGCGACGACCCGGGTCTCGCGCAGGCTGGCTCCGCTGTGCCACGCCGCTTCCTTCGCGCCGCTAACTCCGGCCCCGACATATGCCCCGCTCAACTCGAAGCCGTCTTCGCCGTCCGCCGTGACGTACAAGGCGGAGTAGCCGTCACGGGGTTGGATCTCGTAACCGCCCTCGGCGGCCGCCCTAAAGGTCCAGCCCGCAGGCACAGCGGGCTCACGCCAGTGGCGCATCTTGCGCGCCTCGGCGATGTCCGTGGTCGATGTCAGTTCAGGATAAATTGGTGAGTAGTCCCCGCCCCACGGCACTACCTCTCCCGTCCAACCCGCAGGCGCGATCTGGTAGACGCCATGCACCACGGGCGCAGTCAGGCTTGGGCCGCCAAGGTCGGCCAGGCCCCCCCACTGGACCGTGACGGCGGTGTCCGCCGGAACGGTGCCGCTGCAGCCGGCGAACGCATAGGTCATCCACTCGACCGCAAGAAGCTTGCGGGGCACGGTGCCGGTGGGGTCGGGCTTGACCTCGGTGACCGTGTAGCGAACGAAGCAGTCGTCGGCCTGACGCCACTCGAAGAGGTCACCGGCCTCCACGGCGTCGTAGACGTCGGCGCGCGAGGCGCCGCTGGCGTCGGACGTGTGGATGAGGAGGGCGGTGGTCGTGCCGTCGCGGAGGGCTTCGTAGGTGGTGACGACCGTCGACGTGTCGTCGGGGTTGGAGAGGAAGGCGTAGCTGCCTGGCGTCGACACCGCGCCGGTCGTGTCGTAGGTGCCGTACCGGAAGGTCGTGGCGGACGTAGCGGGGGGTGCAGGGGTGAACAGGCTGCGCGCCATCTCGACGACCGCTTCAGGGTTTGACCTCAGGTCATAATCGATGGCTTCGATTTCGTAGGTGACCTCGGTCGCGGGATCGAAAACCTCGATCAGCGTTGGGAAGCTCGGATGGTGATTGGGGGCGGGCGGACTGAATCTGAGGACTGCCGGTCTTCCGGCGATCACCCTCGTTTCATGAGCCGCAGAACCCTCGTTCCAGGAAGCGTCCCGATTCCCGTAGCGCGACGAGGTGAAGTCAGCACAGATTTCGACACCCATCTGGGGATGGGCGTAGTTGGCCTCGGGGATGATGCGATCCGTCGCCCACCAGGTCGCGCAGTAGCCATAACTGGCACCCCCGTACGCATCGCCACCGGCAGCGATCGCCTTGTTAAAAGTCCAGCCCTCGGGGAGGGTGGGCTCTCGCCAGAAGTCAAGCGTGCGGGCAACCGTAATGTCATCGGTCTCGACCGGATCGGAATAGTCGGGGGACGAGACGTACTCCCTCAGGGTCTCCCCTTCCCAATCAAGCGGAACGATCTCGTAGGCCCCGTGGATCACAGGCACCTTGAGGCTCTCGCCGCCCAGGTTAGGCAGATCACCCCACACGAGCCGGATGTCGTCTGAGGGCGAGATGGCGCCGCTACAGCCGGTGTACGTGAACGTCATCCAAGCCACGTCCAGGGCCTTCTTAGGCACGTCCCCGGCGGGGTCGGGTTTCACCTCGGTGACCGTGTAGCGGATGAAGCAGTCGTCGGCCTTGCGCCACTCGAAGAGGTCGCCGACCTGCACGGCGTCGTAGACGTCGGCGCGCGAGGCGCCGCCGGCGTCGGACGTGTGGATGAGGAGGGCGGTGGTGGTGCCGTCGCGCAGGGCTTCGTAGGTGGTGACGACCGTCGACGTGTCGTCGGGGTTGGAGAGGAAGGCGTAGCTGCCTGGCGTCGATACCGCGCCGGTGGTGTCGTAGCTGCCGTACCGGAAGGTCGTGGCTTCGGGGGCGACGGGCGTAGGGGAGGGTGTGGCAGTGGCGGGGGTGGGAGTCGGCGAGGGTGTGGCCGTGGCTGTTGCGCGCGGGGAAGGGGCCGTGGTTGGGGTGGTCGTGGGTGGTGGGGAAGCTGTCGCTGTCGCTGTCGCTGTCGCGGTGGAGGTGGAGGTGGAGGTGGAGGTGGCAGGGGGTGCGGGCGTGGTCGCGGGGGTGGGGGACGGCTGGTCGGATCCGCCGCCGCAGGCCGCGACTGCCGCCACAAGGGCGACCACCCCGAGGAGCTGCCAGTGGAAGACGCGTGTCACGCACGACAACGTAGCAGCCGGTGAGGCGAATTACCCCACCCGCCCCGCGACGCCCCGATTACCACCCCGACTCAAGCCAGGCAGACTCAGAGATGCGGGCAAAAACATCGTTTAGGGGGCTTAGGGGAACCAAGCGCCTGGCATCCTCCCCGCGGGTGCTTCCGTCAAAGTAGAGGCCACCTGCCCCGCTTATGAAGCGGTAGTACTCATCCCCCGTTCCTGGATTGAAGGATACCCATGACTCGTGTCCCGCTGCGTCGGTCATTACTACATTGATGACCGTTGACGGTGTCGTTTCTAGATCAATGGGATCGCCTGAGATGGGTACCACCGTAAAGGTGTAGCCCTCCGGGAGGTCAACGATGAGGGTAGCGGTCCTCCCGGGAAGCCGGTAGGCAATAGTTTGGCCTCCTCCGAGAAGTAGCTTTCGACCTTGTCCACTTGCTTCGGTCGGAACTGCGCAGTCGGGGAGATTGAGCGTGGCAAGGTCGTTGTTGCTCACGCTTCGCAGCGACGCTGGCAGACAGCCGGTGAGGGCGTCGTTGGCCAGATAGAGGTGCGTGAGGGCTTTTAGGAGCTGCAGCTTGGAGGGAATCCGGCCCGTGAGGGCGTTGGCGTTGAGCCGCAGGTGAGTCAGCTCCGTCAGGTTCCCGAGCAGGCCCGTGAGCTCACCTGTGAGGCCACTGTCGGCCAGCTCCAGCTGCGTCACGCGTTTGGGCGTGCCAGCCACGGTGACCCCCTCCCAGTTCGTCATCGCCCTGCCGGCGCTCCAGTTGAGGGTGGCAGTGCCCGCGAGCCTGTCCTTAGCCTTCAGCAGGCTCTCGCAGTCCTCGACCAGCTCGGTGTTGGTGGTTGGGCTGGGCACGGCCACGCCCGACTCGCAGTTCACGACCGAGAAGGTGGTGGTGACGACGGTGTCGCCGATCTCGGGCTTGCCGTCGGGCCTGGGGCGGACAAAGGGCCGCGCTTCCTTCAGGTCGAAGGTGATGAGCGTGGACGCCGCGGGGTCGGTGGTGACGGTGAAGGTATAGGTGGTCCCCACCGGCGGGATGAGCTGCGAGGCCGAGACCGGCGAGGGCTTCCCGAACTCCAGCGGGGTCTGGTCCAGGTAGAAGCGCGTCCAGCCCTCGGGCAGGGGCGCCGCCGTCACGACCGTGTACTGCCGACCGCGCTCGACGTAGTAGCGCCGGTCGCTGTTGGCGGTGAGGAGCACATCGGCGGGGATGTCCTGCACCTGGGCGTAGTCCCCCGGCGCCCCCAGGTGGACCGCCCGGATGCAGGTCGGGTCAGTCGCCCCCGTCGTGCAGCGCTCAACGAACATCGCCGTCACCGTCTTGGGGCCGTCCATCGTTAGCGCGCACGTCGAGGCGGTCCCCTCGCAGTGCCCGCCCCAGCCCGAGAAGCTGTGGGTGGCGTCGTTCCAACTCGCCACCAGTACCACCTCGGCGCCCTCGCCGTGCGTCGTCGTCCCGTCCGGCGTAACGCTGCCGCCCTCCCCCGCCGTCGCCGTCAGCGTGTGCGAGAGAATCATGTGGTCGGCTTCGTCGTCGCCGAGGAGGGTGACCAGCAGCACCACGGCGACAGCTACCACCGCCACCCCACCCAGCGCGGTCCCCGCCCACAGCAGGGGACGGCCGAGGGAGGCAAGTGCTGGTGGAAGCGCCAGGAGCCCGAGGAGTCGACGGCGCTCCCGTTCTGGTCGCCAGGCTGCGAGGGCAAGGCGGTCGTCGAGGCCGAGCTTCGCGAGCATGCTGGCGATGTGGGTCTTGACGGTCTCCGGGCTGAGCCCGAGGCGGACGGCGATCTCGACGTTCGTCCCGCCCCTGCGCAATTCCTCGAGCACTCGCTGCTCGGCGGAAGTCAGGACATCCGGGTGCGGTGGGCGTCCACGGCCTCTTCCCGACATGGAGCCACGCTAGCAGCCGACCCACCGAATTACATCACCCGCTCCGCACTCTGCCCTGAACAGTGGCTTCAGTCGCCGTGCCCACCCGTCGCGCAACCTGCCCGGCCACATGGCGGATGCGCTCCGCATCGGCGACGGAGGTCCCCCCGAACTTCTGCACGACCCGCATGGAAAAAGGATGCGCCAGCGCGCCCTCAGGCGCGAGGGGCGGGGGGGAGCTAAGGGCGGACGCCCGTCAGCTTGGCCGTGGTTGTACCGGGAGTCGGGCGACACACGTCTTACTCCTGCAACCACGCGGACTCGGAGATGCGTTGGAACACGTCGTTGGGGGGGCTGCGCGCGTCTGAGGGCTCGGTCTGAGCCCCGAAGCGTGTGCCATCAGCGTGGAAACCGCCCTCGCCGCTGATGAAGTAGTAGTACTCCTTGCCCGTGTCCAGATCGAATACCACCAAGGAGTTGTATCCACCCTCGTGGGTGACAATCACGGCGATGAGCTTTGAAGGCCTGTCTGGACCACCATGGCCCAACTCGACCTGTATCGTGAAGGTGTAGCCCTCTGGCAGGTCGACGACGAAGACCGGCCCTCTCCCCAGATCCTGGTAGCTGACGGTCTGACCGCCTTCGAGCAGGGGCACTCTCGGTTCATCACTTACTCTTCGGGGAGGTGTGCAATCGGGGAGATTGAGGGTGGAGAGGTCGTTGTTGGTCACGGTCCGGAGCGACGCCGGTAAGCAGCCCGTGAGGGCATCGTTGGCCAGGTACAGGTGAGTCAGGGCTGTCAGCAGCTGGAGCTTGGAAGGGATCCTGCCCGTGAGCGCGTTTCCGTTGAGCCGTAGGTGGGTCAGCGCCGTGAGGTTCCCCAGGAGGCCGGTGAGCTCACCTGTGAGGCCGCTGCTGGCCAACTCCAACTGCGTCACGCGTTGGGGCGTGCCCGCGACGGTGACCCCCTCCCAGTTCGTCATCGCCCTGCCGACGCTCCAGTTGAGGGTGGCAGTGCCCGCGAGCCGGTCCTTCGCCTTCATCAGGCTCTCGCAGTCCTCGACCAGCTCGGTGTTGGCGGTGGGGTTGGGCACAGCCACGCCAGAGTCGCAGGACCCCACCGCTGCTGGCGGGAGCACCATGCGCTCCTCCTCTTCATCGCCGAGGAAGGTGACCAGCAGCACCACGGCGACAACTACAACGGCCACCCCACCCAGTGCGGCGCCCGCCCACAGCAGGGGACGGCCGAGGGAGGCAAGTGCTGGTGGGAGCGCCAGGAGCCCCGGGAGGCGCCGGCGGTCCCGGTCCGGCCGCCAGGATGCGAGGGTGTGGCGGTCATCGAGACCAAGCTTCGCGAGCATGCTGGCGATGTGGGTCTTGACAGTCTCGGGGCTGAGACCGAGCCGGACGGCGATCTCGACGTTCGTCCCGCCCCTGCGCAATTCCTCGAGCACTCGCTGCTCGGCGGGGGTGAGGGTGCCTGGGTGGGGCGGACGTCCACGGCCTCTTCCCGGCATGGAGCCACGCTAGCAGCCGACCCACCGAATTACATCACCCGCTCCGCTTCCAACAACGGCTTCAGTTGGCGACACACGCAAGAAGGGCGCCCCGTGCGGGGCGCCCTCCCGGTTGGGTGGCGGATGGGATGGGGCTAGGGGCGGACGCCCGTCAGCTTCGCCAGGGCGAGGGTGTTGAAGAGCGCGAGGCCCGCGTACCACTTCACCCGCAGGCGAGTCGCGTCCTTCGACTCCAGCGCGCCCACGCGGTCGACGGAGAGGCCGCTCGGGGCGGAGAGGCCCGCCAGGGCGCCCTCGCCCAACTGCATCGCGTACACCGTCGAGGCGTTGCGGCTCGTGCCCGCCGTCTGCTCGTCGCTGATGTAGTCGTTGATGCCGATGGGGATGCCGTCGTAGTACTGCACCATCCCCCCGAACTCGTCGCGGCCCGCCTCCAGGAAGGTCCCCGACCCGCGCGCCAGCTCGTTCAGCTTGCGCCGCGAGCGGCGGCTCATGAGCAGCATCTGGGGCTTGCCCGGGCGCACCTTGTCGACGAGCTCGTCCAGCCTGGCCAGCGTCAGCGAGGCTCCGTTCGCGCCCATGCTCACGGCCTGACCGTTCGCGCAGAGCCGGTCGACCCCGTCGAAGCTGTCGGCGTCGGTGGCGCCGTTGCCGGTCACGAAGGTCTTGTCGAAGAGCGCCTGCACGGCTCGCGCCTTCAACTGAAGCACGGCCGCCTCGAGGTCCTGGACGTTGGAGCGCGTCTCCTTGAGGAAGTTATCGATGTCGGCGTCGCCCCCGAGGATCTTGAGGGAGGCCGTCTGCTGGGTGAAGGTGGGCGCGTCCTCGTCCCACTCGTCGCCCACGCCGTAGAAGCCGGCGCTGGGGGCGGCATTCTCGCGGTTGTAGGTGAGGCCGTTGCCCGTGATCTCGATGAAGGGCAGCCGCTGCAGGATGGGGCTCTCCTCGGCCATCGTCTCGATGACCCCGGCGAGCAGGGTGTCGTTGCTGAGCTTTGCCGCGTCGGCGAGCGTCAGCGCCATGGATTCGCACCTCCAGGTGTTGTCTGGCGCTCACCATCGGGCCGTTCGACCCCACCTCCGAGGGCGGCCTGTCACCCAGGATCCGAATAGACGTTCTAATAGGGGGCCTGTAGACTCAGGTCGCCAGGAGGCCATCCATGACATTGCAGGAGCGGTCCAGTTCACCGCGCTTCATGTCCCCGGAGTTGACATGGGTGCGGTGCAAGGATGTTCAGCCGATTCACAGCATGGAGTACGGCTGCATCATCGATACAGTGAGGGGTGACGAACTCGCCATCGTCCCGCGTGAGTATGTCGACGGTATGTTCGTGCAAGGGCTGAAGGTCGCCACCGCCAGTGACAACGATTCACACCTGCTCGTCGACTTGCCCTCTGGCCAGCGGATCCTGGTTTCCGAGGCGCTGACACAGAGCCGCAATGGCAGTTCTGTCTGATCGGGAAATCTGGGAGCTGCTTGATAGCGGACACCTCATCATCGATCCTCGCCCCGAGTCTGAGGCGGTTTCTCCTTCCGCCGTCGACCTCACGCTCGCCAGCGACTTCACGGTCCCAAAGGCTCAGGGCGCTCCCGCAGCGCGGATTGTGATCGATACGCGGGTTTCCGCCGAGGTCATGCAGGCGATTCCCCAGTTCAGCGAAGAGGTGCTGGTTGAGGAAGGGCAGCCGTTTGTCCTGAAGCCAAATATGTTCGTGCTCGCCTGGACGCAGGAACGCATCCAGCTTCCGAACTTCCTGTCGGCGCGCGTCGAGGGACGCAGTACATTGGCGAGGCTTGGCCTCTCCGTTCACCAGTCGGCGCCCACCGTCCACGCCACGTTCCGAGGAAGGCTTCAACTTGAGATGACGAATGCGGGACCGTTCACCTTGGAACTCTATCCGGGCCAAAACATCTGCCAGCTCATCCTCGAGACGATGTCTCTTCCTGCCGTCAGCCCCCTCGACAGCGTCCACCAGTCCAGCGAGTAGTCCTGGGGTCACCGAGCCCTAACAGGGTGCTGAAAAAGGGTTGAGCTGGGAGCATGGGGGAATACGGAGGTTCCCCATGCGCGGTGAGCGAGAGCGACAGGCCAACATCATGCTGGCGGTGACGCCGGAGACGTTCGTCCCAGACGACCATCCCCTGCGTCGCATCAAGCCGCTGGTGGACGAGTGCCTGGCGCGCCTGTCGCCACGCTTCGAGGAGATGTACGCGAAGCGCGGACGCCCCTCGATCCCACCGGAGCACCTGCTCAAGGGGAGTCTCCTGATCGCGCTCTTCTCGGTGCGCAGCGAGCGCCAGTTCTGCGAGCAGCTGCGCTACAACCTGCTCTTCAAGTGGTTCCTCGACCTGAACGTCGAGGACGAGCCCTTCAACGCCACCACCTTCTCCAAGAACCGCGAGCGCCTGCTGGAGGCGGAGGTGGCGCGCGCCTTCTTCGCCGAGGTGGTGGCCGAGGCGGGCCGCCGGCGGCTACTCTCGGAGGAGCACTTCAGCGTGGATGGGACGCTGCTGGAGGCGTGGGCCTCGCTCAAGAGCTACCGTCCGCGGGACGAGCAGGAGCCGCCCTCGTCGGGCGGTGGGCGCAACGCGGAAGTGGACTTCCGGGGCCAGCGTCGCAGCCGCGAGACGCACGTGTCACGCACAGACGCCGAGGCGCGGCTCTACCGCAAGGGACCGCAGCAGGAGGCGAAGCTGAGCTACCTGGGCCATGTCCTCAGCGAGAACCGGCACGGGCTGGTGGTGGACGTGGAGCTGAGCGAGGCGAACGGCTACGGCGAGCGGGAGGCGGCCCTTCAGATGCTTGAGCGGAGCGTGCGCGGTCGCGCCACGCTGGGGGCGGACCGGGGCTACGACACGCGCGACTTCGTGGCGGCGGTGCGCGCCCGCGGGGTGACGCCGCACGTGGCTCGCAACGACCGCGGCCGTCGCAGCGCCATCGACGGGCGCACGACGCGGCACGCCGGCTACGGACAGAGCCTCAGACGGCGCAAGCTGGTGGAGGAGGTCTTCGGCTGGCTGAAGACGGTGGGCGGTGGGCGGTGGGCGCAAGCTGCGCTACCTGGGACGGCGGCGCAATCGCGCCTGGCTGGAGCTAACCGCAGCGGCGTACAACCTCGTGCGCATCTCGCGGCTGGAGCCCGTCGCGGCGTAGGAGGAGTGCGCCCACCCGCCCGTCCGGCGCCCGCAGAGGCGTCCGGAAGGGGGGAAGGGGGAACCCGAAGCGCCAGAAACCCTCGCCAGGAACGCGCGGCCAGCGCCTACCGGCGCCGTCCGCTACGCCCGAGGCCCATTCTTCAGCACCCTGCTAACGCGACTGACGACCCCGCCTCCCACTTCCACCGACCCCGCGCCATCCTCCTCCCGTGCCCGACCCCCTTCTGCCCCGCCCTCGCCACCCCGCCCTGCGCGCCTACCAGACCCGTGTCCTGCGGGGGCTCCTGCGCACCCTCGCCGGCAGCCCGAGCGCGCCCCTGACGGTCATGATGCCGAGGCAGTCGGGGAAGAACGAGATCGCCGCCGGGTTGGTCGCCTTCCTCCTGCGCGCCCACGCCCTTGAGGGCGGCACGGTGGTCGTCTGTGCGCCCACCCTTGACCCGCAGGCGCGCATCAGCGCCGAGCGCATCCGTGCCGCCCTGACCGCCACCGATGCGCTCGTGCCCGCCGCCGGGCAGAGCCACGCGCGCGGCGACACCATCGCCGTGGGCCGCGCACGGGCGGTGCTGCTGAGCGCGAATCCGCAAGCGAGCGTGGCCGGGCACACCGCCTCCATCGCCCTCATTGCCGACGAGGCCCAGGACATCGACGAGGACTGGTTCAACCGCCAGTTCCGGCCCATGGCCGCGAGCACGGGCGCACCGACGATCCTGTTCGGCACCGCCTGGAACGGACGCACCCTGCTCGAACGCGCGGTCGCCGCCAACCGCGCTCGCGACGGCGTCACGCCCTACGGCCCTCGCCACCACCACCAGGCGGACTGGCGGGAGGTGGCGGCGACGCTTCCCGCCTACGGCGCCTACGTCGAGTCGGAGCGGGAGCGGCTGGGCGCCTCCCATCCCCTCTTCCTGAGCCAGTACGAACTCGTGCCCGGCGAGGTCGCGGGCCGTCTCCTGACCCACGACCTGCTCGCCTCACTCGAAGGCGGCCACGACCCCCTCGATGCGCCCGAGCCGGGCGACCGCTACGTCGCCGGGCTCGACTTCGGAGGCGAGGGCGCAGGCGCCGACGCCACGGTCCTGACGATCGCCCGAGTCGATGCGCCCGCCGGAGACGGCGTACCCGCCTGCCGCGTGGTCGCCCAGCGGGAGTGGCGCTCCGAACCGTACGCGCGTGTCCTCGACGAGGTCCGCGCGCTCGATCGCCTCTGGCGCTTCGACCGCGTCTGCGCCGATGCGACGGGGCTTGGCGCCCCGCTCGTCGCGCAACTGCGGCCGCAGCTCGGGTCGCGCCTCGACGAGGTTGTGTTCACCGCCGCCTCCAAGAGCGCGCTCGGTTACGGCCTGCTCGCGGCCGCCCGCACGGGTCGGATGGCCCTCCCCCGCGACGACGGCAGCCCCGAGGCTGCCCGCTGCCGCGAGGAACTCGCCGCCTGCGAGGCGTCGCTGGTGGCTGGCGGACGCCTCGCCTGGGGGAACGACCGCGGCCACGACGACTACGTCGTGTCGCTCGCCCTCTGCCTGCGCGCGGTCGAGTCGGCTGGCCCGGCGCGGGTGGCCGTGGGCCGCGGCCGGCGCTGAAGTGGGCAACGGTTGTTGATGGGTCGGTACTACCCGTAGTACCATCGAACTGGTGAGGCGGGAGCGGCGTATCGAGCGGCTTCGTCGCTCCCAAACCGATGTCTCACCGGAGCAGTTGCGGACGGCGTTGGAATGGGCCGGTTTCACCTTGGCGCGCACTCAGGGGAGCCATTGGCACTACCACCATCCGGCGCTTGGCAGGAAGGTCACTATCCCTCACCGCAGACCGGTTCTCCGCGTTTACGTCCGCAATGCGTTGAAAGCTATAGATGAGGTGTTGAAGGATGACAGCGGCTGAGAAGGTCACGCGAGAACGGAAGCTACCCCTCACAGGTCCTGTGCCTGCCGATATCGCCGCCAGGGTCACGGAATACATGGAGCTCCCATACACCTTCTGTCTGTACCAGGACGACGAGGTTGAGCCCGTCTGGATGGCCTACGTCGAGGAGTTCGAGGGCTGCATGAGCGACGGCTCCACTCCCGCCGAAGCCATGGAAATGATCCGCGAGGCGATGGAGGGCTGGCTCGAGGTTGCTGTTGCTTACGGCGACGAAATACCCCCGCCAAAGGACCACTTCCCCCAGCACAGCGGCAAGTTCCAGGTGCGCCTGCCGGTGGGCCTGCACGGGAAGCTGGCCGCCGTCGCCAAGGAGCAGGAGGTCTCCCTCAACCAGCTCGTGACCGCCATCCTCGCGGAGGGGGTGGGCTGGCGGCCGGCGGGCAAGCGCGACGCTTCCCGCACGTGATGGGGCTCTCCTCTATGCTTGAACCATGCCCGAGCAGTACGTCGCCACCGACACGCGCACCGGCCTCGAAGTAGCCGTAACCGGGGAGTTCCCCCCGCACCACGACGACCGCATCCGCATCGCTCGCACCTGCACGCTCTTCACGCGCCTGCTTGCGACCATCCTCGATAACACCAGCGAGAGCGACCGTCGCGAGCAGTTTGTCGCCATCGAGACGCAGCTTGAGCTGGCCGAAGCGCTCATCCGCGGGGACCTCGAGGAAGTCCAGCGGCTCCTGCAGCAAACAATGGAGCGCATGGGCATGGGCCCGGAGCAGCTCGACGAGGTGGCGCGGCGCATCCTCCGCGAGTTCGGCGAAGACGGCCCGCCCGACCTCAGCAACCTCGGCGATATCCGTCCCTATCCGCCCCCACCGCCACCCCTCGACGACGGCCCCGCCGAGCCCGAGGACGACCGCCCCCTCGACGACCGCCTCTAGCGCGTCGCTACCACTCGGAATCCCGCGCTACCTCCTCTCGAGGCAAAGCGCCCGGGAGGCGAAGTGGACGGCTGGATGGTCGGGCAGCCGCGCGCGCAGCCACTCTGGCTCCGCGAAGATGTGGATTTCGAAGACGACCCATCCGGTTCGCGCTTCGCCCCGGGAGAGGGTGAAGCCGTCCGCCAGGTCCTCGCCGAGAGCACGGGTGGATACTGGGTCGTGCTTCTTCCCACAGGCCCGCAGCTTCCAGGCGGGGGCGGAGATGTCCTCGGCGCCGGTGTTCTCGACCATGACCTCCGCGGCCCAGTACTTCCGGTAAGGCTTCGCGGTGAGCGAGGGATTCGTCCGTTCCGGCTTCTCGAGGATCGTGAGAAGGGTGACCCGGAGCGATCGGCTTGAGTCTCCTTCCCCCTTGATTTCGGCGATCACCCCGCTCCTCATGAGTACGTAGACGCTGTCATCCCGATCGCTGGTGGTGAACTCCGCGAGGAGTCCGTTGATGCCGAGCGCGACGCCGACGATCAGGAGCGCCGCCAGCGTCGCGGGGGCGTTGCGGGCAACGGCCCCGAGCGGCCCGGGCAAGCCGACGGTCCAGTCGGTGGCGCCGGCCCGCGTGCGTAGCGGGATGTCGTCGGTGGAGTGCATTGAGGCGGCGTACGCCTCGGCAAGTCGGTCTTGCCGGTTGGGGCGCTCCACCGCCACGTCCCAGGTGACCATGATGGCCAACAAGCCGGCAGCCGTTGCGAAGGCGCCATCCGCCCCGAACAGCCCGAAAATGAGCGAGAACAGGACAACGGTGGCCGCGAGGATCGCCGCGCCCACGAGGAGCATCTCCAGCCGCGTTCGCGGGTATGGCGGCAAGCCCACGAAACTAGCATATCCGGGTGGAACCCTCGCTACGCACGGCTCTCTGGATGGACCATGGGGAAGACTTCCTGTCCCGCATCGATGAGGGAGTTCGGCGAAGACGGCCCGCCCGATCTGAGCAACCTCGGCGACCTCCGCCCCAACCCTCCGCCCCCAATATCCCTCGACGACACCCCCGCCGAGGCCGACGACGACCGCCCCCTCGACGACCGCCTCTAGCCTGCCGCCCGGCTACCCCTGGCTGCGTTCGTAGAGGGCGTCCAGCACGAACTCCAGGTCGAGCCCCCCGGTCCTATGGGCTGCCGCACCTACCGATCAGGCCGTTCAAGGCAAGCGAGATGACCAAGATGGCCAGCACCACCACCGTCGCGGGGAAGAGCCGCGCGACAGAGTCGAGCGGGTGGGGGAGCCAGGCCGCCCAGTGCGGCGCATGGTCCCCCTCCCGGCTTTGCAGCCCTTGCGTTCCGGGCGACTGCTGCGCCTCGCCGATCGCAGCCCGCCGCGCATCTCGCTTGGGTTGCTCGAAAAGTCTGTCCCACGCGACCAACACTGCGATGCCCACACCAACCGCGAGGAAGGCTCCGCCTGTCCCCCACAGCCGCAGCAGACCTGCCATGGCCAGGCCAGTGACGACGACCCATGTGACGCCCACGATCAGCATGTACTGGGGCGTGTCGGTCAGATCCTGGAGCCAGCGCACCTCTACAGCGTAGCAATGCCAGACTGCCATCGGGTCGCTCGCGGCAGTCCTACCAGGCGTCGAGGGTAGCAGTCCCGAAGCGGGTTCGATGGTGGCGGTGAGGCCGAGGGCATTCGCGTCGATTGCTACTCTGCGTCGAAGTACAGGTGGTTGGGTTCGTACACCCCAAGGGGGTCGGGCGGTGTGACCCTGAGCCACTGAATCTCCGCGTTGTTGTCAATCTGGAACGCGACCCAGCCGGTGACCTTCTCGCCTGGAGCCAGGCGAGAATCCGCCTCCAGGTTCTGGCCCAGGTCGGCTACGCTTCGGGGCACGTACGGATTCCCTTGCCTGTCCACTAGCTTCCAACCAGGCGCCGGGACCTCGATGGTTCCGATGTTCTCGATCGAGACTTCCGCCGCCCAGTACTTGTACCCGGGGAGCGGGTGGGGGGACGCGCCCTGTACCTCCACCTCATCCGCGATGCTGAGGATGGTGACCCGGATGCGGTAGTCCTTCCCGAATTTCGGTTCAACCTCCGCCGATGTGCCTGCCTTCAGGCGCGCATGCACGTCGGGACCCTCAATGCCCAGTTCCCCGAAAACGTTGATCAGGAGAAGAGCCAGGAACAGGATCCCGACGGCCAGGACCGTGACCGGCGCCGTCTGGGAGATCGCTCTCAGGGGCTGCGGGAGCCTGTCGCTCCAATGTGCCTTCCCCACTCCCGAACGGAGGGCCTGTGTTCCCGGCGCCTGCTGCGCGCTGACAAGGGCAGCCTGACGGGCGGCTCTCCGCTTCCGATCCCATCCAAACTCCCAGACGGCGACCCCCACCAGCACCACCCCCCAACCGCCAACACGCCGCCCTCGCCAAGGAGCCAGAGCGCCACGGAGATAGCCGTCGCGAAGGCTGCGAGAGCGCTCGTCAACGCCGCAATCGTCAGCAGCGTTTCCGGCACGCGATCCTTGAGCCAGTGCATGTGGCAAGCCTAGCTGGCAGAAGGAGGAATCACCCCATCCCCCCGGGGAGGGCTGGCGGCGCTCCTTGATTTGGGGAAAGCCCTACGCGGCTGCTCGCTACGCCCGCTCGATGGTGGCGGTGAGGCCGCGCGATGTCACCGTCATGTCCCTTATGATGGGTAGGTCGAGTATGGTCGCGGGAGGCTTGAGCGGGAGGCGCAGCATGACGGAAGCCAAGGGTTGGCTCGTCCTCACCCTCGATTCGCAGCACGAACCCATCCGCATTCAGAAGACTCTATTCAAGCTCGCGCGTGAGGCTGGGCTCCCCCCTGGAGAGCAGTATCAATTCCGTCCGTACAATTGGGGACCATTTAGTGCTGCCATTTACCAAGATATTGATGACCTTGTGGAAGCTGGACTCGTTGAACGGGTGCCTAAACCCGGTTTGTCGTGGGCCAATTATAGACTGACGACCGAAGGGAAACAGGAAGCGATGAGGCTTCGCGAAGAGGCGGAGAGAAAGTCCTTGGAGAACCTCCAGGGCATTTCCACTTGGGTTAGGGAACGGCCCTTCGGTAAGCTACTTCAAGATCTCTATAGCGACTATCCAGATATGGCCCAAAATAGCCTATTTCAACAGTATACTTGATGGCATCTTCGGAGACGGTCATAATTGCTCTGAGGTATGACACGGGTGTCGTGTTTGCTTCTGATTCCCAAACAAGCGATTTGATAAATCGTGTCCGCTGGGAGACCACTAAAGCGCGTCAGATCGGCACGCAGCCCTTGGTTATGGCGTTCAGCGGTAATTCCGGAATCTCGGGACGTGCGCGTGCGAGTGTTGAAGAGAAAAACTTCCGCCCTACTACATTCAAGAAGCGCGAGCTTGTGCGAAAAATGATCGAATCAGGACTCGAGAGTCATTACAAGTGGATCGCTGATCGTATGAAGCCGGAGTCGGCGTTCAAGGATGTCATTGGAGTTCCTCAGATGGTCGCCCTCGTGGCATGTTTTGCTGAGGGCGAACCACAGATTATCGAATTCGAGAGAGACGGCGACTCGGACTTTCACGATTACTTCCATGCGGTGGGAAGTGGTGGAAGCACGGCCTACGCGGTCTGGCGCACACTCGGCGGCAAACGGCTTCGAACTCTGCAAGAGGGTAGGGCCATCCACGTGGCGCTGCGGATTCTCAGAACTGCCGTTGATCTGGATGTGCAGGGTGTGGACGATCCATTCACAGTCTTCATTGTCGATGAGCGGGGAGCGCGCCCTCTACCGTCGGCAGTCGTAGATGCCGAAATGCAGACTGCCCAAGAGTGGGAGGAGCAGCAGGTCCAGCAGTTGTTGAGCGAAGGCGAGGCCGGGTTCCAGTAGATCTCTACGCCCGCTCGATGGTGGCGGTGAGGCCGCGCGATTCGAGGGCATCGCGGTAGTGTTCCGCCGTCTCCTTGGGGCACTCGATGACCGTCGCCTGGCCCTCGTTGTGCGCCTCCACCATGATCGCCGCCGCCGCCTCCACCGTGAGCGAGGGCACGCAGCGAATCAGCGACTCGACGACGTGGTCCATGCTGTTGTGGTCGTCGTTGTGGAGGATGACGCGGTACGGCGGGATGAGCGCCAGCAGCGCCTCCTCGTCGACCTCCGTGTCCGGAAACGCCGGCTCGGTGCTGCGGGGTGGAGGTCGCGCGATCATCGTGGCGCGAGCCTGCCGAGCGCGAAGGCCGCCCGCTCGACGGTCGGGAAGACGGCCAGCCCCGCTTCGATGAGCTCGTCGCGTACCGAGTCGATGAGCGTGCGCTGCCAGTCGACGGTCATCTCCGTCGCGCCCAGCACGACAGCGATGGGGATGGGCGACTCGTCGATCGCCTCGCGCAGACGGGTGCAGGCGTGCCGCAGGCGCGACTCCGCCTCGGGGCGCCCGAGGAACCACTCCTCGCCCACGTTCGCGATGCCGAGGTCGTAGCCGCCCGAGGCGGCCATCATCGCCAGCAGACCGTTCGCCGAGAGGCCGCTGCCCGCCAGGATCGACTGGTCGACCGGGTTCCGCACCCAGTCGGCGAGCGGCGCCGCGCGCTCCGCCACCCGCTCCCGCACGTCCGCCGGCAGGGGCGGCAGGGCCAGGCCCTGTTCCGCACAGGCATCGGCCGATTGCACGCTGCGTCCGCCCCCGCCACCCGCCACCGCCGCCCGCCGTCCCCGCGGTCGTTCCAGCAGCGAGGCCGCAACCATCAGGTCGAGGAGCTGTTCCTGGCTGCGCGCCTCGATCGCGCCCGCCTGCCGCAGCATCCCCGACCAGATCGCGGCCTCGCCCGCGAGCGCCGCCGTGTGTGAGGCGGCCGCCCGCGCCCCCTCCGCCGAGCGTCCCGCCTTCTGGATGATGACCGGCTTGCGCGAGGCCGCCCGCCGCAGCCCCTCGTAAAAGCCCCGCCCGTCGGCCACGCCCTCCACGTAGGCGCCGATGACCTCGGTCCCGGGGTCGTCGGCGAGCCAGGCGAGCAGCTCGCCGGGCGTCAGGTCGAGCCCGTTGCCGTAGTTCGCGACCTTGCCGAAGCGCAGTCCTCGCGCCGCCCCGCGGATGACGACCTCGACCGCGTTGTTCCCGCTCTGGCTCAGAAAGGCGACTCGCCCGGCCGTGCGAGGCAGGTCGGGGCGGAAGGCGATGCGTCCCGCCGGGTGGTAGACGCCCATCCCGTTCGGACCGAGCAGGCGCACGCCCCGCGCCCGCGCCTTCGCTGCGATCTCGGCCTCCAGCGCCGCCGCGTCTGCGTCCCCGGTCTCGCTCAGCCGCCCCGTGAAGAGGTGCAGGAAGGGGATGCCCGCCTCGCCGCAGGCGTCGACCACGTCGGGCACGCCGGTGGCGGGGATGCAGCAGATGACGAGGTCGATGGCCCCGCCGACCGCATCCAGGCCGGGGTAGGCGCGGTAACCGGCGATCTCGTCCGCGCGCGGGTTGATGGGGTAGACCGCGCCCTCGAACCCGAAATCGCGCAGCGCCCGCACGTAGTCGTGGCCGGGCGAGTCGACGTTCGTGGAGGCGCCCACCACGGCGACCGCGCGCGGCGAAAAGAGCCGGTCAAGACCTTCGGCGGGCATGGCGCGATTGTAGGCCCCGCCTCGCTACGCTCCTGTACCCGGACCCGCTACCCTAGCTGTATGACTGCACTGGCCGGACGCAAGCCCGACTGGCTCCGCGTGCGCTTCCCCACGGGAGGCGGCTACGAGCGTCTGCGCGACCTGATGCGCGAGCAGGAGCTCCACACGGTCTGCGAGGAGGCGCGCTGCCCCAACATCGGCGATTGCTGGAACCGCGGTACCGCCACCTTCATGATCCTGGGCGACACCTGCACTCGCGCCTGCGGCTTCTGCGCCGTCACCACGGGCCGTCCGGGCGAGCTCGACCACGGCGAGCCGAAGCGGGTCGCCCTCGCCGTCCAGCGAATGGGACTGCGCCACGCCGTCATCACCAGCGTGAACCGTGACGATGTGTCCGACGGCGGCGCCAGCATCTTCGCCGACACCATCCGCTGGACGCGCCGCCTCTCGCCGGGAACCACCATCGAGGTGCTCATCCCCGACTTCATGGGCGACTGGGACGCCCTGCAGACAGTGCTCGACGCCGCCCCCGAGATCCTCAACCACAACACCGAAACCGTTCCCCGCCTCTACGGACGCGTGCGCCCCAAGGCGCGCTACGAGCGTTCGCTCGAACTCCTGAAGCGGGCGAAGACGGCCGCCCCCGATCTCCTCACCAAGAGCGGCCTCATGACCGGCCTCGGCGAGACGCACGAGGAACTCCTTGACGTCTTCGCCGCCCTCCGCGCGAACGACGTCGATATCCTCACGCTGGGCCAGTACCTGCGCCCCACCGAGAAGCACCTCCCCATCGACCGCTACTACCACCCCGACGAGTTCGCCGAGTTGGGCGACGCGGCGCGGGCGATGGGCTTCGGCCACGTCGAGTCGGGCCCGCTCGTGCGCAGCTCCTACCACGCCGAGGAGCAGGCCGCCCCCGTCCTCCCCCCGCGCCCCGTCGCCGCCGGCGACGAACTTCTCCCGCTGGTGGACTAGCAGGGTGCTGAAAAAGTCCGCAGCGGTCGTTTTGGGCTGATTTTGCGCCGGTCGCGAAATCGAAAAAGCCAATGTTTCTGGGCTCTACGAGAGACTGCCGATGGTCAGTCAGGGCGTCAGGCCCAGGATCATGCATTTATCAGCACCCTGCTAGGGCGTGGGCTGAAACGCGCTTAGGTCCCCTTTGCCGGTAGCGGGAAGACCTCGTCGGCCGAGATGTTCTCTGCCCGAAGCAGGTTTGTGCGTCTCTCACAGTGAAGGTACCAGCGAGCGAGAATGTCCCGCCCGAGCAGCGCGTCCACGGGAGAGCGCTGCCCTCCGGTTGCGACGATGCCCACATCGAGGTCGTAGAGATAGGCGTTCGAACCGTAGAACATGATCCGTGCGGGTGTCCGAGCGACCCGGATGCTGCCTCCCACGCCAGCGATCTGGCCAGTCGAGGCGCCAAGCTGCTCAAGGTCCAGCGGCAGCTTGGCCGTGGCGGAGGGCATCAGGAGTGTTCGGTCGGAGCCTGTGTCCGCGAGGAACTCCAGGGTGACCCGGATCCCCTGGCCGGGAAGGAGGAGTTCCGCTTCGAAGAGTGGCCGTCCCCTAGTATCGAACCAGCCCTCAATGGTCATCCCGGGTAATAGAACGCGTCCGGGTCACGGTCGACAAAGCGGACAAAGGTCTTGATGCGGGGGATCGCTCGGCGCTCAAGTTCTTCGAACAAATCGTCGAGTGTGTCGGCCGTCACGACCTCGTCCCTGTAGACCCCGACCCACTTGTCGGGGAAGTCCACGTGAGGGTCGGGGTGAGTCGCATCAAACCTGCGGATGGCGTCCCCGTAGGCGCGCACCTCTCGCTCGGCTTCCCGCAGGTCGCCCAACAGCTCCAGTGTGCTCACATCCGCCATCGTCCCCTCCGGGCCTGTGCGCTTCCAAGGTGATTGTCGCGCATAAGGATAACACTACGCAAGAGGCGCCCACCCCCTACCCCCGCACCAGCGACGGGATGTCCTCCCCCCGCGCCCCGTCGCCGCCGGCGACGAGCTGCTGCCGCTGGTGGACTAGGGCGTGGGCTGAGGTCCGCCGGGGAGAGGCGACCGTCTAGCTTGTGCCGCCGAAGCAGCCCGTGGTGAAGCCGAGCACCGCGTTAGAGCCTACTCATCCGGTACCAGGGCGTCACCTTCGTGAAGGAGCCACTTCGGGTCGGGTAACCCGGATGCCCCCAACGTTCCGTCCTGCCTGAGGTACTGATGAACGATGGCGACCTGCCTCCCGTTGGTGTCGAAATAGGCCACCGCTTGGCTCCGGGTGCAGGTGGGCTCTGACGCCTTGGGAGGGGATGGATGACTGTCCTTCCTGAGTTGCGTGGTCAGGGCTCCTGACCGCGCTGCCTCGGCAAGGCGGCGTTCATTGAAGAGTCTGCGCAGGTGGTAAGCTGGAACGACTCGGATCGGTGGAGGAGCGCTCCTGGCACAGATGTACACTGTCGCCGTCGTACGCGCCCAGATCGAGAAGTACGTTCTCGGCGAAATCGACCGGGTTCAACTCGACGAATGGTTGTTTCCCCTCCTGTGGCCGGATGAGGGGCCAGCGGACGCCCTCGACCTTGGTTGGAGCGCCGAGCTCCTCCTCATGGAGGCGGGTAGGGGCCACCTCACCGAGGAAGAGTTGCGCGCCAGCCTTCGCAGCCTTGTTGACCAGTCAGTTCCTGCCTGAGCCCCCGTTACCTACGTACCAGCGAGGGGATGTCCGCTGCGGGCGTCCGCGACGTGGACGCCCGCAGCACGCAGCAGCGACGCCTTCGCGGCGGCGCTGTCCTCCTCGCGCTGCACGAGCGCGCCGGCGTGGCCGTCGGCGCGCGCCCGCCGTTTTCAGCACCGTGCTAGTCCGCTGGCAGGAGTACTTCGTCGTCATGCAGCAGCCATTTCGGGTCGGGCAGTCTGGATGCTCCCAGGGTCCGGTCCTGGCGCAGGTCCCTGGTGAACGATCGCCACCCTCTGCCCCTCGGTATCAAAGTAGGTGACCGGCTGGCTGCGGGTGCAGACCGGCTCTCCAGCCCTGGGCTGAGAGGGGTGCCGGTCCCGCCGAACCTCTGTGGTAGGCTCGCCTGAGAGGGCAGCATCCGCAAGGCCTCGCTCATTGAAGAGCCTTCGGAGGTAGCTCGCAGGGGCCCACCGGATGGGAAGGGAGTCGGTCATGGTAGATGTCTACACCGTGGCCGCTGTACGTGCTGAGATCAACAGTTACCTGGACAGGAAGGTTGATCGAAAGCAGCTCACGGAGTGGCTTACCCCGCTGGTCTGGCAAGAAGAAGGGGACGCGGAGGCAGTGGAACTCGGTTGGGGCGTTGCCCTCCTCCTCGCAGAGGCATCGCGCGGCCACCTTACCGAGGAAGAGTTGCGCGCCAGCCTTCGCAGCCTTGTTGACCAGTCAGTTCCTGCCTGAGCCCCCGTTACCCACGTACCAGCGAGGGGATGTCCGCCAAGGCGTCCGCGACGTGGACGCCGGCCGTGCGTAGCAGCGACGCCTTCGCCGCGGCGCTGTCTTCCTCGCGCTGCACCAGGGCTCCGGCGTGGCCGAAGCGCACCCCCGGCATCTCCGCCATGAAGTCCCCGGCGATGAAGCTCACGATGCGCAGGCGGGTTCCGCGCTCCCGAATCGCTTCCACCAGCTCCGCCTCCATCGCCCCGCCCGGCTCGCTGAAGGTGACGACCGCCTCCGTCTCGGGGTCTGCCTCGAAGAGGGGGAGCAGGCTGGCGAAGGAGGAGCCCGTGATCGGGTCGCCCCCGATCGAGATCGCCGTGGAGACGCCGAGGCCGTGCTGCACCAGCAGGCTCGCGATCTCCGTCGTCATCCCGCCCGAGCGCGACATGATGCCGACCCTCCCCGGCACAAAGCTCCGGGCCGTGTCCGCGGCGGGACCGCCGACGCTCCCGACCTTCGTCTTGCCCGGCGAGATGAGGCCCATGCTGTTCGGCCCGATGACACGCACGCCCTCGCGCGCCGCCAGCTCCACTACCTGCGCCGCGTCCAGCCGCGGGACGCGCTCCGTCACGATGACCACCAGCGGGATGCCGTAGGCGATGCACTCGAAGGCGGCGTCGCGCAGCGCCCGAGGGGGCACGGCGATGACGGCTGCGTCCGCCCCGTGCTCCCCGACCGCCTCGCGCACGGTGTCGTAGACGGGCACGCCGTGTACGTCGCGACCGCCCCGCCCGGGCGTGACGCCCGCCACCACCCGGCCGCCGTAGTCGAGCGTATCGCGCGTGAAGGACACGGCCTCCCGCCCGGTGATGCCGAGCACGAGGATGCGCGTCGACTCGTCGATGAGGATGCTCACGCAGGCTCTCCCAGCGGCAGGATCACGTCCTCGCTACGCCACAGGTACCAGCAGGCGACGGTCGCCCAGGGATGCCAGGGAGCGCCGATGCGTGCGATCTCCTCGGGCCCCGGCGGCCCTTCGAGGCCGTAAAGGTTCGCCATCGCGCGGTTCAGTCCCACGTCGGCGGTGGGCAGCACATCGGGACGCCCGAGGTGGAACATCAGGAACATCTGCGCGGTCCAGCGTCCGATGCCGCGCACAGGCAGCAGGTGCGCGATGACCTCCTCGTCGCTCCACTCCCCGAAGCGCTCGACGCTGAGCGACCCCTCGGCAAAGTGCGACGCGAGGTCCCGCAGCGCGGCTGCTTTCTGCCGCGAGACGCCCGCCGAACGCATCGTCTCGTCGTCGATTGCCAGCACCTCTCCGGGCTCGGGGAAGAAGCCGTCGACGGCTTCTTCCCCGGTTGCGCCCTCACGGAAGAGCGCCACGAAGCGTCCCAGGATGGTGCTCGCAGCCTTGCCGCTGAGCTGCTGGAAGATGATCGAGCGCGCCAGCGCCTGGAACGCCGTCGGCGACGGCTCCCGCAGGCGCGGCGGTCCCACCGCCTCGATGACGGTCGCCATCACGGGATCCGCTTGTCGCAGGTGCGCCACCGCCCGTTCCGTATCGATCGTCGCCACGGGAGGAAGGTAGCGGGTGTGCGGGCGGTAGGCGAGCTTTGAGCTCGCACTCGACCCTGCCTACCATTACTCCTGAGGCGAGGAGAACGATGACAACCGCCAAACTCTCTCCTGTCCATCCTGGAGAGGTATTGCTTGAGGAGTTTCTGAAGCCGCTGGAGCTCAGCCAGTACCGCTTGGCGAAGGACATCAGCGTCCCACCCCGACGGATCAACGAGATCGTCCACGGTACGCGGGCCGTCTCCGCGAACACCGCCCTTCGACTGTCGCGCTACTTCGGTCTCTCCGAGCGATTCTGGCTGAACCTGCAGGCCCAGTACGACCTTGATGTGGAGCGCGACCGCCTTGGAGATCGGCTGGAACGGGAAGTCTCTCCCCGCGCCGGCTAGCCCTCGCCGAACTTCCTTAGCACCGACGCCGTCGCCCGCTGCCGCCACGAGTCGCGCAGCACCTCCGCCAACTCGGTGCGGTCGACTGCCGCGAGCCGCACCTGCAGCATCGGGTGCCTGTCGTAGTGGGGCGTCCAGAAGAACTTCTCCGGCTCCGTCTGAGCGAGCATCTCGCGCTCGTCCATGTCGACCCACACCACCAGCGACTCCCCGTCCTGGTGCAGACGCGCGAAGAGCCGGTCGCCCACGCGGAAGCCGGGCGTGCCGTAGGAGGACCGCTCGATCGTCTCCGGCAGGGCGAGGGCGAGTTCGCGCACGTCGTCGGGTGTCGCCACGCGCGAATCGTACCTGCTCGGTACACTCCGCCAGCGGCAGGCAGATGGAGGCGGCCCACACATGGAACTCGAAGGGAAAACCGCGCTCGTCACGGGCGGCTCGCGTGGCATCGGCTACGCCATCGCCGAGACGTTCGTGGGCGAGGGCGCGCGCGTCGTCATCAGCGCGCGCGGCAAGGAAGCGCTCGACGAGGCGGCGAAGCGCCTCGGGCCGAACGCCATCGCTATCCCCTGCGACATCTCCGACCCCGAAGCCGTCCGCGCGCTCGTGGAGGACGCCAGCCGCCTCGGCCTCATCGACGTGCTCGTGAACAACGCCGGCATCAGCCCCTTCTACAAGCGCGTCGAGCATACGACCGCCGAGGACCTCGACCAGCTCATGGGGGTGAATCTGCGCGGGGCCTGGTGCTGCAGCATCGAGGTGGCGACGCGCCTCTTCGCCGCCGGGCAGCCCGGCAGCATCATCAACGTCAGCTCCATGCTCGGCATCCACCCCGACGAACGTCAGGGTGCCTACGGCGTCACCAAGGCGGGGCTCATCCACATGGCGAAGGTGTTCGCGCTCGAGTGGGCCGACCGCGGCGTCCGTGTGAACGCCCTCGCCCCCGGCTGGACGGAGAGCGCGCTCACCGGGGCGCTCTTCGAGAGCCGCCACGGCGAGCGCCTCAAGGGCGACGTCCCGCTTGGCCGCTACGCCACCCCCGAGGACACCGCCGGCGCCGCCCTCTACCTGGCCAGCGACGCCAGCAGCTACGTCACCGGCGCCGTCATTACCATCGACGGCGGCCGCTCCCTCCGCTAGGAGTTTGTTCTGATGCCGAACCAACTGACACCCACGAACCGGGACCGCGCCGTCGCCTTCGTGCTGGCGAACGCTCTCCCCCTCGACCGGGCCCTCTGCCGCCACCATTTCGGCGGCGGCGACCCGCCGGACGTGCTCGCCGAGTTGGCCGCCCTCCAGAACCCGGACGGCGGCTTCCACGGCATGGAGGCCGACTTCCAGGGCGAGGCCTCCTCGGTGCTCTGCACGCTCAGGGCGCTGGAGATCCTGTGGGAGCTCGGCGGGGGCCCCGACTCCATCTCCGCCCGCGCCGTCGGAAAGCTCCGCGCGGTGTACGTGCCCGGCTGGCGCTCCTGGCCGCTCGTTCCCCGCCACGACAACAGCGCCCCCCATGCCCCCTGGTGGCACTGGTCCGACGACTTCGAGGAGGGCTGGGGCTTCTTCGCCGACAACCCCCGTCCCTCCGTGGTCGCCGCCCTGCACGCCTTCTCCAGAAATGTCGATGCGGCGTTCCTCAGCGAGATGACGGAGGTCGTCGTGAACCGCGCCGTCGAGATGGAGCCGGCCAGCGTCCAGAAGGACGCGCTGGAGTGCTACATCCGCTTTGCCACCACCCCGGCCGTCCCCAGGGCCGCACGCGAGGCCGTGCTGGCGCGCCTCCCCGAATTCGTCGAAGCGACGCTGGTCACCGACCCCGAGCAGTGGGGCGGCTACGGGCTCCAGCCCCTCGACATCGCCGACTCCCCCGCTTCACGCCTCTACGACCCCTTCCGCGAGCACGTCGACCGCCACCTCGACTACGTCGTCGAGACGCAGGGCGAGGACGGCGCCTGGTCGCCCCACTGGAGCTGGATGGGCACGTTCCCGGAGGCCTGGGAGCAGGCCGAGGTCGCCTGGAAGGGCGTGCTCACGGTCAAGCGCCTGCGCCAGCTAACCGCCTTCGGCCGGATCGCCTGAGCCCCCGCCGCTTCCCCTCGACCGACCCGTACACCAAGATCGCCCAGCCGCCAGACGGCGGCCTGGAGGGACCGTGTCGAAACCCGTTGCGCTCATCACCGGCGCCAGCCGCGGCATCGGCAAGCAGCTCGCCATCGATCTCGCCGCCGGCGGCTACGACCTCGTTGTCTGCGCCCGCTCGACCGCCGACTCCCCCGCGAAGCTGCCCGGCACCATCGACGAGACCGCCGAGCTCGCCCGCGAGCAGGGCGCCGAGGTGCTGCTCGCCCCGCTGGATGTTCGTGACGAAGAGGCGGTCGCTGCCCTCGCGGACACGGTCTATGAGCGCTTCGGTCGCTGCGACCTGCTCGTCAACAACGCCGCCATCGGCGTGCCCGGCGCCACCCTGGAGAACTCGACGAAGCGCTGGCGGCTGGCCACCGACATCAACATCCACGGCCCCTTCTACCTCACCTACTACTTCTGTCCGCGCATGCGTGAGGCGGGCGAGGGGCGCGTCATCAACATCTCCTCGGGCGCGTCCGTGAACCCCGGGTTCCGCCGCATCAGCTACACGACCACGAAGCGCGCCCTCGAGGCGATGACCGAAGGCTTCGCCATCGAGCTTGAGGGCTCCGTCGCGGTGAACTGCATCCGTCTTGAGCTGGGCGTCTGGACCGAGGGCTACGCCTTCACCCTCGGCGATGTCGACCGCTCGGACTTCGAGGACCCCGTCATCATGTCCGACGCCGTCCTCTGGATGGCGAAACAGCCCCTCGACTACACGGGCGAGGTCGTCACCATCGCCGACCTGCGCGAGCAGGGTGCCGTCCGCCCCAAGACCAGCGCCGGCTAGGTGTAAGGGGGGCGGCTGACCCGCCCTCTGCTAGACTCGCCGGACCCTTCTTCCCTGGAGTCCCCGCCATGCGCTTCACCCACGAGAGCGACGTCGAATCCTTCCGCGACGAGGTCCGCCAGTTCATCGCCGATGAGCTTCCCACCGAGGAGGAGCGCCTCGCCCGCTCGCTGCGCGGCGGTTTCGAGACGAACGAGGAAGAGTACGACTACACGATGGGCTTCCAGAAGAAGCTCGCCGAACGCGGCTGGCTCGCGATGGCCTGGCCCGAGGAGTACGGCGGCGGCGGCGCCTCGCACATGCGCCAGCTCATCTACAACGAGGAGATGGCCTACGCGGGCGCGCCCGTGGGCAACATGGGCGTCGCCTGGGTCGGTCCCTCGCTCATGCTCTACGGCGCCGAGGAGCAGAAGCGCACCTACATCCCGCCCATCACGAGCGCCGAGCAGTGGTGGTGCACCCTCTACAGCGAGCCCGGCGCCGGCAGCGACCTTGCTTCCCTGCAGACGAGCGCCACGCGCGACGGCGACGACTACGTGATCAACGGCCAGAAGATATGGACCTCCGGCGGCCACCTCGCGGACTGGGGCTGGCTCGCCGCTCGCACCGATCCCGACGCGCCCAAGCACAAGGGCATCTCCCTGCTCATGCTCGACATGAAGTCGCCGGGGATCACGGTGCGGCCGCTCATCAACATGGGCGACCAGCACAGCTTCAACGAGGTCTTCTTCGAGGATGTCCGCGTACCCGTGGAGCAGCGCGTGGGCGAGGAGAACCGGGGCTGGTACCACCTCGCCGTCGCCCTCGACTTCGAGCGCAGCGGCATAGGGTCGTACTCCGTCGGCCGCCGCAACGTCGAACGGCTGACCCGCATCGCGGAGGAGAACCGGGACCTCTGGGGCAACCGCAAGGGTGTCCGCTACGAGCTCGCCGACCGCATGGTCGAGGTGAACGTGGGCACGTTCCTCGCCTATCGCGTCGCCACGATGCAGGCCCAGGGACAGGTGCCGAACCACGAAGCCAGCGCGAGCAAGCTCTTCGGCAGCGAGCTCGGCCAGCGCATCGCCCTCACGGGCATGCACGTCCTGGGCATGGTGGGACAGCTGCGGGGCGATTCGTCGCGCGTGGAGATCGACCAGGCGCAGGCCTACCTTGGGTCCGCGGCGGGCACGATCGCGGCCGGTACGAGCGAGATCCAGCGCAACATCATGGCGACTCGCGGCCTGGGCCTCCCGAGGGGGTAGAAGCGATGACAACGTTTACGGCGTATGTCGAATGGGACGAGGAAGTGCATCTCTTCGTCGCGAGTGTCCCCGGCATTCGGGGAGCCCACACGCAGGCTGCCACCCTTGATGAACTTCGCGACAACCTCCGGGAGGTTCTTGAGTTGCTCGCCGAAGAAGGCGAACTCGCCGCCGGCCGCTGAGCTACAGGCGCAGCGGGCCCCTTTCGAACCCTCTGCTAGACTCGCCCGACCCTTCTTCCTGGAGTCCGCGCCATGCGCTTCACCCACGAGAGCGACGTCGAATCCTTCCGCGACGAGGTCCGCCAGTTCGTCGCCGATGAGCTTCCCCCCGAGGAAGAGCGGCTCGGACGCTCCCTGCGCGGTGGCTTCGAGACGAACCAGGAAGAGTACGACTACACGATGGGCTTCCAGAAGAAGCTCGCTGCGCGCGGCTGGCTCGCGATGGCCTGGCCCAAGGAGTACGGCGGCGGCGGCGCCTCGCACATGCGCCAGCTCGTCTACAACGAGGAGATGGCCTACGCCGGTGCGCCCGTCGGGAACATGGGTGTGGCCTGGGTCGGTCCCTCGCTCATGCTCTACGGCGCCGAGGAGCAGAAGCGGAAGTACATCCCGCCGATCACGAGCGCCGAGCAGTGGTGGTGCACCCTCTACAGCGAGCCCGGCGCCGGCAGCGACCTCGCTTCCCTGCAGACGAGCGCCACGCGCGACGGCGACGACTACGTGATCAACGGCCAGAAGATATGGACCTCTGGCGGCCACCTCGCCGACTGGGGCTGGATCGCGGCCCGCACCGATGTCGATGCGCCCAAGCACAAGGGCATCTCCCTGCTCATGTTCGATATGAAGTCGCCGGGCGTGACCGTGCGGCCGCTCATCAATCTCGGCGACCAGCACAGCTTCAACGAGGTCTTCTTCGAGGACGTGCGCGTCCCCGTCGAGCAGCGCGTGGGCGAGGAGAACCGGGGCTGGTACCACCTCGCCGTCGCCCTCGACTTCGAGCGCAGCGGCATCGGCTCGTATTCAGGGGGCCGGCGTACGGTCGAGCGTTTCACCAGGGTCGTGAAGGAGCAGCCCGAGCTCTGGCAGCACCGCAAGACGCTCCGCCACGAGCTGGCCGAGCGCGCGCTCGAGGTGAACGTGGGCACGTTCCTCGCCTATCGCGTCGCGACGATGCAGGCCCAGGGCCTCGTGCCAAACCACGAGGCGAGCGCCAGCAAGCTCTTCGGCAGCGAGCTCAACCAGCGCCTGCAGCTCACCGGCATGCACATCCTCGGGATGTCCGGGATGCTGCGCGGCGCCTCCTCGCGCTTACCCTTCGACCAGGCTCAGGTCTTCCTGCGCTCCGCCGCGAACACGGTCGAGGCAGGCACCAGCGAGATCCAGCGCAACATCATGGCAACTCGTGGCCTCGGCCTCCCGAGGGGGTAAGCGGTGGTGGTCTGCGGTACCGTGGATTACGCTGGATATGGAAGAACCGCCTAGCGAAGGCGGTTCGCGGAATTCAGCTTCCGCCCCTCTACGAAGGGGCTACTTGAGATGACGGCTGCAACCGTCAGCTTTATGGTAGCGCACCCCATGGGAGGGAACAATGACCAGCACTGACCGAGCGATTCCCGATCCCCGACCACAAGGAGACCGACGTTCGGAAGACTGGGCTGAGCGCATTGAGAAGGCCCGAGAGGCCCGGCGCGCGGGCCGACGTCTCCGTGAAGGCAAGCGGCTGACCTTCCCGGAGACACTCGATAGATGACGTTGCCGGAGCGAGATGACGAACCACAGCCCTCGTTGACGCCCTTTTTCGAAGCGGCACACACAAACCGTTTCGAGCGTCAGCGGCTCATTCGCAAATACGAGGACGAGTTCGGTTGTCACCTCGTTGTCTTGGTCGATGCCATCTTCCCACAGGCGATAGCCTATTTTGAGGATCTGCTCCACGACGTTGATCGGGATCGCGATCTCCATCTCCTCCTCGCATCCCCTGGAGGGGATGGGGAGACTGCCTTGAGACTTCTCCGGGCTGCCCAGGCCCGCTGTCGCAGACTGGTGGTCCTAGTTCTAGATAGAGCCAAGAGCGCGGCCACGCTAATCGCCCTAGGCGCCCACGAGATCGTCATGTCTTCGACTAGCGACCTAGGGCCCATCGACCCTCAATTTCCTAGGGGCGCGGAACTGATTTCTGCTAAGGACATCATTCAGGCTGTGGAAAGGGCCACCCTTGAGGTGAGGGAGTTTCCTGACACGTACCCCTTTCATGCGTCCCTGCTAAGCGATGTAAACGCCATGATGGTAGAGAACGCCCGTCGAGCGATGGGTAGGACGAAGAGCCAATTGCATGAGGCTCTGGTAGCGAACCCCGAGCGCAGTGAGGAAGAGACGGTGCAGCTTGAGAGTCAACTCACCGGTCCTCTGATTGATGCTGCCGAATCGCACTCTGCCCTCTTCGGTTTGCGTGAGGCAATGGACACCAGTCTGCCCGTGCGCTCACTAGACCCCGAGAGCGCTCAGTGGCGACTGATTTGGCGGCTTTGGACTCGCTATGTCGCGAGTGATTCGTCCTTCTACGAAGGAAGGCGAGCGTCTCACGCTATCCCGCCGCCAAGTTGACTGACCCCGTCCGCCTCTACCTGGTGCGTCACGGACAGGCGCGTGCCGACGACGGCTCCTACGGCCACGACACGCCCCTCTCCCCACTCGGGCGGCGGCAGGCCGAAGCGGTCGCCGTGGCGCTCGCGGACGTGTCTCTTGCCGCTATCTACGCGAGCCCGATGCGCCGCGCCCGCGAGACCGCCGAGCCGCTCGCCCGCGTGACGGGCCTCGACCTGCAGCTCGACGACCGGCTAACCGAGTTCGAGATCGCGGACTGGGCCCCGGATGCCGAGGATTCGCAGATGGACGCCATCTGGCGGCCCGAACACACCGGCGTTCCCGGCGGCGAGACCCTGGCCGCGTTCGCCGAGCGCGTCGGCGGCGCGTGCGAGGACATTGTCGCCCCGCACGCGGGTGAGGCCATTGCCATTGTCTCCCACTCCGGCGCCACCGACGGCATCCTGCGCTGGGCGATGAGCATCCCGATCGACAGCGCCTGGTGCCACGAATTCGACTTTCCGAACGCGGCAATCGTCGAGCTCCTCGTCTGGCCGCAGGGCCGCCACCCCGAGGGTTCGCCGCGCTACGCCGCCATCGAACGCGCCCCCAACCTCGACCACCTCCCCACCTCCCTTCGCAGCGACCGCTAAACGGCGCGTACGATTCGGGCAGTCGAGCGACCGAGCGGGGTGAGCTGAGATGAGCGAGCGCGAAGCAGTCGAGCGTCTGACAAACACCAGCGAGCGCGAAGCAGTCGAGCGTCTGACAAACACCAGCGAGCGCGAAGCAGTCGAGCGTCTGACAAACACCAGCGAGCGCGAAAGCAGTCGAGCAAACGAGCGGAGTGAGCTGAAATGAAAATCGATGACGTCTTCCTTACGACCTTCAGTTGGGACGTCCCCCACGGCGCCTACCCCGGGGCGGCCATCGCCTACGGCGGCGAACGCCAGATGGGCGTGCTCACCATCCGCACCGATGAAGGGCTCGAAGGGCACTCCTTCCTCGGCTCCGCCAGCCGCGACGCCACCATGGACGCGGAGGCGCTCCTGACCTACTTGAAGCCGGTCGTGATGGGTCAGAACCCGCTCGATATCGGGCGCTTCTGGCACGCCATGTGGAAGCGCCGCCGGGGCGTCTCCTTCCGCGCAATCGGCGCCGTCGATGTCGCGCTCTGGGATCTGGCCGGGAAGATCGCGGGCCTGCCGGTGCACCGCCTCCTTGGGTCCTGCCGCAGCTCCGTACCCGCCTACGCCAGCTCCGCCTCCCTCCCCTCCCCCGAGGCCTATGCGGAGGAGGCGAAGTCGTTCCAGGACCGCGGCTGGGCCGCCTACAAGATCCACCCCGACACCCGCCCGTCCGTCGACATCGATATCTGCCGCGTCGCGCGCGATGCCGTCGGCCCCGACATGACGCTGATGCTCGACTCCGTCTGGGCCTACAGCTACGAGGACGCCGTCCGCGTGGGCCGCGCCATTGAGGAGCTCGGCTACTACTGGTACGAGGACCCGCTGGAGGAGGAGGACATCTACGGCTACGTGAAGCTGCGCCAGAAGCTGGACATCCCCATCCTCGCGACGGAGTTCGCCCCGGCCAGCTTCTACGGCCTCCAGCAGTGGGTGCAGCAACAGGCGACGGACATCCTGCGCGGCGACGTGGCCGTCTCCGGCGGTATTACCGCCCTCCACAAGATCGCCAACCTCGCCGACGCCTTCCGCATGAGGTGCGAGATCCACCACGGCGGCAACTCGCTCAATAACGTCGCCAACCTGCACGTCATCATGGCCGTGAACAACTGCGAGTTCTTCGAGGTGCTCCTGCCCGACGCCGCCCAGAAATACGGCCTCGTGAACGACATTGAGGTCGACGCCGACGGCCTCGTGCACGCCCCTGAGGAACCCGGCCTCGGCTACGAGATCGACTGGGACCTCGTGTGCAGGCGCCAGGTCAGCGAGCTGCGCTAGTCCCGCCGTCCGGCTTGGGCCGACCTTCGACTACGGCGAGCGCGTTCAGATCGAGGCGCCTTGAGGCGTGATCGATGTCGATGCCGGCAACGCCGCCCTCCGAGTTGATATCGAGAACGACTCCGTCAGCCAGCTCGAAGGAATCCACGCCCGGGGCCTCCCCAAGGTCGATGTAAAGGGAGTCCGTGTCTTGGTCGTAGAGCAGTTTCATGGTCTGGCTCCGCCGTTCCTTGGGAGGATAGCAAACCGGCGGTCCGGAAATGCGTTGTGAACCGTTTCCCCGTCTTCGAGCGTGACGACTCGCAGAAACCGACCACCTAGTTCGTCGATGCGCCCCCAGTATCGAAACCGACCATCGGGCTGCTGGAGGACCGCGCTTGGGTTCTGCAAGACGCGCTCGCACCACTCGCGGCGCAGATACGGCCGCTTCACCAGCACGACGTTCTCGAAGTAGTTGGTCGTTTTCAGGGCTGGCCTCCGGCTCGTACCACCGCTACTCCGTGACGAGCGTGACCGTGTTCGGTTCGCGGACCAGCTTCGAGAGGGGGCAGCGTTCGGCGGCGTAGGTGTGCAGCGTCGCGACTTGTTCGGCGCTGGCGTCCGCTGCGTCGAGCGAGACGCGGGCCGTGATGTCGAACGGCGCGGTCGGGTCGTCGCCGGCAATGCCGAGGAAGTGCGCATCGTTGTTCGTCGAGCTGACGGTTACCTCTACCCGGTCGAGGGGGATGTCGAGCGTGGCGGCGGCGATGAGGTAGGTGTGCGTGAGGCACGTGCTGATGACGCCGCAGAACAGCTCCGGGGAGCTTGGCCCCAGGCTCCAGCCGCCGAAGTCCGGCCCCGAGTCGCCGGCGATCTCCCAGTCGCGCATGCGCAGCTTGCGTACGCCCGTGGCGTCGTCCGCCACGCATGTCGCCGAGACGGTCTCGCGCCACTGCTCGGGGCGCGGCTTGGCCGCCGCTGCCTCCCGCATGGCCCGCGCCTTCTGGCGCAGGTAGTCGCGTAGCCCGCGGCCTTCGCCCGAGCCCTCGCTCATCGGAACGACCAGTCCGTGCCCTCGGCGCCGTCGTGCAGCTCGACCCCGAGCTCGACGAGTCCGTCGCGAACGCTGTCCGCGAGCGCCCACTGCTTCGCCACGCGCAGATCCGACCGCAGCTTCACCAGCAGGTCGACGAACGGCGCCGCGTTCTCGCTGTGGTGCGGCGGCTCGTGCAGCGTGAAGCCGAGCACTCCAGCCAGCTCCCGCAGCGTTGCCTGCGCGTCGCTGGCATCGTGACCGGCATCGTGGGCGCGGTTGATCGCGCGTGCGAGGTGGAAGAGCGCCGCCAGGGCGCGGGGCGTGTTCAGGTCGTCGTCCATCGCCTCGGTGAAGCGCTCGCGCGTCTCCGATGGGTCGAGGGGGTCGCCGTCGGCCACACCCTTCGAGAACGCCGCTTGTCGCAGTCGCTCGGCGCCGGCGCGGGCCGCATCGAGCGCCTCCTCGCCGTACGTGAGGGGACTGCGGTAGTGGCTCGTCACGATGAACATGCGAAGCGCGTCCGCGCCGTAGCGGTCGAGCACGTCGTCGATGCCGACGAGGTTCCCGAGCGACTTCGACATCTTCTCCTCCCCCAGTTGGAGGAGCGCGTTGTGCATCCAGAAATTGGCGAAGGGCGCCTTGCCCGTGAAGGACTCGCTCTGCGCGATCTCGTTCTCGTGGTGGGGGAAGATCAGGTCGCCGCCGCCCCCGTGGATGTCGATCTGCTCGCCCAGGGCGTTCATCGCCATCGCCGAGCACTCGATGTGCCAGCCCGGCCGCCCCGGACCCCAGGGGCTGTCCCAGTGCGGCTCGCCCGGCTTCGCGCCCTTCCAGAGGGCGAAGTCGAGGGGGTCGTCCTTCAGCTCGCTCAGGTCCACCCGCGCGCCGCTGCGAAGGTCGTTCACATCCCGCTTCGAGAGCTTCCCGTAGTCGGCTTTCTCGCGGACCCGGTAGTACACGTCGCCGCCGGACTCGTAGGCCGCGCCCTTCGCCACCAGCCCCTCGATGAAGGTAACGATGTTGGGGACCTCCTCCGTCGCGCGCGGATACTCCGTCGCCGGGAGGACGTTCAGGCGCGTGAGCTGGGCGAGGTATGCCTCGGAGTGGCGTTCCGCCAGCTCGGCCACGGTCGCGCCCGTCTCGTTCGCGCGCTCGATCAGCTTGTCGTCGATGTCGGTGAAGTTCTGGATGTGGCGCACGCCGTAGCCGCGCCACTCGAGGTAGCGGCGGAGCACGTCGAACACGATCGAGAAGAGCGCGTGGCCCAGGTGCGCTTCGCTGTATGGCGTGACCCCGCACACGTAGAGGCGCACTTCGTCCGCGATTGGGACCAGCTCGCGCTTTTCGCCGGTGAGGGTGTCGCGAAGGTTCAGCATCGTCAGCTGCGAGGCGGCGCTTCCGCACGGGAGCGCTCGTCGGAGTGGTGGTCGTCGTGCAGGCCGCCCACGTGGTCTTCGAGGTGGGCGAGCAGCTCGCGCAGTTCGTCGACTCGCTCGTCGAGCTGGTTCAGGCGCTCCCACTCGGGATCGGGCAGCCGCTGCAACACGCCGTTCGAGTCGTCGTGGAAGGCGACGATGTGCCCGGGTACGCCCACCACCGTGGCCATGGGGGGCACGTTCGTGATGACGACCGAGCCGGCGCCGATGCGTGCGTTCTCGCCGATCTCGACAGCGCCGATGACCTTCGCGCCCGCCCCCACCACGTTGTTGCCCACCAGCGTGGGGTGCCGCTTCGTGCGGCGCGTGCTCGTGCCGCCCAGCGTGACCCCCTGGTAGAGCGTCACGTCGGGCCCGATCTCGGCGGTTTCGCCGATGACGATGCCCATGCCGTGGTCGATCATGAGGCGCGGGCCGATGGTGGCTCCAGGGTGAATCTCGATGCCCGTGATGAAGCGCACGAGGTGCATGATGCCGCGCGGCACGAGGGGCAGGCCCCGGCGGTGAAGCGCGTGCGCGAGCCGGTGTGCGAGCCGGGCGTGAAAACCGGGGTAGAAGAGGACGACTTCCAGGGCATTGGTGGCGGCCGGGTCGCGCTCCATCGTCGCGCGGATGTCGTCGCGGATCTCGCTGAGGAGGGACATAGGGTTCGCTACCTCTTGGGGCTGGGCGAGTGCTGGCTGCTGCCGGGGCCCGCTAGCGGCGGGACCCCGCCATACAGGTGCAGCGACGCTGTATGCCGTCCGAAGAGTGCGTCATTGGCTTCGAGCTTACGTCAATCGCGTGCCACGGGGAACGGGGCCGCCTAGAGCAGCTGCGGCTGCCCATCGTCGTCGTCCTCCTCCTCCTGCGGGTCCAGCTCATACAGCGTGGGAAAGTCGAGCGTCCCGTCCGCCAGCGCGCTGAGAACGACGTAGGGCCGCAGCAGCGGGTCCGCGAAGCGATAGCGCCACTTGCGGCTCTGGCCGATCACTTCAAGTACCTCGCCCCGCTCTGGAGAAGCGAACTGCTTCAGGTGGCGGACGAAGTGCGGGTAGTCGTAGGACCGCCCCGTGAGCCGGCGCAGGGTACCCCGGACATCGGCGGGCGCGAAGTACCTGAGTTCATCTGCCGGAGTCAGTGCGGAGGCGAGAAGCACTGTTTCGAAGAGGGCTTGGGGTTGGGGGCTTGCCGTCGCGTTGCGATACGCCATGCGGATGCTTTCATGGGAGTGCTCGACCGCCACTCTGACCGCACGGTCCACATCGTCCTCGGTTACGGTCAGGGTTGATCGATTGGCTGCCGAGAAGCCCGCTTCCTGCCCAAGGCGGTGTGCGTAGTGTGGCAGTCCCTGGGCAAGCCATGCCATGCGGCCAAGGACCTCGGGGGAAGCAAGGAGGCCTGCGCGGTCGTAGCGACTCTGGATGATGTCCCGCAGCTCTCGCTGCGACATCCTCGGGAGCGCGACCTGGATAGTGGCTCGGTTGATCGATGCGTGGTCCTCGATGAGGTCATCGACCGTGTCTGCTACGCCGACCAAAATCAGGGTCGAGGGTGCGAGGTAGTCGGATAGAGCCTTGATCAGGCTCGCGAACTGCTGGACTGTGGCGTCGTCCAGCACCTGGTCGAACTCGTCGACCACGATGATGAGCATCTCACCGGTGAGATCGAGCAGCCTGCGGACAGAGTGGGGAGTGCCGGCTTCGTGAGTGACCTCGTCGTAGAGGTCTTCCCAGGTGTCGCCGGTCGGGCGGGGTCGGCCTTGCCTGGCATACTCGTCAGCGAGGAGTTCGGCGATACGTGCCCAGATCGTTCCGAAGGTGTCGTCTGGATCGCAGTTGTAGCGGAGCGCGAGGAAGCCGGTGGCCTCGCGCGCGTAGCTCGCCCAGAACTCATGGGTCAGACTCGCGAGGGAAGTCTTTCCCACGCCCCGTTCACCGAACAGGATGACGTGCTGCCCGTGCTGACCTACGGCTGACAGGATGCGTTCGATCTGCACCCGCCTGCCCTGAAAGAGGTCACTGTGACTGACGGGGCCCGCGGGGTTGAAGACCATTGCAAGAGTGGGGCGTGCGCGGGCGGCATCAGCTTGCGTCTGGACATCGTTCTCCTGGTAATCGGCCACTAGGCTGAGAGTATAGGCCTCCAGGCTGATAGTAAAGGGAAGAAGGCTGCTAGTGGCTTCCAGCTCCGAAACCTGGGTCCTCGGTAGGCTGCTAGTAAAGGACCGAAGGCTGCTAGTGAGCCTCAACTCCGAAGCCTTGGTCCTCGGTAGGCTGCTAGCAAAGGACCGAAGGCTGCTAGTGGCCTCCAACTCCGGAGCCTTGGTCCTGGGTAGGCTGCTAGTCAAGGACCGAAGGCTGCTAGTGATCCTCAACTCCGAAGGGACTTCGCTCGCGCGAGGCTGCTAGTAAAGGACCGAAGGCTGCTAGTAGCCTCCAACTACGGAGCCTTGGTCCTGGGTAGGCTGCTAGTAAGGGGCCAAATGATGCTAGTGACGGCGCTGTAGGCGCCTTCGGCCCTACCCCAGCAGCGCCGCCACGCGGTCGAGGATGGCGTGGGCGACGGCGTACTTGCTCATCAGCGGTAGCCGCTCCGATTCGCCGTCGCGATGGAAGATGGTGACCTCGTTCGTCGCCGTGCCGAACCCGCTGCCCGCGGCGGTCACGTCGTTCGCCACGATCAGGTCGGCGCGCTTCGCCGCCAGCTTGGCGGTCGCGTTCGCTGTCAGGTTCTCCGTCTCGGCGGCAAAGGCGACGCGTACGCCGCCCCCCGGCAGCGTCGAGATGATGTCGGGCGTCTCCGTCAGCGCGAGCGTCATCTTCTCCTCGCTCAGGCTAGCCTTCTTGATCTTCTGGTCGGCGGCCTGGCGGGGGCGGAAGTCGGCGGGCGCGGCCGCCATCAGGAGGGCGTCGCAGCGTTCCGTGAGCGGCTCCAGCGCGTCCAGCATCTCCTCGACCGTGTTCGCGTTGACGCGGTCCACGCCGTAGGGCGTCGTCAGCGCCGAAGGCCCCGTAACCAGTGCGACCCGCGCTCCCCGATCCCGCGCGGCCGCGGCAAGGGAGAAGCCCATGCGCCCGCTCGATCGGTTACCGATGTAGCGGACGGGGTCGAGCGGCTCCTGCGTGCCCCCTGCGGTCACGATGATCGAGCGCCCACAGAGGTCGCCTTTGCAGCGTCCGATGGCGGCGCGCACCGCTCCGAGGATCGCGGGCGTCTCGGCAAGGCGCCCTGTGCCCATGCGCCCGCTCGCGAGGCGGCCTTCCTCTGGCTCCACCACTTCCACGCCGCGTTCGCGCAGGGCCGCGACGTTCGCCGTCACCGCCGCGTTTTCCCACATCTGCGAGTCCATCGCGGGGGCGACCACGATCGGGGCGGTCGTCGCGAGCGCCGTCAACGTCACCATGTCGCCGCCGCCGCCGTAGGCGAGACGCGCCAGGCAGTCGGCCGTGGCCGGGGCAATCACGAACGCGTCGATGCGGCGAGCCACCTCGACGTGGGCCTCCGCCTCATCCGTCGTGAACATATCGACGATCGTTTCCCGGCCCGTGAGCGACTGGAACGTGAGCGGCGCGATGAAGCGCGTGGCCGCTTCCGTCATCAGCACCTCGACGCTGGCGCCGGCCTGGCGCAGCTTGCTGGCGAGGTCCGCGGCCTTGTAGGCGGAGATGCTGCCGGTGACGCCGAGGGCGATGGTTCGCCCGTCGAGCGGACGCTCGCGGAAGGGAGTGGACGGCTCAGCCAACGTTGAGGTCATAAATGAGACGCAGCCCCTGTAGTGTGAGGTCGTGGTCGACGGTGTCGAGGACGTCGGTTTCGGCTGCGATCTGGGTCGCCCAGCCGCCCGTGCCGATGACGGTCGCGCCCCCTCCCAGCTCCTCCTGGAAGCGCGCCACCATGCCCTCCACCAGCCCCACGTAGCCCAGCAGGATTCCCGACTGGAGGGCGTGGGTGGTGTTGCGGCCGATGGCCTGGGGGGGCCGTTCGAGCTGCACGCGTGAAAGCATCGCCGCCCGGCTGAAGAGCGTCTCGCTGGCAATGCCGATGCCCGGCGCGATCGCGCCGCCGAGGTAGTCGCCGTCGGCGTCGATGGCGTCGAAGACGGTGGCGGTGCCGAAGTCGACGACGATCGCGGGCGCCCCGTACAGATCGACTGCGGCCACCGCGTCAACGATGCGGTCGGCGCCCACCTGGCGGGGGTTGTCGTAGAGGATTCGCACGCCCGAGCGCAGGCCGTGTCCCACCACCATCGCATCCACGCCGAAGTAACGCGCGCAGACCCGCTGGAAGGCGGGAAGGAGGGGCGGTACGGCGCAGCCGATGATGGCGGCGTCGACGGAGTCTGCCGTCAGGTCGTGCGTCGCCAGCAGGCTCAGCGTGAGGATGCCGTACTCGTCGGCCGACCGTTCCGACTCGACCCCGACCCTCCACGTCGCAACAAGCTCTTCCCCGGAGAAGAGTCCGATGTGGACGGAGGTGTTGCCGATGTCGAGTGCGAGCAGCATGGCGCCCCGGCTTTGGGCTCCCCGTGGAGTCCCTGGCCGTCTTAAGCCTAGGCTCCCGCGCCCGCGCCGTACAGACAACAGCAAGCGGCTACACTACCTCCATGACCGCGACCGCATCGCGCATCCGCGAGCAGGCGGAGGCTGCGCAAGCCGCCTCCCGCCGCCTCGCCCTCGCCTCCACCGACGCCAAGAACGATGCGCTTGAGCGGATCGCCAACCTCCTGCTTGAGCGCGAGGACGCCATCCTCGCGGAGAACGCGAAGGACCTCGCCGCGGGCCGCGCGGCGCGCCTCGACGACTACTTCCTTGAGCGCCTCACGCTCACGCCCGCGCGCCTCCGCGGCATGGCCGCCGATACACGCGACGTCGCCTCCCTGCCCGACCCCGTGGGCGCGACGATCGACGCGCGCACCCTCCCGAATGGCCTGCAGATCTCACGCAAGCGCGTGCCCCTCGGCGTTGTCGCCTGCATCTACGAGTCCCGCCCGAACGTCACCATCGATGTCGCCACGCTCTGCCTCAAGAGCGGCAACGCCGCCGTTCTTCGCGGCGGCAAAGAGGCGGTGCATAGCAACGCCGTGCTCGGCGCCCTGCTCCGGGATGCGCTCGAAGGTTCGGAGCTCCCCGCCGAGTCCGCTCAGGTCATCCGCGATCCCGATCGCGCCCACGTCGACGAACTGCTGCGCATGCACGATGTCGTCGATCTGATCGTGCCGCGCGGCGGCGCCGGGCTCATCAACTACGTGCGCGAAAACGCGACCATGCCCGTCGTCGCGCACGGCGAGGCCGTCTCCCACACCTACGTCGACTCCGCGGCCGACCTTGCGATGGCGCTTGAGGTGGTCGACAACGCCAAGACGCGCCGCTACAGCATCTGCAACGCCCTCGACACGCTGCTCGTGCACGAGGCGGTCGCGCCCGCCCTGCTCCGTTCCCTCGGTGAGCGCTGGGCGGGAACGGTCACGCTGCTCGGCGACGACGGCACCCTCGACCTGCTGGCCCGGCTGGATGTTCCACGCCTGGCCGTCGAGGCGGCGGGGCCCGACGACTGGGACACCGAGCACCTCGCCCTGCGCGCCGGGGTGCGCATCGTCGCCACCATGGACGAGGCGCTGGCGCACATCGAGGCGCACAGCAGCAAGCACAGCGAGGCGATCGTCACCGACAGCTACGAGAACGCCATGCGCTTCACCGCTGAGGTCGACGCCGCCGTCGTCTACGTGAACGCGAGCACGCAGTTCACCGACGGCGCCCAGTTCGGGCTGGGCGCGGAGATCGGCATTTCCACCCAGAAGATGCACGCCCGCGGCCCGATGGGCCTGGTGGAACTTACCAGCTACAAATGGATGGTCCTCGGCGCGGGTCACGTGCGCCCCGCATAAGCCCGCGTCTTGAGAAAATGAGCGAGCGCGCGGCAGTCGAGCGCAATACACACTGGGAGCGTGGAACGTGATCAGCTTCGACCGCGAGGTGCGCACACCGCACTCCGAGTCCTACACGATTCTGGATGACAGCCAGATCGTCGGGCGCGTGGACCTGCACATGCAGGCCCCCAATATCCACGCCACGCTCTGCACGACCGGCGATGCCAGCGACGACCGCATCCGCGAACTCATCGACGCGGTCGACGAGCAACTCGCGATGACCGCCGACCCCTTCCGCGAGGACTTCATCGTGACCGTCTGGAAGGGCGTCCCCGCTGGCGTCTACGGTGACGCCGAAGCCGGCGACGACACCATCAGCCTCGGGGAGATCGGCGAGAGCTAGCCGCCAGCGGCCTCGTTGGAGTCCTTCTCCCGCTCACCGTCGGCCTTGGGCAACTCGCCGCGCTCCGCGAGTTCGAGGTAATGCTTATAGCGCGCCTCCCACTCGCGGACGTTCGCATCCTCCAGGCCGATCTCCCCGTCGTCGAATACCACGACGGGGAAGTCCTCCTGCCAGAGACGGTTCCCCTCCTGGTAGACGGGGACGGACTGCGTGCGAGTTCCGACGACGCAGGGCGCCTTCGGGGCGGGTGGGTTCGGGCGGGCGTGACCAGTCGGTTCGGGGAGTTCGCCCCGCTCGGCCAGCTCCGCGTAGTGGGCGCGTCGCGCGTCGATTTCGTGGGAGACCGCGATGTCGAACGTCACGTGGCCGTCGTTGTACACGACCGCTGGGAACTCCTCCTCCCAGACGTGGTCGCCCTCCTTGTGCACAGGCATCGGCTCCATGCGCGTTTCGATGACGCGGGGCGGTCCCGATGGCGGCGCCTCGGCTGCCCGCTCGACACGTGCGGTTGGCTCGGGGAGTTCGTCCCGCTCGGCGAGGTTCAGGTAGTGCTTGTGGCGGGCCTCCATCCGCGCGGCTGTCTCGAACGAGACCAACCGCTCGCCGTCCTCGGCGACGATCACGGGAAAGACTTCGCGCCAGACACGGTCCCCATCGACGTACACGGGAAGCGGCTGCGGGGCGACACATTCAGCCATCCTGCTCCTCCCGGCGCGCCTGGAAGGCGGTGATCACGCGCATGGGGCGCACCGCATAGTTTAGGCGAACCACGAATCGGTTGCCGTCGGGCCCCTCACAGGTGACCGAGCAGACGGGCCCCCGAGGATCGTTTCGGCCACCATCGTCACGGGTGATTTCTGGTGCGTCGCTGCCAAGCCCGAATGTGATCTCCTCGTGCGATGGACGGTCCGGCTCGTGTACTCGGTGGTTCCGATAGTGGAGGGTGAGACGGATGCCTCCGTCCCGCCTCGCCGCCGCGATGATCTGCTCCAGGTCCGCTGGCATCAGAGGGTGGGGCTACGGGGCGTACGCGAGGACGGCGGCGCTCACCTCGAACAGGGCCGAGGCCGCCTGGTCGGTAGCCTCGAAGACGGGCTGCGGGTACACGCCGACGAACACCACGCCCAGCAGCAGCAGTCCCGCCAGGGCGCCCAGCAGGGGCGTGGGCCGGAAGCGCGTGTGTCCCTCCGGCGGATCGAACAGGTACATCTGGCGCATGACCCTCAGGTAGTAGTAGAGGCTCAGGAAGCTGTTCGCCGCCCCCAGGCCCACGAGCCAGAGCAGCCCGCCCGTTGTGCTCGCCTGGAACAGCAGCAGCTTCGTCGTGAAGCCCGCGAAGAACGGCAGCCCCGCGAACGAGAAGAGCGAGGCCGTGATCACCAGCGCCAGGAACGGCTGCGTCTCCGCCAGCCCCCGCAGACCCGCGATCGTGTCGTCGCCCGTGCGGTTGTAGTGCGCCGTGAGCGCTGTGAAGAGCGCCAGCGTGGAAGCCGTGTAGCCGACGATGTGCAGCAGCAGCGCGCTCGAGGCGCTCTCCGCCGTGGCCGCGTCGCCGTAGCCGATGGCGGCGATCGCGACGAGCATGTAGCCCACCTGCCCGATTGAGCTGTAGGCGACCAGCCGCTTCAGGTTCGTCTGCTGGATGGCCAGGAGGTTGCCCGCCGTCATCGTGATCGCCGCCAGCGCCGCGATCGCCGCCCGCCACTCGACCGCGTCGACGACGAGGGCGCCCGTGAAGAGCCGCAGGATGAGGGCGAAGCCGGCCGCCTTCGAGGCGGTCGAGAGGAACGCCGTGATTGGCAGCGGGGCGCCCTGGTAGGCGTCGGGCGCCCACATGTGGAAGGGTACCGCCGACACCTTGAAGCCGACGCCCGCGATGATCAGCATGATGCCCACGATGGTGGCCGCGTCCGTGTCGCCGCCCCGCGCGGCCAGTCCCTCGGCGATGCCCTCGTAGCTGGTGCTGCCGGTCACGCCGTAGATGAGGCTGATGCCATAGAGGAGCATGGCGCTGGAGAAGGCGCCCAGCAGGATGTACTTCAGGCTCGCCTCGTTGCTCAGGAGGTCGCGCTTCAGGTAGCCGACGAGGATGTAGAGGGAGAAGCTGAGGAGTTCCAGCGAGATGTAGGCCGTCAGCAGCTCCTGCGCGGCGGCCATCAGCACCATGCCCGTGCCGGCCACCAGCAGCAGGCCGTAGTACTCGCCCGCGGTGCTCGTGCGGTCGCGCATGTAGTGCGCCGAGAGCAGCGAGATCACCATCACGATGCCCGCCGCGAGGATGCGGAAGTAGGTAGTGAAGTCGTCCGTGCGGAGGAGCCCCTCGAAGTCGCCCGCGCTGTCGCCGATATAGGGGATGGCCGCGATCAGCCACGCCAGCGCGCCCGCCGCCGTCCCGTAGGCGAGGTAGTCCTTGCGGATCTTCGGCCAGATCAGCTCCGTGGCGAGGATGCCGGCGGCCGCCGCCACGGCGATGTACTCCGGGATGAACAGGGTGAAGTCGCGCATCAGCCCGTCACCCCCGGCAGGTTCACGACGGTGTTCGCGAGCCGGTCCGTAAACGGCGACCACCAGAGGCCCATGGCCAGCATGGAGGCGATGAGCAGCGCCGCTGCGACCGCCTCGATCGGTCGCAGGTCCTTCAGGTCACGCCAGCGCGGGTTGAGCGGTCCGAAGAAGACCACCGCGAACATGCGCAGCATGTAGGCGGCCGCGATCGCCGCCGCCAGGATGGCCAGCCCACCGAAGATCGGGTAGGTCTTGAACGTGCCCACGAAGATGTGGAACTCCGCCGTGAAGCCCGAGAGCCCGGGCAGGCCCACGTTCGCGAGGCCCGCCATGACATAGGCGATGACCCATAACGGCATCACCTTCGCCACGCCCCCGAAGTCGCTCAGGTCGCGCGTGTGCGCCTGGTCGTAGAGCGCCCCGATGAGGAGGAAGACGAGGGCCGTCATCACGCCGTGGCTGAACATCTGCAGGGCGGCGCCGGTCACGCCTACGTGGTGCAGGGTGGCCAGACCGATGAGCACATAGCCCATGTGGCTCACGGAGCTGTAGCCGCTGATCAGCTTGAAGTCCCGTTGCGTGAGCGCCGCGATCGCGCCGTAGAGCGCCCCGATGGTGCCCAGCACCAGCAGCGCAGGCATCCAGAATTCCGCGCCCTCGGGCAGGATCTGGATGCCCAGCCGGATGATGCCGAAGGCGCCCAGCTTCATCAGCACGCCCGCGTGCACCATCGAGACCGAAGTGGGCGCCGACATATGGCCGTCGGGCGACCACGTGTGCAGCGGCCAGAGGCCTGCCAGTACGCCGCAGCCGACGGCGAAGAAGGGGAAGATGATCTTCTGGAAGTTCGGGTCGAGCGCGCCGTTGGCGGCGGCGTCCCAGAGCGTGGGCAGGTCGAACGTGCCCATCCCCGCCTCGTGTACGACCGCGAAGATGCCGATCCAGATGCCCACCGAGCCGCCCACCAGCATCAGCGTGAGCTTCATCGCGCCGTACTCCTTGCGCGTCGAGCCCCAGATGCCGATGAGCAGGTAGAGCGGCACCACCGCCAGCTCGTAGAAGAAGAAGAAGAAGAACAGGTCCAGCGCGAAGAACGTCCCGTAGACGCCCGCGATCAGGATCCAGAAGAGGATGAAGAAGTCCTTCGTCCGGTACTCGAGCTTCCACGCCACGAGCGTGCCCGCGAACGCCACGACGCCCGTGAGCAGCGTCAGCAGCGCCGAGATGCCGTCCACGCCCAGGTGCAGCGAGATGCCGTTCTCGCCGAGGAAGCCGACGTTCTCGATCCAGGCCCACTGCAGCTGCATCTGCAGGATGTCGCCGCTCGCCTGGTAGGCAAGGAACACATAGAGGGAGAGCCCCAGCAGGATCGCGCCCGTGACCGCCGAGAGGTAGCGCGCCACCATGCGCTGCGAGCCGGGGACGAACAGCAGCACGCCCGCCGCCACCAGGGGCAGCGCGAGCGCCGTCAGCAGTACGTAGCCCTGCGTTTCGGCCATCCGCTAGCCCCCGACCACCAGGCTGATAAGCGCGAGCGCGACCACGCCCACGGCGATCGCCATCGCGTAGTTCGGTACCCGCCCCGTCTGCAGGTGCTTCAGCAGGAAGCCCGCGTAGCCCGTCATGTTGGCCGTGCCGTCGACGCCGGTGTCGTTCACGGCGAAGCGGTCGAACCAGCTCACGAGGTAGCTGAAGCCCAGCACCACACGGTCGATGAGGAACTGGTACAGCTCGTCGAAGTAGAACTTGCGCTGCACCATCTCGTAGACCTTCGGCTGCCACTCGACCAGCGCCGTTGAGCGGTCGAGCCGCCCGTTCCAGTAGAACCAGGCGCCGCCGAACGTTCCGATGACGAAGAGCGCGGTCGAGAGGCCCACCAGGCCCCAGTTCACGTGGAATACCTCGGGGCCGTGCAGGAACACGAACTCGCTGAAGCCGCCCGGGAAGCCGAACGCGCTCCCGAAGCCCTGGAATACGAAGAAGCCCGCGACGATGGAGAGAATAGCGAGGAACACGAGCGGCAGCGTCATGATGAGACCGTTCTCGCGCGTGTGGCTCGCGACCTCCTCGTCCTGCGGCTTGCCCAGGAACGTGCGGATGAAGAGCCGCGCCGAGTAGAACGCCGTCATGATGGCGGCGATGGAGATCAGGAGGAACGCCCAGGCCCCGCGGTGGGCGTCGACGGCGTGCAGGATCTCGTCCTTGCTCCAGAAGCCCGCCAGGGGGAAGAGCCCCGCCAGCGCCAGCGACCCGATGAGGAAGGTGGCGGCCGTGATCGGCATCTTTCGCCAGAGCCCGCCAAGTTGGCTCATCTCCTGGTGGTGGTGCGTGCCGAGGATGACCGACCCCGCCCCCAGGAAGAGCAGCGCCTTGAAGAAGGCGTGCGTGAACAGGTGGAACATGCCGGCGCCCACGAACCCCGCCCCAAGGGCCACGAACATGAACCCGAGCTGGCTCACGGTGGAGTAGGCGAGCACCTTCTTGATATCGGTCTGGGTGAAGGCCACGACCCCGCTGAAGAGCGCCGTGATGAGCCCCACCATGGTGACCACCAGGAGGGCGCCTTCCGCCACCTCGAAGATGGGCAGCATGCGCGCCACCAGGTAGACGCCCGCCACCACCATCGTGGCCGCGTGGATGAGCGCGCTCACGGGCGTGGGGCCTTCCATGGCGTCGGGCAGCCACACGTGGAAGGGGAGCTGGGCGCTCTTCCCCATCGCCCCCAGGAGGATGAACATCATCGTCACGAAGAGGCGCGTCTGGCTGATGGCGCCCTCCTCCACGTAGTGCGTGATCTCGAGGATGTTGAAGCTGCCGGTCGCGTCCCAGAACAGGATGATGCCGATGAGCAGGCCGACATCGCCCACGCGCGTCGTGATGAACGCCTTCTTCGCCGCCTCCACCGCCGAACGCCGCTCCCAGTAGTGCCCGATGAGCAGGAACGAGCTCAGCCCCACCAGCTCCCAGGCCACGTAGAGGAGGAGCAGGTTGTCCGCCAGCACGAGCATGAGCATCGAAGCGACGAATAGCTGCAGGACGGCGAAGTACCACCAGTAGCGCGGCTCGCCCTTCATGTAGCCCACGGAGAAGATGTTCACCATCAGCCCCACCGTGGTGATGACGGCCAGCATCACGATCGTGATCGAGTCCACGGCGATGCCCATGCGCAGGTGGAAGTCGCCGATCGTGGTCCACTCGATGCTGTTCAGGACGGGCCAGGCGTTCTCGCCCAGGTTGAGGAAGTTCGCCAGCACGGCGAAGAACAGCGCGAAGATGCTCGTCGCACAGAGCACCGCCATCCAGTCGCCCTGGCGCGGCAGCTTGCGGCCCGTGGCGGCCATCACGATGAACGCGATCGCCGGCACGGCCGCCAGAATCCAGGCGTGCTCAGCCATCGACTGCTCCCCCTACCACCGCATCGTGGCCGCCTCGTCCACGTTGACGGTCGAACGGTTGCGGAAGAGCCGGATGACGATCGCGAGGGCCAGGCCAACCTCGGCGGCGGCCACGGCGATGACGAAGACGGCGAAGACGATGCCCGTCGCCTTGTCCGGGTCGAGGTACGCGGAGAACGCCACGAAGTTCAGGCTCACGGCGTTCAGCATCAGCTCCACGCTCATGAGCACGAGCACCGCGTTGCGCCGTGCGAGGACGCCGTAGACGCCGAGCGAGAAGAGAATCCCGCTGAGGACCAGGTAGTTCTCCATGGGAACCACTAGTCGCCGTCCTCCTGCCGGGCGATGACGACCGCACCGACGAAGGCCACGAGCAACAGCGCGGCCATGATCATGAAGGGCGCGCCGTAGCTCTGGAACAGCGCATTGCCGATGGTCTCGATTGAGACCGCCACGGGCGAGTCGCCCAGGTCGCCGGGCCAGGCCGTGGAGACGGCCACGCCGATGAGTGTCGCCATGAGCGCCAGCGCCACCAGCGCGGCGAAGGGCGCCTGCACGCCCGTGACCGGTTCGGGCGTCCCCCCGGCGCCCATGCGCGTCAGCATGAGCGCCAGCAGGATGAGCACCGTGACCGCCCCGCCGTAGATGAGGAACTGCACGAGGGCGATGAACTCAACCGTCAGGAAGAGGTACATCGCGCCCACGCCCGCGAGGCTGAGGATGAGGAAGATGGCCGAGTGGATGACCGTGCGTGCGAACACGACCCCAGCCGAAACCGCCACGATGGCGATCGCGAAGATCCACCACAGGACTTCGGTCGTCACGCGCTACCGCCCCCTGCGCTTGCGTCGTCTGCGGTCGGAAGGGTACCGCCGAGCTCCGCAATGGTCGCGACGAGGTCCGCGGGGATGGCCTCGCCCCGGGCGAGGTGCTCGCGCGCGGTGCGCACCGCCTTCATGCGGCGGGCGCGTAGCTTGCGCGACGAATTGGGGTCGCCCTCGGCGCCCGCGGCAGCCGGGGCGGCGGCGGGCGCCGCTGCCGGGGCCGCGCCGGCGGGCGCGGGATCGTTCCCCGTGATCTCCTTGTAGAGGGCGCTTTCCGTCTCGTTCAGCGCCTGCAGGACTGCCGCCGGCACAGCCTCGCCCTTCTCGCGATGCTCGCGCGCGGAGCGCTCGGCACGCATGCGGCGGGCGCGCAGCTTGCGCTCCGAGTTCGGATCGCCCACGTCACCGGCGGGCGCCGCGGCGGGGGCTGCGGGCGCTGCCGCGGCCGGCGCGGGCGTTCCGATGGGCGGCACGGGCTCGCCCGTGATCTCCGTGTACAGCTCGCTGGCGTAGCGGCGCAGGGCGGCGATCGTCTCGGCGCTCACCTCGCCCGCCTCGCGCTCGGCGCGAGCCTCGCGCTCCGCCTTCATGCGGCGGGCGCGAATCTTGCGGTCCGAGAGCGTGGCGATTTCGTCATCCTCGGCGGTGGCGCCCGTGGCGGCGCCGGCAGCCTGCTGCCGCACCTCCGGCGCGCGCTCCTGGATGGCCGCTCCGAGTCCCTGGGCGATGCGCTCGGCCTGTGCCGCCTTCGCCTCCGGGCGCCCGCCGGCGAATCCCGCTGCGGGCGCTTCCTTGCCCTCGGCCAGGGCCGCGTTCGCCTCGATGCTGTCCAGCGGGCGGAAGGGATTGGCCAGCTCGCCGTTCTTGCTCGCCTCGAGCAGGTCCTCGATGTCCTTGTGCAGGTCCCGGCGGTCGTAGGCGGCGTGCTCGTGACCGCTCCAGTTGTTGTCCATCGAGATCGCCTCGAAGGGGCAGACCTCGATGCAGATGTTGCAGCGCATGCAGCGCGCGTAGTCGATCCAGAACTTGTCGACGATCTTGCGGCGGTCGCTGGTGCCCTCGGGGTGCTTCGGGTTGTCCTGCATCGTAGCCGTCATGCAATCCACGGGGCAGTTGCGCACGCAGATGTTGCAGCCCGTACAGAACGGCTCGTCGTGGTCGAAGTCCCAGGTCAGCACGGGGAAGCTGCGCTGCCGCTCGGAGAGGACGTGCTTCTCGTCCGGGTACTGAATGGTTACCGGACGCCGGGTGAAGGTGGAGAGAGTGGTGGCGAGACCTTTAAGGATTCCGATCATGGGTTGGGAACCTCGGCGTGCTTGTAGCTGCCCACGAGATTCTTCGTGGAAGGCTTGCGAGAGGCGCGCAGGTAGATGCCGCCCAGGAAGATGATGGCGCCCGCCCAGTTGACCGCCGCCAGAATCGGCTCCGGCCACTCATAGAAGACGAACAGGCCGTTGACCAGCAGGAGCGCGAAGCTCACCTCGATGAGCGCCTTCCAGCAGAAGCTCATGAGTTGGTCCATGCGCAGCCGCGGCAGCGTCGTCCGCACCCAGAAGATGAGCATGATCATGACCGCGCTCTTGATGAGCGTCAGCGTGAGCTGCCAGCCCCAGCCCCAGTCCTCCCCGAAGGGGAACTGCCAGCCACCCAGGAAGATGGCCGACCCGAAGATGCTGAAGGCCCACAGCGAGGCGTATTCGGCCAGCTGGAACATGCTCCAGCGGATGCCGGAGTACTCCACGAAGTAGCCGCCCACGATCTCGGACTCGGCCACGGGGATGTCGAAGGGCGCGCGGTGCAGTTCCGAGAGCATCGCCGTGAAGAAGATGAGGAAGGCCAGCGGCTGGATGAGGATGAAGGGGCGGGTGTCCTGCATGGCGACGATCGCGTTCAGGTCGAGCGTGCCCGCCACCATCGCGACCGCCAGCAGGGCCACCACCAGCGGAATCTCGTAGCTGATCATCTGCGCCGCGGCGCGCACGCCGCCCAGCAGCGCGTACTTGTTGCCCGAGCCCAGCCCCGCCATCAGCACGCCCACGATGTTGAGCCCCAGCACCGCGAACACGAAGAACATGCCCAGCGCCAGGTTGCGCACGCCCCAGTCGCGCGCGAAGGGCAGGGCTACCAGCACGAGGAACACGGGGATGAACGTCAGGTAGGGGGCAAATTCGAACACCCAGCGGTCGGCGTTGCGCGGCCGCAGGTCCTCTTTGATGAGCAGCTTGATCGCGTCGGCGAAGCCCTGCAGCAGGCCCAGCGGACCCGTGCGCGTCGGCCCCAGCCGCATCTGGAAGCGCGCCACCACCTTGCGCTCGCCGTAGGTGAGGTAGACCACCACCAGCGTCATCACCCCGACGATGATGAGGACGCGGATGATCGCATCGAGCCAGCTCAGCCCGAAGAACGCCTCGCCGAACGTCACTTGTCCACCTCGCCCAGCACGATGTCGAGCGAGCCCAGGATGATGATGGCGTCGGCCAGGTAGCTCCCCACCACCAGCTCCCTCAGGGCCGAGAGGTTGCAGAAGGAGGGCGAGCGCAGCTTCGCGCGGTAGGGCTGGGCGCCGCCCTTCGCCATCATGTAGACGCCGTACTCGCCCTTCGTGCCCTCGGTCGGCATGTAGAGCTCGCCCTCGTTGATGCGCAGCGTCTTGGGCAGCTTCGGCGCCAGCACGCGCCCTTCCGGTATCGCCTCGAGGCACTGCTCGACGATGCGGACGCTCTGGTAGCACTCCGCCAGACGCACATGGAAGCGGTCGAACACGTCGCCCTGGCGCCCCACGGGAATCTCGAAGTCCAGCTTGGGATAGATGCTGTAGGGCTCCGCCTTGCGGATGTCCCAGGGGACACCCGTGGCGCGCAGCATCGGCCCCGTGAAGCCCCACGCGATCGCCTGCTCCGGCGTGATCGGCGTGAGCCCCTGGCAGCGCTCGACGAACACTTCGTTGCCCGTCAGCAGCCCGTCCAGGTCCTCCAGGCCCTGCTTGATCGAGCCCAGCACCCAGCGGCAGCGCGACTCGAAGTTGTCGGGCAGGTCCATCGTCACCCCGCCGATGCGGAAGTAGGTGGGGAACATGCGGTCCCCCGCCACCTCCTCGAAGAGGTCGTAGATGCGCTCCCGCTCGCGCCAGGCGTAGACGAAGCTCGTGCCGAACGATCCTACGTCCGCGCCGAACGCCCCCAGGAACATGAAGTGCGAGTTGATGCGCGAGAGCTCCATCATCATCACGCGGATGTACTCCGCCCGCTCCGGAACCTCGATCCCGGCCAGCTTCTCGACGGCCATCACGTAGGCGCCCTCGCAGCACATCCCGGCGAGGTAGTCGGTGCGATCCCACCAGCCCATCGCCTGGCGGTAGTCGGCGTTCTCCGAGAGCTTCTCCAGGCCGCGATGCAGATAGCCGATGTACGGCTCGCAGTCGACCACGAGCTCGCCGTCGACCGTCAGCACCATGCGGAACACGCCGTGCGTGGCCGGGTGCTGGGGGCCGACGTTCACGGTCATGTCGACCGTGTTGAGATCACCCTCGGCGGTGGCGACGCGCTCCTCGGGCCACTGCGACATCTAGACCTCCACCCCGGGCGGGCCGTCTTCGATGCCCTGCAGGATCTCCGCCTTCTGCAATGGGTGCGACTTGCGCAGTGGGTGGATGCGGAGGTCCTCTTCCAGCAGCAGGTTGCGCGGGTCGGGGTGTCCCGTGAACACCAGCCCCACCATCTCCGCCGCCTCCCGCTCGTGCCAGTTGGCCGCGGGGTAGAGCGCGGTGATGCTCGGGATGGCGCAGCTCGGGATGGGGGCCGGAACCGTGATCTGCAGGGCGTGGCCGTGGGGGAAGGAGTAGAGGTGGTATTTCGCCTCGAGCCCGTCCGCTTCCATGTCCATCGCGACGATGTTGCGCAGCAGGTCGAAGGAGAGCTCGGGGTCGTCGCGCAGGCCGGTCGCCAGCGCGAGGAAGTGCTCGGCCGCGACCCGCAGGTCGGCGTACGTCTTCGTCTCGGAGGCCTCGAAGGGGATATCCGGCAGCCGCTCCCGCACGAGCGCCACGATCTCCGGCTCGCCCGTCTGCGCGTCGGCGCTCACCCGACCATCCTCTTCTCTTCCATGATCTTCTCCTGCAGCCGCAGGAAGCCGTCGAGCAGCGACTCGGGGCGGGGCGGGCAGCCCGGCACGTACACGTCCACCGGGATGATCTTGTCGACGCCCTGGAGCACGCGGTCGTACTCCGTGTAGGGCCCGCCGTTGGTGGCGCAGGCGCCCATGGAGATGACGTACTTGGGGTTCGGCATCTGCTCGTAGAGCAGCTTGATCGCCGGCGCCATCTTCTTCGTGACCGTGCCCGAGACGACCATCACGTCGCTCTGGCGGGGGCTGGGCCAGGGGACGATGCCGAAGCGGTCGAGGTCGTGGTTGGCCATGAAGGTGCCGATCATCTCGATCGCGCAGCAGGCCAGCCCGAAGGTCATCGGCCAGAGCGAGCTCTTGCGGCTCATCGCCAGCACCGTATCGACGCCCGTCTGCAGGATGCCCGGCATCACGATGCGGTAGGCCGCCTTCTGCACAGGCAGGGCCACGGGCGTGAGCCGGTCCGCCTCGTTGCCGAAGTCGGGCACGTAGGGGGGCATCACGGGGCGGTCAGCGGGTGTAGTCGCGTCGTCGCTCATCGCCACTCCAGCACGCCGCGCCGCCACGCATACGCCAGACCCGCGCTCAACACGACGATGAAGATGAACATGTACCAGAAGGCGTAGGTGGGCAGGTCAAGCAAGATGACGGCCCAGGGGAAGATGAAAATCGTCTCCACGTCGAAGATCAGGAACATGATGGCGAACAGGTAGTAGCGGACGTGCACCTGCGCCCAGTTGCGGCCGATGGGGAGCATGCCGCACTCGTAGGAGACGGTTTTGCCCCGCTCCTTGGCGAAGGGACCGAACAGGCGCGCGCCGATCAGCGCGGAGAACACGAGCAGGAAGCCGACGACCGAGGCAATCAGGACGGCGGACCAGGTGTCGTAGAAGCTCATGGCCTCGCTTTCGCCGTCGAGCGCCGGGGCGTCACGGGCCGCGCAAACGCGACCACGAAGACCGCCCCCGAAGCCCTTGTGATTTGCGCCACAAACCTACACCCGAGGGGTAGGGGCGGCAAGCGCGGAGGGGCGCGTCAAAGGGTCTCGCCTCCTGCGTTGACACAGGTGTTCTAGTGTGGATAGTACGCCGTGTGGCCGCCGAGCATCGCGCCGAGTTCTTCGCGGGAGTCCAAGAGCACAGCCAGATCAAGCTTCGGGCTCTTGAGCGATACCTGCCGCCTTGGTCGGCAAAGGTGGGCTCTCAGCGGGGAGTCAACCGGGTCTGGGTTGTCGACGGCTTCGCCGGGCCGGGAACCTATGGGTCAGGTGAGCCCGGTTCGCCGGCGATAGCGCTAGCGCACGCGGAGGACCGCAGGGAGGCTCTGGCCTCGTACAAGGTCTCCTGCATCTTCGTCGAGAAGCAACGCGCACTATTTCGACGTCTGCAGCGCTTGCGCAACCAGCACCCACAAATCGAGAGCTTCCCGCTCCAAGGTGACTTTTGGGCCCAAGTGGGCAAGGTTGCCGAGTTGATAGGGGACGATCCTGCGCTCGTCTTCGTGGACCCATTTGGTCTTGGGGATCTGAAGTTTGAGTCGCTCGTAGAGCTATGTAGTCAACTGAGGAACGTCGACCTACTGGTCAACTTCGCTTCGCCTGTGGCGAAGCGCCTTGAGAAGGACCACCAAGATTTGGTGTCGGCCTCTGTGGGGGGTCCTGGATGGTCAGTCGAAACCATCACGGAGACCTTCTGCGACCGACTCGCTAAGGCCTGCCGTTTCCTGGCGCCAGCAGTCCTTCCTGTCGTCGCAGAGATTCCCCGTCAGGAGCTAAAATACGAGGTCGTGCTGGCGGCTAGAGACGGCGCCGCATACGAGCTTTGGAGCGACGAGATAGCGAGAAGCCAAGGGGCGATCCTCAATGGTGACGACGAGTTGGCTAAGGAGGAACTGATCGGCGCCGCGCAGAATCTGCTCCGTTCTTTCGCTCCTGCCACCTTCGCTCGGGATCCACTCATCAAGGACATCCAGTACCGCGAGTGTGGGCAGTTTCACTCCCGTGTGCTCAGGGCTGCCGTCAAGGCAATGCTGGACGCGGGAGAGTGGGTTCGGGGCGAGGGGAAGATAGGTACGGCTCGGATGCGGAAGGTCTCGCTGTAGGCATCTCCCCCCACAGGCGCCCCTCCAGCTCCCGACCCGCGCGACCCTTGCCGACTCGCTTCCCTTCTTCGTTGTGAGCCCCCCACTGCTTAAAGAAGAAGGGGACGCTCGCGTCCACGCACCGGTCGCGGAGCGCGCAGGCCCACTCCGGCTTCATGCGTCGGGCGCCCGCGCCGGACTCCCCGCCCGCGATGACCCAGCCGATGTCGGTCAGGTCGATGCTGTCGAGCGGTCCCAGCAGCGGCTCGCACGAGGCGAACCGTACCGCTGCGGGGATCTGCCGGAGCGTGTCGAGGCGGTGCAGGAAGCGCCGGTTCTCGATCGACACACCCATCCAGACGTTCGACGGCCACGGGAGGTCCGGCGCCAGATCGAGCGCTCGCTCGGGGCGCTTCGTCAGCACCTGGAAGGTGTGCCAGTCGGCACGCTCCATAGTCCGGAAGACCTGCCCGACGTACTCCGCCGGGATATCCGGGTGGAAAAGGTCGCTCATGCTGTTGACGAAGATCATGCGGGGCTTCCGCCACGTCAGCGGCAGTTCCAGCCGCGCCGGCCGGAGGGTCAGGTCGAAGCCCTGCTCGTAGGGGTGTCCGGGCACGCCGCGAAAGCGCTCAGCGAACGTCTCTGCGTAACAGTGCGCGCATCCCGGGCTGACCTTCGTGCAGCCCGTCACGGGGTTCCACGTCTCTCCCCGCTGCCCCTCAGGTCCCTGAACCCACTCAATCTTCGTTGGCATTCTTCTCGCTCCGCTCATGGTGGCAGTGAGAGCACACGGACTCAACATGCTCGTGATGCTCGGCTGCGTAACCGAGGTGGTGGTCCTACTCGTGCCGGCGCTCTCCCTCGGACCAAAGGTGCCCACAGTCCACACAGGCAAGGGTGTTGGGGTGCGGGAGGATACCGCTCTCTACAAAGTAGTTTATGCGGCGTCGAGCCTGGAGCTTGTCCCCGTCGCGGGGTGGTACAAAGCTGCGTCCGACGGGTGGCCCAGGCCGGGGTGTGTACCTCTCTCGGCTGTTCCGGTTTCGGCTGGCCCGACACGCTGCCGTTAGTCCGCCTCCCCGGCTCCTGTCCTTCGCAAACTCCGATCGAGGATGCCAGGCGCGACAGCGGAGGCAGTCTTTCTCCCTGCGGTGTAGGTGTTCCTGGTACTCCTCGAGTGTGATGCCGAGCCTCGCAGCTGCAAGCTTGATCGCGCCTTCTGGTGTCTGTGCCACGCGCCTCTCCCAGGGCTTCGGACACTCAGTATAGAACAATAGTTCGTTCCCGCGATCGGGGTCTTCGATCTGAAACAATATCCCTGTACGCTTCCCCCGTGAACGCCGCCACCCCCTACCTCGACGCCCTTGACGCCATGGCCGCGCTTGTCGCGGACGAGGCGGAGCGCTCGGAGCGCGAGGCCCGCACGACTGCGCCCGTTGTCGAGCGCATCGTCGAGGCGGGGCTGTTCCGGCTGTGGGTGCCGCGCTCCATCGACGCGCCCGAGCTGCCTCTGCCGCCCGCCCTGGAGGTGTTCGAGGCCGCCTCCCGCCTCGACGGCTCCTTCGGCTGGGCCGTGACCATCGGGACCGGTGGTGGGCTCTTCGCGGGGGCACTTGAACCCGAGACGGCCGCGGAGATATTCGGTCCGCGCGAGGCCCTCATCGCTGGCTCCGGGAAGCCTGGCGGGACGGCCAAACCCGTCGATAGCGGCTACCTGGCCGGGGGCCGCTGGACGTTCGCGAGCGGCGCCCACCACGCCACCTGGTTCACCGCCAACTGCATCCTCGAAGGCGAGCGCCGGTCGGACGGCGACGATGGCCCCGTCATCCGCGCCCTGGCCTTCCCCGCGAACGAGGTCGAGATCATCGAGACCTGGGATCCCGTGGGGATGCGGGGCACGGGCAGCCACGACTTCCGCGTAGGGAGCAGCCTCGTGCCCCTGCGCCGCACCTTCGGCGTCTTCGACGACTGGCCCTTCGAACGCGGCCCGCTCTACCGCTACCCCTTCGCCTCGATCGCGGAGATGTCGTTCGGGGCTGTCGGGCTCGGCATCGGGCGGCATGCCATCGACGAGTTCCTGACGCTTGCCGGGTCACGCCGCTCGATGTACACCGGGGAGCCGCTGGGAGACCGCCAGGGCGCGCGTGTCCGCCTCGGCGAGGCGGAGGCGCTCCTGAGCGCCGCCCGCGCCTGGTTCTATCAGGTCGCCCAGTCGAGCTGGGACACGGTCGTGGGAGGCGATCCCCTGGAAGGCGAGGAGGCCGCGCGAGTGGCGCTCGCCTCCATCCACGCCGCCAATAGCGCCGCTCGCGCCGCGACGCTCCTCTTCGAAGCAGGCGGTTCGGCCTCGCTCGATGCCGGATCGCCGCTTGCCCGCGCGTGGCGCGACGTGCACGCCCTCACCAAGCACGTGGCGGTATCGCCGCTGGGCTACGAGGTGGCGGCTGCGGGACTGCTGGGCGCCGAGGGGTAGTCGCGAGTCCGTGCCGACTCCGCCCGGCGCCGGCGCGCCTCGCGCAGCACGAACGTACCGCAGATGAAGACGAGCGCGGCCGTCGTCGGCCAGCCGAAGACGCGACCCCGGATCAGGTACTCCCCAATAGAGAGGTTCAGCAGCATCCAGGTCAGCAGCAGCGCCTTGGTCGCTTTTAGTTGGTCGCTGGCCGGTGGTCCGGCCTCTATGCCGCTAGTACCGGCGGCAGTCCACGTCCGCCTCGGCGCATAGGTCTTCGAGCCGCCTGCCGTTAGGGGCATACTCCCCGAGGTCGCCGCACCAGGACATGGTGCTGGTGCTGTTGGGCTTGTCGTGTTGATTTGTGGGGGACGACCTGTTGAACTGAACGACCGTGCAACGGCTAGTAGAGGGCGGGACGTAATCGCCCGAGCTAGCAACGGGCCTGGCTGCCCGCGCGGACTGAAGGGCGGCGGTGTCTTGATAGTTCGCCCTCGGCGCGACGACCTCGACCTCGACGCTCTTGGTCAGCGTGCATCCCGCGCCCCGAGAAGACAGTTGGAAGCCGTCGTGGATGTTGTTGAAGTAGATGTCCTGCACGCCTTCGATCGTGATCGTGACTGTGAACACTTCGCCGATCGGCGTTTCGTCGGGAACGGCAACCGTCCAACGCGCGCCATTAGGTCGGACGATGACGTTTGTGGCGCTGTCGGGCATGTCGGGGTCGAGCTTGCCGTAGTTCACCGGCAGGCTGTAGGTGAACGGCCCTCGACACGCGGTGCGCTGAAGGTTGCGCTGGCCAGTCGTCTCAGTCGCCCCGTACTCGCACCTGGTGTTCGCGTCGTTTGGCTTTTGGAGGAAGTGTCCTTGGCTGGCGAAAAGAATTTCGCAGTCGAGGCGGTCGGCGGAGCTCAGGGGCGGTGTGACGAACGTCACCGAGGCTCCGGGCTTGACGTTGTAGGTGGCATCCGGCTCCTCGGCCAGAGCGACGGAGCTTCCGAACAGGGCCAGCACCACGACCGCGAGCAAAGCTGTGAATCGAATCATCGTGTCCCCTCCAACCACATGCCGGTCTTGTCGTTCCGCACATAGCCAAGCTTGAGCGCGCCACCAATGCAGAGCAGGCGATTATATAGTATATCACTACCTGACATATTTCTGTGGATAGAGGCTGGTTTCCCAACGCTGACATCCGAATTATCAAGGCAAGAGCGACGTTGAGTGCGCGAAATCCCGACGTCGCTCTGCTGCCCTGCTCTGAGAGATGCCCTTTTCAGCGACGTGCACGCGCTCACGCAGCATGCCGCGGTGAGCCCGCTGGGCTACGAGGTGGCGGCTGCGGGACTGCTGGGCGCCGAGGGGTAGTCGGGAGTCGGGGCCGACTCCGCCCGGCGCCTGCGCGCCTCAATCTGTGGCGTGGCCATCGACGCTGCCGCAGTTGGCTAGCGACATCCGGCAGTAAGGGCGCGTCGTGGAGCACGAGGAGTACGAAGGGGGCTGGTGCCTGTTGGACTGGTACCTGGAACTGGACTGACCCCCACGCGCGCGATTCTCGAATCTCTCTCTATCGAGTAGCTGTGCCTCTGATGGCCATCCTCTCCAGAACCCTCCAGTGGCTGACCGGCCTGAGGGTGTAGGCTCCGCGCCCTATGAACTGACGGCGCATCTGGCGGGCCAACATCGCCGTCTTCGGCGTTCCTATCGACGAGAAGGGCGGGTACCCGGCCGCTCAGCTTCTGGAGGACGACGATGAGGATTCTGATAGCTAGCCTGCTGGCCCTTGTTCTCGTCGGCTGTGGTGGTGGAGAAGTCCAACTTGAGGAACTTCCATCCGAGGAACTTCCATCCACTGGCTTCTCATCGAACGTCTACCCAGACGAAGTGCGTGGCGACCTCCTCGACAGCTGTCGCTTCAGCAACAACAGCCGTAAGTACTGCTTCTGCATCCTGCGCAAGCTGGAGGAAGAGACGCTTTACGAGGACTACGACCGCGAGGCGTTCTATAGCGCCGTGGAGGCCTGTGGTGGACCGAGGGAGCATGGCGACCCCGTCAGCTACGGCTTCTGGGCTCTGAATATCGATGAGCTGACCGCGGGTGACAAGGCGTGGATGGAGCAGGCGCGAAGCTACTACTGGGAGCCATCGGGTGGTGAGACCCAGGTTTACTTCACCATCCCCGCCGGCTACCACGCCTTCCAGATACTCGGCGAGGACGAGAATTTCACCCTCGGCTACGGCTCCTCGCAGGTCACCATCTCCCCGATGGGGGAGGAGGTCAGCCGCCGGGTGGCCGACGCACAGGCTGGGCCAATCATTGACGCCTTGCTCGCGAGCATCGTTGTGGTGACGGTGGAGTAGCCATGCCCCTCATAGCCCTCCTCTCCAGACTCCTCAGTGGCTGACCGGCCGGAAGGGGTAGTCTGGAGTCCCTGCCGACTCGGCCCTGTGCCTGCGCGCCTCGCGCAGCACGAAGATGCCGCAGATGAAGACGAGCGCGGCCGTCGTCGGCCAGCCGAAGGCGCGACCCCAGATCAGGTACTCCCCAATAGAGAGGTTCAGCAGCATCCAGGTCAGCACCAGCGCCTTGGTCGCTTCGTAGGCCGCCCAGATGAGGGTCACCTTCACGAAGATGGGCGCGTTCACGGGCAGGGTTCCCACCATGCGCGGCGAGATCTCGCTAAGCGCTGTCATGACCTTCTATTGTGGCCGGTGATGCCCCTCCATCGTGGGATTGTTATGTGGGATTTCCCTTAACCCTGCCAGGTGTTCCGCCGCCAACCGTGCGTACCGCCCCGGATTGTTCTCCACCCACTCCTGCGAGGGCGTTCCCGCGATGGAGCGCTTCACCTGCGCGGGCGCGCCCGCCGCCAGCATCCCCGCGGGGATGACCGTCTCGGGAAGCACCACCGAGCCCGCCGCCACCAGCGCCCCCTCCCCCACGACCGCCCCGTCGAGCACCTGCGCGCCGTTCGCGATCAGCGCCCGCGCCCCGATGGTCGCCCCGTGGATGACGGCGTTGTGCGCGATCGAGGCCTCCTCGCCGATGAGCGCGGGCATGTTCGCGCGCCCATGCACGACCGCCCCGTCCTGGATGTTCGCGCCCTTCCCGATGACCGCATACGAGGTGTCGCCCCGCACCACCGCCCCGTACCAGATGGAGGCTCCCGCCTCGATGCGCAGGTCCCCCACCACCGTCGCCGTGGGCGCGATGAAGGCGCTCTCGTGGATGACGGGAACTTTCTCCCCCACGGCGTAGACCGGCATCCGTTCCCTCCCAAAAGTGCGCGCGTATCGTAGTGCCTCGCGCATGGAGGCGGGCATGGTGGAGCCAGTGGGTCGGTACCAACCACGACGGCTTGACGGTGACGAGGCACTACCGACGGGCGCTAGCTTGCTCGACTTCTGGCGCTGGATCGGCTCGGATCTCGTGGGAAATACGACAAGGGGGTTGTTCGCGGAATATCTGGTGGGCCTCGCGGTGGGGGCTGTGACCGGGAAGAGGCAGACGGCGTTCGAGACCGAGTGGGCAGCGCATGACCTGGTGACGCCCGATGGCATCACCATCGAAGTGAAGTCGTCCGCCTACCTCCAGAGCTGGTGGCAGGAGAAGGAGACCGCTCCCCGCTTTGGTATCGCCCCAACTCAAGGGTGGGACTCGGCTACGGGAAGCTACTCGAAGGAAAAGGCACGCCACTCCGATGTGTACGTCTTTTGCCTGCTTGGCCACCGTAGGGACAAGGCCAGACTCGATCCGCTCGATCTCTCTCAGTGGAGCTTTTACGTCCTGGCTGCCGCAGTGTTGGACGAAAGAGTGAAGGAACAAAAGGACATCGGCGTAGGCCCGCTTATGAAGCTCGGGGCCAAAGAGGTGTCCTTCGACCAGATCGCGGCCGCTGTCCGCGAGGCCAGCGGCCCCTCTACAAGATCGCGCGTATCGTAGACGCTCGCGCGCCCGCCGGGAGCGAGGCGCCGGAGGCAAGAGATGGACGTTGGTTCCTTCGAGGAGATCGCCGAGCAGTTCAACGACCGCGTGAACCGCATCGTCTGGTGCAGCGTCACCACCGTCGACCGCCAGGGAAGACCACGCTCGCGCATCCTCCACCCCGTCTGGGAAGGCTCGATCGGCTGGATCGCCACCGGACGGCACTCCCATAAGGACAAGCACCTCTCGGAGAACCCCTACGTCTCTCTCACCTACTTCGAGCAGACGGCCGGGGATCCCATGGCCCAGCAGCAGGTCTACGCCGAGTGCAAGACCGAGTGGGAGGACGATCCCGACGAGAAGCGCCGCCTCTGGGACCTCGTCAGGAACGCGCCCCCGCCCGTGGGCTACGACCCCGCCCTCTTCTTCCAGACGGTCGACAACCCCGAGTTCGGCATGCTCAAGCTCATCCCCTGGCGGATCGAGATCTCGGCGCTGAGCGACATGATGACCGGCCAGGAGCCGCGCATCTGGCGGCAGGACGTCTAAGGACGTTCGCTACAGTGGTGCTCGCACAGGAGGCCTGAACCCGTATGGACCCGCTCGTTCGCCATGACATCGAGGACTACGCCAGCGCCCGCACCACTCCCGAACCCCATCTCCTCCAGCAGATCGCCGAGGAGACGCAGGCCCTGGGGTCGCGCGCGGGGATGCTCACCGGGCGGACCGAAGGACGGCTGCTGAACTTCCTCGTGCGCCTGGTCCGCCCGCGGCAGGTGCTCGAGATCGGCTGCTTCACCGGCTACTCCGCCCTCTCCATGGCGGAGGCGCTGCCCGACGGCGGGCGGCTCTACACCTGCGAGATCAGCGAGGAGCACGCCGGCATCGCCCAGAAGAACTTCGACCGCAGCCCCTACGGCGACCGCATCGAGCTGCGCCTCGGCCCCGCCCGCGACACCATCGCCTCCCTCGATGGCCCCTTCGGCTTCGTCTTCGTCGATGCCGACAAGGGCAACTATCCCGACTACTACGAGGCCGTCTTGCCGAAGCTCGCCGACGGTGGCCTCATCGCCTTCGACAACGTCCTCTGGTCCGGGCGCGTGCTCGACGACGAGGACGAGACCACTGACACGAAGGCCATCCGCGCCCTCAACGAGCAACTCGCGCACGACGATCGCATCGAGTGCGTCATGCTCACCGTGCGCGACGGCCTCACGCTGGTGCGCCGCCGGGACAGCCGCTGAACGCGAAACGGCCTAAGCTAACAGCACGAGATATGGACAGAACCGCCCGTGTCGGCGGAGGAGAACGTCATGAGCGAGAACGGAGCGAGCGAGCGCGGAACCTGGACGGTTAAGGCCGGCCTGGCGCAGATGCTCAAAGGCGGCGTCATCATGGACGTCGTTTCGCCCGAGCACGCCCAGATCGCCGAGGAAGCGGGCGCCTGCGCTGTCATGGCCCTCGAGCGCGTGCCCGCCGACATCCGCAAGGACGGCGGCGTCGCCCGCATGAGCGACCCCGAGATCATCGTGCGCATCACCGAGGCCGTCAGCATCCCCGTCATGGCCAAGGCGCGCATCGGCCACTTCGTCGAAGCCAGCATCCTCCAGGCCCTCGGCGTCGACTACATCGACGAGTCCGAGGTGCTCACCCCCGCCGACGAGGCTCACCACATCGACAAGCACACCTTCACCGTGCCCTTCGTCTGCGGCTGCCGCGATCTCGGCGAAGCCTTGCGACGCATCGCCGAAGGCGCCGCCATGATCCGCACGAAGGGCGAGGCCGGCACCGGCGACATCGTCGAGGCCGTGCGCCACATGCGCGCCGTCCAGGACGAGATTCGCCGCCTCCGCACCCTCTCCGAAGATGAGGTCTACACCGCCGCCAAGAACCTCGGCGCCCCCGTGGAGCTGGTGAAGCGCGTCCGCGACGAGGGTCGCCTGCCCGTCGTCAACTTCGCCGCCGGCGGCGTCGCCACGCCCGCCGACGCCGCCCTGATGATGCGGCTCGGCGCCGAAGGCGTCTTCGTGGGCTCGGGCATCTTCAAGTCGGAGAACCCCCCCGCCGTCGCCAGCGCCATCGTCCAGGCGGTCACCCACTACCAGGACGACGAACTGCTCGCGCAGGTGAGCCGCGGCCTCGGCGCCGCCATGCGCGGCCTCGCCGTCGCCAGCCTCCCGGAGGAACAGGTCCTCGCCAAGCGCGGCTGGTAGCGCCCTGGGGGCTGGCCAGTTGACCGGCGGCCCGCGCCTCGCCACACTCGCGCCCAATGCCCGACGACATCCCCTACAGCGACGAGCCAGCCATTGAGGCGCTGCCGGAACAGGAGCAGTTCTGGCGACCACCCGTTCGTTTCGGCTCGATTCCCGTCGAAAAGGAGCCGCTTGGTTGGGACAGGCGCCGTGGGTTTCAGAAGCTCTACCCACGTGTCCAGTTGCCCTTCCAGATCATGGAGCGGGTTCCGATGGGGATCGAGGAGACTCACGAGCCAAACCAACTGATCTGGGGTGACAACCTTCACATCATGCGGCAACTGCCGACGGCCAGCGTCGACCTGATCTACATTGACCCACCCTTTTTCTCGGGTCGGCAGTACAACGTCCTCTGGGGCGATCGGAACGAGCGCCGATCGTTCGATGACATCTGGGAAGGCGGCCTGCCCGGCTACCTGATCTGGCTCAACGCGCGCCTCGCGGAGATGAAGCGTCTCCTCAAGCCGACCGGCTCCATCTACGTCCACTGTGATTGGCACGCCAGCCACTACATCAAGGTCGAGATGGACAAGATATTTGGGCATGAAGCCTTTCAGAACGAGATAGTCTGGCGCTACCGGCGATGGCCCGCTAAGCAGCAACGATTCCAGAAAATGCACGATGTGCTGTTCCTATACCGGAAAGACGACAGGGGAACTCCCGTATTCAACCAGCTGTATGAACCACTAGCGGCGTCCACCCAAGAGACTTGGGGCACCAAGAAGCAGGTAGCAGACTTCTCAACAGGGAGGCGAAAGCCCAGCCAGACGGACACCGAGTCTCCCGGAGCACCTATGTCTGATGTCTGGGAAATTGGAATCATTGCGCCAATAGCTAAGCCCCGATCCACCGAAGAAGAGCGCGCGAGCGGCTGCGGTTGGGTGCTCCGCTGTAGCTGGGACAATGGTTTTGTCCGAATCACGTACCAGCCACAGGGAGCACCCATTCGATGCTACCAACGAGCAACCCCGACCGGATAGACATCGCCTTCGACGACGACCGCCTCGTGGACCACGCGGGCCTGCTGCTCCCCGCCACGCTCGCTGGCCGGCTCGGCCTCCGTGAACTGGCAGACGCCCACCTCGACCTCGGTGACGCGCCGGGACGGGCGAACGTCGGCGACAAGCTGGTGACCCTCACCGCCTCGGCGCTCGCGGGCGGCGAGTGCATCGACGACGCCGATGCGTTGCGCGCTGGCGGGACGGCGAGGGTGCTCGGCTGCACCGTGAAGGCGCCGTCCACCCTCGGGACCTTCCTGCGCAGCTTCCGCTGGGGCCACGTCCGCCAGCTCGACCGCGTCACCCGCGTGTTGCTGGCCCGCGCCTGGGTGGCCGGAGCGGGACCCGGCGCGGCGCCGTTCACGATCGACCTCGATTCGACGATCTGCGAGACCTACGGCCTGGCGAAGGAGGGCGCTCGGCACCCCGGCTACAGCGGCGCGCGCGGCTATCACCCGCTGCTCGCGGTTGCGGCCGGGACGGGTGAGGTGCTGATGGCGCGGCTGCGCGAGGGTCGCGCCAACACCGCTCGGGGGGCCGCACACTTCCTGCGTGAGACGGTGGGCCGGGTGCGCGCTGCCGGAGCGAGCGGGCAGCTGACGGTGCGAGCCGACAGCGGCTTCTACAGCCACGCCGTCGTCGCCGCCTGCCGCGCGCTGGATGTCCGCTTCTCGGTCACGATCCGCCAGCAGCCGAACGTACGCACGCTGATCGAGGCGATCCCGGAAGCGGACTGGAGGCCGATCCCGTACTGGCAGGACGACGGCGCCGCTGTCGCCGAGACGACCTACACCCCGTTCCAGCACACGGAGGATGCCACTGCGGTGCGGCTCATCGTGCGGCGCGTGAAGCCGACGCCCGGCTCACAGCTCGCGCTCTTCGTGGACTACAGCTACCACGCCTTCATCACCGATCGCGCGGGGGAGCTGCTGGAGCTGGAGCCCGACCATCGCCGTCATGCCGAGATCGAGAACGCGATCCGCGACCTCAAGTACGGCGTCGGGCTGAACCATCTCCCCTCGGGCCGCTTCGCCGCGAACGCGGCCTGGCTCGCGGTGCAGGTGATCGCGCATAACCTCGCCCGCTGGACGGCGCGGCTGGGGCTCGACGAGGGAATCGTGACGACCAGGACGCTCAGGCGGCGCTACTTCGCTCTCGCCGGACGGCTCACCCACTCTGCCCGGCGCTGGACCCTGCACCTCCCGAAGCGCTGGCCCTGGGCTGGCCAGTGGGCAGCCGCCCTCGCGCGACTACGGGCGCTACCGCTCCCGGCCTGACGCCCGCTCACAGCGCCGGCCCGGCTCCGAGGCTCGCGCCAGCATGCCCGCGCACGCCCCGCGCCCGCGCCCTCAGCGCCCCCGAGCGGCCCTCAGCGACGGCTCCTCGCTCCGACCCGCCCCCGGCACCGCCCGGCGAACGCCGGCACGCCGCCGAACTCTCCGCCAGCCCAGCATCCCGCCCCCTCAAGCTTCGATCGGTGGATTCGGGCTAAGGAGCGTGTCGGCTACCCAACGCAGAAACCGGAAGCCCTTCTCGACCGCATCATCAGGGCTTCCTCAAACGAAGGTGACCTTGTACTCGATGCCTTCGTCGGGGGGGGCACGACCCCGGTCGTGGCCCAACGACTTGGTCGCCGCTGGATCGCGATCGACCAATCACGTGTTGCCGTGGCGGTCACGTCTGAGCGGCTCAAGGAAGATGTCGCGAAGCCGGAGTTTAGTGACGGCCCTGGGTCGGACTTCACGGTGGAGCACTGGGGCGTCTACGAAGCGGAGCGACTCTCGGCGATGCATGCAGATGCATTTAGGGAGTTCGTTCTCCGTTCCTATGGCACGACTCGTGGTTCGAGCGCTCAAGACGACCCCCGTATCCACGGCTGGCGCAATCAGCTTCCTGTCTGGGTCGGTGAGCCAGGGCTGGACACGCAGGCCACGGCCGGGGATGTGCTTGCCTTCGCAAACGCCATCCGCCGCACGGAACAATACCGAGAAGCCAGTCTCCGCGATGGCGTCATGCTCGCCTGGGGCTTCGCGCCTGATGCGCGGGAAGCAGCGGGCGAGTTGCGCGCGCGGGAGGACGTCGACCTTGACTTCGTGAAGCTGGCGCAGGTCCGCATCGGCGAGGACGCCTTCCGCGAGCACATCGTGGGGCGCTCGACCGACAAGGCTGATTACAGCCAGTTCCTGACCTTTGTGCAGCCGCCGGTCGTGTCCATTGGATACCGGGCGAACGGCGGGCGAGCTGTCACGTTTGACGCGGGCGATACGGCTGTCGTCAATCCCGGGGCCACGATCATCAACGTCCAGTGGGACTTCGACTACGACGGGAGCCGGTTTGCCGCCACGCCGGACTACTCCTTCCTGCGGGACAAGAAGACGAAGAAACCGACTACGAGAGTCACCTACAAGTTCCGTCGCACCGGCGTGTTTCAGGTCGCCTGCCGGGTCCAGGACAGCCGGGGCGGAGAGGGCACGTGGACGGGCAGTGTGGAGGTCGAGTAGGGATGTTCAACGATTTCAGCCGGTACGAGGACGCGTTCCTCAGTTGGGCCAAGGACGGCTACACTGGCGCGAAGCCCGAGACCGTCGACTACCTTCATCATCTGAGCGACCCGGAGGACGAGGCCCGCCCCCGCGAGGGGACGCTCTGGCCGCATCAGTGGGACGCTTTCCTGCGCGCGGTCTACGCCTACGAGATAGAGCGCTACGCGCTCGCTGAGCCGAATGGCGTGCTGCTGAACGTTGTGACGGGCGGGGGCAAGACCGCCATCATCGCCGCGCTTGTTGTCTGGCTGCGTGTCGCTCACGACGTGCAGAAGTTCGCATTGCTCTGCCCCAACCTGATCGTGCGCGACCGACTCGAGGAGGACTTCGACGGGGGCAAAGTGTTTGTTGACCGCGACCTCATTCCACAAGGGGCTATCGTCACGAAGGGTGACTTTGCCCTGACCACGCTCGGCAGCGACCGGCCCGGTGGCTGGGCGAGCCTGCTGGGCGCGAGCATCGTCCTCGGGAACATCCAGCAGTTCTACGCCAGCAACAAGAGCGGCCAAAGCAATCTGACTGCACTACTGAACGGCCCATCCTTCGCACTGTTCAACGACGAAGCCCACAACTCTGAGGCGCCCGAGTGGGATGCCGCGCTCAAGAAACTGCTCCCAAAGACGACGCTGCGCGTCGACACGACGGCCACGCCCGATCGCGCCGACGGGAAGACGCCGAAGAGCAGCATGATTTTTGAATACTCGATTCAGGACGCCCTCGCGGACCGGTTGATCAAGTCGCCCGTGGTCTACCAGCCGAATATCGAGACGGTGGAACTGACCTACACGGATGCCCGAACCGGGGAGCAGCGCGAGGTGGAAGAGATCGACTGGGCGGACGTGGAACGGCGAGGACTCAACGCCACCCAATGGGTTACGGACGACGAGCCGATGCGACAGCAGATGGCAATCGCCATTCAGCGCCTGCGGGAGCAGGAGCGGCGTGCAAAGGCCGGTATCAGCCCGTGCTGTTCGTCGTCGCGGTCTGCAAGCTGGACGCTGAGAAGGCTGCGAAGACACTGAACTCCTATTTCAAGCTCAAGACACTGCTCGTCACCGAGGATAGCCCAGAGAAGGAACGCCGCCAGGCGACTGACATGGGCAAGACGAAGCGCGGCAGTGAACCCCATAGGGCGGTTGTCAGCGTGCTCATGCTGCGTGAGGGCTGGGACGTGCCCGAGGTCGGCGTGGTTCTTCTGCTGAGGAAGTTCAGCAGTCCCGTCTATGGCCAGCAGGTGATCGGCAGGGGCCTCCGCCGCGTCCGCAGCCACGGTGTTTCGGAAGACGAGCCGCAGATCTGCGCGGTTGTCGACCACCCAAAGCTCGACCACCAGTGGCTCTGGGACATCTTCAGCAGCAGGGTCCGTCCTAACGTTGGGCTCGACGACCTCTTCGATGAGGAGGAGGACCTTCCCCCTCCACCGCCACGCCAGGAACTTGTGGCTCCGGAGAGGCTCATTGACGTACCGGACCCGGAAGAGAACGAAGATGTCGATTTCGACATCGACATCTCCTCAGGCTCGGCCGAGCCGCTGAAGAACTGGCGGGAAGTGCTTGAAGGGATGAGCTATCCACCCGCGACCGTGACCATCACTGGCCAGAAAATCTCGGGTGTCGAGCGCCGTGAGCTCACGGGGGAACGCTGGAGGACGCTGCAGTCGGTCCCCGAGTTCAACGGTGGTGATCCTGTCGAGGTCGCCGCGGAGTCAATGGTGGAAGCCACTAAAGCCGAGCTGCTGAATGTCGCTGAGCGGCTGCTAGATCAGGCGGGGCACACCACGCAATTCAAGGGCACGATATATGGGGTTCTCCTAGAGCATGTCAAAGTGAAGTTCCTAGATGGCGCCTCGCTTGGCCTCGCCGAAGAGCATCATCTCGATGCCCTATGGCGGATGCTTCCCACGGTCGAGAAGAAGATCGCGGGCGTACCGGGCCTCGTCGAGGGCATGGTCAAGCATGGCGATTAGCCGTCGGGGCATGTACGAGCGACCAGCCAAGAGCCCGTGGAGCTTCGAGCGCTACGACAGCGACCTCGAACGCCGCATGATGGTTGCTCTCGACGAAGATCCCGAAGTCCTGCATTGGGTCAAGCGTCATAACATCTCGATCCCCTGGATAGATGAACGCGGTCGCCAGCACCAGTACCACCCGGACTTTCTGGTCGAGTACACAGACGGACGAAAGACGCTTATTGAAGTCAAGAATCCCGAGTTGATGGAAGCGCCCTCCGTACAGCGGAAGCGCCAAGCCGCTGAGCGTTGGTGCGGGAAGCGGAGCATGACCTACAAGATGATGACTATCGAATAACCGGCCAACAGCTCTCCCTACGCCGGCCGTCCCCGGAGCCGTTCCTTTTTCCCGGGCGTGGCCAGCATGAACGCGATGATGTCGCGCCAGCGATGGCTCACGTAGTACTGACCCGCCAGCGCTGCTGCCGTACCCACGCCCACGACCGCCCACTCGCCCGCGTTGAGCGCCGAGAAGTCGAAGAAGTCGCGCAGCCACGGTGTGTACACCGTCAGCACCAGCACCGTGCTGAGCAGCCCGCCGAGGAACAGCGTCAGCACCGGCCGCGTCAGGCTCCGGAACGACGCCCCCTGGAAGCCCAGCACCTCGATCATGAAGCCAATGCTGGTGAACCCGATCACCAACGACACCAGCGTGCGCGACTCCTCCACTCGCTGCCCGAAGAGCCACTCCACGCTGAACTGCACCACCATCGCCGCGACCGCCAGCGAGATGCCCGCCGGCAGCGCGAATCGCAGCACGTTGTTCAGGTAGTCCTTGCCCGCCTGTGGCGGCGGGATGCTGATTGCGATGAAGATCGCCGGAATGCCCAGCGCCAGCATCGCCGTCAGCGACCCGTGCCGCGGCAGGAAGGGGAAGTCCAGCCCCAGCAGGTTCGTCGAGAAGATGAGCAGGTAGGCGTACACGCTCTTCGCGATGAAGAGCTTGCTCAGCCTCGCCGCGTTCCCCAGCACGAACGTGGCCTCCTGCGTCCCCCGGATGAGCGCTGAGAACGAGTCCCGCACCAGCACGATCCCCGCCACCCCGCGCGCCGTCGACGTGCCCGACTCCATCGCCACGGCGATGTCCGCCGCGCGCAGGGCGTGCACGTCGTTCGCCCCGTCCCCCACCATCGCCACGAAGCGTCCCTGCCCCCGCAGTGACTCCACGATGCGGCTCTTTTGCTGTGGCGAGGTGCGCCCGAAGACGCTGTACTCCGCCACCGCCTCCGCGAACCCCTCGTCCGAGAGCTCGTCGAGGTCCGACCCCGCGATCGCGCCGCCTGCCGTCTCGATGCGGAGTTGCTGGAGCAGCGCCGCCACTGTCTGTGGGTTGTCCCCGCTGATGATCTTGGGCTCGATGCCGAGCTCGTTCATCAGTCCGAACGCTTCCTTCACCTCTGGCCGCAGCACGTCCCCGATCGTGATCAACGCGAGCGGACGCACCCCCTCCAGCGGCGCATCCGGGTCGGGCAGCGCCGCCACCTCCGCGAACACCACCCCCCGCAGGCCCCGCGCGCTCGCATCGGCGTAGGCCGTCAGCAGCGCCTCCCCCTCCCCAACGGGCACGAGCGTTTCCGGTGCGCCCAGCACGAACGTGCGCCGTTCCGCCCCCGCCGCCAGACGCACCGCGCTCCAGCGCCGCGCCGAGCTGAACGGCACCTGCGCGTCCGCCTGCGCCGCGTTCCTCGCACCCGCGAAGCGGTCCGCCAGCGCCGACGCCGTCTGGCTTTCGTCCGCCGTGGCCGCTGCGAACGCCCCCAGCCACCCCTCCACGCCCGAGACGCCCGGCGCCCACGTCACCCCTTGCACGGTCAGGCGGTTGGCCGTGAGCGTGCCCGTCTTGTCCAGGCAGACCACGTCCACGTAGTTGAGCGCTTCGACTGCCTGGATGTCCTGCACGATCGCCCCCGCCCGCGAGACCCGCACCGCCCCCACCGCGAACGCAACCGTCATCCCCAGCAGCAGGCCCACCGGCACGATCGTCGTGACCGTGGCCACCGCCGCCTTGAGCGATTCCGTGAATGCGTTCCTGGTGAATTCGTCCGCCTCGGGCGAGGACGAGACCACCAGCGCCAGCGTGAGCACGATCGTCGCCCCCGCCAGCACCCGCAGCAGACGCTTCAGGTGAATCTGCAGCGGCGTCATGCGGCGCACCAGCTGGCGCGCGTCCGAGGTCAGCTTGACCGCGTACGCCTCATTCCCGACGCGTTCCGCCGTGTAGTAAAGGTCCCCGGCGACGCAGAATGACCCGGAGAGCAGCTCATCGCCCGGAACCTTCCGCACCGAGTCCGCCTCCCCCGTTAGCAACGACTCGTCGACCTCCCCCGACCGCCCCGTCACCGGTCCGTCCGCCACCACCTGGTCCCCCGGCCGCAGATGCACGAGGTCTCCCCGCACCACCTCTTCCGCCAGGATCTCGCGCTCCTCCCCGCCGCGCGCGACCAGCGCCCGCGGCGCCGTGAGCGCCACCAGCCCCCGCAGCGTGCGTATCGCCCGCAGCTCCTGGTACGTGGAGACGACCACGTTCGCGAACACCACCGCGCCCACGAACATCCCGTCCCGGAACTCCCCCACCACGAACAGCGCCGCGATCATGAACAGCAGCATCACGTTGAAGAACGTGAGCGCGTTCGACCGCACCACGTCCCAGTCGCTGCGCTGCCGCGTCGTGTCGACGTTTCCCTCGCCCGCCTCCAGCCGCCGCGCGGCCTCCGCCTCGCTCAGTCCCAGGCCCGGCCCCTCGCCCCCAACCACGGCAGCGCTAGTCATAACCCTTAAAGCGTAAGGCCTACCGCCTATTCGCTCCCGGTTGAACGCGTCCTAGTCGAACAGCAGCGCCGCAGCCGCCAGCGATGCTCCCGCCACTGCGACCATGAGCCCCGCCAGTCCTAATCCCAGCACAAGCAGCGCGTGGCTGAACTCTGCCCGCACCCCCTGGATCTCTCCCCGCACACCCGGTATCTCTCCCCGCACCCCCTGGATCTCTCCCCGCACACCCGCGACCTCTCCCCGCACCCCCTGGATCTCCGCCTGCACACCCGCGACCTCTCCCCGCACACCCTGTATCTCCGCCTGCAACCGCGCGTCGAAGTACTCCTGCGTCAGCAGCCCGCTCGTCGCATCCGTCACGACTTCCACCATAGCGTTGGCGTGGGGCTCCTGCACGCCGCTGTCCCGAAGCTTCTGCACAGCCTTCTGCGTGTCGAACGTTAGTGACATCTCGCCGACAGTCTACCACTCCTTGTGGACCGCAACCAGTGTGCTACCATACCCACCCATGGCGCTGACCTTCGACACCCGCCGGGCCTTCCAGAAGCTCCTCCCGCGCGGACTCCCCGAGCCCGCCGCCGATGGCATCGTCGAGGTCATCGAGGAAGCCACCAGCCCCCTGGTGACCCGCGACATCCTCCGCGCCGAAATGGCCGAGATGCGCGCCGACATGTGGCGTGCCCTCTACACCGCCGTCGCGACCGTCGTCGGGGTGATGATTGCCGTGGCCGCCGTCTCGCTCACCGTTGCCAACGCCCTCGACTGATGGTCGACGCCACCAGCTCCGTCGTCACCACCGATGTCCTCCACGCCCAGTTCGACGCGTTTCGCGCCGAGATGCGCTCCGAAATGGCCCAGCTCCGCGCCGAGTTCTACCGCGTCTCCCTTATCCAGGGCGGAGTCATCATCGGAGCGGCCGTGGCGCTCGTGAAGCTCCTCTAGCCCCACCAGCCCCCTCCCCCTACCGACTCAACCGCCCCCCCACCAGCCGCACCACCACCGTCACCCCGCTGGCCACCCCCAGCACGACCAGCGTCCAGTAGCACTGCCCGACCGCCGTCCCCGCCGCCGCCACCAGCAGACGCACGTCCCGAGTCGCCAGCATCGAGAGCACCGCCCCCACGCCCCCCATCCCCGGCGTCGCGATCGGCCAGAGCCCCTCCGCCTCCGCCCGCGCCCGGCTGTAGCTCACCGTGAGCGCCCCCGCCAGCGCCAGACCCCCCACCGCCGCCGCCTGCGGCCAATCCTCGAAGCGCGCCGCATAGATCGTCATCCCCCCGAGGATGGCTGCGTCCGCGTACCGGTCCGCGATCGCGTCCAGCGCCGCCCCGAAGCGCGACGCCCGCCCCGTCAGCCGCGCCAGGTCCCCGTCGACCCCGTCGATGATGCTGGCGAGCTGGATGCCGATGCCCCCCGCCACGTTCTGCCCCACCGCTACCAGCGCCGCCATTCCCAGCGAGAACGCCAGCGTGAACGCCGTCGCCCCGTTCGGCGTCAGCGGCGTATGCGCCAGCCCCGCCGCCAGCGGACGGCTCAGCCGCCGGTTCAGGTAGCGCGAGACAATGCCGTCGTGCGTGGTGGCCGGTGGCCGGTGGTCAGTGGTCAGTGGTTCGTGCTCCGTGGCTGATGGCTCATGGTTCGTGGCGCGCGGGTGGGGCCGGGGACCAGTCACCGATCACCAGTCACCAATCACTAGCGGCGCCGCGAAGCGCCCTCAACCAGCGTTCATCCCGCCGAGCGTGAGGCCCACCAGCAGCCCGATGAACCCGAGGCACACAGCGGCGAGCAATCCGATCGTCTTCCACATGCGCGCAAGTCTACCGCGTTGGCCGTTGGCCGCCGCCCCCCTGCCCCGGACTGCCCCCGCTACTCGTCGGTGGCCACCGTGAAGCCCTCGCACACGATGCCGTCGCCGTCATCGTCCAGCTCCAGTGGCACGCGGTAGTCCGGGAAGCCCTGGCCGATGCCCACGGACCCAGACCGCAGCCTGATGTGCTCCGAGGCCTCCCTGCACGATCGGAAGGCCGTCGAGGTGAGGATGAGCTTCTGCTGGTCGGTCCACTCCTCGAACGTTTCGTAGAACTCCGCCAGGGGAACCTCGAACACACCCTCGAACGCCGTCTCCACATCCAGACCCGCCACCGTGCTGCTGTAGAACCGCAGCCAGTCCGCGAACTCCCCGTGTTCCTGGATCGTGTACAGCATCACGATCGTCATCAGGTCGCCGCTCGCCCGGTCCAGGCGGATGTCGCGCCCCCGTTCATAGAAGAGCGCCCTGCGGAAGCGGTCCTCCGTTATTTCCGGAACCTCCCCCTCCGCGTAGTGCGACGCGAAGTAGTCGAACGCCCCATGGCCGACCCACACCGGGCTCACGTTGCCCCCTCCGACCGCGCGCACGAACCACTCCCACGCCAGCGCGAGCCTGTCGGACCGGCACTGGGGGCCGAAGAACATGTGCTCGCCCTCCTGGAATGAGCACTCGTCCGGCAGCTCCTCCAGCTCCTCCCCGAACACCTCCTCGTAACGCGTGAAGAGGCCGCTGGCCGAGTGGGAGATGTGGATCGTGATGTGGCCGATATGCGTGAGTCCGTACGTCTCCAGCGCGAAATCGATCACCTGGCGCATGTCCAACACGACATCCCGCTGGGCCTGGGAGCTGTCAGCCATGCCCTCCACCTCGCAGCAGGGGCCGGCGATGGGTGTCTCGGCATCCGGCAGCGCCTCCGGGAGGGGGCGCGGCGTGGGCGAGGCGACCGCCGCCTCATCCACCTCCACCTCAACCTCGACCGGCACCGCCACCGTCACCGGTTCGCTCAACTGGAACCGGCCCGACGTGCTGATCTCGTCGATCTCGAGCGGCTCGTCCTGCGTCTCCCACTCGCCGTCCACGGGGCGCGTGCTCAGGAAGATCGCCCCGTCCGAGATGCGGCGCCAGATGCCCACCTCGATGTTGGCCGTCGTCTCGATCGTCCGCGTCGCGGCGAACGCGCCCAGCGAGCCACCGATGGCGATGGCCGCGATCAGGACTGCGATGATCGCGCGATTCATGGGCGCTCAAGCATACGCCGGTAGGCAAGTGGCTAGTGGTTAGTGGCTGGTGATTGGTCCCCGAGTCCCCCATGCCTACGTTCCCGGTATGTGGCCCTCGCACACGATGCCGTCGCCGTCGTGGTCCCTCGCCGCCGGCACGCGGTAGTCCGGGAAGCCGGCGTCGACGCCCACTCTCCCCCCTTGCAGGCGCAGGTTCCGCGCGGCTTCTTCGCACGAGCTGAAGGCGCCCGCTGCAAGAATCAGCTTCTCCTGCGAGGCCCACGTCTCGAAGGTCGCGTAGAACTCGGCCAGCGAGTCGCCGTACGTCTCCTCGAAGACGACATCCGCATCTTCTCCCGCCACGACGCGCGAGTGGACGCCCAGCCACGCCCTGAGGTTCCCGTACCGCGGGATCGCGTACAGCATCACCGCCGTCATCATGTCCTCGCTGGCCCGGCCCTTGGCGACGTCCTCCGCCTGCTCGTAGAAGAGCACCCGCTGGAATCGGTCCTGCGACAGGGATGGGGCCCTTCCCTCGACCGCTCTCGTCACGAAGTGGTCGAAGGTGCCGTGCGTGATCCAGCGCGGGCTCACCTCGGGCGTCCCCACTGCGCGCACGAACCACTCCTTCGCGATCGCGCGCGTGTTGGTTCTGCACTGCGGGGCGAAGAACAGGTGCTCCTCCCGCTGGAACGAGCACTCGTCCGGCGCCGGATCGGGGCGGTAGCCGAACGCGTCCTTGTACCGCTCGAGCACGCCGCTGTCCGTGAACGAGATGTTGATCGTGATCGGCCCGCTGTGGGTGAGGCCGTAGTGATTGTCGCCCAGCTCGATAACCCGTTGCATCTCCGCCACGATGCCCTCCCGCGAGGCGGGGCTGCTCTCCATGCCCCGCACCTCGCAGCAGGTGCCGGGGGCGGGCTCTGGCGTGGGCGTTGGTGTCGGTGTGGGCGTCGGCGTGGGCGTGGGCGTGGGCGTGGGTGTTGGCGTGGGAGTCGGCTCCGGCACCTCCACCTCGACCGCGAGCGGCACCGTGATCGTGACGAAGTTGCTCTGGTCGAACCGTCCCGAGTCGCTCCGCGCCATATCGAGCGCCGTCTCGTGGGTCGTCCACGCACCACCCTCCGGACGCGTGCTCAGGTAGAGCGACCCGTCGGAGACGCTGCGCCAGACGCGCACCTGCACATCGGCTTCCGTCTCGATCGTCCGCGTCGCGGCGAACGCCCCCAGCGCCCCGCCGATAGTGATAGCGGCAATCAGCGCGGCGATAATGGTTGTCTTCACTGCGCGCAGCATAACCGGGTGGCCAGTGGCCGGTCCCCGTCCCCCACCGACCACCGATCACCGACCACCGATCACCGATCACCGGCCTCACTGATCATCGGCCACCTCCTCCAGATCCCCCACAACCAGGCACGCCAGCTCCTCCGCCTGGAACCCCACGTACTCTTCGCACACGTACCCGTCCCCGTCCCCGTCCCACTCCAGCGGCACGTGGTAGTCCGGGAACCCGCCCCCCTCCGCGAGCGGCCGCGCCCTGAGGTAGCGTCCCGCCTCCCCGCACGAGGCGTACGCCACCGCCAGCATGACCTGCTTCTGCCGCGCCGCCCACGCCTCGAAGTCCGCGTAGAAGCGCGGCATCTCCACCCCGAACGCCGCCTCGAACGCCGCGGGCGCCTCCGCCCCCGCCCGCACGTCCTCGTAGAACCCCAGCCAGTCCGCGAACGTGCCGTACGACTCGACCGCGTAGAGCGCCGCCGCCGCCATCAGGTCCTCGTGCGCCCGGCCCTCGCGGAAGTCCGTCGCCGCCTCGTGGAAGACGGCCGAGCGGTAGCGGTCCTCCCGCAGCGAGGGCGGCTGCCCCGTCCGGTACAGCGACCAGTAGTAGTCGACCGTGCCCACCGCCACCCAGTGCGTGCCCAGGTAGGGCGCCTGCACCGCGTAGATGATCCACTCCCGCGCGATCGCCAGCTCGTCCCCCCGGCATGCGGGCCCGAAGAACAGGTGCGTCCCCCGCTGGAACGAGCACTCGCTCGGCAGCCTCTCCAGCGGCTCCCCGAACGCTTCCTCGTAGCGCAGCTTCAAGCCGCTGGCCTGGTGCGCGAGATTCACCGTGATCCGCCCCTCGTGCGTGAGCCCCATGTTCCTGCCGGCGTACGCGATCACCTCGCGCAGCTCCGTCGAGATCGCCCGTTGCGCCGAGCGGTTGTCCCGCATCCCCCGCACCGTGCAGCATGTGGCCCGCCCCGAGGGCGCCTCGCCCGGCGGGAACTGCGGCGCCGCCGCCGCCCGCGCCCTGAGCGGCGGCGGGTCCTCCACTTCGACCTCCACCTTCACCGGCACGGACAACTGGACCCGCTCGCTCACCAGCAGGGTCGGTACCCCGGGGAACGGCGCCAGGGGCACGCGGAAGTCGTGCGTGATCCACTCCTCCCCCTCCTGGAGCGTGCTCACGAACGCCGAGTTGGACCCGACATCCACCCAGAACTGCATCTGGAGGGGAACGGTCGTCTCGACCGTCCGGCTGGCGGCGAAGGCGCTGAGCGCCCCGCCGATGGCGACAACCGCGATCAACGCGGCGATGATCGTATTCTTCATAAGGCCCCTCGCTCGATGTGACCCTGCAGGATAGCGGACGGGTGGCTACGGACCGGTGGCCGGTGGCCGGTGGCCGGTGGCTGGCGAGCTGCGCTCGCGGCTGTTGGCTCCTGGCTAGTGGCTGGTACGATGCGTCCCCGTGATTGAGGGGAGCTTTGACCGCCTCTACGACAACCGCCCTATCGTTCTTGTCGAGATATGTATCGACGCATTGAACGTCGAGTGGACGAGTATTCGCGCTCTCATTGACACCGGCGCCGTCTATAGCGCCGTTCATGGCGATGCCGCTCTTTTGAGGCTTGGCATTGGCAGCGCGGAACTCGCGGTTGAGAACTGGCCTGCGGCAGAGAAGACGCAACTGGATGGACTCGGCGGCGCCGTTCCCTACCGCAAAGTTTCCGCCAGCTATCGCTTCTCCCACGACACTGGCGAACAGCAGATCGTCGACGGGACCGTACACATCGGTTCCTTCCCCCACGAGTCGGAGTCAATCCCCTCGCTCCTGGGGCTGGATGTCCTTCAGGAATTTCGGCTGACGTTGGATGGGCCCCGTGGCGCCATCACCCTGGATTGATGCGCTCGGTGGCTCGCCTGCAATCCGGCCGTCAGCGGTGTGCAACTCTTGACAACACGCGCCATACTGTGGAGAGGCTGTTTCATGACGCTCAGGAAGTACATGCCGAGCAAGGAAGAGCGTGACCGTGTTCGCGCGGAGCACTCGCGTATAGAAGCCGTCATGGGCTTCTGGTTCGATCACCACGACGAGATCCTCGCCCGCTATCCCGAACAGTACGTCGCAGTCAAAGACCCCCTTGCCGGCTACGAGGTTGTGGCTTCCGACAAGAGCATCCTGGTTGTTCTCGACACCGTCGACGGCATGGGCCTTGACCGGCGCGCCCTCGAGATCGAGTTCATGACCAGCAAGGTCCGTGCGCCCATGCCGGTGCTCTTCAAGAGCCGCTAGCTGGCCACCGGCCAGCGCCCCGCCCCTGCTCCTTGCCATTCGCAATGAGTGTGCTAGCATTTCCGTGCGATGGCGCTCACATTCGACACGCACGAGGCGATCCGCAAGCTCCGCGGAAAGGGCCATAACGAGGACCAGGCCGAGGGCGTCGTCGAGTGCGTCCGCGACGCCACCGGCGAGCTCGTCACCAATGAGCACTTCCACGCCGGCATGGAGAAGCTCGAGACCCGGATGGATGCCAGGATCGAGGCGAGTGAAGGAAGAATCCGCTCGGAGATGTACCGCGTCTCCCTGATCCAGGGCGGGATCATCGTCGGCGCCGTCGTAGCCCTCGTGAAACTGCTGTAGGGACGGGTGGCCGGTGGTCGCCCCCCCAGGGTGGCTAGTTGCTGCTAACGCACGCGAGTGCAACTCGCCAGCCAACAAGTGTCCCTGTTAACCTTTCCCACTGTGCAGCGTTCTAACCCTCGAACCAGTCCGTGTTGGCAACTCCGCCAGCGGCCCTCGTTCGAATCTTCCCGCCCGACCGGCGGGTTATTTGTGAGATGGAAATGAACCGGGTAGTTACCTATATCGATGGCTTTAACCTCTACTACAGCCTCAGGGCGAAAGAGTGGCGTCACTGCTACTGGCTCGATGTCCACCGTCTGGCCGAGGAACTCCTTGCGCCTGGACAGACCCTCCTGAAGGTTGCGTATTTCACGAGCCGGATATCTGTTCGGCGCCGTCACCCAGGTGACACGGACAGGCAGACTCGCCAGAACACCTACCTCGATGCCCTTGGCACGCTCGATGACGTAGAGATTCACTACGGGAGGCACGCACACAGGGAACGGACCTGTCCCGAGTGTGAGGCGATGTGGCAGCAGCCGGAGGAGAAGATGACAGACGTCAACATCGCCGTCCAAGTCCTTGGCGATGCCCAGGACGACCTCTTCGACGCGGCCATGATCATCTCGGGAGATACCGATCTCGTCGGCCTGGTACAGGCGATCAGGAGGCGCTATCCCGAAAAGGCGGTAGTCGTCGTCTTCCCCGGGCGGCACTCCGCCGCCCTCAAGAACGCAGCCTCTGCCGTTCACTCCCTGTCCGAGAAAGCGTTCGCTTCCAGCCAGTTGCCGGAGCGCGTCACCACGACCAGGGGTTACACCCTCGTACGCCCAGCCTCGTGGGTCTGAGGGGTATCAAAACGCCCTCTCCACCAAATCAGTGGGAGGGCGCTGGCCCAGCGATACTCTCGCTGGGGAAGTGATGCCAGTATCCTTTTTCCTGTCGGCCGGTGTCAAGACCGCAGTGGCCTCCCCACCGCCCTCGTGAAACTGCTGTAGAGATGGGTGGCCGGTGGCCGGTGGCCGGTGGCCGGTGGCCGGTGGCCGGTGACTGGTGATCGGTCCGTCCCGCCCCCGCTCCTTGCCATTCGCAATGAGTGTGCTACCATTCCTGTGCGATGGCGCTCACATTCGACACGCACGAGGCGATCCGCAAGCTCCGCGGAAAGGGCCATAACGAGGACCAGGCCGAGGGCGTCGTCGAGTGCGTCCGCGACGCCACCGGCGAGCTCGTCACCACCACCTACCTCGATGCCAGGTTCGATGCGTTCCGCTCGGAGATGTACCGTGTCTCCCTCATCCAGGGCGGGATCATCATCGGCGCCGTCGTAGCCCTCGTGAAATTGCTGTGATCGGTCCCCGCCCGTCCCCCACCGACCACCGGCCACCCCCCACCGGCCACCCCCCCATTCCCGTAACCGTTCATCTGTGCTAGCTTCCCCGCACAATGTTTAAAGACAACATGGATACCCCACCGAACCCCGACAACTTCGCCACCCTCTACGACGTCAACATCATGGCCGAGGCCATGATGGAAGATGCCGCGGAGCACAGACGATCCGATAGAGCAAGGGTCGATGCCCTGGAAGCCGCGTTCGCCGAGTCCCGCGAGCGTGAAGTGGTCGAGCGGCGCCATTTCCGCTGGCCCGCGCGCTCGCGGCGCTCGCGGCTGTGGGCTGTTGCCTGTTGGCTGGTGACTGGTGGCGGGTGACCGGTACTCCCCGACCACCGACCACCGACCACCGACCACCGACCACCGGTCCCACCCCGTCCCCACCGACCACCGACCACCGACCACCGACCACCGACCACCCCGTTAACCTTTCCCCAGCAGCGGCGTTATACCCCCTGATTACATGCGTGCGCGCGGGCCTTCCGTGGGCCTCGCGCGTGAGCAGAACAGGTTGACCACGGGGCATGCGATCCGTAGGCTCCCAACCATCCTATCTGCTCCATGATCCACGGAGAGAGGAGGCCGCTTCCCCCCGCTGAACGAGGCGCGCGCGCCGGCCCGCATAGGGCCACAGCGCGAGAGACGTGAAGCGCGAGGGTTTCATCAAACGAGACCACAGCACAGGGGAACGGCCCGGACCCGTCTGGAGCCTTGCGCCAGGCACTGGCGGCAGAACGAGCGGGCGGCCCCACAGAGGATGCGGACACTGCGTCCGCAACCGCCCGCACGATCCGGGCGAGTCCGGAACACGAACCGGCCCCACGGGGCCACACACACACAGAAAGCTTTACTTGTACTCAAGAGAGGTAACAGGTTTGAAGAACAATCTCATTAGCGCTATCGCCGGTTGGAAGTCAGCCGCGCTCCTGGCGCTTGTTGCAATGGTGGCGGCCGTCGCGTTCAGCGGCGTCCTCACCAGCACGCAGTCTGCCCACGCGCAGGCTCCCGATGGTGTCAGCGGGAGCGCTGGCGACACCGTGACCGTGCTCTTCGCAGCTGCCAGCGCAGATCAGGACTATAGGTTCAGGATCAGCTCTGACAGCGAGGGCAGCGCGACCTTCGCTGCCAACGGGGGCCAGAACCTTACATGCAGGAACGAAGCCGCCAATGGTTGTGACGCCAATGGCGCTACAACCGACGGCGTTGCGTTGAGGGTCACCATCGACGATGACTCGCCGCTGGGTGAAATTTACGTCCAGCTGGTCACTCGTCAAGGGGGCGTCTTCATAGTAGGGGCGGACGCTGAAGCCATCATCACGGTCGTCCGCGCGAACCCGCCTGCGGCTCTCAGGGGCAACGGCGCGCCTCCTCCGGCTGCGCTGACTGCGAACCCGCAGAACAACGAAGCCGCCACCATCGGTGCGCAGCTCGTGAACGCCCGGGGCGCCGGCATTGCCGACACGAACCTGCTCGTCACCACGACGCGCGGCGTTCTGACCTCCGCCGATGCCACGGTCCCGGATGCCTGCGCGAACGTCAGCGCCTGTACGGTGGCGACGCGGGCAGCCGTAGACGACGATGACAACGCGGCCACGACGGAAGACCCGGCCGGTATCGTCTCCGTTACCCTCAGCGGCAACGGCGCGACCGGTCCCGCCGAGGTCACCTTCCGTGAACTCGTTTCGGGCCTCAGCCACTCGGTCACCGTGATCCTTCACGGTCCCGCGGCCAGCATCAGCGCCGCGGTCGACCAGGGCACCATCGGGGTCGGCGGCTCGACCTTCGTCGTCGTGACCGTCCTTGACGCCGACGGCAACCCCGCCGTGGGCGCCAGCGACGTCGACTTCCGAAGCAACAAGCCGCAGGTTCCCGCCATCACCGGTCCGGAAGTTCCGGCCGGCTCGTCGGCGAACCTCCTGAGCTACGACCTCAACGTCGACAGGAACTACCCTGGCGGCGCCAATGACGTTCCCGCCTGCGGCGACCACCCGATTGACGATGGCAATACGGCCGACGTCGACGAGGGCGAGGGGGGCCTCGGCACCCCGGCTGGTAGCACGCCTGCTGGCACGAACACCGCCGGCAAGTGCGCCATCAGGGTCACGGCTCCGGCCAACGGGCCCGGCCCGGCTGACGATGCCACCCGCGGTACGCACTCCCTCACCGTCAGCACCATCGACGTGCGCATCCCGACCGTGACCGTCGAGGTCGAGGTTGGCGGCGCGCCCGCCTCCATCGAGTCCGACGCTCTTGCGCGGGTTGACTCGCTCAGCTCGACCAAGATCACCGTCACCGTCCTTGACGACGAGGGCGTGCGCGTAGGCGCAGTGCCCATCACCGTTGACAAGGTCGAAGGCGCTGGCAAGGTCGACGCCGTACCGGGTGGCAACACCTCGGACGGCAAGGCTTCGTTCACGTACCTCGCACCGCTCAGCGAAGGTGAGGCCGTGTTCCTGGTCCGCGCTGGCGACCCTGCGAAGGGTCAGCAGATCCAGACGACCATCACGCTCAACATCGGCGGAACCGAGGAAGCACCTGACGCTCCCCCGGCAACGTGGAACAACGAGCTCGTCTCGGGTGTGCAGAACGTCGTCTGGAATGGCGATGACGGCGCAGACGTTGCCGACGGTGCTGCCGAAGGCGTCACCGCCATCTGGCAGTGGAACGGCACCGGCTGGGACGGCTACTTCCCGGCAGCCGCTGACGTACCGGGTGGCAACACCCTCGCAACGCTCAGCAACGGCGCCGCCTACTGGGTGATCGTCGACTAACCTGTCCGTAAACCGGCCCCACCCCTGTCCCCGCCTCGCGGGGATGGGGGCCGGGGACGGCCCGGGCTTTAGCCATTACGGACAGCTAACAAGGAGCACTATCGAATGAGCAAAACTCTCAAGTGGCTCGGAGGAGGTCTGGCAGCGGCAATGCTGCTCGGCCTCGCCGGCCTCTTCAGCGCGGAGTTGGCCGACGCGCAGACGCCGCCGTCGGGCCCGCCCCACCGCTTCGCTGGCTCTGTCAGCGTTGACGGCGAAGGCGCGGCCGCGGGCACCTCGGTGACCGCTAGCGTCAACGGTACCGAGTGTGGTTCCGCCACCGTCCTCACGGGCGCTGCGGGCTCCACCTACGCCGTCGACGTACCGTCTACCTGTGCCGAGGACGGGGACGAAGTCTCCTTCTCGGTTGGTGGCTACGCCGCCGCCGAGACTGGCACATATAGCGGCGGTGGCCGCAGCGACCTCGACCTGACGGCTTCCACCGGCATGGTCGACGACACCGCCGAGCCTGGCGACGACGCGCCCGCCGAGCCTGGCGACGACGCGCCCGCCGAGCCTGGCGACGACGCGCCCGCCGAGCCTGGCGACGACGCGCCCGCCGAGCCTGGCGACGACGCGCCCGCCGAGCCTGGCGACGACGCGCCCGCCGAGCCTGGCGACGACGCGCCCGCCGAGCCTGGCGACGACGCGCCCGCCGAGCCTGGCGACGACGCGCCTGAAGACATGCCTGAAGACATGCCCGAAGACATGCCTGAAGACATGCCCGAAGACATGCCCGAAGACATGCCCGAAGACATGCCCGAAGACATGCCCGAAGACATGCCCGAAGACATGCCCGAAGACATGCCCGAAGACATGCCCGAAGACATGCCCGAAGACATGCCCGAAGACATGCCCGAAGACATGCCCGAAGACATGCCCGAAGACATGCCCGAAGACATGCCCGAAGACATGCCCGAAGACATGCCCGAAGACATGCCCGAAGACATGCCCGAAGACGAAGTGGCTCCCGAGGTTGCCGACACCGGTACTGGTCTCGCGACCAGCACCAGCACCAGCACCTCGCTGGCCGCAATCCTCGGCGTCACGGCTCTGGCCGTCCTGCTGGGTGGCTACACCTTCGCACGCCGCCGCCGCTAGCTCGCTAGCACGGCAAACGGCAACCAACCTGAAAGGGGCCCTCCGGGGCCCCTTTCTCGCGTCCCCCCCGTACACTGCGCGCGATGAAGAACTGGATCATCGCCGCGCTCGTCGCCGCGCTCGCGCTGTCGCTCGTCGCCGGCGTCGTGGCGCAGGGGCAGGCGCAGCGCACGGCCAATGTCCGGCTGCGCATCTGGGAAAGCTCCGAGGACGCGTCCGAGAACTACCTCAGCATCCGCGACGACAACGGCTCCTGGACGCCCGACACCCCGCCCCTCCTCCTCGATGACGGCCTCAGCCGCGACGGCCGCTACCGCTACGGCGATCTCACCATCGAGACCACCGTCCCCGACCCCGTCCCCCTCGGCCTCGAGCTCACCGACACGAGCTGCTACCGCGGCCAGTTCAACGCCTACCTGACCCTGCATGGCTGGGTCCGCAACGTCACCGACGCGACCGTCAGCAACATAACGATCACCGCCGCCCTCCGCGATCGCACGGGCGCCGAGGTCGCGCAGGGAGCGGCCATCGTCACGCACGGCATCTCGCCCTGGGGCAAGCGGCCGTTCGCCATCAGCTTCTACAGCGCCGCCGGCGCCAGGGGCGCGTGCCACGTCCTCGGCGTCACCTACGACGCCTCCGTGCGCTTCGACACCCCCTCCCCCGGGCAGGCCCCACGATGATCAAGAACTGGATCATCGCCGGCCTCGCCGTGGCCCTCGCGCTCTCCATCGCCGGCGGCGTCGTCGCCCAGACGCAGCGCACCGCCACGGTCGAGGTGCGCATCTTCGAGAACGTGCGCGATCCCTCCGTGCACTACATCGCCTCCCGCCCCCAGGGCGGCGCGTGGACTGCCACGGAGCGGCTGTCGCCCTTCTACGACGGCTTCGTCCAGGCGGGTCGCTACCGCTACCGCGACGTCTTCGTGAACGCCACCCTCCCCCAGCCCCTCCCGCCCGGCATCGAGCTGTTCGGCCTCTCCTGCGAGCCCCACGAGCACCCCAACGGGAAGCACCTCATCCTGCGGGGCTCCTTCCGCAACGGCACGAACGCGACCCTCACGGAGATCGCGATCACGGCGGCGCTCATCAACGGGGAAGGCGTCGAGGTCCTGCAAGTCACGGACGAGATCGCGGGCGAAATCTCGCCCGGGGGCGAGCGGTCGTTCGCGATCAACTTCATCAGCGCTCCCCGTGTGGAGGGAACCTGCCCCGTCGTCGCCATCGACTACAGTGCCGCCGTCCGCTACGAAGTCCCCATCCCGTAGGCTCGCTGCGCTGTCTAGTTCAACGTCTCCACCATTGCCACGATGACGCCCACGCCCGCCAGGATGACGCCGCCCTGGATCGCCAGCGCCCGGTACATCTCCGCCCGCATCCCCTCGAAGCGCGCATCGACGTAATGCCGCTCGGCCCCGAACCGCATGTCGAGGTATTCCCGGTCCGCTACCCGCTGCGCGTTGAGGGACTCCCGGTCCGCTACCCTCATCTGGTCGAAATATTCCCGCGTCAGCAACTCGCTCGTCGCGTCCGTCACGACCTCGACGATCCCCTCCGCGAGCGGCTCTTCGGCCCCGCCCTCGCGGAGTTTTCGCATAGCCCCGAGCGCGTCAAACGTCACTGCCAGCGCCTCTGTTCTCAGTGTACTACTTTTGCCGTGAACAATGGTATGGATTCTGGGCCTCTGGCGCCCTGTCGGTAGGGGAGCCGACAGCACTCGCCAACGCCCCCCCGTACACTCGTTGCGCCATGGACCTGATCCTCGCGAACCGCGCGCTCGTCGATCACCACGCCCCGCCCGGCGGCGAGGGCGTCCCCGCGATCGCCACGGGCGGGCTCGTCGAGGCCGTGCGTCCCGTGCTCGTTCCCTGGGACGGCGCCGCCGGAACCACCTGGATCGGCGCCGGTCGCGGTTCCCACGACCGCGCCTGGACGGACGCCGCCGGCTTCGAGCTGCTCGAGACCCCCGCCGGTCCCATCCGCCACCAGCGCCTCTACTTCAGCGAGTCCGACTGGCGCGGCCACTACGCCGAGGTGGCCAACGGCTTCTTCTGGCCCCTCCTCCACCTCGTGCGCGCCGACCTCCCCCGGAAGCGTCCCTACTACCCCATCCCCGAGCCCCCCACGGAGAGCGCCTGGGTCGCCTTCGAACGCGTCAACCGCGCCTTTGCCGAGGCCGCGCTGGCTTCGGGCGGGGGCGTCTGCTGGGTCCACGACTACCAGCTCGCGCTCGTGCCCGCGATGCTCAGGGAAGGCGGTTTCGGCGGGCGCACCGGCTTCTTCCTCCACACCCCCTTCCCCTCCCTCGCCGTCGCCGAGTCCTCCCTGCCGCCGCCCGCCCGCGCCCGCTTCGCCGAGTGGCTCGCCGGCATCCTCGGCGCCGACCTCGCCGGCGTCCAGACCGAGGCCGACGCCGACCGCCTGCGCGAGGCCGCCGAACGCCTCTGCGGCGCTCGCCTCGAGGGCCCCGACCTGCGTCTGAACGGCCGCCTCGTGCGCATCGCCGCCTTCCCCGCCGGCATCGACACCGAAGCGCTCGCCCGCCAGGCCCCGGAGAGCGCCCTCCCCGCCGCCGTCCCCCACGACCCCGCCCTGCCCCTCGTCGTCGGCCTCGAACGGGCCGACTACACCAAGGGCGTCCCCGAGCGACTCGCCGCCGTCAGCGCCGCGCTGGCTGGCGGGGCGCGCTTCGCCTACGCGGGCTTCTCCGCGCCCACCCGCGCCGGCGTTCCCGCCTACGACGCCCTCCAGGCCGAGTGCGAGCGGCTGTCCGCGGAGGCCTCGCGCCTCGCCGCCGAGCGCGGCCTGCCCTTCGTCCAGAGCCGCGAGGCGCTCGCCTGGAGCGAGGTCCTCGCCCTCCTCCGCGAGGCCGACGTCGTCTTCACTGCCTCCCTCGCCGATGGCATGAACCTCGTGCCCCTGCAGGCCGCCATCGCCCAGTCGTCGCGCCCCGCCGCCGAGCGGGGCGTCGTGCTCGCGGGCCGCGACGCAGGCGTCTCCTCCGCCTACGCCGGCTTCGAGGAGGACGGCCTCGTCCCCTTCAACCCGCTCGACCCCGAGGCTGCTGCGAGCGCCCTCCTGGCCGCCCTCGAAGGCCGCCCCGGGCGCATCAGCGACCGGCTCGTGGCCGCCGTCCGCGAGCGTGACGCCCACGCCTGGGGCCGCACCTTCCTCGGCGCCCTCGACGGGGCATGACGCTGGACGCGGCCCTCGCGCGGCGCCTCCGCGAGCTCGCGCACGGCCCCGCGCCCCTGCTCGTCGCCAGCGACCTCGACGGCACCCTCGCCCCCATCGTTCCCAACCCCGAGGACGCGCGCGTCCCGCCCGCCACCCTCGCCGCCCTCGAGCGACTCGCCGGAGTCGCGCACGTCGCCGTCGTAACCGGCCGCGATCTGGCCACGGCCCGCGCCCTCGCACCCGTGCCGGGCGTCGAATTCGTGGCCAGCCACGGCCACGAAGCGTCGTTCGCCGCCTCCGCCCTCCCTTCGCCCGACACTGCCGTCGTTCAGCAACTCGAAGCGCTTACGCGGGCCGTCGAGGTGCGCGTCGAGGGCACGGCCCTGCGCGTCGAGCGGAAGGCGCGTTCCGTTGCCTTCCACTACCGCGCCGACCCCGCCCTCGGCGACCCCCTCCGGGCCGCGCTCGCAGACCTTCCCGAGGGCCTTCGGCTCCAGCCGGGACGGTTCGTGCTGGAGGTCCTGCCCGAGGGCGCGGGCAAGGATGCCGCCGTCGCCGCCCTCGTCGAGCGCTTCCACCCTGGTTTCGTGCTCGTCCTCGGCGACGACCTCACGGACGTCGCCATGTTCGAAGCGGCCACAGCTCTTCGGGCGAAGGGCGTTCACGTGCTCGCGCTCGCGGTCGAAGGCGGCGCGGAGACGCCCCCCGAGGTCGTCGCCGCCAGCGACGTGGTCGTGGCCCAGGGGCAGGTGGGGCAGCTGCTCGCGCTCATCGCGGCCGAGCTCGCGGGTCCACCGCAGCCCTGAGCGCACGGGTATACTCCAAGTTATGCAGCTCCCGCCCGACCCCAGTACCGGCCCCGACCGCGAGCAGGACACGTTTGATTTCACGCAGGGAACGCGGGGGCTTCCCCCCGACCTCCTCCGGCAGCTCCGGGAGGCCACCGAGCGCCTCACCGACATGAGCGCGGAGCAGCGGAAGCACCTCGCCATCGCCATCGCCGTGGTCGGCGCCACCTGGATCGCGCCCATCGTCGCTGGTCGTCGCCGCCGCAAGCGCCGCCGCCGACAGCGCTCGGCCTAGGAAGACGAAGACCAGGGCAAGCGTTTCATCACCAGGGAGCCTCCAGGGATCGCCAGAGCGACGCGGTGAGCTGGTCGAAGAGCGCCTCGTACTGCGGGAGTGCGGCAGGAACGTGTCGCTCACATTCGTTGCCTGTAGGGGCGGATCTGATTGGGTAGGAATAGATGACCCAGGCTCTACTGGCAAAGTCGGCCAGAATTGTCGCGGAGACGGTGGGATTCTCCAGACAGGTGCCGTAGTACTCGCCTGGACCGGGGCCCTCCCAGTCGACACCGAATTCGGATTGCCAGTAGCCCACCGCCAGCCAGGCAAGTAGGGGCACGTCAAAGACGGTGCCGCCGCCCGCGGGGGGATAGACGTGCCACCTGTAGATGCCCGCCCCACCAGCCTCGAAGCCGCCAACTGCGCCGCGCACCGCCCCAGCGCCCCTGAACACGAGGCCTTCAGCGTCCCGAGGTCTGCTCACGAGAGGCACCGAAGGGCAGGGCCGGAGGGATACCTGGTCGAGGTTGTTGTTGGGCACGGCCAGCAGTGGCGGCGGGACGCATCCAACCAGGAAGCCGCCGAGGTACAGGTGCGTCAGCTTGTCCAGGGTCACCAGCTTGGATGGAATCCCTCCCGTGAGCGCATTGTCGTCCAGCCAGAGCTCTCGTAGCTCGGTGAGGTCGCCCAACCAGCCCCACATCTCGCCGGTCAGCCCGAGGCCTGACAGTCGCAGCTCCGTAACCCGCGGCGGACTCCCCTCGGCCGTGACTCCCTCCCATTGCGACACCGCGGTTCCCGCGCTCCAGTTCAGCGCGCCGGTTCCCGCAAGCGGGTCGCGCAGCGCCAGCAGGTACTCGCGGTCCGCGAGGAGTCCGGGCGTTGGCGACACTGCAACGGTGATGTCGCCGTAGCGGTAGCGGCCGCTCGGGCTGTGGCCGTCACCGAGCACGAGCGGCACGGCCCCCGGCTCCCGCCAATATGGGGGGCACTCCTTGCCGCAGGCGCGGACGAAGATGGGGAGGAGTGCCGTGTCCTGCTCCCCATCTGTCACCCCGACTGGTTCGTATTCGTACCCAATGTGGTTTGGCTCGATGCGAACGCGGACGCCCGCGAGGCGTGCCCTCCCTTGCCAGATGCCCAGCTCGACGCCGCCGACGGATACCGTGTCGTAGCGGTACCTCCCCAGCATGCTTGAGTCGTCCTGCAACTGGACGGGACGCGTTCCGTGTGCGTCCCACCTTCCTCCTTGCAGGCGGGCGCTCACGTGCAGGTTCTCCTGGTCGTTCACGTCCTGCCAGACGCGCAACTCGACGATGACTTCGCCACCAGCGGCGTTGGCTGCCTCGGCGTTGGCGCTGCCGGCTCCCTGCGCGACGGCAAGCAGCAAGGCAATCACGACTCCGGTGCTGGCCCTGGCGATGTACTTCCTCATGGCGACTCCCCCATCCACGCCGACTCGGCAAGCCGGTCGAGCAATGGCTGGATTGTCGCGGAGCTCGAGGCCAAGACCCAGCGATTGCATTCCTCCGCCTGCTCCACGTCCAGACAGATCCAGGACCCGCCCGCCGTGTTGCGCAGGATAAGACCAACGCTGGATGACCCCGCTTCTTCAGCGTCAGAGACCACGAAGCCGACGATTTCCAGCCGGAGGCCTGCCGGCGCCTCAAAGTGCAGGGGCGTATCGACGAGGGTGAACTGATAGCTACCGTCTCTGAGTTTGTTCGCCAAAGGAAATGTCGCTGGGTGCTCCGCAATCCGTGAGGCCCAGCGTGGTGAGGTCGTTGTTGCTCACGTCTCGCAGCGAGGGCGGCACACAGCCTGTGAGCGAATTGTCAGCCAGATAGAGGTGAGTAAGCGCGGTGAGTTGCTGGAGCTTAGAGGGCGCCAGACCTGTGAGTTCATCCACTCGTCGTTATCTACGATGTCCTGCAGTCAATGTGACGAGGCTCTGGGCCCTCGGCGCCTTCGCTACACTGGCTCCATGGCGCAGGACTGGGGCAACTGGATCGAACTCGCCGAGCACGAACTGGAGGAGACTCGCGGCGCGCTGGCGGCGGGGCTCCACCAGATGGTGGCGTTCTTCTCCCACCAGATCGCCGAGGCGGCCCTCAAGGCCCTCTGGATTCACGCGGCGGATGGGCTCCCTCCGCGAACGCACGATCTGGTCAAGGTGGCGACGGAACTGGAGGCTCCCGAAGGAGTCATCCACTCAGCACGACTGCTGAATCCCCTCTACCGTGGTGCCCGTTACCCCGACGCGGCCAACGGCAATCCGGGGAAGAACTTCGATGAGGCCATCTCGGGTGATCTCCTGAGCGCCGCGGAGGACATGCTCCGCTGGTGCACGGCCCGTCTACCCCGGAGAACCGCAACCCTCGCCAGCCCGGGTTCTTCGTGAGCGCCGAAGCGCTCGATGCGCTGAACCGCGAGATTGCCGCTTGCCGCGCGTGCCCGCGCCTGGTCGAGTGGCGTGAACAGGTTGCGCGCGAGAAGCGCGCCGCCTACCGCGATTGGACCTACTGGGGACGCCCCGTCCCCGGCTTCGGCGACCCCGCCGCCGAGATCTACGTGGTCGGCCTCGCCCCCGCCGCCCACGGCGGCAACCGCACGGGCCGCGTCTTCACGGGCGACCGTTCCGGTGACTGGGTCTACGGCGCGCTCCACCGTGCCGGCTACGCCAATCAAGGCACGAGCACCGACCTTGAGGACGGTCTGCAGCTCACCGGCGCCTACATCGGCGCGATCGTGCGCTGCGCGCCCCCCGACAACCGCCCCGCCCGCGAGGAGCGCGCTGCCTGCATGCCCTTTGCCCGCCGTGAGCTCGACCTGCTTGGCGGGGCGCGGGTCGTCGTGGCCCTTGGCGCCTACGCTCACGACGCCGTCTGCGATCTTGTCGGACTCCGCCCGCGCGCCAAGTTCGGGCACCTGGCCGAGGCGCCCCTGCCGGACGGACGCACCCTGCTCGATTCCTTCCATCCCAGCCAGCGCAACACCTTCACGGGGAAGCTGACGCAGGAGATGTTCGACGCCGTCTTCGCCCGCGCCCGCGAGATCGCCAGCCGGGCCTAGCCCCGCACGAGGGCCGCGACCGCCACCAACGCCGCTGTCTCCGTGCGGAGCGTGTTCGGCCCGAGCGATGCGACGACCGCACCCGCTGCCACGGCCAGCGCTACCTCGTCTTCGCTGAAGCCGCCCTCGGGTCCGATCGCGACGGCGATGGCGCCGCTTGAAGGCAGGCCCTGGGCTGCCTCGCCCACGGGCGCGCCGCCCCGGTTCGCGAGCACGAGCGGTCCCTGCCGGCTCTCCAGCGCCGCCTCGAACGTCGTCACCGGCGCGATCTCCGGCAGGTAGAGGCGGCCGCACTGCTCCGCGGCCTCGATGGCGATCTTTTCCCAGCGCTCGTGCCTGCCTTCCGAGAGTTCCCGCCCGCGAGCGGAGCGTTCCGTCGTGACAGGCCGGAAGACATCGACGCCTGCCTCCACGCACTTCTCGATCGCCCACTCCATCCGGTTCGCGCGCACATTCGCGCACCACACCTCGATCGTGCGCGCGGGCGGCGGCTCCTCCCGCACGAGGTCGCTCACGACCGCGGTCACGCGGCTGCGGGACGCCTCTTCCACGCGGGCGCGGTACTCCCGTCCATCGCCGGCGAAGGCCAGGAACTCGTTCCCGTGATGCAGCCGTCGCGCTGCGAGGCGCCGCGCCTGCGCCGCCCCCAGTACGACCCGCCCGGGTCGCACGCCCCTCGGGTATGCAGATGCGTGGCAGCGCCTCCATCGCTCAGCCTGCCGCCAGCTCCAGGAGCGCCCACTCGTGCTCCTCGCGCTCGCCGGTCGGCTTCAGCCCGTGTTCCGCGAAGGCCGCCAGTACGTTGTCCCGGTCGCTCGTGAGGAACCCGCTCGCGATGAGCCGCCCGCTGGGCTTCAGCGATGCCGTCAGCGCGCCCGCCAGCTCAATGTCCGCCCGCGCGCTCACGTTCACGACCGCGACGTCCGCGGGTTCGAGTCCCTCGCCGGGGAAGCCGCCGTGCACGGTCACGCGCTCGCTTGCGTCGTTTGCCTCGCAGTTGGCCCGCGCCACGTCCGCCGCAATCGGATCGATCTCGAAGGCGTCGACCCGCGCCGCGCCCAGCTTCACGGCCGCGATCGAGAGGATGCCCGAGCCGCAGCCGGCGTCGAGCACGTGCATGCCCGGTTGCACGGCCCTGTCGAGCGCCGCCAGGCAGAGCCGTGTCGTCTCGTGGTGGCCCGTGCCGAACGCCTGGCCGGGGTCGAGCCGCACGATGAGCTGGTCCGGCGCGGCCTCGTACTCCACCCACGAGGGCACGATCGCGATGCGCCCCGCCACCACCGGCCCGAAGAACTCGCGCCAGCTCACCGACCAGTCCTCCTCGTCGCGCGGTCGCGCCGTCAGCTCGACCTCGGGGAAGGCCGCGAGCGCATCCCGCAGCCGTTGCGTGAGGACCGCGCCCAGCTCGCTTGCCGGCAGGTAGACGCGAAGCGCGACGGGCTCGCCTTGCCGCAGGGCGAAGCCTTCCTCCGGCCCCAGCAGGTCGACCGGCTCCTCCATCGCGAGCCCGCCGGGGGCCGCTTCGCGCATGATCGCAGCCACCGCCTCGACAAGCGCGGGTGGCGTCTGCGCGGTGATCTCGTACCAGAGCGCGGACATGGAAAAGGCCCTCTGCGGCGCTAGCCGGCCACGGCGTCGCGCAGCCGCTCGAGGAAGCTCCTGTGCTGGCTCGGCAGCGAGGGCGTTCCCATCGTCTCCGCGAGCTGTTGGAGCAGATCTTGCTGCTCCTCCGTCAGCGACTCCGGCACCACGACCGTGGCGCGCACGATCATGTCGCCCCGGCGGCTGCTGTTCAGGCGTGGCACGCCCTGTCCCCGCACGACGAACTCGTCGCCGCTCTGTGTGCCCGCGGGCACCTCGAAGTCCATCTCGTCTTCGAGCGTGGGAATCCGCAGGTTCGTGCCCAGCGCCGCCTGCGCCATGTTCAGGGGAAGGTCGTAGAGGATGTGGTCGTCGACGCGCTCGAAGACCTCGTGGGGCTGCACGTCGAGCAGCACGTAGAGGTTTCCGGGCTGGCCGCCCCGGTCCCCCACTTCGCCCTCGCCCGTCAGCCGGATCTGCTGGCCGTCGTCGACGCCCGCGGGAATCTTGACGCTGATCTGGCGCGCCCGCCGTACGCCGCCGCGTCCGCGGCAGTTCACGCAGGGGCTCGCAATGATGCGCCCCTCGCCCCGGCAGCGCCCGCAGGTGGAGACGTTCACGAACTGCCCGAACACGCTCTGCTGGGCGCGCCGGATCTCCCCCGCACCCTTGCACTCCGAGCACACCTCGGGTTCGCTCCCGGGGGCTGCCCCGGAGCCGTTGCAGTCGTCGCAGTGCTCCAGCCGGGTGTACTCCAGGTCCTGCTCCGTGCCGAAGGCCGCCTCCTCGAAGGTGAGCGTGATGCGCGCGCGCAGGTCTGCTCCCCGCGCCGGCCCCCGCCGCCTCCCGCCGCGTCCGGCGCCGCTGAAGAACGCATCGAAGATGTCGCCGAAACCCTCGAACGTCGAGAAGCCGTCGAAGCCCGCCGGTCCCGCGGCGCCGTCGACGCCCGCGTGGCCGAAGCGGTCGTAGGCGCCGCGCTTGTCCGTGTCCGAGAGCACCTCGTAGGCGCGGTTGATCTCCTTGAATCGGTCCGCTGCATCCGCCTTGGAGTTGCGGTCCGGGTGGTACTCCATGGCCTGCTTCCGGTAGGCCCGCTTGATCTCGTCTGCGGACGCATTCCGGGCGATGCCGAGCACTTCGTAGAAGTCGCGTTGAGCCGGAGGCATAGGTTGGTCAGTGTAGCACCGGCCCTGTGTAGGAGAGCGCCCCGCTGGCGCGCGACTGAGGGGCGCGGCGCGCGCGCCGCTGTCGCGTTGCTGAGGAGAGCGCTCGCTTCCCTCGCTGAGTGGACCGCTCTCCTACACTGCACTCGTGCCCGATGCACGCCGCCTTGCGAGCGATTGGTTGGACCTGCGCCTGCAAGCCCTCTTCGTCCACGACGCTCGCGGCCGCATCCTGGCGCGCAACGCCCTCGACCGTGCCCGCGCTCCCCGCTTCTTCCTCGGACGCACGTCCGACGGCAACCGCTGGCGCTTCCGCGACGACCTCCCCGACGATCTGGTTGTCCGGCTGGAAGCGCTCTGCGCGGACGAGCCGGTCGCCGAGGACCTCCGGGACCCGCCCCGCCACGACGCGCGCTACCGCGCCATCCTCGCCGGGCATGCGCCGCTCGAAGAGACCTTCGCTGGCCCCGCCTACGGCTTCCCCCCAGGCCTCCCACCCACCACCGGCGACCTCGTCCCGCTGACGGCGGAGAACGCCGGCCTCCTGCGAGGCGGCGACCTTGAACCCTGGCTAGAGGACATCGGCCAGAGCGAGCCGCTGGTCGCCCTCGTCCACGAAGGCCGCGCCGTCTCGGTGTGCGGCAGCGTCCGCATCACGCCTCAGGTGCACGAGGCGGGCGTCGAGACCAGCGCGAACGCTCGTGGCCGCGGCTTCGCCCCCGCGGTCGTCGCCGCCTGGGCGCGGGCCGTGCGTGAAATCGGCGCCGAACCCCTCTACAGCACCTCGTGGGAGAACAACGCCTCCCAGGCTGTCGCGCGCAAGCTCGGCCTCATCCCCTACGCCTCCGACTACTGGCTGCTTTGAGTGGTCGGTGGTCAGTGGCCTGTGGCCGGTGGGGGAGGGCGGCTACCGATCACCGATCACCGACCACCGACCACCGACCACCCAGCGAGCGTAGCGAGCGCTCTCCTACACTGTGCCGGTGCCGCGCATCCCCGCCGCCCACGCCGACGCCTACGAACGCTTCGTGCGCGGCCCCACGCTCGTGCGCGAGGCCCTCGCCGGGACCGGCCCCGCCACCCTCAATCGCCGCCCGCGCGGCGAGGACTGGTCGATGCGAGACGTCGTCATCCACCTCGCCGATTCCGAACTCGTGCGGGCGGTCCAGATTCGCCTCGCCCTGGAGGACGACGAACCGGTTCTCCCCGCCTTCGACCCGGAGCTCTGGAAGCGCAAGCTCCTCTACGTCTTCCGCGACCCGGAGGCCGCGATGAGCGCCCTCCAGCAGGTTCGCTACGGCACCGCCGAGCTCCTGCGCGAGTGCCCCCCCGACGCCTGGGAGCGCACCGGTAGCCATCCCGAGTTCGGGACAGTCACGGTCGCCGAGCTGGTCGCGCGCGCCGCCGACCACGTCGAGGAGCACGTAGCGCAACTCGGTGCGATGCGCGGCGACTAAAGGTCAGGACTGCGAAAGGCCCCAGGCGAATCCAGCAATTCCCACCGCTATCCCAACGACCCCTATCAGCAGAGAAAGGATCGGATAGAGCCAGTTATCGCCGATCGCGCTCCCGATGTCCTTGGCCCTCCGACCGTGCCGCACCAACCACTTGGCATCTGTCTGCAAGTCCCCAGAGGCGGCCAGTTCCGCGAGTTTCCAGATTGCACGTGCCTTCCCTAGCGTGGAGCTATGCAGCTTCACAAATTCTCGGTCCTCAAAGGCCTTCGCCTCTTGGGCTCCATTGAGGAAACCCCTTGGTATGGCGTCGTTCTTCCGTAGGAGATTCTCAAGACGAGGGTGCTCGAGGTACTGAGGTCCCTCCAGGTCTCGTATCACCCTAGCCAAGTCAACCTTTCTCGATTCATCGATTGGTTCTGGGGCGAGGCCAAGAACCCTTGCACGGTGGTCTATCGCGCTGAATCCGTAGTAGGTGTCTCTCATGTTCCAGTGGACCCAAAGCGAAGTGTCTGTTGTCTTGACCATGTTGTAGAAGTCATCTAGAATCTGTCGCTCAATTTCCTCAAAACGATCTGAGACTTCTTCCCTAGGAATGCGAAGAACTTCAGCGACATTCACTATCGAGAAGCTCGTAGTCTCTTGGTTGGAAAAGTTGTACACTCCTATTGTCGTTATCTTGCGAGACCGTGCTTCGTCAGTGTTGTCAAATCCCTCGCAAGAGTAGTGGATTGCTCTTACGGTTCCCTGGCCAGCATAGATGCGGTTGAGGGATTGCATTGCTTGCTGCCGCAACTTGCGGCGCGTAATCACTGGTGCCACATTTCCAGTATAGCGGGCGGCATAGTGAGGGCACGAAGGCTATCGCAGAGGTCGTCTCGCTGCCTGCTGGCTAGGCCCAGACCTCGTCGAGCATCGCGTCGTCGATGTCGAACACCGAGGGGCCGTCGGGCAGGGGCAGGGCCTCTTCGAGAAGCCAGTGGGGCAGGCGGTCGTCCTGCTTGTCGAAGCCGGCGCGGCGGTTGAACTCCCGCTCCGTCTCGATCGCCTCGCGCGAGAGCTCCAGCAGTCGCTCGTCGCTCATCTCCGTGGCGAACCGCTCGCTGATGAACGCGGCCATGTCGCTCGGCAGGGCGTTCGTGAACTGGCAGACGCCCACCGAGTCGACCGCCATCATCACGAGCTGCTCGTGGCGGCTCTGCTTCACCAGCGTGTCCGCAGTGGCGCCCCGCGCCGTCACCATGCCGGCGGTGTGGTCGGCGCCCTGAGGGCTGGTGCTGTAGGTGATGCCCATCCCCTTCAGCGTGCGCGGCTCCCAGGCCGGAAGCCCCTGGCCCTTCACGACCGGCACCCGGTCGATGCCATACGTGTTCGCCACGTGTACGGTGCCGCCCCCGATGATGCGTCCAAGGGGTGTACCCCCGCGAACATCCTCGTCCAGCAGGCGCTTCGTCCCCTCCCAGTCGCCCCACGCCAGCACGCCCGCCTCCATCGCCACCCCGATTGCGTTCCCTACCTCGATCGTGTCCAGCCCGATGTCGTCGCAGAGCCGGTCGAGTTCGGCGACGGCGTCGGCGGGGCCGATCTCCAGGTTCGAGCCCAGCAGCGCGATCGTCTCGAACTCGAGCGCGGTCGTCACGTGCTCACCGTCGGCGTCGTTGTAGAGGATGGCGCACTTGATGATGCAGCCGGCCATGCAGGGCAGCATCTTGCCGCCTCGCTCCTTGCCCAGCTCCTCGATCACCTGTCCGCTGATCGAGTTCGCCTCCTCCCAGTTGCCCTTCCGATGGTTCCGCGTCGGCATGGAGAGTACGTTGTCGCGGTTGACGAACTTGATGACGCCGGCCGTGCCGTAGCGGCTCGTGTTATGGACGCGCGGGTCCTCCAGCACCATCCTGCTGAACTTGACCACCTCGCCCTTGAAATCCTTGGCGTTCTCCCCGGGTACGGTGCGAGCGCCGTCGGCGTCGTCCACGACGATCGCCTTCAGGCCCTTCGCGCCCATCACGGCGCCGGGTCCGCCCCGCGCGGCGTGACGCGTCGGGCGGCCTTCCGGGTCGGTCACCGCGATGGAAGCAGAGGCCATGCGATGCTCCCCCGCCGGCCCGATGGTGGCGGCGGCGCGCGTCCTGAGCGCCTCGCCCACGAGTTCGCGGTGGAGGTCGTAGTTGCTGCGCCCGACCAGGTCCTCCGCGGACGAGAGGTGCGCGCCACTGCCGTCGATATCAAGCCGCTGCCAGCCGTCGGGCGAGGCGCCGGAGACGACGATCGCCTTGATCCCGAGTCGCGCCAGCCGGTGTCCCAGCTGCCCGCCCACGTTCGCTTCCTTGGTGCCGCCAGTGAGCGGGCTCTTGAAGCCGAAGCTCGTGCGCCCGCTCGTGGTCACGGCCGTGCCCGCCAGCAGTCCCGGCGCGATGAACAGCTTGGCCGCCTCGCTCAGCGGGTGGATGCGGGCGTCCGTCTCTTCCAGCAGCATCCGCGCGGTCAGGGCGCGACCGCCGAGCAGAGCGTGCGTCTCGGGCGCACGCTCTTCGGTAATAGCGCCCGTGCTCATGTCGACGCGGATGATGCGGTCGATGGCCATTCCAGCCTGCTCTCTTGATGTCTGTGAAGGTCGGCGGGTTCGTAATCGTACAGTAGCTCCAGAAGAAGGCTACCGGCGTCGGGGCACTCGCTTTCCGAACACGCCCCCCTCGACGTGTTACAGAAATCCCACTTTCCGAACATATCGAGGGGGACGTGTTACAGGGATCGCCCTCTTTCGAACATGTTCCTCCACCCTTCATGTTCGTTTTCTGAACAAGACTCCCTCAACGTGTTACAGAAATCGTATTTTGCTAACATATGAGGATGACGACGTTGCAGCCGACCTACGAACTGCCGCCCCTGCCTCCGCCTGCCGACTTCGACACGGTTGCCATCCTGCGTGCCCTCGCTACTGCCCACCGCCATCTCGCAGAGATGAAGGGCCGTGCCGTCGCCGTCCCCAACCCGGGCGTGCTAATCGATACGCTCTCACTGCAGGAGGCCTTGGCGAGCTCCGAGGTCGAGAACATTGTCACCACCCAGGACGAGCTGTTTCAGGCCGCCCTTTTTTCAGAATCTCACCAGGATACGGCGGCGAAAGAGGTTGCCCGCTACGGCGAAGCACTCAGGAGGGGTTTCACCGAGATGCAGAGGCGGGACTTACTCCTCACAAACAACCTTCTCGTCGACATATACCGCACGCTCATTCTCCGTTCTGACGGCTTCCGCGTGATCCCCGGCACGGCCCTCTTCAACGAAGCGAGCGGTGATGTCGTCTATGTGCCTCCGCAGGACGCTGGCGAGATCGTGAGCCATATGACCGCGCTCGAACGCTTCATCAACGATGACGATGCCTCCGGCCTCGATCCCCTCATCAAGATGGCCGTCATCCACCACCAGTTCGAGAGCATCCACCCCTTCTCCGATGGCAACGGCAGGGTTGGCCGCATCCTGAACGTGCTCTACCTCGTGCGAAGTGGCCTGCTTGATCTCCCCATCCTCTATCTCAGCCGCGCCATCAACCGCTCAAAGAACGAGTACTACCGGCTGCTGCAGGCGGTGCGCGAGGATGGGGCCTGGGGAGAGTGGGTCCTCTACATCCTCCGTGCGGTTGCAGAAACAGCCCAGGCGACCCTACGACTCATCGGCGGCATCGGTGATCTGATGCTGGAAATGAAGCATGAGATGCGCGGCAGGCTCCCGAGGGTCTACTCGCAGGATCTGCTCAACAATCTCTTCCGCCATCCATACACCAAGATCGACTACGTCCAGAAGGACCTAAGGGTGACCCGCCAGACTGTGGCGCGCTACCTCGACCAACTCACTGCTGAGGGATTCGTCACGAAGCATCGGGTGGGGCGCGGAAACTACTACATCAACCACAGGCTGGCTGCGCTGTTGACTGCCGCGGCTGACGAGGAATGATTGAGTCGGCTCGCTGGAGAGCGGCCTAGAAGAACGGGTCGGACCAGCGTGGCGCGACTACGTTCAGCGTCAGCCAGACCGTGCCCGCCCCCAGCGCGACAACGACCAGCTCCGGCAGCACCCGCAGCGGAACGGAGGCCGCCGCCGCCTTCGCGAGGGCGGGCCACCTGGGGAACCCCCACAGCACCGCCGCCGCCAGCGCCCCCAGCACCAGCCCGCCGATGTGCCCGCCTAGCGAGATGCCCGGTATCGAGAGCGAGATGACGATGTTGATCGCGAGGAAACCGAGCACGCCCGACCCCTGACGGTTGAGCCGCGAGGCCCGCTCCGCCACCACAACCGCCCCTCCCAGCCCGAACACCGCCCCCGACGCTCCCGCCGTGAACGCGTTCGGGTCCACCAGGAGCGCCCCCAGCGAACCACCCAGCAGGGCCACGCCGTAGATCAAGAGGAAGCGTACCCCCCCGACCGCGGGCTCCAGCAGGCGCCCCAACCACCACAGCACCAGCATGTTCATGCCCAGGTGCAGCAGCCCGTAGTGCAGGAACCCGGAGGTTGCCAGCCGCCAGTAGTCGCCATGGTCGACGAGTTGGCCCTGGAGGGCGAAGTCGAAGTGCACCGAGGTGACGCTGCCGCCCCAGAGCGAGACGTCGCCAGTGACGACCGCCACGATGAACCAGACCGCGGTATTGACGGCGATCAGCGCCGGTGTCACCGCGACCGGCGAGCGGTTCCCTACCGACCACTGGCGCGTGCGCCGGACCCCCGCTCGGACGCAGGCCGGGCACTGGAACCCGACCGCCGCCGAGACCATGCAGTCGGCGCAGATGGGCTGCTCGCAGCGCTGGCAGCGAACGCTCGCCGCGCGTCTCGAGTGCCGGTAGCAGGGAGGAGCCTGAGGGGCGGTCACCCCATGAGTATAGGGATGCCCACCCCATCGCCTTGGAGCGCAGCCGGGTTCCCCTTACCCTCCGGGGCGCAATCCGTGACCCGGCGCATGGCGCCGGGGGAGGGTGGGTCGATGGAAGTCCCCGCGCCCGCTGCCTTCCAGGAGTGGCTGCGAACCCTCGACGGCTACGAGCGGGTCGAAGTGCTCGCCCTCCAGCCGGTCGAGGGCGGCGCTTCCAACGTCATCCTGCGCGCCCCCCTGGCGAGCGCGCCCCTGCCCGCCGTCCTCCTCCGCCTGCAGCGCGAGCGCGGCATCTTCGAGCCGTACGACGTCGTCCGCGAAGCGGCCGTGCTCCGCCGCCTCGCCCCCTCCGCCATCCCCGTGCCCGCCGTCGTCGGCGAGGAGGCCGGCGCAACCGTGCTCGGTGCGCCTTTCGCCGTGCTGGAGTGGGTCGATGCGCCCCACATGGGCGTCGCCGGCGCCGAGGCCAGCTTCAGCGCCTACGCCGCCATGGTCGCCCGCATCCACGCCCTCGACTGGCGGGCGCTCGCGCTCGACGAGGTGCTCCCCGTCCCTGCCTCCGCCGCGGCTGCCACCCGCGCCGAGCTCGACGTCGTGGGTGAGCGCATGGCCCGCTTTCCCGGCGCCGAGGCGCCCATCCTCCAGCGCGCTCTCGACCTCTTGCGCGCGCGAGTCCCCGAGGGCGCCCCCATCGGCTTCTGCCAGGGCGATATCAACGTCTTCAACTACCTCTTCCGCGCGGGCGAGGTAGCGGCCGTGGTCGACTGGGAGCAGGCGCGCCTCGGCGACATTCGCAACGACGTCGCCCAGGTGCTGGCCCTCGGGCACCTCAAGGGGGCGCCCTTCGGCCCTGTGCGCGACCAGTTTTTCCTACAGGCCTACGAGAGGGCGCGGGGCACGGGCGAACTGGCCGCCATGGAGTTCTTCCGCGCGCGCTGGCTGTTCGAGCTCGGTGTCATCTACCACGGCTGGCGCGCCTTCAACGACGATCTCCCGTGGTACTCGTGGGACCATCTCGCAAAGCTCCTCGAACTGGCCCTGGACGAACTCGGCTGACCCGTTCGCCGAGGCCCCTTCCGCGTTAACGCCCCCTTAATCGTTTGTTCATACGGTCCGCGTGAGTGCACCTCATCGACTCCCTCTCAATTCTGTTAACAGCGCTCCCGCATCCTCGCTCCGTGACGAGCCAGTTTGAGCGCGAAGCCGCAGGGGTCCCTGCGTGGCGCTAGCGAGCCCCCCCGAAGGCGCCGACCTCGCCCGCGCGCTGCGCAAGCGCCCCTTCCGCCACCCCGGCGAGAACCTCATCATGGTCGCGCTCATACTCTGCGCGACCGTCTCCATCGCCACCACCTTCGCCATCGTCTACATCCTCTTCGCCGACGCCATCGGGTTCTTCCGCGAAGTCTCCTTTTGGCACTTCCTCAACCCGACCAATGAGTGGCAGACGCTCTTCGAGCCCCGCCGTTTCGGCGTCTGGGAACTCGTCTTCGGCACCATCAACGTCACCCTCTGGTCGATGGTGATCGCCCTGCCCCTGGGGCTCGCCGCCGCCATCTACCTGAGCGAGTACGCCCACGTGCAGACGCGGCGCTTCCTCAAGCCGCTGCTCGAGCTGCTCGCCGGCGTCCCCACCGTCGTCTATGCGTACTTCGCCCTCACCTTCATCTCCGATGACGTCCTCCTGCCCCTGCTCGGCGACAAGGTCTCGTTCTTCAACTCCCTTGCCGCCAGCATCATGCTCGCGGTCATGATTCTGCCGACCATCGCCTCCGTTTCCGAGGATGCGATGGCGAGCGTCCCCCGCGACCTGCGGGAGGCCGCCTACGGCCTCGGCGCCACCCGCCTCGAGGTCGCCTTCCGCGTCGTCTTCCCGGCCGCCATCTCCGGCATCATGGCCGCCATCCTGCTCGCCATCGCCCGCGTCATCGGCGAGACCATGATTGTCGCCGTCGCCGCCGGCTCCACGCCCAACCTCACCCTCTCGCCCCTCGAGAGCATCCAGACCATGACGGGCTACATGCTCCAGGTAGCGCTCGGCGATGCGGCCCGCGGCACCACCGACTACACCTCGCTCTTCGCCGTTGGCGCTCTCCTCTTCCTGATGACATTCGTGCTCAACGTGGGGGCGCAGATCGTCGTCCGCCGCTTCCGCGAGGCGTACGAATAATGAGCGCTGCGGAATCCACACCGGATACCATCCGCCTCCGCGCCGAGGGCAGGGTTGCCAGGCGCCAGGCGTGGTCGCGCGCCTCGCGCTGGATTCTCCTGATCGCCACCGTCCTCGGCCTCGTCGTCCTCGTCATCCTCGGCATCGACAACGCCATCACGGGCATCCCCTCGCTCGATTGGGACTTCCTCTCGAACTACCCCTCGCGCTTCGCCGAGCGGGCCGGGATCCGCTCCAGCATCCTCGGCTCGGTCTGGGTGCTCGTGTTCACCGTGGTCTTCGCCATTCCCGTGGCCGTCGGGGCCGCCGTCTGGATGGAGGAGTTCGCCCCCCAGAACACCATCCTCACCGCCGTCCGCCTCAACATCGCCAACCTCGCGGGTGTGCCCAGCATCATCTACGGCATCCTCGGCCTGGCCGTGTTCGTTCGCCTCATGGAGCTCGGCCCGAGCATCCTCGCCGGCTCCCTCACGCTTGCCCTGATGATCCTGCCGATGACCGTCATCACCTCCGTGGAGGCGATCAACCAGGTGCCCCCCAGCATCCGCGAGGGCTCGCTCGCCCTTGGCGCCACCCGCTGGCAGACCGTGCGCCATCACGTCCTTCCCGGCGCCATGCCCGGCATCCTCACCGGCACCATCCTCGCCGTCGCCCGCGCCGCCGGTGAGACCGCCGCCCTCATCATGATCGGCGCCTTCACCTTCATCGCCTTCGACCCTTCGCTCAGCTTCGGTGGCCTGCTCGACTCGTTCACCACGCTGCCGATCCAGGTCTACAACTGGACACTCCGTCCGCAGACCGAATTCCGCGCGAACGCCGCCGCGGGAATCATCGTTCTCATGATCGCCGTCATCGGGCTCAACGCCCTCGCGCTCGTGGTCCGCGACCGCTTGCGCCGCAATTGACCATAGTAGGATGTGAGGTCCAGATGTCGATTCGTGTTCGGTCTACGACCGCAACGGACGAGCAAGCCCGCCAGGCCCTGCGCGGGCGTCCCGCTGCGGAGCAAACGCCCTCGAACAACGTCGCCAAACCCGAGGGTGAGCTGGCGTTCTCGATCTCGGATCTCAACCTGTGGTATGGCGACAAGCAGGCCCTGACCAACGTCGGCCTCGACATCCCCCGCAAGCAGGTAACGGCCCTCATCGGCCCCTCCGGCTGTGGCAAGAGCACCCTCATCCGCTGCCTCAACCGCATGAACGACCTCATCCCCGGCGTCACCACCAGGGGCAACGTCAGCTACCGCAACGCCGACATCTACGGCTCCGACGTCGACCCTGTCGAGGTCCGCCGCCGCATCGGCATGGTCTTCCAGAAGCCGAACCCGTTCCCCAAGTCCATCTACGACAACGTCGCCTTCGGCGCCCGCGTGAACGGCTTCCGCGGCAACCTTGATGATCTGGTCGAGAGTTCCCTCCGGCGGGCCGCCCTCTGGGGCGAGGTGAAGGACGACCTGAAGCAGTCCGGCCTCGCCCTCTCCGGCGGCCAGCAGCAGCGTCTCTGCATCGCCCGCGCTCTCGCCAACAACCCGGACGTCATCCTCATGGACGAGCCCTGTTCGGCTCTCGACCCCATCGCCACCCTCAAGATCGAAGACCTCATGCGCGAACTCGCGACCGACTACACGATCGTCGTCGTCACGCACAACATGCAGCAGGCGGCGCGCGTCTCCGACTACACGGCCTTCATGCTCACCGACGAGGAAATCACGGGGCAACTCATCGAGTATGCTCCGACCGAATCGATGTTCACCCAACCGGCGGATCAGCGCACGGAGGACTACATCAGCGGGCGCTTCGGCTAGAAGGGCGGTGCCCCATCCCGCGAGAGCTCTTCCACAAGGAACTCACCGAGCTCCAGGACGACGTGCTCATTCTCGGTTCGATGGCCGAGAAGGCGGTGGTCGAGAGCGTCGAGGCCCTGCGCTCTGCCGACCTCGAGTGGTCGCAGCGCATCATCGAAGAAGACCAGGCCATCAACAACAAGCGCTTCGACATCGAAGAGCGCGCCATCTTCGTCATCGCCTCCCAGCAACCCCTCGCCAGCGACCTGCGCGTCGTCATGAGCGCCCTCATGATCATCACCGACCTCGAACGCATCGGGGACCACGCCGAGGGCATCGCCCGTATCAACCTCCGCCTCGGCGAGGCCGAGGACGTCCCCCGTCGCATGGGGTACATCCCCGCCATGGCCGACCGCGCCACGGCGATGCTTCGCGATAGCCTCGACGCCTACGTCAGTCGCAACATCGACGAGGCGCGGCGCGTCTGCGATGCCGATGACGAGGTCGACGGCCTCCAGGATGCCGTCTACGACGAGAGCTTCCGCGGCATGATCGCCAACCCCGCCACGATCGAGCGCAACACCTACTACCTCTGGACCGCCCACAACCTCGAGCGCATCGCCGACCGCTGCACGAACATCTGCGAGCGCGTCATCTACCTGGTCACCGGGCGGATGGAGGAGATCAACGTCTCCAAGTACTAGCCTGCGTTGGCGACGGACCCTTGACGACACGACGAGCTATCAGCTGGTTGAGGCTTCTGCGCTGCCTGTGGGAATGAAGGGCATTCCGGTTCCCGTTACCTGAGCTGCCGGCGTAGGGTTCGTGGCGCGAGGCCTGAGTGAGCAGAACGCCGGCAATGCTGACGCGCATCACCGAGCGGCACCCGTCGCTGCTGTACTCGGATTTCCGGCGCGTCTTCTGGAATACATTCTTCGCGTCGGCGTCGTTCTGGACCATGCTGCTCGCCCGCGGCTGGCTCGTGTATGAGCTGACTGGGCAGGGGGCCTGGGTCGGCGCGGTCACATTCGCCGGCATGATCCAGTTGGCCCTCGCCGGGCCGATCGGCGGGGCCCTCGCCGACCGCTTCGACCGGCGGCTGATAGCCATCGCGGCCGACGCGGTCGGCATCGTCGCGGCTGCCGCGTTGGCCGCCATCACCTTCGCCGGGGTCATCGAGCCATGGCACGTGCTGGTCTTCGCGAGCATCGACGGATTGGGGCGTGCCTTCGGGATGCCCGCCGAGCAGGCCATCGTCCCGAACGTCGTGCGGGAGGAGCACCTGCTCAACGCCATCGCGCTATCCGGCATCACGCGCCACGGATCTCGCATCGCGGGGCCGCTCATAGGGGGCGCACTGCTCACCACGATCGGCGCGGGCGCAGTCTTCGTGTTGTCCGGCGTATTCCTTGCGCTCGCTCTGCAGCAGCTCGTGCGGCTCGAATACCGCAGTGCGCAGCTCCCGAGCACCGCGGGGCGGGTCTTTGCCATTGGCCCCGTGTTCCGCGATGTGCGTGAGGGCGTTCACTACGTCGCGAGCGACCCGCGCTTGGTTGTGATTCTCCTGCTCGTCGGCTTCCACTGCGGTGCGACGATGGCGTTCGACTCGATGATGCCCACGCTCGCTACCGCGGTCGGTGGGGCCGACGTCACCTACAGCGCCATCATCGTTGGCATCGGCGCGGGCGCGATCATCGGGACGCTCATCGTCTCGATGATCCAGAGCGACGCGGCGTTAGGACGCATGTTCTTCCTTGTTGGCATCGGCAGTGGCCTCTCGATGTTTGTCATCGGCCTCGCCGCGACGCCCCACATCGCTGTCACCGGCGGCGTGCTCGCCGGGGCGACCCAGGCGAGCTTTATGGCGATAACGGTTGTGTTCGTGCAGCGCATCACGCCCGACGAGTTGCGGGGACGCGTGATGTCGCTGTACATCATGCTCGCCGCCGGACAGATGGCGTTCGTGAACTATGGATTCGGGTGGCTGTCGGACGACACCGGCGTACGGCCGCTGCTGATCGTGTCGGGCACGCTCTGGAGCGCCGGCTTCGCCGCCGCCGCGATGCTGTTGCCCGAGGTCCGCTCGCTGGTGCGCAGAGGGAACTTCCGCGAGCGCCCGCAGCCGGTGGCCGTGACCGATGCCGGCATGCGCCCCATTACCGCGCGCGAGGAGTGATCATTCTCCGCTCCAGCACGCGCGCGCGTGCTGGAGCGGAGAAAACGGCAGTGACGGCCATCCACAACCTCGAGCGCATCGCCGATCGCTGCACGCACATCTGCGAGGGCGTCATCTACCTGGTCACCGGGCGCATGGAGGAGATCAACGTCTCCAGGTACTAGCCTGCGTTGCCCGTGCGGGCGCGCTGGCTGATACTGAACGGGCCCGCCGTTATGGCGGGCTATCCGTCTGCGAGCGATAGCGCTTCCGCGGACAGGGCAGAGAGAACCAACAGGCATGGCGAAAAAGGTCCGCGCAGTCCTCACGCTCCAGATCGAGGCCGGGAAGGCGAATCCCGCCCCGCCCATTGGCCCTGCGCTCGGTCAGCACGGCGCCAACATCATGGAGTTCTGCAAGGAGTACAACTCCCGCACGCAGGCGCAGGCCGGGAGCATCATCCCCGCCCGGCTCACCATCTTCGAAGACCGCTCCTTCGCTTTCATCCTGAAGACGCCCCCCGCCGCCGACCTCCTCCGCAAGGCAGCCGGCGTGGAGAAGGGCTCCGGGGTCGCCAAGCTCGAGAGGGTCGGCAGCGTTACCAGCGCCGACATCCGCCGCATCGCCGAGACGAAGCTTCCCGACCTCAACGCCAACGACATCGAAGCCGCCATGCACATCATCGCCGGCACTGCCCGCAGCATGGGCATCGGCGTCGAAGACTAGCCCGGAGCACCCCATGAAGCCTGGCAAGCGGTTCGCCGCAGCGACCGAGAAGATCGACAAGACGCAGAGGTACACGCCCGACGAGGCGATCGCCCTCGTCAAGGAAACCGCCACCGCCAAGTTCGACGAGACCGTCGAGATGCACCTGCTCACCGGTCTCGATCCGCGCCACTCCGAGCAGCAGATCCGCGGCAGCACCGTCCTCCCCCACGGGCTCGGCAAAGAAATGCGCATCGCCGTCTTCACCGAAGGCGAGGCTGCCCGCGACGCCACGGAAGCCGGCGCCGACATTGTCGGCAGCGATGACCTCATCCAGCAGGTGCAGGACGGCTTCACCGATTTCGATACCGCCATCGCCACCCGCGAGATGATGGGCAAGGTGGGGCGTCTGGGCCGCATCCTCGGCCCCCGCGGCCTCATGCCCAACCCCCGTTCCGGCACCGTCGTGGCCCCCGAGGACATCGCCCGCACCGTGGCCGAAGCGAAGAAGGGCCGCGTCGAGTTCCGTCTCGACCGCCTCGCCAACATTCATGTGCCCCTCGGCAAGGCCTCCTTTGAGGCGGAGAAGCTGCACGACAACTTGGCCACCTTCATCGAGGCCATCAACGAGGCCCGTCCCGACGTGAAGGGCGCCTTCATCCGCTCGATCACCATCACCAGCACGATGGGTCCCGCCATCGGCGTCGACGTGAACCTGACGCTCGCGCTCAAGCCCGCCTGAAGTCGCAACTTGTCCGCTCGCAGGCACGCGCCGTGCGAGCCCCTCGGCAGCGACTGCCTCAGCTAGGTAGCTACTTGAAAATCTTTCAAGTACTGGCCAAGCACTGACAAGTGGCTGCCCTGGGTCAGCGCTTCACCCGCCAGTAGCCTCGCGGATCCTTCGGGCTGGTACCGATGTGCTCGATCAGGTCGGCCTCCGCCAGGTCGTAGAGGTGGCGCCTTGCCGTGGGTCTCGAAAGCCCCAGGAAATCGGCTGCCTCGACCGTTGTGAACCGCCCGTTGCGGCTGGCGAACTCAACGAAACGTTCGGACCCCCGGGGGAGCCGTTCGAGAATCCGGCGCGCAAGTGGGTCCGCAAGAAGGGTGACCCGTACGGAGGCGGACGTCTGCACGTAGACGGGGTCGGGCAGTCCAACGCGCGACATCTCCTCAAACATGCGGTTCACCCCCTCGCCAAGCTGCCGGCCGTAGCCCAGGTCGCTCAGCGCGCGCGCGATTCGCGGGTTACGAGCGAAGCGAGTCTCGCGAATGTTCTCCGGCCGCACGAGCCCAGGGAGTCGCCCGGGGCTGTTCACCTCGAGCCGGTCGTCAAAGAGTTCGACGCGGATGTGGTCCCCTCCCATCGAGTACGAACGGTGAACGACGGCGTTCACAAGGGCCTCCATCCAGACTGGTTCGGGGATCAGCGCCTCCGGAGCGAAGCGAGCATCCGGCCCCAACCGCACTGCCTCAGGAATCCAGCGGCGCAGGAGGCGTGCGGCCCCTTGTACCTGCTTCACCACAGATCCCTCTATCCGGCGGTCCGCCAGCACGTTCGCGCGCGCACCTGTCTCCCGTGATGCCCCCTGATACCGGAGAACACGCACCGAAGCCTCGGGAAAGGCCAACTGGGGAGCCTCTCCCAGGACCAGAAGCCCGGCGACCGTCGCCTGGAACTCCCCATCGCTCTCAACCGCCAGGCCACGCGCCTTGAGAGCGTTGGTGCTGGCGGTGCGGGCGTGGATCGCGCGCACGAAACGAGCTACGGCGCGCTCATCGAGCGCTGATAGTCCGGCTTCCGGAACGGGCGAGCCGTCAAAGACCGACTCGCCTTTGTCATATGGGAGTTCTTGGGCCTCGGTTGCCGAGAGCTTGCGGGTCGAATCCCCCACGCGAAGGTACACATCCCCCTTCACGCTTCTGTGGACTCTCGTGCTGGATTCGACATCAAGGATCGCGAGTGCATCCCGCTTTCCCTTGACGTTGACGCACTCGATCGTCTCGAAGCGCAGGGTAGCGGGTGGCTCGACGAATCGGGTGGAGGCTTGCCGCCACTCGTTGATGCGACGCTCGGACTCCTGCCCGATACCGAGCACCTGGCCTTGCTGGATGCCGATCACGACGCGTCCGCCATCTGCGTTGGCGAACCCGGCGATGACGTTCCCGAGCTCCCGGGCGTTGATTTGCGGCCCCTTCCGCTCCAGGAATTGCCCTTCGGTGGTGCGGACGAGTTGCTCAATGAGATCCTCTGGTGGTGCTTTCGGCAGTCGTCTGTTGGCGGGGCGGTTAGGCATGGACCCATGATGGTGGTTACATGAAAACTTTTCAAGTTCCGGCCATGCTCCTCAGCCTTCCAGCAGGATGGCGGTTACATGAAAACTTTTTAAGTTCCGTCCATGCTCCCAACTTTGCCGGCATGATGGCGATTACATGAAAAGTCTTCAAGCTCCGCTCATGCATCTCAACTTTCGTGCGCGTATCATTCCTTCAGCGACTACCCACAGGAGGTGCTCCCATGCCGCGACTCGATGATGCCGGAGCCGGCTTTGCTGGTGTCTACAGCCAGCACCGCGAGCTCTGGGAGGCGTTCCAGGTGCAGTGGGGCACCCTCTGGGAGTACGGCTCCCTCGAGCCCCGCATCCGCGACCTCATCCGCATCAAGTCCGCCACCCTCCACGCCTGCGACTTCTGAGCGCCCGCGCGCACTGCTGCGGCGCAGCAGGATGGCATGGACGAGGAGCTGATCGCCGCCATCGGTGATCCCGAAACGTCAGACCTCGAACCCCGCGTGCGGCTCGCCATGATGTTCGTCGAGCGCTGGGTGCGCGACGACGCCCGCTCCATCGACGACGCCTTCTTCTCCGAGCTGCGCGAGCACTTCAGCGAGCGCGAGCTGCTGGAGCTGGCCATCACGACCGGCACCGTCGAACTCTCCCACAAGTTCAACACCGCCTTCGGTGTCATCCCCCGCCACGAGGGCGACACCTACCAGGTGGGCACCCCCGGAGCGCCGCAGTACATGCGCGACCACCTCGCCTCCCTCGGCATCGAGTCGCCCCGCGTGGCGGCGGACGGCTAGCGTGTCCCCGGCGGCGACCGTCCCCGAGCTGCTCGCCGCCGGCGCCCCCGAGGCAATCGCCGTCCAGGGTGTGGGCAGCCGCGATGCCACGTTCGCCGACCTGCGTGCGACTGTCGACGCGCTCGCCGGCCAGCTTCGCGGCGCCGGTATCTCGCCCGGCGACCGCGTCGCCCTCGTCCTCCCGAACAGCCCCGGCATGGCCACGGCCTTTCTCGCCGCCGCCACCGCCGGCACCGCCGCCCCCCTCAATCCCCGCTACCGCGAGGAGGAGCTGACCCTCTCCTTCGCGGAGCTGGGCGTGAAGGTTGTGGTGGCCGCCCCGGATGCGGAGGACATCCCCGCCCTGCCCGGCGTCCGCCGCCTCGAACTGAAGGGAGACGGCCTCGACCTCACCCTCACCGAGAGCGGGGCGCCCCTGACTCCCGCCCCCGGCCCATCCCCCGCCCCCGAAGACGTCGCCCTTGTCCTCCAGACTTCCGGCACCACCGCGCGCCCGAAGACCGTCCCTCTCACCCACGCCAACCTCTCCGTCTCCGCCGCCAACATCGTCGAGTCGCTCGCCCTCACCACCGCCGACCGCTGCCTGCTGGTGATGCCCCTCTTCCACATCCACGGTCTCATCGCCGGACTGCTGGCGCCCCTTTCCGCGGGCGGCGCCATCGCCTGCCCCGGCGACTTCAACGCCTTCCGCTTCTTCGAGTGGCTCGATGCCTTCGAGCCCACCTGGTACACGGCCGTCCCCACCATGCACCAGCTCGTCCTCGCCCGCGCCGGGCGCCACGCAGAGACGCTCGCCCGGACGCGCCTGCGCTTCGTCCGCTCCTCCTCCGCCCCCCTTCCGCCCGTCGTCCTCGAGCGCATCGAGCAGACGTTCGGGGCGCCCATGATCGAGGCCTACGGCATGACCGAGGCCACCCACCAGATGGCCGCCCAGCCCCTCCCTCCCGGCCTCCGCAAACCCGGCGCCGTTGGCCGCCCCACCGGCATCGAGATGGCCGTCCTCGACCCCGCCGGCCACCTCCTCGCCCCCCGCGAGCGCGGCGAGGTCTCCATCCGTGGGGCGAGCGTCACCGCCGGCTACGAGGCGAACCCCGAGGCCAACGCCGCCGCCTTCACCGCCGCCGGCTGGTTCCGCACCGGCGACGAGGGCTACCTCGACGAGGACGGCTACCTCTTCCTCACGGGCCGCCTCAAGGAGCTCATCAACCGTGGCGGCGAGAAGGTCGCCCCCCGCGAGGTCGAGGAGGTCATCCTCCGCCATCCCGCCGTCCGCCAGGCCGTCTGTTTCGCCCTCCCCCACGCCACCCTCGGCGAGGATGTGGCCGCCGCCGTCATCCGTAACGACGGCGCCGACCTCGACGAATCCGCCGTCCGCGACCTCTGCGGCAAGCACCTCGCCCCCTTCAAGGTTCCCCGCAAGGTCGTCTTCGTCGACGAGATCCCCGTCGGCCCCACGGGCAAGCTCCAGCGCATCGGCCTCGCCGAGCGCCTCGGCCTCGCTTAGGGGTTTAGCGAAGCTCCGCTGGAACCTTGACCGCTGCGTTCTCTCCCCAGCACGCGAGTTCTCCCGACTCGCGAATCGCGCAAGCGTGCGTCCAGCCCGTGCTCACCGCCACGAAGCTACCTGCCGGTGGACTCGGCTTCCTGTACAAGTCCTCCCCCCAGCAGTTGATCTCCCCCGTGTCCCGTACGGTGCATGTCTGGCGAAAGCTGGCGCTTACGGCGCGGTACGTGCGATCACCGAAGTAGAAGCGTTGCTCGCCCACACCGTACTCGCCGGAGTACTCGTGCCAGAGACCCCAGCAGCGCATTTCACCGGACTCCTGCACGCCGCACGTGTGGTAGTAGCCGGTGCTGACCGCGAGGTAGCTACCGGAAGGCGCAGTGGCCTGGCCGTAGTCGTTCCAGCCCCAGCAGGCGACCTCGCCCGTGTCGCGGATCCCGCAGCTGTGTTGGTAGCCGGCGCTCACCGACTGGAAGCTGCCTGCAGGGGGAGACCCTTCCCCCGAGTAGTTCTGTCCCCAGCACTCGACCTCGCCCGACTCCCGAACCGCGCAGGCGTGCCAGTGCCCCGCGCTCAGCGAGCGGAAGATTCCAGCCGGCGGGTCGGCCTGGCCGTACTCGTTGTCTCCCCAGCAGGAGATCCCACCGGCCTCCCCCAGCGCGCAGGCAAACTCCCTCCCCGTCTTGACCAGGCTGTAGTCTCCGGTAGGTGCATCTGTCTGCCCAAGGTCGTTCCGGCCCCAGCAGGCTATATCGCCCGACTCCCGCACCGCGCAGGTGAATCCATCGCCCACGCCCACCGAGCGGAAGCTCCCAGGCGGAGGATCGTCCTCGCCGTAGTACCCTCCCCGCCGGCAGACAATTCCTCCGGACTCTGTCACGCCGCAGCGATACCCGAAGCCCACACTGATAGATCGATAAGTCCCCTCCCATGCAAACGCCTCCGTGAAGGCTCCCCAGCAGAGAACCCTTCCTGACTCCTCCAGGGTGCAGGTCAGCGGCCAGTGGGCACTTACCGAGAGGAATTTCCCCACGGGCGCATTCGCGTTCCGGTACTCCTCATCCTCTCCCCAGCACACCAACTCGTCCGTCTCCCGGACGGCGCAGCTATGGATCCAGCCTGCGCTCAACGAGCGGAAGAGCCCGGAAGGTGCCTGCGTGAAGCGGTCCTCACCCCAGCAGGCGATCTCGCCCGACTCCCGGATCGCGCAGGTGTGCTGCTGGCTGGCGCTCACCGAGCGGAAGGGGCCGGGGGGCGCTCCTACCTTTCCATCGGAGTTGTGCCCCCAACAAACGACTTCGCCGCTCTCGCGCAATCCACAGGCGTGGTGCCCACCTGTGCTCAGTGTGAGGAAGTTCCCCAGGGGTGTTTCTGTCTTGCCGTCGCTCGTGCTCCCCCAGCAGACCGCCTCCCCCGACTCGCGTAGTGCACAGGTATGTTGAACGCCGACGCTGACTGCACGGAAGGTCCCTTGCGGCACCTCCGTCTGCCCGTAGTCGTTGATGCCCCAGCAGGCCACCCTGCCGGAATCCGATAGCGCGCAGGTGTGCTCCCATCGAGCGCTCACCGAGACCGCGGGGTCCGCATCCGCGATTGGCTCAGGCGTACCACCATGGGAACTCTCCCTCGTCCAACCATGGTCGCAGTGTAGGGTCGACCTCGACGAATCCGCCGTCCGTGACCTCTGCGGCGAGCACCTCGCCCCCTTCAAGGTTCCCCGCAAGGTCGTCTTCGTCGACGAGATCCCCGTCGGCCCCACGGGCAAGCTCCAGCGCATCGGCCTCGCCGCGCGCCTTGGCCTGGCGTGAGCCCCGGCCGTGGGATTCTTCCCGCGCATCTGGTACAGTACCGGAATGGCAAACGTGGTGAGAAGCAAGGATGTCGTGATCATCGCTCCGGACCTGCGCGAGAGGTTCGGGTGGGGCGATGAAGGCGACATCATCGAGGTCGAATGCGACGGTGAGATGGTGTCCTACCTGCTCCCTCCTCCGCACAACGACTCCCTTGCAGGAAGCTTGGCGCCCTACATCACGAGGACCCTCTCAGAGGACGAGTGGGACGAGGCTCGTGGCCGCCTGGATTGAGCCGTTCGACGCCGGAAGAGCACCACGTAGGTGAGGGCTCTCCTCGATACATCAGTGGTTGTCCGCTACCTCACCGGCGATCCACCGCACCTCTTCCAGGCGAGCGTCCGTCTGATCGAGGGCGGAGGTGATCTTCTGGTCAGTGGGGTTGTGATCGCAGAAACGGCTCACGTGCTCACCTCGTACTACGGCGCCTCCCGCGGGCAGGTCGTGGAACATCTGCTCTCGTTGCTCCAAAGGGACAACATCGACACCCTCCATCTCCCCAAGGAACTCACGGTCGACGCGCTGGCAAAGTGTCGACCCTCTCGACGGGTGTCCATCCCCGATGCGCTGATCTGGACCGCCGCGCGCGCGGAGAACCTCGCTATCTACACGCTCGACCGGCGCTTTCCCGCTGAGGGCATCACCGTCCTCTCGCCGCAGTAGCCCTCACCATCCCCCTCGTCCCGCCCCTCCTATAATCCCTGCCACCCGAACCCGCAGGAGATTCCCCCATGCCTGACTACGAAAACCTCCTTCTTGACCGCGTCGGCACCGATGGCCGCGTCGGACGCATCACCCTCAACCGCCCCGAGAAGATGAACGCCCTCTCCCAGGAGCTCCTCTTCGAGTTCAACGAGGCCCTCCACGACTACGAGGCCGACGACAGCGTCCGCGTCATCATCGTCAAGGGCGCCGGGCGCTGCTTCAGCGCCGGCTACGACCTCACCCCGCCCCAGGGACGTGGCGCCGACGCCGTCGTCCGCCGCCACCGCGCCGTCGACGACAAGGGTCGCCGCCTGCTCTGGAACATGCGCACCGGCATGCAGCAGATCACCGATATCCAGATGTACTACTGGAACATGGCCAAGGTCACCATCGCCCAGCTCCACGGCTACGCCCTCGCCGGCGGCTGCGAGATGGCGATGATGTCCGACATGGTCACCGCCGCCGAGGACGTCCGCATCGGCCACCCCGGCGTGCGCGGCCTCGGCGTCGCCCGCAACGGCGCCATCTTCCCGCTCGTGCTGGGAATGCGGAAAGCCAAGGAACTCTACTACACCGGCGACAACGTCACCGGCACGGAGGCCGAGGCCATCGGCATGGTCAACTACGCCTGGCCCGCCGACGAGCTTGAGGAGCGCACCACCGCCTTCGCCGACCGCATCGCCAACCTCAGCGCCGACCACCTCGCCATCGCCAAGACGAGCATGAATCGTTTCTACGAGAACATGGGCATCTACTCGTCCGTCCGCAGTTCCACCGACCTCGACGCCGCCGGCCAGTTCACCGCCCAGGCCTACGAGTGGCAGGACCGCACGCGCCAGGCCATGGAGAGCGGCGGCGGCCTCAAGGAAGCCCTCGACTGGCGCGACGGCCCCTACCGCGACTACCGCGCCAGCGGCCGCTAGTGGCTAGCAGGGTGGCCAACGCGCAGGAAAGTGGTTATAATATTGCTATGGTTTCGCACGCACCCGAACCGACAATTGTCGTCGCGCAGCTCAGGGCCGTCGGTGAACTGCTGTATGGCGCCCTCACCGACGGCTGTGACCACGGGGTCAAATATCACGAGGAACACGGCTTTGAGCCCATCGACCCATGGCTGCACGCCTGCCTCACTCGGAAGTGGGCATCACGATTTCTCGATCAGGGGGATGTCAGCGGGCTTGGGTACGTATTGAAGCCTCCACGCAATGCGAGTATCTACCTTGCCGGCGAGAAGTACGAAGTGCGTGTCCTTAAGGTGGAGCGGCGTCGCAACCCTTTGACTGGGGTGACGGAGAGTAGCATTCCGTTCCCGCGAAGCATCTCGCGCGAGCGTTTCTTCCGGCAGCCGGCCTTTGGCGAATTGGTCGAGGGAACCACACCAACCTTCGATTGCATGGGCGCGCCGATAAGGCTGGTTGCTCTTTGGGAGGCTGATGCCGCGTTCCAGTTGAAAACGCTTGACCTAGCCTGCCCCAAGGGGCTCACAGCTGAGGGTGATGCGGTGGATAGCTACTGGCGGGTACCGTTCGCCGGGGATGAGCTGTCAGAGGCGGACGTCGCGGAACTCTCGCCACTGCCGATTCTCCTGGAAGACCTCGACCTGCCGCGAGGAGAAGTCGCCGAAGACGCGTGAACGGCGAACGGCTTCGACAAGTCCGGCAACTGCGGCGACTTACTCAGCAAGAACTTGCTGGGAGAGTCGGTGTGGCCCAAGCCATGATTTCCCAGATCGAGTCAGGCATCAAAGATCCTTCCGCCGAGCTAGCAGACGCCATTGCAGAAGCAGCAGACTTCCCGCTCGACTTCCTCCAGCGGCCGTCAGGTCCCGAACTTCCCCTCGGCTCCCTCTCCTTCCGTGCTCGTCGCTCGGCAACCAGGCGACAACTTGAGGAGGTGTGTACATGGGCCGCGATTGCATTGGAGTGTGTGCGGGCGCTTGCGAGTGGGTACGAATTGCCGAACGTTCAAATCCCTCAGTTGGTGGACGCCACCCCTGAAGAAGCGGCTCGAATAGCTCGTGCGGCCATCGGCATATCCCCATACAGGCCGGTCCCCAATGTCACCTATGCCATGGAAAAAGCGGGGGCGACCGTCTTGGCCGTTCCTATCCCCCTAGAAGGACGTGATGCCTTTTCGGCATGGCCGAATGAATCTAGGGCACGGCCCTTGATAGCGGCCTGTGCCGTCGGCGTACCTGGCGACCGCTTGCGGTACTCCTTGGCGCATGAACTGGGCCACATCGTTTTGCACCGGGGTTTGCGTGGGGCTGTGAAGCAGGTCGAGAAGGAAGCTAACCGGTTCGCGGCCGAGTTCCTTATGCCCGGTGATGCGATCTTGGACGAGTTCGAGAGGCCGGTCACGCTCCGTTCCATCAGCGAGATCAAGCCGCGCTGGGGTGTGTCCGTAGCCGCGCTTGTCATGCGTGCCAACACGCTAGGCGTCATATCCGATCGGCGTAAGGGATCGCTGTTCGCCGAGATCAGCCGGATGTGGGGTCGTTCGAGCCCGGAGCCTATTGTCGTATCGGTCGAGAAGCCCCGGATGCTCCGCAAGCTCGCGGAGGCTGCATATGGGACCCCCCCTGACACACGCCGCTTCGCGCGCGACTTTGCGTTGCCGATGCACTTTGCCGCTAGTCTGCTTGGTGCTCACGCGGAACGTTCAGAGGTAGTCTCGGCCATTCCTGCTTCGACGAGTGGGGGTCAAATCATCACGTTTCCGCTAGCCCGCTAGTACGGCAGCCCCGGCTTCCCCAGCAGGGCGCGCGCGTACGTAGCGCGCCCCAGGTGCCCGTTGGCATGCCCGATGAGGCCGTGCCCGATCGCCTCCATGCGCGAGATCTCGCCCCAGGGGCGGAAGAGCTGGAACGTGGTCAGGTACTCGTCGCTCATGGACGCGATGCGCGGCACGACTGCGTCTCGCAGCGCCTCGGTGTAGCGGTCGAACTCCTCCGGTCCGGGGAAGACGAGGTCGTACGCCTCGTCAGGCGTCATGTTCGTACCCTGCTCGACGCGCGGTAGCCCCCACGCCTCGTCGAACCCCTGCACGAGCCAGACCGGCCGCTCCCGGTCGAAGGCGAAGTGGATGATGTTGTCGATCGTGCGCTGCACGTGCCACACGTCGAAGGCGATCGAGTTCGTCCTCCGCCCCTGCGTGTCGCAAAACTCCTCGAGCGTCAGGTCGGCCACCGCCAGCTTGCAGTAGTCGAGCACCCGCCCGACGAGCTGCGAGTACTGCGCCTGCACCGTCGCATCGACGCCCATACCCGGCAGATTCCCCGGCCTGGTCATGGCGTGTGCTCCTTCAGGAAGCTGCGAACCTCCTCGATCGTGCCCGACAGCTTCTCCTCGCTGCGGCAGTCGACATCGAGGCAGTGCGCGTTGCGTGCGTCGCGACAGATCTGCTCGGCGATGCTCGTGGGGTGGAACGCGTCGCTGCCCGGCAGGATGAGCAGGGGCGTCTCACACGCGCGCACGAACTCCTCGTCGACGCTGAAGTACGGAGGCCGGTCGGGCCAGATAGCGTCTGCGTACGCCTCGATCAGCGACGCGTACCTCTCCCCGTTCATGCCCCCGATCTCCTCGCGGAACTCCGGGTCGTCGTGGATACGCCGCGCGAACGGGCCGGCCGCGTTATTCGCCATGAAGGTCGGGTTCGCCATGGCCGCGTCGATCACCGACCCGACCCCGTCGCCCCGCGCCAGCGCCAGCGTTGGCTGGAACATGTCCATGAAGGTCTCCAACGAGTTGGTGTGGTTCAGCCCCACCGGGTCCTGCCCCACCCCCGCGGTGATGCGCTCCGGCGCCTCCTGCGCGATGCGCAGGATGAACGCCACCCCAATGCAGCCCCCGAACGTGTGCGCCCGCTGGACCCCGACGGCGTCGAGCACGGCAAGCTGGTCGGCGACCATGACGTCGTAGGGGGCAGGGGCCGCGGGCCCGGGGCTCTTGCCCGCGTTCCGCTGATCCATCGCGATGACCATGAAGTCCGAGGCGAACTCTTTGATGGGGTTGATCGCGCTCACCGACCAGAAGTCGATCTCGCTGTTCACGCCGCCCGGCGCGAAGCAGAGCAGCGGATACCCCTCCCCAAACGTTTCGTAGTGAATAACCGCCCCGTCGAGCCGCCTGACATCCGGCATGCGCCACCTCCAACGCGCCGGATTCTAGCCGCTTCGAGTCGAGGCCAGCGCGAGGTCTCGCGTGAGTTCCGCCTGCCCGGCGTGTTCCGCCATGTGCCTCGCGACCACGATCAGCACCTCGAGTCCGCTGATCTCGCCTCGTATCGGGTGCTGCCTCACTGTCGCGAGGTCCGCCTCGGTGAGCTGTTCGAGCGCCCCGTCGATGCGGGCCGACAGGGTGCGCCACTCGTCGTGGATGGCCGTGCTGGAGCCGCCCTGGGAGGCGAACTCCGCCTCCCGGTCCCGTTCGCCGTCGAGTCCGCAGAGGATGGCCAGCAGCCGGTGCTCCGTCGTGCCGAGGGCATGGACGGCGAGCGCGTACACGCTGTTCGCCTCGGGAGCAGGAGGGCGCCAATCGACCGGCACGCCCGCATCTTCAAGGTCGGAAAGCGCGCCGATGATGTGCTCCATCGAACGCGCGATGTACGGCCAAAGCGTGCGGGCCGTCTCGCTAGGAGCTGTCACGCGCACCTCTCGCGGTGGACGGTCGGCCAGGTGGGACAGTCAATCGCCGGCATGGAGCCCCCGGCTCGGGCTCATGCGACTGCCAACTCCACCTCGACCGTGCCGACCTGGGCCGACGCTTCGGGTGGGGCAGCGCCGTCACTCCGCAGCTGTTCCACGTATCCCGCGATCGCCTCGTGCACCGTTTGCCGCACCTCGTCGAGCGTCGCGGCCGACGCTTCGCACTCGGGGAGGAGGTCGGGCGCGTGGGCCTCGTAGCCTGCGGCGACGCGCTCATAGACGACGAGATACCGGATGGTTGGCTCCCCAGGCGCTTCGACCATGCCCACCTGCGCCGAAGGCTCCGGTATGGCGTCGCCTGCCTCGCGCAGCCCGTCCATGTGGAATGCGATCGCCTCGCGCATCGTCGCTGCGGTCTCGTCGAGGGTCGCGCCAGTCGCGATGCAGCCCGCAAGGTCGGGCGCGTACGCCGACCAGTTGCCATCCCCCTGCTCATAGACCACGAGATACTTCATGGCCCACCTCGTTCCTTCAGACCGGCCTGCTTCAGGATACTGTTCCACGTGCCGGGCTTCACGTCATCGCCCGGGTGGCCCGCGATGGTCAGGGTGCCGGGCTTCTCCGGGTGCCTGAACTGCCGGTGGCTTCCTCGTGTCCGCGCCTGTTGCCAACCATCGCGTTCCACGAGCCGGATGGCATCACGGACCTTAGGCGCGGCCCCACTCAGCGCGGCAACGCCGCGCGCCGAATTCTAGCCGCTCGGGGGGAGCGTCACGCGGTTTCGTTCTCTTGCTCGGATCGCAGCTTCGCCACAGCGACGGCAAGGATCGCGAGACTGATGGCGCAGGCAAGCGCGAGCGCCGTTGCCGGTCCGGGGAAAGGCTCGCGGTAGGGCCCCGAGTACGTGAATGTGTACGCGAACCCCAGAGCCTGCGACGTGGTAACGGCGAGGCAGATCAACGCTACCCATGCGAGCAGTTGGCCAGAAGTCAGCCTGCCTGGTGGGTTCACTGGCCAGCGTCCGGTGAAGTGGGGCCACAAGAGGGCGGCAAGGGGAATGCCGAAGAGAAGCAGTAGCAACACACCGAGGAAGTGGCCAGAGGTGGCAAGCAAGGCAGCGGTTATCAAGAGCGGTCCTGCCAAAGCCGACCTGAGCGTGTCTTCCTTGAACCGGAGCAGCAGGAGTACCGCGATAGGGATGGCGAGGGCGACCAGCGCAAGGCTGACCAACTCCGGGGCCATCCCTATTTTCAGTCCTATTAGAACGGTCGGATCATCAAGCTGCTCGGCTCTATACCTGCCGGAGAATAAGAGGTTGGGGAGCGGCCTCATCGCCACACCAGGGGCGGCTGAACCTGCGGTTACGAGAGTGAGAACAGCCAGGCAGCTGAATGGCCTGACGAGTGCCTCACTTTGAACGGAGGGACCACGCCTCGCACCCTTCCAGTTGCTCCCGATGAGCAGCAGCGGGATCGCGAAGGCTGCGAACTGGAGCGCGAGCGGCCCGGCGTCGGCACTGGTCCACCATGAAGCCTCATCCCACCCCGTCACGATGCTGAAGGCCAGTGCCATCGGCGAAAGAGCGCCAGTGATCAGGAGGCCGAGGAGCCCGATGGTGAGGAGCAGCTGTTGGTAGCTGAGCGTGTCCTCCGCTTCGTCCCCTGCCCGCATCCGCGCCAGGCCCGTGGCGAGGAGCCCCATGGCGACCGCGAGGGTCGCCGCCAGGGCCACGAGCAGCGCTACCGGCGAGGGGCTGCCCTCGTACGAATAGGCCGAGACAATGAGGTTGATGCCGGCTTGCCCGAGGGTCAGCGGGAGCGTCAGCCCAACGAGCCCCACCGCCACAAGGGCCTGGCTGAACGTGATGGACTTCATGACCCCTGCCACTCGCTATTACGCGATCGCCGCGAGTCTATGGGATGCCGTAGCAGCAGCGAGCGCGAAGCAGTCGAGCGCAGAAATACCGCGCGGCGCCCTACTCGACGTCGACGGTCGCGCCGGCCCCTTCGAGCTTGCCCTTGATCTCGTCCGCCTCGCTCTTGCTGATGCCTTCCTTGATCTTCGTGGGGGCGCTCTCGACGAGTTCCTTGGCCTCCTTCAGGCCGAGGCCGCTCACGACCTCGCGCACGGCCTTGATCACGTTGATCTTCTTCTCGCCGAAGCTCTTCAGGACGACATCGAACTCCGTCTGCTCCTCGGCTTCGGCAGCGTCACCGGCGGCGGGAGCCGCAGCCGCCATCATCATCGGCGCGGCGGCCGTGATGTCGAACTCCTCTTCGATCGCCTTGTTCAGGTCGCGGAGCTCAAGCAGCGTCATGCCCTTGATGATGTCCAGGGCTTCTTCGATCTTGGTAGCCATTGCAATACCCCTTTGGTGTGTGTGGCGTTTCTGGCAGAGGGCGCCGCGCTAGGCGGCTTCGCCCTCTTCGAGCTGGTTGGCGCGTGCCTCGACGAGGCCGTTGAATTCGCGGAGCGTGGCCTGCAGCAGGCCCGCAAGGTTCTGCACCGGCGTGCGCAGCTTGCCCGCGATCTGGGCGATGAGCTCGTCGCGCGAAGGCGTCCTCGCGAGCTCCTCCACCTCGGCCGCGCTGAGCACGCGTCCCTCGATCCAGCCCCCGTAGATGGTGAGATTCAGCCGCGCGGCGCGCAGGTGCTCCATCAGGAGCCGCGCCGGAGCGACCGGGTCGCCGTAGCCGAGCGTCAGCGTCGTCGGACCCTTCAGCAGCTCGGCGATTTCGGGCCGGCCCGCCTCCTCGGCGGCCAGCTTGGCGAGCGAATTCTTGACGACGCGGATGCGCACCTCGGCGGGCTGCAGCGCGCGCCGCAGAGCCTGGAACGCATGCACGTCGAGCCCGCTGTGGTCGCTCCCAATGGCGACCTCCGCGCGCTCAATGTCCTGCTTGATCTCGGCGACAAGCGCCACCTTCTTCGCGGCAGGCACCAACGAAACTCCAGTCCAGCGATGGGGAGAGAGGAATGCGAGTGGCGCGCAGGAAGGCGCTCTCCTCGCGCATCACCTCGACAGGCGCCGCTTGCGGCTTATCCCCGCTGGGGGGACCTGCGGTCTCCGGTAATCGCTTGCATCGTTCAGACTACGACGCGTCGGGGATAGGGGGAAGCGCGCTACGGACCGCCCGGAAGCGCCCTCGCGATGCCAGTGATCTGCGCTTCAGCGAGGTGATCGGTCGAGCCCGCGGTCACGAGGACCAGCTTTCCGGCGTGAACATCCAGCGTCGTGATGGACGTGTTCCCGAGCTTGATCGGTACGACCCGGTCGTTGCGGATTGCCACGCCGATGGCGACGCAGATGGCGATGTAGTGGCTCACCACGATCACGTCGCCAGCGCCCTCGCCCAGCCCCACAAACGTGGCGATGACGCGTCGGCGCCACGCCTGCAGCGTCTCGTTCTGCTCGCTCCAGGTACCGTCCATGAAGGGCCCGATGATCGCCTTGCGCTCCTCGGGGGGAAGCGTCGGGTCGAACACCTCCGCCACCTCCGCGCGGATCTCGGGCTCGAGCTCGAACGCTTTCGCGATCGGCTCCGCCGTCTCGCGCGTCCGGCGAAGGGGCGAGACGACGAGCCGCACGGGCGTCAGGTGGCCCAGCGCCCGCGCGGTAATCTCGGCCTGCTCGTGACCGAGCGGCGCCAGTCCCGGATCGAGGTCGTCCAGCCCGGCGGCGGCCAGGCCGTGACGGATCAGGTAGAGCTTCACGCCGCCCTCAGGACCCGTCGCTGAAAAACAGTTTCTCGATCTCGTCCGAGAGCTTGACCTTCATCAGGCGGGCGCGCTGCAGCGCCTCCCAGTAGTAGCGGTAGGTCGCGCGGTCGTGCAGATCGCCCTCGTGCTGGATCGGACCCCAGTCCGCTTCGTACGCCTTCAGCATGATCGCCTGGCCCAGCTCGACCTCGGGAGTCTGCGGCGCCATGGCGCGCGTGATCGGCTCGATCTGCGCCGGGTAAATCGACCACTGCCGCATGAACCCGAACTCCTCGCGGGCGCGACGCGCGTCGCCGAAGATGACGCTCTCGTCGCGAAGCTCGAGCGTGACGTTGTGCGCCGGCACCACGCCGTGCGCGAGCGCCGCCGCCACGACCTCGCCCTTGGCGCGCCGGATGAGCTGGTGGTCGAACTGGCCGGGCGAGCGCATCGCCGAGGCCGGAACCGTGCCGTGGTGGGCCGAAACGAAGTCCATCAGCCCGAAGTCGAGCACCTGCACGTTCGGCAGCGCCGCCAGCTCCCACGCATCGTGCAGGGCGCCGTGCGTCTCCACCAGGATGTGGATCGGAATCTCGCGGTTCACGCCCGCCTGCTGCGTGCGCTCGCGGATGTACTCGATCATCTCCTCGCCCTGGCTCGCCTCGGTGCACTTCGGCACCGTGATGTAGGCCACCCGCTCGGCGGCCTCGCCGACGACGATGTCGATGTCGGAACGCCAGTGATCGAGCGTGTAGTCGTGGATGCGGACGCCGGCCATGTTGAACTTGTTGGCCGCGCTGTTCTGCATGCGCGCCGCCATCTGCGCGTGCTCGCGCTCCTCGCCCGTGGGCGCGCCGTCCTCAAGGTCCATGGTGATGTCGAAGACACCGCCCATCTGCTGCTGGAGCTCGAACGCCTTCCGGATACGCTGCTCTGTTCCCGCGAAGTGCTCGCAGGACGGAATCACGGGCATCGGCGGTTCGCCCTCGAAGAGCGCCTCGTTCGGATGTCGGGGCATGAAAGCGCCTCCCTGACGTTGGTACTGGGTTATCGCAGCGTGCGCGAGCCAGTATCCGCCCTACCCGCCTGACGGTCACGCGCGGAGGTGAGCAAGGAACTCCTCCCACATTGCGACATCGATTCCGAAGTGCGTACAGGCGTTGCGGAGGGCCTCATCCTTGGTGACGACAGTCGCAGCCCGTCCGGCGCGGACCTGCTCCAAAGCGAGGGCAGCGACGTACGGGTCTGCTTGGTCGCGCTCGGCGTTGACACGTACTAGGTCCGGGTGAGCACTGAGAACTTCTTGAACGGTCGCGTCATCGGGTGAAGGGCGAGGCTGAAATAGCTTCCAGGCTCTCGCTGCCCACGCTCCTGGCACATCTGGATGGGCGATGATCCGTGGGTCAGTCAGCTCATTGCGGACCTGCGAAGGGAAGGTCACCTCGCCCCGCCGAACAAGCTCCAGCAGGTGTTCACCCAATTCCCACTGCTCGTTGATGGGTGGGAACTTCTTGAAGTCGATGAGCCCACTGGCGTCAAGCACCCAAAGCGGGGTGCCCCCTGTCCCCTCAGCGGTTTTGTCACCCGGCGGACTCGGCCAGCAATTGACTCGCTTCGGTCAGCTGTGTGGAGTCGAGCCGCAAGTATTCTCGAGCCCTGAGTTCGTCGATCTTGCCCTGGTCCAGAGCGGCAATGACCGTCCCAACGGCGAGCCCCCCATACTCGTCAATGCACTTTCTAGGGGATGTCCTGCCGCCTCCGCCTCCGCCCCCGCGACCGGTCTTCGTTCGATCAAAAGCGGGCCACTCAGCTTCGACGCGGCCGTAGCCATTCTCAACGGCTCCTATTTCCTCTAGGGCAATTGCGGCTGCTCTGCGGCTCACGTTGAATCGGTTGGCGGCGCGCTTGATGACGGAAAGATCATCAGGGTTTGTCAAATAGGATTCGGCTCCAAGCTGTTCGCGTGGGATGAGTACGTGACTTGCAACCCGGTCGCACCAGCGCTCAATGCCACCGCTATTCCTCTCCGCACACGAGCTGTCGGCTCCTAGTGCTAGGTGCGCCAGCTCGTGGAACAACGTGAAGCAGCGGGCTTCGTTGATATCCGCGGTATTCACGGCAACCATAGGAGTTCGCGGGCCACTCAACGCGAAGCCGCGGATTCCTTCCTTCTTCATCGGAAGGGCGAGAACCGCAACCCCGTTCGCCTCAACGGCCTCTCGCCAACCACGAAAAGCCTGGGATGGAGTTTGCCACTCCCGCTGAACTTCCTAGTTGACTCCCGCCCAGCTTCTGAGCCGTGTCGCAGCGCTCTGGGGGCTTTCATTTTGGCTGGCGCGAGGAATCTCGACTTCCTGCTCTACAAGCTCCGTCACGAAGCCTTGTAGGCGTCGAGCACGCCGCACTAATAGTCGCTCATCGAAACTGAGCGCTGGGTCGTCTCGGACTCCAGCTGCCGTTCGCAGCCCGTCTGGAAGAGAACTGGAGAGCGGCGCCTCGGGCAGGAAGAACATTGCTCGTGGACGCTTCAGCTTCTCCGCGAGCTTCGTCAGTTGGCCTTTGCTTGGCTTGGATGAGCCGTTCGCCCAGGCGGAGACTGCGGAGGGCTCGACCTTCAGGCGCTCAGCAAGCTCCCGTACGGACATGCCACTCTCGTCGATCGCCCACTTCATGACTTCGGGAGTCACTGGAGCTTCAGGCATGGTTTCTCCTTCGGGAAGGATACGGGTCTGTCAGGCCCACCCCGCCAGCACCGCCTCGACCGCCGCCCGCACCGCATCCCCCGCCTCCGCGGGAACCGTGTCCCCCAGGTCCGACAGCCGCGCCTCGATGTAGGCCCGCGCCGACTCCACGCTCGACACGTCGTCGCTGGCGGCCGCCTCGGTCACGAGCGCCTGCGCGAAGCGCGTGGGGTCGCGCGCGATCGCTGCCGTTGCCTCGCCGAGATCGGCGAACGGCTCCCCGAGCATCCTGCGAAGTTGCGTGAGGCGTATTTCGTCTTCGGACACGGACGCCTCCGCCGCCCTGGCGGCTAGCGCGGCGGCGCTTCCTGGCGGGGCGGCCTGATCTTGTTGTAGCAGGTGCTGCAGTAGACGGGACGGTCGCCACGCGGCTGGAAGGGCACCTCCGTCATCTGGGCGCAGTCGGCGCAGGCGGCGGGGTGCATCTGGCGGGGGGTCTTCCCCCCGAAGCTGGCGAAGTTGCCGTAGCGCACGTACCCGTCCATCTCCTCCAGGGAGCTGCGGTTCGTACGGCGTGACTGGCGGCACGAGGGGCAGCGCGAGGGCTCGTTCAACAGCCCCTTGTTCGCGTAGAACTCCTGCTCACCAGAGGTGAAGGTGAAGCTGCTGCTGCAATCGCGGCAGACGATCTGCTTGTCGGCGTAGGCCAAGGGATCAGGGCTCCTTCCCTGCGGGTCTTCGACCAGTGTACCAGCCGCCCTTGTAGGGAACCGGCTGAGTTGCGTGTCTGCTATCCTTACTCCAAGAAAATAGTAAGGAGCTGGTCATGGATGCCGCCGCTCGTGTCAGTTCGAAGGGTCAGATCACCATTCCCCACGCCGTTCGTGAAGCGCTCGGCATCAAGGAGGGCGATGACGTCCTGTTCCGGGTCGAGGGCCAGCGCGTGACGATGGCGCGCATCCCTGGCCTCCTTGAGCTCGCCGGCTCCGTAGACGTGCCCGTGGCGAAGCAAGGCACGCCGTGGGACGAAGTACTTCGCCAGACGCGGAAAGCGCGGGCAGCCTCCCGCCGGTGACCGCCTTCCTCGACACGAACGTCCTCATCCGCCACCTCACCGGGGATCCCCCTTCGCAAGCTCGACTGGCGACTCGTTACCTGGAGCAGGCTGAACTCTTGCTGTTGCCCGACCTCATCCTCGCCGAGGTCGCCTACGCGTTGGAGTCCTTCTACGAGATGCCCCGTCGTCAGGTCGCGGAGGCATTGCGCGCGACCCTCGCGTTCCCCGCCATCAGGGTCGTCGACGGGCCGCTCGTTCTGCGAACGGTCGAACTGTACGAGGTCCACCGCCTCGATTTCGCTGACGCCTACCTCGTCGCCAGCGCCGAGCGCACGGGCGTCGGCGTCGTCGCCTCCTTCGACCGTGACATCGACCGCGTCGGGACGGTTCGGCGAGAAGAGCCCTCCTAGCCCCGGACCCCTACCCCGCGATCGCGCCACCTCCGCGACCTCCTCCGCCGTGAGGCGCCACTCGACCGCCGCCGCGTTCGCGTCGAGCTGCTCCGGCTTGGTCGCGCCCGAGATCACGCTGGCCACGTGCGACTGCGAGGCAAGCCAGCCGATTGCCAGCTCGAGCACCGTGTGCCCGCGCTCGCCGGACCAGGCTTCGAGCTTCTCCAGCTTGGCGAAGTTCTCCTCCGTCAGCACCGCGTCCGCGCGACCCCAGGCCGCCAGCCGCGTCCCCTCGGCCGCTGCCTGGCCGGGACGGTACTTGCCCGTCAGGAAGCCGCTCGCGAGCGGGAAGTAGGGCAGGATGCCGAGCCCGTAGCGGTTCGCCGCCGGCACGACTTCCGTCTCCACGCCGCGCTCCATCAGGTTGTAGTGGTTCTGCGCCGAGACGAACTTCGTCAGGTGGTGCTTCTCCGCCGTCCAGTGCGCCTCCGCGATCTGCCAGCCCTTGTAGTTCGAGTTGCCCAGGTAGCGAACCTTGCCCGCCCGCACCAGGTCGTCGAGCGCGTGCAGCGTCTCCTCGATGGGCGTCTCCGGGTCGGGCATGTGCATCTGGTAGAGGTCGATGTAGTCCGTGCCCAGACGCCGCAGACTGGCCTCGCAGGCCTCCGTGATCCGGTGGCGCGAGCCGCCCCGGTCCATCGGACCCTCGCCCATGGGGGCCGCGAACTTCGTCGCGATGATCACCTCGTGACGCCGCGCCCCCAGCGCTCGCCCCAGCATCTCCTCGGAGTCGCCCCGGCCGTACACGTCCGCCGTGTCGAACAGCGTGACCCCCGCATCGAGCGCCGCGTTCGTGACCTTCTCCGCCGCCTCGTAGTCGATGCGCATGCCGAAGTTGTTGCAGCCCAGTCCCGCCACCGAGACGTGCAGGCCCGACCGTCCAAGCCGCCGATACTCCATCGTTCCCCCTGTCGCCGGTCTCGCCGGCCAGCCGCCGGAGTATAGGACGCCCGCCCCTCACCCGCCCCGCCGTGTTGGTGGGGTCGGGGGAGGTAAATCGGCCACCGCGGGTGGTAGCGTGACGCCATGCCGAGCAGAGGCCGCGGACGCCCACCCCACCCGGACGCCCTGACGCCAGCCGAGCGCCGCGTCCTTGAGGAGCTGCGAAAGGGCGGCACGAACGCCGAGATCGCCGTGCGCATCGGCATCGGCCCCGAGACGGTCAAGACGCACGTCTCGAACATGCTCGCCAAGCTCGAACTCGACGACCGCCAGCAGCTGGCGGCCTGGCGCGAGGAGGACGCGCCCCGCCGCCGTTGGCTCCTCGCCGCCTTCCTGGTAAGGCCGCTCGTCGTGGCTGGAGTCGTGGCGGGTGTGGCCGTTGCGGTGGTCATCGCCCTTTGGCTGCTCTCGTTGCTGGATCCCGAGGAGGAGCCGTACGTTCCGCCAGAGCGCCAGGCGGGGGTCTTGGTGAGCGCTGGCGGGCAACATACCTGCGCCCTGCGCGAGTCCGGTGAACTCGTCTGCTGGGGTAGCGACATGCAAGGCCAGGCGGATGCACCGCCGGGGAGCTTCAGGTCAGTGAGCGTCGGCGGAGACGGAAACTCCGGAGCGTATGCCTGCGCCGTGCGCGAGTCGGGCGAGGTGGTCTGTTGGGGGGTCAACAAAGAAGGCAGGGCAGCCGCGCCCCCGGGAACCTACCACTCAGTGAGCGCGGGTGTGACCCACACCTGTGCGGTCCGCACGTCGGGCGAAATCGACTGTTGGGGACACAACTATCGGGGGAGGGCGGACGCGCCTTCCGGGAAATACCTGTCGGTGAGCGTGGGTGATAGCCACACCTGCGCCTTGAGCGACTCGCGCAGGATCCGGTGCTGGGGATCGAACTACCACGGACAGACAGACAAACCCTCCGGCCGGTTCCTTTCAGTGAGCTCGGGCTGGGTCCACTCCTGCGGACTGCGGGACTCGGGCGAGGTCGTCTGCTGGGGAGCGGAGCCGTCTCCCCCAAGCGACGACGACGCTGCGAGTCGTCCTATCGACTATGGCCAAGCGGACGCGGCCCCCGGCCGGTACCTGGCCGTGAGCGCAGGGAACACACAGAGTTGTGCGGTACGCGAGTCGGGTGAACTGGTTTGCTGGGGGTACCCGGCAGACCCTCCCGCGGGAACACACCGCTCTGTGAGCGTGGGCGAAGAACACACCTGCGCCACGCGCATATCCGGCAAGGTGGTCTGCTGGGGACACGAAGACCACGGCCAGTCACGGGTCCACCGTCGGGCGACTTCCAATCCGTGAGCGCGGGTGAGACCCATACCTGTGGCATACGGGAATCGGGGGAGGTGGCCTGCTGGGGTTGGAACGATCGGGGCCAGACGGATGTACCGTCGGGAACCTTCAAGACCGTGAGCGCGGGCGGGAAGCACACCTGCGGCATCCGGGAGTCGGGGGAGGTCGCCTGCTGGGGTTGGAACGAGCAGGGTCAGACGGACGTCCCAAGGGGCGCCTTCGGCTCCGTGAGCGCCGCTGGGAGGCACACCTGTGCCGTGCGGGTGGAAGGAGAGGCGGCTTGGGTGGAGTGCTGGGGAGGCAACTCTTGGCAAACGAACTTCCGGGACGAAGATTACTGGGAAGCAGAAAATACCTTGGAGAGATACTCGTCCCTGAGTTCAGGTGAGAGCCACTCCTGTGTCCTGCGTGGCGAGGCGGGCGGCGTACTCTGCTGGGGACTCTCCGCCGGCGGTCCTGAAGTCTGGCGGGAGGACCTCCGTTTCACTTCCGTGAGCGCGGGTGGGGACTACACCTGTGCTCTTCGCGAAAGTGGTGGGGTGCACTGTTGGCACATGTCCCTGGACCAAGTGAGCATCGTTGGACCCTCTGAAGGAAACCTCAGGTCCGTGAGCACGGGCGATGGCTTCGCCTGTGGCCTCCTCGACACCGGGGAAGTGGTTTGTTGGGGTTGGAACCATCAGGGCCAGACGGACGCTCCAGCGGGGAGCTTCCGCTCGGTCAGCGCGGGGAACGTGCACGCCTGCGCGATAGCGGACTCGGGCGGGGTGGTCTGCTGGGGCGCGACGCCCGCCGAAGCACGGGTACCGGCGGAACTTCGCTGAGAACGGGCTGGGAACCACCTACCCCGTGAAGCGCACCACCGGCGTCGTCCGGCCCCACAGCTCCTCCAGGCGGTAGTACTCCCGCTTCTCCGGCGAGAACACGTGCACGATCACGTCGCCGAAGTCGATCAGCACCCAGCCGCTCTCCTTGCGACCCTCCTGGTGGCGCGGCGGCACGCCCGCCTCCTTGAGCTCGTGCCCGAGGCGGTCCACGATGGCGCCGAACTGCAGTGGGGAGTGCGCCGTCGCCAGCACGAAGTAGTCGGTGAAGCTGGACGCCTTGCCGATGTCGAGGAGCGCAATGTCCTCAGCCTGGAGTTCAGAGAGAAGATCGATGATCCTGTGGGCGAGGGGCTCGGGTTCCAGAGCGCGCGCTCCATTCCGCCTGCTGCGGACGCAAGGATGGTAGCACAGCCGTGAATGCTCCCCGCGTCGTCTGCGCCATGTCCGGCGGCGTCGATAGCTCCGTCGCCGCCGCCCTCCTCGTCGAGCAGGGCTATGACGTCGTGGGCGTCACCATGCGCCTCTGGACCGAGGAGCGCCCCGACGAGCTTCGCGGCCACCAGCAGTGCTGCAGCGTCGAGGATATCGACGACGCCCGCCGCGTCGCCGGTCAGCTCGGCATCCGCCACTACGTGATGAACTTCGAGGACGCCTTCCGCGAGCACGTCGTCGACCCCTTCGTCGCCGAGTACACCAGCGGCCGCACCCCCAACCCCTGCGCCCGCTGCAACGAGCACATCAAGTACCGCGCCCTCCTCGACCGCCTCCCCGCCTTCGACGCCGGCCTCCTCGCGACCGGCCACTACGCCCGCGTCGCCCACGGCGAGAACGGCGCCCCCCACCGCCTCCTCAAGGGCGTCGACGACGGCAAGGACCAGTCCTACGTCCTCTACATGCTCGCGCAGGAGCAGCTCGCGAGGCTCATCCTCCCAGTCGGAGGGCTGCACAAGGACGAGGTGCGCGAGGTCGCCCGCCGCACGGGCCTCGACGTCGCCGAGAAGCCCGACAGCGTCGAGATCTGCTTCGTGCCCGGAAACGACTACCGCGCCTTCGTCTCCGAGCGTGTCGAGCCCCGCCCCGGCGAGCTGCGCGCCGCGATGGAACCGTGCTCGCGCAGCACGACGGCGTCACGGGCTTCACCGTGGGCCAGCGCAAGGGCCTCGGAATCGCCCTCGGCGAACCCCGCTACGTGACCGCCATCGACGCCGCCACGAACGTGGTTGTCGTGGGCGAGGAAGACGACCTCTACGCCGACCACGCCTCCGTCGAGGCCCTCTCCTGGGTAGTGGGAGCCCCACCGACGCTCGGCGAGCCCATCGCGGCCAAGGCGCGCTACAAGGCCGCTCCCGCCCCCGCGACCCTCGTGGATGCCCCCGGCGACACTGCCACCGTGCGCTTCGACCGCCGCCAGCGCGCCCTCACGCCCGGCCAGACCATCGCCTTCTACCGGGGCGATGAAGTCCTCGGGGGTGGCACGATCGTCCGGGCATGGCGAGACTGAGGGCGTGTCGCGAACGCTGAAGCGCTGGCTGCTCGCGGGTCTCGCTCTGGCCATCGCCCTCCCGTTGATGGCGACGGTCACCACCGACGCACAGTCCGACCACTCGACGGCCGTCGCCATACGCCTCTGGCAGAGCATCGAGGATCCGGGGAGTCTCGCCATAAGCGTGCGCCCCGAGGGTGGCCTCTGGTCGGACCTCGGCACCGTCCCCCTCGACCTGCCCCGCGGTCCCACCGCGCGGGGCTACAGATTTGGCGACATCGCGCTGGCCGGCATCGAGCTGCGCGTCTGGCAAGGCGCCGGCCGAGCCGCTCATTTCATCATCGCCCGCCGCGAGGGTGGTCTGTGGGCCGACCTCGACACGATGCCCATCGACCTCCGCAGCGGGAACGACTCCCGCAGTTACCGCTACGGCGACATAACCGTGGCACTCCCCTCCCCCGGACCCGATCGGGCGCTGCTGGTGGACGCGGGTGGGGAGCACACCTGCGCCCTGCGCGCCTCCGGCGAGGTCGTCTGCTGGGGCGATAGCGCCCGCGGCCAGACCGAGGTCCCGCCGGGCCAGTATCGCTCGCTGAGCGCGGGAGACCGGCACACCTGCGCCCTCGACTACTCGGCGGAGGTGGTCTGCTGGGGAGAGAACTTCAGCGGTCAGACCGACGCACCCACGGGCAAGTTCCGCTCCGTGAGCGCGGGCTTCGCCCACACCTGCGCCGTGGGGCGCACCGGTGAGGCGGTCTGCTGGGGAACCAACGGAAACGGTCAGGGCGACGCTCCCCCGGGTTCGTTCCGCGCGCTGAGCAGCGGAGTCGCGCACACCTGCGGCCTGCGCGACTCCGCTCGCGTCGAGTGCTGGGGCGACAACGCGCAGGGCCAATCCGACGCTCCCTCCGGCGCCTTCCGTTCCCTGCAGGCGGGCAACGAGCACACCTGCGGATTGCGCGACTCAGGCCGCCTTGTGTGCTGGGGCGCCCCCCACTGGCGCGATGCCCCGGCAGGTCCCTACCGGTCCCTGGGCGCCGGCGATGGCTTCACCTGCACCCTGGACTGGTCCGGTCAGGTGCGCTGCCGGGGAAGCCTCGTCGAGGCGCCATCGGGGAGCTACCGCTCGCTCAGCGTGGGCAGCAGCCATGCCTGCGCGGTCGACGAGTCCGGCGCGGTCGCGTGCTGGGCGGCGCTGGTCGATGGCAGCGCCGCGGACGCGCCTGCCGGGACGTACGTCGCGGTGGACGCCGGTCACCTCCACACCTGCGCCCTCGGCCAGTCGGGCCAGCTCGTCTGTTGGGGGCCCGACTCCTCCGCCCAGACGAAGGCGCCATCCGGAGCGTACGAATCCCTTAGCGCCGGCCCCTGGCGCACCTGCGCCTTGAGCGCGACCGGCGATGCCGCGTGCTGGGGGGAGGACATCGGTGGCGGAACCGAGGCGCCTGCGGGCCGCTACCGGTCGATCAGCGTCGGCTTTGGACACACCTGCGCCGTGGGGGTCTCAAACAGGATCGCCTGCTGGGGGCTCAACCAGTTCGGCCAGGCGAACGCCCCTTCGGGCCGCTACCGCTCCGTTAGTGCGGGCGACGCTCACGCCTGCGCCGTCGGGGCCGCCTACGACCTGGTCTGCTGGGGAGGAAACTGGCATGGGCAGCTCGATGCCCCGGCGGGACGCTACCGCTCCGTGAGTGTGGGCGGCGGCTTCGCCTGCGCCGTCGGCGAGTCGCGGGAGATCACCTGCTGGGGCGACAACAGCTACGAGAAGTCCGATCCACCAACGGGGCGCTACCGCTCGGTCAGCGCCGGCTGGCGCCACGCCTGCGCGGTCGCCGTGTCGGGCGAGCTGGTCTGCTGGGGCCAGAACAACCACGGTCAGGCGGACCCGCCCTCCGGGACCTACCGCTCGGTCAGTGCCGGCGGCCTCCACACCTGCGCCCTGCGCGACACCGGCGAAGCGGTCTGCTGGGGCCACCTGCCCCACGCCAAGACCCGCCCCCCGGCCGAACTGCATCCTTCGCCCTGACGCCTGCCTTGAGGGCGCCCGGCGCGCCTGAGGAGGGTCGAGCATGGTTCGCGCTTGCTGCTGCTATGGCGCGGGCCGTGAGAGCGGGCTTTGCCTGACCGGGCGCGCGGGGAATAGCCGGTGAAGCGTTCCATTGTTGTTGCTTCCCTGGCGCTGGCGATCGTCCTGTCGGCTGCGGTGCTCGCGACCGCCGGTGCGCAATCCACCACCTCGACTGACGTCGACATACGTGTCTGGCAGCGTGTCACCAACGACGCCACTCTCGCGATCAGCGTCCGGCCCGAGGGGCGCGCCTGGGCTGACCTTGGGACAGTCGCCGTTGAGATGAGCGGGCTCAGTGACTCAAGGCGCCACCGCTACGGCGACATCATGGCCGGCGGTCTCGAAGTCCGGGTTTGGCAACGGCTCTCTAACCTCCGGAGCCTCTACATCAGCGCCCGCCCCCTGGGGGCTCCTGGGCCGACCTCGGCGCCATCCCGCTTGAGATGAGAGGCCTGAACTCGTCGGGCCGCTACCGCTACGGCGACGTGACCCTGACCACTCCCGCCGCAACCGGTCCCAACGTCGTCTCCGTGAGCGCTGGCGGGACACACACCTGCGCGCTCTTCGAATCGGGCAGGCTGGTGTGCTGGGGCGAGCCAGGATTCGGAGAAACCAATGTTCCCGCGGGCACGTACCGCTCGGTCAGCGCGGGACGCGCCCACGGCACGTGCGCAGTCCGCATGTCTGGTGCGCTCGCGTGCTGGGGATCGGACATGTCAGCGCTCGTCCGGGGCGTGCCGGAAGGAAGCTACCGGTCCGTGAGCGTTGGCTTTGCCTTCGCCTGCGCGGTGAGCGAGTCTGGCGCCATCGACTGTTGGGGCCAGCAGAACCCCGCGCTCTTCGACGTCCCGTCCGGGACCTATCGCTCCGTGAGCGCGGGCAGCGTCCACGCCTGCGCCCTGCGAGAGTCAGGCCAGATAGCGTGCTGGGGCGGGAACGGCTCCGGCCAGACGGATGCGCCCGCGGGGACCTATCGCTCCGTGAGCGCTGGCGGTGACCACACCTGCGCCCTCGGGCACACCGCCACGGTCATCTGCTGGGGGGCGAACCAATACGGCCAGACGGACGTGCCGGAGGGGCAATACCAGGCCGTGAGCGTGGGGTCTTATCACACCTGTGCGCTGGACGAGGCCGGCGCTGCGGTCTGCTGGGGCGGCTCCCGGGAGCGCGCAACCGAGACCCCGTCGGGCGAGTACCGTTTCATCGACTCGGGCGACCGCTATTCCTGTGGCATTCGCGAGGTCGGGGGGATCGAGTGCTGGGGTGGCATTCTCCGGGACTTCGGCCAGGGTGAGGCGCCGTCAGGCAGCCACAAGGCGGTGAGTGCGGGAACATGGTTTGCCTGCGCCGTGACAGAGTCGGGCCGAGTTAACTGCTGGGGATGGAATGAATCGGGCCAGACGAATGCGCCATCGGGGATCTATACCTCCGTGATCGCGGGCTGGGCCCATGCGTGCGCCATCAGCTCCTCGGGGGAGGTTGACTGTTGGGGGGCCTCCAGCCGATGGGAGTCCGACAACTTCGGACAGGCCGACGTCCCGGAGGGCCAGTACAACTCCGTCAGCGCCGGTTACCAGCACTCCTGTGCGGTGCGGGAGTCGGGCGAGCTGGTCTGCTGGGGAAACAACCAGTACGGCGAGCTCAATGCGCCATCGGGGCAATTCCGCTCGGTTAGCGCGGGCCTCGGACTCACCTGCGCCCTTCGCGAGTCGGGCGAAATGGCCTGCTGGGGTTTAGTCGGGTTCGGAGGCCCTCCTGTTTCATCCGGTCGCTTCCTGGCCGTGGATGTCGGAGGGTTCGTCTGCACCCTTCGCGAGTCTGGTGAAGTGGAGTGCCTGACAGACGCCGACCTTGAGACATCCAGGGTACCTCCAGGGCTCTACCACTCGGTAAGCGTTGGCTCCTCCCACGCCTGCGCCGTGCAGCGGTCCGGTGAAGTCGCCTGCTGGGGGTACAACTTCTTTGGGCAGACGGATGCGCCTGAAGGCCGCTTCCGTTCCGTCGACGCCGGTCGGCACCAGACCTGCGGTGTGCGCGAATCGGGCGACCTTGTCTGCTGGGGGGCCGAGCCTCACATCGCCGCCCGCGTCCCCGACCTCGCTCACACCGAGGAAGTCACCGAGACCTCCGAGGTCACGGAAACGCCGGAGGCTACGGAGACGCCAAAGGCCACGGAGACGCCCGACACGGACGCCATTGCTGCGGTGAGTTCCGTCTTCTCGCACACCTGCGCCCTGTGGCAGTCCGGGAAGTTGGCCTGCTGGGGCGAGAGCGTGTTCGGTGAGACCGACGTGCCGCCGGGGAGGTACCGCTCGGTAAGTGCTGCCCAGGGGATCACCTGCGCCGTTCGCGACTCCGGGGCGTTGGCTTGCTGGGGCAGGAGCCTCTTTGATGGGCTGAAGTCCCCGCCGGCGGGCGAATATCAGTCTGTGAGCGTCGGCGCGCGTCATGCCTGCGCGGTTCACGTATCTGGAGAGGTCGCCTGCTGGGGGCGGAACCACGATGGCCAGGCCGACCCTCCAGAGGGCACGTTCCGTTCCGTGAGCGCAGGCGAGGGGTTCACGTGCGGCCTGCGTGACTCGGGTCGGGTCGAGTGTTGGGGAAGCGACGACGATGGCCAGGCGACTCCGCCGTCGGGAACCTACCGGTCCCTCAGTGTCGGCAACGGCCATGCCTGCGCGGTAAGCGACACCGGTCGGGTGGACTGTTGGGGCGACGGCACACTGGGCCGGACCCGTGCCGCCCCTGGCCGCTACGTCTCCGTGAGCGTGGGGCACGGCCATGCCTGCGCCCTCGGGGAGTTGGGAGAGGTGAGGTGCTGGGGATGGAACCACTACGACCAGACCGAGGCTCCCCCCGGCAGCTACCGGCTCATAGCTGCGGGCAGTGGCATCTCCTGCGGCGTCCTGCAGTCGGGCGAGTTCACCTGCTGGGGTGGTCCCGTCCTGAACTCTGGCCAGACGGTTCCGCCTCCCGGCGCCTACCAGTCCGTCAGCGCGGGCTTCCACCACAACTGCGCGGTTCGGGAGTCGGGTACGGTCGATTGCTGGGGTGAGAACAGGGCCGGGCAGCTAGACGCGCCAGCCCGGCAGTACCAGTCCGTGACCACCGGTTACCACCACTCGTGTGGTCTGCGGCCATCCGGTCAGGTGGACTGTTGGGGCGCCGAATTCCCCAATATCCCCGGGGACCGTGGCCAGGCCGATGCCCCGGAGGGACGCTTCCGCTCGGTGAGCGCAGGACACTTTCACACCTGTGGCATCACCGTGTCAGGCGCCATCGAGTGCTGGGGAGACAACGGCAGTGGTGAGGCCGACGCCCCCTCCGGGCAGTTCCTGTCGGTGAGTGCTGGTGGGGATTTCACCTGCGCTGTTCGCGAGGCAGGCGCCGTGACCTGCTGGGGGAACGAAATCGCGGAGCGAACGAACGCGCCCCCGGGGCGGTACCTGGCCGTGACCACGGGCGACTACCACGCCTGCGCCTTGCGCCAATCGGGAGAGGTGGACTGCTGGGGGGGCGGCCTGCACAGACAGGCGGTTGCCCCGTTGGGGATCTACCGCTCCCTCAGCGCGGGTGGAGAACACACCTGCGCCCTGCGTCAGTCGGGCGAAGTCCACTGCTGGGGTCGGAACCAGTTCGGCCAGACGGATGCCCCCGAAGGCCACTTCCGCTCAGTGACATCCTGACGAGTGCATTCCTGCGTCGTGCGGGAGTCGGGCGAGCTGGTCTGCTGGGGTGCGGAGCGGCACATCGCCGCCCGCGTGCCAGACGAATTCGTTACCGCCGGACCATGACCGGTCCGGTGGCTCGTCGGGCCCTTGTTACGCCCCCCCCAGCCCAAATCCAATAGGCGCAGCGCCTACAGCGGGTTGCGCCAGCGAAGACCGGGGAAGCGGCTGAAGTCCATGTCGTTCGAGTGAACCTCTCCCTGGTACTCCATCGCGAGTGCGGCGATGTGCGCGTCCGTGACAAGGTCCCCCCCGACCCCGGCGGCCGCGAGAGCGCCCCGCATCAGCCTCAGGTGTTCGGTGCCGGGGTTCAGGGGCGCGACATGCGGCAGCCGGAACCACTCCTCCACGGTGTCGATGGCCTCGTCCGGCGTGGCGGATTGGCCCATTACGTGGGGGCCGGTCGTCAGACGGATGAAACCCGCCGCCACCAGCCAGGGCACGCCGATTCGCTCAGTACCGTTCGTTAGCCCGTCCCACCAGCGACGGGCGGCATCGTGGCGTTGGGACGTGGTGTCGTAGGCGTAGATGAGCAGGTTCAGGTCAGGGACGATCACGCCTTTGCTCCCTGAGGAAGTCTTCGGTCTCCAGTTGGCCATAGAGCTGATTCAGCTTGAGCGGGTCGATTCCGGGCAGGAGTCCGCCGCAGATTGGCTTGACCACGAAGACAGGCCGGTCCTCTGGGACGGCGGAGGGCGACAGGCCGCGGCGCAGAATCTCGTTGACCACCTGCTTGAACGGCTTGTCCAGCAGGCGAGCCCGTTCCTTCAGCGCATCCGCAAGGTCATCATCCAACGTCAGCGTGGTCCTCATGGAGACATCATGATGCCTTCTAAAGAAGATGTCTAGATGCTTTCAGGTCGGCAACTAACTGAAACAGGTCGACGACCCCGCCGGCCTCCTGCTATCCTCACCTTGCTCGGGTTACTGGCGAATACGCGGAGTACCGCGGGGGAGCCCGAGTAGTTACACAGTTGGCCGCTCGCCTGGGCCGGTCCGTTCACACGGACGGGCCTTTTGCTTCTCTGCAGAGAAGCACGGAGGTGAGCGATGCGCGCTCTCATCGGCGTCTACGACAAGACAGGGATTGAGGACTTTGCCCGCGGGCTGCACGGCCTCGGCTGGGAGCTCGTCTCGACCGGCGGCACCCGCCGCGTGATCGAGGCTGCGGGCGTGCCCGTCACCGGCATCGAGGAGGTCACCGGCTTCCCCGAGATGCTCGACGGCCGCGTGAAGACGCTTCACCCGGCCGTCCACGCCGGCATCCTCGCCCGCCGCGATCTGCCCGAGCACAACGAGGCGCTCGCCGCTCACGGCTTCGGGACCATCGACCTGGTCGCCTGCAACCTCTACCCCTTCCGCGCCGTCGTGACGCAGGAGGGGGGAGCCTCCCTCGCGGAGGGCATCGAGAACATCGACATCGGCGGCCCGACGATGCTGCGCGCGGCCGCCAAGAACCACGCCGGCGTCATCGTCCTCTCCGACCCCGCCGACTACGCGGGCACGCTTGACGCGCTCGCCGCGGGTGGTCTCGACGCTGTGGCCCGCCGCGGCCTCGCCTGGAAGGCCTTCCAGCACGTCGCCAGCTACGACAGCGCCGTCGCCGAGTGGCTCTGGGACGGCGACTCGCCCCCGCCCTCGCTGAGCGTCCCGCTCGAGCGTGTCGCCGGTCTGCGCTACGGCGAGAACCCGCACCAGTCGGCCGCCTTCTACCGCGATGGCTCCCTGGCGGAGGACTCGCTGGGCGGCATCGCCACGGCCGTGCAACACCACGGCAAGGAGCTCTCCTACAACAACTACCTCGATGCCGACGCCGCCTGGAACGCCGTCAACGACTTCCCCGAGCCCGCCTGCGTCCTCGTGAAGCACACCAACCCCTGCGGGGCCGCCACCCGCGACGACCTCTGCGAGGCCTACCGCCTCGCCGTCGCGGGCGACCCCGTCAGCGCCTTCGGCGGCATCGTCGCCTTCAACCGCCCCCTCGATGAGACGCTCGCCCGCGAGCTGCGCGAGTTCCGCAATCCCACGGACGGCTCGACGCGCATGTTCTACGAGATCGTGATCGCGCCCGCGTACACCGAGGACGGTCTGCGCGTGCTCAAGGGCAAGTCGAAGGACCTGCGCATCCTCGAGGCCCAGCCGCGCTCGCGCGGCGGCCGCTCGCTGCGCCAGGTCGGCGGCGGCTGGCTGCTACAGGATGCCGACGAGGTCGCTCCCGAGGAGATCGACTACCAGGTCGTCTCGAAGACGCAGCCCTCAGCGGAGCAGCTCGCTGACCTGCGCTTCGCCTGGCGCTGTGTGAAGCATGTGAAGAGCAACGCCATCACGCTCGCCAGGGATGGTCGCCTGCTGGGTATGGGCAGCGGCCAGCCGAACCGCGTGAAGAGCGTGGAGATCGCGATGGAGAAGGCCGGCGACGAGCTGCGTGGCGCCGCCCTCGCCAGCGACGCCTTCTTCCCCTTCTCCTGGAACGATGCCGTGGAGCGCGCCTGCCAGGCGGGCGTCGCGGCCATCGCTCACCCCGGCGGAAGCCTGCGTGACCAGGACTGCATCGACTGCTGCGACCAGTACGGTGTGGCGCTCGTGTTCACGGGCACGCGCCACTTCCGGCACTAGGCGAGCGGAACTCACGGCTGTTGGTGGGAGCGGCGAGGCGGACCGGCCACCGACCACCGGCCACCAGCCACCGGCCACCGACCACCGACCACGTTCCCAGTTTCCCAATCGACACCAAACGCTGCGCTACTCCTGGGGAGCCGCATTGCCTCCGAGAGGTGGGTAGGGGCCGGACTCGCCACAAGTGTCCCTCGTCGGGCCGACAACGCCTTTCTCGCAGCCGCCCGATTATCGGCATGACTGCTCGCCTGTCACAAACGGCGACTCTAAGTTCCTGCCCTTCCACAGGACTTTCGCAAGGAAGCCGTGAGCTCGTGCCCGAGCGTAGCCAAGCGTCCGGTCGCTTCTTCTGACGGACCGGCGTGTTGGGAGGTCAGCGTTTCGCCTCCGCGTGCAGTTCGAATCCCCTGAGCGGGGCCTAGCTTGACGGTAGGCAGTACCACGTTCGAGTTGACCATAATGCTTTAGGTCCGCTCTTCTCGCGAAGACGCCACCTCTCGCTCCCTACCGCAGCGGCCGACTCTCACAGACGCGTCAGGCTGCGGCCAATGCCTCGGATAGGACCTCCCCTTGCTCGGTCACTGTCAGCGTCCCCTGTTCTTGGATGTCCGGAAGGTAGCCGTGCCAGCGGAGAATCCGCCTCAAGCAGCGGAAGCGGATGCTCCGGCTGTATCGCTTCTGGAGGTCGACCAGGCCTACCTCCAGAAGGAGTTAGGTGCCATCAAGGCGCGACTGTCGCGCGGCTGAACGCCTCAGGAGTCGCGCCTCAGATCCCGAGAGGGCGGAGGACTTCGCCACGACCTGTGAGGCACTGCGGAAGCGCATCGTGGCGGAAGTGGAGGCAGGTCGACTTCCGTGTAGCCGTCTCGGCAGACGACGTGTGATCGCTGAGCGAGTGGCGGTCATCGTGAGGGGTGTACGCCCCCAACGCCCTCCACCTCCTGGCCCTTCTGCAGTTGGCTGCGTCGCTGAACCTCATGCACCTGCTGCCGCTGCCGAACGTCCAACCGCGGAACGAGGTGAGCCCCTGAGACCCGCTCACCGAGTATGGCCGCGGCCACTCGACAGATCCTGATTTCCGCCGCGAGCTGGGGTCGGGGCCGGACTAGCAGGGTGCTGAAAAAGTCCTGAACTGGGAGCATGGGCGAATAGGGAGGTTCCCCATGCGCGGTGAGCGAGAGCGGCAGGCCAACATCATGCTGGCGGTGACGCCGGAGGCGTTCGTCCCCGAGGACCATCCCCTGCGGCGCATCAAGCCGCTGGTGGACGACTGTCTGGAGCGGCTGTGGCCGCGCTTCGAGGAGATGTACGCGCAGCGCGGGCGTCCCTCGATTCCACCGGAGCACCTGCTCAAGGGGAGTCTCCTGATCGCCCTCTTCTCGGTGCGCAGCGAGCGCCAGTTCTGCGAGCAGTTGCGCTACAACCTGCTCTTCAAGTGGTTCCTCGACCTGAACGTCGAGGACGAGCCTTTCAACGCCACCACCTTCTCCAAGAACCGCGAGCGCCTGCTGGAGGCGGAGGTGGCGCGCGCTTTCTTCGCCGAGGTGGTGGCCGAGGCCGGTCGCCGGCGACTGCTCTCGGACGACCACTTCAGCGTGGACGGGACGCTCCTGGAGGCGTGGGCCTCGCTCAAGAGCTACCGTCCGCGGGACGAGCAGGAGCCGCCCGCAACGCCGGGGGCAGGCGGGCGCAACCCGGAGGTGGACTTCCGGGGGCAGCGTCGCAGCCGCGAGACGCACGTGGCTCGCAACGACCGTGACCGTCGCAGCGCCATCGACGGGCGCACGACGCGGCACCCAGGCTACGGACAGAGCCTCAGACGGCGCAAGCTGGTGGAGGAGGTCTTCGGCTGGCTGAAGACGGTGGGCGGCGGGCGCAAGCTGCGCTACCTCGGACGGGAGCGCAATCGCGCCTGGCTGGAGCTAACCGCAGCGGCGTACAACCTCGTGCGTCTCTCGCGGCTGGAGCCGGTTCCCCTGTAGGGAGCAGTGCGCCCACCCGCTCATCCGGCGCTCTGCGAGGCGCCCGGAGGAGCGGAAGAGGGCAGTCCGAAGCCCTTGAAACCCCTCCCGGAACGCGTCGGCGGCACCGAGCAAGGCTGCCCGCTACGTCCGAGGCCGTTTCTTCAGCACCCTGCTAGGGAATTGCGACCGTCCAGGTGACGGGTTCGGCGACGGCGACCCAGTAGGTCGCTCCGTGGCGGAGGCTGCCGAGACTGCTGAGGCCCGGCACATCCTCGAGACCAGGGAAGAAGGCGAGCCACGCCGCCTTGGCCTCGTCCCAGTGATAGACGACCACCACCTTGTCCGCGATGTCGTCGTGCCGCAGAGCGCCGCCAATGGCGATACCGTCGGTCCCGGGCCACGCGATTGACGTCCACGGAGGAGCGAGCGCCAGCTCTACTTCCGGTCTCTGAACCGTGACCCGGTAACCGCGCGTGCGGCTGCCCTCGGCCGAGGTGACGGTGACCGTGATCTCGGTGAGGTCCTCCAGTGCTACCTGGTGGTCGTCCGCCTCCACATCTGCGTCGGGCGGGTCGATGGCGACACCCGTGCGGCGCTGCATCGCCTCTGCCATCACGACCGTCTCCGGTACCCCCTGGCCAACAGTGCCCTCGTACTCGGTACGGCCGGGGTCGAACTCGCCGATGTCCACGCCGCTGAGCGTGAGCGAGGCGAGGCGGGCGTCGATGGCGTCGGGCATGTTGAAGTTGTAGACGCGGTCGTCGCTCTCGACGGCGACGTCATGTACGTCGCCGTCGGACCAGAGGCCGCGGGGGCTGTTGTTGCTGGCCTTGGACAGCTCGTCGAACTCCTCGTCGCGGTTGGGCAGCAGCTTGTGCTGCCCGTCTTCGCCCGCCTCCAGGCGGTAGGCGAAGAGACGCTTGACCTTGCATGCTCACGTTGCGCTACTGGCTACGACTCGCACGGCTGCCGGGTCCGTCACGGTTGTCCCTGCGGTCCGGCGCTGTCATCGGTACCCGCCCGAACTCGCCGCGCTGCGACCGATCGAGAGCGAAGCGAGGTTGGAGTAGCCGCTCAGCTCACCCTCGTCGACCACGCCGTCGTTGAGGAAGGCGACCAGCAGCACCACGACGACAGCTACGACGGCCATCCCGCTCAGGGCCGTCCCGGCCCACAGCAGGGGACGGCCGAGAGAGGCAAGTGCTGGTGGGAGCGCCAGGAGCCCCGGGAGCCGGCGGCGGCCCCGGTCGGGCCGCCAGGATGCGAGGGCATGGCGGTCATCAAGACGAAGCTTCCCGAGCATGCTGGCGATGTGCGTCTTGACCGTCTCGGGGCTGAGCCCGAGCCGGACAGCGATGAGACAATCAACGCCCACCTCGCCCGCCGCGGCCTGCGCCTGCGCGAGGGCACGATCGTGGACGCCAGCATCATCGAGGCGCCCTCCTCGAGGAAGAACCGGCGGCGCGCGCGCGACCCGGAGATGCACCAGACGAAGAAGGGGAACGAGTGGCGCTTCGGCATGAAGCTGCACATCGGCGTGGACGCCGACAGCGGGCTGGTGCACAGCATGAGGACGACGGCGGCGAACGTGGCCGACGTGACGGAGGCGCACCGCCTGCTGCACGGCGAGGAGCGGGAGGCGTACGGCGACGCGGGCTACCGGGGCGTGGAGAAGCGCCCGGAGCAGGCGCGGTCGGAGGTCGAGTGGCGGGTGGCGCTGCGGCCCGGCCTGAGGCGGCTGCTTGAGCCGGGGAGCGCGGAGGCGCGGGCGGAGCGAGCGAAAGCGTCAGTGCGGGCGAAGGTGGAGCACCCCTTCCTCGCGGTAAAGCGGCGCTTCGGCTACGACAAGGCGCGCTACCGCGGTCTGGCGAAGAACCGGGAGCGGCTGGCGCTGCTGCTGGGCTTGACGAACCTGCTGCGAGCCGAGCCCCAACTCGCCTGACCCGGGGAGCAGTGCGTTCCGCGCGCCCGTCGAATCGCGACGGGAGGGCAAACGCGGCCCCCGCCCTCCCCCGGCCCCCTCCCCTGCCGTCCTCCTTGTCGAATACAACCTGCTGCCGGAGCAAATCCCGCCGCCAGCCTACTTGCTCAGAGGATTCCTAGTGAGAACGGGGCTGTCTTGCGGCCACTCGAACAGCGGCGCCTCTTTGAGTTGGACGAAGTGTGTCCGAACAATCACGCCGTCGGCGAGGACCAATTGCCCCTCGCTGAAGATCAAGTCGCCCGACTGGCCTTCAGGGTGTACGTATTCTGGTTCGTGTCCAGATTCCGCCAACTCTGACTCTCGTCCGTGTGCCGACCTGCTCTGACCACCCATGTTCGACGCTCCGAGGTAAGGACGTGTCTTTATCGACTCTACGCTCTGCGATCGGCAGGTCGTCGCGTCTCGCGCGTGATGCGCCCCTATCTCGCGCGTGATGCGCCCCTATCTCGCGCGTGATGCGCCCCTATATGGAGGAGCTCGCGTGAGTCTGGATCGCCCGCACGTCCTATCGGCGCCGGCGCGGAACATGCCTGATCAGACAGGGTGACCCCGCGCATCGATGGAGTCGCGTTGATAAGCGTCGTGACGGACCTGCCGTCGGGGGCTTGAAGGACGATCTCCTCCGCGCGTGCCGACGTGCCGACGTGCCGACGTGCCGGTGCGCCGCGCGCAACTCGCTCAGCGAGAACTCGCGCCCCGTCATCGCGGCATTCAGAGACTTACTCATTAAAACTCACCCCAAGTGAATGGTGGGCTCATCACTAACTCACATTCGGTCGCTACATTGAACCTAGCGAGGCGAAGACTGGATCAGCCACGACGACCGGACATGGCGAGCGGTCCATGCCTTCACACGGGCCCCACTTCTGGTGCCCTGAGCTGGTCCCGCAGCGCGCTCACGCCCATTGAGATCGCCCTGCGGTAGGGAATCCCGCGCTCTCGGGACAGGGTCCGAGGGCGCCCGCCTGAAGGAGGCCGCGAAGGCGATGGGGCGATCTGGACATCAGAGAGTCGGCGACCCCAGGAACTGGTGCACCGGTACGTTCCACGGCGAAGTCGCGGGTGCGAACGGCAAGACCGCGGCGTGGATCCCTGCGGCAGGAGGGATCCACGCGGAGATGAACGGGGCGCAGCAGCGAGGTTCGGCGCTGCGGAGGGAGCGGGGTCTTGATGGTCGCGTCGACGCCGAAGAGGCGTTGGCAGAGGGCCTCGTCGACTCGTGGGAAATAGCCGAGCACTTCGGGGTTCCGGACGAGTTGGTCCGCCTACGGGCCCCGTCCCTATCCGCCAACACGGCAGCGCTTCGCCCAGATGCACGTTCAGGACGTCTTGGGCCAAGCGATGCATAGCTCTCCGGATGCGCGGCTAAACGGGCGACCGGCCCTCGCGGTTCGACCGTTCGGCAGGCGCCTGGCCCTGCTAGCGATGGCCGCGCTCTTCGTCGCGGGGTTGACGCTGAGTGTCGACGGTCGTGTTGGCGCACAGGGCCCACGGGCTGAGCCGCCGGCCACGCCCACCGGTCTGACCGGCACCTTCACGCACGAGTCCGTCTCCCTGTCCTGGGACGACCCGGGCGACCCGGGTGACCCGTCAATCACCGGCTACCAGATACTGCGCCGCCAACGCGGCGTACACGAAGTGGGCGACTTCCAGGTCCACGTCGACGACACCAACAGCGCGGCCACCTCGTACGTGGACACCGCCGTAGAGGCCGAGGCCAGCTACGTTTACCGAGTCAAGGCCCGCAACAGCTCCGGCCTGAGCGAGCGCAGCCGTTTCTTCAGAGCCGACCTCCCAGCCGCTCCAGATCCACCTGCGCCCGGACTGCCCGGTCCGCCGCCGAACCTGACGGCGGCAGCGGCCGGAGAGACACAGATCAACCTGTCCTGGACCGCGCCGGGGAACACGAATGGCTCCGAGATCGTTGGCTACAGGATCGAAGTGTCCACCGATCGGGGCACGAGCTGGAACGACCTGGTTGCCGGCGCCGGCGCCACCATTACGACATACGCCCACACCGGCCTTATGTCCGGAGCCACCCGGCACTACCGGGTTTCGGCGATCAACTCCGTCGGTACGGGCGCTCCCTCGAACATCGCCAGCGCCACCACCGGCGACCTCACTCCGCCCCGATTCGTCGCGGGTGTGGTTGGCGCCGACGGCGACTCCCTGGAGCTGTACTTCAACGAATCGCTCGATCTCGACCCGGGGAGGACACCCCTTTCGAACTCCTTCGTGGTGACCGCTGATGGCGCACCGGTAGCGGTAGGCGCCGTACAGGTGATCCCCGGCCGCGAGCAGTCCGTCTCCCTGATCGGTCTGAGCCCCGCGATCCGGGAGGGGCAGACAGCCAGCGTGAGCTACACCGACCCCACCAGCGGGAACGACGAAGCTGCCATTCAGGACCGTGCCGGCAACGACGCAGCATCGCTTGCCGACCAGCCTGTCACGAATGGCTCCACCCTCACCGGCGCCAGCACGCGCGGCGCCCCAGCGCAGGATGTGGTCACGCAACCAGCCACAGCCACAGCCACCGCTCAAATCGGAGCGATACTGGCTGCGAAAGCGCAGCGGACGCCGGCACAGCGAAAGGTGAGTTCGCGACTCCTGGATGCAATTGGGAGCCCGCAACTCCCAGAGGGGCAAGAGGGAGGGGGAGAGGAGCCCCAGCCGCCGGCCGGCTCGGGCCCCCGGCAGCCGGCGGCCACGGATGGCGTGGCTGAGTTCGAGTTTGTAACGGTGGACATCCGCGCCGACGTGACGCCTGAGGTCCTGGGGCGCATACGTGCGCTGGGCGGCACGGTCATCAACAGCGTGCCGAAGTACCGGGCTATTCGGGCGCAGCTCCCACTTGTTGCCGTGCAGCCCCTCGCCGCTCTCAGCGCGGTCCAATCGATCCGCCCCGCCGACGAAGCGGTGACCCACAAGGACGACACGTCCGAGGGCGACGCCGCCCACCTGGTGAACACGGTGCGCACGACACACGGCGTGACCGGCTCTGGCATCGGGATCGGCGTGATCTCGGACGGAGTCGCGACACTCGCTGCGCGGCAGGCGTCGGGCGACCTGCCAGCCCAGGTCGCGGTGCTGCCGGGTCAGGAGGGAAGCGGCGACGACGACGAGGGAACGGCGATGCTCGAGATCGTCCACGACCTCGCGCCGGGCGCGGACTTGTACTTTGCGACCGGATTTAGCGGGCAGGCTCAATTCGCGGCAAACATCGAGGCGCTCTGTGAGGCCGGCGCTGATGTCATCGTCGATGACCTCACCTACTACCTGGAATTGACCTTTCAGGACAGCATCATCGCGCAGGGCGTCAACGCGGCGACCGCAAACGGGTGTTACTTCTTCTCCTCGGCCGGCAACGGCGGCAATCTCAACGACGAGACGTCGGGCGTCTGGGAGGGCGACTACGAGGCGGGGACCGCGATGAGCGTGGGGGGCAGCACGGTCGGCGTGCGCCACGACTTCGGCGGTGGCAAGGAGGAGAACGCCGTCAGGGGGGCGTTCTCCGGCAGGGCCGTCCTTCAGTGGGCCGACCCACTGGGGGCGTCCGCGAACGACTATGACCTCTTCCTGGTCGATGGAGCCGGCACCGTCTGGTTGAGTTCGACGGACACGCAGGACGGCGCCCAGGATCCCATCGAGACCGTCTCTTTGAGACTCTTCGCATACGAGGATATGCGCCTCGTCATCGTGCAGGTCTCCGGCGAGGCCCGCTACCTCCGCCTTCAGCTGTTTTCCGCGAAGTTGGAGATCGCAACCGCAGGCGCCACATTCGGCCACTCTGCGTCGGAGAACACTGTGGGCGTGGGGCAGGTTGATGTGCGCACTGCTGGCGGAGCGGGGGGCATCTTCGACGGTACCGAGTCGGTCACGGAAGGCAGCTCGGACGGGCCGCGGCGGCTCTTCTACGAGCCGGACGGCACGCCGATCACCCCGGACAACTTCTCGTCCACCGGTGGAAAGGTCCTGCAGAAGCCCGACCTCTCGGCCGCCTCGTGTGTGTCGACCGCGACGCCCGGCTTTTCGACATTCTGCGGCACGTCGGCGGCGGCTCCGCATGCAGCGGCAATCGCGGCGCTGATGTTGGCGGCTGCCGGCGGCCCGGCACACATCACCCCGGCAGACCTCCGCACGGCGATGACGGCAACAACGGCGGTCCTCGACATTGAGCAGGCGGGCTTCGACAACAACAGCGGCGCCGGCATTGTGATGGCGCCGGGTGCAATCGCCGGGGTCGCGGTTGCGGTCGCGGATCGCAACGGGGCTCCTACCGCGGCAAGCGCGCTGACCGACCGCACGCTGGTGGCAGGTTCGGGTGCGGTGACCATCGATCTGGCGAGCACCTTCACCGATCCAGACAGCGACGCGTTGACGTATAGCGTGGTCTCCAGCGATCCGGAGCGGCTGGGGGTCACGCTCAGCGGAACCGAGGTCACCCTGACACCGGGGTCGCCAGGCTGGAACACGGTCTGGGCGCGCGTGACCGACCCCGGCGGCCTGGGCGCACTGCAGACGTTCACGGTCACCGTCACTGCCGGGAACGCCGACTACGACACGGACAACGACCGCCTCATTGAGGTCAGCACCCTCGCCCAGCTCGACGCCATCCGGTACGACCTGAACGGCAACGGCCTCGTGGATGGGGCAACGTGGGAGCCGTACTACGCGGCCTTCTCCATGGGCGCGCTGGAGATGGGTTGTCCAAACGGGTGCATCGGGTACGAACTGGCGGCGAACCTGGACTTCGACACCGACGGCAGCGGGACGACCAGTGAAGCCGGCGACACCTACTGGAACGACGGAGCGGGCTGGGAGCCGATCGGCAGCGAAGACAATCCGTACATCGCGAACTTCTGGGGCGAAAGCCACATCCTGGCCAACCTGTTCATCAACCGCCCCATGGAGGACGGGATCGGGCTGTTCGGTGAGCTTGGCTACGCCGGCACTAATGGTCACATCAGTGATGTGGGTCTTGTCGAAGTCGATGTGACCGGGCGCGACAGAGTCGGCGCCCTCTTCGGGCGCTCAATGTACATGACCGTGTTCAAGAGCTACGCCACCGGCCGGGTCACGGGCCGCGGCAACAAGGTAGGCGGCCTGGCAGGTGAGTCTTGGGGCAACCTGATCGACACCTACGCCGCCGTCGAGGTGTCAGGTCCGAATCTCGATCAGCCCCCTGTTTCGGGTGAGCCCCGAGGCACCGGGGGCCTGGTTGGGCTAAACCGCGGTTTAATCAACTCAAGCTACGCGACGGGCGATGTGACGGGCTCCCCCGCGGGTGGACTGGTGGGTTGGAACTCCGGGGGGTTTATCAGCACCAGCTACGCGACGGGGGCCGTGACAGGGACCACGGTGGGCGGGCTGGTCGGGAGAAACGACGGGCCTGGGAGAATCCAAACAAGCTATGCCACGGGCCGTGTGTCGGGGAACCGCGATGTCGGCGGGCTGATCGGCACCAACGCGAGCATCATCAACGCGAACTACTCAACCGGCCCAGTATCGGCTACGTCCAGCACGGACAGCAGTGTGGGGGGCCTGGTTGGGGCCAACGAGTCTGCCTTTAGCCGGATCACGGAAAGCTACTGGGATTCGACGACCTCCGGCATTGCAGGGGCGCGGGGGCTATCCACGGCCGCGTTACAGGGGCCGACAGGGTTAGACGGGATCTACCAAAACTGGAGCGGCCGCTGGCACTTTGGAACCTCCTCGCAGTACCCGGCCCTGTCCGTAGACTTCGACGGCGACGTCGACGGCGACGAGACCTGGCAGGAGTTTGGCCATCAGCTCCGTGCTGGTCCGGAGCTGACGGCGACGGGCGGAGAGGACCAGGTGGTCCTGAGCTGGCCCCCTGTAGACGCAGGCCACTGGACCCCGCCGCCGGGCATCACCTACACCCTCTACCGCGACGCCACTGTCGTCGCCGAGAACCTGAGTACGCTGAGCTACCAGGACTCCGATCTGACCGCTGGCACGTACACCTATCAGGTAGCGGCCGTGGTCGACGGCGGAGAAGCGACCCGCAGTGCGCCGGTGACAGCCACCGTGATCGAGATTATTCCGAATAACCAGCCGCGGTTTCCCTCGAGTGAAACCGGAGCCCGCAGCGTCGATGAGAATACGGCCGCAGGCATGAACATCGGCACCGCGATCACGGCCGAGGATGACGACGACGACCATCTGACCTACTCGATCTCCGGCGCGGACGCGGCCTTCTTCGACGTGGTTACGACGAGCGGTCAGCTCCAGACCGAGGCCGCGCTCGACCGCGAGTCCCGCGCCACCTACTCCTTCACGATGTCGGTGCACGATGCCAAGGACTCGAACGGCCACGCGGACCCGACAGTCGACCACAGGATCACGGTGACGGTCACCGTAGCCGACGTGGACGAGGCGGGGAAGGTGACGCTCTGGCCCGCCGAGCCGCGGATGCACACGGTCCTGAGCGCCACGCTCGAAGACCCCGACGGCGGCGTGCGCTCCGTGTCCTGGCGCTGGTCCACGTCCACGGACCAGATCAACTGGGCCCAGGTGTCCACGAGCGGCTCCAGTTACGCGCCCGCGCGGAGCAACGTCGGGAGGTACATCCGGGCCCGCGCGTCCTACAGCGACGCCAGCGGCTCGGGCAAGACCGCCGAGGCCGTGTCGAGCCACGTAGTCGGCGAGGGCGAAGCCGCGCCCGCGATCACGGTCGTCCCGCTGGTGACGCAGCTGCATATCCCCTGGGATCTCGCCTTCACGCCCGACGGGACGATGCTGTTCACCGAACGGGCGGGGAGGCTCGTCAGCCGCCTCACGAACGGCACGGTCCTGGCGGTAACGGCGGACTTCAGCGACCTCTACGTCGTCTCCGAGGCCGGACTGATGGCGATCGTGGTCGACCCCGGCTTCTCCACGAACCGGCGGTTCTACACCTGCCAGGCGCACAGCGGGGCCGAGGTGCAGGTCATCGCCTGGACGATGAACGAGGCGTACACCGCCGCCACGCGCGTCGACGATCCGCTCGTCGGGGGCATCCCGGCGGCCAGCCGCCACAGCGGCTGCCGGCTGCGCTTCGGCCCGCAGGGGTATCTCTGGATCGCGACCGGCGACGCGACGATGGGGACGGTCCCGCAGGACCTGGCCTCGCTCGGCGGCAAGGTGCTGCGCGTGAACGCCACCACGGGCGCGGCTGCGCCGGGCAACCCGTTCTCCTCGCTGGTCTACACGTACGGCCACCGCAACGTGCAGGGGCTGGCGCTGCGCCCCGGCACGAACCAGATGTGGTCGGTGGAGCACGGTCCGACGGTGGACGACGAGATCAACCTGCTGACCGCCGGCGGCAACTACGGGTGGAACCCGGTCCCGGGATACAACGAGAGCGTCCCGATGACCGACCTCGAGGAGTTCTCCGAGGCCGTAGCAGCAAAGTGGTCCTCGGGCGACCCGACGCTCGCCACAAGCGGGGGCATCTTCCTCGAGGGCGCCGAGTGGGAGGAGTGGAACGGACGGCTCGCGGTCGCCACGCTGAAGAACGAATCGCTTCGCATCTTCCACTTCAACACGGACGGGACGCTCGTGAGCCACGTGGTCGCCCCTAAGCTGGACGGCGCCTACGGCCGGCTGCGCACGCCGGTTCTCGGACCGGACGGGGCCCTCTACATCACCACTTCGAACGGCGGCAGCTCGGACAGCATTCTCAGGGTCGTGCCCAGCCTCCCACCCGAGTTTCCCTCGGCGACCGACACGCAGTACGTGGCCGAGAACCGCAGCACGTCCACGGTCGTCGCCACGGTGGCGGCCACCGACGCCGACGACGAGGCGCTCACCTATACCCTCGGCGGAACGGATGCCGATTCATTCAACATCGACGACAACGCCGTGGGTCAGGTGCGCGCCAACCTTCCGCTCGACCGCGAGGTGAAGAGTTCCTACACGGTGACCGTCACGGCTACCGACCCCTGGGGCTTAAGCGATCGCATCACGCTGACCATCATTGTCAGCGACGTGAACGAGACGCCGGAGTTCCCGCCCACCGAGGACGGCATGCGCAGCGTGCCCGAAAACACGCCCGCCAGACGGACCTTCGGCGACCCCGTCGCGGCCGTCGCCGGCGACAACGACACCCTGACCTACTCCATCACCAGCGGCGCCAACCTCTTCGACATCAACACCGCGACGGGCCAGTTGCTGACGAAAGCCCCGCTCGACCGTGAGGCAGCCCCCAGCCACACCATCAGGGTTGGCGTCAGTGACGGGAAGGACGCCAACAACATGGCCGAGGACCCCCCGGTCGTCGACAACAGGATCTCGGTAACCGTCACCGTCACGAACGTAAACGAGGCGCCGGCGGTCACCGGGCGGATGACCTTTCAATACGAGGAGAACGGCACGGCCCCGCTGGGACGCTACACAGCCGCTGATCCAGAGAACGAGGACCTCGACTGGACGCCGAGGGGGCTCGACGCCGGACTCTTCCAGATCAGCTCCAGTGGCGAGCTTGCGTTCAAGTCGCCGCCCGACCGCGAAATGCCGAAGGATTCCGGCGAGAACAACGTCTACGACGTGATCGTGCGAGCGACGGACCGGCCGCCGACGGGAACTCCGCTGTGGGGCACGCACCCCGTGACCGTGACGGTCACGAACGTGGACGAGCCGCCGATCCTCGATGGATTGGCGAACGTCGACTACGCCGAAGGGGGCACGGGCAACGTGGCGACGTACCGGGCCGTGGATCCGGAGGGCGCCACGATCATCTGGACGCTCGCGGGAGCGCAGGGCGGCGACTTCACGATCACAAACGGCGTGCTGAAGTTCCGGGAGACCCCCGACTACGAAGAGGCGTCGAGCTACCAGCTCACCGTCATAGCCTCGGACGGGAACCCGCTCATCGTCGCCCGCCAGGACGTTACGGTGGACATCACAAACCTGGAGGAGGCGGGGACGCTCACGCTCTCCTCGGATCAGCCGAGCATCGGGGTGGCATTCACGGCGACGCTGGCAGACCCCGACGGGGTGCGGAGCAGTACGTGGGAGTGGAGACGGGCGGATAGCCGCAGCGCGGCCGGGGTGGTCATCGCGGGGGCGACAGGGGAGACGTACACACCCACGGGGGACGACCGCGACAAGTACCTGCGGGTGAAGGTCGTCTACACCGACGGCCACGGCGCCGGCAAGGAGAAGGAGGCGGTCTCCAAGTTCGCCACACAGCCCGACCGGACAACGAATACGGCGCCGTCGTTCCCGGCTAACCCCGACAGCCTGTCGGTCCGGGAGGATGCGCGGGGTATTGATGCGGTCGGCGACCCCGTGGTGGCCACCGACGAGGAACACGACCCGATCACTTACTCGCTCACGGTGAGTGGCGCTCCCGTGGATCCACCCTTCACGATCGACCGAAGTTCGGGGCAGATCAGGGTCGCGGCCGGCGTCGCGCTCGACCATGAGACGCGTCCCTCACACTCCGTCACCGTTACCGCCACCGACTCCTTCAACGCCGAGGGCAGCACCACTGTCACCATCGAGGTGACGAACGTGAACGAGGCGCCGGCGGTCACGGGGCGGATGACCATTCAATACGCGGAGAACGGCGGCGATGCGGTTGCCAGCTACAGAGCCGATGATCCAGAGAACCAGGCCGTCGACTGGACGCCGAGGGGGCTCGACGCCGGACTCTTCCAGATCAGCTCCACCGGTGTGCTTGCGTTCAAGTTGCCGCCGGACTTCGAGGTGAAGCGGGATTCGGGCAGGAACAACGTCTACGACGTGATCGTGCGAGCGACGGACCGTGACGCTCAGAATCCGTTGAGGGGCACGCTCCCCGTGGCCGTCACCATCCTCGATGTGAACGAGACGCCGGAGTTCCCGCCCACCGAGAACGGCATACGCAACGTGCCCGAAAACACCCCCGCCGGACGGACCTTCGGCACCCCCGTCGCGGCCGTCGCCGGCGACAACGACACGCTGACCTATTCCATCACGAGCGGCGCCAACCTCTTCGACATCAACCCCGCGACGGGCCAGTTGCTGACGAAAGCCTCGCTCGACCGTGAGGCAGCCGTCAGCCACCACATCGCCGTTGGCGTCAGTGACGGGAAGGACGCCAACAACATGGCCGAGGACCCCCCGGTCGTCGACAACACGATCTCGGTAACCATTGCCGTCGGGGACGTGGACGAGCCGCCGGTGGTGACGGGCACTAAAGCCGTCACGAAGGCGGAGAACAGTGGCGAAGCTGTCGGCGAGTACACCGCCACGGACCCGGAGGACAAGGACTTGACCTGGGAGACGCTCATGGGAGCGGATGCCGGCCACTTCGCCTTCGACAACGGCGCCCTCAGCTTCAAGGAGGACCCCGACTACGAGGCTCGGCCGGACAACACGTACGAGGTGACGGTGCGGGCGCGGGACGAGCGCGGCAATATCGGCGAGCTGCGGGTGACCGTCACCATCACGAACGTGGACGAGCGGCCCACCATCACCGGCGACGACGCGCCCAGCATCGAGGAGGGGGGCACGCTCCTCGATGGGACCTACCAGGCGACGGACCCTGAAAGCGCCACCATCGCCTGGCAACCCCTTGCCGGAAACGACATGGACAAGTTCGAGTTCACCCCCTCGAATGGCAGGCTCGCGTTCAAGGCGGCGCCGGACTTCGAGGATGCCGACCGTGGTGGCGACAATGAGTACGACGTGACGCTGAGCGTCTCGGCCGGTGGCCACACCATCACGTTCGATGTCGCCGTCACCGTCACGAACAAGGAAGAGCCGGGGACGCTCGCGCTGCCCACAACGCAGCCGCAGGCCGAGGCAAACTACACCGCCACCCTCAGCGATCCCGACGGCGTGCAGTCGCAGTCGACGACGTGGACGTGGGAGCGCTCGATGAACCGCAGCGGCCCCTGGGCGACCGTCAGCGGGGCCTTCGACAGCACCACGACGAGCGTCTACACGCCCGTCACCGGTGACGTCGGCCACTACCTGCGCGCGACCGCCGCGTACACCGACGGGCACGGGCCGAACAAGAGCCGGGTCGCCGTGTCCACCAACTCGGTGCGCGCGAAACCCGTCATCAACAACCCGCCAGCGTTCACGGAGACGACCCTGACCCGCAGCGTCGCCGAGAACGCTCGGGCGAATGCCCCGGTCGGCGACCGCGTCACGGCCACCGATCCCGACCCGGGCGACCAGCTGAGGTATGAGTTCGAGTTGCCCGTGCCGGACCTCTTCACGATTGACGGCAGCAGCGGCCAGATTCGGGTCAAGGCCCAGGGAATGCTCGATCACGAGACAGCGCCCTCGCACACGGTCACCGTCAAAGCCCTCGACAGCTCGAATGCGTTTGACACCGTCCAGGTCACCATCGAAGTCACGGACGTGAACGAGCCGCCGGACGCCCTCGCCGACGCCCCCAACAGCTTCGACGAGGACACCGAGATCACCATCGAGGTCCTCAACAACGACAGCGACCCCGAGGACGACCGCAGCGAGTTGCTGCTGACGGTGTTCAACTCGGGTCCCAACGCGCCGCGAAACGGGGCGGTGACGGTCAATGAACCCGCAAACGCGGGCGAGAACCGCACCATCACGTACGAGCCCAAGGCCAACTACAACGGATCGGACACATTCACCTATCAGGTCCGGGACACCGGCAGCCCGTCCCTCTCGAGCACCGCCTCGGTCACCGTCCAGATCGACGCGGTGAACGACGCGCCCGTGTTCCCCCCCTCAGAGACGGGCGCGCGCTCCGTGTCCGAAAGCGCGAAGGCTGGCGCCAACGTCGGCTCGGCCGTGACGGCGACGGACGTCGACGAGAACGACACGCTCACGTACAGCCTCTTCGGCGCCGGCGCGTCTTCGTTCGAGATCGACAGCAACGGCCAGATCACGGTCGGCGATGGGGTCACCTTCGACATCGCGACGAAGGACACCTACACCGTCATGGTCGAGGCCTACGACGGGAACGAGAGGGCGACCGTCGAGGTGACCATCACCGTCACGGCCAGGCCCGTAGGACCACCGATCATCACCGGCGGCGGTGGCGGCGGCGGCGGCGGGCCCTCCGGTCCCTCTCCAAGCGAGGTCGATTTTGAGTGGAACGTGAAGCGGGACATTGAGGAACTCGACGGCGGCCACGACAAACCCACCGGCTCCTGGTCGGACGGTACGACCCTCTGGCTGGCCGAGAATGGCGACGGCGCCGACGACGCCGTCTACGCCTACGACCTCAAGACCGGCGAACGCCTGGAGGAGCGTGAGTTCGAGCTCGATGAGGCCAACCGCGCTCCGCGCGGCCTGTGGTCAAACGGCCAGACGGCCTGGGTCGCCGACAGCGGACGGGACCGCCTCTTTGCCTACGACCTCGAGAGCGGCGAACGGGACGAAGAGCGGGAGGTCGAACTCGACCAGCGCAACCGCGACCCGCGGGGCATCTGGTCCGACGGCACGACCGTGTGGGTGCTCGACGGCGGCAAGAACGCGCTCTTCGCCTACGACCTTGAGACGGGGGCGCTGCTCGGTGAGTACGCCCTGAACTCCTCCAACGGCGACCCCCACGGCATCTGGTCCGACGGCGTCAGCGTCTGGGTGTCTGACCACGGAGCGAAGCGCCTCTTCGCCTACCGGATCGCGGTGCAGGACACGGAGACCACGACCGGGGAGGACGCCGCGCCGGTACCGCTCGAGCGTGTCCGCGACGAGGAGTTCGCGAACCTGAGCCGCGCCAGCAACAACAGCCCTCGTGGTATCTGGTCCGACGGCGCCGTCATGTACGTCGCCGACGAGAGCGACGGCAAGGTCTACAGCTACAACCTACCCGACGCGATCGACGCGCGCCTCGCCACGTTCACCCTCAGCGGCGTGGACTTTGGGGAATTCGACCCCGGCGTGACGGAGTACGAGGGCATCGTCGGCGAGGGTGTGACGGAGACGACCGTGGAGGCGGCAGCGATGCAGCGCCGCACCAGAGTTGCCATCGACCCGGTCGACAGCGACGACGACGAGGCGAACGGCCACCAGGTCACGCTCGCGGGGACCAGGGAGGTCATGGTCACGGTGACTTCAGCCGACAACAGCCGTACGAAGGTCTACCGTGTGCGGTTCGGCGAGACGCGGTGGGACCCGGCGCGCGATCCCTGGCCGCACTGCCTGCGCGGCGCCATCTCCGAAGGTTTCAGCCTCGTCGTCTACGAGGGGGGCAGCGTCGAGGAGCTGGTCAACTGCGCGGAGAGCCGGAACATCACGGCCTTCTACGCCCTGCACGAGGGCGTCTACGTCCCCTACATCCTCGGGGCGCCGGACTTCGTAAATCGCGAGTTCGGGGAGCTCTTCGCCGGCGGGCTCCCGGTCATGGCGCCGCTGGTCGCCGGTAGCAACGGACCGCCTTCGGCAGACCCGTTCGGGGATGACCTTGACGACGATGTGCAGCAGCAGTGGCCGCAGTGCCTGCGCGGCAGGGTCGCTGAGGGCTTCAGCCTTGTCGTCTACGAGGGAGGCAGTGTTGAGGAGTTGGCCGCCTGCGCGGAGAGCCGGGAGGTCTCGGCCCTCTACGCCCTGCACGAAGGCGAGTTCGTTTCGTACATCCTTGGAGCGCCGGACTTCGTGAACCGCGAGTTCAGGGAGCTGTTCGCCGACGGCCTGCCCGCCGTCACGCCGCTGGTCGCCAGGAGCGAGGGGCGGCCCCTGGCCAACTGATCGCTCTTCACTGCCCACGTCTATTGGTTCAAGACGAACTACTCCCGAGTAGACCCTTCGGCAGGCTTCACGGCGCTCGTGGCGCATCGGCCCGAGCCAGCCCCTTCAGGTCGTCTTCATGGCCTACCGGAACACCCTCGAGGCCGACGCCCTCAAGCTGGTGGCGAAGAAGCTGCAGAGCTCCCTCGCCGACGGCGCCGACCTCATGCTGGCGCCGGCCCGCCGGATCGTGAGCGGCGAGGAGGACGCCGACTCGGTGGAGTCGGTCTTCGCCCAGGCGCAGCAGGGCGCCCGCTCGGCGGCGACGAGGTCGACCAGCGCCTGCTCCTTCGGGTAGAGCTTCTCTTCGGAGAGCGGAGGTACCTGGATGAGCACCTCCTCCGACTCCGGGTCGAAGACCGTCTCGCCGCGCGTGCAGCCGTCCGGGTAGGCCAGGAGCGTCTGCAGGTAGGTAGCCAGCAGCCGCTTCGAGCCCTTCGCCAGCACTTCCATGAGGGCGGCGCGCAGGGTGTCGAAAACCGCGTCGTAGGCGCTCCTCTGGGAGAAGCCGCTTGCGTCCTCCTCCGTGTCCATCGAGGAGAGCAGCACCCGCTCCTCGTAGGGCGGCAGCCCCGCGGCCACATCCGAGAGGCGCAGGAAGATGCTGGCGCCGATGAGGTGGAAGAGGGCCGCGGGGGCGAGCCCCGGCCGCTCCCGGATGACCTTGCGGTACTTGCGGCGGCGGCTCGTGCGCCCGTCCTCGAGCGACTCGCCGTCGTCGCGACCGACGGTGTGCTCGACGAAGCCGTAGCGCTCGATCCAGCGACTCTCCTCTGACCGCCCGAACTCCGTCCGGATCTCCGGCGAGAACCGGTAGAGCAGGTGGAAGAGCGTCGAGGAGTAGCCGCCCATGAGCGTGCCGCTCAGCGAGAGCGACTTGCCGCAGGCGTCGGCGAGGATGCCGGCAGCGATGCCCTGGGCGGAACCCCGGCCCTTGTACTCGTGGACCTCGTCGCCGATCAGCAGGTCGAAGAAGCCCCGCAGGTGGTGCTTCACGTAGTCGGCGAGGGGTAGCGCTTCGGACCTGAGTGGTCCGCCTGCCAGAGGGCGGAGCCGCACTCGTCGCAGCTCCGCTTCCTGCGGGCGAGGTCCCTCAGCGTCAGGGGCAGCCCGTCCTTGTCGACGATCGGGACGAAGCAGTCCGGGCAGCAGGGGACGCGGATTGGTTGGAGTGTCTCCTCATCCCGGACGAGCTTTCCGTCCACCGTCGCCCAGCGCTCGACGACGGCCGGCAGCCAGTGATAGGAGAGCTTCGCCCCTTCCCGCGACATGACCACGAAGAGCGGCCCCGGCCCGTGGGAGAGGCGCAGGCGCTCGAGGTCGGTGATGGAGGCAACGATGACGGCGCGCGCCTCGGGCACGGTGTCCTCCACCTCGCGCTTCCACTTCCGGGTGAGGTGGGGCGGGCAGAGACGAGCACGCGGCGGAAGCCGGCCACGTGGGCGGCGGAGGCCGCGATGAAGGTCTTGCCCGTGCCCATCTCCCCGACGACGGTTGTGCCGCGGTGGGCGTCGAGGGAGAGGGCGGCGGCGCGGATGGCGTCCGTCTGCGCCCCAGGGGAGTGCGCAGCAGGGCGGGCAGGCAGCGCCCGTTCTCCGAAGGCCGGTAGCGGGGCGGGTAGGACTCCACCACCCGCTGGGCGATGGCGTCACGGTAGGTGTCGATGAACTCGGCGAGGTCCATGGTTCCGTTCCTTTCTTCCTGTAGGGTTTGTGGTCGCCGCCTCGTGCGGCGAAGCATTGTGAGCGAGGCCCCGCCCTGCCACGAGGTAGGGACGGGGCCTCGTCTCTTGCGACCTCAGGGAGGCCGTCAGGCGGCGATGTCGGTAACCTGGCCGCTGTCCAGGTCGAGGGCGACGACGGTGGTGCGCAGCCGCTCGCGGAAGGTTTCCTTCGTGGGCGTGCGCTCGGCCAGGACCAGCTCTTTCGAGGTGCGGCCCTTGACGAGGATGCGGCTGTCCCCCGCCTCCAGATGGAGGTTGTCGAGGAAGCCCGCCGCCACGAGCATGGCCAGGTGGCCGCGCCGCAGCGGCATGAGCGGACGCGTGCGCTGGCCCTTCGCGGGCCAGAGCAGATCCGTGACCGCGGTGCTGGCCCAGAGGCCTGAGTGCCGTGCCTCCTCGGCCGCCGCCACGGGATCAACCGTGCGGGTCGCGAAGAGCACATCCCCCGCCGGTGTGGCCGTGGCCACGTAGAGCGGGTAGCGGCGCGGACCCAGCTCGGGCGCTTCCCCCGCAGCCCACTGATGGATGCGCTCCTCGGCGTAGCCGTCGAGGAATACCTCCGCCTCGCGGTAGCCCAGGAGGACGACCTGGTCGTAGGCCTCGCGCTCCGGCTCGGGGAAGGCCCAGCAGTCGATGCGCCTCGTCGGTCGGGGGCGCGGGCTCGTGGCCCGTTGCGGCGTACCAGAGGGCGCGCCGGCAACCTCTGGCCGCCGAAGCCCGCACCTCAAGCTGGCCCTCCCAGTCGAGGCGCGCGCTGGGCCGTTCGTAGACGCCTGCCCGCTCGACGGGTGCGTCTGCTGTCTCCTTCATGTCGTGTACTCCTCTGAAGTCAAGAACGGGGCCGCCCCCGTCTGGGAGCGGCCCCGTCTGGCGTTCGCCCCTGGCGGACAGCTAGGAATCCTCTAGGGACAGTCTGAACAACTCGCCAGAGCGAGTGAGCAGATGCGATCATGGCGCGTGAACCGGAGAGGGAGGGCGCGCCCATGCATCAGCCGACGTTCGCCAGCGTGGAGTTCGAGCAGAAGAAGCGCAAGACGCGCCGCGAGTTGTTTCTCGAACGCATCGACGGCCTCGTGCCCTGGGATGAGCTGGAGGCGCGCATCGAGCGGCACTACCCGAAGGCGGGACGGGGACGGCGGCCCTACCCGCTGGCGGTGATGCTGCGCAGCCACTGCGTCCAGCTCTGCTACAACCTCAGCGACCCCGCGATGGAGGATCTCCTCTACGAAGCCGAGTCGGTGCGCCGCTTCTGCGGTCTCACCCTGAGCGAGGCCATTCCCGACGAGAGCACCATCCTCCACTTCCGCCACCTGCTGGAGCGCCACGACCTGGGGACGAAGCTGTTCGAGACAATCAACGCCCACCTCGCGAAGCGGGGCCTGCGCCTGCGCGAGGGCACGATCGTGGACGCCAGCATCATCGCGGCGCCCTCCTCGAGGAAGAACCGGCGGCGCGCGCGCGACCCGGAGATGCACCAGACGAAGAAGGGGAAGGAGTGGCGCTTCGGCATGAAGCTGCACATCGGCGTGGACGCCGACAGCGGGCTGGTGCACAGCATGCGCGCGACGGCGGCGAACGTGGCCGACGAGACGGAGGCGCACCGCCTGCTGCACGGCGAGGAGCGGGAGGCGTACGGCGACGCGGGCTACCGGGGCGTGGAGAAGCGCGCAGCCGCAGCTCGTCCTGGGGATCGGCCACCGAGCGGTAGCGGTGCGTCACCGACCACGTTCCCAGTTTCCTAATCGACACCAAACGCTGCGCTTCTCCTGGGGAGCCTCATTGCCTCCACGAGGCGGGTAGGGGCAGTAACTCTCAAGACTGGCCCTGTCGGGTGCGCATCTCGATGTCCTCCTGACTCTAACTCCGCACGTAGAAGATAACGCCCCGCGCATACGCGTCCAACCGCAGCGCGGCGAAGAAGCCGTGCTGCGACCAGTAAGTCGGTGCATCGCGCGCTGCGTGGTTCACGCTCGTGAGAGGCGATGGCCGTGCCGCGGCACAGGAGATCCCCTGGGCGCGCAGGCCGACGCCATCCGCAGCGCTACGCCGAGGTCCGCGAAGGCCGCCGCGCAACGCCGGATAATCAGGTCCTCTCCATCCCAGCTAAGGTCGTCGAGGTCGCAGTAGAGGACATCGTAATCGGTGATGCCGTAAGCAGGCGGGAAACCGCTCACATGGTTCCAGACGGTCTGACAGAGGCAGCCTGCGGCGAGGTAGGAGTCTGGCAGTTCAAGCTCTGCCAACCGGTCCGTCAGCACCCGAATGGTCTCATTCCCGAGAACGACGTCGAGGAACCGCGCGCGGTCTGACTGCATACTCACTCTGCCTGGTGGAAGAGAACGTGCCCGGCGGCTAGCGCTCTGGTATGGGTGCGCGATCTTCACGCGCCAGGGATGCGGCTCTGCCCCAAGGACGGCCCGCGCTTCAACCTCTTTGACGTGTTCTGAGAACGGCTGCCCAACCCCCACAGGTCAAGTCCTACCAGCCCTCCGCCGCTGCCCGTTCATTACATTGATCAGCAATTTCCTGGTAGTCCCAGCATGCCGGACCGTCGGCGCGTGATGCATCTTCACAGCGGTCCTGTTTGCGCTCGCATGTAGGTTGGTCAACTACTGGAAGCCAATTGTCTTCCCCAAAACGCAGCCGTTCGGCATACATGTCCTCATCCAGGCGCGCTTCGAATGAGATGTAATCTCCGGATCGCTGCAGTCCACCAAGGCTGCGGGCTCTCCCCTCTAAGTTCCAGGAAAGTGGTGAGAGTGCAGTCCCGTAAGTGTCGATAGTTGCTGTGGCAGAGCAGTCAGTCACGTCAGATACATTGTAGTTTTCCACTACCCAAGATGAGAATACACGGCATGCCAGCGAATCTTCACTTACACGCCAGGAAGCGTGGATTCCCTCGTACATTCCACCCGTAAACCGGGATGATTCTCCCTTATACAGAAGCGTGCCTTCCATAGTCCACCAGCTTTTATACTCATCTGATTGATGCAGTCCTGCGCAGCTATGAATCACTAAATCGTCAATCTCGGAAGCCACTTTAGCGATAGAATCACAAATTAAGGAGTGATTTTTTACGGTAAGACCATAAGGTAGGGTTCGGTACTCTTCTTCATTGAACGAGAACTGTATTCGTCCTCCAGGAGCCTTGACTTCCCCGATAGCGGCCCACTTATTTCCCCTTGTATTGCGCCCTACGTACACTTCTGAGACAACGCTTGCACACCAAATAATGTCTTGATGGGCGACCTTACTTAGCTCGTCAACGGCAATGTTGCACCCACTGCCCGAGAATCGCAAGGGCTTTGCCGCAGCACTAAAGTACTCACCACTGGACAGAAACGAAACCGTCCCTCCAGGAACACGGTCATCCTGGCCTTCACCAATTGCTACCCAGTCTCCCCTACCTAGGTCTACATCGGCACACCAATTCACCTCGATATCGAAAGAAGAGGCCAATGCCTCAGCGACCGAGCAGCCTTCACTAGGCAGCGGTGGCATACCGGTGCGCATCGCAAGTGGAACTAGCGACTCCGTGGGGGTTGGTCTGGGAGTGGGGGTGCTCACAGGCGCGAGTGTAGGTGCGGGCGTGGACGTGGCGCCGGATGTGGATGTCTGCCCTGGAGTGGGTGTCGATGTTGGAGCGGACGTCACCCCTGGAGTGGATGTCGACGCTGGAGTGGGGACTGAGGCATCCTCGCCGCACGCGGCGCTGGCAAGGACAGCTACGAGAACTCCAAGGATCAAGGTCCTCACACACGTCCCCTCTTTGCACTTCCGGCCGTCCGTGCCACGAGCGAACTCCGCTCGTTCACAGGTGGCGATGCTTTGCCACGGTCTCCAAGAGTGCGTCGCAGCGGCCTGAACCCACCTGAGCGCCGAAACACGGCTTGGGAGTGATGCCGCTACGAAGCCGGCTGACTCTAGCGAGGTCGTCGGTCATGGTCCAGCGATCAACAGCTTACGTGACGCCTGCGAATGGCTTGGCACCACAGTCTGCGCTCCTGCTTTGCCTTTTGCTGTCCGACGTTCGGCCTCGGGCGCCGACAGCCACCGGCGAGCACCGGGGGCGGGAGCCCTGTAGAGTGCGGCTTTGTGCCTACGGAGGCATCGGACGGAGCCTCAGGATAGGTCACGCTGCCGTCTGGGCTGACGTTACGGTAGAGAATCTAGGGTAGACGGCGTGCCCTCTGACACAGGCGTAGGTTATGGAAGAGTTGCTCTTGGGAGCGGTATACGGGCTTGGTCTCGGGGTGGTGGCAGGAAGCACGCTGTCCGTCATGGGGCCGTTTTCACGTGGCAACGAACGGGGTTGGGAGTCCGTAACGCTCTTGGCTGCCTTATGCGCCCTATCCGTGGGCGGGGGCGTCCTCGTGCTCGACAGTTGGACAGTCGCTTGGATTGTTGCGATGGGGACGGCAGCCGGAGTGGGAGTCTTCTGGTTGCTGGGTCGGGCCACGCCTGAAGCTGTTGCCGCCGATCCCACCCAACCGCTCAGCGTGGCGGAACTCCGACGGCCCAAGACCGCAGACGACTGCTGGCTGCTTGTCACTGGCTCTCCGGCTTCGGGGAAGACAGCGCTTGTTGGTCGCATGGTTGACGAGGCGCGCCGGTCCGGCCGCCTCCGGCTGGCGGCACCTCCTCGTACTGGCGAGGACGGCGACCTGCGTGTCGCCGAAATACACCTGTTGACGGCGGGGCGCGTGCGAACGCTGCGATTCTGGGAGCGCAGCTGGGGTGGAGGTGGGCGCCGGGAGCCTGCGCCCAGCAGTATTGATGGCGTCGTCGTGACGATCGACCCCACGTGCGTGAACGACACGGCAGAGAGCTTTCCCGCGGCGGTGAAGGCAGGGCCGAGCGCCGTGGACGTGAACACACAGGTGATAGCGCTGGACGCATCGCTGGCGAAGGCGGGGCGGACTGCGATCGCCTGGTACGTGATTACGAAGGCGGACCTGATCCGCTTCTCGATCAACGCCGAACTTGTCAAGCTCGTGAAGGCGGGGACGGGCTGGCATCAGCAGTTGGGTGGCTTTGACATCCCGAGGCGGCGCGAGCTGGCAAGCTGCCTCGGGATCGATACGAGCGAGCGAGCGGCGATGCAGCAGGGCCAGGGGAGCCCGTTCCTTGCCTACGCAGGTCGTGGTTCTGTGGGGAGCGGCTCGTTCGGAGGCAAGGACCTGCTCGGCGCGATCATCGGCGAGCTGATGCCGGAAGTGCTGTTGCAGGGAGGAGGGGACCATGTCCGCTGGTCAAGGTAGGCAGGGGACGAGATCCTCTTCACCACGTGCGAGGGAGGTCGCGGAGGAGCTTGGCGTCGAACTCGATGACATCACGGGTACGGGGTGGTGGGGCGCCGTCACCGTCGCCGATGTGAGGGCGTACAGCGAGGGCGCCGGCGGCGTGGAAGATGGCGGCGGCGAGGGGCTAACCGTCGAGTTGGACCGCGGGGATGGGGTCACCTCCAGCATCGAGGAAGAGCCCGCGCCCCAGCGGCAACTGAACGACGGGCGCTGGGCCACCGAGCTCCACGGCTACGCCGACCGGCTCGGAAAGGCGCGCGCCGGCACGCTCGCGGATGTGATCCACCTGCACGCCATCCACGTCGAGGATGTCGCGCAGGGGAGGCTGTCACCGTCCGCGGCGGCAGCTCCGGCGGGGATCGACCCGGCGATGGTGGGGAAGACGCTGGCGGCGGGGCGCGCGCGGAGAGGCCTTGAGGCGTTCGTGGAGATAGCGCGAAACGTCCTCATCTTTATTCCCGTGCTCGTGACATGGTTCAAGATCCAGAGCACGGGCGTGGACAACCTGGGGGACATGCGGGGAACGGCGCTGGCCGTCGTCATCCTCATCGCCGTGCTGATTGGCGTGCATGTGCTGCTCGGGGGGTTGCGGTCGCGGAGGGCGGCGCGCGGGGAGCAGATTACACGCGACTTCGCGGGGACGCTGGCGGCAGCGGAGATAGCGGCCTCCCCTGGGCGGGCGGAGAGCGCGGAGAACGCCGTAGCCGCCTTCGCGAAGGTGGGAGAGGATCTGACCGTGAGCCTGCGTGGCGCGGGCGACTCGCTCGCGGGAGCGCGGGATGTCATGACGCAGATGGCGGAGACGGTCGGGAGGCAGGGCGAGCAGGTGGACGAGCTGATGAAACTGCTTGAGCCAATCTCGCGCATCGGAGAGCAGATTGGCGGGGCGCAGCGGGAGCTCTCGGCCGTGGCTGCGACGATGGGATCGACCACGCGCACGCTGGCGGACATTCAACGCAACCTTGCGCCTACCTCGGAGCAGCTGGGAGAGGCGGTCCACGAATTAGGTGAGCTGGCGCAGCAGTTGGACGTGACGGGCAAGCAGCTGGGACGCATGACCGAGGTGTTCGCCGAGCGGTTCGACCCGATGGATCAGTCGGCGGCCCACTTCGAGGAGGCTGTGAAGTCGCTCACGCTCATATCGGGCCGTGTACTGGATGAGATGGAAGACATCGGTCGCGGACGGGACGGGGCGGGGAGACGGGTCGGTGGATGACGAGGGCATCGGGATCGCGGGCTGGCTGTTCGCGGACCTCGTGCTCGTGTTGGCGGTCGTGTTCATCGCCGTGGGACGGGGCAATGACGAGGTAGACGCCGCCACACCAATGCCCACGGTGGCGGCGACTGCAACGGCCACGCCCACCCCCACGCCCACCCCCACGCCGACTCCGACCCCGACTCCCACGCCGACCCCAACGCCCAGCCCCACGCCGACTCCCACGCTGACTCCTACCCCGACACCCTCCTGTCGGTACGAGAGCGACTTCCGGTTCGACCAGATCGTGCTACGCAGCGTGACGCGCGGAGCCGTAACGGGCGCGGTGATCCTCGAGACCGGCAACGTGCGCGAGGACCTGGAGAAGAGCCAGGAGGGGATTGACTTGCGGCCCTACGGCTGGAGCCCGGCGGACCCGCCAAACCCGGTGTTGCCGTTTCTGTGGAAGCGACAGCAGAGTGGCTTCAGGATCGCGTTGGTCGAGACCTACTCCCATGACCGGGGAGGTAGCCACGTCGAGCTGTCGCGGAAAGTGAACAGTACGCTCTTCGCCGCCCTTGGCGAAAGCTTCGCACGCAGTCCAATTCTCACGGACGCGAAGATCGTTTCTGAGAGCCGCACGGGAGCCTATCAGTGGATAAGTACGTTCGCGCCGGGCGAAGTCCGGATAAACCTGTTCTTCGTCAAGCCCCCCGACGAGGACTGCGAGTAGCTACAGGTCGTCCTCGCCGGCATCGGGCCGGCGGTGGAGTTCGATGCCCTCAGCGATGTCTCTCTTCTCTTCGCCGGTGTTGGTGAATTCACGCTCCGGGGCTCGGGCGATGGGCGCGCCGCTCCAGTCCTCGGAGAAGCGACCGGAGCGGCGAACCACGATGGGCCCGGCGACTAGCCACCGCAGCATGACGATGCGTGGGGTTCCCTCGTCGTCCTCGGGATCAGGCGGCGCATCCCGCCAGGCGAACAGTCCCAGGAGGACCAGGTCCCGCGGATTGGACTCAGCGTCGGGAACGGCCAGCTTGATGGGAGGAGCCTCCTCACCACTGCGGGTGTAGCGCTTCGGCTGGCGCACGCTAATCCAACTGATGACGAAGGGCGAGGCAAGGATGACGGCGATGATGAAGATGATCCAGAGGAGGGCGTTAGAGCCATCCCCTGGTTCCTCTTCTTCGATGATGGGAGCGACTGGAGTGGGCGTTGGCGTGGGAGTGGGAGTGGGAGTGGGAGTGGGTGCGGGCGTGGCAGGAGAAGTGGCTGTAGGCGTGGGGGCGGTGGTAGCGGCGGGTGCAGGAGTGGGTGACGTGAAGACGGATGAAGCTATGGAGTCGCGAGCGACCTGGATACGGCCACGACCGTCGCCTAGATCGAGATAGAGAGTGAACTCGTAGTCCCCCGGATCCGCCTTCACCGAGACGGTGAACTCGCGTCCACCTTCGACGTGGTCGAGGGTGGCTGACTGACGAGTGGTCCGGCCGTTGTCGCGGAACTCCACCTCGTACGGCTGGTCCTCGGCGCTTCTGGGGAAGACCTCGCCGCCGGCAACCACAGTGAGGGAGAGAGTGAGTTCGCGCGCCTCTTCATCCCAGACCTGCTCGCCGACAGAGAACTCCGCGACCTGGTAGTCGACGAATACCAGCGCATCCTTCGAGCGCGCGGGGGCTTCGAGCGTGAGTTCGTAGGAGCCACGGTAGGGGCGGGCGTCGAAGCTCCAGATGTGAGCACCGCCCTCGCGCGGGTTGAACTCCGGCGGACTCGCATCTGATCGGCGGACATCACGGCCATCGTTCACCGTCGTCACGCCGCCCTCGGGGACGCCAGTAATGAGGAATTGAACGCCGGTGAGGCCCCCGGGGATGTCACAGTTGAATGGCTGTCCCTCATCGACGCGCTGGCAAAGGTCGATGGTGGGATAGGCGCCAAGTATCTGTTCCGCGAGGCTGTCCGAGGCCACGCTGCGGACGACGCGGTCACAGGGACTGGCGGGGTCGAGATTGCAGTCGACGGCGCGCCGCCAGTAGGGGGCGGCGCTATCGAACCACCTGTCCCGCTGATCAAGTCCAATCACGATGAGCGTGACTTGCGTGTGCTGGTTGAGATTGGCCCACATCGTGCCCAGTGCGCACAGGTAGGCGTCTGCGACCCCGGCCTCCCGGCTCTCCTCGAACGCCTGCGTGTCCACCCCGGGCAAGCAGGCCGCAGGATCGGGCTGGCCAGCGAATTCCAGGGCATCACTCTCGGGAGCGGGAGCGCCATCGGTCACGAGGACGACGAGGCGTCGCGCGCTGTCGGAGCGTGGGGCAGTTGCGCCAGTCGCTCCTGGGCAGCCGGAATCCATGGGAGCGGCCTCCCCGGTGACGGTCTCCCATGCCAGGCAGAGGGCTTCGCGGAAGTCGGTCGCTCCGCGGCTGGCGGCGCGGTCTCGCTCAGTTGCCAGCGCCTCGGCCAGGGCCGAGCCGCGCACGGAAGCAAGGGGAGAGAGCTCGCGGGCTTCGGAACCGAAGGAGAGCGCCCCTATTTCGACGCGGCGCGGATCGTCACCGTGCAGGAACTCGCCAAGGACCTCCACGAGGTTGATGACGCCGCTGTAGCGCTGCATGCCGGGGTCGCTGCCGCCCGCATTGAACATGGAGCCAGAGTCATCGATGGCGAAGACGACGTGAGTTGGAGGTGCTTCACCACTCTGGGCGTCCACGCTCGCGGAAGCACCCGCCAGGAGCGCCACGAGCATGAGAGCAGCGAAGACCGTAGTCCGCATCAGCGGTTCGATGCAGTGAGCAACGTCCTGCGAATGCGGCGGCGTTCGTCCCCGTCGAGGAGGCGGCGCATGGCCTGCTCCCAACTACGGCGCGCCTCGCGCCCGTCCTCACTTTCGCCTTGCATCTGGTGGAGGTCGACTTCAAGTTCGCGGATCATGGCCTCGCAGTCGGCATCGATGTCGCCCTCGTACCACTGGATGATGGCGGCGCGCTGTAGACGGGCGACGCGGCGGGGGTCGCCTGCCCACTCGGCGTTGAGGAGACGCGCGTTCCCGTACGGGCTGCGGGCGCCCTGCCCGGCGATGAGGGGAGTGCCATCAAAGCGCATGAAATCGCTAAAGGAGTCGAAGGCGATGACTTTCCCGCGCGCGGCGTCGAAGAAGCGGGTGTCGCCGATGTCTCCGGGTGCGTGGTCGACGAGGCCCATTGGCTGCCCGCCATCAAGATCGAGGCGGACCACCCTCCGTGCTTCGGGGCCCGCGCCTTCGATATCGAAGACAAGGTGACCACGGGCACGGAGCAGGTAGAAGAGCTCGGCGTAGGTCGGCCCTTGGACGTCGAGGTCGCTTCCGAGCAAGCGGGCGGTGACGGCCGGCGCGAGCGGCCGGACGTTGCCGCCCAGCTCGACCTTCGTAGCGGCGAGCAGCTCGGGGATGACCGTGAAGCAGGCGTCACGGGCAGTGGCCTCCATGGGCGCGTTGGCGGCGCCGTAGTAGGTCCGGAGGGCGGGCTCCGCCACGGCGGCATTACTGATGACGTGAGGCGCCCATGGCTGGCCTCCGTCGTCGGCCCAGAGGTCGAAGAAGATGAGTTGCTCACCGAGCGAACCCACGACGCGGCTGTCCAATGCGTATTTCCCAAGCTCGCTGCGCACGGCGGGATCAAGCGTTGGGTCGTTCAGCGCTGCGGTGAAGCGGGCGCGGATGGCGTCGCCGCCAGCGTAGAGCTGGCGGAAGACGGGATCGGAGGCGGCTACGCGTAGTTCGACGGAGGGGGGCCGTGGGAGGTTGAGTGTGTTGAGCTTCGCCGCGAGGGCGCGCGTGGCGGCAGTCTCGTCTCCGCCGCCGTCGTACCGCTTAAGCGCGTCGTCGAAGGTCTCGGGAAGGTCTTCGCCGAGCTTCCAGTTGACGAGTTCCCAGAGGGTGCCCTTCCAACGGTTGGCGACTTCATTCTCCTCGACTCGCCCGGCGCCGCGGTCGGGGTCGATGGCGGCAAGAAGGGTGCGCACGTCCGCTTGTGCGGGCGTGACGCGGTCCTCATCGGTGTCGAGAGGCTCGAGGCGCACAGCGAGTGATCGCACGCGATGGTCGGGGCTCAGGGTCGCGTCGACGTGGAGACGGCTGGTGATCTCGGGAACGATGCCCGTGGCGACGCCCTGATCTTCCTCGAGGGAGTCGCCCACCGTGGCGCGGACATGCGCGGGGCTGGAGGCGGCCTGGGCAACCTCTGCGGCGGCCTGATCGCGGAGCCCCTCATAGAGATCGTCGAGGTCGTCAACAACAGCGCGGACCGATTCGATCTGGTGGCGCAGTTCACGGAAGAAGGCGGCCTTGTCACCAGGGCCGCTCAGCTCCAAATGAAGCCACCGGAGGGCGCGGACGAGATCCCGTTCGCGGAAGGCTCCAAAGAGCTGATCCTCGGCATTGTGCCGGCGCGTGGAGAGCTTGGCCTCGTCCGCGCGAGAGCGGAGCAAGGCCCAAGTGACTACGCGGTAGGCTGCGACCGTCGCAAGCGTCACGCCAACCCAGACGAGTATTTCTGACACTGAGGCGCCACCAAACTCGCCGAATCGAGAGATGCCCTCCCAGACGGACCGCAGGGCCAATCCACCGACCAGGGCAACAGCGACGGCGGCGCCAACTGCGAAAAGGCGCTGGACGGCGGAGGGCTTAACCAGCACGTTGTCAGGCTTGGCCAGCTTGTTGGTTCTTGCTTCGATCTCAGCGTCGAGCTCGGAGATGGTGCGGCCGCCGACGTAGTTGTCCTGACCGACTCGCTCCTCAAGCTCACGGGCGTCGTTTTCGAGACGCTCAAGCCGGCTGCGGACATCCACGATCCCGTCGGGGCGGGAACCGTTTCCCGCCTCTCCGCTGAGCCAGCCGTCGTCGCCAAACACCGTGTCCCGCAGCCAGAGGGCGAAGGCTTCCTCCTCGGCCGCGCGCAACGCGGGGATGGCACTTTGGAGTTTCTGTTGGTTGTGCTGGGCAGCGCGTCGGAGCCCATCGGTAAGCTCAGCAACATAGGCTCTCCAGCCGCTCTCGCCGGCATCGTAGTTGCCGCCGCGGATGCGTGTTCCTCGATCGACGGCTGCGTAGTCTTCGACTCCCGCTTCGTCGTGGATGCTTGTGGCGAGCGTTCTCGCCGCTGTGGACGTCAACGACGAGTGGGGAGCGTTGAGGGCGAGGGAGGCGTTGCGCTGGCCGTAGAGCCAGGCGCCAAGCCGGCGGCTGGTGCCAGCGGCGACATAGTCCAGGAGGGAGACCCCGCGCTCCGTTGCGTCGCCGCCTTCGTAGGTCCGGCGGGGGCTCCTCAGGCGATCGTAGGCGGCCACGAGGACGCGGGAGACGAGCTTGCGCTGGAGGCGGAGCCTGGGGTACTCGATGGCGGTGACGGCCCCGACGGACTGGAGAGGATGGGCTCCAGACTTGCCGCGCAGCTCGTCGGCGGTGTCGTCGCTACTGAGAATACGGATGAGGGCGCCCGCCTCCTCGAAGGCGTCGCTCGGGCGGGTGGCGCCGCGCCCGCCAAACCAGTAGATGCGGTCGAAGAGCTTCTGGCCAGGAGTGTATTCCAGGCCGCTCGCGGTTGCGGGCAGCCTCCGGGCCGAGAATCGGGCCTGCGGGTCCACTTCCTGAAGGAAGGAGAGCTCCCGGAACAACGCGTAGGTGCCGGAGCGGCCCTTGGCGGCGAGCTCCTCAAGATTGGGGCTGCCCCGCAGAACGGTCTCGAACGCATCGGGAGTGACCGCGACGAGCGTCAGCGGTGACTCCCGGTACTCGCCCCTGAGCCAGAGGGCGAGGGGGACAACCGTACCCGCCCCGGTGCCGCCCGCGGTGGAGGTAATAAGGTTGATGCGCGGCGCCCTGCCGTTGTATGTCTCCGAAACAACGGTGTCTCGGATGTGAGCGCGGAGGCGGTTGCCATCGCCCGCCCCAGCCGTGGCGCGCGCGGGATCGAAGAGCGCGGAGAAGACGGTAAGCCCGTGCCCGCGAAGGGCGTAGAGGCCTGCCGTCGGCGAGGGATTTGCCGCGATCCCCTTGCCCACGCCGACGAGGATGGAGTGCTCAGGGGCAACCCGCGGTCCAGGCTTGGTCGCCGACTCGGCCGGACCCATCGCGGGGCCGGTGTCTTTCTTCGCCCACTCGCCCGCGATCGTGGGCACGTCGTCGATCGTCGACTGGCTGGGGTGAACGAACCTGCGCAGGTTGACGCCCGAGCGCGTGGCAGCATCCAGGTCGAAGGCGATGGGCTCGCTGATCTGCTGCCCGAAGAAATCGCGGTTGTCCTGGATATCCTCGGCGATGTGCTTTCCGGTTCCGCCTAGGAAGATATTTACAGTGCCCATGAGACGCTCCTTCCAGGGGTCATGACGGGGTCATTCCAGATTCTCTAGTTCAGCTATGGAGATGAAGGCTGCGAAGTCGCCAGGATCGCCCACGTCGTCGCTTGTAAGAACGAAGGACGCAACCGCGAGGGCGAAGCCGCACTCATCGACGAGCGGGCCGCCGCTCATCCCGCGATCGACGCTCGCGTCAGTCTGGATGATCTCGATGCCATTGGCGACGGTGACAGCGGAAACGACGCCCTTACTGGTCTGGAGGGGTACTGAACCATCGGACCGGCCGGTGTCGCCGACGCTGGACCAAGGATAGCCGAAGGCGCGGACATCGATGTCCCTGTCCTCCTCGGTGGGGGCGCGAGTCTGCAAGACCGCGGGAATGGCCCCTGCCCGAAGCACAGCCAGGTCGCGCTCGAGACTCACAGTGGAGAACGCACCTTCCTGCTCGACAGTTGCGCTGAAGGAGAGGTTGCCGGCAACGAGCATGATGCGGGGCCTCGTCCGCCCGGATTCATCCTGGATGACGTGAACCGCAGTGACGTAGAGGCCCTCGCCGATGTGGAATGCAGTGCCACTCCCAATGTCGGTGAAGACCTGCACGATCGCGCCACGGACGTCTTCCGCTACGTCGCCGAAGTCGCACTCGTCAGTGCTTGCCACGACCGGTTCAGGGGTGGCTGTCGGTTCGGTAGTCGGCGCAGATCTCGGCGTGGGCGTCGGCGTCGGCGTCGGCGTCGGCGTCGGTTCTGACGTGGCGGTCGCCGTCGGTTCGGCAGTAGGGGTTGCGGTTGCCACAGGTGTGGCAGTGGCGGCGGGAGCAAGGGCTGGAGCCGACTCATCGTCGCCACTACTCATCGCGAGGTACACGATGAAGATGATGACTCCGGCCAGCACGATAAACAGTTCATCGATAGTGGGACGGTACCAGAATGACACGAGGCTCTACCCTAACCAGCGGCTCTTCTAGTCGCCAATGTGGTCGGCGAGAGATCCCCAATGAACTCCCGACCCCGTACGCGACACCGATGAAGGCGGGATCGACGTTGAACGCCCCCAGGCGCGGCCCGGGCCCCACGGGTCCGAAGTCCTGGGACGCTGCCACCTGCATCACGTTCTAGTTAGGGACAGTCTGAACAACTCGCCAGAGCGAGTGAGCAGATGCGATCATGGCGCGTGAACCAGAGAGGGAGGGCGCGCCCATGCACCAGCCGACGTTCGCCAGCGTGGAGTTCGAGCAGAAGAAGCGGAAGACGCGCCGAGAGTTGTTCCTCGAACGCATCGACGGCCTCGTGCCCTGGGATGAGTTGGAGGCGCGCATCGAGCGGCACTACCCGAAGGCGGGACGGGGACGGCGGCCCTACCCGCTGGCGGTGATGCTGCGCATCCACTGCGTCCAGCTCTGCTACAACCTCAGCGACCCCGCGATGGAGGATCTCCTCTACGAAGCCGAGTCGGTGCGGCGCTTCTGCGGCCTCACCCTGAGCGAGGCCATTCCCGACGAGACGACCATCCTCCACTTCCGCCACCTGCTGGAGCGCCACGACCTGGGGACGAAGCTGTTCGAGACAATCAACGCCCACCTCGCGAAGCGGGGCCTGCGCCTGCGCGAAGGCACGATTGTGGACGCCAGCATCATCGCGGCGCCCTCCTCGAGGAAGAACCGGCGGCGCGCGCGCGACCCGGAGATGCACCAGACGAAGAAGGGGAACGAGTGGCGCTTCGGCATGAAGCTGCACATCGGCGTGGACGCCGACAGCGGGCTGGTGCACAGCCTGCGGGTGCCGGCGGCGAACGTGGCCGACGTGACGGAGGCGCACCGCCTGCTGCACGGCGAGGAGCGGGAGGCGTACGGCGACGCGGGCTACCGGGGCGTGGAGAAGCGCCCGGAGCAGGCGGGGTCGGAGGTCGAGTGGCGCGTGGCCATGCGGCCCGGCCTGAGGCGGCTGCTTGAGCCGGGGAGCGCGGAGGCGCGGGTGGAGCGAGCGAAGGCGTCGCTGCGGGCGAAGGTGGAGCACCCCTTCCTCGCGGTGAAGCGGCGCTTCGGCTACGACAAGGTGCGCTACCGCGGTCTGGCGAAGAACCGGGAGCGGCTGGCGCTGCTGCTGGGCTTGACGAATCTGCTGCGAGCCGAGCCCCAACTCGCCTGACCCGGGGTGACGTGCGTCCCCCGCGCCCGTCGAAGCGGGACGGGAGGGCAAACGAGGCCCCCGACCTCCCCCGGCCCCCTCCCCTGCGGTCCTCCTTGTCCAATACAACCTGCTGCCGGAGCAAATCGCCGCCGCCAGCCCACTTGCTCAGAGGATTCTTAACGAATGTGTCGAGGGCAATTCGAGGCCCCGCACCGACAGTCGCGGTATCTCTCAAGCCCGGCGCCAGCAGCGACACCCGCACGCAAATGCTCCCCGATCAAGTTGTGGGAAGGCACGTTCCAGGAGGATTTGGCCCGCGGCATTTGGCCATGAGCTTGCCCGTGGGTGAGTCGTCGGTGTGCTCCGTGGGAGGAGAACCGGTAGACCTCCCGCAGTCGCTGCACCGCTCCCAGGGCGCGCCGCCCCCACTGGTATCGCTCGGCGCTAGGGCATGTATGCTCCCCGCTGCCGAGATTTCCGGTACAGGGGACGCTAAACTGGACCAGGCGTTGCCAAGGGTCAGGTACGACTACTCACCCATCATTCTCTGGACATAGGCAGACGTACGCTAGAACCACCCGCATTCACACTGCACACCCACGAAGGAGTTTCTATGAAGGAAAGAACGACTGCAATCATTTTGGCATGGATTGTTTGGCCTGCACTGGACTTCTACCTTGGCCAACCAGGGCGAGGTGTAGCCAAGCTGCTGACGCTCGGCGGACTCGGCGTTTGGGCACTCGTGGATGCCATCACAATTACGACTATATCTGACGATGCATTCAACGCTAAGTACAACGCTTGAGTTTCAACACGGACGTTGGCCTGGGCCACCGCTGGCCCCAATTACTTGTTAACAACAAGCCTAGAATGCGCGCATCTTCAGGTGGGTTGAAAACACCGAGCAGAGCCGCCCTCTTAACGATCGTAGTGATGCTAGTGGCTACCGCCCCACAGGCCGCGTGCGGCGGGACGGGAGCAAGCGGACCGGCTTCGCCCACGGCTGTGCGAACGGTCACACCCATAGAATGGGCAGAAGAAGAAATTGGGGCAGTGCGGTGTCGCACTCTCGCACTCTCAATCCTGATCGAGAGCGGCAGCCCTCCCTACATGCCGGTCGGTAAAGTGCGTACCGTGCGCTGGTACGCATGTCATGTCACCTACGGCTGCGATGTGGGACATACGCGCTGCTATCCAGAGTGCGCTCCGCTGGGTGACGGGCGCTGCCAATTGTCAGACGACACAACATGGCGATGGTATGACCCGCCCCAATAGCCAATTGCCTGGGGCCCAGCGCGTTCCCCACACCTGCTCTTCGCCACTGCTCACCGCGACCTATTCCGACGAATGCGATGACCCCGGCTAGTACGATTAGCGGTTCCTCGATCGTAGGAACGGTACCAGAATGACAAAGGGAATACCCTAACCAGCGACCCTGCTAGTCGCCAATCAGAGCGAAGTCTTGGAACTGCGAAGAAAGCGTGTCCCTTGCCTACATGCCCTGTCGCCCCCGGCGATGCAAGAAGACTCGGTCTCGATCGGCCCTTGTTCTTTCCCACTTTGGCTGGGAGAGTGGCACCTAGCCCATCGCCCGGGGTTCACCATGAAACGCATGATTTTGGTTGTTGGCGTCCTGGCCATCTCGCTCGCTTCGTGCGGGGGTGAGGATGGTGACGACGACATCAAGGACTTCACCGATCGCGTACTGGCCCGGATGGGCGCGGCGATCGAAGAGAGCAATGCGGTGGAGGATCAGTGGAATGCCATGGCCAATCGAGGGGAACACCGGCCTTCGCGGACTCTAGCTGCCCTTGCGCGGCAGGAGTACGTAATCGCGTCTGAGTTCGAACAATGGCTAGCCTCGCTTGCTGGCGACCCTGCCCTAGGGAACTCGCTGGTGGCAGCATGGTGGGCCGAGGCACTTCGCTGGTGGTCGGCGGACAGAAGGGCGCTCCTCATCAAGGAGGAATATTCCCTCCGCAGGGCCGATGCGAACTCAGTGGAGGCCGCGTACTTTGAGTCCGGGGCCCTCAATGATGAATACCTTCGGGTCAAGTGCGTTCTTTGGCAGCAGCGAGGCTACGCCGACACTAAGGAGGTTTGCACGCTTGCTGAGGATTGAATTGAGGCCCGCTGCAAGATGGCATGGGACCTATGCGGCGCGGGTGACTGTGCCGCTTGGGACCGAGTCACGGACTTCGGCCACTCTAGTCTGTGCGACGATGTGATAGAGGAACGCTGGCGTTAGGGACATGCGCCCCATCGCCTGGTAGTGGACCGATACATATGCCACCGACCACGTTCCCAGTTTCCCAATCGACACCAAACGCTGCGCTTCTCCTGGGGAGCCTCATTGCCTCCACGAGGCGGGTAGGGGCAGTAACTCTCAAGACTGGCCCTGTCGGGTCGACAGCGCCGTTTCTCACAGCTGCACGAACATCGGTATGACCGCTCGCCTGTCACAAACGGCGGTTCGGAGTTCCTGCCCTTCTGCAGGACTTTCGCAAGGAAGCCGTAAGCTCGCGCCCGAGCGTAGCCAAGCGTCCGGTCGCTCTTCTGACGGACCGGTGTGTTGGGATGTCAGCGTTTCGCCTCGGCGTGCAGTTCGAGTCCCCTGAGCGGGGGCCTGAGTTGACTGTACTGCGAACTTTCCGTTAGGAAGTCCTGATATGAGGAGTCGGTCAGCCGACCCCGGCTAGATCCTCAAGAGCCTCCGGTTCACCGGCCAGGAGGCTCTTCCATTCCCGCCATTGCAGGAAACCACCCATATGCCCGCCGATATTGGGGGTATCGGCCCCAATACCATTTCCACGGCTGCGCCACGGCGAAGGCAGCGCCGGGCCAAGCTTTTTCTTGCCCACGTACCTCGCTGGAAGACTCGATCCGCTGTCCCCCTGTTCTCGCTGTCCCCCTGTTCTATTGGTTCGGGCCTGTGACAGTGAAGTTCAGGGAGTTGGACAGTTTCCGGCCGTCCTGGGTGCAGATGGACCCCTGGGCGCCGCAGCGCGTGGTGACCGGCAGCAGGACGGTGACATCGGCGTTGGAGTCGGGCCGCACCGTCATCCGCCAGGAGATGTTGCTGGACTTGACCACCCGCTGCGCTTTCAGCACTTCCCCGTCCGTCACATCGAAGGTGTGCAACTTCAGCTTCTTGAAGCTCAGCGGGAACTCCTCGCTGAACTCGATCTCGAAGGTGAATTCCGCCGACCCGTCGTGGGTCGCCGGGGCGGCTCCCCTCAGGCTGACTGTCAGCGGCGGTGGCACCGGCGCCACCTCATCCGTGGCGGCGCTAGTCAGTGTTGTCTCGTTCCCCGCGTCGTCGGTGAAGGTCACCCTCACCTTGATGGTCTTGCCCAGGTCGTCGGCCACCAGCATGTAACCGGAATCCGTCGCGTCCAAAATGTCCGTGTCAGAATTGCCGTCGTTTCGTACCCACTGGTAGGTGTAGGAAACGTTGTCCAACCCGTCCGCGTCGGTGATGCCGGTAGTGTCCGCCGTCAGGGTTTCGCCCACCTGGACGGTGCCGCTGATGGTCGGCTCCCCGGTGGCGGGCGTATTGGAGGCCCCCTGCTGCTGGACAGCAAAGCCCACCTCATCCGTGGCCACGCTGGTCAACGTTGCCTCGTTCCCCGCGTCGTCGGTGAAGGTCACCTTCACCTTGATGGTCTTGCCCACGTCGTCGGCCACCAGGGTGTAGACGGCATCCGTCTCGCCGGAGATGTCCGTATCGGTGGTTCCGTCATTGGCAACCCACTGGTAGCTGTAGGACACGTTGTCCAACCCGTCCGCGTCCTCAATGTTGGAGGCGTCCGCCGTCAGCGTCTCGCCCATCCGGGCTGTACCGCCGATGGTCGGTTGCCCGGTTGCGGTGTTGTTGGTCACCGCCTGGTTGTCGAACGATGCCGCGTGATTGCCCGCCTCGTCCCTAATGCGAAGGGCGGATTCATCCGTCGGGACGGCATAGCTGACAGTAACCGCGTCCTCCGCCACCACGGCCGAATCCAGGATCAGAATCACTGCGGCTCCGACCACCGAAACGCGGGCAATCCCACGTTCATCGCTGCCGGCCATCACCGTGAAGGTGTCTACCCCCGGCACCGTGTTCTCATCCAGAGCCTCGTTGTAGATCAACGTCAACATCGTCCCGTCCGCTATGGCGGCAGAGAGCTCCGGCGGAGTCGTTTCCCGAGGCGTGCCGAAGGCCTCTTCGGAAGCAGGACTACTGCCAGCCTCGCTGTTGGCGACGACTCGTATCGCGTATTCCACTCCGTCGGTCAGACCAGTGATGGTGTGGGTCGTCCCGGTGACTGTCGCCTCCGAGACATCGGCCGCAGTCTCCCACCTGTCGGCGGCTTCCTTCCACTGCACCAGATACCCGGTAATGGGCGGGCCACCGTCGTCCGGGGCCATTTTCCAGGAGACCGTCAACGCTCCCGTGCCCTCGGGAGAGACTGTTGGAGTACCGGGGGCGGCGGGGGTCCGGTCAGACCGGGAAACCGAGGCCGCCACTGCCGCGCTGGTCAGAGACTCCTCATTGCCGGCATCGTCGGTAAAGGTCACCCTGACCTTTATGGCTTTACCCTCGTCCCCCGATGTCATGGTGTAGGAGGGGCCGGTCTCGCCCGCAATGTCCGTATCGCTCACCCAATCGTTGCTGATCCACTGGTAGGAGTAGGACACGTTGTCCAGTCCGTCCGCGTCCTCAATGTTGGAGGCGTCCGCCGTCAGCGTCTCGCCCACCCGGGGAGTTCCAGTGATGACAGGAGCGCCAGTCGCCGGCGAGTTGCCACTCTGGGACTGTGTCTGCAGGAAGGGGACAGTCAGTTCCAGACTGTTGGAGAGAGGCCGGTTTCCGTTGCCGCAGGGATGGTAAACATTGTCTTCGCAAGGCCGGTTCGCAGGCACGTTGATTTCCACGTCGGCATTCGGGTCCGGCGCGACGGTGAACTCCCACTCTTCGGTGCGGCGATTCAGGTTCTGAACGCTGGTTACCGTGCCCCCCGACACGTCCACCATCCCCGACCCGTAAGAGAACAGGACCTTTACGGATTCGCTGAAGGCGATTTGGAAGGTAAAACTGTCGGCGCCGTTATGGGCTTCCGGACGATCCACTACGCTGACCGTCACCGGCGGCAGCGATACCACTGCCGTTTCGTTCCTTGCCTGGTCGTATCCAAGATAAAGGGTTGTGTAGTAGTTGCCGTCTCGGTCGCGGATGCGCGGAACGTCTGGGTCTTCCGGCAAGATGTAAATGAAGTCGACCGCGTCGCTATGCACCACTGGTTCAGGCAAAGTGAGTATGACTTTGCGGCCCGTTACCGTGACCGAATCAGGCACGTGTGATTCTTCGTGGACCAGCACCCGGAAGTCGTCGGGGTCGGGAACGGAAGAACCGTCCAACTGCCGGTCAAATTCGAGGGACAGCGACGCGCCGTCAACCACGGCATCTTCCAAGAAAGGCGTGTCTCGTTGTCGCGTGACCCAGGTCTCACCCGAATAGGGGCTCTCTCCAACGGCATTGACGGCCCTTACGCGAACGACGTAGTCCACCCCATTGGTTAAATTGCGGATGTCGTAGCGTATTTGATGGCCATTCGAATTCGGAGGGGAAGAGTATTCCCACACGTCCGACGCGTTCGTCCAACTGTCTCCCCACTCCTTTACTTGCACCTCGTAGCGGGTGATCTCGGAACCTCCATTGCTGAATGGCTCTCGCCAACTGGCAAACACGACCCCACTGACGGGGAACAGGCGCAGATATCCAGGAGCTGACGGTGGCGTCGCACTTGTCGGCGCCGAGACGGGGGTATCATCTATACATAGCTGGTACTCAGTTGCAGGTGACCAGCTATTGAACATGTCGTTGAACTCGGCACCTTGCCACTCGATTTCGGCGGTGAACAAGGCATCGGCAAAGGGGAATGCCATGTCGTCGATGTACAAAGTCCAATCCTGAAAGTGCCGCTTCAGGATGCCACGAAGCGGCCCGCTCCATTGGCCATCAGAAACTGGGCCAACCCATTCCCCGCGGTCGATGTCGATGCTGAAGCTGGCATACTCAGGCGTTGCGAAAGGCCCCGATCTTGCCGCTGTGCCCGTCGGGACCATGGGAACGAGGTTGATGGACATGATTACGAAGTTTTCATCCTGGTATTCAAACTCGTCGGCGCTGAGGCTCGAAGGAGGTCCTGGGTGGAACAATTGGTGTACGAGCTTGAATCGTCCCCAATCTGCGGTGGTCTGGTCCCCCAACCGGAGACTGGCGGTCCATACGGGGCTATCACAGCTGTCCGACCCATCGTCCGGCACGTCGTCATCGGTGATGGAGACGGTGGTCTCGTGGGTGGTCCCGGCGCTCACGCCGGTGGGCAATGGGCTGCCGAAGGTGAGCTTGACGCTCTCCCCGTCGTCGTCCTCCGCGTCGTCGGCAGCCGTGAAGGTGAAGCTCTTCTCCGTGTCCGTGGGGCCGAACGTGAGGCTGGTCGCCGAGAGCGAGTAGTCGGCGCTGCTGGCCCCGTCCTCGTTCTCAAACTCTATCGGGATGATCGCGTCACTCCCCGGGGCATCGCTCATCACCACCGTGATGGTGGTGGACGAGCCTTCCAACACTTCGTACGCATCCGCACTGAAACTGACGGTCGTGGACCCCGAGGGCGTCACGTCCTCTATGGTGACCACTGTCTCGCTGGTCGTGCCCTGGGTTACGCCTGAGGGCGGGGCCCCCAGGCTGATGCGCACCTTCTCGCCGGGGTCACCGATCCGGTCCGAGACAGCGGAGAAGTCAAAGGACTTCGAGGTTTCCCCGGCGTTGAAGGTAACGTCGGTTGGCACGCCGTTGTGGTCTGAGTCCGAAGCCCCGTCCTCATTGCTCCAGGAGAGCGGAATGGTCACCGTCCGCTCCGGATCGTCGTCCAGGGTGAGCACAATCTCCTCGCTGCTGCCCTCTGTGACGCTGTAGTCGCCCTTCTTGAAGTTGACAGTCAGGGACGACGGGGCATCGTCGTCGGTGATGGAGACGGTCGTCTCGTGGGTGGTCCCGGCGCTCACGCCCGTCGGCAATGGGCTGCCGAAGGTGAGCTTCACGCTCTCTCCGTCGTCGTCGACGCTGTCCTGGGTCGCCGTGAAGGTGAAGCTCTTCTCGGTGTCGCCGGAGTTGAACGTGAGGCTGGTGGGCACGCCGGAGTAGTCCGCGCTGGATGTCTCACCCTGGTTCACCGGGCTCAGTGTGATGATCACCGGCCGCTCAGGCTCGGCGCTGAGCTTCACCTTGACAGTGACGCCGCTGCCCTCCGACACGGTGTAGGTTGAGTACTCGAAGCTCACCTCCACGGCCGGACCGTCGTCGTCGGTGATCGAGACGATCGTCTCGTGGGTGGTCCCGGCGCTCACGCCGATGGGGAATGGGCTGCCGAAGGTGAGCTTCACGCTCTCCCCGTCGTCGTCGACCGTGTCGTCCACCGCGGCGAAGGTGAGGCTCTGCTCCGTCTCGCCGCTGTCGAATGTCAGGATGGTGGGCACGCCTGAGTAGTCTCCGTCCACGGCCCCGTGCTGGTTCGTGGCGGTGATTGGAATGACGACCGTGCGCTCCGGGTCTTTGCTCAGCGTCACCTTCACGTCGGCCGTACCGCCTTCCGCAACCGTATGCGTCGACGACTCAAACGCTGCCGTCACCTCGACAGGCCCCATCATGTCGTAGGAGTAGAGCTTTCTTCCGACCTGGTCAGGAACCCACATGGTTGCGCCGTCGGACCATGCGCCGCGGGGGTACTTATTGTCTGCATACAGGTCGAATTCCTTGCCCTCGGCTCGGGCGCCTGTGGTCAACACGTAGGCGTAGAACTTTCTGTCGCTAAAGTCGGCGACCCAGATTGTGGTCCCGTCCGACCAGATGCCTTGGGCGGCGTCGTTGTCCGAGTGCAGAGAGATGTCCTTGCTTGCGTCGCGCTTGCCAAACTCGTCCTCGTCCATGGTGTCCGGGTCGTCCTTCAGGTGGTAGGCGATGAGTTTGAGGAGAGCGTAGTCCGATACCCAGAGTGTGGCGCCGTTCGACCAAACGCCCCGGACGGACCTGTTGTGTATCGTGTCCAGAGCAAATTCCTTGCTCTTGTCACGCACGCCGTCCAACAGGCGATAGGCGAAGACCTTGCCGTGCGCCGGTTCCTGCTTAGCCCGAATCCACCGATCGAAGCTTGAGGGGGCGGGATGCTGGGCTGGCGGAGAGTTCGGCGGCGTGCCGGCGTTCGCCCGGCGGTGCCGGGGGCGGGCCGGAGCGAGGAGCCGTCGCTCAGCGCGGCTCGGGGGCGCTGAGGACGCGGGCGCGAGGGTGCGCGAGGCGTGCGCGAGGCGTGCGCGGGCATGCTGGCGCGAGCCTCGGAGCCGGGCTGGCGCTGTGAGCGGGCGTCAGGCCGGGAGCGGTAGCGCCCGTAGTCGCGCGAGGGCGGCTGCCCACTGGTCAGCCCAGGGCCAGCGCTTCGGGAGGTGCAGGGTCCAGCGCCGGGCAGAGTGGGTGAGCCGTCCGGCGAGAGCGAAGTAGCGCCGCCTGAGCGTCCTGGTCGTCACGATTCCCTCGTCGAGCCCCAGCCGCGCCGTCCAGCGGGCGAGGTTATGCGCGATCACCTGCACCGCGAGCCAGGCCGCGTTCGCGGCGAAGCGGCCCGAGGGGAGATGGTTCAGCCCGACGCCGTACTTGAGGTCGCGGATCGCGTTCTCGATCTCGGCATGACGGCGATGGTCGGGCTCCAGCTCCAGCAGCTCCCCCGCGCGATCGGTGATGAAGGCGTGGTAGCTGTAGTCCACGAAGAGCGCGAGCTGTGAGCCGGGCGTCGGCTTCACGCGCCGCACGATGAGCCGCACCGCAGTGGCATCCTCCGTGTGCTGGAACGGGGTGTAGGTCGTCTCGGCGACAGCGGCGCCGTCGTCCTGCCAGTACGGGATCGGCCTCCAGTCCGCTTCCGGGATCGCCTCGATCAGCGTGCGTACGTTCGGCTGCTGGCGGATCGTGACCGAGAAGCGGACATCCAGCGCGCGGCAGGCGGCGACGACGGCGTGGCTGTAGAAGCCGCTGTCGGCTCGCACCGTCAGCTGCCCGCTCGCTCCGGCAGCGCGCACCCGGCCCACCGTCTCACGCAGGAAGTGTGCGGCCCCTCGAGCGGTGTTGGCGCGACCCTCGCGCAGCCGCGCCATCAGCACCTCACCCGTCCCGGCCGCAACCGCGAGCAGCGGGTGATAGCCGCGCACGCCCGTGTAGCCGTGGTGCCGAGCGCCCTCCTTCGCCAGGCCGTAGGTCTCGCAGATCGTCGAATCGAGGTCGATCGTGAACGGCGCCGCGCCGGGTCCCGCTCCGGCCACCCAGGCGCGGGCCAGCAACACGCGGGTGACGCGGTCGAGCTGGCGGACGTGGCCCCAGCGGAAGCTGCGCAGGAAGGTCCCGAGGGTGGACGGCGCCTTCACGGCGCAGCCGAGCACCCTCGCCGTCCCGCCAGCCCGCAACGCATCGGCGTCGTCGATGCAGTCACCGCCCGCGAGCGCGGAGGCGACCAAGGTCAGCAGCTTGTCGCCGGCGTTCGCCCGCCCCGCTGCGTCACCGAGGTCGAGGTGGGCGTCCGCCAGTTCACGGAGGCCGAGCCGGCCAGCGAGCGTGGCGGGGAGCAGCAGGCCCGCGTGGTCCACGAGGCGGTCGTCGTCGAAGGCGATCTCTATCCGGTCGGGGTTGCTCGCTGGTAGCATCGAATGGGTGCTCCCTGTGGCTGGTACGTGATTCGACCAAACCCATTGTCCCAGCTACAGCGGAGCACCCAACCGCAGTCGCTCGCGCGCTCTTCTTCGGTGGATCGGGGTTTAGTCGGCTTTGTATCCATTCCGTCTTCGTCGTGATGCGTGAGATAGTCCACGACCCACATGGTCGTGCCGTCGGACCAGATGCCGGCAAAGAGGATGGGCTCAGCGTCTCGGATATCAGTGAGGACTTCGATGTCATTGTCCCGGTCACGAGTCCCGTCGCTCCGGTTGAAGGCGAAGATTATTGGGCGATTGATGGGAGCGACGTAGAGCGTCGTCTTCTCGTGACCCCACACCGCTCGGACCGAATCGCCGCCAACTTCCGGGTTGTCGTCATAGAAGCTGTTGAGGTCCCTGGAGGGGGTCCAGTTGTAGCGAAAGCCCCCGTCCCGTTCCACGACGACCGTGTAGATGAGGGACGCCTCCCCGGCTTTCGTGACCTTGACGTCGATTGCGGTCCTTCCCACCGGGACGCTCACCTGGTGCCCCGTTGTGGACGAGTCTGCGTCTTCTAGCCTTGTGCCGCCTGCGTCCTGGTAGGCTACCGTCGCCGCGCTGTCGCTGCGCGTAGGGCTGATAGTCACGTGCGCGGCGGAATGCGGCACCGCAACCCGGTAGAGGCTCGTGGTGAAGGAAAACCCCGGGCGCAGGATTGCCGTGAAGTCAGGTACCGCCGGAGAAGGAGTGACCGTGAGGTTGCTCACCGTGGTGGCGCCCTCCTCCGAGACCGGCAACCTGTGGGAGAACAACCTGTCGTAGACGATCGGAAGACGGACGCTGTTTCTGTGGGCGGTCCACATCGTCGTGCCGTCGGACCAGATTCCACCGGTCACGCCTCTATGGTTAAGGGCGAACGGGATGTCCCTGTCCTCTTCGCGCTCGCCGGTGGCCAGCGTGTAGGCACGGATGGAATCATCTCCATTGTTCCCTACCCACACCGTCGTACCATCCGACCATATGTCAACGAGGGAGCGGCCCTCGATCAGTGCGATGTCCTTGTCAGCTTGCCGGCCTCCATGGTTCACACCTGCCGTGCCATCCGATGCAATGTCCAGTGTGTAGGCGTAGAGCATGGTGTCGCCGCTGTCCACCACCCAGACGGTATCGGTCCCATTCGACCAAATACCATCTACCCGGTCATTGGGAGACGCCAGGGTGATGTCCTTGCTTGCGTCGCGCTGGCCCTTTTCGTCAGAGTCGGTGGTGTCGGGGTCGTCCTTCAGCCTATAGGCGTACAGTAGGGGCGCCGACCCGCTGCCGCCGACCCAGATGGTGTCCCCGTCCGACCAGAGATACCTGGGACTGCCGTTGTCAGAGTGCGTGTCGAATTCCTTGGACTGGTCGCGGACTCCCGTGGTCAACGCATAGGCGTAGAGCTTTTCTTGTTCACGCTCGAGCACCCACATGGTCGTCCCGTCGGACCAGGCGCCAAAGGTTTCTGTAACGCCGTCCGTGCCGAGGCCGTGGATGTCCCTGGTCGGCGTCCAGGCGCCGAACCGGGCGGAGTCCCGTTCCACATAGACGCTGTGGATGAGCGCCCTGCCATCGGCTGCCGCAACCTCGATGTCGATCCGCGTCGTCCCCACTTCGACACGGGCCTGGTGGCCGGGGGAGACCGGGTCGGCGTCCGCATTCCCGTACCCCACCGTCGCCGCCGTGTTGCCGGCAACGGCGGCAACGGTCACGACGTTGACGTCGTTCGTCACCGAGGTCCAAAAGTACGCCTCGTCCGGGTCGAACGCCCGATGCAGGCTCACATCGCTCGTGCCGTCGTTGACGGTCAGGGAGCTCAGGGAGAGGCCGCCGGCCTCGGAGGGCGGTGTGTTGAAGGAGTAGATCTTCCCGTCGGCGCCGGTGGACACCACCCAGATGGCAGTGTTCCCGTCCGACCAGATGCCTGCGCCCATGATCGCGAGCGCGGCGGGAGGGAAGAAACTCTTGTCCCAGTCCGGGACCCCGTGGAAACTGCCGACCGTGCCGTCTGATGAGACGTCCAGCGTGTATGCCACGAGCCGTTTGGTTAACCCAAAGTTCGACGAGGAGACCCAGAGGGTGCTTCCGTCCGACCAGATGCCACGCGCGACGTCGCTGTCGCCATGAAGGCCGAACTCCTTATTGGTCGTGCTGCCGGTCCCGTCCTGACGCGTTCCTGTGTCCAAGTCGTATGCGTACAGTTCTTCGCCGGAACTGTCCGTGACCCATATGGTCGTTTCGTCCGACCATATACCCCAAGGGTCGCTATTGTCCGCATGCAGGGAGATGTCCTTGCTTGCGTCGCGCTGGCCCTTTTCATCAGTGCCGATAGTGTCGGGGTCGTCCGTCAGCGCGTAGGCATAGAGCTTGGCATCGTCTGTGTCGGCGAGCCAGACAGTCGTACCGTTGGACCACATGCCTCCTGGGCTGGCGTTGTCCGCGTGCAGGCTGAACTCCTTGGACGCATCGCGGTCGCCGGTGGCCAGAACGTAGGCGTAGATCTTGTCGTCATCATCGTCGGCGACCCACATCGTGGTCCCGTCGGACCAGATGCCCTGCGGACTCGCGTTACCCGCTACTACGACATCGTTGAGGTCCCGGGTCGGCGTCCAGTCAAGGATTCGGGCACTGTCCCGCTCCACGGTGAGTTCATAGAGTTTCGTGGTCATCCCGTCCTGGGCGGTTACCACTATCCGGAATTCGGACGCTCCCACCGTCAGGGACACCTGGTAGCCTGTCAAACCGGGGTCGGCGTCCTCCATACGCGCCCCGGTACGATCCTGGAAAGCGACGGTTGCGCCGGCGTCAGTCGGAGTGGCAGTAACCATAGGGAGTGCGCCCCTGTATGTCACTGCCGTACGGTAGGACGTGCCCGCGCTGGTGAAGCCTGGGTTCAGGTCCACGTCGATTGTGCCGTCATTGACAATCAGGGCACTGAGGGTGGCCTCGTCAGATGGGGCCTGCGCGCCGACGAGTGGAGAGTCGAGGGCAGTGACAATGAGCATACCAAGCAGCCCAGCGAGCGCCAGGAGCATCCGAACCCTGTGTTGTCGTTTGTGAACTGCACATCTCATGACGTTAAATGGAAGTAGCAAGGGAGTCATGGCGGTGCGCCAGCCGTGTTCACTCCAGCAATGCTTGTCTTGATGAACCTACTTTTGGGGTCAGTATCGATGCGAATGAGCGTTGCCAAGGATGGTCTGCGAAGCGCGTGTGTTCTCTTCAGCGCCTAGTTGGACCACGTAACTGCGAACTCTGGAAATGGGATAGCGGCCGATTTGTCTCCCAGACCGGGGGGAGCATACCCCAGTTTCAGGTACCGGCGGATACTACACAGGTCTGGTCACGTCCCGTCTCTGGTCACGTCCCGTCAAGTGGTGTAAGAGCATCACCCTCGCTGATTGATCAGGCTGCCCCTGCGGGAAGAATGATTGTGTCCGAGGGGCGTGGCCGTGCGGGGCGCTGGAAGCGCACTGGTGGATGGGCGGCCCCGGCCATGTCGGCACGCGCGATGTCGGGGGCGTCATGGGGGGTGCCATAGGGGCACTGTCCATGACTTAGCCGACGACTCCCCCACCGGCAAGCTGATGGAGGCGATCATCGAGAGCGTCGACGAGTTCTACAGCGAGAATCTTGCTCAAGAAGTGACGCGGGGAATGCGCGAGTCCGCCTCGCGCGGGTTCTTCCTCGCGTCGCGGGCGCCCCGGTCGTGCGGGAGGTGTTCGAGAGCTCGCTGCGGGGGAACGGCCTCAAGGAGATCTGCCGCGACCTGAACGAGCGCGGCATCACCAACCGGGGTAGGCGCTGGTACCGGAACGGCCTCCACTACCTGCTCACGAACGAGGCCTACACGGGCACGGCGGTCTGGGGCCGTACGAGCAAGGACAGCAAAAAGCCCGAGCCCGTGAGGGCCGAGGGCGCCTGGGAAGCCATCGTCCCGAGGGAGCTGTTCGACAAGGTGCAGGCCTCTCTCGAGGAACGCGCGCCGAAGAGGCAGCGGCCGGCGCGGGTGGGGAGCAAGTTCCTGCTGAGCGGCCTGCTGCGCTGCGGAGTCTGTGGCAAGCCCTCTACCGGCCAGGGGGCGAAGGGCGGGCGTTACGCCTACTACGTCTGCGGCACCCTGCTCATGCAGCCCGGCCGGATCCTGCCATATCTCTTGTTCGTTCTGTTTCCCTGAGCTGTACCCGATCTGAAAGCGCCACTCGTCGCTCGGACGGTTTTTCGTCTCCCGACGGTTCGTGTAGAACGCGTAGGCAACGACCCCGACGCGCTCTCCGTAGGGAGTCTCGAAAGAGATCCGAAACGGAGCTTCTGAAGGATCCGTGGTGGAGAGGATGCGACAGCGCGATTCTTCGAGGCCGCCGACCAGAAAGTCGAGGAGTGGCTCCTTGCTCCTCGGGCTCACTCGGTACCGCTGGTAATCCCGCCAGGGACCTGGAAACGCAGCCTCCGCCATGCTGCCGAGTCTACGCTCTCGAAACGTATGTGCTAACCCCCTCCGATGTTCGGTGGCGTAGGCTGCGGCGACTACTCGCTGGAGGGGCGCCATGGCTGCGGAGCCGTACACGGTCCACCTTTCGGATGAGGTGCTGGAGGACTTGCAGCGGCGGCTGGTGAACGCGCGGCTGCCGCAGGACTTCGCGAACGATGACTGGGGCTACGGGGTCAACGGGGCGTACCTGCGGGAGCTGGTCGACTACTGGATCGAGGGGTACGACTGGCGGGCGGTGGAACGCGAGATCAATGCGTTCGCGAACTACCGCACCGATATCCAGGGCGTCCCCATCCACTTCATCCACGAGCGGGGGAAGGGTCCAGACCCGAAGCCGCTCATCCTGTCGCACGGCTGGCCCTGGTGCTTCTGGGACTTCCACGAACTGATCGGGCCGCTGACCGACCCGGCCGCCCACGGGGGCGACGAGCGGGACGCCTTCGACGTGGTGTTGCCCTCGCTGCCGGGGTTCGGGTTCTCCGCGCCGCACAGCGTTCCCGGCATCAATTTCTGGCGCACGGCCGACCTGTGGGCAGAGCTGATGGGCGACGTGCTCGGCTACGGCCGCTTCCTCGCGCACGGCGGGGACTGGGGCAACCTCGTCAGCGCGCAGCTCGGGCACAAGTACGCGGACCGGGTGGGGACGATCCACATCACGGGGGCGATCCCGCTGACGGTGCTGGCGAACCCCGGCGGCACGTCCCTGCTCGGGCAGCGGACGACGACTCCGGAGCAGGCGGCGCGCAACCCCGACCTGGTGGAACCGGGCGTGCTGCGACCGCGTCCGGGGAGCGCCCACGTGGCCGTGCAGTTGAACGAGCCGCAGACGATCTCGTACGCGCTGCACGACTCCCCGGTGGGGCTCTGCGCCTGGATTCTCGACCGTCGCTACTGGTGGAGCGACAACGACCGGGGCGAGCGCGCGGTCGAGCAGGCGTTCTCGAAGGACCACCTGCTCACGCTGATGATGCTGTACTGGGCGACGGGCGCGTTCGTGACCTCGGCGCGGTACTACGCGGAGGTGGCGAAGAACCCGTGGCGTCCCTCGCACGACCGCAACCCGGTGGTGGAGGCGCCGACCACCGACCACCGACCACCGACCACGTTCCCAGTTTCCTAATCGACACCAAACGCTGCGCTACTCTTGGGGAGCCTCATTGCCTCCACGAGGCGGGTAGGGGTTGGAACTCTCAAGACTGGCCCTGTCGGGTCGACAGCGCCGTTTCTCACAGCCGCACGAACATCGGCATGACGACCCGCTCGTGCGAAAACGGATGCGCCGCGTTCTATGTGGCGCTGTCGTTCTGAGGGTAGACAGGCTCCCTGACGACGAAGGGACTCGGGGACGGTCCCTGAACCGATAACCCGGCGAGGGTCAGATAGTTCGAGTTTCGGTTATGGCGGGACCGTACTGCGAACTCAACAGGGAGTTGGTGAGCCCGACCGGAACCGAAGACAATGCGGGGCCAACAAGGGCCGCCACCGGGGGCAGTCGCCGGGGAGGCGATACAGAAGGAAGCGGCTCAGCCTGTACGACCGTGGCAAAACCGCTTGTCCGATCTGCCTGACGGGTTTCACCCGTGACCGGGCGCGGCTACGCGTTCGGACTACTCTGTAGCTGACGCCCGACCGCGAGGGAGCCGATATGTCGATGCGAGACTGGACCCGGCGTGCTGTTCGAAGCGCGACGGCCGTGGGGGTGCTGCTCGTCGCAGCCGCGTCGTTGGCGTCCTGCGACGTAGCGGCCACCGATCGGGTGGCCGGGGTGGACCTTGAGGCGGCCACCATCCTGACCGAGCACACCGACACCGGTACGGCCACGCTCGAGGACGGCGAGTTCCGGGCGCCGGTCGCGCCCGGCTCGGCCAGCGAACTCGTGATCCGCCTCAGCCAGTGGACCCTCGGCGACCTCGACGGCGACGGCCTCGCGGACGCCGCCGCCATCACGATCGAGTACCCGGGCGGCAGCGGGAACTTCCGCTACCTGCACGCGCTGCTGAACGAGGAGGGCGAACTCCACGACGCCGACACCGTCTTCCTCGGCGACCGGATACGCGTCGCGGGCCTCTCGATCCACGAAGGCATCATCACGGTGGCGGTCATCGAGAGGCCGCCCGACGCGCCGTTCTCCGAGGTACCTTCCATCCTGGTCATTCGCCGGTTCCGTCTCGCGGGCGAGGCACTGGAGGAGATCGCGGGCATCAGCGGCGCTGACGCGTTCGCGTGTGACGACAGCCTCCCCGACGCCGCGCTCGTGATCGTGAACTCGCCCGCGGGCGGCGAGGAGGTCGCGAACGGGTTCACGGTCCGCGGCTGCTCGCGCACGTTCGAGTCGAACGTGCAGTGGCGGTTGCTCGACCGCGAAGGCGAGGAGCTGGCGAGCGGCTTCGCGATGGGCGGTGGAGTGGATGGCCCCGCGCCCTTCGTCTTCGATGTCGAGTACGAAGCGGCCGAGCGCCAGATCGCGCACCTTGAGGTGTTCGAGGAAGACGCGTCCGGGGGTGAGGGCTCCCCGCCGCCTCGCACCGTCGTGCCGCTGGTGATCGCCGCCACCGAGTGATCTGTTCTCGTAGCGCTGTGGCCGTCGTGTTTGAGCGACCCAGTCGCTTGAACCATGCCTGTGCACTCGGTGGGTTGCAGGCTCCCCTGTTCCTCCCCGTAGCGCTTCTCGGCGAGCGCTCGCAGCACTTCCACGAGTTGGATGATGTTCAGTCGATCACCAGGGCGTCGATAGTGGTGCCGAAGGTCTCGGCGACACGGGTCAGTGCCGTGACCGAGCCCGGCTTGCGGCCGTGCTCAATCTCGGAGAGATAGCTGAGTGAGACGCCCGAGCGCCCCGAGAGCTCGCGCAAGGTGAGTCCCTGGTAGTCGCGGAACGCGCGGATCGGGCTGGTGCCTCCCATGATGGCGAGCGCTACCTCGTGCGGAACCCTCGCATCACGCTCCGCCTCTGAGGCGGCCAGCCGGTCCTCCAGCTGGGCCGTGCGCTCGACCAGCGCGTCGTACTCCTCGCGCGTCAGTGTGACGGTCTTATCGGCGGTCATACGCTTCCCTCCTGTGCCGGACTCTGAGGATGACCATGACCGAGGGCTCGCGGTGCTCGACTGCGAAGATGATGCGGTAACTGCCGACCCTCAGCCGAAGGTAGTCGCTCCCCGTCAACGGCGTCACCTGCCTGGCGAGCGATGCCGGGTCGAGGGCGTACTGTTCGATCTTGGCGATGGCCCGCTCGCGATCCCTCTCGGACAGGCGTCGCATGTCCCGGATCGCTCGGGCAGCCCACTCGATGGTCATCCATGCCTCGCCCCGAATCACTTTCGCCGATAGCGAACAGCGAGTCAAGGGGTCAAGCTAGCCTCAGTGTGGCAAGAGGCAATTTCAACACCAACGACGCCAGGCGGGCGTCGTTGTGTGGCGTTGTCGCTCTGAGGGCATGCGGGACGATAGTGTCTCGGTGCTACACCCCTCGCACCACTGAACTCAAGGGGCATGGACGTTCAACAATCACAAACCCGAGCCGGCGTCCGTCCCCTTCCGGAGGACATTTGCACGGACCCGAGAGGCGAACCGACCGGGGGAGTGAGACCGCCTAGCTGCAGTTGGCCCTTTCCCTTTCGCGTTCACTCAGTGCTTCGATACGTCTGGCGATGAGAGGTAGAAAGTGGCCTGCATACCTTTTCCTGAGCTCCGGCATCCGCCAGTCTCGCCCGGTAACGCGTCCGCGACAGGCGGCTGAGCCACAGACGCACTGCCACGGCATCGTGAAGTCTTCACTCTCGTAGCGTGCACAGCCTCGGCACTATCTGCTTGCACGAGGTCTCGCAAACAAAGGGGAGCGACGAGTCCCGGTTGACCCAAGGCTGCCATCTGCGCTGTCGCGGCCGTAGTCGTTCCGACACCCTGGCGTAGCGGGCTAGCGGATACTCAAGCGCCTCCGCCGGACTGCTGTTGACTCTGCGGACGGGCGGGAGCCGTCGCTGTCGGGCAGTGTCGTTAGGCGGTCCCTGAGCGACCGCAGTCGATCCTCACTCGCCCTGAGGCAGCACACCTTGTATTTCCTGCCGCTTCCGCAGGAGCAAGGGTCATTTCGTCCCGTGCGCGCGGAGGATAAATCCCGCAACCGATCGCGGAGGCCATCAGCTCCGTGTCGGTACTCGTCCCACAAGTCCTGCCGCACGCGCGCAATACCGAAGCGCTCGGCGCAGGCAATACGGTAGAAGAACGGAACGACTAGATCATCGATGAAGCGTTCAAGGCTGTTCGGGCCGGGGTCAATTTGAATCCCGAGGCAGCAGCTTCCATCGGAGTCAACGTGAAGCTCCTGCACCGGTATCTCCAGCGCCTCAGCGATTGACGTACACCTCCCTCCCGACTCGTAGACGGCGGGCCAGTCAATAGCCGAGTCAGCGACCTCGCCTAGTTCGATCCGCACAGCGAAGACATCGCAGATACGCGCCTCTGATTCCTGGGTTGTGGAGGTTCGTTCCGCGCCTTCGATTTGGAGGCGCTTGCTCGTGCCGTCGTATCGCGCGCAGAAGTCGAGATCACCGCTGACCACTTGCGTGTTCGGGTCGTACGACAACCCCGGGAATGCGTCCCGCAACCACTCGATATCGCTGTCCTCGACGGTTACCGCGCCCACGGCTTCTGCGGACGAACGTCGCGCGACTTGACGCTCTCCTGACGCAGCTTGCCGAAGTCATCCCCGAATACGGCTCGCCACTTCCTAACGCTCTCGTTGTGATGCTGCTCGGCGTAGGCATCATCTACCTTAAGCGCGTACGTGTGGAACATGTCCCTGAAATGAGCGTACTTTCGCTGGTCCCACTTTCGATTGAAGTCCTCGTCTGGAAGAGCCGGGTTAGCGATAACTGGCATCCGCGGATTGGTTTGCAGGAAGGAGTCGATCCTGCCCATAACCGTGTGTAGCGCATCTGGGACTGAACCGAACGCCCCTGTACCGTCCACCGTATTGCCGATCAATGTAGTCAGCAGTACGGACGGTGCCGTGAAGTTCCCCTTGTGATCGCGCATGTACTTCAGGAGGCGTGTCACGCGCTTGAGGTTTCCGCTCGTCTCCCGGTTCTTGTCATTGAACCAGTCGCGGTAGCCAGTCCCGTCCGTCGGTTCGAAATCGCCAGTCTCCCTGTTGCAGATGTACTGCGTGCCGCTGACGGAAATGCACGGGACGATGTCTAGATGCACGTCTCCAGCGTAGTCCAGCATCACGCAGCGAGTCTTCTGGTGCGCGATCTTCCGGTAGTGCGTGTGTTCGCGCAGGCACTCGTAGACATCCCGAATGTAGCCTGCCGCGCCCTGACCGGGTTCGTTCTCCATCTGCAGGAGAAGATCGGCGTCGTACTCCTGACCATCCCGGACGGGCTTGATGATGGTGGCCAGAGCGTAGGAGCCCTGCCGCTCCACGGTCTGGTGCCCTGTCAGGTTGTTGGCCAAGTACCCGCTAATGGCGCTGACGTGTTCACCCAACCTGTCGAGTCGCGTCTGGTTCAGATTTACGAGACTCCCCAGAAATTCACCGAAGTACTGCTCGTGCTTCATGCTGCCCGGCACTCCCTCTATCAGCTATGAATCCGTGCTTGCGTCCGTCATGGCATCGGTGCGACCGCTGCCAACAGGGGAATACGGAGCACCCAAGTGATCCATATAAGACGATAGCACCCTCCCCCCATGTTCGTCGACCGCCGCTGCTGCGGCGCTGGGCAGCTCGACGCAGGCACGTTCCCAGTCATCTAGGGGAATGAGGGAACCAGAGAGAGCGGGCTCGATACGGTCGATGCGGTCCGCGCCAATCAGTAGTCGTGCCTGGCCCAAGGCCGCCAGCGACTGATAGCGCATCGCCCCGAAAATGATGTCGCACCACCCGAGGAGACCGCCGGCGCTCATCTTCCATCGACCCACCCGGTAGGGTTCTGAGCCGCACCCGAGACTGAGCACCCGAATGCGTTCTTGCGGAGCACCGAGCGCGGTGATCGCCTCGACCACGCCAACCATGATGGGGTTCTTTGCCCACAGACCGCCGTCAAGGAGACGAAAACCTCCATCCTCAGTCGGTCTAAAGTACGTAGGCGCAGCGGAGGTAGCGAGTGCGACGTCGACCATTCGCCTCGCCCCGTCCATCTGATAGTCCGGGTGTTGGGGTGTCTTGTACACCCACACATCGCCATGCGTGCCGTCGCAAGACGGGATGCACAGCCTGGACGACGAGTCGCGCAATGTCCGCGAACCGAGTTGTCGGTGTAGGTGGTCCTTGAGCTTCTGGCTATCGTAGATGTGCGTGAGGATCTTGCGTGCCTTCCACAGGGCCGTGAGACGCTCCCGTGGCGGAAAGATGTCCCTCCCATCCTCCAAGTAGAATTGCAGTATCTTCGCCGCTGGCATCCCGGCCCCGAGACCAAGGGCGATGATGCCGCCCGTGGAAGTCCCCGTGATCAGATCGAAGTAACCGGCCAAAGAGTCGCCGTCGAGATAGTGCCGCTCCAACTCAGCCAAGACAGCCGCCGGGAAGATGGCACGAATCCCCCCACCGTCAATCGAGAGAATCCGGAATTCTCGATCCTCTGGCCACTCAAGCGGCCTGCGCCTCCTGGTGAGCGATCGCGCGGCCCGCGCCTCTGGCAGTGTGGGGCGTGCTGCCTCGCTCAACGCCTCACTCCCGCCACCAATCGCGTCCCCGACCGTCGCTGGCGGGCTCTCCGGTCGCGACGAGAACCACCACCTCGCTGGGGACCGTCGGGCACTGCGCCCCCCGTCGGATTGTGCCCTCCGCCATGCCACTCGCCAGTCGCGAGCAAGATCTCGTAGTGGACGAGCCACTCACAGGTCCATGGCACGATGGTGTCGGCGATGAGCATGTCCTGGGACCATTCGCCGGGCATGAAGAGGCACAGCGCGCCGTTGGCGTAGACATGCGGAAGCGGCTCGCCAGGTCGGGAAGGCAGTCGGGGAAGGACTTCGACCCGCGGGTACCCCTTGGCGGCATAGGTGATCCGGACGGTGTACTCGCGACTGAGGGGAGTTGGGCGAAGTGTGGCTGTCCACGTGATGCTCGTCCCGTCCATACTCAGCTCAGAGCCAGGGAACCGGCCCTTGAGGGCGGTCCCTTGCATGGCGGGGCTATGAGAGGCGTGACGCCGCATCGCCGCTGTGGAAGGTGTGCTGAGGTGCCGGACGCCGAGGCTTGCCGCTCAGGGTGCCCGTATCCGAGCTGAGGCCGAGCTGACCTGCGCCACTCAACGCCGCTATGCCGGTCCCATAGGCGGCGCCAGCCAGTTTCGCGGAGTCCTCGCCGAGGCACGTGGCAAGGACCTTCAGCGTGCCATCAAGGCCGCGGGCCGTCGCGAGGCTGTCGAAGTCCAGTTGCACCCGCGCGAGCCACTCGAAGAACGTGTCTGCGATTTCCGGGTGTTCCCGCCAGCGGTCGGCGAAGTTCTCCGCCGGCTGTACTGGGTTGGCGACCCACGACACACCCTCGCGCTTCTCGACGAACTGGGGCATGCCCCTGATCACGTCGACCAGGACGCTGGAGAGGCTCCCGCGGCCGGTGTAGCTCTTGGCGGCCAGGGTCGTGATGATGATTGACGCGGGGGGCTGTTCGGGTCGGTGCTGGAAGTGGATGTCGCGGTGCCGCTTGAGTGCCTGGACTGTCCGCTGGAGGGCGGTCTTCACCTTCCACTCGGGCACTTCCTCCATGTCTCCAGCCCTCATGGTTTGGGCCATCTCCTGCCGCAACTGCCCAAATTCATCGGCCATCCGTGTGCGGAACCAGTCGGCATAGCCGACAGGGTCGGAGTGTTGCCACTCCCTGAGGTTCTTGTCCGTCAGCAGGATCGCGTCCGGGCCCCCTTCGGGGTCAGGAATGGCTGGGAGCACGTCGATGTGAAACGGATCCGAAGGGTACTCGAGCGTCCAGCAGCGCTTCCCTTCGTCCAACGTCGGGCTGCCCTCGGGGCCGCTCGCGATGTACGTGCCGAGGTCGGTGCCAACGGTCGCCTTCAGCTGGGCCTGGGTGACTGACTGCTTGCCGATGCCGAGCCTGTCGGCCATATCGATGTCGTACTGATCGTGGGGCCCGATGGGCCGCGTGACAGTGCCCAGGCGGAACGATCCCTGAACGAAGACATCGGCGTCGATGCCGCGCTGCTGGGCGGAGGCAGAAAGCCACTGGCCCACTGCCTCGTAACGCCGGACGGCCAGTTCGTACAGACCGTCCGGTATGTCGAAAGACGCGATGGCTGCTTCGAGCAGCTGGTCGAGTTGGCGTTCACGTGCGGAAATCATAGTCGAGGCACCTCAGCCTGCTTACTTCCCTGACTGTGGAGGGGGATGTACGGCCCCCGGGTGTGGTCCCCAAACGTCTTCTCGAAGTCGGGGCAGAACAAGCGGCTGTGATGCGCCGCCTTGCTGATCAGGACATCGGGATCGGCCCCATCCAGGGGGATGTCGCCGTCTAGGAGGGGTGGGTCGAGGCGATGGGCGTTCTCCCTGCCCAGGAGCAGTTGCACCTGCGAGAACGCGCCCGCGCCTTGTCCGGCGAGCAGCATGTCGACGATGCTCTGGCCTGTTGCCCAGCGGACAATTCCCGCGTTGTCGAGGCGACGAGGTCGAGCTTGCGCCCCTGAGGTAGTGCCGACGCTGAGGACGCGCACATCGCAGAGTCTGCGCTCGAACAGGCTGACGGCCTCGGTGAGCCCGACCATGGCGGGATTGTTGGCCCACACGCCGCCGTCGATGAGGCGGACTCCATCGCCAGACAGCCGGTAGGCGGGGAAGAAAGTGGGGGCTGCGCTGGTCGCCATCGCCACCTCCCACATCGGAACCCGCCAATCGCGCTTGAGCCGCGGGTGGTGCGGCGTCTTGAAGAGGTAGACGTCGTTCTCCGCGAGGTTGTAGGTCGGTACGACAAGGGGGACACTGCTGTCGCCGAGGAGGGCGTCACCGAGCACATCGCGGACCGCCGTTTCGAGGCCCCTGCGGTCGTACTTTGCGACGCCCCATCGTCGTAGCCAGCGCCACCAGGCCGGTCCGGGGAAAACGTCGGGGGCCTCGCGTACGAAGAAGTCGACGATCTGCCTCGGGCTTAGGCCCGCGCCGAGGGCAAGCGCGATCAGTCCTCCGGTCGATGTTCCAACGACGAGGTCGAAGTGGTTGAGCACCGGACGACCTATATCCTCTTCGAGCCCGGCCAGTAGGGCAGCTGCGAAGACCCCTCTGGCCCCGCCACCATCGAGCGAGAGCACCTGGAAGCGTCCCCCGCCTTCAGGTACTGCCCGTCGGTCGTCGTTGTCCATGCCGCTACCTACCTCCCCTAGCTCGGCGTGCGAGTGTGCATAACACACTGCAACGTGTTGACTTATAGAAGATGCACGGTATCATGACCCTATGACAATGCTAGCAGGCCTCGCGGGGATCGCGCAAGGGCTCTCGATGGCCGGGCGCGGAGCCGGTGCCCGGCCGGGGGACTGGCAGGTCCGCGTCGTCGAGAGTGCTGACATTGTCGACGATCGGCTGTCCCTTGAGGGACTGCGCGAGATTGGGGTCAGGCAGGGCGTCCGGACTGAGGCGCACCTTCTGGAGCCGTTCGACATCCTCGTCACGGCGAGGTCGCCAGCGGTCAAGGTCGCGTTGGTGCCGCCGGGGGTCAGCCGCACCGTGGCGGCGACGACGCTGCTCGTGGTGCGGACCCCAGACCCGGGTTCTGGGTTGGCCCACTTCCTCTGGTACTACCTGACCTCGACCCGCGGACGCGCCGAGGTCGCTAACAGGTTCACCGCTACGTCCCTGCCGACGCTATCGGCGAGGGCGCTCGGCGAAGTGCCCGTCGTTGTGCCACCAGCAGGCGAGTTGCACGGCCTCGCTGACCTCATCGAGGCTACGGAAGCGTCGCACGAAGCTGCCCTCGAGGCCGTCCGCGTAAGGCACGTTGTCCTTCGGGACGCCATTATTGCCGCAGTCGCGGCGCCGGATAGCGGGAGGAGTTAGCGATGCCCCTTACGACCAGCGAGCTCGAGTCCAAGCTGTGGGGCGCGGCCGACATCCTCCGCGGCCAGATCGACTCCAGCGACTACAAGAACTACATCTTCTCGATGCTCTTCCTGAAGCGCCTCTCCGACCGCTTCGCCGAGGAGGTGGCGAACGCCGTCGCCGCCGGCTTTGCCCGCGAGGTGGCCGAGCGTGACCCCGACGAGCACGAGTTCTTCGTCCCGCCCGAGGCCCGCTGGGGCGCCATCGTGCGCGAGTCGATGAACCTGGGCGAGGTAGTCAACCGCGCCAGCGCCGAGATCGAGGAGGCGAACGCCCCGCGTCTCGACGGCGTCCTGCGCAACACCAACTGGAACGACGAGGCCAAGCTCGGCACGCCCGGTAGCCGCGACCGCATCATCGGCAGTCTGCTGCGCCACTTCGACGCCCTCGACCTGAGTGATGCCAACCTCACCCCGGGGGGCGAGCAGGGCGCCGTCAACGTCCTGGGCGACGCCTACGAGTACCTCATCCGCGAGTTCGCCGACGACGCCGGCAAGAAGGGCGGCGAGTTCTACACGCCCCGCTCAGTCGTGCGCCTCATCGTCGAGCTGCTTGAGCCGACCGAGGGAATGCGTATCTGCGATCCCACCGCCGGGTCCGCCGGCATGCTCATCTACGCCGCCCAGTACGTCGCCGAGCAGGGGGGCAACCCCCGCAACCTCGTGCTGCACGGCCAGGAGCGCAACCTCGGGACGCTCGCCATAGGAAAGCTGAACCTGCTCCTGCACGGTCTGCGCTCGGCCCGTTACGAGGGCGGCGATGTCATCGCCGAGCCGCAACTGCGCGACGAGCGGGGCTCCCTGTTCTCCTACGACCGGGTCATCGCCAATCCCCCCTTCAGCCTGAAGGAGTGGGGCCGCGATTTCGCCCCCAACGACCCCCATCACCGCTTCGACCGCTACGGCGCGATCCCTCCCAAGACCAAGGGCGACCTCGCCTTCCTCCAGCATATGCTCGCCGTCACGAACCCCGAGGGGATGGTGGGTGTGGTGATGCCCCACGGCATCCTCTTCCGTGGCGGCGCCGAGGGGACCATCCGCCAGGGCATCGTCGAGGCCGACCTGTTCGAGGCCGTCATCGGGCTGGCGCCCAACCTCTTCTACGGCGCCAGCATCCCCGTGGCCGTCTGCATCCTGAACAAGCGCAAGCCGCCCGAGCGCCGCGGCAAGGTGCTCTTCATTGACGCCGCCCAGGACGACTACTTCCGCACGGGCAAGGCCCAGAACTTCCTCGACGAGGAGCACTGGAAGAGCATCGCCGAGGCCTTTCGCGCCTACGCCGAGGTCGAGCGCTTCGCCCACGTGGCCGACCTGGAAGAGATCGCGGCCAACGACTACAACCTGAACATCAGCCGCTACGTCGACACCACCGAGCCGGTCGAGGTTCCGAGCGTCGAGGAAGCGCTCGCGCAGCTCCGCGAAGCCGAGCACAAGCGCGACGAAGCCGCCGCCCGCATGGACGAGCTGCTGGCGGAGTTGGGCTATGACCGGTAGGGCAGGAACGCCGGTCCCCGACAGCTGGCGTGCCGTTCGATTGGGAGACCTGGCCGACGTGAATTGCGGCCAGTGGGATCCCGCGGACGGGAACCCAATCTTGTACCTGGACCTAACTGCGGTTGCGTCTCCAGGAAGGCTCTCGCCTCCAAAGGAGTTGGCGGCCGAGGATGCACCCAGCCGAGCGCGCCGGCGGGTGCAGTCCGGAGACATCCTGGTCAGCACTGTACGTCCCTACCTCAGGGGGTTCGCACGTGTGACTCAAGCCCCGGAGAACTTGATCGCATCGACCGGCTTTGCGGTCGTGACACCTCGCCCAGGAGTCGATGGCTCACTCCTCTACCACCACGTGATGACCCCCTCCTTCGCAGGACACCTTGAAGCCAACATGACGGGACAGGCGTATCCCGCCGTCCGATCTGATGACGTCGCTGCGTATTCCCTCTTCCTCCCGCCCCTCACGGAGCAGCGCGCCATCGCCGCTGTGCTCGACTCCATCGACGAGGCCATCGAGCGCGCCGAGGAGGTCATCGCCGCCACCGACCGCCTCCGCGACGCTCTCCTCCACGAGCTCCTCACGCGCGGCCTGCCCGGCCACCACACCGCCTGGCGCGACGTCCCCGGCCTCGGCGCCACCCCCGCCTGCTGGGAGGTGGTGCGGCTGGGGGATGTGACGAGAGAGCCCATCCGGAACGGTTTTTCGGCAGGAGCGGTGGAGGAACCCACTGGCTGGTGGCTACTCACATTGGCGGCAGTCTCTCACCGTGGTTTCGTACCGGAAGGCAGGAAGCCAGCCCCCATTGATGCTCGGGTCCAGTCGTGTCGCCTTGTCCCAGGCGATCTGCTTGTCAGCAGATCCAACACGAGCGACCGCGTCGGGCTGGCAGGCGTTTATCGGGGCGCGCCGGACAACTGCTCGTACCCTGACTTGCTGATGCGGGTTCGCCTTGATACGACGCGAGCGCTCGTCGACATCGTCGAAGCGACGCTTCTCTCCGCGAGGGGAAGAACGTACTTCCAAAGGCATGCACGGGGGACGAGCGACTCGATGGTCAAGATCACAGGCGACATCCTCCGAAGCTTTCCTCTTCCCCTACCTCCCCTGCCCGAGCAGCGAGCCATCGCCGCCACGCTCGACAGCGTCGACCTCGCCATCGAGGGGGCGCGCGCGGAGCGCACCGCCCTACAATCGTCGAAAGCATCCACCGCAGACGCGCTCCTTACGGGGCGCGTGCGGGTAGCTCGGGGAGGGTGACCGAAGTTGTCCCACTATCACGTTCGTATTTCTCAAAAGTCGGATAGCGCAAACCCTGAGGTCAAGCTTGACCTAAAGCGTGACGAACTCGAGCGAAGAATAATGCAACCCTACCGGGAGGGAAAGCCAATAGTATCCCATGGGAAAGCAATACTATCGGCTGATATTGAGCGGATTGTGATAAACACTACAGACGAAAGCTCTTCTTCCTACAAATCCGACGCTGTTATCAGGTCACTAGCTTCAGGTCGTTCAATTAACTGGGTCATTGCAAGTATGGGACGCGACGTAACAGATGAATTCATTACAGGACCACCAGGGCCCGAGACGGGATCTGGCTTGGACGTGTCTGGTCACGCCACAACACCCACTGACGCCCGGAAGGTCTTCGTCGTCCACGGCCGCAACTTGAAGGCACGTGATGCCCTGTTCGTATTCCTGAGGGCCATTGGACTCGGGCCAGTAGAGTGGACCGAGGCTGTGAAGGCCACAGGGAGACCGACACCATATGTCGGCGAGATACTGGATGCAGCTTTCTCAGCCCAAGCGGCCGTAGTTCTCTTTACGCCAGACGATGAGGCCCGGCTCAGGGAGTCGCTGCGAAGCGCGGGCGATCCTCCCTATGAAAGCCAGCTGACTGGTCAGGCAAGGCCGAACGTTCTCTTTGAGGCTGGAATGGCCATGGGCAGGGACCAGGGCAGAACGATTCTGGTAGAGCTAGGCTCGCTGCGTCCGTTCAGCGACATCGCAGGCCGCCACACGATTCGCTTGGACAACACGTCTCCACGGCGCCAGGAATTGGCGCAGCGTCTCCAAGCTGCAGGCTGTCCTGTGAACCTCGAAGGAGTGGACTGGCACACGGTTGGCGACTTTGACGCTGCACTCGAGCAATCTCGGTAGTAGCGCGTTCTCCCCATGACCTCTCCCACCCGCCTTGACAAGCGCAGCCGCGAGGGGTCCGCTCGCGGCCTCGTACAATGACCCCCATGAACCGCGACGATGTCCTCGATACCGCTCGGACGCACAGGGCAACGCTTGCCGAACGGTTCGGGGTGTCCAGTCTGGCCCTCTTCGACTCCTGGCGCGCGACCAGGCCACCGGCGCGAGCGACATCAACATCCTCGAGAGCAGGGTCCACCGCGGTTGGTGAGCGGTATCATGCTACCTACCCTCAGTGGAGGATGAGCGCTCATGCGAGTCTCCGGGCGAGGCCAGGTCACCATTCCCAAGCGGTTGCGGGAGCGCTTCGGCCTGTACCCCGATGCCGAGGTCGAGTTCACACCGGCCGGAGACGGGCTGCTCATCCGAACCTGCGCCAACGGCGAGGGCGCAGGCGGAGCGATTGAGGAAGCGCTGCTGTATGGCTGGCTGAAGGAAGTGGACTGGGACGGGCGCACCGCGCGGCTCCACGACGCCGACGGTGGCTCCGTGCGCCTGAGCTTCGGTCCCGAGCTCGACGGCGAGATGCGACGGCTGGCGACGGAGTATGTCGAGGTCCGTGGCGCGGGCTGCTTCGACGATCGCGACGAGTGGGTCGAGGTACGCGTTGAGGAGATGAACGAGACCCGCTCAGGGTCCGAGCCGTTCGACGTCGACGCTTTCCTGAATGCCCCCAATCCGAAGGTCTTCGACCCGCAGAAGGTCGTGCCCATCGACCTCACCGACGAGGAGTTCGAGGCCTTCCTCAGCACTATTCGGCAAGGGCGCGAGGCCTGATGGATTCCAGCCCCTCCCTTGTCGTCCTCGACTCTGTGGTCGTCTCGATGCTGTTGCGCCGCGATGAGCCAGCCGCGTACTACAGAGCGGAGATCGAAGGGCTGCGGTCCGTCATCTCGTTCCAGACCCGTGAAGAGGCGCTTTTCGGGGCAATCCGTGCCGGGTGGGGAGTCAGGCGGATGAATGCGTTGCACCAGCACCTTGACCAGTACGAGATGGTGCCGTCGTCACATGAACTGATAAGAATGTCTGCCCAACTGCGCAGTGATAGGGAGAAGGCCGGACGCGCACTGATGACCGCCGACGCGTGGATCGCTGCAACGGCCATCATGCTCGCCTGCCCACTGGCCTCTCACGACGGCGACTTCTCCGGCATCCCTGGCCTCGAACTCATCCGCGCTCCCTCGGCATGACCGCCTCGGCCAAGCTCAACGAGCTCAACCTCGCCGAGAACCCTGCGCGCGAGCTGCTGGAGCGCCTCGGCTGGACGTACGTGCCCCGCGAGGAGCTGGCGGCGGAGCGCGACGACGAGCGCGATGTGCTCCTGTATGGCCGGCTCACGGCGGCGCTCATGCGCCTCAACGAGTGGATGACCGAGGACCAGGCGCAGCGCGTGATCTTCAACCTGCAGCACCTCGACGAGACCGGCCTCGCGCGCAACCAGGCCATCCACGAGTACCTCGCGCTGGGCATGCCCCTGACCGTCGACCGGGGCGGCCGGCAGGAGACGCCTACCGTCCGCTTCTTCGACTTCGACCACCCCGAGCCCGGCGTCGGGCTGAACGAGTACGTCGTCACCACGCAGTTCCGCGTGCGTCGGGGCAGCGAGCGCGGCGCCCGCCGCGCCAGCGAGGACGACGAGCGCGTCGTCAAGCCCGACCTCGTGCTGTTCGTGAACGGAATCCCCCTTGTCGTCATGGAGGCGAAGTCGCCCACGCTGCTGGAGGTCTGGAAGGACCAGGCGGTCAAGCAGTTGCGCCGCTACCAGGAGGCCGGGCCGGAGTGGCACGGCGCGGGCGCCCCCGAGCTCTTCGACACGAACCTGCTGTGCGTTGCCCACTGCGGCGCCGACGCCGCTTTCGGTTCCGTGGGCGCGCCCGAGAACGCCTACGCCGGCTGGAAGTCGATCGAGCCGTTCACCGAGCGCGAGTTCGAGCGCCGCCTCGGCGCCCCGCCCGAGGGGCAGGCGCGGCTTATCGCCGGCCTGCTCAATCCCCCCGTCCTCCTCGACATCCTGCGGGACTTCGTCGTATTCGAGCACGAGCGCGGGCGGCTGGTGAAGAAGCTGCCGCGCTACCAGCAGTACCGCGCCGTGCGCCACGGCATCAAGCGCATCCTGGAGGGCCGCACACCGGAGGAGCGGGGCGGGGTCGTCTGGCACACGCAGGGCTCGGGCAAGTCGCTGACGATGCTCTGGCTGGCGACGAAGCTGCGCCGCTCACGCGCCCTCCGCAACCCCACCATCGTCGTTGTGACCGACCGCACGCAGCTCGACCAGCAGATCACGAAGACCTTCCAGCAGGCGGCGGTCGACGAGCCGGAGCGCGCGAAGAGCACGCGTCGCCTCCGCGAGCTGCTCTCCACGAACAACGGTCGCACGGTCATGACGACCATCCAGAAGTTCGAGGACGCGCTGAACGCCCCCGCGGGCCCGCTGGGCCACCTCAACGACGCCGACAACGTGGTGGTGATGGTCGACGAGGCGCACCGCACGCAGTACGGCCGCCTCGCCGCGAAGATGCGCGCAGCCATGCCGCAGGCCACGTTCGTCGGCTTCACCGGCACGCCCATCGACAAGGACTTCAAGCGGACGACGCTCGGCGTCTTCGGCGAGCTGATCGACTCCTACACCATCCCGCAGTCGGTCGAGGACGGCGCCACCGTGCCCATCTACTACGAGGCCCGTCTCCCCGAGCTGCATGTCGAAGGCCCCGAGACGCTCGACCGCCTCTTCGAGACCCTGTTCGGCAGGGAGCCCGAGGAGACGCGCGCCGAGATCCGCCGTCGCTACGCCAGCAAGGAGCGTATCGCGGAGGCGGCCAAGCGCATCGAGGCGATCGCCCTCGACATCGCCGGGCACTTCAGGAAGAAGGTCCAACCAAACGGCTTCAAGGCCCAGGTCGTCGTGCCAAGCCGCGCTGCCGCTATGCGCTACGCGCAGCACCTGAACGACTTTGGGCTACCCGCTTACCCGGTCATCACCACCTCCCACAACGACGGCCCCGAGTTCGACGCCGCCCGCGAGCTGAACCAGGACAAGATCGTCGAGGACTTCATCGACCCCGACGGCGAGCCGCAGGTGCTGGTCGTGGTCGACAAGCTCATCACGGGCTTCGACGCACCCGTCGAGCAGGTCCTCTACCTCGACCGCTCCATCCGGGAGCACACGCTTCTGCAGGCGATTGCCCGCGTGAACCGCCGCTTCTCGCACACGAAGAACGGCGCCCCGACGGAGAAACAGTACGGCCTCGTGGTCGACTACCACGGCGTCTCGCGGGAGCTCGAAAGTGCGCTCGCCATCTTCGACAGCGGCGACATCGAACAGGCGCTCACGGAGCTGGAGGACCCGGGCCCGGTCATCCAGGCCGCCGCCGACAGGGCTGAAGCGCACTTCCGCGGCCTCGACCTCGACGACGCGTGGGCCTGCGTCCACCACTTCGACGCCGACGCCACGACCGAGGGCGACTACAAGGCCGACGCCTACGAACGGTTCGACCGTGACTACGGCGACTTCTCCACGCTAATGGACCGCTACCTGCCCGACCCGGCGGCGCTCGCCTACCTCGACCGCCTGCGCCAGCTGACGGTCATCCGCTCGTACGCGCGCGCCCAGTTCCTACGGGAGCGCGCCGACATCGACTGGACTGCCATCGGGGCGAAGGTGAAGCAGCTCCTCGACTCGCGCATCGACACGAGCGTCCGTGAGCTGATGGCGCCCGTATCCATCCTCGACCAGGACTTCGAGCAGAAGATCGAGACCCTGCCCCACGATGAGGCGCGCGCTTCGCTTATGGAGCACGCCCTGCGGGCGCAGATCAAGGAGCGAGTCGAGGAGAACCCCGTGTTCTACGAGCGCCTCTCCGAGGCCCTCGAGCGCATCATCCGGGAGCTGCGCGCCAGGCTGATCGACGCCGCCGAGGGCTGCAAGCGTCTGGCTGTACTGCGCGAGCGGGTCACCCGCGAGGAGGCCATCGCTGCCGAGCACGGACTTACTCCTGTGTCCTTCGCGGTCTACGGCCTCCTCACCAACGTGAACGCCGGTGGCGGTGGTACGGCTTCTGCTGCTCCTGCCTTTGCGGAAGACCTGGCGCCCTACGATGCAGAGTTCGACGGGGGGCTGAAGGACGTGGCCAGCGACATTGAAGCGGTCATCCAGGAGCACCGCGCCATCATCGACTGGCGCGAGAATCTTGATGTCCAGCGCGAGATGCGGCGCGACATCAAGCGCGTCCTCCGTGGCGCAGGTCGGTACGAGGAGGACGCGCTCGACGAGCTTGTCCGCCAGGTCGTGGAGGTGGCCCGGAGGCGGCTCGCATGACGGAGCGCGGAGAGGTCAGCTTCGGGGACGCCCTCATTCGTTACGAGGTCGTCCGCAGTCCCCGCCGTCGCAAGACGATTGAAGTCACGGTGGACGAGCCTGGGCTTGTCACTGTGGCGGTGCCGGTTAGTACCTCGCCCGAGCAGGTCGAGGCCACAGTCCGCCGACGCGCCGGCTGGATCATCCGCCACGAGGGAGCGGCCTCGGCGGCTCCGCCCCCTCGGCGTTTCGTCAGTGGGGAGTCCCTCCCCTACCTCGGGCGCTCGGTGCGCCTTACGGTCCACTCCACCGACGACGCCCGGGTTCGGATCAGGTTCCATCACTGGCAGTTCGACGTAGATGTCCCGCGCTCACTCCAGGGCGAGGAGCGTCTCGAGAAGGTGCGCGCCGCCTTCGAAGCATGGTACCGAGAGCGAGCAGCCACGAAGCTCCCCCCGCGGGTCAACCGCATCGCGAGCCATCTGGGTGTCCAGCCGAAGGGAGTGCTCATCCGGAACCAGCGCCGTCGCTGGGCGAGTTGCGCTCCCGACGGGACGCTTCGCTTCAACTGGCGGGCGGTCATGGCCCCGCCAGCCCTCCTCGACTACGTCGTTGCCCATGAGCTCGCCCACCTGCGCGTCCGTGGCCACACTCCCGCATACTGGGCCGTCGTCGCCCAGGCCGTCCCGGACTACCGCCTGCGCCGCGAGCGACTTCGGGAGGTCGGACCGCTGCTCAGCATTTGAGCTACCGACCGAGCACTCCAGGCGAACACCTCCCCACTCGACCATCGCGATTCCCTGACCGCCTCCCCATTTGGAACTGAGGATAGGTTCTGCCCATAGCAGAATTGCGGGCATGGACGTTCGACACACACAAGGCCGAACCGGCCTCCGTGCCCTTCCGGAGGACGTTTGCCCGGACAGCGAAGCCGGCCAAGCGGGGTAGGAGGACCGCGTAACGCACACAGGCATGGCGACGCGCTCGTGCGAAAGGGGTTGCGCTGGGTTCTATGCGGATATCTCATTCTGAGGGGCGGGTCCGCTGGGTTGGCTAGGGGAGACCGGCCACAGTACGCGTCCATAACACTGGGCATGTCTACGGGCTCTCGCAACTCCTTGAACTGATTACATTTCCTGGAGCCTGTACTTACTCACCCCAAGGCAAACCTCACAAGGGCTCACCCTTCGCGCCTGCGGGCAGCCGGATCGTGTGTTGGGAGCCGGAATCGATTCGGCGAACGTCATCGTCATGCCGAAGGTCTCGAGCCTGCCAACTCCGCGCTCCCCTGAATTCCCATGATTCAACCTAGTTCTCCGCCGTCCCTTGCCCGCCCGTGCCACGAGCAGGACCGGCACTCCAAGCGACTAGCGGGGTGACGTCTGGGATGCCGCCAGCGAACAGGTCGCAGAAGGGTCGGTTCACGAACGTGGACGCTCCGGGGAAGTAGAAGACCAACTCGCCTTGAACCGGAGCTTAAAAGGCCTCGACGCTCTATCAGCGGTGAACCCGTTTCTGGAGGCCGGGCAGGGATGCATGGCCCCTCAGGCGGTACGGTTTAAGAGTCCTTGACAGTGGTAGTTCTCCGGGTCTAGTTCGAGCCCTCGTCGAGCACAGTAACGCGCCTTCTCTACCAGGGCTTTGTCGGGATTCGACATGGGTGAGTACTCGATCAGGTAGAGCCAGCCAAGGCGACTCAGTGCGGTCGCATCAAGGCGGCCCCCGCGATCGTGGTCCTCAAGTGTGACCCTCACGCTGCTGACGAGAAAAGATCGGCGAGTAACAGGGATGTCCTGCTTATGGCCTGAGATGTATTCGCTCAAGTTAAACGCTACTTGCGAACAATACGAGACGGGCGTGGCGTCCGTCTCGACGGCTCGGATCGACTTGACCAGGGCCTGGAAGTCATCACCACTCCTGCGCTCGAAGTCACTCCATCGCTGCCATGGCAGCGGGTCATCGACTTCAGCCTGCTCGGCCGAGCGTCGGTACGCGGTTCGAGCGCGCTCTGCGTAGTCGCTTCCGGCCGTGTCCAGAGCTGCGGCGACCTGAGGCCAAAGAGAAGGGTAGTCTTCAGCCAGTTCCTCGGTCAGTCGTAGCAGTTCGGACACCCCTAGGCCTGTCGCCCGGGGTGCTGAAGTCGCCGCCTCGATCACGGACGAGGCGAATGCTTCGGCATCCGTTAGGGTCCCGCGTGGGGTAATCCACTCACGGAATTCCCTCGAGAGCGCTCGAATGCGAAGCTCGTCAGGATCGCCAATGAGCTCAGTCTTGGCATGGCGATAGGCCATCTCGGTGAGGCGAAGGTGGCGATATGCAGCATCCGCATCGTCTCTCGACACCAGCGAGAGTGCGACGAGTGCGCTGGCTCCTGCGTCATAGTCGTGACCATGGACCGTGGCAATCGCCTTTAGAGCTAGCTCCGGCACGGAACGCCCGACAGCGCCCAGCATCAGGTATAGAAAGCGTCCATCTTCGGACAGTTGCTCGAACGACCGATCGAAAAGCGCGGCTAGCAAGTCCGAGCGTGTTGGAATGCTCCGGGTGACTTCCTCGGGTGAGAGGCCTTGTCCAATCTGGGCGATAGCCAGCTTCATCGCGTAGGCCCGGGAGCCCGTTGCCGCGGCTATCTTGTCGCGGACCTTCCTGTCTACCCGGGGCTCGGCATAGTGTCTGCGTGCCTCTTCGACCATGAGTCGGTCCGCCTCTGTCTCTTCCATTCCCGAGACTTCGATCGGATAGTCACCTCGAAACTCTTCATGCCGCGATGTCAATAGAACCTTAGACGGGAGCACGACCGACTCGTCGAGAACCCGTTGAATTCGGGCTGGACTCTCGAACGTCTCTAGGTTGTCGAGCACGATCAGGTAGCTCGGGCCGCCATCCGTGTCCGACACTTGGTCGACCATATACGACACAGCGTCCTGACCCACGAGTTGTTCGTCCGCCATCAATTGTGCGAAGGACTCCGCGACATCGTCCACATCGCCCACATCGCGAAGCCGCTCTTTTGGCCCGGATTCAAGTAGGTCTATGTCACGCGCGCTGAACCAGAGAACGAAGTCGTACCCGAACGGCTCGCCCGCTTCAACGAACTCCCAGAGCGCGTGCAAAGCAAGAGCAGTCTTGCCCATCCCGCCGCCGCCCCTGAGCGTTATGAGTCTATGCTGCCTATCAGTCAGGAGTGTACGAAGCTGGGCTTCGAGCATAGGTCGGTTCACGAAGTCGGCCGGTTGCGGCGGCAAGTTGTGTGCAATGTGGTCCAACCAGACAAGAGCGTCTCGAGCCGTTGTTTCTGATGGGAGGAGATCCAAGTCGGGCGTTGCATAACCCGGTTGGAGGAACAATGTCCTCCCCGTCGAGTAGTCAACGAACTGACAGATGGCTTTCGCGTCGTTCCACCTCCCGTTGGCAAACACGAAGCTGAGTCCGGCGTCGTGCTCAACGCCCGCGACGGGCTCAAGTTCGCATGCAACCTCTTGTGTTCGTACTTGGATCTGAGCAGTGCTCTTGTCACCCGCGTTGGTTTCGAAACCGAACAATGGATCTGTACCAACAAGTGGTATCGTCTCCACGAGTTCCGATTGCTGCTCGTCTCTAGGCGAACGCAAATACCAGACCGCTTCCACCGGGAGAGCAATGATGAGAGACCGTACAGCGGTAGCAAGTGGGGGTGCGCATTCGTCAAAGAACTCGGCCGTCTGGGCTCCGTGTCCGCGCGTTCGGTTCCTAATGAAAACGAGATCGGACATTAGGTCGAGAAAGGAGTGCCGGCCCCGATCTAACCCCGTGTAATCTACTTCATCCAGTACTCGGATAACATGTCTGAACCCCTCTACGGCTTGCGTCACATCCTGCGATGCGGTTCTCTCCAAAACTTTACCCGTGAGGGCAGCCGCCCAAGTCCGACTCCCCGCGGAGTGTGCGCGGTGAAGCGATTTGAGAGCCTGTCGGAGGACCGGGATCCATCCACCAAGCGACTCAGCGCGAACGGCTTGCAGCGCGAGCCGTTCGGCCCGCCCGGGATCTTGTACGCGTAGAAGGGAGAGAGCCGTAGAGGTGGTCCACTTAATCGTCACTTCCCCAGCGAGTAGGGCCGCATCGAAGGTTTCTGACGCGGAGCCAACCTGCTCGGTACGAGTCAGCCGCTGCTCGATCTGGCAAAGAGGTGTCGCCACTTGGGCTAGTTGAGTCTGTTCCATTGATGGAAGCCTCTAGATGGGAAGTCGAATTGGATACTGATGCTATCAGTCTGTAGCGCAAGGCTCACCAAGACTCCAACCCGATCAGTGCCATAGTCGTGTCCGAACTGCGCTGACCCCCTGAAACGGGATCGCCGGGGTCTTGGGAGGTCGTCCCCCTCGTCGCCGTAGCCAGCGAGGTCGTCCTCGGGCAACTCGCCCTCGACGGCGAGGGTGGTCTGCAGCTTCTTCGCCACGAGCTTGAGGGCGTCTGCTTGGAGGGTGTTACGTCCCGCTGGCGGGTGTGGTCGCGCTCGGTGACGGTGGCCTGGTTGCCCGCGAGGAAGTCGTTGGCGGCAGGATTGCCGTAGTCGATGACCGCGGCCTGCGCCCCGCGGATCGCGCCACCGGCGGCGCGGTACTCGATGGTCACACCCTGGGTGAGCATGCGGTCCGAGGAAGCTCGTGCCGGTACCAACCGCTGGATCGCGCTGTTCGCGAGCGCATGCCGGCGCGCCGCCGAGGACGCTGGGCGCTTCGAGGAGCAGGTGCGTGCACTCCAGGACTCCTGGCGCGAGCGACTCGGGCAGTGCGCCGCGGGCCGGCGGCCGATCTGCTCGTTCGCACATTGCCCGGCGCGCCACTGCTGGCGACCAATACGGCGTCAGATCTGCTCGGGCGCTCGTTCCAGGCGACTAGCAGGGTGCTGAAGAATGGGCCTCGGGCGTAGCGGACGGCGCCGGTAGGCGCTGGCCACGCGTTCCTGCCGAGGATTTCTGGTGCTTCGGGTGGCCCCTTCCCGCCCTCCGCCTGCCCCTTCGGGCACCGGACGGGCGCATGGGCGCACTCCTCCTACACCGCGACGGGCTCCAGCCGCGAGATGCGCACGAGGTTGTACGCCGCTGCGGTTAGCTCCAGCCAGGCGCGGTTCCGCCGCCGTCCCCGGTAGCGCAGCTTGCGCCCGCCGCCCACGGTCTTCAGCCAGCCGAAGACCTCCTCCACCAGCTTCCGCCGCCGCAAGCTGCGTCCGTACCCCGCGTGCCGCGTCGTGCGCCCGTCGATGGCGCTGCGACGCCCACGATCGTTGCGGGCCACGTGCGGCGTCACCCCGCGGGCGCGCACCGCCGCCACGAAGTCGCGCGTGTCGTACCCCCGGTCCGCCCCCAGCGTGGCGCGACCGCGCACGCTCCGCTCCAGCATCTGCAGGGCCGCCTCCCGCTCGCCGTAGCCGTTTGCCTCACTCAGGTCGACGTCCACCACCAGCCCGTGCCGGTTCTCGCTGAGGACATGCCCCAGATAGCTCAGCTTCGCCTCCTGCTGTGGTCCCTTGCGGTAGAGCCGCGCCTCGGCGTCTGTGCGTGACACGTGCGTCTCGCGGCTGCGACGCTGCCCCCGGAAGTCCACCTCCGCGTTGCGCCCAGCGCCCGACGGAGGCGGTAGATTCTGTTCGTCCCGCGGGCGGTCGCTCTTGAGCGAGGCCCACGCCTCCAGGAGCGTCCCGTCCACGCTGAAGTGCTCCTCCGAGAGTAGCCGCCGGCGGCCCGCCTCGCCCACCACCTCGCTGAAGAAGGCGCGCGCCACCTCCGCCTCCAGCAGACGCTCGCGGTTCTTGGAGAAGGTCGTGGCGTTGAAGGGCTCGTCCTCGACGTTCAGGTCGAGGAACCACTTGAAGAGCAGGTTGTAGCGCAGCTGCTCGCAGAACTGGCGCTCGCTGCGCACCGAGAAGAGGGCGATCAGCAAGCTCCCCTTGAGCAGGTGCTCGGGCGGGATCGAGGGACGCCCGCGCTTCGCGTACATCTCCTCGAAGCGCGGCGACAGCCGCTCCAGACAGCTGTCAACCAGCGGCTTGATGCGCCGCAGGGGATGGTCGTCGGGGACGAACGCCTCCGCCGTCACCGCCAGCATGATGTTGGCCTGCCGCTCTCTGTCACCGCGCATGGGGAACCTCCGTATTCCCCCATGCTCCCAGCTCAACCCTTTTTCAGCACCCTGCTAGCTGAAGGGTTGAGGTCCGTCCATTAGAGCCCTACCCAGCCAAGGGGCTCCGGCAGTCCCCCGCCACTCGTTCGTGAGCGTAGAGCCACGTTCTCAACTCCTGCACGCCCTGCTCGCTTTCCTATAGGCCGGGCAAGGATGCGCGTGGTATCAGAACAAGTGCACGACCACATGGGCTCCACGAGGGCGAGGACGCACACGTCACGGGGCACGGCTCGTGGCTTCGGGGTAGAGTGCCGCGACTGGAGGAATCTCCATGAGCACGGAGGGCGACCCGCAGCTGGACCGCCTCGCTGACGAGAGGGCGGCCCTACGGCGCGAGCTGGCCGACATCAGCGACGGCGCGGCGAGTGCTGAAAACGCTGCCCCGCGGCTGGCCGAGACGCTGTTGCAGGCGGGCGCGTTATCGCGCCCCATCGAGGAGCACTTGATCGCCATGCGCTACCACGCACTGATGGTGGGCCGTCTGTCGGCTGAGCTCGCGGCCCAGCGCAACGACCTGGTAGTGGACCTGACAGCACAAGTCTTCATCGCCCACGTAGCACCCGGAAGGAAGGCTGAAGCCTTCGCCCGCAAGCTCGTTGAATCGGGTAAGCCTCTGCTCACGCTGGACAGCCCTGCGAATGAGAATCTGATGGTGATGGGGGCGAGGACAGTTCAATTGCATGGGGCAGAACTTGGACTCAGCCGTGCGAACACCACAGATCGGAGGAGCCGACATGTTGCAAACGTCCAATAGGTACACCATGAAGATTTCCCGGCTCACCATCGACAAGCTGGGCATTCAGATGTACGACAGGGTGTCTGCCGTCCTAGCCGAATTGATAGCAAACGCCTACGACGCGGATGCCGAGAAAGTCAGAATCACGTTGCCCTTTGGTCAGTACCTAGCCCGGCAGGTCCAAGGGCGTATCGAAGATCAAGGTCTTGAAATAGAAATCGAGGACAACGGCAGCGGCATGACCGCGCACGAGGTCAACGAGTTTTACCTGAACGTTGGGTACGACCGGAGAAAACAACGGCCTGATCGCACGCCCAAGCACAATCGCCGGGTCATGGGCAGAAAGGGCATTGGCAAGTTAGCGCCTTTCGGCATCTGCCATGAGGTAGAAGTCATAACTGCGGGCGGATCTAAGACTGCAAATGGCTACCCAGTCTCCGACTTGATTCTCGACTTGGACGACATTTTGAACGAGAAGACTGACCAACTTGGGAATGTCTTGCCCTATCACCCGACCCCGGGTCCGAGAGATGGAACCTACGACGACTCTACCGGTACAAAACTGATACTGAGGCGCTTCAACCGTAAACGTGTTCCTACTAGAGAAGAGCTAGATCGTCAGTTAGCCGCTAGGTTTGGACTGAATCAAAGCAACTGGAGTGTCCGTTTGGAGGACATTACAGGAAAAGAAGATCCAATCGATCTTGGCACTCTAAACGTAGATACCATGCCCGGTGCTCGCATCGTAGTAGACGACAGGCCGGTCAAAGTCGACGGCCAGTTCCTGCCTGTTTCCGGATGGGTTGGCTACGCGAAAGACCCTTACAAGGACGAGGTGATGGCTGGGGTCCGCCTCTACGCTAGAGGAAAGATAGTCGCTCAGACTAGGGACTTCGATATCAAGACCGGCTTCACCGGTGAGTTCAAGATGAGAAGCTATCTGACGGGAGCCATTCATGCTGAATGGCTTGACGAGGATGAGGATTTCATCCGAACTGACAGGCAGGACATCATCTGGAATTCTGACCTCGGAACTTCGTTGCGTGAGTGGGGAAGAGACCTCCTCAAGGAGCTTGCTGCTGAGGCGGAAGCAAGTACAGGTCAGCGTGCCTGGGACCTCTTTCTTGAAGAGTCTCATTTGGACGAGCGTCTCAGGGCCGCACATTCGACAGATAGGGCTATACGAGACTCGGTACGCAGGGCCGCAAGGTCACTCGTAGCGCGGGCGGACCGGGACGCCATCAAGAATCCCAACTACAGAGATCGCATGGTGCGGTTGGCCTATGCCATAGGCCCCCATACAACGCTGCTAAACACTTTGGATGAAGTAGCCTCCCAAGCGGACGGAGCCACTGATGTGATTCTCGATCTGTTCGAGAGAGCCAGATTAGTCGAGATGTATTCCCTTGGCCAAGTCGCTCAGGAAAGAGTCGGAGCGGTTGAGCAGTTGCGGCGGTTAGTGTCCAGTCCTCCCACTATTGAGAAACAGTTGCAGAAGCTCATAGAGACCGCACCTTGGTTACTCCATCCCGACTGGACGCCGTTGAGCTTTAATCAGTCTCTAGCATCAACCCGAACTAACTTCCAGTCTTGGTACCTGGCGGAGTACGGTGAAGAACTAGTCACCTCCACTATCGACACTCCAAGTAAGATACCTGATTTTGTAATGCTCAACCATCAGGGCAGACTGGAAGTCGTAGAAATCAAACGCCCTCAGCACTCGCTGGAGGATGAAGAATTTGATAGGGCATTTGGCTACTTGGCAGCGGTGAGAACATTCATCAGGGAAACAGCTGCAGTAAGAGCATCTTTCCCAACAGCGCAGTTGACGATAATCTGTGACTCAATAAAGGTAGACGCACTCAGGACAAACAGTATCCGCACTGATCCAGATATTGCTCACAAGACATGGCACGACCTCTTGGAATCCACTAGCCGACGCCACGAAGACTTTCTGAAGGTGGTCGGAGAAATGCAGGGGCAGCTGCCGGAGCTAACGACGGAGGCAGAATAAACCTTGTCTACGGACGTGAGGAAACCCTCCCAGGGCTACAGGGCCATGACACATAATCGGGGGCGAACCGGTCCTGAGCGGACCTTAGCTTCGGCATTGTGGCGTCGAGGAGTCCGGTACTTCAACCATGCAGGGTACAAGGCCGTCAAAGGTACAGGGCTTCCCGGTAATCCTGACATGGTGCTTCCTGGCAAACGGATAGTCATCTTTGTTGACGGTTGCTTCTGGCATGGCTGCCAGCAATGTCGCAAGCACGAGGGATGGAGAGAGGAGTCCTGGGTAAACAAGATCGCGGGCAACAGGACGCGAGACCGGCGCGTCACGGCCGAACTGGAAGCGGAAGGCTGGACGGTGCTTCGCGTCCCAGAGCACGACATCGACACGAAGTCAGCGCTCTCGGAAACTGTTAACCGACTGGTCTCACTGATTCAGGCAGCGCCCCCCGGCAGCGCGATTCGCGACTTCCTGTTGGGCGATAGGCCAGAAGCTGAACGGCCCCTGACCGCCGTTTCTCTGTTCTCCGGGGCCGGTCTGAGCGACCTAGGTTACGACATGGCCGGATTCCGGTTTGTAGTGCAGGTCGAGGTCGACGAGAAACGCGCCGCCATCGGTGCCGCCAACTTCCCCAATTCCACCTGGCTTACACGGGACGTCTGTGGCAGTGCGGATGAAATCGCAACCGCGTACCATGGGGCCACGTCTCAGCAGCTCGACTTGCTGGTAGCCACACCTCCTTGCCAGGGCATGAGCAGCTCTAACCCCAGCAGAGGCAAGCGGCGGAGTCCTAGGGCGCAAGAGCTAGAAGCAAAGAACCGGCTGATGCTGGAAGTGATTCCCGTTGCCCGCAGGCTGAAGCCTAGAGTTATTGTCGCGGAGAATGTTCGCCCCGTGTTGACCCTCAACGTCACCTACGCGGGTGCCAAGGGCACAGTGATTGATCACATCCGCAACCACCTTATGGACTATGAAGTGTTCTCGGAGGTGGTGAACGTCGCCGACTATGGCATTCCGCAGGTCAGAAAGCGTGCGCTGGTGGTCGCCATACACAAGGACGAACCATGTCTGGCGAGTACATCGTCCAGCAAGGGGATACCTCTGCCGAGTCCAACCCATTCTGAGCATCCAACCAACGGTGCTCTGCCATGGGTGAGCATTCGCCAATGGCTGCATTTGCTGGAATACGATCACTTGGACTCTGAGTCCGAAGAGACGGCGCGGGGGGGGCACTGGCTCCACTTCGTGCCCTCATACGGGTCAGACCGGTACATGCAGATCAGCCAGATACCTGCCGATTCGGGACGCAGCGCCTTTGAGAACGACGAGTGTCCGTCTTGCGGCATGCAGCGGGTCGCGGCGGAATTGATACTCTGCCCTTCCTGCGAAGCGGTTATGCGCAATCGGCCCTACGTTGAGCGGGATGGGCAACCCTCTCTGATCAAGGGGTTCCATTCCAGTTACCGACGCATGAGGCCCGAAAGGCCCGCGTACACGATCACCACTAACTCGAGTCACATAGGGAGTGACTTCAAGATTCACCCGTGGGAGAACAGAGTGCTGAGCATCCTGGAATGTGCCGACTTGCAGACTCTCCCCCGATTCTACGACTGGACGCGGGCGAAGGAGAACCGAACGCTCTACCTTATCCGCAACCTGATCGGCGAAGCGTTCCCAACCTACTTCACGTACCTCCACGGCCAGGTCTTGGCCGAGCTCCTGTCCGATTCGGTGCCAGCGCATGAATAAGGCGGTCTGAGGGGATCACTGGAAGTCGACCTTCAGATGTACCTCGACCTTTTGAACGAACGGCTTGCGGTTGACGCCGTTCCCCCGCTCTCGTTCACCTGTGGCGGCCTCGCGCGCCTCGGGGGGCGACTGCGATTCCATCGTGCTAGAGGACTGCGCAGATCACAGTGCGTGGACTGCGATCCTGGCACACCGCCCGTAGTCGCGGTAGGCGACGTGACTCAGTCGAAACGGGGTCTGGGAGCCTGCGTTCGCACGGGCGAATCCTGTAGTTCCTCAAACTCGCTCCTCCACCTGAAGCAGCTGCACGCCCGGCATCCTCGCAAGGCACTCGCGGGGCCGGCGTCTGGCACACTGTTAGCGAGCAATCTCCTTTACGAGGGGCGTTCGGCCCATCGGTTGAGCGGCGTACGCCACGCAGCCTGATACGATTTGCGAGAGCCCACCTGCGGCGGCGCATCCGCCGCAGGCGACTCTAGGGGCTCTCGCCTAGGTTTCAGGCGGGTCCATTCTCTCTCCTTCCTCGGAGCCCGGATCTGGCCGCTCTCGCTGAGTGACGCTAGGTCACCGATCTGGGGCTCCCGTCCCTCCATCGTGACCGATGCGAGAGTTCTTGTGTAGGTGCCAACCGACACGGGGAGAGCGGAGTATATGATACCATATCAGCGGTGATAGCTCTGCATTTACAGCAGAGTGGGCAAGACGTTTCCAGCAGTGTAATAGCAACAGAACGGGCTTGGAGTAAGACAGCGCATCAGAGCACACCAGAGTTCAACAGGGAGTACACACACAGTACTGGGGGCACCGCCGAGAACGGGCTGACTTCTCTTCCGCGGCCCCCGGATCAGGCATTTGTCCTCGCTGACGAGGCCGCGCGAAGAGCTAAGGGGAGCAAAGCACCCGTTCGCCGGGAGCACATCCGGACAGCCTCCGAAGGCGATCCGCCGATGGCCCGCCTCCTCAGGAGCAGCAGTGTCAGGCTGAAGCTCTACTTGAGCCTCCTCTGGATGTCGGCGGGCCAACCGCATGACACAAAGTTTCAAGCGTCGTTATGGGCGGAGCTACTGGCGCTCGAAGATCCGCTCGGGCGCGGTGCGCGGAAGATAAACGCGGCGCTGGCCTACCTGGAAGGGGAGGGCCTGGTTCGCCTTGAGCGGAGGCCAGGGTTCCCGTCAACGGTACGCCTGCTGGATGAGCGTGGGACTGGTGACGAATACTCGCGGCCAGGGAAAGACGATCGCTACATTAAGATTCCAGCGTCGTTTTGGACCAAGCAGTGGATCAGCGCATTGACCGGTCCAGCTGTCGCGATCTTCCTAGTCCTTCTTGAACAGCGTCGGCACGCCGAGCCGACAAAGCATATTTGGATCTCGCCCAGAATAGCCGCCGAGCTATACGGCCTCTCAAGCGACACTTGGACGCGGGGCACGAAGGAGCTGGCCGGACATGGGCTGATTAATGTGAGGCCAGCCCCGGTCAACGAACACACCTGGGGCCTCAAGAGGCGCCGGAACACCTACTTGGTGAACATCGACCGCTTGGACGACGGGCCACTTTGGGAGTGATCCAGCCGCCGTCGTTCTTTGCCAGCAGCGCTTTGCAGCGGGGCGGGAACCGAGGTGCCCGCCGCCACTCTGAGGGAGGCATAGCCCGTTTGTCACCCAGCGTTTGCTGGCGAGCTCGCACTGGAAGGAGGAGCCGGCCCGTAGCACCCGTTCAGGGACCGGTCACGCCGATGGTCCTGTTGGTACTCACGCGTGCCTGGGGATTGACTCTGGGCACGAAGAAAGGCCACACACAAGGAGGTTTGGGAGGCCACCGCACATGGCAGTGGCCTCCCCTTCCCAGAGGGTGTCAGCGCTCCGCGCCCATGAGTTCCCTTCCCCTCCTGCACTCAAGGCTGAGCGCGAGCTCAAAGAGGGGGAGGGAGCCAGGCTCCTTCCCCCTGCCCCGTGTGGGGTCAGCCGGCTTCTCTGCCAAGAACTCGGCCCAGGAGAAGACCGACCGCCGCGCTTCGACTGGCTCTCCAGCCGTGACCAGTTCGACGGCCGCCGGCTCCGGCTCGCGCCACTCGGCATCGACGAGCAGCGCCTCGGCCTCCGCCGCGACCTGCTGCGCCTGGGCAAAGACCGTTTCGACCGAGTCCGCGTCCTCCTCGCCCGCGACGATCTTCCTCGCTAGAGCGAGCATGAGGTCGTCACCGTCGTCCCCGTAGGCGGCGAGGCCGTCCTCGGGGAGTTCGCCCTCGACGGCGAGGGAGCTTTGCAGCTTTTTCGCCACCAGCTGGAGGGCGTCGGCCTGCAGGGTGCTCCGGTAGGCCATGAAGACGACCTGGACGGGCTCGGTCTGGCCGATTCGCCAGGAGCGCCGTGACGCCTGCCGCATGGTGTAGACGGAGTAGTCCGTCTCGTACCAGCAGATGGTCGGGAACTCGACGAGGTCGAGGCCCGTCTGCACGAGCCGCGGGTGGCAGACGAGCACGTCGACGCCCTCCTCGACCCGCTTCGCCACCCACGCCTCGCGGCGCTCGGGAGCGACGGCGTCCGCCTTCATGACCGCGACCTTGAAGCCGTGGCGAGTGAGGAAGTCGTCCATGCGCTCCGTGATGTCGCGGGTTCCGGTGTGGGTGGCGTAGACCAGCGCCCGGCGGCCCTGAAGCCGCTCGGCGGCCACGAGGTCGACGAGCGCTTGCTCCTTCGGGTAGAGCTTCTCCTCGGAGAGGGGAGGCACCTGGATGAGCACCTCCTCCGACTCCGGGTCGAAGACCGTCTCGCCCCGCGTGCAACCGTCCGGGTAGGCCAGGAGCGTCTGCAGGTAGGTGGCCAGCAGACGCTTCGAGCCCTTCGCTAGGGCCTCGGTGAGGGCGGCCCGCAGCGTCTCGAAGACCGAGTCGTAGGCGCTCCGCTGGGAGAAGCCGCTGGCGTCCTCTTCGGTCTCCATCGACGAGAGCAGCACCCGCTCCTCGTACGGCGGCAGCCCGGAGGCCACGTCCGAGAGGCGCAGGAAGATGCTGGCGCCGATGAGGTGGAAGAGGGCGGCGGGGGCGAGCCCCGGACGCTCCCGGATGACCTTCCGGTACTTCCGCCGGCGGCTCGTGCGACCGTCCTCGAGCGACTCGCCATCGTCCCTGCCGATCGTGTGCTCGACGAAGCCGTAGCGCTCGATCCAGCGGCTCTCCTCCCCGCGCCCGAACTCGGTCCGGATCTCCGGGGAGAACCGGTAGAGCAGGTGGAAGAGGGTCGAGGAGTAGCCGCCCATGAGCGTGCCCGAGAGGCTGAGCGACTTGCCGCAGGCGTCGGCGAGGATGCCGGCGGCGATGCCCTGGGCGGAGCCTCGCCCCTTGTACTCATGGACCTCGTCACTCACCAGCAGGTCGAAGAAGCCCCGCAACCGGTGCTTTACGTAGTCCGCCAGCGGGTAGCGCTTCGGCCCTGAGTGGTCCGCTTGCCAGAGCGCCGTGCCGCACTCGTCACACGCGCGCTTGCGGCGGGCGAGGTCTTTCAGGGTCAGGGGCAGGCCGTCCTTGTCGACGATCGGGGCGAAGCAGTCCGGGCAGCAGGGGACACGGAACGGGTCCAGCGTCTCCTCGTCCCGGACGAGCTTTCCACCCACCGTCGCCCAGCGCTCGACGACGGCGGGCAGCCAGCGGTAGGAGAGTTTCGCGCGTTCCCGCGACATGACCGCGAAGAGCGGTCCCGGTCCGTGGGAGAGGCGCAGCTTCTCGAGGTCGGTGATGGAGGCGACGATGATGGCGCGCGCGTCGGGCACCGTCTCCTCGACCTCGCGCTTCCACTTGCGCGTGAGGTGGGGAGGGCAGAGGACGAGCACCCGGCGGAAGCCGGCCATGTGGGCGGCGGAGGCCGCGATGAAGGTCTTGCCCGTGCCCATCTCGCCCACCACGGTCGTGCCGCGGTGGACGTCGAGCGAGAGGGCGGCGGCGCGGATGGCGTCGGCCTGCGCCCCCAGCGGGGAGCGCAGCAACTGCGGGAGGGGCCGCCCGTTCTCGGCGGGCCGGTAGCGGGGTGGATAGGACTCCACCACCCGTTGGGCGATGGCGTCGCGATAGGTGTCGATGAACTCGGCGAGGTCCATGGTTCTGTTCCTTTCTCATGTAGGGTTGCGAGGCGGCCGCATTGCGGCCGTTAACCAGTAGCGAGGCCCCGCCTCCCGTCGGGTGGAGAGGCGGGGCCTCGTGTTTGCGGATCGGCGTTGACCCGTTGGGAGCCGCCAGATGGAGGCGGCTGGAAGCAATCAGGCGGCGATGTCGGTGACCTGGCCGGAGTCCAGGTCGAGGGCGACGACGGTGGTGCGCAGGCGCTCGCGAAAGGTCTCCTTCGTCGGCGTGCGCTCGGCCAGGACCATCTCCTTGGAGGTGCGGCCCTTGACGAGGATGCGGCTGTCCCCGGCCTCCAGCTGGAGGTTGTCGAGGAAGCCCGCCGCCACGAGCATGGCCAGGTGGCCGCGCCGCAACGGCATGAGCGGACGGGTGCGCTGGTCCTGCGCGGGCCAGAGCAGGTCCGTGACGGCGGTGCTGGCCCAGAGGCCCGAGTGCCTTGCCTCCTCTGCCGCCGCCACGGGATCAACCGTGCGCGTCGCGAAGAGCACGTCCCCCGCAGGCGTGGCCGGAGCCACGTAGAGCGGGTAGCGCCGCGGGCCGAGCTCGGGAGCCTCCCCCGCCGCCCACTGGTGGATGCGCTCCTCGGCGTAGGCGTCGAGGAAGACCTCCGCCTTGCGGTAGCCCAGGAGGACGACCTGGTCGTAGGCCTCGCGCTCCGGCTGCGGGAAGGCCCAGCAGTCGATGCGCGAGAAGTGCGAGGCGAGGTACCTCGCCGAGACCGCCAGCCGCTGCCTTGGCACGACGAGGACGAGCAGGCCGTCCTCCGCCAGGTAGCGCGTGCAGTGCGTGAGGAAGGCGTGCTCGACGCGCTTCTCCTCACCCGAGTCCCAGTCGTAGGGCGGATTCAGATAGAGGAGCCCGAAGGCCCCGTTGGCGATCGATGTGGCGAAGAGGTCGGTCCCGAGGACGCGGTCGAGGCGGTGCTTCGCCTCCTCCGCGCGCTCGCTGTGAAGCTCCACCCCAAACGTTTCCACGTCGGCGGCGTGCGGCTTCCTCAGAGCTCCGGCCAGCCCCTCCAGCGCCTCGCCTTCCCCGCAGCACGGGTCGAGAATCCTGAGGATCTCGTCGCTGCGGGCGTAGCCCGCGGGCGGCTGGATGAGCTCCGCGATCAGGTCGGTGACTCGTGGCGGGGTGGGGTAGAACCCTCCCTTTGCCTGTGCTGCAAGCCTCATTGGTTCTCTCCTTTCGAGTAGGTGGTCGATGTGGATGCGTCCTCGCGCGGCAGCGTCAGCAGGCCCGACGCGACCGCCACGGAGAGGTCCTCCCGGAGGGCTTCGGCGTCCGGGTCGCAGCGGTAGGCGACGACGCCCGCCGACTGCAGGGGAACGGCCTCCTCCCGAGCCAGCGCCCGCCGCCAGAGCCAGTCCGCCCAGGAGCGGTGCAACGGCAGGGGGCTGCGCTTGTCGAGGAAGCGGTGGTGGAGGGACGGTGCCTCCTCCTCGCTCTTCGCCAGAAGGAGGAAGCCGTCCCGCTCGAAGGCGTACTCCGCCAGCTTCGTGTAGACGAGGGCGTGCCAGCCGCCGGAGACGGGCAGGCGCGCGATCTTCGTCGTCCATGTCCCGACGGTTTCGCGGGGGACGTGGCAGCGCTGGTAGCTGCCCGACAGCGCCATGCCGTCCACCCCGCGGATGAGGTGGGCGACATCGGGCGGCTGCTTGAGGAGGGATGCCCAGATCGCCTTGAGGGCGGTCTGGGAGCCCACCATGGAGAGGAACCAGAGACCGCCCGAGTCGGGGTCCCTGGCGAAGGCGTCGGCCGTGGCGGAGAAGCCACCGGCGCTGACGGTATGGAGGTCGTCGGTTGTCATGCTGCGACCTCCAGGTAGTGAGCGCCGAAGGCGGCGCCCAGGTCGCACCAGTCCCCTTCCCGCAGGGACCAGCCGCCGCAGCCGCAGCGCCCGTCGTAGAAGAGGGGGCCCGCCCCGAGGGTCACGGTCAGGTCGTGGGGAAGCGTCCACGAGGGCCGCTTCGCGAACTCCGCCAGCTCCGTGGCCAGGTGCTGGTCGCAGTAGTGCCCCCAGCTGTCGCCAGAGGGGTCGTCGACGATCTCGGTGGTCGCGGGATGCGGCTGCGGGCAGTCGTCGCAGAGCATCCCTTCGACCGCGGGCTGGGTGATGAACGTGTGCCGCCGGTCGTCCAGGACGACGCGGATGGTGGTCATGACTCTTTCTCCTTGTGTGGGCGGGCGGAGACGACGGCGGGGCCAGTTCCCGGTAGGGATGGCCCCGTATGGCGACGCAGCGGCTGGCGGCGCTCGGTGTGCGTGTGGTCAGTCGAGGAGGCCGCGGTCCTTGAGGCTCACGGCCTCACCTGCCCCGATGACGACGTGGTCGAGGAGCTGCAGGCCGAGCAGCTTCGCCGCCTGCCCGAGCTCCTTCGTGACGTTGATGTCCTGGGGGCTGGGGGAGGGGTCTCCCGAGGGATGGTTGTGGGCGACGATGAGGTTGGGGACGCCCTCGACTACCGCCGGGCGCAGCACCTCGGCCGGCCTGACGACCGTCGAGAAGGCGTTGCCCTGATAGATGACGCGCTGGCCCACGACGCGGTTGCGGCGGTCGAGCAGGAGCACGCGCACCTGCTCCTGGCAGAGGGCGCCCATCTCCGCTCCGAGGAGACGCTGCACGTCTTCGGGGGATGTGATGGAGGGACCACCGTCCGCGCGTCCGGGGTCGGTCTCGACCTCGTAGCGCACGGCCAGCTCGTTGAGGACGTGCAGGTTGCGGCGCAGCGCCTCCAGCAAGGCGTCGCTGTGCTCGGTGGCGGTCATGCCGCCACCTCCACCGGCAGCGCCTGCCCGAGCGGGCAGATGCAGTCCTCGTGGTCGGGCGAGTCCGGCTCGTCGCAGTCGAGGCAGTTGCCGCAGTTGCGGCACGCGACTCGCTGGTGGGCGGCGTCGCGGGCGACGCGCCGGGCGACGGTGTCCTCCCAGCAGCAGTTGCGCTCGCAGTTGTCGCCGTGGTCGTCCTCGGAGACGACACCGTCCCGCTCGCAGGAGCGGCAGTACGTGCGCCCCTTCACGACGGGGTGGCCGCAGCCGGGGCAGTCCCCGCCGTAGTTGCCGCTGGCCTGCAGCTCGGCCTTCACCGTCTTTTGGATCAGGGGATGGCCGTCGGGGTCGGCGGGGCTGTCGGACTCGGCGATGTAGTGCCAGGCCCACTTCGTCCCGAGGTCGGTCCAGTCGTCGGTCCGGTAGGACCAGCGGTCGCAGGTGCAGTGGCCGTTGTAGTGGTCGGGACCCTCAAGCAGGGTCATGACCAGGGTGTGCCTGCTCACGGTCGGGAGCTGGGTGCGTTCGTTCGTCTGTCCCATGTTTCAAGTTCTCCTTCTGGTGGTGGTGTGGCGTTTTCGTCTGTGGGGTGCGGGAACCCGCACCGGTCGGAAACGAAGGCGGGGCCGCCTCCCGGAAGGAAGCGGCCCCGTAACGCGCCCGCGTGTGGCGGGCGACGGTAGTTGGCTCGGGCTAGAAGGGTGTGGGAGCGGACGCGGGCGCCCCGGCGACGGACTCCCTGTCCTGCTCCTGCTCTGCGGAGCGGCCGTTGCCGTTCCCGTTGCTGTCGAGGAAGACGACCTCCTGGGCGTGCACCTCCGTGCGGTGGCGGCGCTGGCCGTCCTCGGTCTCGAAAGTGTTCTGGGCGAGGGAGCCAGCGACGAAGACGCGGCTCCCCTTCTTCACGTACTCGGCGACGGCCTCCGCCTGCTTGCCCCAGCAGACGACGGAGTGCCAGTCGGCCTCCGTCTCGCCGTTCTGGCGGCGGCGGTCGGTAGCCAGCCGCAGGGTGGTGACGGCGGTGCCGCCCTGGGAGTAGCGCATCTCGGGGTCGGCCCCGACGCGGCCCAGCAGTTCGACTCGATTAATCGTTCGTGACATTTTCAGAATCTCCTCTTTGTGGTGGTGGTTGGCGTCATGGATGGGGGTAGCGGGGGGACCCGTACCCTGGTCGAAACGGAAGCGGGACCGCCCCCGGAAGGACGGCCCCGTATGGGCGCTTCCTCGTGGAAGCGTCTGGTCTCAGTTGATGCGGACCGACGTGGAGGTCTGCTCCGTGACGATCTCCGCCCGCGCCTCGGGGTCGAGGAGGGCGTTGAGCTTCTTGTGGTCGACCGCGTAGCGCGTGCTGCGCACGAGGCTGACCGTGTGGTTCCCAAGCTCTGCCTTCGCGGACTCTCGCCCGCGCATCCACGCCTTCAGGGTGTCGAGGGCCTGTCGCTTCGCTTGTTCGGGTTCCCGCAGGACCGCCCGCGCGGCCACGTAGGAGGCGACCGCCTTGCGCGCCTCCTCGTCGCTCACCTCGGGCTCTTCGCTCTCCGGCGCTGCGTTCACGTTCTCCTCCGCGTTGCCCGGTAGGCAGGTGGCGAGGAAGGGGCAGGACTGGCAGCGCCAGCTGCCCGCGTCGAAGTCGCGTTCGGGCAGGACTTCGGGGTCCGCGCCGTGCATGGCGTAGTGGGCGCCCAGGGGAGCGAGCCACTTGCGTGTCCGCTCAAGGGCGAGCTCCACCCGCTCGGCGGGGATCACCTCCGTGTCCCAGGCGCGGGCGCCCGTGTCCATGACGGCGAGGACGGTGTCGCGCGCCTCCCCGTAGAGCCCGTACGTGTAGAGCGCCGCCTGCGCCACCGCGTCCGGGTGGCTGCGTTCAGCGCCCAACGCTTGCCAGCGCTTGAAGGCGGCGGGCCCGCGGGTCTTCACCTCGATGACGGCCTCCTCCCCGAAGAGGGGCGCCTGGCCGGTGGCGTCGGGGTGACCCGTCACCTTCACCGTGGGGGTGAGCTGCAGGATGACGGTCTGTGGGTGCTGCGAGTCCGCGGGAGCGACCTCCCAGCCGGCCCGCTGCATGGCGTGGAGCACCACCGGCTCCAGGGCGCGTCCCGTCTCCATGACGGTCAGCGCCGCGTCGTCGGGTGGTGCGGGTTCGTGGCCCGTGGCGGCGTACCAGAGGGCGCGCCGGCAGCCTGTGGCCGCCGAAGCCCGAACCTCAAGCTGCCCCTCCCAGTCGAAGCGCGCGCTGGGACGGTCGTAGACGCCCGCCCGCTCAACGGGCGCGTCTGCTGACTCCTTCATCTCGTGTCCTCCTTGAGATCAAGAGCGGGGCCGCCCCCGTCTGGGAGCGACCCCGCATCGCGTTCGTTCGTGGAGCCGGACTAAAAGGGCGTCGGCGCCGCCGATCCGGCACCGCCTTCGGCCTCCTTCCGTTCCTCGGCTTCCACGGTGTGGCCGTTGCCATTGCCGTTGGAGTCGAGGAAGACGACCTCCTGGGCGTGCACCTCGGTGCGGTGACGGCGCTGGCCGTCCTCGGTCTCGAACGTGTTCTGGGCGAGCGAGCCCGCGACGAAGAGGCGGTTGCCCTTCTTCACGTACTCGGCGACGGCTTCGGCCTGCTTGCCCCAGCAGACGACGGAGTGCCAGTCGGCCTCCGTCTCGCCGTTCTGGCGGCGGCGGTCGGTGGCCAGCCGCAGGGTGGTGACGGCGGTGCCGCTCTGGCTGTAGCGCATCTCGGGGTCGGTCCCGACCCGGCCCAGCAGTTCGACTCGATTGATCGTGCGTGACATCTTCAAAATCTCCTCTTGGTGGTGGTGGTTGGCGTCATGGGTGGGGGTAGCGGGGAGACCGCTCCCGGGCGGAATGGATGGCGGGGCCGACCCGGAGGGACGACCCCGTATCGGCGCTCCCTCGCAGGGGCGTCGGGGCGTGACGGTCAGGCGGCCTTTGGCTCGTCCTCCGTGTTGGAGGTCTGGAGCTTTCGGGCCATGGACTCGAGGAGGCTCGTGACTTCGGAGACGGGCAGTTCGTCAAGGTCCTTGCCCGTGCGGCTGCGCACGGCGTCCCGCACCTGTCCCTCGTCGAAGCCCTGCTTGCGACCCAGCTCGACGATCGTGCGGCGCAGGGAGGGAGCGGCGTCGCCGGGTGCGCCGTCGCCGTAGAGGCTGTTCCCGAACTGTTCGCCGTAGCCCCGCAGGGCGCGCTTGAGCGCATCCGTGACGGCGCCCTTGAAGGCCGTCTCGTGCCCCTCGGCCGTCTCCTCGGCGACCGCGTGGAAGCCCACGTCCGTGCGCGGGGGAGAGCCGGGGACGGTCACCCGAACGGTGGCGGCGTAGGCGCGCATGTGGCGCGTCTCGCCCGTCTTCGGGTCGACGCTCTCGCTCTCGCGCAGCTCGACGGGACCGGCGAGCTCGTAGCCCCAGCCGCCGAACCCGAAGATGCGGTTGGCCTGGTCGATGGCGGCTCGCCCTTCGAGGTAGGCGAAGGTGCGTCCGCCCCGGCCCTTGCGGTGGGAGACCAGTCCCTCATCGAGGGGCTCGCCCAGCTTCTGCGTCGTGGCGGGCGGGAGGCCGTCCCAGAGGAGGTCGTGCTCCTCGAGGGCGACGGGGCCGGGATGGGAGCCGTTGCGGCTGATGATGGCGGTCGTTCCGTTCTGCATGGTTCTCTCTCCTTGTGTGTTCGGGCTGTGTGGATGACTTCGGTGCGGGCTTCCCCGGAGGGAGCCGGTGTGCGGGGCGAGCCCCGGCGGGTAGCGGTCATGGGACCTCCTTCGGTCGGGTTGCGTAACGGCCTGTGAGGGGGTTCGCGGAGGAACCCCCTGGGTCGGTGATGGCTGGTGGGCGCGGGGCGTTCACCCCGCGCATGGGCGTTGGGGCACGGGTGGCCGCCCGGTCCCCCAGGGGAGGCCGGTGCGATCACAAGCTGGGTGGTTGGAGTGGGGTGGCTAGACGGCGGCTCGCGCCGCCCGCGTGAGCAGGTGCTCGAAGACCGTCCATCCGTGGGACGAGGCGGCAAGCTCCGCCACGTCGGAGACGCTGGCGGGCAAAGCCACGGTGGTGGCGCGGGGGCCAAGCAAGCCCCCAAGCCGGGCCGCCGCTTCGCGTCCCGCCTCGTCGTTGTCGAAGGCGAGGAAGACCCTCGGGCAGCCCCGCAGCGCGGAGGCCACCCGCTCAAGTCCCTGCGTCCCCAGGGCGGCGCAGGCGGGCAGGCCCCACTGCGCCAGGCCGAGCCAGTCGAAGACGCCTTCGGCGACGACCGCCCACGGCGGGGCGGGGCCAAGCCGCCCCCGCCCGAGCACGGGCTTGGGACCAGGCAGCGACTGGAACCGTGGCGACCGCTCCGGGTCGATGGCCCGTCCCGCAAGCCAGCGCACGCGCCCGCCGGAGATCTCCGGGATGACCACCATGCCGGCGAAGCGCTCGCCCCGCTCCGTGAACAGCCCCGAGTTCCTGAGGCGGTCCTCGCCGAAGCCGGCGCCCTCAAGGAAGCGCCGCAGCCCGCGCCCCGGCGTGTAGCCGAGGCCCAGGCGTGCAGCCGTCTCCAGGCGGATGCCGCGGGAGGCGAGGTAGGCCCTCGCCTCCCGGCTGCGGCGCAGCTCCCCGCTGTAGAACCGGCCGGCCGTCGTCAGCAGCGCCGGGTCCCTCGCGGGGACCGGCGCGGGAGCGGGACGACGGTGGCGAGCGCTGACCACGGCGGTCGGTGGGGCGGCGTCGAGCCGCCGGATCGCCTCGGGCAGGCTCAGGCCCTCAAGGCGCTGGAGGAAGTCCAGCACGTCGCCGCCCTCGCCGCAGCCGAAGCAGTACCAGCGTTCCGTGTCGCCGTAGACCGTGAAGCTGCCCTCGCGCTCTTCGTGGAAGGGGCAGACGCCCTGGCGGACGCGCCCCCTGCCACGAAGCTCGACGCCTGCTCCTTCCACCACCTCCGCGAGGAGGTGGCGGCGCTTGAGGGCGGCGAGGTCGACTTGGGAGGTGCTGGCGCCGGCCGTCACGCGGGGACTCCAGCCAGGGGCCGGAGCCCCCGCAGGCTGCGCCGCGAGAGGGTCTTGCCTGGGCGCCAGCGCATCCCCAGGACGGCTAGCACCTCCATGGTCCTGCCACCGTCGCGGGGCGCGAGCACGGCCGCCCGTCCGGTGTCAGGGCTGTAGAGGAGCGTCCCGCCGTCGCGGAAGCGCCGCCGGGCGAGGTCGAGCCACTCGGCGTACGCCCAGCGCGCCTGGTGGGGCTCGGCGGTCACCACGTCGACCTCGGCAAGGAGCGCCAGCGCCCCGTCGAGGTCGCCCGCCTGCCGCAGCCGCCGCGCGTCGTGGACGCTCCGCGTGAGGCTCTGTCCGGGCTCGTCATCGGTGCTGCCGAAGACGCTCTCGACCAGCCGGTCGACCAGCGCCTCGAGGCTGGGCCGGGTTTCGATGGTTGCCGTGGATGGGATGCTCGCGGTCGCGGTCGTCATCGGGTCCTCCTCGTTGTGGTGGTGGGTCGTTCGGTCGGTCGGATGAGCTGGCGGAGCACGAGCGCTCCCAGGACGAGGCCCGCCGCGTTCAGTGCGAAGAGCTCCAGGTCGCCGGTCAGGGGCACCGGTCCTATCAGCAGGACCGCCGCCACCAGCCGGGTGCGCCACCCCCAGCGGGCGGCCGTCGTGATGGCTTCCGTGATGTGCATGCGTCTCTCCTTTGCGTGCATCTGGCTGGTCCGCACCCGCATCCCGGCGCGGAGGTCGTTGGTCGCTGGACACACTCGCCCACGGTCGGATGCGAACCGGGGAACGGGGGGAGTGGCTTGTACCCGGAACCACCCGCAACTCGAACGTGCAGGGGCCGGGGAAGAAGGCGCAGATCGCCCAGGGTCTCTTCGCTGTGAAGGAACGCTGGCGGCTGCGGGGATGGGGAGCGGCCGGCCCGCGACGATGTAATCGGCGGACGGCGCGCATGAGACGCAGCGAGGGCTCGCCCTGGTGCATCCCTAGCGAGACGCGCGCGAGTCCTCAGTTGTGCGTGGTGACGATGTGGCGTTGCTGCTGGTGAGTCAGGCCGTAGGCGTGGGAAACGGGCTTAGCGCAGAACGCACTTTCTCCAGGGTCTCCGGGGTCGAAGCGCATTGTGCACATCGCCCGCGGCAATCCCGGCTTTGAAGCGACCTCGGGGGAGCAGAGCTCGACCCTTCGACCACCTCCCGCAACAGGAAGACGGTTGTTTCCTCTGGGACGGCCGTCGGGAGAGCAAGGCTCAATCCGTTCGGTCGTTCCGGGTCAGGAAACGGACCCCAGGTTTCTCAGGCGGGAAACACTGGAAAAGCCAGAAAGCGATCCGAGTGTCACCGAACGTCCGTTCGCCTGTCAAGTGCGTCCGGGCGGGCGTGGGTACGGAAGTGCCCCGCCGGTTCAACGCGAGCGCGACACCCCCGCGACGCTGGCTACTTCCACCACAACCCGAGCGTGACCACGCGCCGCACCCAGCGCCAGAACTGCGCCCACCTGCGCTCCGCCCGCGCGTCCGCCAGCGACTGCTCCCGGCGCCACACCTCCCGGCCGCGCTCCATGCCGTTCCAGGGGTAGACGGCCGGGGCCAGCGTCAGTTCGTGCTCCCCGATGAGGACGATCTCCAGCTCCCGCATGCGTACCCAGGCGGTGGCCCGGTCCAGCCGGCGTCTGCCCCTGTCGATGTGCTCCACGCTCGCCTGCCGCCACTCCACGATGAGGGGCGTGGCCGCGCCGTAGATGAGCTCCTCACCCGCCTCCGGCTCCAGCGTCACCAGTTGGGGGTAGGGCCGCCATGGCTTGCTGACGGCTGGCTTGCCGATCACCGGCTGCGGTGCGCCCTTCACGGCTGGCGGAACCGTTGCCTGAGTCCCGTCCCGCCCCGCCCCGCGCGCCTCCACCTCCGCCAGCCTGCGCTGCCACTGCCCGAGCGCCTCCGCCTGCACCCCGGCCACCGCCTCGACCTCGCTGCGCACGGCGTCGAGACCGGCGCTCAACGCCCCGGCCAGCGCCTCCACACGCTCCTCCAGGGTATCGAGACGCGCCCGCTGCCGGCCCAGGTCCGACCGCTGCCCGGCCAGCATCCGCCGCTCCAGCACCTCGGCGAGGGTGGGGGTCAGCTTCCCGGAGTTCATGCACCGCCACAGTGTCTTGCGGTCGACACCCAGCTCCTCCGCCGCCTTCCCCCGCCCGTGCTCCTCGACGAGGTCGTGCAGCAACCCGGTCAGCCGCAGTTCGCGCAGGCGCTCCGGGTTCGTCATCTCGTCCATCAGGTTCCTTGCTTCTCCGGTTCCTCATGTTCCACATGCCCCATTTCCCGTGGAACGGGGACTTCGGACCACGTGCTCCCGGGACACCGCCTGTAGGGGCGCTCTTTCCGTTGGTCTGACTGGGTTTCCGGGGGACACTGCCCCACTTCGACAAACGTCGATCTCCTGTACAGGCCAATGACATCACATCTGCCCCATTCCGCGTGAGGTCCTGGAAGGGACTGCACGAATGAAGTCCCCTCCGAGGGACTACGGCTGGCCGTCCGGTGCTCCGCGCTCCACGCCCCACAGAACGCACACGCAGCCGCCGGGAGGCATCCCTGCGATGGCAATCGGGGCACGACGACAACAACCGGGATGGCGAAGGCCGCTGGTGCCGGAACGGCCTGAGGGCGAGGACGACCACTCGCGCGGAGGGCGGCCCGGTTGCCGCGACGTGCGCGATGATCTTGCGGGTGGTCACCGCGATCTTGTCCCGTCGCGGGTACCCCGACGCCCGCAGCGGCAGAGCCCGATCCCATGGGCGCACCTCGCCCGAACGACCCTTGCAGGCGGCGGGGCACGCGCCGGCCCGGCCAGCCCTCCGCGCTAGGCAAGAGCCGCCCGCACCCAGCACACTGGTGTGGACACATGCCCACTCCGCTGCGACGCCGGCCGCCTGGCCCCGCTGACCGCAGGTCGCCGCGCCCCATCGGCCACCCGCGCTCGCCAGGGGAGGACCGAGCCCTTCTGGGCATCGACGGTCCCGGCTGGTCGGCGCCCGCGCGGCGCACGAAGCGGTCGCTCGCTACGGCCCTGACCGCCCTCGGCATCCCAGCAGGCGTGGCCGCACTGGTCGCAGCCCTGGCCCTCCTCCTGGCGGACCGCACAGCCGGCTAGAGCGGAAGGGAGTCCGCGCACGCGCAGCTACGGCTGCGCGTTGCAGAGCTGCTCCCGGCCCCGACTCGCTGCCACAGCGTCCTTCAGCGGCCCCAGGTCCTGCGGCCACTCCCAGCGGTTCTTGCGTCCTTCTCCAGACGAGAGCCTCCCCGAGGTGTCCCTGCAGCCCGAGGTCCCCGCGGACGCTCCAGGCTCAGGGTTCCCGCCACCGTGGAGCGGCTCTCACCGCTCACTGGCCCCGTTCTCCGATTGCCTCTATCGATTGCCGCCTAGGCACATGCCGATTGCCCGTGGAAGGAGCCCCGGAACCGAATTGCTTACTGCCTACGTCCGGTAGGGCCCGTTTCCCCTTGTTTCAACTGGTCTCTTCGACCACTCGGCGTTTTGCCACATACGTCTATTCTCCGTACACGCCCTCGACGTCACCTCCGCCTGACAAAGGGCAATTTTTGTCAACGCGCCCTCTGCCTGAACCCGGGGCTCGCCCTCTTGCTGTGGTGTGGCTTCCCTGCCCGATGCCAGCCCCTCGGCGGCTCGCTCCGAGACCAAAGTCCTGGCAACGATGTCCTTGCCGATGCCCAAGGGCTCTGGCATCTCCCGTCGGCCCTCGGTGTGGATCAGCGCCGCCGGCCGCTCCTCTGTACCCGCCTCGCCCGAGACTCCTCCAGCCGCCGCCAGGTGGCTGCGGGGCCCTACCGCCCGCGCAACCGCGCCGTGGGCCTAGGAGACGACGAAGTAGACGGACCCGTCCCGCACCCAGGTGTCGGCCGTCTTCCCCACGCGCTTGGCGGCGCGGGCAACACGGAGTGCGAGGCCGCGCGTCGTCTCACCCGCTTCGGGTGTCAGCTGGCCCGCCTCATTGGCCTTCACCGCGTTCACGTAGTCCTCGTACTGGCGCATGCGCGCCGAGAGCTTCCCCGTCTGGCGCACCGGTCCGGGGGCATCGGACGACTTGACGCGAGTGAATTTCACCACAGCTTTGACTCCACACCTAGTATGTGGGGTCGGAGTCTACAGCCGCACCAGGTTGCCGGTCCCAGCGCCGCTCCTCGTGAACCCCATTGGATCGGACCTGACCGGAAGTCCCTGCCCGTCGGGCACACGCTCGGTTCTCGACTCGGCCGATACGCAAGAAGAAGCCATTGGCCAGTGTCAAGCGTGACAGACGACCAATCTAGGCGAGCCCTTCGCCGCGCCACGAGCACCAGTTCCTCATTCCAGAGGCGGTGCGCTTGTGTCGATCCGCCCCAATGCATATTTCAACTGGGCGGACTCTATGATCACAACTGTATGCAGCCGCTCGACGAGGTTACCGACAGCCCAAGCGCGGAGACCACCCACCTCTACGCACACTCCGCTAACGCCCAAGGGGAGCGGCAGCTTCTCATCGATCATCTGCGGAATGTCGCGAATCTCGCTCGCGACCTGGCCAGCCCCTTCGACGGCGGTGACTTGGCCTTCCTTGCAGGGCTCTGGCACGACGTAGGGAAGGCTGACCCCCTGTGGCAACAACGCCTGGTCGAGTGCGAGAGGGCGGAACGAGAACGCATCGGTCTCGACCACAAGTGCGCGGGTGCCCTCCTTGAGGAGGAAGCCTTGGGGTCCGTCGGCTGG